>NZ_CP011514.1:0-2911209 GCF_001653795.1 Mitsuaria sp. 7
AGGGTTAGGAATTTTCGTTCGCGCCGTTTTCAATGGACAGTGTTTGCAGTGTGGTTGGCTGCGCTGATTTGAGTGATTACCTGACGTGAACGAGGAGAAGTTCACCCCTTTTGTGGGACTGCTTTTTTTGCCATTCCGAGAATAGACTGGCCTCTCGTTTATCGCGGCGGGGAGCATATGCAGCGTTTCTGGGATACGGCGAAACTTTCTCGGCGGTTGGCTCAGGCGGCGTTTGCTGTGCTGCTGTCTGGTCAGTCTGTGCACGCGACAGAAATCGCGTCAGTCTTGCCTCAAGGCGAGGTCGAGCAGGTTCAAAACATCGTCGTGCGATTCAAGAGCGCGACGTCCAGATTCGGCGATCTGCGCTTGCCGGATCCGGTCACGGTTCGCTGTGGAAATTCGGCGCCACAAGGCAGTGGTCGTTGGAGTAACGAGCGCGAATGGGTGTTCGATTTCTCGCGTCCATTGGCGGCTGGCGCAAAGTGCACGGTCGAGGTCAGCGAAGAGTTCCGCCCCACGGCACCTGGTGCAGCAGTGGGATGGAGTGGCACGCGCACGTTCTCGTTTCAGCTGGGAGCACCGGCAGTCCGGCGAGTGAGTCCTTGGGAAGGTAGCAAAGTCGAAGAAGACCAACGATTTCTGTTGCAGCTCTCTGGAGAGGCGAAGGCTGAGAGCATTGCACCTCACATGTGGTGTGAGTCGAAGTCGCTGGGAGAACGTATTCCCGTTGAACTTCGCAGTCCGGCCGAGCGGGACGCGCTGCTACGTTCGCTGAAGTTGGATGAGCCCAAGCGCCAAAGCTGGATCCTTGTTGGATGCACGCGTCCATTGCCAGCTGGCGCTGAGGCGACCTTGGTGTGGGGGGCGGGAATCGCCGCCGCCGGTAACGAGTCCGTACGTACGCGTGCCGATCGGCGATTCCGCTTCTCCGTCAGGGCGCCGCTGACAGCGGAGCTTTCTTGCGAGCGTGAGCGGGCAAGTGCTCCGTGTCTGTCGATTCGCCCGATCACGGTGAATTTTTCCGAGCCAATCGCGCGCGACCTTGCATTGAAGATCCGGCTCAAGGGAACGAACGGTGCCAGCGTGGCACCTTTGCCGACGACTGAGCAGGAACAGCAGTTGGTCAGCTGGATATCGTCAGTGCGTTTCCCCGCGCCGTTGGCTGAGCAGCAGGACTATCAGCTTGAACTCCCCAGTGGGATCAAGGACGAAAGTGGCCGGCCTCTTTCAAACGCCGCAAGCTTCCCGATGAAGGTGCGGACGTCGGAGGCGCCCCCTCTGGCGAAGTTTGCCGCCGCGCCCTTCGGGATCGTCGAGTGGGAAGCAGCTGGCGCCAGCCTGGTTCCTTTGAGTCTGCGGCACGTGCAGGCCGACCTGCAGCCGCGAGCCGGCGGGCACTTGCGTATCAAGCGGTTGACGGACGATGTCGACATCCTGCGATGGTACGGGCGTCTCTACCGACAGAACGAGTGGGAGGACCGCAAGTCTGAGTGGTTGAAGGATTCCTCGGATCTTCAATCCATGACGGTGCCGGCACCGAATCCCGACAAGGTCATTGACGTGATCGGGATTCCTCTGTCGCAGCCCGGCTATCACGTGCTTGAGCTGAAGTCGCCGCGTCTGGGGCAGTCGCTCCTCGATCCGATTCAGCCCATGTTCGTGCGAACGGGGGCGCTCGTCACCAATCTCGGATTGCATTTCAAGCTCGGGAAGGACGACAGCCTGGTGTGGGTAACGTCGCTGGACAAGGGAAAGCCAGTCGCGCGAGCTCAGGTGTCGGTTTACGACTGTCGCGGCAAGGCGCTATGGAACGGTCGAACGGATGAGCAAGGCCTGGCCCGTATTGATCGACCGAACCTTGATCGCGACAGTGGAGGCGGCGACTGCATTGCCGAGACAGGCCTGTTCATCACGGCCCGGCTAGAGCAGCCAGGGAAGGCGCTGGACCAGTCCTTCATGTTCAGCGGTTGGAGCCGTGGCATTGAGCCGTGGCGTTTCAACGTACCGACCGCGTGGGGATCAGAGCGCGCAGCGCGCGCCCACACCGTCACCGATCGCCCGTTGCTGCGTGCCGGCGAGACGCTGTCGATGAAGCACTTCTTCCGGCTGGAATCCGCGCAAGGTCTGACCGACGCGACGCCAGACCAGTTGCCCGACAAGCTGCGCGTTGTTTTCGAGGGGACCGGGGAAGATATCGCCACCTTGGACCTGCGATGGCAAGGAGCTCGCTACGCGTTGAGTGCATGGAAGGTGCCATCGGAAGCCAAGCTGGGCCGATATCGATTCGTAATGGAGCGCGGGGACGCGCGGGGTGGACGTCGGACCTGGGACAGCGGGAGCGTACGCGTCGAGGAATTCCGCGTACCACTTGTCGACGCACGCCTCATCCCGCCGAAAACGCCGGTGACAGGTGCGAAGGAGCAGGCCTGGGCTGCCCAGCTGAATTACATGGCTGGGGGGGCCATGGCGAAGTCGCCGGTGGAAGTCAGCGCCATGCTGCAGCCCCGCTGGACCAATTTCCCCGGCTTCGATGATTTCGCCTTCGAGCCGCCGTCGCCCGATGGGCCTCAGGATTCCGGCGCCACTGGCGACATGGACGAAGGCGACGGCGAATCCAGCGGCGGTCCCTCAGGGGCGAGTCGCCTGGTGCTGGACAAGCTGGCATTGCAGACCGATGCGAAAGGCGGCGCCTCGTTCAAGGTGCCGCTGAAGGCAGGCATCGATCGCCCCGCCGAATTGCGTGTCGAATTGAATTACCGCGACCCCGATGGACAGACGCATACGCGGTCCGCTTCCCAGGTCGTCTGGCCCGCGGATGTGGTCGTCGGTCTGCGCGCGGCGACGTGGGTGGCCAACGGGCAGGCATTGTCAGTTCAGGCTGTTGCGCTCGACACCAACGGCAAGCCGATGGCCAGCCGGAAGATCTCCATCAGCGCGCGGCAGATTCAGACCCTCAGCACGCGCAAGCGGCTGGTCGGTGGCTTCTACGCCTACGAGCATCAACGGAACCTGAAAGACCTTGGCGAACTCTGCAGCGGCACGACCGATGCGCTCGGTGTCATGCGCTGTGAAGTCAAGCTGAGTCAAGGCGGGCAGATCGAATTGATCGGGTCCGCCAAGGACGATGGCGGACGTACCGCGCGCGCCGCGCGGTCGCTGTGGGTGACGAAGGCCGGCGAGCTCTGGTTCGCCCAGGACAACGACGATCGAATCGATGTGATCCCGGAAAGGCGGCGTTATGAGCCGGGAGAAACCGCCAGGTTCCAGGTGCGCATGCCTTATCGCGATGCGACCGCGCTGATCACGGTCGAGCGGGAAGGCGTGTTGTACAGCGAGGTCCGTCGTCTGTCTGGCCGCGACCCCTGGCTGGAGTTGAAGATCGATCGCAACTGGACGCCGAACGCCTTCGTCAGCGTGATGGTGCTGCGAGGCCGGCTGCGCGACGTGCCGTGGTATTCGTTCTTCTCCTGGGGTTGGCGCGAACCGGTGAACTGGTGGCAGGAATGGCGCGCCTCGGGCGACTATCAAGCGCCCACGGCCATGGTCGACCTGTCCAAACCGTCGTTCAAGCTGGGCATGGCACCGATCGAGATCGGCCAGGCCAGACATCGACTGCAGGTCGAGGTCGTGCCGCAACAGGCGCAATACGGCGTTCGGCAAAGCGCGCAGGTGAAGCTGCGCGTGACGCAGGACGGCAAACCGGTGCCCGACGCCCTGATTGCCTTCGCGGCGGTCGACGAAGGCTTGCTGGCCCTGGCGCCCAACCAGAGCTGGAAGCTCCTGGACAGCATGATCCAGACGCGCCCGTGGGGCGTGACGACGGCGACGGGGCACAGCGAGATCATCGGCAGGCGACATTACGGCCGCAAGGCCGTTGCAGCCGGTGGCGGGGGCGGGTTCGCGACGCGCGAGCTGTTCGACACGCTGCTGACCTGGCAGCCTCTGGTGACGGTGGATGCACAGGGCGAGGCGCTCGTGCGCGTGCCCCTGAACGATTCGCTCACACGCTTCCGGCTGGTCGCGGTGGCCGATGCGCCGGGACAGCGGTTCGGCACGGGCGAGGGCAGCATCAACGTGAGCCAGGATCTGCAACTGCTGTCCGGCCTGCCGCCGCTGGTGCGCGAGGGCGACCGGGTGCAGGCCATGCTCACGCTGCGCAACGCGACGAACCGTGCGATGGACCTGAAAGTGACGCTGACGGGCAAGGCGAGCGGTGAGAGCGGGGAGCAGGCGGTCCCTGCCGACGCGCGGGCCGTGAAGCTGGCTGCGGGTCAGGCGCAGGAGCTGACCTGGGATGTCCTGATCCCGGAGGGCGTGCAGCGCATCGTCTGGGAAGCGCAAGCCCAGGAGCAGGGCGGCAGCGCGAAGGACGCGATGCGGACCACGCAGGCTGTCGAGCCTGCGGTCCCGGTGCGGGTGCTTCAGGCGACGCTGCGGCAACTCGACGCGCCGATCAGCATCCCTGTCGCCTCGCCCGCCGACGCGCTCCCGACCCAAGGCATCAAGCGGGGCGGGCTCCAGATCGGCTTGCAACCGAAGTTGTCGACGGCGCTGCCGGGCATCCGTCGCTACTTCGAGCAGTACCCGTATACCTGCCTCGAACAGCAGAGTTCGAAGTTCATCGCTTTGCATGACAACGCGTCTTGGGAAGCGCTGATGGGGCAGCTGGCGACCTATCAGGATGGCGAGGGGCTCTTCGCATACTTCCCGCTCTCGCGGCACCTGACGCAGGGCAGCGATGTGCTGACGGCCCATCTGCTGTCGGTGGCGCAAGAGGCCGGTCGACGACTGCCCGCCGCCCAACTCGGCAAGGCGCTCGACGGTCTGGCCGCTTTTGTCGAAGGACGAGTCGAGCGCCGCCACTGGTCGCCGCGTCCCGACGACGAACCGCGGCGCATCGCCGCGCTGGCTGCGTTGGCGCGCTACGGCAAGGCGACGCCGCGGCAGCTCGGCACCGTGGAGGGCCGGAATCTCAACACGTGGCCGACAGGCACCGTCGTGGACTGGCTGGTCCTGCACCAGCGGATGACCGATGCGCCGGATCGCGCCAACCAGATCGCCGCGGCGCAGAATCAGCTGCGCAGCCGCCTGAGCTTCGCCGGGACCACGCTGCGTTTCGTCAACGAGGAATCCGACGCCTGGTGGTGGCTGATGGGCAGTGCCGACGCGACGGCGGCACGTGTGATCCTGGCCCTCGTGGACGACCCCGCGTGGAAGGAGGACCTGCCCCGGTTGGTCGTCGGCGCGCTGGCGCGTCAGGAGCGGGGCGCCTGGTTCAATACGACGGCGAACCTGTGGGGCGCGCTGGCGCTCGAGAAGTTCTCGGCGCGTTTCGAATCGCAGCCGGTCAAGGGGAAGACCGAGGCCAAGCTGGTCGGCGCCAGCGTCGCGCTTGACTGGGCGGCGAAGCCGGACGGGGGCGAGTTGCGCCTGCCGTGGCCCGCGGCCGGCAACGGCACGCTGACCGTGACGCAGGCGGGCGACGGACGCCCCTGGGCCACCGTGCAGGCCTTGTCCGCGGTACCGTTGAAGGCGCCGCTCACGGCCGGCTACGCGATCAAGCGGACGATGACGGCCGTGTCGCAGAAGGCGGCGCCGCGATGGTCGCGCGGCGACGTGGTGCGCGTGCGGCTGGAGATCGACGCTGCGGTCGACATGTCCTGGGTCGTGCTCAGCGACCCGCTGCCCACCGGCGCGGCCGTGGTGGAAGGCACGATCGACACGCAGGGCGAGCGCGCCGAGGGTGAGGCGTGGCCCAGCTTCATCGAGCGCAGCTTCACCGCGTGGCGCGCTTACTTCGATTACCTGCCGCGCGGGAAACACGTGCTCGAGTACACGGTCCGGTTGAACAACGCCGGGCGCTTCCAGATGCCGACCACGCGCGCCGAGGCGATGTACTCGCCAGACCGCTTCGGCGAATTCCCGAATGCGACCCTGGAGGTCCAGCCTTGAAGCAGCCCTGGGCCGGGTGCTCGCACCGCCTTGCGCGGTGGGGGCGCACGCTGGCCTTGGCGCTCTTCGGCATCGGATCCGCCGGCGCGGCCGGGGCTGAGGAACTGCCCTCGTTCGCGCAGACCCGCGCGTCGCATCCCTTGTCGGATCTCCAGTTGCTGGACCGTCGGGGCGAGCCGCTGCAGACCCTGCGAGTGGACCCCAGCCGGCGTGTGCTGGCCTGGGTGCCGCTGGACCAGATGTCGCCCTCCTTGCTGCGGGCGATGCTGCTGTCCGAGGACCAGCATTTCTACGAGCACAGCGGCGTCGACTGGTCGGCGGTCGCCGCCAGCGCCTGGGGCAATCTCTGGAACACGCGCACGCGTGGTGCGTCGACGGTGACGATGCAACTCGCCGGCCTGCTTGACCAGGACCTGGCCCGACGCGGCGGCCGGAGCGTGACGCAGAAGCTGGGTCAGGCGTGGGTGGCGGGGCGGCTGGAGAAGCGTTGGACCAAGGCCCAGATCCTCGAGGCCTATCTGAACCGCGTGCCCCTTCGGGGCGAGCTCGTCGGCGTGCCGGCAGCCTCGCAGGCGCTTTTCGGCAAACGGCCGGGCGGACTCGACGCACGGGAATCCGCGCTGCTCGCCGCGATGTTGCGCGGACCGAATGCGCCCGCCGACACCCTCGCGGCACGCGCCTGCGGCGTGCTGCGTGCGATGGGGCAGGGCTGTGACGGGCTGGTCGACGAAGTCGGCGCCGTGCTGCGGCGCAAGTCCCTGTCGGTGGCGGACGCGCCGCAGTGGGCGCCGCACTATGCGCGCCTCGTACTGCGCGCGGACGGACCGCCGGCACAACGCAGCACGCTGGATGCGACCTGGCAACGCGTGGCGGTGCAGTCGCTGCGGCGGCATCTGGCGGAGCTGTCCGGTCGACAGGTCGAGGACGGGGCCGTGCTCGTGCTGGACAACGCCAGCGGCGAGGTCCGCGCCTGGGTCGGATCGAGTGGCAGTCAGTGGTCGGACGCCGCCCAGGTCGATCACGTGCTCGCTCGCCGGCAGCCCGGCTCGACCTTGAAGCCCTTCCTGTACGAGTTAGCGATCGAGCGTCGCCTGATCACCGCGGCCAGCCTGCTGGACGACTCGCCGGCGCAGATCGCGACCGGCGGGGGGCTGTACCTGCCGCAGAACTACGACAAGCAGTACCGCGGCTGGATCAGCGCGCGGGCCTCGCTCGGCAACAGCCTCAATGTGCCGGCCGTGCGGCTGTCGCTGATGCTGACGCCGGAGGCGGTGTTCGAGCGGCTCAATGCACTGGGCCTGCAGCTGCCGGAAACGGGCGGCTTCTATGGTCCCTCGTTGGCGCTGGGCAGCGCGGACGTGACCTTGCTGGCGCTCACGAACGCGTATCGCGCGCTGGCCAACGGGGGGCAATATGCCGGAGTGAGTCTGCCGCGGAGCACTCCGAGCCAGCCGGCAGCATCGCAGCGTGGCGATTCACGCCGGGTCGCGGATCCGAGAGCCAGCTTCATCGTGGGCGACATCCTGGCCGACAACAGCGCACGTGCACTGACCTTCGGCCTGTCCAGTGCGCTCGCCCTGCCATTCCCGGCCTCGGTGAAGACCGGCACGAGCAAGGACATGCGCGACAACTGGTGCATCGGGTGGACCAGCCGGTTCACGGTGGGGGTCTGGGTCGGCAACTCGAGCGGCGAGGCGATGCACCAGGTGTCCGGCGTGAGCGGTGCGGCGCCGGTGTGGCGGGAGGTCATGCTGGCGCTTCATGCCGGTGGGGTGCCGCCGACGATCCGGCCGCCGGCGGGTGTCGTGGCGCAGGACACGCGATTCGACACCGGCCAGGAACCGGCCCGGCGCGAGTGGTTCGTCGCCGGCACCGAGCAGGCGGTCATCCAGGCAGCGGGCACGTCCGTGGCGCTCAGCAACCCGGTCGACGGCGCGATCTACGCGCTGGATCCGGACATCCCGCCCACGGCGCAGCGCCTGCGGTTCGCGCATGAGGGGCGGCTTGAGCGTGGCGGCGTCGCGGCCTGGCGCCTGGATGGTCAGGTCATCGGGCGCGGACCGACCTGGGACTGGCTGCCGATGCCCGGGCGGCATGAGCTGGCGCTGCTCGATGCGAGCGGGCGCGTGCTGCAGCAGGTGCGATTCGAGGTCCGAGGCGCCGGTTGAGACAGACGCCCCCCTCCAGGACCGACTCCCGTCCCCCCATTCCGCAAGTCAACCGCTCCAAGGCGCAGTTCGTCGCCGCCCCCTGGCGGCCAGGGGGCTGACTTTCGATACTCCTCCCATCGTCGCTAAGATGCAGATTCGCGCGGGGAGACCATGCAAAGCCGACAACAACAAGCGCTGACCGCCTACCGGCCCCTTTGGAGGGTGCTGGGCGTCGCCGTGCTCGGCGCCGCAATGTGGGTGCCGGCCGCGCCGGCCCAGGCCAGCGAGGTCGTCAAGCTGGCCCGGTTGTTGATTACCGGCAAGCGCCAGCCGAGCCGCCCGCCCGCGCCGCAACCGGCGGCCCCGGAACGCGCCACCGACGCCACCGGCCAGCCCCAGAGCCGTGCATCCGACGGTGAACTCCACGCCCAGACGCAGCGCCGCACGGCGGACGGTGCCGCCGTCTCGATGGACTGACGCACCAAGCTGTCGCATCACCGGCGGATTTCTCCCCAAGTCGCGGCATCGCCGCACCAGCACGGCACTTCGTGCCTGATCGACGTGCGATCAACGAAGTTAGTCTCGGAAACCGTGCGTTTCTCCCCCTGACAACGTCGTCAACGCGGGCCACACTGCCGCGCGTCGCCTCACGAGGGCGGGATCGTTGGGAGGGAAAGAGATGACGCAAGGATCGAACAAGGTCTATCGAAAAGGCCTGCCGTTCAGCGCCGAAGTGGCCCCACTGCTGCACGCCATGCCGCTGCTGGAGGAATACCGCGAGCCGCTGCTGCGGCTGCAGGGCGCCTGGGACAGCCTCGCGCTGCTGGGCCAGATGAGCGGCGCGGCCACTGACATGGCCGACACCCGCACGGCATTCGAGGCGCTGACCGGGCGTCTGCTGGACAGCCTGGCGCGCCGACAGCTGCGGCACGCCGTCGGACATCTGCAGGGGCGCTCGCAGGTCGCGATC
This sequence comes from Mitsuaria sp. 7, assembly GCF_001653795.1. Classification (NCBI taxonomy): domain Bacteria; kingdom Pseudomonadati; phylum Pseudomonadota; class Betaproteobacteria; order Burkholderiales; family Sphaerotilaceae; genus Roseateles; species Mitsuaria sp. 7. Next base: position 9,073 of record NZ_CP011514.1, read on the forward strand.
GACATCCTGGTGCGCAACCTCTTCGAACGGACCGCCGACGTCGGTTTTCTCGCCAGCGACGGCCCGCTTCGCGCGCTGCTGAATGCGGACGCCGCCGGTGAACTCGACACCGGCGACGTCGAAGCGTTGCGTCGTCGCTTCGCCGCTTACGTCGCCAAGTACTCCGTCTACGACCAGGTCGTGCTGCTGGCCGCCGACGGCCGGCGTCTTGCGGCGTTGGATGAATCGAGCTGCGCGCCCGTCGTCGACGACCCGCGACTGCAGGGGGCCTTCGACCCGGCGCGCGCCTTCGTCGAAGTGCACGGCCCGACCGGGCTCCTCGGTGGCCGCAGCGGCCTGATCTACGCGGCGGCCGTGAGCGGGAGCGATGGCGCCGGATCCGGCGGCGTCCGCGGGCTGCTGTGCCTGTCCTTCAAGCTCGAGGACGAGATGCTCGGCCTTTTCCGCGCGCTGTGCGCGGGCGTGCCCCGTTCGGTGCTGGTGCTCAAGGACGCGCAAGGACGCGTGCTGCTGACGTCGGATCCCTGGCAGATCCCGCTCGGCGCGCCGCTGGCCGACGCGGGCGAAGCGCAGGGCTGGCGACTGGATTTCGCCGGTCGCGATTACCTGGCCTGCGAGAGCGCGGCCAGTGGCTACGAAGGCTACTTCGGACCCGGCTGGCGGGCGCAGATGCTGCAGCCGCTGCAGCACGCCTTCGCGGACGCGCCCGCCGAGCGTCAGGCCGGTCGCGCTCGCGACCTCGACACGCGCGAGCTGTTCGACGAGGAACTGCGCAGCATTCCGATCGAAGCGCGCCGCATCCAGCGCGAGTTGTCGCGCTCCTTGTGGAACGGCAAGCTCAAGAGCCGCGCCCAAGCGCAGCACGGTGTCAGAACCGGCGAAGGCGCCGTGGCCGGTCAAGCGGGAGGCAATGCCTTCGCCGTGACCCTGCTCAACGAAGTGGAGCGCACGGGCGACCAGTTGCGCCAGGTGTTCGAACGCGCGATCGCGCAGCTTGAAGACGGCGCACTGGACGCTGTCTTCGACGGCGCCGGATTCCAATCGGAGCTGGCGATCTCGATCGTGAACCGCAATCTCTATGAGCGCGCCAACGACTGCCGCTGGTGGGCACTCGATGCGCGCCTGCAGCGTGCGCTCGCCACCGGCGATGCCGCGTCGGCCGAATCGGTGCTCGCGAGCATCCATGCGCTCTACACGGTGTATTCGTTGCTGCTCGTCTTCGACATCGCCGGGCGCGTGGTCGCCGTGTCGGACCCGGCCCAGGCGCATCACGTCGGGCGGTCGTTGCAAGGGGATTGGGTCTCCGGTGCGCTCGGACTGCGCGACGCCGGCCAGTACGTGGTGTCGTCGCACGCGCCTTCCGGTCTCTACGGGGACGACGGTCACGCGCCCTGTCTCGTCTACGCGGCCGGTGTGCCGCATCCTGACGGTGCGGCGACGGTCGGCGGCATCGCGATCGTGTTCGACGGTGCACCGCAATTCCGCGCGATGCTCCGCGCGGCGCTGCCGGAGCAGGCCGGTGCGGCGGCGTTGCTGGTCACGCGCGCGGGTGAGGTCGTTGCGAGCAGTGATGCGCGTTGGGCGCCGGGGGATCGTCTGCCGATGGCGCTGCCCGCGTTGACCGGGCTGCCGGCGGACCAGCATGTGACCGGCGAGCTTGAACTCGACGGTCGCGTTCATGCTTACGGTCTGGCGATGTCGGGGGGCTACCGGGAGTACCGCCGTCTCACGCCTCCCGATGCGAGCGATCTGGCCGCGCTGGTCATGCTGCCGTTGGGAGAGCGCCTGGCCGCTGGCGAGTCGTCGGGCGCAGGCGCGATGGCTGCGGCGTTCACGTCGGCGCCGCCGGCGGGCACCAAGACCCTGGACGTGGCGAGCTTCCTGGTCGATCAACAATGGCTGGGGCTGCCCGCGATGCAGGTCGTCGCGGCGCTGGAGCGACAGCGCATCACCGCCTGGCCCACGGCGCCGGCGGCCGTGCGCGGCATGCTCGGTTTCGAGGGGCGCATGCTGCCCGTGCTGGATCTGGGCCAACTGCTCTTCCATCGTCCCTGCGGCGAGGAAGCGGCGTTGATGGTCTGCCAGACCGGCGCCGGTCAGCGCCTCGTGCTGGCCGTGCAGCAACTGGGGCAGGTCTTCGTCGCGGGGGCGGAGCAGCTGCAACCCAGCCCGACGCGGCCGGGCTGGGCCGCGCAGGCGCAGGTGCACCTGCTGAAGGGCCACGGGCCGCAGATGCTCACGCTGCTGGACAGCGACGATCTGTGGCGCCTCGTCAACGGCGTCGTCGAGGCGCAAGCGCCCGCGCTGACCGTCGATTGACCAGCGCAGGCGGGCACTGATCGACTCGCGCGCCGCGCCGCGCCGCGCCGCGCCGCACGCCGCTCAGGCTGCGGGCCGCTCGATCGTCGGCGGTCGCGGATGCAGCCGCGCCATCGTGAAGGCGTCGACATAGCGCCCGTCGCGCAAGGCGTAGCCCCGCAAACGGCCCTCGTGCTCGAAGCCGAAGCGCTCGTAGAGCCGGATCGCGCGCGCGTTGTCGGCGAACACGGTGAGCTCGATGCGCAGCACGCCGAGCCAGTCGTCCGCCTGGCGCATGAGCGCGTCCATCAAGGCCGCGCCGACACCACGTCCGTGGGCGTCCGGATGCACGCCGATGCCCAGCATCATCGCGTGCCGGCGCCGGGCCTGCGGACCGACCGCATGCAGCCCGGCGGACCCCACCAGCCGATCGCCGTCGAAAGCGAGCAGCTGCAGCTCGCCGCTGTTCGTGTCGGGCGCTTTCGAGAAGCGCTCGTGCCAGAGCAGCTCGGACGTGTAGGGCACCTGGAGCAGCGACGGCTGCACGCCCGGATGTCCGATCAACTCGGCGTGCGCGCGCGCGTCCTCGGGGCGCGGGCGGCGCAGCGTGAGGCCTTCGGCGATGCGCACGGCGCGATGGCTGTGGCCGTGATCGCGGTCGTCGAAGGAGCGGGGCGGATTCGTCGCAGTCTGCATCGGGGTTCTCCGGGTGGGATGGAAGGACCGAGGGCGGAAACGGACAAGGCCCGCGGGTTGCGCGGGCCTTGTCGGGGGGAGTGTGGGGATCGCCTGGGGACCGTGGGTCCTGGATCCTTGGGGCGCCTACCGCGTTCGACGCCGTCCCTGGCCGCGTGCGCACAGAGGCGCCTGCAGCGGATGCATGCAGCACATCTGGACTAGCGAGACGGGACGGATCGCGAAGGACATGCGAACCAGTATCTTGGCGACGCGAGGAAGGCGTCAAGCGCGCTGTCCGCGGCACCAGTGGCAACGGCGCGACAATGGGCGTTTCCCTCTTTCGTCGCGGCCGGTGCCGCGCGTCGTCTTCATGCCTCGACTGAGTTCCGTCGCTGCCGTTCCCGCTCCGGTCCCCGCCGCCGACACGGCTTCGCGCCCGAGGGGCGAGCCGCAGCCGGCCGAACGCTTCGCGCTGGCGGTGGACAAGAGCCCGATCGACGGGCTGGGCGTGTTCGCCGCCGAATCGATTCCGGCGCGCCGCAAGATCGGCGAGATGCGCGGCGAGATCGTCCCGGTGCGCGAGGCTCGCCGGCGCATCGAGGGCCGGCGCCGCATTCACGTCGTCGAGGTGACGGACAAGACCGCGATCGATGCGACGAAGTCCGATTGCGCGCTGCGCCACGTGAATCACAGCTGTGCGCCGAACGCGGTCCTGCGCATCCGGCAGGGACGCGCCGAGTTCTACGCGATGCGCGACATCGAGCCGGGCGAGGAGATCTGCGCCGACTACGGTGAGAGCCACCACGAGGGCCGGCTGCGCTGCCGCTGCGGCGCGCCGAACTGCAAGGGCCGGCTCTGAGCTGAGCGCCACCTCGTCGGCGCCATGAGAAACGCCGGCGCGAGGCCGGCGTTTCTCATGGCGGACTGAGTCCGCCGTTGATGGGAGATCAGTGCGTCGTGTCCGGATCCGAGGTCAGGCCGGAGATCGCTTCCTTCAGCACGCGCTGCTGCATCCAGAACAGGCGCAGGTCCTGCACGGTGAACAGCATGTCGTCGATCAGCGCGTTCTGGTCGATGCCTTCCGGCTCTTCATAGGCGCGCTGCACGTACTCGGCGCGGGGCGTCGAGTCCTCGGCCAGCGTCACGGCCTCGATCGCTTCCAGCATCGCCTGCAGATCGTCGGCGCCGTCGCCGTCGGGCAGCGCCCACGCGTTCGAGTCGTCGACCGCCTGCAGGAAGCCCTGCGCCCACATCGCGCCGGGCGCGGGCATGCGCTCCAGCAGTTCCGCGGTGATCGAGCCCTGCGCGACGAGTTCCGCCTTGGTCTCCTCGTCGAACTCGGAGATCAGCGGCGTCAGGTGCATCTGCTCCGGCGCTTCGAGCAGCGGCTGCGGCTCGAGGCTGTCGCCGATCTCGTTCCAGCGCACGTGCAGCGCTTCCATGAACGCGTCGGTCAGGTCCTGTTCGTCGAGACCGGCGGGCCAGTCCTCGCCGAACAGCGCGTCCATCGCCTGGATGGGGGCGGCGTCGGACGGACCGACGCGCAGGGCGGTCAGGTAACCGTCCATCGTGTCCAGCGTGATCGCCGGCGCATCCGGATCGGCCTGTCCGGCCAGCACGGCCAGCAGCTCGCCGAGGCGCTGCGCGTTCTCGACGTCGATCGAGTCGCCGAAGTCGTCGTCCAGCGGGGTGTCAGTCATGGTTGCTCCAGTTGCTTGAAACGACAAGGGCCCGACCGGGGCCCTTGAAGAGGTGGTTCGTCGGAACTCCGGGGTGGGCGGTTCGATCGTCGCCCGTATCCCGGAGTGCCTGTTCGAGTGGGATCTCAGACGCGTTCGCCCACCCAGGCCTGCACGCTCGCCAGCGCGGCGGGCAGGGCCTTGGCGTCGGTGCCGCCGGCCATGGCCAGGTCCGGCTTGCCGCCGCCCTTGCCGCCGACCTGCTGCGCGACGAAGTTGACCAGCTCGCCGGCCTTGACCTTGCCGATGCTGTCGGCAGTGACGCCGGCGGCCAGCTGCACCTTGTCGCCGTCGACGGCGGCCAGCACGATCGCGGCGGTCTTGAGCTTGTCCTTGAGCTTGTCCATCGTCTCGCGCAGCGTCTTGGCGTCGGCGCCGACCAGCGTCGCCGCCAGCACCTTCAGTCCCTTGACGTCGACGGCCTGCGCCATCAGCTCGTCGCCCTGCGCGGACGCCAGCTTGCTCTTGGCGGCGGACAGTTCCTTCTCCAGCGCGCGCAGCTGCTCCAGCACCGCGTGCACACGCGGTTCCAGTTCGGCGGGCGCGGCCTTCAGCGTGCCGGCCACGGCCTGCACCGTCGACTCCAGCGACTGCAGGTAGTGCAGCGCGTTGTCGCCGGTGACGGCCTCGACACGGCGGATGCCGGCCGCCACGCCGCTCTCGGCGACGATCTTGAACAGGCCGATGTCGCCGGTGCGGCGCACGTGCGTGCCGCCGCAGAGTTCCTTGGACGAGCCGATGCTCAGCACGCGCACGGTCTCGCCGTACTTCTCGCCGAACAGCATCATCGCGCCGCTCTTCTGCGCGTCGTCCAGGGCCATGACGGCGGCCTGCGTGTCGGCGTTGGCCAGGATCTCGGCGTTGACGATGGCCTCGACCTTGCGGATCTCCTCCGCCGTCATCGGCGCGGTGTGCGCGAAGTCGAAGCGGGTGCGCTCGGCGTTGACCAGCGAGCCCTTCTGCTGCACGTGCGCGCCCAGCACCTCGCGCAGCGCCTTGTGCATCAGGTGGGTCGCGCTGTGGTTGCGGATGGTCTTGGCGCGGCGTTCGGCGTCGACCTTGGCGGCGAAGGTGTCGCCGACCTTGACCGTGCCTTCGGCGACCTGCGCGTGGTGGCCGAACACGTCGGCCTGGATCTTCAGCGTGTCGTCGACGACCAGCCGGGTCGTCGCGTTGCGCAGCTCGCCGGCGTCGCCGACCTGGCCGCCGCTTTCCGCGTAGAACGGCGTGTGGTCGAGCACGACCACGACATCGTCGCCGGCGTCGGCGCTCTGCACCGCGCTGCCGTCGACGTACAGCGCGACGACCTGGGCGTCTTCACGCGCGAGGTGCTCGTAGCCGTGGAAGGTGGTTGCGGCGCCGGTGTACGCCAGGCCCTGCGCCATCTTGAACTTGCCGGCCTGACGGCCGCGGTCCTTCTGCTCTTCCAGCAGGCGGTTGAAACCGGTCTCGTCGACGGTCACGCCGCGCTCGCGGCAGACGTCGGCAGTCAGGTCCACCGGGAAGCCGTAGGTGTCGTGCAGCTTGAAGGCGGTGTCGCCGTCGATCTGCGTCGCGCCGCCGGCCAGGGCCGATTCCAGCAGTTCCATGCCGGTGGCGATGGTCTTGAAGAAGCGTTCCTCTTCCTGCTTCAGCACTTCGGTGACGCGGGCCTCGTCGCGGCGCAGCTCGGGATAGGCCTCGCCCATCTCCTTGGCCAGCGCGGCCACGAGCTTGTGGAAGAAGGGCGCGCGCGCGCCGAGCTTGTAGCCGTGGCGGATCGCGCGGCGGGCGATGCGGCGCAGCACGTAGCCGCGGCCGGCGTTGCCCGGGATCACGCCGTCGACGACGGTGAACGAGCAGGCGCGGATGTGGTCCGCGATGACCTTCAGCGACGGCGATTCCTTGTCGCAGTCACCGGTGCCAGGCGTTGCGGCGTCCACGCTCTGCTTGGCCGCGGCCAGCAGGTTGACGAACAGGTCGATCTCGTAGTTCGAGTGCACGTGCTGCAGCACGGCCGCCAGACGCTCCAGGCCCATGCCGGTGTCGACGCTGGGCTTGGGCAGCTTGTGCATCACGCCGTCTTCAGTCCGGTTGAACTGCATGAAGACGTTGTTCCAGATCTCGATGTAGCGGTCGCCGTCTTCGTTGGGCGAGCCCGGAGGGCCGCCGGCCACGTCCGGACCGTGGTCGTAGAAGATCTCGGTGCAGGGGCCGCAGGGGCCCGTGTCGCCCATCATCCAGAAGTTGTCGGACATGTAGCGGCCGCCCTTGTTGTCGCCGATGCGCACGATGCGCTCGGCGGGCACGCCGACCTGCTTGTTCCAGATCTCGTAGGCCTCGTCGTCCTCGGAATAGACGGTCACCCACAGCTTCTCCGCCGGCAGCTTGAAGTGCTCGGTCAGCAGTTCCCAGGCGAAGCCGATGGCGTCCTTCTTGAAGTAGTCGCCGAAGCTGAAGTTGCCCAGCATCTCGAAGAAGGTGTGGTGGCGCGCCGTGTAGCCGACGTTGTCCAGGTCGTTGTGCTTGCCGCCGGCGCGGATGCACTTCTGTGCCGTGGTCGCACGCGAGTAGGCGCGCTTGTCGAAGCCCAGGAACACGTCCTTGAACTGGTTCATCCCCGCGTTGGTGAACAGCAGCGTCGGGTCGTCGCCGGGGACGACCGGGCTGGACGCGACGATCTGGTGGCCCTTGGACTCGAAGAACTTCAGGAAGGTGTGGCGGATCTCTGCGGCTTTCATGCCTGTCCTTTGCTTGATGGGCCTGGCGGGTCGACGGCGGCGCAGCCGGGGCTGCGACATGAATCAGTTGATTGAACCGGTTTGTGGATTCAGTTTGTATCTTCGCGGGTGCGCGGTTTGCCGCTCTTCCATTCAGGAATGGCGGGGCCTGGCGCCCGATTTCGCGAAGCTTTCGATTATAGGAGCCGGGGCCGTTGACACGGTGTTGACATGGCGGTCACGCCGCCGCCGCTAGGATGCCGGCCTTCCACGGAGAAACGACATGGCGACGATGGACCCCAAGACCTCCCCGCTGGCGCAGCTCAAGGACCCGAGCCTGCTCAAGACCGACGCGCTGATCAACGGCGAGTGGGTGGGCGGCGCGAGCCGTTTCGACGTCGTGGACCCGGCGACCGGCGTGCTGCTGACGCACGTGGCCAACCTGGGCGCGTCGGAGGCCGACGCGGCGGTGACGGCCGCCAATGCCGCCTGGCCGGCGTGGCGGTCCAAGACGGCCAAGGAGCGGGCTTCGATCCTGATGCGCTGGTTCCACCTGCTGACCCAGCATGCGGACGACCTGGCGCGCATCCTGACGGCGGAGCAGGGCAAGCCGCTGGCCGAGGCGCGCGGCGAGATCTCGTACGGCGCGAGCTTCGTCGAGTGGTTCGCGGAGGAATCCAAGCGCGTGCGCGGCGAGATCGTGCCGACCACCGACGCGACCAAGCGCTACATGGTGATCAAGCAGCCGGTGGGCGTGTGCGCGGCCATCACGCCGTGGAATTTCCCGCTGGCGATGATCACCCGCAAGGTCGCGCCGGCACTGGCGGCCGGCTGCCCGGTCGTGATCAAGCCGGCGGAGCAGACGCCGCTGACCGCGCTGGCCGCGGCCGAACTCGCGCAGCGCGCCGGCATGCCGGCCGGCGTGCTCAACGTGATCACCGGCGACGGGGAGCAATCGGTCGCCATCGGCAAGGTCCTGTGCGAGAGCGACGTCGTGCGGCACCTGTCGTTCACCGGCTCGACGGAGGTCGGCCGGATCCTGATGGCGCAGTGCGCGCCGACGATCAAGAAGCTGTCGCTGGAGCTGGGCGGCAACGCGCCGTTCCTGGTCTTCGACGACGCGGACATCGAGAGCGCCGTCGAGGGCGCGATCGCCAGCAAGTACCGCAATGCGGGCCAGACCTGCGTGTGCGCGAACCGCCTCTACGTGCAGGCGGGCGTGTACGACGCCTTCGTGGCGAAGCTGGCGGAGAAGGTCGGCGGTCTGAAGGTCGGCAACGGCTTCGAGCCCGGCGTGACGCAAGGCCCGCTGATCGAGGACGCGGCGATCGAGAAGGTCGAGCGCCATGTCGCCGACGCGGTGGAGAAGGGCGCGAAGGTGCTGGTCGGCGGCGCGCGGCTGCACGACCGCTTCTTCCAGCCGACGGTGCTGTCGGAGGCGACGTCCGACATGCTGTGCGCGCGCGAGGAGACCTTCGGTCCGGTGGCGCCGGTGTTCCGCTTCGGCACCGAGGCCGAGGGCGTCGCACTGGCCAACGCCACCGAGTTCGGCCTGGCGAGCTACTTCTACGCCCGCGACATCGGCCGCATCACGCGCGTGTCGGAAGGCCTGGAGTACGGCATGGTCGGCATCAACACGGGCCTCATCTCGACGGCCGAGGTGCCGTTCGGTGGCGTGAAGCAGTCGGGCCTGGGCCGCGAGGGCGGGCACCAGGGCATCGACGAGTACGTCGAGACGAAGTACCTGTGCGTCGGCGACGTGAACAAGTGAGCGTCGCGTGACGCCTCGCGGCCGCGTTCTGGCAGCTCCGACGGCTTGGGCGCGTCAGGCGGGTCGGGCAGGCCGGGGGGCTCAGCCCGCGAGTGCCGCCATCTCGACGGCGAGGTAGTCGAGGAAGCAGGTGATGCGGGAAGCCAGTGCGGTGTTGCGGTAGTAGACCGCGTGCACCGGCTGGCGCGTGTCGACGGTGTGCGTCGCGAGGACCTGCACCAGCGTCCCGTCAGCGCGGTCCCGCGCGGTCATGAAGTCGGACAGCGCCACGACGCCCTGGCCGGCGAGGGCCAACTGCCGCAGCGTCTCGCCGGACGACGCGCTCACCGCGGCCTCGATCGGATACCCCTCGCCGCCGGACCAGCGCAGGGGCCAGGTGTTGAGGCTCTCCGGCGCGGTGAACCCGAGCAGCGAGTGCTTCGCGAGCGCCTCGACCTTCGTCGGGCGCCCCTGCGCGGCGAGGTAGGCGGGACTCGCGAGCACCCGCAGGCGGAAACTGCCAAGCGGCCGCGCATGCAGCGTGGAATCGGCGAGCGTGCCGATGCGCAAGGCAACGTCGGTGCGCTGCTCCAGCAGGTCGATGATCTGGTCGCTGCTGTTGAGTTCGAGCTCGATCTGCGGATAGCGCTCGCGGAAGCCGCCGATCAGGGGCACCAGGACGTGCAGCATGAACGGCGAGGCCGCGTTCACGCGCAGCCGCCCGGCGGGCTGGTCGCGGCGTAGCGCGAGCTGCTCCTCGGCGTCCTCGACCGCGGCGAGCACGCTGCGGGCACGGGCGAGGAAGAACTGCCCCTCCTCGGTGAGTTCGAGGCGTCTGGTGGATCGCCGCATCAAGGTCGTGCCCAGCTTCTGCTCAAGCCGGCTCAGCGACCGGCTGACAGCGGAGACCGTCTGCCCCAGATGCTCCGCCGCCGCGCTGATCGATCCCGCGTCGACGATGGCGGCGAGGACGGCGAGTTCATCGAGGGAGCTTTTCATGAGCGCAATGGGCGGACGAGACTGATGCGAATGATAGGAGTCTGACGGGGGAGACACCCCCTCCGCGTATCCCCCAAGGGTGGGCCCACTTCAGGGTGACGCACGACCACGCAAGGCCTGGCACTGACGGTCATGGCAGCAATGCGTGGAGATCGGTATGGCGGTGTTCGTGGTCGAAGGGTTTCGTCGCTGGATGCGCAAGCAGGCATTGGACAGAAGGCGATCTGTGCAGGGCTGTGGACGAAATGAAACGAGGACTGATCGATGCAGATCTCGGTCATGGACTGAGGAAGAAGCGGATTGCACGATCTGGCTCCGGAAAGCGCGGTGGCTATCGCGCCATCGTCGCGAACCGGCATGCGGGTTCCTGGTTTTTTGTGCATGGCTATGCCAAGAACCGTCGGGTCAACCTGGACCCCAACGAAATCGCCATGTGCCGCGCCGCTGCGATGCATTGGTTGGATCAGGATGCGGCGGGCCTGAAGGCAGCGGTGGATCGCGGAGACATCTCGGAGGTTGCTTGTGATGCGTAAACGTAAATCACGTCTGTTGGCAGAGCTTCTGGCGTCGTCGCGACGCCTTCATGAGCATGGGTTGATGACCGACGAACAGTGGCGCGAGTTCGAGCGGGGTTGCAGTCCGCTGCCAGATCCGATGACGCCCTCGCAGATACGTCAACTGGTGGCGCAGTCGAATCTTCATTACTTCACCTTTGCGCGGTTGCTGAACACGTCGCCACGCTTGGTGCTGCGCTGGCAACAAGGTCTGGCACGGCCCCGGGGGCCCGAGCTGAAAATGCTTCACCTGATCCGGGAGCGGGGATTGGATGCGCTTGTTTGATTTGCGTCTGATTCAATAATCATTTGGTCAATCGAGGCTTTATCTGCAAGCAAGGGATGCGCACACTGGCGGCCATTCCTCCAACCTCCCTCGCTTCGCAGGAGCCTCATCATGCCGATCGCCTTGTGGGCGCTGACCGTCAGCGCCTTCGCCATCGGGACCACGGAATTCGTCATCGTGGGCCTGATCCCGACCATGGCCGCCGACCTCGGCGTCAGCCTGCCGTCCGCGGGCCTGCTGGTCTCGCTGTACGCGCTGGGCGTCGCCATCGGCGCGCCCGTCCTCACCGCGCTCTCCGGCCGCTGGCCGCGCAAGCAGCTGCTGCTCGCGCTGATGCTGCTGTTCACCGCCGGCAACCTGCTCGCATGGCTCGCGCCGGGTTACGGCGCGCTCGTCGTCGCCCGGGTCCTGACCGGCCTCGCGCACGGCGTGTTCTTCTCCATCGGCTCGACGATCGCCACCAGCCTCGTCCCCCGTGAGAAGGCCGCCAGCGCGATCGCGACGATGTTCTCGGGACTCACCGTCGCGCTGGTCACCGGCGTGCCGCTGGGCACCTTCGTCGGCCAGCACTTCGGCTGGCGCGCGACCTTCCTCGCCGTTGCCGCGCTGGGCTTGATCGCCTTCATCGCCAGCCTGGTCTTCGTGCCGCGCAAGCTCGCGCAGCCCGCGCCGGCCAGCCTGCTGCACCAGTTCGAGCCGCTGCGCCAGCCGCGCCTGCTGCTCGTCTATGCGATGACGGCGGTCGGCTACGGCGGTTCGTTCATCGCCTTCACCTACCTCGCGCCCATCCTCCAGCAGATCACCGGCATCTCCGCCAACGGCGTCAGCCTCGTGCTCCTCGTGTACGGCATCTCGGTCGCGGTCGGCAATGTCTGGGGCGGCAAGCTCGCGGACAAGCGCGGCCCGATCGGCGCGCTCAAGCTGATCTTCCTGGCACTCGCCGCGGTGCTGTTCGTGCTGAGCATCACCGCGCAGTCGCCGGTCCTCGCCGTGTTGACCGTGCTCGCCTGGGGCGCCTTCGCCTTCGGCAACGTGCCCGGTCTGCAGGTCTACGTCGTCCAGCAGGCCGAGGCCCATGCGCCCAAGGCCGTCGACGTCGCCTCGGGCCTGAACATCGCGGCGTTCAACCTCGGCATCGCCGGCGGCGCCTGGGGCGGCGGCCTGATCGTCGAACACCTGGGTCTGATCCACACGCCATGGATAGGCGCCATCGTCGTGCTCGGCGCCTTCGCGCTCACCGTGCTGGCGGGTCGCCTCGACCGCCGCTTCCCGCTGCCGGCGCGTGCCGCCGGCGCCGCGACCATCGCCGTCGGCCATTGACCGCGCAGGGACCCTTCGACCGTTCGACCGTTCGACCGCTTTCAGGAGTTCCTCATGACAACCACCGTCTCCCGATCCATGCCCCAAGCTCGCGCCATCTCCATGCCCCCACTGGGCCTCGGCACCTTCCGCCTCAAGGGGCAGACCGTCATCGACGCGATCAAGAGCGGCCTGTCGCTGGGCTACCGCCACATCGACACCGCCCAGATCTACGGCAACGAGGCCGAAGTCGGCCAGGCGATCGCAGAAAGCGGCGTGCCGCGCGCCGGGCTGTTCGTCACGACCAAGATCTGGACCGAGCAACTGGCCGGCGACCGCCTCATCCCCAGCCTGCGCGAGAGCCTCGCCAAGCTGCGCATGGCGGCGGTCGACCTGACGCTGATCCACTGGCCGTCGCCGGGCGGCGCGGTGCCGCTGAAGGAAACGCTGGACGCGCTGATCGAAGCGAAGCGCCTGGGCCTGACGCGGGCGATCGGCCTGTCCAACTTCACCGTCGCGCAGATGCGCGAGGCGATCGATCTCGTGGGCGTCGACGAGCTCGCGACCAACCAGGTCGAGATCCACCCGTTCCTGCAGAACCGTCGTGTCGTCGACTTTGCGAAGGGGCAAGACCTGCCCCTGACCGCCTACATGCCGCTGGCCTACGGCAAGGTCATGACCGAGCCGGTGCTGCTCGACATCGCCGCCCGGCACGGCACCACGCCCGCGCAGGTGTCGCTGGCCTGGCTGCTGCAGCGGGGTTTCGCGGTGATCCCGTCATCGACCAAGCCGTCCAACCAGGCGGCCAACCTCACGGCCACCGCGCTGCGCCTCAGCGACGAGGACATGACGCGCATCGCTGCGCTCGATCGCGGCGAACGGCTGGCCGATCCGGACTTCGCCCCCGACTGGGACTGAGGTCCAACGGATCCTGTAAGCGGATGTTCATGAGCGTGCAATCCTTCACGCGCCACGGTCGGCCAGACATGAAGGCGTTCACCCGGAGCGCATACAACCCGGGAGCCTGTGCTTTCCGACCTTCCCATGTTCCGCCTACGACTCCGATTGAAACCCGCCGCGGCTGAGGCAGCGCCAGCCGTGGCTCCCGCAGACGCTTCTGCCATCGCCGAGGCGGATGACATCGATGCGGCCGCGACGGCGGCCTCCGACGATGAGGAGGGCGACGAGCGCCGCACCACGCCGCGGCGCGACGTGCCACTCGGTCCGGCGGTGCGCGTCGAGTTCATGCTCCTGGGCCGCGCCCGCAGCCTCAGCGTGGACGACGTGTCGCTGGGCGGACTTGGCCTGCGCGGCACGGTCGAGGAAGGGCGCGGCCTGTTCCTCGGCCAGAAGGTTCCCCAGGCCCGGGTGATGGTCGGTGATCAGCTCGTGCTGGTGGCCGACCTCGAGGTGCGCATCCGGCGCAGCTTCCGGTCGTTCCTGGCCGGCGAGCAGGTCCACATCGGCTGTCGCTTCCTGGGCCTGAACCCGCTGGCCGAGGCGGAACTCCAGCGCCTGCTGGCCCAACTGATCGGCCAGCGCGGACGCTGAGCCCGCCTGCCCGGGTCCCGCCCGGGCCGCGCGCGGCTTGGGTCATAATCCGCCTCCTCCGCGGGCGTCGTATAACGGCTATTACCTTGGCTTCCCAAGCCAATGACGAGGGTTCGACTCCCTTCGCCCGCTCCAGATGCAGCCCCTTGATCCATGGGCCGCCTCGATCCGTGTTGCAATGCTGAACGTTTCATGAACGCTCCCTGAGCGTCTCCTTTCAGCAGTCCGACATGTCCGCCGCCTCTCCGATCGCCTCTCCCCAGCTCTCCGACGACCCGACGCCGACCGTGCACACCGGCTGGGCGCTGCTCGCGCTGGCCATCGGCGGTTTCGCGATCGGCACGACCGAGTTCGTGGCGATGAGCCTGGTCCCGTTCTTCGCGCCGGACCTTGGCATCGACGCACCCACCGCCGGCCACGTGATCAGCGCCTATGCGCTGGGCGTGGTCGTGGGGGCGCCGCTGCTGGCGGTGCTGGGCGCCAAGGTGCCGCGGCGCACGCTGCTGATCGCGCTGATGCTGGCCTTCGCCGTCGGCAACGGGCTGAGCGCGCTGGCGCCCAGCTATCACGCGATGCTGCTGTTCCGCTTCCTGAGCGGGCTGCCGCATGGCGCGTACTTCGGCGTGGGCGCGCTGGTCGCCGCCTCGCTGGTCGCGCCGGCGCGGCGCGCGCAGGCTGTGAGTCTGATGATGCTGGGCCTCACCGTCGCCACCATCATCGGCGTGCCGCTGGCCAACGGGCTGGGGCAATGGGCCGGCTGGCGCTGGGGCTTCGGCGTCGTGACGGTGCTGGCGCTGCTGACCGCCGCGCTGGTGGCGATGCACGCACCGCGCGACCAGGTGCAGCCCGGCGCCAGCGCGATGCGCGAGCTCGGCGCGCTCGGCCGCCGCCAGGTCTGGCTGACGCTGGCGATCGCGACCATCGGCTTCGGCGGCATGTTCGCCGTCTACACCTATCTCGGCTCCACGCTGCTCGAGGTCACCCGCACCGGACCCGGCATGCTGCCGGTCGTGCTGAGCGTGTTCGGCATGGGCATGACCGCAGGGACGCTGGTCTCCGCCTGGGCGGCCGATCGCGCGCTGATGCCCACCATCGGCGGACTGCTGCTGTGGAGCGCCGTGTCGCTGGCGCTCTACCCGTTCGCGGCCGGCAGCCTGTGGACGCTGCTGCCGGTGGTGTTCCTCATCGGTTGCGGCGGCGGGCTCGGCGCCGTGCTGCAGACCCGGCTGATGGACGTGGCCGGCGAGGCGCAGACCCTGGCCGCGGCCCTGAACCACTCGGCCTTCAACGCGGCCAACGCCCTCGGCCCCTGGCTGGGCGGGCTGGCCATCGCCGCCGGTCACGGCTGGACGTCCACCGGATGGGTGGGGGTCGCCCTGGCGTTCGGGGGCTTGATCTTCTGGGGCGTGTCGCTCGCGCTCGATCGCCGATAATCCCGCGCTTCTCTTGCAGGAGTTCCGCACATGGCCGACTGGCTGCCGCCCACGCGGTATTGGGTGCTGGCGATCTTCATCGCCTCGGCGCTGTATGCCCACTTCCGCGGTCGCGTCCGCTTCAAGCTGGCGCGCGCGCTGACCGACTTCACCGTGCTGATCTCGCCGATCAACGCGGTCATGTACCTGTTCTCCCGCGCACCGGCCACGCCTTACCTGAAGACTTCGGCGTTCCCCGAGCTCGGCCTGCTGCGCGACAACTGGCAGGTGATCCGCGAGGAAGCCCTCAAGCTCAACGACGAGGGCTACATCAAGGCCGCGTCGGGCTACAACGACATCGGCTTCAACTCGTTCTTCCGCACCGGCTGGAAGCGCTTCTACCTGAAGTGGTACGACCGGGACATGGCCTCGGCCAACGCGCTGTGCCCCAGGACCGTCGAGCTGCTGCGCCAGATCCCCGGCGTCAAGGCGGCGATGTTCGCGTCGCTGCCGCCGGGCGCGAAGCTGGTGCGCCACCGCGATCCGTACGCGGGCTCGCTGCGCTACCACCTCGGCCTGACGACGCCCAACGATCCGGGCTGCTACATCGACGTCGACGGCGAAAAGTACCACTGGAAGGACGGCGAGGATGTGATGTTCGACGAGACCTTCATCCACTACGCCGAGAACACGACCACGCACCAGCGCGTGATCCTGTTCTGCGACGTGGAGCGTCCGGTCCACTTCGCGCCGATCCGCTGGCTGAACCGCGCGTTCGGCAAGCTGGTGATGACCTCCGCCGCGACGCAGAACCTGGAGAGCGAGCCCATCGGCGGGCTCAACAAGTTCTTCTATCACGCCTACAAGGTGCGCCTGTTCTTCAAGGCGTTCAAGGCGAAGTCGCGCACCGGCTACTACGTCGTCAAGTGGGCGCTGATCCTCGGCATCCTGGCGGCGATCTTCATCTGACCATTCTCACGGTCGCGACGCCGCCGAGGCCCTGATGGCCCCGGCCCGTTCAGCCGGCCAGCGCCTGGGACAGGCGCTGCGCCTGCGGCCCGAACGCGTAGGCATCCATCCCCAGCGCGCCGAAGGTGACCCCCTCGTGGATGCGGATAGGCGCATCGTCGCGACCGCCGGCGCCCGCGGCGACGTACCAGGGCAGCAGGTGCTCGTCTGTCGGATGCATCAGCGCGGCGCTGGGCGCCTGCGTCCGGTAGGCCGCCAGCGCGTCCCAGTCGCGTGCCGCGGAGCGTTCCGCGAACCAGGTCCGGAAGGCCGCTGATTCGGCCATCTCCGGCAGGCCCTCGGCCGTCGCGCGCATCAGCAGCCGCAGGTTGTGCGTGATGCTGCCGGTGCCCAGGATCAGCACGCCCTCCCGCGACAGCGCCTGCAGCCGTTCACCGAGTTCGAGCAGCTGCGCCGGTGAGGCGTGCGCCGTCAGTGTGAGCGGGATGACCGGCACGTCGGCGTCGGGATAGAGGAATCGCAGCGAAGTCCAGATGCCGTGGTCCAAGCCGCCATGGTCGAAGACGGGGAGGGCGAGGGTCTCGCCGATCTGTGCGGTCAGCGCGCGGTCGCCAAGCGCGTCATAACGCAGCTGATACAGCGCCGGCGGGAAGCCGCCGAAGTCGTACACCGCCTCATGGCGGTCGGCGCTGAGCAGGACGGCCTCACGCGCCGTCGTGTGCGCGGAGATCGCCAGCACGGCCTTGGGCCGGCCCCAGACGGCGTCCAGCGTGCGGCCGAGGCGCTGCATGAAGGCACCGGCCTCGCCGGGCTCCAGCGCGATCATGGGCGAGCCATGGGAGACGAAGAGGGGAGGGAAGTGGGTGTTCATGCAGTCCATTGAACGCCCGTGAGCGCGCCGCATCGTCAAAACCGGTTGCACGGACTGTTCAAGCCGATTGCATGGCCGCACCCCCGTGCCAGCGCGCGGGCATGCGGTTCGCTACAGTCCGCGCATGAGCGCGCACCCGTCTTCTCCGTCGGCCACCCCCGCCGGTACTCCTCCTGGCACCCCGGCCGGGACCTCCGCAGGCCGATCGGCTTCCGGTTCCCCGTCGGGCCGACGACCGCCGTCGCTGTGGCGGCAGATGGGTCTGCAGACCTGGCGCGACTTCCGCGCGGGCGAACTCCACCTGCTGATCCTCGCGCTGATGCTGGCCGTCGCCGCCGTATGCGCAGTGGCCTTCCTGTCGGACCGGCTCGACCAGGGCCTGCGCCGCGACGCCGCGCAACTGCTGGGCGGCGATGCGGTCGTCGCCAGCGACCAGCCCACGCCCGCGCCGGTCCGGCAACTCGCGGAACGCTTGAAGCTGAACAGCGTCGAGACGCTCAACTTCCCCAGCATGGCCCGCGCCAACGAGGACCAGGGCGGCGGCAGCCGCCTGGTGGCGGTGAAGTCGGTCAGCCCGCGTTATCCGCTGCGCGGCGCGCTGTCTCTGAAGGACGGACGTCAGGTGGGCGCGCCGGCCGCCGGCACGGTGTGGGTCGATCCGGGCGTGCTGAGCGCGCTCGGACTGAAGGTCGGTGATCCGCTGCTGCTGGGCGACGCGACGCTGAAGATCGCCGGCGAGATCGCCAACGAGCCCGACCGCGGCGCCGGCTTCATGAACTTCGCGCCGCGCGTGATGCTGGCGCAGTCCGACATCGCCACGACCGCGCTGATCCAGCCTGCGAGCCGCATCACCTACCGCTTCGCCGTGATCGGTGAAGCGGCCTCGGTGCAGCAGTTCAACGCGCAGACCCGCCAGCAGTCGAAAGACGGCAACTGGCGCGGCGTGCGGTTGGAGTCGCTCGAGACCGGCCGCCCGGAGATGCGCCAGACGCTGGATCGCGCCACCAAGTTCCTGAACCTCGTCGCGCTGCTCGCGGCGTTGCTCGCGGCGATCGCCGTCGCGCTCGCGGCGCGGGAATTCGCCAACCGACATCTCGACGACTGCGCGATGCTGCGGGTGCTCGGCCAGCCGCAGCGCCGGCTCACCTGGGTGTTCACGCTGGAGTTCGCCACCGTCGGCTTCATCGGCAGCGCGATCGGCGTGCTGCTCGGCTTCCTGCTGCATTACGGCTTCATCGCGATGCTGGCGGGACTCATCGACGTGAACCTGCCGGCGCCTGGCATCTGGCCGGTGCTGCTGGGGCTGGGCATGGGCATGAGCCTGCTGCTGGGCTTCGGCCTGCCGCCGGTGCTGCAACTGGCCGCCGTGCCGCCGCTGCGCGTGATCCGTCGCGAGCTGGGCCGGCCGAAGATGGGCTCGATCGCCGTGCTGCTGGCCGGCGTCATCGGCTTCTCGGCGGTGCTGACGGCGCTGTCGGCGGACTGGCGTCTGGGGCTGTTCGCGACCGGTGGCTTCGCCGTCGCGCTGGGCCTCTTCGCGCTGCTCGCGTACGGCGCGGTGCTGGCGCTGCGACGGCTCGTGCCGCAGGCCGGCGCGCCGCGCTGGCTGCTGCTGGCGACGCGTCAGGTCGCCGCGCGGCCGGCCTTTGCGGTGCTGCAGGTCGGGTCGCTGTCGCTGGGGCTGCTCGCGCTGGCGCTGCTGGTGCTGATGCGCACCGACCTGATCGAGAGCTGGCGCGCCGCGACTCCCGTGAACGCGCCCGACCGCTTCGTCATCAACATCCAGCCGGAGCAGGGGCCCGGCTTCCGGTCCGATCTCGACAAGTCCGGCGTCAAGGACTACGACTGGTACCCGATGATCCGCGGCCGGCTGGTCGCCATCAACGGCGAGGCGATCAAGGCGAGCCGCTTCACCGAGGAGCGCGCGCAGCGCCTGGTGGAGCGTGAGTTCAACCTCAGCCATAGCGCGGAGCTGCCGTCGCACAACCTGATCGCCGGCGGGAAGTGGACGCCCGAGGACAAGGACGGCGTCAGCGTCGAACAGGGCCTCGCGGAGCAGCTCGGATTGAAGATCGGCGACTCGATGCGATTCGACATCGCGGGGGTGCTGGTCGATTCCAAGATCACCTCGCTGCGTAAGGTCGACTGGGGATCGATGCGGGTCAACTTCTTCGTGCTGTACCCGCGCGCGCAGATGCCGGAGCTGCCGGTCAGCTACATCTCGGCGTACCGCTCGCCGCAGGGGCAGGGCGAGGCCGCGGCGCTCGACCGCAAGCTGGTCAACGAGTTCCCCAACCTCACGCTGATCGACGTCTCCGCCGAGTTGAAGCAGGTGCAGCAGGTGCTGGAGCAGGTGATCATGGCCGTGCAGCTGCTGTTCGCGGTGGCGCTGGCGCTGGGCGTGGTCGTGCTGCTGGTGGCGGCGGTGGGGTCACGTGATGCGCGCACGCGGGAGTTCGCGTTGATGCGCGCCTTCGGCGCGTCGAGCGCGCTGCTGGCGGCGGTGCAGCGCGCGGAGCTGCTCGGACTGGGCGCGCTTGCCGGCTTCCTCGCCGGGACAGCCGCGCAGGCGCTGGGCTGGGCGCTCACGCACTACGCGTTCGAGTTCGAATGGCAGTTCAAGCCGTGGGTGCTGATCGGCACGACCATAGGCGGCGCCGTGCTGGCGCAGCTCGCCGGCTGGTGGGCGCTGCGCGGCGTGCTGCAGCGTCCGGTGGTGCAGACGCTGCGCGAGGCGGATACCAACTAACGGACTCGCAGGGCCTGGCTGACTGCCAAGTCTGCTGGCCCTCACCCCCACCCTCTCCCGCAAGCGGGAGAGGGAGTCCGACTGGCTCACTGCTTACCCCCTCTCCCGCTTGCGGGAGAGGGCAGGGGTGAGGGCCAGCGGCGGTGGAAGTACGGAAGCCTTCAGCGAGCGGCGGCCGCGCGCTCCGCCGACTCCATCGTGTTGACCAGCAGCATCGTGATCGTCATCGGTCCGACGCCGCCCGGCACCGGCGTGATCCAGCCGGCGACTTCCTTGACGCCGTCGAAGTCCACATCGCCGCAGAGCTTGCCTTCCTCGGTGCGGTTCATGCCGACGTCCAGCACCACCGCGCCCGGCTTGACCATGTCCGCGGTCAGCACGTCGCGCTTGCCCACGGCGGCCACGACGATGTCGGCCTGACGCGTGAAGTGGGCCAGGTCCGGCGTCGCGCTGTGGCACACGGTCACCGTCGCATTGGCCTGCAGCAGCAGCATCGCCATCGGCTTGCCGACGATGTTGCTGCGGCCGATCACGACGGCGTGCTTGCCCTTGGTGTCATAGCCGATGAACTCCAGCATCCTCATGCAGCCATAGGGCGTGCAAGGCTTGAAGCCCTCCTGCCCGACCATCAGCGCGCCGGCGCTGGCGACGTGGAAACCGTCGACGTCCTTCTCCGGCGCGATCGCCTCGATCACCTTGTGCGCATCGATGCCCTTGGGCAGCGGCAGTTGCACCAGGATGCCGTGGATCGAAGGATCGTTGTTCAGCGCATCCACGCGCGCGAGCAGTTCCGCCTCTGTCATCGTGTCGGCGTATTTCTCCAGCACCGAGTGCAGCCCCGCGTCCTCGCAGGCCTTGACCTTGTTGCGCACGTAAACCTGGCTCGCGGGGTTCTCGCCGACCAGCACGACGGCCAGTCCCGGCTTCACGCCCTTGGCGGTCAGCGCGGCGGCGCGCGTCGCCACTTCGGCGCGCAGTTGCTTGGACAGGGCGTTGCCGTCGATCAGTTGTGCGGTCATGTCGATGCTCCGGATTCAGGGATTCAAAAACGGGGAAAGCAGAAAAGCGCAAGGGCAGAGGATCGCTCTGCCCGGAATGCAAAGAGGCCGCTTCGCAGCGGCCTCTGAAGTCTTGCGGCGATCAGCCGGCCTTGGCCTGCGTGTTCGCGCCGAGCGCGATCTTCAGCAGATCGGCCACGGTGTTGGCGTTCAGCTTCTCCATGATGTTGGCGCGATGCGCTTCCACCGTCTTGATGCTGATGCCCAGGTCGTCGGCGATCTGCTTGTTCAGGCGGCCGGCGACGATGCGTTCCAGCACCTGCGCTTCGCGCGTGGTCAGGCGCGACAGCAGCGCGTCGCGGCTGGCCGCTTCCTGCTGCGTGGCGAAGGCGCCGCGGGCCTGGTCCAGCATGCGCTCCACCAGCGACAGCAGCTCCTCTTCCTTGAACGGCTTCTCGATGAAGTCGACCGCGCCCTTCTTCATCGTCTGCACCGCCATCGGCACGTCGCCGTGACCGGTGATGAACACGATGGGGAGCGGGCTCTTGCGTTCGATCAGCTTGTCCTGGAGTTCCAGGCCGCTCATGCCTTCCATGCGGATGTCGGCGATCAGGCAGGCGACTTCGCGCGGGTCGTAGCGGCTCAGGAAGCTCTCGGCGGAGTCATAGCACTTGACCCGGTAGTCCTTGCCTTCCAGCAGCCATTGCAGGGAGTCCCGCACTGCCTCGTCATCATCGACGACGTAGACGTTACCCTTCTTCGGAATCAAGCTCATGGTGTTGCTGCGGTGTTGTGTGCAGTGCCCGTCCCTGCGTCGCTGCTCTTGTCCAGAGCAGTGAGCGGGGCGAGTGAAGACTCCGGACGCGGAATGTCCACGGGGATCGTGAACGCGAACCGGCACCCGACGATGGACGGGCCATTGTAGAGGTTCTCGGCGCGGATCCGACCCTGGTGGGACTCGATGATGGACCGGCATAACCCTAGGCCGATCCCCAATCCATCGGCCTTCGTGGAGAAGAAGGCCTCGTACATGCGCTCGATGACCTCGACCGGCAGACCCGGTCCCATGTCGGTCACCGAGAACTCGATGTTGGCGCCCAGCTCGGCCGTGTGCTTGGGCACCACGCGCAGTTCGATGTGGCGGCGCGAGGGCGGCAGCGCCGCGTTGTCGATCGCCTCGGCGGCGTTCTTGAGCAGGTTCAGCAGCACCTGCTCGATCAGGATGGGATCGACGCGCATCACCGGCAGCCGCTGCGCGACGTACGTGTGGATTTGCACGTTGCGCCGGCGCAGCTCGATGCCGGCCAGCTCCACCGAGTCCTCGACGATCGAGGCCGCGAACGCGGGCTGGCGCTGCGGCTCGCTCTTCTTCACGAAGGCGCGGATGCGGTGGATGATCTGCCCGGCGCGCTGCGCCTGCTTGGCGGTCTTCTCCAGCGCGACGATCAGGTCGTCCTTCTGGATGTTGTCGCCGCGCACGCGCGACACCATGCCGTTGCAGTAGTTGGTGATCGCGGTCAGCGGCTGGTTGAGCTCGTGCGCGACGCTGGACGCCATCTCGCCCATCGTGATCAGCCGGCTCGTGACCTGGGCCTTCTCGGTCTGCTGCTGCTGCTGGGCCTCGGCATGCCGGCGCGCGGTGATGTCGGTGGCGATGAGCATCTGCGCCAGGCGGCCGTCGGTCCACTGCAGGTAGCGGGCGCGCACGTCGAACCACATGTCGAGCTGCGCGATGAACACCTCGCGCGAATCGCCGCCCACCTCGGTCAGGTGCTGCGCGGGCAGGCCGCCGAAGTCGTCCACGTCCTCCTCGTCGCCATGATCGCCGTGGCCATCGCTGTTGGCGCCCTGCGCGTAGCTCGCGTCCTGCGTGCTCGTCGCGCCGGCCAGCGCGGCCGGCTGCGAGCCCGCGAGCATCGCGTGCCCCTTGGGATCGGCGCCGAACCACAGGCGGTAGCTGCGGTTGGCGAAGAGCAGTTCGCCCTGCTGCACCGACAGCACCGACACCGCCGCGTCCAGGCCTTCCAGCACCGTGGTGAAGCGCTCATGCGACGCCGACAGCTGGTCGCGCACGCGCTTGGCCTCGGTGATGTTGGTCATCGAGGTCATCCAGCCGTTCTGCTTGCCCTTGGGGTCGATCAGCGGCGAGACGTACATGCGGGCGTCGAAGATGCTGCCGTCCTTGCGCATCACCTTCACCTCGGAACCGCCGGCGGGGCTGCGGCCCTGCATCTCCTGCTGCAGCAGGCGCAGGTTCTCCTCGTAGCGGTCGGGCGGCCAGTAGGGGAAGGGCGGCTTGCGGCCGATCAGCTCGGACTCGGCGAAGCCCGTCATCGCGCAGAAGGCCGGGTTGACGTAGCTGATGCGCGTCTCCAGGTCCATCGCCCGCATGCCGGTCAGCATGGAGTTCTCCATCGCGCGCCGGAAGTTGGTCTCCGCCGCCAGCGCGTTCTGCACCTGCGCGCGCCGGCGCATGTGCTTCCAGGTGCCCAGCAGCATCCAGACGGTCAGCACCGACAGCGCCATCACCATCCAGAACAGCGTGTTGGAGATCAGGCCGATCGAGGTGCGGTAGCCCTGGCCGCGCAGCACGAGTCCGGGTGCCGGCGTCATCGGCACCTCGTGATAGATCGGGGCGCGGGTGATGCGCTTGCCCGGCATCGGCGTCACCGTGCTGGCGACGACCTGCTCGCGCGGGTCGAGCACCGCGACCGCGTGGCGCGAGGTCAGCTCGTTGGGGACCGAGTAGCGCAGCAGGCCCTCGACCGCGTACTCGGCGATCAGCACGCCGGTGAAGCCGGTGCGGTCGCTCAGCGGCAGCTGCAGCTGGAAGACCGTCGAGTTGTTCGCGTCGGCGAAGGAGGCCGAATAGGTCCGCGTGCGCCGGTCGCGCGCGCCCTGGAAGGCGCGTTCGGGCTCGCTGTTGGCGTGGCCGTTGGGCATGGACGGATCGCTGCCCTCCAGCGTCATCAGCGACTCGGCCTGCTCGCCGATCGCCGCGACGCTGACGCGCTTCTCGCGGCGCGCGTTCAGCCAGGTGATGTGGGTGATCTCGGGCCGGTTGCGCGCGATCGCCATCGCGCGCTGCGTGAACTCGAGGTTGTCGATCGAGCGGTTGGCCAGGTCGCGCTGCAGCGGGATGAGGAAGTCCTCGTTCTCGATCAGGCGCGAGCGGATCTGCTGCTGCGCCATCTCGGTGTCGCGCTTGACGGCCTCGGCCTCGCGTTCGATTTCCTCGTTGCGCAGGTACCAGAAGGCCGAAACGATCGCCGCCAGGAAGAGCACCACCGACAGCAGCGGGCCCAGCGTCGCGAAACGGTCCTGCCGCGACGGGGACTGGCGTCGCCACCAGGACGACACCAGGCGTTTGACGGGATTCAGGGTACGGCGCGCAAAGCCTTGGACATCGAGGCGGGACAACATGGGCGCGATTATCCCGGCCCGTTCAGCCCCACCCGGCCCGGGCGGCCCCGGGGCATTCCCGATCCGGGCATTCCCGGATCGCATCGTGAAAGACATCCGTCACGAAACCAAGCCTTCACAGGCTATTGCATTTCACGATATGGAAACGCATCGCGCTATTTGGAAAATGAAAGGCTTGTGCGACACTCCGCCGCCATAGCCCTTCCGGTGGGGTTTGCCGCGTGTTTGCCACGTGCGTCGGCATGACGGTGCGCGCATGACGGTTCTCGCAAGTTCGGGCACAGTGACCCGTTCGATCCGAGAGCCTCACGCCAGCAACAAGCCCGCCAGACGCCCACCAGAAGGCCGTGATTGAGACAAGGAGACAAAGACATGTCCGCGCAGCCCCAGTCGTTCCTCGGCGCATCCGCCAATGACACCGACGCCCTCGAAACCAAGGAATGGCTGGACGCCCTGTCCGCCGTCATCGGTGAGGAAGGCGGCGATCGTGCCCACTTCCTGCTCGAGACCCTGATCGACCACGCGCGTCAGGCCGGCATCGACGTGCCCTTCTCGGCCACCACGGCCTACGTCAACACCATCCCGGTCGACCAGGAAGAACGCTTCCCCGGCAACATCGAGATGGAAGAGCGCCTGCGCGCCTTCATGCGCTGGAACGCCATGGCGATGGTGGTGCGCGCGAACCGCCTGCATCCGGAAGACGGCGGCGACCTGGGCGGCCACATCTCCAGCTTCGCCTCGCTGGCGACCATGCTGGGCTGCGGCTTCAACCACTTCTGGCACGGCGACGACACGGGCGAAGGCGGCGTGCACGGCGGCGACCTGCTGTACATCCAGGGCCACAGCGCGCCCGGCATCTACGCCCGCGCCTTCCTGGAAGGCCGCATCACCGAGGACCAGCTGAACAACTTCCGCCAGGAAGTCGACGGCGTCGGTCTGTCGAGCTACCCGCATCCGAAGCTGATGCCCTCGTTCTGGCAGTTCCCGACGGTGTCCATGGGCCTGGGCCCGCTGATGGCCATCTACCAGGCGCGTTTCCTGAAGTACCTGCACGCCCGCGGCATCGCCGACACCTCCAAGCGCAAGGTCTGGGTCTTCCTGGGCGACGGCGAGATGGACGAGCCGGAAAGCCTGGGCGCGATCGGCCTGGCCGCGCGCGAGAAGCTGGACAACCTGATCTTCGTCGTCAACTGCAACCTGCAGCGCCTGGACGGCCCGGTGCGCGGCAACGGCAAGATCATCCAGGAGCTCGAAGGCGAGTTCCGCGGTTCCGGCTGGAACGTCATCAAGCTGATCTGGGGCTCGTACTGGGATCCGCTGCTGGCCCGCGACAAGCAGGAGCTGCTGCGCAAGGTCATGATGGAGACGCTGGACGGCGACTACCAGGCCTACAAGGCCAACGACGGCGCGTTCGTGCGCAAGCATTTCTTCGGCAAGCATCCCGAGCTGCTGAAGATGGTCGAGAACATGTCCGACGAGGACATCTGGCGCCTGAACCGCGGCGGCCACGACCCGCAGAAGGTCTACGCGGCGTATCACAAGGCGGTGAACACCGTCGGCCAGCCGACCGTTATGCTGATCAAGACCGTCAAGGGTTACGGCATGGGCAAGATCGGTGAAGGCAAGAACACCGCGCACCAGACCAAGAAGCTGCAGGACGAGGACATCAAGGCCTTCCGCGACCGCTTCAACATCCCCATCCCGGACAGCGAACTGTCCAAGATCCCGTTCTACAAGCCGGCCGACGACACGCCGGAGATGCAGTACCTGCACGAGCGTCGCAAGACGTTGGGCGGCTACCTGCCCAAGCGCCGTCCGCAGGCCGAGGAAGGCCTGAAGGTGCCCGACCTGGCGACCTTCCAGGCCGTGCTGGACCCGACCGCCGAAGGCCGCGAGATCTCGACGACCCAGGCCTACGTCCGCTTCCTGACGACGCTGCTGCGCGACAAGGAACTGGGGCCGCGCACCGTGCCCATCCTGGTCGACGAGGCGCGCACCTTCGGCATGGAAGGCCTGTTCCGCCAGATCGGCATCTACAACCCCGCGGGTCAGAACTACACGCCGGTCGACAAGGACCAGGTCATGTACTACCGCGAGGACAAGGCCGGCCAGATCCTGCAGGAAGGCATCAACGAAGCGGGCGGCATGGCCAGCTGGATCGCCGCGGCGACGTCGTACTCGACGAACAACCGCGTGATGATCCCGTTCTACGTCTACTACTCGATGTTCGGCTTCCAGCGCATCGGCGACCTGGCCTGGGCGGCGGGCGACATGCAGGCGCGCGGCTTCCTGCTGGGCGGCACCTCGGGACGCACGACGCTGAACGGCGAAGGCCTGCAGCACGAGGACGGCCACAGCCACATCCTGGCCGGCACCATCCCGAACTGCATCAGCTACGACCCGACCTTCGCGCATGAAGTCGCCGTCATCCTGCACTCCGGCCTGAAGCGCATGGTCGAGAACCAGGAGAACGTGTACTTCTATCTGACGCTGCTCAACGAGAACTACCCGATGCCGGGCCTGAAGGCCGGCACCGAGGAGCAGATCCTCAAGGGCATGTACCTGCTGGAAGAGGCCGTGCAGCCGCAGGGCGCGCAGCCGCTGACGGTGAACCTGCTGGGCTCGGGCACCATCCTGCGCGAGAGCCAGGCCGCCAAGAAGCTGCTGGAATCGGACTGGGGCGTCGGTGCCAACGTCTGGTCCTGCCCCAGCTTCAACGAACTGGCCCGCGACGGCCAGAACGCCGACCGCTGGAACCTGCTGCACCCGACCGAACTGGCCTGCGTGCCCTACGTGACGCAGCAGCTGAGCAAGGTGCAGGGTCCGGTGATCGCGTCGACCGACTACATGAAGAACTACGCGGAGCAGATCCGCGCCTTCATCCCGGCCGGCCGTTCGTACAAGGTCCTGGGCACCGACGGCTTCGGTCGCAGCGACTTCCGTTCCAAGCTGCGTGAGCACTTCGAGATCAACCGCCACTACATCGTCGTGGCCGCGCTGAAGAGCCTGGCCGACGAGGGCAAGATCCCGCAGGCCAAGGTCGCGGAAGCCCTCAAGAAATACGGCATCAACGTCGACAAGATCAACCCGCTGTACGCCTAAGCGTCGGACTCGGAGACAACACAAATGGCATTGGTGGAAGTCAAGGTTCCCGACATCGGGGACTTCAAGGACGTCGCGATCATCGAGTTGCTGGTCAAGCCCGGCGACACGGTGAAAGTGGAGCAGAGCCTCGTCACCGTCGAGTCCGACAAGGCCTCGATGGAGATCCCGTCCTCCGTGGCGGGCGTCGTCAAGGAAGTGAAGGTCAAGATCGGCGACACGATCAATCAGGGTGACCTGATCGTCGTGCTCGAGAGCGATGCCGCCGGCGCTCCTGCGCCCGCCGCCGCTGCGCCCGCTCCGGCGGCTGCTGCTCCGGCGCCCGCGCCGCAGGCTGCGCCCGCAGCGGCTCCGGCCGCCGCGCCTGCTGCCGCTCCCGCGGCATCGGGTGGTCCGGTCGACATCATCGTTCCCGACATCGGCGACTTCGACGAAGTCGCGGTGATCGAGGTCCTGGTCAAGGTCGGCGATACGGTCAAGCAGGAACAGAGCCTGATCACCGTCGAGAGCGACAAGGCCTCGATGGAGATCCCGTCGTCGCACGGCGGCGTGATCAAGGAACTGCTGGTCAAGCTCGGCGACAAGGTCGCCAAGGGCTCGAAGATCGCCGTTATCGAAGCGGCGGGCGGTGCTGCCGCACCGGCGCCGGCTGCTGCCGCGCCTGCTCCGGCACAAGCCGCTGCCGCGCCGGCTCCGGCCGCCGCGAGCGCACCTGCATCCGCTCCGGCTGCAGCGCCGGCGGATCGTCAGATCCCGACCGCCGCGCTGCCGCCGCATGAGCCGACCAAGGCCACTGGCAAGCTGCCGCATGCGTCGCCGAGCATCCGCAAGATCGCCCGCGAACTGGGTGTGCCGCTCGACGAGGTCAAGGGCTCCGGCGCCAAGGGCCGCATCACCGAATCCGACGTCCAGGGCTTCGTCAAGGCCGTCATGGCCGGCACGGCGCAGACCGTCGCGCAGAAGGCTGCGGCTCCCGCCGGTGGCGCTGCTGCCGGTGGCGCTTTCCCGGGCCTGCTGCCATGGCCCAAGGTCGACTTCGAGAAGTTCGGTCCGGTCGAGCGCAAGGACCTGTCGCGCATCAAGAAGATCAGCGGCGCCAACTTGCATCGCAACTGGGTCACGATCCCACACGTCACCAACCACGACGACGCGGACATCACCGAGCTGGAAGCCTTCCGCGTCCAGCTGAACAAGGAGAACGAGAAGTCCGGCATCAAGGTCACGATGCTCGCCTTCATGATCAAGGCGACCGTCGCGGCGCTGAAGAAGTTCCCCGAGTTCAACGCGTCCCTGGACGGCGACACGCTGGTGCTGAAGAACTACTTCCACATCGGCTTCGCCGCGGATACGCCGAACGGCCTGGTCGTGCCGGTGATCCGCGATTGCGACAAGAAGGGCATCTTCCAGATCAGCCAGGAGATGTCGGAGCTGGCCAAGAAGGCCCGTGACGGCAAGCTCGGCCCGGCCGACATGACCGGCGGCTGCTTCTCGATCTCGTCCCTGGGCGGCATAGGCGGCACCTACTTCACGCCGATCATCAACGCGCCGGAAGTCGCGATCATGGGCGTGTGCAAGTCCTCGACGCAGCCCGTGTGGGACGGCAAGCAGTTCCAGCCGCGCCTGATCCTGCCGCTGTCGCTGAGCTGGGACCACCGCGTCATCGACGGCGCGTCCGCGGCCCGCTTCAACGTGTACTTCGCGTCGCTGTTGGCGGACTTCCGTCGCATCGTCCTCTGATCGGAAGCACCGGACATGGCACAAGTTGAAGTCAAGGTTCCCGACATCGGGGACTTCAAGGACGTCGCGATCATCGAAGTCCTGGTCAAGGTCGGCGACACCGTGAAGGTCGAGCAGAGCCTGGTGACCGTCGAGTCCGACAAGGCCTCGATGGAGATCCCGTCCTCCGTCGCCGGCGTGGTCAAGGAGCTCAAGGTCAAGCTGGGCGACAAGCTCAACCAGGGCGACCTGCTGGTCGTGCTGGAAAGCGACGCGGCGGCCGCGCCGGCGCCTGCGGCCGCAGCACCGGCTCCGGCCGCATCGGCCCCGGCACCCGCGCCGGCTGCACCCGCAGCCGCGCCCGCTGCGGCTCCGGCTGCTCCCGCACCACAAGCCTCGACCTACACCGGCCCGGCCGAAGGCGAGTACGACGTGATCGTGCTCGGCAGCGGCCCCGGCGGTTATTCGGCCGCGTTCCGCGCGGCGGACCTGGGTCTCAAGGTCGCGATCGTCGAGCGCTACGCCACGCTGGGTGGCGTCTGCCTGAACGTCGGCTGCATTCCGTCGAAGGCGCTGCTGCACGTCGCGGCGGTGATGGACGAGGTCAAGCACTTCGCCGACCTGGGCGTCGAGTTCGCCGCACCCAAGGTCGAGCTGCCCAAGCTGGCCGCGCACAAGTCCAAGGTCGTCGGCAAGCTCACGGGCGGCCTGACGATGATGGCCAAGATGCGCAAGGTCACCGTCGTGCGCGGCTACGGCACGCTGCTGGACGCCAACCACCTCTCGGTCGAGGAGACCAGCGGCGAGGCCCAGGAGCGCACCGGCAAGACCCAGACGCTGAAGTTCCGCAAGATCATCATCGCCGCGGGCTCGCAGGCGGTGCGTCTGCCCTTCATGCCGAACGACCCGCGCGTGATCGACTCGACCGGCGCGCTCGAACTGACCAGCCAGCCCAAGCGCATGCTGATCGTCGGCGGCGGCATCATCGGCCTGGAAATGGGTACGGTCTACTCGACGCTGGGCGCGCGCCTGGACGTCGTGGAAATGCTGCCCACGCTGATGACCGGCGCGGATCGCGACCTGGTCAAGGTCTGGCAGAAGATGAACGCGCCGCGCTTCGACAACATCATGTTGAACACGAAGACGGTCGCGGCCGAGGCCACACCCGAAGGCATCAAGGTGACCTTCGAAGGCGAGGGCGCCCCGAAGGAACCTCAGGTCTACGACCTGGTGCTGCAGGCGGTGGGCCGTTCGCCCAACGGCAAGAAGATCGGCGCGGGCAAGGCCGGTGTGGTCGTGAGCGATCGCGGCTTCATCCCGGTCGACGTGCAGATGCGCACCAACGTGTCCAACATCTTCGCCATCGGCGACATCGTCGGCCAGCCGATGCTGGCGCACAAGGCGGTGCATGAGGGTCACGTGGCGGCGGAAGTCATCGCCGGCGAGCTGCTCGGCGACGAGTCGCTGGCCAAGTCGCGCTTCGATGCGCGCGTGATCCCGAGCGTGGCCTACACCGATCCGGAAGTGGCCTGGGTCGGCGTGACCGAGGACGAAGCCAAGGCGCGCGGCCTCAAGATCAAGAAGGGGCTGTTCCCGTGGACGGCGTCGGGGCGCGCGATCGCCAACGGCCGCGACGAGGGCTTCACCAAGCTGATCGTCGACGAGGAGACCCACCGCATCATCGGCGGCGGCATCGTCGGCACGCATGCGGGCGACATGATCGGAGAGATCGCGCTGGCCATCGAGATGGGCGCGGACGCGGTCGACATCGGCAAGACGATCCACCCGCATCCGACCCTGGGCGAGTCGATCGGCATGGCCGCGGAAGTCGCGCACGGCTCGTGCACCGACCTGCCGCCGCCGCGCAAGTAAGCGCGGGCCGCGCCATCCACGCCGCTCAAGCCGCCCAAGCAGCTCAGGCCATCCACGGAACTCGCGACCGGATGCTGGTTCTCGACGCCGCCGCCACCTCGCGCGCGCTGCCGTGGTCTCCCCTGATGGAGGAGATCGCGCTGGTCTGCCGCGAGCACCGCGACGGCCGGCTCACCTGCCCGCCGCGGCAGGTGCTGCCGCTGCGTCAGGACGGCGTGCTGCTGGTGATGCCCTGTCTGAGCGACACGCTGTCGATCACCAAGCTCGTCAGCGTGCATCCGCTCAACGCGGCGCTCGGCCTGCCGACGATCGCGGGCGAGGTCGTCGTGCTGGACAGTCGCACTGGTCAACGTCTGGCCGTGCTCGACGGTCCCGCGCTGACGGCGCGCCGCACGGCCGCCGTCAGCATGCTGGCGCTGCAACACCTGATCCGCAAGGCGCCTCGACGCGCCCTGGTGGTCGGTGGCGGCGTGCAGGCGCGAGCCCACGTGGAGGCGCTCCAGGCGCTGCATCCGCAGGCGACCATCCACGTGCAAGGCCATCAGACGGTGCCAGGTTTTGTCGAGGAGCTCGGCGTCGAGCCGCTCCCGGCTGAATCCCAGACGCGTCACGACTGGGACGTCATCGTGTGCGCGACGACCAGCCGTGTGCCGGTGCTGCGTCCTGGCGTCGGTGAAGGTGCGGTGGTGATCGGTGTCGGCGCGTTCCGCGACGACATGGTGGAGCTACCGCAGGAGTTGGTCCGTGGGGCGCAGATCTGGGTCGACGACCCGGTCGGCGCGCAGGCCGAAGCGGGTGACCTGATGGCGGCCGGACGCTTTGAGCCGCAGGATGCGCTCGACGATCTCGTGCTGGGTCAGCGACCTGTCGACGACGGCCGCACGCGGTTGTTCAAGAGCGTCGGTTGCGCGCGTTGGGACCTGGCTGCTGCCCGTGTGGCCGTACGCGCCGCCTGACCGTCGCACGCCACCCCGACGCCCACCACGAGCTGGAGGCTTGCGGGGCCAGGGGGCCGGCCCGATTTGTGGAACATGTGACACGTATGAGGGCCGGCCCCCTGGCCCCGCAAGCCGATCTCAGGCCTCGTCCAGCAGCGGCCGCAGCGCGTCGTCCCACTGCTCGAGCTCATCCTCCGACAGATGCAGCCAAGCCAGCGCCGCCTCGCGGTTGGCGGCCCAGTCCGCATCCTCGTCCAGCCCCTCATGCTGGCGCATCAGGTGTTCGGCGATCAGGCCCGCGGCGATCAGCGAACGGATTTCCGGCTCGATGCTCTCGTCCTTCAGCGCCTCGAAGTCGTGATGCAGCCGGATGGCCGTCATCAGCTCCGGCGCCAGGTGCCAGACCTTGATCACCAGCGCGCCGACGACGGCGTGGTCGGTGCGGTGGTTGGCGTTCTCCGTCGCGATGAAGGGGCGGTCGATGCGCGCGCCGGCTTCGACCATCGTCGCGCCGTAGCCGCGCACGCTCTGCAGCAGCACCGGCATGCCGACATGGCAGAACAGACCGTAGCTCTGCGCCAGATCGACGCGCATGCCCGGCAACTGCCCGGCGATGAATCCCATCGCCACCGAGCGCTTGGTCGAGCGCTGCCAGAAGCGCAGCAGGTGCGGGCTGTTGACGGGGATCGCGTGACGGACCAGGAAGGCCTGCATCAGCGCGACACTCTCATCCAGGCCCAGGCGGTACATCGCCTGGCCGACCGTCGTGCAGGGCACGTGGCCTGCCACCAGATGCAACGGACTGTTGGCCACGCGCAGCAGCGTCGCGGACATGGCCACGTCGGCGGCGGCGACGCGGCCGACTTCGTTGAGGTCGGGTTGCGGCAGCGCCATCGCGGCGCGCAGGCGCTGCAGCAGCTCGGGGCAGGGGGGAATCTGGATCTGGCGCAGCGGGCCGTTGGCACGGGCCTGATCGAGTTCCTGACGGATGGCTTGGGTCTTCATGTGAGCGCCGGATTATCCCGGCGCGCCCCGACCCGGGGCGTGAAAGGGGTGCGGCAAATTGCCGCTTGTCCGAAGGGGCGTCCCCGGGGACGCATCGCATGTCGCACTTCGCCCGTCGGAGCGCGCCGGGGCAGATACATTGCAGCGCATGTCACGTTTCGTCACTCGTACAGCGTCACGCGCAGGCCGGACAATCCGGCCGGCGCAACGGGCGTTGGCGGTGCTGGTGTGCGTGGCGGGCCTGTGGTCCGCACTGGCCTTCGGCTGGGACAAGGACAAGCTCACCGAGTCCGCGGCCAGGCTCTCGCCCAAGACGCAGGCCTCGGTCAAGGCCATGATCCAGATGGCCGATCGCGCGGCGGCGATGCCCGAGGAGCGCGACCGGCTGACGGCGGTCAACAGCTTCTTCAACCAGCGGGTAGCGTTCAAGGACGACATCGAGGTCTGGGGTCAGGTCGACTACTGGGCCACGCCGCTGGAGCTGCTGGACAAGGGCGCGGGCGATTGCGAGGACTACGCGATCGCCAAGTACATGAGCCTGCTGAGCGCGGGCGTGCCGCAGGCCAAGTTGCGGATGGTGTACGTGCGGGCGCAGTTCCAGGGCCGGCCTCAGGCGCACATGGTCCTGGCCTACTATGCGCAGCCGGAGGCGGACCCCTTGATTCTGGACAATATCAATCCGGAGATCCGGCCCGCATCGCTGCGGCCCGACCTGACCCCGGTGTTCAGCTTCAACGGCGAAGGCTTGTGGAGCGGCGTCGGCGCGACGACGGCGGGCAATCCGCTGGTCCGGCTGTCGCTGTGGCGCGACCTGCTGGCGAAGGCGAAGGCGGAGGGCTTCTGATGGGCGACGGAGAATTCAAGACATGTCCCTGATAAGACAAATCTGGTGGCTGGTCCTGGGCGCGGTGCTGGCCTCGGCGTTGGGCGGCGTGGCGGTGAGCACCTGGTCGCTGCGCGAGCTGCTGCAGACGCAGGCTCAGCTGAAGAACGCCGACAACGCGAATTCGCTCGCGCTGGCGCTGTCGCAGCAGAAGGGCGATGCGGAGCTGATGTCGCTGCTGATCTCGGCGCAGTTCGACGCGGGCGCGTACGAGAGCGTGCGCTGGCGCGACGGCAGCGGCGCACAGGTCTTCGAGCGCCATCTGGAGACGCCGCAGGTGTCGCATGCGCCGCGATGGTTCGTCTCGCTGCTGCCGCTGGACGTGGCGCCGGGCGTGGCCAAGGTGTCGGACGGCTGGAAGGCCGCCGGCGAGATCGAGCTGCGCGGCCAGACCGGCTATGTGCACGAGGCGCTGTGGCGCGCCACGCTCAGCACGGCGCTGTGGCTGCTCGCGGTGGGCCTGGCGACGGGCGTGGCGGCGGCGGCGGTGCTGTCCCGGCTGCGCCGGCCGCTGGACACGGCGGTGCGGCAGGCTGAGGGTGTCTCGCAAGGTCGATTCGAGACCGTGCTGGAGCCGCGCGTGCCCGAGATGCGCAAGCTGACGAGCGCGATGAACACGATGGTGCTGCGCACGCGGCAGATGTTCGAGGCCCAGGCCGAACAGCTGCGCACCTTGCATCACCAACTGCTGTGCGATGAATTGACGGGGCTGTCGCACCGGCGGCAGTTCGTCGCGGAGCTGAACTCGGCGCTGGAGCGCGATGACGGCCCGCTGCGCGCAGGCCTGGTGCTGGTGCGCCTGAGGGATCTGCCGGGCCTGAACCAGCGACTCGGACACGGCGCGACGGACCAGGCGCTGATGGCGATCGCGCAGGCGCTGCGGGTGTATCCGGAGCAGGTGCGGGGCTGCCTCGCGGGACGGCTCAACGGCTCGGACTTCGCGCTGTGGCTGCCCGCGCCTAACGTGGTGGGCGATACCGCGCAGGCGCTGGCCGACGCGTTGCGGGCCGGACTGCAGAACCTGGGTTCAGGCGTCGGTGTCGCGCTGGGCGCGGTCGAGCTGATGCGGGACCAGCCGATGAGCGCGTGGTTCGCTGCGGCGGACGCGGCGCTGGCCAAGGCCGAGCAGGGCGAGGGCGTCGTGCTCGAACTGCGCGAGGCCCCGCCGTCGGAGGAGGTCGCGCAGGGCGAGCGCGCCTGGCGCGCGCTGATCTCGGACGCGCTGGCGCATCAACGCAGCCGGCTGCTGGAGTTCCCGCTGATCGGACGCGAGCGTCAGGTCTTGCATCTGGAATGCCCGCTGCAGCTGAAGCTCAACCCGGTCGGCGAATTCGAGCCGGCCGCGCGCTGGTTGCCGCTCGCATTGCGCCATCGCCTGAGCGCCGAGGCGGACCTGCAGGCGCTCGCGCTGGCGCTGCAGGCCACGCAGCGCGACGGCCGCATGCGCTGCGTCAACGTCGCCCCAGCGTCGCTGAACGACGGCAGCTTCATCGCCCGCGCACGCGAACTGGTGCAGGCCACGCCCGCCGCGGTGCGGCGCCAGATCGGCCTGGAACTGGCCGAGCCGGCAGCGGTGCAGCACTTCGAAGCGCTGCAGGAACTCGGTCGTCAACTGCGTCCGCTGGGTGTCCAGCTCGGCCTCGAACACGCGGGAGCCGGACTGGCTCAAATCGATCGACTTTTCCAGGCCGGACTGGACTACGTGAAGCTCGACAGCTCGGTGGTCAGCGGCGTGTCGGCGGACGTGGGACGCGCGGCCTTCGTGCGCAGCCTGGTGGTCATGCTGCGCAGTCTCTCTCTGAAGGTCTATGCGGAAGGCGTCACCGATGCGCTCGACGCACAGGCGCTGTGGGATAGCGAACTCGACGGCATCACCGGACCGTGGGCGTCGGCGCAGGACATCAAGCCCTGACTCATCGAAGTCGGTGAATCGCTTGACCTCCGTCAAGCACTCTTGCAAAGCGTTTTGGACCTCGCAGAATCCGCGCCTTTCCACTTGGTGTTTGATGGAGAGAGGTACCCGATGAAGCGCGCGCCAAACCCCCTGACCGCGAACCTGGAAACATCCGCGCCGATGTCGTCGGCGCAGGTTCGATGCCCAGCCTTCCCCGACTTCCGCTTGCCGGTTGCCGATGTGTCGGCGCTCACGCCCTACGAGCAAGAACTGCGCGAAGCCATCGGCGAGGCTTACGACGACATCCGCGAAGGTCGCGTCCTGACCGAATCACAGATGGATGAGGTCTTCGACGAGTTGATTGAAGATGCCCGTCACCGCACCCTGCAGTGATCAGTCGATATCCGCCGTATGCAACGGATACCCGTTGCCGCTGCGGCGGTCCTCGAAGAAGCGCTGCAGCGCTTCGCGGATCGTGTGGAAGGCGATCTCGTCCCACGGGATCTCGTGCTCGAGGAACAACTGGGCTTCGAGGGTTTCCGGACCTGGATCGAAGTCGGGGCTCAGCAGCTTCGCGCGGTAGAAGGTGTGGACCTGCCCGACGCGGACCACGTTCATCACGCAGTACAGGTTCTGCAGTTCGATCTGCGCGCCGGCTTCTTCGACCGTCTCGCGCGCCGCGCCTTCGGCCAGCGTCTCGCCCAGTTCCATGAAGCCCGCCGGCAGCGTCCACTTGCCCAGCCGCGGCTCGATCGCGCGCCTGCACAGCAGCACCTGATCACCCCACACCGGCAGCGTGCCGACGACGTTCAAAGGGTTCTCGTAATGGATCGCGCCGCACACGGTGCAGGTCGCGCGTTCCCGGTTGTCATCGGCCGGGATGCGGTATTCGATCTGGCCGCCGCAGGTGGGGCAATGCTGGTAGCGCCGCGCTTGGAACATGGCCCGCAGTGTACCGGCCTCCATTGCCGACCCCGTGGCATCATCGCCGGCCATGGAGCTCTACAACTACTTCCGTTCGTCCGCCTCGTACCGCGTCCGCATCGCGATGGCGCTCAAGGGCCTGGACTTCGACTACAAGTCCGTCCACCTCGCGAAGAACGAGCAGTTCAACGAGTCCTACGCCGCCGTGTCCGCGTCGCGCCTGGTCCCCTTGCTGAAGGACGGCGACGCGCTTGTCACGCAGTCGATGGCGATCATCGAGTACCTCGATGAAACGCATCCCGAGCCGCCGCTGCTGCCCGGCGACGCGCTGTGCCGCGCCTACATCCGCGCGCTGTCGCAGGACATCGCCTGCGAGATCCATCCGCTGAACAACCTGCGCGTGCTGCGCTACCTGGTGAAGGACCTCGCGGTCGGCGAAGACAACAAGAACCGCTGGATCCATCACTGGGTCGAGAGCGGGCTGGCGGTCGTCGAGCAACGTCTGAAGGCCGAAGGGCGGTCGGGCCGCTTCTGCTTCGGCGATGCGCCGACGATGGCCGATTGCGTGCTCGTGCCGCAGATCTTCAACGCGCAGCGTTTCAACAGCCGGCTCGATCACGTGCCGACGGTCATGAAGATCTTCGAGCAGTGCATGACGCTGGATGCCTTCAGCAAGACGCAGCCGAGCGCGTGCCCCGATGCTGAATGAGGACTGGCTGCGGCCGTCGTGGACCGCGTCGCACGTCGATGCGTTCATGACCACGCGCGCGGGCGGCGTCAGCGGCGGTCCGGAGGCGCCGGATGAGCAGCGCGGATTGGCGAGCCTCAATCTGGGGCGCTCGGTCGGCGACGATCCGGCGAATGTCATCGAGAACCGTCGGCGCGTCGCCCTCTCGATCGGCGGTCTGCCGGTTTTCCTGAAGCAGGTGCATGGGACGACCGTGCTGCGCCTGCGCCCCGAACACGCGCTGCCCGGCGCCGATCCCGAACCCGCCGATGCGTCCATCAGCACCGATCCCGCGCTCGCCTGCGCGGTGATGGTAGCGGACTGCCTGCCCGTGCTGTTCGCCGGGCCGGGCGTGGTCGGTGCCGCGCACGCGGGCTGGCGCGGGCTCGCGGGCGGCGTGCTCGAGAACACCGTCGCGGCGATGTGCGCGGCGGTGCGCTGCGAACCTCGCGACATCAGCGCCTGGATGGGCGCCTGCATCGGTCCGGATCAGTTCGAGGTCGGTGCCGATGTGCTCGCGGCCTTCGCCGCCGAGCCTCTTCATCAGGATCAGCCGATGTTCCGCTTCCAACGGAACGAACAGGGCGAGGCGCGCTGGCGTGCCGATCTCTACGGTCTGGCGCGACGAAGACTCGAAGCGCTCGGTATCGGGGCCGTCAGCGGCGGTGGCTGGTGCACGCTCAGCGAGCCGTCACGATTCTTTTCGTTCCGCCACGAGCGCGTCGACGGTCTGCGCAGCGGGCGCATGGCCGCCGTCATCCGACTGCGCTGAGGGGCTTGTCGACGTCGATGTCGGCATCAATGTTGGCATCGACGCAACAGCGCCTTCCCCCTTGTCATGCGGACTCTCGGACGCCTCCGCCTTCCTGCGTGCGGCGCGCCGCCGCGGCGCCCCCATCACGTACATCACGATCGATAGCGGTACCACCCCGTAGAACACGAAGGTGATGAGCGCGCCCAGCACCGTTCCCTGCGAGCTGAAGGCCTCGACGACCGCCATCATCAGCACCACATACATCCACGCGATGGCCACCAGATACATCAACGATTTCCTCGGGTCTTCGCGACAGCAGCGTCACGCGGGGGTAAGCTGATCGAGCTACAAAAGCGCCTGAGCATATGCGAAGCCTCCCCGTCGATCCGCATCTTCCGCGTGATCGGCTGTGGCAAGCTTCCAGCCCAGGTCGGCATGAGGAGACACATGAGCGCGAACAACGCCGCCGCCGGATTCCCCGGCATTCCGGTCCACGGTTTCGAACACTGGGCTCAGCAGGCCCAACAGGCGGCCAGCGGTCTGTCGCATGGGTTCGGCGATGCCTTCAAGCAATTGCAGGCAATGCAGATCCCGCCCGACGCGTGGACGCAGCTGCAGTCCGAGTACATCAGCCAGGCCAGTGCGCTGTGGAACGCAGCGCTCGGTGATTCCCAGGCGGCCCCGCACGGCGTGACGGCTTCCTCGGCGCCTGCCGCCACGACGCCGCCGCTGAAGGACCGCCGCTTCGCCGACGCGTCGTGGAACGAGAACCGACTCGCCCACTTCACCGCGCAGCTCTACCTGCTCAACGCGAAGACGCTGCAGCGGATGGCCGACCAGGTGCAGGCCGACGACAAGACCCGCGCGCGCGTCCGCTTCGCGGTGCAGCAGTTCGTCGACGCCGCCTCGCCGAGCAACTACCTCGCGCTCAATCCCGAAGCCCAGCAGCGCGCGCTGAACACGCAGGGCGAGAGCCTCACGCGCGGCCTGCAGCTGCTGATGGCCGACGTGCAGCGCGGCCACGTGTCGCAGACCGACGAGTCCGCCTTCGAGGTCGGCCGCAACGTCGCGACGACCGAAGGCCACGTCGTCTTCGAGAACGAGTTCTTCCAGCTGCTCGAGTACAAGCCGCTGACCGCCAAGGTGCATGCGCGGCCGCTGCTGATGGTGCCGCCCTGCATCAACAAGTACTACATCCTCGACCTGCAGCCGGAGAACTCGCTGATCCGCTACGCGGTGGCGCAGGGCCATCGCACCTTCGTGGTGAGCTGGCGCAATCCCGATGCGGACTGCGTGCGCTGGACCTGGGACGACTACATCGGGAAGGCCGCGATCAAGGCCATCGAGGTCACGCGCGAGATTGCCGGCACCGACACCATCAACACGCTGGGCTTCTGCGTCGGCGGCACCATCCTGGCGACGGCGCTGGCCGTGCTCGCTGCGCGCGGTGAACAGCCCGCCGAAAGCGTCACCCTGCTCACCACGCTGATCGACTTCAGCAGCAACGGCATCCTGGACCTGTTCATCGACGAGCAGGCCGTGCAGCTGCGCGAGATGACGCTGGGCGATCAGGCCGTCGGCGGTCCGGGCATGCTCAAGGGCCAGGAGCTGGCGACGACCTTCAGCTTCCTGCGTCCCAACGACCTCGTCTGGAACTACGTCGTCGGCAACTACCTGAAGGGCGACGCGCCGCCGGCCTTCGACCTGCTGTACTGGAACGGCGACGCGACCAACCTGCCGGGCCCGATGTACTGCTGGTACCTGCGCCACACCTACCTGCAGAACGAGCTGCGCATCCCCGGCCAGCTGACCGTCTGCGGCGAGAAGATCGACCTCGGCGCGATCCAGGCACCGGTCTACATCTACGGCTCGCGCGAGGACCACATCGTCCCGTGGGACGCCGCCTACCGCAGCACGCAGGTGTTCAAGGGCAAGAAGCGTTTCGTGCTCGGCGCGTCCGGGCACATCGCCGGCGTCATCAATCCGCCGGAGAAGAAGAAGCGCAGCCACTGGCTGGGGAAGGGCGCGGCGCTGCCCGCCGACAACCAGCAATGGCTGCAATCCGCTACTGAGCATCCCGGCAGCTGGTGGACCGACTGGTCGCAGTGGCTGGCCGGCCACGCGGGGCCGCAGAAGGCGGCGCCGCGCAAGCCGGGCGGTCACGGCCACGAGGCCATCGAGCCGGCGCCAGGCCGCTATGTGAAGCAGCGCGCGTGAAACCCACTCCCGCGCAGTGAGAACCCAACCGGTTCAAAGTTGATCCCGAGTCCCTGATTCCGCAGAGTCCAATCCGCAGAGTTGATTCCGCACCGTTGATTCCGCAGTGCTGATTCCGCAGAGTCCATTCAGCCTTCACCCGCTGACGTCCGACGTTCAGCAGTTTCGAAAGAGGAGCGAGTCATGAGTTCACCGCAAGACATCGTCATCGTCGCCGCGGCGCGCACGCCGATCGGCAAGTTCGGAGGGACGCTGTCCAAGACCCCGGCCAGCGAGCTGGGCGCGATCGTCATCCAGGAACTGCTGCGCCGCAGCGGCCTGCAGCCCGACCAGATCAACGAGGTCATCCTCGGCCAGGTGCTGACCGCGGGCGTCGGCCAGAACCCGGCGCGTCAGGCCGTCATCAAGGCCGGCCTGCCGGTGACCGTGCCGGCGCTGACGATCAACAAGGTCTGCGGCTCCGGCCTGAAGGCCGTGATGCTGGCCGCGCAGGCGATCCGCGACGGCGACTCGGACATCATCATCGCCGGCGGCCAGGAGAGCATGAGCCTCGCCCCGCACGTGCTGCCCGGCTCGCGCGAGGGCCAGCGCATGGGCGACTGGAAGCTGGTCGACACCATGATCACCGACGGCCTGTGGGACGTGTACAACCAGTACCACATGGGCATCACCGCCGAGAACGTGGCCAAGGAGTACCACGTCAGCCGCGCGCAGCAGGATGAACTGGCGCTCGCCAGCCAGCAGAAGGCCGCCGCGGCGCAGGACGCGGGCCGCTTCACCGCCGAGATCGTGCCGGTCACGATCCCGCAGAAGAAGGGTGATCCGGTCGTGTTCTCGGCCGACGAGTTCATCAACCGCAAGTCCAACGCCGAAGCGCTGGCGGGTTTGAAGCCCGCCTTCGACAAGGCCGGATCGGTGACCGCGGGCAACGCTTCGGGCCTGAACGACGGCGCCGCGGGCCTGATGCTGATGACCGACGCCAAGGCCAAGGCCCTGGGCCTCACGCCGCTGGCGCGTCTCGCGTCGTACGCGAGCGCCGGCGTCGATCCCAAGACCATGGGCATGGGCCCGGTGCCGGCCTCGCGCAAGGCGCTGCAGCGCGCCGGCTGGTCGCCCAAGGACCTGGACCTGCTCGAGATCAACGAGGCCTTCGCCGCGCAGGCCTGCGCCGTGCATCAGGAGATGGGCTGGGACGTCAGCAAGGTCAACGTCAACGGCGGTGCGATCGCACTGGGCCATCCGATCGGCGCGTCCGGCGCCCGCATCCTGGTCACGCTGCTGCACGAGATGATCAAGCGCGATGCGAAGAAGGGCATCGCCAGCCTGTGCATCGGCGGCGGCATGGGCGTCGCGCTCTGCGTCGAACGCTGAAGCCGGTCCCCGCTTCCCCAGGTTCCTTCCTTCGTCTTTCCCGCGTCTTTCCCGTTTCGACATTCCAGACATCCCGGCCGCGGACGCGGCGCTCCGGGGTGCCATACAGGAGGCAAGCATGAGTCAGAAAGTTGCATACGTCACCGGCGGGATGGGCGGCATCGGTACCGCCATCTGCCAGCGCCTCCACAAGGAAGGCTTCAAGGTCATCGCCGGCTGCGGACCAAGCCGCGACCACGCCAAATGGCTGGGCGAACAGGCCGCGCTGGGCTACACGTTCTACGCCTCGGTCGGCAACGTCGCCGACTGGGACTCGACCGTGGCCGCCTTCGATCGCACGATCGCGGAGCACGGCCCGATCGAGGTGCTGGTCAACAACGCGGGCGTCACCAAGGACCGCATGTTCCTCAAGATGACCCGCGACGAGTGGGACACCGTCATCGACACCAACCTCAACAGCATGTTCAACGTCACCAAGCAGGTGGTGCCGGGCATGATCGACAAGGGCTGGGGCCGCATCATCAACATCTCGTCGGTCAACGGCGAGAAGGGCCAGGTCGGGCAGACCAACTACTCGGCGGCCAAGGCCGGCATGCACGGCTTCACGATGGCGCTGGCGCAGGAACTCGCGGCCAAGGGCGTCACGGTGAACACCGTCAGCCCGGGCTACATCGGCACCGACATGGTCAAGGCGGTGCGTCCGGACGTGCTGGAGAAGATCGTGGCCGGCATCCCGGTGAAGCGCCTGGGCGAGCCCGAGGAAATC
The DNA here is from genome assembly GCF_001653795.1 of Mitsuaria sp. 7. Taxonomy (NCBI): domain Bacteria; kingdom Pseudomonadati; phylum Pseudomonadota; class Betaproteobacteria; order Burkholderiales; family Sphaerotilaceae; genus Roseateles; species Mitsuaria sp. 7. Next base: position 51,517 of record NZ_CP011514.1, read on the forward strand.
GCGTCCATCGTCGGCTGGCTGGCGGGCGAGACCTCCGGTTTCACTACTGGGGCTGACTTCAGCTGCAATGGTGGGTTGCACATGGGTTGAGCGCCCACCGGCGATCATCCAATGAAGAAGGGCTGCCTCGGCAGCCCTTCGTCGTTGTGGAGCGCGGGAAGCGCTCGCTGGCGCCCTGAGCCTCAGTCCTTCTTCATCAGCACCAGCAGCTGCGACAGGTTCTGCGCCGCCGCCTGGAGCTTGGGCAGCGCCTGCTCCAGCAGCAGCTGCGGCGGCGTGCGCGAGGCATGCGTGCTGACGTTCATCGCCGCCACGACACGACCGTCACGGCCGGTGATGGGCACGGCGACGCTGAGCACGCCGTCTTCCAGCTCCTGGTCCACCAGGCACCAGTGCTGGCGACGCGCCTGCTCGATCGCGGCGCGCAGCTCCTCGTGCGAGCGCACGGTGTTGCTGGCGCGTCGCGCCAGCTGCACCTGCGCCACGCGGGTCTCGCGTTCCTCGACCGTCAGCGAGGCCAGCAGCACGCGGCCGGTGGCCGTGGCCCAGGCCGGCAGCCGGCTGCCGACGCCCATCGGATCGGACAGGATCTTGCGCAGCGGCGCGCGCAGCACGAAGACCGCGTCCTCGCCGTCGAGCACCGCGATGGAGACGGACTCCCGCAGGTCGTTGGCCAGCTGGATGGCCACCGGTTCGGCGAAGCGCCACAGCGGTTGCGAGGACAGGTAGGCGAAGCCGAGGTCCAGGATCTTGGGCGTCAGCTCGAACAGCCGCCCCTCCGATCTCACGTAGCCCAGCGTCTGCAGCGTCAGCAGGATGCGTCGCGCGCCGGCGCGCGTCAGCCCGCAGCGCTTGGCGACTTCCGTCAGCGTCTGCCGGGCGTGGTGGGTATCGAAGGTCCGGATCACCGACAGGCCGCGTGCAAAGGATTGCACGTAGCTGTCACCAGGCTTCAGGGGAGCGTTGGTTGCGCTTTCGTCAGGAGACATGGGCGTCATGACCGCAGTAGAGGAAGGCCGCGAAACGTTAATATCGCGCCCGTTTCCAAGTGAAAAGACAGAAGGTGAAGACCATGGCCATGGATGTTGTCGACTACGAAATCAAGGGTGCCGAGATGCAGTTCGTCGAGGTCGAACTCGACCCCGGCGAAGCTGCGATCGGTGAAGCCGGCAGCATGATGTTCATGGATGCCGGTATCGGCATGGACACGGTGTTCGGCGACGGGTCCGCCAACCAGGGCGGTTTCTTCGGGAAGTTGCTGGGCGCCGGCAAGCGGCTGGTGACCGGGGAATCGCTGTTCACCACGGTCTACACGAACCAGAGTCATGGGAAGTTGCGGGTCGCTTTCGCGGCGCCGTATCCCGGCAAGATCCTGCCGATGGATCTCGGCAAGCTCGGGGGCACGCTCATCTGCCAGAAGGATGCGTTCCTGTGTGCGGCCCGCGGGGTGTCGCTGGGGATTGCTCTCCAGCAACGCCTGTCGACAGGCTTCTTCGGTGGCGAAGGGTTCATCATGCAGAAGCTCGATGGTGATGGACTGGCCTTCGTGCATGCGGGGGGTACCGTGGTTCGACGTACGCTCCAGCCGGGTCAGACGCTGCTGGTGGATACCGGCTGCGTCGTCGCCTACACGCCCAGCGTGAGTTTTGAGATCCAGTACGTAGGCAAGATCAAGACCGCCCTGTTCGGGGGCGAAGGTCTGTTCCTGGCGAAGCTGACCGGCCCCGGCGAAATCTGGCTGCAGAGCCTGCCGTTCTCGCGTCTGGCCTCTCGCGTCTTCGCCGCGGCCCCGCAGCGCGGGGGCTCTCGGGAAGAAGGGGGACTGCTGACCGGCCTGGCCGGCGGCGGATTGCTGGGCGGTCTGCTCGGCGGCGACGACGAATAAGGCGGCTTCAGGCCGTCGAAGAAGTTCGCCATGCGCAGACTTGCCGCAACCCTGGCGGCAAGTCTGGCGCAACTGAATGCAACGGGAGGGGTGGGGCCCCGTCTGGCGCCCAAGCCCGCATCAGCAGGGGCTGTGCAGCCCTGTTCCGCCCGGGACCTAGGGTGAACCCGCCTACACTTGAGGGCTGCGTGGCGCTGGGCGCGCCAGGCATCTCCTGTTGAGGATCTTCATGCTGTCTTCCCTCGTGCGGCCCGTGCGGGCCGCCCTGGCCGTCACCGCGCTGGTCGTGACCGGATTGGGCGCGCTGACCGTGGCCCCGGTCGCGCTCGCGGCCACCGGCAGTCCCATCTTCGTGCTGAACTCGCTGGACGCTGACATCAGCGTCATCGACCCCAAGGACTTCCGCGAGATCAAGCGCATCCCGACCGGCAAGGAGCCGCATCACCTGTACCTGACGCCCGACCGCAAGACGATGGTGGTGGCGAATGCGCTGGGTGATTCGCTGACCTTCCTCGATCCGGTGACGGCCGAGGTGCAACGCACCGTGCGCGGCATCCCCGACCCGTACCACCTGCGCTTCTCGCCCGACATGAAGTGGCTGGTGCTGGCCGGCAACCGCCTGGACCACGTCGACATCTACAAGTGGCAGCCGCAGAACGCGGCGCAGCCGATGGCCCTGTTCAAGCGCTTCTCCGCGCCCAAGACGCCCAGCCACCTGTCCATCGACAGCAGGAGCAGCGTCGTCTACGCGAGCCTGCAGGACAGCAGCGAGCTGCTGGCGATCGACCTGAACACCATGGCCGCGCGCTGGAAGATCCCCGTCGGGAAACTGCCCGCCGACCTCTACCTGACGCCCGACGACAAGTACCTGCTGGTCGCGCTGACCGGCGAGCGCAGCGTCGAGGTCTACGACGTCAGCCTCGCGCAGCCCAAGCTGGTCAAGCGCCTCGAGACCGGCGACGGCGCCCACTCGTTCCGCGCGCTCGGCGACAGGAAGCATGTGCTGGTGAGCAACCGCGCGGCCAACACGATCAGCAAGATCGCGCTGGCGGACTTCAGCGTCGTCGACACCTTCAAGGCCCCGGGCGGCCCGGACGACATGGAGATCCTGACCGACGGCCGCACGCTGATGTTCACGTCGCGCTGGGCCCGCAAGCTCACGGTGATGGACCTGCAGACCAAGCAGATCCTGCAGCAGGTCAAGGTAGGCAAGTCGCCGCACGGCGTCTGGACCCTCGACCAGATGCCGCGCCAGTGAGTGCGTCCGGACCCAGGCCGCTGCCCGTGAAGACTTCGTCCGTATTGCGCGCATCGCGCCCATCGCGCCCTCCGCGCCGCCGTCTGCTGCGCGGCGCCTTGCGTCATGGCGCGGCGCTGCTCGTCGGCCTGACCGCGGTCGTGCAGGCGCAGCCGCAAGGGGCATCGGCGCCGACCGCCGCGCCCTGCGACAAGCCCGTCTACCTGACCTTCGACACCGGCCACATGGGCGTCGCGCCGCTGATCGTCGACACGCTCAAGCGCTTCGACGCGAAGGCGACGTTCTTCCTCGCTCAGGAGCCGACGATGGACGGCGGCCAGACGCTGGACGACAAGTGGGCGCCGTGGTGGAAGCAGCTGGCCGAGCAGGGCCACGACTTCGGCTCCCACACCTGGTTCCACGACGCCTGGTCGGCCGATCTGCCCGACGGCAGGTTCCGCTTCAAGCGCGCCGCGGGCGAGCAGGTGCCGCAGAACGTCGTGCTGACCCCGGCCGAGTACTGCGAGGAGCTCAAGCGCCCCGCGCGCCGGTTCCTCGAGATGACGGGCCGGCCGATGTCGATGATCTTCCGCGCGCCGGCCGGGCGTACCTCGCCGGCGCTGCTCGCTGCGGCGCAGGCCTGCGGTTTCCGCCATGTCGGCTGGAACGCGTCGGGCTTCCTCGGCGACGAACTGCCGAGCGACAAGTTCCCCAACCAGGCGCTGCTCGAGCAGGCGCTGCGACGCGTCAAGCCGGGCGACATCCTGATGGCCCACCTGGGCATCTGGTCGCGCCAGGATCCGTGGGCGCCGACGGTGCTGGAGCCGCTGCTGCAAGGGTTGAAAAACCGGGGCATGTGTTTCGCGCCGTTGCGCGATCATCCGGAGTACGTCGCGTGGATGCGCAAGCCGCAGGAGGCGGTGGCGCTGAAGGCGGCGTCCACCTCGACACCCACACCGGCGGCGGCGTCCGGCGGCGGAGCCGGGGCACCGGGCCCGAAGGACGCGCTGAGGCGCTGATGCATCGTTTTCCAGGAGGACCGACAGCGTGATGGACTGGTTCACCGATCTGTTCGGACAGGCGCAGCAGGCGCTGTTCGAGAGCGTCATCCAACCGATCGTCTTCAACCTGGGCTACGGCAACCTGCTCGAGGACGCGTTCGACGCGACCGGCTGGCTGCTGGTCGGCCTGATCCAGATCGTCGTGATGCTGGCGGTGATCGGCGCGCTGCAGCGCTGGCGTCCGGCCGAGGCCGTCACCGACCGCCACGCGATCCGCATCGACATCGTCTACACGCTGATCCAGCGGCTGGGCCTGTTCCGGCTGGTCATGTTCTTCTCGCTGGAGCCGCTGTTCGACGGCGCCGTCGGCGAGATGCGCATGCACGGCATCCCGACCTTCCAGCTCGACGCGCTGTGGCCCGGCGTCACCGACGTGGCCTGGGTCAGCTTCGTGCTCTACCTTGTCGCCTTCGACCTGCTGATGTACTGGCTGCATCGCGCGCAGCATTCGTGGCACTGGTGGTGGGCGCTGCATTCGCTGCATCACAGCCAGCGCCAGATGACGATGTGGAGCGACAGCCGCAACCACCTGCTCGACGACCTGATCATCGACAGCGCCGTGGCCATCACCGCGCGTCTGATCGGCGTCGGTCCCGGCCAGTTCGTCGCGCTGGTGGCGATCTCGCAGCTGCTGGAGAACCTGCAGCACGCGAACCTGCGCCTCACCTTCGGCCTGATCGGCGAGCGGCTGCTGGTGAGCCCGCGTTTCCACCGGCTGCACCATTCGATCGGCATCGGCCACGAGGGCTTCGGTCGCGGCACCCTGGGCGGCCACAACTTCGCGGTGATGTTCCCGATCTGGGACGTGCTGTTCCGTACCGCCAACTTCGAGGACCGCTGGGATCCGACCGGCGTGCGCGACCAGTTGCCGGAAGAGGGCGGCCGCGACTACGGACGCGGCTTCTGGGCGCAGCAGTGGCTGGGGCTCAAGCGCCTGGTCGGACGTGACAAGATCGCGGCCGCGCCCGGGAACGGCGCGGGCCCGCCCGGCGGCGCGCCCATGGACATCGCCGGCCGCGCGCCGGCCGGAGGGAACGACTGATGATCAAGCCGATGAGCCGCCTCGCGGACTCGTTCTGGCGCGCGGCCGCGTACTGCCTGCATCCGCGGGTGATCGGCCTGTCGCTGCTGCCGCTGGTCGTGTCGGCGGCGCTGGCTTTCGGGCTGGGCTACTTCTTCTGGGAAGCGGCGGTCGCCGGCGTGCGCGCCACGATGGAATCGTGGAGCCTCATCGACGGCATGCTGAAGTGGCTGGACAGCCTGGGCGCCGCGTCGTTCCGCAGCGTGCTCGCGCCCATCATCGTGCTGGCGATGGCCGTGCCGGCGCTGGTCGTGCTGAGCCTGCTGCTGGTGGCGCTGCTGATGACGCCCTCGATGGTGGACCTCGTCGCGCAGCGGCGCTTCGCCGGCCTGGAGCGCAAGCGCGGCGCGGGCTTCGTCGCGAGCCTGAGCTGGTCGCTCGGTCACACGGTGCTGTGCGTCGTGCTGCTGGTCGCGTCGCTGCCGTTCTGGCTCATCCCGCCGCTGGCGCTGATCCTGCCGCCGCTGATCTGGGGCTGGCTGGGCTACCGTGTCTTCACCTTCGACGTGCTCGCCGAACACGCGTCCGGCCCCGAGCGCCGCCGCCTGATCAACGAGCACCGGATGCCGCTGCTGGTGCTCGGTCTGGCGACCGGCTACCTCGGCGCGGCCCCCGCCGCGATCTGGGCCTTGGGCGCGCTGACCATCGCCTTCGCGCCGGTGCTCATCCTGGTCTCGGTCTGGCTGTACACGCTGGTCTTCGCGTTCAGCTCGCTGTGGTTCGCGCATTACGCGCTGGCCGCGCTGCAGGAGATGCGCCGTGCCGACACCCTCTCCGATCGCGTGCCCGATCCGGTGATGGACGCGTTGCCGGCGAACTACGAGGCGACACCGCCGCGTGTCCTGGACCCGGTCGATCGGGTCGAGCCTGTCGACGACAGGCAAGACCCGACCCCCGGTGCGACGCCCCGCATCGAGAACAAGCCGTCGCCGCTCTGATCCCGCTTCAGGCCAGCTCCAGGCCCGCTCCAGGCCCGCGCCGACCTCCGCTCCCACGCTTTCGCAGGAACCCCGCATGAACATCGGCCTCTTCATCATCGGCGACGAGATCCTGTCCGGGAAACGCCAGGACAAGCACCTGTCCAAGGTGATCGAACTCCTGAGCGCGCGCGGGCTGTCGCTCGCCTGGGCGAAGTACCTCGGCGACGACCGCGAGCACCTGATCCGCGAGTACCGCGCCGCCTTCGAGGGCGGCGACCTGTTCTTCAGCTGCGGCGGCATCGGCGCGACGCCGGACGACCACACGCGGCAGGCCGCGGCGGCGGCGCTGGGACGCCCGCTCGAGCTGCATCCTGAAGCCGCGGACCTGATCTGGCAGCGCGTCCAGCAGATGGCGGCAGAGCAGGGCACGACGCCCGAACGCGACCATCCCGACACACTGCGCCGCATGGAGATGGGCGTGTTCCCGCAAGGCGCATCGATCATCCCCAACCCGTACAACAAGATCCCCGGCTTCTCGGTCGGTCGCGCCTATTTCGTCCCCGGCTTCCCGGTGATGGCGCACCCGATGATCGAGTGGGTCCTGGACCACCTGCACGCCGACCTGCATCGCGAGGTCGGCACGCGTGAGCGCTCGCTGATCGTGCAAGGCGCGATGGAGGCCAGCCTCACGCCGCTGATGGAGCGCATCGAGTCCGACTTCCCCGGCATCAAGGTCTTCTCGCTGCCCAGCGTCGACCACCCGCAGTGGGGTCGGCACATCGAACTGGGCGTCAAGGGCGACGCCGCCGCCATGGACGACGCCTACGCCGCGCTGCGTGCCGGCGTGGTCCAGTTTGGTGCCTCCATCAGCACTGAATTGGTGCGATGATGCACCGATCCGGGCGCGTGCGAGGAGCGTGTCACGGGTGGTCCGGCGGCGGTCCTCTCTGATCGGCCGTCTCCGCCCCCGTCTGGCGCGTTGGGCATCAAGGGCTTGCGTGCCATGCACCGCTCTGGCGCCTGACTGTCACCGTGCCGCCATCTGTTGGCATGCAAACTGCTAAATCGTCCCCGCTGGGCCGATGCCCCACGACTCTTTCTTTCTTTCCAGCCCCCTCTAGGAGTGATTGATGGCCACCAAGACCGTCGCCGACGTGATGAACCTGGTCAAGGAGCATGAAGTCAAGTTCGTTGACTTCCGCTTCACCGACACGCGCGGCAAGGAGCAGCACGTGACCGTGCCCGTCTCCCATTTCGACGAAGACAAGTTCACCGAAGGCCACGCCTTCGACGGTTCCTCGATCGCCGGCTGGAAGGGCATCGAAGCGTCCGACATGCTGCTGATCCCGGACCCGAACACGGCCAACATCGACCCGTTCTACGAAGAACCGACGCTGATCCTGAGCTGCGACGTGATCGACCCGACCGACGGCAAGGCCTATGAGCGCGACCCGCGCTCGCTGGCCCGTCGCGCCGAGGCCTACCTGAAGTCCTCCGGCCTGGGCGACACCGCCTACTTCGGTCCGGAACCCGAGTTCTTCATCTTCGACAGCGTGCGCTGGAACGTCGACATGTCCGGCTCGTTCGTCAAGATCGAATCGGAAGAGGCGGCCTGGAACACCGGCAAGGACTACGAGCACGGCAACAGCGGCTACCGTCCGACCGTCAAGGGCGGCTACTTCCCCGTGCCCCCTGTCGACAGCGGCCAGGACATGCGCTCGGAGATGTGCCTGATCCTGGAACAGATGGGCATTCCGGTCGAAGTCCACCACCACGAGGTGGCGAACGCCGGCCAGATGGAAATCGGCACCAAGTTCAGCTCGCTGGTCCAGCGCGCCGACTGGCTGCAGCTGCAGAAGTACATCATCCAGAACGTCGCGCACGCCTACGGCAAGACCGCCACGTTCATGCCTAAGCCCATCGTCGGCGACAACGGCTCGGGCATGCACGTGCACCAGTCGGTCTGGAAGGACGGCAAGAACCTGTTCGCCGGTGACGGCTACGCCGGCCTGAGCGACTTCGCGCTGTACTACATCGGCGGCATCATCAAGCACGCCCGCGCGCTGAACGCCATCACCAACCCGGGGACCAACTCGTACAAGCGTCTGGTGCCCGGCTTCGAAGCCCCGGTGAAGCTGGCCTACTCGGCCAAGAACCGCTCGGCCTCGATCCGCATCCCGTACGTGGCCAACCCCAAGGGCCGCCGCATCGAGGCGCGTTTCCCCGATCCCTCGGCCAACCCGTACCTGGCCTTCGCCGCGCTGCTGATGGCCGGTCTGGACGGCGTGGAGAACAAGATCCATCCGGGCGAAGCCGCCACCAAGGACCTGTACCACCTGCCGCCGGAAGAAGACGCGAAGATCCCGACCGTCTGCCACTCGCTGGACCAGGCGCTGGAGTATCTGGACAAGGACCGCGCGTTCCTGACCAAGGGCGGCGTGTTCACCGACAGCTTCATCGATGCCTACATCGAGCTGAAGATGCAGGAAGTCCAGCGCTTCCGCATGACCACCCACCCGGTCGAGTTCGACATGTACTACTCGCTGTGATCGTCCGCGCGGAGAGCGCCATGACCGATTCGGCACGGCCCGCTCCGCACGTTCACGACCACGCACAGGGACGGCTCCGGCCGTCCCTTTTCTTTTTCAGTCCTGAGACGCCCGTGTCGGACCATCCACACTCGAACACCTGGCAACAGCGCGTGAGCGCACGTGCTCGCCCGACGGTGACCGATTGCGTCACAATGCCTGACGACTCTGGTCAGTGGGAAGCAGGGAATGCAGATGACGCTGCACAAGCGGGTGGGACCTTCGTGGAACGCGGTGATGCTGGCCGCCCTGACGGGCTTGGTGGCCGGGCAGGCCTCGGCGCAGGGCATCGTGTACCGCTGCCCCGGTCCGCCGGTGCTGTACACCGACGCGATGTCCGCCAAGGAAGCCGCCGACAAGGGCTGCCGCAGCATCGAGGGCACGCCGATCTCCGTGATCGCGCCGATCAAGCCGCGCGCCCCGGCCGCCACGACGCCCAGTCCGGGAGCCCAGAGTGGTGACCTCAAGGTCGATGGCAAGGACCAGCGCGTCCGCGACGACGACCGTCGCCGCATCCTCGAGCAGGAACTGCGCGACGCCGAAGGCAAGCTCGCCAAGGCCCAGCAGGAATACAACAACGGCCAGCCGGAGCGCCGCGGCGACGAGCGCAACTTCCAGAAGTACCTGGACCGCACGACCGAGCTCAAGGCCTCCGTGTCCCGCCAGGAAGCCGACGTCGCGGCCATCAAGCGCGAGCTCGCCAAGCTGCCGCCGCCCAACCTCTGATCGAGGGCTGGCGGGCCCGGCCGCCGCGGCGTTGCGCGTCCCTGGCGACGAGAGCAGCACCGCATGAAGACCTCCACCCCTGATCCCCACGACGCGCAGTACGCCTGCTTCGACCTGCTGGCGACGCTCGTCGCCGTGGTCCGTGCCGACGGCACCTGCGAGTTCGCCAACACCGCCGTCGAGACGCTGTTCAACCTGCCGCGCCGCGCGGTGCAGGGCAGCAACCTGCTCGAATGGTTCGTCGACACCGGCCGCATCGTCGAGGCGCTCGAAGAGGTGAGCCGCAACGCGTTCTCGAGTTCGCGTTTCGACGCGACCATCCGTCGCGGCCCGCGCACGCACGACGACCTGCTGCCGGTGCACGTGATCGTCAGCCAGACCGACGATCCGCAGCGGCTGGTGATCGAGCTCATCGAGAACGCGCAGCAGACGCGCCAGGACCGCGAGGAGCGCAACCTCGACCAGGTCCACGCGACCAAGGAACTGACGCGCAACCTCGCGCACGAGATCAAGAACCCGCTGGGCGGCATCCGCGGCGCGGCGCAGCTGCTGGCGCTGGAACTGGAGCCCACCGACCTGTGGCCGGAGCTCGAGGAATACACCGAGGTCATCATCCACGAGGCCGACCGGCTGCAGTCGCTGGTCGACCGGCTGCTGGCGCCGCACCGGCGCGCGCAGGTGGTGGGCGACGTCAACATCCACGAGGTCTGCGAGCGGGTGCGTTCGCTGGTGCTGGCGCAGTATCCGCGCGGGCTGACGATGATCCGCGACTACGACATCTCGCTGCCCGACTTCCGCGGCGACCGCGAGCAGCTGATCCAGGCGGTGCTCAACATCGTCCAGAACGCCGCGCAGGCGCTGCACGAGCGCATCGGGGCGGGTGACGCCCTCATCGCGCTGCGCACGCGCGTGGCCCGGCAGGTGACCATCGGCAAGCAGCGGTGGCGCTTGGCATTGGAATTGCATATCGAAGACAACGGCCCGGGCGTGCCCGAAGAGATCAAGGACCGCATCTTCTTTCCGCTGGTTTCAGGGAGGGATGGCGGTTCGGGTCTCGGGCTGACGCTGGCGCAGACGATCGCCCAACAGCACCAGGGGATGATCGATTGCGACAGCCAGCCGGGTCGGACCGATTTCCGAATCACCCTGCCTTTGCCTTGAGCCGCGGCCACAAGCCGACAACGAGGGAAAGGGGAGCCATAGATGAAGTCGATCTGGATTGTTGACGACGACCATTCCATCCGTTTTGTTCTCGAGAAGGCGTTGACGCGCGAGGGGCTGCCGGTGCGCAGCTTCAGCCAGACCCGCGAGGTGCTGGCCGCGCTGGAGGAGGACACGCCGCAGGTGCTGGTGTCGGACATCCGCATGCCGGGCGGCTCGGGCCTGGAGCTGCTGAGCACGATCAAGAAGCAGCTGCCGGGGCTGCCGGTGATCATCATGACGGCCTACTCGGACCTGGACAGCGCGGTGAGCGCGTTCCAGGGCGGGGCCTTCGAATACCTGCCCAAGCCTTTCGACCTGCCGCGCGCGGTGGAGCTGATCCGGCGCGCTCAGGAAGAGAGCCAGCGCGAGGCCGTCGGTGCGCACGAGACGGTGCAGATGCCCGAGATGCTGGGCCAGGCGCCGGCGATGCAGGACGTGTTCCGCGCGATCGGCCGGCTGAGCCAGAGCCACGTGACGGTGCTGATCACCGGCGAGTCGGGCTCGGGCAAGGAACTGGTGGCGCGGGCGCTGCACAAGCACAGCCCGCGCGCGGAGGGACCGTTCGTCGCGATCAACACGGCGGCGATCCCGAAGGACCTGCTGGAGTCGGAGCTGTTCGGCCACGAGCGCGGCGCGTTCACCGGTGCTCAGGCGACGCGGCGCGGCCGCTTCGAGCAGGCCGAGGGCGGCACGCTGTTCCTGGACGAGATCGGCGACATGCCGCTGGACCTGCAGACGCGCCTGCTGCGCGTGCTGTCGGACGGCCAGTTCTATCGCGTCGGCGGGCACAGCCCGCAGAAGGCGAACGTGCGCGTGGTCGCGGCGACGCATCAGAACCTCGAGACGCTGGTCAAGGAAGGCCGCTTCCGCGAGGACCTGTTCCACCGCCTGAACGTGATCCGGCTGAGACTGCCGCCGCTGCGCGAGCGCCGCGAGGACGTGCCGCTGCTGGCGCGCTACTTCCTGCAGCGCAGCGCGGGCGAGCTCGGCGGGGAGCCGAAACGCCTGTCGGAAGCGGCGCTGCAGCGGCTGGTGAACTTCGACTTCCCCGGCAACGTGCGGCAGCTGGAGAACATCTGCCACTGGCTGAGCGTGATGGCGCCCAGCCTGGTGGTCGAAGCCAAGGACCTGCCGCAGGAGCTGCTGACGCAGCCGGGCGCATCGGTGATCTCCGCGACGATGTCGTCGGACGTGATGCCGTTGGCGAGCGGGCTGACGAGTTCGGCGTCGACGAGCTCGATGCCGCTGCCGGCGGTGCCGATTCCGCCGTCCCCGGACGCGTGGGTGGCGGAGATGGCGCGCGAGGCCAGACGCCTGCTCGCGGCCGGCGAGCCCAACGTGTGGGACGTGCTGACGCGCCGCTTCGAGGCCAGCCTGATCCTGACCGCGCTGGACCTCACGCGAGGCCGCCGCATCGAGGCCGCGCAGAAGCTCGGCATCGGTCGCAACACGATCACGCGGAAGATCCAGGAGCTCAACCTCGACGCCTAAGTGTCATTGCGCTCAGGCGCAATGACGAAACACGAACGGCGGCCTCATGGCCGCCGTTTCGCTTGCGCTGCGTAGGCGTGACCGGCGCACACAGGCAACCGTCAAAGCGTCGCGATGCCCAGGCTGGAAATCAGTTCGAGCGTGCTCGATCGCAATCGCCCTGCAGCACCCAACGACGCGTCGTCGATGATCTCGAAAGGCGGTTGTGGCAAGCGTTGTTCGATCAACATCAAGCACCGGCCCGCATCGTTGCGACGCGACGTGTAGCCGATGGCTTGAGCGGTGACGCGCTGTTCCAGCGCCGCGCGCGCCCAGGCACGTGTGAGGTGGTGATCCGCAGGCAACGCTTCGATGAGTTGCCCGCGGCTCAGGCCCAACCTCGGCAGGTCGTGGCTGTGGAAGCTCACGTACTGGATCGAACCATGCATGCGCAGTTTGGCAACGCGGTAGTTCTTCAACAGCGTGAGATCGAAGAATGATGGGCGGTCCAGGTCGATGTCGTGCAGCACGGACTCCAGCAACGCGCAGTCGAGCGAGCTGGCAGCGTAGTAGGTGTGGGCCTCAGCGCCCGACAACTGGATCGGCGCAAAGCGGGATCGCCCCCAACCGAGGTTGAAGCTGAGGGGCCCCATGCCCGCGCTGCGGCCGGTCACCGCATAGATGCGGTACCAGTGATCGACGTCGTCGAGGTGCAGCGTCCTGACCGTGAAGCGTTCATCTGACCCAGGCGCCCGGAGGGCGCCTGAGCTCATCCCGCGTAGCTCTCGGTGCGTTGCCGGATCGCATCGATCAAGCGGGCTTCGTCGCCGAGGCAATCCTTCGGCGGCATTGAGCGCCGACGGTTGGCCGGGCCGCTGGCCAACCATCCATTGGGAAAGTGAAACCAGGCGACGAGGACCCAGGGGTCAGGCAATTCTCCAAAGGCCTCAAGAGCCTTCTTGATGATCGGCAGCGGTTGCATGGCGGAATCGAATTGATAGGCGGGGAAAAGATCCCGACCGTCAGACGCTCGCACCGAGAACACTCGGCCACGCCGCTTCCAGTCGGCCACGATCCGCGGATGGCCGCCGTGTCGCGATTGGATATCCGCAGCCGTCAACCATTCCGTGGTGGCCATCAGCGTATCGATCGTCCTGAAGCGTTCATATCGCTCACGTACGAGTTCCGTGGGCGGCGTAGCAGCTTCAATCAGGAAGGACGCCAACTTGTCTGAGTCAATCGCGAGCTTTTCACCCAAGACGTTGAGGGCCTTGCTCAACGCGTCGCCCACCGAGGCGAGTACGGCGGGTGTGACGGACGCCGGAACATCGAACAGCACCGGCTTGGCCCCTTTGGGCAGGGATCCGAGCTTGTCTTCCGCGATCAATGCAAGTTTCATGTTCAAACCTCATCTGCCACATCTGCTGCAACTCGTTCTCAGTATGTCAGACGTGGCAAGCGATCAAAACTTTACGTCCTGCGTCCTTCCGGCTACTCCACGCGCGCTGATCCCCAGGTCGCGATCAGCGGATCCGTGTCCGAGCCGACCTGACACGCGATGAGTTCGAGCACCTTCTAGCGATCCAGCCAGATCCCCAGGCCCTGGGCGTTGAGTTCCACATCCATGGCCAGCAGCGCCGCCACGCGCGTGGGCGGCATGCGCTCGCCGGAATGCGCGATCGCGCGGCGCTGGTACAGCGCGAGCAGCTCGCGCTTGAGCGCGACATGCCGATCCGGCGCGTCCTTCAGCCGCAGCGCGATCACTTCCATCTCGTCGATCTGCGCGACCAGCAGCGCGGCGAGTCGCTCGACATCCGCCGCGTCGCGACCCACGACGCTGTAATGCGTCAGGTACATGCGCGAAGGCCGCGTCGCCATCATCCGCGCGATGGAAGCGCGCAGCGCGTCCGGTTCGAATTGCACCGGAGTGCTCGTCGGCATGATCCAGGCGCCGCGCTCGGGATCGTCGAACTCGCGATACGACAGCCCGAAGGTGTCCCCGGTAAACCAGCCGCCGCTGGTCTCGTCCCATACGCAGTGGTGATGGCGCGCGTGCCCCGGCGTGTCGATCAGCCGCAGCGCGCGTCCGCCCACGGCGACGCGCTGCTCGTCGCTGCTCGCCTGCGTGCGCGACTCCGGAACGCCCACCAGTTCGCCGTAGGAGCGGCGCATCTCCGCCTCCCCGTAGACCGCGAGCGCACCAGCCCACAGCGCCGACGGATCGACCATGTGCCGCAGTCCGCGCGGATGCACCAGCAAGGTCGCCGAGGGCAGCTCCGCCATCAGCGGACCGACGCCGCCTGCATGGTCCAGGTGCACGTGCGTGGGGATCACCCAGTCCACCGCGTCGCGCGGAATGCCGAGCGCTTCCAGCGCGCCGAGCAGCCGCGGCAGCGCCAGCCGCGTGCCGGTGTCGATGAAGGCCGCGCGGCCGCCGTCGACGATCAGGAAGGCCGCATCGAAATGGTCGCGCTGGAAGGCCGTGTCGATGGCGAAGACGCCGGGAACGAGCGGTTCCAGATACGCCGGCAGCGATGCCGGGGCCGGGGGCAGGGCGGTGGTGGCGCTCACGGGCAGTCTCCGGGTCGGGTTCTTAGAATGGGGTTCAGATTACAAGGACCTCGCCATGGCCGTTAGAGAAATCCTGAAGATGGGCGATCCGCGCCTGCTGCGTCACGCCAAGCCGGTGGAGGACTTCGACACGCCGGCGCTGAAGCAGCTGCTCGAGGACATGTTCGACACGATGAAGGCCGCCAACGGCGCCGGTCTGGCCGCGCCGCAGATCGGCGTGGACCTGCAGGTCGTCGTGTTCGGCTTCCAGAGCAACGAGCGTTACCCCGAGGCGCCGCCGGTGCCGATGACGGTGCTGATCAATCCGACCATCGAGTCGCTGTCCGACGAGACGGAAGACGGTTGGGAAGGCTGCCTGTCGGTGCCAGGGCTGCGCGGCGTGGTGCCGCGGATGAGCCGCGTGCGCTATCGCGGCTTCGACGCCTTCGGCGCCCTGATCGACCGCGAGGCCGAAGGCTTCCACGCCCGCGTCGTGCAGCACGAGTGCGATCACCTGGTCGGCATGCTGTATCCGATGCGGATCAAGGACTTCAGCCGCTTCGGTTTTACCGAGATCCTGTTCCCGGGCCTGGATCCGAACACGGACGATTGACGATCGCCATACCTGGCGCACCGGGCGCGCCGGGGTGCCAGGGCTTGTTGACCAGGCGGCGCGCGATACGGCGTGCGCTTGACCTCCGCGCAACAGGGCGTCAAGTTGTAAGCAGGCGTGCACCGACACGTCGCCGATGCGTTAAGAAACGATCGCGGGGAACCGCGTCCGCATTCCTCCGGATTCCGGTGGAGGCTCAAGGCCATGACTGACTCGATGACCCGCTCGCTGAATCGTTCGCCAGATCGTTCGTCGCCCCGACGGCACGCCGCCGGGCGAGCCCGTGTGCAGGATCGCGGGTCGCTGTCCCGGTGGTGGGTCGCGACCTCCCTGGTGCTGGTCGCGCTGGTGGCCCTGCTGGCGCACGGTCCGGCGATGGCGGATGCGCCGTCGCGCGCGGGGCGGCTGGCCGACCTGGCCGGGTCCGTCTGGCTGTACGACGCCGATGAGCGCGAGTGGGTGCAGATGCACCGCAACCAGAGCGTGGGCGAGGGCGATCGCCTGCGCTCCGACGACGGCAGCGGCGCCACGATCACCATCGGTACGTCGACGCTGTGGATCGACCAGCGCAGCGAGATCGAATTCAACGCCCTCGCGGACAACCGCATCGCGGTCCAGATCGTGAAGGGCGCCGTGGGCCTGCGCGTGCGCGGCCAGGAGTCGGCCGACGAATGGACGGTGCGCACGCTGGAGGGCCGCTTCGGCTTCGAGCGCGAGGGCCTGTACCGCGTGACGCAACTCGACCGCGGCAGCGAGGCGCAGGCCTGGCAGGGCAAGCTGCGTTTCGACTCGCGCGCGACCGACGCGCAGCCGGTCTGGCTGGGCACCAACGAGCAGGCTGAGTTCTGGTGGGACAACGGCCCGCGCACCGAGCGCCAGCCGCTGCAGCAGGACGGCTTCGCGCGACTGATGCTGGAAGACAGCCGCGACGCGGTGCAGCCGCTGGTCGGCAGCGGCACGAGCGTGCCTTACGTGTCGCCGGAGATGACCGGGGCTGAAGATCTCGCCCGCTACGGCGCGTGGGAGCAGAGCTCGGACTACGGCGCCGTGTGGGTGCCGCAGGTCGTTGTCGCCGACTGGGCGCCGTACCGCTACGGCCGCTGGATGTGGAGCGCGCGCTGGGGCTACACCTGGGTGGACGACATGCCCTGGGGCTTCGCCCCGTTCCATTACGGGCGCTGGGCCTACTACCGTGAACGCTGGTGCTGGGTGCCGGGGCCGTATGTGCGCCGTCCCGCGTATGCGCCGGCGCTGGTGGGCGGCGTCGGGCCGGGCATCTCCATCGGCGTCGTCGTGGGCGGAGGCCGGCGTCCGCCGCCGCCGCGCTACGGCAGCTGGGTGCCGCTGGCGCCGCGCGAGGCGTGGACCCCGGGCTTCCGCTACAGCCAGGCCTACTGGCGCCGAGTGAATCCGGATGCCAATCCGGCCACCGTGGTGCGGCCGGGCCAGCGTCCGCCGACCTACCGGAACGAGCGCGACCATGGCGCGCTGTACACGCAGCGGCCTGTCTCGGCGCCGCTGCCGGTGACCGCGCTGCAGCCGCAGCGCTCGTGGCCGCCGCGTCCGATCGGGCAGGCCGATGGCCGCCCGGATGGCCGCCCGGACGGGCGTCCTGATGCAGGTCGTCCGTTCGTGGATCGCAATCACGATGGGCGCCCGGATGGCCCCGGCACCGGCCCGAACAACGGTCCGAACAACGGACCCAATGACGGTCGCAACGGTGGCCGGAACGATGGGCGCAATGACGGCCGGAACGATGGGCGGCCCTTCATTGACCGCAATGGCGATGGTCGTCCGGACAGTCCGAGTGACGCGCGCCCCGGCGAGAGCCGTCCGGTGCGTGGCGTGATCCGCCCCGAGCCCGACATCGCGACGGTGAGACCGCAGGTGCCGCAAACGCAGCAGACACCGACCGCGCCGCCGGCGCAGACGGTGGTGCCGCAGCGCGGTCCGGACGTGCAACGTCCGTCGGAGCGTCGTGAAGGCGATCGCAACGAGTGGCGCCATCGCGGCCCCGATCGCGTGGAGCAGCCGCGCGTCGAGCAACCCCGCGTTGAACAGCCGCGCTTCGAGCAGCCTCGTGCGGAACAACCTCGTTTCGAGCGCCCGCAGCAGCCGCGGTTCGAGCAGCCGCGCGTGGAGCAGCCCCGGGTGGAACAGCCGCGCGTCGAAGCCCCGCGTCCGATGCCGCAACCGCAGCAGCAGCCGCGTGTCGAGGCGCCTCGTCCGGCGCCGCGCGCTGAACCGCCCCGCGCTGCCGAGCCTCCTCGTGCGGTGGACCCGCCGCGTCGCAACGACGGCCCTGGCCGTCAGATGGAACGCTGAACGAAAGACGAGGGGCCCGAGCCCCTCGATCTATTTCTGGAGCGCGGCCAGCACGTTGCGCGCCGCGGCCAGCCCCATCTTCACGTAGGCATCGGCAGTCACGCCGCCGATGTGCGGACTGAGCAGGATGCGCGGTTCGTGGATGAACGGATGGTCCACCGGCATCGGCTCGATCGCGAAGCTGTCGAGGCCAGCGCCGGCCACCTGTCCGTTGCGCACGGCCTCGAGCAGTGCGGCCTCATCGATCAAACCGCCCCGTGCAGTGTTGACGACGATCACACCGCGCTTGCACGCCGCGAGCGTATCGGCGCCCAGCAGCCCCGCGTTGTCCGCCGTCAGCGGGCAGTGCAGCGAGATCACATCGGACTCGCGCCAGAGCTGATCCAACGCGACGCGCTCGATGAACGCGGGCAGGTCCTTCGCGAACGGATCGGAGCCGATCACGCGCATGCCCATCGCATCAGCCATCCGCGCGAAGCGTTGGCCGATCGCGCCGAGGCCGACGAGCCCCACCGTGCGGCCCTCCAGCTCGATGCTCTTGTGCGTCGCCTTGTCCCAATGCCCGTCGCGCATGCGCGCGTCGAGCGCGACGACCGATTTCGCGCAGGCCAGCAGCAGCGCCATCGCCTGCTCGGCGACCGCGGCCGCATTGGCGCCGACGGCGGCCACGACCTGGATGCCGCGCGCCGCCGCGGCGACCTTGTCGATGGTGTCGGTGCCGCTGCCGTGTTTGGAGATCACTTTCAACGCGGGCGCCGCCTCGATCGCCGCGGCCCCCACCTTGCTGTAGCGCACGATGATCGCCGTCGGATTGCGCGCGCGGCAGAGGTCGACGATGTCGTCCTCGCTGGGCGTCCTGCCGGCGTAGATCACCTCGAAGTCCGACAGCAGCGCGAGCGCCTGCGGCGCCAGGTCCGCGCCGGTGACCAGCAGCACGGGACGGGTCACAGCGTCTCTCCGTCCTTGATCACGCCGGCGGCGCGCAACGCGCCGTCGAGCCAGGCCGGACGCAGCGCCTTCCGGTCGCGGATGCCGGCGATGCGGGCCGTCTCCGCGGCGACCTTCTCTTCAGCAAGCGGCAGCAGCGACGCGGCCTTCGCGCGCTCGACCACGGTCACGCCGTCGGCGTCGCCGACGATCAGATCGCCCGGATGCACCGTCACACCGCCGATCGAGACCGGATGGTTCAAGCGGCCCGAGATCGACTTCGTCGGCCCGTTCGGATTCAAACCCGCGGCGAACATCGGGAAGCCCAGCGCGCGGATCGCCTCGCTGTCGCGCACGGCGCCGTCGATCACGACGGCCGCGATGCCCAGCGCCACGCACTGCTGCGACATGATCTCGCCCATCAGCGCGCTCGAGAGGTCGCCCTTGCCGTCGACGACGAGGACGTCGCCCGGCCTGGCCAGCGCCATCGCGGCGTGGATCATCAGGTTGTCGCCCGGCCGCACCTCGACGGTGATGGCGGTGCCCGCGAAGCGCATGGCCGGGGACAGCCCCTGGATGCGCCCGTGCAGCGCGCCGCGACGGCCGGCGACGTCGGCCAGGATGGAGGACGGATACGCGGCGGCGCGCGCCACCACGTCCTCGGGCGTGCGTTCGATGTCCCGGATCACGTCGGGCAGGGGAGCGGCCTTCTCGTCGGCCTTCTCGTCGGTCTTCATGCCGGCCTTCGCGTGCGGCAATGCAGCGGCTGAACTCATGGCGTACTCCTTCAATCGATCTTGATGCCGGCGTCCTTCACGACCTTGCCCCAGCGGGCGAGGTCCTGGCGGATGAGCTGGCTGAACTGGTCGGGGGTGCTGACGGTGACGGCAACGCCTTCATCGCCGAGCTTCTTCACGAGCGCGGGCTGCTGCAGCGCTTTCGTGAACTCGCTGTTCAGGCGCGCGACGATCTCCGGCGGCGTGCCGGCGGGCGCGAGGAAGCCGAACCAGGTCGCCGACTCCGCGCCCTTGAAGCCGGACTCGGCCAGCGTCGGCACGTTGGGCAGCTCCGGCAGCCGCTTGTCCGAGGTCACCGCGAGCGGACGCAGCTTGCCCTGGCGGATGTGGCCGAGCAGCGAGGGCGTGGTCGACAGGTAGAGGTCGACGTTGCTGCTGACCACGTCGGTGAGCGCCTGCCCCACGCCCTTGTACGGCACGTGCTGCAGCTTCACGCCGGCAGACTTCTGGAACAGCTCGGAGGCCAGATGCGCGACGGTGCCGTTGCCGGCCGAGGCGTAGTTCAGCACGCCCGGCCGGGCCTTCGCGGCGGCCACGGCGTCGGCGATGGTCTTCAGCTTCGAATCGGCGGAGGTCACCAGCACCAGCGGCGCCCGCGCCACCAACCCGATGGGCGCGAGGTCCTTGGTCGGGTCATACGGCATGCGCGCGTACAGCCACGGATTGATCGACAGATTGCTGCTCTGGCCGAGCACCAGCGTGTAGCCGTCCTTGGACGACTTGGCGGCGGCGTCCACGCCGAGGTTGCCGCCGGCGCCGGGCTTGTTCTCGATGACGAAGACCCACTTGGCGGAAGTCGCCACCGCCTGCGTGATCTCGCGGGCGATCACGTCGGTGCCGCCGCCGGGCGGGAAGGGCACGTAGACGCGGATGGGCTTGTTCGGATAGGGCGCGGCGACGGCCAGCGTCGCGCTGAAGGCCAGCGGAATGGCAAGCGCCATGGCCAGCGGCGTGGCGAGCGCCACGCGGCGCGAGAGCATCGATCGAATCATGGATTTGTCTCCGTGTCGCCCCGGTCCGTGGGCCGGGGTCTGGGCGTTCTTGAAGCTGTCGAGGCCAAGTATTGGCGGTCGCTTCGCGCCGGTCCAATCGATTATTCTTTCGTTTTCATCAGCCGGGCTTTTGCCATGGATCTCCGCGACCTGCGCTATTTCGAGACCATCGCCGAGCTGGAGCACGTCGGTCAGGCGGCCGAGCGCCTGCATCGCACGCAGCCCGCGCTGACCGGTGCCATCAGGCGTCTTGAGAAGGCGGCGGGCGCGCCGCTCTTCGAGCGCGCGGGGCGGGGCATCCGGCTGACGCCGGCCGGCAAGGTGATGCTGCGCTGGGCGCGACAGCTGCGCTTCGACGCGCAGGATGCGCAGCGCGAGATGAGCGACATCGGACGCGGCCTGTCGGGCGAAGTGCGTGTCGGCGTCGTGCCGACGGCGGCGCAGTTCCTGATGCCCAAGGCGGTGAGCCGGCTGCTCAAGGAAGCGCCGGAGGTCACGCTGAAGACGACGGTCGCGCTGGTGGACGCGCTGATGCCGATGCTGCGAGCGGGAGAACTGGATCTGATCGTCGGCACCGAGCGGCGCGCGGAAGCGGGCTTCGTCTCACAGCGGCTGGTCGAGGATGCCGTCGTCGTCGCGGCCAGCGCGAAGCACCCGGTCTTCGCCGGGAAGACCAGCCTGAAGGCGCTTGGCGAATATCGCTGGGTGCTGCAGCCGGCCGGCGCGCCGACGCGCGACTGGCTCGACCACAGCTTCGATCGTCACGGGCTGCCGCGACCGGTCGTGCAGGTGGAAAGCAGCTCGCTGCAGATGCTGCCCGCGCTGATCGCCGAGACGGGGCTGCTGAGCTTCATCTCACGACGGCACCTCGAAGGCCCCGGCCGCCTGCGATCGCTGCGGGAGGTCGTGCTGAAGGACACCACGATGCGCCGCCACCTCGTGGTGACGCATCGCGCGCAGGCCTACCTCCCGCCGGCGGCGACGCGTCTGATCGCGCTGCTCAGCTGAGCAGCGCTGCGTCGCCAAGCCGGCGCCCGGTCAATCGACCATCAATCGATCAATCGATCCTGTACGACACGCCGGTGATGAACAGCGTATCGTTCTTCTTCAGCCCGTCGCCGGGGTTGCTGTCGTAGCGGTGCTGGACGGTGGCCGTGAGGCTGAACCGCTTGGTCATCGCGACTGAGATGCCGCCGTCGAAGGTGGCGCGGAATTCGCCGCTGTTGCGCAGGTCTGGCAGATAGGCCAGGCGCTGTTTGAGCGTCGTGTTGTCGGAAATCTTGTGGTTCGATTCTTCGGCGAAAAGCAGCTCGGTGTGGGAATACCGATCGCGGGCGACGCCGTCGATGACGGACGGCTCGACGTAGCGCTCGCGGGTGTAGCCCACACCGGTGGACACGTCCCAGGTCACGTTGTCCTGCTTGATCAGGTGATAACCGAGACCGGTGCCGACGGAGAGTCGCGAGGACAGGTTCGCGGGCTCGTCCTTGAGCGCATCGAACTGCCCGAAGCCGAAGATGCGGTCGTTGATGTCGCGCTGGTAGTGCGTGCCGAAGGCATAGCGCTGCTCGGCCTCATCGTCGTCGTTCTTCAGGTACAGCGCGCGGCCGTTGAAGGAGAGCTTGTCGGTCTTCGTGGCCTTCACGGCTTCGCCGCTCAGGTTGACCGTCGTCGAGTCGCTGTTGCCCGACGAGAGGCTGGCCCCGGCGGTGAACAGCGCGCGCCATTGGCCGTCGTCCTTGACGGTGACCTGGGCGAAGGAGAGCAGGGGCGTTGCAACAAGGCAGGCGGCGGCGAGGAGGCGCGTCGGCGGCATGTCGATTCCTTTGGGAAGAGTGAACATGCGCCTGCTTCGGCAACCTCCGATCCCGTGCGTCTGCAATGCGCACGGTCTGGCTCCCGTCCGACGTCATCCGTCGGCTTCCGCTGACATCCCGCCGGCATGACGGGGTGAGCGCGAACCACTGATGATGTGTCGGTGTGTGACTCGGCCGCGTCTGCCGGCCAATCCGGAAGATCAGGCCACGGCGGGCACGACCGTGCCGACGCACGGTCCGAAGCCGATCGCGCGACGTCCCGGCGCCTCGCAACGACCGACCAGCGCGACGCTGTCGCCGTCCTGCAGGAAGTGGCGTTGCTCTCCGTTGGGCAGCGTGATCGCCTGCTTGCCGCCGTTGGTCAACTCCAGCAGCGAGCCGCCTTGGCCGCTGTCCGGTCCGGACATCGTGCCCGACCCGAACAGATCACCCGGCTGCAGGTTGCAGCCGTTGCTCGCGTGGTGCGTGAGCATCTGGGCGACGGTCCAGTAGGCATCGGCGAAGTCCGAGGCCATGAGCTTCGCCGGCGCCTCGCCGGCATCGCGCATCGCGCGGGTCTGCAGATGGACTTCCAGACGGATGGAGATCGCGCCGCGATCGCGGTTGGCCGCGCCGTCGAGATACGGCAGCGGCTGCGGATCGCCCTCGGGCCGCGCGAACGCGCGGCGGAACGGCGCCAGCGCCTCCATCGTGATCACCCACGGGGACAGCGTCGTCGCGAAGCTCTTCGACAGGAAGGGCCCCAGCGGCTGGTACTCCCAGGCCTGGATGTCGCGCGCCGACCAGTCGTTCAACAGCACGAGCCCGAACAGATGCTGCTCGGCGTCGCCGATCGCGATCGGATGGCCCTGCGCGTTGCCGGTGCCGACGAGGGCGCCGACCTCCAGCTCGTAGTCGAGCCGCTTGATCGGGCCGAAGCTCGGCAGCTCCGCATCGGGCGCACGCGTCTGGCCGACGGGGCGACGGAAGGTCTGCCCGCTCACGCCTATCGACGACACGCGGCCGTGATAGCCGATGGGCACCCACTTGTAGTTCGGCAGCAGCGGGTTGTCGGGGCGGAACAGCTTGCCCACCGTCGTCGCGTGATGGATGCCGGCGTAGAAATCGGTGTAGTCGCCGATGCGGCAGGGCAGCGTCATCTCGACGTCGGTCATCGCCTTGAGCGCCGGCGCGAGCTGCTCGGACGACGTGGATCCCGCGTCCGCGTTCAAGGCGGCGATGAGCTCATGGCGCAGCTGCCGGCGCAGGTCCGGGCCCATCGCCATCAGCGGGTTCAGGCCGAGGCCTTCGCAGGTGCGCAGCACCGCGCCGAGGCCGTCGGACAGCGCGCCCAGATCGGCGGCGGCGATCAGGTCCAGCACCTGGTCGCCGATTGCTGTGCCGGGCCGGAACGAGCCGGTCGAGCCGGCCATGCGGAACATGCCCAGCGGCAGGTTCTGGATGGGGAAGTCGGTGTCCGGCGCATTCGCGGCGGCGATCCAGCTGCGCAGCGCGGGGTCGTGGGTGTGGTCGAGGTCGAGGTCAGTCATGGGGTCAGGCCTTGTCATTCGGAGGGATTCGGATGGAACTTGTCCTTCAGCGCGCCCCAGCAGGCGGCGTAGTTCGCGTCGAGCGCGCCGCCGTTGAGCGCCCACTCGGACGGCCGGAAGCGCCAGCGGCTCTCGAACATGAAGGCCAGCGTGTGATCGAGTTTCTGCGGTGTCAGTGTGCGCGTGCTGGCGGCCTCGAAGGCCTCGGCGTCGGGGCCGTGCGGCACCAGGCAGTTGTGCAGGCTCGCGCCGCCGGGACGGAAGCCTTCGGGCTTGGCGTCGTACTGGCCGTAGATCAGGCCCATGAACTCGCTCATCACGTTGCGGTGGTACCAGGGCGGACGGAAGGTGTCCTCCTGCACCAGCCAGCGCGGCGGGAAGATCACGAAGTCGCAGTTGGCCGTGCCGGGCGTGTCGCTGGGCGAGGTGAGCACGGTGAAGATCGACGGATCGGGATGATCGAAGCTGATCGAGCCGATCGTCATGAAGTCCTTGGTGTCGTACTTCAGCGGCGTGAGGTTGCCGTGCCAGGCGACGACGTTGAACGGCGTCACCGCCTGCGCGTTGCGCCACAGCGCGCCGCCGGTCTTGCGGATGACTTCGTACGGCGCGCCGTCGGGTTCATGCGCCGCGACGGGTGCGAGGAAGTCGCGCGGGTTGGCCAG
The DNA here is from genome assembly GCF_001653795.1 of Mitsuaria sp. 7. Taxonomy (NCBI): domain Bacteria; kingdom Pseudomonadati; phylum Pseudomonadota; class Betaproteobacteria; order Burkholderiales; family Sphaerotilaceae; genus Roseateles; species Mitsuaria sp. 7. Next base: position 75,903 of record NZ_CP011514.1, read on the forward strand.
GCCGTTGGAGCCGATGGGGCCGAGTTCAGGCAGCCGGAAGGCCGCGCCGTAGTTCTCGCAGACGTAGCCGCGGGCGTTGGCATCCGGGCCGTCGAGGGCCTCGACGCGGAAGTTCACACCGCGCGGGATCAACGCGATCTCGCCGGGTACGACGTCCAGCAGGCCCATCTCGGTCGTGAGCCGGAGCCCGCCTTCCTGCGGAACGATCAGCATCTCGCCGTCGGCGTTCATCAGCGCGCGGCGGGTCATCGGGCGGTTGAACGCGTAGATCAGCGATGCCATGCCGACCTGCGCGTCGGGATCGCCGTTGCTGACGATGGTCTTGATGCTGTCGACGAAGTCGACACCCGCCGCATTCGCTTGGGTCTCGGGCATCGGGAACGGATGCCAGCGCAACGGGTCCGGCGGCGCCGCGACGCCGCCTGCCGCACCGCTGGTCCAGAACGGCTGTTCGTAGGCATGGAACGCGCCCGTCACGACGGAAGGCTGGCGGCGATACAGCCAGGTGCGGCGGTTCTCCACGCGCGGGGCGGTGAAGGCGCTGCCCGACAGCAACTCCGGATAGAGATCCATCGGCGCGCGCTGCGGGCTGTTGCGGCCCTTGGGCAAGGCGCCGGGAACGGACTCGGTCTCGAACTGGTTGCCGAAGCCGCTCTGATAGTTCAGCGCGCTCGGCGCCGTGCCGGTCGCCTCGGGCGAACGGAGAGTCTCTGGTGCGTTCATGCTTGTCCTCGTGGGGAAGCGTCGCCCGGGGTGGGGGCATCGATGGAAGCTGGGTGAACTGGAGAAACCGGAGGAACCGGATTGGCGCGGGCCGCCGCGGACAGCGCGTCGAGCAGCACATCCTGCCGGCCGATGTGATTGGCGAGCAGCAGGATCAGGCGCGCGTTGAAGGCATGGCTGGCGTCGACGTCCAGCCCATGATGCGCGCTCAGCAGCGCTTCGTAGAAATCGTCGCCGGCGTCGAAGTTAGGAGCGGTGATCAGCGGCATGCGGCGGGCTCCTCGAAGGGCGTGTCGTGGCCAAGCGCACGGCGCATCGCCGCCTCGATCGCTTCCCCCGTCGGCATCTTGCGCCAACGCGCGCAGACGTGCTGGTCAGGGCGCAGCAACACCACCGCGCCCGGGGCAGCGTCGTAGCGCTTTCGCACCAGCCCCTGTGCGTCGAGCGCATCGTCGATGTGGAGCGTGAGCATCGCGTGGAGCCCGGACTCCGCGTCGCCAGGCGCGGGCTCTCCACGGGGCATGGGGGATCCCTCCTGGACCCCCAAGCCCCATTCCGGCCCCACCCGCACCCGTTGACCCCGACTCCCTTCGTCGGCCTGGGCGAACACCATCACTGTGAATCGGCCCGGCTGCATCTGGCGCAACAGCCAGTCATCGCGGCCGTCGACGGCGATCGGTGCGTCCGCAGCGGGCATGCCGTACTGCACCGTCGGCACCGAGAGCCGTCCGCTGTTGACCAGCCGGCGTGCAAAGTCGAAATCCTTGGCGAGCGTCAAGGTCGCGTCGCGGAACATCCGGCTGATGTCGCTCTTCGGCGTGATGAAGTCCGTCGAGCGCGTCGAGTTCAGGATGTTCTCGTCAGCGGCGATCTCTCGCTCGCGCGCATACGTGTCGAGGAGCGCATCCGGCGCGCGCCCCTGCACGACCGCCGCCAGCTTCCATGCGAGGTTGTCCGCGTCCTGAATGCCGGAGTTGGCGCCTCGTGCGCCAAACGGGGACACGCCATGCGCCGCGTCGCCCGCGAACAGGATGCGGCCGTGGCGGAAGCGGTCCATGCGCATGCAGGCGAAGGTGTAGACGCTCGCCCAGACCAGCTCGATCTCGGGCACCGCGCCGTCGCCACCCGCGGCGATCGACGCTGCGTTCATCAGCGTGCGCACGCGCGGCAGGATGCGCGCGGGCTGCTTCTCGAGTTCAGGATCGGCCTCCCAGCCAAGCTGGAAGTCGATGCGCCAGACGCCGTCGGGCTGCCGGTGCAGCAGCACGCTCTGACCCGGATGGAAGGGCGGATCGAACCAGAACCAGCGCTCGGCGGGGAAGGGCGCGTTCATGCGCACGTCGGCGATGAGGAATCGGTCCTTGAACGTGCGGCCATGGCTCTCCTCACCGATCAGCTTGCGCATCGTCGATCGCGATCCGTCGCAGGCGACGACGTGATCGGCGAGCAGCGTGTACGGACCCTCAGGCGTTTCGATCTCGAGCGCGACGTGATCGTCATGCTGCGTCAGTCCGGTCACGCCGTGATGCCAGCGCAGATCGACCAGCGGGAGTTCGAGTGCGCGCTCGACGAGAAATCCTTCGACGTAGTACTGCTGCAGGTTGACGAAGGCCGGCCGCTGGTGGCCGGACTCGGCGAGCAGGTTGAACTGGTAGACCTGCTCGTCGCGGAAGAACACGCGGCCGACGCCCCAGGACACGCCCTTGTCCACCAGCCGCTGACCGCAGCCGAGGCGGTCGAGGATCTCCAGCGTCCGCTTCGCGAAGCACAACGCGCGCGAGCCGACGGAGAGCCGCCCATCGTTGTTGAGCAGCACCACGGGCACACCCTGCAGCGCGAGGTCGATCGCCGCCGTGAGCCCGACAGGACCGGCACCGACGACGACCACCGGATGGCGAGCGACCTGGCCGCGCTGATGCGCATCCTGGTCCGCGCTGCGGCGGTAGGGATAGACGATGCGCTGGTAGTCGACGGCGGTATCCATCGCGTGCTCGCGGGTCGTTGAGGCAGCGCTGGCGTTCAGCCTTCGAGCGTCTGCCACATCTCCTGGTCGCGCTGCGCGGTCCAGATGCGCGGATCGCGGAACTGGGTGACCTCGTCATAGCAGCGCGTGACGTCGAAGGGCATGCAGTGGTCGAAGATGACCCAGTGGCCGTACTTCTGCTTCATCACGGCGTAGGTGTCCTTGTAGACGGCGTTGAGCTCCTTGCCCGCGGCGACGCCTGCCTTCACGGAGGCGTGCAGGTCGGCGATGAAGCTGCGCGTCCCGGCCAGCCCTTGCGCGACGGACTCAGGCGTCGTCAACGCGGCGCCGCGTCCAGGCACCAGCGCGTCGGGCTTGAGCGCGGCCAGGTTGTCGAGCGTCTGCGGCCACTCGCTGAAGTACGCGTCGCCGGCATATGGCGTGGCGTCGAATTCCACGAGATCGCCGGAGAACAGGATCTTCTGCTCCGGCAGCCACGCGACGGTGTCGCCCTTCGTATGCCCGCGGCCGAGCTGCAGCAGCTGCACTTCGAGCTTGCCGAGCCACACGCTCATCGCGCCCTGGAAGGTGATGGTGGGCCAGGTGAGTCCTGCGGGCACCGATTCGACATTGCGGAACAGCCGCGGGAAGCGGCCGATCTCGCTGGCCTTGTCCTGCTCGCCGCGCTCGACGATGAGGTCGTAGGTATCGCGGCTCGCGATGATGTGCTCGGGCTCATACGCCGACGCACCCAGCACCCGCACCGCGTGGTAGTGGCTCATCACGACGTACTTGATGGGCTTGTCGGTGACCTCGCGGATGCGACGGATCACGTCCTGCGCCATCACGGGCGTGGCTTGCGTGTCGATGACCATCACCGCGTCGTCGCCAATGATGATGCCGGTGTTGGGGTCGCCCTCGGCCGTATAGGCATAGGCGTTGTCGCTGAGCTTGACGAAGGAGACCTGCTTCTCCTCGACGTCGGCGTGGCTGGCGAACTGCTTGGTCATGGCGTGTCCCGGGCGTTGGCTGAGGGGGAAGGATGGGGGAAGGCGGGTGCTGAATGAATTCAGCAAAACGGAATTCGTTTGTTGGATGCAAATATAGCCGTGTCGCTGAATTCGTTCAACAATAGCGAAATGACCATGCCAGACATCGCCGACGACGTGCCGGACGCCAACGATCGCGAGGAGCCCAATGACCGGGAGGACCGCGAGGACCGACGCGGCATCCAGAGCATCGAAGTGGGCGGCCGGCTGCTGAAGGCCGCGGCGGCGCGCGGCCAGCCGCTGCCGCTGAAGGCCCTGTCGCAGGCGGCCGAGATGAGCCCGGCAAAGGCGCATCCCTACCTGGTGAGCTTCTGCAAGCTCGGGCTGATGCGGCAGGACGCGGCGACGGGCTACTACGGTCTGGGCCCGTTGGCGATGGAAATGGGTCTGATCGGCATGCAGCAGATCGACCCGATCCGCCTGGCGACGGCGCGTCTGGAGGCGCTGGCCGAGGAGATCGGCCACACGGTGGCGATCGCGGTGTGGGGCTCGCAGGGCGCGACGATCGTGCGCACGGCGGCGTCGCCGGCGGCGGTGCACGTGACGATGCGGCACGGGACGGTGGTGTCGCTGTCGGACACCGCGTCGGGGCCGCTGTTCGCGGCCTACCGGCCGGAGGCGGAGATCAAGGCGATGCTCGCGGAAGCGCGGCGCAAGGGGCCTGCGGATCTGGCGCGCGTGGGGCCGCACGACCGGCCGCGCGAGTTGCCGACGTGGACGGCGTTCTCAGCGACCTTGGCGGAGATCCGCGGCCGGGTGCTGCACCGCTCGGTGGGCGGCATCGTCGAAGGCGTCAGCGCGCTGGCCGTGCCGGTTTTCGACAGCGATGCGCAGATGGCGCTGGCTCTGACGGCGATCGGGCCGTCGGGGGCGTTCGATGCGGAATGGGAGGGCGCCGTGGCGCGTGGGCTCACCGGCGCGGCGACGGCGTTGATGCGGGAGATCGGTGGACGCTTTCCTGGCTGAGGCTTGATCTGCACACGACGTGTGCGAGGCGTCCCGCCGCAGCGGCAGGTCCGCTTCAAGCTGACTGCTGCAGTTCAACCCTGGAAATTTGCAGCCTGTCGGCGAGAAGTGGGTTCCGGTCTGCGGATCGGGCAGAGTGCCGGCACCATTGATTCACCGCGCAGCCTCTGCGTCGCACCATGGACCTTCCCGGAATGAAACAAGGCGCGGCCGTGTCGTCTTCGAGCCTCTCGCCGTGGGTTCAGCGTTTCGGCGCATCAACTGCAGGGACCTGGCTCGCCGCCCTGCTGTTCATCGCGCTCCCCTTCATCGCGGCAAACATCTTCACGAAGCTGTTCATGCCTGACCCCGGCCTGCGAGAGTGGCGCAATCTGATCAAGGCGCTGGTCCTCGTCGCCGGGTACTGGGCTTACGTCCGTTGGTGGGAACGACGACCCGTGCGGGAGATTTCCGCTTCAGGGGCTGGCGCCGAAGTTCTTGCCGGCTTGCTGCTGGGTGGCCTGCTCTTCTCCTGCGTGGTGGCCCTACTGGCCGGCCTGGGCGCGTATTCGCTGGAAACAGTCGGAACGCTCGGCGACCTTGGCGCAGTGCTGGTAAGCATGGTTCCGAAAATTGCAGCCGGTGCGTTGATCGAGGAGTTGCTGTTCCGGCTCGTGCTGCTGCGACTGCTGGAGCGTTCCTTCGGCATCGCCTGGGCGCTGGCGATTTCCAGCCTCGTCTTTGGTCTGGCCCACTTGGGCAATGCGGGAGCGACGCCACTGATCGGCGTACTGCTCGGGTTGGAACTCGGTCTGCTGTTCGGGGCAGCCTACCTGCTGACCCGGCGCATCTGGATGTGCACCGCGCTGCACTTCGCCTGGAACTTCGTGCAGGGGGCCGTGTTCTCCATCGCGGTCTCCGGTCAGTCGGGGGAATCCTGGCTCCACGGCACGCTGACTGGCCCCGCCTGGCTGTCCGGTGGTGCCTTCGGCGCCGAAGGCTCCGTGGTGGCGGTCGTTCTCTGCCTGGCCATGACAGGCGTCCTGCTGAGGCTCGCGTATCGGCGCGGCCGATTCATCCGACGTGCTGAAGGATGTTGACGAGCGTCCCGACGGGATCTCGCACGTAGAAGCGTCGAACGCCCCATGGTTCGATGACAGGGCCGTACTCGACGGGGATGTCAGCCTCATGGACCCTGCGGAGCGCTTCTTCGAGATCATCGACTTCAATGGATAGCGTCGGCACCGGCGTCCCGGCGCCACCCTCGGTGGCGATGCTCAGTTGCACCGTCATCGTCTGGTCGCCCGAATAGGTCCGTATCCAGCCGTGGTCCATCGCGAGTTCCAGTCCGAGCACGTGACGATAGAAGTCTTCCACGACGGACGGTTCGCGTGCGGCGATGTTGGCGACGATGCGTTTGACCTGCATGGGTTGCTCGTGTCTGGTCACTGTTGCGGTGAAGCGGGCACCTCACCGAGCGCAGTCGTCCACCCCGCCGCGGAGTGCGTCCAGATCTGCCGCGAAGGCCGCAACTGATCCCGCTCCTCCAGACACCCGAGACGGATCACCGCATGCGTCGGGTTCTCCGCCGCAGCGCCATAGAGCGCAGTCCCACAGTCCGGACAGAACACCTGCGCGCGCCGGTTCCCGCTCTGCGCGACCTTCACGTAGGTCCTGGGCGAGCCCGAGATCTCGAAGGTTTCCATCTGCGCCGAGATGACCGCGCGGTAAGGCGCGCCGGACAGGATCTGGCAGTCGTCGCAATGGCACACCACGACCTGCGTCGGATCGACGTCGCCGGTGAACTTGATGGCGCCGCAGTGGCAGGAACCGTGGACTTTCATGACGGGGGGATCTTGAAGCTGAAGCAGCAGGCAGTCTAGATCTCGCCTCAGCCACACGCGTGAAGGTGGTGTCGAGGATCTGAGTCACACCGACGACTGAAGCAGGCAGCTCTCCCGCGCGGTCCTTGCGCTGCAAGCAGGCAAGTCCTGACGCCACCCACCGGCGGACCGAAGTTCGACGCCCCCGATGTGGCGTCCCCGCCGCGCGCCTCTCCCTCCGAGGGGTGTCCCCCCATCGGAGTCGAGCGCTGCCGAGGCGCGTCGCCCCACAATTCGAATCGAGGAGAAAAACATGGCTCTCATTCGCGCCTGGTTGGTGCTCATCGTGTTGTGGCTGGCCTGTCTGGGCCTGGTGGTCTGGGTGCGTTCCATGACGCGCAGACAGGCCGTGGTCTGGTTCCAGGTCGCCCGTTGGGCCGCCTGCGGCGCGGTGCTCGCGCTGGGGCTGGCGGCGCTCACGATCTATCTGTTTTGAGGAGAAAAACATGACCAACAAGATTCACGAGGGTCCGTCGCGCTCATCGCGTTCTTCGCGCCTGTCGCTGGCCGTCATCGCCGTGGCCGCGCTGCTCGCCGGCTGCACCCGCATCGAGACCGGCGAGGTCGGCCTGCGCGTGGGCATCGACAAGCAGATCAGCGGCGCCGAGCTGCTGCCCGGCAGCTTCAACCAGACGCTGTTCGGCGACGTGCTGACCTTCCCGGTGCGCGACATCGCCGTGCTGCTCGAGAACAAGCAGCCGCTGACGTCCGACAACAGCACCTTGAAGGACTTCGACATGACGCTGGTCTACTCGATCAATCCGTCGGCGGTGTCGGACCTCTGGACCACCAAGAGCCGCAGCTTCCATGCCTTCAGCCGCGACGACCGCGACTGGATCCTGATGCACGGCTACATGACCACGGTGACCAACAACGCCGCCTACAAGGCCGTGCGCGAATACAAGGCCCTGTCCGTCGCCGACAACCGCCAGAAGATCGAGTCCGAGATCAAGCGCATCGTGACGGAGACGCTGGCTTCCGAGGGACTGGGAACGGCGCTGTCGGTCTCGCTGGTGCAGGTGCGCAGCGTCATGCCGGCGGACGACATCATCGCGTCCGCCAACGCGGTGGTGACGGCGCAGAACGCGCTGCGCGCCAAGGAGATCGAGGTGGAGACGGCCAAGAAGGAAGCCGAGCGGATCGCCGCGCTGAACACCAACAGCAAGGCGATCGAGTACATGAACGCGCAGGCCCAGCTCAAGATCGCCGAGGGCGTCGCCGCCGGCAAGGTGCAGACGATCGTGGTGCCCTATGACTTCAAGGGCATCGTGAACGCCAATCCGCGCTGAGTCGGCGCCGCCGGCACGAAGCGGCGTGTCCCTCTCTCCAGGGGGACTTAGCGGAAACGCTAGTGTCACGGCCCCGGTGCAGGGGCAAGCTGGTGGCGGCGTCGGGAATGCCGGCACACGGCTCGTTCGCCACCAGGAGAGTGACCATGACCGCTCTTGCCGATGGCAGCGCGCGGGCGACGATCCTGGCTGTCGACGACAGCCCGGACAACCTCGTGCTGATCAACGCCCTGCTGAAGGACCGCTACCTGATCAAGGCGGCGACGAACGGCGACCTGGCGCTGCGGATCGCCCGGTCCAGCCCGCCGCCCGACCTGATCCTGCTGGACGTGATGATGCCGGACACCTCCGGTCACGAGGTGGCGCGCCAGCTGAAGGCGGAGGCCGCCACCCGGGCGATCCCGATCATCTTCCTCACGTCCCGGTCCGCCGAGGACGACGAGGCCTTCGGCTTCGAACTGGGCGTCGAGGACTACATCTCCAAGCCGATACGCCCCGGCGTGCTGCGGGCGCGTGTCGAGACGCAGCTCAAGGTGAAGGCCGCCGCGTCCTTCCTGCGCGACCAGAACCAGTACCTGGAGCAGGAGGTGGAGCGCCGCACCCGACAGGTCGTCGCCATCCAGGACGTGACCATCCAGGCCATGGCCTCGCTGGCGGAGACGCGGGACAACGAGACCGGCAATCACATCCGTCGCACCCAGCACTACGTGCGCTGCCTGGCGCTGGCCTTGCGCGAGCATCCGCGCTTCCGCGAGTTCCTCACCGAGGTCCACGTCGAGGCGCTCTTCAAGTCCGCGCCGCTGCATGACATCGGCAAAATCGGCATCCCGGACCGCATCCTGCTCAAGCCCGGCCGCCTGACCGCGGAGGAGTTCGAGGTCATGAAGACGCACACGACGCTCGGCCGCGAGGCGATCGAGCAGGCGGAACAGCGGCTGGGCACCTCGGTCGAGTTCCTGCGCTTCGCCAAGGAGATCGCCTACGGCCATCAGGAGAAGTGGAACGGCAGCGGTTATCCGCTGGGCCTGGCCGGCGACGCCATCCCCATCTCGGCGCGCCTGATGGCCGTGGCCGACGTCTATGACGCGCTGATCAGCCGCCGCGTGTACAAGGAGCCGATGCCGCACGCGCAGGCGGCGGCGATCATCCGCGAAGGCCGCGGCGCGCACTTCGATCCCGACATCGTCGACGCCTTCGATCGCTGCGAGGCGGAGTTCCAGGACATCGCCGCGCGCTTCGTCGACAGCGACGAGGACCTCTCGCACAAGGCCGAGGCGATGGTCCTCAGCCTCGGGTCTCAACCCTGAGCGAGCGCCTGCGCCTCGAGCTGTGCCTTCAGGCCTTCTGGCAACTTCAACTGGCGGGCCAGTTCGTCGAGATAGGCGCGTTCCATGGAGCTGGTCTCATCGACCATCAGCAGGCTCGCGAGGTACATCTCGGCGGCGATCTCCGGCGTCGTGGCGGCCTGAGCGACCGCGGCCGGATCGAGCGGGCGGCGCAGCGCGTCCTCCTGCCAGCGCTGCAGCTCGGGATCGTCCGCCACGCGGCTGAGCGCCTGCTCGATCAGCTCGCGCTCGCGGTCGTCGAGATGGCCGTCGGCCTTGGCGGCCGCGATCATCGCCAGCAGCACGGCGCGGCTGTGTTCCTCGGCCTCGTCCTGCGGGACGCGGTCCAGCGTGCGCGGCTCCGCCGTCAGGCTGGCCTGCGGCGACGAGGTCGAACCGGGCCCCTGCGTCTGACCCTGCGTCTGGCCCTGCGCCTGCCCTGGGGCCTGTCCTTGCGCCTGCTGCTGCGCCTGCCAGGCGGAGTAGGCCTTGTAGGCCATCAGCCCGAGGGCGGCGATGCTGCCGTACTTCAGCGCCTTGCCGCCGTAGCTGCGTCCGCGCTTGCTGCCGAGCAGGGCGCCCAGGACGCCCGCCACACCGGCGCCCGCGCCGATCTTTCCGAGCCCGCCCAGGTTGCCCAGGCCGCCCAGGTTGCCGAGATTCCCGAGGTTGCCGAGATTGCCCAGCCCCCCAAGGCCGCCGAGTCCACCCAGCCCACCCGAGCCACTCTGGCCCGGTGCGCCGCCGCGCCCCTCCAGCAGGTCGCGACCCGATCTCAGCAGTTGATCCAGAAGTCCATGCGCACTCATCGCCAGCCCCTTTCAACACGGTGGAAGAGTCTGGCAGTTGAGGGCACCGGAGGGCATCCCCAAGTCCGATCGACCTGTCGATGGCGTCGGTCGGGCCGGCTTGTTCGGTGGCAAGGTCGGTGTTAGCGACGCCGCAGCAGGGCGGGCCGGTTCACTTCGGCGCGCAGATCAGGTGCACGCCGCCAGGCAGATCGAGCGCCGCGTACGACAACACTCTGGGCTGGGACAGTCCCAGGCCGGCGCCCGTGCCATCGGCCCGGGCGACGGAGTAGACGACGTTGGCCGATCCGCCTTTCGGGTCGATGGTCAAGGTCTCCCCGGAGGCGCTGTCGGCCTGGCTGAAGCTGTTCGATCCGGCCTGGAGCGTCTTGCCATCGAACGCGAACGAGAGGCTCTGCGACTCGAATTTCCCGATCTGCGTGCAGGTCATCGGGGTGGCGGGGACCTGCAGATGTTTGGCCGCGATCGCCCACGCGCCCTGGGTGGCGAGCGCGGGCGGCTGGCTGCCGACGCAGAGGTTGCTGGTGGTGAGCTGGGAATCGCCGTCGACGGCTTTGGTCTCGTCGGTGACGGTCGCGCTCAAGGAGCCCCCCTTCAACTGGCCGAGGCCCGCCACGTACTTGCGGTTGCCCTGGGGCAGTTCATAGATGTCGGTGCCGAACGCGAAGGTCTTTTCGCTGCGGTTGCTCGTGAACACCACCGTCGCGCCGGGCTCCTTGACGTAGTCGAGGGATCCCTTGCCCCAGCTGATGACGCCGCCTGCGCCGTACTGCATCGGCGAGCCCGAATTCGGGGCGGGCATCTCCTGACCCTTCATGCTGCCGCAGGCTTCGGACGCCGTGGACACGACCTGCGCCGCGACATCGACCTTGACGGCGTGCGTGAACGCCGCGGCCTTGGCATCGTCGGACGAGGCGTCGCGCTGAGGGGCTTCCGCGGGACTGGCCGAAGGCGCGGACGTCGGTGGCGGGTCCTTGGCTTCGGCGGCGTCGTTGGATTTCGAGCAGGCCGTCAGGGCTGCGAGGCAAGCGAGCGCGAGAACGGTGTGGCGCATGGAAGTCCCGGCAAGGGCCGCGTGTGTGGCTGTGCGGACGATTCTAGGAGCCGCCCCGGCGACGGTCCGCATGACGTTGGTCGTGCGGCGGGGGGCAGTCCGTCATCCAACGACCGGCGCCGGCACCAGCGAAAACATGTGCGCATCCCATGCCTTGCCGTCGACGCCACGGATGCGGTTGCGCAGCAATCCCTCGTAGTGCGCACCGCAGCGGCGCGCCACGGCGAGGCTGGGTTCGTTGCCGTCGGCGACCACGATCTCCACGCGCATCAGCTGGAGCTTCGCAAACGCATGCCGGCTGAGCGCGCGCACCGCCGACGAGGCCGCGCCCTGGCCCTCCCACGACGAGCGCACCCAGTAGCCGAGGTTGCAGAACGGATGCACCGCATGCAGCGAGTTCAGTCCGCCGCCGCCGACGAAGTCGCCGGTCTCGCGGTCGAAGATGCCGAACTCGTAGCTGGTGCCGCTCTGCCAGCCGCTTGCGCAATGGGCCAGCCACTCGGCGCCTTCGGCGGCGGAGAAGTCCGCGTGCGCCCATTTCATCCAGCGGCCGATGGACGCATGCGACTCGCGCACCGCCGCGACGAAGTCCGGCAGGTCCGCCGGACGGTAGGGCCTCAGCATGAAGCGGCCTTCGATCAGCTCGATGCGCGGCGCGCCCGGTGCGACCGCGGCGCCGTCGTCCCACACCTCGCCGGCGAGCTGCTTCGCGCAGGCCAGCATCGAACGGTTGTAGCGCGTCAGTCGCGGTGCGAGCGCGGCCAGCGCGAGTCCGGCCGCCTCGTTCCCTCGTCCTTGCGCGGCGTAGGTGAGCGCCAGGATCGCGCGCGCCTCGTCATGCAACGGGCGGTCGTGGCCCGGCTGCATGTGATGCGCGAGCTCGCCGACCAGAAGCGCTTCGCTCTCGTCGAATCGCTTCAGCCAGCGCAGCGTGCTGCCGAGCTGGATGACCGCACGCGTGCGGCGGTAGGGATCGAGCGCACCGGTCTCGAGCGCCGCGCGGTAGAGCGGCTCGGCATCGGCTTCCAGGCCGGCGGTGTCCCGCGCGCAGGCGCGTTCGAAGAGGGCGCGCGCATCGTCGTCGGGACGCTCGGCGGCGAGCGCGTCGATCTCGTCGACGATCTGCGCGCCGGTGAGGTCCGGCGCGCGCCGCCAGACGTCATCGATGCGCAGGGTCCAGGCGACGTCGAGCGGAGCAGGTGCGGTCATCGGGACAGTCTAGCGACTGCCCCCCAAGGTGCTGGAAGTCTGCAGCACGATCATCGCGATCGTGGCCGCGGCCATCGCCGCCGTGGCCAGCCAGCCGAGCACGCGCCACAGCGGCGGCATGCGCATCTCGCCGACGATCCGGCGGTGCGACGCCGCCACCATCACCGCGATCATGATCGGCACCGAGATCACCGCGTTGATGACGGCCGACCAGTACAGCGCCTTGATCGGATTGAAGCCCGAGAGGCTGACCGCGAGACCGATCAGCATCGCGCCGCTGAGGATCGCGTAGAACACCTTGGCGGACTGCGCCGGCCGGTCCAGCCCGCGCCGCACGCCCGCGAGCGTGGCGACCGCGTAGGCCGCCGATCCCGCGAGCACCGGCAGCGCGAGGAAGCCCGTGCCCACGATGCCGGCCGCGAAGAGCACGAAGGCGAAATCGCCCGCGATCGGCTTGAGCGCCTGCGCGGCCTGTGCGGTGGTCTCGATGTCGCGCACGCCGTGCGCATGCAGCGCGGCGGCGGTCGCGACGATCATGAAGAACGCGATCGTGTTGGAGAAGCCCATGCCCACCAGCGTGTCCGTGCGCAATCGGCGGAACTGGCTCTGCGCCTGTTCGGGCGCGACGCTCAGCGGGCGGTCGGCGGCGATGCGGCGGATCTCCTCGGCCTCCTGGCTGGCCTGCCAGAAGAACAGGTAGGGGCTGATCGTCGTGCCGAGGATCGCGACGACCGTGGTCGTGTATTCGCGATCCCAATGCATTTTCGGAAGCACCAGCGATTTCAGCGCGAGCACCCAGTCCGCCTGCGCCGCGAAGCCGACGCCGACGTAGGCGAGCAGCGTCAGCGTCAGCCACTTGAGCAGCTTCACGTAGCGCTCGTAGGGCAGCCAGATCTGCAGCAGCAGCGAGAGCAGCGCCATCACGACGACGAACGCGCCGGGCGGCCCGCCGACGGCCAGGTGCATCGCGTCGCCCATCGCGCTGAGGTCGGCGCCGAGGTTGATCACGTTGGCGACGACCAGCAGCGAGACCAGCGCGAAGACCAGCCAGCGCGGGCAGAGCTTGGAGAAGTTCTCGGTGAGCCCCTTGCCGGTGATGCGGCCGATGCGCGCGCTGGCGAGCTGGATGCCGACCATCAGCGGGAAGGTGACGAGGATCGTCCAGCCGACGCTGTAGCCGTACTGCGCTCCGGCCTGCGAGTAGGTCGCGATGCCGCTCGGATCGTCGTCGGCCGCGCCGGTGATCAGGCCGGGGCCGAGCTTGGTCCACCAGGGCGAGCTGGGGGGCGCTTTCCCGGAAGACGCGTCGGCATCGGCATCGGCATCGGCGTCCGCGTCAGCGTCAGCGTCAGCGTCGGGGAGCGCCGCCATCACATCTTCGGCTGGCCGTTGGAGGCCATCACGCCGCCGTCGACGGGCAGGTTCACGCCGTTGACGAAGCGCGCGTCGTCGCTGGCCAGGAAGGCCACGACGGCGGCGATGTCGGCGGGTTCCGCGGGGCGGCCCAGCGGCAGGCGCTCCATGAAGCGGGCGACAAGGTCCTTGTCCTCCAGCATCTCCTCCGTCATGCCGGTACGCGTGAGGGAAGGCGCGACCGCGTTGACGCGCACGCCCTTGCCGCCGAAGTCCAGCGCGAGCGAGCGCGTGAGGTTCACGACGCCGCCCTTGGCCGCGTTGTAGGCACACATCTGCCAATCGCCGGAGAGGCCGGAGACGGACGCGGTGTTGACGATGCAGCCCTTGCGCTTGAGCAGCTCCGGCATCGCCGCGCGGCAGCCGTGGAAGACGCCGCTGAGATTGATGGCGAGGGTCTCGTTCCAATCGTCCAGCGAGACGGTGAGGGCGTCGCCTTCCGTCCCAATCCCGGCGTTGTTGACGATCACATCGAGCCCGCCGAAGCGCTTCACCGCCGCGGCGACCAGGGACTCGACGTCCGCGAACTTCGAGACATCGGCCACCTGCGCCAGGGTGCGATCCTGCGGCAGCTGCTTCGCCACCTGCTGGAGCTTGTCCTCATGTCGCGCGCAGATCACGACATTCGCGCCCTCCTGCGAGAAGCGCTCGGCGACGCCTCGCCCGATGCCGGACGACGCGCCGGTGACGATGACGGTCTTGCCCTTGAATCGTTCCATGCCGGACTCCTTAGGATTGCCGAAGGAGAGGCAAGGCGAGTGCCCGCTCGAAAAGCGCAGATCGAACGATCCGGCCGCTGCCGTCTTAACGCTCGAACACCACGCCCTTCACCGGCAGCGCCGGCGCTTCCCACGCGTAGGCGGGATGCAGCACGTTGCGCTCGTCGTTCATGCCGGACCAGCGGAGCTGCATCAGCTCGGCCAGCGTCCAGCCGGCCCAGTCCGCGCGGAACGGCCGTGAGGCGGTCGACGCATCGAAGCCCGATCCGCTGCGCCACAGCAGCGCGGGGATGCGGTAGCCCGACGCCGTGCCCGGGCTGTGGCCCGCGTGGTCGAGGCTGTGGCCGACCTCCTGTCCGTGGTCCGACAGGAACATCCACGCGCCGCGCCCGCCCGCCGGCAGGTGACTACGCGTGAGCCGCAGCGTCTGCGCGACGATGCGGTCGTGATAGTGGATGGCCGAGTCGTAGTCCTGCCGGAACTCGCGCACCCAGGCGGCGCGGCCGTCGCGCGCCATCGCGGTGTCCACGGCGTCGCCGTCGTCATCGTCGAACGGATGCTCGCCCGGCGGCATGCGCAGCCGGTAATGCGGATGCGCGCCCAGCAGATGCACGACCACCAGCTTGCGCGGCGCGGGATCGGACAGCGCCTGTTCGACCTCGTCCAGCAGGTCCTCGTCCAGCGAGCCCGACGATCGCCCCGGCTGCCGGTTGATCATCTCCACCACGTCGGCCAGCCGCGCATGCTGCTGGTCGACGGCGACGTCGTCATGGTTGCTCACCCACCAGACCTTGTAGCCCGCGCGCTTCGCCAGCGCGATCAGATGCTGCGTGCGGCCGGCGGGGTCGTCCTCGTCGCGCTCGCCGAAGCTGAACAGCCCGCTCAGCGACGCGACCGTCGTCGCCTGCGTCGACCAGGCGTGGCGCAGCGTCAGCAGCCGCGCGCTTTCCTCGTCGCGCAGCGCGATCAGCTCCGGCGTCGTCGGCCGCGCGTAGCCGTAGAGGCTCATGTTGTCGCGATTCACGCTCTCGCCCAGCACGAGCACCACCGTCGCCGGAGCGCCCGTCGCCGTCTCGGGAGACGCGTCGCCCGCGTTGCGCATCAACTGCTCGCGCTGGACCTGCTGGTCGGCCCAGTTCGCGCGCAGGTCCGCGACCTGCTGTGTCCAGGCCGGCCAGAACAGCAACGGGTGATGACGGCGCCAGGGCTTGCTCAGGTGGGCGAGGGCGCAGACGGCCAGCAGCACGAGCAGCGCGATGCGCGCGCCGCGCGAGAGCGCCGCATCGCGGGTCACGCGCGTGGCGAGCGTGATCGCGACGCCGGTGAGGGCGAGCATCCCGAGCAACGCGGCCACGGCCGCGGCCATCGCGGGCGCTTGCGAGGTGAGGTACTCGAGCGACTCGCGCGGTGTGGTGTTCGCCGCGGCGGCGAGCACGAGCGAGCTGTCCGGCGCAGCCTGGTACTGGCTCTGCAGAAACGCGCGCACCGCGCCATCGACGAGGAATGCGGAGATCACGACGAAGGCCGCGACCCAGCGCACCCGACGCCACGCGAGGCGTTCGATCGGCCACGGCAGCCACAGCAGCACGGGGAGGGCGAGCAACGCGACCTGCGCCGCACGGCGGCTCTCGTGGCCGGCCAGCACCGCGCCGGCACAGGCGAGCGCGAGCAGGCCCAGGGCGCCCCAGCGCAACAGCGCGGGGCGCTTTAAAAGGGAATCGGACATCAGACCGGAGGAGGGAGCGAAGGCGCGCAGTCTACGCACCCGCTCACAACATCGGTCTCAGCACCTTCCAGACGTTGTCCAGCATCACCGGATGCGCCTTGGCCAGCGGATGGATGCGGTCGCCCTGGAACCACTCGGCCATGTCCGGCCGGTCGGCCACGCCGGCCAGCAGGAAGGGCTGCAGCGGCACCTTCTCCTCCTGCGCGACGGTCTTGAAGCTGCCCTCGAAATCCCGTGCGTAGCTCGCGCCCATGTTGGGCGGGATCTGCATGCCGATCAGCAGCACCTTCGCGCCCGCGTCCTTGCCGGCCTGCACCATCGCCTTCAGGTTCTCGCGGGTCATCTTCAGCGGCAGGCCGCGCAGCGCGTCGTTGCCGCCGAGCTCGATGATCAGGTGCGTCGGACGATGCTGCTTGAGCAGCGCCGGCAGCCGCGAGCGGCCACCCGAGGTGGTGTCGCCGCTGATGCTGGCGTTGATCACCTCGGCGCCCAGCTTCTGCGCCTTCAGCCGCTGGTCCAGCAGCGCCACCCAGCCGCTGCCGCGGGCCAGGCCGTACTCGGCGGAGAGACTGTCGCCCAGCACGACGATGCGGCGCGGGGCCGCACCCGCAGCCGCCGCACCGCCTTCGGTGCGGCCTTGCGCCGCGACAGGTCCGGCCAGGACCCCCGCCGCGGCGAGGGTCGCGAGACTGGCGCTACAGTGCATCATCCATTCACGGCGGCGCATCTGCGGTTGATTCATGGTTCAGAACATCCTCGAAGTCGATCACGTCAGCAAGTCGGTCCAGGATGCCGACGGCGTGCTGACCATTCTGCATGACATCAATTTCCAGCTGCAGGCGCGGGAGTCCGTCGCCATCGTCGGCGCCTCGGGCTCCGGCAAGAGCACGCTGCTGTCCATCCTCGCGGGCCTGGACACGCCTTCCGAAGGCACGGTGCGCCTGAGGGGCCAGGACATGTTCACGCTCGACGAGGACGGCCGGGCCGCGCTGCGTGGAGAGCATCTGGGGTTCGTGTTCCAGAGTTTCCAGCTGCTGTCGCATCTGACGGCGCTGGAGAACGTCATGCTGCCGCTGGAACTGCGCGGCGAGCGCGATGCGCGGGCGCAAGCCAGGCTCATGCTGGAACGCGTCGGGCTGGGACAGCGGCTGTCGCACTATCCGCGCGTGCTGTCGGGCGGCGAGCAGCAGCGCGTCGCGCTCGCCCGCGCCTTCGTGCAGCAACCGGCGCTGCTGCTGGCCGATGAGCCGACCGGCAGCCTCGACTACGCCACCGGCGAGCAGGTCATGGCGCTGATGTTCGAGTTGAATCGGGAACTCGGAACGACGCTGGTCATGGTCACCCACGATCAGACCATCGCGGCCCGCTGCGAGCGGCAGCTGAAGATCTCCGCCGGGCACCTGCAGGACATCACGATGGCGGATCTGCCGGCCTGAGCTTCAGACCCGGGCTGCGCGCTCGCGCAGCCGCCTTCTGCGCTCGTAGCGGATCACGGCCCACCAGCCGATGTAGACGATCACGTAGAGCGCCAGACCCAGGATGACGCCCGCGAGCGGCAGGCCCACCAGCAAGGGCGCGCCCAGCTCCGAGAGCCATTGGCTCAAGGCATGCCACCAGCTCGTCGGATCGCTCCAGTTGAGCGCGAGTTCCTTGGGCGCGGAGATCGGGCCGTGGATGCCTAGCACCTGGCGGCCCAGGAAGATCGCCAGCGTCCAGATCGGCACCAGCGTCAAGGGATTCGTCAGCCAGGTCGCGGCGATCGCGGCAGCGACGTTGGCGCGGCATGCGATCGCGACCACGGCCGCCAGCAGCATCTGCGTCGGCAGGGGGATGACGCCCACGGCCAGCCCCAGTCCGGCGCCCAGCGCGACGCGGCGGCGATGCGCCACCCACAGCCAGGGCCGCTCCCGCAGGTAGAGGCCCAGCCACTTCAGTCCGCGGGTCTGTTCCAGGGATTCAGGCGAGGGCAGCAGTCGGCGGGCAAGTCGGGAAGCCGTCATTGGGGGCGTCAGGTGGGGCGTAGCGGAAGCTTCAGATGTGAAAAGCCCGCGCGGCTGACCTGCAGCGGCGCGGGCTCTGAACAGTACAGCAAAGACTGTTCGGATCGGCGATCAGTTCGCGGAGAACTTGAAGTCGGTCTTGGCCTTGGAACGCAGTTCTTCCTGGAAGTCCGCGACCTTCTGCTGCTGCATGCGCTGGACGATCTGACCCTTGACGTCGTCGAAGGCCGGGAACTGCGCCTGACGCGTTTCTTCCAGCTTGATGATGTGATAGCCGAACTGCGACTTCACCGGCTCCTGCGTCATCTCGCCGGCCTTCAGCTTGCCCAGGGCAGCGCTGAACTCAGGCACGTAGGCGTCCGGCGCGGACCAGCCCAGGTCGCCGCCGTTCTGGGCGGAACCGGTGTCCTTGGAATTCTTGGTCGCGAGGTCCTCGAACTTGGCGCCGCCGTTGAGCTGTTTGACCAGCGCCTTGGCGTCTTCTTCCTTCTCCACCAGGATGTGGCGGGCGTGGAATTCGGTGCCCGAGGCCTGCGCCTTGAACTTGTCGTATTCGGCCTTGGCGTCGGCGTCGGTGACCGGAGTCTTCTTCGCGTAGTCGGCGAACAGCTCACGGATCAGCAGCGACTGGCGCGCCAGTTCCATCTGGTTCTTGTAGTCGTCGGTCTTGTTCAGGCCGCGCTTCTCGGCTTCCTGCAGGAAGATCTCGCGCAGGACGACCTCTTCCTTGACCTTGGCTTCCATCTCCGGGCTGCGCGGCTGGCCACCCTTGGTGATCTGGCTGATCAGCACGTCGGCGCGGGCCTTCGGCACGGGCTTGCCGTTCACGATCGCGATGTTCTGGGCCAGGGCCGGCAGGGCCACGGCGCCGATGACCGCCACGGTGGCGGCGAGCACAAACTTCTTCATGATGGGTAAAGGGCCTTTCGACTCTCGGATGAGCGTGATCGCTCCAAAACAAAGCGCCGACTGGCGGCGCTGCTAGAGACCTGGTTTCTGCTGTTCGTCGGGCGCGCGCGCATCGATGGCGAGCGCGTGGATGCCCTTCTGCATCAGATCGGCGAGGGCATCATATACGAGCCGATGCCGATGCACCCTGGGTAAACCGGCAAAGCGCGCGCTCACGATTTCGAGGTAGTAATGGCCTCCCTCGCGTGCGCCGGCATGCCCCGCGTGATGCGCGCTGTCGTCCCTCAGGCGCAGCACCACGGGCGACAGCGCCGCCCTCAGGCGGGCCTCGATCTCGACCGAGGGCGTGGCCGCCGGATTCGGCGCCGAGGCCGATGCCGACGGGGGATTCGCGCCGGTGCCGTCGCCGCTCACGGCTTGGGCTCCTCGGCGGCGGCCTCGGTCTCATGCGGCAGATGCCGGCTCATGTAGACGCCCTGGCCCAGCGTGAACAGCAGGATCAGGCCGGTCGATCCGAAGGCCTTGAAGTTGGCCCAGGCCTCGGTGCTGAAGGCGTAAGCGACGTAAAGATTGGCAAAACCCATCAGTCCGAAGAAGACCACCCAGGCCCAGTTGAGCCGTGTCCATGCGGCATCGGGCAGCGGCAGCTCGGCGCCCAGCATCTTGCGCAGCAGGTTCTTGCCGAGGAAGACGTGGCTGATGAAGAAGGCCGCGGAGAACGCCCAATAGAGCATCGTCGGCTTCCACTTGATGAAGGTCTCGTTGTGGAAGTAGACGGTGGCCGCACCGAGCGTGACCACCAGCCCCAGGCTGATCCACAGCATCAGGTCGACCTTGCGGCCGCGCAGCTTCAGGAAGAGCACCTGCGCGATGGTCGCCAGCATCACGACGAGGGTCGCCAGCAGCACCGGCGCCTCGGTCGGACCGACCTTGCCGCCGGACACCAGGAAACCGAGGTGCTCGGTGGCGAAGGCCGCTGCCCAGTCCGGCTGCCCGTCGGCGTACTTGAACGTGACGAAGAACAGCAGGAGCGGCAGGAAATCGAGCAGGAGCTTCATTCGGGAATCAGTACGGCTAGGCGCTCAGCGCTGGGGCTCGAAGTCTATCGCGGCGGAATTGATGCAGAACCGCTCGCCCGTCGGGTCCGGGCCATCGGGAAAGACGTGGCCCAGGTGGGTGCCGCAGTTGTTGCAGCGCACCTCGACGCGGACCATCCCGTGCGTCGAGTCGACGACGCGCTCCACGACCTCGGCGTTGATCGGTTCGTAATAGCTGGGCCAGCCGCAGCCGGCGTCGAACTTGGTGTCGGCCTGGAACAGCGGCGTGCCGCAGCCCACGCAGTTGTAGCGGCCGGCTTCCCAGTGGTCCCAGTACTTGCCGGTGAAGGAGCGCTCCGTCGCGGCGTGGCGGGCGACCTGGTACTGCGTCGGGTCCAGCTGCTCGCGCCATTCGGCGTCCGTCTTCTTGACGGGGTAGTCGGTGTCGCGGTCGCGGTCCTGGTCGGTCGCGCCTTGGATGAACTTGTCGTTGCGGCTCATGATGAACAGGAAACCTCCAGCGTTTGCGCCCAGTCGGGCGGGAAACCGGCGTCGGACGCGAGCGCAGGCTCGTCGAACGGACGTCGCAGCACGTCGAGCAGCCGGCGCACCTCGCTGAAGTCGCCGGCCTCGGCCCGTTGGATCGCCGTCTCGGCCAGGTGGTTCCTAAGCACCACCGCCGGATTGACCGCGTTCATCCGTCGGGCACGGGTCTCAAGTGAGTCCGCCGGCTCGATCTTCAAGCGCGCCGCGTACCGCGTCGCCCAGGCGTCGAAGCCGGCCCGGTCCAGGAACAGGTCCCGAAGCGCCGCATTCGCGGGCGCGTCCAGCGCCTGCGTCGGATCGATGCCGGCCAGCCGGCGGTGCGCGATCGTGTAGTCGGTGTGATGCGCGGCGAGCAGCCGCAGCCAGTCGTCGATCAGCGGGCCGTCCTCGCCGCGCTCGTCGACCTCGGCGTTGAGGCCGAGCTTCGCGCGCATCGCACCGAGCAGCGCGGCGCCGAAGCGCTCGCGGTAGATCTCGAGCGACTCGATGAGCTCGTCGCCGGCGGCTTCCGCATCCGTCTCGACGTTGGGCATCAACGGCAGCAGCGCCTGCGCCAGCGCATGCAGGTTCCAGAACGCGACCTGCGGCTGCCGCGCGAAGGCGTAGCGGCCCTGATGGTCCGAGTGGTTGCAGATGTGGCCCGGATCGAAACCGTCCATGAAGCCGAACGGGCCGTAGTCGATGGTCAGGCCCAGCATCGACATGTTGTCGGTGTTCATCACGCCGTGCATGAAGCCGACGGCCTGCCACTGCGCGACGAGCTCCGCCGTCTGTGCGGCGACTTTCGACAGCGCGGCGGTCACCGGATTCGGCGCGTCGGCGCACTCCGGCGCATGGTGGCGGACGAAGAACTCGAACAGCTCGCGCGTGCGGGCTTCCATGCCGTGATGCGTGAAGTGCTCGAAGTGGCCGAAGCGCAGGAAGCTCGGGGCGACGCGCGTGACGATGGCGCCGGACTCGACGCGCTCGCGCTGCACCTTCAGCGAGGTCGAGCCGGTGATCGCGAGCGCGCGTGTCGTCGGGATGCCCAGCGCGGCCATGGCTTCGGAGCAGAGGAACTCGCGGATCGACGAGCGCAGCACCGCACGGCCGTCGCCGCGACGCGAGTAGGGCGTCAGCCCGGCGCCCTTGAGCTGGAGTTCGAAGTGTCCGTTCGGGCCATCGACGCCGCCCAGCAGCAGCGCGCGTCCGTCACCCAGCTGTCCGGCCCAGACGCCGAATTGATGGCCGCTGTACACGGTGGCCAGGGGCTTCATGCCGGCGAGGCGGGTGTTGCCGCTGAAGGCGTCCAGCGCGGCGGGGCGCGTCCACCAGTCCTCGGGCCAGCCGAGCAGGGCGGCGCAATCCGGGCTGGTCGCGACCCAATGGGGATCGGGCAGTCCGGTGCCGGGGAGTTCGGTGAAGAAGTCGGGACCGAGAGTCGCGAAGCGATGGGTCCAGCGCTCAGGCTCGGCGCCTGGGAAGTCCGCGTGGAGAGCCGCGTTGGAAGGCGCATTCATCACGCCAGTTTACCGAGCCCCTCATGGCCCTGCGGCCCACGGGGTACCCCGAAAAAGCGAAAGGCCCGCAGTGAGGGAGTCTCACTGGGGCCGGAGTGGTGCTGGGGGTTCCCGGAGGGATGCCCCCTGCGCCGCGGAGAGCCCGCGCTTGGCGAAGCGCAGGCGCTCGGGAGCGTCAGCCGAGCTTGAAGCTCGACACCGTATCGACCAACTGCGCCGACTGGTCCTTGAGGGACTCGGCGGCCGCGGCCGACTGCTCAACGAGCGCTGCATTCTGCTGCGTCATCTGGTCGAGCTGGCGCACCGCCTGCCCGATTTCCCCGAGGGTCAGCGACTGCGCCGCGCTGGAGGCCGAGATCTCGCCGATGACGCGGGTGACGCGTTCGACGCTGGTGACGATCTCGCGCATGGTGGCGCCGGTTTCGCCGACCAGGCGGGAGCCGCCGTCCACGCGTTCGACCGAGGCCGAGATCAGCGACTTGATCTCCTTGGCGGCTTCCGCGCTGCGCTGGGCCAGCGAGCGGACTTCGCTGGCGACGACCGCGAAGCCGCGGCCCTGTTCGCCGGCGCGGGCCGCTTCCACCGCGGCGTTCAGCGCCAGGATGTTGGTCTGGAAGGCGATGCCGTCGATGACGCCGATGATGTCGGCGATCTTGTTGGACGACTGCTGGATCTCGTTCATCGTCGCGACGACCTGCTCGACCATCGCGCCGCCGCGGCCGGCGACCTGCGAGGCCGTCTGCGCCAGGCCGTCCGCTTCACGCGCCGATTCGGCGTTGAGCTTCACGCCTTCGCCGAGCTGCGCCATCGCGGCGCCGGTCTCTTCGAGGCTGCTGGCCGCCTGCTCGGTGCGGTTGGACAGGTCGGCGTTGCCGGTCGCGATCTCGGAGGACGCATGGCGGACCTGGTCGGCGGACGAGCGCACGCTGGCGATGGTGCTCGCCAGGCGCTGCTGCATCTCCTGCAGCGAGCGGCGCAGCGCGGCGACCTCGTCGGTGCCCTCCACGTCGGCGCCGCGGCGGCTCAGGTCGCCGTTGGCGATGGCCTGGCTCAGCGACTGCGCCTCGGCCAGCGGCTCGGTCACCGAGCGCGTGATCACCAGCGCGATGCCCACGCCCAGCACGATCGCGACCGTCATCAGCGCGATGACCAGGTTGCGGGTGCTCTCGGCCTCGGCCTGCGCTTCCTGGCGCGCGGCCTGCAGCAGGTCGCGGGTGTGCTCGGCGAACTTGTCGATCGCCGCCAGGTAGTCGTTCATCGCCGGGATCAACTGCGATGCGGCGATCGGCTTGATGTCTCCGCCACCGTCCTTCACCTTGATGGCCGCCTCGCGGGCGTCCTGGTACTTCTTGCGGGCCGCGCCGATCTCGTCGATCAGCTTGTTGCCCACCGGTTCGGTGATGCTCTCGTCGAGTTCCTTCTGGATCTTGTCGATCCGCGCCGACAGCTCCTTCGACCGCGAGGTGAAGGCCTTGACGAAGTTCTCGTCCTCGACGACCAGCTGCACGATGCGACGCTGGATGTTGCCCTCGGTCAGGCCCGACCACTGGCGGGAGATCTCCAGCGTGTGCATGTCGACCTCGACCAGGCGCTCGATGCGCTGGTGGAGCATGGACACGCGGACCACGCCCACCGCGGAGGCCACGGCCATCAGCACGATCACCAGCGCGAAGCCGGCCAGCACGCGGCTACGGAGCCGCCAACGATTGAGATTCAGCATTTCGGGTGTCCTTCTTCTTCGCGGCAGACCGGACCCGGAGGGCCGCTGGCCGTGAGGCCGGTCGTGTCAGCATTGGAATGTTTGATACGCGGACGGGATGCTGCCTGTCGAAGGTGAAAACTGATCGGTCGATATGCGGGGTCGCCCGTGAACAAAAGCGCGGAAGGCGTTTTCGTGAACCCGCGTGTGGGTTAATCGCCTCAGCCTGGCCCCCGCTTGTGCGAGATGCGGTCAGATTTTGGACCCCGAAGGCTGCCCTGAGCCGGGCCCGGGCGGCGGCGGAACGTCGAACAGGTTGATCGCCTGCGGCTGGTTCACCACCAGGTCCGAGCGCGCGCAGGCGACGCAGGGGAGGATCCAGCCTTCGTCCTTTTCCTCGCGCGACAGCCCGGGCCAGTCGATGCGGTAGACGACGCTGCCGGACACCAGCTTCGCGATGCAGGCGCGGCAGGTGCCGTTGCGGCAGGAATGCGGCAGGCGCAGGCCGTGGTCGAGTGCGGCCAGCAGCAGCGTCTCGTTCTCGGGCGCGTCGAAGCGCCAGCCCTGGGGATGGAGTTCGACGGCGTGGACGCCAGGTGCGGCCGGAGCGGCCGGGGCGGGGAGGGAAGGCGCGCCGGAGTCCTCGGCGGCGTCATGGGCGTGATCCATGGTCGCCATCATGCCGTGCGCTAAGCTCACCCGATGCCTCACGTATCGACTTCCGCCCCGGTGAACGGCGCCTCCGCCGTCCAGGCCGCACAGGCCTTCTTCGACCAGCTCAACCGCGACTACGTCGCGGTGCACAAACGCAAGGAGGACCTGTTCTGGGCCACCTACATGGCCACCAGCGACGACCACGAGGGCTTCGGCCGCGCGGAGACCGACTACAAGGCCTTCATCTCCGATCCGGAGAAGCTGGGCGCGACCCGTGCGCATCTGGCCGCGGTGGAAGCCGCGCAGGGTGGCTCGGGCGCCGGTACCGATGCGGATGCGCGCCAGGCGTTGGCCCACGGGCTGCGCGGCTGGCTGGGCCTGTTCGAGGCCAACATCGTCGACAACGACGAAGGCCGCCGCCTGATGGCCGAACTGATCGAGGCGGAGCGGCTGCTCTTCGCCAGGCGCAAGGACTTCGCGCCGACGCACATCAACGACCGCGGCGAGACCGAGGCCGCCACGCTGACGATGCTGTCGACCAACGCGGCCACCAATCCGGACGAATCGCGCCGCCGCAGCTCCTACGAGGCGCTGCACGGCCTGGAGCGCTGGGTGCTGGAGAACGGCTTCCTCGAGATCGTCGCGCTGCGCAACCGGCTCGCCCGCGCGTTGGGCTTCCCCGACTACTTCGAGATGAAGCTGCGCAAGAACGAGCGCATGACGAAGGCGGAGCTCTTCGGCGTGCTCGACGACTTCGTTTCCCGCACCGGGGCGGCGCAGCAGCGCGCGCACGACGCGCTCGTCGCGAAGCACGGACCGGACGCGCTGGAACCCTGGAACCTGCGCTTCCACAGCGCCGGCGACGTGACCCGCCGCATGGACCCGTACATGCCCTTCGGCCCCGCGCTGCGGCGCTGGGTGCGGAGCTTCCGCCGGCTCGGCATCCAGTACCGCGGCGCGACGATGCGCCTGGACCTGCTGCAGCGCCCGGGCAAGTACCAGAACGGCTTCTGCCACGGCCCGCTGCCGACGTGGTTCGACGAGCAGGGACGCTGGCATGCCGGCGAGATCAACTTCACCGCCGAGGCCAAGCCCGATCAGGTCGGCAGCGGCGCGCGCGCGATGCTGACGCTGTTCCATGAAGGCGGCCATGCGGCCCACTTCGCCAACGTGACGCAGAACTCGCCGTGTTTCTCGCAGGAGTTCGCGCCGACCTCGATGGCCTATGCTGAGACGCAGTCGATGTTCTGCGACAGCCTGCTCGGCGACGCGGACTGGCTCAAGCGTTATGCGCGCACCGTCGACGGGCAGGCGATCCCCGACGAGCTGATCCACGACCGCATCGCGTCGGCGCAACCGATGCGCGCCTTCGACGAGCGCGCGATCGCGGTGGTGCCGTACTTCGAGGCGGCGCTGTATGCGATGCCCGACGAAGAGCGCACGCCGGAGGCCGTGCTCGCGCTGGCGCGCACGATGGAGCGACGCATCCAGGGCGTGGACCGCGCGCCGCGGCCGATCCTGGCGATCCCGCACCTGCTGAACCAGGAGTCGGCGGCGTCGTATCAGGGCTACCTGCTGGCCCACATGGCGGTCTACCAGACGCGGGCGTTCTTCCTGCAGCGCGACGGCTACCTCACGGACAACCCGGCCATCGGGCCGGCGCTCGCGCAGGCCTACTGGGCGCCGGGCAACAGCCTGTCGCATGACGCGACGCTGCGCCGGCTGACCGGCGAGGGCTTCTCGGCCCGCTACCTGGCCGAGGCCTGCGACGAGACCGTGGCGCAGGCCTGGGCGAAGGCGCAGGACTTGCTGGAAGCCTCCGAGCGCCGCGGCGAACGCACGGACGACGGCCCGCCGCTGGACGCGCATGTCCGCGTGGTCCATGGCGCGGAGCTGCTGGCCGACAACGGCGACGGCGACGCGACGGCGGAGCAGGCGATGTTCGAGCGCTTCGAGCACTGGATCAGCGCGAACTACGGGACGCCGGCGGCGTCGACCGCGGCCGCCGCGCACTGACGGCGTCGTGAAGTACCTGCAAGGTTATTCGCCGGCGCTGATCGCGCAGGCGCAGCAGTTGCTGGACGCGGGCGAGCTCGGCCCGCTGCTGGCGCGCAAGTACCCGGAGCCGCACGAGGTCCGCAGCGACAAGGCGCTGTTCGACTACACCCAGGACCTCAAGCAGCGCTTCATGCGCAACGCGGGGCCGCTGGCGCTGGTGGCTTATGACGCCAAGCTCAAGGTCATCCAGCACGCGCTGGGCACGCACACCCGGCAGGCGGTGGTGCACGGCAACCGGCTCAAGTCGCGGCGCGAGATCCGCGTCGCGACGCTGTTCCGCGAGGCGCCGGCCGAGTTCCTGAAGATGATCGTCGTGCACGAGCTCGCGCATCTGAAGGAGCTCGAGCACGACAAGGCGTTCTATGCGCTGTGCCACCACATGGAGGCGTCGTACTCGCAGCTGGAGTTCGACGTGCGCCTGTGGCTGAGCGTGCGCGATGCCGAGGAGAAGCGCGCGAAGCGCGAAGCGAAGGGCGCCGCCGACGCGCCCTGATCACGCTTCGGCGCGGGAGCCCCCCGTGGTTTGAACGAGCACCGGCGTGGTGTAGCTGGCGACCGCGGCCCGTAGCTGGTTCGCGAAGTTGTAGATGTCGTCCAGCGACTCCAGCGAAAACTGCTCTTCGTCCTTCGTCTCGTTGAACAGGCCGATCCTCAACTTCTGGATGTTGTTGAACCGCAGGCGGCAGATGGGCTTGCGGTTGTTGTCGTCCAGCAGGATGGCGCAGTAGCTCTGGGCATCCCGCATGACGACGCGACGTGTGGCGACCAGTTCCCGGACGATGGAACGGACGATATGGAATCCTTCCAGTTCCTCTGCGGTCGTCACGACCTGCGCTTCCTTGGCCGGGGTGTCCGCCGTCGCGGCTGGGGCGGCAGTCGCGGCAGTCGCAGAAGGCGCCACGGGAAGCGGGTCGATCAATGAAGGCGATTCGGGGCTCATCGCGCCCTTCAACCGATCGTTGATCTTCTCGCCGATGAGTTGCTCGAAGGCCTGACGCGTGATCGCGGTGAACTGTTCCTTCACCGAGGCAGTGAACTTCCTGCTGCCCAGCAGATCGGTCGACACCAGTCTCACGAAGTCTTCTGACGGCTGGGTCAGCCACTCGGCCAGGCGGGTCTGGATCGCACGCGTGTACTTCAGGTGGGTGGCCGTGTTGAGGATGTTCTCGACGTCGAACAGCGGCTTTGCAAACTTCTTCAGTTCCTCGACGTCGCGTTCATTGAAATCGAGGATGTTGAATTCGAAGAACGGCTTCTCGTCCATCTTGTTCGGCTTCTCCAGATCGGTGAAGAAGCGATAGATGAGACCGTTGGTGAGCACGCCGAATCGGGCGTCGGTGACGTGGAAGTACCGGAACAGCTGCCCTGCGTGATCGGTGCTGAGGCTCCCGCCTGACTTCTTGCATTCGAAAAGCATGATCGGCTTGCCGTCGCGAAGGATCGCGTAGTCGACCTTCTCGCCCTTCTTCATCCCGACGTCCGCATTCAGTTCCGGCGTCACTTCCATCGGATCGAAGACGTTGTAGCCGAGGATCTGGATGAACGGCATGACCATCGCATTCTTCGTGGCCTCCTCGGTCTGGATCATGTCCCGCGTATTGGCTATCCGGTTGGAGAGCACGCGAAGGTGGTCGATGAAGTCCATGTTTTCCTCCCTGATCTTTGATGCGCATTCATATCAGGTTGCCGTCGATGCGCGGGACAGGAACCACTCGCGCGTCCTCAAGGTTGAGGATGACCGGCCCGGCCGGGCGAGGGCGAAGGACGAGGGCTTCGGCGTGTTGCCGCTTTTTCGAGCAATCCAACCCCGAGCTTTGTGAATCAACGGCTTGCGCGCTCGCTGCGCAGGTTCTGCAGCGCGTTATCCACAGCCGGTGGGGACGATCCGCTATGCTGTCGGCCTTCTTGAACGTCGCCATCCACGGACGGCCGCCACGAGCGGCGCGCGCCTGTTTCCGGACTTGTCACCCCTGCCTCCAATGATTCTGCTGGCGCCCATGGAGGGCCTGCTGGACCACATGCTGCGCGACACGCTGACCCGTGTCGGCGGCGTGGACCGCTGCGTCTCCGAGTTCATCCGCATCACCGACCGGCTGCTGCCGCGCCGCGTGTTCACACGCATCGTGCCGGAGCTGCTCCACGGCGGACGCACGCGCGCCGGCGTGCCGGTGCGGGCGCAGCTGCTCGGCTCCGACCCGCAGTGCCTGGCGGAGAACGCCGCGCGGCTCGCCGAGCTCGATCCGGAAGGCATCGACCTCAACTTCGGCTGCCCGGCCAAGACGGTGAACCGGCATCGCGGCGGCGCCGTGCTGCTCGACGAGCCGGAACTGGTCGGCGAGATCGTCGCCGCGGTGCGTCGCGCCGTGCCGGCGCACCTGCCGGTGTCGGCCAAGATGAGGCTCGGCAACGAGGACCGCGGACGCATGCTCGATTGCGCCCGAGCGATCGAGGCGGCCGGCGCGTCGGAGCTGGTCGTGCACGGCCGGACCAAGCGCGACGGCTACAAGCCGCCGGCCTACTGGGACCAGATCGGCGTGCTTCGCGAGGCCGTCGGCATCAACGTCGTCGCCAACGGCGAGGTGTGGACCGTCGAGGACGCGCTGCGCTGCCTGGAGGAGTCCGGCTGCACGTCGCTGATGCTGGGCCGCGGGATGGTGGCCGATCCGGGTCTGGCGCTCGCGGTGCGCGCGGCGCTGGGTCGCTCACAGGGCAACGGGCAGGACGCCACCGCGCTGCCCTGGTCGGACGTGATCCCGCTGATGGAGGGCTTCTTCGCCCAGGTGCGCCGCAACGTGGCGACGCGCCACCAGGCGGGCCGGCTCAAGCAGTGGCTGCACTACCTGCGCCGCCACTATCCGGAAGCCGAGGAGACCCACCAGCGCGTCCGCACGATCAACGCCCCCGACGTGATGGCGATGACGCTGTTCGGCCGCACGCTGGACCCGGTGGCGCCGCCGGACGCCGACCTCGATGCAGATTTCGATGAACAACAAGACAGCGACTCGCTGATCGCCGCATGAACCCTTATCGACTGACTTCGCGCCTGCTGGCGCTCGCCGCCGCATTGGCGCCGGTGCTGACCACCGCCGCCACGCCCGCCACGCCCGTGACGCCGCTGACGCTCGAACGCGTCCTCGGTGATCCACCGCTGCAGGGCCGTCTGGTGCGCCAGGCCGAGATCTCGCCCGACGGCGCGTGGGTCAGCTATCTGCGACCCTCGGAGACCGACAGCGAGCAGCTCGAGCTGTGGGCGCAGCCCGCGGCCGGCGGCGCGCCGCGCAAGCTGGTGTCGGCGGCGGACGTGCTCGGCGGTCGCAGCCAGCAACTGACCGAGGCGGAACGCATGGCGCTGGAGCGCAAGCGCATCTCGCAGGGCGGCATCACCAGCTACCAGTGGTGCGGCCCGTCGGGCAAGGCGCTGCTGTTCCCGCTGTCGGGCGACCTGTACCTGGTGCGACTCGGCGAGCAGGGCCCGAAGGCGCAGCGGCTCACGAACGACGAGCAGGTCCCGGAGCAGGATCCGACCTGCTCGCCCGACGGCAGCCGCATCGCCTATGTGAAGGGCGGTGAGCTGTGGGTGCAGGCGCTCGAGGGCGACGGCGCTGCGCGCGCGCTGACGAAGGGCGCGACGGAGACGCGTTTCTGGGGCCTGGCAGAATTCATCGCGGCCGAGGAACTGAGCCGTCAGCGCGGTTACTGGTGGTCGCCGGACGGCACGCAGTTGCTGGCGTTGAACGTCGACGAACGCGACGTGCCGGTGAAGACGCGCGCGCAGATATTCTCCGACCGCACGACGATGACGCAGCAGCGCTATCCGGGCGCAGGCGAGAACAACGCGCGTGTGACCGCATGGACGCTGCAGGTGTCGGACGGCCGCATGACGCCGCTGCCCTTGCCCTCGGATGCCGAATACATCGCCCGCGCCGGCTGGTTCGGCGACGGCACGCCGTGGCTGCAGACGCTGACGCGCGACCAGCACAAGCTGGCGCTGACCGAATACGCGCACGGCGCCGGCCCGGGCCGCACCGTGATCGACGAGCGCGATCCGGCATGGGTCGAGGTGCACGACGACCTGCAGGAGATCGACGGCCTGACGCTGTCGGGCCAGCCCGCGCTGTTGTGGTCCAGCGAGTCCTCGGGCCGCCGGCAGCTGGTGCTGGTGGACCGCCGCACCGGCGAGCGCCGCCCGCTGACGGACGAGCCCGAGCCGGTCGCGCATCGCGTGTGCAGCGACGGCAAGACGGTGGTCTACGCAGCGGCGCGCGATCGCGGCCGTTCGCGCGAGCTGTTCGCGATCGACTTGAACGGCACGAGCCGTCCGCTCGACGGCGCGCAGCCGCGCCAATGGCGCGACGCCCGCGGTGACGGCGATTGCGCGCGGTTGCTGGTCACGCGCGGCGCATGGGGCGAGCCGCCGGCGCTGTCGCTGCAGGCGGTGAAGGCCGGCGCGAAGCCGGTGGCCCTGCCGGGCGACGCGCCGGACGCGCTGCTCGCGCGCATCGTGCCCAAGCCCGAGGTGGTCGACATCACCGCCGCCGATGGCCGCACGCCGCTGAACGCGCTGTACTTCGCACCGCTGGACGGCAAGGCCGGCCCGCATCCGGTGATCGCGATGGCCTACGGCGGCCCCGGCACCTCGACCACGAATTGGAACTGGAGCCGCGACACCGCGCTGATCGCCTACTGGCAGCGCCGCGGCTACGGCGTGTTCACGCTCGACACGCGCGGCATGCAGAACCGCGACCGCGAGTTCACGCGCGCGCATCGGCTGGCCTTCGGCGCGGTCGACGTGAACGACCTGTTCGCCGCGGTGCGCCAGCTGCCGAAGCAGGTCCCGGGCGTGGATCCGAAGCGGATCGGCTTCTTCGGCTGGTCCTACGGCGGCTTCCTCGCCGAACGCGCGATGCTGGACGCCGACACGCCGCTGGCCTCCGCCGTGGCGGTCGCGCCGCCGACGGACTGGACGCTCTACGACACGGCCTACACCGAGCGCTACCTGGGCATGCCGCAGGACGGCAAGGGTGGCCAGACCGAGGCGTACGGGCAGTCCAACCTGGTGCTGCGCGCGAAGCTGCTGAGCAAGCCGCTGCTGATCGTGCACGGCACGGCGGACGACAACGTGCTGTTCGAGCACACGCTGCGCCTGACCGAGGCGCTGCAGAACGAGGCGCGGCCGTTCGAACTGATGATCTATCCGGGCAAGGCGCACGGCATCGCGGGGCGCAGCGCGAAGCTGCACCTGTACCGCACGATCGACGCCTTCTTCGCGAAGACGCTGGCGCGCTGAGCGCCGGCCTCACAGGACAGGAGCGGAGCGATGGCGCTGGTGTATTCGACGAACGGCGGGCGCGTGTGCCCGGACTGCCGGCAGGCGCAGGCCGACTGCCGCTGCAAGGCGCAGGCGGCCAACGCGCTGCTGGGCGACGGCAAGGTGCGCGTGCGCCGCGAGACGGCGGGCCGCAAGGGCAAGGGCGTGACGGTCATCCTCGGTCTGCCGATGACGGCGGCGGACCTGACGGACACGGCCAAGAAACTCAAGGCCGCCTGCGGCAGCGGCGGCACCGTCAAGGACGGCACGATCGAGATCCAGGGCGATCACCTGGACAAGGTGATGGCCTGGCTGACGACGGCGGGATTCGCGCCGAAGAAGGCGGGCGGCTGAGGCTCAAACCCTCAACGTGAGGGTGTGCCAGCGTGTCCCCGTCGCGCTCAACACCGCATCGCTGACTGATTGGGCAACGACCGAGAAGCCGAGCGGCGCCAGCAGCTCCTCGACGCGCTTCGGCGCGTGATTCGTGAATCGACGACCGTCGACATCGCGGCCTTCGACCAAGGTGCCGTCGAGTTGCTCCGGCAGCGCCAGCAGCATCACCGTGCCATCCGCGGCACGACGCCCATCGTCTGAGCGCCTCAGCGTCGAGGCCAACGCGGCCAGCGATGCCTGAAGGTCGTCCTCGCCGACATGCATCAGCACGGCGCTGCACACCACGCCGTCGAATCCCTCCGGCGCCACGTCGGCGAACGGCTGGCCCAGGCCGGGCAGGGCGCCGTCGCGCAGACGGCCGGCCAGTGCCGGGAACTGCACGAGCGCCCGTGCGCGCATCTCCTCGCTCGGCTCGACGCCATAAGCGTCCAGCCCGGCCGCCAGCATCCCGGCGACGTCGCGCCCCGCGCCCGCCCCGACATCCAGCACGCGGCTGCCGCGCGGCAGCGCCGCCTCGACGACGGGCAGCATCGCGCTGCGCGTCGACTCGGGCTGCGTGACGAGGCGGTCGGCGTATCGCCGGTAGAAGTCGTCGGTGCGAGGGTCCTTGGCATCCATGTTTTCCATGATGCCGCAGCCCGGCCGGACCGTCCCCGCGGACCCCGGGCGAATACCGGCACGCGAGTGAGGGGTCGGGTTGCAATCAGTGACGCGAGTTGCGACGTTTGCACGTGCGGTCCCTGGGACGGCGTCCTAATGTTGCGTCGTCCGGCCCCACCTCCCCGTGGGCCGCGGAGACCGTCCATGAGTCCTTCCCAGTTCGGTGCGCTCCAGCGCGACACAGGCTCCCACAGCAGCCACGGCCATCGCTTCAACCATGGCCACCACCATGGCCAGCACCATGGCACCGGCCGCTACCTGCTGCGGTTCGAGTCGCTCTTCCACGCCGGCCGCGGCCTGTCCTTCCCGTGCGACGAGCGGGGTCAGGTCACGCTCGACCTGCTCAGCGAGCAGGCCCGCGAGAACTACCTCTTCGCCCGCGCGGTCGTCGGCCACGAGTACGCGACGCCGGTGGTCCAGCGCTGCGACGAGTGATCGTCTCGCGCGGCGTCGGCGCTCAAGGCGCCTTCGCCGCGTTTGATCTCAGCGCCCCGCGAGCTGCGCCGCGTCGTACTGCCCCAGCACCCACTGCAGGCCCGCCAGATGCTGCTGGTCGTGGCTGCACAGGTAGTGCACCAGCGACTTGAAGGTCAGCGGGCCATAACCCTCGAAGCGCGCCCTGCGCTTCAGCTGTTCGGGCGTGATCGACGCCAGCAGCGCCAGCGTCTCCTGGCGCGCCGCGGCAAACGCGGCCAGCGCCGCCGCCGGATCGTCCTCCCCGTAGCGCCGCTCGCGCGCCAGTGCTTCCGTGTCCAGCGAGGGCAGCAGCGGATCGTCTTCGCCCAGCGTTCGGCGGATGCGCTGCTGGTAGCCGTCGATCTCGATGTCGCGCACGTGGCAGACCTGCTCGATCGCGGTCAGCGGCTCGCTCGGCACGCCGTCCCATGAGGGCGGCGCCCAGTGCCGCGCTTCAACGGGGAAGAGCGCGAAATGCGCCGCCAGCTGCGCGGGAAAGGCCGCGAGCGCGTCCAGCGTGACGCGGTCGATGGCGGAGCCGGAGAAGGCGGACGATGAGGATGGCGTGGCGATGGCTGTCATGCCAGCGATATTAGGGCGCCGGACTGCGGGACAATGCCGCGTTTTCCGTTCCCCTAAGCACGACCCCGTCATGAGCGACACCACCCGCCCCGAACTGCCCGACCACCTGTCCGTCGATCCCCGCAGCCCGCATCACGTCGCCGCCGTGTTCGAGCACGACATCGGCATCCTCTTCAACGGCAAGGAGCGCAAGGATGTCGAGGAGTACTGCATCTCCGAAGGCTGGATCAAGGTCCCCGCCGGACGCACGCTGGACCGCAAGGGCCAGCCGATGATGATCAAACTCAAGGGCAAGGTCGAGGCGTTCTACAAGTGACGTCCTTGCCGCGGGTCACACCCGCGGCCAGCTGATCGCCACCCACAGGCCGCCGCCTTCGCGGTTGCCCATCGCGATCCGGCCGCCGTGCGCCTCGGCGATCTCGCGCGCGAGCGCCAGCCCGAGCCCGCTGCCGCTGCGCTTGGTCGAGTAGAACGGCATCAGCGCCTGCGACAGCTGCGTCTCGGTCATGCCGGGGCCGCGGTCGCCGACCTCGATGCGCCAGTCCTCGCGCGCCACGCCGACACCGACGCTCAGGCTCACGCCTTCCGGCGCGCTGCCGGACTCGTGCGCGTTCTTCAGCAGGTTGATCAGCGCCTGCTCCATCTGCGCGGCGTCGAAACGCCCCGGCACCGCGGGCAACTCCCCCATCAGCACGAAGCCGTAGTGCGCGCCCAGCGATTCGATGAAGGGCGGCCAGTCGACCGGCGCCAGCAGCGGCGCCGGCAGTTTCGCGAAGCTCGCGTAGCCGGCCAGGAACTGGTGCAGGTGCTTCGCGCGGTCGCCGATGCTGGCGAAGACACCGGGCACGCGCTCATGCATGCCGCGTCGCGACAGCTCCGCGCCGCTGTGCGCCAGCGACGAGATCGGCGCCAGCGAGTTGTTCAGCTCGTGGCTGATCACGCGGATCACGCGCTTCCAGCTCGCGACCTCCTGCCGCGACAGCTCCTTCGTCATGCGGCGCAGCAGGCGCAGGCGGTGCGGCTGGCCCTGCAGCCGGAAGTCGCGCATCGACAGGTGGTAGCGCTCCTCCTGCCCGTCCTGCATGACGCTGAACAGCCCGTCCTGCGCGCCCGCGAAGGCCAGGCGCAGGTCCTCCGGCGCGTCGGCCAGGACCTCGGCCAGCCCGCGTCCCGCCAGGCTGCGCCCCTGGTCCATCAGCTGCCGCGCGGCGATGTTGGCGTAGGCGATGCCCTCGTTCGCATCGGTCAGCAGCAGCGCCACCGGCGTGTTCTGCACCACCGTGTCCAGCAGCAGCTCCCGCTGCGCGAGGTGTCGGCGCTGCTCGCGCAGGGCCACGCCCAGCTCGCTGTGCAGTCGCGTGAGCGTCGACAGCTCCGACAGGCCGCCGGGCGGATCGGCCGCGATGCCGCTGCCGAACTCGCCGTCGCGGTAGCTGAGCACCGTGCTCTCCAGCGCCCGCAGCAGCCGCGCGAGCGGCATCAGCAGCAGGCTGGCCAGCCCCCAGACGATGGGCAGCATGAGCAGGAAGGTCAAGCCGACCGCGGTGAAACTCCAGGTGTCCGGCGCCTCGTGGCCCGCCGATCGCAGCAGCTGCGGGACCGGCCACAGCGTCAGGGTCAGGTGGATGGAGACCGCCGCGACGGCCGCGGCGATCAGGCACAGCGCCAGGCGCATGTGCAGCGAGCGATGCCAGCGCGCGTGCCCGGCGGAGTGCCCTGCCGAGTGGCGGGCCGAGTCCTGGGTCGGAGGCTGGACTGCAGGCCCGTTCGAGCGCGACGGCGCCTCCGTCATCCGGCGTCCAGCCCGTAGCGCTCCATACGCCGGTAGAGCGCCTGGCGCGACAGCCCCAACGACTGCGCCGCCCGGCTGATCACGCCCGACGCGGATTCCAGCGCCGCGACCACGGCCTCGCGGCTCGGTTCGTCGAGGTTGCGCGAAGCCAGCGGCGACGCAGTCGGCAGGGCCAGGTCTTGCTCACCGATCACGCGGCCCGGCGCCAGCAGCGCGGCGCGTTCGATGGCGTTCTTCAGCTCGCGGACGTTGCCCGGCCAGGGATGCGCCATCAGCGCCTCGCGGGCGCTGTCGCTCAAGCTCGCGCGGCCGGCGAGGAAATGCTCCGCCAGCGGCAGGATGTCGGGCACGCGCTCGGCCAGTCCCGGCAGCGCGACCTCGATCACGTTGAGCCGGTAGTACAGATCCTCGCGGAAGGTGCCGGCGCGCACCATCGCGCGCAGGTCCGAGTTGGTCGCCGAGATCACCCGCACCGTCGTCTGCCGCGAGCGGCTCGATCCCAGGCGCTCGAAGCGTCCCGTCTCCAGTACGCGCAGCAGCTTCACCTGGCCGGCCAGCGGCAGGTTGCCGATCTCGTCGAGGAACAGGGTGCCGCCGTCGGCGGCCTCGAAGCGGCCCTCGCGCGCGCGGGCCGCGCCGGTGAAGGCGCCGCTCTCGGCGCCGAAGAGCTCGGCCTCGATCAGGTCGCCCGGCAGCGCGCCGCAGTTGATCGCGACGAAGGGGCCGTCGGCCACCGCCGAGTTGGCGTGCACGATCGCCGCGACGCGTTCCTTGCCGCTGCCGTTCGGGCCGGTGACCAGCACCGGCGCGGCCGAGCGCGCCACCTGGCACGCGAGCTCCAGGCAGCGCAGCAGCGCCGGCGATTCGACGACCAGGCCGTCGAGCCGGTAGCGGCGGTGCAGCTCGTCGCGGCGCTGGCGCTGCTCCTGCCGGCTCTCGCGCAGCGCGCGGCCGTTCTCGGCCAGCTCCAGCAGGTTCTCGACCGTGGCCAGCAGCTTGGCGTCGTCCCAGGGCTTGGCGAGGTAGTCCGCCGCGCCGGCCTTCACCAGCGCCACCGCCTGCTCCAGCTGGGTCCAGGCGGTCAGCAGGATGATGGGGAGGTCCGGATGCCGTTCGCGCAGTTGCTGGAAGAGCTCGCGACCTTCCTCGCCCGAGGTGGTGTCGGCGCTGAAGTTCATGTCCTGGATCACCAGGTCGACGCGGCGCTGCGCCAGCAGGGCCAGGCCTTCGGCCGGCGACGCGGCGTAGAGCGCCTCGATGTCGTGCAGCGAGAGCAGCAGCGACAGCGCCTCGCCGACACCGGCGTGGTCATCGATGATCAGGACGGTTCTCATTGGAGGCGCAGCATAAAGCGGAAAACGGCGCGAGAGACTCGCGCCGGAGAGCCGCCCCCGCGGGAACGGGAGCGGCGGAACGGCGTCGATCGGGCGGTCAGCCGCCGCGCAGCGCGGCCACCGGCGGCAGCGCCGCGGCGCGGCGTGCCGGTCCGAACACCGCGATCTGGCCCAGCGCCCACAACACCAGCGCCCCGATCGGCAGGTAGACGAAGGGCAGGCGCGGCAGCTCGTAGCTCCGCATCAGCAGCAGGCTGATGCCGTACGCGCCGACCATGCCCAGCACGATGCCCAGGGTCGACAGCAGCAGGTTCTCGGTCTGGAAGTAGCGCAGGATCTGGCCGCGCGTGGCGCCCAGCGCGCGCCGCGTGCCGATCATGCGCGTGCGCTGCTGCACCCAGAAACTGGCCAGGCCGACGATGCCGAAAGCCGTCACCACCAGCAGCCCGACGCAGACACCCGCCAGCAACTGGATCATCGAGCGGTCCTGGCGGTAGTAGTCGTTGCGCTGCTTGATGAAGGTCTCCTGCTCCCGGATGACGCGACGCAGGCCCGGGCTGTTGCCGAGCAGCTTCTCTCCCGCGGCCTTCAACACGGCTTCGGGACTGGCGCCGGGCGCGACGCGGATCATGAAGGTGCCGCCGCGGAAGCTCGGCTGCACCGGCATCAGCATCGTGTGCAGCGCGTTCTCGTCCTGCGAGCCCGGGCTGGGCGAGGCCAGGTTCTCCACCACGCCGACGATGCGCTGCGGCTCGTTGCCGTAGACGTAGATCGCCTTGCCCAGCGCGGATTCACCGGGGAACAGCCGCTCGGCCATGCGCTTGTTGATGATCGTCGCCGGCACGCGCGGGTCGAGATTGGTATCCAGGGTCGAACCCAGCACGAACTCATCCGGCTGGAAGTCGCGGCCCTCGACCAGATGCAGCCCCATCGTCGAGATGAAGCCCGGCCCGGCCGTGTAGTGGCCAGCCACCACGCGGCTGGACGTGTTCCGGTCAGCGGTGAGCCGCACGCTGGAGTTGCTGGAGTTGCGGCCGAACGGGTACTGGTTGGTCAGGCTCGCCGACACCACGCCAGGCACCTGCCGCAGCGCCACGAGGTCGGCCTGCGTCTGCGGCTCGGGGTTCTCCACCCGGGCCATGCTCGACAGGGAGAGCACCACCAGCGCGTCTTCGGCCATGCCGGTGGGGGCGACGATGCGTTCGATGCGCTGGGCGATCAGGAACAGGGCGTTGCAGACGATCGCGCAGGTCAGCGCGATCTGCAGCACGATGAGCCCGGCGGCGGTCTTGTGACGCTTGAGCGTCGAGAGGATGGGCAGGATGTCCATGGGCGTGATCTCCTTGACTCGTCGGTAGTGCGGCGGCGCGTCAGTGCGTCATTGCGTCTTGAGCTGGATGGCGGGCGTGATCTGGCAGGCGCGCCACGCGGGCAGCAGGCCGGCCATCACGCTGGCCGCCAGCGAGACACCCAGCGTGGTCGCCAGCATCTCCCAGTCCAGCTGTGCGAGCTGGGCGTAGTCCGACGGGTTCTGTCGCACCACCCACAGCCCGACCCAGGTCAGCGCCAGTCCCAGCAGCCCGCCGACCAGGCCCAGCGTGCCGGCTTCGACGAGGAACTGCAGAAAGATCTGCCGACGCGGCGCGCCGAGCGCGCGGCGCACGCCGATCTCACCGCTGCGACGCAGGCACTTCGCCAGCAGCAGGCCGACGGTGTTGGTCAGGCAGACGACGAGGAAACCGAAGGCCAGCCACACCTGCAGCCGGATGTCGCTGGGCACGACCTTGCGCTGGTTGAGCCAGTCCATCACCGAACTCAGTTTCGGATTGGGCGGGCGCTCGAACCGGCCCGCCTCGCGCTGCTGGTCGGAGTACTGCGTCAGATAGGTCCGGTAGTCCGCGACCTGCTGGGGCGTGTCCAGCTGGACCCAGTACTGCAGCCAGGCGCACGGCGTGTTCAGCGCGCGAGGATCCTGGCCGTTGGTGTCTCCCCAGCAGCTCATGTTGCCGGCACCGCCGAAGCGCAGTCCCAGCGAGGTGGACAGCGGAATGTAGGCATCGGCCGGCTTGGCGTAGGCGCCCAGCGTCAGGTCGAAGAAATGCGGCGCGGGCCGCCACGGCTTGAGCACGCCGACGATGGTGAAGTCCTTGTCGCGCAGCCTCAGCGTCTTGCCGCGACTGTCGGCGCCGCCGAAGAGCTTGTCGTTGAGCTCGCTCGAGATCACCGTCACGCGCGCCTCGGCGCCGTCGTCCGCGGCCGTCCAGCCGGCGCCGAACTTGAAGGGCGTCTCGAACATCGCGAAGAAGTCGGCGGAGGTGAATCGCGCGCCGGTGAAGAACGGCGGTTGCGCCGCGTCGCCCGAACCGGCGGGGTCGATCGCGAGGAAGGCCCCGGTCATCACCACCTGATGCACGCCGCGCTTTGCGCGCAGCAACTGCTCGGCGTCGAAGCGGGTCACTTGAAGCACCGGCTCGTCGCCGGGTTTCCAGTCGCGCTTGGACTCGGCGTCGAGCTGCACGTTGAAGAGTCTGGCGCTCTTGTGCGGGATCGGGTCGCCGGACATGACGTGGAACACCGTCAGCGTCGTCATGCAGGCGGCCACGCCCATCGCGATCGACAGCAGCATCAGCGCCGTCAGGCCGCGGTGGCTGCGCATGGCGCGCAGGGCGAGTTCGAGGTAGTAGGTCAGCATGGGGAGTCCTCTCTCATCTCACGGCTTGACGGGCGGAAGGGTCTTGACCGGTTGCGCGGGCACTGACGTCGATGTCGATGTCGATGTCGGTTGCGGCGCCGGCGCGGCATTCAGCAGCGTGTTCACGGATGCCAGCTCGGACTCGCCGAGCGCGCCGGCCGCCTGCTGCAGCAGCAGCTTGGACAGCACGTAGCGGTGGCGCGCCTGCTCCCAGGCGTTGCGGGCGTTGCTCTGCGTCTGGATCGACAGCAGCAGGTCGGTCAGCGTGCGCAGGCCGAGGTCCAGGCCGCTGCGCGTCGAGGCCAGCGCCTTCTCGGCGGCCTGCACCGCGGCGCCGGCGGTGCGCATCTGGCTCAGCGCGGACAGCACCGCCTGGTACTGGGCCTGCGTCTCGCGCGTCATGGATCGGCGCGCGCTTTCGAGGTCGTCGCGCAACTGCTCGCGCTGGTAGATCGCCTGGCGCTTCTGCGACTCGGTCGCGCCGCCGGCGAAGATCGGGATCGTCAGCTTCAGGCCGACGGTCGTCGTGTAGCGGCCGGCGTCCTGCGGCGCGACGGCCGGGCCGGACAGGCGTTGGCCGTCGAGGCCCGCGCTCAAGGTCGGCAGGTGCGCGGCGCGCGCGGCGGCGACGCGCTGGTCCCCGGCGCTCACCGCCAGCGCGGCGGCCTGCAGCGACGGGTTGTCGCGCAGCGCCTGCGTCACCCAGGCTTCGGGATCGGCCGGGTCGGGCATCACCATCGCGAGGTCGGGCGCGAGCGGCTTGAGTTCGCCCGGCATGCGGCCGGTGATCTGCGCGAGCGCCTGGCGCGCGTCCAGGAGATCCTCGCGCACCGAGGCCGTGGTGCCGCGCGCGAGCTCGTAATACGCGCGGCTCTGCTCGACGTCGAGCGAGGCGGACAGCTGCACGTTGAAGCGCGACTGCGCCTGCGCGACCTGCTGGCCGTACACGTCCTCGATCGCCTGCGCGGTCTGCAGCGTGGCCTGCGCGGTCAGCACGCCGAAGTAGGCGCGGGCGACGCGGGCGCACAGGTCGGCTTCCGCCGCGCGCACGCGGGCGTCCTCGGCGGTGGCCAGCGTCTTGGCCGCGTCCCAGCTGCGCAGCCGGCTCAGGTCGACGAGGACCTGGTTCAGGCTGTGCGTCAGCTGGTGCTGGCGGCCGTCGTCGCGGACGTGGGATTCGCTCAGCTGCGCGGACCACTGCGGCAGCAGCTGCGCGCGGGCCTGGACGGCGAGCTCCTGCTGCTCGCCGCGCACGGCGCGCGCGCCGGCCAGCAGGGGGTCGGCGGAGCGGGCCTGCGCGTAGATCTCCAGCAGGTCCTCGGCGGCGGCCGGCAGGCAGCAGCCGGCGCAGAGCAGGGCCGCCGCGATCGCCGGGAGCCGGACCATCGTCGACAGCACCGAACGCGACCGATGCGTCGAGCGTGCCGGATGATCCGGGTGCATCGAATGCGCCGACACCGGTGATCTCCTCGAAGGGAAGGGCAGTCTCATGGTCGGGCGCAGGCTCAGGCCGAGGTCGGCGTGGTGGGGGTGAGGGGCTTGGCGGCGCGCAGCAGCTCGGGGTCCATGTGGAGCTCGGCGGCGATGTCGACGACCTGGCCGTCGATCACGTGCACGTTGCGCTGCGCGCGGGCGGCGAGCTGCGGATCGTGGGTGACCATGACGATGGTGGCGCCGTCGCGGTGCAGCTCTTCGAGCAGGTCCATCACGCTGCGCGCCATCGCGCTGTCGAGGTTGCCGGTCGGCTCGTCGGCGAGCAGCAGGCGCGGCGAGCCGGCCAGCGCGCGGGCGATGGCCACGCGCTGCTGCTGGCCGCCGGACAGCTCGGCGGGGTAGTGGCGCTCGCGCGCCGACAGCCCGACGCGGGCCAGCGCGTCGCGGGCGCGCTGCTGGCGCTCGGCGGCCTTCATGCCGCGGTAGCGCAGCGGGACCTCGATGTTGTCCAGCACGTTGAGGTCGGGGATCAGGTTGAAGGCCTGGAAGATGAAGCCGATCTTCTCGTTGCGCATGCGCGAACGCTGCGTGTCGTCCATGCCGCTGACGTCCACGCCGTCGAGCTGATAACGGCCGCCGGTGAAGGCTTCGAGCAGACCGGCGATGGTCAGGAAGGTCGTCTTGCCCGAGCCCGACGGCCCGGTCACCGCGACGAACTCGCCTTCGCGCACGTCCAGGTTGAACTCGCGCAGGGCGTAGGTCTCGATCATTTCGGTGCGGTAGACCTTGGAGAGCGATTGCATCTTCAGCATGAGGTTCCTCGCGAACGTTGAAGGGTGGAATTCGTTGAAGGGAAGCGTGGGATCGGGCGTCGGCCGACGGGGCGGGCAGGCGTGTCGCTCAGGGGCTCAGCCTCACGGACTCAAGGTCACGCGCTCGGCGCCCTCGAAGGACTGCGTGCCGGAGACGATGACCTGCTCGCCGGGCTTGAGGCCTTCCAGGATCTCGACCTTGGACAGGCTCTGCGCGCCCAGGCGGATCGGGCGCTTGACCGCCTGGCCGTCCTGCACGACGTAGACGAAGCGGCCGCCGCCGTCCTCGACGAAGCTGCCGCGCGCGACGGTCAGCACCTTGTCGCGCTTGTCCAGCAGCACGCGCACCGACAGGCGCTGGTTCTGACGGAGCTGATCGGGCGTGGCGCCGTCGAAGCGCAGCCGCGCGGCGACCTCGTTGTTGACGACTTCCGGCGACACCGTGCTGACCAGGCCCTTCCACTGCCGGCCGTTGCCGGAGATCTCGCCGGGCATGCCAATGGCGAGGTCGCGGGCGAAGCTCTCGGGCACCTGCATCTGCACTTCCAGCGCGGTCAGATCGACGACGGTGAGCAGGCCCACGCCGGCCGCGACGTTGGCGCGTTCGGCCACGAGCAACTGGCCGACCTGGCCGTCCACCGGCGAGTGCAGCTCGAGTTCGGCGACCTGGCGCTCCAGGTCCTTCACCAGCAGCTGCTGGCGCTGCAGCGCCTGCTGCTTGGACTGGAGTTCGAACTTCAGGCTGTCGTCCTTGAGGCCGAGGCCGGCCTGCGCGTGGGCGGCGGTGATGCGGGCCTTCTCCATCGCGTCGCGGGCCTTCTCGACCTGCATGCCGGCGACGGCGCCGGCGTCGAAGGCCTTGGTCTGGCGGTCGAGGTCATTGCGCGCGGTCTGCAGGTCGATCGCGGCGTTCTCATACGCGGAGCGCAGGGCGGCGCGCTGCTCGCGGCCGTCGACCTCGGCGCGCAGCGCTTCGGTCCGCAGCGCGTCGGCGTTGCTCTGCTCCTGGGCCAGCTTGGCGCGCAGGTCGGGGCTGTCGATGACGCCGAGCAACTGGTTCTTCGCGACCTTGTCGCCGGCCTTCACCTTGAGCACCAGGTTGCCGCCGTGCAGCGCGTAGACGGTGGGGCTCATCGCGGCGACGACCTTGCCTTCACCGGCGACATCACGCACCAGCGGTCCGATCTCGACGGGGGCCACCGACAGGCGTTGCAGGCTGACCGAGTTGCCGCTGCCCAGCATCCGTTGCACGGCGGGCGCGGCGGCGAACGCGGCGATCAGCAGTCCCGCGCCGGCCAGCGCCAGCCAGAGGCGGCGGCGTCCCTTGGGGCGGGCGAGGGGAACGTCCTGTGCGGAGGTGTCGCGAATCATGAAGGTGTCCGGGTGCGGCGTCGTGTGATCGATGCCGCACTTGTTCGCAAGCGGCGTGCCACCTGGCGGAGCCGTCGAATTCCTTTTCAGATCAACGGGTTGTCGCGGGACGCCGGGCGAAGATCAGTGTCCGCGGACACTCCGCGGACGCCGGGTGGACAGACCCGGACACCGCCGCGACCCTGCGAACGGACATCCTCTGGGCAGGGCGCCCAATGGCCTGCAGGCGCAAGCGGCGGCACGTCGCTCTGCATGCCCGCGCCATGGTCTGCCGCCCGACCCGCCAGGACACTGGCGGCTTGTCCCACCCTCTGGAGTTTTGCCGTGCGCCTGTCCTTGATCCTCGAGGAACTGTTCAACGCTGCGCCGCCGCCGCCGTTCGTTCCCAATGCGTTTTCGCCCTTCTACGGACTTTTCGGACTCAACCTTTTCGGATACGGATCCATCGGTCACACCTCCTGGCTCACGTCCAAGCCAGCGACCTGTGACGTCGGGCCCTACGCGGCGCCGTTCGGCCTGTCGAGCAGATGCGAGGACACGGTCACTGCGAGCGATCGTGAGTTCGAGCTGGTGCGGGACGCTTTCACTTCGGCGTTCCGCGGGGTGGCTGCGTGGGCGGCCCAGCAGCAGGCGACGACGCATGACAAATCCATCGATGCGAAAGCAGCGGATCTGCCGCCTATCCTCATCAAGGAAACGCCGGACATGTTCCGTCAGTCGACGGCGGCGTCTGACCTTGTGGGGACGGGGGGCGTGCCGGCCGGATTGGGGGACACGACGTTCGTCCCCGGCAATTCGCCGATCTGAGCCGGACGCCGCGCGTCCGGCAGGACGCTCGTCCTTTACTTCGCGAAGCTGTCGCGCAGCCCGGTGATCTTGTT
This sequence comes from Mitsuaria sp. 7, assembly GCF_001653795.1. Taxonomy (NCBI): domain Bacteria; kingdom Pseudomonadati; phylum Pseudomonadota; class Betaproteobacteria; order Burkholderiales; family Sphaerotilaceae; genus Roseateles; species Mitsuaria sp. 7. The sequence continues at coordinate 120,130 of NZ_CP011514.1, forward strand.
GAACACCGGCGCTCCCGCGCGGTGGTCGACGCGGTCGGCGACGAAGTAGCCGTGACGCTCGAACTGGACCTTGGTGTCCGGCGCAGCGTCCTTCAGCGAGGGCTCCAGGTAGCCGTGCGTCACGCGCTTGGCGTCCGGGTTCAGCAGCTCCAGGAAGTTGCGGTCGCCGGCGTCGGGCTGCGCCTCGGTGAACAGGCGGTCGTACAGGCGCAGCTCGGTGGCGATGCCTTCGTGCGCGCCCACCCAGGTGATGACGCCCTTGACCTTGACCGCGTCCGCGCCGGGCGTGCCGCTCTTCGTGTCGGGGACCAGCTTCGCGAGCACCGCGGTGATGGTGCCGTCGGCGTCCTTCTCGCAGCCGGTGCACTCGATGATGTAGCCGTACTTCAGCCGCGCCTTGTTGCCGGGGAACAGACGGTGGTAGCCCTTGGACGGGACTTCCATGAAGTCCTCGCGCTCGATCCAGAGTTCCGGGCCGAGGCTGAACGCGCGCGTGCCGAGTTCCGGCACATGCGGATGGGCGGGGGCGGCGCAGGGCTCGCGGTGATCGGCCGAGCCGAAGATCTCCGCGTAGTTCTCGAGCTTGAGCTTCACCGGATCCAGCACCGCCATCGCGCGGGCGGCCTTGCCCTCGAGGTCGGCGCGCAGGTAGCCGTCCAGCACCGAGTAGTCGATCCAGGCGTTGGTCTTGGACGCGCCGGTGCTCTCGACCATCGCGCGGATCGCTTCCGGCGTGTAGCCGCGACGGCGCATGCCGACCAGCGTGGGCAGGCGCGGATCGTCCCAGCCGTCCACGTGGCCCTCGTCGACCAGCTGGCGCAGCTTGCGCTTGCTGGTGACGACGTAGGTCAGGTTCAGCCGGCCGAACTCATATTGATGCGGCAGCGGGCGGGCCAGCAGCCCGCCTTCGGCCAGGTGTTCGACGAGCCAGTCGTAGAACGGGCGCTGGTCCTCGAACTCCAGCGTGCAGACGCTGTGGGTGATGCACTCCAGCGCGTCCTCGATCGGATGCGCGTAGGTGTACATCGGGTAGATGCACCACTGGTCGCCGGTGTTGTGGTGCGTCGCGCGGCGGATGCGGTACAGCGCCGGGTCGCGCAGGTTGATGTTGGGCGACGCCATGTCGATCTTGGCGCGCAGCACCATGGACCCGTCCGGGTGCTTCCCGTCGCGCATCTCGCGCAGGCGGGTCAGGTGTTGCTCGGGCGTGCGGTCGCGGAAGGGGCTGTTGGTGCCCGGCGTGCCGAAGTCGCCGCGGTTGGCGCGCATGTCCTCGGGGGACTGCTCGTCGACGTAGGCCAGGCCTTGCGACACCAGGTACTCGGCGCCCCGGTACATCAGGTCGAAGTAGTTGCTGGCGTAGAACAGGTGGGAGGTCTCGTGGCCGCCCGCGTCCGTGGCGTCCCAGCGCCAGCCCAGCCACGCGACCATCTCCTTGATCGCGTCGACGTACTCCTGCTCTTCCTTCTCCGGGTTGGTGTCGTCGAAACGCAGGTGGCAGACGCCGCCGTAGTCGCGCGCCAGGCCGAAGTTCAGGCAGATCGACTTGGCGTGGCCGATGTGCAGGTAGCCGTTGGGCTCGGGCGGGAAGCGGGTGCGGATCCTGGCCGGGTCCAGCGGACCGGCGGCGTGGTGCGCCGCGTCGCCCGGGCTGCCGCCGAAGTGGCGCGCCGGCTGGAAGCCCTGCTCCAGGTCGCGCTCGATGATGGCGCGCAGGAAGTTGCTGGGCTTGACGGCGGCGTCCGTCTTGTCGGGCGCGGAAGCGCCGGCGGTCTTGTCAGGGCTGGACATCGATGGGTGAAGTCTCGAAGAGAGGCGGATGATTCTACGTGGGGGCAGGCGAGGCCTTCCTGGAGATGGGTTGTTCGTGTCGCGGGCCGTGGTCGTCGTCTGGCGATCGCTGCTGACTCATTTGAATCGGGGCCTCCCGCTGATGGGCCGCAGGTGGCGGCGATATCGCGAACGTGGAAGTCATGGCGCTGAACAGCAGGCGCTTCCAGACTGCGAGGTTTCCATCAGACAACCCGACACGCCGATGCGACCTTCCGACGCCATGCCGCCCCTGCACATCCTCTCCGCGCAAGCGCAAGACCCGCGCAAACGCCGCGTCGTCGACGACGAAGAAACCGCTGAGCAGTCACCTCCGCCAGCGCTGTCCGGCGAGCCCGACACCGAGCGACAGGACGGCGCGGAGCCGGAGGTCACGCACCCCGTTGCCGGGGGAGCTGATGGTGCCGACGGTGCGGATGGTGCCGATGGCTCGACCGGGAACACCGTTGCCGCCCTCGTGACGTGGGTGACGGGCGCTACGCTGACCGCGGGCTCGGTGACTTTTCTGGCGGGAGGCTCGGACCGGGGCGGTTCGCACAGTCCGCGAACGGATCCGACGCCGACGCCGACGATGCCAATACCGGCCCCTCCGCAGGAGCAGAAGCCGGATCTGCCACCACCACAGATGTCGGACCTCCCGCCCGACGAGGGGACGGCGCAGAGTTACCTCCAGCACGCACAGGCGAGCAGGAACGAGTCCGACGTCGACCACCAGATCCTGGTCACCGCGACACACGGTACGGACCTGACGATCCACCTGGCGAATGGCGGGACCTTCGTGATCTGACGCTGCTGGGGGACACGCGCGGGACCGTGCAGGAACGCGCGCTCATGGAGCGTCACATCGCCCGGAACAGGTGGCTGTACATCCGGCTCACCGCGAGCTTCTCCGGCCGGCGGCGCAGCCGCAGCGTCAGCTTGCCGGTGTCGTCGCGGAGCACGCGCTCGATCGCGTCCACGTGCACGATGTGGCCGCGGTGCACCTGCCAGAACCGGTTCGCGTCGAGCTGCGGCAGCAGTTCGCGCAGCGAGATCCGCACCAGGTACTCCTGGTCGGCGGTCATCACGCGCACGTACTTGTCCGCGGCCTCCAGGTAGACCACGTCGTCGACCGGCACCAGCACGATGGACTCGCCCACACCGACCTGAAGATGGCGCAACGTCGCTGCCGCGCCGGCCGCGGCAGCGGTGGCGGCGGAAGCACCGGACGACGTCGCGGCGTCCGCCGGCGCTCCGCCGGTCGTTGCAGTCGTTGCAGTCGTTGCAGTCGTTGCGACACCCAGCAGACCGCGCAGCTGCTCGATGGCCGATGCCAGCGCCGCCGGCGGTTGTTGCCGCTGCGCGAGCGCCGTCTTCAATCGCGAGACCGTCTGCGCGAGCCGCTCGCGCTGCACGGGCTTGAGCACGTAGTCCACCGCCGCGCGGTCGAAGGCCTGCAGCGCGAACTGGTCGTAGGCGGTCACGAAGACCAGCAGCGGGAACGGCGTGCCGCCGGCCGCCGTGTCGTCCCAGTCGTCGGCGAGCTGCGCCGCGGCTTCCAGGCCCGTCATGCCGGGCATGCGGATGTCGAAGAAGCAGACGTCGGGCCGATGCCGCAGCGTCGACGTCACGGCCTCCTCGCCGTGCGCGGCCATCGCCACGACCTCCAGCTCGGGCCAGAGCGCCTTCAGTTCCTGCCGCAGGTGCGCGGCCAGCAGTTCTTCGTCTTCGGCGATCAGGGCGGTGGGCATGGATGAGTTCTCCAGAAAGGACGGATGGCTTCAGCGAGTGACGCAGGGGCCGGACCCGGACGCTGATCCGGATGCATCTCTGGATGCATTCCCGAGTGCATTTCCGGATATGGCCACGGGCGCGGGCAGGGGCATGCGGATCCTCGCCCGCGTGCCGCCGCCTGCCGGGCGCGAGAGGTCCAGCCGGGTGAGCTCCAGCCGCGCCTGCGGCCCGCAGGCGACGGCCAGCCGGTCCCGCACCTGCACCGTGCCGAAGCCGCCCTCCGGCGACCGCGCCGCCTCGGCGTCGAAGCCCGCGCCGTCGTCCTCGACGTCCAGCAACAACTGACCCTCGGCCTCGGTCGCCCGCACCCGCAGCGTGCCGCCGACTACGTGCGGCTCCAGGCCGTGCTTGATGGCGTTCTCCACCAGCGGCTGCAGCAGCAGCGGCGGCACGGGCACCTCGCGCAGCGCCTCCGGCAGTTCGAACTGGAAGCGCAGCCGCGACCCCATCCGGACCTGCATCAGCGCCAGGTAGTCGGCGATGCGGGCGAACTCCTCCTTCAGCGGATGGCGCTCGGCGCGGGACGCCGACAGCGTCGCGCGCAGGAAGGCGATCAGGTGGTCCAGCATCGCCTGCGCCCGCTCCGCGTCCATCCCGATCAGCACCCGCAGGTTGGCCAGCGTGTTGAACAGCATGTGCGGCTCCAGCTGCGATTCGAGCAGCCGCAGCTGCGTCTCGGCGGCCTGGCGGCGCAGCGTCTCGGCGCGCGCCTCGGCGGCCGCGATGCGGTGGCGCGACAGGAAGAACAGCGTCGCGCCGAAGCCGGGGATCAGCGCGATCACCATCACGCTGAACACGCGGCGCAGGGGGCTGGAGAGCAGGCTCTTCTCCTGCAGGCCGGTCACCATGTTGCCGGCCTCCACGCCCAGGCTGTAGCCGATCAGGGTGCCCAGCAGCAGGCACAGCACCATCAGCGGCCAGCCCGGCCAGTCGAAGGGCTCGGCCGGTGCGCGGCCGAAGCGGTCCAGCAGCCGCCAGCGGATCCAGCCCAGCCCGTAGCGCAGCACGTTGATGCTGGCGGCGCAGAACAGCGAGATGAAGAAGCAGTAGATCAGCGTCGGGCGCAGGGGCTGGTTGAAGATGGCCACCAGCGACAGGGAGACCACCACCGTCAGCGTCAGCACGATGAGCACGTGCCGGAGGATCCAGCGCACGGGCGGGGAGAGGGGCAGGGGGCTCATGGGGGCGGAGTGTCGCGCAGGCTCAGGCCGTGACGGCGTCGGGCGTCTGGGGGCGGTGCGACAGGATGTTGATGGCCCGGCCCAGGAAGGCGCCGCTGAACAGGCCGAAGGCGGCGCTGAAGCTGAGCGCGTAGACGGTGTGGTGGGCGTAGTCCGGGTGCAGCGCCAGGCTCATGCCCGAGGCGAACTTCAGCACGAAGATGCCCATCATCAGCGCCATCGGCACCCAGCTGCCGGGGACGAGGAAGCGGCGGCTGACGGCGTCGTAGCGCACGTTGCCGGGCCAGCGCAGGGCGCGCAGGACCAGCACGCCGGCGACGATGCCGGCGAGCCAGGCCAGGCCCGGCAGGCCGTCCAGGCCGAAGCTCTTCTCCACGCCCCAGGCGCCGAACACCAGCCACAGTGCCGGCAGCACGATCAGGCGCTTGGCGCGCACGGCGGTGGCGGTGCTCTGCTTGATGCCGAAGTAGGTGATCATCGCCAGGATCGCCCAGACGAAGCCGGGGATGTGGGACAGGATCTGAAGCGGGGTGGGGTGCATGGCGGGCTCCGTGAGGCGGTGCGTTGTCGATGGACGGACTGTCTCGAAACGGAGTTCCCGTGCCCAGCACCGGGCGACAAAGCGCCAAAAACCGGCGCGAACGGCCTCAGTACGTCGCCACCCGAAGTCCTCGGTCGCAAAACCGTGGCAGGACGGCGCCGTTTGGGGACGGCAGGTCGCAGGGTTAATGAGATGGTCACCCCCATCTCCTTTTTGCCTAGAGCACCCCGGTGACGTAAGTTGCCGGGGTGTTCTTCTTCTGTGGCGGAGGTCATCATGGACTCTGTAACGATGGTCGGCATCGACCTGGGCAAGCACTCCTTCCACCTGCACGGCCAGGACCGCAAGGGCTTGGCGGTCTTCCGCAAGAAGCTGACCCGCAAGCAGCTCATCGAGTTCTTCGCCAAGTTCCACTCCTGCACGGCCGTGATGGAGGCCTGCGCCGGCGCGCACTACCTGGCGCGCAAGCTCGTCGCCATGGGCCACGAGGTCAAACTGATTTCACCTCAGTACGTGCGCCCCTTCGTGAAGGGCAACAAGAACGACTTCATCGATGCCGAGGCGATCTGCGAGGCCGCGTCGCGGCCGACGATGCGCTTTGTGCAGCCGAGGACCGAAGCCCAGCAGACGCTGTCAATGCTGCATCGCCTGCGCGAGTCGCTGGTCCACGATCGCACCAAGGCGACCAACCAGATGCACGGGTTCCTGCTGGAGTTCGGTGTCAGCCTGCCGACTGGCCTGGCCGCCGCCAGGCGACTGCCAGCGTTGCTGGTCGAGCATGAGGATCTTCCTCCGCAGCTGATCTCGTTGCTGGAGCGGCTGCATGCGCACCTTCAAGTACCTCGATGGCCAGATCGCCGAGGTCGAGAAGCTGCTCAGCCGCCATGTCCACGCAGACGACCTGGGCGAGAGGCTCATGACGCTACCGGGCGTAGGCCCCATCACCGCCAGCGTGTTGTGCGCCGAGATGGGTGATGGGCACCAGTTCGCCTGCAGCCGCGACTTCGCGGCATCCCTGGGCCTGGTGCCGCGGCAGTACAGCACCGGCGGCAGACCCACGCTGCTGGGCATCAGCAAGCGAGGCGACAAGAACCTGAGACGCTTGCTGGTTCAGTGCGCCCGGGCCTTCATGCAGCGGGTGGACAAGTACCCCAGCCCGCTGGCCGCCTGGGTGCGCTCGCTGCTCACGCGCCGCCACTCCAACATCGTGGCCTGTGCCCTGGCCAACAAGCTCGCGCGCATGGCCTGGGCATTGGCACGACACCACGCGGTCTACGAACCGGCCAAGCTACGTCCAGAGCCAGCAGCTGCTTGAACCCAAGCACCTGGCTTGCCTTCAACCCAGATCAGGAACACCCAACAGGTTTTGCGACTGCTGCAGCAGTGATGACGTGAACGGCCCACTCGGCCTGGCAGACAACCAGAAAGGTCCGTTGGCTATCGAAGCCGCAGGGTTTTTAAGGACTGCCAGGCGCGACTCTCATCGTGGCGCGGGGAACAACCTCCCCATCCAGACGCCGGATAGATTCACGCAAGCCTTCTTCACACCGATCTCTGCAAACAGCTCTTGCAAAAACGGGGGTGACCATAGATTTGGACCTTGCGTCCAAGGCCCTGCGACCTGGCGGCCAACGCCCTGGCCATTGCAGGTGGGCGGTCCCTCGCAGACGCGGCAGCCTCAGCGCCGACGCTTGGTCGACCCGCCGCCGCCCAGCAGGCTGCCCAGCACGCCGCGGACGATCTCCCGACCGACCGACGATCCGATGCTGCGCAGCGCCGACTTGGCTGCAGTCTCCGCCAGCCCCTCGTGACGCCCGCCTCGGGGTCCGGTGCTGCCGAACAGCACGTCCTTCAGCCCGCCGAGCAGGCCGCCACCGTCGTCCTGTGCCGGCGCGGGGGCGGGCGCACTGCCCCTGCCCGTCGTCGGCGCGCGACGGAAGGCCTGGTCTGCCTCATCGGCCATCGACCCAGCCCCGGCACCGCCGCGCGGCGAACCCGCTTGCGACGGCTGCGGCGCCGCATCGGCCGTCGTGGACGCCCGGCCGGTCAGCTTCTCATAGGCCGACTCGCGGTCGATGTGTTTCTCGTAGACGCCGGCCACCAGCGAGCCAGCGATCAGCGCCTTGCGCTGCTCCGGCGTGATCGGTCCGATCTGGCTGCCCGGCGGGAGCACGAACACCCGCTCGGTGATCGCCGGCCGGCCCTTCTCGTCGAGCAGGCTGATCAGCGCCTCGCCGACGCCCAGCTCGGTGATCGCCATCGCGATGTCCAGCCCCGGCTTCGGACGCATGGTGTCCGCCGCCGCCTTGACCGCCTTCTGGTCGCGCGGCGTGAACGCGCGCAGCGCGTGCTGCACCCGGTTGCCGAGCTGGCCCAGCACCGTGTCCGGGATGTCCAGCGGGTTCTGCGTCACGAAATAGACGCCCACGCCCTTGGAGCGCACCAGCCGGACCACGAGCTCGATGCGCTCCACCAGCGCCGCCGGCGCGTCCTTGAACAGCAGGTGCGCCTCGTCGAAGAAGAACACCAGCTTGGGCTTGTCCAGATCGCCCACCTCGGGCAGCGCCTCGAACAGCTCCGACAGCATCCACAGCAGGAAGGTCGCGTACAGCCGCGGCGCGGCCATCAGCTTGTCCGCCGCCAGGATGTTGATCACGCCCAGGCCATCCGACGTCTGCATGAAGTCGTGGATGTCGAGCATCGGCTCGCCGAAGAACTTGTCGCCGCCCTGCGCCTCGATCTGCAGCAGCCCGCGCTGGATCGCGCCGACGCTGGCCGCCGAGACGTTGCCGTACTCTGTCGTGAACTCACTGGCGTTGTCGCCCACGTGCTGCAGCATCGCGCGCAGGTCCTTCAGGTCCAGCAGCGCCAGGCCGTGGTCGTCGGCGATCTTGAACACCATCTGGAGCACGCCGCCCTGGGTCTCGTTCAGGCCCAGCATCCGCGACAGCAGCAGCGGCCCCATGTCGGAGACCGTCGCGCGCACCGGATGGCCCTGTTCCCCGAACACGTCCCAGAGCGTCGTCGGGCAGGCGATGGCGACCGGCGGTTCGAATCCGCGCTCCTTCAGCACCGCCAGCAGTTTGGCCGACGGCGCGCCGGCCTGCGAGATGCCGGTCAGGTCGCCCTTGACGTCCGCCATGAAGACCGGGACGCCCATCTGGCTGAACGATTCGGCCAGTTTCTGCAGACTGATCGTCTTGCCGGTGCCGGTGGCGCCGGTGATCAGACCGTGGCGGTTGGCCAGCGCAGGCAAGAGCTGGCACTCGATGTCGCCGTGGCGGGCCAGCAGGATCGGGTCGGCCATGCGGAATTCTCCAGAGGCAAAAAAGCTAAAATCGCAGTCTAACGAAGCAACCACAGCGCCGGCCCGGAGAATTTCCACCGCGCCGCGTCACAGGAGAACGAGGACATGGCAGGGCATTCCAAATGGGCGAACATCCAGCACCGCAAGGGCCGCCAGGACGAGAAGCGCGGCAAGGTCTGGACCCGTCTGACGCGTGAAATCATCGTGTCCGCGCGCGCCGGCGGCGCCGACATCGCGATGAATCCGCGCCTGCGCCTCGCGATCGAGAAGGCCAAGGCCGCCAACATGCCGGCCGACAACATCAAGCGCAACGTCGACAAGGCCACCGGCAACCTCGACGGCGTGACCTACGAGGAAATCCGCTACGAGGGCTACGGCATCGGCGGCGCCGCGATCATCGTGGACTGCATGACCGACAACCGCGTCCGCACGGTCGCCGAAGTCCGTCACGCCTTCAGCAAGTACGGCGGCAACCTGGGCACCGAAGGCTCGGTGGCCTTCCAGTTCAAGCATTGCGGCCAACTGGTGTTCGCGCCGGGCACCTCGGAAGACAAGGTCATGGAAGTCGCGCTGGAAGCCGGCGCCGAGGACGTCCTGACCGACGACGACGGCGCCATCGAGGTGCTGACCTCGCCCGCCGACTACGAAGCCGTCAAGAACGCGCTCGAAGCGGCCGGCCTGAAGGCCGAGATCGCCGAAGTCACGATGCGCGCCGAGAACACCATCGAGCTGGCCGGCGAAGATGCCGCCCGCATGCAGAAGCTGCTGGATGTGATCGAAGACCTGGACGACGTCCAGGACGTCTACAACAACGCGAGCCTGTCCGAATGAAGGTCCTGGTCCTTGGCAATGGTGGCCGTGAACACGCGCTGGCTTGGCGGCTGGCGCAGGGCGAACGCGTCACGCAGGTCTTCGTGGCCCCCGGCAACGGCGGCACCGCGCGCGACCCGCTGCTGAAGAACGTGCCGATCACCGACGTTAAGGCGCTGGCCGACTTCGCGGTCGAACAGAAGATCACGCTGACGGTCGTCGGTCCGGAGGCCTTCCTGGCCGCCGGCGTCGTCGACGAGTTCCGCGCCCGCGGCCTGCGCATCTTCGGACCGACCAAGGCGGCCGCGCAGCTGGAGAGCTCCAAGGCCTTCGCCAAGGAGTTCATGAAGCGCCACGGCATCCCGACCGCCGCCTACGAGACCTTCAGCGACGCGACCCAGGCGCATGCCTACGTCGACGCGCAGGGCGCGCCCATCGTCATCAAGGCCGACGGCCTGGCGGCGGGCAAGGGCGTGGTCGTCGCGATGACGCTGGCCGAGGCGCATGAGGCGATCGACTGGATCCTCGCGGACAACAAGCTCGGTGTCGTGCACAACGAGGGCGGCGCCCGCGTCGTCATCGAGCAGTTCCTCGAAGGCGAGGAAGCCAGCTTCATCGTGCTGTGCGACGGCAGGAACGTCCTGCCGCTGGCCACCAGCCAGGACCACAAGCGCCTGCTCGACGGCGACCAGGGCCCGAACACCGGCGGCATGGGGGCGTACTCGCCCGCGCCGGTCGTGACGCCCAACGTCCACGCCAAGGCGATGCACGAGATCATCATGCCGACGATCCAGGGCATGGCCCGCGACGGCGCCCCGTTCACCGGCTTCCTGTACGCCGGGCTGATGATCGACGCGCACGGCCAGCCGCGCACCGTCGAGTTCAACACCCGCATGGGCGACCCCGAGACGCAGCCGATCATGATGCGTCTGAAGAGCGACCTGTTCGAGGTGCTGATGCACGCGACCGACGGCACGCTCGACCAGGTCGAGCTGCAGTGGGACCGCCGCGCGGCGCTGGGCGTCGTGATGGCCGCGGGCGGTTACCCGCTGTCGCCGCGCAAGGGCGATGCGATCTCCGGCCTGCCCGTGGACGGCGAGGAGGCCATGGTCTTCCATGCCGGCACGACGATGCAGGACGACGGCCAGCTCGTGACCAGCGGCGGCCGCGTGCTCTGCGTGACCGCGCTGGGCGAGGCCGTGCGCCATGCGCAGCAACTGGCCTACCAGACCGCGCAATCGATCCAGTTCGACGGCAAGCAGTACCGCCAGGACATCGGATACCGCGCGATCAAGCGCTGATCCGCGCCGACCCGAGCGCCGACCTGAACTTCGACCTGCCGTGGCCCCTTCCGCCCCTCGCCGCTGGACCGGCGCGCTGACGCCGATGCCCGGCGGCAGCGCGCTCGCGCGCGCCGTGCTGGGTGCTTTCGGCTGGCGCATCGACAACGACGGCCTGCCGGGGAAGCAGGGTGTCGTGATGGTCTATCCGCACACGTCGAACTGGGACTTCCCCATCGGCGTGCTGACGAAGTGGAGTCTCGGCTTCCAGCTGAAGTTCTGGGCCAAGGACAGCCTGTTCAGGCCGGCCATCGTCGGCCGCTGGATGCGGTCCATCGGCGGCGTGGCGGTGAACCGCCGCTCGGCCAACGGCATGGTCGCCGACACGGTCCAGCAGATGCTCGCGGCCAAGGCGCGCGACGAGTCCTTCTGGCTGATCGTCGCCCCCGAAGGCACGCGCGGCTACGCCGACCACTGGAAGTCCGGCGCGTACCACGTCGCCGTGCAGGCCGACGTGCCGGTCGGGCTGGCGTCGTTCGACTTCGCGACGAAGCGCGTGCTGTTCACCGACTTCGTCGAGGTCAGCGGCGATCCGGCGCAGGACTTCGCGCTGTTCGCCGAGGTGCTGCAGGGCCGCCAGGGCAAGTACCCGCAAAACGCCGGACCGATCCGGTTGAAATCCAAGGACGGAGATCCCCGATGAATACGCAGTTGGTCCGCGATTACCTGCTCGGTCTGCAGCAGCGGATCGTCACGACGCTGGAGCGTCTGGACGGTCAGGCATTCATCACCGACGCCTGGCAGCGCGAGCCCGGCGGCCGCCTCGAAGGCGACGGCCTGGTGCGCCTGATCGAGAACGGCGCCGTGTTCGAGCGCGGCGGCGTCAACTTCTCGCACGTGCGGGGCCGGGTGTTGCCCCCGTCGGCGACGGCGCACCGGCCCGAACTCGCCGGCGCGCCGTTCGAGGCGATGGGCGTGTCGCTGGTGATGCATCCGCACAACCCGTTCGTGCCCACGGTCCACATGAACGTGCGCATGTTCGCGGCGCTGCCGGTCGACCGCGAGCCGGTCGTGTGGTTCGGCGGCGGCATGGACCTGACGCCGTACTACGGCTTCGAGCGCGACGCGCAGCACTTCCACCGCACCTGCCGCGCGGCGCTGGAGCCGCACGGCGAGGCGCTCTATCCGCGCTTCAAGCAGTGGTGCGACGAGTACTTCCACCTGAAGCACCGCAACGAGCCGCGCGGCGTCGGCGGCATCTTCTTCGACGATTTCGCCGAGGGCGGCGTCGAGAACGCGTTCGGCATGGTCCAATCCGTCGGCGACGCGTTCCTGCCCGCCTACGAGCCGATCGTCGATCGTCGGCACGGCCTGGCCTACGGTGAACGCGAACGCGACTTCCAGGAATACCGGCGCGGACGTTACGTCGAGTTCAACCTGGTCTTCGACCGCGGCACGCTGTTCGGGCTGCAGTCGGGCGGGCGCACCGAGTCCATCCTGATGTCGATGCCGCCGGTCGCGCGCTGGCGCTACGACTGGCAGCCGGAGGCAGGCTCGCCCGAGGCCAAGCTCTACAGCGACTTCCTCCGCCCGCGCGATTGGGCGGATGAAGTGCCAACGCATCTGTGGTTCTGAATGAATCCTCTGAACCCTGTGCGGCAGGTCGGTTGGTTCGGCGGCTCCTTCGATCCGGTGCACCGCGCGCATCTGGCGCTGGCGCACGCGGCGCTTGACCAGCTGGCGCTGGACGAGGTCCGCTGGATCGTCGCCGGGCAGCCGTGGCAGAAAGCGGGTCGCCAGATGGCGGACGCCGCGGACCGCGCCGAGATGGTGCGGTTGACGATCACGGGGAAGGGCGGGGATCCCCGCTTCGTCCTCGACGATCGCGAGATGAAACGCGCCGGGCCGAGCTACACGCTCGACTCGGTGCGCGAGTATCAGCAGGAGCGTCCTCACGACGCGCTCTGGCTGATCCTCGGGCAGGACCAGTTGGCCGGCTTCCCGAGCTGGAACGGCTGGGAGGAACTGGTCGAGCGCATGGGGCTGGCAGTCGCGGCCCGCGCGCAGGACAAGGTACAGGCGCCGGCGGCGCTGCTGGAGCGGCCGCATCGGCTGGTCCGGCTGACGATGCCGGCGCTGGAATGGTCATCCACCGAGGCCCGCCGACTGGCGGCCGAGGGCGCTGACGTAGGGCCCGTGGTGGGCGAAGAGGTGGCGGGTTATATTTCCCGGCACCGTCTCTACAGTGAGAACTGAATGGACATCAAGAAACTGGAACGTGCCATCGTCGATGGTCTCGAGGACGTGAAGGGCCAGGACATCCTGGTCTTCGACACCGAGCGCCTGTCGCCGCTGTTCGAGCGCGTGATCATCGCCTCGGGCACGAGCAACCGGCAGACCAAGGCGCTGGCCTCCAGCGTGCGCGAGACGGTCAAGAAGCGCGGCATGCAGGTCATGCGCACCGAGGGCGAGGACAACGGCGAATGGATCATCGTCGACTGCGGCGCCGCCGTGGTCCACCTGATGCAGCCGGCGATCCGCCAGTACTACCACCTCGAAGAGATCTGGGGCGGCAAGCCGGTGAAGCTCAAGCTGGGCGACAGCGGCACCAAGCTGGTGAAGGCCTCCGAGCCGATGGACGACGAGGACGCGCCCAAGGCGAAGAAGTCCGCCAAGAAGTCTGACAAGGCCACGGACAAGAAGGCGGACAAGAAGGCCGAGAAGGCTGAAAAGTCCGACAAGAAGTCCAAGGTCAAGTCCGTCGACGGCGAGGCGATCGGTGCCGCGTCGAAGAAGGCGCCGTCGCGCGCGACCGGCACGAAGTCCGCCGCCGCGAAGTCGGCAGCGAAGGCTTCGCCGACGAAGCCTGCGGCCAAGTCCGCCAAGCCGGCCGGCAAGCCTGCTGCGAAGAAGACGAGCATCAAGACGACGGCCGCCACCGCGAAGCCTGCCGCCAAGACCACCCGCAAGCCCGCCGCCACCCAGGCGCCGGTCGAGACGGTGAAGGTCGGCAGCAAGAAGCCGGCGACGAAGAAGGTGTCGCCGAAGGTCGCCGCCGCCAAGCCGGCGGTCAAGGCCGCGGCGAGAAAGCCAGCAGCCAAGCCGGCGGCCAAGCCGGTGTCCAAGCCGGCCGCCAAGAAGACCACGGTGAAGACCGGCACGAAGTCCAAGCCCAAGGCCTGACCCCGTGCGCCTGGTGTTGTGCGCGGTCGGGCAGAAGATGCCGGCCTGGGCCGATGAGGCCTATGAGGATTTCGCCAAGCGCTTCCCGCCCGAGATGCGGCTGGAGCTCAAGGCGGTGAAGGCGGAACCGCGCACCACCGGCAAGTCGACCGAGCAGCTGATGGCGGCCGAGGCCCTGCGCCTCGACGCCGCCTGCCCGAAGGGCGCCCGGCGCGTCGTGCTCGACGAGCGCGGCGATCGCGTCACCTCGAAGCAGCTCGCGCAGCGGCTCGAGTTCTGGCGCGGCGACGGGCGCGACGTCGCGATCTTCATCGGCGGCCCGGACGGGCTCGATGACAGCATCAAGTCCAGTGCCGACGAGAAGCTGCGCCTGTCCGACCTGACCCTGCCGCACGCCTTCGTGCGCGTGCTGCTGGCCGAAGGCCTCTACCGGGCCTGGTCGGTCATGGAAGGCCACCCGTACCACCGCGAATGAACTGACGATGTCCGCAGATTTCCTGTACCTCGCCTCGCAGAGCCCGCGTCGGCGACAGTTGCTGGAGCAGATCGGCGTTCGTCATGAACTGCTGCTGCCCGGCGCCGACGAGGACGCCGAGGCGCTGGAAGCCGTGATCGCCGGCGAGTCGCCCGACGACTACGTGCGCCGCGTCACCGTCGCCAAGCTCGATGCTGCGCTGCAGCGCCGCGAACGTCGCGGCCTCCCGCCCGCGCCGGTGCTCTGCGCCGACACGACGGTGGCCCTGGGCGACCGCATCCTCGGCAAGCCCGACGACGCGGCGCATGCGTCCGACATCCTCGCCAGCCTGTCCGGTCGCGAACACCGCGTGCTGACGGCCGTCGCCGTCGGCACCCCGGACGGCCGCGTGCTGAGCGCCGTGAGCGTGTCGCTGGTGCGTTTCGCCGAGATCGGCGACCGGCGCCTGCGCGCCTACGTGGCCTCGGGTGAACCCATGGGCAAGGCCGGCGCTTACGCGATACAAAGTCAGGCGGCCGCCTGGATCGAACACATCGCCGGCAGTTATTCGGGCATCATGGGCCTGCCGTTGTTTGAAACGGCGGAGCTGTTGCGGGAGGCCGGTTTCCCCGTCTGACCACGGACGGGAAAGCGGAGCAGCAGCGGACCCTGGACCGACAAAGCTTTCCGGAAGGCGACTCGAGCGTTGCCGCCAGCCCCGAGGCTGACGAGAACGCTGGAGTACAAGAACATGGAAGACATCCTGATCAACTGGACCCCGCAGGAGACGCGGGTGGCTGTGGTCGAGAACGGGTCCGTGCAGGAACTGCACATCGAACGGACGCTGGAGCGGGGCCTCGTCGGCAACGTCTATCTCGGCAAGGTCGCGCGGGTGCTGCCGGGCATGCAGTCCGCGTTCATCGACATCGGACTGGAGCGGGCGGCCTTCCTGCACGTCGCCGACCTGCACCTGAACGGCGTGAACCCCCGCGGCCATCACGGCCCGCACGGGGAATCCGCCCAGGCCGTCCCGATCGAGCGCCAGGTCTACGAGGGCCAGGCCCTGACCGTGCAGGTCATCAAGGACCCCATCGGCACCAAGGGCGCGCGGCTGTCGACGCAGATCTCGATCGCCGGGCGTCTGCTCGTGCACCTGCCGCAGGACAACCACATCGGCATCTCGCAGAAGATCGGTTCACCCGAGGCGAGAGACGCGCTGCGCACGCGCATGCAGACGCTGGTGTCGGCGGGCGTCAATGACGGCAACACGGGCGGCTTCATCCTGCGGACCAATGCCGAGGAAGCGAGCGACGAGGAAATCGGCGCCGACATCGGCTACCTGCGCAAGACCTGGAACTCGATCCGCGAGAAGTCCCTGACCCTGCCGCCCGGCAGCCTGCTGTTCCAGGACCTCAGCCTGGTCGAGCGCGTGCTGCGTGACCTGGCCAGCGACCGGACCAACTCGATCCGGATCGACGCCAAGCTGCAGTACGACGTGGTGCGCGAGTTCGGCGAGACCTACATGCCGACGGCGACCGCCAAGCTGGAGCTGTACCGGGGCGAGCGTCCGATCTTCGACCTGAACAACATCGACGCCGAGATCGCCCGCGCGCTGGCGCGGCGCGTGGACCTGAAGTCGGGCGGCTACCTGATCATCGACCAGACCGAGGCGATGACGACCATCGACGTCAACACCGGCGGTTTCGTGGGCGCCCGCAACTTCGACGACACGATCTTCAAGACCAACCTGGAGGCGGCCGGCGCCATCGCGCGCCAGCTGCGCTTGCGCAACCTGGGCGGGATCATCATCGTCGACTTCATCGACATGACCCGCGAGGAACACAAGACCGCGGTGCTGCAGGAGTTCCGCAAGCAACTCAGCCGTGACCGCACCAAGGTCACCATCGGCGGTTTCACGCAGCTGGGGCTGGTGGAGCTGACGCGCAAGCGCACGCGCGAGTCGCTGGCCCGCATGCTCTGCGAGCCGTGCCCGACCTGCGAGGCCCGCGGCCAGGTCAAGACCGCGCGCAGCATCTGCTACGAGATCCTGCGGGAGATCCTGCGTGAGTCGAGGCAGTTCAATCCGAAGGAATTCCGCGTGGTCGCGGCCGCCAACGTCGTCGAGATGCTGCTCGACGAGGAGAACCAGCACCTGGCCGGGCTGTCCGATTTCATCGGCAAGCCGATCTCGCTGACCGCCGAGCCGACGAACCAGACCGAGCACTACGACATCGTGCTGATGTAGGCGCAGGAGGGCTGGCCGAAGATCGCGGCGCAGGTCGACGCCAGGGGCCAGGGCACCGTCGTCAGGCCTTCTTCGAAGCCGTGCAGCGCGAGCGCCGTGGCCTGGTGCGCGGGCATCGCCGGCGCATGGTCGTGGATCAGGCCGGCCGTTGCGGTGGCCGCGGCCACCGCGGCATCGCGCACGCCCATCGGCGAGCGCTCCAGATACGCCAGCACGGGCAGGGTGAGGCGCTCGTGCACGTCGATGAACGCGAGCTGCGACAGCGAGGCGCTCGCGCCGCGATGGTCCACATCGTCGAGATGGAGGGCGTGACCGAGTTGCTGCAAGGTTGCCATCAGCACCTCGCGCAGCCGGGCGCCGTGGAGCTCGGCCTCTTCCGAGGCCAGGCGCATGCCCGGCGAGAGCGCCGCGATGTCGACGCGGAAGCTGCGGAACATCAGCAGACCGGCCAGCCGTGCGGCGCCCAGGATCTGCGTCTGCGCATGGGCGAGGCCGTCCTCGATCACCAGCCGGGCGCGGACCAGACGGTGGAAGTGCGCCGTCGCCGCGACGACGTGCTTGAAGGAACTGCCGGTCATCGCAAGGCCTCCTGGGGGATCCGTTCCCACAGTTCCGTGCCGCTCTGCGCGAGCGCGAGCCGCACACGGGGGTCGGACATGACCTGACCCCAGTCCGCGCGCAGCCGGGCCGCGAGTCCGTCGGGCAGTCGCGGGGCGAGCAGCGCGTTCCAGGCCGCCACGTCGCGTGTATCGAGGGCGTCGAAGTCCGCGCGATCCGGCGGATCGGCCAGTGCCGCGCCGGACACGAAACGGGGATCGGGCATCGCGGCGCGGAGGGCGCTGGCGGGGGACGGGGCCGCCGTCGAGGGTGCCGGCAAGGGGGTCGACAGGGGCGTCAGCCAACGTCCGAACATGCCCGGCGGAAACACGGTGACGAACGGGAGCTGGCCGACGCGGGCGATCGGGGTGAAGTCCTCCACCGACGCGGTCGGGGGCTGGAACGGATCGTCGACCAGGCGCGCGGGGCGTTCCAGCAGGGGGCTGCTGGTCAGCAGCAGGACCTGCCCGTCGGGTCGCGCTGTCGCCACCTGGCGCGCAGCGAGATAACCCTGGCGGTCCGGGAGGTTGCGCACCTCGACCGCCTGACCCGAGCGCTCGGTCCAGACCCGCGCCATCGTCCGCGCGACGTGGTCCGGGCCGCTGCCGGCGCTGAAGGGGATCACCAGCGTCAACGACCCCTCGCGGGTGTCCGTGGCGGCGTCCGGCGTCTGTGCCAGCGCGGCCTTGAAGAGCCCGGCGCACACCAGCCACACGGTGGCGATCAGCCACGGTCGGACGGTGTCGCCCACGCGGGACAGACGCAGGCGGCCTGCGAAGGAGGACCACGAGGGCGGGCGATGGGGGAGGGGCGGCGGGGACATGACTTCCTTTCGGGGGCCGCGACGGGGCTCGCGGGCGAAAGCAGTGATTCTGGGAAAAGGGCGGACCCGGCGCCATGACCGCAACTGATGGAGAACGCCGTTGAAATCAACTGGTTCGGGTCATCGACCGACTTGTTCATGTGGGGTGGCGCGCTGCTTGCCCATGGGCTTGCCCTTTGTAACCTCGCCGATCCGAAACACCTGTCCAGGCCTCGGGCACAATCAGGCCTCCATTCGTTCCGCAAGCCGATGAGCACCAAGACGATTGCCACCTCCTCCGCTCTTCTTCCTGCCGGCATCAGCGCGTTGACGCGCCGTGGACTGCTTGGCGGCATGGCCGCCGGGTTGGCGATGCCGGCACTCGCGCAGTTCCGGGTCGAGATCGCCGGCGTCGGCGCCACCCGGTTGCCGATCGCGATCAGCGACTTCAACAACGAATCGGCCACCGGCCAGCCGCTGGCGGCGATCATCCGCGCCGACCTGGAGCGCAGCGGCCAGTTCAGCATCGTGCCCGGCCAGACCGGCATGAGCGAGACCTCCCAACCCCAGTTCGTCGACTGGCGCGCGCGCGCCGCCGACGCGCTGTCGGCCGGTTCCGCGACGCGTCTGGCCGATGGCCGCTTCGACGTGCGCTACCGGCTCTGGGACGTCGTCAAGGGCTCGGACCTGGGCAGCGAGAGCATCCCCGTCGTCGCCGGCGACCTGCGCCTGGCGGCGCACAAGATCGCCGACACGATCTACCAGAAGCTCACCGGCGAGCGCGGCGTCTTCGCCACGCGCCTGGTCTACGTGAACAAGGCCGGCCCGCGGTATTCGCTGCGCGTCGCCGACGCGGACGGCGAGGGCGAGCAGACCGTGCTCAACAGCCCCGAGGCCATCATCTCGCCGGCCTGGTCACCCGACGGCAACGAGGTCGCCTACGTCAGCTTCGAGTCGCGCAAGGCCGTGGTCTGGATCCAGGACCTGCGCACCGGCAAGCGCCGCAAGGTCGCGGACTTCCGCGGCACCAACAGCGCGCCGTCGTACTCGCCGAACGGCCAGCAGCTGGTGGTCACGCTGTCGCGCGAAGGCGGCTCGCAGCTCTACCTGATCAACAAGGACGGCTCGGGCGCCAGGCGCCTGACGCAGACCTCCGCCATCGACACCGAGGCGACCTTCTCGCCCGACGGCGCGCAGATCTACTTCGTCAGCGACCGCGGCGGCGCGCCGCAGATCTACCGCATGCCGGCCGGCGGCGGCAACGCCGAGCGCGTCACCTTCAGCGGCAACTACAACATCAGCCCGTCCATCAGCCCCGACGGGCGCACGATGGCCTACATCACGCGGGTGGGCGGCGGCACCTTCAAGCTGTGCGTGATGGACCTCGGCGGCGGCCAGGTCCAGCAGATCACCGACACCACCGAGGACGAGAGCCCCAGCTTCGCCCCCAACGGCAAGCTGATCGTCTACGCCACGCGTGCCGGCGGCCGCGACGTCCTCATGACCACGACGCTGGACGGCAAGGTCAAGGCCAAGCTGGCCACGCCGGGGGTCTCGGACATCCGGGAACCCGCATGGGGTCCTTATGGCAACTGAGCGCTGCAGATGCCGACCCTGTCTCCGTTCGAGAAACTGAAAGCTTTCGCAACGTCGGGCACATGGATTGCCTACGTTGGCGTCGCGCTTCGCCCATCCCGTGCGAGGCGTGATCGCGACGCGTCGGCCAGCCTTCCGCGCGGGCATGCGTGCCCCACGGATGTGTTAGCCGATGATTCACAATTGCTGTTCCCCGCGGCTTCACCGGCGGCGCTGTCCACCGCCATGTCCAGACCGTAACTCCCGCCCGCTTGACCTCTAGGAGCGTATGCCCATGAAATTCGAAAAACTGATGCTTGGCCTGGTGGCCGCCGCAGCCCTGTCCGCCTGCAGCTCCACCAAGCTGGATGAACCGGCCCCGGTCGAGAACAAGACCCCGGTCGCGACGACCCCGAGCGGCCCGCAGGTCGACCCGAACGCCAACGCGCAACGCAAGGTCGAGACCGTCGACCTGGGCGCCCAGCTGGACGCCGCCGTGTCCAACCAGCGCGTCGTGTTCTTCGACTTCGACAGCTTCGTCGTCAAGGACGAGTACCGCAGCCTGGTCGAGAACCACGCCAAGCGCCTGAACAACAAGAAGGCGCTGCAGCTGAGCCTGGAAGGCCACGCCGACGAGCGCGGCGGCCGCGAGTACAACCTGGCCCTGGGCCAGAAGCGTGCCGAAGCCGTCGCCAAGTCGCTGACGCTGCTGGGCGTGTCCACGGGCCAGGTCGAGGCGGTGAGCTTCGGCAAGGAACGTCCGGCCGACACCGGCCACAACGAAGAGGCGTGGGCCAAGAACCGTCGCGTCGAACTGCGCGACAAGTGATCCGGTGACATGAGCATGCTGCGATTCCCTCGTTCCCTTTCCTTCACGGCGATCCCGGCGGCCAAGGCCGCGCTGATCGGCGTGCTGCTGGCCCTGAGCGCCGCCGGCCCCGCGCGGGCGGCGCTGTTCGAGGACGACGAGGCCCGCAAGGCCATCCTCGACCTGCGGACCAAGATGCAGCAGAACGATGAGGCGCAGCGTGCCCGTGTCACGGAACTGCAGGGCCAGCTCGAGACCGCGCGACGCGGTCTGCTGGACCTGTCCGGACAGATCGAGGCGCTGAAATCGGACCTGGCCAAGATGCGCGGCCAGAACGAACAGCTGGCGCGCGACCTGTCCGACACCCAGCGCAAGGTGACCGACCAGTCGGCCACGCTCGACAACCGGCTGCGCCCGCTGGAGCCGCAGAAGGTGTCGCTGGACGGCAAGGAATTCCAGGCCGATCCGGAAGAGAAGCGCCAGTTCGATGCCGCGATGGGCCTGATCCGCCGCGGCGACTTCAATGAGGCGACCTCCGCCTTCACGTCCTTCCTGACGCGTTTCCCGGCGAGCGGTTTCTCCGACTCGGTGCGCTTCTGGCTGGGCAACGCGCAATACGGCAAGCGCGACTACAAGGGCGCGATCGCGACCTTCAAGGCCTTCGTCGCCGCGAACCCGGACCACCCGCGCGCGGCCGAGAGCCTGCTGGCGATCGCCAACTGCCAGATCGAGCTCAAGGACACCAAGAGCGCCCGCAAGACGCTGGAAGACCTGCAGAAGGCCTATCCCGGCAGCGAGGCCGCGAAGGCCGCCAAGGAACGCGCGGCCGGACTGCGTTGATCTGCTGAGGACGCGCTGCGGCGCGCAACGATCTTGAGTCTGGAGACCGGGCACGGCCCCCTCGATCTGGAAGCGGACGCGGAGCGCCGCTTCGGCGGTCTGCGTCGTCTGCATGGCGAGCGCGACTACGCGCGTCTGCGCGCGGCGCGTTTCTGCGTCGTCGGACTGGGCGGCGTCGGCTCCTGGGTCGTCGAAGCGCTGGCGCGCATGGGCGTCGCGCGGCTGGTGCTGGTCGACCTCGACCACGTCGCCGAATCCAACATCAACCGCCAGGTGCAGGCGCTCGGCAGCACGCTGGGCATGGCCAAGGCGGAAGCGCTCAAGCAGCGCATCGCCGACATCCACCCGGGCTGCGAAGTCGTCACCATCGAGGACTTCGTCGATGACAAGAACTGGCCCTCGCTGCTGGGCGACGTGCAGGTCGACGGCATCGTCGACGCCTGCGACCAGGTCCGCGCGAAGGCGCAGATCGCCGCGTGGGCGAGGGCGCTCAAGCTCCCCCAGATCTGCATCGGCGCCGCCGGCGGCAAGCACCGTCCGCAGGACGTCGAGATCCTCGACCTCTCCGAAACCACCCATGATCCGCTGCTGGCCAACCTGCGCCAGCGGCTGCGCAAGTTCCACGCCGCACCGCGCCAGGGCGCGATGGGCGTGACCTGCGTGTTCTCGCGGGAACCGGTCACCCGGCCGGAAGGCGTCGATGCCTGCGACCTGGATGGCAACCTGAATTGCCACGGCTATGGATCGAGCGTGGCGGTGACCGCCGGCTTCGGCATGGTCGGCGCGGCGGAGCTGGTGAAACGGTATCTGAAGGCGCTTGCGCGACCTCAAAAAACCGTCCTATAATGCGAGGCTCTGCTGAGGGGCAAACACCTCGAAGCGATGCAGCGGAGGTCAAGGCAACTTGGCCTTCATTGCGTGAAGCAGGCTTAGGCGTGCAGGCTTCGGGTCGTTAGCTCAGTCGGTAGAGCAGCGGACTTTTAATCCGTTGGTCGCAGGTTCGAATCCTGCACGACCCACCATCGCTTCAGATGGTTGTCAGTGGAATGACTGGCAGTTGAATTTCTCGGGGGCTCTTAGCTCAGTTGGTAGAGCAGCGGACTCTTAATCCGTTGGTCGAAGGTTCGAATCCTTCAGGGCCCACCAACCGATCCTTGTCGGATCGTCGGAGTGAAGAACGCAGTGATCGGCAACGATCAGCGTGCGATTCACGGACGACGAAACGATGTCAGAGGGGATCTGGCGTGACGAGATCAAAATATCTGACATAATCTCGGCTTCGCAAGTTTCAGCAGAAACTTGCGAGACGAAAAGAATTTCGGGCTCTTAGCTCAGTTGGTAGAGCAGCGGACTCTTAATCCGTTGGTCGAAGGTTCGAATCCTTCAGGGCCCACCAAATAAAAGGGGTTGCAGCAGTGCTGCAACCCCTTTTGTCATTGGCGCGCACAAATTCGACGGTTTCTCGACGGATGCCCACCGGGTCCACGACTTCAAACGCCCGCCGATATCGGGGTTTGTCTGCTCGGCTAGACTGACCGCCAGTTTCCTCAGACCGCCACCTGCCTCCCCCGACATGTCCCAGATCCAAGAAACCACGCTGCTGCAGGCCCTGCAACAGGTCGTCGACCCCAACACCGGTCGCGACTTCGTCTCCACGAAGCAACTCCGCCAGTTGAAGGTGCAGGGCGACGCGGTCAGCTTCGAGATCGAACTGGGCTACCCGGCCGCGAGCCAGATCGACGCGCTGCGCGCGGCGCTGGTCGAAGCCGCGCGGTCGGTGCCCGGTGTCGGCAACGTCAGCGTCGGCGTGACGACGAAGATCACCGCGCATGCTGTCCAGCGTGGCGTGCAGCTTCTGCCCGGGGTGAAGAACATCATCGCGGTCGCGTCCGGCAAGGGCGGCGTCGGCAAGAGCACGACGGCGGCCAACCTGGCGCTGGCGCTCTCCGCGGAAGGCGCGACGGTCGGTCTGCTCGATGCCGACATCTACGGTCCCAGCCTGCCCTTGATGCTGGGCATCAGCGGCCGTCCGGAGAGCACCGACGGCCAGACGATGGAGCCGCTGGAATCGCACGGCCTGCAACTGATGTCGATCGGTTTCCTGGTCGAGGACGACCAGGCGATGGTCTGGCGCGGCCCGATGGCGACGCAGGCGCTGGAACAGCTGCTGCGCCAGACGCGCTGGCGCGACCTGGACTACCTGGTGATCGACATGCCGCCGGGCACCGGCGACATCCAGCTGACCTTGTCGCAGCGTGTGCCGGTGAGCGGCTCGGTGATCGTGACGACGCCGCAGGACATCGCCCTGATCGATGCGAAGAAGGGCCTGAAGATGTTCGAGAAGGTCGGCGTGCCTATCCTGGGCATCGTCGAGAACATGGCCATCCACATCTGCAGCCACTGCGGCCATGCCGAGCACATCTTCGGCAGCGGCGGCGGCCAGCGCATGGCGGACCAGTACAGCCAGGAACTGCTCGGCTCGCTGCCGCTGGCCCTGTCGATCCGCGAGCAGGCCGACAGCGGCAAGCCGACAGTGGTGGCCGAGCCCGATGGTGTGCATGCGCAGGCCTACAAGCAGATCGCCCGCAAGATCGCCGTGAAGCTCGCTGGTCAGGCCAAGGACTACTCGTCGAAATTCCCGACGATCACCATCTCGAAAAACACCTGACCCCCTCTTGCACGCCGCCGTCCTTTCGACGCAGTGCTGCACTGCAACGGGAGCCGCGCGGGCCGGTGCCCCTTGGAGCGAATTCCGAGCGGCGAGGAGGAGATTGAGCGGAGAGGGGCACCGGTCCGCGCGGCGGAACGCGCGGTCGATCCCCATTCAACCCCGCGAGACGGCAGGCTCCGTGCGCTGCACCGCACAACGACTCGCCGTCGTAAAAGCCGCCGTCAAGCCTGGTGCGCCCTGCGGTTCTTCCTCTCGTGAGCGGGTGAGTCCTCATTGGACAAAGCCGATGCTTTGTGCCGAAATGCTCGAACGGGCCGCGTGACGGTCGTGCATTTCACCCAGGTCGCCTGAACGGCGAGCCCAGGAGGCACAAGATGGACATGAACCGGAGGCATTTCTTCCGGGTGAGCGGGGCGGCCGTGATGGGCTCCAGCCTCGTGGCGTTGGGTTTCTCCCCGACTGCCGCACTGGCCGAGACGCGCCAGTTCAAGCTTGCCCGGGCGACCGAGACCCGCAACACCTGCCCCTATTGCTCGGTGGGCTGCGGGATCATCATGTACTCGCTCGGGGACAAGGCGAAGAACGTCACCTCCGAGATCATCCACATCGAGGGCGACCCCGATCATCCGGTCAACCGCGGCACCTTGTGCCCGAAGGGCGCGGGCCTGCTGGACTTCGTCCACAGCCCCAACCGCCTGAAGTATCCGGAGATCCGCGAGGCCGGCGCCAAGGAGTGGAAGCGCGTCAGCTGGAACGAGGCGATGGACCGCTTCGTGAAGCTGCTCAAGGCCGACCGCGACGCCAACTTCATCGCGACCAACGCCGACGGCAAGACCGTCAACCGCTGGCTCTCGACCGGCATGATCTGCGCTTCCGCGTCCTCGAACGAATCGGGCTACATCACCCACAAGGCGATGCGCTCGACGGGGATGCTCGCGTTCGACAACCAGGCCCGCGTTTGACACGGACCGACGGTGGCCAGTCTGGCCCCGACGTTCGGACGCGGCGCGATGACCAACCACTGGGTGGACATCAAGAACGCCGATCTCGTGCTGATCATGGGCGGCAATGCCGCCGAGGCGCATCCCTGCGGCTTCAAGTGGGTGATCGAGGCCAAGCATCACAACAAGGCCCGGCTGATCGTCGTCGACCCGCGCTTCACGCGCTCGGCCGCGATGAGCGACTACTACGCGCCCATCCGCGCGGGGTCGGACATCGCCTTCCTGGGCGGGGTGATCAACTACCTGCTGAGCAACAACAAGATCCAGACGGAGTACGTCCGGAACTACACGAACGCCCCGTTCATCGTCGGTGAGGGCTACAAGTTCGAGGACGGCATCTTCTCCGGCTACGACGAGGCCAAGCGCGCCTACAACAACGCGTCGTGGGCCTACGAGATGGACGAGAAGGGCTTCGCCAAGGTCGACATGACGATGCAGCACCCGCGCTGCGTGCTCAACGTCATGAAGACCCACTTCTCTCGCTACACGCCGGAGAAGGTCAGCGAGATCACCGGCACGCCCAAGGACAAGTTCGTCGAGATCTGCCGGCAGATCGGCGAGACCTCGGTCCCGGGCAAGGTGATGACGATCCTCTACGCGCTGGGCTGGACGCAGCACAGCCAGGGCTCGCAGATCATCCGCACCGGCGCGCTGGTGCAGCTGCTGCTGGGCAACATCGGCCAGCCGGGCGGCGGCATGAACGCGCTGCGCGGCCACAGCAACATCCAGGGCCTCACCGACCTGGGCCTGCTGTCGACCTCGCTGACCGGCTACATGGCCCTGCCCAAGGACTCGGAGCAGGACCTCGAGACCTACTACAAGACCAAGGCGCTCAAGCCGCTGCGCCCCAACCAGATGAGCTTCTGGCAGAACTATCCCAAGTTCTTCGTCAGCCAGCAGAAGGCGTGGTGGGGCAAGGCCGCGACCAAGGAGAACGACTGGGCCTACCACTACCTGCCGAAGTGGGACAAGGGCTACGACGTGCTGCAGGCCTTCGACCTCATGCACCAGGGAAAGGTCAACGGCTACATCTGCCAGGGCTTCAACCCGGTGGGCTCCTTCCCCAACAAGAAGAAGGTGGTCGAGAGCCTGTCCAAGCTGAAGTTCCTCGCGATCATCGATCCGCTCAACACGGAGACCGCCGAGTTCTGGAAGAACTACGGCGAGCACAACGACGTGAAGACGGAGGAGATCCAGACGGTGGTGTTCCGCTTCCCGAGCACCTGCTTCGCGGAGGAGGACGGCTCGCTGACCAACTCCGGCCGCTGGCTGCAGTGGCACTGGAAGGGCGCGGAGCCTCCGGGCGAAGCCAAGGGCGACGCGGAGATCATCGCGGAGATCTTCCTGCGCCTGCGGGCGATGTACCAGAAGGACGGCGGCGCGTACGCCGATCCCATCGTCAACCTGAGCTGGCCGTACAAGATCCCGAACAGCCCTTCGGCCGAAGAGCTGGCGATGGAGTTCAACGGCAAGGCGCTCGCGGACGTGACCGATCCCAAGGACGCGACCAAGGTGCTGGCGAAGGCGGGCGAGCAGCTCTCGGGCTTCGCGCTGCTGCGCGACGACGGCTCGACGTCCAGCGGCTGCTGGATCTACGCCGGCGCATGGACGCAGGCGGGCAACCAGATGGCCCGTCGCGACAACAGCGATCCATGGGGCATCGGCCAGACCTTGAACTGGGCCTGGGCCTGGCCGGCGAACCGGCGCGTGCTCTACAACGCCGCGTCCTGCGATCCGACCGGCAAGCCGTGGAACCCGAAGCGGCGGCTGATCAGCTACACCGACAAGTGGGGCGGCTCCGACATCCCGGACATCCGGCCGGATGCCAACCCCAATGACGAGGACGCGGTGCGGCCTTTCATCATGACCGCCGAGGGCGTGGCGCGCCTGTTCGCGCCCAGCGGCATGGTCGACGGTCCGCTGCCGGAGCACTACGAGCCCTTCGAGTCGCCGCTGACGGTGAACCCGATGCACCCGAACAACCCCAAGGCGATGAACAACCCGGCCGGCCGCGTGTTCAAGGCCGACCGGGAGCAGTTCGGCAAGCCGGACAAGTTCCCGTACGTGGCGACGAGCTACCGGCTCACCGAGCACTTCCACTACTGGACCAAGAACGTGCGTACCAGCGCGATCATCCAGCCGCAGCAGTTCGTGGAGATCGGCGAGGAACTCGCGAAGGACAAGGGCATCGCCAATGGCGATCAGGTAAAGGTCAGCTCCAACCGCGGCTTCATCAAGGCCGTGGCGGTGGTGACCAAGCGCGTGGCCTCGCTCGATGTCGGCGGCAAGCGCGTCCACACGGTGGGCCTGCCGAATCACTGGGGCTTCGTCGGTGTGGCCAAGCCCGGTTATCTGGTCAACACGCTGACCCCCTTCGTGGGTGACGCGAATACCCAGACGCCGGAGTTCAAGAGCTTCACCGTCAACATCGAGAAAGCTTGAGGAGCCCACGCCATGTCTTCATTGCAATCCCTCGACATCGCCAAGCGCTCCGCGACGACGCTGCCCAGCCCCGACGCGCGACGCACGACGACGGAAGTCGCCAAGCTGATCGACGTCTCCTCGTGCATCGGCTGCAAGGCCTGCCAGGTCGCCTGCATGCAGTGGAACGACCTGCGCGACGAGGTCGGCGAGACCCACGGCACCTACGACAACCCGCGCGACCTGACCCCGCAGTCGTGGACGGTGATGCGCTTCTCCGAAGTGGAGGTCGTCGAGAACAAGCTGGAGTGGCTGATCCGCAAGGACGGCTGCATGCACTGCGACGACCCCGGCTGCCTGAAAGCCTGTCCCGCGCCCGGCGCGATCGTGAAGTACCAGAACGGCATCGTCGACTTCATCTCGGAGCACTGCGTCGGCTGCGGCAACTGCGTGACGGGCTGCCCCTTCGACGTCCCGCGCATCAGCAAGGCCGACAACAAGGCCTACAAGTGCAGCCTGTGCTCGGACCGCGTCGGCGTGGGCCTGGAACCGGCCTGCGTGAAGGCCTGCCCGACCGGCGCGATCCGCTTCGGCTCGAAGGAGGACATGCATGAGTTCGCCGCCGAACGCATCGTCGACCTGAAGGAGCGCGGCTACCAGAATGCCGGCGTGTACGACCCGCACGGCGTCGGCGGCACGCACGTGATGTACGTGCTGCAGCATGCGGACCAGCCGACGCTCTATCACGGGCTGCCGAAGGATCCGCAGATCAGCCCGCTGGTGTCCTTGTGGAAGGGCGCGGCCAAGCCGCTGGCGGTGGCGGCGATGGTCGGCGCCGCAGTCGCCGGTTTCTTCCACTACATGAAGGTCGGTCCGCAGAAGACGGTGCACGACGAGCCGGATCCCGAGGAGGAGCTCGCCTACGAGCGCGCGAAGCACGGGGAAGGGCCCGACGGTCCTGACGTTCCTCCGGGCGGCGACCAGCGGCGCACCTCGTACACCCCGCCCAGCGGCGGCCTCTGACCCACCGGGAGCTCCTCATGTTGCTGCAACGCTATCGCGACAGCCAGCGGCTCAACCACTGGCTCATCGTGCTGCTCTTCCTCTGCGCCGGGCTCTCGGGCCTGGCCTTCTTCCACCCCAGTCTCTTCTTCCTCAGCAACCTCTTCGGCGGCGGGCCGTGGACGCGGGTGCTGCATCCCTACCTGGGGCTGGGCATGGTGATCGCGTTCGCCTTCCTCGCGGCGCGGATGTGGCGGGACAACCTCTGGATCAGCGCCGACTCGCAATGGATGCGCCAGAGCCCCGCGATGATCACCGGCGCCGGCAAGGAGGGCGTCCAGCCCGCGGCCAAGTACAACGCCGGCCAGAAGATCGTCTTCTGGGTGATGGTGGTGACGCTGACCCTCCTGCTGGTCACCGGCTTCATGTTCTGGCACGCCTGGTTCCCCGAGGGCAACATCCTGATGCGGCGCATCGCGGTGGTGCTCCATTCGGCCTCGGCGGCGATCCTGATCCTGACGATCATCATCCACGTTTACGCGGCCATCTGGGTGAAGGGCTCGTTCCGCGCGATGACCCGTGGTACGGTCACCGACACCTGGGCCGCGCACCATCACCCGCTGTGGCACAAGGAAGCGAAGGAGCGACCCCGCGCATGACATCCCCCAGCCCCATCCGGGTCATGACCCCGGAAGAGATCGCGGTCAACGCGGGCGCACGCGCCGCGCCGGTGAAGGTGCCGGAGCCCGGCCTCTTCGCCGAGCGCGCGCTGCGCCTGAGGCACCTGGCCGAGGGGCATGCGATGCGGGATTACCTGCTCTTCGTGGCGGCGCTCGCGCAGGCGCAGCATGAGCGTTTCCAGCGGACCGACGCGTTGACGCTGCCGGCCGAGGTGCTGGTCAACAGCGCGATGGTCGGCGGGCTGCCGCCGCTGGACGTGGCGACCTACCCGCGCGATCCGGTGTGGCGCGAGGAACTCCGCGCGCTGCTGCGCGCGATGGGCTCGGCGGCGATCCCCGATGCGGCGAAGGCGGTGGTGACGCAACTGGCCGAGGCCGACGACGCCTGGCTGGAACAGCAGGCGGGCGCCTTGCTCGCCGGCGGCGCGCTGGGCCTGGACCCGGCGACCGCGCCGCTGATCGCCGCGGCCCTGCAGGTGTACTGGGCGCGGCTCGTCGTGCAGCTGCAGCGGCGTTATGACGACAGCGACCAGGGCGAACACGTCGCGCCCTTCGGCATGATCGACGACCCGACGGTCTGCCCGTGCTGCGGCTCGCGGCCGGTGGCCTCGATCACGCGCATCGCCGCGGAACAATCCGGGCAGCGCTTCCTGGCCTGCTCGCTGTGCGGCGCGCAGTGGCACTACGTGCGCATCAAGTGCACGCACTGCCAGGGCACGAAGGGCATCACCTTCCAGAGCCTCGTCGATGCCGACGGGAACAAGTCCGATGCCGTCGCCGCCGAGTGCTGCGAGACCTGCGGCCACTACCTGAAGCAGGTCCACATGGAAAAGGACCTGCAGGTCGAGCCGCTGGCCGACGATCTGGCGACGCTGACGCTGGACCTGCTGGTCGGCGAGCTGGGCCTGGTGCGGCAGGGCTTCAATCCGCTGCTGATCCTCGGTGAGTCGGACGCCTCGAGCGATGGGGCGCCACCGGGCGCCGCCGGTGCTTCGCCTCCCGATCCCGGAGGACACTGAGCGTGAAGCCCGAGGCATCCATGGTTCATGGTCCGACGGCAGGCTCCCCGGTCAGCAGTCACGACCCGGCCGCGCTCGACGATCGCTCCGCTCCCTCGCGCGGGCATGCCACGCCGCGAGCCGCGGCTGCGGCTGCGGCTGCGGCTGCGGCCCCGAAGGATCTGCCGTCCGTCGATCGCCTGCTGCGCGATACGGCGGTGACCCATCTGATGGCGCGACACGGCCATGCGTTCGTGGCGGCCGAGGCGCGCCGGCTGCTCGAAACCTCGCGCGAGCGCGCGCTGGCGGGCACGCTGACGACGGATGAACTCCATCACCTGCCGGCCGAACTCGAACGCCTGTGCGTGGAGCGCCTCGCGCCGCGCATGCGTCGCGTGATCAACCTCACCGGCACGGTGCTGCACACCAACCTGGGCCGCGCGCTGCTCGCCGACGAGGCGCTGCGCCACGTGCTGGCCTGCATGAGCTCGCCCAACAACCTGGAGTTCGACCTCGCGCGCGGCGACCGCGGCGACCGCGACAGCCTCGTCGAATCGCTGCTGTGCGACATCACCGGCGCCGAGGCGGCGACGGTCGTCAACAACAACGCCGCCGCGGTGCTGCTGGGCATCGCCGCGCTGGCCGGCGGCCGGTCGGTCGTCGTGTCGCGCGGTGAGCTGGTCGAGATCGGCGGCGCGTTCCGCATGCCCGACGTGATGGCGGCGGCGGGGGCGCGGCTGGTCGAGGTCGGCACGACCAACCGCACGCATGCGCGGGATTACGAGACCGCCCTCGGCCCCGACACCGCGCTGCTGCTGAAGGTCCACACCAGCAACTACGCGATCCAGGGTTTCACGTCGTCGGTGAGCGAGGCGGAGCTCGCCCCGATCGCGAAGGCCGCGGGCGTGCCGCTGATGACGGACCTCGGCAGCGGCTCGCTGGTCGATCTGGCGCAGTGGGGCCTGCCGGCCGAGCCGCTGCCGCAGGCGATGCTGGCCGACGGCTGCGACATCGTGACCTTCAGCGGCGACAAGCTGCTGGGCGGGCCGCAGGCCGGGCTGATCGTCGGCCGCAAGGACCTGGTGCAGAAGATCCGCAAGTTCCCGATGAAGCGCGCGTTGCGCCTGTCCAAGCTGCCGATGGCCGCGCTGGAGGCGACGCTGCGCCTGTACCTGCAGCCGGACCGGCTGACGCAGGACCTGCCGACCTTGCGGCTGCTGACGCGCCCGGTCGACCAGATCGAAGCGCAGGCGGAGCGGCTGCTGTCGCGCGTGGAAGACGCCGTCGCACCGCGCTTCAGCGCGCGGGTGAGCGCGATGCGCGGACAGATCGGCTCGGGCTCGCTGCCGGTGGAGACGCTGCCGTCGGCGGGACTGGTGCTGACGCCGCGGCTGCCGGGCAAGCGGGGGATGGGGCGCGCGCTCGACGAGCTGCTCACGGCGCTGCGCGCGCTGCCGTTGCCGGTCATCGCGCGCGTGCAGGCCGACGAACTCTGGATGGACCTGCGCTGCCTCGACGAGGCGCGCGAGGAGCCCGACTTCATCGAGCAGCTCGCGCAGCTGAAGGAGTCGCTCGCGTGATCGTCGGAACCGCCGGCCACATCGACCACGGCAAGACGACGCTGGTGAAGGCGCTGACCGGCGTCGACACGGATCGGCTGCCGGAGGAGAAGCGGCGTGGCATCAGCATCGCGCTCGGGTACGCGTTCATGGACGCAGGCGAGGACCTGCGCATCGGCTTCGTCGACGTGCCGGGGCACGAGCGCCTCGTGCACACCATGTTGTCCGGCGCTACCGGCATCGATCACGCGCTGCTGCTGGTCGCCGCCGACGACGGCGTGATGCCGCAGACCCGCGAGCACCTGGCGCTGCTGTCGCTGCTCGGGATCCGGCGAGGAACGATCGCGCTGACGAAATGCGACCGCGTCGACGCGCCGACGCTCGCGCAGCGGCGCGGGGAGATCCGCGCGCTGGTGGCCGGCACGTCGCTGGCGGACGCGCCGATAGTCGAGGTCGCCGCGACGACGGGCGGGGGCGTGCGCGAGTTGCGCGAGCATCTGATCGCCGAAGCCCGGGCGCTGCCGCCGCGCGAGGTCGCGGGACGGGCCTTCCGGCTCGCGGTGGATCGCGTGTTCAGCCTGGCCGGTGTCGGTACGGTCTGCACCGGCACCGCCCATGCGGGCGAGGTGGCGATCGGCGACGAGCTCCTGCTGCTGCCGCCCGCGCCCGGCCAGTCGCCGCGGCGCGGCCGCGTGCGCAGCCTGCATGCGCAGAACGAGCCGGCGGAGCGGGCCTCGGCCGGACAACGCGTGGCCATCGGCCTCGCGGGACTGGAGAAGGACGAGGTCGGGCGCGGTCAATGGCTGGCCGCGCCGGAGATCGCGCAATGGACGGACCGCCTCGACGTGCGCTTGCGGCTGGGGCCCGAGGAAGCCCGCGCGCTGCGAAGCGGCCTGCCGGTGCACGTGCATGTCGGTGCGGAAGCGGTGACCGGGACGGTGGCGGTGCTCGGACGCTTCGGTACGGCGCAGGCCGCTGGCCCTCACCCCAGCCCTCTCCCGCAAGCGGGAGAGGGAGTCAGCCACGCGGCGGCGGCTCTCCCGCAAGCCGGAGAGGGGGTGAGCCCTGTGGCGGCGGCACTCCCGCAAGCGGGAGAGGGAGTGAGCCCTGTGGCGGCGGCTGAGGCGCTGCAGCCGGGCGAGGAAGGTTTGGTACAGCTCGTGCTGCATGGCCCGATCGGCGCCTGGGCGGGGGACCGCGTCGTGCTGCGCGACGCGTCCGCGACGCGCGCGCTCGCCGGCGGTGTCGTGCTCGATCCGCAGGCGCCGGCGCGTTATCGCCGCACGCCGCAGCGGCTTTCGGAACTCATCGCGCTGACGGCGGACTCGCCCGCGCGGCGGCTGGCCGGTCTGCTTGCGCAGGCGCCGATGGGCGTCGATCTCGCGCGATTCGCCGCCGGGCAGGGCGTGGCCGGCGACGCGCGCGTGGCGCTGCTGGCCGCGGCCGGCGCGTCGACGGTCGTGCTCGGCGCCGACGGGCCGGCGTGGGCGCTCGGTGCCGCGCAGACGGCACAGTGGGAAGCCGTCGCGCTGGCACGGCTGGCGCAGTATCACGAGGACCAGCCGGAGGAACTCGGCCCCGACCTCGCGCGATGGCGGCGGCTGGCCGCGCCACGGATGGCGGAGCCGCTGTGGCAGTCGCTCGTGCGGCGCATGGCGTCGGCCGGACAGGTGACGGTGAGCGGCGCCGCGGCGCATCTGCCGGCACACGGCATCCAGCTGTCGGCGCTCGACGAACGCCTGGCGCAGAAGGTGATGCCGCGGCTGCTGTCGGCGGGTTTCGAAGGCGTCTGGGCGCGCGACCTGGCCAAGGACGCGCACGAGCCCGAGGCGCTGGTGCGCACGACCCTGGCGCGGCTGTCGCAGCGGGGCGAACTCTTCCAGATCGTGAAGGACCTGTACTACGCGCCGTCGGCGGTGCAGACGCTCGCGCGCATCGCGCGCGCCTCGGCGATCGGCGGCGACGTGAAGGCCTCCGTGTTCCGCGACCGCAGCGGCCTCGGACGCAAGCGCGCGATCCAGGTGCTGGAATTCTTCGACAAGGTCGGCGTGCTGCGGCGCGTCGGCGACGCGCATCGGCTGCGGGCCGACTGCCGCCTGTTCATCGACGATCATGAGGACGGCGGCGCAGCCTGTGCCGACGCCGTCGAGACCGCATGAACGCGCAACGATCAATGGAGAGACAACGATCCTGGTGGATCGGCCGGACTTCAAATCCGGTGGGTGATGCCACGCATCGCCGGGTGGGTTCGACTCCCATGTCTCTCCGCCATTTTTTCTCGACTGCCTTCCCCACCCCTCACCGGAGCCTCCGATGCCTAGCCTTTTCCGACACGTCAGCCGTGCGCTGCAGGGAATCGTCGCCACGTCGCTGATCGCCGCAGGCCTGTCCGGGCCCGCGATGGCGCAGACGCAGCAGGTGCTGCGCGTGACCGCCATCCCCGACGAATCGCCGACCGAGCTCGCGCGCAAGTTCGCGCCGCTGGGCAAGTACCTGGAGAAGGAACTCGGCGTGAAGGTCGAGTGGACGCCCGTCACCGACTACGCCGCCGCCGTCGAGGCCGTCGTCAACAAGAAGATCGACCTGGCCTGGTTCGGCGGCTTCACCTTCGTGCAGGCCAACGTGCGCTCGGGCGGCAGGATCGTCCCGCTGGTCCAGCGCGAGGAGGACGAGAAGTTCCGCTCCGTCTTCATCACCGACGCGAAGTCGGGCATCGCGAAGCTCGAGGACCTCAAGGGCAAGACGCTCAGCTTCGGCTCCGCGTCGTCCACGTCGGGCCACCTGATGCCGCGCTCCTTCCTGCTGGCCGCGAAGATCAACCCCGACACCGATCTCAAGCGCATCTCCTTCTCCGGCGCGCATGACGCCACCGTCGCCGCCGTGTCCTCGGGCAAGGTCGACGCGGGCGCCTTGAACATCTCCGTCTGGGAGAAGCTCGTCGCCGAGAAGAAGGTCGATACCGGCGCGGTCAAGGTCTTCTTCACCACGCCGCCGTACTACGACTACAACTGGAGCGTCCACGCCGACATGCCCGCCGCGACGAAGGAGAAGCTCAAGGCCGCGTTCCTGAAGCTCAATCCGTCGACGCCGGAAGGCAAGGAGATCCTGGACCTGCAGCGCGCGACGAAGTTCGTGCCGACGCAGCCGGAGAACTACGCCGGCATCAAGGCCGCGGCGGAGAACGCCGGCCTGCTGAAGTGAGCTGAGGGGCGATCGCGATGCGCCTGCTGGAATTGGACGGCCTGCATCTGCAGGCCGGGGCGCGCACGCTGATCCAGCCGCTGACGCTGCGCATCGAGGCCGGCGAGCAGGTCGCCATGATCGGCGCGTCGGGGGCCGGCAAGACCTCGCTGCTGCACGCGATGGGGCTGGCGCTGGCGCCGGTCGCGGGGACGCTGCGGCTGGCGGGCGAGGACGCCTGGAGCCTGTCGTCCCGCGATCGCCACTGGCTGCGCCGCGAGTTGATGCTGGCCCCGCAGCATCCGCCGCTGCCGCCGCGGCAGCGCGTGGTCACCGCGGTCCTGGCCGGGCAGTTGCCCGGCGCCTCGATGGCGCAGACGCTGCGCATGCTGTTCAGCCCGACCGAAGCGCAGGCGCGACTCGCCTTCGACGCCCTGGACCGGCTGGAGCTCGGCGACCGGCTCTGGTCGCGCGTCGATCAGCTCTCGGGCGGTGAGCGCCAGCGCGTCGCTGTCGCACGGCTGCTGGTGTCGAAGGCGCGGCTCTGGCTCGCCGACGAGCCGCTGTCGGCGCTGGATCCGCAGCGGGCGCAGCGCGTGCTCGAAGTCCTGCGCGACACGGCCCGCGCGCAGGGCCGCACGCTCATCTGCAGCCTGCATCAGGTCGATCTCGCGTGCCGGCTGTTCCCCCGCGTGATCGCGTTGCGCGAGGGGCGCCTGTTCTACGACGGCCCGCCGAGGGACCTCGGCGCACGTCAACTGGACGAGATCTACGCGGATCTGCTGAATGAGCCGCCGCCCGAGGTCGAGGACCCGTTGCCGCCGGCGTCGCTGCCTCAGGCGATGTGTCGATGAGCGCCGGCGCGACAGGCGCAGCCGCCGCCATCGCTGCGGCTCCGTGGCGCCGCGATCCTGCCGCCACGCGACGCCTCGGTCTGGTCGTCGCGATGCTCGTGCTGTTGTGGCCGCTGCTGGTCTGGTGCGAGTTCCGGCCCTGGGAGTTGCTCGATCCCCGCAGCCTGCGCGCGACGATGCGTTTCGGCGCGCAGTTCCTGACGCCCCGCGTGGACGCCGAGTTCCTGACGATGATTGCGGCCGACACCTGGCGCACCGTGGCGATGGCGACGGTGGGGCTGGCGCTGGCCTGGGTGATCGCGGTGCCGATGGCGCTGCTGGCGACGGCACGACTGTCGGTGTCCGCGGTGGCCGGACGCATGGGCCCGGTGCCGGTGGCGCTGCGCGGGATCGTGCGCTTCGTGCTGATCGTGCTGCGCTCGGTGCCGGAGCTGGTCTGGGCGCTGATGCTGGTCCGCGTGATCGGTCTCGGGCCCGGCGCTGGCGTGCTGGCGATCGCGCTGTCGTATGGCGGCATGCTCGGCAAGGTGTATGCGGAGATCCTCGAGAGCGCGGACGCCGCGCCGACGCAGGCGCTGCTGCGCGGCGGCGCCGGACGTCTGCAGGCGCTGCTCTTCGGCACGCTGCCCGGCTGCGCCGACGAGCTGGTGAGCTACACCGTCTACCGCTGGGAATGCGCGATCCGGTCCTCGGTCGTGCTCGGCTTCGTCGGCGCCGGCGGGCTCGGGCAGCAACTGGACAACGCGACCAAGATGTTCGCCGGCGGCGAGGTCGCGACCATCCTGCTGGTGTTCATCGCGCTCGTGGCGATGGCGGACCGGCTCAGCGCCTGGCTGCGTCCGACGCGCGAAACGGGGCAGGGGGCGGAGACGCCGCGGCGCGACGGCCGGCCGTCGGCGCGGTGGGGCGTGCGCGCGCTGCTGCTCGGCCTGCTGGCGCTGCTGGTGGCGAGCTTCGCGACGCTGCCGCTGCGCTGGGGCGAACTGCTCGGTGCGGGGGCGCTCGCGCAGATGGGCCGGTTCATCGCGGAGTTCTTCCCGCCGCAGGGGGCGCCGGCCTTCCTCGGACGCGTGGGCCAGGGGGCGTTGGAGACGCTGGCGATGTCCGCGCTCGGCAGCGGGTTGGCGGCGCTGGCCGGACTCGCGATGGCGCTGCTGGCCAGCCGGCCGCCGGGGCTGCTGCGCTGGGGCTCGCGCCTGTTGCTGAATGCGCTGCGCAGCGTGCCGGAACTGGTCTGGGCGGCCATCCTGCTGGTGGCCGCCGGCCTGGGGCCGATGCCGGGCACGCTGGCGCTGGCGCTGCACACCACGGGCGTGCTCGGCCGCCTGATGGCCGAGGCGCTGGAGAACGCGCCGCCGCAGACCGCCCAGGCCTTGCGCTGGGCGGGCGCGTCGCGCTGGCAGGTGTTCGCGTTCGCGACGCTGCCGCAGGCGGCGCCGCAACTGCTCAGCTACACGCTGTACCGTTGGGAGAACAACATCCGCGCCGCGACGGTGCTGGGCGTGGTCGGGGCCGGCGGTCTCGGCCAGATGCTCAGCCTGCACCTCAGCCTGTTCCAGATGCGCGAGACTTGCACCGTGCTGCTGGCGATGCTGGCGCTGGTGATGCTGGTCGACGCCTGTTCCTACGCGGCGCGCCGGAAGTTGAATCGTTGAAGCGACGTTGAAATGACGTCGAAGGGACAGTGAAGAGAACCGCCATGAACGACGACGCCCTGAAGCTGCTGCTGGCGCGCGCTTCGGTCGGGCCCAAGTACCTGATCGAACCCGGGCCCGACGATGAACATCTGCGCCTGATGGTCGAGGCCGCGCTGCACGCGCCGGACCATGCGGGGCTGGTGCCTTTCCGGTTCAAGGTCGTGCGCGGCGAGGCGAAACGCTCGATGGCGGCGCTCTTCGCCGAGGCCGCCCGCCGCGGGGGCAAGGATGCCGCGGGTCTTGCGATGGACGAGGACCGCGCGTTGCGCCCGCCGGTGACGGTGGCCGTCGTCGCCCGCCTGGATCTGGGCCATCCGCAGGTGCCCGCGCACGAGCAGTGGGCCTGCGTGGGCGGGGCGCTGACCAACTTCCTGAACGCCGCGCAGGCACTTGGTTTCGGCGGGAAGATGCTCAGCGGCGCGAAGGCGCGCGATCCCGGATTGATCGCCGCGTTCTGCGAGCCGGGCGAGACGCTGCTCGGCTGGATCGCAATGGGCACGCCCGCGCCGTCGGACAAACCGCCCAAGCCGCGCGCGGCGAAGGACGGCGCTGATCGTGCGCTGCAGTTCTGGGGTGGTTAGCAGTCCCGCAGACTGGCGCGTTCCTCAGCCGTAGATGTAGCTCTGGAGCTGGGCGATGGTGAGTTCATCATCGGCAATGATGTTGTCCATCAGGTCTCTGATCGACAGCATGCCCACGACGGTCGCGCCTTCGACCACCGGCAGGTGGCGGATCTTGCGCTGGCTCATCAGGCTCATGCACTCGCGGCACTCGGTGTTGGGCTTCACGACGAACACGTTGGCCGTCATGACCTCCTTGACCAGCGTGTTGCGCGAGTCGCGGCCCTGGAGCGCGATCTTGCGGGTGTAGTCGCGCTCCGAGAAGATGCCGAGCAGCCGCTCGCCCTCCATCACCAGCAGCGCACCGACGTCATGCTGCGCGAGCAGATGCAGGGCGTCGAAGACCGTCGCTTCCGGCGTGATGCGCCAGACGCTGGGGCCGCGGTTCTTCAAGAGTTCGGACACCGGTTTCATGGGGCCTCCTGGCGAAATCCTGGCTTGGATCCTGGCGAACCGTTGACGGATTCGGACGCCCCAAGATAAGCGCCTTGGCGGCGCACCGCAAGCCCCATCAAGACCCGACCCCCAAAGGGGCGAGGTCGTGGTGTGCCGGGCTCAGGCGGGGTGGGTCAGGTCGCGCAGATGGGTGGGGCCGGCGCGGCGTTCGATCTCGGCGAGCAGGTCGCGGCCCCAGCCCATCGCGAAGAGCGCTTCGCCGACGACGAACATCGGCCCGACCAGCAGCCCGATCAGGTCGTCGACGAAGGCGGGTTTGCGGCCCTCGTAATAATGACCGACGAACTGGATGATCCATCCGACGAGGAAGCTGCCCAGGCCCCAGGCGAGCCAGCCGCCCAGGGAGCCCGCCGCCAGGGGATGGGCCAGCGCCATCAGCACCGCGTTGACGATCGCGGTGGACAGGCCCAGCACGAAGTTCCCGCGCGTCAGGTACCAGATCGTGGCGGCGCCCCAGACCAGCCAGGCGGCGGACACGGTCCAGTCGGCGACGTGGAACTGCGCCCGCGCCAGCAGCACGCCGATCGCGAAGACGATCAGCGGAATGCCGACGAAGTGCGTGGCGATGTTGCGGCGGTCGCGGTGGTAGGCGGCGTACTGCGCCATCAGGTCGTTGGCTTGGCGTGCCATGGCTTCCTCCGTGCGAGGTGTCGTCGTGATGTCGCAATGCTAGTGCGACCCGCTTGTTTGTGCAGTTCAGAATGCAAGTCTGACCACTCTTGGTTTACCCCTATGCAAGTGTTGACGCGGGCAAGCGAGATGCCTCGGGGGCCGCGGACCCCGTGGATCCGGGGGGCGGCGGCTGCGGCGATCGTCGCGGCGGCGCTGTCGGTCGCGGGATGCGGCAGTGCACCAATCGTTGCGACAGCGGCGACTGCGGCGTCGACGCCGGACGCTGAGTCGCCGCCGTCGTCGTGTCCCGCCTGGCTCGCCGCGCAGCAGCGGGGCGAGGGTCGGCTCTACCGCGTCGATGCCGCAGGCTCGCAGGTCCGCATCCATGTCTTCCGCGCAGGCCGGCTCGCCAAGGTCGGCCACAACCATGTGCTCGGCATCGAGCGGCTCGAGGGCCAGGTCTTCCTGCCCGCGGACGGGATCGCGGGCGCGGGCGTGGAACTCGGATTCCGCCTCGACGACGTCGGCATCGACAAGCCCGAATGGCGCGCCGGCCTCGGCCCGGAATTCGCCAGCGTGCCCACGGCGTCCGACGTCGCCGGCACCCGCACCAACATGCTCCGCGCCATCGACGGCGAACGCTTCCCGGCGATCTCGATGCACAGCGCGGCGGTCAGCGGTGCGTTCCCGGTCCTGGCCGTCAAGCTCGCGGTGCGATGGCATGGACAACTGCGCGAGATCGACGTGCCCGTGCGGGTCGTCCGACCTTCCGGGGATGCGCCGCTGCGCGCGCAGGGCGCGCTCGTCCTTCGTCAGAGCGAGTTCGGCATCACGCCGTTCTCCGTCTTCGGGGGGCTGCTCGCCATCCAGGATGAGCTGACGGTCGACGTCGATGTGGCGGCGCGGCCGGCGGCGGCCTGCGATTGACGTCGCCTGCGGGAGGCCTGGCGCGGGCACTCCACGCATCAGGGGGCATCCCTCCGGGAACCCCCAGAAGCATTCCGGCCCCAGTGAGGCTCACGGTGATCGGGCCTTTGGGGTCTCGGGATCAGGGACGAAGGTCGAGACTCATCAGGTCCTTGGCGTAGTAACGGCCGTCGGACAGGCGGATGGCACGGGGCAGGTGACCGTAGCGGGTGAAGCCCGCCTGCCGGTAGACCGCGATCGCGGATTGATTGCCGGCGGTCACGCTCAGCGTCACGGTCTCCAGGCGCGGCTCGCGGCGCAGCAGCGCGAGCGCCTGCTGCAACAGGCGCTTGCCGATGCCTCGTCCGCGGAACCGGTCGTCCACCATCATCCCGATCAGATGCGCGATGTGCTGCACCTTCCTGCGGTTCTCGTGCTCGCAGGTCAGCGCGCCCACCAGCTGTTCGCCGCGCCACGCGCCCAGCGTGAAGAG
This sequence comes from Mitsuaria sp. 7, assembly GCF_001653795.1. NCBI lineage: Bacteria > Pseudomonadati > Pseudomonadota > Betaproteobacteria > Burkholderiales > Sphaerotilaceae > Roseateles > Mitsuaria sp. 7. Next base: position 160,506 of record NZ_CP011514.1, read on the forward strand.
CGATTTGCCGCCGGCCTGCGGATGCAGCCGCACGCGGTAGCTCACGGCCTCGCGGGCACGTTCGGTCTCCGCGTCGGAGGTGAACGCCTGCTCGTGCCGGGCCAGCATCGCATCGCGCAGCGCCTTGTAGGCATCGAGGTCGCGGTCGGTCAGCAGGCGCAAGGTGATCGGGCCGGCGTCGTCGGCGATGCCGTGGTTCGCGCTATCGGAGTCGTTCGAGTCGCTCAAGCTCACTCCTGTCGTTGATGTTGGCGAAGGCGTGTTCGTCGCCGGGGCTGTCGAAGGCGACGCGCGCCAGCGGCAGGCTGGCCAGCCAGCGTTCGACGCGCCGCTCCCCCGCGCGCAATGCGTCGTCGAGCGAGGTCCGGTGACTCGCGTGGATCAGGCTCGCGAGCGGCTGGCTGCGCAAGGGCTCGCCTGGCGCCTCGCGTCCGAGCGCCATGGCCGCGGTCCTGTCGGGGCCGAGGCCCGCGGCCAGTCGAGCGAGGAGGTCTTCGGGCAACCAGGGACTGTCGCCACTGACCACGAGCAGCCAGTCGTCGTCTGCATGGGCAGCCATCGCTTCGAATCCGGCGAGGATTCCCGCGAGCGGTCCGGGGAAGTCCGGCAGCGTGTCCTCCAGGACCGGATGCCCGAGGCGGCGGTAGTCGTCGAGGTGGCGGTTGGCGCTGATGAACACGCGGCCGCCGGTCTGCGGGGCGATGCGGGCCAGCACGTGGTCGACGAGCCGTCGGTCCTGGAAGGGCTGGAGCGGCTTGTCGACGCCGCCCATGCGCGTGGCGCGCCCGCCGCAGAGGAGGAGCGCGGTGGCGCGCATCAGCCGCCGATGTAGTGCATCTCGACGCGGCGCGCCGGGCCGGAGTCGGTGGCCGCGGGCAGGCTGGCGCGGAGTTCCGAGTAGCGGTCGTTGCGCCGCGTCCAGAGCGCGCCGAGGGCGGCGGCGATCTCGTCGTCGGTGCGCGCCTCGTGGGCGGCGTCGCCGCGCAGCAGCGCGCGCAGGTCGTGGCCGTCGCCGGCGAAGAGGCAGGTGTAGAGGCGTCCTTCGGTCGAGAGCCGCGCGCGGTTGCAGTCGCCGCAGAAGGCCTGCGTGACGCTGGAGATCAGGCCGATCTCGCCGCTGCCGTCGGCGTAGCCCCAGCGCATGGCGGTCTCCCCGTCGGAGGAGGGGGCGAGCGGCACCAGGTCGGCGCCCAGTTCAACGTCTTCGCGCAGCCGTTCGAGGACCTCGGCGGACGGCAGGACTTCGTCCATGCGCCAGCCGTTGCTCATGCCGACGTCCATGTACTCGATGAAGCGCAGCACGACGCCGGTGCCGCGGAAGTGGCGCGCCATCGGGACGATCTGGTCGTCGTTGGTGCCGCGCTTGACGACCATGTTGACCTTGATCGGCGCCAGGCCGACCGCTTGCGCGGCCTCGATGCCGCGCAGCACGTCGGCGACGGGGAAGTCGACGTCGTTCATGCGCCGGAAGATGCCGTCGTCGAGCGCGTCCAGGCTGACGGTGACGCGGTTCAGGCCGGCGTCCTTGAGCGCCTGCGCCTTGCGGGCGAGCAGCGAGCCGTTGGTGGTCAGCGTCAGATCGAGCGGGAGCCCCTCCGGCGTGCGCAACGCGGCCAGCTGGGCGATGAGCGCCTCGAGGTTGCGGCGCAGCAAGGGTTCGCCGCCGGTGAGGCGCAGCTTCTGGACGCCGAGCTGGGCGAAGACGCGGGCGAGTCGGGTGATCTCTTCGAAGGAGAGCAGGTCGCGATGCGGCAGGAAGGCGTAGTCCTTGTCGAACACGTCCTTGGGCATGCAGTAGCTGCAGCGGAAGTTGCAGCGGTCGGTGACGGAGATCCGCAGGTCGCGCAGCGGCCGGCCGCGCGCATCCAGCCACGGGCCACTGCGCGGGGGCGGCAGCGGATGCGGCACGGGAGGCGTCCGCCCGATCTGGCGCAGATCGAGCAGCGGAATCACACCATCGGTCATGAACCGGATTGTGCCGCCGCCAGCCAGCCCGCGCCCGTGGAGGCCCTTCGGCGGACAACGATGCTCCCGCGCGAGGGGCGGGGCTGTGCGCTAGACCGTCTGTCCGAGCAGATGAAAGGGATCGTCATCGCGGAAATGAGTCTGTGCCGCCGATTGAATTGCTGAGATCGGTCATGGATGGCCTATACGTCAAAGACGTACCGTGGCAACATGCGAACCGTTGCCGAAACCCCGATGTTCCAGAAGTACGCGAGGGGCGTGTGGACCGAGGCGGAACGCGTGGACTTCATCAGCTGGATCGCACTGAACCCGGAAGCCGGAGACGTCATTCCGGGCAGCGGCGGTTGTCGCAAGATTCGCTGGACGAAGGCGGGGCGCGGCAAGCGCGGTGGCGTTCGAGTGATCTATTTCAATGTCGAGGATGAGGTGATCTGGCTGTTGATCGTGTATTCGAAGGCTGCTTACGACAGTCTCCCCGTCGCCTTTCTGGAAGAGCTGAAGCAAGGAGTCGAAGATGCCTAAGGACAAGGAGAAGTTCCAGAAGGACCTGCTGGAGTCGATCCGGCAGATGAAGTCCGGGCAGGCAGCCCGGGTCACGCGCGTCGAGATTCCTGGAGCCGCAGAGGCTCGCGCCTGCACAGGCTTGTCCCAGACGGATTTCGCCGGTCTGCTGGGGGTGTCGAAGCGGACGCTGCAGGAATGGGAGCAAGGACGGAGGGAACCGACCGGTGCTGCGAGGACGCTGCTACGCGTTGCCATGGCGCACCCGGAGGTTCTGCTGGAGCTTCGCTGAACGGTATTCGCCCTCGTCACCCTGTAGGACCTGTCACTTGCGCGACGGGGCCGGCGGCGGTCGAATCGAGGGATGAGCTTGACCCCCACGACCGTGGTCCATGCGGACCTGGCCAGCTTCGTCTCCTTCGGCGAAGCTCTCACCGACATGATCCGCGTCGGCCACGACACCTGGCGCAGCCGCAGCGGCGGCTCGCCCTGGAACGTCGCGATCGCGATGTCCCGCCTGGGCCAGCTCAGCGCCTTCGCGGGCGGCATCAGCAAGGACGCGTTCGGCCAGGCGATCTGGCAGGCCAGCGCCGATGCCAGCCTGGATCTGCGCTTCATCCAGCAGTTCGCCAAGTCGCCGCTGGTGGCCTACGTCCATCAGGTCGATCCGCCCGAATACGCCTTCGTCGGCGACGACAGCGCCGACCTGCACTTCCGCCCCCATGCCTTGCCCGCCGGCTGGCGCCGCGCGCTGCGCTGGGCGCACTTCGGATCGATCAGCCTGACGCGCGAACCGCTCGCGGCCCGGCTGATCGCGCTGGCCGAATCCCTCAAGGACGAGGGCGTGCGCATCAGCTACGACCCGAACTACCGCATGTCCATGGACTCGCGCTACGACCGCACGCTGGAACGCATGTGCCGGCTGGCGGACGTCATCAAGGTCTCGGACGAGGACCTCCGCGGCCTGTTCCGCAGCCGCGACCACCACGTGGGTCTGGCGCAGATCGCGGCCTGGAACCCGCGTGCCATCGTCATGCTGACGATGGGCGAGCGCGGCGCGCAGCTGTTCCATCCGAAGGCGGATCTCAGCGCCGCGCCGCCGCCGCTCGACCACGTCGTCGACACCATCGGCGCGGGCGACGCCGCCATGGCGGGGCTGCTCTACAGCCTGATGAACGGCGGCACGCAGGACCCCGAGGAGCATCTGCGCTGGGCCGTGGCCGCCGGCGCGGCGGCCTGCGCGGGCGCGGGCGTGGACGGACTGTCGGCCGGGCTCGTCACCTCGCTCATCGACCAGGTGCAGGTCAGGCGCGCCGAGATGGCTTGAACGGAGGCCCAGGTGTCTGGGCCGCAGATCCGTGGGCCCTTCATGACCTCGATCGATCGCGCCCTGCGATCCAGAAGCCGAACTGTCCCACCAGTCCCGCGCCGCTGAGCGTCAGCGCCGCCGCCAATGCGGGATCGCTGCCCAGACCGACCAGCGACGAGCACACCGCCCCCACCGCCATCTGCATGAAGCCGTACAGCCCCGACGCGGAACCGGTGACGGTCGGATCGACGCTGATCGCCTGTGTCAAGGCCGCCGGCGAGGACAGCCCCGCGCCCAGCGTGAACAGGAACATCGTGCCCACCGTGCCCGCGACGGTGAGCTGGTCCAGCAGCACGAGCGCCAGCAGTGCCAGCGCCGCCGCGACGCTGACCGCGTTGGCGCCGATCAGCAGCGGCCGCAACGGAAATCGCCGCAGCAGCCGCGTCGCCAGCATGCTGCCCAGCCAGATGCCCGAGACCAGCATCGCCAGGCACCAGCCGACCTCGTGCGCCGGCCGATGCAGGCGGTCCACGAAGATGAAGGGCGCGGCCGCGATGAACGCGTACATCGCCGTCGTCGCGCACCCGCCGCCGACGCTGTAGCCGAGGAAGGCCGGCGAGCGCAGCAGTCCCGCATATGCTCGCGCGAGTCCGCGCATGTCCTGCGCCTGGGCGTGGCGGCCGGTCTCCGGCAGCTGGCGCCAGGCGACCAGCATCGCCGCCACGCCGAGCACCGTCAGCGCGATCAGGATGCTGCGCCACCCCAGCGTCGGCGCCATGGCCGCGCCGATGATGGGCGCGATGCCCGGCGCGATCGTCACGATCAGGTTCACCGACGCCATCCGGCTGGCGGCGTCCGCGGTGGTGGAGGTGTCGCGCACGATCGCCCGCGCCAGCACCATGCCCGCGCAGCCGCCGAGGGCCTGCAGCAGCCGCGCGGCGATCAGCATCCCGGCGGTCGGCGCCAGCGACGAGGCCAGCCCCGCCGCGGTGTAGAGCCCGAGCCCTGCCAGCAGCACGGGCCGGCGCCCGTAACGGTCCGCGAGGGGGCCGTAGACGAGCTGGCCCGCCGCGAGGCCCGCGATGTAAAGGCTGATGCTGAGTTGCAGCGCATGCGGGCTCGCTCCGAGGTCGGCCGCCGCCAGTGGCAGTGCCGGCACGAAGACGTGCATGGCCAGCGTGCTGCAGACGATGAACAGCGCCGGCAGCCACAGCGGCACCTCAGGGCGGGGCAGAGGCAGCGGAGCGGCGGCGGACGTCATGGCGGCCGATTCTTCCAGTCGGGCGCCCGCTGCGGGGTACCAACGAGGTACCCCGCGTGCGAGCGACGATCGCGTACTGCGTGCGCGGGCGCGGGGCGGCGCTCAGTCCGCGCCGTCGCGCTTCGTCGCGACCAGCGTCTTCGGCCCGCCGACCTGCAGGCGAGGGCGGTCGGCCTCCTCCTCGGCCAGCGGCTGGACCTCCACCAGGCTCGCATGACAGCGCCGTGCCAGGTCTTGATACGTCTCGGTGCCGACGCGTTTCCACCGGATCTCGTCCTCGGTCAGCGGCCGCATCACCTTCGCCGGCAGGCCCGCGATCAGCGAGCGCTCCGGCAGCTTCAGCCCCGCCCGCACGAACGCGCAGGCCGCGACGATGCTGTACGCGCCGACCTCCGCCTCGTCCATCACCACGGCGTTCATGCCGACCAGCGCGTCGTGCCGCACCACGCAGCCGTGCAGCACCGCGCCGTGGCCGATGTGGCCGTTGGTCTCGACGACGGTGTCCGACGCCGGGAAGCCGTGGATCACGCAGGTGTCCTGCACGTTGGATCCGTCCATCAGCCGGATGCGGCCGAAGTCCCCCCTCAGCGAGGCGCAAGGCCCCACATAACACCCCGCGCCGACGATCACGTCCCCGATCAGCACCGCCGTCGGGTGGACATGGGCGCTGGGATGGACGACCGGCGAGAGGCCGTCGATGGCGTAGCAGGGCATGGAATGACTCCTTTTTAGGTGGTAACCCTAGGTTTCCGACCTTGTATTGGGATGCGATGGCTCGTAGTATCTACCGACCGGTCGGTAAATAGAATCCGATCGACAAAAGCTGCGGAAGTCCGCGAAAAAGCTGAATCCATAGCCGGCCGAGGAGACAAGCCGAATGAGCACTGCCCACACGACCCCATCCACCGCTGCCGAAGACAGGCCGCTGCTGATCAGCACCGAAGGCGCCGTCCGCGTCCTCACGCTGAACCGGCCCGCGGCGCTGAACGCGTTCACGACCGGCCTGCTCGGCCAGTTGCGAGTCGCGCTCGACGAGGCGGCGCACGACGAGACCGTGCGGGCGGTGCTCATCACCGGCGCCGGGCGCGCGTTCTGCGCGGGCCAGGACCTGTCGGATCCCCACATCAAGCCGGAGTTCGATGATCACGCCGATCCGGCGGCATCGGCCGACGTCCACAAGAAGCCCAAGGCCAAGGACATCGGCAACCTGCTCGACCACTACTACATCCCGCTGGCGCTGCGCCTGCGCAGCATGCCGGTGCCGACGGTCTGCGCCGTCAACGGCGTGGCCGCGGGCGCGGGCGCGAACTTCGCGCTCGGCTGCGACCTCGTGCTGGCGGGGCAGTCGGCCTCGTTCATCCAGGCCTTCTCCAAGATCGGGCTGGTGCCCGACTGCGGCGGCACCTGGCTGCTGACGCGCCTGGTGGGCCGTGCCCGCGCGATGCAGCTGGCGCTGCTCGGCGACAAGCTGCCCGCCGCCGACGCGCAGGCCTGGGGCCTGATCGCGCGCTGCGTCGCCGATGCCGAGCTGCAGAGCGAGGCGATGGCCACCGCGCAGAAGCTCGCGAAGATGCCGACCCGGGCGCTGGTGCAGACGCGCGAGGCGCTCGATGCCTCGATGGACCTGGAGTTCGAGGACGCCCTCAGGCTCGAGGCCCGGCTGCAGAGCCAGCTCGGCTACGCGCACGACTACCTGGAGGGCGCCGCCGCCTTCCTGACCAAGCGTCAACCGACCTTCAAGGACCGTTGATGAGCGAGCCCCTGGATCCCCGCATGGAGGCGCAACGCGTGGCCGAAGCGGTCCGCGACACCATGTTCGCCAACGACCGCGCCTCGAAGGGCCTGGGCATGCGCATCGATGCCATCGGCCCCGGCACCGCGACGCTGTCGATGACGGTGCGCGAGGACATGCTCAACGGCTTCGACATCTGCCACGGCGGCTTCGTCACGACGCTGGCCGACTCGTGCTTCGCCTTCGCCTGCAACTCGCACAACGAGGTGACGGTGGCGTCGGGCTTCGCGATCGACATCGTCGCGCCCTCGCGCGTGGGCGACGTGCTGACGGCGAGCGCCACCGAGACCTCGCTGGCCGGCCGCACCGGCGTCTACGACATCCGCATCACCAATCAACGCGACGAATTGATCGCGGTCTTCCGGGGCCGGTCCTACCGCATCAAGGGCAAGCCCGTGGTGCCGGAACTGGCGAGCGCGCGCTGAGCGCGCCGCTCCCCGCCTCCCGGAACGAGAAGACAGGTCAGGAGACAGACCCCATGACGGTGAAGACCTTCCAGCCCGAGCACCTCGAGCCCATCGAGCGCGCCAGCCAGGACGAGCTGCGCGCGCTGCAGCTGCAGCGCCTGAAGTGGTCGCTGAAGCACGCCTACGAGAACGTGCCGCACTACAAGGCCGCGTTCGATGCGAAGGGCGTCCATCCGGATGATCTGAAGGACCTGTCCGACCTGCGCTTGTTCCCGTTCACGACGAAGAAGGATCTGCGCGACAACTACCCGTTCGGTCTCTTCGCGGTCCCGCGCGATCAGGTGGTGCGGGTGCATGCCTCGTCGGGCACGACCGGCAAGCCGACCGTCGTCGGCTACACGCAGAAGGACATCGACACCTGGGCCGACCTGGTCGCGCGTTCGCTGCGCGCCGCCGGCACGCGCAAGGGCGACATCGTCCACATCGCCTACGGCTACGGCCTGTTCACCGGCGGGCTGGGCGCGCATTACGGCGCCGAACGGCTGGGCTGCACCGTCATCCCGATGTCGGGCGGCCAGACCGAGAAGCAGGTCCAGCTGATCCAGGACTTCAAGCCCGACGTCATCATGGTCACGCCGAGCTACATGCAGGTGATCGTCGAGGAATTCGTGCGCCAGGGCCTGGACCCGCGCGCGTCCTCGCTGAAGACCGGCGTCTTCGGCGCCGAGCCCTGGACCGAGGCGATGCGCCGCGAGATCGAGCAGAAGGCCGGCATCGATGCGGTCGACATCTACGGCCTGTCCGAGGTGATGGGGCCGGGTGTTGCCAGCGAATGCATCGAGACCAAGGACGGTCCGGTGATCTGGGAGGACCATTTCTATCCCGAGATCATCGATCCCGAGACCGGCGAGGTGCTGCCCGAAGGCTCGGAGGGGGAACTGGTGTTCACCTCGCTGAGCAAGGAAGCGCTGCCGGTGATCCGCTACCGCACGCGCGACCTGACGCGCCTGCTGCCGCCCACCGCGCGCAGCATGCGCCGCATGGGCAAGATCGTCGGCCGCAGCGACGACATGCTGATCATCCGCGGCGTCAACCTGTTCCCGACGCAGATCGAGGAACTGGTGCTGGCCGAGCCCGGCCTGTCGGGCCAGTACCAGATCGTCGTCAGCCGCGACGGCCACCTCGACGAGGTCGAGGTGCGCTGCGAGCTGTCCGCCGCGGGCGGCGGCGACGCGCAGGCGATGTCGAAGTCGCTGCAGCACCGCATCAAGACGCTGATCGGCGTGTCGACCCGGGTGACGGTCGGCGCGCCCGATTCGATCGAGAGAACGCTGGTGGGCAAGGCCCGCCGCGTGGTGGACCAACGTCCGAAGAATTCGTAAGGAGCGCATCCATGTACACGCAAGCCATGAGCGTCGGTCCGCAGGACCAGGCGACCAAGCTGCAGACCGCCGAAGAGCAGCAGCGCAACGAGGCCTTCGAGGCCCGCATCGATGCGGGCGATTTCATCGAGGCCAAGGACTGGATGCCGGAGCACTACCGCAAGACGCTGGTGCGGCAGATCAGCCAGCACGCGCACTCGGAGATCGTCGGCATGCTGCCGGAAGGCAACTGGATCACGCGCGCCCCGACGCTCAAGCGCAAGGCGATCCTGCTGGCCAAGGTGCAGGACGAGGGCGGCCACGGGCTCTACCTGTACTCCGCCGCCGAGACGCTGGGCACCAGCCGCGACCAGATGCTGGACGCGCTGCACACCGGCAAGGCCAAGTACAGCTCGATCTTCAACTACCCCACGCTGACCTGGGCCGACATCGGCGTGGTCGGCTGGCTGGTGGACGGCGCGGCGATCATGAACCAGGTGCCGCTGTGCCGCTGCTCCTACGGCCCGTACGCCCGCGCGATGATCCGCATCTGCCGCGAGGAGTCCTTCCATCAGCGCCAGGGCTACGAGAGCCTGCTGGTGATGATGCGCGAGGGCACCGACGCGCAGAAGGCGATGGTCCAGGACGCGGTGAACCGCTGGTGGTGGCCGTCGCTGATGATGTTCGGACCGGCGGACAAGGATTCGCCGAACTCCGAGCAGTCGATGCGCTGGGGCATCAAGCGCCTGACCAACGATGAGCTGCGTCAGAAGTTCGTCGACGCGACCGTGCCGCAGGCCGAGCTGCTCGGCATCACGCTGCCCGATCCCGACCTGAAGTGGAACGCCGAGCGCGACCACCACGACTTCGGCGCGATCGACTGGGCCGAGTTCTGGCGCGTCGTCGGCGGCAACGGTCCCTGCAACACCGAGCGCCTGGGCACCCGCGTCAAGGCCTGGGACGACGGCGCCTGGGTCCGCGACGCTGCGCTCGCCCACGCGAAGAAGCGCGCCACCGAAGCCAAGGCGGCTTGATCCCGACGATCACCGATCGCGATCGCCGCCTCCGCCACGAACAGTTCAGAGCACTCGAATCATGAGCATCAACCAAACGACCGGCGCCAACGAATGGCCCCTGTGGGAAGTCTTCGTCCGCAACAAGGCGGGCCTGGACCACAAGCACTGCGGCAGCCTGCACGCGCCCGACTCGAAGATGGCGCTGCAGATGGCGCGCGACGTCTACACCCGCCGCCAGGAAGGCGTGAGCATCTGGGTCGTGCCGTCGTCGGCGATCGTCGCGTCGGACCCGGGAGAGAAGGCCATGTACTTCGACCCGATGGAGGACAAGGTGTACCGCCACCCGACCTTCTACGACCTGCCCGAGTCGCTCGACCACATGTGAGGACCGGACGATGAACGCTTCCGTCCAACCCGGCCAGCGAGCCGACGTCCAGTACCTGTTGCGCATCGGCGACGCCTGCCTGGTGCTGTCGCACCGCATCTCCGAATGGATCGGCCACGCGCCCATCCTGGAAGAGGAACTCGCGCTGGGCAACATCGCGCTGGACCTGCTGGGCCAGTCGCGCGCGCTGCTGACGCGCGCCGGCCAGCTCAACGAGCAGCCGCTCGACGAGGACCAGCTCGCCTACCTGCGCGAGGAACGCCACTACCTGAACCCCGTGATGATGGAGCTGCCGCGCGGCGACTTCGCTTTCACGCAGGCCCGCAACCTGATCGCCGCCTGCTGGCTGATGCCGATGTGGACGCGGCTGCAGGCGTCCAGCGACGCCGAGGTCGCCGCCATCGCCGCCAAGGCGGTGAAGGAAGTCCGCTATCACCAGCAGCATGCGGCCGAGTGGGTGGTGCGCCTGGGCGACGGCACGGAGGAATCGGCGCAGCGGATGAAGGCCGCGCTCGCGCAGCTGTGGCCTTACGTCAACGAGCTGTTCGCGTCGGACGAGATCGACGCCGCCGCCGAAACCAGCGGCCTGGGCCCGGCCTGGTCGTCACTCAAGCCCGACTGGGATGCGGCGATGGACGAGGTCCTGGCCGAGGCGCAACTCGCGCGTCCGAAGGACACGCCGCATGTCTACACCGGCGTGCGCGGCGTCCACAGCGAACACATGGGCCACATGCTGGCGACGATGCAATCGCTGCAGCGCAGCTACCCCGGCGGGGTGTGGTGAGCGCGAGAGCGCCGCGCGCCCGCTGCAAACATGCATGAACACGCCATGAACGCCGCCCCGATGCCTTCGCATCTCGACTGGCTGTCGTCATTGACGCCGGTCGGACCGCGTCCGTCGTCGTCCGACGTCGGCGCGACCGACCTCGGCTGCGGACGCCTGTCCGCCGCCTGGGAGGTGCTGTCGCAGGTGCTCGATCCCGAGGTGCCGGCGGTGTCGCTGGTGGAGCTCGGCATCGTGCGCGACCTGGTCGAGACCGCCGATGGCGTCGAGGTCGTGCTGACGCCGACCTACTCCGGCTGCCCTGCCACCGAGGCCATCGAGCAGAGCGTGCGCGACGCGCTGTCGCGCTTCGGCACCGTGACCGTGACGATGCGCCGCGCGCCGGCGTGGACGACCGACTGGATCACCGACGAAGGCCGCGAGAAGCTCCGCCAGTACGGCATCGCGCCGCCGGGCCCCGTCGACATGGGGCAGGGCGTGCCCATCCGCATCGTCCGCCGCCGCGAGGCCATCGCCTGCCCGCGCTGCGGCAGCACGCACACCGAGCAGCTGTCGGCCTTCGGCTCGACCGCGTGCAAGTCGCTGTACCGCTGCATCGCCTGCCGCGAGCCTTTTGAACATTTCAAGCCGATCTGAGCCATCGCCATGAGCCTGCATTTCCACCCGCTGCGCCTGCGCGCCAAGCATCAGGACACCGACGACGCCGTCGTGCTGTGCTTCGACGTGCCCGAGGCGCTGCGCGAGACCTTCCGCTTCACGCAAGGCCAGTACCTGACGCTGCGCGGCGACGTCGACGGCCAGGACCTGCGCCGGTCCTATTCCATCTGCGCCGGCGTCGACGATGGTGAACTGCGCGTCGGCGTGCGCCAGGTCGACGGCGGCGCCTTCTCCACCTGGGTGCACCGGCACCTGAAGGCCGGCGACGAGGTGCAGGTCTTCCCGCCGCAGGGCCGCTTCCATGTCCCGCTGGAGCCCGCGACGGGCCGTCATTTCGTGGGCATCGCGGCCGGATCGGGCATCACGCCCATCCTGTCGATCATGAAGAGCGTGCTCGCCCGCGAGCCGATGAGCCGCTTCACGCTGATCTACGGCAACCGCCGGCCGGCGTCGACGATGTTCAAGGAAGAGCTCGAGGACCTGAAGAACCGCTACATGACGCGGCTGACGCTGCATCACGTGTTCTCGCGCGAGCATGTCGATTCGCCGTTGATGGCGGGGCGGCTGGACCAGGCCAAGCTCAGCGACTTCCTGAGCGGCCCCGTGCCGGCGGCCGGCATCGACCAGGTTTTCGTCTGCGGCCCGTTCGAGATGAACGAGCAGGCCGAGGCCGCGCTGCGCGCCGCCGGCGTCCCCGAGGAACGCATCCACATCGAGCGCTTCGGCACGCCGGAGATGCAGACCGGCCGTCCGGCGCCGCACGAGGTCCACGAGGAGGACGCGGAGGCCGCCAAGGTCGTCGTGATCCGCGACGGCGTCTCGCGCGAGATCGAGTTCCGCAAGAGCGATCCCAGCCTGCTCGACGCCGCGGCGCGGGCCGGCATGGACGTCCCGTTCTCCTGCAAATCCGGCGTGTGTTCCACCTGCCGTTGCAAGTTGATCGAGGGCGAGGTCCGGATGGATAAGAATTTCGCCCTTGAGAAGCACGAAGTGGCGGCCGGATTCATCCTCAGCTGTCAGGCGCATGCCCTGACCCCGCGCGTCGTGATCTCGTTCGACGAACGCTGATTCACAAGGAAAAGACATTTCATGGCCCGAGGTCGAGCTCCAGGATTTGATGCCACCCGCGAGGAGATCCTCGCGCAGGCTGCCCGACTTTTCGCCAACCAGGGCTACCCCGCGACCTCGATGAACCAGGTCGCCGAAGCCTGCTCGGTCAGCAAGCCCACGCTGTACCACTACGTCCGCGACAAGCATGAGCTGCTGGCGCAGATCTGCCAGAACCACCTGCAGCACCTGGTCGATCTGGTCGACGAGGTGAGCGCGCAGCAGCTGCCGCCGCCGGAGCACCTGCGCGGGCTGATCCACCGCTTCGTGCAGGCCTACGGCGAGGCGCAGAACGAGCACCGCGTGCTGACCGAGGACCTGAAGTTCCTCGACGAGGAGCACCGCGAGCGCATGGTGACGGTCGAGCGCCAGGTCGTGGGCCGCTTCGCCGACGCGGTGGCCGCGGTCCGGCCGGAGCTGCGCGGCGCCCATCTGCACAAGCCGCTGACCATGCTGCTCTTCGGCATGATCAACTGGACCTTCACCTGGCTTCGGCCCGACGGCGCGCTGACCTACGAGGCGGTCGCGCCCATGGTGGCGGACCTGTTCTTCGGCGGGCTGGGCGCGGTCCGGACCGAGCTCACCGATCCCTCGACGCGCCACCAGCGCAGCGAACTCGACCCGGCGGCGCCGCAAGTCTCATGAAGGCTTGGCGGAGGACCATCGCTCCCGACATGCAATCCCTGCAGTCATCGCAGTAGCAGTACCTCATTGACCTTGCGTTCCTGAAAAACACATTCCGAAGGAGACAACATGAAACGCATCGAGAAGACCCTGCTGGCCATGGCCATGACGGGTGCCGCGCTGATGGGCGCGGGCGGCAGCGCCTGGGCGGACATCAACGTCGGCGTGACCGTCTCGGCCACGGGCCCGGCCGCGTCGCTGGGCATCCCGGAGAAGAACACCTTCTCCCTGATGCCCAAGACCATCGCCGGACAGAAGGTCAACTACATCATCCTGGACGACGCGTCGGACACCACGACGGCGGTCGCCAACACCCGCAAGCTGATCACCGAGCACAAGGTCGACGTGATCGTCGGTTCCACGGTCACGCCGAACTCGCTGGCGATGATCGACGCGGTGTCGGAGGCGCAGGTGCCGATGATCTCGATGGCGGCCTCGGCCCGCATCGTCGAGCCGATGGACGCGAAGAAGAAGTGGGTCTTCAAGACGCCGCAGAACGACATCATGATGGCGCTGGCCATCGCCGGCCACATGCAGGCGCAGGGCGTAAAGACGGTGGCCTACGTCGGCTTCGCCGATGCCTACGGCGAAGGCTGGTACGGCGAGTTCAACAAGGTCGCCGCCAGCAAGGGCTTGAGCATCGTCGCCAACGAGCGCTACAACCGCACCGACACCTCGGTGACCGGCCAGGTGCTCAAGATCATGGCGGCCAAGCCCGACGCGGTGCTGGTCGGCGGCAGCGGCACGCCGGCGGCGCTGCCGCAGAAGACGCTCAAGGAGCGCGGCTACCAGGGCAAGTACTACCAGACCCACGGCGTGGCCAACAACGACTTCCTGCGCGTCGGCGGCAAGGACGTCGAGGGCACCTTCCTGCCGTCGGGCCCGGTGCTGGTCGTCGACCAGCTGCCCGCGGACCATCCGGCCAAGAAGAGCGCCAAGGCCTACGTGACGACCTATGAGGGCGCGTACGGCAAGGGCAGCGTCTCGACCTTCGGCGGCCACGCGTGGGACGCGGGCCTGCTGCTGCAGGCGGCGATTCCCGAGGCCATCAAGAAGGCACAGCCGGGCACGCCGCAGTTCCGCGCGGCGCTGCGCGATGCGCTCGAAGGCGTGAAGGAGCTGCCGGCCGCGCATGGTGTCTTCACCATGTCGCCGAACGACCATCTGGGTCTCGACCAGCGCGCCCGCGTGATGGTGAAGATTGAAAACGGCACCTGGAAATATCAACCGTAAGCCTTTGACCTGAGGGCGGGACGCACAACGTCCCGCCCTCGTTCGTTTCTGACGTTCGAAAGAGTTGCCATGAGCGCTACCCCCGTCCTCCAAAGCCTGATCGCCGGTCGCTGGATCGGCTCCACCGCCGCGCGCGGCCTGCACAGCGCCGTCAACGGACGGTTGGTGACGCAGACCCATGCCGAAGAGATCGACTTCGGCGAGAGCCTGCTTTTCGCGCGCACGAAGACCTTGCCCGCGCTGCTCGCGCTCGACTTCCAGCAGCGCGCGGCAATCCTGAAGGCGCTCGCGACCTACCTGCAGGAACACAAAGAATCGCTCTACGCGATCTCCGCGCACACCGGCGCGACGCGTCCGGATTCGTGGATCGACATCGAAGGCGGCTTCGGCACGCTCTTCGCCTATGCATCGATGGGCCGCCGCGAGCTGCCGTCGAGCAACATCGTCCATGAAGGCCCGGCGCAGGCGCTGGGCAAGCTCGGCCAGTTCATGGGCACCCACGTGCTGGTGCCCAAGCGCGGCGTCGCCGTGCACATCAACGCCTTCAACTTCCCGATGTGGGGGATGCTGGAGAAGTTCGCGCCCAGCTTCCTCGCCGGCATGCCCTGCATCGTCAAGCCGGCCACCGCGACCAGCTACGTCGCCGAAGCCTGCGTGCGCCTGATCGAGCGGTCCGGCCTGCTGCCGGCCGGCGCGTTGCAGCTGGTCATCGGCAGTTCCGGCGATCTGCTGGACCGGCTGGAGGAGACGGACGTCGTCACCTTCACCGGCTCGGCGGACACGGCGGCGCAGCTGCGCGTCAATCCGAACCTGATCCGCCGCTCGGTGCCGTTCAACGCCGAGGCGGACAGTCTCAATTGCTCGATCCTGGCGCCGGACGTGGTGCCTGGCGATCCGGAATTCGATCTCTTCGTCAAGGAAGTGATGCGGGAGATGAGCGCCAAGGCCGGCCAGAAGTGCACGGCCATCCGTCGCGCGATCGTGCCGGCGGCGCAGATCGACGCGGTCGCCGCGGCACTGCGCGAGCGGCTCGCGAAGATCAAGATCGGCGATCCCTCCGTCGAGGGCGTGCGCATGGGCGCGCTGGCGTCCAAGGCGCAGCAGGCCGACGTGGCCGAGCGCCTGGCACAGCTCGCGAAGGGCAACGAGATCGTCTTCGGCGAGCGCGACGGCTTCGCGCCGGTGGGCGAGGGCGTCGGCGACGGCGCCTTCTTTGCGCCGACGCTGCTGCTGTGCCGCGACGCGATGAACAACGAGGCGGTCCACAACGTCGAGGCCTTCGGGCCGGTGTCGACGCTGATGAGCTACGGCGATTTCGACGAAGCGCTGGCGCTCGCCGCCAAGGGTCGCGGCAGCCTGGTGGGGTCGGTGGTCACGAAGACGCCGGCGCTGGCTGCGCAGGCCGTCTATCACGCGGCCGCCTTCCACGGCCGGCTGCTGGTGCTGGACCGCGACGCGGCGGGTGAATCGACCGGCCACGGCTCCCCGCTGCCGATGCTCAAGCATGGCGGCCCCGGCCGCGCGGGCGGCGGTGAAGAGCTCGGCGGCATCCGCGCGGTGAAGCACTACCTGCAGCGCTGCGCGGTGCAGGCCTCGCCGACGATGCTCACGGCCATCACCGGCGAGTACGTGCGCGGCGGCAAGGTCACCGAGGACGCGATCCATCCTTTCCGCAAGCATTTCGAAGAGATCCAGATCGGCGATTCGCTGCTCACGCATCGCCGCACGGTGTCCGAGGCGGACATCGTCAACTTCGGCGGCATCAGCGGCGACTACTTCTACATGCACTTCGACGAAGTCGCGGCCAAGGACACGCAATTCGGCCAGCGCATCGCGCACGGCTACTTCGTGCTGTCGGCGGCGGCGGGCCTGTTCGTGTCGCCGGCGCCGGGGCCAGTCCTTGCCAACTACGGGCTGGACACCTTGCGCTTCGTGAACCCCGTGGCCATCGGCGACACGATCCAGGCGCGGCTGACCTGCAAGCGCCGCATCGACCGCGGCAATCGTCCGGACCAGCCGCCGCAGGGCGTCGTCGCGTGGGACGTGCAGGTCACCAACCAGCGCGGCGAGCTCGTGGCGAGCTACGACATCCTGACGCTGGTGGCGAAGAAGGGCTGAGACCGAGGTCTGCAAACACCGTCGCCTTCTGCCGCTGGCGGGCTTCAGCACTGCCACCGCCGCTGGCCCTCACCCCCGCCCTCTCCCGCAAGCGGGAGAGGGAGTCCGACCGGCTCTGCTCGCAGCGCCTGCTCCTCTTTCTCCCTCTCCCGCTTGCGGGAGAGGGTAGGGGTGAGGGGCGCGCGCAGCGCGCGGGGTCCAGGCAGTCATGCGGCGTTCCTCTATCGGCAAAGCCGAATCGCCGGCAAGGAAGTTCGACCTTGAGAAGAGTGCGCGGGCCGCCCACACTGCGGCCTTCCCTTCCGCTCACCCTTCATCCAACTTCCGAACGACCGTGGACATCCTCACTACTCCTGTCATCGCCGGCCTGCTGTTCACCGCGACCCTGGCCATCGTTGCGCTGATGGCCTGGAAGGGCGGCAGCGAACGGCGCGACGTCACCTTCCTCGCGTCGGCTGCCGGCCTCGGCGGCGTGTGCACGGCGATCGCCGCGGTGGTCTGAACCCCGCGCGGAGCGCGCACGCCAGAGGCCCTGGATTTACGCTCCGTTGCGAAGTCGACACCCCTGACGCCTGCGCGTGATTCGGCGTCGCGCCAGAATGCGACGGACGATTCAGTGAGAGGAAGGGAAGGGCATGCGCGTCTTGCTCGTCGAGGATTCGGAGTTTGTCCGCGAGCAGTTCCTGCGATTGTTCGAGGGGCTGGCGTTCGTGCAGGTGGTGGGCTATGCCGACAGCGAGGAAGACGCCGTGCAGGCGATCTCCGTGCTCAAGCCCGACGTGGTGCTGCTCGACCTGAACCTGCAGGTCGGTTCCGGCATGCATGTGCTGCGGCGCGCGCGCGAGAGCGGGTATGCCGGCAAGCTGCTGGTGCTCAGCAGCCGCGACCCCGACTTCTACCGCACGCTGTGCGAGAAGCATGGCGCGGACGGCTTCTACGACAAGGCGCATGAGCAGCTGCAGCTGCTCGACCATCTGCGCGTGCTGGCGGGCGAGAAGCCGCTGTTCTAGCAAGCGGCTGAGGCGATCGCCTCGGCGAGCGCGTTGAACGCGTCGAACGCGTCGAGTGCGGTCAATACGGTGAACGCGTTGAACGCGACGCTCAGGAGCCGCAGCCCGCCATGGCCATCACGCCGTCGACGTGCAGCAGCGCGACGGACAGCGGGTCCGACGCCAGCGACGCCGCCATTACCAGCACGCCCAGTCCCACGCGCAGGGCCCGCGCCGGGCGCGGCTGCGGGCGGCACGCCGAGATCAGGAAAGGCGCGCCGACGCCGAGCATGAAGAGCGCGGTCAGCAGGGCGTGCAGGGCGGTGTCCGTGCTCACCCTTCACCCCATCGCCGCGATGTCTTGCAGCAGATCGCCGACCGGCTCGTGATCGGGTAGCCCGGCCATCGCGAGGTCCAGGTCCTCCATCAGGTCGGAGACGTTCTCCAGGCCGACCGACAGCCGCAGCAGGTCCTCGCCGATGCCGGACTGCCGGCGCTCCGCCGCCGACAGCCTGCCGTGCGTGGTCGAGGCGGGGTGGGTGATCATGCTGCGCGTGTCGCCGATGCTGGTCGCGATGGAGATCAGCCGCAGTCCATCCACCACCGACCACGCGCCCAGGCGTCCGCCCGGGACGCGCAGGCCCACGACGCCGCCATAGCCCGACTGCTGCGACACCGCCAGCGCATGCTGCGGATGTGTCGCCAGTCCGGTGTAGATGACGGCCGCGACCTTGGGGGACGCCTTCAGCCAGCGCGCCAGCTGCATCGCGTTGGCGGAGATCGCCGTCATCCGCAGGTGCAGCGTCTCCAGGCTCTTGAGCAGCAGCCAGGCGTCCATCGCGCCCAACGCGGCGCCCGTCACGCGCAGCACGCCGCGCAGGTCGGCCATCAGCCGCTCCGCGCCGACCGCGACGCCCGCCACCACGCGACCATGGCCGTCCATGTACTTGCCGGCGGAATGGATGACGACGTCCGCGCCCAGTCGCAAGGGGTTCTGCTGATACGGCGTGAGCAGCGAGTTGTCCACCGCCAGCAGCGCGCCGCGCGCATGGGCCAGCAGCGCGACGGCCTCGATGTCGCCCACGTTCTGAAGCGGATTGGACGGGGTCTCCATGAACGCGAACGCGGTGCGATCGTCGATCGCGGTGTCCCATTGCGCCAGGTCGGTCAGGTCGACGACGCGCACGTCGATGCCCAGCTTGCCGAAGTAGTGGCGGAAGGCTGTGAGCGTCGTGCCGAAGACGTCGCGAGAACAGACGATGTTGCTGCCGCTGACCACCCAGGCCTGCGCCATGGCGACGATCGCCGCCATGCCGGACGCGAACGCGACCGCCGCCTCCGCGCGCTCCATCGCGGCGATGCGGCGCTCGAGCGCCTGCACCGTCGGATTGGAGAAGCGCGAGTACACGTTGCCCGATGCGGTGCCGCTGAACTTGCGCGCCGCGTCCGCCGCCGAGGCGAAGACATAGGCGGAGGTCATCGCGATCGGCTCGCAGTGCGCGTCGCTCAGATCGTGGAACTGGGCGGTGCGGACGGCGGTGGTGAAAGGTTGGTGATCCACGGGAAGCTTTCTCACGAGGGGAGGTCAGGCGGAGGGACGGGGCTGCAAGCCGGGGTGCGGCTCCGGCTCGATGCGCGGGTCGCGCAGGAACAGCCAGCTCGTCAGCCCGCCGAGCGCCGTCAGCGTCGCCAGTCCGACGATGTAGGGCTGGTAGCTGCCCCACAGGTCGTGGCTGAGCGCGCCGAGCTGCACGGACGCGAAGGCGCCGAGCTGATGCGCCAGGAACAGGTAGCCGAAGGCCCGGCCCTTGATCGCCGCGCCGTACCGGGCCATGCAGAACATCGAGGTCAGCACCACCGTGCCCAGATAGGTCGCGCCGAACACGACGGCGAAGCCCAGCGTGCGCAGGTCTTCCGACGCGCCGAGCAGCAGCAGCACCGCGCAGGACCTCAGGAGGTAGAACACGCCGAGCAGGGCACGCTTGGGCAGCCGGATCGCCAGCCAGCCGGTCAGCAGTCCGCTGATCAGCTCCAGCACGCCGAGCAGGCTCAGGCTCACGCCCATGAGACCGCGCGGTGTCGAGTGGTCCTGCCAGAACGCGACGAGGTGCACGTCGATGAAGGCCATGCTGGCGCCGCAGCCCATGAAGCCGATCGCCAGCGCGTAGAAGCCGCTGTCGCGACGCAGCACGGACCAGGCGCGGGGCGGGGCGGCCTTCGTCCCGGTCGCCGTCCCTGTCGCTGTCTCCGCGTCGGGCGCGGCACTGGCGGCATCCAGGCCGGCCGCTTTCGACTTCGCCGCGGCGAACCACGCCAGACCGGCCAGGGGCAACGCGAGGAAGACGCCGACCATCAGGAAGGTGGTTTCCCACGACGCCTTCGGCGCCAGCCACAGCCAGAACGGCGACAGCACGATGAAGCTGATCGACGTGCCGTTGGTGACCACCGCGAAGGCCAGCCCGGACTTCTTCTGCTCGAAGAGCCGGTCGACCAGCACGCCCATGGGCACGTAGGTCATGGCCGCCAGGCCGAAGGCCGCGAGCAGGCCGTAGCCGAGGACGAAGACCGGCAGCGACCCGTCGAACAGGCTGGTGCCCGCGAGCGCGGCACCCGCGGCCAGACAGCCGATCACGACGGTGCGCAGCGGGCCGAGGCGGTCGCTCAGCGACCCCACCAGCGGCGACACCAGGCCGGTGACCAGCATGAACACCGAGCCCGACCAGGCGAAGTCGGAACGCCCGCGGCCGAAGTGGGTCGCCAGGTCGGCGAAGTAGACCTGGTAGACGCTCTTGACGCTGGTGGAGACGAACATCACCAGGAAGCCCACGGCCACCAGGCCGTAGACCAGGTGCCTCGACGACGGGGAGGACGCGGCCGGCTTCATGCGACCACTCCCGGGGCGTTGCGGCGCACCAGCGGACGGCAGAACTCGCGGTACATGCCGTCGTACATGGCGTAGAACAGCCGGCAGGTGTGGTCGACCGCGTGCTGGGCCTCCTGCTGCAGCCGGTCGGTGTCGCACAGTTCGGCCACGAGGTTCAATCCCTGCTCGACATGGCCGACGTCCTCGGCCTGGTGGACGGAGAAGAACAGCAGGTCCTCCTCCTTCAAGCCGTAGACCTTGCCCAGCAGCTCGTGGCGGGCCTCGCCGGCCTTGACCTCCAGGTTCTGGCCCTCGCTGGCGATCATCACGGCGGCGGCGCCGATGTGATAGCTGCCGCGGCCGCGCACCGCATGCAGCCGGTAGTCGATCAGGTCCTGCGTGGCGGGCAGCGGCAGCGCGGCGTCGCGTTCCTCGTCGCTGATGCCCAGCGCGCGGATGAAGCGCTGCATCAGCACGACGTGGTTGTCGGTCTTCGAGAGCCGGCCGGTCTCCTCCTCGTACACGTTGATCAGCAGGCCGCGCTTGAACGCCGGCAACGGGCAGTGGAAGAACAGGTGCTCGACGTAGCCCAGGAAGTGCTTCGTCAGCTGATAGCCCTGCAGCGCGACCTGGAGCAGCAGCACGATGTCCTTCGCCTGCGGGTCCATCAGGCGGTCGAAGATGGGATGCGACATCGTCAGATGGCTGTTCAGCAGCGATCGCAGTTGTTCCTTGAAGGCGGCCTTGGTTTGCGGCATGGGGAGCTCCTCTCCAGAGTCAATGGGCGGTGTGGGTCTATGAGCGGCGGGACTGTGAGCAGGGCGTCAATGCGCCGGCGAGGCGTCGACGCGCCGGCGCAGCGAGCGCACCGCCTGCGCCATGAAGTGGCCGCGATGGACTTCGCCGCCAACGCGCGCGTAGTCCTCCAGCACGCCATAGGTCTCGAAGCCGAAGAACTGCCAGAGGCGATGGGCGCGGGTGTTCTCGCGCACGTCCAGCACCAGCTGCTCGACATCCAGCCGTTCGGCCAGCCGCGCGATCTCGCGGAAGGCGAGCGGCACCAGATGCAGGCCGCGGAAGTCGGGATGGACGACGCCCTTGGCCAGTTCGGCGCGGTGGCGGCAGTTCGCCATGCCGTTGAGATGCAGCAGCGCCATGAAGGCCGGCCGGCCGTCGACGCGGCCCAGCAGCAGGTGGGTCCGGCCCGAGGCGATGCCCACCCGCAGGCCAGCAATAAACTGGACTTCCTGATGCGGGGTCAGGACTTGCTCGTAGCCCAGCGTGCCGCCGTCGGAGACCGTGCTGTTGATCAATCCGATCAGTTCCGCGGCGACGCGGTCGTCGATCTGATCGGGCCAGTCGTGACTGGCAACACTTGCATTCGTTGAGTGCATGCTCCTCCTCCCTGGGCACCTGTTGTTCGAATCAGATTAACCAGGGGTCTGCTTGCTGCACAGCAACAAACGCGCTCAGAAGGACAAGAAATCAGACATCATTGGGGAGGAGAAATCCTGAGGAACCGACCGGCGATGAAGAACCCGTGATGAAGAACGTCTACTTCCTGATGGTCCCGTCGACGCACCTGCTGGATCTGGCCGGACCGCTGCAGGTCATCCACTCGGTCGGCGAGGTGGGCGCCGCGACCGTCGACGTGCGCTGCATCGGGCCGGAGGTCTCGGTCGGCGCCTTCCAGCCGCTGACGCTGACCGACATCCGCCCGCTGCCGCGCGCGTTGCCGCCGGACGCGGTGCTGTTCGTGATCGGCAGCAAGCTGACGCCGGCGCTCATGCGCTCGACGGCCTGGCGGAAATCGGTCGACTGGCTGGCGCGGCTGGGACGCGAACGGCCCGACGGGCTGCGGATCTGCGGCGTCTGCTCCGGCACCTTCCTGCTGGCCGAGGCCGGTCTGCTCGAGGGTCGGCTGTGCACCACCCATCACCGCTTCATCGCGCGGCTGCGCACGGCCAGCCCGACGGCGACGGTGCTGGAGAACCGCGTGTTCGTCGAGGACGGCGATCTGCTCACGTCCGCCGGGGTCACCTCGGGCATCGACCTCGCGCTGCATCTGGTGTCGCAGGCGTTCGGCGAAGACGTCGCCATCCAGGTCGCGCGCGAGAACGTGGTGAACTTCCGCCGCTTCGGCGCCGACCCGGAGCTGTCCGCGGCGACGCGCCATCGCGCGCACGGCAACCAGCGCATCCATGCCATCCAGGACGTGATCGCCTCGCGCCTGCATGCCGGCGTGACGATCGACGAGCTGGCCGCGCAGGCCGGCCTGAGCGAGCGCCACCTGGCCCGACTGTTCCTCGCCGAGACCGGCGTGACCATCAAGCAGTACCAGATCGCCCTGCGCATGGACCTGGCGCGCCGGCTGATGACCAGTTCCCGGCTGTCGCTGGAGAACATCGCCGCGTCCTGCGGCTATGGCAGCGTGCAGGCTTTCCGCGCCAACTGGAACAAGCACGAGCGCCTGCCGCCCTCGCTGCTGCGGCGCGGCGGCGGCGCCCTGCAGCCCGATGCTTAGAATCCCCACTCCCAAGCGATGACGCCCCGATGACCGGGCGATGACGATGACAGCAGCTGTTCGGACCGACGCCGCGCTGGCGCCGGTGGTGATCGTGGGTGCCGGCCTGGCCGGATTGACCGTGGCGCTTCACCTCGCCGACCGTGTGCCGGTGATCGTGCTGGCCAAGCGGGAGCTCAACGAGGCCGCCACCGCCTGGGCGCAGGGCGGGATCGTCGGGGTGCTGGGCTCGGACGACAGCATCGAGAGCCATGTGCGCGACACGCAGGAGGCCGGCGCCGGCCTCGTCGACGAAGCCACCGCGCGCTACATCGCCGAACGCAGCGCCGACGCCGTCGGCTGGCTGGTGGCGCAGGGCGTGCCGTTCACGCTTGACGAACAGGGGCCGCTCGGCCTGCACCTGACGCGCGAGGGCGGCCACGCGGTGCGCCGCATCGCCCACGCCGCGGACGCCACCGGCAAGGCCATCCACGATGCGCTGCTGGCCAAGGCGCAGGCGCATCCCAACATCGAGCTGCGTCAGCGCTGGATGGCGCTGGACCTGATCACCTCGCGCCATGTGCAGCGCGAGGAGCCGTCACGCTGCTACGGCATCTACGCGCTGGACATGGACGCCCAGCGCGTCGATGCGATCGCGGCGCGCGCGGTCGTGATGGCCACGGGCGGCGCCGGCAAGGTCTACCGCTACACGACCAATCCGGACACCTCCACCGGCGACGGCATCGCCATGGCCTGGCGCGCGAGCTGCCGCATCGCCAACATGGAGTTCATCCAGTTCCATCCGACCTGCCTGTACCACCCGCAGGAGCGCAGCTTCCTGATCACGGAGGCGCTGCGCGGGGAGGGCGGTCACCTGAAGCTGCCGGACGGCACGCGCTTCATGGCCGCGCACGACGAGCGGCTCGAACTCGCGCCGCGCGACGTGGTCGCCCGCGCGATCGACTTCGAGATGAAGAAGCACGGCCTGGACCACGTGTGGCTCGACGCCACGCACCTGGGCGAAGCTTTCCTGAAGGAACACTTCCCGACCGTCCACGCGCGTTGCCTCGCGCTGGGCATCGACATCGCTCGCCAGCCGATCCCGGTCGTGCCGGCGGTGCACTTCACCTGCGGCGGCGTGGTGTCGGACCTGCAGGGCCGCGCCGATCTGCCCGGCCTCTACGCGGTCGGCGAGACCGCCCACACCGGCCTGCACGGCGCCAACCGGCTGGCGAGCAACTCGCTGCTGGAATGCGTCGTGCTCGGCCAGGGCTGTGCGTCCGACATCCTGTCGCAGGAGGTGCTCCCGCCCGCGCCGCTGCCGGCCTGGGACGAAAGCCAGGTCGAGGACGCGGACGAGCAGGTCGTCATCGCCCACAACTGGGATGAGCTGCGCTCGCTGATGTGGAACTACGTCGGCATCGTGCGCACGACCAAACGGCTGGAACGCGCGCTTCACCGCATCGACCTGCTGCGCGCGGAGATCGACGACTACTACGCGAACTTCCGCGTCAGCCGCGATCTGCTGGAGCTGCGCAACCTGGTCGATTGCGCGGAACTCATCGTGCGATCAGCGCTGCTGCGGCACGAGAGCCGCGGGCTGCACTACAGCCGCGACTACCCGCGCACGCTGCCGGCGAGCCTGCCGACGGTGCTGGTGCGCAACGGGAATACGCGTTGATCAGGGCTCGTTGAGGGCGAAGACGACTGCCGTCGCCAGGCGCGGGCTCTCCACGGGGCATGGGGCCTCGCGTCCGCGAACCCCAAGCCCCATTCCGGCCCCAATGAGCCTGATGGACCGCGGGCCTGAGCCGGAGCGCAGGCCTGCGTTGTCGCTCAGCGCTGCTTCGTGCGAAGGACGCTGCGTGCTTGCACGAAGTTGTAGGCGTAGCTGACCGCTTCCTTGATCGCGGCGTCGACGTCCAAGCGTTCCTGCTCGGTGAGGTAGAACGAGTAGTCGACGGCATGACGGATGTAGCGCGGCGGCAGCCGGTTCAGCGCGACGCAGGCCACATCGGCCAGCAGTTCGGCTTCACGATGGATCTCGGGGAACTGCGGGGCAGTCTCCATCACCGCGGCAAACACTTCGCGTTCGTGATGGTTGTAGAGCGAGGTGAAGTCCATGAGCGGGTCCTGCAAAGGGCAGCTGGAATGGCCACAGCATAGGCCGACGCTCACGCAAATGGAAAGCCCCGCGGACACTCGTTCACGCGGGGCGTACTGCCAAGGCCGCTGGCCCTCACCCCCACCCTCTCCCGCAAGCGGGAGAGGGAGAAAGAGGCGCAGGCGCCGCGAGGGGCTCCGGTCGGACTCCCTCTCCCGCTTGCGGGAGAGGGCAGGGGAGAGGGTCAGCGGCGGTGGAAGGACGGTCAGGCCGCGCCGATGCCCGGCACCATCGCGCCCGCTTCGGCCGCCTTTTTCGCCTTCAGCTTCGCGGTGAAGTCCAGCATGCGGTCGATGCACGACTTCGCTTCGACGCGGATCGCCTCGTCGACGAAGATCTCGCCGGTGCCGCGCTCCAGGCAGTCGACCAGCCCCTGCAGGCCGTTCATCGCCATCCACGGGCAGTGCGCGCAGCTCTTGCAGGTCGCGCTGTTGCCCGCCGTCGGCGCTTCGATCAGCACCTTGCCCGGCGCCATCTGGCGCATCGCATGCAGGATGCCGTTGTCGGTGGCGACGACGTATTCGCGGGCGGTGCCTTCGACCACGGCCTTGATCAGCGCCGAGGTGGAGCCCACCACGTCCGCCTGCGCCACCACCGAGGCCGGCGACTCCGGGTGGACCAGGATCATCGCGTCCGGATGCTGCTCGCGCAGCAGTTCCAGTTCGAGGCCCTTGAACTCGTCGTGGACGATGCAGGCGCCGTTCCACATCAGCATGTCGGCGCCGGTCTGCTCCTGGATGTAGCGACCCAGGTGACGGTCGGGCGCCCACAGGATCTTCTCGCCGCGGGCCTTGAGCTCGCTGACGATCTCCAGCGCGCAGGAGCTGGTGACCATCCAGTCCGCGCGCGCCTTCACTGCGGCGCTGGTGTTGGCGTAGACGACGACGGTGCGATCCGGATGCGCATCGCAGAACGCCGCGAAGTCGTCGGCCGGGCAACCCAGGTCCAGCGAGCAGGTCGCGTCCAGGTCGGGCATCAGCACGCGCTTCTCGGGGCTGAGGATCTTGGCGCTTTCGCCCATGAACTTGACGCCCGCGACGACCAGCGTCTGCGCCGCGTGATCACGGCCGAAGCGCGCCATTTCCAGCGAGTCGGAGACGATGCCGCCGCTTTCCTGCGCGAGGTCCTGCAGGTCGCCGTCGACGTAGTAATGGGCGACGAGCACCGCCCCCTTGGCCTTGAGCAGTTCGGCGGCACGCGCCTTGAGTTGCGAGCGCTGGCTGGGCGTCAACGGTGCCGGTACCTTGGCCCACGCATGGGCCGTGCAGGTGGCGCCGTCCGCATCCTGGCGGGCGAAGTCGTAGAGAACCTGTTCCATAGGACCGGAATTCTAGGTCTGGCCGAAAAACCGGCTCGGCGGCATGCCGACCGTCCTTGTGACCATCGCGGTGAAGGCGCTGGCGCTGGCGTAGCCGAGCTCCGCGGCGATGACCTGCATCGGCTTGCGATGGGCGGCCAACCGCAAGGCCTCGGCCAGCAGCGCCTGCTGGCGCCATTGCGCGTAGCTGCTGCCCAGCTCCTGGCGGAAGAGGCGCGAGACGGTGCGCGCGCTCGCGCCGACCTCCGCCGCCCAGTCGTCCAGGCTGGCATGGCGCATCGGCTCGGCCAGCACGGCCTCGCAGAGGCGGCGCAGGCGCTTGTCGGTGGGCAGCGCGACGCCGAGCCGCAGGCGCGGCGCGCGGCGGATCTCGTCGAGGATGAGCTTGCCGATCCAGCCCTCGCGGTCGGCCACGGCCCCGGCCGCCGTTCCAGCGGGCTCGATCTCGTCGCGGGCGAGATCCACCGCGAGTGCGCGCAGCAGCGGCGAGACCTCGAGGACGCGGTTCTCCGTCCAGACCTCGCCGTCGTCCGGGGGATCCAGCAGGTACAGCGTGCGCAGCTCGCAGCGCTCGACGGCGGTCACGGCGTGGACGACACCCGCGGGGATCCAGACGCCGCGCGAGGGCGGCACCAGGAATGTGGCGCGGTCGGTGCTGACACGCACGACGCCGGTCACCGAGAACACGAACTGACCCCAGGTGTGGAGGTGGGCCTGGATGTCCATGAACCCGTCCAGGCTGCGCGACTTGGCGCGCACCGGGCGCTCGGCGCTGGGCGCGTAGCGGCGCGGATCGAGCGGCGGCAGGCTGGTGCGCCGGGTGAGGGTGGGCGTCGGATGGGCCATCCGTTGCTGCGTCAGTTGCTGCGTCTGGTGCTGGGTCGGAGGGGCCATGGCGGAAACTCGACAGAACTTGTCCGGCTATCGTAATCCCGACGTGAAGGCCCTGTCACCATTCCGTCCATGAACACCGCCACCACCACCGCCAGCGCGGCCGCGACCGGATTTCCGGGGCTGAGCCCCGAACAGAGCGCCGCACAGAGCAGGACACGAGACATCCAGACCATCAGCCTGATCGGCCTGGCGCACGGCACCTCGCATTTCTTCCACATGCTGCTGCCGCCGCTGTTCCCGGTCTTCATGCGGGAGTTCGGGCTGAGCTATTCGGAGCTCGGCCTGCTGGTGACGATCTTCTTCGTGATCTCGGGCGTGGGGCAGGCGCTGTCGGGCTTCCTGGTCGACAAGACGGGCGCGCGGCCTGTGCTGTTCGCAGCGCTGAGCTGCTTCGTGCTGGCGTCGCTGGCGGCGGGCACGGCGCAGGGCTTCGCGGGGCTGGCGCTGGCCGCGGCGCTGGCCGGGCTGGGCAACTCGCCCTTCCACCCGGTGGACTTCACGATCCTGAACAAGCGGGTGTCGCAGCAGCGGCTGGGCCATGCGTTCTCGGTGCACGGTATCACCGGCAACCTGGGCTGGGCCGTGGCGCCGCTGCTGCTGATCTCGATGCACGAGGCGACCGGTCAATGGCGCCTGGGTTACGTCGCGACGGCGGCCTGGGCGCTGTTCGTGATCGCGCTGCTGGTCTTCAAGCGCGATGCGATCGACGACACGCAGGGCTCGTGGGGCCACGAGAAGGCCGGCGCGGCCAAGGCGCCGGTCGACGAGCATCCGATGGCCTTCCTGAAGCTGCCGTCGGTGTGGCTGTGCTTCTCGTTCTTCTTCTTCACGACCTCGGCGCTGAGCGCGATCCAGAGCTTCGCGTCGCCGGCGCTGTCGGCGATGTACGGCGTGAGCCTGGCGAGCACCGCCTTCGTGGTGACGGGCTACATGCTGGCCGGCGCGGCGGGGATGATCGTGGGCGGCTTCCTGGTGGCGAAGTCGCAGAACCTGGAGCGCAACATCGCCGGCGCGATGTTCGTCGCCGCGGCGCTGCTGGCGCTGACGGCGACCGGCTGGCTGCCGGCGACGGCGGCGTTGATCGCGGCGGCCACGGCGGGCTTCGGCACCGGCCTGGCGGGTCCGTCGCGCGACATGCTGATCAAGCGCGCCGCGCCGCCCGGAGCGACGGGCCGTGTGTACGGCACGGTGTACTCGGGCCTGGACACCGGCTTCGCGGTGGCGGCACCGATCTTCGGCGCGCTGATGGATCGCCACTGGAACAACGCGGTGTTCTTCGGCGCGTCGTTCGCGCTGCTGCTGGGCATCGGTGCGGCGAGTCTCGTGCGGCAGGGAAAGCGCTGACACCCCTCAGGGGGAAGTCAATGCGAGGTGTCGGGTGACTGGGATGAGTGGTCATCCGAGGTCGGTTTAGCGATCGAGGTCGGTCCCAAAACTTGCATCGCGTCGCGGGCGCAACAGTGCGGCGACCTTCGTTTGCATCGGCATGCGGTGGATCTAGAGTCGTTCGCTCTGGAGTCCGCAAACCATGCCCTACTCACCCGCTCTCGTCGCCAATGCCGTGCTCTATCGAGCGAAACAGCGCGGCTTTCATGTGAGTCACTTGAAGCTGCAGAAGCTCGTCTTCTTTACGCACGCCTGGCGATTGGCATTGCACAACCGGGCCGCTGTCGAGGAGAGGCCGGAAGCGTGGGAGCATGGGCCGATCTTCAGCACGCTCTATCACCGGCTAAGGGCTCCGGGCACGAGCAGCTGCGCGACTACATCGCGACCGTCCAGCCGCAGACCAATGCTTACGCGGAATTGATGCCGTCGCCAGGAGATGCCGGGTTCTGGCGGATCCTTGATCAGGTGGTCGACCGCTACGGTCCCCTGAACGCCCTGCAGCTGTGCACGATGAGTCACGAACCGGGCGGTCCTTGGGACAAGGCAAGGAAGCTGAAGCAGGCCACGATCCCGGACGACACGATTCGCAGTTGCTTCAGGGAGATGCTGAAGTGAAGGACGCGCCTCAATCCTATTTGCCTCCGCCGCCGAACGATGAACTCCCGCCCTGCGACATCCCTCCCGTCGCACCGCCTGCGACGGTCGAGTTGACACGATTCGACCCGGTGATCCTCGATTACAAGATCAAGCGCGCGAGCACCTTCGGCGGCCTGAGCGTCGCCGGTGCCCTGTACCTCGTCGGGGTGTTGGTGATCCTGAAGTTGATGACCATCTGGCCCTTCGACTGCTCACCGGTGGCGGAGATCTCAGACTCCTTCGCGCGCATCGTGGAGTGCACGAGCCCGATGATTCAAGGCAACGGCTGGCACGGCATTGCGGGCGTGATGTTGGCCCTGTTCTCCGTGCCGACCGTCTTGCTGATCGCCATCCTGAGGATGGCTTCGCCGAAGCGGGAACCGTTGCCGGA
This sequence comes from Mitsuaria sp. 7, assembly GCF_001653795.1. Classification (NCBI taxonomy): domain Bacteria; kingdom Pseudomonadati; phylum Pseudomonadota; class Betaproteobacteria; order Burkholderiales; family Sphaerotilaceae; genus Roseateles; species Mitsuaria sp. 7. The sequence goes on from NZ_CP011514.1 coordinate 190,230, forward strand.
CACCGTCTTCACCACGGTCGCCGACAAGTTCGCCACCGCGCTGGAACGCGTGTTCGAACCCCGGAAGTAGCCCGGGCAACACTTGACCCCGAACCCCTGGATCGCGCAACCCGCATCCGCGCCGCAACAGGGGACATCCCGCCCGCTTGCAATGGCGGGGCTGCTCGCTACAGTCGTCCGTCATGGATATGCACCGCACCGTCAGCCGCCCCGCCGGGCACGTCCTCGTCGAGGCCCTGATCGAGCAAGGCATCACCGAGGTCTTCGGCGTGCCGGGGGAGAGCTACCTCGCGGTCCTCGACGGCTTCCATGAACACCGCGAACGCATCCGCTTCATCGGCTGCCGGCAGGAAGGCGGCGCCGCCTTCATGGCCGATGCCCAGGGCAAGCTGACCGGGCGGCCCGGTGTCTGCTTCGTCACTCGCGGCCCCGGCGCCACCAACGCCAGCATCGGCCTGCACACCGCTTTCCAGGACTCGACGCCGATGATCCTGTTCATCGGGCAGGTGGCCTCCGACCAGCGCGATCGCGAAGCCTTCCAGGAAGTCGACTACCGCCAGATGTTCGGCCCCGGCACGCTGGGCATGGCGAAATGGGTCGGCGAAGTGCACGACCCGCATCGCCTGCCCGAATACGTCGCGCGCGCCTTCCACACCGCCATGCAGGGACGGCCCGGTCCGGTCGTCCTGGTGCTACCCGAAGACATGCTGACGCAGCTCACCGACGCGCCGGTGCTGCCGCGCGCGAAGCCGGCCGTCGCGTGGCCCGCACCGGCGGACCTCGTTGAACTGCAGGCGCGGCTTGAAGGCGCGCAGCGGCCGTTCGTGATCGCCGGCGGCGGCGGCTGGACCGCCGAGGCCTGCGCCGCGCTGCAGGACTTCGCCCACGCGTGGCAACTGCCGGTCGGCTGCGCGTTCCGCTTCCAGGACCTCTACGACAACCGCGATCCGCTGTATGCGGGCGACGTCGGCATCGGCATCAACCCGGCGCTGGCCAAGCGCATCGGCGAGGCGGATCTGATCATCGCGATCGGGCCGCGTCTCGGCGAGATGACCACTGGCGGCTACACGCTGCTGAAGGCGCCGCGGCCCGCGCAGCAGTTGGTGCACATCCATGCGGGGCCCGAGGAGCTGGGCCGCGTCTATGCGGCCGACCAGATGATCCAGGCCAGCATGAGCGGCGCCGCGCTGGCGCTGCAGCAACTACGTCCTCCCGTCGATCTTGAGGAGTTGCCCTGGCTGCAGTGGTCGCGCGACGCGCATGCCGACTACCAGCGCAACCAGCAGGCGCTGCCGGTCGGTCCGATGGATCTGGCCGAGGTCATGCACCTGCTGGACCGGCTGCTGCCGGCGGAGACCATCTTCACCAACGGCGCCGGCAACTACAGCGGCTGGCTGCACCGGTTCCATCGCTACACGGCACTGCATCAGGGCGGTCGCACGCAGCTCGCGCCGACCAGCGGCGCGATGGGCTACGGCTTCCCGGCTGCGGTCGCGGCGGCGCTGCTGCAGCGCGAGCGCTGGGTCGTCAACATCGCCGGCGATGGCGACTTCCTGATGACCGGCCAGGAGATGTCCACCGCGATGGCGCACGGCGCCCGACGGCTGATCTGCCTCGTCGTCGACAACGGCAGCTACGGCACGATCCGCATGCATCAGGAACGCGAGTACCCCGGCCGCGTCAGCGGCAGCGATCTGCACAACCCGGACTTCGCCGCCCTGGCGCGCGCCTACGGCTGGTCGGCCTTCACCGCGGCCCGCACCGAGGACGTCGAGCCCGCGCTGCGGCAGGCGCTCTCGTCGCAGGTTCCGACGCTGATCCACCTGAAGCTGCCGGTGGAGATCTCCACCTCGCGGGCGACGCTCAGCAGCATTCGCGAGGCCGCGCTGAAGCGCAAATCCCAATGACCCCCGCGACCCCGCTTTGGGCGCCCCGCGTCGTTGCAAATCCTCGCCATAGCGCTGCTATGGCTCCGGTTTGCGTCTAGCGCTGCATCCCAAAGCGTGGTCGCGGCGGCTGACGGACAATGGGGCTATGTCTGAAGCAATTCCCTTCGCCCTGCGCGGCGAGTACATCGAACTCGACAAGCTGCTCAAGGCCACCTCGCTGGCCAGCAGCGGCGGCGAGGCCCGGCACTTCATCTCCGAGGGCCAGGTCCGCGTCGACGGCCAGGTCGATCTGCGCAAGACCGCCAAGATCCGCGCCGGCCAGGTGGTCGAGTTCAACGGCGAACGCATCGAGATCCTGAACAACCCGGAGGAGTGACCCGATGACCAGTCCCAGCGCTGCGACGCGCGCCGCGATCCGCTTCTCGACCTGCGATCTCTGCGATTCGCTGAAGGCCGACACCAGCGGCGACACGCGCTGGCTGCCGGGGAGCCGGTATCGCAGCTATGGCGGCCATCCGCGCTTCGCCGGGCCGGTGGCGACGGTGCGGTGCCTGGACGACAACTCGCAGGTCAAGGCCGCGGTGGAGAGCTTCGGCGCCGGACGCGTGCTGGTCGTCGACGGCGGCGGCTCGCTGCGCCGCTCGCTGCTGGGCGGCAACCTCGCCGTCAGCGCGGCGAAGAACGGCTGGGCCGGCGTGCTGGTCCACGGGGCCGTGCGCGATCTCGAAGAACTGCGCGCGGCGGCTGTCGGCCTCTTCGCGCTCGGCCATGTGCCGATGCCGACGGAACGGCGCGAGCAGGGCCTCGCGGACGTGCCGGTCCAGATCGACGGCGTCTGGATCCGCCCGGGCGATTGGCTCTACGCCGACGAGGACGGCGTGGTCGTCACGCCCAAGCCCGTGCACGCGGTCGCCTGAGCAGCGATCCAGCCGGCGAGGGCCTCCGCCGCCATCGGTCGCCCGAACAGCCAGCCCTGGGCCGAATCGCAGCCCATCTTCACGAGGATGTCGCGCTGCCCTTCGGTCTCGACGCCTTCGGCGACCACCGTCAGTCCCAGCGAGCGCCCGATGCCGATCACCGCGCTCGACAAGGCCCGGTCGTCGGCGTCCTGCTCCAGGTCGCGCACGAAGCTCTTGTCCAGCTTGAGCTCGGTCACGGGCAGCCGCTTCAGATAGCTCAGGCTTGAATAACCGGTGCCGAAGTCGTCGACGGACACGCCGACGCCCATCTCGTGCAACTGCTGGAGCTGCTCGCGGGGGCGGCTGGTGTCGTCGAGCATCAGGCGTTCGGTGACCTCCAGCGTCAGGTCGCTCGCCGCCAGCCCATGCCTGGCGAGCAGCGCCCGGGCATGGGCGGCGACGTCGTCCTGATGGAAGCGCTGCGGCGAGACGTTGACCGACACGCCCGGCACGGCGATGCCTTCGGCCCGCCAGCGCGCCAGTTGCGCGCAGGATTGCGCCAGCACCCAGGCGTCCAGCGCGTTGATCAGGCCGCTTTCCTCGGCCACCGGGATGAAGCGGTCCGGCGGCACCCAGCCGCGTTCGGCGTCGTGCCAGCGAAGCAGTGCCTCGACACCCACCAGCGCGCGGTCGGTCAGGCGGACCTTGGGCTGGAAGTGCAGCTGCAGCAGTTGATTCGACAGCGCATGACGCAGCGCGGCCTCGATGTCGAGCCGCTCGTCCAGCGCCTGGTTCATCGCGTGCAGGAAGAAGCGCGCGCAGTCGCGGCCGGCGCGTTTGGCCTCGTACATCGCGATGTCGGCGTTCTTCAGCAACTGGTCGAGGTCGAGACCGTCCCGCGGATAGGCGCAGACGCCGATGCTGGCCGTCATCTGCACCCGCGCGTGGCTGCCGGCCAGCGGGATGGGTGCCTCCAGCACCGCGCGCAGCTTGCCGGCCACGTGCATCGCGTCTTCGGCGGAGCAGCCCGGCAGCAGCGCGACGAACTCGTCGCCGCCCAGGCGGGCCAGCGTGTCGCTGTCGCGCAGCGTGCCCAGCAGCCGCGCGGAGATGTGCTTGAGCACCTGGTCGCCGACCGCATGGCCGAGCGAATCATTGACGGTCTTGAAGCGGTCGATGTCGAGCAGCAGCAGCGCGGCCGGTGTCTCCGTGCGCGAGGCCTGCATCAGCGTCTGCCGCGCGCGGTCGGCCAGCAGGGTGCGGTTGGGCAGGCCGGTGACGCCGTCGAAGTAGGCCAGGCGCTCGATCTCGCGCTGGTGGCGGTCGTGCATGAACGCGATCTGGCACAGCTGCGTGCAGGCCTGCACCATGCGGCGGTGGAAGGGCGCGGCGGCGCGCGGTTCGCGGTAGTAGAGCGCGAAGGTCGCGACGACCTGCTCGCTGGCCAGCAGGATGGGCGTCGACCAGCAGGCCTGCAGGCCGTGGGGCAGCGCCAGGTCGCGGAAGTCGGCCCACAGCGGATCGGTGGCGATGTCGGTCACCTCGACCGGCTGGCGGCGCCAGGCGGCGGTGCCGCAGGAGCCGGCCGCCGGACCGATCTGGAAGCCCTCCAGCGCGCCGCTGAATGAGGCCGGCAGGCTGGGCGCGGCCAGCGGGTGCACGCGGCCGTCCTCGTCCACGGTCAGCACGGAGCAGATCACCTCCGGCGCCAGTGTCTCGACGGCCCGGCACAGCAGGTCCATCACCGCCGCCAGCGGGCGGCCGAGCGCAACGGCTTCCAGCACGTCGCGCTGCAGGTGATCGATGTCGGCCTGTTCGTCCGTTCGTGTCGCGTGCTGCTCTTTGGCGTGCTGTGCTGGCATCGCTGCTCCCTGTGTACCGGGAGCATCGCAGGCCCGACGCCTGCCGGCAATCACTTCAGCGCAACACGTCGAGCAATCGATCGAGCCCGCCGTCATTGACGGCGACCATCGCCTGTTCCCGGACCTTGGGTTTGGCGTGATACGCGACGGACAGCCCGGCGGCGCCCATCATCGGCAGGTCGTTCGCGCCGTCGCCGACGGCGATGCACTGCGCGGGCGTGGCACCGATCTGTCCGGCGCAGGCCAGCATCATGCGGCGCTTCTCCTCGCCGTCGCAGATGTCGCCCCAGTCCTGCATCACGAGGCCGCCGGTCAGGCGGCCGTCGACGATCTCCAGCTCGTTGCTGCGGACGAAGTCCATGCCGAGCTCGGCGGCGACGAAACGGGTGAAGTAGGTGAAGCCGCCGGAGACCAGCACCAGCTTCAGGCCGGCGGCCTTCAGCGCGGCGCAGAGTTCGCGCGCGCCGGGATTGAAGCGGAGCCGTTCGCGCAGCACCTGCGCCAGCGCGTCCTCGCCGACGCCCTTCAGCAGCGCGAGTCTGCGGCGAAGGCTGTCCTTGAAGTCGGTGATCTCGCCGCGCATGGCGGCCTCGGTGATCGCGGCGACCTCGGCCTTGCGGCCCGCGGCGGCGGCGATCTCGTCGATGCACTCGATAGCGATCAGCGTCGAGTCCATGTCGAAGGCGGCGAGCTTGAAGTCGCTCAGCGCCAGCGGCGGCGTGAAGCCTTGCAGGACGAGCGGGGAGAGCGGGGCCGGGGAGATCGACGAGGAGGTCATGCGGGCGGGGGCGGGCGGGGGCGGTCAGCGGCTTGAATGCGGAAGATCCCCGCCGATGATCATCCTGATCGGTCGACGGGGACGGGCGGGAGCTTAGCGCACTCGCCGAGGCACGCCTCAGCGCACATGAGATGAGGCGTAACCGGCGGCCGTTGAACGAGACATCCACACCGCTGATGCCTGAGCCGGGGCTGAGCGCGTCGCGCCCCAGCGCGATGCGTATGTTGCGGCCGGCTCCGCGACTCCGGGCGTCGGGCGCTTGCCAGCGTCTTCCGGCGCCAGCCAGTTCTCGAGCTTGAGCCCTTCCACGCGCTCGAAGCCCCGATCGTTGCTGATCAAGGTCGCGCCCAGCGCCATGGCGTGCGCGGCGATGGCGACGTCGAACTGCTGGAGCGGTTCGCCACAACGCTCGAGTCGCGCCAGGATGCAGGCATAGAGATCAGAGAACCACAGATCCGGCCTCAGATACTCGACCTGGATGCCACGCATCAGTTCACGCAATTGCCGCTCCTTGCGCGGAGAAGGGGTCTTCTCAAGACCGGCGAAGATCTCCGCCTGGACGATCACGCTGATGGCGATCCGCCCCTGCAGCGCATCGAAGCGCTCCTGGCAGCAAAGGCGGCGCGCCTTCTCCGGCGGCTCCATCAGGCAGCTCACGATGTTGGTGTCGAGCATGTACAGCGGTTCAGCAAGCGGCATGAGTCGCCTCCCAGGCTTGGTAGCGCGCGCGGCGAATGAGATCCTCTTCAGGGCCGTCCCCCCAATCGTCGAGGCCACCCACTCGACCCCGCACGGGCTTGCCGTAGTTTTCCGGCAGATAGGGGCAAGTCTCGCAACCCTCGCGGGCATGCACCATGATGCGCTGGTACCGTTTGCTCTCGCAGATCGCGCGGACGAAGGAGTCCGGATCATTGACGCGGTCGTCCGGCGGCAAATGCTGGCACGCCAGGCAGGTGCTCGCGTACTCGCGCCCCCGGTACTTGCCCGCGATCTCGGCATCGCGTGCGGCTTCCCAGGCGTCGTCTTCCGCCTGTTCCCGCGCGAGGCGGGCAGCCATCGATTCGATGGGTTGATCCGTCGTTGAAGAGGTCAGGGGTTGATGCATCGGCATCCCCAGAAGTTGAGAAGTCGTCAGTCTAGGGAGCGGTTCCTCCGCGGTCATTGACTCGAACTGGTGGACGTGCCGGTCGTCTTCCAGCAATTCAAGTGAGGTCCAGTCACTTCTCCGGATTGCCATTGAAAACGGCGGCCGGAGCCGCCGTTTCATCGCTGCGAAGCAGACCTTAGATCAGGCCTGCGCCACCGGCGCGCCGAGCAGCCGCAGCACCTCGCGCACGGCCTGCGCGCGGTCCTTCGGATCGGTGAGCGCCTTGTCGATGCGCAGCTTCTCGTTGCCCACCAGCTTGATGTTGCGGTTCTTCTGCACGAGCTCGATGACGCGCATCGGATCGATGGGCGGGTTGGGCCGGAAGTTGATGTTGATGACGCTGGGCGCCGCGTCGATCTTCATCACGCCGTAGGGCTTGGCCAGCACGCGCAGGCGGTGCGTGTCGAACAGCGTCTGGCCCTGCGCGGGCAGCTTGCCGAAGCGGTCGGTGATCTCCTCGAGCATCGCGTCGATCTGCTCGGCGCGGTCCGCCGTCGCGAGCCGCTTGTACAGCGACAGCCGCTGGTGCACGTCGCCGCAGTAGGCGTCGGGCAGCAGCGCGGGGGCGTGCAGGTTGATCTCGGTCGTGGCCGACAAGGGGCTGAGCAGGTCCGGCTCGCGGCCGGCCTTGAGCGAGCGCACGGCCTCGGACAGCATCTCGTTGTAGAGCTGGAAACCGATCTCCATCATGTTGCCGCTCTGGTGCTCGCCCAGCACCTCGCCGGCGCCGCGGATCTCCAGGTCGTGCATCGCGAGGTAGAAGCCCGAGCCCAGTTCCTCCATCGCCTGGATCGCGTCCAGCCGCTGCGCCGCCTGCTTGGTCAGGCCCTCGACGTCCGGCACCATCAGGTAGGCATAGGCCTGGTGATGCGAGCGGCCGACGCGGCCGCGCAGCTGGTGCAGCTGCGCCAGGCCGAACTTGTCGGCGCGGCTGATGACGATGGTGTTGGCGCTGGGCACGTCGATGCCGGTCTCGATGATGGTCGAGCACAGCAGCACGTTGTGCTTGCCGCCGACGAACTCGCGCATCACGCGCTCCAGCTCGCGCTCGGGCATCTGGCCGTGGGCGACGACGATGCGCGCCTCTGGCAGCAGTTCCTCGAGCTTCATGCGGCGGTTCTCGATGGTCTCGACCTCGTTGTGCAGGAAGTAGACCTGCCCCCCGCGCTTGAGCTCGCGCAGGATGGCCTCGCGGATGGTGCCGCTGGTCTCGCTGCGCACGAAGGTCTTGATCGCCAGGCGCCGCTGCGGCGCGGTGGCGATGACGCTCAGGTCGCGCAGGCCCTCCAGCGCCATGCCCAGCGTGCGCGGGATCGGCGTGGCGGTCAGCGTCAGCACGTCGACCTCGGCGCGCATCGCTTTCATCGCCTCCTTGTGGCGCACGCCGAAGCGGTGCTCCTCGTCGATGACGAGCAGCCCCAGGCGCATGAACTTCACGTCCGGCGACAGCAGCTTGTGCGTGCCGATGACGATGTCGATCGAGCCGTCGGCCAGGCCCTCCATCGCCGCCTTGATCTCCTTGGCGGAGCGGAAGCGGCTCATCTCGGCGACCTTCACCGGCCAGCGGCCGAAGCGGTCGACGATGTTCTGGTAATGCTGCTCGGCCAGCAGCGTCGTCGGCGCCAGCAGCGCGACCTGCTTGCCGCCCATCACCGCCACGAAGGCGGCGCGCAGCGCGACCTCGGTCTTGCCGAAACCGACGTCGCCGCACACCAGCCGGTCCATCGGCCGGGGGCTGATCATGTCCTGGATGACGGCGTGGATCGCGGCGCGCTGGTCGGGCGTCTCCTCGAAGCCGAAGCTCGCGGCGAAGGCCTCGTAGTCGTGCGGCGAGTAGCGGAAGGCATGCCCCTCGCGCGCGGCGCGGCGGGCGTAGAGGTTGAGCAGCTCGGCGGCGGTGTCGCGCACCTGCTCGGCGGCCTTGCGCCTGGCCTTGTCCCACTGGCCCGATCCCAGCCGGTGCAGCGGCGCTTCCTCGGCGCTGACGCCGGTGTAGCGGCTGATCAGGTGCAGCTGCGCGACCGGCACGTAGAGCGTGGCCTTGTCGGCGTACTCGAGGTGGAGGAACTCGCTGGGGCCGTCGCCCAGGTCGATGTTGATCAGGCCGAGGTAGCGGCCGATGCCGTGGTTGGTGTGCACCACCGGATCGCCGACCTTCAGCTCGGACAGGTCCTTGATCAGCGCGTTGACGTCGCTGACCTGCTCCTGCTTGCGCCGGCGGCGCGTGGTGGGCGTGGTCGCGAAGAGCTCGGTCTCGGTGAGGAGCTGGATCTGGCGGCCTTCGTCCGGTTCATGCCAGAAGAAGCCCGCGGCCAGCGGCGCGGCGGTGATGGCGAAGCGCTCGTCCTTGTTGGCCTCGAACTCGGCCAGGTCCTTCACCGACGGCGGATCGATCTTGTTGTCGCGCAGCAGTTCGAGCAGGCTCTCGCGGCGGCCTTCGCTCTCGGCCAGCAGCAGCACGCGGAAGCTCGTGGACTTCAGGTGCGCGGCCAGACGCGCCAGCGGTTCCTGCGCGCCGCGCTCGACGCTCACGTCGGGCAGCGGGCGCGCGTAGTCGACGGGCTCCTGGCCGCGCACGGCCAGCACCGCGTGGCGGTGCGTCGCGGTGAAGAACTCCTCGGGCCGCAGGAAGATCTCCTCGGGCGCCAGGATCGGCCGGTCCGGGTCGTGCTGCAGGAAGCGGTGGCGCTCGCGGGTGTCGGTCCAGTAGCGCTGCAGCGCCTCGTCGACCTCGCCGTGCAGCACGAGTCCGGCCTCGGCGGGCACGTAGTCGAACACGCTGGCGACCTCGTCGAAGAACAGCGGCAGGTAGTACTCGATGCCGCCCGTGGCCAGGCCCGTGTCGATGTCCTTGTAGATGCGCGACTTGGTCGGATCGCCGTCCATCTTCTCGCGCCAGCGGGCGCGGAAGGCCTTGCGCGACGCCTCGTCCATGGGGAACTCGCGCCCGGGCAGCAGGCGCACTTCCGGCACCGGGTAGAGCGAGCGCTGCGAGTCCGGATCGAACACGCGGATGGAATCCACCTCGTCGCCGAAGAGGTCCACGCGGTAGGGCACCAGCGAGCCCATCGGGTAGAGGTCGATCAGCCCGCCGCGCACCGCGTACTCGCCGGGCGAGACGACCTGGCTGACGTGCTGGTAGCCGCCCAGCGTGAGCTGGCGCTTGAGGCCGGCCTCGTCCAGGCGCTGCTTCTGGCGGAAGTTGAAGGTGGTCGCGGCGAGGAAGGACGGCGGCGCCAGCCGGGTCAGCGCGGTGGTCGCGGGCAGCAGCACGACGTCGAGGTCGCGCTCCGCCACCGGCTTCCCGTTCGCCTGCAGCAACCGCCACAGCGTGGCCAGCCGTTCGGAGATCAGGTCCTGGTGCGGGCTGAAGCTGTCATACGGCAAGGTCTCCCAGTCGGGGAAGACGGCGACGCGCAGTTCGGGCGCGAAGAACTTGAGTTCGTCCTCCAGGCGCTGCGTGTCGCCGGGCTCGGCGGTGACGATGAGCGTCAGCCGGCCGGCGGCCTGCTGCTGCCGCGCGAAGCGGGCGAGCAGCAGCGCGTCGGCGGAGCCGGTGGGACGGGGCAGGGTGAAGCGTTTGCCGGGGGAGATCGTGGACAGCTGCATGGCGCACAAATGAGAACAGCCCCGGGAAGGGGCTCGGGGGAATTGTAGGGAGCCCGCCGCGACACGGCGTGACAGGAGCGACAAGCGCACCTTCAGGCAAGCCTTGGTGCCCGCCTCGTGGTGCTTGCAGGAGCAGTCGGCGTACCCGGCGGGTGGTTCCTGATGCATTCCAGGATCGTTGGGGCGAGAGGGAGGGAGTGCACTGGCGCCGCTGGCGGATCGCGGTCATTGGCGGGACGGGGACCGGTCTCAAGAATGCCGGTGCATGAAATCACTTCTCAGCTTGATGTTGGCCTTGGCGGGGGATGCCATGGCCGAAGGCGGCACGGCGGCGCGCCTGCGCATCGACGGCCTCACGGTGCTAGACGCCGAGGCGCTGGCCCGCGAACTCGTGCCGACGGCGTCGGCGCGCGGGTCCGAAGCCGATCTCCGTGCCCTGGCGCACGCGGTGCAGGCTCGCGTGCGCGCAGCCGGTCGGCCGTTCGCGCGGGCCTACCTCGCGCCCTCGACGCCGGATCCCCTCACGGGGCGGACGACGCCGCGTATCCGCGTGGTCGAGGGCACCTACGGCCGCGTCGACCTCCGCGGCGGTGCCGCCGGCGAGGCGGCGGCGTGGTTCGACGAGCTGCGTCCCGGGCGTCCCATCGGCGACGAACTCGAGCAGCAGGTGCAGGCCTTGTCGCGCCTGCCGGGCGTGTCGATCAGCGCCGGTCTGTCACCGGGCCGCGAGGTGGGCGAGGGCGACGTCGCGCTGGTCGTCGAACAGACGCGCCGATGGAGCCTGGACCTGCGCGTCGACAACCATGGCAACCGGTACGCCGGGCGCGAGCGCGCCAGCGTGGCGGGGCATGTGAACGGACTGATCGTCTTCGGGGATCGGCTGACCGCCAGCGCCGGTGCGAACAGCGGCAAAGGCTGGGATGGCGTTGCGGCCTACCAGGTCCCGCTGGGCAGGCGCGGCGCGCGGGTGTCGGTGACGGCCAGCCGGCATCACTACGAGCTGGGCGGCGAGTTCGCCCGGCTCGGCGCGCAGGGGCAGGTCGATGCGATGGGGACGACGGCCGTCGTCCCGCTGACGACGGCAGGACCGCGTCGCCTGAGCTGGCAGATCGGCGTGGAGGATCGTCGCATGGTCAACGAACACAGGGCGGTGGCGCTCGCGGATCCGCGTCGCGCGCTGGCGGTCACGACGGGCCTGCAGGCGGTCATCGTGCCGTCCGCGGGCAGCGTGGCCTGGGGCGGCGTGTCGGCGGAGGTCGGCGACGTGCGCCTGCGTGACGCTTCCGCGGCGGCGCTCGATGCGGCGGGTGCGCGATCGGCGGGGGAATATCTGGTGCTGTCGGTCGATGCGGCGCTGCTCCGGCAGTGGCGCGCCTGGGGATTGCTGCTGCGCGGCAGCGGGCAGATCGCGGACAGCAACCTGGACGCCTCGAAGAAGTTTTCGCTGGGCGGCGCGCGCAGCGTGCGGGCGTGGCCGATGGGGGAAACCTCCGGCGATCACGGCGTGCTGGCGCAGATGGAGCTGCGGTACCGATGGCAGGCCACGGAACCCTTCGCATTCGTCGATGCCGGGCGGGTGAAGTTCAACCACACGCCGTGGGATGCGGCCGATCGCTGGGGCAGCCGCGCGGGCGCCATGCCGCACGGACGCGTGCTGGCCGGCGCGGGTCTGGGGCTGCGCTGGCGACACGGACCGTGGAGCGCGGACGGCACGGTGGGATGGCGCCTCGGCACGGCGTTGCAACGGCGGTCGCTGACGGACCCGGAGGCCAGTGCGCCGCAGGTCTGGGTGAACGTGAACTACGCGCTGTGAGGCGCACCGAGGGCGACGGCGTGGAGACAACGATGATCGATGCAAGGATGACGACGCGCAGGCGCAGCCTGACCGCGGCGATGGCGGCCGCGGGCCTGCTGATGCTGGCGGGCGAAGCACGCTCGCAGTTGCCGCAGGGACACACGGTCCGGCAGGGCGAGGTGGACGTCCAGGTGACCGGGCAGGCGATGACGATCACGCAGACGTCGGCGGCGGCGAAGCTCGATTGGCAGAGCTTCGACATCGGCAGGGACCATGCGGTGAGGATCGAGCAGCCGACCGTCGACGCGTTCCTCGTGAACCGCGTGACGGGGTCGACGCAGAGCTGGATCGACGGGGCGCTCACCGCGAAGGGCCGGGTGTTCCTCATCAATCCGAACGGCGTCATGTTCGGGTCGACGGCAGCGGTCGATGTGGGCGGTCTGGTGGCGGCGGGCATGCGCCTGTCGGATGAACAGATGCGGGATGCCCTGGCGCCCGGGCTGTCGACGCTGGCCGGAGACTCCCAAGTGGCGAACGTCGGCAGCATCGTGGTCAGGGAAGGCGGCGTCGCCACATTCGCCGCGGACCGTGTGCAGCTGGATGGACGCGTGGACGTGTCCAGGAGCGGCGCGTTGATCGTCGAGAGCGGAACCTCCGTCGAGATCTCCCGCGGCGTGCGAGCCGGCCGGTCGATCCAGATCCGGTCGGCGGCTTCGCTCGCCGTCTCCGACGGCGCGGGCCACAACCGGCTGTCGTCGCGGAAGATCCAGTCGTGGCTCGACGCGGGCGCGCAGGTTCAGCTGACATCCGACCGGTCGATGACGGTCGATGGGACGGTTGAGGCCGACGGCGCCGCGACAGCCGGCCTCTCGCTGGAGGCGACGGGCGGCGACATCGAGATCAACAGCGACATCCTGGTCGGCGCGGGCGACGTCGCGATGAAGGTCGGACCGGGTCGCATCGTGATGGCGGAAGGGACGGAGATCAGGACCGGCGATGGCAAGGTGAGCTTCGTCGCTTTGCCGTTGAACGAGCCGACCGACGTCGTCGTTCGTCTGTCGAGGGTCCATGCACCGGAGCTAATGATCGACATTCCCGGCTTTGCGTACTTTGAACCCTTCGAGAAGGACTTCGACGGGAGTCGCCATGCGGATCCCCGAGTCCACTACTCCGGAGCGTTCTACGCGCTGAACGAAGGCAGTAATCTGCGGGCGCACTCGAATACCTATGAGTTCGCCGATCCGCTGCCGGGCAAGAACAAGGTCATCAACGGCGTCTTGCGACTGACTGGTTTCAATGGGGATGCGACCACGGCAATCCCCCTGCGGGCCCACGGAGAAGCCTCGATCCGCGGGGCGCTGCCGATCGCCGTCCCCGAGGGATCGGTGGGGGTTGGCATCGATCCTCCTGCGACCGATGTCGACGTGGAGATCGAGCCCACACCGCCCATCGTTCCGCCGATTTCCTCGACGTCCAGCGGTTCCACATCGCCGGACGTTCCGGAAGCGCAGACCGGCGCTGAGGCGCAAGTGATGGCATCGCCGCCGCCTCCTACGGCATTGCCGGCCCGCCCGGAAACGCCTGCGAGCCTGGAGATTCCGATCAAAGCGGACAGGCGGGTCGATCCGGCGATGCCGGTCGAGGCAAAGTCACCGCCTGTCGCGGAGACGCGCAGCGACACCGCACGCATGCCCCTGGCCGTCCGTCGCGCCATCGGCTGCGAAGAGCGGCGAGGCGTTCCGATGGCGGCGACCTGTGAGCGCGCGGCGATCCCGACGCCCGTCCCTGCGGCGCCAGGGGTGTTCGGAGGCATCCGGCTCCCCGCGGAGGCGAGCATCCCGGCGCCCCGCCGCTGACGTTCAGCCCGCCGGTGCGATGGGAATCGACCGGCGCGCCTCGCGCATCGACGTCGGCGTGGCGTCCAGGCTGCGCGCCCGCAACTGCCCGCAGCCGCCGTCCACGTCCTGCCCGGCGGAGTCCCGCAGCTTCGTCAGCACGCCGCGCTGATGCAGGCGGCGGGCGATGTCGCGCGCCTTGTCCCAGTCCGGCCGCACGTAGGGCAGCTCGGGAACGCTGTTGTACGGGATCATGTTCAGCACGCCGTACTTGCCCTTGAGCAGCTCGACGATGCCGTCGAGCTCGTCCTCGCCGTCGTTGACGCCCTCGATCAGCGTCCACTGGTACTGGATCGGATAACCGGTCTCGCGGGCATAGCGCTCGCCGGCGTCGACCAGTTCGCGCGGCGTGAGCCGCGGTGCGCGTGGCAGCAGCTCGCGGCGCAGTTCGGGCTTGGTCGTGTGCAGCGACAGGGCCAGCGCCGGCTTCACCGGGCCGGCGGCGAGGCGCTCGAACGCGCGCAGGTCGCCGACCGTCGAGAACACCAGGTGCTTGTGGCCGAGGTTGCCTTCGAGCCCGAGCAGCTCGATCGCTTCCATCACAGCCTCCAGGTTGTGCGACGGCTCGCCCATGCCCATGAACACGACCTTCTTCACCGGCCGCTCGCGCCGCGCCAAGGCCACCTGCGCGACGATCTCGGCGCTCGTGACCTGACGCAGCAGCCCGTCCTTGCCGGTCATGCAGAAGCGGCAGCCCACGGCGCAGCCGACCTGGCTGGACACGCACAGGCCGTCGCGCGGCAGCAGCACGCTCTCGACCGTCTGACCGTCCACCAGTCGCACCAGCAGACGCGCGGACCCGTCCTCGCCCGGATGGCGCTCGACCAGGGTCGCCAGGCCGTGCAACTCGTCCATCAGCGCCGGCAGCGCCTCGCGCACGGCCTGCGGCAGGTAGTGCTCCAGCTTGCGCCGGCCCTCGGTCAGCGGCCGGGCCTGGACCCAGTGGCGCAGCACGCGGCCCACGTGCGCCTCGTTGGCGCCGAGCGCGGTCAGGCGGCGGTGGATGTCGGCGATGGCGAACACGGAATGAAGCACCGGGAGGAGGGGAAGATCCGATTTTCGCCCATCGGTCCGGTGCGACGACGTCGTTCGCGCTCCCTACAATCCCGTCCCATGAGTTCCTTTCCCATTGGCCTTGCGCCGCGCTGCTTCGCGCTGGTGCCGGCCGCGGGCGTCGGCAGCCGTTCCGGCGCCGACCGCCCCAAGCAGTACGTTCCGCTCGCCGGCCGCGCCATGATCGCGCACACGCTGGCGGCGCTCGCTGCGGTCGCGCGCATCGACGCCACGATGGTCGTGCTCTCGGCCGAGGACGACCAGTTCGACGTCGCGGTGCCAGGCTTTGAAGGCGAACGCGGCTGGATCGCGCGCACCGGCGGCGCGACGCGCGCCGACACCGTCGCCGCCGGCCTGCAGGCGCTGCGCGAGCGCGGCGCCCAGCCGCACGACTGGGTGCTGGTCCATGACGCCGCCCGCTGCCTGATCCGCCCGGAATGGGTGGACGCGCTGATCGACGCCTGCGACGACGACGAAGTCGGCGGCCTGCTCGCGCTGCCGGTGGCCGACACGCTCAAGGACGCGGTGGCCGCAAGTCCTGGCACCGACCCCGGCGCGTCGCCGTCGCTGCGCGTCGCCGCCACCGTCGACCGCCGCGGCAAATGGGCCGCGCAGACGCCGCAGATGTTCCGCCTCGGCCTGCTGATGCCCGCGCTGGCCGGCCCGCTGGACGGCATCACCGACGAGGCCAGCGCCATCGAGGCGCTGGGCCATGCCCCGCGTCTGGTCGAGGCTTCCATGGAAAATTTCAAGGTCACCTATCCCGCCGACTTCGCGTTGGCCGAACGCCTGCTGAGGAGCCGCGCATGACTGTCGAATCCGATGACGATATCCAGGGCCTGAAGGCCGCCGGCGAAGCCGTCGCCACCGTGCTGCGCCGCATGCTGGACGCGATCCGGCCCGGCATGACCACGCTGGAGCTCGACCAGATGGGCGAGCGCTGGCTGACGGAGTTCGGCGCCAAGTCCGCGCCGCGCGTGATGTACAACTTCCCCGGCGCCACCTGCATCTCGATCAACGAGCAGGCCGCGCACGGCATCCCCGGCGACCGCGTGATCCAGAAGGGCGACGTGGTCAACGTCGACGTGTCGGCCGAGCTGAACGGCTACTTCGGCGACACCGGCGGCACGCGCATCGTCCCGCCGACGACGCCCACGAAAACGCAACTCGTCTTCGCCGCGCAGTACGCGCTGGAACAGGCGATGAAGGAAGTGAGACCGGGCGCGAAGATCAACCGCATCGGCCACGCGATCGAGCGCGTGGCCAAGGCGCACAAGTTCAAGATCATCGAGAACCTCTGCAGCCACGGCGTCGGCCGCTCGCTGCACGAGGAGCCCAAGAGCATCCCCGGCTACTACGACGCCAGCGACACGCGCGTGCTCACGGAAGGCATGGTCATCACCATCGAGCCCTTCCTGTCGACCAAGAGCCGCTGGGTGGACGAGGAGGCCGACGGCTGGACGCTCTCCGGCGTCAAGGGCAACCTGTCCGCGCAGTTCGAGCACACGATGATCGTCACCCGCAACGGGCCGCTCGTCGTCACGAACGCGCTGCCGCATTGATTCGAGTTCAAGGCAATCACGCAATGGTTCTGAATTTCCGCATCGGCGAAGGCTGGGACACCCACCAGCTCGTCACCGGCCGCCCGCTGATCCTGGGCGGCGTCACGATCCCGCACACGCACGGCTTGCTGGGCCACTCGGACGCGGACGCGCTCGCGCATGCGATCACGGATTCGCTGCTCGGCGCGGCTGCGCTGGGCGACATCGGCAAGCTGTTCCCGGACACCGCCGCCGAGTTCAAGGGCGCCGATTCGATGGTGCTGCTCGCGGAGGCCTATCGCCGCGTGAAGGAGCTGGGCTGGGTGATCGGCAATCTGGACAGCACGATCATTGCGCAGCAGCCCAAGATGGCGCCGCACATCTCGCTGATGCGCGCGCGACTCGCCGAAGTGCTCGGCATCGACGTCGGTCAGATCAATGTGAAGGCCAAGACGGCCGAGAAGATGGGGCCAGTCGGCGAGCTGAAGGCCATCGAGGCGCGCGCAGTCTGCCTGCTGGTCCGCGCCGCCGACTGAGTCGCTCGGTCGGACCCCCTCTCCCGCTTGCGGGAGAGGGCAGGGGTGAGGGCCCGCGGCGGTGGAAGTGCTGAAGTCTTTCTGACTGCCGAGTCCGCTGGCCCTCACCCCCACCCTCTCCCGCAAGCGGGAGAGGGAGCAAGAGAGGCGGGTTGACTGCGGTCAGACGCTGGCGCGCTTGAGTCTCAGCTGCGCGACGAAGCCGCTGTCGTCCGCATTCGCGAGCCGCAGCTGCGCGCCCAGGCGCTGCACCGACTTCTCGACGATCGCCAGGCCCAGGCCCGCGCCCGTCGCCGCCGTGCGCGCCGTGTCACCGCGGTAGAACGGCGTCGTCAGCTTCGCGAGCTTGTCCGGCGGCACGCCCGGTCCGTGGTCGCGCACCGTCAGCAGCACCCAGGCGCTGTCGGCCTCGGCGGTGACTTCCACGCGCGTCGGCTCGTCGCCATGATGACCATAGCGGCGCGCGTTCTCGAACAGGTTCAGCAGGATGCGGCCCAGCTCGGTCGGGTCGGTCCAGATGCGCAGCGCCGCGGACAGCCGCACGCTGATCTGGATCTGCTGCGGATCGCGGAAGCCCTGCGCCTCGCGCTCCACCAGCTCGCGCAGGTTGAGCGCCTGCAGCTGGAGCTCGCTCGGCCGCGCGTAGTCCATGAACTTGTTGATGATGGCGTCGAGCTGGTCGATGTCCTGCGCGATGTAGGTCCGCGCCTGCTCGTCGTTGACGCTCATCTCCGCTTCCAGCCGCAGCCGCGCCAGCGGCGTGCGCAGGTCGTGCGAGATGCCCGCCAGCATCACGCTGCGGTCCTCTTCCATCTTGGCCAGCTCGCGCGCCATCCGGTTGAAGCCCATGTTGACCTCGCGGATCTCGCTGGTCAGCGTGCTCTCGTCCAGGCGCGAGTCGTACTCGCCCTCGCGGATGCGGCTCGCGGCGATCGACAGCTCGCGCAGCGGCTGGTTGATCAGCCGCGCGATGGCCGCCGCGCCCAGCAGCGACGCGCCCAGCGCGATCGCGATCCACCACCAGTTGCCGGAGATGTTGGCCTGCAGCGGCGCCGCATTGGTCTGAAGCCAGAACTGGTCCGGACCGACGTCGAATCTCACCCACAGCCCCGGCACGCCGTTCAGGCCGCTGGCCAGCACCGTCTGCGGGCCCAGCCGCGAGACCAGCTCCTTGCGCAGCCGCTGCGCGAAGGGCGAGTTCTCGTAAGGCAGCCAGCGGTCGGTCGCTTCCGCGACCTCCACGGACACGGCCTCGCTGCGCGCCAGCGACTTGACCACCGCGACGCGGTTGATCGCGTCGGTGCTGGTCAGCGCCACGCGCGACAGGTTCACCAGGCCGGCCAGCTGCTGCGCCGCTTCGAGCGCCTTGGGTTCGGCCTCCAGGGCCTTGAAGGTCTGTTGCCAGGCCAGCACACCCGCCGCCAGCAGCAGGGCCAGCAGCGCGAACGTGCGCCAGAACAGGTTCAGCGCCAGACGCGGGGGTGCCACGGGATCAGGCCGCCTCGTCCGGAACGAACACGTAGCCCACACCCCACACGGTCTGGATGAAGCGCGGCTGCGCCGGATCCTCTTCCAGCAGCTTGCGCAGGCGCGAGACCTGCACGTCCAGGCTGCGGTCGAAGGGCTCGAACTCGCGGCCGCGGGCCAGCATCGCCAGCTTGTCGCGCGACAGCGGCTGGCGCGGGTGGCGCACCAGGGCCTTCAGCATCGAGAACTCGCCGGTGGTCAGCGGCACCGGGTCGCCGTTCTTGGCCAGGCGACGCAGCGCCAGGTCGAACTCGAACGGGCCGAACTGGACCGTCATCGGTTCCTTGGACGGCGCGCCCGGGGCTTCCGGCGGCGGACGGCGGCGCAGCACCGCGTTGATGCGGGCCAGCAGTTCGCGCGGGTTGAAGGGCTTGGCCAGGTAGTCGTCGGCGCCGACCTCGAGGCCGACGATCCGGTCCACTTCCTCGACCTTGGCGGTCAGCATGATGATGGGCGTGCTGTCGCCCGCGGCGCGCAGCCGTCGGCAGATGGACAGGCCGTCCTCGCCGGGCAGCATGAGGTCGAGGACGATGAGGTCCACGGTCTCGCGCGTCAGCTGCTTGTTGAGCGCCTTGCTGTCTTCGGCCAGGAGGACTTCAAAACCCTCCTGGGCAAGGTAGCGGCGCAGGAGGTCGCGGATGCGGGCATCGTCATCCACGACCAGGACACGGTTGGGGCGGGTTGTGGTTTGCATGGCGGCCACTCCGGAATTTGTAACAGCGGGACTGTAAGGGCAGTTTTTCGACCTGTTTGCGGGATGCATCAGTCCTTACCGGATGGTTACATCTTTTGTAACAGGACTGTCCATATCCCTACTGGAGGTCGATGAATGACCCAGAAAGGCGGACAGACGGTGCCGGGCCCCGGTCAACCGTGACGCTTTCCTCACACGTTATGCTGGTTCCCACCTGGACTCTCCGTAGGAACCCGAATGATCCGAAGCTCCAAGATCCTGGCCCGTACCCTGATCGCCGCCGGCGCCGTGGCGGTCCTGCCCGCGATGGCGCAGGCCCAGGCCGCCCGCACCGACGTGCTGTCGCTGAGCGCCTCCGCCACGACCGAAGTGGCCCGCGACCTGCTGCAGCTGCGCTTCTCCACCACCCGCGAGGGGAAGGAGGCCGCCGCCGTCCAGAACGAACTCAAGCAGGCCCTGGACGCCGCGCTGACCGAAGCGCGCAAGGTCGCCAAGCCGGGGCAGGTCGACCTGCAGGCGGGCAACCTGTCGGTCTATCCGCGCTACGGCCAGCCGAAGGCGGGCTCCAACGCCGGGCCGCAGATCACCGGCTGGCAGGGCAGCGTCGAGCTGCTGGTGCAGGGCCGCGACATCGAGGCGATCTCCAAGCTGAGCGGGCGCGTCAGCTCGCTGGCCATCGCCAACGTCAGCTACGGGCTGTCGCGCGAGGCGCGCGAGAAGGCCGAGGAGGATGTGGTCGGTCAGGCGATCGCCAGCTACAAGGCCAAGGCGGCTGTGTATGCGAAGCAGTTCGGCTATGCCGGCTACCGGATCGGCGAGGTCAGCGTGAACGCCGACCAGCCGGTGGCGATGATGGCGGCGCCGATGGCCCGCATGAAGGTCATGAGCGCCGCCGCCGACGAGGCCCTGCCGACCGAATCCGGCAAGGCCGTCGTCACGGTGAACGTCAACGGCAACGTCGTGATGACGAAGTGATCCTCACTGCGCGGTCCAGCCGCCGTCCATGGCCCAGGCCTGGCCGCGCACGTTGATGGCGGCGTCCGAACACAGGAACACGGTCAGCGCGCCCAGTTCCTCGGGCGTCGTGAACTGCAGCGAGGGCTGCTTCTCGGCCAGCAGCTGGCGCTTGGCCTCGGCGGGGTCCAGCTTTTCCTTCGCCGAACGGTCGTCGATCTGCTTCTGCACCAGCGGGGTCAGCACCCAGCCGGGGCAGATCGCGTTGACGGTGACGGGGAGGAGGGCGGTCTCCAGCGCCGCCGCTTTCGTCAGGCCGACCAGCCCGTGCTTGGCCGCCACGTAGGCCGACTTGCCGGCCGACGCCACCAGCCCGTGCGTGGACGCGATGTTCACGACACGACCCCAGTTCTTCTTCTTCATGCCGGGCAGGGCCAGGCGCATCGTGTGGAAGGCGGAACTGAGGTTGATCGCGATGATCGCGTCCCACTTCTCCGGCGGGAACTCGTCGACGTTGGCCACGTGCTGGATACCCGCGTTGTTCACCAGGACGTCGCAGCCGCCGAACTCCTGATCGATGTAGGCCATCATGGCCTCGATCTCGGCGGGTTTGCTCATGTCGGCGCCGTGGTACCCGACCTTCACGCCGAGCGCCTCGACCTCCGCCTTCGGGCCGGCGTGGTCGCCGAAGCCGTTCAGCACGATGTTCGCGCCTTCCTTGGCGAGGGTCAGGGCGATCCCCAATCCGATGCCGCTCGTGGAGCCGGTGACCAGCGCCGTCTTGCCTTTCAACATGCCGCGTCCTCTTCAGGGTTGTTAGGATGGGAGCAAAGGATACGAGCGATGTCTGAACCCTTGTTGAAAAAAGTCCAGGCGCTGAGCCCTTGCGGCCTCCACCGGGTCGCGTATTGGGAGTGGGGTCAGGCCGACAACCCGCGGGTGCTGGTCTGCGTGCACGGGCTGTCGCGGCAGGGGCGCGACTTCGATGTGATCGCGCGGCGCCTGAGCGACCGTTTCCGGGTCATCTGCCCCGACGTCGTCGGTCGCGGGGAGTCGGAATGGCTGGGCGATCCTCGGAACTATCAGCTCCCGCAATACGTGTCGGACATGGTCACGCTGCTGGCGCGCCTCGGGCCCGCGCAGGTGGACTGGCTGGGGACCTCGATGGGCGGCCTGATCGGCCTGGCGCTGGCGGCGATGCCGGCCAGCCCGATCAAGCGGTTGATCCTCAACGACGTGGGGCCGACGATCGAATTCGTCGCGCTGCAGCGCATCGCGAGCTACCTGGGCCGCGCGCCGCAGTTCGAGAACTGCCAGCAGGGCGCGGACTACCTGCGCGGCATCTCGCAAGCCTTCGGACCGCACACGGACGAGCAGTGGCTGGCGCTGTCGCGGGCCATGTTCAAACCCGACGGCGACCGCTGCCGGCTGCATTACGACCCGCGCATCGGCCAGGGCCTGGCCGGGCTGACGCCGGAGCTGGCCAAGGCCGGCGAGGCGCAGCTCTGGGCGGCCTACGACGCGGTGCGCTGCCCGACGCTGCTGCTGCGCGGCGGCGATTCGGACCTGCTCACGCGCACGACGGCGGAGCTGATGACGCAGCGCGGCCCGCGCGCCGAGCTGCATGAGTTCCCAGGGGTCGGCCACGCGCCGACGCTGGTGCATGAAGAACAGATCCGCGTGGTGGAGCAATTCCTGGCCCGCGGATGACGTCCCGGCGGCGCACGCGCCCCCGACGACACGGATGAACGACGAATGAAGACGGAATTGGGGCTGCGGCTGGACCAGGCGGCGCCCATCGTGGCCCTGCTGGACGGGGACCTGCCTCACCGGTTGCCCGCGGCGCAGCCGCGCGTCGAAGAGACGGCGGATCCGGTGCGACGCGCCCGCGCGTTCGCGGAACCGCTGCTGGCCGATCACCTGCTGGGCACCGGGGAGCCGGCGCTGGCCCACGCGGACGGCGTGGCGGCGATCCTGGCCGGCGTCGGCGCGGCGCCGTCCATGCAGGCGGCCTCGTACCTCGTGTATGCCGGCGACTACCTGAACAAGCCCGAAGAGATCGTCGCCAAGGCCTTCGGCGAAAGCGACGCGAGCCTGGTCGCGCACACGCGCCGGCTGGTGCAGATCCAGCGCGCGGCCCGCGAGGCGCGCGTCGAGGAACAGCGCCGGCAGGAGCAGACCGAGCTCGTGCGCAAGATGCTGCTGGCGTTCTCGCGCGACCTGCGCGTGGTGCTGCTGCGGCTGGCCTCCCGGCTGCAGTCGCTGCGCTGGTTCGCGGCGAGCAAGACGCCGTGCCCGCGCGAGCTCGCGGCGGAGTCGCTGCAGGTCTTCGCGCCGCTGGCCAACCGGCTCGGCATCTGGCAGATCAAGTGGGAGCTGGAGGATCTGGCCTTCCGCTTCCTGGAGCCGGAGAACTATCACCAGCTCGCCAAGGGCCTGCACGAGAAGCGCGTCGAGCGCGAGCAGTCGGTGGAATCGGTGCGGGCCGCGCTGGAGCGCGAGCTGCACTCGCATGGCATCGCCGCGCAGGTGCAGGGCCGGCCCAAGCACCTGTACAGCATCTGGAAGAAGATGCGCGGCAAGGGCCTGACCCTCGAACGCGTCTTCGACCTGCGCGCGTTGCGCGTCGTCGTGCCGGAGGTGGCGGACTGCTACGCGGTGCTGGCGCAACTGCACGAGCGCTATGTGCCCGTGGACGGCGAGTTCGACGACTACATCGCGCGTCCCAAGCCCAACGGCTACCAGTCGCTGCACACGGTGGTGATCGCCGCGGACGGCCGGCCGATGGAGGTGCAGATCCGCACGCGCGCCATGCACGAGCATGCGGAGCATGGCGTCGCCGCGCACTGGGCCTACAAGGAAGCGGGCACCAAGGGCTACGCCGGCGTGAGCGCGGCGGGCGAGTTCGAGGAACAGGTCGCGCAGGCCCGCAAAGCGGTGCTGCGGCAACTGCTGGCGTGGGAGCGCGACTACGTCGCCGAGACCGATGCCAGCTTCGACGACCGCATCTATGTGTTCACGCCGCAGGCCAACGTGGTCGAGCTCTGCGCGGGGGCGACGGCGGTGGACTTCGCCTATGCGGTGCACACGGACCTCGGCCACCGCTGCCGCGGCGCGAAGGTCGACGGCCAGATGGTGCCGCTGAACACGCCGCTGCAGAGCGGCCAGACGGTGGAGATCGTCGCGCTCAAGGAGGGCGGTCCGTCGATGGACTGGCTCAACGCCGAGCTCGGTTATCTGCAGAGTCCGCGCAGCAAGGCCAAGGTGCGCGCGTGGTTCAACGCGCAGGTGCAGACGCACACGGTCTCCAAGGGCCGCGAGCTGGTCGAGAAGCTGCTGCAGCGCGAAGGCAAGACGGCGATCAAGCTCGACGACCTGGCGGGTCGGCTCGGCTTCAAGAGCGCGGAAGCGCTGTTCGAGGTCGTCGGCAAGGACGAGTACTCGCTGCGCAACATCGAGACGCTGCTGCGTCCGCCGGTGCCGGAAGCGGACGAGGAGGAACTGCTCGTCCAGCGCCACACCAAGGGCGCGGTCGGGGAAGGGCGCACGCCCAAGGGCGGCGTGCTGGTGGTGGGCGTGGATTCGTTGCTGACGAGCCTGGCGCGCTGCTGCCGCCCGGCGCCGCCGGACGTGATCACCGGCTACGTGACGCGCGGCAAGGGCGTGGCCATCCATCGCTGCGACTGCGCGAACCTGCGCCAGATGGCGCAGGCGGCGCCGGAGCGCGTCATCGCGGTCGCCTGGGGCGAGCCCGCGCCGGACCGCGCGGGCAAGGGCGCGATGTACCCGGTGGACCTGGTCGTCGAGGCCACGGACCGGCCGGGCCTGCTGCGCGACGTGCTGGAGCTGTTCGCGAAAGACAAGCTCAACGTGGTCTCGGTGAACCAGCAGAGCGGCAAGGGCAAGCCGGCGCGCAGCGACCTGTCGCGCATGAGTTTCACCGTCGAGGTGAGCGACGCGCAGCGGCTGCAGCAGACGCTGGTGGCGTTGTCGCAGGTCTCGGGCATCCGGAGCGCGCGACGTCGTTAGGCCGATCGCGGGAACGTCGTCGACGATCCTGCTGAAGACATCGTGCGACTGCTGTTCTTTTTGCCCCGGCTTCCTGGACGGACCTGAAAATCCGGCTTATACTGCGAGGCTTCTCCAGGCGCGTAGCTCAGTTGGTTAGAGCACCACCTTGACATGGTGGGGGTCGTTGGTTCGAATCCAATCGCGCCTACCAGAATTGGTAGGCAAGTCCTCAGGGACACCTCGACGGATCGCCCGCTTCAACGGCGGGCGATTTGTTTTCCGACCAGTGGATTAACCACCGCTGGCGGCGTATTTCAGGCGCGTAGCTCAGTTGGTTAGAGCACCACCTTGACATGGTGGGGGTCGTTGGTTCGAATCCAATCGCGCCTACCAGCATTGGTAGGAAGTCCTCCGGGACTCGATACTTCAGCAAACGCCCGCTCCAAGCGGGCGTTCTGCTTGATACGCCCGCCGCAAGCGGGCGTTTCGCTTTCCGGCTTCGATTTTTCCTGCGATGTCCGGGCCTTCGTTCTGCGCTTGCCTGCTGCCGGCACGCGGCTTGTGCGATGACCGCCATGGTCGGCAAAGGCCCCGCTTTTCCGGCCTGCGACGTTTTTCCTCCGACGGTAGGATGCCGCGATTCCGGCACCCGCACACGCTCTTGGCGACCGTCTCCAACCCTTTGCTCCGGCGCATCGCGCGCGTCCTGCAGCTGTCCCAGGCGGTGGCGCTGGTCCTGGTGATCGGCGCCGCCGGCGTGCTGGTCGACAGCGCCCGCCGCTACGGCGACGCGAACGATCTGGTCGCCCATACGCATGAAGTCCTCGATCAGCTGAACCAGCTGCGATCCGGCCTGCTGCGCGGCGGCGTCGCGCTGCGCAACTTCGTGCTGGTGCCGCAGTCCGACGCGCTTCAGCGTCTGCGCGCTGCGGCGGGCGACGCCCGGGAGACGGACGACAGGCTGGAAATGCTGGTCCGGGACAACCCGGCCCAGTTGAGCGTGGCCGCGGAGGTGCGGTCCGAGACCCTCGAGATCACCGGCTGGTACCTGGCCTCCGCCGTGATCGGAGAACGCGACGGCGTCGACTCGTTGCGGCACGGGCTGGACGCGCGCATCACCAGTGATTCGTCCAAGCGGCTGCGGCAGTTGCTCGACACCATGGAGCGCGCCGAGCGCTCGCTGCTGGCGGACCGCCAGGCCCAGCAGGAGCGCGGGCTCCAGTCGGTCAAGCGATCGGCGCTGGCGCTGGCGGGGCTGTTCATCGCCTTCACCTTGTGGACCATCGGCTACGCGAGCCGCCTGGTTCGGGCCAGCGACCGCGACATGACCCAGTTGGCCACGACGGCCGACACGGATCTCCTCACCGGCCTGGCCAACCGGCGCTCGCTGGAGCGGCGGGCGCAGGAGCTCGCCGGCCAGCCGATGAGCGTCGTCGTCTTCGACCTCGACGACTTCAAGCCCGTCAACGATCGCCACGGCCATGCGGCCGGCGATGCCGTGCTGCGCGCCGTCGGCCAGCGCCTGCGGGCGCAGTGCCGGGATGGCGATCTGCCGGCGCGGGTCGGGGGCGATGAATTCGTCCTGCTGTTCTCCGGCGCGCCGGATGAATTCCGGATGGCGCAGATCCGGCAGCGGCTGCTGCAGGCCCTGACCGAACCCATCGCGATCGAGGGCGGCATGGTCAGCGTGGGCGCGTCCATCGGCTACGCCGTCGGCGACGGGCAGACGAGCTACGCGCGCCTGCTCGAGATCGCGGACGACATGTCCTACGAAGAGAAGAAACGAAGAAAGCTCCGGTCGTCGCCCTTGCGGGCGTGAACGGAGCTTTCTGGACGGGACTGCCTGTCGCCGGAGCCTGGGGTTCTTTGCGGGGGCGGCGCGGAACCCGGCCCCGGACCGGGATCAGTAGGTGATCGTCACGGTCACCGTGTCGGTGTACGAACCGGGGACCACGCCGGCCAGCGTCGGCACGCGGCCGTAGACGCTGATCGACTGCGAGCTGCCGGTGCCCGTGCCGCTCTTGGTGCTGGAGCTGGCGGTGCCGTCGCCGAAGACGGTCGTGCGGCCCGAGTCCATGTACAGCTGATAACCCAGGGTGTTGGCGCCGCTCTTCATCGTGCGGGCGCTGAAGTTGGAGGCGCCGCCTGCGTTCGCGCCGGCGTTCAGCGACACGGCGTAGGGCGTCGTGTTGGAGCAGGTGACGGTCAGCGTGGACGAGGCGTCCAGCGGCACGCCGACCGCCAGGGGGTCGATCGCGCTGCCGAAGTTCAGCGCCGAGCCCGACACCGTGCAGGAGCTGGTGATGGTCGCGGTCACCTGGAAGGTGTTCTGCGCGGTGTTGGCGTTGGCCGCCATCGAGGCGGAAACCGCCAGGCCCAGGCCGATGGCGATGTGCTTGAACTTGCTGGCTTGCTTCGAGATCGTGTTCATGTTGGCCCCCTGTTTGCGATGAATGAATCTTCGTTCTCACGCCTCGTTACCAACAGGAGGAGACAGCGGTACCACGGGTCGGGCGGGTCCCGTATGCCGCTGTAGGGAATCTGCCCACAGCTGTGGGGAAGGGGGCCGCGCACTGCCTTCGGGGCTCGTGACAGTCGTGTGACACATTTCCGTCATCACCCGGCGATATCGTCCCTCGCAGCGTGAGCTTCCACGCGCCTTCAGGGGCTCGTCACCTTGGACATTCGCAAACTGGTCGCCCCCGTGCTGGCGATCGCGCTGCTCGCCGCCGTGGGCGGCGGCGTCTGGTACTCCAACGCGCGGCTGGACCAGGACAAGGTCGCCGCCGTCACCGCCCAGCAGGTGCGGGACCGTCAGGTCACGTTGCGCGGCCTGATCGGCTCCGAGAAGGAAGCCTTCTTCAACGATCCGCGCGTCCAGCAGGCGCTCGCCGCGCGTGGGCTCACGGTCACGGTGGAGAAGGCCGGGTCCCGCGCCATCGCCAACCGCGTCGACGCCGCGAAGTACGACTTCGGTTTTCCGTCCGGCGCGCCCGCGGGGCAGCAACTGAAGGTGGCCGCGAAGGCCGCCAACGTCTACACGCCGTTCTACACGCCCATCGTCTTCGCCAGCTGGAAGCCGATCGCCGAGATCCTCGTCGCCAACGGCATCGCGCAGCGCGAGGGCGATTTCTATTACATCGTCGATCTCCAGCGCCTGATGACGCTGATCGAGCAGAACGCCCGCTGGCGCGACCTCAAGAAGAGCGAGGCCTTCGCCACCGGCAAGGCGGTGCTGGTGAACTCCACCGACGTGCGCACCTCCAACTCCGCGGCGATGTACCTGGCGCTGGCCAGCTACCTGGCCAACCAGCAGCAGATCGTCCAGAGCCAGGAGGAGGTCGACAAGGTCCTGCCGCTGGTCGCGCCGCTGTTCCTGCGCCAGGGCTTCCAGGAGCAGAGCTCCGCCGGCCCCTTCGAGGACTACCTGGCGCTGGGCATGGGCAAGGCCCCGCTGCTGGCGGCCTACGAGTCGCAGATGGTCGAGTTCTGGCTGCGCAATCCCGACCGGCTCAAGGGCGACATGGTCGTGCTCTACCCGCGCCCGACGGTGTATTCCAAGCACGTGCTGGTGCCCTACAACGAGAAGGGCGCCCGCCTGGGCGAGGCGCTCGACACCGATCCCAAGCTGCGCGAGCTCGCGCATGAATACGGCTTCCGCACCGGCGGCGACGTGAAGGGCCCGGAGACCTGGGCCCAGCGCGGCGTCAAGGTGCCGCCGGTGCTCGTCGATGTCGTCGACCCGCCCAGCCACGAATGGCTCGAACGCCTGATCCAGGGCATCGAGGCCCGGTTCAAGTGACGCTTCATCCCGAGGAGGACCGCATGACCGCTTCCCAGACCCCGACCCCCGGCCAGAACACCGCGCTCGACGAGCTCCAGCCCCCGCAGTCCTTCACGCTGGAGCCTCCGGCGCCGGTGCAGGTCGTGCCCGTCGAGACCGCCGCCGGCAAGGTCAAGCTCAAGCCGGAGGAGGTCGCCGAGCTCGACGGCCAGGTCCGCCAGTTCATCGATGACATCACGACGCACGACAGCCAGCATCCGACCTTCAAGCAGGCTGTGGAGCGCATCCACGCGATGGGCAGCAAGGACATCGAGGCCGCGTCCGCCGCGTCCAACCGGATGCTGGACCGGCCCGTCGGGTCGCTGAAGAGCGGCCTCCTCGACCAGGGCGCGCAGATCGGCCAGTCGCTGGTGGACCTGCGCCGCACCGTCGAGGACCTCGACCCGTCGCGTCAGGGCGACCTGTTCTCGGCGCGCAAGCTGCTCGGCTTCATCCCGCTGGGCAACAAGCTGGCCGACTACTTCGACCGCTACCAGTCCTCGCAGTCGCACCTGAACGGGATCATCGAGGCGCTCAAGGGCGGCAAGGACGAGTTGCTGCGCGACAACGCCGCCATCGAGCAGGAGAAGGTCAACCTCTGGACGCTGATGGAGCGGCTGGAGAAGTACATCCACATCGGCCGCACGCTCGACGGGCAGCTCGAGACGAAGGCGCGTGAGCTCGAGCTCTCGGACGGCGAGAAGGCCCGCGTCGTCCGCGAGGAGATGCTGTTCTACACCCGCCAGAAGGTGACGGACCTGCTGACGCAGCAGGCCGTGAACATCCAGGGTTACCTGGCGCTGGACCTGATCCGCAAGAACAACCTGGAGCTGGTGAAGGGCGTCGACCGCGCCACGACGACGACCGTGTCGGCGCTGCGCACGGCGGTCATCGTCGCGCAGGCGCTCAACAACCAGAAGCTGGTGCTGGACCAGATCTCCGCGCTGAACACCACGACCGGCAACCTCATCGCCGGCACCAGCGAGATGCTGCGCGACCAGAGCGCCGCGATCCATCAGCAGGCCGCGTCCAGCACGATCGAGATCGCGAAGCTGCAGCTGGCCTTCACCAACATCTACCAGACGATGGACACCATCGCCGACTTCAAGACGAAGGCGCTGGCGTCCATGCAGACGACCGTGGACGTGCTGTCCGACGAGGTCGCGAAGAGCAGGACCTACCTGGACCGCGTGCGGCGTCAGGAGTCCGCCTCCGCGCTGCAGGCGTCGGGAGAGGTGTCGTTGTGAGCGGCGCGCGCCGTTCGGCGAGGGGATGGTTCGCGGGTGCCGCGTGGTGGTCGACGGCACTGTTGTCGACGGCGCTTGTGTTGGGCGGCTGCGGCAAGCGTGAGGCGGACACGCCGGCGTCCGATGCGGCGCGCGCGACAAGCACCGAGGCCGGGTTCACCGTGCTCGCGGGCTCCGAGGTCAAGGACCTGGAGCCGGCCATCGTTGCGGCCGGGCAGGCGGCCGGCGTGACCGTGAAGATGAGCTACGCGGGCACGCTCGACATCGTCGAGCGGATCAACGCCGGCGAGCGCTTCGACGCGATCCTGCCGCCCAACGGCGCCTATCCGTCGCTGGCGCTCCAGACGCCGCCGCTCGCGCGCGAGAAGCTCTTTTACTCGCGCATCGCGCTCGGCGTGAAGGCGGCCAAGGTGGCCGAGCTCGGCTGGGGCCAGCGCGCGCCGACCTGGGCCGACATCGCCAAGGCCGCCAGCACCGGCAAGCTTCGCTACGCGATGACCAACGCGGCCAGCTCGAACTCGGGCATGAGCGCGCTCTTCGCGGTCGCCGCCGCGTCGTCGGGCAAGACCGAGGACATGGCCGCGTCCGATGTCGACGCCAAGGTCATCACCGCCTTCCTGTCCGGCCAGCGATTGACTGCGGGCAGTTCCGGCTGGCTGGCCGACGCCTTCACGAAGGATCCCGCCGCCATCGACGCGATGGTGAACTACGAGGCCGTGATCCTGCGCGCCAACGAGAAGCTGGCGCAGGACCAGCGCCTGACGCTGGTCTATCCCCGCGACGGGATGATCTCGGCCGACTATCCGCTGATGCTGCTGCGCGATACGGGCCGCGAGCCGTACAACAAGCTGGTCGCCGCGCTGAAGGCAGCGGACTTCCAGCGCGACGCGCTGGGCCCGGCCTTCCTGCGACCCGCGAATCCACAGGTGGCCACCGCGGCGGCGCTGCCGACGGCGGCGATCGCGGAGCTCTCCTTCCCGAACCGGCTCGAGGTCATCGACGCGGTGCTGTCGGCCTACCAGTCGACCTGGCGCAAGCCGTCGACGTCGATCTTCGTGCTGGACATCAGCGGGTCGATGAAGGGCGAACGCATCGAGCTCATGCGCGAGGCGCTGAAGGTGCTCAGCGGCGCTTCGCAGGCGACGGCCAGCGCGCGGCTGACCGCGTTCCAGGGGCGGGAGCGCGTGTTCCTCATCCCGTTCGACGACCGGGTGAACGAGCCGGTGCTGGTGCCCTTCGACGCCGACGGCATCGAGGCTGCACGCGCACGACTCACGAGCGTCGCCGACGAGCTGCGCCCACGCGGCGGCACGGCGGTGTATTCGGCGTTGTCCGCCGCACTGGAGTTGGCCGCGCGGGAATCGCGCGAGCATCCCGACCGCTTCGTCAGCGTCGCGCTGCTCACCGACGGCGAGAGCAACAGTGGGATGTCGTTCTCCGCGTTCCGCTCGCGCTACGGGCAGGGCGCGCCGGCGCGCGTGTTCCCCATCCTCTTCGGCGAGGGCAACGTCGACGAGATGAAGCAGATCGCGCAGATGACCGGCGGCCGCGAGTTCGACGGGCGCCATTCGCGCCTGGCGCAGGTCTTCCGCGAGATCCGCGGTTATCAGTGAACGTGCCGGGAACGCCGCCATGGCCGCATCGAGACCGCTGAAGCTGCGCGCGCTGCTGTTCCTCTACGGCAGCGGCAACATACTGGGCTGCGCGCTGGCGCTGATCGGGCCGGCGCTGCTGTTCGCCGGCGTCATCGACCGGGGCTGGCTGGCGATCACGGCGGGCCTGTACGTCGCGGGCCTGCTGCTCGGCCGTCGCCAGCCCGAGCTCGAACGCGCCATCGAGGACAGCCTGAGCTTCGAGCAGACCATGCAGCGCCTGGATGAGGTCATCTCGCAGGCATCGCCGCATCTGCCCGAGGAGGTGAAGCCTCGCCTGGCCTCGATCCGCAATGCCGTCGGGGAGGTGCTGCCGCGGCTGCGCGGCAACGGCCTGCACAACGACGACCTGTTCACCGTCCGCCAGACGGTGCTGCGCTACCTGCCGGAGACGCTCGCGAACTACGTCGCGCTGCCGCCGGCCTTCCGCGTCAGCCATCCGCTGAAGGACGGCAGGACCGCGCGGCAACTGCTCGCGGAGCAGCTGTCGCTGCTGGAGACCCAGATGCGCGAGATCGTCGCCAACGCCGCCCGCCACGACGCGCAGGCGCTGATCGCCAACGGGCACTTCCTCGAAGAGAAGTTCCGCCAGCCCGACTTCCTCGCGCGTTGAGCCGGGCCCCGGATCCTTCAGCGCTTCACCCGGAGGCCCGCATGACCCGCACCATCGTCGACATCCCCGCAGCGCAGCTCGTCGAGATCGACCGCCTGTGCAAGCTGATGGGCATCTCGCGGGCGGAAGCGGTGCGGCGGGCGTTGGCGACGTTCGCCGACGGCCACGTCGACGTGACGCCGGAAGCGTTCGGGCTGTGGTCGTCGCATGGCGCCCGCGTCGATCCGGCAGAGGGGCCGACGGTGGGCCCGGCGGTCCGATCCGATGACAGCGCGCCCCGGCGGAGTCGCCGACCATGAACGCCGTCATCGACGAGGACGTGCTGCTCGACTACCTGAACGGCGTGCCAGCGGCGGCGCAGGCGCTGGAGGCCTGCGCGCACCGCTCGATCAGCGTGCTCACCTGGCTGGCGGTGATGGCGCGCTGCCCGCCGGAACTGCTGGAGCCGACGCGCGGCTTCCTGCGAACCTTCGAGCGCCTGTCGATCAGCGAAGCCGTCGCCGACGAGGCGCTGCGGCTGCAGCTCGCCTCGCCGTCGCTGGCCCACGCACGCGCGATCGCCTGGGCCACGGCCAACGTCAACCAGCTGATGTTCGTGACCTCTCGCCGCGACGGGATCGAGGGGATCGAGGGCGCGGGGCGCAACCTCGTGCTGGCCTACGAAGGTCGTCGCTGAACGCGCGATCCGCCCCTGCGCGTCCCTGTGATCGACCGCCATAATCGACGGCCACCTTTCAGCCCTCCTATGTCCGACACCGAGACCTTCCCCCGTCCCCGCCGCCGCAAGGGCAGCGGCGCCGTCACGCTGCGCGACGTGGCGCTGATCGCGGGCGTGGCGCCGATCACCGCGTCGCGCGCGATCAACAACCCCGCGCAGGTCTCGCCCGAGGTCCGCGAGCGCGTGGCCGAGGCGGTCCGCAAGACCGGCTACGTGCCCAACCTGCTGGCCGGCGCGCTGTCGTCGATGAAGAGCCGCATGGTGGGCGTGGCCGTGCCGACGATCGCGGGTCCCGTGTTCCTCGACACCGTGCAGAGCCTCACCGAGGCGCTGTTCGAGGCCGGGTACCAGGTCTTGCTCGGCCAGACCGGCTACGACAACGCGCGCGAGGAAGCCTGGCTCGACGCGATGATCGGCCGTCGTCCCGACGGCCTGGTGCTCACCGGCACCAGCCATTCCGAGCAGGCGCGCACGCGGATGCGCGCCTCCGGCGTCCCGGTCGTCGAGACCTGGGACCAGACGGACGATCCGATCGACATGCTGGTCGGTTTCTCGCACGTCGAGGTCGGCCGCAAGGTCGCGACCTATCTGCATGAACGGGGCTACCGCCGGCTGGCCGGCGTGGCCGGCAGCGACGAGCGCGCGATGCGGCGTTTCCGCGCCTTCCAGGACCAAGCCGGGGTGCTCGGCATCGCCGACGTGCCGGTGGCCACCGTCGCCACGCCGACCACGCTGGGCAGCGGCCGTCGCGGCCTGGCCGAGCTGCTCGCGCATCCGGACGGCGTCGATGCGGTGTTCTGCAGCTCCGACTCGCTGGCGCTGGGCGTCCTGATCGAGGCGCAGGCGCGCGGACTGCGCATCCCGCAGGACCTGGCGATCGTCGGCTTCGGCGATCTGGCGCTGGCCCGGGACCTGGAGCCGGCGCTGACCACCATCCGCATCGACGGCTTCGCCATCGGTCGGCAGGCGGCGCGTTTCATCCTCGACCGCGCCAGCGGCACGGTCGATCGCCGCATCGTCGACATCGGCTTCGAGCTGGTCCAGCGCGCCAGCGCCTGAGCCCTCACTGACCGCGCCCGGGCTTTGGTCATGGCACGCGCGAACCCGGTGGAATCCCTCATCAACACTGGCTTGACGCGTCGGATGGTACCGATACCATCGCTCTCATCAAGAGAAGAGGGTGCCGGTACCGCGTCGAGGTCGACGAGGGTCGCGTGCCGTCATGGATGGAGACAAGCGACATGAATTCGGTGATGCGGGGACGCGTGCGCGTCCTGGCCGCTGCGGCGGCGACGATGGTGCTGGGCACGGTGGCGATGACGGCGGCGCAGGCTGCCGATGCGAACAACTGGCCGACCCAGCCGGTGAAGCTGATCGTCCCCTTCGCGCCGGGCGGCACGTCCGACGTGCTGGCGCGCGAGATCGCGGCGCGGCTGCAGGTCTCGCTCAAGCAGACCATCGTGGTCGACAACAAGGCCGGCGCCGGCGGCGTGCTGGGCGCCGACAGCGTGGCCAAGGCCGCGCCGGACGGCTACACCATGCTGCTGGGCACCATCGCCACGCACGCGATCAATCCCTCGCTGCTGCCCAAGATGCCCTACAAGGCCGACCGCGACTTCGCGCCGGTCATCCTGCTGGGCAAGATCTCCAACGTGCTGCTGATCGGTCCGGGCTCGCAGGCCAAGACGGTCAAGGACATCATCGCGGCCGCGAAGGCCAAGCCCGGCGACATCACCTTCGCCTCGGCGGGGCAGGGCACGTCGCAGCATCTGTCGGGCGAGGTGTTCCGCCTGATGACGGGCGCGGACCTGACGCACGTGCCCTACAAGGGCAGCGCGCCGGCCATCCAGGACGTGATGGGCGGCCAGGTGCCGATGAGCTTCGAGACGGTGACCGTCGCGCTGCCGCAGATCAAGGGCGGCAAGGTGAAGGCGCTGGCGGTGACCTCGGCCAGGCGCAGCGCGCAGCTGCCCGACGTGCCGACACTGGCCGAGTCCGGCGTGCCCGGCTTCGACGTGTCGAGCTGGCAGGCGCTGTACTTCCCGGCGAACACGCCCGCGCCCATCGTGGCCAAGCTCAATGCCGAGGTGCAGAAGATCGTCGCCCTGCCCGAGGTGAAGGCGAAGATGGAATCGCTGGGCCTGGAGTACACGCCCAACTCGCCGGCGCAGTTCGCCGAGTTCCAGAAGGCCGAGCAGGCCAAATGGGCGAAGGTGATCAAGGACGGCAACGTCAAGCCGGACTGAGTGCGCCCAGGGCGGATCCGCCTCCCGCACAGCAAGGGAAATCACCCGGCGGGCCGCTTGCCGGGCGCCTCCTAGAATGGGTCGAAGACCCTCAGAGGAGACAGCATGGCGACGGCCCGACGCGGCAAGACCGCAACCGGCAGCGAGGACCCCGCGCACCCGAAGGGGACGCGGGTGCTCAAGAAGTACCCCAACCGGCGGCTGTACGACACGCAGACCAGCAGCTACATCACCTTGGCGGACGTCAAGAAGATGGTGCTCGGCGGCGAGGACTTCGAGGTCCGCGACGCGAAGTCCGGCGATGAGCTGACGCGTTCCATCCTGCTGCAGATCATCCTCGAGGAGGAGATGGGCGGCATGCCGATGTTCTCGACGCCGCTGCTGGCGCAGATCATCCGCTTCTATGGCCACGCGATGCAGGGCCTGATGGGCGATTACCTCGAGAAGAACCTGCAGGCGGTCACCGAGCTGCAGAGCCGCTTCGCCGACCCGAGCAAGGGCGCGGCGGGCTTCGATCCGCAGCTGTGGTCGCAGTTCATGAGCGGTCAGGCGCCGATGATGCAGGGCCTGATGGGCAACTACCTCGAGCAGTCCAAGAACCTGTTCCTGCAGATGCAGGAGCAGTTCCAGAGCGCGGGCAACATCTTCCCCGGCGTGCCTGGGGTGCCGGGCTTCCCGCCGCCGCCGACCAAGAAGTGAGCGGCGCGTTCGGAGCCTTGAGTTTCTTCAGCGCGTTTGGCGCGTTTGGAGCTTTCAGCGCTTGATCCCGTCGTCGGCGTCTTCGCCGACGACGCGGCATTCGGTCTGATGCAGGGCCGCGTTCACGACCACCGGCGTGCCTTGTCGCGCCAGGCAGTCCTCGCGATCGGCGTAGGGGTCCTGACCCGTCCACACCGCCAGCAGCACGATCCCCGCGATCAGCGCGAGCGCGGCCAGGACGGGGCGATGGGCCGCCCAGGCGAAGGGCGGTTTGCGCGCGTGCGGCGCGATGTCCAGGAGCGGGGCGGGGCGGGTGTTCGACATGGGCGCGATGCTAGTCAGCCGGTCTCGCATCGTCCGTCGGCAGCCGGCGCATCGCCGTGATCGAATGCGCGGCGACGCCGGTTCCGCCGCGACAGTCCCCCCAGTCAAGGGTCTGACGAGTGACAGGCCACCTGTGAGGCCTGAGGCCTCGCGTCGTCAGAGTCCGTGGCGACGGTGCCAGTCGGCCAGCGACTCGTCGGGGAAGTGGTCGAAGCGCGTGTCGCCCGGCTTGCCTTCCACCCGGACCCAGGTCGCCTTGGAATCCAGCAGGCCGTGCACGTTCGCCGGCGGTTCCGGCAGCGGCGTGTCGATCGCGCTGGCGTGCGGGTGGATCAGGTCGGGATAGCTGTCGTCATACATCCAGAGCGCGGTGCCGCAATGGCCGCAGAAGTGGCGTTGACCGCTGCTTTCCTTGCCGTCGAGGACGGCGCGATAGACCTTGAGGTCGCGCTTGCCTTTGATCAGCTTGAAGCTGCCGTGGTCGGCGCCGATGTTGATCGCGTAGCCGCCGGTGCCGGCCGTCTTGCGGCAGATCGTGCAGTAGCAGCGCATGAACGGATAGGGCTCGGTCGAGTCGACCGAGAAGCGGATGCGGCCGCAGTGGCAGGAGCCTTCGAGGTGCATGGTGGATGCTCTCCTTGGTCCCCGTCTCCGGCAACGCGCATGCCACGGGGCAGGCGGGATCAACCCGGCGGCGACAGCGCCCGCGACGTGAGCATGGACCGCAGCACCGCGTGCAGCGGCCCGGGTTGCACCGGCTTGCGCAGCACGAGGTAGCCATCGGCCTCGGCGCGGCGCAGATCGGGCAGGTCGAATTCGCCGGTGACCACCAGGCCGCGCGCCAGCGGCAGCCGGTCCAGCAGGTCCAGCAGCAGCCCGTAGCCGCCATCGTCGTGGCGCAGCCGCAGGTCGCTCATCACGATGTCGGGCTCGAAGTCGGCGTCCAGCGCCGCATGCGCCAGGGCGGCGTCGCCGGCGATGCGGCAGTCGAGGCCCCATTCGCCCAGCAGATGGGACAGGCCGCGCGTCACGCCGAGGTCGTCGTCGACGACGAGCACGCGGCCTCGCAGCGGCTCGAAGGCAGGCGTCGACGCGGGCGCGCGCTTCGCCGGCGTCGTCGGGATGGCCGCGCCGCGCAGGGTGATGCGGAAGCAGGAGCCCCGCCCCGGCGTGGAGTGCCAGTCGATAGCGGCCTGCATCCGCCGCACGCAGTCGCGCACGACCGACAGCCCCAGGCCCTGGCCTTCGCCGGTGACGCGCGCGGCGTCGTCGCCGCGATGGAATTCGGAGAACAGGGCCTCGCGCTTGGGCGCGGCCATGCCGACGCCGGTGTCCCAGACCTCGACGGCCCAGTCGTCGCCGCGGCGTCGCACCGCGAGCAGCACGCCGCCCGCGGGCGTGTAGCGCAGCGCGTTGTGCAGCAGGTTGGCGAGCGCGCGGCGCAGCAGCATGGGCTCGGCGACGACCCAGGCGGGCGCCTCCGGGCCGCGGATGCGCCAGTCGAGGCCGCGCGCATGCGCCTCGGGCTGGAAACGCTCATGCAGTTCCGACAGCAGCGGCGACAGCGCCAGCGGCTGGAGCGCGAGCTCGGCGCTGCGGCTGTCCAGCGCGGACACGTCCAGCAGCGAGTTCAGCAGATCGTTGACGTGGCCGGCGGCCTGGGA
Source organism: Mitsuaria sp. 7 (assembly GCF_001653795.1). Taxonomy (NCBI): domain Bacteria; kingdom Pseudomonadati; phylum Pseudomonadota; class Betaproteobacteria; order Burkholderiales; family Sphaerotilaceae; genus Roseateles; species Mitsuaria sp. 7. The sequence goes on from NZ_CP011514.1 coordinate 227,406, forward strand.
GATGTCGACCAGCAGGGGCCGCAGCGCCGCATCCTGGTTGCGCTGGAGCGCGGCCTGCGCGGTCAGCGTCAGCGCGTAGAGCGGCTGGCGCAGGTCGTGCGAGGCGGTGGCGAGGAAGAGGCTCTTCTCGCGCGACGCGGCCTTGGCGACATCGCGGGCCTCCTTGTGCGCGAGCGCGAGGGCCTCGCTCTGCCGCTTGAGCCGGGATTGCTGGACGAGGAAGTGGTTGGACGTGCGCGCGTGGCGCCACACCAGCCACGGGAAGAGCAGGCACAGCGGCAGGACGATGGTCCATTGCGTGGGGAAGGCCAGGGGCACGGCCACCGTCGCCATCACCCAGGCGGGCGCGAGGAAGCGGCCGAAGAACGGGAGGTCCGCGGCGGCGAAGGCGGCCGTCGAGACCGTGGTGCCGGCGAGCACGAGGTACAGGAAGACCGCGTGCTCGAAAGCGCCGCTGAGGGTGGCGACCCAGGGCAGCAGACCCCACAGCACGCCGAAGGCGAGCGCGATGCGCTCCAGCGGCCGCGCCCAGCGTGCCACGAAGTCGGCGGGATTCATGACCGCGGCCTCGCGCCGGAAGCGGCGCCGCGCGACGGCGACACCGATCGAACTCAGCGCGTAGGCGATGGCCCAGGTCCAGGCCCACAGGGCGGCGGTCCCGGACGGCGTGCTCGCGACCACGACCGGCGGAATCACCAGCGCGGCGATTTCCACCGAGGCACGGTCGCCGACGAGGGGCAGGAGCTCGGAACGCGGGGAGGGGTCGGACATCGAGGCGGACGTGGGAGGAGGACCGGACGCGCGAGTATCGACGTAGCGGCCGTCCGGTCCGGCACGAGGCGGTCCTGGCCCGTTACCGGAGGTGCGTCGCGGCAGTCGTCCACGGTACCGGCGGTGACGCAATGAACCGGACCCTGTCTGAAAAATACCGCCTCGCTTACAATGCCGGCCCAGCCCTCAGCCAGGCCCTCCGGCGGAACCCAAATGGAATCAACGACTTACGACCCCACCGCCGCCGCGAAAATCAGCGGGCCGGCGGGCAGCCCCGCGCCGAAGATCGGCTTCGTCTCGCTCGGCTGCCCGAAGGCGCTGACCGACTCCGAGCTCATCCTCACGCAGCTGCGCGCCGAGGGCTACGAGACCTCCAAGACCTTCGCCGGCGCGGACCTGGTGATCGTCAACACCTGCGGCTTCATCGACGACGCCGTCAAGGAATCGCTGGACACCATCGGTGAGGCGCTGGCCGAGAACGGCAAGGTCATCGTCACCGGCTGCCTCGGCGCGAAGGCCGGTGCGAGCTCCGACAACATGGTCCGCGAGATCCACCCCAGCGTGCTCGCCGTGACCGGCCCTCACGCGACGCAGGAAGTGATGGACGCCGTCCACACGCACGTGCCCAAGCCGCATGACCCGTTCATCGACCTGGTGCCCGAGGCCCGCGGCATCGCCGGCATCAAGCTGACGCCCAAGCACTACGCCTACCTGAAGATCTCCGAAGGCTGCAACCACCGCTGCAGCTTCTGCATCATCCCGAGCATGCGCGGCGACCTGGTCTCGCGCCCGATCGGCGACGTGCTGTCCGAAGCCAAGGCGCTGTTCGAGTCCGGCGTGAAGGAACTGCTGGTCATCAGCCAGGACACCAGCGCCTACGGCGTCGACATCAAGTACCGCACCGGCTTCTGGGACGGCAAGCCGGTCAAGACGCGCATGTTCGACCTCGTCGCGCAGCTCGGCGAGATCGCCAAGCCCTACGGCGCGTGGGTCCGCCTGCACTACGTCTACCCGTACCCGCACGTCGACGAGATCGTGCCGATGATGGCCGAGGGCCTCATCCTCCCCTACCTGGACGTGCCCTTCCAGCACGCCCATCCCGACGTGCAGAAGCGCATGAAGCGCCCCGCCAACGGCGAGAAGAACCTCGAGCGCATCCTGCGCTGGCGCGAGATCTGCCCCGAGCTCGTGATCCGCTCGACCTTCATCGCCGGCTTCCCCGGCGAGACCGAGGCGGAGTTCCAGTACCTGCTCGACTTCATGCGCGAGGCCCAGATCGATCGCGCCGGCTGCTTCGCCTACTCGCCGATCGAGGGCGCGCCGGCGAATGCGCTGGACGGCGCGCTGCCGGACGAGGTCCGCGAGGAACGCCGCGCGCGCTTCATGGCCGTGGCCGAGGAAGTGTCGATCGCCAAGCTGCAGCGCCGCATCGGCGCGACGATGCAGGTGCTGGTGGATTCCGCACCGGCGCTGGGCCGCAAGGGCGGCGTGGGCCGCTCGTACGCGGACGCGCCGGAGATCGACGGCACCGTGCGCCTGCTGCCGCCCGAGAAGGCCAGCAAGCAGCTGCGCGTCGGTGAGTTCACGCGCGCCCGCATCGTCGGCGCCGAGGGTCACGACCTGATCGCGCTGCCGATCTGATCGCGCGTCTTGACGCCCCGATGAACGCCGGCCTCGCGCCGGCGTTTCTGTTTCTCGTGGCGCGGCGCTGCGACAGAATGTGCCTTCTCGCGCGTCGCGCGTTACGGCGCGTTCTCACGCGTTCACCCCAGGAGACTTCGTGACCCCACGCGGCCCGTCGACCGAACAGATCCACCACCCGTATCGCGCGCCCGACGGGTGGGACGCCGTCCCTGTCCCGGTGGCCAAGGCCTCGACGGTGCTGTTCAAGGACACCGCCGAACTGCACCGTCCGCGCGCGAAGGACGGCGTCAGCTACCGCTACGGCCTGCCGGGAACGCCGACGACCTACACGCTGGCCGCGCGCATCGCGACGCTCGAACACGCCGAGCATTGCGTGCTCACGCCAAGCGGGGTCTCCGCCATCACGCTGACCAGCCTGGCCTTCCTCAAGCCCGGCGACGAGGTGCTGCTGCCCGACAACGTCTACGGCCAGAACCGCCACCTCGCCCACGGCCTGCTGACCCGGCTTGGTATCACGCATCGCTTCTACGATCCCCTGGACGTGCCGGCGTTCGAGGCCATGCTGTCGGACCGCACAAAGCTGGTGTGGCTCGAGGCCGCCGGATCGATCACGCTGGAGTTCCCCGATCTGGTCGGGCTGCTGCGGGCCTGCCGCGCACGCGGCGTGCTCACGGCGCTCGACAACACCTGGGGCGCGGGCCTGGCCTTCAATGCCTTCGAGGTGGCGCCGGGCGTCGCGCCCGGACTCGGTGCCGACCTCAGCATGCAGGCGCTGACCAAGTTCCCGTCCGGCGGCGCGGACCTGTTGATGGGCGCGGTCTGCACGCGCGACATTGCGCTCAATCGCCAGCTGGTGGCGACGCACGAGTACCTCGGCTACGGCGTCGGCCAGAACGATGTGGAGGCGGTGCTGCGCGGCCTGCCGAGCATCGCGCTGCGCTACCGCGCACAGGGCGCGGCGGCACGCGAACTCGCGCACTGGATGGCCGCGCGGCCGGAAGTGGCGCGGGTGCTGTATCCGGCGCTGCCGGATTCGCCCGGCCACGCGTTCTGGCGGGACGTCAGCCCGGAGTCGGGCGGCTGCCTGTTCTCGGCGGTGTTCCGTCCCGGATTCGATGCGCGCCGCGTCGACGCCTTCGTGGACGCGCTGGCCTGTTTCGGGATCGGATATTCCTGGGCCGGCCCGATGAGCCTGGCCGTGCCCTACGACCTCAGCGGCAGCCGCTCGCTGGGATTGCCGTGGACGGCGGAGGAGGGCGGCACGCTGGTGCGTTTCGCGATCGGGCTCGAAGAGGTCGAGGACCTGCGCGCGGACCTCGCGCAGGCGCTCGAGGTCTTGCGCTGAGGGACTGAGGGCTGAAGGGCAGGGCGCACGCGCGCTCCGCCGCCACCATCAGTCCTTGGACGGCCCCGAGACCTTGTGCCGCATCAGGCGGCCCTTCTCGCGCTCCCAGTCGCGCTTCTTCTCGGTCTCGCGCTTGTCGTGCTGGGCCTTGCCCTTGGCCAGCGCGATCTGCACCTTCACGCGGCCGTTCTTGTAGTGCAGGTCCAGCGGGATCAGCGTGAAGCCTTTCTGCTCCACCTTGCCGATCAGGCGTCGGATGTCGGCGCCGCTCATCAGGAGCTTGCGGGTGCGGTCGGCCAGCGGGCTGACGTGCGTGGACGCCGTGCGCAGCGGATCGATGCGGCAGCCGATCAGGAACAGCTCGCCGTCGCGGATGACGACATAACCGTCCGGCAGCTGGACCTGGCCGGAGCGGATGGCCTTGACCTCCCAGCCTTCGAGGACGATGCCGGCCTCGTACTGCTCCTCGAGGTGGTACTCGAATCGGGCGCGACGGTTTTCTGCAATGGACATGGGGACTCTTGTTGTGCGTGGCGGCCAGATGACGCCCAGATGGGGTCGATCGGGCCGCCTACAATCCCGCCATTCTAAGAACGACCATGAAGCACGTCCGGAAGACTGTCCTCCTTTGGTACTCGCCGCGCGAGATGTACGACCTGGTCACCCAGGTCGAGCGCTATCCGGAGTTCCTGCCCTGGTGCTCGTCCGCGGAGGTGCTGGAACGCCACGACGACGGCGTGACCGCCAGGCTGTCCCTGCAGTACGCCGGGCTGCGTCACGCGTTCACCACCCGCAACACGAACGAGACGAACCGGCGCGTGCGCATGACGCTCGTCGACGGGCCGTTCTCCATGCTGGACGGCGACTGGCAGTTCCTGCCCTTGAACCGCCCCGGCGCGCCGGCCGACGGCGAGCCGCAGGCCTGCAAGATCGAGTTCGAGCTGCGCTACGCGTTTTCAAGCTTCGCGCTGGAGGCCGTGGTCAGCCCCGTGTTCGACCGCATCGCCAACACCTTCGTCGACAGCTTCGTGAAGCGCGCCGAGCAGGTCCATGGCGCCCGCTGAGCTGTCGATCGAGCTCTTCTGGAGCCCGGTACCCGGTGAACTCCGCGAACAACGACTGACCCTGCCCGCCGGCAGCACGCTGCGCGACGCCCTGGCGGCCAGCGCCTGGTTCGAGCCGGGTCAGATCGCGGCGCTGACGGCCGGGATCTGGGGGCGCACCGCGCCGCTGGAGACGCCCCTGCGTGAGCAGGATCGCGTCGAGGTCTACCGTCCGTTGACGGTCGATCCGAAGGAGGCGCGACGCCAGCGCTTCCAGGCCTCGGGCAGCCGCATCGTCACGCGACATCGGCCGCTGGGCCGCAAGGCCTGACACCGGGCGCCCGGCAAAAAGGCCGCATCAGCGGCCTTTTGTCTTACCGGCGGTCACCGGACTTACGACCGGCTTGCGTGCCGGGGTCCGCGGGCGGTCACCGGTGTTGTTTCCGGGACGCGTTCCAGCGTCATTTGCAGGTGGCGGCCACGACGGCCTGACCCTGGCGCATCTGATCCTGGCGCATCTGCTCGGTCATGACCTGCGACTCCCCGGTCTGCGAACCGCTGCGCATGCGCACGTTCGATTCGAGCAGCCGCAGCTTGTTCTGCGCCTGCCGGCAGTCCTCGGCCATCGCATCCGCGCGGGCCTTGTCTTCCTGGGCCTTGAGTTCGCGTTCGACCTTCTCGCGCGAGGACGCTTCGCTCGCCGCGCGGGCCGGTGCCGTCGGGGCGGAAGCCGCTGCGGAGGCGCTTCCCGGGGCCGGCTGGCCCGTCGACGGCGCCGCGCGCGCCGCGTTGTACGGACGCTGCAGGATGTCCTTCTCGGCCACGCTCGGCGGCGGCGGACGATCGCTGTATTGCGTGCGTCCGTCGGCGTCGCGCCACTTCCATTGGGCGTGCGCGACCGAGGTCAGCGCCATCAGCGCCAGCGCGCAGATCATGCCCAGCGGGCGTCGCGAGAGTGGGGGATTCATCATGGTCGTGGAGTGTACTGCCGGGCTTCTCTATAATGCGCCTTTGCGTCTGGAGCTTCCCTCATGCGCCTACTCGGAAAGGCCCTCACCTTCGACGATGTGTTGTTGGTGCCGGCGTTCTCCCAGGTGTTGCCGCGCGACACCAGTCTGGCCACGCAGTTCACGCGTGGCATCCGCCTGAACCTGCCGCTTGTGTCGGCCGCGATGGACACTGTGACCGAGGCCCGCCTGGCGATCGCCATCGCCCAGGAAGGCGGCATCGGCATCGTCCACAAGAACCTGACCCCGCAGCAGCAGGCCGCGGAAGTGGCCCGGGTCAAGCGTTACGAGTCCGGCGTGCTCCGCGACCCGATCACGATCACGCCCGAGACCACGGTCCGCCAGGTCAAGCAGCTGAGCGAGCACCACGGCGTCTCCGGTTTCCCGGTGCTGGCGGGACAGAAGGTCGTCGGCATCGTCACCAACCGGGACCTGCGTTTCGAGACGCGCATGGACATCCCGGTCAGCGAGATCATGACCCCGGCCGAGCGCCTGATCACGGTGTCCGAAGGCGCCTCGCTGAACGACGGCAAGGCGCTGATGCACAAGCACAAGCTGGAGCGCGTGCTGGTCCTGAACGACGCGTTCGAACTGCGCGGCCTGATGACCGTCAAGGACATCACCAAGCAGACCAACTTCCCGAACGCCGCACGTGACGCGCACGGCAAGCTGCGCGTCGGCGCGGCGGTCGGCGTGGGCGACGGCACCGAGGAACGGGTCGAGCTGCTGGTCAAGGCCGGCGTCGACGCGATCGTCGTCGACACCGCGCACGGCCACAGCAGCGGCGTCATCGAGCGCGTGCGCTGGGTGAAGAAGAACTACCCGCAGGTCGAGGTCATCGGCGGCAACATCGCGACCGGCGCCGCGGCGCTGGCGCTGGTGGAAGCCGGCGCTGACGCGGTCAAGGTCGGCATCGGCCCCGGCTCGATCTGCACGACCCGCATCGTCGCGGGTGTCGGCGTGCCGCAGATCGCGGCGATCGACTTCGTCGCCACCGCGCTCAAGGGTACCGGCGTCCCGGCGATCGCCGACGGCGGCATCCGCTACTCGGGCGACATCGCCAAGGCCATCGCCGCCGGCGCGAGCACGGTGATGATGGGCGGCATGTTCGCCGGCACCGAGGAAGCCCCGGGCGAAGTGATCCTCTACCAGGGCCGCAGCTACAAGAGCTACCGCGGCATGGGCTCGATCGGCGCGATGAAGGCCGGTTCGGCGGACCGCTACTTCCAGGAGAACGACGAGACGACCAACCCCAATGCGGACAAGCTGGTGCCGGAAGGCATCGAAGGGCGTGTGCCGTACAAGGGGTCGATGGTCTCCATCGTGCACCAGATGGCCGGCGGCGTGCGCGCCTCGATGGGCTACTGCGGCTGCGGCAGCATCTCGGACATGCACGAGAAGGCCGAATTCGTCGAGATCACGTCCGCAGGCATCCGTGAGAGCCACGTCCACGACGTGCAGATCACCAAGGAAGCGCCCAACTACCGCCTGGAGTGACGCCCTTGTCCGATCCCGTCGCAGCAACGACGACACATGGCGGCCGCAAGGCCGCCATGTCGTTCATCCTGATCGCAGTGCTGATCGACATGGTGTCGATCGGCCTGATCATCCCGGTGTTGCCGCCGCTGGTCGGAACCTTCACGCAGAGCGAGACCCAGCACACGCTGGCGCAGTTGGCCGTGGCGTTCGCCTTCGGTCTCGCGAATTTCTTCGGCTCGCCCATCCTGGGCGGGCTGTCCGACCGCTTCGGCCGCCGCAAGGTGATGCTGATCGGTTTCAGCGGCCTGGCGCTCAGCTTCTTCGTGACGGCGCTGGCCGACGCGCTGTGGATGCTGGTCGTGGTGCGGCTGTTCTCCGGCGCGATGCAGGCCAACGCGGCCGTCGCCAACGCCTATGTCGCCGACATCACGCCGCCGGCGGACCGTGCCAAGCGCTTCGGCATGCTGGGCGCGGCCTTCGGGATGGGCTTCATCCTCGGCCCGGTGATGGGCGGGCTGCTCGGCAGCATCGACCTGCACCTGCCGTTCTACGTCGCCGGCACGCTGGCGCTGCTGAACTGGCTGTACGGCTTCTTCGTGCTGCCCGAATCGCTGGCGCCGGAACACCGCAGACCCTTCGAATGGCGCAAGGCCAACCCGGTCGCGGCGCTGGGGCGCTTGCGCAAGCTCAACGGCGTCGGACCGCTGATCTACGTGATCGCGTGCTCGGGTCTGGCGCAGCTCGTGATCCAGACCAGCTGGGTCCTCTACAACCAGCACAAGTTCGGCTGGGGCCCGCGCGAGAACGGCCTGTCGCTGTTCGTCGTGGGCCTGGTCGCGGTGGTGGTGCAGGGCGTCCTGCTGCAGCCGCTGATGCGCTGGCTGGGCGCGCGGCGGCTGGTGCTGATCGGCCTGACGACCTCCATCCTCACCAACGTGATCTGGGGGATGTCGACCGAGGCCTGGATGATGATCGCCGCGATCTTCCTGAACATCGCCGGCGTGGCCGCGGCCCCGGCGATGCAGAGCGTGATCTCCAACGCCGCCGACGCCCGCACGCAGGGCGAGACCATGGGCGCGGTGGCCGCGATCAACAGCCTGATGGCGGTGATCTCGCCGATCGCCGGCCTGGGGCTGATGGCGCTGGTCGCCGAGCTCCCCAAGACCGACTGGCGCATCGGCGCGCCGTTCTATCTCTGCGCGCTGCTGCAGCTGGCCTCGCTGGGCTTCGCGTGGCGCCACTTCAACATGGGCCCGCCGGCGCAAGCCGCCGCGGCCAAGGCTTGAGCCTGAGCTTGAGCCCCCCGGAATCCCCAAGCATCCCCAGAAGCTGACCATGCACGACAAAGTCCTCATCCTCGACTTCGGTTCCCAGGTGACGCAGCTGATCGCACGCCGCGTGCGCGAGGCCCAGGTCTACTGCGAGATCCATCCCAACGACGTCAGCGACGACTTCATCCGCGCGTTCGCGCCGAAGGCGATCATCCTGTCGGGCAGCCACGCGTCGACCTACGAGGACCACGAGCTGCGCGCGCCGCAGGCGGTGTGGGACCTGGGCGTGCCGGTGCTGGGCATCTGCTACGGCATGCAGACGATGGCGGTGCAGCTCGGCGGCAAGGTCGAGTGGAGCGACCACCGCGAGTTCGGGTATGCCGAGGCCCGCGCCCACGGCCACACCAAGCTGCTGGACGGCCTCCAGGACTTCGCGACGCCGGCAGGTCACGGCATGCTGAAGGTGTGGATGAGCCACGGCGACAAGGTCACGGCGCTGCCGCCGGGCTTCAAGCTGATGGCGTCCACGCCGACCTGTCCCATCGCCGGCATGGTCAATGAGGACAAGGGCTACTACGCGCTCCAGTTCCATCCCGAGGTCACGCACACGGTCCAGGGGGCCGCGATCTACAAGCGTTTCGTGCGCGAGATCGCCGGCTGCAAGGGCGACTGGATCATGGGCGACTACATTGAGGAAGCGGTCCAGAAGATCCGCGAGCAGGTCGGTGACGAGGAAGTCATCCTGGGCCTGTCCGGCGGTGTGGACTCCTCGGTGGCCGCGGCGCTGATCCACCGCGCGATCGGCGACCAGCTGACCTGCGTCTTCGTCGACCACGGGCTCCTGCGCCTGAACGAGGGCGACATGGTGATGGACATGTTCGAAGGCAAGCTGCACGCGAAGGTGATCCGCGTCGATGCCGCCGATCTGTTCCTCGGCCAGCTGGCCGGCGTGACGGATCCGGAGCGCAAGCGCAAGATCATCGGCGGCCTGTTCGTCGACGTGTTCAAGGCCGAGGCCGAGAAGTTGAAGTCGGGCGACGGCGGCCACAAAGGCGCGACCTTCCTGGCGCAGGGCACGATCTATCCGGACGTGGTCGAAAGCGGTGGCACGAAAACGAAGAAGGCCGTGACGATCAAGAGCCACCACAACGTGGGCGGGTTGCCGGAGCAGCTCGGCCTGAAGTTGCTGGAGCCGCTGCGCGAGCTGTTCAAGGACGAGGTCCGCGAACTGGGCGTGGCGCTGGGCCTGCCGCCGGAGATGGTCTACCGTCACCCGTTCCCGGGTCCGGGCCTGGGCGTTCGCATCCTGGGCGAGGTGAAGAAGGAATACGCGGACCTGCTGCGCCGCGCCGACGCGATCTTCATCGAGGAGCTGCGCAACACGCGCGACGAGGCGACGGGCAAGACCTGGTACGAGCTGACCAGCCAGGCCTTCACGGTGTTCCTGCCGGTGAAGAGCGTGGGTGTGATGGGTGACGGCCGGACCTACGACTACGTGGTGGCGCTGCGCGCGGTGCAAACCAGCGACTTCATGACGGCCGACTGGGCGGAGCTGCCGTACAGCCTGCTCAAGCGCTGCTCGGGCCGCATCATCAACGAGGTGCGCGGCATCAACCGCGTGACCTACGACGTCTCCAGCAAGCCGCCGGCGACCATCGAATGGGAATGAGCGCTTCGCGCAAGTGAACAAGGGCCCGATGGGCCCTTGTTTGCTTTGGACTGGAAATCCAGCTCAGTGAACGATGTCTTCCGACTGTGTGGGTATCACTGCCGGCCCTCGGTAGATGACGCCAGGCGAGACTTCGAGCAGCGGGCTGCATGAAAGCATCCGAAGAAGCGTGTTCATGCAGGCAATCCCTTCAACTCAAATTGAGCAGACGTTGGCCAGCGATCCCATTGGCCTTGAGATGTGGTGCCAGGACTTGAGCGACTGGCCCTCGAATCTTTCGGATAAAACCTGACTGACGGCAGGTCCTTAAAATCTGCATCGCAGCGATGCGATGGTCAGGCTCGGGGAAATCCTGGACGAGGCTCTGACCCAATGCGGTGTCCGACATCCATTCGATCCATGCAGAGGTGTCGACGACTTGGCGCTGTGGCATGGCAGGTCTCCTTCCGGCAGCTTGCGCTCAGTACCGATCGCGTCCGTTGAGATAGCGGTCGGTGTTGACGCCTCGCGTCATGCCGCGAAGGTCGTCCAGACGGTGACGACGGCGCACGTAGAGGCCCCTGTCGGTCTCCACAAAGACCAGCTCGTCACCGGGCTTCCAGTCCTGGCGACTGAGAAAGTCGGCGGGGAGGGTGACTTGTCCCTCCATCGAGAGGGTCGGGTTTGGGATCATGAAATCTCCTTGGTCTGAGATGTGAACGGTAGCGATGACGAGCACGCCAAAGAAGCCGTCGATTCTTCGCTTCCGGTTCTTCCTGATCCACCACCTCGAATGATGAGCAACGCTCCCGTGATACCGAAGATCGGTAGGGGTTCAACCATCACGTGGGATTGATGTTCGGATCGGTCCTGTCACCTCACAAGAATCACGTACGCCGCGTCGCTCCTGGGGGCCGTCGATGTTTCGCGCCAGGCCAGGCTGGCATCGCCCGCGTAGGGCGTCGACGTCCAGAAGCCGGTGAGACCCTGATCTGCGGCCGCTGGATAGACGCTGCCGATGAACTGGCTGGGTCGCGCGGTGCCCGCGGTACTGTTGTAGCCCACGATCAGGTTCAGCTCCGCCGCGGTGGGCAGGCGCCAGTCGCCCTGGCCGGCGAGGTTGTCGACCAGCGTCAGGGCGGCGGTCCATGTGTAGGTCGCGGCCGTACCCGTGCACGAGGTGCCGGCGAAGGTCTGACCCTTCGGGCAGCGCTGCCACGTCAGCCCGGTCGGCGTGTGGCTGACCGTGCCGTTGCCGTGGTCGACATAGTCGGCGGCGGCGGCATCCAGGGCCGGCGCATGCCCGCGCACCAGCAGCACCGGATAGGTCGGTGTCCGCGGCGCGGCGTTCACTCCGGAGTTGGTGGTGCAGCCCTCCGCGATCCCCGTGGCGAACCGGACACACCAGAGGCTCATCTGCAGGTTGCCCGACGAGTAGCCGGTGACGGACGGCACCGCATCGGTGGCGAGCACGGCCGGGAAGACGGCAGTGTCGATGGCCGGGGCCGTGCGGGACAGCTCAACGATCGTCCTCAGTTCCCTGGCCGTGGGCGGACGCCAGTCGCTGTTCCCTGCGTAGGTCACCGTGCCCGCGAGTCCCGTCACGTCATAGGTCGTGTAGGCGCCGGCGGGGCCCGCGCAAGCGCCGCTGTTCCAGGTCTGACCCAGATAGCACCGCATCCACGTGAGTCCGGTCGTCGGATCGGTCACGGTGCCGTTGCCGTTGTCGAGATAGACCTTGGCGACCACGGCCTTGACCACTACCGAAACCGTGACCGCCGGGCTGTTCGCCTTGCCGTCGTTGACCACCAGCGATGCCGTGTAGGTGCCCGCGACATCCGCCGTGAACGTGGGCGTGGCCGATGCGGGACTGGCCAGCACGGCGGCGCTGCCAACCGGCTTCGAGGTCAGGGTCCAGGCGTAGCTCAGCGGGTCGGCGTCGGCGTCGCTGCTGGCCGTGCCGTTGAGCGTCACGGTGGCGCCGGCGAGAAGGTTCTGGGCGGCCGCAGCCTTGGCGACCGGCGCCGTGTTGTTGGCCGGTTGTGGCGGGGTGCCGCCGTCTCCGCCCCCGCCTCCGCCACAGCCGGCAAGGGCCAGCGCGATGAGACCGACAGGGAGCAGTGTGTGCAGGCGAGACATGTCTTCCTCCCGAATCGATGCGTGATGCGTGATGCGTGATGCGTGATGCGTGATGCGTTCCTCCGGTCGGGGACCGGCGGGCTTCCCGCCCGACATTGTCGTTGAGGCCCTGTGTCATGCGCACCGGTGCTGACACGCGATGTCAGCGGCGCTCCGCAGAATCCTTCCATTGCCACGACACCCTGCCGGAGACCCCATGGCCGACGACCACCCCGTCTACGAACTGCGCCAGTACAAGATCGTCAAGGGCGAGCGCGAGCGTTTCATGCGGCTGTTCGACGCGGCCTTCGTCGAATCGCAGGAGGCCGTCGGCATGCGGATGTACGGGCAGTTCGCGGATCTCGACGATCCGGACCGCTTCGTCTGGATCCGCGGTTTCGACGACATGGCGGCGCGCGAGCGCATGCTCGGCGAGTTCTACTTCGGACCGGTTTGGCAGGCCCATCGCGACGAGGCCAATCCGCTGCTCATCGACAACGACAACGTGCTGCTGCTGAGGAGCCCGCGCGAGGCGCCGCATCCGGCGCGCATCGATGCGGCGCGGGAGGCGGGGGACTTCCGGCGAGGCGCGTCGTCCGGCCTGGTGGTGCTGCATCTGTGCGCCTTGTGGAAGGACCCGGCCGATCCTGAAGACGGCTTCGTGCGTTTCTTCGAGCAGGAGGTCGCGCCGGTCATCGAGGCCGCCGGCCTGCCGGTGATCGGCAGCTTCGTGCCGGAGCGCTCGCCCAACAACTTCCCGCGCCTGCCGGTGCGCGAGGGCGAGAAGCTCTTCGTCTGGATGACCCGCGCCGCGGACGCCGACGACTGGGCCATCCGCTGGAGCGCCTGCCGGCATTCGCCGGCGTGGCGCGCGCTCGAGCCGCGCTGGCGCGACGCGCAGGAACGCGCGCCGCAGATCCTGCGGCTGCGACCGGGCATCGCCACGGTATCGCGCTGATGCAACGGGTGATGGCGCAGCGCACGAGTATGGCTATGCTTCGCGCCATCCCCGCTTTCATTCCGGAGTCCTTGCATGCGCAGCGCCCTGTCCATCCTCGCCCTCGTCATCGTGCTGGCCATCGTGATGCTGACCGCGAAGAAGCAGATGCAGGCCATCAAGCCGCCGGCCTCGGCGGATCCGGCGGCGTCCGCGGCGTCGTCGGGGCTGCCTCAGCCCGAGGCCGTGGGTCGTCAGGTGCAGGACCTGATGAAGCAGGGCGAGCGGCGCGCGTCGGAAGCGGAATGAACGCGGCGGAATGAACGCGTCGTGAACGTGCCGTGATCACCACGTAAGAGCGCCATGACCGTCCACGCGCTCTTCTTCTGCCTGCGGCCCGATCCGGACACCGCGAGCCGGTTGAACGCGGTCTCCGGTGAACTCGTGCGCCGCTTCGGCCTGCGCGCGAAGGCCGATCGCACGGAGCGCCTCCATGTGACGCTGCACCACCTCGGCTGGTACGACGACCAGACCGACCAGGCCGACGTGATGGCGGAGGTGCGGCAGCTCGCCGAAGCTGCCGCCTCGTCGTTGCGGCAGCCGCCGGTGCGCGCCGACTTCGACCTGCTCCTGAGCTTCACCCGCAAGCGGCGGAACCTGCCGCTGGTGCTGAGCGGCGGCGCGTGCCTCGACCCCGTGCGCGCGATGCGCGCGGCGCTCGGCGAACGCCTGCGTGCCGGCGGGCTTCGGACCGATCCGCACTTCACGCCGCACCTGACGCTCTTCTACGACGACGCCGTCGTCGAGCCGCAGCCCTTCATCGTCCCAGGCTGGACGGCGACGGAAGTCCTGCTGATGGACAGCCTGCAGGGCATGTCCACGCACGTCGAGCTCGCGCGCTGGTCGCTCGCCTGATCGGACCGCGGCGATGACGGCAACGAAGGCAAGGAAGGCAAGGGCGGCAACTGGCCGGGGTCAGGTCTCGCCTGGCGTGACGATCTCCCGCGCCAGCGCGCGCAGCGTCAGTGGCGCGGAACCCTCGGCGTGGTTGGAGATCGTGACGTAGGCGGGATGTCCGGCCTCCGCGGTCGCGCGGATCACCTTCGCGAGCACGGCCCGCGTCTGCGGATCGGGATCCATGATCTCGGCGTACTCCCCGTACTTCTTCTCCGCGTCCTCGTAGCCGAACGGGCCGTGGATCCGGTGCAGGTTCCAGCGGCAGACCAGCGGCCCCGGCCACATCGCGCGCAGCAGGGGCAACTGCTCCTGGATGGTCGGCAGCTTCGGATGCAGGCCCAGGCAGTAGCGCGCGCCGCAGTCCTTGAGCACGGCGACGAACGCCGGCGTGAGCCACTCCGGATCGCGGACCTCGACCGCCACGACCGCCTCCGGTGCCACGTCGCGCAGCGAGGGCAGGGCGGCCAGCATCGCGTGCAGGCGGTCGAGCTGCTCCGGCATGCGGCCCAGCATCGCCAGCGGCAGCGGGCTCAGCTGGAAGACCAGCGCGCCGATGCGCTCGCGCAGGCCCGCCATCGCCGGTTCGAGGAACTCCTGGACCGCCAGCCGCGGATCGAGGAAGGCGGTGTTGGCCTGGCGACCGCGGCCGTCCTCGGTGCGCACCTGCGCGTCGGTGATCACGCTCGGCGCCTTGACCGTGAAACGGAAGTCCTCCGGCACCTGCTGCGCGTAGCGCTCGTACTGGCTGGCCGTCAGCGACTGGTAGAAGCCGCGGTCGATGCTCACCGCGCGGTGCAGCGGCTGCTGCGCGTAGGCGGTCAGGCCGTTGCGGGAGAGGTTGGACTCGCCGTGCCGGCCCTCCCAGACGATGCCCTGCCAGCCCGGATAGCTCCACGACGAGGTGCCCAGCCGGATCCTCGGCGACAGCGCGGCCGCGAGCGCGAGCTGGGCCTCGTCGGGCGGTTGCGGCTGGATGCCGGCGCGACGGCGTTTCGAGGCGGCGGCGGACGGCTCTGCGCGTTTCCCGTCGCCGCCATCTCCATCGGCGTCGGCATCGCCGCCGTCGTGGCCGTCGTGGCCTTCGCTGCTGCCGGCTTCGTCTCCGTTGTCGCCGTCATCACCCTCGGTGAGGGCGCGCGACGCCTTTCGCGGCGCCGGCGCGGCAGGCGCCGGCGGCAGCAGCTCGCCGAAGAGATCGTCCTGGTGGCCGGGGAACTCCTGTTGCATGGGCCGGCAGCATAGCGGGCGCGGCTACACTGCCGCGCGAGTGCCGCCATGACCACAGAGTCCCCTCCGATCCTTCCCGCCGACCCCGCCGATTCCGCCGACCCCGCGGATGAATACGCGATGCGGCTCGCCCTCGACCAGGCCCAGAACGCCTGGCTCGTCGGCGAGGTGCCGGTGGGCGCCGTCATCATGCGCGCCGGCCAGGTGATCGCCACCGGCTACAACCGCCCCATCACGACCCACGACCCGACCGCCCACGCCGAGATCGTCGCGCTGCGCCACGCCGCGCAACTGCTCGGCAACTACAGGCTGCCGGAGTGCGAGCTCTACGTGACGCTCGAGCCCTGCGCGATGTGCGCGATGGCGATGATGCATGCGCGGCTCAAGCGCGTCGTCTTCGCCGCGCCCGATCCGAAGACGGGGGTCGCCGGCTCGGTGCTGGACCTGTTCGGCCAGAAGCAGTTGAACCACCACACCGCGCTGCACGGCGGCGTGCTGGCGGACGCGTCGTCGCGGCTGCTGCGCGAGTTCTTCGCCGAACGCCGCGAGGCGGCGCGCCAGCTGCGCGAAGCGCGCCGGCGCGTCGCGGTCGACGCAGGGCTGGCGGGTGCGACCGGCGAGGGCCTCGACGTCGAGGCCGTCGACACGCTCAGCGCATTGCCCGAGGTCCAGGAGTTCCCCGAGATCCCCGTCGGCGACGCGCACTACCTTTCCATGAATTCCGATCCTTCGCAGGGCAACATGCAGGATCACATGCAGGACGACAAGCAGCGATGAGCTCCCTGACCCTCTACACCCCGTCCGGCGTCCTCGCGCAATCGCAGCCGCTCAAGCGCGCGGCCAAACGGCTGGCGGCGCTCGGCTTCGAGGTCGCGATCGACGACGCCGCGCTGGCGAAGCATCAGCGCTTCGCCGGCGACGACGAGACGCGGCTGGCCGCGCTGCACCGCGTCGCGCAGGCCGCGCCGTCGGTGGCGCTGGCCACGCGCGGCGGCTACGGCCTGACGCGCTTGTTGGACCGCATCGACTGGCCGACGATCGCCCGCAGCGTCGAGCGCGGCACGCGCTGGGTCGGCCTGAGCGACGTGACCGCGCTGCAGCTCGCGCTGCTCGCCCACACGAAGCAGACGAGCTGGGCCGGTCCGCTGGCCTGCGACGACTTCGGCCGCGCCGACACCGACGGCGGCGTCGACGAGATCACCCGCGACTGCTTCCTCGAGGCGATGGACGGCTCGCTCGAAGCCATCGGCTTCCGCACCGAGGCCGGACTGGACGGCGTCGAAGCCCGCGGCACGCTGTGGGGCGGCAACCTGGCGGTGCTGTGCTCGCTGCTGGGCACGCCGCACTTCCCGCGCGTCAAGGGCGGCATCCTGTTCCTCGAGGACGTCAACGAGCACCCCTATCGCGTCGAGCGCATGCTGCTGCAGCTCTGGCAGGCCGGCGTGCTGGATGCGCAGAAGGCCGTGCTGCTGGGCAGCTTCAGCGGCTGGAAGAAGTCGCCGCTGGACCGCGGCTATTCGATGAAGGCCTGCGTCGAGGCGCTGCGCGAGCGCGTGAAGGTGCCCATCCTCACCGGCCTGCCCTTCGGGCATGTGCCGACCAAGGTCTGCCTGCCGGTGGGCGCCAAGGCCGAGATGATGGTCGAGGGCCGCGATGTCATCGTCGCCTGGGGCCACGTCGGCCATGGGCACGACCACCATGATCACCACGGGCACGATCATGCACATGACCACGGCCATGGGCACGATCACGACGGACACGATCACCACGACCACTGACTGACGTCACAGGCGCCCCGCGGACCGGGCCGCTATGATCCGCCCCGGCATCGGCCGGCCTCCACGAGAGGCGCGGCTTTGGCAACAATCTGGCAATGCCGCATCCCCAGGATGCGGCGTTTGCTTTTTGGAAGGATGACGATGTCGTCGGGGCTGTGGAACGCGTCGCTGCACGCGGCTGAACGCTGTCGCGGGACGTGGATGGCCCCGGTGGCCCGCACTGCGGGCCTGCTCGCCGCCGTGCTGCTGGCCGCCTGCAACAACAGCCCGTATCCGGCGGGCGCGGCCAAGGACAACACGCTCTACCTGTCCTTCGACGAGCGCTCGCCGCGCTACCTGGACCCGACCGCCTCGTACACCGCGCCGGAGTCCGTCTACACCTACCAGATCACCGAGCCGCTCTACGGGTACCACTACCTGAAGCGGCCCTACGAGCTGATCCCGCGCGCCGCGGCCGCCGTCGTCAAGCCGTACTACCTCGACGCGCAAGGCAAGCGCCTGCCTGACGACGCGCCCTCCGACCAGATCGCGCAAAGCGTCTATGACGTGCCCATCCGCGCCGGGGTCCGTTACGCGCCCAGTCCCGCATTCGCGAAGGACGACCAGGGCCGCTACCGCTATCACCACCTGACGGCCAAGGACCTGGGCGACAAGCGCTCGCCGTGGCAGTTCGAGCATCAGGGCACGCGCGAGCTCGTCGCCGACGACTTCGTCTTCGCGCTCAAGCGCCATGCGACCACGCGCATCGAGGCGCCGATCTACGGCCTGTTCTCCGAGCACGTGCTCGGCCTGAAAGCCTACGGCGCGCTGATCCGCGAGGAAAACGCCAAGCTGCTGAAGGGCCTGCCCGAGAACTCGCCGGACAAGCCCTTCCTGGACTTCCGCAAGTGGCCGCTGGCCGGCGCCGAGGCGGTGAACGACCACCTGCTGCGCGTGCGCATCATGGGCAAGTACCCGCAGTGGTCATACTGGATGTCGACGACCTTCCTGTCGCCGATCCCGTGGGAAGCGGACCTCTTCTACTCGCAGCCCGGCATGGCCGAGCACGGCATGTCCTGGAACCAGTGGCCGGTGGGCACCGGGCCGTATGTGATGACGGAGTACCAGCAGGATCGCCGTCACGTGATGTCGCGCAATCCGAACTACCGCCAGGACCTCTACCCCTGCGAGGGCATGCCCGACGACGGCCCGGCCGGCCGTCTGGCCGACTGCGGCAAGCCGATGCCCTTCATCGACAAGATCGTCGCGACGCTGATCAAGGAGCGGGTGCCGCGCAAGGAGATGTTCAAGCAGGGCTACCTCGACCTGCCCGACCTCGAGCGCGCCGACTGGGGCGTGGAGTTCTTCGCCGACGCGAGCGACTCCGCCGAGACCGACGCCTTCTTCAAGCGGCGCGGCTTCTCATTCCCGCGCTCGACCGATCCCAACAACTGGTACCTCGGCTTCAACATGCTGGATCCGGTGATCGGCAAGGGGAAGACGCCGGAGGACGAGACCCGCCACCGCAAGCTGCGCCAGGCGTTGTCGATCGCGATCGATTGGGAAGAAGGCTACGGCCGCATCTTCAAGAACCGCGGCGGCGTGACCGCCTTCGGACCGGTGCCGCCGGGCGTGTTCGGCTCTCGCGAGGCGCAGCCGGGCTTCTTCAATCCGGTGACGCACAGGCGTGTCGACGGCAGGATCGAGCGCCGCTCGATCGACGAAGCGAAGCAACTGCTCGCCGAAGCCGGCTACCCCGACGGCCGCGACGCGAAGACCGGCCAGCCGCTGGTGCTGAACTACGACTTCATGCGCACCGTCACGCCCGAGGTGAAGGCCGAGAACGACTGGCTGGTGAAGCAGTTCGCCAAGCTCGGCGTGCAGCTGGACGTGCGCGCCACCGACTACAACCAGTTCCAGGAGAAGCTGCACCAAGGCAAGCACCAGGTGTTCTGGTGGGGCTGGCTGGCGGACTATCCCGACGCGGAGAACTTCCTGTTCCTGCTCTACGGCCCGAACAGCAAGTCGCTGCATGAGGGCGAGAACGCGGCCAACTACGAGAGCACCGAATACGACGTGCTCTTCAAGCAGGTGCAGGGGCTGGACGACGGTCCCGAGAAGCAGCGGGTCATCGACCGCATGGTGCAGATCACGCAGCAGGATGCGCCCTGGGCCTTCGGTTACTGGGCCTGGACCGGGCAGGCGTACCAGCGCTGGGTCCACAACATCAAGCCCAGCATCGTGATCCGCGACGGGGTGCGGCACTACCGCATCGATCCGAAGGAACGCGCGCAGCTGCAGACCGACTGGAACCGGCCCGTCTGGTGGCCGCTGCTGGTGCTGGTCGTCGGCGGCGTCGCGATCGTGTGGATGACGCGCCGCAGCTTCCGCAAGCGCGAGACCGCCACCGCGCGCGGCACCTCCGCGCCGGCCATCGTTTCCGCCACGAGCGCTCCCCGGGGAGCGGACTGATGTTCAAGTACCTCACCCGCCGGCTGGCCTACGGGCTGGCCATCCTGGTCGGCGTCAACCTGCTGACCTTCTTCCTGTTCTTCACCGTCAACACGCCGGACGACATGGCCCGGCTGAACATCGGCGGCAAACGCGTCTCGCAGGAACAGATCGACAAGTGGAAGGCCGAGCGCGGCTACGACAAGCCGCTGTACTGGGACGCGTCGCGCAGCGGCACGGCGCAGGTCACGCACACGGTGTTCTGGGAGCGCTCGGTCTCGCTGATGCTGCTGGAATTCGGCCGCTCCGACGCGCGCCAGGCCGTGGACATCGGCCACGAGATCAAGACCCGCATGGGCGTCAGCCTGCAGCTCGCCGTGCCGATCTTCGTGCTGCAGCTGATCGTGAGCATCGCCTTCGCGCTGCTGCTCACCTTCTTCCGCAACTCGCGCATCGACTTCTGGGGCGTGGTGACCTGCGTGCTGATGCTGTCCATCTCCAGCCTGTTCTACATCATCGTCGGCCAGTTCTTCTTCTCGCGCATCCTGCGGCTGGTGCCGATCAACGGCTACGAGCCGGGCCTGGACGCGATCAAGTTCCTGGCGCTGCCGATCGCGCTGTCGCTGCTGTCGCGCCTGGGCGGCGAGGCGCGCCTGTACCGCGCGATGCTGCTCGAGGAGGTCGGCAAGGACTACGTGCGCACCGCCCGCGCCAAGGGCCTGTCCGAGCCGGTGGTGCTGATGCGCCACGTGCTGCGCAACGCGCTCATCCCCATCATCACCAGCGCCGGCGCCTACCTGCCGTACGTGTTCCTGGGCAGCCTGGTGTTCGAGAGTTTCTTCGGCATCCCCGGCCTGGGCGCCTTCGTCATCGAGGCGATCACGGGCCAGGACTTCGCCATCGTGCGCACCATGGTGTTCCTGGGCGCGCTGCTCTACATCGCCAGCAACGCGCTGATCGACCTGGTCTACACCTGGGTCGATCCGCGCGTGAGGCTGACCTGACGCGCCGCCGGGCGCGTTCAGGATTCGAGACAGGACACGAGACTCGACATGGGATTCAAGGTCGTTTTCCTCTGGACCGACGTGGCGCTGTGGGCGATGTTCGCGGCGCTGGTCCTCTACATCGTGCGGCTGGTCCGCCGCCCGCACCTGCGCGTCAACTGGCAGCGCGTGCTGCGTGATCCGGCCGCGCTGAGCGCCGGCGTGGTGCTGGTGCTGTTCCTCGGCGTCACCGCGCTGGACAGCCTGCATTTCCGCCGCGCGCTGGCCGACAGCCCTGCGGGCCAGCAGTTCTACGAGACCCGCACCGAGTCCGTGCTGGACCTGCTGCTCGCGCGCCAGATCGAGATGCGCGAGACCAGCTATTCCGCGCCGCTCGCGTACCAGGGCTTCACGCTGGACAGCGTCGCGCACGGCAGCGAGATGGTGCGTGAGTTCCCGCGCCTGGCCTTCGGCGGCGCGCACCTGCAGGACCCGGAACGCGACTGGCACGGGGACCTGTCGCGGCGCGCGCTGACGGGGCTGGCCCTGGGCGCCGTCGCGTCCGTGCTGATGGCGCTGCTGATGGCGGCGGTCCTCGCGCCGCATCACGGCGGCTTCCGGCAGGGACTGAAGGACCTGCTGGGCGACCGCACGCACTATCCGTGGCGCGCGGCGCTCGCGACCCTGTCGGTGATCGCGCTGCTGGCCGGCCCGGTGATCGCGCTGATGGGCCACTACCACGTGTTCGGCACCGACCAGACCGGCAACGACGTGCTCTACCAGGCGCTCAAGAGCATCCGCACCGCCTTCGTCATCGGCGCGCTGTCCACGCTGGCGACGCTGCCCTTCGCGCTGGTGCTGGGCATCCTCGCCGGCTACCTGAAGGGCTGGGTCGACGAGGTCATCCAGTACTTCTACACGGTGCTGACCTCGGTGCCCAACGTGCTGCTGATCGCCGCCTGCGTGCTGATGGTCCAGGTCTTCCTGGACAAGCACCCCGAGGCCTTCGAGACCGGCGCCGAGCGCGCCGACCTGAAGATCTTCCTGCTGTGCGTGATCCTGGGCGTGACCGGCTGGGCGACGCTGTGCCGGCTGGTGCGCGGCGAGACGCTCAAGCTGCGCGAGGCCGATTTCGTCCAGGCCGCCACGGCCTTCGGCGTGCGCGACACGACGATCATGGTCCGCCACATCGTGCCCAACGTGATGCACCTGGTGCTGATCTCGCTGGTGCTCAACTTCTCCGACCTCATCCTCTACGAGGCGGTGCTGACCTACGTCGGCGTCGGCGTCGATCCGGGCATGAACAGCTTCGGCGGGATGATCAACCTGGCGCGCTCGGAGATGAGCCGCGACCCGGTCGTGTGGTGGAGTTTCGTGGCGGCCTTCGGCTTCATGGTGAGCCTGGTGCTGGCGGCGAACCTGTTCGCCGACGGCGTGCGCGACGCCTTCGATCCGCGCGCGCGCAAGCTGCGGCCGATGGTGCTGTCGTTGAAGAAGAACAAGGCCGCCGGGTCTGCAGCTCCGGCCAGCAAGGCTTCGTGAGGGACGCCGCGACATGTTGAAGATCGACGATCTCCACGTCCACCTGGACGCCGACGCCGGCCTGGTGCGCGCCATCGACGGCATGCGGCTGACGCTGGCGCAGGGCCAGACCTTCGCGCTGGTGGGCGAATCCGGCTGCGGCAAGAGCATGACGGCGCTCGCGCTGATGCGGCTGCTGCCGGACAACGGGCGCATCGCAGGCGGCCGGCTGGACCTCGACGGCCAGGACCTGTTCGACCTCAGCGAAGCCCGCATGCGCGACGTGCGCGGCGGGCGCATCGGGATGATCTTCCAGGAGCCGGGCACCAGCCTGAATCCGGTGATGAAGGTCGGCGCCCAGATCGTCGAGGCGATCGAGGCGCACACACCGCTGCGCGGCGAGGCGGCGCGCAGGAAGGCCATCGACTGGCTGCGCCGCGTCGGCATCCCCGAGCCCGAGCGCCGCATCGACGATTACCCGTTCCGGCTTTCCGGCGGCCAGAAGCAGCGGATCATGATCGCGATGACGCTGGCGGCGGAACCCGACTTCCTCATCGCCGACGAGCCGACCACCGCGCTCGACGTCACCATCCAGGCGCAGATCCTGGACCTGCTCAAGGACCTGCAGCGCGAGCGCGGCCTGGGGCTGCTGCTGATCACGCACGACCTCGGCGTCGTGTCCGGCATGGCGCACCAGGTGGCGCTGATGTACGCGGGGCAGATCGTGGAGGTGGCGCCGGCGGCCGAGTTCTTCGCCGCACCGAAGCATCCGTACGCGCGGCTGCTGCTGCGCGCGTTGCCCGACGCGGCGCGCCGTGGCGAGCCGCTGGCGGCCATCCCCGGCACCCGTGCCGCCGTTGTGGCAGACCTTCGAGGGCTGCCGCTTCGCGCCGCGCTGCGATCGGGCGATGGTGCATTGCGGCGCCACGCCGCCGGCGTTGGCCGCGTTGGCCGGCGGTGCAGCTGCGCATGAGGTACGGTGTCTGCTCTACACAGACCCCAGGGAGCCGGTGGCAGGGACGGAGAGCGCCGGAGGCGCCGGTGCCCCTCTGCGCTCAATCGCCTCCTCACGCTCGGCATTCGCTTCGAGGGGCACCGGCGCCTCCGGCGCCGAGCAGTCGCCGGCGATGCTGCTCGAGGTCCAGGACCTGCGCGTGCGGTATCCGATGTCGCGCGGATTCTTCGGCGGCGCGAAGCGATGGTTCGATGCGGTGGGCGGCGTCTCGTTCTCGATCGAGGAAGGCCGCACGCTGGCACTGGTCGGCGAGTCGGGCTGCGGCAAGACCACCTCCGGCAAGGCCATCGTCCAGTTGCTGCGCCGCGTCGCCGTCATCGAGGGTCAGGCCTTGCTGCATGCGCCCGCCGGCGCAGCAGCCGGGGCGGTCGGGCAGGGCGGGGCGCCCACGGACCTGTTCCACCTCGACGGGGTCGCACTGCGGGAGGCTCGGCGTCAGGTGCAGATCATCTTCCAGGACCCGTTCGCGTCGCTGAACCCGCGGCTGCGGGTGCAGGAAGTGCTCGAAGAAGGTCTGCTCGCGCTGCGGCCCGACCTCGATGCGCCGGCACGTCTGGGCCTGCTGCACGATCTGCTCGACCAGGTGGGCCTGCGCCGCGACGCGCTGGCCCGGTTCCCGCACGAGTTCTCCGGCGGGCAGCGGCAGCGCATCGCCATCGCCCGCGCGCTGGCCGTCGAGCCGCGCCTGATCGTCTGCGATGAGCCGACCTCGGCCCTGGACGTCTCGGTCCAGGCGCAGATCCTGAACCTGCTGCGCGAACTCCAGCGACGCCGCGGCCTGTCCTTCCTGTTCATCACCCACAACATCGGCGTCGTCGAATACATCGCCGACGAGGTGGCGGTGATGCAGTCGGGTCGCATCGTCGAGTCGGGCGCCTGCGACGCCGTGCTCGGCGCACCGCGGGAGGACTACACCCGGACGCTGCTCGCTGCCGTTCCGCGCGTCGAAGGACGAACGATCGCCTGATCCGATCGGCCGGCATTCCGGCCATTCCAGACTGTCCAAGGGCCGCTTCAGCGGCCCTTTTTCATCGTCTTCTCGTCGACCGTGGCAGGCGTTGAGCGACCGCACTGTTCCGGTGCCGAACGGGTTGTCGTGACGCCAGGTTTCCGTGTACAGCGTGCGATGACTTCGACATGCCGCCCGTCATTTGCACGGCTGTCGTGCGTCGGGGCGAATGTCGGATTATCGTTTTGAGGACGTGCGCACAAATGGTGCAATTTGCAGCGATTTGCAACGGTCAATACCTCGTTTCGGGCGCTGATCGCGCGTAGCGCCGCCGCAACGCGTGTCGCAATGCGCACTTTGGTGTTTACCCGCGTTTTCCCCCCAGAAACAGGCTAGTCACGTCTTGCATAGGGAGATTACGGGGGATTCCTTGCCGGTCGCGACAAGAAACTGGCCCGGCCCTGACCCGGGAACACCGCTCGGAGGGCGCTGGCCGAACCCCGGCCGCCCGTGTTCCCGGGAACAAGCCACAAGTGTTTCTGGATAAGGAGTCCTCATGTTCAAACGAAAGAGCATCAACGCCGCTGCGCTCCTCGCGCTGGGCGCCATGGCGCTGCCGGCGGTTGCACAACAACAGCTCGACCGCGTGGAAATCACCGGTACCTCGATCAAGCGGATTGATGCCGAAACTGCGTTGCCGGTGAGCGTCATCACCCGCGACACCATCGACAAGAGCGGCGCGTCCAACGTGCAGGAACTGGTCGATCGCCTCAGCTACAACAACGGCGGCGGTATCGCCCTGGGCCAGTCGATCGGCGACTCCTCGGCGACCGGCCAGACCGGCGCCTCGCTGCGCGGCCTGGGTCGCGCCCGCACCCTGGTGCTGCTGAACGGCCGCCGTCTGCCGACCTACCCGTTCTCGGGCCAGGGCGTGGACTTGAACTCGGTCCCGCTGGCCGCCGTCGAACGCGTAGAAGTGCTGCGTGACGGCGCTTCGGCCACCTACGGTTCGGACGCCATCGGCGGCGTGATCAACTTCATCACCCGCAAGGACTGGCGCGGCGGTGAACTGTCGGTCGGACTGGAAACGCCGCACAAGGTCGGCGACGTGTTCTCGTTATCCGGCGGCCTGGGCGTCGGCGACCTGAACAAGGACAAGTTCAACCTGATGGGCACCTTCAACTACCAGAAGTACGACCCGATCCGCGCCAGGGACCGCGACTACGCGTCCACCGGCAACCGTCCGGACCTGGGCATCATCAAGGATTCCGGCAACACCTTCCCCGCCAATGCGGTGATCCCGTCCACCGGCCGCTACGTGCCTCTGGCCGCGAACTACCCGAATTGCGCGCCGCCTGACAGCTTCAAGGGCGCGTCCAACTGCCGCTACGACTACACGCACTACATCGACCTGGTGCCTGAGCAGGATCGTTACGGCGCCCTGGTGAAGGCCACGTTCGCCCCGTCGCAGGACCACACGCTGTTCGCGGAGGCGGTCTACAGCCGCAACGAGATCGTGCTGGGTTCTTCGCAGACCCCGTCGACGACGACGGGCAAGCCGGCCTACCTGTACCCCGGCGGCGGCAAGTGGTACCCGACCGCGGCCGTCGACGCCGTGCAGCCCGGCTATCGCGGCCCGCTGCAGATCTCCTGGCGGATGGTCGACGGCGGCCAGCGCCGTGACAAGGTGACCAACGAGGTGCTGCGCACCGTCGCCGGCGCCGAAGGCACGGTGTTCGGCTTCGACTACAAGGCCGCGTTTGTCTACGCCGAAGGCAAGGCCCGCGACGACTTCGTCAGCGGCATCTTCTCGGATGCCAGGCTGGTGCAGGCGCTGGCGACCGGCCTGATCAACCCGTTCGGACCGAACGACGCGGCCGGTCTGGCTGCGCTCAAGAGTGCCGAACTGTCGGGCAACAACCGCAAGTCCAAGACGAGCAACACCGGCGGCGACTTCACGTTCTCCCGCGAACTGTTCAACGTCGGCGGCGGCAACATGGGTCTGGCCTTCGGTGGTGAAAGCCGCAAGGAGAAGTACACCGACGGCTACTCGGACATCGCCGGTTCGGGCGACATCGTGGGCGGCTCCGGCAACGCCGGCGCCGTCACGGGCCAGCGTCAGGTCAGCGGCGTCTTTGCCGAAGCCAACTTCCCGGTGCTCAAGTCCCTCGAACTGAACGCCGCGGTCCGCTACGACAAGTACAGCGGCACGAAGGGCAATTCGCGCGACGGTTCCTTCAGCTCGCCGAACCTGTCGGCCACGAGCCCGAAGTTCTCGGTCCGCTTCACCCCGATGACGGGTCTGCTGTTCCGCGCCTCCGCCGGCAAGGGCTTCCGCGCCCCGGCCTTGGACAACCTGTACGCGCCGTCCGCCGGCACGAACACGGGCAGCAACTACACCGATCCGTTCTATGACGCGCTCCGTGGTTGCACGGCGTTCCCGAACACCGATCACTGCTCCACGCAGCTGACCGCGGTGAACAACAGCAACCCGAACCTGAAGCCGGAGAAGTCCAAGACCTTCACCGCCGGCCTGGTCTTCGAGATGATCAAGGACACGAGCTTCGGCGTCGACTACTTCGACATCAAGATCACCAACGGCATCCGCGCGCTGACCGGCGACGACATCCTGAAGGACTGGTTCAAGAACCAGAGCAAGACGGATCCGACGACCAGCACCTCGGTCTTCTCCAACCGCCTGATCCGCGATCCGGTCACCGGCTATCTGGACTACGTCAACGCCTCGCTGGAGAACGTCGGCCAGGCGCGCGTCAGCGGCTTCGACCTGAACGCCCGCACCCGGCTTCGCACCGAGTTCGGCAACTTCACGCCGGGCTGGGAAGGCACGATCCTGACGAAGAGCACGGAGACCAACATCATCTCCGGCGAGACCATCGACAACCTCGGCAAGTACGCCGTGGGCGGTCCGGTGGTCCGCTTCAAGCAGACGTTCACGCTGGACTGGGACCTGGGCAACTGGGGTCTCAGCACGCGCTACTACCGCCAGAACGGCTACGAGGACTACGACGAGGTCAAGAAGGTCAAGGCCTACGGCCTGGCCGACCTGCAGGGCACGTACAAGGGCGTGAAGAACATGGTCTTCACGGTCGGCCTGCGCAACCTGTTCGACAAGAAGCCGCCGTCGACCGTCCAGGAAGACTACTTCCAGGTCGGTTTCGACCCGACGTACGCCGACGTCAAGGGCCGCACCTTCTATCTGCGCGGCACCTACCGCTTCTGATCCCGCGGGTATCCTGACCTGACTCCGCAGGCCCTTCGGGGCCTGCTTTCGTTAGGGTGCTAGAGAAGGCTGAAGGCTTCCATGGACTATCTGAACCCCACGCTGGACTACGCCGCCCTCGGCCGCACGCTGCGCGCCGACGGGCGGATCCTGATCCGCGACTTCTTCGCGCCCGCGGTGGTCGACGCGCTCGACCGGGCACTCCAGGCGATCGACTGGGAACTCGTCTACCGCGATCTGAACGGCGACCGGCGCCTCACGGGCGAGCAGCTTCGCAGCCTGACGCCGCAGCAGCGCATGCAACTGACCGAAGGCATCCATTCGGTGGCGCGGGACAGCTTCCAGTTCTCGTTCTTCTCCGATTCGCTGGTGAAGGCCGTGCACGACGGCCGGGAGGACCTGCTGGCGCGTTTCATGCGCTGGATGGCGGGGGACGAGTTCCTGTCGCGCATGCGCGAATTGAGCGGTGACCCTCAAATCAATGGCGTCTTCGCCCAGGCGACGATGTACTCGCGCGGTAACTTCCTGACCACCCACGACGATCACGTGGACCGCGAGGACCGCCGGATCGCCTACGTGATCAACCTCACCCGGCGCTGGCGTCCGGATTGGGGCGGGATGCTCCACTTCACAGGGGAGGATGGGTCGGTACTGGATACCTACTTCCCGCACTTCAACTCACTGTCGCTGTTCACCGTGCCTCAGCGACATTTCGTCTCCTATGTGCCGCCATTCGCCATGGCGGAACGCCAGGCGATCACCGGCTGGCTGATCGCCGCCTGAAAACCGTGGGGTTGGCACGAGGATTGCCTCGTTCGACCTGCAGTTCGTCCGGTAACGGCTTCGCGGGTTAGCCCTAGGCCTCCTGGGGAGGAGGTTCGGGGCCATACCAGTAGAATACCAGGGTCGATGTGCTCGGCCATTGAATGGCGCGTCTGCTGTAACCGCAGGTGCCTCGTGCGATGGGCGATGCGCGCATGCTCGGGCAAACCCCATGGCTTGCGGCTTGTGCATGTCGTTTATGATCAAGGTCGTGAAAGGTAGTCGAATTCTGTAGTTTTACTACGGAATTTTGACCGATCCTCGAGACGCCCGCGGCCACAAGCTGACGGGCATTTTTGTTGAGTCGGGTTCGTATCGTGCCCTGGGTTTTCGAGTCTTCGTGTGTCCCTCCTGCCTTCGGCGGGGCGGCGGTCCGTGGCGCTTAGGCGATGTGGCACCGTTCGTCTCCGTCGCTCGCACAGCCGGCAAGACAGGCGCTGCTGACCCCAGGTTGCGGCGCGAACGCCTGATCCGACCAGACGCTGTGTTGAGTCGAACTCCCCTTGTAGATTCGATGAAAGAAATTCGCAGTTTGATGAAGGAGCGCGCATGAACTTTGCGCAGGATAAAGCTGGGTCATCGCGCGTGACTGGCATCGGCATCGTGATCGTCATCCACGTCCTGATCATCTGGGCGTTGGCGAGCGGTCTGGCGACCAAGATCAAGGAGGCCGTCAAGGGCCCGATCGACGTCAAGGTCGTCGAGGAAAAGGTGAAGCCGCCTCCTCCTCCCGACAAGGTCGTGCCGCCCCCGCCGGACATCAAGGCCCCGCCGCCGCCGTTCGTGCCGCCGCCGGAAGTCGTCGTGACGGCTCCGCCGCCGGTGACGCAGGCGCCGGTGCTGCAGTCGGCGGCGACGCCGCCGCCGTCGGACTTCCGTCCGGCCCCGCCGCCCGCCGCACCCGCGCCGCCGGCTCCGCCGTCGGACAAGCCGCGGTCGGCGATCGGCAACTGCACCAAGATGGCCAAGCCCGAAATGCCGGCCCTGAACTGGAGCGGCACCGCGAGCTACAAGGCGACCTTCACCGTCAAGGGCGGCAAGGTGGCTGACGTGACCTTCACCGCCTTGCGCGGCGCCAACGACCGCAAGGCCGAACGCGCGCTCAAGAACGCCATCCAGGCGGCGCTGACGGAATACCAGTGCACGGACGCGATCCTCGAACAGGAATTCGTGTTCAACATGGAATGATCCGCGGGACTGTCCCACCCGCGATCGATCGAACACGGGGCGCCTGACGCGCCCCGACCTCTCAACCTGAGTTCAAGACTTTTCTCGTAGGAGCACCCTCCATGATCTCTCGTCTGTCTGCCTTGTTTGCGGCCGTCGCGTGCGCCGCGACCCTGGCCGTCTCCCCGCTGGCCGCCCAAGCGCAGGACCAGGCTGCCTCGGCCGCCGCCTCCGCCGCTGACACCGCCCCCGCTCCTGCCGACATCGCTCCCGCCGCCGTGTCCGAACCGGCCGCCGCCAAGCCGGTCGACAACCCGTACAGCCTGGGCAACATCGTCGCCCACGGCAACGTGGTCGACCAGGCCGTGCTGGCCATCCTGGCCATCATGTCCATGGGCTCGTGGTACATCCTGTTC
Organism: Mitsuaria sp. 7; assembly: GCF_001653795.1. Classification (NCBI taxonomy): domain Bacteria; kingdom Pseudomonadati; phylum Pseudomonadota; class Betaproteobacteria; order Burkholderiales; family Sphaerotilaceae; genus Roseateles; species Mitsuaria sp. 7. The sequence goes on from NZ_CP011514.1 coordinate 257,175, forward strand.
ACGAAGCTGTGGGACACCTCGAAGATCTCCCGCGAAGCCAAGGACGTCCGCGCGTCGTTCTTCAAGAAGGCTTCCCTGCAGGAAGGCCTGAAGAGCCTGAGCGAATCCGGTGCGTTCCGCTTCATCGCCCAGACCGGCGTGGAAGCGTCGGAGCACCATGAAGGCGCCCTGACCGAGAACATCGACCACAACACGTGGGTCACGATGAACATCGACCGCGCCGTGAGCGAAGTCAACACGCGTCTGCAAGGCGGCCTGGGCTTCCTGGCGACCGTCGGCTCGACCAGCCCCTTCATCGGCCTGTTCGGCACGGTGTGGGGCATCCTGCAGGCGCTGACGCAGATCGGCGTTGCCGGTCAGGCCTCGATCGACAAGGTCGCCGGCCCCGTGGGCGCCGCGCTGATCATGACCGCCATCGGTCTGGCCGTCGCCGTTCCGGCCGTGCTGGGCTACAACTGGCTGGTCAACCGCAACAAGACGGTCATGGGCCAGGTCCGTGCCTTCGCTGCTGACCTGCACGGCGTCCTGATGGGCAGCCGCAAGGTCGCAGGCCGCTAATCCGCACCGCAGTTTCCGGAGACGCAATATGGGGATGAACGTAGGTTCGTCCGGTGGCGACGACGAAGTGGTCTCGACCATCAACACCACGCCCCTCGTGGACGTGATGCTGGTGCTCCTGATCATCTTCCTGATCACCGTGCCGGTGGTGACGCAGTCGGTGGGGGTGACCCTGCCGAAGGAGACGAACGTCGTCCGCGTCACCAAGCCGGAGAACATCGAAATCGCGGTGACCAAGGATGGCGACATCTATTGGGGCGTGCAGCCGGTTCCCGACGTGGAAACGCTGGTGGCCCGCCTCAAGAAGGTGGCGGTTCTGAATCCTCAGCCGGAAGTTCACATCCGCGGCGACGACAAGTCCCGCTATGAGAACGTGGGCAAGGTCATGGTGGCGTGCCAGCGCGCTGGCATCATGTCCATCAAGTTCGTCACCGAGCCGCCGGCTCGTGGTGGCTGAAGGAGCTGAAACATGGGTATGAACGTTGGAAGCTCCAGCGGCAGTGACGAGCCGGAAACGATGCTCGACGTCAACACGACGCCGCTGATCGACGTGATGCTGGTGCTGCTGGTGATGCTGATCATCACCATCCCGATCCAGCTGCACTCGGTCAACCTGGACATGCCGCCGCCGAACAACAACCCGCCGCCCAACGAGCCGGTCGTCCACGAAGTGGCGATCGACTTCGACGGCACGGTGTTCTGGGACGGCGCCGCGGTGCCGAACCATGCGGCGCTGGAGGCCAAGATGACCGAGGTCGCCGCGATGCCGGACCAGCCCGAGGTGCACATCAAGCCGAACAAGCTGGCCGAGTACGGTTACGTGGCCAATGTGATGGCATCGGCGCAGCGCCTGGGCGTCAAGAAAATGGCGATGGTCGGGAACGAGCAGTTCCTGAACTGAGCCGGATGACCGCCTGATCGGTGTCTGACCAGAACGCGCCTGCCCGAAAGGGCGGCGCGTTTTTCTTCTTTGGAGAGCAAGCAAATGAAATTCAAACTGCTGGCAACCGCCGCTGTCGGCGCCGCCGCGCTGGTGCTGGGCTCCACGCCTGAAGGCGGCCTGAGCGTCCTGTCCCAGGCCGCCGCGCAGGTGCGCCCCGCCGCGGGCAAGCCGCTGCAGGAAGCCTCGAACCTGCTGAAGGCCGGCAAGGCGCAGGAAGCCATGGCCAAGATCCGCGAAGCCGAAGCGGTGCCGGGGCGCAATGCCGACGAGAACAACACGCTGGAAGGTCTGCGCCTGTCCGCGGCCTCGCGTCTTGGCGATGCCGACGCCATGGTCAAGGCCTATGACGCGCTGACCGCCGCCGGCAAAATGCCGGCCGCCAACAAGCTGCCGACGATGGAAGCCATCGCCGGCACCTACCTGCGCGCGGGCAACGGCGCCAAGGCGCTGGAGTGGGTCAACAAGTACAACGCCGCCGGCGGCAACAGCCCGGCGATGAAGCAGGTCCAGGCTGCGGCGCAACTGCGCTCGGGCGACGTCACCACGATCCTCAAGGACACGCTGGCCGACATCTCCGCCGACGAGAAGGCGGGTCGCACGCCGTCCCAGGACAAGCTGAACACGGCGCTGTGGGCGGCCAACAAGAAGGGCGACGGCGGCACGGAATCGGTGCTGATCCAGAAGCTGCTGAACTACTACCCGACCAAGCAGCTGTGGGCGCAGTCGCTGGGCACGCTGCAGGCCAAGAAGGGCTTCGCCGCCGGTCGCTACCAGGTCGACGTGCTGCGTCTGCGTCTGGTCACCGAGAACATGGCCGGCGCCAACGACTACATGGAGCTGGCCCAGCTCGCCGGTGCCGCCGGTTATCCGGAAGAAGGCAAGAAGGTGCTGGACAAGGGCTTCGCCGCCGGCGTCCTGAAGCCGACCGACGACAACGCGCGTCCGAAGCGTCTTGCCGACCTGCTGGACAAGCGCATCGCCGAAGCCAAGGCCGGCGCGGCCGAAGCCGAGAAGGCCGCCCGCGGCGCCCGTGAAGGCGACGAACTGGTGAAGGTCGGTTTCGCGCAGGTGCAGCGCGGCGAGGCCGCCGCCGGCATCAAGCTGATGGAAGAAGGCATCGCCAAGGGCAACCTGAAGCGTCCGGACGACGCCAAGCTCTACCTGGGCCTGGCGCAGTTCCTGGGCGGCGACAAGGCCAAGGCGCAAGCCACGTGGCGCACCGTCAAGGGCACCGACGGCTCGGCCGACCTGGCCGGCCTGTGGACTGTCTACTCGCGCAGCGCGAAGCACTGATCCCGACCCCGTCGCGATCAACGACAAGGCCTCCCGGCTCGCGCCGGGAGGCCTTTTCAATTGGTGCTGCCGAATCCTGCGTGGAGGCCGGCATTGCCGCGATATCGCGGCCGGTACGTCGATTTACTTCGGTGCCATGCGGATCGCGCCGTCCAGGCGGATCACTTCACCGTTGAGCATGTCGTTGGTGACGATCTGGTGGACCAGCTTGGCGTAGTCCTCCGGACGGCCCAGGCGGGACGGGAAGGGCACGCTGGCGGCCAGCGCGTCCTGCACGTCCTGCGGCATGCCGAAGAGCATCGGCGTGCCGAAGATGCCGGGCGCGATCGTCATGTTGCGGATGCCGTTGCGCGCCAGGTCCCGCGCGATCGGCAGCGTCATGCCCACGACGCCGCCCTTGGAGGCCGCATAGGCCGCCTGGCCCATCTGGCCGTCATAGGCGGCCACCGAGGCCGTGGAGATCAGCACGCCGCGCTCACCGGTGGCTTCCGGTTCGTTCCTGCTCATGGCTTCGGCGGCCAGGCGGATCATGTTGAAGCTGCCCACGAGGTTGACCGTGATCACCTTCGAGAAGGTCGCCAGCGCATGCGCGCCGTCCTTGCCGACGGTCTTCGCGGCCGGCGCGATGCCGGCGCAGTTCACCAGGCCCATCAGCTTGCCCAGCGAGACGGCCTTGGCCACGGCCGCCTGGGCATCGGCTTCCTGGCTGACGTCGCACTTCACGAAGGCGCCGTTCAGCTCCTTGGCGAGCGCCTCGCCACGTTCGACCTGCAGGTCGGCGATGACGACCGTCGCGCCTTCGCGCGCCAGCATGCGGGCCGTGCCTTCGCCGAGGCCCGAAGCGCCGCCGGTGACGATGAAGACCTTGTTCGCGATGTCCATGGATGTCTCCTTCCGAATTGTTGGTTGCCGTTGACGTAAACGTCAATTGTCGACGAAAAAATGGCGGCCACGCGGGCCGCCATGGTCACAGGTCGGGGTGGGTTCAGCTCAGCGCGGCGAGGGCGCGGCCGGTGATCTCGTCGACCGTGCCGATGCCTTCGATGCGGCGGTACTGCGGGGCCTGGGCGTCGCCGCTGGCGGCCCAGCTGGAGTAGTAATCGACCAGCGGACGCGTCTGGGCCTGATAGACCTCCAGGCGCTTCTTGACGGTCTCTTCCTTGTCGTCGTCGCGCAGGATCAGGTCCTCGCCGGTGACGTCATCCTTGCCCTCGACCTTGGGCGCATTGAACTTGACGTGGTAGCTCCGGCCGGAGCCCGTGTGCACGCGGCGGCCGCTGATGCGCTCGATGATGGCGCTGTCAGGGACGTCGATCTCCAGCACGAAGTCCAGCTTCACGCCGGCGTTCTTCATCGCGTCGGCCTGGGGGATCGTGCGGGGGAAGCCGTCGAACAGGAAACCCTTGGCGCAGTCCGGCTGCGTGATGCGTTCCTTGACCAGGCCGATGATGATGTCGTCGCTGACCAGGCCGCCGGCGTCCATGACCTTCTTGGCCGCGACGCCGAGTTCGGACCCGGCCTTCACCGCGGCGCGCAGCATGTCGCCGGTGGAGATCTGGGGGATGCCGAACTTGTGGCAGATGAAAGAGGCCTGAGTGCCTTTGCCGGCGCCGGGGGCGCCCAGAAGAATCAGTCGCATGGGTCTCCTCGATATAGGGAGAGGGCGCGTCGCACGGGTCGACGCGCCCTCGAAAACTGCGGGCGAGAATAGCACGCGCAGGCCTACGGTCCGCTGACGCGGCAGGCGAATGAACTGCGGTGTAACCCTGCCGGGCCGGGTCGCGATTCAGCTTGTCATCAGCCTTCTGACGCGTTCGAGGTCCTCGGGCGTGTCCACGCCGGGGCCGGGTCGTTCGGCGCTGACATGCACCGCGATGCGCTCGCCGTGCCACAGCACGCGCAGTTGCTCGAGCGCCTCGATCTGCTCGAGCGGCGACACCGCCAGCGTCGGGAAACGACGCAGGAAGCCGGCGCGGTAGGCATACAGCCCGACGTGGCGGAGCACGGTCTCGGGCTTCACGCGGGCGCCGCCGCCGGGCGCGTCGCGCCACCACGGGATCGGGGCGCGGGAGAAGTACAAGGCCAATCCCTGGGCATCGGTGACCAGCTTGACGACGTTCGGATTCGCGAACTCGGCGTCGTCGGCTATCGCGTGCGCGACGGTGGCCATCGCGCACTGCGGCTTGGCGGCGAGCAGGTCCGCGCAGGCGCGGATCATCTCCGGCGCGATCAGCGGCTCGTCGCCCTGCACGTTCACGACCAGCGCGTCATCCGGCAACCCGAGTTGCTCGACGGCTTCCGCCAGGCGATCGCTGCCGCTGGCGTGGTCGGCGCGCGTCATCAGCGCGCGGATGCCGTGGGCCTCGCACGCGGCTTTTACCTCGACGGCGTCCGTCGCGACGACGACCTGTGCCGCGCCGGCCAGCGCCGCGCGTCGCGCCACCTGCACGATCATCGGCGCGCCGGCGATGTCGGCCAGCGGTTTGTTGGGCAGGCGCGTCGACGCCAGCCGGGCCGGGATGACGATGTGGAAACCGGCGCTCACAGGGTGTCGCCGTCGGCGTCCGTGGCGCGGGCCTCGTTGGCCAGCATGATCGGAATGCCGTCGCGGATCGGGAAGGCCAGGCGGTCTGCCGGGCACAGCAGTTCGCGGTCCGGCAGGCCGCTATCGGCGGCGTTGCGGCGGTCGTCCAGCGGGCCCTTGCAGACGGGGCACACCAGCATCTCAATCAGTCGATGGTCCATGGGGGAGCAGCCGCCGCAGCTCGCGCTGCAACGCCTCTTCAAAAGCGGGTTCGGGGCGGAAGTCTAGCGCCACCACCCAGATGCGGCAGCCCTGCAGCGCCTCCGGGCGCAACTTGACGGCGTCCTTCTCGGTGATGACGACCTCGTCGGTGCGGGCCCACGGCAGCGGGTCCAGCGACGCGTGGTCGGGCAGCGCCAGCGCGCGGAAGTTCAGGCCCTGTTCGCCCAGCATGTCGAAGAAGCGCTGCGGCCGGGCCAGGCCGGCCGCGGCCAGCAGCGGCTTGCCGCGCAGCGCGTGCAGCCGCTCCAGGCGACCCGGTTCCCCGCGCCACCAGTCGGCCAGGGCCACGGCGCCGGCCAGTTGCCGGGTGCCGACGTAGCCGGGCAGGGCGGTGCTGGGCCGGCCGGTGCTGTAGAGCACCAGCGTGTCCGACGAGGAGCCCGGCGGCGGCGGCAAGGCCCGCGCCTGACGCAGCGGTCCGGCGGGCAGCAGGCGGCCATTGCCGAGGCCGCGTTCGTCGAACACGAGCACGCTGAGCTGCCGCGGCAGCCGCCAATGCTGCAGGCCGTCGTCGGACACCAGCACCTGGATTCCGGGGTCGGCCTCAAGCAGCGCACGCGCCGCCGCGATGCGGTCGCGGCCGACCGCGACCGGCACGCCGGCGCGCAGCTTGATCAGCAGGGGTTCATCGCCGACGTCCTCCGCGCGGTCGCCGTCGGCGATCACGCGGACCTGCGCGTCGTCCGCGCGGCCGTAGCCGCGGGAGATCACGCCGGCGCGGAGGTCCATGCGCCGGAGCGTGTCCAGCAGGGCGAGCGTCGTGGGGGTCTTGCCGGCGCCGCCGACGACCCAGTTGCCGACGACGATCACCGGCACGGGCAGCTTTTCGGCCTTCTTCAGGCCGAAGCGGTACAGCGCCACGCGCAGCCGCAGCACCGCGCCGTGCAGCGCGGCCAGTGGCCGCAGCAGGTGGGCGAGGCGGTCATCGTCGCGCCAGGCGCGCTGCAGCCGATCCTCCAGGGCCGGCCGGGTCATGTCCGGTCCCGGGCCATGGTGGCGGTCATTGCGGCTTGTTGGCCGCGAAGGTCAGTCGCGTGAGGTTGGCGCGGCGGGCCGCGTCCATCGCGTTGACCACCGCCTGGTGCGGCGTGGCCGCGTCGGCGGAGATGATCACGACCGGCTCCTGCTTGCCCTGCGCGGACTGCAGCAGCGCGGCGGTCAGCAGGTCCACGCTGCGGCCCTCGACGGCGTTGCGGTCGATCGAGTACCGGCCGTCCGCCGAGACCGCCACGATGATCTCCGCCGGCCGCTCCTTGAGCTGCTGGGCATCGGCGGTGGGCAGCGTGAGCTGGAGCTCGGTGAACTTCGAGTACGTCGTCGACAGCATCAGGAAGATCAGCACGACGAGCAGCACGTCGATGAACGGGATCAGGTTGATCTCCGGTTCCTCGCCCTGGCGACGGCGGAACTTCATGCCTTGGCCTTCCCCGATGCGGGCGCGGCGACCGGCGGCGGCACGGTGGCCGGGCCGGCATGGACGCCAGAAGGCATCGCGCGGTTCACCAGGTGGGTCAGCAGCCGCTCGCTGGCCTGCTCCATGTCGACGACATAGGACTCGATGCGACCGCGGAAGTAGCGGTAGAACATCAGCGACGGGATCGCGACCACGAGGCCGAACGCGGTGTTGTACAGCGCGATCGAGATGCCGTGCGCCAGCAGCGCCGGGTTGTTGCCGCCTGGGCCGGGGCTCTGGCTGCCGAAGATCTCGATCATGCCGACCACGGTGCCCAGCAGGCCCAGCAGCGGGGCCGCCGCGGCGATCGTGCCCAGCGTGTTGAGGTAGCGCTCCATCTGGTGGATCGCATGGCGGCCGGCCAGTTCGAAGGACTGGCGCAGGCGGGTCTCCCCGGCGCGCGGATCGGCCTGCGAGGTGCGCAGGCCGGCGGCCAGGACCTGACCCAGCAGCGAGTTCTCGGCGAGCTTGCCGACGACTTCGCCGCTCGGGATCTGGAGCTGGGTCACGCCGAGGACTTCCTCGATCAGGCTGGGCGGCGCGACGCGCGCGGCACGCAGGCTGACCACGCGCTCGATGATCAGCGCCAGGGCCACGACGGAACACAGCAGCAAGGGCCAGATCGGCCAGCCGGCGGCTTGTATGATCGAAAACAAGGCTATCCCTCCGTACGGGCATCTCCGGCCCGGCGGCGCATTATGGCGCCCCGCGACGGCCCCGCCGACCACTCCGGACCCTCATCACAAGCCCTTACAAACATCCACCGTTCCTGTGGATAACTTTGTGGGCAACTGGTCTTGGAACCGCGCCAGGGCCCGTCGCCAAACAGCAAGGATTAGCCTGCTCCAAAAAAAGGCAGGAAAAAGCTTTTGAAAAACAAGCGCTTATCGATCTGTGACGCGGGCATGACGGCCAATATGGCCCGCGGAGCCAGCATTGACGCGGCTGTGGAGTTCCGGACCCGCGCCAGCATTGGGTTTGCGCATGATTGACGCCTCCAAACCCGCATCGCCACGGATGGTCTGGGGGGTGGCGGCCCTGTTGACGGCCCTTTCCGACGCATTGCAGGCCAGATTCCCCGTCATCACGGTGCAGGGCGAGCTGTCCGGCTTCACGCGGGCGGCCAGCGGCCACTGCTATTTCAGCCTGAAGGACGCGGAAGGCCAGCCGGCGATGCTGCGCTGCGCCATGTTCCGGCGCGCGGCGTCGATGGTGGACTTCGCGCCACGGGACGGGATGACCGTCGAGCTGCGGGGCCGCCTCGACCTGTACGGACCGCGCGGCGAACTGCAGTTCATCGTCGAGTCGATGCGGCGCTCGGGCGAGGGCGCGCTGTACGAGCAGTTCCTGCGTCTGAAGGCGAAGCTGGAGTCGCTGGGCTACTTCGACGCCGACCGCAAGCGCCCCCCGCCGCCGTACGCGCGGCGGATCGGGGTGATCACCTCCACCGGCGCCGCGGCGCTGCAGGACGTGCTGACGGCCCTGCGCCGCAGAGCCCCGCACGCGCGGGTCTTCATCTATCCGACGCTGGTTCAAGGGAACGAGGCGCCGGCGGCGATCGTCCGCGCGCTGGCGACGGCCAACGAGCGCGCCGACGCCGAGGTGCTGCTGCTCGTGCGCGGCGGCGGTTCGCTGGAGGACCTGTGGGCCTTCAACGACGAGCGGGTCGTCCAGGCGGTGGCTGAATCGCCGCTGCCGGTGATCTGCGGCGTCGGGCACGAAACCGACATCACCCTGGCCGATTTGGCCGCCGACCTGCGCGCGCCCACGCCCACGGCGGCGGCGGAGCTGGCCACGGTGTCGCGCCAGCAATGCCTGGAGACGCTGGAGGCGCTGGAGCGCCAGTTGGTGCGCCGCGTCGAGCAGCGCCTGGACGGGGCGGCGCAGCGGCTGGACCGCCTCGCGTTGCGCCTGGCGCGGCCGGGCGACGCGCTGGCGAGACAGAGACGTCGGCTGGATCTGCTCTCGCAGCGGCTCGGCCAGGTGGCGCCGAGAACGGTCTCCATGGAATCGCAACGCCTGCGGCATCTGGAACAGCGCCTGAACCAGACCGCCCCGCGTGCGGCGGCCCTGCAGACACAGCGGTTGAGACATCTGGCGGAGCGGCTGGACCGCGCGCTGCCGCAGCAGGCGCAGCGCGGCGCGCACCGGCTGGACGCGCTGGAGGCGCGCCTGCAGGCGCTCGATCCGCGCCAGGTGCTGGCCCGGGGCTATGCCTGGCTGGACGACGGCCAGGGCCGGGCGCTGAGCTCGGTGGACCAGCTCCGCGAGGGTCAGGACTTGCGCGCCGTTCTTGCCGACGGCGAGGCCGAACTCAAGGTCGGGCGCGTCGTTCGCCAGGATGTCTGAAGGCGGTCCGCGCCCCTCTGTGGCGCGGTATGCGTGCTCCCGGCAGGGGCATGGTTTGGCTGCCTACAATCTCCCGCGACATCCGTCCCATCAACCCACCGATTAGGAGTCCCACATGGAACACGTCCTGCCCGAGCTGCCGTACGACAAGAAGGCGCTGGAGCCGCACATCAGCGCCGAGACGCTGGAGTACCACCACGGCAAGCACCACAAGGCCTACGTGGACAACCTGAACAACCTGCAGAAGGGCACCGAGTTCGAGAGCAAGACGCTGGAAGAGATCGTCAAGACCTCCAGCGGCGGCATCTACAACAACGCCGCGCAGATCTGGAACCACACCTTCTTCTGGTCCTGCATGAAGCCCAACGGCGGCGGCGCGCCGACCGGCAAGCTGGCCGACGCCATCAACGCCAAGTGGGGCAGCGTCGACGCCTTCAAGGAAGCCTTCCAGAAGAGCGCCGTGGGCAACTTCGGTTCCGGCTGGACCTGGCTGGTGAAGAAGGCCGACGGCACCGTCGACATCGTCAACATGGGCGCCGCCGGCACCCCGCTGACGACCGGCGACACCGCGCTGCTGACGATCGACGTGTGGGAACACGCCTACTACATCGACTACCGCAACGCGCGTCCGAAGTTCGTCGAGACCTTCCTGAAGAGTCTGCTGAACTGGGACTTCGCCCAGGCCAACTTCGGCAACTGACCCACCGGCGCCCGCTCAAGCGGGCGCCGATGAAGGAACGGCCCGGGAATCGCTTCCCGGGCCGTTGTCATTTGAGCGGTCGAATCGCCAGCGTGGCCGGCCGCCCGATCACTTGGGCCAGGGGCCGCCGCGCAGCTTGGCGCCGGCCTTGAGGCCGCGCTTGTCGAACCAGCCCTTGTTCATTTCGAGCACGTAGCGCACCGGCTTGGTCGAGCAGTGCGAGACGTCGGACAGCGGCTGCATCTCGACGATGTTGACGATGGTGCCGTCGTCGCCGACGAAGGCGGCCGACAGCGGGATCAGCGTGTTGCGCATCCAGAAGCACTGCTGCGAGGGCTGCTCGAAGACGAACACCATGCCGGCGTTCTGCGCCATCTCCTTGCGGGCCATCAGGCCGATGGCGCGCTGCTCTTCCGTGCGGGCGACCTCGGCGTGGATCAGATGCATGCCGGCGCCGAGTTCGACGACCGGCAGGCCGGTCTGCGGAATCTGCTGGGCGGCCGCCGGGCCTGCCGTCGTCAGGGCGGTCAATGCCACCACGGCCGACAACACCGTCGACAGCGTGGCGGCGCGGACGGACGAAAGAACGACGGACGATGCCGCTTGTTTGATATTGAGCATGTTGTCACCTCAAGGTTTGGCGGATTATCGCGGCCATGTTGCCCGCCCCAGCCGCCACGGTGTCCGCCGGCGCCCCGGGCGCCGATGCCGGACGCGCCAATCGCCCCGGTCCCGACGCAGCGCTGACGCGCGCTCGGTTCCGTCTGTCGGGACTGCACTGCGCGACCTGCGCCGGGCTGGTCGAGTCCCTGCTGCACGCGCAGCGCGGTGTGCGCTCGGCCGAGGTGCAGCCATCGACGCAGACGCTGGTGCTGGACTGGCAGCCGGACCTCGCGACGATCGAGCAGTTGCGGCAGTCGCTCGCACCCGCGGGCTACGACTTCGTGCCCGACCTCGCCGGACCGGCGCGCGACCTGCGCAGGCGCGAGCATCGGCAGGCGCTCTGGCGGCTGTTCGTCGCCGGCTTCCTGATGATGCAGGTGATGATGCTGGCGTGGCCGTCCTACGTGGCCGCGCCGGGCGAGCTCGCGCCCGATCAGGCCGTGCTCCTGCGCTGGGGCCAATGGGTGCTGACCCTGCCGGTGATGCTGCTGGCCGCCGGGCCGTTCTTCCGCGCGGCGTGGCGTCAACTGCGCGGACGGCGGCTGGGCATGGACGTGCCGGTGGCGCTCGGACTGGGCGTGGCCTTCGTGGCCGGCAGCGGCGCGACGCTGGACCCGGGCGGTCCGTTCGGCCACGAGGTCTTCTTCGACTCGATCACGATGTTCGTGACCTTCCTGCTCGGCGCGCGCTATCTGGAGCTGCGCGCGCGGCATCGCGCGGCAGAGGCGCTTGAACAGGCCGAGGAAGCTTTGCCCGATGACGTCGAGCGCCTGCGGCCGGACGGCTCGACGGAACGGGTGGCGATCGGGCAACTCGTCGTTGGCGATCGGGTGCGCGTCGCCGCGGGGCAACGCCTGCCGGCCGATGCGATCGTCGAGGCCGGCCATGGTGCGGCCGACGAATCCCTGTTGACCGGCGAATCGCGCCCGGTCGCGAAGTCGCCGGGCGATGCCGTGCTCGCGGGCAGTCTCAATCTCGCCGGCGTGCTCACGCTGCGCGTGCGCCAGGTCGGCGAGCAGACCCGCCTTGCGGGCATCCGCCAGTTGATGGCCCAGGCGTTCCAGGACCGGCCGACGATGCTCCGTGCGGCGGACCGCGTCGCGGGCTGGTTCCTCGCGGGGGTCCTGGTGCTGGCCGGGGCGGCCGCGCTTGCTTGGCAACTCGTCGATCCGTCGCGGTCGGTGGCGGTGGCCGTGTCGGTCCTGATCGTGACCTGTCCCTGCGCGCTCTCGCTCGCAGCGCCGGCCGCGTGGGTCGCCGCCGCGGGCGCGTTGGCGCGGCGCGGATTGCTGCTGTCGCGGCTCGACGCGATGGAATCACTGGCAGATGTCGACCGCATCGTGATGGACAAGACCGGCACCTTGACCGACCCCGCGCCGCGCCTGCGCCGAGTGAGGGCACACGCGTCGGATGTTGATGCGGACATGGATGCGGACATGGATGTGGATGCGGATACGGATACGGAGGCCTTGGCTGCGGCCGCGGTGCTGGCCGCGGGTTCGCTCCATCCGTTGTCACGGGCGCTGGCGGCGGCGCTGTCGGCGCTGCTCGGCGCCAACGACGAATGGGCGATCGAGGAGTTCAGCGGACGAGGCCTCGAAGGCGTCGACGCTCGTGGACAGCGATGGCGTCTCGGTTCGTCGCCATGGGCTATCGACGCGCGCAGCCCGACGGGCATATCGCCGGCTTCGCCGGATTCGCTGAAGCTGAACTTGACCGATGCCCAGATCGTCCTGACCTGCGATGGCATCGTGCGCGCCGCGTGGCAGGTCGATGAAAGCCTGCGCGATGGCGCAGCGGCGGCCATCGCCGAATGGCACGCCCTGGGCCTTGCGGTCGAACTGCTGTCGGGCGATGCGCCTGCTCGCGTCGAGGCCGCCGCGTTCGAGGCCGGTATCGCCCATTGGCGCGGCGGCGCACGACCAGAGGACAAGCTCCAGCACGTCACCGCGCTGCAATCCCAGGGGCATCGCGTGCTGATGATCGGAGACGGCATCAACGACGCGCCCGTGCTCGCGCGGGCGCAGGTGTCGGTGGCGATGGGGCAGGGCGCCGACCTCGCGAAGGCACGCGCGGACGCGGTGCTGACGTCGGACCGGCTGGATGCGATCACGACCGCGCTGCGGCTCTCGCGTCGTACGCGCCGCGTCGTGCGCCAGAACCTCGCCTGGTCGGCGCTCTACAACGCCGTGTGCGTGCCGATGGCGCTGGTCGGCTGGCTGCCGCCGTGGGCCGCCGGCCTGGGCATGGCGACGAGTTCGCTGCTGGTCGTCGCCAATGCGGCTCGGCTGGGCCGCGAGTCGGTCGTGCGACCCGTTGCGCAATCCATCGTCCAAGTGCCCGCGCAGCCGGTCGACGCCTGAAGGACGACCGCCCATGGACATCCTCTATCTCCTGATCCCGTTGTCGGTCGTGCTCGTGCTGCTGGTGCTGGCGGTGTTCGGCTGGGCGGTGCAGGACGGTCAACTCGAGTCGCTGGACCGGGAAGGTCAACGAATCCTCGAGGACGACGCGCAAGCTTGACGCGCATCAACACGCTCTTCGAGACGACGCCGAACAATCGACGTCATTCGCGCAACAAGCGCCTCGAGGAGCCAGCATGGCAAGCCAATCAGGGTCGGAGGGAGGACGCGCCAGCACGTCCAGGGAGGCACGCGGTGATGCATCCGGTGATGCACCCGGTGATGCGCCCAGCTATGAGGACGGCGTGGTCCGCGCGTTCTCGCTGGCGGCGGTGTTGTGGGGCGTGGTGGGGATGGGGGTCGGCGTGCTCATCGCCGCGCAGCTCGCCTGGCCGGCGCTGAACTTCGGCATCCCCTGGCTGAGCTACGGCCGACTGCGGCCGCTGCACACGAACGCGGTGATCTTCGCCTTCGGCGGCTGCGTGCTGATGGCCACGGCCTTCCACGTCGTGCAGCGCACGAGCCATGTGCGGCTCTTCGCGCCGGGCCTGGCGTGGTTCACCTTCTGGGGCTGGCAACTGGTGATGGTGCTGGCCGCGATCACGCTGCCGATGGGCCTGACGACCGGCAAGGAATACGCCGAGCTCGAATGGCCGATCGACCTGCTCATCGCCGTCGTCTGGGTGTCCTACGCGATCGTCTTCTTCGGCACGATCGGCGTGCGGCGCGTGCGCCACATCTACGTCGCCAACTGGTTCTTCGGCGCCTTCATCATCGCCGTGGCGCTGCTGCACATCGTCAACAGCGCGGAGATCCCGGTCTCGCTCACCAAGAGCTACTCCGCCTACGCCGGCGTGCAGGACGCGATGGTGCAGTGGTGGTACGGCCACAACGCGGTCGGCTTCTTCCTGACGGCCGGTTTCCTCGGGCTGATGTACTACTACATCCCCAAGCAGGCCAACCGGCCGGTCTACAGCTACCGGCTCTCGATCGTCCACTTCTGGGCGCTGATCTTCACCTACATGTGGGCGGGGCCGCACCACCTGCACTACACGGCGCTGCCCGACTGGGCGCAGAGCGTGGGCATGCTGTTCTCGCTGGTGCTGCTGGCGCCGAGCTGGGGCGGGATGATCAACGGCGTGATGACGCTCAGCGGCGCCTGGCACAAGCTGCGCGACGATCCCATCCTGAAGTTCCTGATCGTCGCGCTGTCGTTCTACGGCATGTCGACCTTCGAGGGGCCGATGATGTCGATCAAGACCGTCAACGCGCTCTCGCACTACACCGACTGGACCGTCGGCCACGTGCACAGCGGGGCGCTGGGCTGGGTGGGCTTCATCTCGATGGGCGCGCTGTACCACCTGATCCCGCGCATGTACGGCCGCATCGAGATGTACTCGAAGCGCGCCATCGAGCTGCACTTCTGGATCGCCACGCTGGGCATCGTGCTCTACATCGCCGCGATGTGGATCGCCGGCGTGATGCAGGGCCTGATGTGGCGCGCGGTGAACCCGGACGGCACGCTGACCTGGACCTTCGCCGAGGGTGTCAAGGCCACCTATCCGTTCTACGTGGTGCGCCTGCTCGGCGGTCTGCTCTACCTGGGCGGCATGTGCCTGATGGCCTGGAACGTCGTGATGACGGTCCGCGTCGGCCGGCCGGTCCGCCATCCCATCCCCGGCGCCGCGCTCGCGGCCGCCGCCTGATCGCACACCCAGGAGCCAGCCATGGCCAACCCCCATGCCACAGCACGCGGTCACGAGCGCATCGAGACCAGCAACTTCCTGATGATCGTGCTGGTGGTGCTGACGGTGATCGTCGGCGGCATCGTCGAGATCGTCCCGCTGTTCTTCCAGCGCTCGACCACGCAGCCCGTCGAACATCTCAAACCCTACACGCCGTTGCAGCTCGCCGGCCGTGACGTCTACATCCGCGAGGGTTGCTACAACTGCCACTCGCAGATGATCCGGCCGCTGCGCGCCGAGACGCTGCGCTACGGCCACTACTCGGTGGCGGGCGAGTTCGTCTACGACCACCCCTTCCAGTGGGGCAGCAAGCGCACCGGGCCGGACCTGGCCCGCGTCGGCGGCAAGTACAGCGACGAGTGGCACCGCCTGCACCTGACCAATCCGCGCGACCTCGTGCCCGAGTCCAACATGCCCGCCTACGCGTGGCTGGCCGGTGCGGCGCTGGATCCGAAGGAGTTGGCGCCCAAGATGCGCGGCCTGCGGACCGTCGGCGTGCCCTACACCGACGAGCAGATCGCCCAGGCCGGCGATGACGTCAAGGGCCGCACCGAGATGGACGCGGTCGTCGCCTACCTGCAGGTGCTGGGCACCGCGCTGAAGCCTTGAGCGGAGATCGTCATGCCCGACATGGATCTGAATGCATTGCGCTCGGCGGTGACGGTGGTGTCGCTGCTGGTGTTCGTCGGCATCGTGATCTGGGCCTATGCCCGGCACAACCGCGAACGTTTCGAAGACCTGGGCGCGCTTGTCCTGGCGGACGAAGATGCCGCGCCCCGAGGAGGTCGTCATGAGTGATTTCGTTTCGAACGGCTGGTCGCTGTTCGTGGCCGCGGCGACGGTGCTCGGCCTCGCGCTGTGCCTGGCGCTGCTGATCATCGCCAGCCGCCGCAAGGTGATGGCCGAGGACAACTCCACCGGCCACGTCTGGGACGAGGACATCCGCGAACTCAACAATCCGCTGCCGCGCTGGTGGATGGTGCTGTTCGTGCTGACGGTGGTGTTCTCGGGGCTCTATCTGGCGCTGTACCCCGGCCTCGGCGCGTATGCGGGATCGCTGGGCTGGTCGAGCACCGGGCAGTACGAGGCCGAGCAGGCCGCGGCGCGCACCGCGATGCACACGATCTATGCGCGATTCGATGGGAAGCCGGTCGAGTCGCTGGCCGCGGACCCGCAGGCCAGGGCCATCGGCGAGCGGCTCTTCGCCAACAACTGTGCGACCTGTCATGGCTCGGACGCCAAAGGCTCGAAGGGATTCCCCAACCTGACCGACAACGACTGGCTCTACGGCGGCACTGGCGACACCATCGTCCAGACCATCACGCAGGGACGCGAGGGCACGATGCCGCCGATGGCCGCGGCGGTGGGCAACGGCGAGGACGTGCGCAACCTCGCGCACTACGTGATGAGCCTGTCGGGCAGCCCGCACAACTCCGTGGCGGCGGCGCTCGGAAAGTCGAAGTTCAGCGCCTGCGCGGCCTGTCACGGCATGGACGGCAAGGGCAACCAGGCGCTGGGCGCGCCCAACCTCACCGACAAGGTCTGGCTGCACGGCTGGGGCGAGTCCGCCATCGTCGCGATGGTCAACAACGGCAAGCACAGCCACATGCCCGAGCACGGCTCGCGCCTGAGCCCGGAGCAGATCCGCGTGCTCGCGGGCTACGTCTGGGGACTGTCCCACGAGCAGCCCTGAGGCACGAGCAATGAGCAATGTGCAATGAGCAGTCCTGAGCCATGAGCAACCCAGAAGTCCGGGCCGTCTCGCTCTACGCCGCCGAAGCGAAGATCTACCCCCGCGCCGTCCACGGCTGGTTCGCCGTGTGGCGCTGGGCGCTGGTGTGGGCCACGCAGCTGCTGTTCTACGGCCTGCCGTGGCTGCAGTGGAACGGCCGTCAGGCGGTGCTGTTCGACCTGGAGGCGCGCCGCTTCCTGATCTTCGACCTGATCCTGTATCCGCAGGACTTCATCTACCTGACGGCGCTGCTGGTGGTCTCGGCCTTCGGGCTGTTCTTCTTCACGGCGGTGGCGGGACGGCTGTGGTGCGGCTATGCCTGCCCGCAGACGGTCTACACCGAGATCTTCCTCTGGATCGAGCGTCGCACCGAGGGCGATCGCGCCGCGCGCATCCGGCTCGACCGCGCCGGCTGGACTGCGGAGAAGCTGCTGCGCAAGGGCGGCAAGCACGCGGCGTGGCTCGCGGTGTCGCTGTGGACGGGCTTCACCTTCGTCGGCTACTTCGAGCCCATCCGCGCGCTGGGCGGCAACGCGGCCGCGCTCGCGCTCGGTGGGTGGGAGCTCTTCTGGGTGCTGTTCTACGGACTCGCCACCTACGGCAATGCCGGCTTCCTGCGCGAGCAGGTCTGCAAGTACATGTGCCCGTACGCGCGCTTCCAGAGCGCGATGCTCGATCGCGACACGCTGATCATCAGCTACGACACGGCGCGCGGCGATCCGCGCGGCGCGCGCTCGAAGAAGGCGGACCTGTCGACCCTCGGCCTGGGGTCCTGTGTCGACTGCCACCAGTGCGTGCAGGTCTGTCCCACCGGCATCGACATCCGCCAGGGTCTGCAGCACGAGTGCATCGGCTGCGCGGCCTGCATCGACGTCTGCAACGACGTGATGGACAAATTCGGCTACGAACGCGGCCTGATCCGCTACGCGACCCAGAACGGCATGCGCCACCGCTGGACGGCGGCGCAGCAGTGGCGCCGCGTGCTCAGACCGCGCGTGCTCGTCTACGGCGCGATCCTGTTGCTGGTGTCCGGTGGCCTCGTGTGGAGTCTCGCGATCCGTCGGCCGTTCAAGGTCGATGTCGTGCGCGACCGCGCGACGCTGGCCCGCGAGGTCGAGGACGGCGTGGTCGAGAACCTCTACCGGCTCCAGGTGATGAACGCTGCGGAATCGACGCAGCGCTTCGTCCTGGATGCTCAGGGCATCGCCGGCCTTCGCGTGCAATCGCCCACCGGCGAGTTGACGCTCGGACCCGCCGAGGCGCGCTGGGTCACCGTCGCGCTGCGTCTGCCGCCGGAGGCCGCGCGGGCGCTGGGCTCAGGCGCGCATCCGATGCTTTTCGCCGTCCGACGTGTGGCCTCGTCCGGCGAGCCCGCCGAGACCGCCGAGACCGCCGAGCGCGCGCTGCTCGAGAAGTCCACCTTCGTCGTGCCGCGATGAGCGCGGCCGGGTCGATCCTTCCCCCCATTCTTTCTGCACGAGGAGCGGACATGACGACAACGCGCATGACGGCAACACGCCTGAGCGATGCGGACCTGCCGACCAGCGGTCCCTGGTGGCGGCACCCGATGATGTGGCTGGTGATCGGCGGACCGACCGCGGTGGTGGTGGCCTCGATGGCCACGCTGACGCTGGCGATCGTGTATCCCGATCCGGTGGTGCATTCGACGAGCGCGGTGGATCGCAGCGGCGTCGCGGCGGACGAGATCGCCGATGCCGCCAAGACGCCCGCCAAGACGCCCGCCAAGACGCCCGCCAAAACGCCCGCGATGGACGCCCGCAACCATGCGGCGACGGCCGGACAGCCCCGCTGACGTCGTCCTCCTCGAGGAGGGGGATGCGCCGCTACGCGCTGCGACGGACCAACTGCAGCAGTTGCCGTGGCTTGAGCACGCGCACTTCCCGCGCGCGCACTTCGAGCAGCCCGTCCTCCTGCATCCGCGAGAAGGTGCGGCTCACCGTCTCCAGGCTCAGGCCGAGGTAGCTGCCGATCTCGTCGCGGGTCATCCGCAGCACGACGCTCGACGACGAGAACCCGCGCGCCCGCAGCCGCCGCATCAGGTTGATCAGGAAGGTCGCGACACGCTGCTCCGCGCGCACCGCGCCGAGCAGCATCATCACGCCCTGGTCGCGGACGATCTCGCGGCTCATCAGGCGGTGGAACTGGCGCCGCAGCCGGTCGACCTCGCGGGTCATGTCCTCGATCCGGCCGTAGGGCACGACGCAGATGTGCGAATCCTCCAGCGCCACCGCCTGGCTGGCATGCGCACCGTTGAAGATGCCGTCCAGGCCGAGCATCTCGCCGGCCATGTGGAAGCCGGTGATCTGGTCGCGGCCGTCCTCCGCCGATGCCGAGGTCTTGAAGAAGCCGGTGCGCACGATGTAGAGGGCCTCGAACGGGTCGCCGCGCTTGAACAGCACCGTGCCTCGGGTGACATGCCGTCGGTCCGAGATCATCCGCTCCAGCTGATGGACGTCGGCGGCCGGCAGGCCCGTGGGCAGACAGACCCGCCGCACCGAGCAGGTCGCGCAGGTGATCCGGGTCGAGTCGGGTTGCGCGGAATGAGCGGAATGAGCGGAATGAGCGGGCAGGACGGTCGCCTCGGCCGCAGCCGGCGGTGCAGGCGATGCAGGCAGTGCAGTCAGTGGAGGGGGCAGTGGGGGAGCGGGGGAGGGTGCGGTCAGGATGGCGCTCGGCATGGGTTCGTCGGGCATGCGAGGAAGCGGCGAATTCTTTGTCCGGCCATCGACGCCGGCAATGACATCAATCAATGACGCTTTGCCAACAAAGGGTGAGGATGGCGTCCATGTGCCAAGACCTGACCCCTCCGGGCTGCAGCATCCCCGACGCCGACCTGCTGCGCCGTTTCGACATCGCGGGACCGCGCTACACCTCGTACCCGACGGCGGACCGTTTCCATGCGGGCGTCGATGCGCAGCGTCATGGCGAGCTGCTCGCGCTGCGCGCCTTCGGCCCCGCGGCGCGTCAGCCGATGTCGGTCTACGTGCACATCCCGTTCTGCGAATCGGTCTGCTACTACTGCGCCTGCAACAAGGTGGTCACGCGGCACCACGAGCGCGCGGCGGCCTACGTCGACGCGCTCGAGGTCGAGATGAACCTGGTGCATCGCCGGCTCGGTGACCGGGCGCTGGTTTCGCAACTGCACTTCGGTGGTGGCACGCCGACCTTTCTCGCCGATCGTGAGTTGTCGATGCTGATGGCGCTGCTGCATCGGCACTTCCGATTGACGGCGGACGCGGAGATCTCCATCGAGGTCGACCCGCGCACCATCGATGTCGCGCGCCTGCGCCACCTGCGCACGCTGGGTTTCAATCGCCTGAGCTTCGGCGTGCAGGACTTCGACCCCGACGTGCAACGCGCCGTGCATCGCGAGCAGAGCCTGGAGAGCGTGGCCGCGCTGATCGGCGCCTCGCGCGACCTCGGCTTCCGCTCGATCAACGTCGACCTGATCTACGGCCTGCCGCTGCAGACGCCGACCTCGTTCGCGCGGACGATCGAGCAGGTCGCGACGCTGCGGCCGGACCGCATCGCGCTCTACGGCTACGCGCACCTGCCGCACCGCTTCAAGCCGCAGCGGCGCATCGAGCCCGCCGCGCTCCCGCCGCCGGGCGACAAGCTGCGCATGCTGTCCGGCGCGATCGCGGGCTTCCTCGCACGGGGCTACAGCTACATCGGCATGGATCACTTCGCGCTCGCTGACGATCCGCTGGCGGTGGAGAAGCGGGAAGGGCGGTTGCATCGCAACTTCCAGGGCTACAGCACGCAGCCGGACTGCGACCTGGTGGCGCTGGGCGTCTCGGCGATCTCGAAGGTGGGCGCCTCGTTTGCGCAGAACGAGAAGACCCTGCCCGAGTACTACGCCGCCTTGCGCGAGGGCCGGCTGCCGGTCGAGCGCGGTCTGGTGCTGGACCAGGACGACCTCGTGCGGCGCGACGTGATCATGGCGCTGATGTGCCAGGGGCGGCTGGACTTCGAGCCGATCGAGCGCTCGCATGGGATCGTCGCGGCCGAGTACTTCGCGCCGGAGCTCGACCGCCTGCGCCAGATGGCGGCGGACGGGCTCGTCACGATCGAGCCGGGCGTGGTGCAGGTGACACCGATGGGATGGTTCTTCGTGCGGGCGGTGGCGATGGTGTTCGATCGATATCTGACGCCGGCCCGCGCGGCGGGCGGGCCAGCTGAAGCGCCGCTGCGCTTCTCGCGCATTCTCTGAACTCGACGGAAAGACCGGGATGCTCTCGCTCGCGTTGGCCGGCACCGCGTTCGTGATGGGCGCTGCCGGCAGCCTGCATTGCGCGGCGATGTGTGTCGCGCCGTGCGCGGCGGTGACCGCGGGGCGGCGCGGCGGCATCGCGGCTTTCCACGTGGGACGACTGCTGGGCTACGCGGCCGGCGGTGCGGTCGTCGCCGCCAGCGTGGGCGGTCTGCTGCGCTGGGAGTCGACCTCCGGCGCGCTGCGGCCCGTGTGGCTGATGGTGCATCTCGCGGCGCTGGCGATGGGCGCCTTCCTCCTCTGGCGTGCGGAGCCGCCGCGATGGGTCCTGCGCCTGTGGACGACCCGCGCGCCGGCGACGGTCGGCATTCCCGTCGGGGCACTCCCTGGAGATGGTGTGGGCCGTGGCGGCGGCGGCGGAGGCGGCATCGCCTTGTCTCCCGCGCGCACGGCGGGCGCGGGCCTCGCCGGACTGGCGTGGCTGGCCTGGCCCTGCGGGTTGCTGCAATCGGCGCTGACAGTCGCGGCGCTCGCCGAAGGACCGTGGCAGGGCGCCGGCGTGATGGCGGCGTTTGCGCTCGGCTCCTCGCCGGGTCTGCTCGCCGGGCCGTGGCTGCTGGCCCGACTGGGCAGAACGGGCGGTCGGCGCGGGTCCGGCGGGCCGGGCGGCCCTGCGGGCGGCTCGGGTGTGCGAATCGCAACCCGTCTGTCCGGCGCGATGCTGGCGGCGGGGTCGCTCTGGGCGCTGGGTCACGGCCTGTGGGCGCAGATCCGCGCGTACTGCGGCTGACACTGTGAGGGACATGAGCCGGCCATCAGCCGATTGAAAGTTTCGCTGTCATAGAATCAGCGCTTCCGGTTTACTCCAAACCACCCACGCGACTCGCGGAGACGACTCCATGTACCAGCACATCAAGGTGCCCGAGGGCGGCCAGAAGATCACGGTCAACACCGACTTCTCGCTCAACGTTCCGAACAACCCGATCATTCCTTACATCGAGGGTGACGGCACCGGCCTGGACATCACGCCGGTGATGATCAAGGTGGTGGACGCGGCCGTGGCGAAGGCTTACGGCGGCGCCAAGAAGATCCATTGGATGGAGATCTACGCCGGCGAGAAGTCGACGAAGGTCTACGGCCCCGACGTGTGGCTGCCCGAAGAGACGCTGACGGTCCTGAAGGACTACGTCGTCTCGATCAAGGGCCCGCTGACGACGCCGGTCGGCGGCGGCATCCGCTCGCTGAACGTCGCGCTGCGCCAGGAACTGGACCTGTACGTCTGCCTGCGCCCGGTGCGCTGGTTCGAAGGCGTGCCGTCGCCGGTCAAGGAACCGCACAAGACGGACATGGTCATCTTCCGTGAGAACTCGGAAGACATCTACGCCGGCATCGAATTCGAAGCCGAGAGCGAGAAGGCCAAGAAGCTGATCAAGATCCTGCAAGAGGAATTCGGCGTCAAGAAGATCCGTTTCCCGGACACCTCGGGCATCGGCGTCAAGCCGGTCTCGCGCGAAGGCACGGAGCGTCTGGTCCGCAAGGCGATCCAGTACGCGATCGACAACGACAAGCCGAGCGTCACGATCGTCCACAAGGGCAACATCATGAAGTTCACCGAAGGTGGCTTCCGTGACTGGGCCTACGCCCTGGCCCAGAAGGAATTCGGCGCCGAGCTGATCGACGGCGGCCCGTGGTGCAAGTTCAAGAACCCGAAGACCGGCAAGGACATCGTGGTCAAGGACAGCATCGCTGATGCCTTCCTGCAGCAGATCCTGCTGCGTCCGGCCGAGTACTCGGTCGTGGCGACGCTGAACCTGAACGGCGACTACATCTCCGACGCCCTGGCCGCACAGGTCGGCGGCATCGGCATCGCCCCGGGCGCGAACCTGAGCGACTCCGTCGCGATGTTCGAAGCCACCCACGGCACGGCGCCGAAGTACGCGGGCAAGGACTACGTGAACCCCGGTTCCGAGATCCTGTCGGCTGAAATGATGCTGCGTCACATGGGCTGGACCGAAGCGGCCGACCTGATCATCTCGTCGATCGAGAAGTCGATCCTGTCGAAGAAGGTCACGTACGACTTCGCCCGTCTGCTGGACGGCGCGACGCAAGTGTCGTGCTCGGGCTTCGGTCAGGTGATGATCGAGAACATGTGATCGTTGCCAGCCCGGGCTTGACCCGGGCGGCGATCAAGAACCCCAGTGCGCGAAAGCGCCCTGGGGTTTTTTCATTCTTCGCTCACCGCTCGCTGCTTTCGTGTCGCTCGCCGACGACCGGCCACCGATTCGCAGAATGGTCTCCTTGCAAGCTTTCGAGGAAGTACCTTTCATGCGCGTCGACAAGATGCTGACTGCGGCGCTGGGTGCCGCGGCCGTGCTGCCCCAGGGCGTTTCCGCCAGCAACGTGGGCCAGGGCAGCCAGGTGGCGCAAAGTGGCGCCCAGAGCGGGCTGCCGGCCAACTCGCGCATCGCGCTGTCCGGCGGCAGCCAGCCTGGACGCGTGAGCCTTCCGCCGCTCGGCCAACCGGGCCTTGCAGCCAATCGGCCCGTCAAGCCCAACGCGCCCGCAGCGGTGGAGTGCAACACCGCCACCGGTGGCCGGGCCGCCGCCGCGTTCCAGCGCGATTTCGCGACCAAGCTGCAAGGCGCGCCGCAGGGCAGTGTCCTGGCCTCGCGGCAGGAACTGGGCCTGCAGGCGCACGACTTCGCGATGGTCGACATCGGCGGCGAAGGTCAGAAGACGGCGCCGGATGGCATGAAGAGCGGCAACCTGCATGCCATCAACGTCAATGCGCAGTCGACGATCTCGTCGGGGCCGATGAAGCTTCAGACCGCCCCGGACGAGTCCGGGCCCGGGCGGGACATCAATGGAGGCCGCATTCCCAATCTCGTGCGCATCGGCGAGTGGCCCTCGCCCGCGAAAGCCACGGCCGAGGGCTTCGTCCCCCTGGCGAAGGGCTTCTCCAATCTCACGACGATGGAAGGCGCTCCCGTCTTCCCCTATCACGTCGCGGAACTCGACCGGGTGACCTCGTCCAAAGGCTGGATTGCGCTGACGGTCGACGAGAGCTTCAAGCCGCAGATCGACCAACTGGCCCAGGCCCGCAACGGCGGCGACGTGTGGCATCTGTCGAAGGCGTCGCCGACCGACAACGACCGATACGTCGTGCCGCCCGCGGGGCTGTCGGCCGAGGAGTCCAAGGCGTTCAAGGCCCAGTTCGAAGCGGCGGGCCCGCACGAGATCCACGACGTCGCCAAGGCGATCTCGCAGCAGCTCGCGAGCAAGCCCGACCGGGCGCGGCACGACGAGCTCTGAGCGCGCCTTCGCCGCTGCCGGGGCGGGCGGTCAGTGGGGGCAGTTGTTGCCGCAGTCCTTCGGCAGGATCGTGAGGCGGTCCTTGCCGTGCTGCAGCACCATGCGCTGGATGTTCCATTGCCCCAGGGACATGGTGGCCTCGACGAAGACCTTGCCCTCGCCCGCGGGGCCCTCCACGGAGTAGCTGAGCGCCGCGGCGCCGTTGGGCCCCGAGTACTGGATGCTGCCCATCGGGAAGCCGGTCTCCATCGGCTGGCCGATCAGTCGCATCGCGTCGGCGTTCGACCGCAGCTCGGTGACCGACAGCTGGTACGCCTCGCTGTTCTTCATCATCGAGAACGCGGCGAAGAAGCTGCCGAGGACTGCGATCAGCATGCCCCCGATGAAGATGATCGCGCCCCACTTTGCCCAGGCGCGTTGCTCGGCCTGGAAGCTCGCCACGCTTTCCCACCGCCGATGCTGCCAGGCCCAGGCATTGCCCTTCGCGCCGAGCGCGAACCACATGAAGAAGCCGAAGAACGGCACGAACACGAAAAGCGCTCGCCAGACGTTGTTTCGCATCCCCCAGATCCAGCTGCAGAGGAACGCGCCCCAGCTCCACCGATCGATCTCCGGCGGCACCGCCGCGGAACTCCCCATGCCGGATGTGTTGTCCATCCATCCCTCCTGAAGGTCGTCTTGTTTTCTGTGGGCGGGATGTTAGTTCGTGTCCAAACGGCGCGTCGATTCTGGTAATCAAGGGGCAGTCTGGATGGCGCGGGCGCCGTGGCAGACTGGATGCGCAATGCACTCCAGAAGAGCAGCCCGTGTCTCGATTCATGCTCGATCGCAGGATCACCGTGCCGCAAGGCTACGCCGAACGCGGCTGCGTGCTGGTGAGCTATCGGCTCCCGCTGCTGAAGCACTGCTTCGTCCTCTGTTCGGACGCCGAAGGCCTCGATGCCGCCGGCCAGATCGAGTTGATGAGCTTCTTCCTGCTTGAGGCGCAACGCCTGGCCCTCGCGTCGGTCGGCGATCCGCAGGCCTTCATGCTGATTCACAGCGGCGAGTCGGTCCGAAAGCGCGCGTCCTGGCATCTGCATGTGTTCGTCGTGCAGCGCCGCTGGCAGAAGGCCTGGGTCTACTCCGTCCTGGGAATCAAGAATCTGGTACTGGCAGGCTACACGGCGGTCCGGGGACGGACGAGGAAACCAGCGGTCGATTCGCCTTCCACCTCCACTGGGTGAACCTGCCCGTAAAGGGGGCGCGGGACCCGCGCTTGCCAGTCCATGAACATCCACCCAAACAAGGAGTGTTCATGCGACACCAACTCTCTACCAGGAGCGGTCTGATCGCGGCGGGCGTGCTCGCCGCTGTTGCGCTGACCGGATGCTCGACCAACAAGGTCGAGACGGCCTCCCAGCTCGGCGAGAGCCGCGGCGCCCTGGAGGCCGCGCAGACCAGCATCGGCGCCGGCGATTCCCCTGATCTGGTCGTTGCCCGCGCACGGTTGGCCGAGGCCCAGGACGCCCAGAAGAAGGGCGACCACGCGCTCGCACGCCGCAAGGCCGACGAGGCCGAGGCCGCCGCCGCATTGGCGCGTTCCAAGGCCGCGCGCGATCGCTCGGAAAAGGCTTCCTCGGAGCTGGATCGCAGCCTCTCGACCTTGCGCGAGGAACTCAACCGCGGCCCGGCACCGGCCGCGCCCACCCGTTGATCCGTCAGCGACAGCAACTCCAAGGAGACACCATGAATCGATACTGGAATATCGCTGGCGGACTCACGGCCCTGGCGCTCGCCGCCTGCTCGTCGGTCCCCCTGCCGAATGCCGGCCTGGATGCGGCCAAGCGCGACTACTCGCAGGCAAGCAGCGACCCCAACGTCAGCCGCTACGCCGCCGCCGAACTCTCGAAGGCCAAGGAATCCCTGGACCGCGCCGACTTCGCCTGGCGGGAACGCAAGGACCCGTCCGAGGTGGACAGCGCCGCCACGGTGGCTTCCCAGCGCGCTCAGACGGCGCTGAATCTGGGGGCTGCCCGCGCCGCCGACGCGAAGGTCGAATCAGCCGGGCTGGAACGCGAGCGTCTGCGCGCTGAAGTCCGTACCCGTCAGGCCCAGGTCGCCCAGGGTCAGGCCCAGGTCGCGCAAGGCCAGGCGGCCAGCGCTGAAGCCGCCGCCATCGCCGCCTCCGAGCGCGCCAACCGCCTGCAGCGCGAACTCGCGGAGATCCAGGCCAAGCCGACCCCGCAGGGCCTGGTCGTCATGCTGCAGGACGTCCTGTTCGACACCGGCAAGGCGACGCTGAAGGAGGGCGCGTACGGTCGACTGGACACCTTGTCCTCGGCGCTGCGCAACCACCCGGAACGCCGCATCCTGATCGAGGGCTTCACCGACAGCACCGGCAGCGCGGAGAGCAACCTGACCCTCTCGCGTGCGCGGGCGGAGTCGGTGCGGGACGCGCTGGTGAAGCGCGGCGTCGCCGCCGAGCGGATCGATGTCCGCGGCAACGGGGAAGCGAAGCCCGTGGCGTCCAACGCCGATGCCGCCGGGCGTCAGCAGAACCGTCGCGTGGAGATCGTCTTCTCCGACGAACGCGGGGGATTCGCCGGCGGACGTTGAACGGCGATGACTCGGTTGGGGGTGTCGGGCGCCTCGGTGTCCGACGTTCCGACCGAATTTCCGGGCAACGCCTTGAGCGAACCTTGACCGATTCGCACCTGATGTCTCGCCGGGGCGACAGCGCCGGTGGATGCCCCGAAGCGATGTCCGGCGACCAGAAAGCAGAAAGCCCGCTTGCGCGGGCTTTCCTGCGTGCGAGGAAGATCAGCGGCGATTGTTCAGGCCGCTGCCTGTTGTCCCGCGTGTTGCCCCGCGAGGGCGTCCGCCATCAGCGGAATGCCCAGGGGCGCGTCCAGGGGGGCCTCCGAGGCATCGCCGCCGTCCAGCGGACGGATGTTCTGCGCCAGCTGGCCCTTGGGGCCCTGCACCAGCTCGTAGCTCACCTTGCCGCCCTGCTTGAGCGTCCGGAAGCCGTCCATCTGAATGGCTGAGAAGTGCGCGAAAACGTCGCCCCCGCCTTGTTCGGGCTCAATGAAGCCAAACCCTTTGGCATCGTTGAACCACTTGACCGTGCCTGTTGCCATGTTCTTCTCCATCCCGGTGTCTTTCTCGCACCGGGGCGGATTCTCAAATCCGTGTCAAGTCAGTGTCAATTGAGGAACTCCCCGGGGTAGGACGGCGCGAAGGTGACAAACTCGGGGCATTGACAGGCGTAAGCCCGTCCCCATGTAGGGTGCTCCCGCTGTTTATAGAATCGGTTCATGCCATTGTTTGCCCAACAGCCCCCACCCGCGGGACCACCGCCCGGCCCTCAGCCGCCGGGTCCGGAGGACGGTGGGAATTCGACCACCCTGGAGCGAGTCGCTCAGAAGACGGAGCCGCCGCGCCTGTACCAGGTGCTGATGCTCAACGACGACTTCACACCGATGGAGTTTGTGGTGATGGTCTTGCAGGAATACTTCCGCCATGACCTGGATACGGCCACCCAGATCATGTTGAAGATCCATCACGACGGTCGGGGCGTCTGCGGTGTTTTCACCAAGGACGTCGCGGCCACCAAGGTCGAAACGGTACTGGCGGCCGCACGGCGCGCCGGTCACCCCCTGCAGTGCATTATGGAGGCCGCATGATTGCGCAAGAGCTTGAAGTCAGCCTGCACATGGCGTTTGTCGAAGCGCGCCAGCAGCGCCACGAGTTCATCACCGTGGAACACCTGCTGATGGCGCTGCTGGACAACCCGTCCGCGGCGGAGGTGCTGCGCGCATGCGCAGCGAATATCGAAGACCTGCGCAAGTCGCTTGCGCAGTTCATCAAGGAGAACACGCCGACCGTGGGGGGCACCGACGAGGTGGACACCCAGCCCACGCTCGGGTTCCAGCGCGTGATCCAGCGCGCGATCATGCACGTCCAGTCGACCGGCAACGGCAAGAAGGAAGTGACCGGCGCCAACGTGCTGGTCGCGATCTTCGGCGAGAAGGACTCCCACGCCGTCTACTACCTGCACCAGCAGGGCGTGACGCGCCTGGACGTCGTCAACTTCATCGCCCACGGCATCAAGAAGAGCGAGCCGCCCGAGCCCCCGAAGGGTCCGGAAGGCAACGGCGCCGAGTCCGAGCGCGAGGAAGGCGAGAGCGGCCAGGGCCAGGGCGGCGGCAAGGGCAGTCCGCTCGAGCAGTTCACCCAGAACCTCAACCAGCTCGCCCGCGACGGCAAGATCGATCCGCTGATCGGCCGCGAGCCCGAGGTCGAGCGCGTGGTGCAGATCCTCTGCCGCCGCCGCAAGAACAACCCGCTGCTGGTCGGCGAGGCCGGCGTGGGCAAGACCGCGATCGCCGAAGGCCTGGCCTGGCGCATCACCGAGGGCCAGGTGCCCGACGTGCTGGCCGAGGCGGTGGTCTATTCGCTGGACATGGGCGCGCTGCTGGCGGGCACCAAGTACCGCGGCGACTTCGAGCAGCGCCTCAAGGCGGTGATCAAGCAGCTGAAGGACCAGCCCGGCGCGATCCTGTTCATCGACGAGATCCACACCCTGATCGGCGCCGGCGCGGCGTCGGGCGGCACGCTGGACGCGAGCAACCTGCTGAAGCCGGCGCTCTCGTCGGGTCAGCTCAAGTGCATCGGCGCGACGACCTTCAGCGAGTACCGCGGCATCTTCGAGAAGGACGCGGCCCTGTCGCGGCGCTTCCAGAAGGTGGACGTGGTCGAGCCCACCATCGACCAGACCGTCGAGATCCTCAAGGGTCTGAAGTCGCGCTTCGAGGAGCACCACAGCGTCAAGTACGCGCTGACCGCGCTGCAGGCGGCGGCGGAGCTCTCGGCCAAGTACATCAATGACCGTCATCTGCCCGACAAGGCGATCGACGTCATCGACGAGGCCGGTGCTGCGCAACGCGTGCTGCCGAAGAGCAAGCAGAAGAAGACCATCACCCGCGCGGAGGTCGAGGACATCGTCGCCAAGATCGCGCGCATCCCGCCGGCCTCGGTGTCGTCGGACGATCGCGGCAAGCTCAAGAGCCTGGACCGCGACCTCAAGAGCGTGGTCTTCGGCCAGGATCCGTCCATCGACGCGCTCGCCGCGGCGATCAAGATGGCGCGCTCGGGCCTGGGCAAGCCGGACAAGCCGATCGGTTCCTTCCTGTTCAGCGGCCCGACGGGCGTGGGCAAGACGGAAGTCGCCAAGCAGCTGGCCTACATCCTGGGCATCGAGCTGATCCGCTTCGACATGTCCGAGTACATGGAGCGTCATGCGGTCAGCCGCCTGATCGGCGCGCCTCCGGGCTACGTGGGCTTCGACCAGGGCGGTCTGCTGACCGAGGCGATCACGAAGAAGCCGCACTCGGTGCTGCTGCTCGACGAGATCGAGAAGGCGCATCCGGACGTCTTCAACGTGCTGCTGCAGGTCATGGACCACGGCACCTTGACCGACAACAACGGACGCAAGGCCGACTTCCGCAACGTGATCATCATCATGACCACGAACGCGGGCGCGGAGGCGATGAACAAGTCGACGATCGGTTTCACGACCAAGCGCGAGCAGGGCGACGAGATGGCCGACATCAAGCGCCTGTTCACGCCGGAGTTCCGCAACCGTCTGGACGCCATCGTCAACTTCGGCGCGCTGAACGAGGACATCATCCTGCGGGTGGTGGACAAGTTCCTGCTGCAGCTCGAAAGCCAGCTGGCCGAGAAGAAGGTCGAGGTCACCTTCAGCGACGCGCTGCGCAAGCACCTCGCCGCCAAGGGCTTCGATCCGCAGATGGGCGCGCGTCCGATGCAGCGCCTGATCCAGGACACGATCCGTCGCGCCCTGGCCGACGAACTGCTGTTCGGCCGCCTGGTCGACGGTGGCCGCCTCAGCGTGGATGTCGACGACAAGGGCGAGGTCCTGCTGGACATCACGCCCAACAAGAAGGACAACAAGCCCAAGTCCGAGCCGGCCACGGCCGACTGAGTCCGGCGGTGACATAAGATCCCCGGCGTGCCCGCAAGGCGCGCCCGGCCTCCGAAGGCCGCTGCGGCAACCGCCTCAGCGGCCTTTGTTTCGTCCGGATGGCGCGGGCGATGGAGGCAGAGACATGAAGAAGAGATCGATCGGTGCGCTGATCGCTGCGTGGATCGCGACGGGTCCGGTGATGGCGCAGTCCGTGGGCGATCTGGACTGGTATCGCCAGAACCCCGAGCCCGTCGTGCAGCGCACGCCGGCCCGCGAAGCGGCGCTGGCGCTGGCACCGGGCGAGACCGTGCTGTCGCTGGCCGTGTCCCGGCTGGAGCCGGTGGCGGCGCTGGCGCTGTCGGTGGGCGGCCGCTCGCGGCTGGCGCTGTGGGATCTGCGGCAGCCGGACCGGCTCGCGCCCTTGACCCTGCCTGATCCCGGTCCCGATGGCGCCATCTCCACGGTCGCCTTCCATCCGACGAAGCCGCTGCTCTATGCCTCGGTCAAGGTGAAGGGTCAATGGCAGTTGAAGGAGCTGGACCTCAAGACCTGGCGCTGGACGGTGTCGGCCGTCGCGCGGTCGGCGCTGCCGTTCAACGACCTGCGGGTCTCGCCGCTGCCGTTCACCGTCAATGTGGGCGGCCCCGCGCACCGTCTGTACTTCTCGGTGTTCCAGCCGGGCATCGGCTACGGTACGGGGTCGGTGGCGACGACCGGACATCAGTACTACCTGTTCCACGGCGCGAAGGCGATCCCGGTGGCCGCGCGTTCCAAGGCGACCGAGATCCCCGAGGGGGAGGAGCGCGGCGCGCCCATCATCGGCGACGTCGGAGCCCGGCCCATCTCGCTGCATCCGCAAGGCACGCGCATGGTGCTGCAGGACGGGAAGGGGTGCTGGATCGAGCTCGCGCATGTGGCCGACAACTGGCAGCCCGTGAGCCTCCGCGGCTCGATGGCGCCCTCGCGACTGCGCCAGGCGTTCCCGAAGGCGCTGGCCTGCGGCGCCGGGGAAGGCGAGTTCCTGCCCAACGGGCTCGGATGGATCCATTGGCGGCCGGGCGACCCCGGCGTGGCGCTGACCATCGGCGATGCGACGGCGCGGCTGGCGGGTGATCTGCGCTTCTCCAGCGCGCCGCGGCTCACGGCCGACGGTGCGGTGCTGGTCGGGGTGACCGCAGCGGCAGCGGTGACGACGACGCCCGCCGCGACGGCGCAGGCGCCCGTGCCGACCGCCGGGACGACCGCCGGGACGACCGCCGGAACGATCGCCGTCGCGGGCGGGACGCAAGCCCTGACCCTGCGCGCGCGACCGGTGTCGATCGCGCTGGCGGACGTGGTGAACGCCGGCATGCTGAACTCCGATGCCGAACTGCGGCTGGCGGCGCGCCACGACGGCCTGCTCACGCGCGAGCCCTACGACCTGATGCACCTGTTCTACGACGTCGAGAACTATGCCGCCGTGCGCTCCGATGCCGACGATCCCGCCTATCCCTACCTGGTGACGACCGACCTGTTCTGGGAGTTGTTCGCCGCCGCCTACGAGAACCTGTTCACCGTCTCCGAAGACGAGACCGCGATCCCCGCCTTCGCCGAGGCGATGCGCGCGATGCGGGCACGCGCGGTGGGCGGGGCGATGGCGCCCGGCCCCTTGACCGAGAAGATCTTGCTGGCGGCCGCGTTGATGGACCTCAACGACGAGAGCGCCCCCGTGCTCGCGGCCGTGACCGACCCGGAGTACCAGCCGCGCGGCGGCTATCTGCGTTCCAGGCTGGCCTCGCGCTACTTCACCGCGATGCGGCTGCTCACCTTCCCCAAGCCCGCGTCGGAGGTCGACGAGGCCGCCGAATGGGCGCGACAGCCGGAGACGGTGCGCGCGCCGCTGCGACGCTGGGTGGCGACCTATCTGCCGTTCATCGCCGGGGCGCGCGGCGAGACCTTCCTGCCGGTGGGGGCCTCGGTGCCGTCCTATGCCAAGCATCCGCAGGCCCGTCCCCGCCTGTTCCCCTTGAGCTGGGGCCTGGACAACGAAATCCTGGACCGCGTCGTGCTCCATGCCGACCGTCAAGGGCGCGACCGGGTCGCGAGGCTGCTGCCCAGCGGTCTCGACGTCGCCGCGGTGTTCGGCAACGCGCTCGCGCGCTCGGTGCTGGTGGGGGAGTTCTCGAAGGTCCCCAACTACCAGGCGCAGATCGACGACCTGTCCGCGCTGTTCCAGTCGGAGCGCGCGTCGCCGGCGCTCAACGCCGGGCTCTACAACGCGTGGCTGCAGGGGCTCGCCGCGCAGTGGGCCTCGCGCGCGCCCATCCCCGGCACGCGGGCCTCCGCGCTGTGGGAGGCCAAGCGCTTGCAGACGGGCCTGGCTTCCTGGGCGACCTTGCGGCACGCCACGCTGCTGGTCAACGACAAGTCCGCCGCCGAGGGCGGCGAGGGCGGACCGACCTTCGAGTTCCTCGTGCGGCGCCCGCCGCGCGGTTCGGTCGAGCCCGATCCGGAGACCTTCCTCGCGATCGCCGGACTGTTCGAACGCGCACAGGGCGTGCTGGAGGCGGTGGCCGTCGACTGGCGCTCCCGCCCGGCGCAGGCGCTGCGCGACGGCGTGCGCGGCACGCTGGCCGAGTCGCGGGACCTCGTGCGCGACTTTGCCCGCATGGCCCAGGCGGTGCGCGACGGCACGCCGCTCAGCGACGCGGACGCCATCAGGATCCAGGAAGTCGGCCGCGCGATGGAGCATCCCTATCTGGTCTTCAAGAGCGCGCAGTCGCGCCGCGCGTCGGACAAGGAGCCTTACGGACTGTCCGATCCGGATCCGTTGCCCAAGGTGGCGGATGTCGCGGACAACGCCGAGACGAAGCAGACGCTGCTGGTCGGCGTGGGGGCCGTCGGCGGCTGGCAGCAGGCGATGCCGTTCAACGGGCTGCGGCAGCTGTCCAAGGGCGCCGTCTACACCTACCGCGAGACGGTACAGGCCGCGCCGATGGACGACTTCCAATGGCGCACGCTGGAACCCAAGCTGCCGGTGCCGGAATGGCTGCGGGCCTACACGGCGCCGAACGGCACGACCGCGTCGGTGCCCAAGAGCGGGCGATGAGCCGACGCCCGTCGTTGTCTCCTGCCGGCGCGACGGGGCGCATCGTCGGGGTCGTGGTCCTCGCGGCGAGCTTGCTGGGATCGGCGTGGGCGAGCGAGGGACCCGCACAAGCGCAGATCACCTTCGCGGGCGACGTGATGCTGTCGCGGCTCGTCGGCAACGCGCTGCGCCGCGCGGCAGCCGGCCCGACACCGTGGAAGCCGCTCGCGACCAAGGAGGCATTGGGTGTCCTCGTCGGCAACTTCGAAGGCGCCATCGGCGATCCGGGCGATTGCCCGCCCGGACAGACCCTCTGTTTCGCGACCGATGCCGCCTGGCTGGCGACGGCACACGCCGCCGGTTTCGACCTGCTCGGTCACGAGAACAACCACGCCGGAGACACCGGTGCGCCAGGCCGTGGACGTACGCGTGAGGCGATCCAGCGCGCCGGCATGACGCCGCTGGGTTTCGACGAGGGCCCGCGCTTCATCGACCTCGCCGGACGCACGCTGGCGGTCGTGACGCTGAGCCGTCTGGCGGCGGCGGACCGCGAGGCGCAGCGCCTGGACATCGCCCTCGAACAGCAGATTGACACGGCCCGCAAGCTGGCCGACGCCGCCGTCGTCTATGTGCACTGGGGGACCGAGCTGGCCAAGTGGCCGTCGCGGGCGCAGTACGACGACGCCGCGGCGCTGCTGGCGCTCGGCGCGGACGCGATCGTCGGCCACCATCCGCATGTGGTGCAGCCGCCGGAATGCGTCGAAGGCCGGCCGGTGTTCTTCTCGCTCGGCAATCACGTCTTCGATCAGAAGTACGCCGATGCAAAGTCGGGTCTCCTGGCGCAATGCGGCTGGACCGATGCGGGTGGATTGAGCTGCGCCGGGCTGCGCACGGCCATGGTGAACGAAGGCTTCTTTCCCCGCCTCACCGGCGAGCGTCTGCCGGTGTGCGCCGCTCCGCCGCGCGCGCGTCTGACGATCGACGGCATGGCGATCTCTGCGGGATTGCGGGAGGTCGTGAAGGGAACGGTGCGTCAGACGCTGCGCTTCGAGCCGCAGGGCGGCGCGGCCTTCGAAGCTGTCGTAGGCCGGGTGCGTCGGGCGCAGCCGATCGCGCTGGCTGACGCCGGCACCGGCTTGCTGCTGTTGGAGGACCGTTACTCCAACCTCGACAAACGCGTCGCTCCGAGACCCTATGTCTACGCGTTGGATCCACCTTCCCCACGCGGCGGTCCCGGGCGTCTGCGGGCGCTGTGGCGGGGCTCCGCGCTCGCGTATCCGCTGATCGATGCGGTCGTGATGCCGTCGTCCGCGGGCGGGGAGTTCCTCTGCGCGCTGCACGAGGCCAGTTCCTTCCTGGCCGGTCCCGTGATCACCGATCCCGCGTCGCCGGCCGCGCCGCTGACGTTGGCCTATCGCTGGAATGGTTTCGGTTTCTCGCGCGCGTCGGCGCAGTCGGATCAGGAGGCGTGCGCGGCGCGGTATCGCGAGGCGACGCAGCGCTGAGATGCGCTGAGAAGCGCCGCGGCCGCGCTCACTCGCGTGCCGGGTCTTGCCTGAAGAACCCCGCGAGCAGTCGATAGAGGCGCGGCTGCTCGGCGAGCAGTTCACTCGGCGCGACGAAGAAGGCTTCGACGGCGACGGCGAAGAACTCTTCGGGGGCTTCCGCGCCGTAGGGATCGATGAGCGTGGCGACGCCTGCGTCGACCTGGTCGCAGAACCAGTCCCACTCCGCTTCCATCGTCGCGCCCCACTGCTGGCGCAGCGTCGGATCGTCGATCGTCGGCGCGCCGTCGGGGTTGCCGTCGCGCATGTCGAGCACGTGGGCGAACTCATGGATCACGACGTTGTAGACCGGGTCGTGGCCTTCGACGCGCTCGGTGGCTTCGGGCGTGACCTCGCTCCAGGCGAGCATCAGCGGCCCGCCTTCCATCGCCTCGCCGGCGAGCGTCTCGTCGTATTCGTGGACGACGCCGTCTTCGTCCATCGTCTCGCGCGCGGCGACGACTTCGCCCTCGTGCATGACGATGCCGACGAAGCCGTCGTACCACTCGAGCCCCAGGCGAAGCACCGGCAGGCACGCCTGCGCGGCGACGGCCACCGCGACCTCGTCGGTGACCTCGAAGCCGTTGACGCCGTGGAATTCCTTCGCCGCCAGGAAGAGCGAGCACAGCCGGCGCAGCTCGGCGCGATCGGCCTCGCTGCGGCGGGCGATGAAGGGGTACTGCGTGAGCGTGAGCTCCCACAGCGCATCGGGGATCGCGAACTGGTCGAGCAGCTTGCGCTCGCGGCGGTCGCGCCAGCGTTGGAGCAGTCCGCCGATCATGCGACGAGGGCGAGCTCGGTCGCCGAGGTCATCGGGGCGATGCGACGCAGGCCGGCGGCATCGAGCACCAGCACGTCGCCTCGGCCGCCACCGGGGCCGCCATGGTCGTAGTCCCAGTCGGACATCACGGCGCGCGTGAGCCCGTTGCCGAGATCATGCAGCGCGGGCCGGTGCGTGTGACCGTGGATCAGCGTGTCGCAGCCCGACGCGCGCAGCCAGGAGCGCGCGGCGTCGTCATCGACGTCCGCCCATGTGGAGGGATCCGATTGATGCATCCGGCTTTTCGCGCGCAGGTGGCGCGCCAACGCGCGCCGCGCGAAGAGCGGCATCGCGCGCAGTGCCGCCAGCACGTCGGGCCGTCGTACCACCGCGCGGGCCTTCAGGTAACCGACATCACCGAGACACAGCTGATCACCGTGGCTCAGCAGCCAGGACCGTCCGAAGGCGTCCAGCCGCGTCGGATCGTTCAGCAGGCGCATGCCGGCATCCGCCGCCATCGCCTCGCCGAGCGCGAAGTCGCGGTTGCCGTGCATGAAGAAGAGGGCCTTGCGTGACGAGACCTCGCGCAGCAGATCGAGCGCGAACTGCTCGAAGGTCCCGGCCTGCCAGCGCGCGTCGTCGCCGATCCAGGCCTCGAAGATGTCGCCGAGGAGGAAGACCGCATCGGCGGGCGTCGCCGCCAGATGGGCGCGCAGTCGCGCCAGCGTCGCCGGCATGTCCGGCGACAGGTGCAGGTCGGAGAGCAGGTCGATCCGCCGCCATCCGCCCGCCGCCCGCAGCG
This sequence comes from Mitsuaria sp. 7, assembly GCF_001653795.1. NCBI lineage: Bacteria > Pseudomonadati > Pseudomonadota > Betaproteobacteria > Burkholderiales > Sphaerotilaceae > Roseateles > Mitsuaria sp. 7. Next base: position 293,509 of record NZ_CP011514.1, read on the forward strand.
GTACCAGCGGCACCACCGCACGCGGCAGCGGGAAGGCGGCGGACCCGGGACTCACTCGACCGCGACGGCGCGCTCGATGATCACCGGGTCGACCGGCACGTCGTCATGGAAGCCGGAGCGGCTGGTCTTGACCTTCTCGATCTTGTCCACGACGTCCTGGCCGGCGATGACCTTGCCGAACACCGCATAGCCCCAGCCCGACGGGCTTTCGCTCTTGAAGTTCAGGAAGTCGTTGTCGACCGTGTTGATGAAGAACTGGGCGCTCGCCGAGTGCGGCGCGTTCGTGCGCGCCATGGCGATCGTGTACTTGTCGTTCTTCAGGCCGTTGTTGGCCTCGTTCTGGATCGGGGCGTCGGCCGGCTTCTGCTTCATGCCTTCCTCGAAGCCGCCGCACTGGGCCATGAAGCCCTTGATGACGCGGTGGAAGATCGTGCCGTCGTAGTGGCCCTTGGCCACGTAGGCCAGGAAGTTCTCGACGCTCTTGGGGGCCTTGGCCTCGTCGAGTTCCAGCGTGATCAGACCCTGGTTGGTGTGCAGTTCGACTTTCTTGCTCATGGCGTTGACTCCTTATTTCTCGACGGTGGCCTGCTTGATCAGGACGGGGGTGTTGGGCAGGTTCTGGAACGCTGGATTCTTCGGCGACGGCGCGGTCGGCACCGCGCGGATCTTGTCGACCACGTCCATGCCCTCGGTGACGTAGCCGAACACGGCATAGCCGCGGCCATCGGCCGCGTAGCCCGGATCCAGCGCCGGGTTGTCCACGGTGTTGATGAAGAACTGCGAGGTCGCCGAGTTCGGATCGTTGGTGCGCGCCATCGCGATCGAGCCGCGGATGTTCATCAGGCCGTTGCCGGCCTCCAGCGGGATGGGCGGGCGCGTCGCGCGCTGCTTCAGGTCGGGCGTGTAGCCGCCGGTCTGGATCATGAAGTCGCCGATGACGCGATGGAAGATCACGCCGTTGTAGTGGCCGGCCTTCACGTAGGCGAGGAAGTTGGCGACCGACTTGGGCGCCTTCTCCGCATCCAGCTTGATCTTGATGTCGCCGGCGGTGGTGCTCAGCTTGACGACCTGGGCCTGGGCGAACGAGGCCGCGAGGCCCAGCACGGCGGCGCCGGCGGCGAGCAGGAATTTGGATGTCCGCATGGTCGGGGTGTCTGTGTGGGGAAGGGTGGAGGAGGGGCGCGGGGTGGTGCTCGACGACGCGCCGTCGGCGCGTCGTCCGGGATCATCGCGCCTGCACGCCCTTGGCGTTGTTGAACGCGGTGACACGTTGCAACTTGACCTTCAGCGCGGTGTCGTCGCCGAGCGCCTGCTTCAGCGCGCGCTCGTAGGACTGCTGGGCCAGGCGCATCATCACGTCGCCCATGTTCTCCTGGGCCTGCGCGTGGTCGGGCTGCAGGTCCAGGGCGCGGGTCAGCGACTGGCGCGCGGCCTCGTACTCGCCGCGCGCGGCGTGGATCACGGCCAGGTTGTTGTACGGATCGGCCAGGTCGGGGAAGTCCTCGGTCAGGCTGGTGAAGAGCGCGCGGGCGCGCTCGAGCTGCTGCTGCTCGAGCAGCATGGTGCCCAGCGCGAAGCGCAGGCGCGGGTCGTCGGGTGTGGCCTTCAGGCCGGCCTCGGCGACCTGGATCGCCTGGTCGCGTTTGCCGGCGGCCCAGAGGCCTTGCGCGTCGTCGAGCGCCGCGGCATGCGTCAGGGTGGCGCCGGTCATCGCCAGGGCGACGCAGCAGTGGCGGATCAGGGCAGGAAGTCTTGGCATGGGGTCGGACCGCTATACTGGCGGGCATTCTAGAGCGAGCTTTCGTGTCTCGCTCACTGTCCACTCAGCGTCCACCCGCCTCCCGGCCGGCTCCCCCCGGCCCACCCGCACCGCACCGTCGAATGCGCCGATACTCGCGACCCGTCGCCGGTGCGGCGCGAGCCTCTCGTATGTCTTCCTTGCGCATCTACAACACGCTGGACCGCCAGCTCCAGGACTTCCAACCGATCGAGCCGGGCAAGGTCCGCATGTACGTCTGCGGCATCACGGTCTACGACCTGTGCCACATGGGCCATGCGCGCATGAACATCGCGTTCGACGTCGTCTACCGGTGGCTGAAGGCCAGCGGTTTCGACGTCACGTATGTCCGCAACATCACCGACATCGACGACAAGATCATCCGCCGCGCGCTCGAGCGCGGCATCACGATCGGCCAACTGACCGGCGACACCATCGCCGCGATGCATCGCGACTTCGACGCGCTGGGCATCGCCAAGCCGACGCATGAACCGCGCGCCACCGAGTATGTCCCGCAGATGCTGGACATCATCGGCAAGCTGGAAAGCAAGGGCCTGGCCTACCAGGCCGACGGCGGCGGCGACGTGAACTACGCGGTGCGCAAGTTCGACGGCTACGGCAAGCTCAGCGGCAAGTCGCCGGACCAGCTGCGCGCCGGCGAGCGCGTCGCGGTCGACGACGGCAAGCGGGATCCGCTGGACTTCGTGCTGTGGAAGTCGGCCAAGGCCGAGGAGCCCGTCGAGGCCAAGTGGGCCAGCCCCTGGGGCGAAGGCCGCCCGGGATGGCACATCGAGTGCTCGGCGATGAGCTGCGCGCTGCTGGGCGAGCGCTTCGACATCCACGGCGGCGGCATGGACCTGCAGTTCCCGCACCACGAGAACGAGATCGCGCAGAGCGAAGGCGCCTTCGGCCACTTCGTCAACTACTGGCTGCATAACGGCTTCCTGAACATCGACGGCGAGAAGATGTCCAAGAGTCTGGGCAACTTCTTCACCATCCAGGAAGTGCTGGAGAAGTTCGACGGCGAGTCCATCCGCTTCTTCATGCTGCGCACGCAGTACCGCAGCCCGTTCAACTTCAGCGATGTCAGCCTGGACGACGCGCGCACCGCGCTGCGCCGGCTGTACACGGCGCTGGACGCGGTCGCGCCGGCGGACGTGACGATCGACTGGACGCAAGGTCCGGCTGTGGCATTCAAGGCCGCGATGGACGATGACTTCAACACGCCCGGCGCACTGGCCGTGTTGTTCGAACTGGCCAACCAGGTCAATCGCGACCGGTCCGCACAGGACGCCGGTCTGCTGAAGGCACTGGGCGGCGTGCTGGGCGTGCTGCAACAGGCGCCCAAGACCTTCCTGCAAGCCGGCGCGGGCCTGGACGAGGCCGCGATCGAGGCGCAGATCGCCGCGCGCGCCGCCGCCAAGGCCGGCCGCGATTTCGCCGAGGCTGACCGCATCCGCAAGTCGCTCGCCGAACAAGGCATCGAATTGAAGGATTCGCCGACCGGCACGACCTGGGTCCGCGCAGCCAAGCTGGGAGAGCAGGCCTGATGGCGCGTGTGGCGACCGCCGGGGTGACCCCGGACTATTGGGACGAGGCTTGCAGACACCTGGTCAAACGCGACCGGGTGATGAAGAAGCTGATCCCTCAATTCGGCGAGGCGCGACTGCAGAGCCGAGGCGACGCGTTCACGACGCTGGCGCGTTCGATCGTCGGACAGCAGATCTCGGTGAAGGCGGCGCAGAGCGTTTGGGACAAGTTCGCCGAGCTGACCTCGGGACCCTCCAACCGCATCAAGCCGACCGAGGTGCTGGGTCTGGACAAGACCGCGCTGCGGGCCGTCGGGCTGTCGTTGCGCAAGGTCGAGTACCTCAGCGACCTGGCGCAGCATTTTGAAACCGGCCAGGTCCATGTGCGCCAATGGGCGCAGATGGAAGACGAAGCCATCATCGACGAGCTGGTCGCCATCCGCGGCATCGCGCGCTGGACGGCGGAGATGTTCCTGATCTTCCACCTGATGCGGCCCAACGTGCTGCCGCTGGATGATCTGGGGCTGCTGAAAGGCATCAGCCAGAACTACTTCAGCGACGAGCCGGTGTCGCGCGCGGAGGCCCGAGAGCTGGGCGAGGGCTGGGCCCCGTATCGCTCGGTGGCCACATGGTACATTTGGCGGAGCCTCGATCCGCTACCCGTGGATTACTGAGAATGAGCAAGAAACACTTCCTCGAATTCGAGCAGCCGATCGCTGAACTCGAAACCAAGATCGACGAGCTCCGCTACGTGCAGAGCGAGTCCGCGGTGGACATCTCGGAAGAGATCGACCGCCTCGGCAAGAAGAGCCTGCAGCTCACGAAGGACATCTATTCGAATGTCCTGCCGTGGCAGGTCTACCAGGTCGCCCGGCACCCGCAACGTCCGCAGACGCTGGACTATTGCAGCGAGGTCTTCACCGAATTCCAGGAGCTGCACGGCGACCGGCATTTCGCGGATGACGCCGCGATCGTCGGCGGTCTCGCGCGCTTCAACGGCCAGGCCTGCATGGTCATCGGCCATCAGCGCGGCTCCGACGCGAAGGAGCGCACGCTGCGCAACTTCGGCATGCCGCGTCCTGAGGGTTACCGCAAGGCGCTGCGCCTGCTGAAGCTGGCCGAGAAGTTCGGCCTGCCGGTGTTCACCTTCATCGACACGATGGGCGCGTACCCGGGCATCGGCGCGGAAGAGCGCAGCCAGTCGGAAGCGATCGGCCGCAACATCTTCGAGATGGCGCAGCTGGAAGTGCCCATCATCGCGACGGTCATCGGCGAAGGCGGCTCCGGCGGCGCGTTGGCGATCGGCGTGGCCGACCAGGTGCTGATGCTGCAGTTCGCGGCGTATTCGGTGATCTCTCCCGAAGGTTGCGCATCCATCCTGTGGAAGACCGCCGCGCGTGCGCCTGAAGCGGCCGAAGCGCTGGGCATCACCGCCCATCGCCTGAAGGCGCTGGGCCTGATCGACAAGATCGTCAGCGAGCCCGTCGGCGGCGCGCACCGCGATCCCAAGCTGATGGCGTCCAGCCTGAAGCGCGCGCTGGGCGATGCGCTCCGCCAAGTCTCCGATCTGAAGACCAAGGAACTGCTGGATCGCCGCTACGAGCGCCTGCAGGCCTATGGTCGATTCAGCGACACCAAGAGCCGGTGATCACGGCGCCGACACGGGCGCTGATTCCGGTACCGGTCATGGCACTGATCCCGGCGCTCCTCCTGGCCCCGATCTGACCCGCCGCGTGATTGCGGTCGCCACCAGCGGCGGCCGTGATTCGACCGCGCTCCTCCACGCCACCGCTGTTGCTGCCCGTCCGATCGGGCTGCACGTGGTGGCGTTGCACATCCATCATGGACTGAGCAAGCAGGCCGACGAGTGGCTGGTACATCTGCAGGCGCAGGTCGAGGCCTGGGCCGCGGACGGCCTGCCGGTGTCGCTCGTCCATGAGCGCCTGAGCGGCGCGCCGGGACCCGGCGACAGCATTGAAGCGTGGGCCCGGGCAGGGCGCCACCAGGCGCTGCAACGCCTGACCCTCGATGCCGGCGCCGACCTGCTGCTGCTCGCGCACCATCGCCGCGACCAGGCGGAGACCTTCCTGCTTCAAGCGATGCGCGGCGCTGGCGTGGCGGGCCTGTCCGCGATGCCGCGCACGCAATGGCGCGACGGCGTGTGCTGGGCTCGCCCCTGGCTGGATCGTCGCCGCGAGTCCATCGAGGCCTACGTCGCCGAACATGGCTTGCGCTTCATCGAGGACGACAGCAATGGCGACGCGCGATTCGCCCGCAATCGTCTGCGACTGGAAGCTTGGCCCGCGCTGACCGCGGAGGCGCCCGGCGCGGAGGCCGCGCTCGCGCAAGCTGCCGCGTGGGCGCAGGAAGCCGCCGAGTTGCAGCGCGAGATCGCTGAGGAGGACCTCGCCCGATGGTCCGATACCGACGGCCTGTCGCAGGCCATGCTGGATGAACTCAGCCCCGCGCGCGCGTCGAACGCGTTGCGCGCATGGCTGCATCGCGCGAACGGTCGGACCGCGCCCGCGACGCTGATCCGACGCGTGATGGCGGAAGGGCCTGCTGCGACCGTGGCGCGCTGGCCGCTCGGCGACACCGAACTGCATCTCTATCGCGGCCGGTTCTTCGTGCAGGCGCCGCCGCTGGTGCGGCGTCCCGCGCCATCGGAGGCGCTGCCTGCCTCGTTGCTCGGACTCGGCATCGCCGCGGCGACGGCGGGCGTGGAGGCGACGCTCCGGATCGATCTCTCGCGACCGGGGCGTCACCCGGTGGCCGAGTGGGGCGGCGCTTTCCATGTCGAACCCGTGACCACGGGGGGCGTTGCGCTTTCTGCGCTCAGCAATGTCGAGTTGCGTCCGCGCGAAGGCGGCGAGCAGTTCCAGGCGCACGCCAAGGGTCTCGTGCGCGCGCTCCGGAAATGCTGGCAGACGGCCGGAATCCCCGCTGTCCAGAGGGAAGGGCCGCTGATCTACGTCGATGGAGCGCTGCTGTTCGCGCCCGGTCTGGGCATCGATGCGCGGTGGGTCGCGTCGCCCGACGAGGCACAGATGGCGCTGCGCTGGGTGCCCGAGGCAAGCGGATCCCGCATGGGGAGCGACATTGCGGACAAGGGCGGGTCTTAGAATCGCCGATCCACCCGCAGCAGGCCTCTGACACTCCCATGGCATTGATCGTTCACAAGTACGGCGGCACCTCGATGGGGTCGACCGACCGCATCCGCAACGTGGCCAAGCGCGTCGCCAAATGGGCGAGGGCGGGTCACCAGATGGTGGTGGTCCCCTCGGCGATGAGCGGCGAGACCAACCGCCTGCTCGGCCTGGCCAAGGAGCTGTCCCCCGGCAGCTCGTCGCCGTCGCTGATGCGCGAGCTCGACATGATCGCGTCGACCGGCGAGCAGGTCTCCGTCGGCCTGCTGGCGATCGCGCTGCAGGCCGAGGGCATGGACGCCGTCAGCTACACCGGCTGGCAGGTCGGCGTGTCGACCGACAACTCGTACACCAAGGCCCGCATCGAGAGCATCGACGATGCGAAGGTCAAGGCCGACCTCGACGCCGGCCGCGTGGTCGTCATCACCGGCTTCCAGGGCGTGGACGAGGACCGCAACATCACGACGCTGGGACGCGGCGGTTCGGACACCTCGGCGGTCGCGATCGCCGCGGCGATCAAGGCCGACGAATGCCTGATCTACACCGACGTCGACGGCGTCTACACGACCGATCCGCGCGTCGTGCCCGAAGCGCGCCGCATGAGCACCATCAGCTTCGAGGAGATGCTGGAGATGGCCTCGCTCGGCTCCAAGGTGCTGCAGATCCGCTCGGTGGAATTCGCCGGCAAGTACCGCGTCCCGATGCGCGTGCTGAGCAGCTTCACGCCCTGGGACATCGACATCGACGAAGAAGCCAAGTCCGGCACCCTGATCACTTTTGAAGAGGACGAACAAATGGAACAAGCCGTCGTCTCCGGCATTGCCTTCAACCGCGACGAGGCCAAGGTGACGCTGCTGGGCGTGCCTGACAAGCCGGGCATCGCGTTCCAGATCCTGGGCCCGGTGGCCGACGCCAACATCGACGTCGACGTGATCATCCAGAACGTGTCGCAGGACGGGAAGACGGACTTCTCGTTCACCGTGCATCGCAACGACTACCAGCGCGCGATGGAGCTGCTGGAGAAGGTCGTGGGACCGGCGGTGCAGGCCGCCAAGGTGACCGGCGACCAGCGCATCTGCAAGGTGTCCATCGTGGGCATCGGCATGCGTTCGCACGTGGGCGTCGCGTCGAAGATGTTCCGCTCGCTGTCGGAAGAGGGCATCAACATCCAGATGATCACGACCAGCGAGATCAAGACTTCCGTCGTCATCGACGAGAAGTACATGGAGCTGGCGGTGCGCGCCTTGCATCGCGCGTTCGATCTGGATCAGGACATCGAGGCCTGATTGACGTGTGATCGGGGCTCGATGAGCTCGTTTCACTTGGAGCCGCGAAAAGCCATGCTATAGTCGCTGCTTCTCCGGTTGGAGACGTGACCGAGTGGCCGAAGGTGCTCCCCTGCTAAGGGAGTATGTGGGCAAAACCTGCATCGAGGGTTCGAATCCCTCCGTCTCCGCCAACCAGATGCAAACCCTCGCAGCGCAAGCTGCGAGGGTTTTTGCATTCTGGCTGCTGCGGAATGCCAGCGCTGCCGAACGTCGACGACTCATGCAGAGAACAACGCATGTCGAGCGACGTGCTCAGCGGCGATTGATGGGCGCACGAAGAGCGGCAGGTTCGCTTCGATCCACTGCAACTCGCCGCAGCGCATGCACGTCGACGTTCGCGACACCCGACCGAGCTGCATCCATCTCGCCAGTCGCGTTGCTCCTGTCACGCTGGCTGCTGACGCTCGGCCTAGACACCCGCAAAAGACGACCGAATGGATCTTTGAGGAGAAGGGGTCAGGCGGCGTACTCGTCTATACGTGCTGGAAGCGTAATCAGGCTGCTGCAGCCGGGCGACATGCTCGTCGTCTAAAAGCTGTGGATCGCAGCGCGCGATCGCTCACGCACCTGTTGTAGATCCTTAAGCGTCTGACCATTCGCGGTCCGCAGTTTCATAGCCTGACCGAGACAATCGACGCCAACAACGCCAGCGGGTCAAATGATGATGCAGATCGTCGGCGCATTCGCCGAATTTGCGCTGGAGGTGATTCGCGACCGAACGCGCGCAGGCTCGCGAGCGGCGAAGGATCGAGGCATCAGGTTGGGGCGCCCGCGCGAGCTGACGCCAGAGCCTGAAGCGGAGGCCATCCGCAAGTTTCTCGACGGAAAACACCGCACCAGATCGCTTGCAAAGGAGTGCGGGACACACGTTTCCAGCATTAAGCGCACCCTCAGGCGCGTGGGTGCGATGGGGCCAGCGAAGCTGCGCAACGGGAAAGCAGGTGGTTGACCTGCTGGCGCCGCGCCATATGGTGGTGACAGCGAGAAACGCCACCTGGCATGAGCTAGGTGGCGTCTTTTGGATCGCGATAAGTTTTCGCCTTGGCCTAGCCTAAGCGCGCAGCGCGAGGCCGCGTCCTTAGTACGCGAGTGCTCGCCACTTTTCTTTCATGTGCGAAGAAACGTTCTCGCTCACTCCGCGCCAAGCAGCACTTGTTGCTTCAACAACAAGAATGTTGTCGTTCGCGTCCAAGTGTCTCGTGAGTTGGTTCAGGGCCGAATTGGCGTCATGCTGCGAACGCACGTACCACGTGGACTTCTGGACATGTGCCCAGGATCCCAGCGCCTTGATCGCGCTGATTAACGAGTCGTAGTTCTGACCAGGTCGATTCAGGTCGTACGAGATAAACAAGTTGTTCATACAGTTTCTCGAAAGGTAAATCCCCTAACGTGAAACAAACTGAACAACTACGATTGCACTCTTCCGCTGTGATCGCAAGGTCCAGCACCCCCTCGGGGAAACTCGGGGGTAGAGGCGGTATGACGGACTGCAATCCGTCTGCCGCCTCGTTTCTTTTCGGCTTTCACCGCCGCATGGCCTGTAACTCTATCCAGGTTTTCTGCGTGGTCAAGTACGGTGGGAGTGCTCCTTGCCCGCTTGACTATTGGCTTCGACGGTCTTAGCACTCGACCGCTACGACTGCTAACGCAGTGACTTCTGACTTTTTCCTCCGTGCAGACATAGGGTTACCTCGATGCTGCAGTGCGGTTTGCGCATCGCATTTGGCTCAGATGTGTTGCTGATCGCACTCGCGATCCATATCCTCATGGGGATTTTTGCCGGATATAGACCACAATTTTCTTACGGATTTGTGGCGTTATGGGCAATTTTTGCTAGTCATCGCCTCGCGAATGCGCGACCGTTCCGGTCGAACGGCGCCTGCCCATCCTGGCACTCCCTTGCTGTCGCGGGCAACTTTCGCTCGCGGAAGGTTCGGTGGCACTGTTTCACTTACAGCGAAGATCCACTTTCGCGGTTCTCCTGCGATTAAGGGGCGATGGGCTCTTCTGAAGGGATTCAGTTAGAGCCGCAGGTGATCACAAAAGCTCAACGACTCTCGCAAGATCGATCACTGAGTGTGGCAAGGATTTGAACAAGTCCTACAGCCGTTCACTTGGTAAAAATACTGGCGGGCGGCCGCGACGGCACCAGCACAGTTCGCATGCATTCCCAGTAGTTGTACGTTCTGAGGTGCGGGCCAGTATTGACACCCTCGCTTGTGCACCTCGTGATCGCCATTGGCCTGGCTCGCCTTGTTGACGCAGTAATCGTCCATGGTTCCTCCCGGTGTCCGCCCTTCTTGGGCCAGATGACTTTCTACTGATTTGTCGGAGGTGTCATCGTCAACCTGCAGGACGATGAACGTTCGCGTTGATCCCGGTTGGAACGTCTATGGGCAATCGACCGGTGCACGATCGATCGGTACGTTCCGCTGGCGATCCTCGCAGCGCAAGCTGCGGGATTCCGCATTCCGGAGTGGTTGATGGCATTCCAGACTACCGGAGTGGGTCAGGAAAACTTTCAGCGGTCTTCGGGTGATGTGTCCTAAAGTCATCGCATGTACACGCCCAAGCATTTCAACCTGCCGGACCTGTCGCATGCCCGGCTGATGATCCAGGAGCATCCGCTGTCCACGCTGATGCTGATCGATCCGACGCACGGCCTGTCGGCGACGCCGGTGCCGATGATCTGGGGTGCGCCGACCGATCCGGCGGACGGCGAGGGCTGGTGGCTCGAAGGCCACCTGGCGCGCGCGAACCCGCACATCGCCGCCATGATGTCGCCGGAGCTCGGCGAAGTGCTCGTGCAGTTCAACGGTCCTGGCGCCTACATCTCGCCGAGCCACTACGACACGCCGCTGTCGGTGCCGACGTGGAACTACCTGACCCTGCAGGTCCATGGCCGCGTGCAGATCATCGACGAGGAGCATGCGAAGGACGCGCTGCTCAAGCGTCTGATCGCGACGCAGGAACCCGACTACGCCGCGCAATGGCGCGGTCTGCCGGAAGACTTCCAACGCAAGATGCTGGGCGCGATCGTCGGCTTCCGCGTGCCGGTCGAGCGCTGGACGATGAAGGCCAAGATCAGCCAGAACCGCAGCGCCGTCGAGCGCGAGCGCATCCTCGCGCATCAGGAGCACCACGGCTCGCTGGAGGAGCAGATCCTTGCGAGATGGGTGAGGGAACTGGCGCCTCGTTGAGCGAGGGATCGCTCTCGGGGTCAGGTCTTGCTGCAGTGATCCGCTGCCAAATGTTCTGACGTGGATCGACGTCGCCCAAAAGGAAGGCCCGCTGCAAGCGGGCCTTCTCTTTGTTGGAACGGCGCGGCGTCGAGCCGCCTTCGATCACATGCTCACATAGTTCGGTCCGCCGCCGCCTTCCGGCGTGACCCAGACGATGTTCTGGGTCGGGTCCTTGATGTCGCAGGTCTTGCAGTGCACGCAGTTCTGCGCGTTGATCTGCAGGCGCTCGACGTTGTCATCCGATTTCACGAACTCGTAGACGCCAGCCGGGCAGTAGCGGGCTTCCGGGCCGGCGTACTTCGCCAGGTTGACCTGCACGGGAATGCTGTTGTCCTTCAGCGTCAGATGGGCCGGCTGGTTCTCTTCATGGTTCGTGTTGGACACGAACACCGACGAGAGCCGGTCGAAGGTCAGCTTGCCGTCGGGCTTCGGATACTCGATCTTCGGCATCTCCGACGCGGGGCGCAGGAAGACGTGATCGGGCTTGTCGCGATGCAGCGTCCACGGCGGGCTCTTGATGCCCAGCTTGGGCAGCAGCCACTGCTCGATGCCCGTCATCAGCGAGCCGACGATCGTGCCCTTCTTGAACCAGGCCTTGAAGTTGCGCGATTGATCCAGCTCCTCGCGCAGCCAGCTCTTCTCGAAGGCGGCCGGATAGGCGCTCAGCTCGTCGAACGAACGGCCCGCGGCCAGCGCCTCGGCGATGGCCTCGGCGCACATCATCCCGGACTTGATCGCCGCATGGCTGCCCTTGATGCGCGCGGCGTTCAGGTAGCCGGCGTCGTCGCCGACCAGCGCGCCGCCCGGGAAGACCTGCTTGGGCAGGCTCAGCAGGCCGCCCGCGGTGATCGCGCGGGCGCCGTAGCCCAGGCGCTTGCCGCCCTCGATGTGCTTGCGGATCGAGGGATGCGTCTTCCAGCGCTGCATCTCCTCGAAGGGCGACATCCACGGGTTCTGGTAGTCCAGGCCGACCACGAAGCCCAGCGTCACCTTGTTGCCTTCGAGGTGGTACAGGAAGCCGCCGCCGTAGGTCGCGTTGTCCAGCGGCCAGCCGGCGGTGTGCACGACCAGGCCGGGCTGCGCCTTGTCGGCCGGCACTTCCCACAGCTCCTTGATGCCGATGCCGTAGGTCTGCGGATCCTTGCCCGCGTCGAGCTGGAACTTCGCGATCAGCTGCTTGCCCAGATGGCCGCGCGCGCCTTCCGCGAAGATCGTGTACTTGCCGTGCAGCTCCATGCCGAGCTGGAAGCTCTCATGCGGCTCGCCGTCCTTGCCGACGCCCACGTTGCCCGTCGCCACGCCCTTCACGCGGCCCTGCTCGTCGTAGACGACCTCGGCGGCGGCGAAGCCGGCGAAGATCTCCACGCCCAGCGCCTCGGCCTGCTGCGCCAGCCACTTCGTGACGTTGCCCAGCGAGATGACGTAGTTGCCGTGGTTGTGGAAGCAGCGCGGGATCAGCGCCTGCGGCGTGTCGGTGTGGCCGGACTCCTTCAGGAAGAGCACCTGGTCGGCCGTGACGGCCTGGTTCAGCGGCGCGCCGAGTTCCTTCCAGTTGGGGAACAGCTCGGTGATCGCGCGCGGGTCCATGACCGCGCCGGACAGGATGTGCGCGCCGGCCTCGGAGCCCTTCTCCAGCACCACCACCGAGATCTCCTGGCCCTTCTCCGCGGCGATCTGCTTCAGACGGATCGCGGTGGCGAGGCCGGCGGGACCGCCGCCGACGACCACGACGTCGTATTCCATGCTGTCGCGCGGACCGTACTGGGCGATGAGTTCTTCGGAGGTCATGGTCATCCTTGCTCGTTCTAGTCGGAGTCCTGGCCGTGCACGCGCGGATCGGCGGGGGCCGGCTCGCTGTCTGGCTGGGGCGGTTTGCGGCGCATTCTAGCTGTGTGATGGAGAAAAAAGAACGATCGTGCTTTTTATAGGCGGAGGACGGGCCGGGGACGGGCCTTGCCCCGAACGGGAGGCGGCGCGGAACGGGGCCTCGCCGTACGATGCGGCGCGACTGCAGACACTCTTCGAGGACCCCCATGAGCATTCACGTTCAACGCGACAAGACCGGCCCGATGCGCCAGACGGTGAGCATCCGCAAGCATGTGCTGACGGCGGACCAATCCGTCGAAGGCGGCGGCGAGGACGCCGGCCCCGACGCCCACGAGCTCTATGACGCCGCGCTGGCGTCCTGCAAGGCGCTGACGGTGCTCTGGTACGCGCGGCGCAAGGGCATGGCCCTGGAGGACGTGCTGGTGGACGTGGAGAGCGACCGTTCGCAGGAGCGCCAGGGACTCTACAAGCTCAAGGCGACGCTGACCTTCGTCGGCACCCTGAGCGACGAGGAACGCCAGCAGCTGCTGGCCGTGGCCGACAAGTGCCCGGTGCACAAGCTGATGACGCAGGTGAAGACGGAGATCGAGACGGTGATGGCCGGGTGAGCCGGGCGGCGTCGGGGCTGCATCGGGCCGACAGAGGGCTGACATCGAACCCTGTCGCGTGCGCCCGGCGCGCGATCGGTTCGGCGCTGGACGCTGTCGCGGGAGGATCATCGTGGGGCGGGTCTTGCGTGCTATCGTGATCGGCACCTGTCCGGTCACACGAGAAGTTTTGCGAGAGACCTTGCCATGAGCTACAGCATCGATCTGGAGGGCCGCGTAGCCCTCGTCACGGGCGCGTCCAGCGGATTGGGCGCGCAGTTCGCCAGGACCCTGGCGAAGTCGGGCGCCTGCGTGGTGCTGGCGGCCAGACGCGTGGACCGCCTGAAGGACCTGCGCGCGGAGATCGAGGCCGGCGGCGGCGACGCGCACGTGGTGCAGATGGACGTCACCGACCTGGAGAGCATCGCCGCGGCGGTGGCGCGGGCGGAGACGGAAGTCGGCACGCTGGACATCCTGATCAACAACTCCGGCGTCAGCACGACGCAGCGGCTGGTCGACGTGTCGCCGGAGGATTTCGACTTCGTGATGGACACGAACGTGCGCGGCGCGTTCTTCGTCGCGCAGGAAGTGGGCAAGCGCATGCTGGCGCGGGCGCGCGGCGCGGCGCCGGGCACCTACACGGGCGGCCGCATCGTCAACATCGCGTCGATGGCGGGGCTGCGGGTGCTGTCGCAGATCGGCGTCTATGCGATGAGCAAGGCGGCGGTCATCCACATGACCAAGGCGATGGCGCTGGAGTGGGGCAAGTTCGACATCAACGTCAACGCCATCTGCCCCGGCTACATCGACACGGAGATCAACCACCACCACTGGCAGACCGACCAGGGCCGCAAGCTGGTGGAACTGCTGCCGCGCAAGCGCGTGGGCATGCCGCAGGACCTGGACACGACGCTGCTGATGCTGTGCGCGAAGGAAAGCCGCTTCATCAACGGCGCGGTCATCCAGGCGGACGACGGATTCGGGGTTTGAGGAAAGAAGCGAGCCGATGGCTGTGAGAGAACTGGGCGCGCTGGAAGCGCGCGTGCTGGCGGTGCTGGTGGAGAAGGAGTCCACGGTGCCGGACAGTTATCCGATGTCGCTGAACAGCCTGACGCTGGGCGTGAACCAGAAGACCGCGCGCGATCCGGTGATGAACGCGAGCGAGGCCGACGTGGCCGCGGTGCTGGACGAGTTGAAGGCGATGAGCCTGGTCAACACGGTGAGCGGCAGCCGCGTGGCGCGGTTCGAGCACAACATGAAGCGCGTGCTGGGCGTGCCGAGGCAGGCGGAGGCGCTGTTGTCGGTGCTGATCCTGCGCGGGCCGCAGACCTCGGCGGAACTGCGCTTGAACTGCGAGCGGCTGCATCGCTTCGCGGACGTGTCGTCGGTGGAGGGATTCCTCGACGAGCTCGCGGCGCGCGAGCCCGCGCTGGCGGTGAAGCTGGCGAAGGCGCCTGGCGCGCGCGAGGCGCGGTGGGCGCATCTGCTGAGCGGCGAACCGGCGGTGCCGGTGTACGTGGCGTCGGCGTCCTCATCGAGCGCCAGCTCGTCATCGAATAGCGCGCGCGATGAAGAGATCGCGGCGCTGCGGGCCGAAGTCGATCAGTTGAAGGCGGCAGTGGCGAAGATCCAGTCGGAGCTCGGCATCACCGATTGAAGCGGGGGCGCTCCGTACGCTCACCTGCTTCAGCCGATCGGGTTCCTCGCGATTGATCCCTCAGGATTTGATCCTCCAGGTCTGATGCAAGTGCAGAAGCTCCTTCGTTTTCTCGCCCTGACGCCAGCCGCCGCCGCAGTCTTTTCGGCGGCAGCCAGCTGTGGCGCCGAGGACGACGCCAGATCCAGGCAATTTTCCGGAGCCTCGCTGGAGACGGTGAAGACCAGCGCGGAGCGCGGTGATGCCGCCGCGCAGAACGAACTCGGCCGTCGTGCGGGACTCGGCCTCGGGATGCCGAGGAATGCCGCGTCATCCCTCGACTGGTACCGCAAGTCTGCCGACCAGGCGTTCTGTGCGGCAGAGGCGAACGTGGCCTTCATGTATCTGGCCGGGGAGGGCACGCAGAAGGATGCTGGTGCCGCCAGGGACTGGGCGTTGAAGGCGGCGGGACAAGGTGCCGGACGGGCGCAGTACATGCTGGGCTACCTCTACGCCACGGGCGCCCTTGGGAAAGCGGATGGCAGATCCGCGGAGGAATGGTTTCTCAAGGCCGCGAATCAAGGCGACGTGGCGTCACAGCGCGCGCTGATCAAGTTCTACGAGGATGGCGAGCTGGTCCCGGCGAACCCCGTCGAATCGGCCCGATGGCTGCATCGTGTGCGCGACGCCGCGATGGGTGCGCCATGGCGGAAGGACGCCGCTCAGACGACCCCCAGCGTGGATGCCGCGGGCGCCACGGATGCCAAGGACACTTACGCGATGCAGATGCATCTCGGCGTCATCGGGGCATGGCAGGTGGGCCCGGAGGCGGTGCTTCGCTACTGCCGGAAGGAGGATCCGACGGGTGAGCCGGGCCGAGCCGCCAAGTACGAGTCATGGCAGAAGGAGAACGCCACGCTTCGCACTGAGGTCGAGCTCCGCTTCAATCGCTCGCTCCCGATGTTTCCTCCAGCCAACTCGCCGGCGAACCCGGTTGAGGCGGTCAGGGCCGCGGTGACCTTGAGTGTCCTGAAACAGACCTTCCTCGGGAAGTCTCCCGACGAGGTCGTGACGATCTGCAAGGCCTACGCGCAGCCGGATTTTCCGCTGTGGAGCCCGGAACGAATCGATCGTGTGCGCGCGTCGATGGCCGTGTTGGAGGCCGCCGCAAGCGCGCGGCGCTGATCCCTGATGCGTCGCGACCGACGCTCAGTCCGATCGGATGAAAGCCGTCGACCGAATGCGCGACGCTGCCGAAGGTGGCTGCTTTTCGGGCGTGTTGATGGACGAAGCGGCGTGACGCCGGTGACTACGCTCGCTGGAGAATGCGGAGATGACCATGCAGCCAGACATGTCCAAGGTTTTTGAATGGAACACCTACTTTGAGCGTTCGGGCTCCAGGGACGACGATGCAGTGAGGATTGCAGCGCTACACCAGGAGGCTAAGGGCTTCCTGACATCTTTCAAGTGGTGCGTGGCGGTGGAAGAGGAGTACGTGGGCTTCATCTTTCCCGGGATAGTCGGCGTGTTCCTGTTCAAGATTCAAGGCATAAGCGAGGCGATTGACGAATGGGTGTGGATCGTCGTCGGAGACTTGCCGCCCGCCTACATCACATGCGAAGAGAGCCCGAATCCCGCGACAGCTCTGGATTCCTACATGGGGGCGATGCGGGAGTGGATTGAAGCGATCGATCGCGGCGATTCCGTCGACGGACTCATTCCCGTCAATGCGCCAGCGACGAGGGAGACGGCCAAGCAACTTGCTGCGCGTCTGAAGTTCATTGATGAAAATATCTTGTCTGGTTATGACGAGGACCTTAAAGCGTAAGAGCGCTTAAGGTGAGCCCGCGTTGCTCATTTCCAAGGCTCGGTTGAACGCTTCGACCGCTCAATACCCGTTGAGTTCGCTAGTGGCCTTTCCACTCAGGCTTCCTCCGCTCCGTGAACGCCCCCACGCCCTCGCGGAAGTCCGCGCTGCCGTAGCACTGCCGGATCAGGTCGTCGACGTCGGGCAGGTTGCTCGACGTGAGGCGGCGCAGGATCTCCTTGCTCACCGCCTGCGTCACCGGCGCGAGCGGGCTCAGCTTGTCGCAGAGCGCATCCCGCGCGGCGTCCAGCTCGCTCGCGGCGCAGACCGCCTGCAGATAGCCGCACGCCAGCGCCTCGTCCGCGAGCATCGATTCCGCCAGCAGCAGCATGCGCCGCACGCGCTGCGTCCCCCACGCGGCCTGCAGCCGTGCGATGTTGGCCGCCGACAGGGTATTGCCCAGCGTGCGCGCGATGGGCACGGCGAACTTCGCATCCGTCGTCGCGATGCGGAAGTCGCAGGCTGTCGCGATCGCCAGACCGCCGCCGACCGCCCAGCCTTCGATCACCGCGACCGTCGGCATCGGCAGTTGCTCGATGAGCTGGATGCCGTGGTCGATGCGCCGCTCGTAGGCGACGCCGTCGTCTCCGCCGAGTGCGCCGTCCCGGAACGCGAGGAACTGCGCGATGTCCGTGCCGGCGACGAACGCCTGACCGCCCGCGCCGCGAAACACGACGACGCGGATCTCCCGATCGATCGCGAGCGCTTCGCAGTGACTCGCGAGTTGCCCGTACATCTCCCACGTCATCGCATTGCGCGCTTCGGGTCGGTCAAAGGTGATCGTGGCGATCGCGCCATCGCGGCTCAGGCGCGTAGCGCCTTGGCTTGTGCTCTCGCTCATGCGCTCGCCTTTGTGCGCTTCTCCCCGAAGGCGCCGGCGTCTGCAAGCGCGCGCAGTTCCGCCGCTCCGATGCCGTACTCCGCCATCACCTCGTCGATGTGCTGTCCCAGCAACGGCGGCGGATGCCGCACTTCCTGCGGCGTACCCAGCAGCTTCACCGCGAAGCCGATGTTGGGCACGCTGCCTTCGTTCGGATGCTCGATCTCGATGCGCATCTTGCGATGCTTGCCGTGCTCGCTGTTGAACGCCTGCGGGTAGGTGAGGATCGGGCCGGCCGGGATGCCCGCGGCCAGCATGCGGTCGATCCAGTGCTCGGTGGTGTCCTGCGCGAAGCTGCGTTCCAGCGAATCGATGAGCTCCTCGCGATTCGCGAGCCGCAAGGCCACGGAGCCGAAGCGTTCCTCGGCCAGCAGGTCCGGCCGCTCCAGCAGGGTGCAGAGCTTCGTCCACAGCTTCTGATTCGTCGCGCCCATCACGAAGTAGCCGTCCGACGCCTTCACCGCCTGGTACGGCGCGCTCATGCGGTTGGACGTGCCCAGTGGCGTCGGCTCGCGGCCGGTGCCCCAGTACTCGCAGGTGTCCCACACCGAGAACGCCAGCGCCGAGTCGAACAGCGACGCATCCACGTACTGCCCGCGGCCGCTGGCCTTCGCACCGATGTACGCGGACAGCGCCCCGTAGACCGCGAACAGCGCGCAACCGATGTCGGCCACCGGCACGCCGGCCTTCACCGGCGGACCGTCGGCATACCCCGTCACGCTCATCACGCCGGACATCGCCTGCGCCATCAGGTCGAAGCCCGGCCGTTCCGACCACGGTCCCGATTGCCCGAAGCCCGAGATGCTCACGTACACCAGCGCCGGATTGATCGCGCTCAGCGTCTCGTAGTCCATGCCCAGCCGCTTCATCGCGCCGGGGCGGTAGTTCTCGATGAGGATGTCCGCTTCCTTCGCCATGCGCAGCAGCACGTGCTTGCCGGCCTCGGACTTCAGATCCAGCGTCACGCTGCGCTTGTTGCGGTTCATGTTGAGGAAGCCCATGCTGTCGGGCCCCTTCATCTTGAATCCCATGGCCCCGCGGGTCTGGTCGCCTTCGGGCGGCTCGATCTTCACGACGTCGGCGCCGAGGTCGGCCAGCAGCATGCACGCATACGGGCCGGCCATGACCTGGCTGATGTCGAGCACGCGCACGCCCTTGAGCGGCAGCGGCCGCGCGGATTCAGTCGATGCAGTCATCGGTACTCCCTTCAGGCTTCCACACGCACGTTCGCGTCCTTCACGACCTTCGCCCACTTCGTGCACTCGGCCTGGATGTAGGCGCCGAACTTCTCGCTGGTGCCGCCGGCGTCTTCCGCCCCGAATTCATCGAGCTTCGCGGCGATCTCAGGCAGCGCGAGCACCTTGTTCACGTCCTGATTCATGCGCTGGACCATCTCGGCGGGCATGCCTTTGGGACCGACCAGGCCGTACCACGACGCCGCGTCCAGGCCGGGGCAGCCCGACTCCGCCAGCGTGGGAACGTTGGGGTAGCTCTTCGCGCGCTTGATGCGCGTCTGCGCAATCGCGGTGACCTTGCCCTGCTTGATGAAGGGCGTGGCCGCGGTCATCGTGTCGAAGGCGAAGTCGATCTGGCCGCCCATCAGGTCGACCAGCAGCGCCGACGAGCCCTTGTAGGGCACGTGCGTGGCCTTGACCTTGGTGGCGAGCATGAACATCTCGAGGGCCAGGTGTTGCGCCGAGCCGATGCCCGACGAGCCGAACGAGACCTGACCCGGCTTGCTGCGGCAGAGCTCGACGATCTCCGGCACGGTGCGGACCTTCTGCGTGTCCACGCAGGTGAGCACGTTGGGCGTGACACCGACCATGACGATGGGGGAGAAGTCGCGGCGCGGGTCGTACTTGACGTTGGGCATCAGCGCCGGGGCGATGGCGTTGCTGTTGACGTGCGCCATCAGCAGGGTGGTGCCGTCGGCCGGCTGCTTGGCCACGTAGTCCGCAGCGATGACGCCGGTGGCGCCGGGCTTGTTCTCGACAAGCACCTGCGTGCCCCACATGACGCTGAGCTTCTGCACGAGCACGCGGGCCAGCACGTCGGTGCCGCCGCCGGCGGCGAAGCCGACGATGATGCGGATGGGGGTGGTGGGCAGCGGGGCCGCGCGCAGCAGGCTGGGCGCGAGCGTGAGCGCGGGCAGGGCGAGGGCGCCCAGGCCGGCGCTAGTGAAGGTTCTGCGGCGCATCGTTGTCTCCGTCGTTGTCGTTGGTCTGTGGGGCCGACTATTGAGCAACGAGGGGGCCGCCGGCCATCGCTAATTCAGCGGATCAGGTTTCGCGAAATTCGTACGCGCGAAGACTTCGGCGACGCTGACCGCCGCCGGCGACAGGCTGGCGGCGGGCCGGCAGCACAGGACGAACTGGCGATGCGCCCAGGGCTCGGTGATCTCCACGCGCAGGAAGCGGGCGCCGCCCGCGACGGTCTTCGCCACGGCCTTGGGCATCACGCCGATACCGAGCCCCTGCGCGATCAGCGCCGCGATGCTGTCGAAGCCGCCGACCCGCATGCGCATGCGCAGCAGGCGTCCGGACTCGTTGGCGAGTTTCTCCAGCAGGGCGGAGATGGCGGAACCTTCGCCGAGTCCGATGACGTCGCAGGAGAGGATGTTGTCGAGCGTCGCGGGCGCATGCGCGAAGAGCGCATGACCGCGCGGCGCAACCAGCACGAGCTCGTCGGCGCGATACGGCATCGTCGGCAGGTCGACGGCGCCGAGCGAGGCTTCGAAGATGCCGATGTCGGCGGTGCCGCGCGTGAGCGCCTGCTGGACGTTGAGGCTGTTCATCTCCTGCAGGTCGATGCTCACGCCGGGGCAGGCGGCGGCGCAGCGCTCGATGTCGGCGGGGACGAACTGCAGGACGGCGGACTTCGGCGCGGCCAGCCGCACGACGCCCTGCGCACCGCCGACGAAGGACGCGGCGTCGTCCTGCATGCGCAGCACGGTGTGGGTGATGTTGCGGGCGTGGGCCAGCATCGCGCGGCCGGCGTCGGTCAACGCCATGCCGTGCGGGCGGCGGAGGAAGAGCGGCAGGCCGAATTGCGCTTCCAGCTCGGCGATGCGCCGCGAGGCCGCGGCCGGCGCGATGTGCAGGCGCTCCGCCGCGCGCGTGACGCTGCCGAGCTCCGCCGTGGCGATGAACAGGTGCACCGTCGTGAGATCGAAGTGCGGACGGGCGGGGAGCTTCAGCGTCATGGCGGGTCGCTCAGGGGAGATGCCGGATTCTGCCGCTGCCCGCGACACCGTCCGGGCACCTCCGCCCGCTCCCCGCCCGGAGGGATCACATCAACTGGTCCAGCCGGATGGGCAGGTCGCGCACGCGGCGGCCGCACGCGTTGAAGACGGCGTTCGCCACCGCCGCGCCGACGCCGGTGATGCCGATCTCGCCGACGCCGCGCGCGCCCATCGGCGTGTGCGGATCGGCGATGTCGGTCCACATCACGTCGATGTCGGGCACATCCATGTGCACCGGGACGTGGTACTCGGCCAGGCTCGGATTCATGATCCGGCCGTTGCGTTCATCGAACTGCGTCTCCTCGGTCAGCGCCAGGCCCAGGCCCATCACGATGCCGCCGCGGAACTGGCTGGAGGCCAGCTTCGGATTGATGATGCGCCCGCAGTCGAAAGAGCCCAGGAAGCGGCTGACGCGCGGCTCGCCGGTGACCGCGTTCACCCGCACCTCGCAGAACATCGCGCCGAAGGAGTGCATCGACCAGTGCTGCATCTCCAGCGGCGGCGGCGCGCTGGCCTCGACCGTGAGGTCCTCGCGCTTCGCGCCGGCGAGGAGGTCCGCGAACCGTTGCTGCCGGCCCGGGTCCTGCCGGCTGACGAGCGCCCCGTCGCGCGCCTCGACGTCGTCCGCTTTCAATCCATGCAGCGGGGACGAGCGGTCGGCGAGTTTCAGGAGCCCTTCGATCAAGGCCTCGCAGGCCAGCATCACCGCCTTGCCGATGGAGGCCGTCTGCTGGGAGCCGCCCGCCAGCACCAGGCCGGGAAAGCCGGAGTCGCCATAGCTGAAGGTCACGTCGGCCATCGTCAGCCCCAGGCGCTCCGCGGTGATCTGCGTCTGCGCGGTGGCGGTCCCCATGCCCATCTCATGCGCGGCGATCTGCACATGGACCCGGCCTGCGGAGGACAAGGTGATCCTGGCGGCGCCGCCCGGCATCCGGTAGTACGGATAGGTCGCCGTCGCGCAGCCCATGCCGACCAGCCATTCGCCGTCGCGGTCCACGCCCGGCCGGGGCTGCCGGTGCCGCCAGCCGAAACGTTCCGCGCCGGACTGCCAGGCCTCGGTCAGATGACGTGAGGAGAACGGCGTGCCGGTGGTCGGGTCCTTCTGCGGCTCGTTGCGCAGGCGCAGCGCGATCGGGTCCATCTGCAAGGCGACGGCCAGTTCGTCGATGGCCGACTCCAGCGCAAAGGTCCCGACCGACTCGCCGGGCGCGCGCATGAAGGTGTTGGCCAGCATGTCGACCTCGGCGGTCTGCACGTCCAGCTTGAAGCTGCCGGCGTTGTACACGCAACGCGCCGGCAGGATGAAGGGCTCCGGCATGTTGTTGTGCGGGGTCATCGCGACGGTGCCGGTGTGGATCAGCGCGTCGAAGCGGCCGTCGGCCTGCGCGCCGATGGCGACGCGCTGCTCGGTGCAGGTCCGCCCGCCCACGATGCGGTGCACGCCCGCGCGCGACAGCATGATGCGCACGGGTCGCCCGACCAGCCGCGACGCCGCCGCGGCCAGCACCTGATGGCGCCAGAGCGTCTTGCTGCCGAAGCCGCCGCCGACGAAGGGCGAGGTGACGTGCACCTGCTTCTCGTCCAGGTCGAAGATCTGAGCCAGCGTCCAGGCGCAATGCGCCACGCCTTGGGACGCGTCGTGGACGTGGAGCTCCTCGCCGTGCCACGCCAGCGTCGCCGCGTGCAGCTCGATCGGGTTGTGGTTGTAGCGCGGCGTGGTGTAGATCGCGTCCACGCGGTGCGGCGCGGCGAGCAGGGCGGTCTCGGCATCGCCGACCTCGGTGTGCAGCGGCTCGCCCTGGAAGACGCCAGTCTTCGTGCCCTTGGCCTTGGCATCGTCGAAGGAGGTCGTCGCCGCTTCCGTCTCGTAGGTCGCACGGATCAGCGATGCGGCGTGATCGGCCTGCTCCTGGGAGTCGGCGAGCACCAGCGCGATGGGTTGGCCGTTCCAGTGGACGCGGTCGTCCTGCATCACCGGCAGATCGTCGCCACCGGCGGCCTTCTCCTTGGTCAGGAACAGCGGCGACGGTTTCATCTTCGGCGCGTTGTGATGCGTCATCACCAGGGCGACACCGGCGGCCGATTCGGCCCCGGCGACGTCGAGCGTGGAGACGCGCCCCTTGGCGATGGTGCTGTAGACGAGCGCGGCGTACAGCAGACCGTCCATGGGGAACTCGGCAGCGAAGCGCGCTTCCCCCTTCACCTTAAGCGGCCCGTCGACCCGCGACACCGACGCGCCGACGAGTCCCGCGCGGCGCTCGATCAGCGGATCGGGCTTCCCGCCCGGCATCCAGGCATCGGGCGCGACCTCGATGGCCTTCTTCATCGCCGCGGTCGCGGCATCCTTGAGCAGGCTCATGGCTGGGTCTCCGTCAGTTGGCGCAGCACGGCGGTCGCCGTGCGGCGCGCGAGATCGATCTTGAAGGCGTTGTCGCGCAGCGGCCGGGCGTCGGCCAGTTCCGCATCGATCGCGGCGAGGAAGCTGGCTTCCGTGGCCGGCTTGCCCCTCAGGTGCGCTTCGGCCTTGAATGCGCGCCAGGGCTTGTGGGCGACTCCGCCAAGCGCGAGGCGGACGTCCTTCACCGCGTCGCCGTCGAGTTCGAGCGCCGCCGCGACGGAGACCAGCGCGAAGGCGTAGCTGGATCGATCGCGCACCTTGCGGTAGGTGGACCGGGTCGCGAAGGGCAGCGCCGGCAGTTCCACGGCGGTGATCAACTCGCCCGGACGCAGCTGGGTGTCGATGTCGGGACGATCGTCCGGCAGGCGATGGAAATCAACCAGCGGCAGCGACCGGTCGCCGTCCGCGTGCCGCAGATGCACGACCGCGTCCAGCGCTGCGAGCGCCACGCATAGATCGGACGGATGCGTCGCCACGCAGTGCGACGACGCGCCCAGGATCGCGTGCATGCGGTTGAAACCGTCGACCGCGTCGCAGCCTTGCCCAGGTTGGCGCTTGTTGCAGCGGGAGCCATCGTCGTCGTAGAAGTAGGCGCATCGCGTGCGCTGCATCAGGTTGCCGCCGACGGTCGCCATGTTGCGGATCTGCGCGGAGGCCCCGGCCACGATCGCGCGTGACAGCACCGGGAAGCGCTCGCGCACGGCGGCGTGGCTGGCCAGCGCCGTGTTGCGCACGCCGGCGCCGATGGTGATGCGGCCGTCGTCGTGCGCGGTGATGTCGGTGGCGAGCCCGGTAACGTCGACCAGCGCGTCGGGTTGCTCCAGCGTTTCGCGGAGCAGGTCCACGAGGTTGGTGCCGCCGCCGAGGTACTTCGCGCCAGGGCGGGCTCCCCACCGCACGGCTTGCGCCGCATCGCCGGCGCGGCTGTAGGTGAACGGCTTCATTGCGCGGTCTCCACGGTCTGCGCGTCGACCCGGGCGCTGGCATCGGCTCTCGCGTCGACATCGACATCGGCCCCAACATCGGCATCGGCATCGGCATCGGCACCGACGGTGGCGGCGATCGCCTCCACGATGCCGTTGTAAGCGCCGCATCGGCAAAGATTGCCGCTCATGCGCTCGCGCAGTTCCTCGCGGGTCAGCGCGATGACGCGGGTGGAGAGGTCACGCGTGACGTGGCTGGGCACGCCGCGTCGACATTCCTCGGCCATGCCCACGGCCGAGCAGATCTGGCCGGGCGTGCAGTAGCCGCACTGGAAGCCGTCGTGGTCGATGAAGGCCTGCTGCAGGGGATGCAGGCCGCCCTGGGTCGCGAGGCCCTCGATCGTCGTGACCGAGCGCCCCTCGTACTGCACGGCGAGCGCGAGGCAGCCGAGGATCCGCTCGCCGTCGACCAGGACGGTGCAGGCGCCGCAGGCCCCTTGGTCGCAGCCCTTCTTCGATCCGGCCAGCTGCAGGTGCTCCCGCAGGAAATCGAGCAGCGAGACGCGCGGGTCGTCCGGCAAGGGCACGGACGTTCCGTTGATGGTGATGGACACGGTGCAAGCTCCGCAAAGCCGAGGAAGCCCGGGAACTGGCAAGCCCGAGGCCCGTCGCCTGTACGACGGTGGCGGAACCGCAGAGAAGGGGGATCAGGAGGCCAGACGCTTCCCCAACCGGTACATGAATTCCTGGAAGTCGTTGAGCGACTTCACCCGGATGTGCTCGTTGAGCCCGTGCACGCCGCTGGGCTCCACGCCGGAGAAGGTGCCGACGCCATAGGTCCAGATGCCCGCGTTGTTGAGGAAGCGGCCGTCGGTGGTCGCGACCAGCATCGTCGGGATCACCGGCACGCCGGGCCAGAACTCCGCGGCGGTACTTTCCACCGCCTGGATCACGAGCGGCGACATGGGCGGCTGCGGCGAGGCCAGCGCCTCGTTGGTCGCGCGCACGGTGATGCGCTCGTCGGCCATCACCTTCACCAGCGTCTGTCGCACCTCCTCTGCAGGCTGGCCGGGCAGGATGCGGCAGTTCACCGTCGCGCGGGCGCGCTGCGGCAGCGCATTCGTCGCGTGACCGGCATCGACCATCGTCGCCACGCAGGTCGTGCGCACGCTCGAGTTGTAGACCGGCGACTTCGCCCACAGCCGCTCCAGCGCGGCGGTATCCGTCGGCTTCGCCAGCAGCCCGCGGAGATCCGCCGCGATGTCCTTGTTGCCGTCGAGCTTCGCGACGCGTTCGAAGTAGGCGCGCGTCGTGTCGTTGAACTGGATGGGGAAGTCGAACTTCGAGAGGCGCGCGAGCCCTTCGGCGAGGCGATAGATCGCGTTGTCCCGCACGGGCACGGCGCTGTGGCCGCCGGGATGCGTCACTTCGAGCTCGTAGCCGACGAAGACCTTCTCGCCGATCTGCAGGCTGTACGACACCGGCTGCTCATTCTTGTCGAGCGTGCCGCCGCCGCCTTCGTTGAGCGCGATCTCGGCGTCGATCAGCGGGCGGTGGTGCTTGAGCAGGTAGTCGAGTCCGTCCCACTTCGACGGGATGATCTCCTCGTCGCAGGTGAGCGCCATGATGATGTCGCGCTTCGGCATGAGCTTCTCTTCCTTGTAGCGGATGAGGTTGCTCACATGCGTGGCGACCTGCGACTTGTCGTCGGAGGTGCCGCGGCCGTAGTAGACGCCGTTCTCCTCGATGAGCTTGAAGGGGTCGCGGGTCCAGTCCTCGCGCTTCGCTTCGACGACGTCGAGGTGGGCGACCAGCAGCAGCGGGCGTTTCTCGCCGCTGCCCTTCAGACGCACGACGAGGTTGCCTTTCGTCGGCGCGTCGGGCGGGACGATGAGCTGCATGTCGCCGTCCGCGTAGCCGGCCTGCTTGAGGCGCCTGGCCATCGCGTCGGCGGCGACGGTGCAACTGCCCGAGGAGTTCGTCGTGTTGGTCTCGACGAGCTCCTTGAAGATCTCGTGGAAGCGGCGCAGTTCGCGCGCCGGCGTGGCGTCCGCGGCGAGCGCCGCGACGTTGGGAATGAGGGTCGCAAGCGCGACGGCGAGCGTCGACCAGGCACGGGTCATGAGGGCCTCCCTTTGAACAGGCACCGGCGCTGGCCGAGCGCGGCGCCGGGCGATGCTCCTACGAATGCGGGGGCAGGGCGCTAGCGGCAAACCCTGAGCCTCGGAAGTGGGACACACCGAGCAGCGCGGCCGCCTGTCGCGGGGCTGTGTCGCTGGACTGTGTCGTGGGGTTACCCATTCTCACGAGACCTCACGAGACGCACGCGGGAGAGCTTCGACACTCCACGCGTCCACCCGGACCTCCACTTCATTCACGGACCGCCATGCTCTCGATCCCACGCCGATTCGTCCTACGTGCCAGTCTTGTCGCGCTCGCCTGCGGCGCGATCGCGCCCGCCCACGCGGCGCTTAGCCTGACGATCGCGCAGGACGTCTGGTCGGGCGGCTTCTGCTCGCGGGCCACCATCCGCAATCCCGGCAGCACTGCCAGCGGCGCGTGGACGCTGCGTTTCGAGATGCCAAAGGGACAACTGAACGGCACCTGGAACGGCCAGTTCAAGAACGAGTCCGCCACCACGGTGGCCGTCACCGGCACCAGCTGGAACTCGCCGACGGCCGCGGGGCAGAGCTTCGAAGTCGGCTTCTGCGGCACCGGCACGGCGCCGCTTCCGGCCTCGTTCCGCATCGCCGAGGCCGGAACGCCCGCACCCGCACCCGCTCCTGCACCCGCTCCTGCGCCTGCGCCGGCACCTTCGCCCGCGCCGGCGCCTTCTCCGGCGCCCGCACCTTCGCCGGCCCCCGCTCCTGCACCAGCCCCCGCACCTGCACCTGCACCTGCACCTGCACCTGCTGGCGATCTCTCCGTTCCTGCGACGGGTCAATTCAAGCTGCCGTTCAGCGTCGCGACGGATGGCCGCATCCTCGACAGCCAGGGTGTTGCGGTCGCCATCCGCGGCGTCAACTGGTTCGGCTTCGAGACGCCGGACCTGGTGGCGCACGGCCTCTGGCAGCGCAACTACAAGGACATGATCGGCCAGATGAAGGATCTGGGCTTCAACGCCGTGCGCCTGCCTTTCTGCCCGGCGACGCTGCGTTCCACGGGCCGTCCGAGCGGCGCGCTGAACACCAGCGTGAATCCCGACCTGGCCAACAAGACGCCGCTGCAGGTGCTGGACCGCATCGTGGCTGAGTTCGCGACGCGCGGCTTCTACGTGCTGCTCGACCACCACCGGCCGGATTGCAACGCGATCTCCACGACGCCGCAGATTCCCGGCTACACGCTGGACCAGTGGGTGGCCGATCTGCAGTTCGTCGCCGACCGCTACCGCAACGTGCCCAATGTCTTCGCGATCGATCTGAAGAACGAGCCGCACAGCACGGGCGGCTCGGGCGCCTTCTGGGGCACGGGCGACATCAGCAACGACTGGAAGCTGGCCGCCGAGCGCGCCGGCAGCGCGGTGCTGGGCACCAACAGCAAGCTGCTGATGTTCGTCGAAGGCGTGTCGGACAACCAGGGCCGGTGCGAGAACCCCGACTCGCACTGGTGGGGCGGCAACATCGAGCCGGTGGCCTGCTATCCCATCGACGAGACGAAGATCCCGCGCAACCGGCTGGTCCTCTCGCCGCACATCTACGGCCCGTCGGTCAGCGCGCAGCCTTACTTCGGCGACGGCACCGGTTTCCCGAACAACATGCCGGCCATCTGGCAGAACCAACTGGGTCGCTTCATGGGGAAGAACGCGGTGGTGCTCGGCGAATTCGGCGGCCGCTTCACCGACAAGGACCGCCAATGGCAGGTCAAGTTCGTGGACTGGATGAAGTGCAAGGGCGTGCGCAACTTCTTCTACTGGTCCTGGAATCCCAACTCCGGCGACACCGGCGGGATCCTGATGGATGACTGGCAGACCGTGTCGCTGGACAAGTACAACAACCTCAAGCGGCTGTGGGACGGCTCGGCGGTGGATGCGAACGTGTGCAAGTAGGCGAGTGACCGCTGGTAGCGCGCCAAGCTGCAGAAAGAAGCACGGGCCGCAAAGGCGGCCCGTATTCGGTGTTAACGGAAAAGGAGAGTGCAGCGGGTCTTAACCCAGCCTGCACCTCCAGATCCTGGCTTTTTCGGTGGCGCGAGTCGAATCTGACCTCGCGACGTCGAGCTATTCTAACCGGAGCAACTCACCGACCAGCGACGCCCGCCTCGCATGCGAATCGATCACCGCCTGAACCCGGCTCTCCTTGGCATCAACGCTCGGCAGCATCTCTTCCTCGGGGCATGGTTCAACCTCGTCCATGAGCATTCGCTCGATTCCTATCGCGTGCGGGCGATGAACCCGCTGAACATTCTGCGAGAGCTCCAGCGCATGTGTGAGCCGCCCGCGGACGAGAACGACTGCAAGGTCGTCGCGGCGGAAGCGTTAGGGATCCTGGACAAGCACCCGGTCATCGCCGGCTTCGCGGAGCACTAGGGGAACTCCAAACGTCGCTGGAGCAACATTTTCTGCGGGACTGTTTTGAGTGGATGCAGCAGGCGCTTGTTGAGATTCCCATCAACGAGACGGTCGAACATCGCGTCGCCAATCATGCAGACATCGACCGGGTCTGCCGCGACATTCTCAGCGTTGCCCATGATGAAGGGTTCAGCCTTGAAAGTCTGTTCCACCTCTACCGCATCTTCGTGCCAAGCACCGAAGCGAGTTCAGCCCCCGAAGTGAATCCGGTGCGACTGCAGTCATCCAGCCAAATGGAGGATCAAGGCGCTGCGTCCCTTGTCGTTCCCCGGCCACTGACCTACAACTTCGCCGAGTGTCTTGCGCGCGTCGAGCGAGAGCTTCTTACGGAGCCTCAGGAGCGTCGACTCATCTTCGTCATCACCGGATGTAGCGACAGGGCCAGTCAGGTGTGCTGCGGGGACTTCGGGGCAATCACGATTTCGCAAGTGCCGCCGGATCTACCGCCGCAGACGCCACCGGCAGCAAAGAATCTGTTCTCTTCCCGCCCCGGTCGCCTGTTCGCGACCGCAATCGTCAGGAGCAAGGATGGTCGTTCGGCGGGCTTGGACGCCTATCGGTTGATCGGTCAGATCCTGGACCTGATGCGCTTCGAGTACGACACGCCGCACATCCAGGCCGGTTCCCGGTTTCTGCTGCAAGACGAAGAGAAGTTCCGTCTCCTGCAGCTGCCGCAGTTGATTCCAAATCCAGAGGCCGAGCCACCGACTCGGAGCTTGCAGGACTTCGTCGAACACTTGAGCGGACTGGCCGCGCGCGATCCTTCTCAGACTGAAACGAAGGATCGCATCTTCTCGGCCTTCCGGCTGTACCGGCTCGGAACTGGGACCAACATGTTCGACAACAAGCTCGTGAACTGGTGGACCGGACTCGAATATCTCACTAGCGGCAGCAAGGCAGCCGGGGGCATTGGCGACAAGGTGAAGAGCGCCCTGGCTCCCACGTTGGCTCTGACCTACGTGCCGAAGCATCTGGTGGCGTTCCGCGCGGCGCTCGCGGCCCTGGATGTTGAGGTGCTCAGCCGTGGCACGACCGTCCACGTCAGGGACTGTTCCAACAGCGCGCTCTACGCAGTGCTCAAGGACGTAGCGCAACGGCCCGCGTTGGAGGCCTATTGTTCGCAGCAGCCATATCTGTGGAAGCACCTGTCCGCGTTCATGGATGGTTTGGCGACGCCCGCCAAGACGGCGGAGATGCTGCGCGGGCACGACCGTCGTGTTCGATGGCAGATTGAGCGCATCTACCGGGCGCGTTGCGACATCGTGCATGCAGCCCGACAAGTCGTTATGGCGAGTCTGCTGTGCGCCAACCTGGAGTACTACCTTCGCATGACCTTGAAGTCGATGCTCAAGGTGTTCGCTGCCGTGCCGACGTTGACGGGCCCGGCGGAGTTCTTCGAACGCCAGCGCCACCGGCTAGGGCAAGTTCTGCTCGGACTGGAACCTGCGGACAGGCGGGCGACGGGAAGCGATGCGTCGCTTCTTGCTCTGCTGGACTGAGGAAGCAAAGCGCCACAATCGTCGCTGCTTTCAGTTGCGATGACCTGGAGACTTCATGCGCGTTGTTCCGTTCAAGATCCATGTTCCCGAGGACCGCTTGACCGACCTGCGCGGGCGCCTGTCGCGCGTCCGCTGGCCCGCATCGCTGGACGAGGGCGGCTGGTCGGACGGCACGTCGCTGGCCTTCATGCAACGCCTCGTCGCGCATTGGCGCGATCGCTTCGACTGGCGCCAGCAAGAGGAACGGCTGAACACGCTCAGCCATTCCATGGCGACCGTCGACAGCGCCGACGTGCACTTCATCCACCAGAAGAGCGCCTCCGCGAACGCCTTCCCGCTGGTGCTGACGCACGGCTGGCCGGGTTCCGTCGTGGAGATGACGCACATCATCGGCCTGCTCACCGATCCGGCCGCGCACGGCGGCGATGCGGCCGATGCCTTCGACGTCGTCGTGCCTTCGCTGCCGGGTTACGGCTTCTCTCCCGCGCCCAAGACGACGGGCGTGGGCTCGCGCGAGATCGCCGGCCTGTGGCACGGTCTGATGCAAGGCCTCGGCTACGAGCGCTTCGGCGCGCAGGGGGGCGACATCGGCGCGGGCGTGTCGACGTGGCTCGCGCGGCGCTTCCCGAAGGACGTCGTCGGCATCCACCTGAACTACATCCCGGGCGGCTTCAAGCCGCATGTCGACGAACAGTCCGCGCCCATCACCGATGAGGAACGCGCCTTCCAGACGATGGCCGCCGGCTGGTATGCGGAGGAGGGCGCCTACGCCGCGCTGCAGGGCACCAAGCCGCAGACGCTGGCCTATTCGCTGGCGGATTCGCCGGTGGGACTGGCGGCATGGATCGCCGAGAAGTTCCACTCGTGGAGCGACTGCGGCGGTCACCTGGAGAGCGTGGTCGCCATGGACGAGCTGCTCACCGACATCTCGCTGTACTGGTTCAACGACAGCATCACGGCGTCGCTGCGGCTCTACAAGGAGAACCGCGCACGGCCGCATGTCTTCGAGCCCGGCGAGCGCGTGACGCCGCCGATGGGCATGGCGCTGTTTCCGAAGGAACTGCCGACGCCGCCGCGCTCATGGGTGGAGCGCGCGTACGACGTGAAGCGATGGGAGGTGATGCCGCGCGGTGGGCACTTCGCGGCGCTGGAACAGCCCGAGTTGCTGGCGGCGGAGATCCGCGCGTTCTTCCGCCCGCTGCGCGCGAAACTGAACAAGGGGTGAAGGGATGCGGTTCGAATTGCCCGAAGACAAGAAGCTCGTCCACGAGACCCGCATCCAGATCCGCTGGGGCGACATGGACGCGATGGGCCATGTGAACAACACGGTCTACTTCCGCTATCTGGAGATCGTGCGCGTGGAGTGGCTGGACAGCCTCGGCCATCCGCCTAGCCCCGATGGACAGGGCCCGGTGATCGTCAACGCGTTCTGCAATTTCCATCGGCAGCTTGCGTATCCGGGCGAGATCCTGGCGAAGCACTACGTCTCGAATCCAGGACGGTCGAGCTTCGACACCTGGATCACGCTGGAGCGGCTCGATGAACCGGGCGTCATCTACGCCTCGGGCGGCGCCACGACGGTGTGGCAGGACGCGACGGTGCAGAAGTCGGTGCCGTTGCCGGAGTGGCTCAGACAGAAGCTCTGACTGCGTCGCTGAGTCGCGGACCTGGCCGCTCTCACCTCGGCTCGAAGAACACGTTCATGCCGTCGATGCAGCTGTCCGAGGTGTTCGGCAGTTGCCCGGGCGGGTAGGGCGGATTGCTGTGCGGCTGGAAGCCGATCCTGACCTCGTAGTCGGGATAGCGATGCACGAAGCTGCCGTTGTACGGCGGGACCAGCGTCGCGCGGGGCCATTCGTCACCGAGCGCTTTCAGCACCATCGACGGCCGGACGCAGTCGCCCTGCTTGTGGAGCTGATCCGACGGATCGTCCTCCCACCACGGCACCTGGCGGCTCTCCGCATAAGGGGCCGTCAGGAAGACCATCAGATTGACGCGCGAACGGCCCGTCGGTGCCGACCAGGCTCTCCGCCGCAGGCGGATCCAGGACTCATCAAGTTGCGCCAGACCGCGGAAGTCCGAACCATCGGCTGTCGGTGCGGCGACGTTCAGCAGACGGGCGCCGAATCGCTGTTCCAGCGATGCCGCGTCCGGCGGCTTCGGGCCCGCCATGCCCGAGAGACGGCGCGCGAGCTGCTGCGCGTTCTCGGTCCGCGCGGGGTGCGTGCCGGGCAGTTGCTCAGGCAGTGCCGGATGCTGTTGGCCGCTCCAATGCCGGAACGGCTTGCACGCGGTGTCGAGGTCCTGCGCGACCAGGCTCCCCGGCAGCACCACGCCGACGCGCAGGGGCGCCGGCCTCTCGTAGCGCTCGGCCGGCAGCTCGCGCATTCCGAGCAGGCCCTCGACGCCGACGAGCGCGAAGGGCGGTTCCTTCAGTGCCAGGTACTCCCGCGATGCCATCTGCAGGCGGACGCGGTTGGGACCCGGCGACGCGAAGGGTTTGAGCGGCAGGCCCTTCGCCGCCCCCAGGAGCGGCAGGGACTCCAGCACGATCACCTCGGCGGTGACCGTGCGGCAGTCGTCGCCCGACGACGCACCCACGCAGACGGACTCCGGTGCGTCGACGGCGACGCGGGTGACCTTCACGCGCGCCACCGAGGGCTGCTGGCAGAGCCAGCGAAGATCGGATGCGGACAGGGTCCTGGGCTCATCGGCAGCGCAGGCGGCGAGCGGCAGCAGGCCGACCAGGGCGATCGACACGCCGAGCCGGACGATGGCCGGCGCCGCACGGTGGATGACAGACGCGCGTCGCATCTCAGGATCCCGAAGAAGGCGAGTAGTAGACGTACATCGCCTTCACGCATTCCGACTGCTGGACGCGGCGGTCGTCGGGAAAGCTCGCGATGTACGGCGGAGAGAACTCGAAGTGGACGCTGTATTGCGTGAAGCTGCGCATGAAGCGGCCGCGATACGGCTGGCTGATCCTGGAGAAGCCCCACCCGTCGCCGACCTGGTCCACGATCATCGACGCGGTCACGCAATCGCCCACGCCACCGTCCGAGGGATCGGCTTCCCACCAGGGGGCTCGTCGCGAGGGGATTTGCGCGCCCGAGAGGTGGACGCTCAAGGTGACGCCCGGCGGCCCCGGCCGGTCGGTATACAGCTCGTGCGTGATCCGGACCCATTGCTGGGACAGCCTGGCCAAGGTGCGCGTCTGGGCGCCGTTGGGCCGGGGAGCGCTGGGCGCCACCATGCGGGCACCGAAGCTCCGCTCGATGGCGGCGACGTCGGGCGGCGTCGGGCCGATCAGCGCGGCGATCCGCTTGCCGAGCGCGTGGGACCCCTCGCGGCGGGCGGGGAAGTCTCCGGGCAGCTGTTCCGGCATGGCGGCACTGCGCAGCCCGCTCCAATGGCGATAGGGCTTGCACGTGCCGTCGAGATCGCCGGTGGTGGCCGGCGCATCGGGAAGGAAAGTCCCCACCGTCCACTTGGCCGGATTGGCGCCGCCCCATGACGGGAATTCGGGCAGCGCAATCAGGCCCGTCATGCCGACCATGTCGACGGGGGGCGTGGAGGTCGTTGCCGTGGTCGTTGCGGTCGTTGCGTTCGCTGCTGCGGTGGTCGTCGTGCTCGTCGGTGGGATGGGCGGGTTCGCGTCCCTGGTCATGAGCCGGAAGCTCACGCGGAACGGCTCCTTTCCAAACGGTCCGGGCTCGATGAGGCTGAGGCCGGGATAGCCGCCGATCGAGGGCAGCGCGTCCAGCACGACGGCCTGGGCCACGACCACACTGCAAGCCGGCGCCTGCGTGCCGGCCGTGTCCTGCGCACAGGGCGCATCCGGGACTTGCAGACCGATGCTGGTCAGGCGCACGCGCGCCACGTAGGGTTGCTCGCAGGCCCAGCGGATGTCGGCCGCCGACGTTGCCACCGAGACATCGGCGGCCACGGCCGCCGGCACCTGTGCCAGCGCGGAAAGGACGGCGGTCAGCAGGGATGCGAGGCGGGTCGGGAGACGGGGCATGCGCAATGCGGTGTGGATGTCGACGGCCGTACTGTGCCTCAGTCCTTGGGCCGCGCTGCGGTCTCGCCGCTGAGCTTCACGACCCCCTGCCTGGCCATCATCGTGAGCGCGCCGGTGAGGCGGGTATCGATCCATTCGGCATCGACGACGTTCGTCTTGAACAGGCCCCAGGTCGAGTCCATGCCCACGCCGCCCCAGATCTCGACCTGGCACTTCGGCTGCGGCATGTCGGGCCCCAGGTTCATCGTCTGCAGCGCGTAGGTCACGGCGCCGGCCTTCGGCGACAGCGGCTTCGGGCGCCACTTCTCGTACTTCGCGGGCACCATCACCAGCGCCGGGCGGTTCGGCTCCAGCGTGCTGAAGTCGGGCTTCTCGCCCTGCGGTGTCGCCGGCAGCACGATGACGCGCCCGTCGAGCCCATTGGCGCTCAGCACCTTGGGCGCGCGCTCGACGAACAGACGATTGACCTCGTCGAGCTTCCATTCGTGCCAATGCTCATCGGGTTCCTGTGCGACCAGGCCCGGCCTCGTGAAGTCGGCGGTGACGAGGACCAGATCGATCGTCGTCAGGCCCTTGCCGCTGCCCGGGACATCGGATGCGGCGGAGGCCGCGCCGGCCACCACGCTGGCGGATTTGGGGCAGGTCTCGCGGATGCCGCCATCGGCGGCCAGGGCGGGCATCGCCGCCATCAGCGCGAGGCTGAGGATCGTCACACGGCGTGCGGGAATGAGGGGGAGCAACAGCGTCATGGGCGTGGGGGCGTCAGAAGAAACGGTCAGAAGAAAACGGTCGGAAGGCAAGCTGTCAGAAGGAAGACTGTCAGCGGAGTTCGAGCGGCAGCCAGGTGGGACCGATCGCCTCACCCTTGGCATCACGCGGCGCCTGGCCATTCAGCGTGAAGAAGCCATCGCGCTCCAGCCCGCGCAGCAGGTCGGCGGCAAGCCGCTCGGCGCGTTTGTCGGCGTCATGCGGGCGAGGTCCGGTCATCAGCGGGTCGTAGCTGGCGGCGCTCGCCAGCTTGCCCAGCCACACCAGCTGGCGCGTCGCCGCGTCCCAGAGCACCGCTTCGTAGCGGATGAAGTGCATGCCGCCCTGCGTCTGCTCGAACTGGCGCGTCAGCACGAGCGCGTGGGTTGCGCCCCCCGTGGGCATCTCCGCCCACAGGGACTCCAGCGCCTTCGGACTGGCCAACGGTCGCGGCAGTTCGACGAAGCCGGTGGAGCCCAGGCCGTTGCGGCGCAAGGTCTCGACGAACTGATCGCGCGCGGGCAGGGTCAACGCGGGATCGCGACCGGACCAGACATAGACGCGCACGGTTTTCACCGCTTTCACATCCGAGGCGAGGCGTTGGGTCGGGGCTTGGGCGCAGGCCACCAGCGAGGCGGCAAACGCAGTCAGACAGAGTCGGCGTGAAAACATGGCGCGCGAGTCTAGGGACCGTGCGACGCGCGCTCCGTGATGGATCGCTCGATTTGCGCGGACCCCCCGCGGCCGACCCCCTGATCGCGGGAGGTGGCGTTAACGCCGTCTCAATGCCGTATCAGGTGCTCAGCGCTTGAACCAGGACCAGAAGCCCGCCTTCTTGACTCTGTACTCGAACGGTTCTGAAGCCCGCACTTCCGCGCTCACTGCCAACTGCTCGATCATTTCATTCAGATGGCGTCTGACCTTGCTGAGCGGGTGATCCGGGAACGCGGCGTCGTACTGCTCGTCATCCGCGGCGTTGCGCATGAACGGCCCTTGGTGACCCGGGTCGTAGGGATCCTGTTCCCAACCGATGATCCTGCCGGTCTGCTCATCGACCTCGACCGGGCCCTGCTGCATCGCCATCACCGTGGCCTCCCGCAAACCGGTCGTGCCAACTTCAAGGCTCTGAAGCTTGATGACATAGGACTGGTCCGCGAAGGGCAGCGTGACGCTGCCGATGAACGCGAAGCCTTTCGGCTCCAGGCGCGCCTTGAAGACCGTGCGCACGGCTGGCAGTCCTGCCACCCGCGTGGGATCCACTTCCAGCATCGCCACCCCGTTGAGCTCCGTCATCGTCCGATAGAACGCACGAAGCGCGGCGGCGTCCGACATGTCGGCGGTGATGTCGGGGACGGCGGAGAAATGGTTGATGGAAAGACGATCCCCGTCCGCATTCGCGAAAAGGGCGGCGGTGTCATTCGCGTCCTGGAAGACCCACTGCTCAGGGAATTGGAAGTGCTTCAGATTCATGACTTCACTTGGACGGCACGCCGTAAACGACCTTCGTCACCGGCAAGCGTGATTTCACTTCGCGGATCCAGATCGCCCAGTCCGGGCCGTCGAGGTCTGCACGGACCTCGTACTCTTTCCCGGCCTCGGGCTCGAAGTCGATCGTGCCCTCCAGGGTCGGCGTCGGCTTGAGCATCGCGTCGATCGGCCTGGCAAACGCGTACTCGCAGCGCAAGGTGACCTTCTGGGGAACGGGATCGAGCTTCCGGTCGCTCAGGTAGAAGTAGAACTTGTTGCCCTTGCCGCTCGAGTTCCTTCTTGTGCGGTCGAGGGCATGGTCGATGCTCTTGCCATTGATCCGCGTGGCGACGCAGAACATGGCCTCGGATTCCTTCTCATTGATCCGGGTGATGTAGTCCTCGAGCACCGCCTTCTGACTCGCGTCGGCGGGCGTCTCCGCGAAGGTGGAGCACATCAGCAGCATCAAGGCCGCAGCGATGGATGGGCGTTTCATGGCAAGGCATTGGAGCACGCCTCGACGTTCATCCCGTTGCAGATCGGGCTTCACGATTGCGCGAGCTCTACACGCGCCCGCTGCCATTCAGTCCAAGCCTCGTCTGCATTGATGTCGGGATAACCGCGCTTCTCCGCCAGGGCGAGCGCCGCTGAGACGGGCAGCGCCATGCACACGCCGCTGTCGCGAATGGCGTTGACCTCGGCCTCGGTCAATGGGGATCCCTTCTTCTGCTCTGCATTGAGAAGGAGGACCAGCAATGCCGGGATGAAGACCAGGAGCAGAGGCTCTTCCGACTCGGTCTTCGGCTCGGGGGCGGGCGGCGGTGATTTCTTCTTGAAGAGTCCGAACATGGCAGTGCGCTTGAATCGCCCCGGGGCGGGCAGCGCGGAGGGTATCAAGCGGCGGCCTTGTTTGTCTTCTTCCTGCTCGGCCTGGATGCGACGAGCTCGGCCCACACCGGCGCATGGTCGCTCGGTCGTTCCTTCCCGCGTTCTTCACGGTCGACACCGGCGGCCGCCACCTTGAAAGCGGCGCTCACCAGGATGTGGTCGATCCTCAGCCCCGCATTGCGCTCCCACCGTTGGCGGCGGTAGTCCCAGAACGTGAACGGGGTGTCCTTCGGATGCGCCGCTTTCAGCGCATCGGTCCAGCCTTGTTCCAGGATCGCCGCGAAGGCCTCACGCGCTTCCGGCTGGAGCAGCGCGTTGTCTCTCCACGTGTCCGGCTTGTAGATGTCGGCGTCCGTGGGGACGACGTTCCAGTCGCCGAGGAGCACCGTGGGATGACCTGCTTTCCACAGGGCATCGGCGCGCTGACGCATCCGTTCGAACCATGCCAGCTTGTAGTCGAACTTGGGGCCGCGAAACGGGTTGCCGTTGGGCAGGTAGAGCGCCGCCACCAGCACGCCGTTGATGGCGGCTTCGACGTAGCGGGCCTGCCGGTCCTTGGCGTCGCCGGGCAGCGCCCTCAGCACGGGCAGCGCCCTCAGCACGGGCAGCGGCGCGTGCCCGCGGGAGAGCAGGGCGACGCCGTTCCACGTCTTCTGGCCGACCACGAGGGACTCGTAGCCGGCCTCACGGAGGGCTTCGACGGGGAAGTCCTCCGTGGGCGTCTTCAGCTCCTGGAGCGCGACGACGTCGGGCCGCCGCTGCTCCAGCCAGTCGAGCAACTGATCCAGTCGCTTCAGAACGTTGTTGACGTTCCAGGTGGCGACGATCACGGCGTCACCCCCTTGAGCGAAATCAGATCGGCGAGGCCGCCACCAGATGCTCGGACAGGAACCACACCTGCAGCTCGTTGGTCCGCACGACATCGCTGACCAGCAGGTCATCCGTGCCCGAATCGCCCGCGTCGCTGGCCTTCTCGGCCTGCTCACGCGCGTAGGTGAGGATCATGGTGTGCGCCTCGATGAGGCGGCTGAGCTGCACCGTCGCCGGCTCGCGGCCGCGGGGCGGGCGGGGGATGCGCGTCTCTTCCGCGATGTCCGCGGCCATCGCCAGCGACACGCCGCCGAGGATCTGGATGCGCTCGGCCAGCAGGTCGACCAGCTCGACCTGGGCTTCGAAATGCTTGTCGAAGAGCAGGTGCAGCTGGTTGAAGGTCGGTCCGACCACCTGCCAGTGATGCTTCTTGTACATGTCGCGCAGCGTGATCGTGTCGGCCAGCACCTGGTTCAGCGAGGCCACGCTCTTCTTGACGACCGCCTCGGCCATGCCGTGCGGCATCTTGATGATCTCGCCGAAGCGCTGCGTCTCCTGCGACTGGGTCTTCACGGACTTGTCGATCGACGGCGTCGTGGCGGCGTGGGCGGCGTCGACGCGGCCCGACTTCGTGGGGGACTTCTTCTTGGTGGCCATGCGGAACTCCAAAGAGGTAGGAAAGATCCCGCTCTGGAGGGCAAGCGCCGATCCCGCGCCTGCGTCGTGCGCGACGGCGATGTTCAGTCCGCTTCCCCCGCCCGGCTGAACAGCACCGCGTCCATCACCTTCATGTACGCCTTGGCCGTCTTCGCATCCGTGGCGTGCACGCCCGTGGTCGCCTCGATATCTGGCCCCATCACCGACAGCGTGTTGGCGAGCGACACCATCGCGTAATACAGCAGCACCGGTTCCCCCTTCGGCAGGTCCCCGGCCTTCTGCGCCGCCTTGATCAGCGGCTTGGCCAGGTCGAAGTGCGGCCGCAGGAAGTGCTGCGCCAGCCACTCCTGCCGGTCCTCGCTGTGTGTGCCTTCGCGCCGCTGCATCATGAAGCGGTGCAGGTGCGGCTGGTCCAGCGTGAACTGGAAGTAGGCGATGAACTCCTGCCTCAGCTGCCCGATCGCCGTCGCCGGCTTCGCCTGCCGGATCAATCCTTCGCGTGCCCGGGCCAGTTCCTCGTAGACCAGCGTCGCCACGGCTTGCCACAGTACCTCTTTCGATTGAAAGTGGTATGTGATCAGCTGATGCGTCAACCCGCTCTGCTCCGCGATCGCACGCATGCTGGCGGCCTCGAAGCCGCGCTCGGCGAATTCCTTCAGCGCGGTCTTGAGGATCGTCTGCTTCGTGTCGGCCGAGCGCTGCTGCTCTCGCCGACGGGGAGTGGAAGTATCCGGAGTGCTCATGCCCGACATCATGCCTTCGTCACGCGCCGTTACTACCTCGCTGGAGGTAGCTTTCGAGCTTGAATTTCAGTTGCGTATCGCCCGTGTTGCCCGTCTTGGTGCGCTGGTATCGATACCGTTGCATCCCCCTCGACAGGGGCATCAATTCGACACACATTAAAACTTGCCGCCCGGCAAAACAAACGCGGACACTGCCGCCGCCTGCCCCTCTCTGGAGGGACAAGCAGCGAGCGACGCGTGCCGATGGGCGGTACGTGCGCCGGACCAAACCAGGTCCACATGAGAGCGGTCGCGGACACCACCCCCCGCGGCACCGATCGCACCCACAGGCACGGGAGGGAACCACCATGGAGTTCAAGCAACTCGGCATCTTGATGGGCAGGGCATTTGTCCCTGCCCTGCTGGGCAGCGCGCTGCTCGCCGCATGCGGCGGCGGCGGAGGCGGCCAGCAAGGCGGCGTCCAGATCGCATCGGACGACAGCGGCGGCAGCGCCGACAGCGCCGCACGCGCCAAGCGCATGGCCGGCGACAACGGCACCGAGACGGCGCTCACGCCCGTCTCCGCCACCGGCAGCTCGATGGAGCGCGGCGACCTGAGCGGCGCCAAGGCCATCGACAAGGACGACAACAGCCGCTGGGGCTCCGCGTTCACCGACAACGAATGGCTGACGCTGGACTACGGCAGCAGCGTCACGATCTCGCGGGTCCGCATCAACTGGGAAAACGCCCACGCGAAGAAGTACCTGCTGCAGACGTCCGAGGACAACAAGACCTGGACCACGATCAAGACGGTCGAGAACAGCCCCGGCGGCGTCGAGGACCTGAAGGGTCTGGGCGGCCAGGGCCGCTACCTGCGCGTGCAGGGCGTGACCCGCTCGACGGGCTACGGCTACTCGATCTTCGAGATCCAGGCCTTCACCGGCACGCCGGTCCCGCCGACCACCCCGACGGACCCGACCACGCCGACGAATCCCACCGATCCGACGACGCCGACCACGCCCACCAACCCGACGACGCCCACGCAGCCGACGGACCCCGTCGGTGACACGAGCAAGCCGGGCGTGGCGATCAAGCCCGTGGCGACGATCTCGTCGGCCCCCGAGAACGACGGCCTGGCCGCGAAGAACTCGATCGACGGCAACCTGGCCACGCGCTGGGCTTCCAAGCCCGAAGACGGCGCCTGGATCCAGTACGACTTCGGCACGGCGCAGCCGCTGGGCTACATGAAGCTCGTGTGGGAGAACGCCTACGGCAAGGCCTACGAGATCCAGATCTCGGACGACGGCAAGACCTGGACGCGCCTGCGCAACCAGCCGGCCGGCAAGGGCGGCACCGAGGAGTACTTCAACCTCGGCGTGAAGACGCGCTTCGTCCGCATGCAGGGCGTGACCCGCGCGACGAACTACGGCTACTCGCTGTTCGAGGTCGAGTTCAAGACCGTCGGCAGCGACAACAGCATCCCGACCACGACCACGACGCCGTTCTCCTTCCCGGCGAACGGCGCGGGCGCGAGTCCGCTGTTCAACCCGCAGGCGCCCATCGAGCAGATCCAGTTCTCGCTGCCGGACGGCACGCTGATCACCCGCTTCGGCCAACGCGGCGTCGGCCGTCACGGTCGCGAGCGTGGCGAGGACTGGAACGAGATCGGCTTCGGACCCAACGACACCGTGGATGCCAACGGCAATCCGCAGGACAAGGGCCCGGGCAACTACATGAACTTCGTTGCGAACTACTTCAAGAATCGCACGTGGGGCGTGGAGTTCATCGACAACAGCCGCGTCGCGGGCGTCACCAAGCCGCGTCTGATCGTCAACCAGTACTTCCCGCAGGCGCAGCGCGGCGGCGGTCATTCGTTCTTCCGCCGCATCGACGATCCGGGCGTCACCGGCTACGGCTGGATGTCGCCGGGGCAGCTGCTGGATCCGACGACCTACACGGACGGCTTCGTCGACAAGACCTCCTGCCCGGTGGTGCCCAAGCCGCCGCAGAACGGCCTGGCCAAGCCCGATTCGGGCTACAAGGGCATCATCGGCGCGAACGACGGCTGCTCCGTGGTGCTGGACAACATGCCGGGTCACACCGACCTGGCGCCCAACGGCAACGGCGTGCTGGTGCCCAACGGCGTCAACATCCCGGCGCGTCCGCTGCAGCTGGGCGAGGCGATCGAGTTCACGGGCTCGTTCTTCTCCAGCCGCGCCGCGATGGACGCGATCGGCGACAAGGGCGACATCCGCTACTACACCAGCGAAGTCATCTACGTCATGGGGACCGGCCTGCGTCCGTGGTACGGCGTCCAGCCGCGCCTGAACAGCGTGCCGCTGCCGGATGCCGTCCTGTCGGGCGGTCTCGGCTCCGTGTCGTACAACTACTCGGACGAAGGCTGGCGCATGTTCCAGCAGCCGTTCAACAACATCGGCATGCAGAACCTGCAGCGATTCGTTGAAGGCCGCCGCGCGGTGCACAGCAGCTTCGTGACGGGCGCGCACATCGAGCCCGGCAACGACGCGATGACCTCGATCCAGAACCTGGCGGGCACCCGTTTCAACGCCACGGCCTGCGTGCAGTGCCACACCAACAACGGTCGCAGCCCTGCGCCGTTCACGGTGGACCAGCGTCTGGACAAGATGGCCTTCCACGTCGCGATCAAGGCGGCTGACGGTTCGATCCGTCCGGACCCGCGCTACGGCTCGGCGATCCAGATGAACTCGACCTCGCCCACCGGCGCGCCGCAGGACTGGGGCAACGCGGTGAAGGTCGCGGGCTTCGATGTCAGCAGCGTCACGCTGGCGGACGGCTCCAAGGTCGAGCTGCGCAAGCCGAAGTTCGCCTTCGACGGTCCCACCCCGCAACTGTGGTCGGCTCGCGCTGCGCTGCCGCTGCTGGGTGTCGGTCTGCTGGAAGCGGTGCCTGAAGCCGACATCCTGGCCCGTGCGCGCACGTCGCCGGACCAGGACGGCGTGGTGGGCAAGGCCAACTACACCTTCGATCCGGAAACCGGCGCCACGCGTCTGGGCCGCTTCGGCTGGAAGGCGTCCAAGGCCAGCATCCGTCACCAGGTGGCCAACGCGCTGCTGAACGACATGTCGGTGACCTCGCCGGTGTACCCGAACCGCAGCTGCACGACGGACCCGCAAGGGTGCCGCACGGCGCCGGCGCAGAAGGGCATCCAGGAAGCCGACCTGACCGCGCTGACGCAGTACATGCAGCTGCTGGCGGTGCCGGCCCAACGGAGCATCCCGAGCGGATTCCCGAAGGGTGTGATGCCGACGGACGAGCATCGCGTGGATGCGGTCCTGGTGGCCAACGGCCGCAAGGTGTTCGACGCGCTGCGTTGCGCGGCCTGCCACACGGCGGAGATGAAGACGGGCAAGAACCATCCGTTCGCGGAATTGCGCGACCAGACGATCCGTCCCTTCACCGACCTGCTGCTGCACGACATGGGCCCGGCCCTGGCGGACAACCTGCCGGAAGGCCAGGCGCAAGGCGCGATGTGGCGTACGACGGCTCTGTGGGGCATCGGCTACACGGAGAAGGTCGCCCAGGGTCAACCGGTCGGCTACCTGCATGACGGCCGCGCCCGCAACCTGACCGAAGCCATCCTGTGGCACGGCGGCGAAGGCGAGAAGTCGCGTCAGCGCTTCGAGCAGCTGTCCAAGGCGGACCGCGACGCGCTGCTGGCGTGGCTGAAGACGCTGTGATGGGTTGAAGGAGACGGGCGCTTCGCGCGCCCGTCCCGCAACGACAAAGGCCGTGGCGCAATGCCACGGCCTTTTTTTCGTTCTGAGGCGGTGCCCGCGGCCCGCGGCCCGTGGCACCTGGCAGGCCCGAGACCGCGCCTGCAATTGATCGGATTCCGACATTTTCTGATCGGCACTCAACGGCGGCAGTCCCGTGTCGCCCGGAGCATTCGCCCGGTGTCTTCACAAGGTGATTCGCATGCCGATTCCAGAGTTCGACCTGTTCCGTTCCCCATCCAATCAACCTGCGGGGCCAAGCCGCAGACTTCGGCCGCGGCATGCCGCGACCTGGCTGCTGCCGCTGCTCATCTCGGCCT
The DNA here is from genome assembly GCF_001653795.1 of Mitsuaria sp. 7. Classification (NCBI taxonomy): domain Bacteria; kingdom Pseudomonadati; phylum Pseudomonadota; class Betaproteobacteria; order Burkholderiales; family Sphaerotilaceae; genus Roseateles; species Mitsuaria sp. 7. The sequence continues at coordinate 337,343 of NZ_CP011514.1, forward strand.
GCGGCTCCGATGACGACGCGATCGGGGCACCGGCGGACGCCGGTTTTTCGGTGAGCAGCACCAGCCTCATCGACGGTGCGATGCAGCAGGCGCAGTACTCGTCGCGTTGCGCGGGTCACGACCGGTCGCCGCAGCTGTCCTGGCGGAATGTCCCTGTCGGCACGCAGAGCCTGGCCGTGACGGTTCACGACCGGGATGCCCCGACCGGTTCCGGCTTCTGGCATGCCGTTGTCGCAGACCTGCCCCCGGCGCTCAACGGGCTGGACGAAGGCGCGCTGCAGCCCGCCAGCGGCGCGCCGTTCAGGAACGATGCCGGCGTGGCCGGCTACAGCGGCGCCTGCCCGCCCGAGGGTCAGATCCATCGCTACGACATCACGGTGTATGCATTGAAGGTCCCCAAGCTGGCCACCATGCTGCCGCCTGACGCGAGCCCGGCGCTGGTGGGGCTGGTCATCGCGGGGAACAGTCTGGGCAAGGCCACGCTGACCGCATTGGCGGGGAGGGGCACGCTTGGAAGCGGTCCGGACGAACCCAAGCCCACCGGCTTCGTGCTGACCAGCGGCGACGCGTCGGGCGGGAAATTCGGCAATGCCCAGTTCGCGCCGGCGGCCGCCGGCCTGGGTTGCGATGGCGGCAACCTGTCGCCGCGGCTCGCATGGAGCGGGGCGCCGGCCGGCACCCGAAGCTACGCGATCACGATGCTGGATCTCGACGCGCCGACAGGCTCGGGCTTCTGGCACTGGGTGATGGCGGATCTGCCAGCGAGCGTGCAATCGCTCGCCACCAACGCGGCGGCCACACCGCCCGCCGGCGCGTTGGCCGTTCGAAACGATGCTGGCGTGACCGGCTATGGTGGAATCTGCCCGCCCAGCGGCAGCAGCCACCGCTATGAACTGACGGTGCACGCGATCGCGGTGGAGAACCTCGCCCAGATGTTGCCGCCCCAGCCGAGCCCAGCCCTCGTGGGCTTCGTGATCCGGGGCAACAGCCTCGGCAAGGCCACGCTCACCGTGACTGGTAGCCGCTGATCTCACGTCTGCCGTGCCACCATCCCCCTTGCGCATGTCCATCCTCGCCCCCACCAGCCCCCTGTCCTTCATGGAGCCACACATCGCATGGCGTGCGGAGCTGGGGATCACAGCGGCCATCCGCCAGCACTCGAGCGTCGAGATCAAGCAGCTGTACATCGAGCAGCCGATCCTGATCGTCGTGGTCCGGGGGGAGAAGCGGGTGCGCTGGGCGGGCGGCGAATGCCGGGTACTGCCGGGGCAGGCGGTGGCCGTGGCAGGCGGTCAGACCGTCGACATCACGAATCGTGTCGATACGGTCGACCATGGCGACTACTGCGCCTACTGGCTGGTGTGGGACCGCAGCCTGCTGAACGAGCACGCGGCGCGCCATGCCGAACAAGCCCTGGTCCGCGGCGCGCAGTTCATCGGGACGCTGGTGCCTGACCTCGCTGACGCCTTCACCAGGGCGAGAGCAAGCCTTGGCGACGACTCCGTGCCACAAGAGATTTGCCGCCTTCGCCTGCAGGAGGTCCTGGTCTGGTTGGGACTCAGCGGCGTGCGCTTCAACGAACGTGAGTTCAGTTCAATGAGCACTCGCGTGCGCACGACGCTGAGCCGCGACATCGGCCGCTCCTGGAGCGCGCCGGACGTCGCGCGCGAGCTCGCGACCAGCGAGGCGACGCTGCGTCGCAAACTGGCTCAGGAAGCGACGTCGTTCAGCGACATCCTGCTGGACACGCAGATGTCGCATGCGCTGCGCATGCTGCAGTCCTCGATGCGGCCGATCACGGAAATCGCGCTGGGCTGCGGCTTCCAGACGCCATCGCACTTCAGCGCGCGTTTCCGCCAGCGTTTCGGGTTCACGCCGAGCGCGATCCGTGTGCACCAGCGGGATCCTGAGCCCGCGCCATGACGAGGATCTCGACGGCCGCCGTGGCGCATTGCCACGGCCTCTTTCCGTTCTGAGGCCGCACTCGCATCCCATGGCAGACTGGGTCGGATCAGTCGGCACGCTTCGCCGGCCATCCGTTGGTGGAGACCATGAAGAACCTCGTCATCTGTGGGACCCTCGCCGCCGCCTTGTTCGGCTTGCCCAGTGTTGGTCGGTGCGCGGAGATCGTGCTGGAGCAGTCCGCGGTGCAGTCGCTGCTGATCGAAGGCATGTTCAAGGACGAAGGGCGGCTCTATCTGCAGAAGGGCGCGTGCTACGCCTATCTCGAAGACCCCAAGGTGTCGCTCCAGAACGGGCGCGTGATCATCCGCGTCCACCTCAGCAGCAAGCTGGGTGTTCCCTCGGGACGGGAGTGCCTCGGCGTCGCGTTGGCGAGCTGGGCGACCGTGTCAGCGGCTCCGATCGCGCAGGGTCACGTCGTGCGCTTGACCGAGATCCGCGTCGACGAGGTGGAGGATCCCAACACGCGCAACCTCTTGAACCTGGGCCTCGCGCCGGCGTTGCCGGGCGCCGTCGAGTTCGACGTGAAGAAGGCGGTCGAGGAGATGCTCAAGGGCTCAGGCAGCCGCCTGCAAGGCGAAGTGCAAGCGTTGAAGATCGACTCGGTGAAGGCCGGGGACAACAAGCTGTCGATCAACTTCGACTTCAAGCTGGTGGGGAGATGAGCAGGAGCCGTGTCACTGCGTCTGCGACGCGGTGCATGGCAACGTTTCCCCCGTCTCTAAGCGATGACTCAGCAGCTTGCGCAGATCCAGCAGATTCTGATGCTGCTCAGCGAGCGTGGCTTGCAGCTGCTCCACCTCCTGGAGTCGGACGTTGACCTCCGCGAAGGTCTGGCTGTACGAGCATTCGCCTGTCTCGGAGAACAGGCTCCGGATCACGTCGAGCGTGAAGCCCAGCTTCTGGCTGAGACGGATCAGCCGCAGCCGCTCGACCGCGCTCGAGGGGTAGTGGCGATACCCGTTATCGGCACGCAGCGGCGCGGGCAGCAGTCCCTGCCGTTCGTAGTAGCGGATGGCCGACGTCGCCAAGCCGCTTTTATCCGCGAGTTCCCCGATGCGCATATTCCACTTGACCTTGAAGTTGACTTCAAACTTAGTGTAGGCGGCGTCATCAACTTCAAGCTTGAAAGCGCTTCATGACCTCGCTTCTGGATCAACTGAACTGGCGCTACGCCACGAAGAAATACGACCCTTCCAAGAAGGTTCCCGCCGACAAGCTGGACCGCATTCTTGAGGCCGTGCGGCTTGCGCCGACGTCGAGCGGTTTGCAGCCCTTCGAGCTCATCGTCGTGTCGAACCCGGAGATCCGGGAGAAGATCAAGGCGATCGGGTATCAGCAACAGCAGATCGTCGACAGCTCCCACCTGCTGGTCTTCGCCGCGTGGGACCAGACCACGCCGGAGCGCATCAACATGATGTTCGACCTGGCCAACGACATCCGCCAGACCGCCAACGAAGGGTGGGAGAACTATCGGCAGATGCTGCTCGACATCGTGGCGACGCGGGGCGCCGAGGTCAATTTCCAGTTCGCCGCCCGCCAGGCCTACATCGCGCTCGGCTTCGCGCTGGTCGCCGCGGCGGCAGAGGAAGTCGATGCCACGCCGATGGAAGGCTTCGATCCCGATGCGTTGGACGAGATCCTGCAGCTGCGACAACGCGGCCTGCGTAGCGTCGTGATCCTGCCGGTGGGATACCGGGACGAAGCAGGCGACTGGCTGGTGGGCCTCAAGAAGGTCAGGCGCAGTCGCGATGCCTTGATCAGCGAGATCGCGTAACCGTCTCGTCGGCACAAGGGCCGTGGCGCAGTGCCTCGGCCCTTTTCGTTCGGGACAGGCGATAGGGTGTCGGCTATGGGTCAGGTCTTGCCGACGACCTCGAAGTCGTCGAAGCCCGCCGCGTCGCCGCGCTTGTTCGTAACCGTCAGCCGGCCGACCGGCTGTCCCGTCTGCTTCTCCACCAGGCGCGAATGGCGTTCGCCCCGGCGGAACAGGTGGTCCTCGCCCCATTGGCGCAGCGCCACGACGATCGGGAAGAGCGTCTCTCCCTTGGGCGTCAGCACGTACTGCTGATACGCCGAGCCATCCGTCGCCGGCTGCACCTCCAGCACGCCTTCAGCGACCAGCGCCTTCAGCCGGGTCGCGAGGATGTTCTTCGCCACGCCCAGGCTGGTCTGGAAGTCTCCGAAGCGGGTGATGCCATCGAACGCGTCCCGCACGATGAGCAGCGACCAGCGGTCTCCCACGATGTCCACCGCGCGTGCCACGGGGCACGTCGCGTCGTTCATGCGCTTTCGCTCAGCCATCTCGATCTCCCATCGGCGTTTGTGCCATCAGGTTGCATTTTAAAACTACCTGATATGCTGATCTGGTTTCAAAACAAAACCAGTAGAGCCATGCAGGAACCGTCGTCTTCAGACGCAATGCCCACGCGCCAGCTCGCGCTGTTCGCCGTCACCGGCGCGGTCTGCGTCTCCAACGTCTATCTCGCGCAGCCGCTGCTCGACAGCCTCGCCGCGGACTTCAACGTGGCGCCGGCCGCGATCGGCTCGATCGTGACGGCGACGCAGATCGGCTCGGTGCTGGCGCTGCTGCTGGTCGTACCGCTGGGTGATCGATTCGCGAGAGCCCGCCTGATGCGGGTGCAGTTGATTGGCCTCGTGCTCTCGCTGCTCGCCGTCGCGATGGCTGGCAACTACCTCCTGTTGATGGGCGGGATGGTGCTCGTCGGCGCGCTGGGTACGGCGATGACGCAGGGCATCCTCGCGTACGCGGCCAACGCCGCGTCGGCGCACGAACGCGGACGCGTGGTCGGCGCCACGCAGGGCGGCGTGGTCATCGGGTTGCTGCTGGCTCGAGTCTGGGCAGGCGGCATCGCGGATCTGCTCGGATGGCGAGGCGTCTATCTGGCGTCCGCGGCTGTGGTGGCAGGTGTTGCCCTCGTGGCTTGGCGGCGGTTCCCATCGTTGCCCGCGACACGATCGACGCTGAGCTATCCGCAACTGGTCGGCTCGACGCTCGCGCTGCTGGGATCGGATCGCGTGCTCCTGCGTCGCGGCATCCTCGGACTGCTGCTCTTCGCCGCGTTCAACGTCTTCTGGAGTGCGCTGTCGTTGCCGCTGACGGCAGCGCCGTATTCGCTCTCGCATTCGGCGGTAGGTGCGTTCGGACTGCTGGGCGCAGTGGGCGCGTTGGCCGCAGGCAGGGCAGGGCGCTGGGTCGACCGCGGTCGGAGCCGTCAGGCGAGCGCCGCCGCACTGTTGCTGATGGTGCTCGCGTGGGCGCCCTTGGCCGGCATGCAGCTGTCGCTGTGGTGGGTGATGGTGGGCGTCGTCGTGCTCGACCTGGGCTGCCAGGCGCTGCACGTCACCAACCAGGCGCTGATCCTGCGCGGTCCGGCGGAATCGCACGGTCGACTCATCGCCGGCTACATGCTGTTCTATGCGGTCGGCAGCGGGGCTGGGGCGATGGCGTCGACCATGGTCTATGCGTGGGGCGGGTGGCTGGCGGTGTGTGTACTCGGCGTCGGGATCAGCGTGCTGGCACTCGCGTTCTGGGCAGCGACGGAACCCAGAAGACGCGGTGACTGCTCGGCTGAAAACGCAGCATCAAGGAATGCGACGACCTGACCGGATCACGACCTGATCGGATCAATGATCGCCGGTGAGCGCGGACCGATCAGAGGCCGTGCAAAGACCGTGAAAGGCCGTGGCGCACTGCCACGGCCTTCTTCATTCCGAATCACCAGGGCAGTACGGCACCCTCGTGGAAGAACGACCCGGTCGGACCGTCGGAGGGCAGCGTCGCGAGTTGCACGCTGGTGCGCGCGCCTTCGGCCGGCGACATCGGCGCGTCCATGCCGTGCAGGTCCGTCTTCACGAAGCCGGGGTTGGCCGCGTTGACCTTGATGGCGGTGCCGCGCAGCTCGTAGGCCAGATGAATGGTCCAGGCGTTGAGGGCGGTCTTGGAGATGTTGTACGCAGGAATTTTCACGTGATAGAAGGGCGAGTTCGGGTCGATGTGCGTGGCCATCGAACCGAGCAGGCTGGAGACGTTGACGATGCGGCCGGCGTCCGATTGCTTCAGCAGCGGCAGGAGTGCGTCGGTCAGCTCGATCGCGCCGAAGAGGTTGGTGTCGAAGGTCTCGCGCCAGGCGGCGAGCGACTGCTGCGACGGCGTCCGGTCGGGCGCATCACGCATGATGCCGGCGTTGTTGACGAGGACGTCGAGACGACCGTGGCGATGCCCGATGTCGGCCGCCGCCGCGGCGATCGACGCGCTGTCCGCGATGTCGAGCGCGAGCGCCTCGGCTTCCAGCCCCTCGGCGGTGAGCGCCGCGACGGCCTGGCGCGCGGCGTCGAGCTGGCGTGCGGTGACGATGACGCGATGCCCGGCCTGTGCGAGCTGACGTGCCGTTTCCAGGCCGATGCCCTTGTTGGCGCCGGTGATCAATGCGATTCTCTTGGTCATGGTGAACTTGGTATCGATGAAGAGTGAACGGGCCGCCACGCGGCCTACGCCGGCCGCCTTGGCAGTCCGGAACCGTCAGCGTAGGACCCGACCCTGCGCGGGTGTTAGCCCAGTGTCCGGATACGAGGTATCGAGCGAATGGATATGAAGCGCGCCAGCCTGCCGCTGCTGCTGTCGCTCGACGCGCTGCTCACCGAGCTGAACGTGACGCGAGCCGCACTGCGCCTGCACGTGAGCCAGTCGACGCTCTCGGGCCATCTGGCGCGTCTGCGCGAGGTGTTCCAGGATCCGCTGCTGGTCGCCTCCGAGACCGGCCGCGGCATGGTGCCGACCGAACGCGCACTGGCCCTGCGGCCGCGATTGGCCGAGGCGCTGGCGATCCTGCGCGAGGTGGTCGAGGACCCGCTGGTGTTCGATGCGGCCAGCTCACATCGCACCTTCGTGGTCGCCGCCAACGACACGGTTTTCACCATCGTGGGCGCCGACGCGATGACGCGGGTGCTGCGGTCCGGAAATCCGGGGCTGAGGATCGCCACGGTGCCGGGCTCGGACCCCAACCTGGTCGAGCGCATGGCGCGCGGGGAGATCGACCTCTACATCTGCGACATCGCGAAGATGCCGGGCGCGCTCAAGGCGCGACCGCTGCTGGACACGGACTACGCCTTCGCCCAGCGACGCGGGCATCCGCGCGGTCTGCAGCCGCCCGATCTGGACGACTACTGCCAGGTCCCCCACGTGATCGTGTCCGAGCGCGCCGATCTCTGGACACCCGTGGATGACGAACTGGCCAAGCTCGGGCGGCGCCGCACGGTGGCGGCCGCGGTGCCCAGCTACAGCCAGATTCCGCTCATCCTCGGCGGGAGCGACTGCGTCGCCACGCTGCCGCGCGCACTGCTCAGGAACGGCCAGGAAGAACTCGACCTGATCGAACTGCCGTTCCCCATGCCGCGCTTCCGGCTGGCGATGGGATGGCATCCGCGGGCGCAGGAAGACAGGGCGGTCAGCTGGCTGCGCGACCAGTTTCTTGAGGGGCAGTCGGATGGAGCACGCCAAGGCGGTGCTTGACGGCCGTGGGCTGCGAGGCTCGGTGTCTAGTCCTGCGGTCGCGCAAGAAACGCCCATCGACTGCTGAGCAGGTAGGTCAGCACGGCGACCCCGAGCAGCACGATCACCAGGCTCACCTGGTAGGACTGGTCGGTCCAGCGGAGCAGGGCGGCGTAGGCCAGTTCGTTGACGAGGAAGCCGCCCGCCGAGATCGCGGAGAAGCGCATCGCCGAGCGCCACATCGGCACGCCGTGGCCCTGGAAGGTCATCCGATGGTGGCCGAAGAAGGACACCTGCAACGCGACGATCCAGCCCAGCACGTTGGCGATCAGCGGATGCCAGTGCAAGGTCTGGACGATCGCCGTCACCACCAGCCAGTGCACGAGCGCAGCGGCGGTGCCGACGGCGATGAAGCGGGGGATGCGGCGGGCGTGTACGTCAGGCACAGGGTCTCGATCGTCGGTGGCGGGCGCCTGGACGCGCCGGGGGAGCGAAGAATAGCCCGGTGTCCCTTCACACGGCGTCACGCGGCGGCACGCGGCGTTGCTGGCAGACCACCCCGGCAGTTCCCCGGCGGCCGCGTGCCCGACAGTTAAGGCGCAGTTAAGTGGCCGCCGCCGAGCATGGCCGGCTCATCCCATGCTCAATCACCACCTGTTCTCGCTCATCAACGCGCCGCCCGGCCTCACGCCGGCTCAGCTGTTCCTGCCCATGGCCGTGGCGCGATGGAGCGCCTGCGGCGTGCTGCTCGGGCTCGTCCTGTCGTGGTGGATCGCGGAGCGGGAACTCCGGGCGGAGCTGGTGAAGTTCGCGACGGGCGCCGTCATCGCGCTGCTCCTGGCCGGAGCCGCCGCGATCGTGGTGGGGACGCTCGGCCCGTCGGCGTGGGGCCGGGAAGCGATCCCGGGCACGCGATACTTGCCGCAGGGATGGCTGCCCGATCTCCCGTCAACTTCCGTGGCGATGCTCTGGGCCGTGGCCATCACCGCGTTCGGGCAGGACCGTCTCTCCGTGGCCGGCCCCTTCCTGCTGACGCTGGGACTGGCCGTGGGATGGTCCCGCATCTACCTCGGCGCCAGCCTGCCCGGGGACGTCCTGGCGGCCCTGCCGGTGGCCGCGGCGGCCTCGGCCCTCACGTGGTGGCTGCGCGCGCCCGTTCATCGGTTAGCGTTGCGTCTGGACGAAGCGCAGGGACGGGGACTGCGACGGCACTTCCGCCGCCGACCGGACCAGCGCTGACGCACGGGAACACAGGCATGAGACTGCTGCTCATCGAGGATGACGACATGATCGGCCGCGCGGTCCGGCAGGGCCTCGCGTCCGCGGGCTTCGCCGTCGACTGGGTGACGGACGCGCGCGCGGCGCAGCTGTCCCTGTCCACAGGCGTGTACGACCTCGCGATCCTCGACCTCGGCCTGCCGCGCGGCGACGGGATGGAGTTGCTGAAGGAACTGCGCAAGGGCGGCGATTCGATGCCGGTGCTGATCGCATCGGCGCGCGACACGGTCAAGGACCGCATCGCGGGGCTGGAGGCCGGCGCGGACGACTACGTCCTCAAGCCCTTCGACCTGGACGAGCTGGTCGCGCGCGTGCGGGCCCTGCTGCGACGCCATGCGGGGAGCGGCAGCCCGGTCCTGCGACATGGCGACCTGGCGCTGGATCCGGTGCGCAAGGAGGTGACCCTGGCCGAGCAGGTCGTGGAACTCTCCGCGCGCGAGTTCGCCGTGCTGGAGGCCCTGATGCAGAAACCCGGCGCGGTGCTGTCGCGCGAGCGGCTGGAGGAGGCCGTGTACGGCTGGGGCCAGGAGGTCGCCAGCAACGCGATCGAGGTCCACCTGCACAACCTGCGCAAGAAGCTCGGCAGCGCCACCATCAAGAACGTGCGCGGCGTCGGTTACCGGATCGGCAACGCGCCATGACGCGCTCGATCGAGCGCGAGCTGCTCGCGTGGATCGTCGGGACGCTGCTGCTGGGATCGGCCCTGGTGGCGATGACGACCTACGTCGTCACGCTCGACGAGATGAACGAGGTCTTCGACAACGACCTCCGCAACGTGGCCACCGGCGTGGCGACCTATCACCGCAGCAATGCGCCGCACGTGCAGGCCCACGCGCCGGTGCTGATCGAGCGCCATGACGAACCCGACGACACCGAGATCGCGACCTTCGCCTGGGATGCCGCCGGCCGGCTGATCTATTCGTCGGATCCGCGCGTGCCGATCACCTTCGAGCGCAAGGAAGGCCTGTCCCACCCGCGCCTGGGCGGCGAGGACTGGATCGTCTACACCGCCGTGCACGACAACGGCATCGTGCAGGCGGCGCAGCGCCGTGCGTCGCGACGCGAGATGGCCGGCGAATCGGCGGCCAAGATCCTGCCCTTCCTGGTCGCGATGGCGCTGATCGTGGCGGGCCTGCTGATCTACGGCTTGCGCCGGGGGCTGCGGCCGCTGGACGCGGCGGCGCGCGACATCGCGGGACGCAGCGCCCGCTCGCTCGATGCGATCGATACCTCCGCGGTGCCCGCCGAGCTCCTGCCCATGGTGCGCGCCATCAACAGCCTGATGGCCAAGCTGGACCAGTCCTTCCGCGCGCAGCGCGAGTTCCTCGGGGATGCGGCCCATGAGCTGCGCACGCCGATCGCGGCGCTGCGGCTGCAGCTCACGCTGCTCGAGCGCAGCGCGGACGAGCTCGAACGCACGGCGGCCACGGGCGCGCTCAAGCTGGGCGTCGTGCGCGCGCAGCGATTGATCGAGCAACTGCTCGCGGTCGCGCGGACCGACCCGGCGGGCCCGCTCGATCCCTTGTCGCCCGTCGATCTGGACGAGCTGGTCCGCACGGTGCTGGAGCCGTTCGCGGCCAAGGCCGAATCCGCCCACATCGATCTGGGCGCGGAACTCCACGGGCCCGCCGCGGTACTGGGGGACGCCGGGCAACTCGCGATGCTGCTCGACAACCTGATCGAGAACGCCTTGCGTCACACGCCCGAGGGCGGCGTGATCGATGTCGGCACCGTGACAGAGGACGGCTGCCCGACCTTGTTCGTGCGCGATTCGGGGCCTGGCATTCCGGCGATGGACCGGGAGCGCGTGTTCGGGCGATTCTTCCGCGGCGACGTCGGCGGCGGCGGCCCGGGCAGGGAGAACGTCGGCAGCGGTCTGGGCCTGGTCATCGTCAAGGCCATCGCGGAGCGCCACCGCGCGAGCGTGCGGCTGCTGGACCGCGCGCAGGGGCCGGGCCTGGAGGTGCGTATCCGCTTCCCCTTGAGCGGCCCCGCATCCGGAGGGGGCGGCCGCGCCAGGCCTGCGGATTTGCATCCGGATTCTTAAGTACGCGATAAGCGACGCTTTTTGATACTCACGGACATGTCTGATGTCCGTCCCCTCGCGTCCTCGTGGCCCGCCGCCCGGCAGGCGGCCCTGCCCATCGACGCGCCGTCGCCGGCCCATGCCGCCGCGAACGCCGTTGCGAACGCTGCTGCCCGGCTGCACGATCCCGGCGCGCCGCTGCGCGAACAGCGGCCCCGCGTGTCCTGCGTGGTGCCCTGCTTCAACGAGGCCGCCAACCTGAACGAGCTGCTGCCCCGGCTGAGCGCGGTGCTCAGTTCGTGCAGCGACGAGTGGGAAATCATCCTGGTCGACGACGGCAGCTCGGACGATACGGTCCTGCTCCTGCGCCAGTGGGCGCGCCGCCCCGGTGTCGTGGCGCTGCAGCTCTCGCGCAACTTCGGCAAGGAAGCGGCGCTGACGGCCGGCATCGCGCGGGCGGTCGGCGACGTGGTGGTGATGCTGGACGCCGACCAGCAGCACGATCCACGCCTGATCCCGCAATTCATCTTCCACTGGTGTCACGGCGCCGACATGGTCTACGCGGTGCGCGCGACGCGCGACGACGAGGCCTGGCACAAGCGCGTGGGCACGCGGCTGTTCTACGGCCTGCTGAACCGGTCGGGGCGCTTCGAGGTGCCGGCGGGGGCGGGGGATTTCCGGCTCATGGACCGGTCCGTCGTCGACGCGCTGATGGCGCTGCCGGAGCGCAACCGCTTCATGAAGGGCCTGTACGCGTGGGTCGGCTATCAGACCGTGGCCGTGCCTTATCAGCCCGAGGTCCGCGCGCACGGCAGGACCCACTTCAATCCGCTGCGTCTGGCCCACCTCGCGCTGGACGGCCTCACCTCGTTCACGACCTGGCCCCTGCGCGCGGCGAGCGCGCTGGGCGTGCTGCTCGCGCTCGCGGCCTTCATGTACGGCGCCTACCTGACGCTCGTGTATTTCCTCTACGGCCACACGGTGAGCGGATGGACCACGATCGTCGTGGGGCTGATGTTCTTCTCCGGGCTGCAGCTGCTCTTCCTCGGCGTCGTCGGCGAGTACGTCGGCCGCATCTTCGAGGAGGTCAAGGGCCGTCCGCTGTACGTCGTCAAGAACGCCTGGGGAACCGGGCTGAACGCCTCCAGAAAATGAATCGTCCCGTGCCTGCCCGTCCTGTCGCTGCCCCTCCCGTCACTGGTGTTTCCGAGGTGTCCGCTTCTGCTTCCGCTGCGTCCGCAGCCCCTGCCGATCGGTCCGGCCGTCGCGACGGTTGGATCGCCTTCGCCCTGAGCTTCGTCTGGCTGTGGATCACCGCGTGGGCCCGGCCCCTGTCGCTGCCCGACGAAGGGCGCTACGTCGGCGTGGCCTGGGAGGGCCTGCAGCATGGCGACTGGCTGGTCCCCACGCTCAACGGCCTGCCGTTCTTCCACAAGCCGCCGCTGTTCTACTGGATCACGGAGGCCTCGATGGCGGTCTTCGGTCCGGGCGTCTGGGCCGCGCGCGCGGCGCCGCTGATCGGCGGACTGGTCGGCGCGATGAGCCTGTTCATGCTGCTGCGTCGCTGGATGTCGCCCGCGCACGCGTGGGGCGCGCTGCTGACGCTGCTCGCGATGCCGCTGTACTTCGTCGGCTCGCAGTTCGCCAACCTCGACATGCTGGTGGCCGGCATGATCACCGCCACGATCGCCGCGGGCGCTGATGCCGCGCTGCGCGCGAACGCGGGACTGCCGCATCGGCGCATGCTGGCCGCGGCGTACGCGCTGGCCGGGCTGGGCATCCTCGCCAAGGGCCTCATCGGCATCGTGCTGCCCGGCGCCGTGCTGCTGCTCTGGCTCGGACTCTCGGGGCAATGGCGCACCATCCGGACCCTTCTTTGGATCCCGGGCATCGCGCTGATGCTGCTGGTCTGCGCGCCGTGGTTCATCGCCATGCAGCTGCGCTTCCCCGGCTTCCTGCACTACTTCTTCGTCGTGCAGCATGTGCAGCGTTTTGCCGGCGGCGGCTTCAACAACGTGCAGCCGATGTGGTTCTATCCCGTCGTGCTGATGGTTGCGACGCTGCCGGCGCTGCCCTGGCTCTTCAAGGGATGGAAGGGGGCGCTGTGGCGTCCGGCGCCCGGGCCGCAAGGGCTGCACTGGCTGCTGCTGGTGTGGTTCGCGGTGATCCTGCTGTTCTTCTCGATCCCGCAGTCGAAGCTGGTGGGCTACATCCTGCCGACCCTGCCGCCGCTGGCCGGACTCATCGCGGTGGCGTGGCAGCGCGTGGTGACGCTGGCGCCGCGCTGGCAGCGCTGGGGCTACGCCTCGATCGCCGTCGGCGCGGTCATCGGCATCGCGGCCGTCGCGGCGTACGGCCTGGGCGCGGGCAAGTCGAACCGGCATCTCGCCAGGGAACTGGCGGCGCTGCGTCAACCGCAGGACGGCGTCGTCATGCTGGAACGCTTCGAGTACGACGTGCCGTTCTACGCGCGGCTGCGCGCGCCCATGGTGGTGGTGGAGGACTGGAACGACACCGAGCTGATGGCCCGCGACAGCTGGCGCAAGGAGCTGTGGGACACCCGCGACTTCGTCGATGCCGGGCGCGACCTGTCCGCGTTCCAGACCTGGTCCTCGATCAAGCCCATCGCCTGCAGCCGCCAGGTGGTGTGGGCCATCGGCGACATCGAGCTCGCGAAGGCGCATCCCTGGCTCGACAAGGCCGAGCTCGTCGGCACCGACAAGCACATGGCGCTCTGGCGTCTGCGGGCGTCGGCGCTGGACTGTTCTTCCTGAGGAGGCGACGTGCACGGACTGCGATCCATCTGCCTCTGCATCGACGACTTCGGTCTGCATGAAGGCGTCAACGAGGCGGCGCTGACCTTGCGCCGGGAAGGGCGCGTGCACGCGCTGTCGTGCATGGTCGGCGCGCCGGCCTGGACCTCGGGCGCCTCGGCCCTGCGCCGGGACACCGGCGGTCCCACCGACCTGGGCCTGCATCTGGACCTCACCCAGTACCCGCTCACGCGGCCGCCGGAATCCTGGTCGTCCCTGTGGATGCAGGGAACGCTGGACCGCCTGTCGCTGGCCGAATTGCGCGACGAGATCGATGCGCAGCTCGACCTCTTCGAGCAGAACATCGGGCGTCGTCCCGACTTCATCGACGGTCACCAGCATGTCCACCAGTTCCCGCAGGTCCGTGATGCGCTGGTCGACGTGCTGTTGAGGCGCTACCCGTACCAGAAGCCGTGGCTGCGATCGACGCGTTCCGCGGGGTGGCAGATCAAGCCGATGGTGATCAGCCAGCTGGGCAGTCGCGCGCTGACGGCGGAGGCGGATGTCCTCGCTTTCCCGCACAACCGGCGGCTGCTCGGCGTCTACGACTTCACCGGCGGACCTGAGCGCTACGAGTCCCTGCTGACGCGATGGCTGCACCTGGCCCGGCAGGGCGATCTGCTCATGTGCCATCCGAGCACGCAGCCGGTTCCCGGCGATCCCATCGCGCAGGCCCGGCTGGACGAGTACCAGGTCTTGTCCGACAAGCGCTTCGAGTGGCATGTGCGCTCGAACTTCGTCCGGTTGGAAGCGATGTCGCGCATCCTCGATGACGAGCGCTTCGCCGGCGCGCGCCGCGCCGTGTGAACCGATCCTTTCGAGGCCTTCCGTTCAGTACCCGTTCAGTCGCCGATAAGTCTCCCGCCGCCAGACTGCGTGCAGCGCAACGGTCTGCGCAACAGGAGTGAACGATGAAGACAGTCAATCGAGCGATGAAGGTCGGCGTGTTCGCCGTGGTCGCCATTTCCGCCAGCGTCGCGGGCGCCCTGGCCTACGCCGAGAAGCAGGAAGGCGGGAAGGGCGGCGCGGAGAACGACGCGATCGCCGTGACCAAGGCCAAGGTGTCGCTCGCGCAGGCGGTGGCGGTGGCCGAGCAGCACCTCAACGGCAAGGCCAGCCGCGCGGAGTACGAGCGCACGAAGCAGGGCGACGCCTACGACATCGAGGTCGTCAACGGCGACAAGGTCTTCGACGTCCGCGTCGATGCGGAGAAGGGCGTGATCCTGTCCTCCGCGCTCGACGAATCGGATGGCAATGGCGATCGCGAAGACCGCGAAGGCCGCGACGAGAAGGACTGAACGCGTCCCGCCTTCGTCCCCTCCCAGCCGCCGCGCGTTGGCACAGAGCCTGCCGCGGCGGCCTCTTCCACAAGGTCTTCCCCCATGCAGAGAACACCCCGCGCATCACTGGTCCGATGGGACAACAAGGTCCCGGAGATCGCCCTGTCTTTCTGGATCATCAAGATCCTCTCCACGACGGTCGGCGAAACGGCCGCCGACTTCCTCGCCGTCAATGTCGGCTGGGGCACCGGGCGCACCACGGCCCTGATGGCCACGCTGCTCATCGCGGCGCTGGTCCTGCAGTTGCGGCAGGGCCGGTGCGTGCCCTGGATCTACTGGCTCTGCGTGGTGCTGGTGAGCATCGTCGGCACGCAGATCACCGACCTGCTGACCGACGGCCTGAACATCAGCCTCTACCTGTCCTCCGCCGTGTTCGCCGCGGCCCTGGCCGCGATCTTCCTGGTCTGGTGGAAGGTCGAACGCACGCTCTCCATCCATGAGATCACGAGCCGTCGGCGCGAACTCTTCTACTGGGGCGCGATCCTCTGCACCTTCGCGCTGGGCACGGCAGTCGGCGACCTCGCCACCGAGGCGCTGGGCCTGGGATTCGTGAACGGATCCATCGCCTTCGGCGTGCTGATCGGCATCACGTATGCCGCGTGGCGCCTGGGCGGCAATGCGGTGCTCACCTTCTGGGTGGGCTACGTCCTCACGCGTCCGTTCGGCGCCGCCATCGGCGACCTGCTGACGCAGGACCGGTCGTACGGCGGCCTGGGCATTGGCGCGGCCTGGACCTCCGCCGCGTTCCTGCTGCTGATCGTGTCGCTCGTGGCCGTCGCCCAGCTTCGCCTTCGCCGCGAGGCGGTGTGACGCCTGGCCTTCTTCTCCTTTTCTTCTTCCACCTTCCTTCGGATTCAACATGACCTCTCGTTTCGGCCCCCGCGCGCCGCTCGCCGCCATCGCGGTCGTGATGGCCACGCTCACCGCCTGCAGTCCTCAAGCCGGAGGCTCCACCGCGCCCCCGGCGCCCGGCGCGTTCGCCGGGACGACCCCGGCCTCGGCGGCCGCGCCGGTGCCCAGCAGGTTGGGCGATCTCTCGGCCTTCCGCGCCATCGCCACCGAGGTGCTGGCCCACGTCGACCGCGACGAGCTGATGGCCGCCCGCGTCCGCATCAAGGATCTGGAGCTCGCCTGGGACAGTGCCGAGGCCGGGCTGAAGCCGCGCTCTGCGTATGACTGGCACCGGCTGGACAAGGCGATCGACGGGGCGTTGGAGGCCCTGCGCGCCGACAAGCCGACGTCGAAGTCGTGCTCGGATGCGATGGACGCGCTGATGCAGACTTTCGATGTGCTGCAGGGCAAGCATTGAGCAGGGCGTGCAGCCGCGTCGAACGCCAGCATGGGGACACGTGTTGACTGCCATGGCCGCTGGCCCTCACCCCCACCCTCTCCCGCAAGCGGGAGAGGGAGTTCGACCGGCGCTGTTCGCAACGCTGGCTCCTCTTGCTCCCTCTCTCGCTTGCGGAAGAGCAGCCGTGTCAAACGCAAACAGCGGTAGACGTTGCTCCCTCTCCCGCTTGCGGGAGAGGGTGGGGGTGAGGGCCAGCAGCCTCACGCACGAACAATCCACTGCGGGGAGCGCACGATGAGTACCTTGTCCACCGCCTGGCCGGCGATCGGAGCGGCCTTCGCGGCCTCCCTGGTCGAAGTGGTCGAAGCCTTCACGATCGTCCTGGCCGTCGGCAGCACGCGCGGCTGGCGCGCGGCGTGGACGGGCACGCTGGCCGCGCTCGCGCTGCTGGCCGCGACCGTCGCGCTCGTCGGGCCCGCGCTGCTGCGCGTGCCCATCCACACGCTGCAGCTGGTCGTGGGCGTGTTGCTGCTGCTGTTCGGGCTGGGGTGGCTGCGCAAGGCGATCCTGCGTTCCGGCGGTGTCCTCGCGCTGCGCGACGAGAGCGCGCTCTACGACAAGGCGACGCGGGAACTCGGCGAGGGCGCTTCATCGTCCAACGCCCGCGACTGGATCGGCGTGATCACCGTGTTCAAGGCGGTCCTGCTCGAAGGCATGGAAGTGGCGTTCACCGTGCTGGCCATCGGCGCGGGGCACGACCTGATCCTCGAGGCCTCGCTGGGCGCGGCCGCGGCTTGCGTGCTCGTGCTGGCGATCGGCATGGTGCTGCGCCAGCCGCTGGCGCGGGTGCCGGAGAACGGGCTCAAGTTCGGCGTCGGCATCCTGCTGACGGCCTTCGGCGTGTTCTGGACCGGCGAGGGACTGGGCCTGCGATGGCCCGGCGCGGAGCTGGCCCTGCTCGCCCTCGTGGCGCTGTTCGCCATCACCGGCCTCGCCACCGCGCGTCTGCTGCGGCTGCGTGGCCCGCAACGCGGGAGATTCGCATGAGCCTGATCCTTGAAGTGATCCAGGAGCTCTTCGGCATGTTCTGGGCCGACGCCGGTCTGTGCCTGGGCGCGTTGGCCGTGGTGCTGGGGGTGGGACTCGGCACCCGGCTGGGCTGGCTGGAAGAGCCCTGGGCGCTCGCCGCGCTGGTGGCGGGCATCGTCCTGACGCTGCTGTTGAATGTCTGGGCTGCGGCGTCCCGGCGGCGTTGAAGGCTTTTCCTGTGAGTGCGCACTCGCGATGCGGGTCGCTGTGCTGCTATCTTCCCGGGCTGGATTCAGCCAACCAAAAGATCCATGTCCGTGCCCGTGCCGCGCGTTCCATCAATCGCCGGTCGACTCGGTCGGCAGGTGCTGCTCATCTCGCTGTGCTGGGCGCTGCTGGCCGGCGTGCTGGTGTGGGCGGTGGTGCAGGAGGAGGTCGACGAGCTGCTCGACGAGACGATGCAGGCGTCCTCGCAGGTGCTGGGGCAACTGCTGCGCGATCGTGCGCCCGAGGGCAGCGCGGTGGCCGACGAGGACGATCTCTCGACGCACTTCTCGTGGCAGCTGGTGCGCGGTGATGGAACCTTGCTGTACCGGTCGCCGTTGGCGCCGATGGCGCCGTGGCGATTGCCGCCCGGGTTCAGCGACTGGAACGGCGACGCCGCCTCGTCGCCGCCGCACGCCGCGCTGGGCGATCGCAGCGAGCACGGCACGCATGACGGCGACTGGCGCGTGCTGGTCCGTCCGTTCAAGACGGGCTATGTCGACGGCTGGCTGATCGTCGCCCAGACCAGCGGCGAGCGGCGCGAAGTGCGCGACCGGGTCGGCATGGCGAGCGCGATCTCGGCGCTGCTGGTCGGTGGCTTCTGCATGGTGTGGCTGAACCGCCGGGCCCGGCGCGAACTTGAGCCGCTGTCGGACATGACGCGGGCGCTCGCGCAATACGATCCGCTGGACAGCCGGCAGTCGCTGCCGGAGCAGCATCGGCAGGAACTGGCGGCGATCCGCGCTGCGGTGCTGGATCTGGGGCATCGGCTGGCGCAGCGGGTGGCCAACGAGCGGGCCTTCAGCGCGCATGCGGCGCATGCGCTGCGCACGCCGCTCGCGGGCATGGACGCGCAGTTGGCGATGGCGCTGCGCGAGGCGCCTGAGGGGCAGCGCGCGCGGCTGCAGCGCACGCGGGAAGCGACTGATCGCCTGCGTCGTGTGGTGACGGCCTTGCTGACCTTGTTCCGCACGGGGATGAGCCTGCAGTGGCAGCCGCTGGATGTGTCAGAGCTGCTGGGGCATCTGCCGCTGCCCGATGGGCTGGAACTGGAGCTGCCGGCGCAGGCGCGTGTGCATGCCGATCCGGATCTGCTTGCGGCTGCGTTGATCAATCTGCTCGATAACGCGTGTCGGCATCGGGCGACTCACGCGACGCTTCGCATTCGGCCGAGTGAAGACGGGGGATGCGAGCTGGCGCTCGAAGACAACGGCGATGGCGTCGATGCGGGCAAGCGCGAGGATTTGAATGCGGCGCTGGCCAGTCAGCAATACGAAGGGCGCATGGGGCTGGGGCTCATGATGGCGCACCTCGTGGCGAGGGCGCATGGGGGCGATCTGACGCTGCCGAAGGCGGAGCAGGGGTTTGCCGTATCGATGCGGCTGGGGCCATCGCCGGCGGGCAATGAAGCAGTCGCTTGATATCGAACAGCATACCGTTGCAGGTGCTCGATCGGTCTTGCTCGTTATCCTCATGCAAGGTATGCCGGCAAAGACTGTTGCAGGATGGAAGCGGCTCCTCGCGTGACGCGCTTGGCGGGCAACTCGCAGCAGCCCTAGCCAGCCGGTCGATCATTTGAGTTGATAGGCCTCGAAACGGCCCCTTAAGGTCAAAGCTTAGCGGGCGGTAACGCCGTTTGCCGGAACGGGATATCGGAAGTCAGAGCACCTGGCCCCCGAGATCGCTTGACGACATAGTCTTGTTTTTTGTCACTCCATTCAGATTCGGAGCCAGCTACGGCAGATGAGTCGCCGCTTGCGCGGCGGCGGCCGTGTGCCGCGTGCGCCCGTCTCCTTTGGCGTACTAAGGCATTCGATCTACGGACGCTATCGCGGTGGCCTGACCTTCGGCGGCCAATCGGGTGGGTGGCGATTCCATCGCCGGCAGTTCGGTGCCAGTGGCGATCCAGCTCTTGATCTGCTCGCAGACTCGCTCGATGGACCGCGGGTCCGTATAGCTCAGCGAATGGGCCATCAGTGACTGATCCCATAAGTCTGGCGCACTTTCGTCGCTCCCCGTAGCCTGAGGACAAAACGTGACGAGTGTGCATTCGCCGGCTGGTGTCGCCTCCACGCTGAATTCCACGTGCACGGCCGACCAGAAATACGCTGCACCAAACGGCAAAGACAGGAGAGCAGCAAGGCAAGTCAGGATCAGGATGGGCGCCGCGAGAGCTGCGTTCACGACGGATTGTGGGTGTCTGCCGCTGCCGAGATCCAGACTCCACGCGAGATAGGGCTCCAGCCATGCCGCCAGCTCAATCGCCATCGAATGCGAGAAGTTCCAAGTGTCCGGAACCTTTAGATGGATCACAGCATCGAACAGACTGCTCATCGCGGCCTCCAACAAGCCCGCCACGCCCAGCAGTAGGTTGACCGCTGAATTGGTGAGGAGGAACAGCACTACGCACAAGGCGGCCAGCCAGATCATTCGCGCGGCGATGCCGAGCCGGCGGCGGCCAGCCCTCCAGAAGCTAGGCGAGGCGACCGAGAGCACAGAGAGAAAGCCATTCATACAGAAGTCGATGAGCTTGGAGAGCCCTTGTGCCAAGGCTAAGCTCAGGGATGCCTCATCGGAGGTGAATCGGACATACAGCGCCTTGTCGGTTGGTAGCGACGGCTGCTCAAAATCCTTCAGCACGCGCTGGATCGAAACGGTGATATGAGAGTCACTTCCAACCGTGTCGTAGAGCAGGCCACAGCGGCCGAGCACCTTGAGCGCCAAGGTGCCGCAAGCTACGAGGACGGGCACCGACAAGACGAACGAAGCTACGGGATGCCAATCACGATCAGCGAGTAACTGATGGAAAAAGGTCGTCGGAGCGATCGCGACCATGATGCCGAAATAAATGGCGGAGATGTTCACCAGCCACTTTCGAAAGCTCACGTCTGGCAGGCGTGCATTGACGAACCTCTGAGGCGTGAGGTATGTCGACGCGATCCACCAAAGCACAAGCATGTTGATAAGCCAATTCGCTTTGATATCAACTAGATAGCCGATTCCGAGAGCAAGTGCCAAGGAGAGTAGTGGCGCGAAGAAGCACATGAAGTACTCGCTCATGTG
Source organism: Mitsuaria sp. 7 (assembly GCF_001653795.1). NCBI lineage: Bacteria > Pseudomonadati > Pseudomonadota > Betaproteobacteria > Burkholderiales > Sphaerotilaceae > Roseateles > Mitsuaria sp. 7. Next base: position 357,921 of record NZ_CP011514.1, read on the forward strand.
GCGTATGCCTTCCATATGCGGGCGCCGAGAAACCAGTATGAACGGCGTTGAGAGGAAGACCATGCCTGTTAGCTTCGCGCTCGCATCTTCATAACGAGAAAGCGTGAGGTTAAGGATGCTTCCGCCGTGGCTATGTGCGACAACGAAGAGCTTGCGACTGGGGTCTTGTGCTTGCGCGGCGTCGAGCTTCGCGTGCAACTCCGCAGCGGCCTTCAGGCGATGCGATTGCAGATTGGCCCCGCTCCAGGTGAAGGGCTCACAGACCACCTCCCCCTCTGGTCCCAGCGCCTCTAGCGCAGTGCGCAGTGTGGAGCCCTTTTGAGTCCATGGTGCTGCCCTGGCGAAGGTGCCATGGACAAGAAACACGGTGCTACCCATGCCTACTCCCCTAGCGGTGACGACACCAACCACGCGCATGGACAGCCATCAATGTGCGGTGTCGGTGAGATTCTCTGACGCAGCCGCGTGGCGTGACCGCAAGTCGACGCGGTGCTTCATCAATACTTATGAGAGACGCCCACCGCCTAGACTTCGGGGTTGCAGCTACGCGGGCTCTCTCGCATTGAGCTGACACACCGATTGGGGCGTGTGAACCGGTCGGCCCATTAGTTCGTGTCAGACCGATCGTTCAACAAGGGCAGTCTTTGGCCGTGTCCAGTTGTCCGTCTGCGCGTGAACATCCGTTCCCGCTGCGATGCAGGCGCGGCTTTGCTTCGCTCAATGCTGGCTCGCGTTGGATCCGTCCACTGCATACACCGACGATTCTTCTGCAACGGCCCTCCAGGCAGCCAACGCGGGAAGGCGTAGATTCGGATCCTCCAGTCGCGTTCTCGCATGAGCCTTGAATTCGTCCAAGGGCATGAAGGCCTGCAGACGTTCCGTCTCCTCCGGTAGCGAAAAACGAAGCCCCTTGTGGGAGTCGTAGCTATGGCCAAGAATTTCGGTGGCGAACCGGTCCAACGTTGGGTCCAACGCCCGAATGCGCTCCAGTGCCTGTGGCGCGGCTTCTTTGCTCACGAGCGTGATGCTCCATAGAACCCGACCGCTGTTGGCGAGCGCGAATAGCTCCCCGTGCTTTGCTGCGGCAAGAATGTTCTCCGCGAGGACGCCTGCCAACTCGTCGCGCTGGTCCTTCTCAGCAACAAGCAGATCACCGCTATCACTTGCGTAGCAGAAGCTTTTCAAAAACACCTCCGTCGCGATAGTGAGTCCTTTCGCGTTCGCGATGAGCCTCGCCGCAATGCTGGGGCCAGCCGTCGGCGCAGAAGCCTTGATGATGGCAGACATGGCTTCAAGGGCAGTTCGAGCAAGCGGAACCGAGAAGAATCGACCTTGCTCTCGCGCGCGTGACGCCAAAGGCTCCTCTTCGATAAAGCTTGAGATGTCCAAACACGCCTCGGTTGCAGCGTATGGCGATAGCGGACACTGGGCAGCCAAGGCTCCTAATGCATCTAGGAACTCGGCGGAGCTGTCGACTGAGAGTCCCCGAACGATTGCAAGACGTTCGGACGGAACCGTGAGGAACTTCCTGACTTGCACATAACTCACATCTTCGTTGCCGACGTGCATCTGTAAAGCGACCATCAACCTTTCGGGGGCGGCGAGATGTCCATTCGAATCGCTCACCGAACCGAAAGCCGTTACGTTGTCAGCCGTCGCGGTCAGCGGGAAGAGCAGATAGACGAGGCGACGAACAGCTTCCGGCCAACTGCTCTGGGCTATGGCTGCATCTCGCCGGGAACTTGCATCGTTCACCGATTCAGAGTCCTTGTGAAGCGCATAGCGATCCGCTGGCATACGGCCCACGAATCCCCGCGGCTCGCGCTTGAGCAACTCGTACACGCTCCCGGCTTTCACCATCAAGGCCGCCAGGCCAACAATGTCAGCGAGAACCACCTCTCCGCGGAGCGACGGCTCGATTACGGCGGCCGTGTTGAAAATGCGTGTGAAGTCACGAGGCTGCTCAAGAAGGTCGCGGAGGGCTAAGAAGTAAATGGTCGATAGGCGTTCCGTCGCCTCGGGGAAGTGCGGAGCCCGCGCCGCATCTGGCAACTCCATTAGCCCCTCGTCGAACAGCTTCGTTCTTGCAGCGTGGCTGATGGCGGGCAGCGGCAGGCGAACTTGAACGACCTTGTCCAGATAGCTTTCAGCGCGAGGAACATTCGCGGCTTTTAGTGCCGCACCAACATACTCCTGATCCCAGGCAAGCACATAGCCGACATTCGGCAGGTCGCCAACGGCCTTGATGATCCGGACCATCTCAAACACCTCTTGGGGGAAGAGGCGGTCGATATCGTCGACAAAGACAACGATGCGTCGATTGAACTCGCGGAGCGCGCATTCCACTTTTCGCTTTTGCCCCTCAACGTCAGTCTCGCGCTGCGCGGCGGCAATTTCCATGGCTTCGCCCGCGCCCGTGATGATGTCCTGGGCAGCGCTCGCAAGTTCGCCGGCGCCGGGCACCAGCTTGATGACGTCGAATACCTTGCTGTAAGACTTCAACGCATGAGCCGCTCTCTTTGCGGAGGCGACGTTGTCCGAGAGCTCTAGCTGGCCAGCGAGCTTCCCGAAGAACGCGCGGAGCAGCGCATCACGCTCACCGATTTGCCAGGGATTGAAATGGATGACCAGGGGCGGTTGCTCCACACCCCCCAGCAGGGCTTCCATCATGCCCAGAACCGAGGTCTTGCCGCTCCCCCACGCCCCCTCAACTGACACCACGAATCCCGCAGTTGTACTCACCTGCTGGAGAGCTTGAACGGCAGCCCTAGCGAACCCTAAACGCCGCAGTTTGTCTTGGGCGAGTCCGTCGGTGGCCGTGAGTGGTTGGTCCACGCCGAGCTTCGTTCTGATGTCTTCTGTCATCTTTTCCCCCGCGGGTAACTCAAGTGCTTAGCCCGCATCGAACGCGACGTCGAGCGGTCTTGAGAAAATTTCTTGGCTGAAGTTTAGAAGGCCCCCCGGCTCACTCGATAAGAATTGAAGAATGATGTGACGGGAATCACTGCTGTTGGGTTGCGCCTTCCACATCAAAGGAATCGATGACGTGTCTAGTGTTGTCGATGCTCTTTGTCGTACAGGACTACCGCTCAAGTATGTCCGCTGCCGCTGCCGCTGCCGCTGCCGCTGCAACGCGATGCGCTGTTGCAAGGCCTTCCCCGGCGGCTTTCGACCTGCCTTGGCGCTGAGTCAACGGAGCCGCCGGCGCCCCCTCCCGCGCATGCCAACACAGACCTGACAAGCCCTGACCCCAAAGGAGGAGGCGCCTCCCCCATCACTCCCTCTAAGGAATGAACCTCCGGCCGTCTTTGATTTAGATCAGAGAACGAAGTCGGAATCGGACGGAGCATGGACCCCGGTGTTTCAAAAGCGCCATGCAATCCCGGCACCGATCCGCTGATCGGCGTCAGCGTCCTTGGTCTTTCGATCATGGGCGAGATGGGCCTCTCCGCGAGGACGGCCATCACGTCATTGCCGTGCTTTTGACATCTCGCCCACCTCTCCGGTCGATCCGAAGGCATGTCGCCTTCAACGTCGGAGCCGGTGGTGTCCAACATTGACCGGGGTAGTTCGACATGGGAAGTTTCCAACACGCACGCATCGACGAGTCCGACAAGCCGCTGCGCTCGCGCCATCCGCTCGCGGGCTGCGATCAGCAGACCCTCATCCATCTGCAGCACGACTGGGGCATGACCGAGCCTCAAATCTTCGGCCCGCGTCTCGGCTCCGATGCGATCTGCCTGCGCGCAGATCTGACGATGGGCTCGGCGCTGGCCAATCTGCGCGCACTGCTGGTGAGCGGCGCGTCGATGCTCTCCCTGTTGGCCGACAACAGCGCGGAAGACGATCCGGCCAAGCACCTGGCCAATGCGGTGAAGGAGTCGCTGCGCGAAGGGCTCGGGATGCTCGGGGTGGTGGAGCGCGCTGTGGACAACGATCGCTAGCGCTCGGCTTGAGTGCGCGGGCCTTGGGCGGGGGAGGGGGCGGCCGCAACACCTGACCCCACCCGCCCACCAATCGCCCGCGACCTTCCCCGCACATTTGCCGTTGATAATGGTTCGCATTTATCATCTGCGCCTTCGCGTGTCTGAACGCGTTCCGCGGCGAACGGTCGCCGCGGTCGAACCTTCCGCCTCCCGTCCCGGTCCATGTCCGTCACGTCCGCGTCCTCGCAGCTGGTGGGCTCGCTGTATGTCGAGCATCACAGCTGGTTGCAGTCCCTGTTGCGCAGGCAACTGGGCTGTGCCGTCGACGCCGCCGACCTGGCGCAGGACACCTTCGAGCGGCTGCTGACCCGCCGCGAACCCGGCACGTGGCGTGAGCCGCGCGCCTTCCTCACGACCATTGCGCGGGGCCTCGTCGTCGACCTGTATCGGCGTCGCGACCTGGAGCGCGCGCTGATCGAGGCGATGGCCGTCAGGCCCGACGCCTGGGCGATGAGCCCCGAGGACCGCAGCCTGCTGCTGGAGACCCTGCAGGCGATCGACGACATGCTCGACGGCCTGGCCCGGCCGGTGCGCGAGGCCTTCCTGCTGTCGCAGCTCGACGGGCTGACCTACCGCGAGATCGCGCAGTCCCTCGGCGTCAGCGAGCGCACGATCGCGAGCTACATGGCGACCGCGATGTCCCGCTGCGTCGAACTCGCCGCGTGAGCGACGCGGACGCACGCACCCGCGCCGTCGAGTGGTTCGTGCTGCTCGCCTCGGGCAACGCGACGCCGCAGGAGCGGCGCGAGTGGGCCGCCTGGCATGCCGCCGATCCCGCGCATCAGGTCGAATGGGAACGCGTCGAGCGCGTGCAACGGATGATGTCCGGCGTGCCTGCGGACCTCGCCTCGCCGACCTTGCGACGTCCGGCCCCGCGCCGTCGACAGCTGCTGAAATCGGCCGCGATCGCCGGCACGGCGAGCGTGCTGGGCTACGGACTCTGGCGTGAATCCGACGGACTCGGCACCTCGGCCTGGTTCGCCGACCATCGCACCGCCACCGGCGAGCAGCACCGTCTGGCGCTGGCCGACGGCAGCGTCGTCGTGATGAACACCGCCACCGCGCTGGACGTGCGATTCGATGCGCAGGCGCGGTCGCTGCGTCTGCACGAGGGCGAAATCTTCATCGAGACGGCCACGGCCCTGGGCGCCGCCGGCGCGCGCGATCCGCGTCCGCTCATCGTGGACACCGCCGTCGGTCGCGTGCGGGCGCTGGGCACGCGCTTCCTGCTTCGCTTCGAAGACCGGCGCCTCAACGTCGCCGTCGTGGACAGCGCCGTCGAGATCCGCAGCACGCGCGGCGCCGTGCGGCGACTCGACGCGGGGCAGCAGGTGGGCGTCGACGAGACGAGCATCGGTCGCACCGAGTCGATCTCGGGCGACATGACGGCCTGGACCGGCGGCAGCCTCATCGTCGACAACGCGCGCCTGGGCGATGTCGTCGCGGAGCTCGATCGATACCGGCGCGGCCGCCTCGGGTGCGATCCGCGGGTGTCGGAGCTGCGCGTGTCCGGCGCGTTCCCGGTGCTGGACGTCGACCGCGCGCTGTCCGCGCTGGAGGCGACGCTGCCGGTCCGCGTGGATCGCGCGAATGCGTACTGGGCGACCGTGCGGCCGCGCGGCGCTTAGCGCTCGGCGCGCATAGCGCACACCACTGCATCGTCGCGCTTCATGTTTTCCCGGCTCGTCCGGCAACAGGGAAGAGAACTCCGAGAACCTTCGACACCCATCGAAAGCGCTCCGCACCTTCCCTGGAAAGACCGACTCCATGACGTCCCGCTCGACCCCTCGTCCGCTCAACGCCAGTGCCCGCTTTGCCCGCCGTTCCACGCCCGTCGGGCTGGCGGTGTCCATGCTGCTGTGCGCGGGTGTCGCGATGCCCTTGGCCGCGAATGCGCAGGCATCGACGACCGCCGCGAACGCCGCGGCCGGCGAGCGCGAGTACCGCATCGAGCCCGGCGCGCTGTCCACGACGCTGGGCCGCTTCGCCGCCGCCAGCGGCGTGACGCTGGCCTTCGATCCCGCCCTGACGAAGGACATCGCCTCGCGCGGCCTGCAAGGTCGTCATACGGTGAGCGCCGGGTTCGCCGCGCTGCTGAATGGCACCGGGCTGCAGGCCGTGCCGAACGCGCAAGGCGTCTACACGCTGCGCAAGGATGCGGTCGTGACCTCGGACGCCGCCACCGCAGAAATGGCGGCGGGCGCTTCGATCGCGCCGGAAGCCGACATCACGCTGCCGCAGGTCCGCGTCGTCGCGCGCGCCGCGCCCGCTCCTGAAGAAGCCGACCGCCGCTACCAGCCCACGCCCGACGCGTCGACGCTGCGCACGACCGACTCGATGCTGGACATCCCGCAGGTCGTCAACGTCGTCTCCGCGCAGGTGATCCGCGACCAGCGTCCGCGCTACCTGGACGACGCCCTCTACAACGTCAGCGGCATCACGCAGGGCAACACGCTCGCGAGCACGCAGGACACCATCATGAAGCGCGGCTTCGGCGGCAATCGCGACGGCTCGGTGATGCACAACGGCATGCCGCTGGTGCAGGGCCGCGGCATGAACGCCGCCGCCGAAAGCGTCGAGGTGCTCAAGGGCCCGTCCTCGCTGCTGTACGGGATCATGGATCCGGGCGGCGTGATCAACGTCGTCTCCAAGAAGCCGCGCCTGAACGCGCGCACCAGCGTGTCCATCGTGGGTTCCGGCTACGCGGGCGGCCGCACCGGCATCGGCGAGACGCTCGACACCACCGGCCCCATCGGCAACGTCGACCCCGCCGACAAGACGGGCCTGGCCTACCGCCTCGTCGTCGACCAGGTCAACGAGGACTACTGGCGCAACTTCGGCACCCATCGCGAGACGCTGATCGCGCCGTCGGTGGCCTGGTACGGGCGCGACACGCAGGCCGTGCTCTGGTACGAGTACCGCAACTACCTGACGCCGTTCGACCGCGGCACCGTGTTCGACCCGGCGACCAAGCAGGCGCTGCCCATTCCGAAGACGCGTCGTCTGGATGAGCCGTTCAACCAGATGGACGGCGAGACGCACCTGGCGCAGCTGTCGGTGGACCACAAGCTAGTCGGCAGCTGGGCGGCGCACGTGAACGCGAGCTACAACCGCGAGACCTACGACGCGAACCAGCTGCGCGTGAACGGCGTCAACACGAAGACCGGCACGCTCACGCGCAACAACGACGGCACGCAGGGCGCGCTCAGCACCGACAGCTACGGCACGGCCTATGTCGACGGCAAGTTCGCGACCGGCGGCATCACGCATGAGGTGCAGGTCGGCGCGGACGCCGAGTACCGGCTCATCTACCGCCGCGACCTGCTGCGCCAGGCGACCAAGACGGTCTTCAGCTACCTGAACCCCGTCTACGGCACCGAGCAGCCGTCGCAGACCATCTCCGCCAGCGACAGCGACCAGACCGACAAGCTGCACAACCAGTCCGTGTTCATGCAGGACGCGCTGCGCCTGGGCGAGCGCTGGACCGTCGTCGGCGGTCTGCGTTATCAGCACTGGACGCAGGAAGCCGGCCGCGGCCCGCCGTTCAAGGCCAACACCAGCACGAGCGGCGACAAGTGGCTGCCGCGCGTCGGCCTCATCTACAACGTGACCGATTCGGTCTCGCTGTACAGCAATTACTCGACCTCGCTGAAGCCGCAATCGACGATCGCGCCGCTGTCGTCGGGCGTCGTCATCGACTCGTCGGTGAATCCGGAAGAGGGCAAGTCCTGGGAAGCCGGCGTGAAGCTGGACCTGCCGGGCCGCGTCACCAGCACGCTGGCCGTCTACGAGATCAAGAAGCGCAACGTGTTGGTCTCGCAGTTCAACGACGCCACCAAGCTCACCGACTGGCGCACCAACGGCGCGGCGCGCTCGCGCGGCATCGAGTTCGACATCGCGGGCGAGTTCGCGAAGAACTGGCAAGGCATCGCCTCGCTGGCCTACACCGACGCGAAGACGACCGAGGACCCGCAGTTCGCCGGCCTGTGGCTGTGGAACGTGGCGCGCGCGACGGGCTCGCTGTCGGTGGTGCACGACTTCGGCCAGATCGGCCCCGGCACGCTGCGCATCGGCGGCGGCGCGCGCTACATCGGCCGTCGCCCCGGCGATTCCGCCAACAGCTTCGTGCTGCCGGCCTACAGCGTCGCCGACACCTTCGCGACCTATGAGACCAAGGCCGGCGGCCGTCCGCTGAAGCTGCAGCTCAATGTGAAGAACCTGTTCGACCGCACCTACTACTCGTCGAGCGTCAACACCTACTTCGTGTCCGTCGGCGATGCGCGTCAGGTGCTGCTGTCGGCGTCGATGGAGTTCTGAGATGAGCGCACGTCGGACATTCCTGCGAGGCGCCAGCGCCGCGATCGGCGCGATGCTCGCGGCCATCGGCCTTGGCGCGGCATCGACCGCGTTCGCGGCTGGCGAGCGCGTCGTGCTCGTCGTCCAGAAGAGCGGCCCGCACCGCGCCGTCGACGACGCCGTCGCGAAGCGCCTCGGCGAGCGCGGCTTCGTCGTTCAGCTCGAGGACCAGAAGGCGTCGCCGGATGTGGCCGCGAACGCGGCGCTGGTGGTGATCTCGTCCACCGTGTCCAGCAAGGACGTCGACACGGGCTGGCGGCAGGTGCGCGTCCCGCTGCTGACCTGGGAGAACGACTTCCTCGACGACCTCGCGATGACGGGCAAGAAGCACGACGTCGACTTCGGCGCGGAGACGAAGGAGCGCTACCTGTGGATCGTCAACGCGCCGCATCCGATGGCGGGCGGGTTGCCGGCGGGCCTGGCGAACGTCTACGTGAAGCAGGCCGGCATGGGCTGGGGCCGGCCGGGTCCGGGCGCGACGACGATCGCCACCATCTACGGCGAGCCGGGCAAGGCGGCGCTCTTCGGCTACGAGAAGGGCGCGACGATGCACTACGAGTCCCTCGCGCCGGCGCGACGCGTCATGGTGTTCCTCGACAATGACACCTTCACCAATCTCTCGGCGAGCGGGCTCGCGCTGTTCGATGCCGCCGTCGACTGGGCGGCAGGACGGTAACCCAAGGAAGGCGATGACCGCGCGCAAGTTCTGGACCCAGCTGCATTGGCTGCTAGGCATCACGGCGGGCTCGATCCTGCTGTTCATCGGACTCACGGGCGTGACGCTCGCGTTCCGCCAGGAGATCACCGAGGCGATCAACCCGGGTGTGCTGCGGATCGACGCACCGTCGTATCGCCCCGCAACGCCGGACGCGCTGCTGCGAGGGTTTGCCGCTGCGGAGCCGGAACGGCGCGTGGCGACGCTCACCCTGTACGCGGAACCCGGACGGACGCCGAAGGCGATCCTGGAACCCGCGCCCGGAGAGCGCCGCGGCGACGTGATCTATCTGAACCCTGTCACCGGCACGCCGCTGCCGGACGTGAAGGGCGCGGAGTTCTTCGAAGTCGCGGAGTCCTTGCACCGGTGGCTGCTGCTGCCGCGCGAGCCGGGGCGCGTCGTGACCGGCGTGCTGGCGATCGGGCTGTTGGTGCTCGCGCTGTCCGGCCTCTATCTGCGCTGGCCGCGGGACTGGAAGAGCGTCTCGGAGTGGTGGCGCATCGACCGCAAGACGCGCGGTCGCGCCTTGCTCCGGCGGCTGCACCTGGTCGTCGGTACGGCGTGTCTCGTGGCCTATGTGCCGGTGACGCTGACGGGCATCTTCTGGGCCTTCGACGGCGTGCGCGATCCGGTGAGCGCGTGGCTCGGCGAGCCGCGGCCGCCGCGCGCCCCTGCTAAGCCGATGGCCGAGAAGAACGCCGAGAAGAACACCGAGAAGGCGACCGATGCGAAGGTCGAGAAGGCGGTCGACAAGCCTGTCGCGATCGATACGGCCTGGCAGGCTTTCGAGCGCGCCGCAGTGCCGGGCGGTTGGAGCGAGGTCATCGTGCGCGTCCCGACGGGCGCGAAGGCGCCCATCCTCTTCACGTGGCTCGACACCTCGCCTGCGCATGAACGCGCGCGCAATCGCACGACGATCAAGGCGCAGAGCGGCGAGGTCGTCAAGGACGAGCGCTACGGCGCGAAGGCGGCCGGCGGTCGCGCGCTGGCGGCGATCTATCCGCTGCACATGGGCACGCTGTTCGGGCTGCCCGGACGCATCGCGATGTTCATCGCGGCGCTGATGCTGCCGGCGTTCGCGATCACCGGCTGGTGGCTGTACCTCGGCCGCAAGCGGCTCGAACGCGAGGCGGCGGCGAAGCGGCTCCGCAAGGCGCAGTCAGCCGGCCTTGCGCAGGCCCCCGGCGGCGCGCAGGCTTGACTCGATCGCGGCGACCGCCGCGCGCAGGTCGGGCGAACGCCTGAGATCGCGGTGGTAGACGAGGTACAGCGGCTGTGACGGCCCCGCCGTCTCCGTCTCGATCCGCACCAGGTCCTTGTGCCGGGGGTCGGCTTCGAGCAGCGCTGCCAGGCCCATGCCTTGTTGCGTCGCCTCGACGATCGCCTCGATCGCGCTCGACGTGAACGCATAGCGCCGGGCGCCGAGCGAGGCCATCCAGCGCTCATGCGGCAGGTGCTTCCACTGCGCGCCGAGCCCGATGAACAGGTGGTCCGCGGCCGTCTCGCGATGCAGCCGGCGATCGGGCAGCCGCCGCCGCGCGTAGTCGGCGGAGGCGAAGAGCGCGAAGCGGAAGGTGCCCAGCGATTTCTCGACCAGCACGTTCGATGTGGACCGAACGAGCCTCACGGCGATGTCCGCCTCCCGTTTGGCGACGTCCGCCATCCGGTTCTCCCCGACCAGCTCGATGTCCAGGTGAGGGCGGTCGCGCAGGAGCGCGATCAACGGGCCCGACAACGGTGCCGCCATGCCGTTGGGCACGGAGATCCGCAGCGTGCGGATCACGGGAGACGCATCGCGTCCGAGCGCCTGCAGCTCATGCGCGAAGCCCTCCACGACCTGGATCAGGCGCAGCGCCTCGGCGGTGAGCGTCGTGCCGACCTGGGACCGGAGCACGAGCGTCGTGCCCAGCGCCGCTTCGAGCGCGGCGATGCGTCGACCGGTCGTCGACGTCGACAGGTTCAGTTGGCGGCCGGCCTGGAGCAGGCTGCCGCCGCGATGAACGGCGAGGAGGACGCGAAGATCGTCCCAGGAGAGGTTGTCCATGGATGGAAATCAGTTTAGCGCTGGTGCCCGTTCCCGGACAGCCGTCCGCTCCCTAGGATCGCGGCATGAAGATCCTCATCCTGGGTGCCGGACGCATCGGCAGCACGCTCGCTTTCCATTTCTCGCAGGCCCGTCATGAGGTGACCGTGGTCGCTCGCGGCCAGCGGCTGGCCGCATTGCAGCGCGACCGCGCGGTGTTGACGGTCGACGGGCGCTCGGCGCCGGTCACCGCCGTCGCCTCGCTGGATCCCGATCTGGCGGTGGACCTCGTCATCGTGACGGTGCCGGAGTACCAGTTCGCGCCGCTGCTGCCCGCGCTGGCGGCGAGCGCCGCCCGCACCATCCTGCTGATGTTCAACAGCTTCGTGGATACGGCGGTCTATCGGGCGGCGCTGGGCGGCGATCGCGTGGCGCTCGGCTTCCCGAACATGCTCGCCTTCCTTGAAGACCAACGGATCCGGTTCAACGTGGATAGCCCCGGGATGATCGTCACGGTCTCGCGGCCGGACCTCAAGACCTTGTTTGCCGAGGCCGGCTTGCGCAGCAAGATCGAGCCCGACATGCCCGCCTTCCTGCGTAGTCACGTGGCGATGGTGGTGCCACTGTTCGTGGCGGGCCTGTGGACCTGCGAGCGGCCGTCCGCGCTGACCTGGGCGGAGGCGCGCCGGCTCGTGGACGCCTTGATCGAAGGCTTCGCGCTGGTCCGGCGTCTCGGGCACCCGCTGCGGCCCGGTGTCGTGGCTGCCCTCGGCGGCCTGCCCCGAGGGCTGGCGGTCGCGGTCATGTGGGCGTTCAGCCGCTCATCCAGCGTGCGCGAGGTCGGGAAGTTCGGTCCCGAGGAAACACGCTGGCTGATCGATCGAATGACCGAGGCGGCGGGCGGGCACGCGCCGCATCTGCGCGACATCCGGCCCTGAGCGTTGGAGGAGCGGCGCGGCCGCCTGTCCGGCTGCCATTCGCACGACTTCGGCGCCAGTCGCCCACGCGAGCCCCTTCACGCCAATCCCTCCGTCTTCGACATGGATCACCACATTGTGCGAGGGCCTGTCCCCGCCTAGAGTCGCCCGACAGCGAGGGTTGCCGCCGCACCGTCCGGGCGCCGCGTCACCGCTCGTAGACCGGATCCTGTGACAAGGAGGCAAGCCATGACCGAACTGAATGTCAACAACCGCCAGCTGCGCGCGGACGTCGAGGGCGACACGCCGCTGCTGTGGGTGCTGCGCGAGGAGCTGCAGCTCACCGGCACGAAGTACGGCTGCGGCGTCGCGCAATGCGGCGCTTGCACGGTGCACATGGACGGCGTGGCGCTGCGCTCGTGCGTGATGCCGGCCAGCGCGGTGCCGGCCACCGCCAGGATCGTGACGATCGAGGGTCTGGGGCAGACGCGGTTCAAGGTCGTGCAGGAGGCGTGGGCCGAGCTGGACGTCGCGCAATGCGGCTACTGTCAGCCCGGGATGATCATGGCCGCCGCCGCCCTGATCGCCCAGACGCCCGATCCCAGTGATGACGACATCCGCTCGGGCATCACCAACATCTGCCGCTGCGGGACCTATCCGCGCGTGCTGGCCGCGACCAAGCTGGCCGCCCAGCGCCTGCGCGGCGCGGGAGCGCAACGATGAGCGCCGTGACGATGGACGTCGCACGACGTCATTTCCTGAAGGCGACCGGCCTCGCGGCGGGCGGCCTTGCCCTCGAGTTCACGCTGCCCGTGGCGGGCGCCATGGCGCAAGCCCAGGCGCCGGGCGCTGCGCCAGCGGGTGCGGCGCCGACCGGCGAGGTGACGGCCTGGCTGCTGATCCATCCCGATGAGTCCGTCGTCATCCGGATCGCGCGGGCGGAGATGGGGCAGGGCACCTTGACCGGGCTCGCGCAACTGGTCGCCGAAGAACTCGAGTGCGACTGGGCCAAGGTCCGCTTCGAGCTGGTGAAGCCCGGCGCCAACCGGGCGCGTGCCCGCGTGTGGCGCGACATGGGCACCGGCGGCTCGCGCGGCATCCGCGGTTCGCAGGACTACGTGCGCAAGGCCGGCGCGGCCGCGCGCTCGATGCTGGTCAGCGCGGCCGCCCAGCAATGGGCCGTGCCTGTCGCCGAATGCAGCGTGGACAGCGGCACCATCCGTCACGCGACCTCCAGGCGCCAGACCACCTTCGGCGCCGTTGCCGCAGCCGCCAACAAGCTGCCGATTCCCGAGGACGTCGTCCTCAAGGACCCGTCGCAATGGCGCATCGCCGGCAAGCCGCTGAAGCGGCTCGATACCGCGGACAAGCTCAACGGCTCGCTGGTCTACGGCATGGATCTCAGCATGCCGGGGATGATCGTCGCGCTGCCCAAGGCCTGTCCGGTCCACGGCGGCACGCTGGTGAGCTTCGACAAGCAGGCCGTGCTCAGGATGCCGGGCGTGCGCGACGTGATCAAGGTCGACGACGCCACCGTCGCCGTGCTGGCCGATCGCTTCTGGCAGGCCAAGCGCGCGCTCGACGCCTTGCCCATCGTCTGGGACAAGGGACCGAACGCGTCGGTCAGCAGCGCTTCCATCGCCGCGCTGATCAGCGGGGGCTTGCAAGGCGACACGCCCTTCGTCGGCAACCGCCAAGGTGATGCGAAGGCCCAGTTGCAGGGCGCGTCGCGCGTGATCGAGGCCGACTACGGCACGCCGTTCCAGAACCACGCGCCGATGGAGCCGCTGTCCGCGACGGTGCAATGGACCGCGCAGCGCTGCGATGTCTGGGCGCCCACGCAGGTGGCGGAAGCGGCGCTCGCGACGGTCGCCGACGCAGCGGGGCTCGACATCACCGCGTGTGAAGTCCATCCCATGCGCATCGGCGGCAGCTTCGGGCGCCGTCTCGCCACCGACTATCTGGCCATGGCGGTGCGCATCGCTAAGCAGCGTCCCGGTGTCCCGGTCAAGATGATGTGGACGCGCGAGGAGGACATGCGCCAAGGCCGCTTCCATCCGGTGACGCAGTGCCGCCTGCGCGCGACGCTCGATGGACAGGGCCGCATCGGCGCGCTGCACATGCGCATCGCCGGCCAGTCGATCACGTCCTTCGTCAATCCGAAGGGGATCACCGCCAACGGCGACGCGACCGTCTTTCAGGGCCTGCTGGCGGATTCGCCGGAGGGGCATTTCGGCTACGAGGTGCCGCACCTGCTGATCGACCACGCGATGCGCAACCCGCATGTGCGGCCGGGCTACTGGCGCGGCGTGAACACCAACCAGAACGCGATCTACAGCGAGTGCTTCATCGACGAGCTCGCGCACGCCGCCGGCAAGGATCCTTTCGAGTTCCGCAAGCTCCACATGGCCAAACGGCCCAAGCACCTCGCGGTGCTGCAGGCCGTGGCTGATCGGGCCGGATGGACGACGCCCGCGCCCAAGGGCGTGTTCCGCGGCATCGCCCAGTACATGGGCTTCGGCAGCTACACGGCGGCCGTCGCCGAGGTGTCCGTCAAGGACGGGCAACTGAAGGTGCTGCGCATCGTCGCGGCGACCGACCCCGGCCACGTCGTCAATCCGCAGCAGGTGGAAGCGCAGGTGGCGGGCTCGTTCGTGTACGGGCTGGGCGCCGCGCTCTTCGGCGGCAACACGGTGAAGGACGGCGCCATCGCCGAGACCAACTTCGACACCTACGGCGTCATGCGCCTGTACGACATGCCGGCGGTGGAAGTGATCGTCATGCCGTCGGGCGGCTTCTGGGGTGGTGTCGGCGAGCCCACGATCGCCGTGGCTGCGCCGGCCGTGCTCAACGCGGTGTTCGCGGCCACGGGCAAGCGGATCCGGCAGTTGCCGTTGAAGGACACGGACCTGTCGAAGGCCTGAGGTCGCCATCAGGCGGCGCCGCGTGGGCGTCGCCCAGACCCGCATCGCCAGGCTATTGAGGACCCGTCAACTGATACTGTCCCGGCCCGGTCTTCATCAACAGCTTCTGTCCGCAGAGGCTTCCGATGGCCCGACCTGTGAGGCCTTCGATGGAATCGGTGAGTTCGCTGGCGACGAGCATGTCACGGAGCCATTGTTCCATCTGGGACTTGGTGGCGGCGGGGGCACCGCGAAGCATCCGGAACTCGATGATCGAGGTCGCCAGGAAGAGCTCGGGGAAGAAGACCGTCCCCCCGCCGACCCATTCCTCCATGCGCTGAAATTTGGAGTCGCCCACCAGGGCCGCGACGTTGATCACCGACTGCGCCTTGTCCGTGTGGATGGCGTCCAGATGCGACGCCAGTCCCGCAAGGCTGCGCGCCTCCTCGTCGTCCAGAGGTGCCGTCTCACAGGCTAGGCAGCCACGGCGCAGATGGTGCGGGGTTCTCCCGCCGCAAGACTCGCAATCCTGCAGGTCTCCTTCGGTGAGGCTGTTCCTTACGGGATCGATTCCGCAGACCGGAATCCCGGTCCTCAATTCCAGCCAGTTCGCCCACAGCTGTGCGCCGCGGTTGTGCCACTTTGCCCCTTGATAGAGCCATCGCCGCCAGCGAGTCGCATAGCTGAAGTGTCCGCCGAAGACCTCGTGGCTGGCGATCCGACCCGCGAATCTGCAGACGAGGTTGTCGATGAATCGTGGCTCTGGCTCGCCGGCATCCTTGTCGAGGAATCGACTGATATCGGTCTGCTCCAGCCCCTTGCGCAGGAAATCGGACTTCACGCCGCCCCGGCCGATCAGAAGGCCGACAGGCACGAGGACGTAGGCCCGTGTGGTGGCGCGTCCCAGTGCGCAGGCCAGCGTCGTGTCGTCCATGTCGAATCCCGCCACGACGATGACGATCGGCTTCTCCATGCCGCGATAAGCCGAGATGGTGGATCGCGCGATCACGCCAGGCGCGATCGGAAACTGACTGAGCACGACCATGTCATCCGTCTTCGCCCCCTCCGCCACAAGCTTCTGCCGGAGGACCTCCAGGCTCTTGGACACGTCCCAGGTGATCGTCCTCGACAGGTCGTCGTCGGCCACCGGGCGAGGAATATGCACCTCGTGCCGCGGTGGCCGCATCTCGATCATCGTCCTGGTGATGCCACCGGGGTTGCGATAGACAGAGGCGAGGTAGTAGAAACGCTCTCCGTAGGTGTCCTCCAGGAATCGATAGGTGCAGCCCTTCTCGATGCCAGGCAGCACCTGGAGTTCGTCTGCGAACAGGAAAATGCGCGCGTTGACGAAGTGGCCGCGCAACGCGAGATGATCCGCCTCGTTGAGTGCCTGGGCTTCGTCGACGATCAGCACCGCGTACTGGCGATCCACCTTCCCGTGAAGTGCCCGGTGGTGCTCGTCGTAGTCAGGCTCGCCGCTGCCGGTGGCCAGGTTCCGGGCGCCCAGGGATTCGCAGTAGGCATGGAATGTCTGAACCGTAACGGTCCGGCCGAGATGGCTCAGTTGGGAGGAGACCTTCTGCGTGATCTGGCGGTTCTTGAGCAGGACGAGCACCTTGCGATCCGGTAACGCAAACTCTTCGGCCAGCGCGCGGGCGATGAGAGTTTTTCCGCTGCCCGAGAACCCCGCGATGAGCCGCCGATTGCTGCCGAGGCAGTTCGTCACTTGAGCCGCCTGCCTGTCGTCGAGCCTGAGCCACAACTTTCCGTTCGCGATGATCTTTCGTCCAAGAAGTCCTGCCTGGGCCTCTCGGGGCCAGACTGCTTCCAGGAAGCGGGTGATCTCTCGTTCGAAGTCACGTTGCGCGCCGTAGTTCAGTGCCGCCTTCCAGTGCGACATGAGCTCGACGATGCGAGAAGGGATGTCCTGGCGGTGCTTCTGCAGGATCAGGATGCCATCCTGGAGTGGGCGGCCGATAGGCATGAACGCGCTGGCGATCTGCGACGCATCGAGATCGCTGTCCGGTAAGTGCACCGCGTAGCCGACGGGACATTTCATCTCCCAGCTGTCCAGCATCTCGATCACGGTGAAGGTGTTGTCCTTGACCTGCCCCAGAGGGTCGATCGTGTAGCCCTCCCGCTCATGGATGAAGCGCACGCCCGAGGGGCGATATCGACCCGACTTCGTCTCGATGCAGAGCATGCCAAGCGACGCGTGCAGGATGACGAAGTCCACCTCTCCGGTGAGATGCTTCCTGTCGGAGGAGACCTCGATGTACTTCAAGAGTTCCTGCGAGAACAGCCGCTTGGTCTTCCCTCGCAGCCAAGGAAGCGAGTGGATGACGATGAAGCCATCGTCGAGCCCTGCGAGTTCCTGGAAGAGGGTGAATTCGCCCTCGCTGCGGAATTCGGTGTTTTCGAGTTGGGGAAAGAATCTGGCCATGAACGGATGAAGCGACGCGTCTTTTCAAAGTATCCAACAGGGCGCTCGTTGCTCCGCAGCCGAAGGTGCGGCGGTACGACATCGGATGGCAGGGATAGATCCCAAGACTTGACCGATCGGTCCAATACGCCGTAGGATCCGTCCCATGCCACGCGAACGCCGCTTTTCCGAGCCCGAAGTCCTGGAGCGTCTGACCGACGTCTTTGCCACGCACGGCTATGCGAGCACCAGTCTGGCGCTTCTCCAGGAAGCGACCGGCCTGGGCAAGCAGAGCCTGTACAACACCTTCGGCGACAAGCAGGCCATGTACCTGCAGGCCATCGACTGCGCGGTGCAGCGGGCCTCGCACACGATCGCGGCGGTGCAGGCGGCGAAGACGGGACGCCTGGCCATCGAGGTGTACTTCGAGGCGATGGTCGCGAGCTGCACCAGCGACAACGCGGTCGACAAGCACTGCATCGTCACCAGCGGTCTGCTGGAAGGCCTCTCCGATGCGCCGCTCGCCTGGGCCTTGACCAGCCGCTGGCAATCCACGCACGAGCTGCTGCGCTCCGAAATCGAACGCGGTCAGCGCGATGGGTCGATCGTCAGCACGACGCCGTCGACCGAACTCGCCGAGCTGATGATCGCGATGACCAGCGGGCTGCGCGTCGCCGCGCAGGCGGGCCGCAGTCGCGCGCAGATGGAGCGCTCCGTGGCGCTCGCGATGTCGGTGCTCGACAGGGTGTGATCCGCCATAGATCCCACCCACCGCGGCTACCCCGCCGATCGCGCCGATCGCGCCCACCACGGCGACCCTCACCGGACACCTTCTCTCCGCCCCTGATTTCCTTCCGGCCGCATGCGCGGCTTTTCTTTCCCCTTAATTTGACCGATCGGTCTATTTGGAGCACATCATGAGCCAGTCCCTTGCAGGAAAAATCGCCCTCATCACCGGCGCATCGCGCGGCATCGGCGCCGCCATCGCGCAGCGCCTGTCCGCCGACGGCGCGGAAGTGGTGCTGCACTACGGCAGCGGCCGCGACGAGGTGGAAACCCTGGCCGCTTCGCTGCGTGCCGCCGGCGCCAAGGCGCATGTGGTGCAGGCGGACCTGTCCGCCGTCGACGGCGGTCAGCAACTGGTTGAGCGCGTGACCGCGCTCAAGCTGCCGCGCATCGACATCCTGGTCAACAACGCCGGCATCGCCGTGTTCGCCGGCCTGGCCGACACCAGCGCCGAGGATTTCGAGCGCCTGGTCAGCGTCAACATGCGCAGCCTGTTCAACGTGACCAAGGGCGTGGTGCCGGTGATGCCCGACGGCGGTCGCGTCATCAACATCGGCACGGCGGCGACGCGCATCGCGTTCCCCGGCATCACGGCCTACTCCGCGAGCAAGGGCTTCGTGGACGCGTTGACGCTGCAACTGGCGGCGGAACTGGGACCGCGCAACATCACGGTCAACGTCGTCGCCCCCGGCGCCATCGACACCCGCATGAGCGCCTGGATCAACGAGCCGGGCGGCAAGGAAACGCTGGCGCAGGTGCAGGCGCTGCCCGGCGTCGGCAAGCCGGAGTTCATCGCCGGCGTGGTCGCCTTCGTGGCGGGGCCGGACGGCGCGTGGACCACGGGCCAGATCATCGACGCGAGCGGCGGCACGAAGCTCTGAACCCCGCTTCATTGCGCCACGCGCATGGCTGCCTTGCGATGGCAGCCTTGCCCGCGGCCGACCGGGTCCTGACACTGGCGGCGCGCCGTTCCCCTCGAGTCCATGAAGCTCAGGGAGCAGCGCCTCCGCCACCACTGGAAGACTCATGCCCGGATTGAACAAGCCCTGGGGCACGCTGTGCCTGATCGCCGCGTGCCTCGCCTCGGCCGGTGTGCCGCTCGCGGTACGCGCCGCGCCGGCCGACGGCGCCTTGGTGGCCTCGATACAGCCCTTCAAGGACGCCACCGTGAACGCCCCTTCGCCCGAAGACCAGACCCTCATCCATCAACTGCTGCTGCAGTACACCGGCAGCGTCACCGACGGCGACGCCAAGCGCTTCGAGTCGCTGCTGCTGGACCTGAACATCCCGTTCTCCGGCGCATCGAAGGACTTCGGCGCGTCTGCCGGCCTGGCGAATGTCCAGAACTACCAGGACTTCAGGAAGGCCATCTTCGGTTCCGGAAAGCGCTACAAGCAGCGCCACTCGAACGTGAAGATCGAACAGGTCGGTCTGCTGGCGCAGGTCTCGCTCGACTACGAGACCGCCTTGCAGGAAGAGCCGTACAGCGGCAAGGGCTGGAAGGTGCTGCACCTGCTGAAGGTCGGCGGCCACTGGAAGATCGTCAGCGAGTTCTACGTCGGTTATCCCCGGTGAGTCGCACCCACGCGCGTGCCGGCGCATGCGCCTCCGGGCGTGATTCAATCTCGATCCGACTGCCGCGAGCGAGACCGCGATGACGCCCTCTGAAACTCAAGCCTTGAAGAAGCGCTGCACCCGGTGGGTGTCAGGTTTTGCCCCACGATCGTTCGCCGAAGACCTGGAGGCCGTCGCGGCCTGGGCGCGAGCCAACGACGTGTCCGCCGATGTCTACGGCGAGGGCGGCGCCGTCGAGCTCCTGGAGCAGCGCGTTGCGGGCCTGCTGGGAAAGCCGGCCGCCGTCTTCATGCCCAGCGGCGTGATGGCGCAGCTGATCGCCTTGCGCCTGCATGCGGACGACAAGCGACTGTCGCGTTTCGGCATGCATGCGACCTGCCATCTGGCGACGGAAGAGGAGCAGGCCTTCTCGCACTTGATGGGGCTGCAGGCGACGGTCCTCGGGCAGTCGCACCGGACGCTCAACAGGAGTGATCTCGAACAGCCTGCCGAAGCCTTGTCCGCAGTGGTGCTCGAACTCCCGGCCCGCGTGATCGGCGGGCAGTCGCCGACCTGGGAAGAACTGGTCGCCATCAAGGCCTGGGCGGCCGAGACCGGCACGCGTCTGCATCTCGACGGTGCGCGCCTGTGGGAGGCCGCCGCCTGGTACGGCAAGAACTGCGCCGAGATCGTGGGTGGCGTCGACACCGTGTATGTCTCGACCTACAAGGGGCTCGGCGGTTTCTCCGGGGCGCTGCTCGCGGGCGACGAGACGGTGATGGCCCAGGCACGCGTGTGGCGGCGGCGCATGGGCGGAACGATCTATCAGCTGGCGCCGCTCGCCGCGTCTGCGGCCTGCCGTCTTGACGATAGGCTGGCGCTGATGCCCCGCCTGTTCGAGCGCACGGTGCGGGTCGTCGAGGCATTGAGCAAGGTCGACGGCATCCGCATCAATCCCGCCGCGCCGCACGCGAACATGTTCCACGTCCACATGGATGGCGAGGTCCAGCGCCTGATCGAGGCCCGCAACGCGATTGCTGAGAGCGACGGCCTGTGGCTGTTCAACGCGGCACGCGAGACGGGCTCGCCGGGCCGGGCCGTCACGGAGATCTATGTGGGCGACAACCTGCTGGCTCTCAGCGATGACGTGGTCGCCAAAGCGTTCAGCCGATTGATTGCTCTCGCGAATCAGGCATGAGCGTGCTCGCCTGACGCGTCGGAAGGGCGCTTCGGACCGCGTAGCATCACGGTCTCCATGAAACGCACCCTCATCGGCCTCGCGCTCTCGGCGCTGGTCACGCTCTTCTTCCTCTGGCTCATCACGCGCGGCTTCGGCCATCTGATGGACGCGCTGCGCGGACTGACGAAACCCGGCAACGGCGGCAGCGTCATGCCGATGCTCGTCGTCGGGCTCGCGGTCTTCGTGCCGCTGCTGATCTACCGCGTCCGCAAGGCGCGGCAGAAGCAGCGCAAGGACAGCGACCGGGCTGCTTGATCCGATGCGATCTGGCGTCGCGCGGCCGCGCGCACTGCCGCGTCGCTTGCGCCGCGACGCTTTGTTCACAGCCAGCCGCTGCCGTCAACGTGCCGGGCTAAAGGCCTTGCGATCGCGGAAGGGCATCGACCGAAACCGATCGCATGCCGACTAGAGTGGCGCCTCGTCCGCTGTCTTCGCCGTGATGTCGCTCCCTCTCTTCGCCGATTCCTCCGTTGATGCCTCCGCTGATGCCTCGGTCATCAGCCACCAGTCGCTCGATCGGGCGCTGGTCGAGCAGTTCCTCGCACAAGCCAGCGGCCCCCTCGTGTTCGAGCACTGTGCCTTCGACAGCGAGGACCTCGAGGGCATCGAATTGCGCGGGGCCACGTTCCGGAGTTGCACCTTCGTGGGTGCCCGTCTTGATCGGGCCGCGCTGACCGGCTCCAGCTGGCTGCGCTGCCGCGCCGGCGGGGCAGCGTTCGAGCTGTCGGACCTGACGGACGCGAAGTTCGAAGGATGCGATCTGAGCAACACCAACTGGCGGCGCGCGCGCCTGTCCGGCGCCGCCTTCGCGGAGGTCAAGCTGACCGGCGCGAAGTTCACCGAGGCGCAGACCCTGGGCATGAGCCTCCGCGAGAGCCTGGCGGTCAATGCCGATCTGCGCGGCCTGTCGTTCCGCAAGCAGACCGTCGTCGGGATGAACCTGTCGGGCGCGGACCTGGCGGGCTGCGATTTCACCGACGCCGTCCTGGTCGATTGCGATCTCTCCGACGCCAGTCTCAAGAACGCGCGCTTCGCCCGCGCCGACCTCCGCCGGGCGAAGCTGGGGGCGATCCAGGCCGGCGACCTGCTGCAGCACTTCAAGGGCAGCATCATCTCGGCCGAGCAGGCGGCGGAGATCGTTGCCGGTCTGGGCGTCCAGGTCATCTGAGCGAGTCCGGCCCGAGGCTGGAGGGGCGCGGTTCCCCGCGTCGCGTCCCGCGCACCGAAGGCCGTGTCAGCGGGGTCTCTTTGCCGCCTTCGCCGCCTTCTTCACCTTCTTCGCGGGAGCGGCCGGCGCCTTCTTCAACGCCTTCGTGGACTTGGCGGCATTCGCCGGCGAGGGAGGCGGCGGTGGGAACGGCGACAGCACCTCGGCGATTTCCCCGGTCGTCCAGTTCGCCGCATGCGCCTGCAGCTCCGCGTTGCACTTCGCCTTCGCGAGCTTCTTGTAGCCGGCGGCCGTCAGATGGATCTCGTTGGCCCAGTCGTTGCTGATGCCGGTGGTGCCGGGCGCCGCGGGCGTGCTGCCGCCGCGGGTGTCCAGCACGACGAACCCGCCGATGCGGGTCTTCACCTGATGCTCGAGGAAATCGTGGAACCAGTCCACCAGCACGCGTGCCAGGGCTTGCCACTGGTCCTCGGGAATGCCGGCCGCGTGGAAGGCCGGCGCCATCCACGGGCCGGACACGCCGTTGAGCGCCGGCGCGAAGCGCGGCGTCATGTAGTCGTAGACGTGGGTGATGATCTCCATCTGCTCGTAGTTGCCGTCGCGCAGGGCGTCCAGCGCCACGTAGGCCTCGAGCAGTTCGTCGCACAGGCTGCTCCAGCCCTTCTGCGACACGAAGCGCGTCGTTCCCTGGTCCGGCGGCAGCCATTCCGACGGATAGCGCAGCACCCGCTGCGTGATGTCGTATCCCTGGCCGCGCCTGGCCCATTCGATCAGGTCGTTGCCGCCGCCCGAGATCAGCATCGCGCGCCAGTCGGGCATGCCCCGCAGCGTTATCGCGAGGTGGAAGTGCGAGAACTTCTTCGGGTCCGGCAGATCGCGCAGCAACTGGCCCGGCATCGCGTAGTTGACGATGCCCACGTCCTTGCCGAAGTCCATCGCGTTGAACAGGCTGCCCGTGATCCACGGCGGCAATGAGCCGAAAGAGCCCCACGAATCGCCGTGCGCGATCACCGGCACGAACTGGTTGAAGTTGGTGCGACCTTGCATCAGGTCCTGATGCGAATAGATCTTCAGCGTCATGGCGTCTCTCCTCGGCCCCGATCGGACCGTGGACGAGTATGGAAACGCGCTTGTCATGCGTCATCCCACATCGAGGGGACGTGCTCGGATACGCCCCGAAGGCGTCTGCCGTGCGGTGTCCGCCCCGCTCGGTACCCGCCCGTCCAGGGGAGAGCAGGGCTCAATGCCCGTTCGTATCCCCAGGTTGAAGGCAGACCCTGCTTCCCTTCTGGCATGCGATATGCAAGATGGGAGGCATGGACGCCTTCCGCCTGATCTCGATCCGGATCCGCGCGCTGCTCGCCGTGGCGGCGCTGCTCGGTTCCGGCGCCGCCTCGGCCCAGACCGCCATCGTCATCGGCGGTGCGCTGCGCATGGACAACGACGCCGTCTGGCAGCGCATCGTCCAGGAGGCGGGTGGGCCGGGCAAGGCGCACTTCGCCGTGCTCGCCACGGCCGCGGCCAATCCGGAGCTTTCCGCCAAGCTCATCATCGACGCGCTCAAGAAGCACGGCGCCCAGGCCGAGCACATCCCCGTCGCGCCGAGGCTCGAAGGCGCGGACCTGCAGAAGAACCTCAACGACCCCGAGCTGATCGCGAAGGTGCGCGCGTCCAACGCCGTGTTCTTCTCGGGCGGCGCGCAGGGCTTCATCGTCGACACGCTGCAGCCGGACGGGCGGCGGACCGCGATGCTCGATGCCATCTGGGATGTCTACCGTCGGGGCGGCGTCGTCGCCGGTACCAGCGCGGGGGCGGCCATCATGAGCCGCGTGATGTTCCGCGATGCGCTCAACGTCATGGAGGTCATGCGCGGCACGCTGCGCGAGGGGCATGAGATCGACCAGGGGCTCGGCTTCGTCGGCAGCGAGCTGTTCGTCGACCAGCATTTCCTCAAGCGCGGGCGCATCGGCCGCATGCTGCCGCTGATGATGGCCAAGGGCTATCGCTTCGGGCTCGGCGTCGAGGAGAACAGCGCCGCCGTCGTGCACGGCGATCGCATCGATGTCATCGGGGGACGGGGCGCGTTGTTCGTGGACTTGCGCGACGCGCGCAGTGATCCGTCGCTGGGCATGTTCAACGTGCGCGGGGCGCGGATCAGCTACCTGGACAACGGCGATCGCCACGACCTGCGTTCCGGCGTCACGATGCCGGCGCCGAGGAAGACGGCGGCGGCCTCGCCGGTGCCGACCCGTGCCTCGACGCAGGGAAGCGCGGGTTCCTCACGCGGGCCGGTGGACAGCTTCCAGCCGGACATCCTCGGCGACAACCGCATCGTGCAGGCGATGACGGAGCTGCTGAGCTCGCCCGCCGCGGAAGTGCGCGCGATGGCGGCGCGTATCCGTCCCGATGCCAAGGGCGATCGCGACCGCACCGGATTTGTCTTCAGGCTCTATCGCGGTGCGGACACGCAAGGATGGATCGACACGGACGGCGACGGGACGGACGTCACGCTGCTGGATGTGCGGCTCGATATCCGTCCGGTGCGGTTGCCTGATCCGGGTGCGGGGCCCACGACGAATGCAGTGCCCGCCGCCACCATGATCGCGCCTGCGGGTCTGCGCTAGGCGACGGCCGCTGGCCCTCACCCCCACCCTCTCCCGCAAGCGGGAGAGGGAGTCCGACTGGCTCCACTCGAAGCGATGGCTCCTCTTTCTCCCTCTCCCGCTTGCGGGAGAGGGCAGGGGTGAGGGCCAGCGGCCTGTCGAAGTCAGAGGGTCCGCAATTCAATTCAAGCGTCCAGCGCTTCCGCGATGAACTGCCTGGACACTTTCGGCTTGGGCACCCGCACGCTGAACCAGCGTCGCACGTCCTGTTCCACGCCGATGCCGTGCATGAAGTTGTAGAGCGCCTTCTTCAGCGCTTCCCCCATGGCATCGTGGTCCGTGCCCGTCGGATCGACGAACCCGACGTCGTTCTTCGCGAACGGCGATGGTGGCAGCGGCAGCAGTTCCACGCCGAAGGCTTTCGGGTCCTGTCCCACCGGCGAGTGCACCGTGCACGCGAAGCGGTGGAAGAACCCGCTCTGGATGCAGCCGTTCTCGAAGAGCTGGCGGACGTACTCGAGCGCGTCGACGGTGTCCTGCACCGTCTGCGTCGGGAAGCCGTACATCAGGTAGGCGTGCACCAGGATGCCGGACTCGGTGAAGGCTCGCGTCACGCGCGCCACCTGCTCGACCGACACGCCTTTCTGCATCAGCTTCAACAGGCGATCCGATGCCACCTCCAGGCCGCCGCTGATCGCGATGCAGCCGCTGTCGGCCAGCAGCTGGCAGAGCTCCGGGGTGAAGGTCTTCTCGAAGCGCACGTTGCCCCACCAGCTGATGGAGACGCCGCGATCGATCAGCTCCTGCGCCAGCGCCTTCAGCACCTTGGGCGGCGCCGCCTCGTCGACGAAGTGGAAACCGGTCTGGCCCGTCTCCGCGACGATCGCCTCGATGCGGTCCACCAGCGTCTTCGCCGAGGCGGCCTCGTAGCGCGAGATGTAGTCCAGCGTGATGTCGCAGAAGCTGCACTTCTTCCAGTAGCAGCCGTGCGCGATGGTCAGCTTGTTCCAGCGGCCGTCGCTCCACAGCCGGTTCATCGGGTTCAGCATGTCCAGCAGCGACAGGTAGTCGTGCAGCGGCAGGCCGTCCCAGGTCGGCGTGCCGACGTCCTCGAAGGGCACGTCCGGTTCGACGAAGTTGATGTAGCGGACCTGGCCCGCGAGCTCGCCTTCGTCCTCGCGGATGAAGCAGCGCACCAGCCGCTGCCGGCTGCGCTTGCCGGCGATGTGGTCGAGCAGCGCCAGCAGCGGACGCTCGCCCGCGTCCAGCGACACGAAGTCCACGTAGTCGAAGAGGCGCGGCTCGGTCAGCTCGCGCAGCTCGGTGTTGACGAAGCCGCCACCGAACAGGATCTTGAGATGGGGCCGCTCGCGCTTGATGGTCTGCCCGATCCGCAGCGCCGCGTAGACCGCGCCGGGGAAGGGCGCCGACAGCAGCACGACGTCGGGCTGCTCCGCGTCGATGGCGGCGAGCGTCAGTTCCCGCAGCAGGTCGTCGACGAGGTTGGGAGGCGCGTTCAGCGCATCGTGCAGCGGATCGAAGGTCGGCTGGCTGGTCGCCAGCTGCTCGGCGTAGCGGACGAACTCGAAACGCGGATCCACCGATTCGCGCAGCACGTCGGCGAGGTCGTTCAGGTAGAGCGTCGCCAGGTGCCGCGCGCGGTCCTGCAGTCCCAGCGCGCCGAAGGCCCAGGCCAGCGGATCCTCGCCGTCATCGGCGACGTAGACCTCCAGCGTCTGGAAGCGTGCGCCTTCGGGCAGGAAGGTGCGCGTGTTGATGCGGTGCGCCAGCGTCGGGTCGCGGCCCTGCAGGAACGCGATCGCCGGCGTGATCGTGGCGAAGTAGCGGTCGAAGGACTCGTCGAAATGGCGCGAGGCGATGCCGCGGTCCGGCAGCGGGATCGCGTGCACGGCCTCGCGCACGCGCTTGAGCCCGTCGCGGGAGAACAGCTTGAGCACCAGACCCAGCGCCAGATCGCGCTGCGCCGCCTGGAAGCCGCGCGAGCGCAGGAACCCCGTCAGGTAGGCCGTGGACGGGTAGGGCGTGTTGAGCTGCGTCATCGGGGGGATGAGCGAGAGCACACGCGGGGTGGGCGCTGGGGAGATCGCAGCGACGGGCGCGGCGGTGGGCGCGGGGGCGGACATGTCGGAACTGTAGGAGCAAAAAAACAAACCCGGCAGAAGCCGGGTTTGTTCGATACCGCCGGGACCGCCTGAGCGGGCCTGGCGATCGGCATGCGCCAGAAGTGGATTACTTCTTGGCGGCCTTCTTGGCCGGCTTGGCGGCGGCGGCCTTGGGGGCCTTGGCCGGCTTGGCGGCAGCCTTGCGAGCGGCAGCCTTCGGGTCCACGGCGGCCTTGAAGCCGGCGCCCGGGGTGAACTTCGGCAGCTTGGCGGCGGCGATCTTGATCTTGTCGCCGGTGCTGGGGTTCACGCCGGTGCGGGCGGCACGGGCGTGTTGCTTGAAGGCACCAAAGCCAGGGATGGAAACAGCGCCACCCTTCTTCACCGTGGACACCACCGCGTCCAGCAGCGTTTCCAGGATGCGGCCAGCTTCGGCCTTGGTCAGTTCGTGCTTGGAAGCCAGGTGTTCGATCAGTTCGGTCTTGTTCATTCGTTTGACTCTGCGGTTAGGGCCCGACTAACGCCGGACGGCGCGTATTGTGCGTGAGAAATCACCTGTGCGTCCCCGGGTTGCCCCGCAAATCACCGATGAAATCGCCTATCCGGGGTCACGTCTTGCGCGTTCTCAGTGTTGATCGGCGTTCCCAGCCATCTTGTGAGCGCATGCAACGAGGTTTCCATCATGTTGCCAAGGGGGCATTCCAGGTGATTTCTCCTCGGCGTCAGGCCTTGCCCGGGAATACGTCACGCAACAAAACTCATGACACGAGCAGACGGTGGACGAGGTCCGGCGTGCTCGCCGCGCCGTACTTCTTCATCAGGCGTGCGCGGTACACATCGACCGTGCGCGGACTCACGCCGAGCTTGCGGCCGATCAGCTTGCTCGTCAGGCCCTCGATGAGGAGCGCCGCGATCTCGCGCTCGCGCGGCGTGAGGTCGGTCTTGAGCTGGCGCGTCGCGGACAGGTCCTCGAAGCTCCAGATGCCGTTCGCGTGCGCCTTCGTCGGGTCCAGCGCGCGGCCGGCGACGTGGCACCAGAACAGCTCGCCCGCGCGCGGTCCGCCGACGCGCTTCATCACGCGCTCATCGGCGTAATAGCCGACGGCATCGAGGCTGGCGACGATGCGCTCGCCGGTGCGCTCGAATTCGATGGAGGTCGGATACAGCAGCGCGAAGCTGTGGCCGATCAACTGCTCGCGCTGCGCGCCGAAGATCTCCAGCACCAGCCGGTTGCAGTCCTTGATCAGGCGGTTCTCAGAAATCACCAGCCCGATCGGGGCCTGGTCGAAGGCGGTGCGGTAGTCGAGGCTCATGGAGATCGGCGCAGCCGTCACAGCAGCGCGTAGGTGGTCGTCGACTGCACGGCCAGCCGGCCCTGCTCGTCGAGCAGGTCGATCTGCCCGAACGCCAGGTTCCTGCCGCGGCGCAGCAGGCGTGCCTCGATCGTGCAGCTCGTCCCCGAGACCGGGCGGAGGAAGGTCGATTGCAGCTGGACGGTCGTCATCGGGCGGAACTCGCCCAGCTCGCGCATCATCAGCAACACCATCGCCGTGTCGGCCGCGGCCATCGACGCCTGCCCGCACATCACGCCGCCGACGTGGACCAGCTCGGGCGCGACCGGCATCGTCAATCGCAGCAGGCCGTCTTCCGCATGGACGGGTTCCAGGCCGAGTGCGACGATCCAGGGCGCGAAGATCTTCGGGATCTGCGCGCGCAGTTCGTCGAGTGACATCGCGTCGAGGGACAACGCGTCCAGGGACCGGGCGTCCGGGGGCAAGGTCATCGGGCTTCCTTCGGGGATCGGTGGCTTAATCAATTCTACGTACCGCTTACGTAATGGCTTACGTAGTAGATTGGCCGACCAGCTCTCGACCAGTGTTGGGAAACCCGTGATTCAACGGCAAGCAGGAGACATCGGATGAACAAGCTTTTCCCCAATGCCAAGGCGGCGTTGGACGGCATCGTGGCGGACGGCCAGTTGCTGGCCGTCGGCGGCTTCGGCCTGTGCGGCATTCCGGAGGCGCTGATCGCGGCGCTCCGCGACAGCGGCACCAAGGGCCTGACCGTCATCAGCAACAACGCGGGCGTGGACGGCTTCGGCCTGGGCCAGCTGCTCGAGACGCGGCAGATCAGAAAGATGATCTCCAGCTACGTCGGCGAGAACAAGGAGTTCGAGCGCCAGTACCTGGCGAACGAACTCGAACTCGAATTCACGCCGCAGGGCACGCTGGCCGAGAAGCTGCGCGCCGGCGGCGCCGGCATCCCGGCCTTCTTCACGCGCACCGGCGTCGGCACGCTGGTGGCCGAGGGCAAGGAGATCCGCGAGTTCGACGGCCAGCAGTACGTGATGGAGCGCGCGCTCAATCCGGATGTGGCGCTGGTCAAGGCGCACATCGCCGACAAGAGCGGCAACCTGATCTTCCGGCGCACCGCGCGCAACTTCAATCCGGCCTGCGCGATGGCCGGCAAGGTCACGGTGGTGGAGGTGGAGCAGGTCGTCGAGGTCGGCGAGCTCGATCCCGACAGCATCCATCTGCCCGGGATCTACGTGCACCGCATCGTGCACAACCCGAATCCTGAGAAGCGCATCGAGAAGCGCACCATCCGCCCCGCGGCTTGAGGAGAGAGACATGCCCTGGACCCAAGACCAGATGGCGGCCCGTGCCGCGCAGGAACTGGAAGACGGCTTCTATGTGAATCTCGGCATCGGCATCCCGACGCTGGTGGCGAACTTCGTGCCGGCGGACAAGGAAGTGTGGCTGCAGAGCGAGAACGGCATGCTCGGCATCGGCCCGTTCCCGACGGAGGACGAGGTCGACGCCGACCTGATCAACGCCGGCAAGCAGACGGTGACGACGATTCCCGGCTCGTCGATCTTCGGCAGCCACGACAGCTTCGCGATGATCCGCGGCGGCAAGATCAACCTCAGCATCCTGGGGGCGATGCAGGTCAGCGAGCGCGGTGACCTGGCGAACTGGATGATCCCCGGCAAGATGGTGAAGGGGATGGGCGGCGCGATGGATCTGGTTGCCGGCGTCAAGCGGGTGATCGTGCTGATGGAGCACGTCGCCCGCAAGAAGGACGGCACCGAGGATCTGAAGATCATCCCGAGCTGCACCTTGCCGTTGACCGGCGTGGGTGTCGTGAACCGCATCATCACGGACCTGGCGGTGATGGACGTGACGCCGGAAGGACTGAAACTCGTCGAACTGGCCCCCGAGGTCACTCGCGAGTTCGTGCAGAGCAAGACCGGCGTGACGCTGGTCTGAGCAAGACCTGGCCCCCTCGTGGCAAGACCTGCCACTCGAACTCCCCAGGCCAATGGGCAGCGGGTGAGGGTGGGGCCGGAAGGGTGCTGGGGGTTCCCGGAGTGAAGTGCACCCCGAAGGTTGGACATCAATCCAACCGATGGGGTGTTTTTCATGGCGAAGCACAGTGAGCGTCTGAAGCTCGAAGTTGTTCAGCGGTATCTATCGGGAGAGGCTGGCCACAGAGTCTTGGCCGCAGAGTACGGCGTGGCTCAGGAGCTGCTACGGCGCTGGATAGCGGCTTATCGCGTGCATGGAAAGGCGGGGCTGGAGGGCACCAGGCTTGGCAAGCGCTACAGCGCGGAGTTCAAGCTGGACTTGTTGCGCCGGGCCGAGTGCGAGAAGCTGTCCAACACCAAAGCGGCCATGCTGTTCGACGTGCGTGGGGGTGGTGCCGTGGTTGCCCTGTGGCGGCGCCAGTACGATGAGGGTGGCCCGCAAGCGCTTCATCCCAAACCCCAGGGTCGCCCTCCGAAGAACATGCCAACGCCCAAGCCCACCCCAGTCGCGCCCGAGAAGACGGAAGACAAGCGCTCCTTGGAAGAGTTGCGCGAAGAAAACGAGCAATTGCGTACGGAGGTCGCCTACCTAAAAAAATTAGAGGCCTTGGTTCGAGCCAATCGGCAAGCTGCGCTGAAAGGGCGCAAGCCGTCCTCGAGCTGAGGCCGCAGTTTTTGTTGCGTCGGCTTTTGCTGGCCGCATGTCTGCCGCGCAGCACGTTCTACTACCAGGCCGCGCAGCGGCAGGCCGGCGACAGGTACGCCGGCCTGAAGGCTGGCATTCGTGCTGTGTACGAGCGCCACAAGGGCCGCTATGGCTATCGCCGAATCACTGACGAACTCGGACGAAGCGGTCTGGCGGTCAACCACAAGACGGTGCAGCGCCTGATGCGGGATCTGGGCTTGAAGTCGCTGGTGCGTCCCAAGAAGTACCGTTCCTACCGCGGCGAAATGGCCACGATGCCCAACCTGCTCAACCGGCAGTTCACGGCTGAGCGGCCCAACGAGAAATGGGTGACCGACGTGACCGAGTTCAATGTCCGAGGAGACAAGCTGTACCTGTCGCCCGTGATGGACCTGTTCAACGGAGAGATCGTGGCCTACGAGATGAACGAGCGTGCACTCTTCCCACTGGTGGGAAACATGCTCAAGAAGGCGCTATCGCGGCTCATGGCCCACGAAGCTCCGATGCTGCACTCGGACCAGGGCTGGCAGTACCAGATGCCGGCGTATCGACAGCAACTGGCCACGCGAGGCCTGACTCAGAGCATGTCCCGTCGGGGAAACTGCCTGGACAACGCGGCAATGGAGAGCTTCTTCGGAACGCTGAAATCGGAGTTCTTCCGGCTCAACAAGTTCGACAGCGTCGAGCAGCTACGACATGGGCTGCACCGCTACATCCACTACTACAACCACCACCGCATCAAGCTCAAGCTGAAAGGCCTGAGCCCGGTGGCGTACCGAGCTCAGGCCTTGGGGGCCTAGCTTCCTACTGTCCAACTTCTTGGGGTCACTTCAGAGGGATGCCCCCTGCACCCTGGAGTGCCCGCGCTTGGCTTCCCGCAGGGATTGCCCCAGGCATCCTGTATGCCACGCGCGGGCGCATTCATTTCCAGTTCGTTTCTCGCGCATATCCGAGCCGGACAAGTTCGATGCGTGAATAAGTCACGCCACAACACCCTGTTGCCGCGCCTTTCACAAGTTGTACGAATGACGGTGTCTTAACGGCCGGCTCTCGCCACCATCCCGCATCCGCTGCTTGGAGCCGATGCCGAGATGACTGCCGCCGCCACCACCCACTTCGCACCGCCCGCACTGCCTGACGACGACCGCGTCGTTGGTGACACCACTGGCGTCGGCACGACGACCGCCTTGGCGGCGGCCGCTGCCGCGGCGCTGCTCGCGGCTTGCGGCGGCGGCGGAGGAGGGGGCGACAGCACCGCCGGCCCCGACAGCGATCCTCAGACCAATGTTCCGACGACCGAGCCTGAGGCTGCGCGCTTCCTCGGACAGGCCGGTTTCGCCGCCAGCGCGGCGGACCTGACCAGCGTCAAGACGTCGGGTGTCGCTCGTTGGCTGGAACAACAGTTCGATGCCCCGCGTACGCAGAGCCACTACGACTGGCTCATGGCCAAGGGCCGAGGCGCCGAAGCCAACCGGTACAGCCTGGACGGCGTCGACGCGTCGCTGTGGCGCAAGCTGATCTCCTCGCCCGATCAACTGCGTCAACGCGTGGTGCTGGCGCTGTCGGAGATTTTCGTCGTCTCGATGAACGGCCTGCCGATCGCGTGGCCGCAGTTCGCGACCGCCGGTTACGTCGACATGCTCGAGGAGCGCTGCTTCGGCACCTTCCGCGCGCTGATCGAAGGCGTGACGCTGTCCCCCGCGATGGGCGTCTATCTGGCCATGCGCGGCAACCGCAAGGAAGACCCGAAGAGCGGCCGCCAGCCCGACGAGAACTACGCCCGCGAGGTGATGCAGCTGTTCACCATCGGCCTGAACCAGCTCAACGCCGACGGCACGCCCAAGATGGTCAACGGCAAGACCGTCGACACCTACACGCTGCAGCAGATCACCGACCTGGCGCGCGTGTTCACCGGCTGGGACTTCGACGTCGACTCCTCCGACGTGGACGGCCTCGACTTCAGCTACATGAAGCGCCCGATGCGGCAGAACGCCTCGCGCTTCTCCACCGGCGAGAAGAAGGTGCTGGACGCCGTCATCCCCGCGACGGCCGACGGCGCCGCCGCGATGAAGGTCGCGCTGGACACGCTGAGCGCGCATCCCAACGTCGGCCCGTTCATCGGGCGGCAATTGATCCAGCGCCTGGTGGCCTCCAACCCGAGCCCCGCCTATGTGCAGCGCGTCGCCGCTGTCTTCAACGACAACGGCAAGGGCGTGCGCGGCGACATGCGCGCCGTGATCCGCGCGATCCTGCTCGACACCGAGGCCCGCACGCGGTCGACCGCCCCCAGCGGCGGCAAGCTGCGCGAACCGCTGCAGCGCATGATCCAGTGGGCGCGCACCGTGGGCCTGAGCTCGCCCGGCGATCTCTGGGCCATCGGCGACACCAGCAATCCCTCGTCGCGCCTGGGTCAGAGCCCGATGCGCAGCGGCTCGGTCTTCAACTTCTACCGGCCCGGCTACGTGCCGCCCAACTCGCAGCTCGGCACGAACAACGTGACCGCGCCCGAGTTCCAGCTCTGCAACGAGAGCACCGTCGCCGGCTACCTGAACTACATGCAGGGCCTGATCGGCAACGGCGTCGGCGACATGAAGCCCGATTACACCGCCGACCTCGCGCTGGTCGCCGATGCGCCAGCGCTGGTGCGCCGTCAGGCGCAGCTGATGAGCGGCGGCGACATCTCGGAGGCCACGATCACCACGATCGCCACCGCCGTCGCCACGATCAAGGTCGACACCGACACCAACAAGCTGAACCGCGTCAAGGCCTCGTGGCTGATGGTGCTGGCAGCGCCTGAATACCAGGTCCAGAAATAAACAGCCGAGCGGAGTGCCGATCATGACCCACGTCTCCAAGCTTCCCTCGCTGCGCCGTCGCGAATTCCTCAAGCGCGCCTCGGCGGTGTCCATCGCCGGCACGGCCGCGCCCTGGGCGTTGCAGCTGGCCACCATCGGCGAGGCCGCCGCAGCCGCCGCGCCGACCGACTACAAGGCCATCGTCTGCCTGTTCATGTACGGCGGGAACGATTACGGCAACACCGTGATCCCGTACGACGCGACGAACCACCAGGCCTACGCCAACATCCGCCAGGCGTTGACGATCCCGCGTGACCAGCTCGCCGCCACGGCGCTGACGCCGTCCCTCGCGCTGCCCGACGGTCGGCAGCTGGCGCTCGCGCCGACGATGAACCGGCTCAAGCCGGTGTTCGACGCCGGCCGGCTCGCGGTGATGCTCAACATCGGACCGCTGATGCAGCCCACGACGCTGGCGCAGTACAAGGCCGGCAACGTGCCCTTGCCGCCCAAGCTGTTCTCGCACAACGACCAGTCCAGCCTCTGGCAGTCGTCGCGGCCTGAAGGCGCGACCTCGGGCTGGGGCGGCCGCGTCGCCGACCAGTTCCTGGCCAGCAACGGCAATGCGACCTTCAGCTGCATCAACGTCTCCGGCAACGCCGTGTTCATGTCGGGCGGCCAGGCGGTCCAGTATCAGATGAGCAGCGGCGGCGCCGTCGCCATCAACGGCGCGAACCGCTCGCTGTTCGGCTCCGCCGCCTGCGCGGAAGCGCTGCGCGGCATGATCACCGGCGAGCGCCAGCACTGGATGGAGCAGGAGCTGAACCGCGTCACCGCGCGCTCGGTCAACGCGCAGGGCACCATCACCACCGCGCTGTCCACCTCCACGCTGCAGACGCCGTTCGAGACCAACGGCAACGGCCTGGCGGCGCAGCTGCAGACGGTCGCCCGCCTCATCGGCGCGCGCGCCTCGCTGGGCGTGAAGCGGCAGGTGTACTTCGTCTCCATCGGCGGCTTCGACCTGCACGACAACCTGATGTCGCAGCAGCCGGTGCTGCTGGGCAACGTCGGCAGCGCGATGGCCAGTTTCGATGCGGCGCTCGTCGAGCTGGGCGTCGCCCAGAACGTCACCACCTTCACGGCGTCCGACTTCGGCCGCACGCTGAGCTCCAACGGCGACGGCTCCGATCACGGCTGGGGCAGCCATCACTTCGTGATGGGCGGCGCCGTGAAGGGCGGGCGCTTCTACGGCACGGCGCCGACGGTGGCCGTCAGCGGCCCCGACGACGTCGGCCAGGGCCGGTTGTTGCCGACCACCTCGGTCGACCAGCTGGCCGCCACGCTGGCGTTGTGGATGGGCGTGCCGGCGGCCGACCTGCCGGGCATCCTTCCGGGCATCGTGAACTTCACCCAGAAAGACCTCGGGCTCTTTGCGGCCTGATTTCGAACAAGTCGCCGGCGATCGTTGGAACTGGCGGGTTTGTTCCCGCCAATTACATCGCGCGACGTCGACGGAGGGTGGGATGAGGACGCGTGTCGAACGCGTCGACCGGGCCAGGGGGTCAGGTCGTGAGAACCCGCACGGGGTGCCCGTCGAAGCCGGAATAAATACCGGGCTATCGACGACAGGGCCGATGATCACGGGGCAAACGGGCGACTGTCGAGGTCGAACGGCACGGTAACCGGATGCGTTTCCGGGCCTTTCCGCTGTTGCGGATTGGATGCTGATTTCGGGGGAGGGACTCACTAGAGTCGCGGCCGTCAGCAGTACCGACGCACCCCCACCATGTTCCGATTCCCCTGGTCTTCCGCAGCCGTCACGGCTGCTGCCGCTGCCCTCAGCGCCTGCGGCGGCGGGGGAGGCGGCGGCGATTCGCCGGCCACCCCTTCCGGCGCGCCGAGCCCGGCGCCGGGTCCCGCGCCGGCTCCCGCTCCCGCTCCCGCTCCAACCCCAGGCCCGGCCCCCGCACCGGACCCGGCACCCGCGCCGGCCCCTGCGCCGATCCCGGACCCGGCGCCCGCTCCGTCGACGCTGCCCGCCGCGAGCCTGGTCCTGCCGCTCCCGAACGACGCCCAGGCTTCGCGCTTCCTCGCGCAGGCCGGCTTCGCCGCGAGCGAGGCCGACATCGCCACGCTCAAGTCCGTCGGCTACAACGCCTGGCTGGACCTGCAGTTCCTCGCGCCGCGCACCGAGTCGCACTGGGACTGGCTCACGCGCAACGGCTACGCGACCGACGCGAAGAAGACCGCCAACTTCGACGGCTTCCCCAACAGCGTGTGGTGCAAGTTCATCACCTCGCCGGACCAGCTGCGGCAGCGCATGGTGCTGGCGCTGTCGGAGATCTTCGTCGTCTCCGCCGTGGGCGCGACGCTGCCGTGGCGGACGATGATGCTGGCCGCCTACGCGGACGTGCTGGAGGACAACGCCTTCGGCACCTTCCGCGGCTTGCTGGAGGCGGTGGCGCTGTCGCCGGCCATGGGCACCTTCCTGGCCATGCGCGGCAGCAAGAACGACGACGGCAAGGGCCGCCAGCCCGACGAGAACTTCGCCCGCGAGGTGATGCAGCTGTTCACCATCGGCCTGGTGCAGCTGAACCTGGACGGCTCCGTCCAGACCTCCGGCGGTCGTCCGATCGAGACTTACGACCAGACGACGGTGACGCAGCTCGCGCGCGCCTTCACCGGCTGGGACTTCGACACCGCGAATGCGGCGGGCGCCGATCCCTCCTTCATGCGACGGCCGATGGTGAACACCGCGGCCAACTTCTCCAGCGGCGCGAAGTCGGTGCTCGGCAGCACCATCTCAGCGGGCGTCGATGGTCCCGCCGCGTTGCGCCAGGCGCTGGACACGCTGGCGAACCACCCGAACGTCGGGCCCTTCTTCGGCCGGCAGTTGATCCAGCGCTTCGTCTGCTCGAACCCCAGCGCTGCCTATGTGCAGCGCGTGGCGCAGGCCTTCAACGACAACGGCCAAGGCGTCCGCGGGGACCTCAAGGCGGTGCTGCGCGCCGTGCTGATGGATCCGGAAGCGCGCCTGATCGACGCCGGCGTGACGAGCTCCGGCAAGCTGCGCGAGCCCGTGCTGCGTTTCGTCCAGGTGGCGCGGTCTATCAAGCTGAGTTCGGCCGGCCAGTGGACCATCCCCGAGACCAGCGATCCCGAGACGCGTCTGGGTCAGAGCCCGTTCTTCAGCCCGTCGGTCTTCAACTTCTACCGGCCGGGCTACGTGCCGCCGAACTCGTCGATGACGGCGGGCGGCGTCACCGCGCCGGAGTTCCAGCTGCTCAATGAGGTGACCGTCACCGGCTACCTGAACTTCATGCAGACGCTGCTGACGACCGGGCAGGGCGACGCCAAGCCGGATCTGACGGACGACATGGCGCTGTCGACCGATGCGCGCGCGATGGTGGCGCGGCAGGCGCTGCTGCTCGGCGGCGGGAGCATTTCGGACGCGACCCAGCAGCGCATCGCCGCGGCGGTCACGACGATCGCCGCGAACACCGACGACGGGAAGATCAACCGCTCCCGTGCCGGTTGGATGCTGCTCCTCGCCTGCCCCGAATACCAGATCCAGAAATGACGACGTCGCCGCACGGCGACGTTCACCGGAGACTTTCCGTGGCCCATGTATCCAAGCTGTCCTCGCTGCATCGCCGCGAGTTCCTCAAGCGCGCTTCGGTCGCGTCCGCCGTAGGCGCCGCCGCGCCGTGGGCGCTGCAGCTCGCCGCCATCGGCGACGCCGCGGCCGCCACGACGGGCGGCGACTACAGGGCGCTGGTGTGCGTGTTCCTTTACGGCGGCAACGACCATGGCAACACGGTGATCCCGTACGACGCCGTCAGCCACCAGGCCTACACCGCCATCCGCCCGACGCTGGCGATCGGGCGCGACGCGCTCGCCGCGACCGCGCTGGCGCCGACGGTGGCGTTGCCGGACGGCCGGCAGATGGCCTTGGCGCCGGGGCTCTCGGCGGTCAAGCCGGTCTTCGACGCCGGCCGGCTCGCCGTGATGCTCAACATCGGCACGCTGACGGCGCCGATGACGCTGGCGCAGTTCAAGTCCGGCGCCGTGGCGGCGCCGCCCAAGCTGTTCTCCCACAACGACCAGTCCAGCCTCTGGCAGTCCTCCAACGTCGAAGGCGCGCGCACCGGCTGGGGCGGCCGCATGGCCGACCTCATGCTGTCGGGCAACGGCCGCGCGGGACTCACCTGCATCAACGTCTACGGCAACGCGATCTTCCAGGCCGGGGATGCCGCTTTCCAGTACCTGACCGGCCCCAGCGGCAAGAAGCCGATCACGGGCATCGGGAGCCAGGTGTTCGGCTCGACGTCCTGCGCCAAGCTGCTGCGCGCGCTGATCACCGAGGATCGGGCACACCCGATGGAATCGGAGCTCAACCGCGTGACCGCGCGCTCGATCGATCTGCAGACGACGCTGAGCACCGCGCTCGCCGGCGGAGCGACGCTGTCGACCGCCTTCGCGACGGACTCGCTGGCGCGCCAGCTCAAGATGGTGGCGAGCCTGATCGCGGCGCGCTCCGCGCTGGGCATGACGCGGCAGGTCTACTTCGTCGGCATGGGCGGCTTCGACCTGCACGACGGCCTGACGACGCGCCACCCGGCGCTGATGCAGCAGGTCGGCGGCGCGATGGCGAGCTTCGACGCGGCGCTGCGGGAACTGGGCATGGCCGACCAGGTCACGACCTTCACCGCCTCGGACTTCGGCCGCACGCTCAGCAGCAACGGCGACGGCACCGATCACGGTTGGGGATCGCATCACCTGGTGATGGGCGGGGCGGTCAAGGGCGGACGCTTCTACGGCAAGGCGCCGTCGGTCAGCGTGAACGGGCCGGACGACGTCGGCCAGGGCCGGCTGCTGCCGACGACGTCGGTGGACGAGCTCGCGTCGACGCTGGCGTTGTGGATGGGCGTGCCGCCTTCCGAGCTGCGGACGGTGCTGCCCAACATCGGCAACTTCGCCGGCACGGACCTCGGCTTCATGGCGTGACGCACCATCGTGGATCGCGCATGGTCCCGATGGATACGGGTTTCTCCGCGTCCGACGGACTCCCGGAATATCGACGCGGAACCCGACATCGCCGCTGCCCCCAACCCTAGGGGGCACCGTACGTCATGTTCTGCTACGCAAGACCCTGACGTTCTCCTAACATCTCCACGACGCCCCCACGCACAGAGACCGACAACAAGACCGAGCGCAAGTCGAGGGGCGCGATCCACGCATGGCCGACCAGGGAGGCTGAGATGGACGGATTGTTGGGGAGGACCCCCGAGCTGGGGCGGTTGATGTCCTATCGGGGGCCGGAACGCCGGCGGGGATCGCCGGACCGATGGTGGCGCCATGCGCTGGAGGAGATCGACCTCGGGGTCTGTCTCGTCGCCGGCGAAGGGCAGCTGCTGTATGCCAACAGCACCGCGAGACGGCAGCTCGACGAGACGTCGCCGCTGCAGATCATCGACGGTCAGCTGATCGCGTCGCAGCGCAACGATCAATTGCGATTGGAAGGCGCGCTCGCCGACGTGCAGCGCGGGCTGCGGCATCTCATCTGCCTGGGGCGCGGGCCAGGGCGGCTGTCGATGTCGGTGCTGCCGCTGCAGGACGGGCAGGGACGGCCGACGCAGGCGATGGTGGTGCTCGGCAAACGCAACCTGTGCGGGGAGCTGCCGATGCTCGCCTTCGCGCGGGAACATCAACTGACCGCCGCGGAGCTGCAGGTTCTCCAATCGCTCTGCTCGGGGCTGCAGCCGCAGGAGATCGCGCATCGCCACGGGGTGGCCATCTCGACCGTGCGCACGCAGATCGCGAGCGTGCGGGCAAAGACGGCGACGGAAAGCATCCGCGACCTCGTGTCGATGGTGGCGCAGTTGCCGCCGATGCAAGGCGTGCTGCGGGTGATGGAGCGGGCCTGAATAGGCTGCTCGCCTGCTGACGCCGAGGCGTTGGCCGCGAGGTCAAGGGGCCCCGGCGGCAAGCGCCGAAACCCCTCGACCTCCCGTCCCCAACCAGTTCCGTACTTCCTCGGTTTTGCTACCGAGGACTCCGGGGGTGGTCAGGCTCGCTTCGGCTCCAAGGTCTTCTTGTAGAGCGTCGAACCCTCCAGATCCTTGAGCGTGACCGTCATCGCGCGCGTCTTGGCGTCGATATCCACCTGGCCGAAGAACTGCGTGTCGGGCGCGGGAGCAGCATTGGCAATGCCTGGCCCCTTCTGATACGCGACCTGCATGCCGAAGGTGCCGTCGGCCTTGTTGGGACCGAAACCGCCCGCGTGCAACGGGCCGGAGACGAATTCCCAAAAGGGCAGGAAGTCGGTGTGCTTCGCCTTGGCGGGATCGAAGAAGTGCGCGGCGGTGTAGTGCACGTCGGCGGTGAGCCAGACGATGTTGTGCAACTGATGGCGCTTGATCTCGCTGAGGAGCCGGGCGATTTCCAGTTCCCGGCCGCGCGGCGCGCCGTCGTCGCCGTTGGCGATCGCTTCCCATTTGTCGCGACCCTCGGCGTCCTTGCCGTCGTTGACGTGCAGGCCGATCGGCATGTCGGCGGCGATGACCTTCCAGACCGCCTTCGAGCGCTTCAATCCCTCGAGCAGCCACGCGATCTGCGGACGGCCCATGAAGGCGCTGTCGGCGTTCTCCTCGGTCTGGAGGTTGGCGCTGTTGGGGCCGCGGTAGCTGCGCATGTCGACGACGAAGACGTCGAGCAGCGGCCCCTGCGGCAGATGGCGGTAGATGCGCTCGCCCTCGACGTCGCCGAAGCGGCGCATCGGCGCGTATTCCTGGAAGGCCTTGGTGGCGCGGGCGACGAGCAGCGGGATGTTCTTCTCGGTGTAGCGGGCGTCGCCGGAGAGGTCCTTGCTGTCGGAGTAGTTGTTGGTGACCTCGTGGTCGTCCCACTGCCAGATCTGCGGCACGTCGGCCGACATGCGGCGCACGTTGGCGTCCATCAGGTTGTAGCGGTAGCGGCCGCGGTACTCGTCGAGCGTCTCGGCGACCTTGCTGGTCTGCTCGGTGACGACGTTGCGCCAGAGCGATCCGTCGGGGAGCTTGATCTCGGCGGGGATGGGGCTGTCGGCGTAGATGGTGTCGCCGCTGTGCAGGAAGAAGTCGGGGTTGATGCGGCGGATCTGCTCATAGATCTTCATGCCGCCCCATTGCTCGTTGATGCCCCAGCCCTGGCCGCAGGTGTCCCCGCTCCAGGCGAAGCGGACGTCGCGCACGCCCTTGGCGCCGAAGGCGGCGGGCAGGCGCAGATGTCCGGCAACGGGCTCGGAGAGTACGCGCTCGTTGTGCAGGTCCTGCAGGACGACGCGATAGAAGATCTCCTGGCCGGCGGGCAGGCCGCGCAGGTCGATGCGGCCGGTGAAGTCGGAGTCTTCGAGCAGATGCGGTCCGCGCACGCGCTGCAGGTTGGCGAAGCTGGCGGTGGTGGACCACTCGAGCCAGAGGCGGCTCGGGCGATCGCCGCGGGTCCAGACGATGGCGCCGTCGGCGATCGGATCGCCGGACTGGATGCCGTGCGGCATCTGCGGCCGCATCGCGTCGCGCGTGATGACGGCGGGGGCCTGCGCATGCGCGCCGGGCAGCGTCAGCAGCGAGGCGCCTCCAAGAACGGTGCTGGCGTGGAGGAAGCGGCGGCGGTCCATGCGGGTCTCCCGGAGAGATCAAAAGGGCGAAGCCCGCGATGCTGCCGGGAGGGTGTGACGGGGAGGTGACTGGCCGGCGTCAGCCGACAGTTGTCACTGCCCCTTCGGCGGCTCCCACAGCTCGACCTTGTTGCCTTCCGGGTCGATGACCCAGCCGAACTTGCCGTACTCCGAGTCGTCGGATTTCTCGAGGACGTTGCAGCCCTCGTCGCGCAGCGCCTTCAGCAGCGACGCGAGATCCGCCACTCTGTAATTGATCATGAAAGGCGCCTTGTTCGGCCCGAAGCCGTCGCCGCCCTCGGCCGCGCCTATGGACCA
Organism: Mitsuaria sp. 7; assembly: GCF_001653795.1. NCBI lineage: Bacteria > Pseudomonadati > Pseudomonadota > Betaproteobacteria > Burkholderiales > Sphaerotilaceae > Roseateles > Mitsuaria sp. 7. The sequence goes on from NZ_CP011514.1 coordinate 399,476, forward strand.
GATCGTCGAGCCGCCCGTGGGCTGGCCCGCATCGTCCGTCCAGGTGAACGCCGCGCCACCCCACGCCTGGACGTCGACGCCGAGGTGCGTCTTGTACCAATCCCGCAGGACCGCCGGGTCCTTGGCGTTGAAGAAGATGCCGCCGATGCCAGTGACTCGTTTCATGTGGGAACTCCCGACAGGTTGATCGATCTCAAAGACATCGACGGTCGTCTCACCGACGATGCACCGCTCCGCGCTTGAGCGTCAGCAGACACAGCAGCGCGATCAGGGTGAACAGGGCGCCGCTCCAGATCTCGTAGGGCAGACCGAGCAGCGTGTACGCGGACGCTTCACTGCAATTGGCCGTGACCATGAAGACGCTCGGGATCCGATCTTCCAGCTTGAACATCGTCAGCACGCGGTCCGCGAAGGTCATGTCGCAGCTGGCCAGCTTGGAGGCGACCTCGTGCTGGTAACCCGCGGCGAACAGGCCCGCCACGCCCAGCGCGCCCGACAGCAGCAGCGTCAGCACGCGCACGGCGCCCACGCGATGCAGCACCCAGCCCAGGAGGCTCACCCCCGCGATCAGCAGGAAGATGCCGCGCTGCATCACGCACCACGGGCACGGCTTGACGTTGAACTGGTACTGCGCGACCAAGGCCGCCGCCACGGCGGCGAGCGACACCAGCGCGCTGAAGGCCAGCACGCGCGAGGCGGTCAGGGCCCGCATCAGTCGGCGATCTCGGCGATCAGCTCGATCTCGACGCAGGCGCCGAGCGGGATCTGCGCCACGCCGAAGGCGCTGCGGGCATGCGCCCCCTTCTCGGGACCGAAGACCTCGCCGATCAGCTCGGACGCGCCGTTGGTCACCAGGTGCTGCTCAGTGAACGCGCCGGTGCTGTTGACCAGGCTCATCAGCTTGACGATGCGCTTGACCTTGTTCAGGTCGCCGACCGCCGCGTGCAGCGTGCCCAGCAGGTCGATCGCGATCGCGCGCGCGGCCTGCTGGCCGGTCGCCGTGTCGGTGTCCTTGCCCAGCTGGCCTACCCAGGGCTTGCCGTCCTTCTTCGCGATATGACCGGACAGGAACACGAGGTTGCCGGTGCGGACGAACGGCACGTAGGCCGCGGCAGGCGCCGCCACCGGAGGCAGTTCGATGCCGAGTTGGGTCAGGCGGTCGTAGATGGAAGTGCTCATGAGGATCTGCGCGGAAGTGGAAAAAATCGCCGGGAATCCTACACCCCGGCATGGCGCTGGACACTCGTCCCGCTCGCGGCCCTGCTTGGCATGGGGCTGGTCCACGTCCTCCCGGCATTGCCCGGTGCCACCGCCTGGCGGGCCTGGGCCGCGATCGCCGTGATGCTGGTGTTGGCGATGGCGTTGCCGTTGCCATTGCCGTTCGCACGCCAGGCGCGGACCCATTGGCTGGCGTGGGCGATGCTGGCGGCCATCGCCGGGTCCGGGCTCACCGCCTCGCGCGCCGGCGCGCGCATGGCCGAGGTGCCTGCCGTCGACGTCGAGGGCCAGGTCATGACACTCACCGGCCGCGTCGGCAGTCTCCCTCAGCGCACCGACGGCATAGGCGGCGCCGCGGGCTGGCGCTTCATCCTCGATGTCGATCCGGCCGTGGTCGGCGACGGTGCGCCGCCGCGCGTGCTGCTGTCCTGCTATCAGATGCCGGTCCCGCCGCGCGCCGGCGAGCGGTGGCGCCTCGACGTCAAGCTGCGTCGCCCGCATGGCCTGATGAACCCGCACGGGTTCGACCAGGCGCTGTGGATGCTCGACCAGGACCTGCCCGCCGCCGGCAGTTGCCGCAGCAAGGGACAGGAGCGATTGGAGGGCAGCGGCTTCAGCGTCGACGCCTTGCGGCAGACGATGCGCGACGCGATCGACCGCCAGTTGAGCGAGCGGCGCGACCGTCGCGGCGCCGGGGTGCTCGCCGCGCTGAGCCTCGGCGATCAAGGCGCGGTGAATTGGGTGTTTGCAATTAGCTCCTACGCTGGTCTCCCCTCTGAAGCGTCCAACTTCTCACACGTCATTTGCAAACGCTTCTACGCTGCCCAGCGTTTCGAGACCATAGATTTTTGCAATCAGCTTCTACGCTCCAGTGAGCGACTCGGCGTTGCGTCCAATGGGCTCTGACCTTGACCACGCAGGGCAAAAGTGCACTGCAGAGTGACCGCAAAATCGCTTGGCAAGAAACGCGGCGTTTGGTCCAATGTTTGAATACTTAAGGTAGCAAACTCATGTTGGTCACTCTCATTGAATTCGAGCGAAACAGCGGTGCTTACTCCGATGCAGGTTTGCAAGCATGGGACGCTGTAGCTCTTACCGTTAGCGAAGCGTTGTTTGCGGTGCGCTTTCAGTCGATGAAGGAAGGCTCGCAAGTTCGTACGCTTTTAGTCAGCCCTCCTGCTTTCACTGAAACCCTGCGAAAGATTCTTCCGGGAAGAGTCCTGCGCCTTGACCTGCTGAACTTGGGAGTAGACGGGCAGCGGAGCATGCACACTGTTCAGGAGCTATGGCTGCCTTTTGCCTTTGAACGAAGGGCAGGCCTCTTGATGCGAATCCAGGGCTTGACCACTCTGGTCGACGAGTCGCTTCGGCCGATTCCTGAAGGGGAGGGCCGCACGCTCGTCTGGTCCACCTCGTCGAGAGACCGCGTGCATGAACCGAGCTGCAGCCAGCAACATGAACGTGCTTTGAGCAGCTCGTGGTGAGCACTCGTGCGTGCTCACTGAGACATACGGCAGTTGCAAGGCGAAGGCGGTTGGAGCCGGACCATTTTCAGGAGGAGTGACGCCATGAGCGAAGAGCGCTTGGTATTTCGCAGCATCACGGTGGAGCCAGCGTTCAATGTGGAGTTGCGCGCACAAGCCCAAGCGGCCGGGGTCACCAACGGTCAGATGTTTCGGCGCATCCTCCATGCTGGGTTCGAGCGCGTGTACAGCGAAGGTGCCTTCACTCCGCCGGGGTTTCCGGCGGGGGTGCGGCCGCTCTCCAAGAGCGTCCTCATCCTCGACGAAGTGGACAACCAGCTCAGGGCTTGGGCGTTTGAGACGCACTGTCCTAAGAGTGACGTCCTTCGGTACGTCCTATGGAGAGGGTTGGAGTCTGTCCGCCGCTCGGCGCCAACCATCCTCACGCGCGTCGAGAGGTTTCACGACACGTACCGCGGTCCCACCGCTGACCCCGTGATGGCGCTAGATTTGGTCGGACCAGTTATCGTCGACGGGCGGTCGTCTCCCGTGCTCAAAGCTCCTGCCTGGGCTCGAGCCGCACTGGAGCCGACACTCGACCATTTGAAGGGGCAGGGCGTTTCGCACCTGGAGGTGTTCCCCTTCCACCGGCCTGGCGAGCGAGACTACTGGCTCGCGTTCGCTTTCGTCGCAAGCGAGCGCCATACGTTGGGCACCTCCGACCTTCGGCACCAGACCCTGCAACGGCAGCTCACCGGCTTAGCCAGCCAGCTCGCGGAGTTCGACGCGAAATCCAGCAGCGAGTCGAAGCGCTTGATGCGGTTGTTCGACTGAACCTAGGGGCTTTATCCGGCGTCTAAGGCGCCTCGCAAGGTTAAGACAGGACATTGCAGTTGCCGCCCAGCTCTAGTGAGCTTCTTCCATAAACCAATTCTTAAACGCACGCCGGATTGCGCGCACCTCTTGATGGCCTCCAAGTTCCGACAGGCACTCTGGCGGGATGTCTGCCTTCGCGGGGGAAAACACGCCAAGAGCTGGATGAGCCGTTGGCAACATCCCGGTGACGGCTGCTCTTAGTTGCGGGCGACCCGCAGCGCCGAACCCAAGCGCTAGAAGTAGGACGCGGCGCTCAGCGTCACCCCGCAGCGACTCTGCATATGTCGATGCAACTTCCGCGTCTAGACGCGCACCGACCATCCTTGCGAGTCGAACCGCCACGAAAGCGTCGAGTTCAAGCAGATGTCGAAGCTCAATCGCTGCAGCTAGTTCAGGCTCGATGTGGTCGGCGAGGATTCCAAGCGCGGCAGCTACCTCAGGACGGCAAAGCTCTGCCTCAGGAGCGATACAGATTTCGATGAGAAGCTTTCTGTGCCTTGTCGACCCGTTCTTGACGATGAGCTTGAACAACTTCAGACGCACGTCGGCGTCTCTGCAAAACTGAGCCCAGAAGAAGAGGTCCTCAACGTCGTCGTTGTCCAGGTCGTTTAACGCGGCAAGCGCCTTAGCCGCCAATCTGGCTATAGGTAGGTGCTGATGGTCATCTCCACTCGCCCAGTGGTCTTCCGTCCAAGTATCGCCGAGCTGCTTCTTGAGAACGGCTTTGAACTCGCGAGCATCCTCACCCGCAATTCGCGCCACTGCCTCCTTGACGTACCAACTCCGGTCGTCGGTCATGCGCATAAGCTCTTGCAGCCGTTGCGGGTGACGATTGAGGCATAAGGACTCTAGGGCAGCGGCCCTTACCTTGCCGTATCCGTGGAGTGTCGCCGACTGAAGTTCCGATACTGGGACGAAGGTCCTGGCCACAAGAACTGCTTGGGCAGCACAAGTGCCTCCCTCGCAGGTCTTCAAGAGCCGTCGCACATGATTGATTGGGTCGCGCTGGCAACGCACCATGGCCTGTACAAGCGCCAGTAATGCGGCCTCCGTGGTTGGAGAAAGCCCTGCCAAGAATCCCGCAAAGGTGTCGTTACTGACCTCCGGAAGCGGTGTGCCGTTGAGAACGCTGGCCAGCATTAAACGGTGCGGATTTGCGACCGCGTCGAGCGCCGTAACGAACGCAATCAATGAAAATTGTTCGTCCCAATGGCTGTTACCTCGGATTTCCGAGAGTAAGTCGAGCACGCCGGACCACGCTCCAACAGCCGCTAAGCGGGACACGGCTCTTGCTAGGAGTCCGCCGCCATCGACTTCGCGGCCGCATGCTATCGCCTTGCATCGCACCCCTGGAGCCGTTTCCCGGTTAAGCACTCGCGAAATCAAAGGTTCCGCGAAGTCGTTGGACCAGAGTTGGGGGACTACTTCCCAAAAATCCCCTTCGTGCGGAGTTCCAGCCATCCTGTCCCAAAGATGGGCAACTTCACTAGGGTCAGCCGCCGCACCGCCGCGGGCACTAACAGCGGCGGCCTTCACCAGCCAGGGCTCCATGCCTTGCAGCGATGGGTCTAACGAGAGCACCCGCCAGCCAAGTCGTTCCCTGCTTTTCTCTACGAACCTCTCAATTACACCGGATGCGACCTGAGCGCTCTCCCACCAGTTTGGAGGGCCTTCACCATGCTCAGAGCCGTAGTAGTTGTCCTCAATCGCGATGGCTTGGTCTTCATCGACGGAGAAGTCGATGAGCTGATACGCGTGCAGTGCCTGCTCTGCGACTGCTTTGAGACCATTCAAATCACGAGCAGCGTGCTCAAGAATGAGGTCAAAGTGAGTGGAGCGGTGACCACTTACAACGAGGTCAGTCAGGGCTTCAAGAAATGCTGGCGTTTGGTCTCCAGCGATGCGCTCGAGCAGTTCGAAGAAGTTGTCCTGCGGCTCGTAGTGCGTGACAGGCAAGATGCCAATGATGAAGCTCGCACAAAGGGCTGGCGTTCTCGGGTCAGAAGAGGCTGCACTGAGCCACTCATCCGTGGGTACAAACGGGTCGAACGTGTCGGCGCCAAACACGTGATAGACACCGCCATCCGTCAAGAATCGTGCAACCTCGGACGGAGCAAATCCCGGCATCCCAGACCGTTCCAGCTCGCCAAGATGGTCCTGAAAGGTGGGTCCGCCTTCCAAGCAGCGAGCTACCAACCATTCGTTCATGGCATCGGCGTGAGTCCTCTCGAAGACCACTAGCTTGTCGATGTCTTGAGGCAATGCCGCTGACAGCTTTGCAAGCATCTCGGGTGCGTTTTCTCGTCGACCATGCACGAACAAGTCGTACATCCCTTGCGACAGCGTCCGCAGCACCGCCTGAGCCGGCACCGGGTCGGCCGCCACCAGACTTTCCAGCGCAGCTTCGACTCTAGGGTGCCCGTAGCTTACTGAGTCGTCGCTTGCCTTGAGGCTCGTTCCCGCTGCGAAGAAGCTCACTAGCTCATCCAGCTTGATGTGCGTCAAGCCAGGGGCAAGTTGCGATATTCGGGTGTGAACACGCCGAAGAAAATCTCTGCGCGCGTGATTGCAGACAGCCAGAACTCCCCAAAGGACGGTCGCAGCCACGGAAGCGTCTCGCTTTGAGACCTGCTCACGAATGTTGTCTTGAACAGCGTCAAGGTGAGCTGTCGTTGCTGCGTGCTCGATGAGCCGGGGCCAGTCTTGTCGGTCATCCGGGAACTCAAGTCCAATGAGGTTGCTGAAAAACTGGTCAATCTCATACGGTGATTGCAGCTGCTTCAAGACACTTCCACGCATGTCGGCTACCAAGGCTTGGAAGTCCTTCGGAACAGTCTTCATGCGATTCCTGTACATCGCATACCGGTCTCGCGGTTCGTAGTGGCTGCTCTCTAGCGGCGTAATCCAGCGCTTGTGCTTTTCGCCGAGCGCGGCAGTTTGATAGATATCGCTTCGGGTGGTGACAATGAAGTAGCAATCCGGACCAGCATTTTGAAAGTTGCTGGTAAGCTCGTTTTTCCACGAGGTGCTGTGAGGCTCGAAGCGGCTCTTCCCCCAAGGGTCATCCAAATAGAACGCAACCGGTCGACGCGAATGCTCTCTGATGTCGTTCGGCGTGAACACGTTTTTTACTTCAATGCCCGGCTTGCATGTACGCAGGTGGGCTAGCAGCGCTCTTGCTGCAGACGTCTTGCCTGTGCCGGACTCACCTTTGATGATGATGGCGTGGTTGCGCTCTAGTCTGTCGACCATGGTCGACCAGTTCTGCGGTTTTACGTATTCGGCCTCTTCGCGTGACGCGCTGAGGTAGCCGCCAAAGCGTTGGATGACTTCTTCAAGGTCGGACCTGCGCCAAGTGTGGTCCGCGCTTGGACGCATTCGAGCGATGGCGTCGTGATGGAGGGATGTAAGGCACTCGACGCAGCGAGACAACGGCACGTGGCAGTCGCTTGTGAGGTGACTCTTAATCTTCCAACTCAAGTACTCGTAGGTGCAATTTCCAACGATTGCTAACCTGGAGCTCAAATCGTCGGGCACTGACCCATCAGGCGAATCTAAAAAAGCGGGCAGGGCACCATCTTCTGGCCAGACACCGATAGCGGTAACCTCCAGCTCTCTCAGCTTGTTCACGACGGCGTTGTTGGTGATGAGCAGGTATCTGGAGCCGGGGTCTGCGGATAGCTGCTCGCGGGCAGACTGTCTGTTGGCGCTGCCATGCTTCACGAGAGCACGAAAGCGGGCTAGGTCCCACGGCTCACCGCTCGTGAACTTCACCTGAACTCGAAGCCTGTACGAGGAGGTCTGAGCCGCCGTACCGGCTTTGGGAGGCGCCTCGTCATCCCTGAGCTCAGCCTCCAGGTCCTCTTGACTTGCAGGTTCCAGCTCGATGCGTTCAGTTCGCTGGTTGACGACCAGTAGGTCGAGGGCCACCCACACGGATACAAGCGCTTGGTAGACAAGACCCTCAAGACCGTGGCTTCCGCCGCTCGCTTCGCTCATGCATTTCCTGGTGGTTCGTTTGCGACGCGTTGAGGCGGTCGCTGGTGTTCGGCTGTTGGTGGAATTGTCGCGCTTAGCCAGTCGAAGCTCTTTGCGACGAACGTGCTGGACGCCAGCCATCCGGACGCTAGCGGACCGCATCTTTGCGACTACACGTCGCTCAAAGACCGCTGCAGCCGCGCATAGCTGCAACGGTGGAAGTGAATTTCCCGTTCGCTGTGAATGCTGGGGGTGAAGCTACCGGAGGCGGCCGAGCCGCAACTGCCTAACGATGAGGCAGCGCGACGGTCACCGTTCGAAATCAACGCCTTGCGAGGAGACGCCTCGCTCCTCCAACAGGGTTGTCCACAGAAACTGGGGATGAACACGCCTGTTGAGCCCGCTCGGCCAGTCGTGAATCCGTGCGCTGCTCGCGCAAACTTCTCAAACCGCGCGAGAAGTTGTGAGAAGCCCGCGGCATCCTGCCGTCAGCACGCCTGGAAACGGTATTGGCACCAGGCGTGCGGGTCGAGAAGCTAGCGTCGTGGCCTGCTGTAACCCGTTGAAATTTGACCCTTCGCAAGTTCCCGTCGGTGCTTCCCGGTACCGTGAAAGGGAAGGGCTGTCGCGCTGACCCGTGCCGCGGCGACAGTCAAACGGTTGCTGCGGGTTTACGTACGTGCTGCAGCGGCCATCCCCGAACCACAGTTGCGTCCTCCCTGCCCGACGCGAACTTGCTATGAACTCAAGCCCGAGTTGCTCCGGCACGCGCCAGCTATTCCCGTTGCCTACCCCTTTCGCGATGTCTGCGGCGACGGCCGCAGGCATTCCCATTGCGGACATCTTCGGCATCGCTGAAGGCCCAGGCGGCGATGGGCAGTCGCAGCGGGCGCTGGAAATAGCGCGGCACTGCTTGAGCGGTTGGCTGCGAAATGCGCACCTTGGAGAGTTGGAGCTCTCCCCGAGCGATGAGGCGTTTGTGCGGGTGGAGGCGCGTCGCCGTCAGGTCTTCCGCGAATTGGCCGGAGTCTTGGCTCAGGTCGAGACCATGCAGGCTCGCAAGAAGGGTCTCTGAGCGCGGGCACTCGTGATGGGCAACGACTGGCCAGCTAGCCGCGTCCGTTCACCGCGAGTGGCGGCAAGGCTCGCCTTCACCTTCTTCTTCAACCTCGGCCCAGAGATGGTGCGACCTCCGGAAATGGCGCCATCGGCGGCGTTCTGGTGAGGTGAACGCTGCGTGCTCCCCAGGGACGGCCGTCAGGGTGCATGACCGATAGCGTGCGGCCCATCAGCGGCGCCGGTCCGGGCTGCAGCATTCATGGAGAAGAAATGCATCCCCTGTTCCCCATCCGGCCCTGGAAGTCTGGTCGGTGAGCCGCGTGCCCAGCTTGCCGGAGCCGCATGAACCCCAGACGAAACAACCCACTCAGGCCGCTGACCCGGTCTCCCTGACGGCTCCCTTCCGAGTCACCGCGTTCCTGGCCATTTGGATTGCATCTGTCATCTCCAACATCGGCACGGCCATGCAAGGAGTGGGCGCTACTTGGCTCATGTTCGCCGCTGATTCGCGACCCGTGATGGTTGCTGCCCTGCAGGCAGCCTCCACCTTGCCTATGTTCATCTTTGGCCTTCCTGCAGGCGTCTTTGCCGACATCGTCGACCGCCGGAAGCTGCTGCTGTGGTCGAGCGCCTGGATGGTGCTGGTGTCCGTTGCCATGTGCGCGGCCGCCTACCTGGGCCAGTTGTCGCCAGAGGGTCTCATCGCCGGCACCTTCGCCCTCGGCGTTGGCGCGGCCATGACCGCTCCTGCTTTCCAGGCGGTCGTTCCCGATTTGGTGCCGAGCAATCTGTTGACGCCGGCTGTCACGCTCAACGGCATTGGCAACAACGTTGCCCGCACGTTGGGACCAGCGCTTGGAGGAGTGGTCGTGGGCGTCGCTGGCGCTGCCGCAACCTTCGGCATCAACGCGTTGAGCACGCTCGTAGTGCTTGCGGCACTTTGGAGCTGGCGGCAGACATCAAGGTCGTCACGCCTGCCTCCTGAGCACTTCCTGTCAGCTCTGCGGGCCAGCGTTCGATACGTTGGCTCCGCGCGCGGGATTCGCGTAGTGCTTCTGCGAGCTACGCTCTTCTTCGCCTTCGCCAGCGCGTTCAATGCTCTGCTGCCGCTGGTAGTCAACAAGCAGCTTGGGCTCGGCGCCGACGGGTTCGGACTGCTGCTGGGGGCTGTGGGCGTTGGGTCGGTCGGCGGCGCGCTGCTGCTGTCCAAGTTGCGTGCACGCTTGGGCATCGAGCGGTTGACTGCAGGAGGAACAGCTCTCGCAGGGGTGACGACCATCGGGTTGGCGCTCTCGAGCAACGCATGGCTTGCCACCGTGGCCGCTGCGCTCTTCGGCGCCGGCTGGATTGCCAACCTGACGCTACTCAACGTTGGCGTGCAGAACACGGTCGCCGGATGGGTGAGGGCGCGCATGCTGGCCATGTACGTGATGACGTTCATGGGCGTGTCAGCCGCAGGCTCGCTGCTTTGGGGCTACCTCGCGCAGACCTGGTCTTTGCAAGCCTCCCTCCTGTGCGCCGGCGTTCTTCAGCTGGTCAGCCTCGCCGTCGTGTGGCGATTGCCGTTCGTGGACTCGGCGACGCTGGACCTGCGGCCGGCTCCTTTCGTGGACGAGCAGCTTGTCTTGGACCCAGAGCACGACCTGGAGCCGGTCCTCGTGACCGTTGAGTACCGAGTGGTCGAAGAGAACGCTGAACAGTTCTCGTACGCCCTCTGGGGATTGGAGGAAGCCAGGCGTAGGGCTGGTGCCATGACCTGGCGGCACTGGCGAGACCAGTCTGACCGTTCCATCCATCGGGAATCGTTCGCTGTTGAGAGCTGGACGGACTACTTGCGACTGACGCCGCGCACTACGTTCGTCGACCAGCAGTTGGAAGCCGCGGTTCAAGCCCTGGTCATGCCTGGGACAACGCCGCATGTCCGCTTGTTCCGAGGCGCTGGTCGATATCGAGGTGCGGCGCCGGCGCAGCCAACGCAACTTTAATCGCGTTGACGACTTCCACCGAGTAGTTGCCGCCACTCGCATGGTTCTCACGCGCAGAACTCTGAGTTCACTGGCGGTGCGTCCCTTGCGTGTCCGGCTGTCTAGAGTGGTCGCTTTCGACAGAGGACCTTATGACATCTTCGCTCCCCGCGAGCGCTATCTCTGCGCAAGAGTTTTCCGTGGCCAAGGCTGCAACTGAGGCGTCGCCATTGGCTGTACTTCAGAAGGTCTTGTCCAATCCGACCGACCTTGAGTTCGTAAAGCAATTCACCACGGACGACTTCGTCTACGTCTCGTTGAACTACGGCAAACCGGAGGTGAAAGAAGCTCTGCCTTGGGCGGGCACCTCCAAGGGGACGGAAGGTCTGGTTCAGACTTTCATTGATGTCCAACGCTTCTGGACCGTCGACGACTTCCAAGTTCAGGACTGCTTCGAGAACGAGGATGGCGCTGCAATTTTCGGCAGCTTCACGTACACCTCGAACACCTTGAAGAAGACCGTGATGTCGCCCCTCGCCGTATTGGCACGCGTGAAGTACGGCAAGCTCTCGTACGTTCAGTTCATGGAGGACACGTTCGCTACGGTGCGCTCGTTCCGCGAGAGCGGTGAATACCTCATCAAGGCAAACCCAGACGGCGGGACGACCAACGTTTGAGAGTTTGAAGAAGCTGCTTGCTCGCTGCCTCGGTGTTTGGTTCTCAGGCGCAGAACTCAGTTTTCGGTGCCGAGGCGGCTCAAGCAGACCTGGCCAATCTTGGGTCACCGTCTAACTGAAGAGGTAGGTATGGCGTTTGCGAACGTGTGGAGCAAGCTGGCGACGGTCTTCTACGTCCTATGGGGCGTGTTGCATATCCAAGCCGCTTATCTGGTGTACCAACTTGGCACGACGGTGACGCCGTCGATGACACAGGGGCGGCTCTTTCAAGGCGCGTGGAATCTGTTCTTCTTCGCGATTTCAGCGATTGCTGTCGCCATCATGCTGAACAAGCGGAACTCCAAGTTGGGCTACTTCGCCAACCTGGCAATAGTCAGCGTGACCGACGTGGGGTTCATCATGTTCGTTCTGCTGCCAGGCTATCTGCCGCTTTGGCCGGGCCTGCAGGGGCCTCTGTACTGGGTCTTGGGGCTGCTGTTCTCGACGATAGCGCTCCGGAAAGAGCCGGCGCGTTGACCGCGTCGGGCGCACCTTTCACCCACCATGCAGCGAGAGGCATTCATGAGACATCTTGGGAACGGTGAATGGCTGAACCCGCCTCGGGGGCTGAGCGGCGCCCCGGTTGTGCGAGAGCCGGCCAGCTTTCGCCTTTAGGTTGGGGCCAGCCGGAAGGTCCGAGTTGTCTGAATGGCCAACTGGGTGGCCAGGCGCTCTTCGAGTTCCTTGGTGCGTCGGCTGACCCCCGACTTGACGATGCCCATGCGACTGGCGGCAGCTACAAAGCCGCTGGCTTTGACGACCATGGCAAAGGTCTGCACGTCCGCCAACTTGTCATGGTGACGCGAGCCCGCCCTCATGGCGCGTCTCAGAAGCTTTGCCGAATGCCCACACCGAAGTTCGTGGCGCTCGCATCGACGAGTCGACCCGGGCCGGGGAGGGTGCTAGTGACTGTGCTGTCGTGCATAACCACTGCGTAGAGGTCCGTGCGTTTGGAGATGAAGTGGTCGTAGCCGGCCGAGTACACCTCCCGCTTCTTGTTGCCACCAAAAACCGTGGCAGCGACTGGGGCCACGGTGTCGTCCGTCTTGCGTTTGGCGTAGGCAACCAGGAAGGAGCCACGGCCCATGGGAACCGACGCGCTCAGTTCCCAAATCTTGTACTTCACGGCCACCGACGTGACCTCGGTGCCATCGTTCTGGATGACACCGGCGTGTGCGAAGACCTTCACCGCCTTGAGGTCGTAGGAGGCGGCGAGCTGCCAAGCCTTGGTGTTGTTGGGCGAAGTGCCGTCAGCGAACGTCAGGGGATTCTTCTTCACCGACTGCCAAATCGCCGACGCCTTCCACGGACCCTCTTCGTAATACACGCCGGCGCTCGAATTGCGGCCGCCTTGCCCTTCGGCCGCCGAGACGCTTGCGGTGAACGAAATTCCATCCCAAGTCGGGCTGTCGTAGCCCACCTGGTTGGTCCAGCCCGAGCCACCCGTCAACGGGCCGCCGATGAAGGTCACCACGTTCAAAGGCGAGAACGCGGTCGAGGAGAGGAACGCGTTGTTTCCCAGTGAGGCAGAGAACATCGGCGTCGAGAAGTTGCCCAGGCGGATGCGTCCAAGCTGCTTGTCCGCAATATTGACCGAAGCTTCGCGTGACCAGAACGGGTCGGCGGCGACGGCGCCCACAGCGTCGCTGCGCCCAACTTGACCACCGTCGACGCGCAGGAAGCTGGAGAGCTCGAAGCCCGCCGAGAGGCCGTCGCCGAGTTCTTCCGTTCCGCGCACGCCCCAGCGGCTTGTAGTCATGCCCCCGCTCTCGAGGCGCTTCACCGGTGTGTGGGTCGCATTCACGCCGCTAGGTGCGCCTGAGAACCGAGCGACGTAGACGTCGACGAGCCCGTAGAGCGTTACGCGTGTTTGAGCTGATGCTGTCGACGCAAGGGCGGCGAGTGCGAGGAGGCTGATTGATTTCATGGGCTTCTTGGAAGTTGTTTGGTCATGCCCGACGCGTTTTGGCTGGACCCACTCGGGCGTGGCGGTCAGGTTTGAGGCGAGGGGGCCTTGCAGGCGAAGCGCGCCGCTTCAGGTTGTGGCCGTGCCCAGCGCCCGGCCTCGTAAGCGGCCCGCAGATTGGTCTGGCGTCATTCCCAGATAGCGTGGCGAGGTTAGGGTGGCCGTGGTCCGTAAAAATCCTGCGAACGGAACACTGCGTGCACCGCCGGTGAACGGTATGCGGACTACTCGACGCTGATGTCTGCCCTGTTGATGCGGTCTGCGGTGGAGCGCTTGTTCGTCGCCACGGAAAGACGGTGGCTTTCGCGACGTCCTGCACCAGCGCGGTCTGCGAGTGAATGCCTTTTTGGGTCAGCTGGTTGTTTTCTGAGACAGCTTTCAGGGACGCGAACTCGGGCTACTTGGCGGTGGCGAAGAAGGCCGAACCAGCCAAGAAGGCGACGCCCGCCAAAAAAAACAGCGCCAGCGAAGAAAATGTGGTCGCCAAGAAGGCTGCCCCAGTCAAAAAGGCCGCGCTAGCGCGCTTAGCGTAGGCGCTGCCTTCCGTTCCACGGCCCGCACGGGGCTCTCAGCTCTCTTCAGGCAACTGCTGCACGGCGCTGGCGAACAGGAGTTCGCGCCCCGCATGCATCCCCTCGGCCAGCTGAATGGCGAACCGCTCGGCGTCTCGCCGCCTCACATCCTCTTCGATTGCCGCAAGCTCACTGGTCGACGCTCCCAAGGCCTGTAGCCCGGTCTTGCCGAGGTAGATGGCGGACTCGAACGTTTCCCGCACCTGGTTGTCTACGTTGAGCTTTACCAGTTCCATGCTGTGGGCCCGGTTGACCGCTCGCACGACAACCTTGGCAAGGGGGAAGTGCTGCGCGATGTGCTGCACTGCCAGTGTGGCTGCAGCTGCGTCATCAACGCAGACGGCGATGAGCTTCATGCTCTCAGCTCCGGCGGCGCGCAGGACGTCCAGCCTTGAGCCATCGCCGAAGTAGATTTTGTGGCCGTACTTAGACGCGGCCTCGATGGCGGTGACGTTGCTGTCAATCATCGTGAGGTCCAAGCCCCTGGACCTCAACACCTGCGAGACCACCTGGCCGAAGCGGCCGTAGCCGATGATGAGCGCGCTTCCGCTCGCCTCGGAGAAGTCCTCCGGGTACTGACTGGCCTCCTTTGGCTTGACCGCCCACTGGGCTGCCGAGAAGACCGCCGGCGTCGCCACCAGCGAGAACGTGACGATGGCGGTCAAGAGGTTGGCTTGTTCGGCTGTCATCACCTGCGAGGCCGCGGCAGCAGTGAACAGCACGAAGGCGAACTCCCCGCCTTGCGAGAGGACGGCGCCCATGCGAAGCGCGTCGCGATGGTCAGAGCCAGTGAAGCGCGCCAGCCCCCAAATCAACACCGTCTTCACGAGCATGACGAGAACCACTGCAGCGGCGATGACGGCCAGGTTGTCCGAGACCAATGGCAGGTCGATGCCCATGCCGACGGCGATGAAGAACAACCCAAGCAGCAGGCCGCGAAACGGCTGAATGTCAGCTTCCAGCTCGTGGCGGAAGTTGGACTCGGCCAGCAGGACTCCTGCGAGGAACGCGCCCATGGCCATGGACATGCCCACCCACTGCATGACCGCGGCTGCTCCGAGCACGACCAGCAGCGCAGACGCGGTCATAATTTCGGTGGAACCCGTCGCAGCGAGGACCTTGAAGGCGGGGTTCAGAAGGTACAAGCCCACAAGAACAATGGCGCCGACCGCCGCCAGCATCCAGGCGATGTCCATCCACCCGTTTTCAGTCGCCCCACCAGTTCCGGCTGGCGCCAAGAGTGCGACCAAGGCGATAAGCGGAACAATCGCCAAGTCCTGCAGGAGCAGCACCGCGAACGCACGCTGTCCGTAGGGCGATGCGAGTTCATTTCTCTCGGCCATCAGAGGCGCCGCGAAGGCGGTCGATGACAGCGCCAGCCCGGCTCCTGCAATGACAGCGGCCTTCCAGCCAAGCCCGAACAGCAGGGCAATCGCTGCAATCGCTGCCGCGCACAGAAGCACCTGCGCCAGGCCCAGCCCAACAATGTCCTTGCGCATGGCCCACAGTCTGCTGGGCTTGAGTTCTAGCCCGATGATGAACAGGAGAAGCACCACACCCAGCTCGGCCAGCGTGAGGACGGACTTGGCCTCGCTGATGAGGCCGAGGCCAAAGGGACCAATCACCACGCCGGCAGCCAGATAGCCGATGACGGCGCCGAGTTTGAGCTTTCGGAAGAGTGGCACTGCCACGCAAGCGGCTCCGAGGAAAACCAAGGGCTGCAGGAGGGAGAAGCCGTGTGCGCTGTCTGCGGTCATTGACGGTCCGTGAAGCCAATGGCTTGGTGGGTGCCGTCGCAGAACGGCTTCTTCGACGAGCCGCCGCAGCGGCAGAGGAACGCATTGCCGACGCGCGTCACGGTGCGTCCGGTGCCGGCGCAGATTTCCAAGGCCCCTGAGGCTCGAAGGGGGCCGTTCGAGAGCGGTGTGATGGTCAGCGCACCATTGCGGAGGCTCAGTGCTTCGAATTCGAGGGTTGCAGGTTCGCCGGTTGCCTTGAAGCCAGCTTCGTGGTGGCTGCCGTCGCAGTAAGGCTTGTTCCTGGAGGCTCCGCATCTGCACAGCGTTGCGCGCGTGCTGCTGGTGTCTCCGTTCACATTCAGTTCGGCGTGGAATGCGTAGGGGCCGTTCTCGCGAATCCGGACCACGTTCACCAACGGAGCCGCCTCTTGCGGACCGCCGTCGTGCCGCTCGTACTGAATGGCACCCGAGGGACAGCTTTCGGCGATTGCTGCGACGGTCTCCGCCGGAGCCGCGTCAGGGTGGACCCAAGGGCCCTCGGCGTTCGGGACCCACACGTCCGGCCTGCCCAAGACGCAATTTCGGGAGTGGATGCATCTGTCGGGCACGATGCTGATGGTCACATCTTTACCCGCGTAGCTCTCTACTTCGACCGCCATGCTGCTCACTCCAGTTCTAGCTCCAACACGCTGTTGGATGAACTCACGATGGTGATGCGCCAAGCCATCCCGTTTCACTGAAGAAATGAACTCACTGTTCTCCCGTCGTGGACATGCAGCCCAAGCTCACTGTTCCTTCAAGTCCCTGACGAAGTCGTTGAACTCGAACGATGAACGCAGGAGGTCGCCGGCGACCTTGCGCAACAAGTCGACGTCGCTGTCTGGCAGGGAGAAGGACGTCGGCAAGGCCATGAGCCTGGAGCGGAGCAGGGGGTCTTGCACTCCCTCAAAGCTGACGACCACCGGATAGAGCCTTATCCGCTGCGGGCCGCCCTCATCAGCTTGACCCTGGAGCGCCAGTTCCCGTGTCTGCTTCCACCTTCCAAGCAAGTCCTTCATAAGCTCGACCGCTTCAAACGAATTCCTGTCGATGGGAACGTTGACGGACTTCAGCAACTGGGCAAGCGCGGTTGGACCGTCTTCTGATTTGTCCCAGTCCAGTTGGGGGTCGGAACGGGAGTTCACGATGATGAGCAGCGTGCGCTTGAGCTTTTCGATACCCAAGGTCTTGCGGAACTCCGGGCTGAGCTCAGCCGCGCGAAACCTCTCGAGCACGGGCCGCAGCCCAAGGTTGTCTGCCACGCCGCCGTCCACGAGGTGCAAGTACGGTCGCTCGGCGCTGTCCTGAAAGCTACGCATCTCCAGGTAGCGCTGATGAAGTCTTCCAGAGGCGGCGCGCCGTCCCTTGTCGGTCGAGTGCACCCACGCCGGGTACTCGTACGAGCACGTGCCACCGTAGTTGTTGAAGGTAACCGGGGACAGAACCACCGGTACGGCTGACGACGCGGCGGCCGCGCGCGAGAGCTTCACCCCCGCGAGGTCCGAACAGATGATGTCGAAGTCGTTCTGCGCGAAGGCGAGCCTGGCTCCTGTCGATATGTCGGTGCTGCCCGCAACCACGAGCGGACCTTGCTGCTTCGCGAGGTCTCCGAACGTGGCTCCCTCGAACAGGATTTCGTCGTAGTACTCGGCCGCTAGTTCGGAGCGTCCGACACCGGTCGACCAAAGCTTCCCCCAGTTGGCGGGATTGAGGGTCCGCTTGATGATTTCTGCCTGAACGTCGCGCTTGAGGAAACGTTGCTCATACTCGGTGAACAGGCGCTCACCATAGAGGCCGTAGCCCAGTGCGGTGAAGCTGCCACCGGACACGCCTGAGATGAAGCCAACTTCGTCCAGCAAGCGAACGGGCTTGCCTCTGGCCTCAACCTGTTGACGGCGCAGCTCCTCAAGCACGCCGAAGGCGAACGCCGCAGCGCGCGTCCCGCCGCCGGAGAAGGTGACGATGACCTCGGTGTCGTCAAGCGTCTTGTTCTTGATGCGGGTGCTATCCCGGTATCCCGCGCTCTGGTCGACCGTCTGCAGCCTTGGGTTCACCGGGCGGCTTGCGCAGCCAGCCAGGCTGGTCGCAACTGCAAGCAAGCCCAACCGAAAGGCCATGCGCCCATCGGCGCCCCTCATCGCTTAGGCGGTGCCTGAACGAGCCGGCCCGTTCGGTAGTCCGTCATGGCAACCTCCAACTCGGATTCGGTGTTCATCACGAAGGGGCCCGTCCTTGCGACGGGCTTGCCGAGAGGCTTTCCCGCAATCAAGAGGAACGAGGCACCCGTCCCGGTCTCGGCTGCAACGCTGCCGACGCGCGACAGCTGCGCCGTCGACTTGCGGGGCACCGTGACCTGGGCACCATTGGCTTCTGTGGTCAGCACGCCGTCGTACACGTAGACGAAGCAGTCGTGCCCCTCCGGCACCTGTATTTCGTGCCTGGCGCCCGCGGTCATGCGGACGTCAAGGTACAGGGGCTGCGTATCGCGCTCAGGCGCTGGACCGGTGGCGCCTTCAAACGCCCCGGCAATCACGCGTACGGTCAGACCGTCGAGCTTGACCTCGGGTATCGAGTCCGACTTCAACTCGATGTACTCAGGCGGGCGCATCTTCTGCGCGCTGGGCAGGTTCAGCCAAAGCTGAAATCCCCACATCAAGCCGTCCTGCTGCGCAGGCATCTCCGAATGGATGACGCCGCTCCCGGCCGTCATCCACTGGACGTCTCCGCCTGTAATGACGCCTTGGCCGCCTGTGCTGTCGCGGTGTTGCATCTGGCCGGACAGCATGTAGGTCACTGTCTCGAAGCCGCGATGGGGGTGCGGCGGAAATCCTGCGATGTACGCCGACGGGTCGCTGGAATGGATTTCGTCCAGAAGAAGGAAAGGTCCAACCTCCGGCAGTCCGTGCATGCCGACGGCCCTGCGCAGTCGCACGCCTGCGCCGTCGCTGGCTTGCTCGCTGGGCACAACGGCCACCACATACCGTTTGCTTTGATGTCGCATCATGTCGGTTCCCTGACGGTCGTTCGAACAGCTGACGTCGCGGTGCTCAATGACCGTAGATGCCTTCGTCCGTCATCGCTTTGACGACGGCGGCGTCCTTTAGCAGCGCCTCGTGGTGACGCACAACGTTCGGGAACTCAGCCAGACCTTCCGCCAGGAAGTTCTTCGCCCAGCGGACCATCGGGACAGAGTACGCATCGACGTAGCTGCGCTTCCCGCCCACGAAGAAGTCGCGGCCCTCCAGGTGCTGGTCGAGGATGGCGAGCTTCTTCTTGACCAGCAGAAGGCCGGCAGCCTTCACCTTGCTGAGCGCTTCGTCAGAGGTATCTGTCGTGTACCTCTGTGCGAAGAACACGGGGAAGAACGCCGGATGCAGGTCTCCGGTCAAGAACGCAGCCCAGCGCGCCAGGTCGGCCTCGCGCTCGGGGCTCTCACGAGCGTCGAGCTCGACTGCAGGGTACTTGCCAGCCAGGTACTTCAGAATCGCAGAGCACTGTGTGAGCGGCGAGCCGGTTCCGAGGTCGAGCGCGGGCACGGCGCCTGCGGGATTCACCCTCAGGAAGTCCGGGTCAGACGGGCTGACCTTGACGGCCTTGTAATCCGCAGAAATCCACTCGAGGACGATGTGGACCGACAGTGAGCAAGCACCGGGAGAGTAGTAAAGCGTGTACATGTTCGAAGCCCCAAATATGCGCACCTGCGGCGAGGGCAGGTTGGAGCTGCGAGGGTAGAAGCCGCAGGTGGGCCTCGTTTCCGCGGGCGAGAACTCAGAGTTCAGCCGGCGGCAACTTGGCCTATGCAGAAGCCGAGCCGAACACCTCTCGGTCCCAGTACGGCTGCGGGGTGCATTTGGCCGCGAGGTAGTCGGCGAACGCCTTTACCTTTGCCGGGACGAGCTTGCGTGATGGATAGACCACGTTCAACGCTGCGGGCACCTTCTCGTAGGGAAGCATCACCGGCACGAGGTCGCCTGCCGCCACCAGCTTATGGATGATGAACGTCGGAAGCACGGTAATGCCCGCACCCGCCACGGCTGCCTCGCACAAGGCGTCCCCCGTGTTCATGCGAAGGCGCGAATGCACGGTGACGCTTTGCTCCTTCTTTGTTCGAGGGTCTACGAACCGCCAGAACTTTTGCTCGTCGACGATTGAGTATTGGATTCCTCGATGGTGGGCGAGCTCCGAGGGCTGCTTCGGTGCGCCAAACCGGGCAATGTAGGCCGGGCTGGCGCATGCCACCCGTCGTACCGTGCCCAGGGAGCGAGCCGACAAGCTCGAGTCGGGTAGCTCGCCGATGCGGACCGCCATGTCGAAGCCCTCGGACACCAGGTCGACCACGTCGTCGCTCAAGGACAACTCGATAGACAGCCTTGAGTGCTGCTCAAGGAAGCCGCACACCATGGGCACCAGGTGAAGCCGGCCGAAAGAGGAGGGCGCGAGGATTCGAAGGCTGCCAACTGGCTCCGAGGCGCCATGAGACGCCAGGCCCTCCGCCTCTTCTAGTGCCGCCAAGAGTGCCGTCGCCTTCTCGAAGAAGATGCGGCCCGTGTCGGTGAGGCTGAGGCTTCTCGTGGACCGGTTCACCAGGTGCACGCCCAGCCGTTCCTCGAGCTCCTGAACCCGGCGGCTCACGGCGGACTTGACGACGCCCAGCCGCCTGGCAGCGGACGCAAAGCTGCGGCCTTGAACGACTGCCACAAAGGTCCTGAGGTCCTCGAAACGGTCCTGCATCGTCAGTTACTCCTCGTCAAAAGTTCATTGTCCGGCACGGTCACACCGGCTTTTCGCTACGACGTTCATCCCACGAGAACAGTGAGTTCTGCCCCTGGGAGAACCGCCTGTGGTTGCCTGCATAGCATGCGCGCCAGCCGCGACTGCGCCTCGACGACTGCCGAGGCTGTCGCCATCGACCTCTGTACTTCAAGGAACCTGAATGAAAGTCAAACTGCTTGCCGCAATCGCTGTTCTGGCGTGTGCTGCTTCGCCCTTCGCGTCTGCGGACGAACCCGTCTGGGACGGCAACAAGGTCGTTCTGAAGGCTGAAAAGCTCGGCGACGGGGTGTATGCGATGGTGCCGACCGGTGCCGCCGAACTCTCGCCGAAGGGCGTCCCACTGGCCACGACCAGCGGCATCATCGTTGGCAACCGCGCCTCGCTGGTGGTCGACACCATGCTCAACAAGCGCTTGGCTAACATGGTGCTCGACCAGGTCAAGCAGGTCACGAAGGGCGTGCCGACGTACGCGTTGAACACAAGCTACCACGGTGACCATTCCTTCGGAAACATGTACTTCCCGAAGTCGACGGTCATCATCCAGCACGAAGAAGCCAAGAAGTATGTGTCCCACAACTTCGAGGCTGACACCAAGTTCATGATTGGCGCCTTCGGCAAGGGCCGCGGCATCGAGGAAATTAAGCCTCGGACGGGAGACGTGCTGATTCCGAAGGGCGGCATGATGCAGCTGGACCTTGGTGGGCGCACCGTCGAGATTCGCGACTTTGGATTTGCACAAACTGGTGGTGACCTTTGGGTGTGGGTCCCTGATGCGAAGGTGATGTTCGCCGGCAATCCGGTCGTCACGGAAAAGCCTGGTGTTCCTTGGCTCCTCGACGGTCACGTCCAAGACACGCTGGACTCCCTGACCAAGGTGCGCGACTTCTTGCCCGCCGACGCTGTCATCGTGCCGGGCCACGGCCGTGCGATGCCGAGGTCTGGAATCGATTGGCACATCGCATACCTGACCGCTCTGCGGGATGAGGTCAAGGCCGCCATCGCCAAGGGGGCAACCCTTGAGCAGACGGTCAGCCAGGTGACGCTGCCGAACTTCCAGGGCTACGCAATCTACGGTTGGATTCACAACCAGGTGAACGTGCCTGCGGCATACAAGGAATTCAAGAAGTAAGACGATGACTGCAGGCCTCAGGGCCTGCAGCTGCCTTCGCCTGCACATGTCTCGAATATCTATGGCCGCAGGCCGGCGAGCTTCAGGGGCAAGGCGAACACCGCGATGCCAGGACGATGTGGTTTTTCTCGTCGAACACAGCGAGAAGTCGGCGCTCCGAACGATTGAATATGTCGGGTTGCCATCGACTCGATGGCTACGTGTTTGAACTCGTCGTTTCGCGGTTTGAAGCATCACTAGACACCCTAGCACTCAAGACCGTCAGTGCAAATAGACAGGTAGTGCGAGTTAGTGGAACAGCTTGGAGACGAAGGTCGTCGCCGCATTGCGCGTGGGCGATTGACTGCGCGCGTTCATCCGTTTGATTCGCCTATGTACGCCCGCTGGTGCTGACAGGTGAACAGGTGAGTTGTCTTTACTCGGTGCCGCGACTAAGCGGCACCTCCTAGTATTTTTTCCTTGTTGCAAATAGGAGAACAGATTGAAATCATCCGTAGGTATCGGCAAGCCGCTGAAGTATCTGGCGGCCTTGGTCGGGCTGGCTGCAGCGAGCATGTGCGCTGCTGCGCCGGTGGAAGACAGCAAGGCCGCTGACACGCTCATCATGAACGCCAAGGTGACCACCTTGGACTCTGAGCAGCCGTCGGCAGAAGCAGTGGCAATCAAGGGCGGGAAAATTCTTGCGGTGGGCACGACCGAGCAGGTCATGCATAACCACCGTGGTTCGGCCACGAAGGTCATCGACGCCGGTCAGCGTCGTCTGATTCCTGGCCTGAACGACTCGCACTCGCACTACCTTCGAGGTGGCAACACCTTCACCGGCGAGCTTCGCTGGGACGGTGTGCCGAGCCTGGCGATTGCCCTGGACATGGTGAAGCAGCAGGCCGCGGTCACGCCCAAGGGCCAGTGGGTTCGCGTTGTCGGTGGCTTCACGCCGTGGCAGTTCAAGGAGCAGAGGCTGCCGACTCCGCAGGAGTTGGACGCGGTCGCACCGGACACGCCGGTTTTCATCCAGTACTTCTACAGCGAAATTGTCATCAACAAGGCGGGCCTCAAGGCGCTGAACATCACCAAGGACACACAGTTCCCTGATGGAAGCGAAACCCTGAAGGACGCCAGCGGCAATCCCAACGGGGTGTTCCGGGCGACGCCAAGTCCGAACATCCTGTACGGGCTGCTCGCGAAGCTGCCGCCGTTTGACGCCGCCACAGCCGCACAGTCGACGCAGTACTTTTTCCACCAGCTGGCGCGCTTCGGTCTGACCAGCGTCATCGACGCCGGCGGCGGCGGGTTCAATTTCCCTGACGACTACCAGGTGTCCATGCAGGTCATGCGCGCCAAGAAGCTGCCGCTGCGCGTCTCTTTCTACTTGTTCACTCAGCACCCGGGCAAGGAGCTTGAGGACTACCAGAACTGGATGAAAGACAACACTGCTGGCCACAACTTCGATGAGGTCCGGGAACACGGGTTCGAACTCGAAGGTGGCGGTGAGTGGGTCCTCTGGAAGGCGGGTGACTTCGAGAACTTCCGTTCGGCCAGGCCGACCCAGGATGCCGACATGGAAGAGAAGATGGAGCCCATCGTCCGTCTCTTCATCAGCAAGCGCTGGCCCTTCCGAATCCACGCTACATACGACGAGTCGGTGACTCGCCTGCTGAACGTCATCGAGAAGGTGAACAAGGACACGCCGCTGAACGGCCTGCGCTGGGCGATTGACCATGCGGAGACGGTGAAGGCTCCCAACATGGACCGCATCAAGGCTCTGGGCGGGGGTGTTGCGATTCAGGACCGCATGTTCTTCCTGGGTGATGACTTCGTTGAGCGCTACGGTGCCAAGGCTGCGGAGAACGCACCCCCGGTGCGCCAACTGCTTGCCAAGGGTATCCCCGTCGGCATGGGCACGGATGGAACGCGTTCGTCCTTCAATCCGTGGCTGGGTCTTTACTTCCTGACCACGGGCAAGGTTGGCTCGGACCGCACGGTCCTTGGGCCGGACAACCGTGTGTCGCGCGAAGAGGCCTTGAAGCTCTACTCTTGGGGTAGCGCTTGGTTCTCCCAGGAGGAGGACGTGAAGGGTCGCATCAAGGTCGGGCAGTTTGCAGACATGGCATTGCTCTCGGCCGACTACATGACGGTGCCTGACAAGGACATCAAGTCCATCGAGTCCGTGCTGACCATCGTGGATGGGAAGC
The DNA here is from genome assembly GCF_001653795.1 of Mitsuaria sp. 7. NCBI lineage: Bacteria > Pseudomonadati > Pseudomonadota > Betaproteobacteria > Burkholderiales > Sphaerotilaceae > Roseateles > Mitsuaria sp. 7. The sequence goes on from NZ_CP011514.1 coordinate 423,160, forward strand.
CGGTCTGGGGCGCGGGCAGCTTCGCAGGCCTGGCACCGGCAGCTCCGGCCCTTGTGCCCAGCTGGTCGCCCAACAAGAAGTTCGGCAGCTTCTACACGGGCAAGTGAGCTCACGGCTCTAGGGGTGTCCACCTCGGAGGGGGTCTACTTTCTGGTCATTCTTGACTCGGAAGGGACCCTCATCACTATTTGTCGGAATCCTTCCGGTCGGGCCATGACTTTGCGCTATTGAACGCCCAAGCCAGAGCGCCGATGGTCGTGCTGGCGAAGATGCCGGCAACCCAGTTCTCCTTGATATACGCGCAGAACACCGACGCTGCAATTGCAGCTAGCACGACCACGGCAGCCACCGTGAGCGCAGTGGCCTCCATCGCGAGGCCCGTGCGACCAAGTCCGAGGGTTCTGCGCTAGCTGGCACGCTTGGGCATGGAGGAACGCAGGGGGCTGGCAAAGGACTGAGATGCGGTAGACGCCGCGGTCTGGCAGCGAGCCACGGCTCCGGTCCCCACCACTGAGCTTCGGGACGCGCCGACCCTTGCAAGAAGCTTGAATGCCCCTACCTCAGCGTGAGCACGGACTTCTGGACTGCGCATCCCGCAATGCCGCACGAAGTTGCTGCGCGTCGCCGGGCTTGATGAGCGTCCGGTCGAACAGCGTCGGCTCGTACGCGATAGCGTCACCTACTCTGGGATGGCCAGTCACGGCCACCATCCAGATGGCAGCACCGAACCGATGCCGCACGTGCGCCGCCATGGCCATGGCGCTTCCGTGCCGCAGGTACGGCTCGATGATGAGGACGTCTGGCATTTGGGCGTCAATGCGAGCAAGGGCGGCCTCTGCGCTCGTTATGTACTCAGCGCGCCAGCCTTCAAGGGTGAGCCAAGCCACCAACGCCTCACCAGCGTCGGGAAAATCGTCGACCACAAGGGCGTTCCAGACCCGTTCAGACATGGCGCCAGATTTTCTTCAAGCCGCCAAGGGCTGAGGAATTCGGGTTGCTACGAGGCTGTGTGGGCGAAGTCGAAGCGGCTTTGCTGCATGTTTGCTTCCAGCCTGAAGCGGCCAACCTCCCCCGTTGCGGCTTCACCGCCTTGTCCCCCGATATTCAGCGTAGGGCCTGCAACAGTGCTTCAAGGCTGTACGGCTTCGCAATCACCGGCAAGCCTTCTCTCCGTGCTCCCGCCGCCACCTCACTGTGCCCAGTCACCAGCACGGAGCGCACGCCAGGTAGCTGCCTTCGAATCTGCCGCACCAGCTCCACGCCATGTATCCCGTGAGGCATCACGATGTCTGAGATGACGACGTCCGGCCTGAGACCCTGGGCAAGCAGGTCCAGAGCATCAACGCTGCTGCGAGCGGATTGAACGACGAAGCCACCGGCCTCGAGCAGTTGCTCAGAGGCTTCGCGAACATCGTCGTTGTCCTCAACAAGCAGAATCACTTGCCCGGGCTGAACCGGAGCTGCGGCAACATCGTGCATCTCCGCGTCCGGGGCAGCGCGCTCTATCGTGCGCAGCGGCAGGATGAGCCGAATGACCGAGCCGACACCGGCCGTGCTTTCGACTTCCACCATGCCTCCGCAGCTTGTGACGAAGGCGTGGACTTGCGCTAGCCCCAGCCCCGTCCCCTTCCCAGACTCTTTGGTGGAGAAGAACGGCTCGAAGATGTGCGGACGAATTTCAGGACGTATGCCGGTGCCGTGGTCGGTCACGGAGATTGCCAACCCTCGTCCTAACGCGCGGTCTACCCGTGCGGCGTGGATTACGATTTCACCGCCAGAGGGCATCGCGTCCCGTGCGTTCGTGACCAGATTTGTCAGCGCTACTTCGAATTCAAGAACGTCTAAGGCGACGCTCGGAAGGTCAGAGTCAACTTGAAGACGCAGCGTGTGGGTTGAGGCGAGCAGCAGTCTCACAGTATCCGCCACTGTCGCTATGGTCGGAGCAATATCCAAAGTCTGAGCGGTGAACTGCCGACGCCCAGACAAGACCGTCAGCTGCCTGGTAAGGGCTTCGGCCTTGCGCACATTGCGCCGTATGACCTCAGCGTCCCCGTCGCCGACTGGGCCGACTCGCCGTTGCAAGATGGAGAGTCTTCCGGTGATGACCTGAAGGATGTTGTTCAAGTCATGGGCTAGCGTCGCGCCGATTTGACCGACCGCTTTGAGCTTCTCGGCCCGAGCCAATTCAGCCTCGGCGCGTTCCCGCCGGTGCATCTCCGCCTGAAGGTGTTCCGTCCTTCCTTCAAGAACCTTGACCGCGTCGGCCAGTCGCTTTTGCAGTCGTCGGAAATGCTGAGCCATGAGCAATAGCAGGACGATGGATGCGACCACGCCTTCCACTCGAATCGTGTACCAGGCGACGGTGTACCTTGCTCCTCCGTACGTGCTCACCCACACTCCCGCAGCCTCTGCGGTCATCACGAAGATGAGCCACACGAAGATGGAGCGCCGGAACAGGCCGCGCTGGAAAATGAGGAATACCGCTGCGAAGGCGACGGCCGCGGCAGCGTAGGAGCCGTACGTGGTGAAAGCTTGGAAGAACTCTCGGTTCCCCTGTACAGACATTGCGGCTGCATCGGTGAGCTGCGAGGCGATGAGCGCGACAACGGCGGTCCCGACGGCTGCAAGCACGGGCAAGCGGCTTGAGCCACGAGGCAAGCTGCCTTCGTGAGCGCTTGCCGGACGCTCGCAGAAGGCGGCCCAAGCTATGAAAGCGGCGAAGCCCGCTCGCCAAGTGACGAAGAGCCAGCTCGCTGCATGAGGCGAACCCAAGACTGGGTCCTTATCGAGGACAGCTCCCGGGAACACCAGGACATGCGCGATGGCCATGAGGCCGCTAAAGAGGTACGCCGCGGCGATGGCCGAGTGGGCCCGCGTCTGAGACGGTGAGGAGATGAGGAGCCAGAACGTGGCCAGATTTGTGCCGGCGACCGCGGCGCCGTACATGCCTGAGATATGCGGCAGTTGGACCAGCGGTACCGCAGCGAAGGGCACGAGCGCCGCCACAAGCACGAGCGACGCCAGGGAAAGGGCCAGCGCAATGCGTTGTTGCTTCCTGCTTGCAACGACTTCGACGACCTCTCCGAACCCCATCCGTCCTCCCGTATGGTCTGGCGCCGGATTGTCGCCTGTCAAGGTTGGACGCCGGTAATCCGTCTCGCAGGGCAGGGGGCGGCCGCTGAGCTTCCCCTAGACTGGGTTGCTCGATGGGAGGCATGCGATGCAACTCAGCTGCGGCGTCGTGCTGCTGGACGAAAACAACCGGATGTTCCTCGTGCGAGCGACGGGAACAGAGCGTTGGGACATCCCCAAGGGGTTGCCTGACCCTGGTGAGGTTCCGCTGGAAGCGGCTCTGCGGGAGGCCAAGGAAGAGGCCGGCATCGACGCGTCGCAGTGGCCGCTGGTCGACCTGGGCGAGCAAGACTACCTGACTGGCAAGCATCTGCACCTCTTCGCTGGTCGGATTGAGTCCTCGCTGCTCGACCCCGCCAAGTGCCGCTGCACGAGCTTCTTCGAGCATCATCGAACCAAGGAACTGCTGCCGGAGGCCGATGCCTTTGCGTGGGTCGAGTGGGACGCTTGGCCTGAACGCGTGGGAAAGGGGTTACGCAAGACGCTACAGCGACTTGGTGAACGTCTTCTCGCCCTCTGAAGCCTTGGAGGGCATCGCCTCGCCTCCACGAGTTGGTCGCTTGAAGGGCTGTGTAGGTGAAAGCGAGCATCGGTTCCATGTCGGGTTTCAGTGCCAATTTTCGTTTCTTACTTGTGGCGAACGCCGGAAGGAAATGAATGACGCAAGACGGGAACTCCGCTCCTGCAGCGGCGAGTGCGCCGCTGTTCCAACTTGACCTTGGAGCAAACGGAGGGCTGCTAGCGCCCACCACTGTCGACGAGCTCGGTCAGTGGCTGGCCAAGGAGCAGCAGTACTGGATATGGCTGCATCAGGGGGGGACCGGCAGTCATGCGCAACCGCTTTATGAGGCGGTCAATTGCCTGAACCAAGCGCTCAGTGACACGACTCAAGCGAGGAACTATTGGGAGGGCAACCGAGACCACGCGCTTCAGCAGCTCCGAAACGCGCAGTCTCAGATTAACGCCGCGTTTGTTGAACGCCGCCTCCCGTACAGCGGGTCTAGGCTGGGAAAGCGGGTAGGGCTCGCTCGTCAGGAGTACGGTGACCTCGGTGCCAGCTTCTTCCTTGCGGCGATGCTCGGCCCGGTCGATAGCGGTCATCAGTTCCAAGCGCTGACACTCGGTTCGTGGCGAGGTCTCTTAGCGGGGCTGAGCGAGCGGTTCGCGTCGTCGCGAGGAAAGTCCGACGCACGGGTTGAAGCTGCAGGGCTTGCCTTCGACGTCGTCGTCCAGAAGGCTGAGACAGTCATCGGTGAGAAGACGCTCACGTACGACGCGTTGCATCGCGACTACCAGGAGCTGGCCACCAACATCAGCAGTGCGGCCACTTCGCAAGCCGAAACCTTCAAAGGCGACCAAGAGCAGCGCGTAAGGACCTTCGAGGAGATGGCCAACGGCCATCGCGAGGCGATGCGCGAACTCGAGGAGAAGTTCAACGAGAAGATGGCGTTGCGCGCGCCGGCGGACTACTGGCGTAAGAAGCAGGTCGGGCACCGTATCGGAGCAACCCTCACCGGCATCTTGTCGTTCGCTGGTATCGGAAGCGCAGCGGGGTGGCTGGGCGTTCAGGTCCATGACCTGCTAAACACGGCGCAAGCGGGGAAGATGCCAGATACCTGGCGCATCGCGTTGCTGGCTACGCTGGGCGTGTTCTCGGTTTGGGCGTTGAGACTTCTAGTCCGCATGTTCCTCAGCCATCTCCATCTGCTCGGTGACGCCGCGGAACGAGTGGTCATGGTGCAGACCTACCTCTCGCTTATGGAAGGCGACAAGCTTAGCGACAAGGATGACCGGCGACTCATCTTGCAAGCCCTCTTCCGACCGGCAAGCGACGGCATCGTCAAAGATGAGGGGATACCGCTTTCGCTCGCTGAGCTGCTAACGAAGACTAGCAAGTAGCCAGCAAATGTTTCGGTAATGCCACTCTTTGCGGCAAATGCAAAGGCGGCGGCGCGGAGTAGAGAGTCGTACGACACGAGCAACCGGATACATTCGAGAAAAATAGTTCGCGACATGAAGCTGCACGCTCATGACGGGAGGGAGAGAACATGTACATCGAACAAGTCACGCTGAACAACTTCCGGTGCTTCGGCCCCCAAGGGGCAGCGTTATCGCTGGACGCTGCCCTCACTGCATTCGTGGGCGCAAATGGCAGCGGGAAGACCGCCGTCATGCAGGGCCTCCAACGGCTCTTCGGCATGACGAGTGAGCAGCGAAGACTTAGGCGGCGCGACTTTCATGTGCCAGCGAACGAAAAAGCTGTGCCGTTGCAGCGCGAGCTAAGCCTTGAGGCCATCTTGGTGTTCCCCGAACTGGACACCGGCACGGAGACGACGGCCGTGCCGGAGTTCTTCCAGCAGATGGCCGCTGATGACAAGGGCAAGCTAAAGGTGCGGCTGCGATTGGAGGCCACCTGGGTCGATGACGGCACCGTTGAAGGCGCCATCGAAGAAACCTACTTCGCGGTTCGGTCCCTGGGCGAGTACACGGCTGCAGATTGCGTCAACTTGAAGGGTGCGGACCGCTCGCGCATCCAATTGCTCTACATCCCTGCGACGCGCGATGGCGCATCGCAGGTGTCGGCGCTGCTGAAAGGGCGACTGTGGAAGGCCATCCAGTGGTCGGCGAAGGTAAAGACGGCCCTGGACGGCGCCGGCAAGACGCTGAACACCGTCTTTAGGGAAGAGCCGGCGGTGCTTCGCATTGAGGAGAAAGTGAAACAGCGCTGGCAGGCGCTTCATGACGCAGGCACGGATGCAGTTCCGGTGTTCCGTCCGGTGGATACACGCTGGCAAGAGTTCATTGGTCAGGTGGATGTCACCTTTCAGCCTGGTGATGACGGGCGCGACCGTGACATCAACGAACTCAGCGATGGGCAGAAGTCGCTGTTCCATCTGGCACTGACGGCCGCGACCCTGGACGCGGAGGCCGAGGCTGCGAGGGGAGATGCCGAACATGGCTTTGTCCCCGGCAGCGTTGCCATTCCGGCGCTGACGCTCATCGCGCTGGAGGAGCCTGAAAACACCCTCGCGCCTTTTTACCTGTCGCGCATCATTGCCCAGGTCGAGGAACTGGTCGGCGCATCCCAGGCGCAGGCGGTCGTCTCGAGCCACTCCGCGAGCATCTTGTCGCGCGTCAAGCCAGAGGCGGTTCGCCATTTCCGTCTTACGGAAGACAGGACGGCTCGCATCCGCGCCGTGGAGATGCCGGCGGACCAAGAAGAGGCATCCAAGTACCTGCGCGAGGCTGTGCGCAGTTATCCGGAGCTCTACTTCGCAAGGTTCGTCGTGCTAGGCGAGGGGGCCACAGAAGAGGTGGTTATCCCGCGGCTGTCGAAGGCCATGGGCGTCGAAATTGACCGCTCCTTCGTCGCCGTCGTTCCGCTGGGAGGGCGCCACGTGAATCACATGTGGAAGCTGCTCAATACACTGGATATCCCACACGCCACGCTCTTGGACCTGGATTGGGGCCGACAGGGTGGCGGGTGGGGACGAGTCAAGACAGCCATTACGCAGCTGATTGCTAATGGCACCCCTCCTACGGAGTTCTTCAAGGAAGTCGCAGTTGACGACCCACAAGCGGAACGCAATCTCGATAGGTTCGACAAGATGGTGGACAAGGGAGACATCGAGGTGTGGCTGGCGTTTCTGCAAGAACGCGGCGTGTTCTTCTCTGCTCCCCTGGACCTCGACTACTCGATGCTCCAAGCCTACTTCCCTGCGTACACCGTGCTGGAGGCTGAGATGGCTGGCCCTAGAGCTGGAACAAACGCTCGGGATGCAGTGCTGGGGGAGGGCGGAAATCACGCCGCGTATCCGGCAGACCAGGACGTCGCGCTTCTTTGGTACAGGTATCTCTTCCTTGGTCGAGGAAAGCCGAGCACCCATGTTCGCGCGCTGAGCAGGCTCTCAGATGAGCAGTTGAGGGCCTCTGCCCCGCAGTTCCTGAAGGACCTCATCGAAGTTGTGCGCAAGAGCCTCTGAGGTAGTCCCGATGGAATTTTATCGGAGAGTTGCGCCGGAGGACTGGAATCCGAGGGGCATCCCCGGTCTGGAGCCAGCGGCATGGACCGCGTTGCGCAGTACCGGAAACACGTCGGTCGTAGCGGGTCCAGGGGCCGGCAAGACCGAGTTCCTGGCTCAGCGGGCGGTGTATCTGCTTGAGACAAGCATCTGCCGGCCGCCGCATCGCATCCTTGCCATCTCGTTTAAGACAGACGCGGCCGCCAATCTCGCCAAGCGCGTACAGGAGCGGTGCCCGCCAGAGCTGGCCGGTCGCTTCTCATCCGTCACGTTCGATGCGTTGACGAAGAGCTTGGTCGACCGCTTCGCCAATGCCCTTCCTTCGGTTTGGCGGCCGACGAGGCCGTACGACATCCTGTTCCCAGACAAGGACTACCTGAAGGAGTTCCAACGCGGGGCAAGGGCAGTGGCTCGCGAGGAATGGCGCAACGAGATTGGCGGGCTGGACCTATTCAGGTTTGAAGCGGATGTCCTGGGGAACAGCAAGTTGCCGCTGGTCGCAGCGAAGCCCACGAACGCTCGCGAGCTGCTCTTGAACTACTGGTGGGCCATGTCGCTGAAGTATGCGAAGCCGTCGAAGCTCACCTTCTCGAGCCTGAACAGACTGGCCGAGCTGCTGTTGAGGAGCTCTCCCAACATCCTGGCAGCGCTGCGGTCGACGTACTCGTTCGTCTTCGTGGACGAGTTCCAAGACACGACGTTCGCTCAGTACGACTTCCTCAAGTCGGCCTTCATGGGCAGCTCTGCAAGCGTGACGGTGGTCGGCGACCACAAACAACGCATCATGCTGTGGGCCGGTGCTCGTTCGGATGCCTTCGAGCAGTTCGAGGCGGACTTTGGCGCACAGCGCGTGCCGCTGTTGTTCAACTTCCGCTCTTCGCCGGAACTGGTGCGCGTGCAGCACGTCGTTGCCACGGCGCTCGACGCTGGCGCCATTCCCACGCAATCCCAAGCCGCCGCAGAGTTGGCCAAAGACGTGGTGCAGGTTTGGTCGAGCTCCCATCGTCAAGGGGAGGCTGAGTACTTGGCGACGTGGGTCGCCATGGACCTGGCCGCCCGCAAGAAGCGGCCGCGTGACTACGCGCTGCTGGTTCGCCAGAAGGCTGAGGTCTTCGAGCGGGAGTTGCAGCCTGCGTTCGCCGCTGCCGGCCTGGCACTGCGCAATGAGAGCAAGGTGGTTGGCAAGGTTTCCATCCAGGACTTGCTGGTGGATGACATCGCCCAGGTCGTGCTGGCCCTCCTGCGTCTTGGCACTAAGGTGAAGGCGCCGGCGGCGTGGCAGTTGGCCTCATCGGCCGTGGAATTTCTCGCCGGTGTCGACTCGGCGGACACCCTCGGCACTCGCAGCGCCGAGGCTGCGCTGGAGGAGTTCTTGGCCGAGCTGCGAGCTCTCATGGATGCCGAGGAGCCTTCTGAGGCAGCTGCTGCTGCCGTGGTCGACAAGGTCTACGCATTCATGGACATGGAGCGCATCGTTCGCTCTCACGTTCGCTATCAGCGCAACGATATGGCCGAACTCATTCGGGAGGGGCTGACCATCCACCTGGCCGAGTGCGCTCATGCCGGTGGAAGTTGGGTCGACTGCCTGGACCTATATGAGGGAGCAGACCAGATTCCGCTTTTGACCGTGCACAAGAGCAAAGGACTCGAGTACGACACGATTGCCTTTATCGGGCTGGACGACAAGTCCTGGTGGAGCCACACACCTGGCAATCCCGAGGGGCTGGCAACCTTCTTCGTCGCGCTGTCTCGCGCCAAGCAGCGTGCCGTGTTCCTCTTCTGCAATGAGCGAGGTGCCCGGCAGAAGGTCGCCGACCTCTACCAACTCCTCACCGACGCCGGCGTCGTCGAGACAGTTGTTTGCTGACCGTGGAGTGCTGCGTCTCGTTCAGAAGGGCGTGTCGTCGTCCATGTCGTCGAAGCCACGGGACGGTACGGGGCGACCCTTGCCACCGTTCTCGTTGGGCGCGGGAGCGGCTCGCTCGCCGCGGCTCGCACCTTCCAAGCCAGCGCTGACCAACGCCTCCTCCAGAGCTTTCTCCACAGCGTCAATGCGCTGCTTGCAGACCTTGTAGGCGTCGACCGACTCGTTGACGATGTCCAACAAGTCGTCGATGTTGGGCTCCTCCTGGTTGCGCAGCGTCTCCGCATGGCGCTGAAGGACTTCGTAGGCATCGCGGAAAGTCTTTTCTTCCATCTTCTCTTCGGCGTCAGGCGCCGCCTTCCTGGGTTGTTTGATTGACGGTCTCGACGACTGCGCGCACCGTGCCGTCATGCAGGTCAACCTGTATGGCCGCACCAGGTTGGACTGTCTCTACGGAAGTCACTGCCTCGCCGCCTGAGGAGCGTACGACGGCGAAGCCGCGGCGCAAGGTTTTTTGGGGCCCCTGACCAGCAATCTCCCGGAAGAGGGCCTGGGACCGCTCTGCTGCGATGTCGACGCCTCTTGTGGAACGTTCGGCGGTCTCGCGCATGAGACGCTCTGCAGCTTGCCCTTGAGTGCGGGTGCTGGATGCAGCTTGCTCTAGAACGGCCGGTAGCAACGCGTCTACCTGGCGGCGGACATGTCCAATCTTGCCGGCAACGCCCGCGGTCTCCCGGATGGCGAGCTCGGTCTCTCGACGTGCGGTGCGAGCGGTCATCGCAGCTTGTTCGAGAACCGTGGGGAGGAGCGCATCCACCCTCCGGCGGACGTGTACAAGCCGCCCGACAGCCCCAGAAGTCTCGCGGATGGCGAGTTCGGTTTCCCGGCGTGCCGTGCGAGCGGTCAGCCGACTACGCTCTAGAACAAGTGGCAACAGGCCTTCGCTTCGTTCCTTCGCGAGGAGGACGGACGCTCGTGCTCTCGTGTCGATGTCGACCATGACAGCTGGAACAGCCTGGTGCGCGACCTGAACGAGCTGGCGGGCGTCCGACCGAACCGCAACGACGTTCTCCCTAACGGCACTGCGCGCATCGCGGAGCGTCGCTGCTGACGCGTGGCGGAGTGCCTCGAAGGCGGACTTGCTGTCAGCACGTGCCTGAGCAACCAAGGCCTTGGCGGCTTGCTCGACATCACGGCGCAGATGCAGAACGTCCGCGCCGGTCAGGGCGGCAGCGCGCCGGGTGAGGTTGAGGATGCGCTCGTTGAACGCGCGTGCCTCGCGAACTCGGGACCGCATTACTTCTTCGATGCCCAAAATGACCTTGGACGGGGTGTCGAACTTGCGGTGGGCGACTTCATCCAGCGAGGTGTCGTCGCGCTCGTGGCCAATGCCCGTGAGAACGGGCACTGGGCATTCGCAGATGCATCGCGCCAAAGCGTAGTCGTTGAGCCAGGCGAGGTCGCTGACGCTGCCGCCGCCTCTAAGGATGACAACGGCGTCCGGGAGCTCTGCGCCGGACCACGTGCGCAGGCCTACCCGAAGTGCCTCGGCAATCTCCGCGGCGGCACCTTCGCCTTGAAAACGGCTGTGGATGTAGCTGAACTCGCACGCTCCGTGTGCCTGAAGACGCTGCGCCTCCTTGGCGAAGTCTCCCAACCCTGCGGCGCGCTCAGGCGCGATGACTAGGACTGCCTTGAAATCCCAGGGGCTCGCGAGCGAGCGATTGCGGTCGAACAGCAGTTCTCTTTTCAGGCGCTCGCGGATGTCGCGGCGTCGAGCCTCAAGGTCGCCTAGTGTGTACGCCGGGTCGATGCCATCCACTTCCAGGCTGAACCCGTACTGCGACTTGAAGACAGGCTTGGCACGCAACAACACCTTGATGCCGGCTTCGAGGTCGGCACCGGTCACGCGTCTGAACTCCGAGAGCAGGGCTTCGGCCGACCGGGACCAGATTACCGCGCGTGCCTGCGCCAGAACATCGCCCGTGGACTGGTTTCGCTCGGACAACTCGAGGTAGACGTGGCCGACCTTGGTCGAACTGACTTTTAGGACCTCAGCCGTGGTCCAGACACCTTCACCGAAGGCCTTCGAAATCAAGTTCGCGACCCCGCCCAGGAGTCGCGACAGTGGGATGCCCTTGTTCGGCACGTCCACCTCACGCGACTCGGACTCCAGCGCAACCTGTGAGTGCGCAGGACTCGACTTCGGAGCCGCCGGCAGCCAAGCTGAGAACGGCGCTAAGTCCAACTCCGATGGTACGTACCACTTGCGAAGCTCAGAGTCCCAGCGTGCGCCGAGAGCCTTTACTTGAGCTCGTTCTTCGTACTTGCTGTTGAGGTAGGTGCGCTCACTCATGAGCAGCGATGGCTTTGCACGGGCAAAAGGTTGAAAGCGACGGGCGACGTTGTCGAGAGTAAGCAACAGAGTCGCTGGGGTCAAACGATGCGAGGAACGCTGTCAGGGAAGTCGCAGCCGCTTGTAGCCCAGGGACTGCGGCAGGTCCAAATCTGCAAAGTGTTCAAAGTAGGTCTTGCCGTCGTAGCCGGCAGGCTGGAAACCGGTGGCGTCGAGCCACGTCCTGACGCGCGCAATGGCAGACATGAACGCCGGCATCACATCAACGTAGACCCGGTCATCGGGGTACCGAGCTCTACGTCCTTCGCTCGCCATCTCATCGAACAGCAGCTCGGCGTCCCAAAGTGCTTTCATAGCGGTAGGGTTGCTGATTCGCGGCGCGCCGAGGCGGGCATAGAAGTCATGCAGCGGGTAGTAGAACCGCACGGTATGTCCAGCCTCTCCGGGCGTCGTGCTAGCAAGGAGGAACTCGGTCCCTGAAAGCAGGTGCATTCCATCATTCAAGCCGAGCCTGGCGTTCCAGCTTTGAAACAGCGAATGGTCTCGATGATGGAGCGCGTTGCGCAGCACGATGAGCAACGAGGTGTCCCCGTGGGCAAAGAATTCGAACCCTGGCAGGTCCTTGGTTACGTCATACAGCGAATGGAATTTTTCCAACTTCGCTTCCATGGCTCGGTCCATGTTGTTGACGGCCTCTTCCCTGTCCACTTGAAAGAGGTTGTCGAAGCGAAGCTTGCCCTCAACGTAGAGGCGCATGGCATTTGATAGGCCTTCCCAGGCAAATTGAACGGGTGTCATTGGTCGAAATCTTAGTGGGGAAGTCCCGTGCAGGGACGCCTCTGGTCCCCGTTAACGCATCTTGCCCGGGCCAGCGCCGGCACGCTTGACTTGACTACACCCGCCGCTTTTGCTTACGATTCTGCTGCGGCTCAACGGGCCGTGGGTGAGTTGCTCCCGTCAGTGCACACACCGGACAAGCATGTCCGGCACGGCAAAACCAGCAGCAGTATTCCGACCTTCCTCGACTTGGTATTGAGTCCCGGAAAGCCGAACAACGTGTGCCGTTCTTCGATGCGCTTTCCATGACGGAGCTCAATCCATGTCTACACCCACCTCGGGTTCGTCGGCCAGCCCGGCCGCATCTTCCTCCTCCACCTCTGGCTCGGCATCGCCCCTGAGCGATGAAGCGCGCGCCGGCACGCTCTGGACCTTCCTCCAGTCGCAGGCCCCCCGTTTCACGTTTGACGAAGCGCTGGAAGTCGTGCAATCGCTGCACGTTGACCCACGCGAGGACCACAAAACGCTGGCCAAGCGTCTGCGCAAGGCGCTGCAGGCACGCGGCATTGCCCTCAAACACGTCAACTCCTTGCACGCCGCGGCCCAGCTGACCGGCAGCACTAGCTGGCACACCGACAGCGAACCGCCGGTTCCCCGCCTGCAGTTCTACGTCTTCGACGGCGGCTATCAACTGCGCCATTCGGAGTTCGCCACCTGGAGCGAGCTGGCAGATGCGCTGCGTGACTGGGCCGACAAGCTGCGCGCCCGGGGCCAGTTGCCTCTCGGCGTGCTGACCATGAACTTCACCGGCCGCTCGCTCAACTTCTCGGTGCCCGTGCCCAAGGAAGGCGATGCCGCCGGCCGCAACGAGATGTGGCCCCTGGGCGGCGTTACGCCGATGCTGGAGGACGACATTGACTGGCTGGCCGATGCGCCGGCCGCGTTGGAGAAGCTGCGCCGTCATCTCGAAGAGACAGGCAAGGCCGTGCTGGATGGCTACGCAGCCCTCAAGCTCTGCGCCAACGCGTATCCCATCCCCGGTGACATCAACGCGGTCACCGCATCTGACGTCGTGAACTCCGAACTGGTGCTGGTGTTCGAGCCCGACGAGGACGACCCGCACAGCGGCTATGAAATCGCGCGCGGTGACGAGCTGACCTGCTGGCATCAACTGGAGCTGTCCCTGCGCGAGGACGGCACGAACCGCAAGCCCGACCAGGTCGACATCTACGTTCCCCGTGAGGGTGTGGGCGCCTGGCTGGTCAACGGCAAGCGCTACGTCTGGGCGGTCGAAACCCTCAAGCCAAACGGCTTCGTGCCCGGCCGCGTCCACCGCCAAATCGGCCCCCATGACTGCGAACGTCTGCTGCGCCGCTACAAGTTGGCCAAGCGCATCCACAGCGGCGGCTTCCGCCATCACGACTTCACCAAGCGCGTCGACTACTTGAGTGGCCCACCCGATACGTGGCGCGTCGACCTGCACCGCGTGCTGCACATGCTGGCAAAGGCCGACCTCACCTGGGACAGCTACATCGAGAAGTTCGGCGTCGAGCCGCGCGCCATGGAGAAGAACCTGCCGGTCGGCTTCGTGATGCAGATGCTGGAGGACCTGAAGGTCGACAACCCCAACCAGGCATTCGCCTGGCCAACGCTGGCCGAGATGGAGCTGGTCACTGACGACAAGCTCCTGTACAGCCTGCTGCCGCGCGTGGACGCCGTCCGCTACGCCAAGCCGAAGGACCTCGACCCCGAAACGACTACCGCCGTCACTGAGGCCATCGACCAGTTCGCCAGTGGCCTGAACTTGCAGAAGATGATTTCTGCCGGTGCGATGTCGATGGAGAACGAGCTGCCGTACCTCGTGTACGCCAGCGATGCGCAGGAACTCCGTGCGAGCGCAGACGCGCTCGGCCTGAAGATGTACGTGGCGGTGTCCCCGCATCTCATCCCGATGAACGGCCTGATGCCGGAGGTCCCTGGCGTGAAGACCTGGCCCTGGGCCTTCGGCCACGCGCTCATCGTGCGCTTCGAGCGCCAGGGAGATGCGCAATGACGCCCGCCGCCGAAAACCTGCGCATCCTGCTGGAGCGCCGCAATATCGACGGCTTCCTGGAAGCCTTCGAGAGCTACCGCCAGCAGCACACGGTGGAGCCCGTCGTCACCGCGCTGATGCAACGCGTCTTCCCGTCCCTGCTGCGCCAGGCGTTCCTGGAAGACCAGCTGCAGCCGGCCACGCTGGTGCGCCTCTACCGCATGGTGCGTTCCAGCCGTCTGGTGCTGGTCGAGGACGACCTGCTCGCAGGTATCAACCTGCGCATCAACGAGGCGATGCGCCAGGCTGAACCCGAGACGGCAACGCCGGTGCTGCCGCTGATGACGGGTGAGGACATCAAGGCCAAGGAAGTGCGCTGGTCTCCGCCTGGCGCAACCGACGGTCGCCGCGTGCCCGCCACCGAGATGAGGCGCGTGGCCATCGTCAGCGCCTTCTCGTTTGGCATGTGGTCTGCGGTGGACGCTTTCGACTTCCGCCGCAACGCCTGCGCGAGCCAGCAGGAGCGCGAGTTCCTGCGTGCCGTCCGCCAGTTCTTCCCGTCGCTGCAGGCCTACCCCAACATGCCGCTGAAGAACTTCATCGACATCGACAAGTTGGAGGCAACCGTCCCTGCGCGCGTCCGCAACTACGCCTGGGCCGCACAAGTCGATGTCCTCCTGTGCACAGCCGATGAAGACCCTGTGGCCGGCATCGAGCTGGACTCGGTTCACCACGACACCGAAGAAGCGGCGGAGCGCGACGAGCTGAAGAACCTGCTGTTCAAGCTCGCGGGTTTGCCGCTGGTCCGCATCCGCGCCGACGATGAGAAGGCCGTGCGTGCCGAGGACTTCTACGACCTGATGATGGCCGAGGCGAAGACGCTAGATGCCCTTCGACCGCGCCGGATGCGGCCACGCAGAACGCACGACTTCCTGGTGCCGGCCGAGTCGGCCACTCACACTGCGCCTGCTCGCGCTGTTCGGGGGTGAGCATGGACGAGTACATCGACGCGCCATTTGAAGCTGGCGACGCCGCCCTGCGGCCAGCCCGCCGTCGTGCCCAGGAACGCCCCCACCCCGGCGAGCCACTCTGGGTCGAGAAGCCGGAGGTCAAGGAGGTGCAAGAGATGGAGACCGGCCGGCACCTGCCGGTCTCTGCAGTCATCGGCACCGACTACGAGCGGCTGATTCAGCTGCGCATGACCGTCCGAAGCCAAATGCGCAAGGACGACCCGCTGTACCGATGCTCGCTGTGCAACGTGGCCGCGTACATCTGCCGCACCAAAGAGAACTTCAGGTTCTTCTTCAAGCATCAGCATGAAGATGGCAGCTGTCCGGCGCAGACGCGCGGCGCGCTCAGCCAGGATGAAATCAACGCGCGCAAGTACAACGGCGCCAAGGAGAGCAAGCTCCACCGCCGGATGAAGGACTGGGTCTGTCAGTGCCTGGCGGCCGACGGCCGCTTCGACGACATCGCTCAGGAACCGACCTGGAAGGGTCCGCTGACGGGCGAGCGCCGCCGGCCCGACGTCCGCGCGGTCTACAACGGCCTGCCCATCGCTTTTGAAATCCAGCTCTCGACCACGCACCTGGACGTCATCGCTGCACGGCGCGACTTTTATCAGCAGGAAGGCGGTCTTCTGGTCTGGCTGTTTGCCGAGTTCGACACTGAGCATCGGCGCATGACCGATGACGACGTGTTCTACAACAACAACCTGAACGCCTTCGTCGTGACCACGAAGACCGTCGAGTCCTCCCTGGAAGCCAGCGAGTTCAGGCTCGAATGCATCTGGGCGGCGCCAACCAAGGGTGGCGGCCATTCAGGCCTACACCGGCGCGTCGTGCCGTTCCACGAACTGACCCTCGACCCCACCGCTCAGCACGCGTACTACTTCGACTACGCCGGCGCGAAGCGCCAGCTCGAGGCCGATGTGGAAGCGGAGAAGCAGAAGCTGCGCGACGACTTCGAGGCTTGGATGGGCATCACCGGGTACCAGGGCAAGGACTCGTCCAGGGACTGGAACGAGTTCCGCCG
This sequence comes from Mitsuaria sp. 7, assembly GCF_001653795.1. Lineage (NCBI taxonomy): Bacteria > Pseudomonadati > Pseudomonadota > Betaproteobacteria > Burkholderiales > Sphaerotilaceae > Roseateles > Mitsuaria sp. 7. Next base: position 439,377 of record NZ_CP011514.1, read on the forward strand.
CCGGTTTGCCCGCTTCGGCATTCACCTGCACCAGTACGACAACTACATCGACCGCGAAGTGCTGACGGACCTGTATTCAGCGAAGCACAACCGCCCTTGGGGACAGGGCCAGAAGCTCCTGGTTGAGGTTGCGCATCGCGTGGCCAACACCGAGAAAAACCATCTGAAGTGGTTCATGCACGCGGTGCGCCGCTACGGCCGCGAGGAGTCCATGAAGGCCGAAGGGAAGGAAGGGCACTGGCACAAGCGGTACCTGGAGCTCCGTGCCCAGTACGACGTGGACCCAACGCCGTTCGAGCCGAAGCGTGATGCGCAGGCCATGGTGGAGCTGCTGTTTCCGGAGCTGGTGCCGCTGCCCTAGCTCAGCTGCTGCGAATCTTGATGGTTTGCAGCGAGCGGAACAGCAACTGCCCCTCCCGGCGGTCAATCACGAACTTATCAGTGGAGTAGTCGGCATACATCTGCGCCACGTCTGGGTGGCCAAAGACCGCGGGGTCAAGCGGATGCTTTGCAAACGGGTTGTGGAAGACCGTCAAGCCATCCAACAGCGTCTCCGATGTGTCGGGTTTCGTCTCGACGACGTGATGCGGCAGATGGCTATTGGGGTTGTAGCGCACCGATTGGACAACCACCCGTTCGTTGGTAGCTAGTGGTGACATCGTCCTTACCTTGCCCCAGGTGGCGCAAGGGTTCCAGACAACGGCGCTGACTTCCGAGAACGCCGGACCCTGGAACATTCCCAGCTCAATCGGCGCGCCGTTGTCCTTTTTGACTGACGCTAGATGCTCGCCCTCGAGGGTGTCTTTCTCACCGGCGATGAACGCCTCTTCGTCGACGTAGTAGTTGTACAGAAGCGCCTCCATCGGTCGCGTGCTCAGCGCGAAAAATGCAGGACTGTCGAAGGCGGCTACGGCCAGCACGAAAGGCTTGTCTCGGACATGGGCGAGCGCGGAGTAGCCGTCCCGATACTTCTTCACCTTGGAGTGGAAACTGTTGGCGAGCCGCACCATCGCTCGTCGGTTGAGCTCGTTGAGGTCCCCAAGTAAGGCGATTGCCTCGTCGGTCTGGCCAGGCCCGAGCGGTTTTCCCCCAACTGGTTGCGCAGTAACCGCCTCGATGCAGAAGTCATGCGGGCTTGTCACGACGAAGTCCGGACGCGCATGGCGGTAGTCCACATCGAGCCGGAACTCCTTCAGCACCGCGTGGAGATACAGCTCCCAGAACGAAGAGTTGAAGGTCGTCTGGAACTCGTGAACAAACTTACCGTCACGGTCTTCAAATCCCGCACACCATTGCTGGAGAAGTTCCAGGTCGCCCGATGTCGCGCCGGCCTCGACGCGTCTGTAGATTTCGCAGAGCTGCTGCTCTGGAACTTTGCGCTCGAAGAGGTTCATTGTTCTCCCTGCTGTTCATGCGATACACCGTCTAGCGCAACCAAACGGTGCGCCTGCGCGATGGATGGGGGCGGCACGCGGCACCGCTCCCTCAGAGCACTAACGGGTCACAGCTCGGCCGCAACACGCTCGAAGAACCAGAGCGGCACCTCATGTTGCAGGGAGCCGTGCTTTTCAAGCAGCTTGACCTGCAGCTGCGGTGACGCAACATCGGCGAAGTCGAACACGTACCCATAGACCATGTCGTCGTGGCCCTCAATGGCGATGGGTTCGACATCCACCAGCTCTTCAGCTTCTTCCTGCGAAATGCCCAGTTCCTCGGCCAAGGCCTCGGCCAGCGGCACCTTCGCCGGCTCGTCTTCGCTGTCGCCGTCCCAGTTGTAGTCGAGTTGGGCCGTCTCCAGCCGGAACTCGGGCTCAGTGATGGCCACGCGACTCACCCGTTCGATGAAGAGCGAGCAGCGCACGGCAATCTTGTGCCCGGAGTACGGGCGCTCGATGTCTGGGCTCATCGCGATGTGACCTTCAATCTCCAGCTCAAAAACCTCGCCAGGCGGTGGCAACTCCGCCAGCGTCAGGTCCAGGGGCAGATAGATTTCAGCGACGCCGTCGTTGTTCGTGGCGTCCATCGCACTGCTGGTCTGGCCATGGTTGTAGGCGCGGTCATCGACAAGGTCACACAGCACGTCGGCCAGTGCGTCGTCGTGACGGTGCAAGGCCATCCCGGGCAGCTCAGCCTTGAACGCACCGCGAACCAGGTCAACGAGCGCTACGACCGAATGGGGTAGCGCCAGCTCTAAGGCGCGGTCCGCGAGCAGCGCCTCGTCGAGCACGGCATGCGCCGCGGCGTCGAGATGCTCGCTTTCCGCGCCCTCGGCAACCGCGGCCTGGTGCGCAGCGAGGGTGTTGTAGCCCAGCGCAGCGACAAGCTGCGACGCGTGACCATGCCTCAAGGGGTGGGAAGTGGTCTCGCTAGCCTTGCGAACGGCGTAGGCGAGAGAAGAGATACCAACTGGCATGCAAGCCTCCGGATGGGTTTCAGCACGGGGCACACCAGCGATTACTTGCCCCGCGCCCAGCGGAGATGCATGGGTTGGCGTGGAGAGGATGGGAACGGAAACCTGTCTGTTTGGAGCGGCTGGCTGCTCAGGCGGACGCCTTCACCAGAATTATTCCAGGGCCAGACCCGCGAAGCAAATCCGCGTCAGTGCAGACTAGAAGGGGCTGCGACCGGCCGGCGACCGATGCAAAACAACCCGTCGTGGTCCTTGGCTACGCGTCGTTATTGGCGCACGGACGGGAGTCGGCAACGGCCGGGTCCGGCAAGGCTAAGAATGAGAGCCTCCCTCGCCCAAACTGGCTCTGCGGCCTATGCTTCGCTCCCTTGGACGCTGTTCGAGGTTCCCTCATGGCCGTTTGGCAATTCGACGTGCAGCTCTTTCAGGTTTCGCTCGATGTCCCTCTTCCTTCTGGAACCAGGGGCGAAGCGTGGCGCTTACTGCCTGCTCGATTTGGTGCCAACGTCGCGCTCGTTGACGGTTGGATAGCCTTCGGTGACGAGGCGGGGAATCGGGTCGACCTGGTGGAGCTAGAGCACGACGAGTGCGAACTTCATGCGCGCTTTGATGCTCGCTCAAGCGACCTAGAAGATTTCGTTGCTAGGGTCTGCGAGCTCGCAATCCAGCTTGGCTGTCAGTTCTACTGCGATGAGCTGTCCGAAACCATCGCACCGGTGCCTGCGGCGTTGAAACATGCGCTTCAGCGCTCGGTCGCGTGGCGCTACGCCTTGGACCCTGGCTCGTTCCTCAGTGGCCTGTGATGAGCGAGCTGATGACGTTTGTGAACGACTCAGTCAGCGCTGGGGGTATCGAGGGCAGGGATGACCTTCGAAAGTTTGGCTGACGGGAACGCGCGTCGCACGGCGCTGTTCGCGCTGTTCAACGCTTCCTCCGCTGACGACGCACTACGGATGAACTGAAGTTCGAGGATGCCGGTGATTCCTGCTCCGACCAATGTATCGGAACAGCCGGTCTGTTCGAGGCGTGCCATCACAGCTTCTACGAGCACCTCGTGGTCATCCAGGAGATAGCGCAGCGTGAACTCGAACAGATGCTGGGTTGCTCCGTCCGAATGTGGAGACACCATAGCTCGGACCAGCTCATCGCTACCTGAGCCCTTAGGGTCAGCGCGCAGTTCTCCTTCACCCTTTGATGTCATCTCAATGCTCCAACTCTCCAGCCGCCAGCTCGTCATGAGACGGTGGCTGTTGAGCAGCCTCCTCGGTGCTTCCGTGTGCATCTAAAGCTCGCACCCGCTCCAGCAAGGCCCGGCGTGCCGGGTCGGCATTGATGAGCCTGCGCGCCTGGGAGATGGCGACGCGGTGTTCTGGCCGCCGGCGCGACCAGTCCGCCAGCAGTGCGCCGTGGCGCTCCGGGAAAACTGACCACCAGTTCACGATGGTCTGCGGGTCGTTCAGGTCGAGGAGCATCTCGCGGCCTCCGAAGTCGGATGCCTGAATATACTGTATGCGCATACAGTATTTCAACATGTTGGTCCGAGCCCTCTGTTTACGCCGCCTTGGGCGCAAGCGCTCCGCAGATGAGCTGCGCGCCGCCACGCCTCTATCTGGCCGCCTGCAGATGAACGCGAGCCACTATGCGGGACGAGATGGGCGGGGCAGCCACGTATGGCCTTCTGTTGCCGTTGTCTGGTGGGGTGGAGCCGCTGGTACAACTCTTCAGCGCGCAGCTAGTCCGCATCGAGCCTCGGAGAGTACTTATCGCTGGCGAGGAAGACTTCTGGAACCGTAAGCGCCAGTCGAGCTATCGGCAGGTGCTGTGGGCCTGGCCTACGCCGCCCGAGGTGCCTGAGGCTGCTCCGGAGAAGGGCGTTAGCAGCCCTGAAGTCAGACGCCTCCTGGATGCCCTCGACGCCATGGCGTGAGAGTCCCGGGACCAAACCGGGGTCTCGTCGCTAACGCCTTTAAGCCTTAGCCGCAGCGCGGCGTCGCTTTGCTTCCTTCTTGTACCGACGTTCAACGCGGTCGGCGAACTCCCCGAAGGTCAAGCCCAAGCCAACAGCGATTCGGTAGAGGACCGAAATGGTCGGCTGCTTCTTGCCGACTTCAAGCAAGGAGATGTACGGGCGACCGAGCTCGGTCTGGCCGGCCAAATCCTCCTGCGAGAACCCGAGCTCCTCCCGGCGGACTTTGATTTCCACCGCCAAAGCGTCAATAAGTTCCGGATTCGCACTCGCCCGCATCGTGGGCGCGAGTCTTGGGTATCCGTACACTAAAGACACGTGCCTATAGGTAGCAAAATTGATGCGTCTTCGCACGCGGCTCCAGAGCTTCCAGCAGGCACGGACTGCTCGAAAACTCTAGACCTAGGAATGCGAATGACCTCGTACCGGCCGCTCCTCGCTTGTGGCGTCTTTGCTCTCATCTCGCTCGTCGGCTGTGCCAGCAGGGCTCCAACTGCCCCGAGCCAGACGGCAGCGGTCACCGCGCAGACCTCCTTCGCGGACCTGCAGGGCATCTTCTTGGCGAAGTATCCGAAGGCTTCCCGCCTGGTCTCCGCGGACGGCTATCTGCCCAGGACTGCCCAGGAGTTCGAAGATGTCGCCGGCGCGAACGCGGTCGCGACGGACGACTTCATGCGGTGGTGCGAGCTGAAGGGAGGGGTGGCCTACCGCGAGGTCGCCCGTACCAGCGTCCCCGTCGAAGTTCGGGACCTCGCGAAGGCCGGTGAAGCCATCTTCCAGGTCCAGGCGCAGGTCTACCAATCGCAGGTCGATGTTCCGGCCTGTGTCATCGCTGTCCGCACTCACATTTTGTACAGCGCTCGCGCGTTCAATACGCCAGGCGGGCGAGTCTTCCGAGCAATCGCGTGGATGTCACCGGACGACTTGGCGACCTTTGGTCCTCGAGCACAGGCCACCATCGCCGAACGGCATCGAGGGGACTTCGAGAAGCGGCAGCAGGAGAGCGCGGCGGAGGAGGCCTCGCAGAAGCGGGCCGCAGCACAGCGTTCGGCGTTCCTTGAGCGTTCGCCCAAGGGTACTCAGGTGGCTTGCGATGCTCGACAGCGCAGCGGACAAAGTGTCAACGAGCTGACTTTCAACTGCAACGGGCTCTACGTTTTCTTCAACGACCTGCCAAAGAACGGCTGGCGCATCAACTCCCAGTCCTCGACGCCCGAAGCTGATTCGATTGGCATCATGGGTAATCGGGTCACGCTTCTGGTGGAGAAGCTGCGCTAGTACGACCTGCCCATCGAGAGTCAGCAACGAGGTGGGTACCGGGCCGATGCCCGGCTTGGCTTCAGCACGCATCGACCACAGCAGGCCCACGGATGTAGTGGCTCCGTTGTGAACGTAGTCAGGCCTGTGGATGCGGATGGGTGTGGGTCGGTGATAGAAGCGCAGGTCCGCCAGCGGATAGGGTGTGCAAGCGTCCTAGGTGTTAGGCGGTCGCGCTTCTTCCTCAACCCACCTACGTCACCGATGAACTTCCTCCAATTCGTCATCTCGGAGCTGATTACGACGGCTGGCGTCCTTCTAGTCGCTGGATTTCTGGCCAAGGAGCTGCTCTCACGAAGCCTCCAACGTCAGGCAGATGAGTTCAAGCAGAGCTTGCAAGACGCCAGCAAGGCCCAAGAACTTTCGCTTCAGTTCCAGCTTGGAAGACAAAGCGAGGAGTTCAAACAGCAGCTTCAGGTCGACGCAAAGACGCGGGAGCTAATGCTCAAGGCGCAAATCGACTTCCGAGAGCGCCAACTTGGCGAGCTCTACGGTCCAATCTACGCCTTGATTTGCCGATGGAACACGCTCTGGGAGCTGGAGAAATCCGGTCGACTGACCGACATTGAGTCCGAGACGCTGACGCTGTACGTGGCCTCCAACGACAGCATCGTCAATCTACTCCTGACCAAATCGCACCTCGTGGATGGAGAGCGAATCCCTGACTCCTCGACCAAATTCCTGACTCACGTAGCAATCTGGCATGCCTACATGAAGACGAAGCACAAGGGAGTTCCGTTCTCCGATGAGGAGCTTCCCCAGGCGTACTACCCGCAGGAGTTCTCTGATGAGATTGTCGCGACCACAGTGCGTCTAAAGCGCGAGCTGTATGAGCTTCATCGCCGCTACGGGGTCTTGGCTCAGAGCGTTCAGGCCGAGGATGTGGCCTGAAAGGGGCTGTGGGGTTGGCTTAAGCCATTGCCTGGCCTACGACGCAAGCCGGCTTCGTTGTCGCATCATGGGGCGCGCGGTCGAGAAGCTTCCTTCTTTGCGCGCTCAGCCAGCTCGAGGGCCCGCGCTCTCCTGCTGCCTGAGGCGCACGGACGCTTGTCGATGCGCCACTTGTCTATTCCTTTGAATTGGCCTGCATCCATCTGGACTATGGCGCGTGCGATGTTGTCGCGAAACCGCTTCAGGGGTGCCTGAGAGTCGTGAGCCTTTGCCTCAATCGCCGGTTGGACGTCGACGTCCTTCGATACCACAGACATGCCGTCAGTTTACGAACGCGGTATGAAACTCGCCGCAGTAGCTGTGCCGAGACATGTCGACGTCTGGAGGGACAACGATTCGAGTAAAGGCACGCGGGCCCAACGGACCTTGAGCCAGCGCCCGGCGAATCAGCTTTGCTTGATGAGAAGGTCGTCCTCAGTCTTGCCGGCTTCTAGAGCAGCCACGAACCAGCCTGGCCGCTTGCCAACGCCAGTCCAGGTTTGACCTTCTGCGCTTTGGTACTTGGGTAGGCCCGGGCCCTTCTTGCGGCCGCCGGCGGCACGTTTGACGGAAGCGCGCTTCGGCTTACTGTTCACTGCTACGCCAGAAGATTTGCTGATAAGAAGCTCGTCCGGGGTCTTGCCGGCCGCCAGAGCAGCCTTGAACCAGTCTGGCCGCTTTCCGAGTCCACTCCAGGTGCGGCCTTGACCGTCGCCAAATTTGGCCGACGCGTTAGAGCGGGTCCGATATGCCTTGCCTGTGGCAGGGGTTGCTCTACCCGTAGAAGGCACGTCGTCAAAGAGCTGTGCCGGTGTCAGCCGGTAGTGCTTAATCGCCTCCTTGATGCGGGCGATGACTCCAACAGCTTCTTTCTCGCGAACTGCTTGCGCTTGCGCTTCGAGCTTCGCAATTTGTGCTTGCAACTGCTCCAACGACTTGGCCATTTGGGGGCTCCTATGAGGCAAGGGAGGTCTTTGAACAGGCGGATTAAAGCATCCATTTACCCAAAAGAGTAAATTTCGCCCACCGTTTACCGAATGACCAAAGTGGCGGTGCGCTGACGAATGAACGTGCTGGCGGGCTCTGAAACTCACCTTCAGAAACAAGTCGGCCCTCAGTTCGCATGGAGCTGAGGGCCGACGAACAGGCAAGCGAGGAGCTTGACCAGACCATCTAGGGCAGCGCTTAGCGCGCTGGTGCTTAGGCCTGGTTTGCCTTGCTATCCACAAGCTGCTTCTGACGAAGCACGATGATTTGGATGACTGCGGGGATAGTCACGCGGTAAGCGGGGCTCGCCAGGTCAAAGGCAGTCCAAAGGCCGGTGATGACCCAGCCAACAGGGCCGACCAGGATGGCTGCTGTGCGGTTCATCATCCCCGCGGCGGCGAATCCGAGGCCTCTTCCGATGAGCGCCTTCAGAACTGCGTTGACCACGATGACCAGAATCTGGAAGGACTTGAAGCCGCCAGCCCTGAATACCGCGATGAAAGCCGCAATCGCTGCATCTTTGGTCAAAGACTGATAGTTCACTACACCGGCCTCTTGGGCCATCTCACGAACTTCCTCATCCGTCATCTTCTCGACCGAGTCCTGGATGATTTTCATCATCAGGTTCTGCTCGATGAGCTCAACATCGGAATCGCCGTTGTAGTTGACCTTCAGCTTGTCGCAAACATCGGTCAGAACTTCCTTGTAGAGGACCCCTTTGCCGCCGCGCAAGATGGTGGCGAAGGTGTTGGCGCCGTAGCTCTGTACTTCAGCCGCCACAAGCTCCCAGTACTTGGCGTGGTCAGGGTGGTGACGCTTGTACTCGACGGCGCCAGTCAATTCTTCCGTCAGCCGGGTGCTGCCGTCTTTGTCGTGGGTGAGCGTGGTGACCAATCCATCCAGGTCTTCCGAGCTGATTTTGGACAGGAACTCGAGGTCGGTGTCAAAGCGGTATGCCATGGTTTCTCTCCTGATGTGCGGATTAAGAGTTCTTCGAAGCTGCCTGAGCGCGTCGTTCGACGTACTTGGCGTATGCGATAGCGAGGATTGCCGTAGCTGCACCAGCTAGGTAGGCACTGAACACAGCTGCGAACGGGTCAATCGGTGAACGAACCATGTTTGTGTCACTCACTGGAAGGCGTCTGACCGTGTGCTTGGTCTCGACGATGGTTGGTTGCGAATGCGGTGGTCAGGAGCAAGGCGGCGAAGCGTTCTGCCGGCTGCATCTGGGTGATGGGAAGGAGTGATGAGCTCGTGAACACGCGACGCCTCGCATCGGTGTTCCTGGTCGAGAGTTCGGCTCCCATCTCGTTCTTCGACTCGTTGATGGTCTCCTCCGAGACTTGGTCTTCGATGCCAAGCGCGCGGGCTAGCTGAGCAGCCAGTAGAGCTTGGTCCTGCGTGGTGTCTGGAGCTGCGTGGGAGAACTTGATTTGCAACTCACCGACTCGAGCGTTTGAACTCCTCATCAGGCTGCCGTAGTGGACGACCACCTGAGCTAGGCGCGTCCAATCATCGGGACGCATCAAAAGGAAGGCTGGGGGTACCCCGAGAGCCTCAGCAACGCGACAAATCTGCTTGAGCTTCGGGTTGGCCTCCCCATCGCCACCGAGCATCTGCCCGGTGAGGGTCGCCCGGCTGACGCCGGAGGCTTCCACGAGGGAGCCTTGTGTGATGGAGGAGGGGTACCCGTTCTCGGGAATGCCGCCAACGCTCATCGCGTTGCGGACGTTCCGGACAAGCGCGTCCTGGGTCTCGGACAGTTCCATACGTTTTGGCTGCTGTATTGTCATCAGCGAGTTGTTGCGACGGAATGGACTCTATGGGTCAGGTCGTGAGGCCTGAGGGAGGCTGTCCAGCTAGCCGGACAGCCCTCCCGCACTCAGGGGGAATCGCGTGAAGGAATGCGCACAGTCCGCGGGGCGCAAGGCGGCGTTCGATTCTGTGCTTGCGAGGAGGGGCTCGCTCAGTCCTCGACGGTTCCGCGCACGTAGTAGATGGAATCGAGCATCGCCACGCGGAAGTCCCAGAGCCTGGCGGCCTCGGGCTTGGCTGGCCTGGCGGAGAACCACCATGGGCTGTTCCGGATAGGAACCACAATCCGCTGCCAGTAGTTCTCCAGGTTCAACCTCGTCCACGGCACATCAAGCGCGGCGCACAAGCCCTTGACGTTCTGCGAGTTGACGGCAACAAACTGGTCGGGGCGCTTCATGGCCAGCAGACGACTGGCGACGGGATATCCACCCTTGTGAGCCTTGCCTTCGAAAGCGGCGTTGAAGGTCTCAACGAAGGCGGCATATTGCTCGTCCGTGACGTCGCCAACCGAGGGGATGTGGTCCAAGGCATTTGAGAGCAGCTCAGGACTCTCATTGACGAGGTTCTGGAAGTCGCCGTGGCCGGACATGTTGCCAAACCATGCCCAGTTGATGTCCCCCTGCTTGCGTTCAACCCGCCCCAGCGTCGCAGCGATGCACCGCCGGTCATGACGCTCCATAGCGGAGAAATGCTTGTGCTCGGCGAAGAGCTCACTTGCCCGCTGCAGCAGCCGCATCCGGGCGCCGTTGTCTAGTCGCTCCTGCTCCTTGACGCGTTTGGAGAACTCTCGCCAGTCGAGGTCCAGGGGCGAGGGCTCGCTCGAATCCTTGGCCGGAGGGCTAAGTCGATGGAAGGTCTTCAGCTCCTCCCGCGCACGGCGCTTGGCGGCGTACTGACGTTCATAACCGAATAGGAAGGCTCGCTCGTCGATGGGTTCTCCGGCCTTCCAGCTCTGGTCGATGAATCCCCTTAGGTCGCGCAGAACGCTCGCTGAGCTGTCTCCCTCGAGGAGGATGCTGGCTTCAACGTTCGACTCGAAGGCTCCGCGGGTCATGTTGTGGCTGCCGACGATGGCTGCGAAGCCTCCTTCGCGCTCGAAGAGGTAGACCTTCGGATGGAAGAGCTTGGGCTCGTCTGGGGCAATGACCCTCGATTGCGGGAACTGCGCAAATTCGCGGAGTACGGCAGGGTCTGTGATGTACATGTGCGTGCCGATGATGGCGCGCTCGACCTTCCCGCACTTCAAGACGCATTCGGTGACGGCGTTCTTGGTAGCCCAAGCCACGGCAATCGAAACGCGGTCAGCCTGCTGCACAAGGCGGAGCGCCTCCTTTGCAGCTTCCTTGTCCGTGAGGACTCTTGTCTGCATTTATCCCTCCCAGGATTTGTTGTGCGTCAATAGTATTTCGAGCCTCGAACTCTGGGGAGGCGGGCGCTGCGATGAAGGCGAGAGCAGTGACTTCCTCCATACGGAAGCGCCGCTAGGGTGCGAGGAGCGCCGGATTGAGCGACCTGGCACGTAGGCGGATAGCTCAGGGAAGGAAGACCCGAATCGCAAGAGGCGGGCTGAATTGGTTCTCGACTCTTCTTCAACTTGCGCAACAGTGCTTCGGGGTCTCAGCCGCAGTGGGCACTTGGTTGTCTTCGGCGGGCGCTCGCCGTTCTGAGATGCCTGCCGCGCATGCCGACCATAGCCGCGAACCTGGCGCTGCGCCTTCTCATACATCTCTCTTCTCTACTTCTGGGGAGTGCCCAGTAGGCTAAGTCCCGCGTTTGTCCAAGCGCGACAGAGACTTGCATGGCGATGGCCCTTGGGTCGACGGGAGCCACAAACTAATGACTGGGGAGTCGTTGACTAAGGATTGGGGAGCTTTGGTCTAAGGCGCGGGGAGCCGCGGTCTAACCGGCCAAGCCGCGCCATGTCCGTAGCGCGAGGCGCGTGGGAGGGGGCGAAGTTGGGGCAAGCGAGCGCCGAGCCGCAATAAGCGGCGGTGGCTACACAGCTCACCAGGAACTTTCTGATGAGCTATGCGAATTCAAATTGATGGGAGTAGGGTGTTCACGGACCCGGGTTACGGCTTCACCACAACCTACGGCGAAGAGCTGCTGGACCGCTTTGAGCGCCACGGCTACGAACTGCACCTCTGGCGGGGGACCTGCCCAAACAACGTCTTCCTAGCAGATGCCCACGGAGGAAACGAGCTGGCCGTCAGTGGCAAAGACGTTCCACGAGGCTGGGCTGAAGCGTGTCCGGCAACCCTCATGGACTTTCTTCCGATTTCTCGCCGCAAGAAAATCCCGTTCATGGCCTCGGGGTCGTTCGGCCGCGACGGCGCACCCCGCGCGTTGCAGGAGACGTATGTCTTCTGCCCCGAGCGAGCCGTGCATAGCCGTACTCTGTGGGCGCAACGGCTAGCCGAGGTTCAGCAGTCTCGAGATATCGTGGAGGACAGATGTAGAAGGCGCGAACTGCTGGCGGGCCTAGGGGGGAGGGCGCTGGCGCTTCTGAAATCCATGAAGAGGCGGCATCAACAGCGCATCTATCCGTTCGAGGAGTTGTCTGCCGAGATTGAACTGCTCAGAGCTCGTGAGGCCGTCATCCCTGAGGTGAGCGGACGCCACTTCCAGTATCGACTCAACCGAGCGTTCGACGGATTTGAGTTCTGGCGCGCGCAGTCGATAACGTTTGACGTCGTGAACTGATTGTTGACCCCTCGTTCCGGCGAGGGGTCATCTTTTCGCCAGCTACGGTTTGGCGCGCATGATGACTAGCGGTCGTGCACCGACCTCCAGGCAGCCGTGAACGAAGGCGCTAAGCAGCCAGAAGAGCTGTTCAACGTATTTCGGCGCGGTGCCCTTTGGGATGCGTTTCAAACCGCTTTTGAGGCGTTCAATCTCGTAGCCAGGGATGAGCACTGCGACCTCATGAATCGTTCGAGGGTCAGCCATCAGCTCGCCGAGCGATTTGACCGGGTCCAGCGGGTTGCCCCCAGCATCCTCTTCCACTCGTCGGACCCGCGGGATGACCGACTGCTTCGGCAGCGTGCAATTGCCAGCCCAACGAGCTGTCTCGTCGGGTGAACCTCTTGTCGGACGAGCTCATCCGAATGAAGGCGAGGTTCTTCTGGGCCTGACCAACCGCTTCTTGCAGCGCAGAAGCGCTGAGGCTTCCGGGTGAGTCCGGTGCCTTGCCTGATGTCATCTTGGCGTGGAGCCAGCGCGTGCGACGTTCCGCAACTGAGATTTCCAGGTAGTCGAAGATTTCCTTGCGGTCATCGCCGCAGATGAGTGCAGAGGCCGCCTTGGCGATGTCGCCCGAGTCCTCAATCCGCCGAAAGCTGGACTCCTGGGGGTAGGCAGCAAAGCCTGCAGGTTCATCTCCCTTCTCGGAGGTTACGCCGTCCAGGTCTTTGGTCGATGTCAGGAACGAGATGAGCTGGTCTACAGCCACCTGAACATCGCCCGAAGCGTAGGCACCGTCCGCCGAGTACAGCGCGGTCGCCCCTGTGAAGGAAACTCGCATTGCATGCAGTCGGTTGACGAAGTCCAGGAAGGGCTCGCTCGCGCCGGTCTTGTCGACAAACTCGCCTAGACGAGCGCCAGTAGGTGAGCGGACTTGGCAAGAGTCTGAGCTCACCTCCAACCGGAGAGTCAGAGCCGGACTCGTGGGAATCTTTCCCTCGAATGTTCTTGTGCCTGTTGGCCCGAGCGCGGTCGGCGACACGGTCGAGGGCAGCAAGTCGATAGGAACATCGAACGCGTCCAGCAATTGCTCTTCAGTCTGCACGGCGTCCGCATCTGTTCCTGCCTTCCAGGTGAACTCTTCGCCGTAGCCCTCTTCTCTGAGCACCGCATAGTCCAGCTGAAAGGACACGGGCGTAAGCTTGGCCATGTCGGTCCGCTTGGCCATCTGCGCAAGGAGCTGGTTGCTTAGCTTCGTTGCCTTTGCCTCCACCTGCAGCGCGGCGACGCAGTTAGCAAACCATTGGATGAGCTTCGCCTCGGGTACCCGCGAGGAGCCAACACGCACCGTGTGCTTTTGCGGCATGACGTACACCGCCGAGCCGAGACCTCTGGTCAGAGGCTGCCGTGTTCGCATAGTTCCCGGTACGGTCTGGTGGAGACCAAGACTGGAAATCGCAGCAGACACATCGTGGGCCTCCACCGTCTTTCGACGCATGCCAGTAGTTGCACCAGAGATGAGCCGCATCGACAGCTCCTCGATGCGAGTCGTATCTGCGGTGCTGGCCGTGGGAACGAACGGGTTGAGGAAGTGCGCGTCTTCGAGCGCGGATACATCGGCGAGTGGGGTGAGTTCTAAGGACATGCCATCCTTGCTCGCGAAGAGATATCCGTCCTTTAGCGTGCCCGTCTGGTCCGGAATGAACCCTTCCAACACAACCGCATGAGGATAGGAAACGTCCTGCAGCAACGAGCCGGCGGCCACCGTTGAGCGCGTGACTGCAGGTTGGACGTAAATGGAGATGAACACTGTGACGGTCTGTCCCGATGAGGCTAGAGCGGTCGCGAGCCGACCCACCTCTAGGAAGCCGTCTGCGGCCAACCGCTTGTGGATGCCCAGTGCATCTGCAAGTTGGGGTTGCATTCGTTCGAGGTCCCGACCAGCAGCTCGAAGGACCTGTTCTACTTCAGCCGCGCCCAGTCGCTGTTGGAGACGGTGGAAGGTGCCGCTGCGGCTGAACTTGAGCCGCGGCACGACGCTGTTGGTCCACTGCTGAATCGCCTCGGCCGGCAGAGTCTGCACATAAGGCGGCTGCGCCACCACGGGCGCGGCACTAGCCGCTGACGCGGCCTTTGTCTTAGTGCTTGCGGTCTTTGGAGTCTTGAGGGCGGGAGTCTTCTTCGTAGCCACTAGTTCGCTTCCATGTCCAACGGCTGCTCTGGTCCAAGTCTGGACCCCGGCCGGGCAGAGGCACGGCTGCTCGCCGCGGGTTCCGCATCAGGGCGAGCTGTTCCAGACGTCCAATGTCGAAGTTATAGGGTGCCGTCCAGCAAGTCGAGCATCAAGCAGATGTGATGCTCTAGCTGCAAAACCTTGTTGGTCCCCAGCCCGGGGAAGTGGCTCGCAGCGACGTGATTGGTGTACTCGTCCAGCGCGAAGTTCGTGCCGAACTCTTTGGGGCGAGCCTTGGCGGCCCTCACGAGCTTGCGAGCAGCCTGCAAGAACTTGTCTTCCGTGCTTCCGACATCCTTATCGGTGTCGTCGGACACGAAGTGCTCAATCCATACGTCGGTAGATTTGTGTTTGTAGATGGCGTGAATAGCCACGGCGGCAGGCTGGCCGCCACCTGGCGTGAATGCTGAGCCGATGGACGCGTAGTCGCCAAAGCCTGCCCAGCTCGAGCTGAAGGTCTTGTGTCGGTCCGTGAAGAGCTCGGCGCCGTCGTAGTCGGAATTGCGGTCCAACTTGTTGAAGTAGTCGCGGATGTCGACACGTTTGTTAGAGGGCAGGAGCTTCTGCTGAGCCGTCGTCATCTTCTCGTTCAAAACGATGTGGAACTTGACGTCCGCATGGGCCGCAAGCGTCTTGAGTTCAGCGTCAGCAAGCGACGGGCTTGAGTAGGCCAGTGCGACCTCTCGGTTCTCAAAGCGCTTGAGGAACGAAAAAACATGGGCAAGCGTCGTGGTCGAGACGCATCGGAACGTTGGCACGATGGAGTCGTGCTCATCGACCACCTCAATGATTTCCTTGAGCCAAGCCTTCGCCTCGTCCTTCGGCTTCAGCTCATGCTTGTCTGGATTGAGGATGACAGCCAGCGCTTGGCCAGCCTTACCGAATTCCTTGATGCACCTAGCAAGGTCTGTGCTCTTGCGCTTGACCGGCTCGATGACCGGCAACAAGGCGTCCAGCGACCGATGGTCCTCCAGCATCGCGCGCAGAGCAAGAAATTCGGAACGACGTCCGTAGACGAAAGGAAAGTACATGGAGCCTCCCATCGCGTATTCGTTACGCGATTTAATATTTAGGAGGCAAATGTAATTGGACTAAACGGACGCGGCAAGCGCTGCTAACAGACGTTGGCGCTGTGGTCGAGACAATGGTGTCTCATAGGCCAAGACTCGCAGGCTCTGAGGCAGGGAAGACACGAAATCCACCGTCTCTGCGTCAGTCGTGCGTGCGCGCATTGAGGAAACAAGCACCTTGTGAGCTTGCTCGCTCGTTAGACCGCAGAAGAGCTGCTCGTAGTGCTGGGAGAGAAGCCCATTGGGCATCGCCGGTTGCGGACCGATGTGCTTGTGCACGGCGTCCATGTACTCCTGACGACGCAGCATGCGGAAAACTACCGCGGTCTCAATCCGAGAGACGTCGCGAACCGACTTGCGTATTTCGCGCAGGCTACCCTTTTCGGTAAGGCAGAGGATGCCAACGCGGTCGTCTACCAGAGACGCATAGCGTTGAGCGAGGTCCGGATGCGTCACAACGTAGACGCTGTCGAAGGCTCGAAGGTACGCAGGGGTCTGGGTGCTCAGGCGCCGGTGGCTGTCGTATTCGGTCTTGACCTCGTACGCCGTGGAAGTGCCGTTGAAAATCGCCACGTCAATGATGGAGCCCGCCACGCCGAGCTCGATGCTCATGCTGGAAGTGCGCGGACTGTGCCGACCGAACACTATGCGGTTAGCGATGGCCGCCTTGTAGACGTACTCGCAACGGAAGCTTTGACTCAGCTCAGCAAGCGACGCATCGAAGAGGTCCGCCACGACGGCTTTGCGACTTGCCGGCCGCACACCGAGCCCCGAGAGCTGCTTCACGACACGCGCTGCCGTCCCCCGGCGTGCGATGTCATCAAGCACGGGCCGGGAGAAGATGCGGGCAATCAGGCGGGAGCGTTCGGTTTCGGTCATGGAAGTGGGCGGTGGTCGCTCAATCTCCTGTGTAGGAACGACCGCTTAAACGCGCCGACCTGGCGGCGCAGCCGCGGAGTGTAGCTTTTCGAGCGTGCTCAGAGCCGGAGCTGCTTATCTTTGCGGCACCGTCCTGCGGCTTCGCTCACGACGCGAACTCGGCTGACGAAATTTGGAGACCCCTCAGGTCAAGGCGTTTGCACAAACCTCACGCTGCTCAGGAAGTCATGAACCATGAGGCATGCCAGAGCGAGTAAAGCCGCGAACAAGCACCAGAGAGCGAGCAACGTCAAGGAAAGCGCAGTTCGATTGCTCGCAAAAACGCGATGCAGCTGGCTCGACACAGTCAAGAACGCGAGCAGCACCAACGCTGCGATACCAAGGGAAAGTAGCGCAAACACTATCGTGCCCACGAGATTTGCCACGTTCAGTTTTCCGTCAATGGCGATGAGCGTGGTGGTCACGGATGCGACCGAAATTCCGACAACGGACAGGAGGTCCGCGCATATGGCTAAGCGCTCCTTCGCATTGCCGAACTTTAGAGTTTCATAAATTGTGCGCATATTTCGAGTGAGGGGCCGAGGGCGCTGGTTCTCTGCGAGACGAGCGATACCAATCATTTTAGGTCCGCTCGGACGCCTCGGTAGTGCGTGCAATTGGCAAATTCGATTGAGACAAGGGAAGACCCTTGGATTTAGATGTCGGAATTTTCCTCGGAATTTCGGCGTGACGAGCGCGCCTGCTTCAACGTGACGACTAGCCAACGCTTTCGTCTAAGAACCTGGTCAAACTAGCGAAGTTCAGGGGTGCAAGTGCACGCATTAAGGTAAAAATCGCTGGTATGACAGCAATCGACAAACAACTAGGTGGAGGAAGTGCCAACGAAACGGGGACGTCTCCTTGGCTCCTAGTGTTCAGCGAAAAGTACTTCAAGTTGCTTGCGACCACGTGGGCTGCCGCAGTCGTGATGGCAACGCTCTTCGCGGTCAACTACCACTTCGGATTTGTGAGAGGCTTCGGCTTCCCAGAGGTGGCGTTTTCAATGGACTGGCAGAACATAGCGCTGCTGGCTCATCGTTCGTTGCTCTCTGTGTGGGGCAACTACATCTTTCCACTCATAGACGAGCCCGCTTTCATCGGCTTATGCGCCTTCGTCGGGTTCCTGGCAGTGGTCTTGTTCTTCTTGAATAACCTGAAGACTCCCAAGACTGGGCTGTCGCCGCGGCAGCATTGGTGGAAGGATTTCTTGACCAAAAAGTGGGTCATTCGGCCCCTCGTAGTGGTCTGGAGCGCGATGACCGCGGTGGTTCTCTTCCGCGCAATTCTGTTGACGCTCGCTCTCTTCCTGGTGTTGCCCTTGGTCGCCTACAAGAGCGGCAAACTTGATGCAGCGAAGTTCTTGAGTAGCCGGCCCCGCTGCGATGCGGCCCTCCAAAAGGGCGATGACCCCTGCTCGACGCTCATCTTGAAGACGGTTGATGCGGCGGGGAAGGATGCTGTGGTCACCTTACGGGGTCGCGTCGTTGTCGGCAACGAGAAATGGATTGGGTTGGTGACCGATACGGAGTCCGTGGCGCTACCGATGACGATGGTTCGGTATGGCATCGCGGTGGAACCTGCATCGGTAGGCCGTAAGCCGTAGGCTCATCAGCGGCCAAGGGAAATCGAGCGCTGGTCCGGAAGATTATTACGACAGATAGGCTGTAGCAGCGCGAGGTGAGGCCATAGGGGCCTGCACCTTCGGGTGCTCCAGTGAGTTGTCAACGTCAGAGCTTTAGGAGGCTTGGAGAAAGAATGATTGAAGGCGTTGATATCGACGAAGTGGAGTTCAATGACATGGGCATTGGTGTCTGGGCGCTCAAGCCCGGCGCCAGGCTGCGCATGTCGAGGCTTGCAAAGACGGTGGTGCTGGCCGGCCCGAATGGCGCAGGCAAGACGCGCATCTTCAACATGTTGGTGAGCCTTGGTCAGAAGATTCAGCCCGCAGATGCCGTTAAAGGCAGTCTTGCCTATCTTCTGCAAGCTGAACATGAGCTTGAGAGTCGAGTCCTTGAAGTGTCTCGCCAGAGGGCGAAGTATCCACCGCAAGCGCTCAGCTTGGTGGAAGCGGAGCGTCAGCATCGCGATGCGTTCAACAAGGTGGCCGACATCCAACGCGGGATTCGACACGCGACGGTGCTCCAGCGGTCAAGTGGAGAGGTACCGAGTTTCGTAAGGTTCGTCCCCAAGGTTACCTCCTTGCTCGACCCGGGAGGCTTCACCCTGAGCGACATTGCCGGACGGGCCCAGCGGCTCTCGAACAGTTCCGAAACGGCGGAAGCGCTTGCTCCGTCTTACGCCTTCAGCGTGCTTCGGCAGGCAAACGATGCGGAACTAAAGCGACGCCGGGATGGTGGGGGTGGTTCGTCTGATGCTGAGCTTCGTGCGCAGGCCTTGATAGATATTCTTGGCCGCCTTCTCGGTGCTGAAACGGCCGTGACGGTCGAAAACGACATGCTCTTGATTGGTGGATTTGCGCCCTCGCAAGGTTCTCTGTCGGCGGGTCAGCAGGTCTTGTTCCAGTATGGCTGCATGCTGCACGCCCAACAGGAATACTTGCAAGACAACATCGTGCTGATGGACGAGCCGGAAAATCACTTGCACCCGGCCGTGCTGGTGCAGGTCATGACCACTCTCGCGTCCATCTTGAGGCACGGTCAGTTGTGGGTTGCGACGCATTCGGTGCCCCTCATCGCTCATCTGATGTCGCAGGACGACGACTGTCTTTGGTTTGTGAATGATGGGACTGTGACGCGTGCCGGCCGAAATCCTGAGGTGGTGCTGGAAAGCCTACTTGGAGGGCCTGAAGGGACGAGGAGTCTCCAAGAGCTCATGCAGCTTCCAAGTGCTTATGCGGCGACGCGATTTCTGGGAGAGTGTCTGGTTGCGCCTGGAACCGTAGGGCCAAACATCAAAGACCCACAGATGCTGCAAATTCGGGAAGTTCTGCGGCCGCTGGCTGAAGCAGCTGCGCAGAGCGGGCGTCCCCTCCGAGTACTTGACTTCGGGGCAGGCAAGGGCAGGTTGTTGGCTTCGCTTCGGGAGACCTATCCCGACGCCTCCCGATTGTTCGACTACATCGCGCTAGACGACAGCGCTAGGGACCGGCCCGAATGTGTCCATCAGATTGAACTGACTTACGGTAAGCAATCAGCAGCCGATGTCTCGGGCAGATGGTTTGAGAACATCTCGAGTCTCCGAGCTGGTTTGGATGAGGGGAGTTTTGATGTCATCGTGCTCTGCAACGTGCTCCACGAGGTTCATCCCGACCAATGGCTCGGCGACTTCTCAGTCTTCGCAAGCTTGCTGCGTACCAATGGCGCGTTGCTGGTGGTTGAAGACTATGCGTTGCCGACCGGGGAGCTTGCGCATGAGTTCGGTTTCTTGCTGCTCGACCAGCTCGAGTTGAAGCATCTGTTCCAAGTATCGGAGGCCGATAGGGACCGACACCTCTTCTTGCGCGCTACGCCTGACAAACCGCCCCACAAGGACCGCTTGGTGGTGCATCTGATTGGCAGGGAACTTTTGCAGCGAGCATCGCGCGACAGCCAGGCTGCGGCTATCGGTGAGCTCAAGAAGCGAATGATGAGCGAGGTCCGAAGGCTCGTGCAAAGCAACTCGGACAAAAGCGTAGTCGGGAGAGACTACGCGAGAGCTGCCCAACTGCTTGTGAACGCGGAGCTCTGGCTTGAGGCGCGCGGCCGTACGGCTCAGTAGGCTGCACAGCAAGTGAGAGCAAAGGTCCGATGGAGCATTTGAACTTTGAAGAATGACGCAATTGTTGGGAAGGCAACATCAGAAGTGGAAAAGCCTTCGTCCAGGCTGCTTGTGCGACTTGCAGCTGCGGCAGATGCGCGCGGCCAAGTGCCGCCCGACGTACGCTCGTTTTTAGATGACCTGAAAGCCGCGAAGGGATACACCGGAGAGCGCCTGGATGTTCTGCCGAGAATCGGTGAACTGCTGTACGCGCTCAAGCTCTCAGGCTTCGACATCGTTCCTTCAGGTCGCAGCGATGACGCGCCAACGAAAAGGACCATCCGTGTGGAATGGGACAAACGGATGGTGGCGTACGTCCCCTCAGACCCTTTTGAGCGGCGGAACGACCTCATCGGGTTGTGCTACTTTGAACCAAGTAGTGGACTCACCCCACAGGTCGTGCCTGACGTGTTTGACCTTCAAGACTTCGCCAGGCAGCGAGGTGTTCCTGAGGGCCACGTGGTTCTTCGGAGGCACAGTGGAAATTGGTACCTGCGCATTCAGGATTTTGGGACGGCACTCACGCTCATCCGCGGTCACGCTGAAAAACTGGATGAGCGACATGCTGCTCCAGTTGCTCGCGGTTCTCGAGCTTCTCAAGGGGCTCCAGCACCCATGGAGCCTCGGAGGTACGAAGAAGTGCGGAGCGCATCGACGTCTCGCACCCTTCGTGACTACCTTGAAGAATTCTCTGGCCATACTTCGCGGGCTGGTGTGGAAGCGGGAGAACGGTACGTGGAGCATGGCCTCATCGTGGCCGCGCTGGAAACTGCAGTCCACGCCACAGGTGCGGTGAAAAGCTCTACGGCCGTTGACCTCGCCTGTCTGCGGAAGGACGAGATTTTGCTCTTTGAGGTGAAGACGTCGTCTACCACCACGAATGTCTACACCGCGGTGGGCCAGCTTCAACTTCATGGACAAAGCATCTCCTCAGAGTTCAACCTCAAGATTCGTCGCCTGATGGTTCTGCCTGAGTTGCCTCGTGCTGACTTCATCCGGAACATGCCCGCCCTAGGAATCGAGCTGGTCACGTTCGAGAGGGTGGACGGTCGCTACAAGTTCGCAGGCTTCATTGGCTAAGCAGTTTGGTTGCATCCGAGGACTTGAAGACTGGCGAAACAAGCATGGTGCCAACGAAGTGCGCGGCGCGGCAGCCTGAGATGCAAGGCATCGAACCATGGATTGCACGACATGTGCGGCAGGTCGCGGGCACCAGGCTCTATTCAAGGGAAGTCGGCGCCATCGAGAGACTCATCAGACAAGCGAGGAGAGAAGCTGATGGCAGAAATCGAAATTTGGCGAGGGGACATCGTCCTTGTTGACCTGAGCGGAGCGCTCGGCGGCGAGAAGAAGAACGATGCAAGCATTGGGGCTAGACCTTGTGTCGTCGTTCAGAACGACGGCGGGAACAGAGCATCTCCGCTCACCATAGTCGCTCCACTCAACGACGCGAAGCAGTACAAAGGCTATCCAACGCAGGTTCAGGTGACTCCTCAGGATGGCGTGCAGAAGGATTGCATCGTGGACTGCGGGCACCTAAGAAACATCGACCGCGACGCGCGGATTCAGAAATGGCTCGGGCGTCTATCGGCTGCAGCGATGACGCGTGTGAACGAAGCGCTTAAAGCGAGCCTTGGGTTGTGACTCAAAGCAGACCACGCTTCGTCCTTTAAGTGATGCATGCTTAGCTCAGCCAACCGCGTCGTTGGGTTGGGTGGCAAGCGGTCGGAGTTTCGTCACCCAATCAATGCGAAGTCCCCTTTCCGGAACTAGGCGTTGAGGGAAGTGTGCTCGTCACCGGATAGCCTGCGCAGAATCTGACGGACAGCGTGTTGAGGTGGCTTCGAACCAAGAGGTCGGTTTTTTCCCCCGAGGTGGCGGTGACGACGCACGCGGCGAAGCAGCCCACGCTCAGCGGAACGTAGAGTCGTAGCGTCCATTTGGAAGAGACCTCGGCTCGAGGCGCATGCTCATCTTTGCGCTCAGCAATGCGGTCTTGAACAATGATGGAGCCGCCCGTCGCCATCAGAGCAAGCGTCAGGAACGCTCCCGTCAGCACAATCAGACTTGCCACATCCTGGCATGGTGTGCCTACCCACGGTTCGCCATAGCTGAACCACAGCAGGGATAGCGTGACCGATGAGAAGCACAAGATGTGCGCCAGGAATCCGAGAACTGGTGCAAACAACCAGCTGTCGAGGTCAGGGGATATGTCGGCGCCTTGAAGGAGCACTGCGGTTGTGGTCAGGAAGCCGGCGGAGGCCAAGATGAATGGATGAACCTTCCAGGCGTGGGTCCAGAGGTCATAGACAGCACTCTTCGCGGCGGGCACGCCAGCCATTGAGAGGCCAATGAGGAGGCCTGAAACCAGCAGGCCGGGGACGCCATGGTGCACGGCTTCGTGAGCTAGTCTCTGGAGGGCGATGACAACGGGGTGGTTCCAGAAGCCTGATTCAGCGGACATGGATAAAGAGCCTTGCTACACGGTGCCATCTGGGAGGAAAAGATGGGACGCAAGCAGCCGAGGCAATTACTGAAAGACGATGGGCTGGCATTTTTGTTAGCGCTACAGGTGCTCGCGCTCTACTCCACCTTGCTTGTCGTGATGTTTGGCTCGCAGGCGGATGCTGTGTTGCTGTGGCTGTGGCTAATCTGCCTCATGGCACCCGGGGCGGTCGTGTTCGGAGTTGGACTCTTAAGCTTCGTGCTAAGTCGCCGACGGTCGGCAAGCCTGAGGCGCTAAGTCTTGAACCTGCTTGACGCCTTGAAGGACTAGAAACGACCCATCGGAACCCCTAGCCTCGCTGCTTGTTCAGTACGTCAAGAATCGACTGCCAGCGGCCTGACTTCTGCCAGCGGTGATACGCGATAGAGACGCTCGTGTGCGGGATTCCTTCTGCGTACCTTGTCTCGGTCCAGGATGTACCCGCGGTGAGCTTGGCCAAGATGCCGTCAACGATGAGCCGCTGGTCGTGCACGTTGCCGGTCTTGCCGTCATGGCTTCCTCCACGGGAGAACAGCGGGGCAATCTCAGACCATTCTGCGTCGGAGAGCGCAGACGTTCGGTTGCTGTGGAGCTTGATGGAATCGTCCTTGGCCCGTAGCGGTTTCAGTCCGCTGGCCACAACTTCCATGGCCTCATGGAACTTGATGACCCTAGCATGTTCGTTAGCGAACTCAAACGGCTCCTCGCGCGGTTCTAGCGAAACGACAGCCAGTTGCGTGACATAGAAATTTCGAGCGTGCGCGACTCCGTGCACCACCATGTGCGACCAGGCCTTCGGAAGCTGCAACCCCAAGCGGCCGTGAGTGGCGCTGGCGTAGATGCTGTTCCACATCTCCCGTGCCGATGGAAATGAGTACGCCCAGGACAGTGGTTCGACAATCGTTGCCTTGTTGCTGGTATCGGCGCTGTACCGGTACGACGCGACCATGGCCACCACGCCAAAGCCGCCCGCCTGCGACGCGTCACCCGAGTACGTCACCACCGACTCGAGCGACTTACCGCTAAATGCGAGGTCGAACACGGGGTCGTGCGGCCGCAGCATCGCGCGCATGAGCACCAAGGCCGGCACGACAACGCGCATCCCGTTATGTATGAAAGCCCAGGCGTCGTGAGCCGTGTCGCCGTTGAGGTCCATCGACAGTGCGCACGCGTACTCTAGGAATGATGCCGGTCGCCACTGCTCGAACTCGCTCTCAACTCGCATGCGGTCTCGCTTGTTATCGGGCAAGCCTTGGAACGTGAGGTTGTCTACGTCGATGCCTACCCTCATGCGGCTCGTGCCCGTGCCGTAGGCAACAAAGCGGCCATCTACTCGCTTGATGCCCATAACAAGCTCGGCGCCGGCATTGCTTGAACGCTTGTAGCGATTCCTCATGCGTTTGACCTCTCAGCCGCTTGGGACAGCATCAAGTGGGTGTGGCCGGTTGACCGCCTGCACCGACGGTGCCGCGGACGCTGGTGCGACGTCGACGTTGACGCCTACCGGATTTGCGTAGCGAGGACTCCGTCGCCTTGAAGGCGGTGAGTACCGCGGCGGTCGCAGGGAATCTGGACCGGTCGTGCCGATAAGCCGACCATTGGCCCAATGAGCTCATCATCTCGGTGACCGTGGTGAGCCTGCCTTCGCGCGCAGCAGCCTCGATGAGGCCCGACACGAGGCTCGCGACCTGAGCGTCCAGTGCGGCGTAGTCCCGAGTCCTCTTGCCGCCTGGCTGGTACGAGAACGTGCGGGGCTGGTCAGTCGAGTGCGCGAGGAAGGTGCGCAAGAGCACGTGCTTGAGCGGGCTGAACGGGCCAGAGCTGCGGGGCCGAACCATGAGAGCAGGCCATGAGTGACTCGGACGACCAAGTCGGCACCCGAGTTGGTCCAGCAACTCATGACCATACAGGGCGCCGAGGTCCTTGGAGACCTGGGCGCTTGCCACCGTCCCCCACTTGGCCACGAACCCTGTGGCGTGGGCAACCAACTGGTAGACATGCTGCCAGTCGTCATGCCAGTCCCGAGCCTTGTTCATCACGGATGCGCTGAGCACCGCTACGGGCTGCAGGACAGTTCGTGGAAGTGGCGCCTGCATGGGTGCTCCCGATTGATATTGGGGGATGTCTCCCTCGTACGCGCGGGCCGACTGAGCCAGGGCGACGTCGCTCTCGTGAAGCGCCGTGCCATGTTTGTGGCAGACGTAGACGGCAGGTAAGGAATGAGACCGATGCCAGTAGCTCTCGCCGAACCGCTTGATGTCCACCGCGACGCACCTGGGGCAGTAGCGGAGTGCGTTCACACCCTGTGTGGCGGCCTGGACGAGAGCAGCGGAACACCTCGCGTCATCTCCCGTGTCCGCAAGCGCTCGCCGTTCCTGCTCGCGCGCCAACGCTGGTGGTGCATGCGAAGTAGCGTAGGGGAAGATGGTGTGCTCCCAAAGCAGCTTGTCCGCAGAGACATGCATCGCGCTGGCCAATCGAGGGATGTCGACCGGAAGGAAGAACGAAAGATTGGACATGTTCCGCCCGAAGACCTCTCTCAGCAGCCGCTTCTGCGGGAGCGCGCAGCGGATGATTGCGCGCATGACCACGCTCCCGGCTAGCTCGTCGGGGTAGGGCTTAGGCATCGTCATTCGACAGGGACGAGGGTCTCGATATCACGGACCATGTTGAGCTTGATGAGCTCATCCAGAATGGATGCCGTGGACTTGGATTGCGCCGAAACCTTCGCCGCATTCACGACCGCGTTGCGGTAGTCCAGCGGTCGCTCCTCCAAATTCAACGCACTAACCGCGGCTTCGAGCTTGTCGACCTTGTTGGGACTTTTGGCCTTCGCTTTGCGGAGCGGCGCGGTCTCGTTCTTCGCCAACTGGACAATCGCTTCGAGCATGTCTTTGGCCGTGCCTTCCGCCGCGACTTCTTCAGCCGCTGCCTCCGCGTCCTTCTCGTTCAAGCCCAAGACGCGTGCGGCACCCTCGAGGCGAGCGCGGAAGTCGGGGTTTCCGGGACGTGTGGATGCTGCAGCGTTGCGCTTGTCGCGCGAGAGGTACCGATTCATCATCCGCTCGACGTAGTCGGCGATGTCGAACGGCGCCAAGTCCGGAAACTTCGCCATTTGCTTGGGGGACCGGGAGGCCAGCGCGCCCACCATCTCATGTACGAAATGCATGTCCTTTTTGTAGACATCAAGCAGCAGCGCTTCTGACAGGGTCTCCGTCTGGTCAAGCATCGCGCGGACCTGAGCGATGACGAAGAGCTTCAACGCGAGGTCGATGATGCCTTGGCTGCAGTCGTAAATCGTGTCGTAGAGCTGCGGAGTCAGTGCCACCGGATTCTTGACCCACTGATAGGTCCAGAGCCGGTCGATGAAGTCATGCCATTCGCCAGGCTCGTCGATGAGCTTACCGTCCTCTTCCTTAGACTCCCACTTCGGAAGTGGAGACCAGTCCCCCAGCCCCGGGCCGATAGAGCGCCTGGCTTGTCGGAGGTCCAGCTTCATGATTCGGGACGCTTTGTTGGTGCCTACGTAGAGCTGCGGAATTTTTCCCACGTTGCAGAGCGAAACCAGGTCCGTCATCATCACCTGCTCATCGCCGCCCTTATTTGTGATGTTCTGAATTTCGTCTACGACCAGCAGTCCGAGGTAGTGCTCGTTCATCAATCGGCTCGCGATGTGCAGCAGCGTCTTTCCACTGTGGCGGCCCTTGGCAACGTACTTTTCGTAGTAGTCAGCATCGGGGATTAGCGAGTCGAGCTGAGTGATGATTTGGACGGCTAAAGCTTTGAAGCTCGCCCCATCCCGCTCCATCTCGATGTGCAGATAGGTCACCTGGAAGAAGTGAGCCCTAGGGTGGTAGATGACCTGTGGATAGCGCGCCATCACCCGCCGAATGGTGGTGCTCTTTCCCATGCCTGGGATGGCCAGAAGAGCTTCTGAGCTCCCCATCACTACGGTGTGATGGGTCTGGCGAAATGTGATGCCCTCTCGCTGCAGCTTGTAGATTTCCTGGAAGATTGCCGCGTGTCCACGCGACTGTGGCTTGCGGCCGACTAGGCCTGCTCGGAGTCGCGCATCCAACGTCGTGGCGAGATAGATGTGTGAAGTCATGGGAAACATGACGTTCATCAGGCCGAGCAGCTCCTGGATTCGCTCAAAGTTTTTCCACTCGCGCTGCTCGGAGTCGAATTCGGGATAGAGCTCCAGTGACTCAAAGATTTCGTCTTCGTCCAGTGCGACGGGTAGAGCCTCGATTAGCGGATTTCCCTGAAAGCGCTTGATGCGCTGAGGCTTGTAGTTCGCGACCTCCACGTGGGGCGGGAGCAAGCTCAGGTCCATCTCGATGGGCATTTGTTGCTCCTTATGAGTTTTGACGGCGCTTGGCGGCCATGCGTTCCCGCAACGTCATTGGGCGCTGTGGAGCTGGCGAAGGCGTGGAGGGATGTTGCGGTGGGTCGCCATCTCCGTCGTCCTCGGGCTGGGTATGCTCGTACGCAGCCTTCGCGCCTTCGACCTCGAAATCCAGCAGGTCGGGCACGTCTTCGTACTGGGGCGAATCGCCATTTGCGTTAGCCACCGCCGACGCTTGTGCGGCGGGGCGTTCAGTATCAGATGGCGACGGATTGAGAGCAGGCGCAGGGGCTGGAGGGGTAGCGGACAGAAGGGTGTCAACCGCTGGGGGCGAACCGGCGGGTGCCGTGGCGCTCGCGTTCGGACCCCTCGGCTCGGCGCTGGGTTGCACTCTGACCCCGCTAATGGGAAAAGCCCCGACGGGAGCGCTCTCCTGGGGAGGCTCCACGACTTGAGACTGGGCTCTGTCGCCCGGTGTCCGGCCCGGGTGGAAAGCACCTGCGGTTTGTATCCGTTCTTCGCGCAGGTCTTCGGCACGAGCACCGGGAACATCCTTTCGACGGCTGGAATAGGACTCATCTTGCGTTTGCTCCCGCATTTCTTTTAGGGCGCGTTCGTTAATCGGGCCCACATGCTTGGCGAACTCGTGCCTAGCCTCGCTTTTCTCGTCTTTGGCGGGGGCAGTTATTTTGTCCACCGCTTGAAAGCTCCGGTGCACTTCGGCATAGGACATCCCTTTGAATTTGACGCTATCGCCAGCGAGCTGTAGCGGCAGTCGTTCGCCGCTTCCGTCGGGAGCATCGACGAATATTTCATCGACAAGTCGATAATCGTAGGAGAAGTTGAAGGGCTTACGCTCGATGCGTCCTTCAACCAGCCACCCACGTCGTTCCGCTTCGGCGGATTGGTAGAACATGCGTTTAAAGGTGAGCCCGTCTTTGTGTATGGTGGTGCTTTCGCGTGGAAGTAGCTCAGCTCGTACTTTGTCGAAGTCGATGATATCGAGGAGTCCCATGCGCTTTCGAACTCCGTGTCGGAATAGTTCCCGAGGCGAAGGCGGGACCTCATCTTCAATTTGTTGAAAGTTGAGCGGATATTCGACCTGCATTGTCCGGTTGTAAGTAATAATTGCTTTTACAATGATGGACTCAAATTCATTGATGTTTAATGCCGCGTTCTTG
The DNA here is from genome assembly GCF_001653795.1 of Mitsuaria sp. 7. NCBI lineage: Bacteria > Pseudomonadati > Pseudomonadota > Betaproteobacteria > Burkholderiales > Sphaerotilaceae > Roseateles > Mitsuaria sp. 7. The sequence goes on from NZ_CP011514.1 coordinate 467,475, forward strand.
TCGTATTTGGCGCGTCTGCGCGCTCTATTGGCACTGTCTGGGGAATAGGCGATGGTGACTGGGGCAATGATTTGATGTAGCAATGCGAAGCCACATTCGACCAGAGGTTTCATATCAGGCCGCAATCCAGGAACGTTTGTTATCATTGCTCTAAGAGAGCGAGTGATTCGACGTGCCTGTTTGTGGACAAGCTCACCTTGGTCGGCTACAAAAGATTCCGGCAGGATTCCATGGGCAGGCCAATCCAAAGGGTCGTACTTAATTCCAAGACGTCTGCAAAGCTTTTCCTTGTCCTCGCCGATGCTCAGGATTGCAAGCATAGCGGGTGTGTATGAGGCGTTTTCAAATCCAACATACCAGCCAACAATCATTCGACTATCACGGTCAATGATGAGATACAGCGTCGGCTTTCCGACGATGTGGGCTCGATTCCGAAGCGAAACAAGTACAACGTCCGCGATAGTTGCGTCAAACTCGTAGATGTGACCAACGCCATGCGTCCTTAATTGAATTGAGCCGGACGTGGCGCGATGCTGTGTTGAAAACACTTTGTCGCCTTTTCGGCGACGAATAATTGTCTCTAGAGGATAATTTCTATGGAGAAATCGATAGAACTGGTTGTAGCTAGGTGCCTCGACTCCTGGCTTTAGATGCACTTCCCCATTTCCGTCAACGTACGTGTAATGTTTTTGTTTGAGTTGTTCATGTGCATCCTTCAATGTGACGGTAGCGTTGAGTTTCAAGAATACGTTCTCAAGCACATCACGCATCGCTTCATCATCGGACAGCGTGCGCTGGAACGGTCGTAGTCCGTTCGCCGTTTTACGACCTCGAAGTGCAGTGCCTGTCTTATCCCGGTGTGCGCAGTTCTGATAACGGCCGCGTAGTGCATCCTGTGTTTGGCCGCCACGCCAATAATCTCGAAGGTCCCGAAGAAGCGTCTTGGCTGAGCCCGTGACGAGGGGAGGCAGTTCGATATCAGGTATATTGGCAAGTTCGATTAGCTCCAACCTTGCCGCCGCTTGCAACTTTGCTTCAGCGCTGAGTTCCGATTCACGCGTCTTCAGCAACTTGTTTCGCAGCGATGGATAAAAAATATCGGGGACCAAATCGACTAGCGGACCAATGCGCTTCCAAGCGCTGTCGACGTGCAATGACTCCGCGGTTGTTAACTGGATACGCGTTATGCCCCTCGGCGGACCGTGAGAGTTAGGTGTGAAGGGGCGAAATCCTTCGGGAAGCTTTGAATATTTAAGGCAGTAGGGCAAAGCCTTTTCCGCAGCATCGCCTACCAGGATTAGCCATGCATCGTCGGCGTCGATGTCAAAAAATAACAGTCGATGCGTTGTTTCATCTTGAAGGCGGACAAGAAGCTGATTTCTATGGAATGGAATATCACTCATCGGTGCACGGCGGATTCTTGTTTGTAGGCGAAGGTGCGAGGATGCGGAACGTGCTCATTGGTAAGCGCTCCGGAAATGCGTTGTTGAGGTCCATATACAAAATTCTTTCATTTAGCAGCATTCGTGCGACCCTAAGTCCCGTTCCCTTATCAATACCATTTCTGCGGTCGAACTCCTCGCAATAATCTGAGAGGGATTGCTCAGGGGTGTGAGCGCGAAGTTCTTGAGTCATTCGAAGCTTGTATTCTTCGAAATAGTCGTCGTATGCAATGATTGCGTTCTCGCTCTTCTGTGCCCGTCGTATCCATCCGAGGTTCTTAACTTTTTGTGCTGGCAGTAATTCCTTAACTACCAAGTGAAGCGGAATTCCCAGTTGAGCCAAGCTTTCTCTCATGACCTCCAGCAACTCGACTACACGAGGTGATTCGAGTTCGTGCGCGACTTTGACTTCGTAAGCCTCGATACGTTCGCCTTCGTCCGTGGACCTGTCCACAAGGAAGTCCACTGTCATCACGTAAGGAACATATGTGCCTTTGTAGAATTGGTGTTTCACTCCTAGGGAGTTGGCGACTTCCTGCGTCAGTTCCCGGTCAAGTGGAAATTGTTCTCGCACATCAGTAACGCTCACGGCACGCTCCAGAATATAGAAAAGAGATTGCTCTCCGTCGGATAGAAGTTGGTGATTTCTCCCGAACCTTTCACTATATGGTTCGTGCGTGGTGCCGTCGTAATAGCCTTCTGTTGTGTACAGCCAGGGAAGGTATGTCGCCAATCTTCCTTTTCCGCGGCCCATTTTTTGATATTCCAGAATGTCTTCTTCGGACATTCTTTGTTTGCCTCTAGACATTCGCTATTCGCCTTTTTTGAATGAACTTTGGCCGACACCTGCGGACATGGCCATGGCGCACGCAGTGGTCGTGCGTGGGTTCCACTATCGAGGTGACAGTTTGAAAATGCATCAAATTTCGGAAAGGCCACGCGTTACAGTAAGTATTCTGAAATTAACTACATGTAGAGGTTTTGTGCGTCGCTCGCGCAAATGCGTTCTTAAGCGACAAGTCTGCTGTTTTGAAATACGCTTTCAGCGACTTCACTCATGAGAGAGTCGCGATGGCCAAGCAGACGCAGGACCTTGAGTTCGTCACCAAGAATGAGCTTGCTTCTATGCTTAAGGTGACAGCGCGGACGGTTAGCAACTACGTCCGCAAAGGGGCAATTCCTCCCCCCGTAAAGGTGGGGCGAAGGGCGCTGTGGCGTCGAGTGACCGTTGCGCAGATGTTCGAAACGCTAGAAAGCGCTACTGCGTTTCAGAACCAGGCAAACTTCTTGGGCCGAGAGATTGCGTTGGCGAAGGAGGCGGCGGCTAGGAGCGTAGAAGGGTTTGCAAACGTCCAAGAGTCGACGGAAAAGTCGGCGTAGAGGGATTTGCAAAAGTGGAACCGGAGAAGAGGCGTTTGCAACAACGTAGAAGCTGATTGCAAACGGCCAGAATGCCGCCGACTGGGGGCTGTACCGCGACGCCGGCGTGTCGCATCTGCTGAGCGTGAGCGGCCTGCACGTGACGATGTTCGCCTGGCTCGCCGGCGCCGCGGCGGGCTGGGTCTGGCGGCGCAGCGCGCGGTTGTGCCTGTGGCTGCCGGCGCCGCGCGCGGCGATGTGGATCGGCGTCGTCGCGGCCGGGCTCTACGCGCTGTTCTCCGGCTGGGGCGTGCCGTCGCAGCGCACGGTCGGGCTGCTCGCGATCCTCGCGCTGCTGCGTCAGACCGGCGCGCGCTGGCCGTGGCCGATGAGCCTGTGCGCGGCCGCCGCCGGCGTGTGCGCCGCCGACCCGTGGGCGCTGACGCAGGCCGGCTTCTGGTTGTCGTTCTGCGCCGTCGCGCTGCTGATGGCCGCGGACCATCGTGCCGATCCCGGCTGGCGCGGCGCGCTGCGCAACGCCTGGCACACGCAGTGGGTGGTGACGCTCGGCCTGGCGCCGCTGACGCTGCTGCTGTTCCAGCAACTGTCCATCGTGGGCCTGGTGGCGAACGCCTTCGCCATCCCGCTGGTCTCGTACGTGATCACGCCGCTGGCGATGCTGGGCGCGGTGTGTCCGCCGTTGTGGACGCTAGGCGCGTGGTGCGTCGCGCTGATGAACGCCCTGCTGGAGGCGCTGCGCGTCCTGCCGCTGGCGGTCTGGCATCTGCCGTGGCCGACCGCGTGGGCGCAGGCGGTGGGACTGGTCGGCGGTGCCGCGCTCGCGATGCCGTGGCCGTGGCGCCTGCGACTCGGCGGGCTCGCGCTGTGCGTGCCGATGTTCTGGCCGGTGATCGAGCGCCCCGCGCCGGGTCACCTGGAACTCTGGGTGCCCGACGTCGGCCAGGGCGGCGCCACGATCCTGCGCACGCAGGGGCACACGATGGTCTTCGACGCCGGCCCGTCGTGGGGGCCGGGTTCCGATGCCGGGCAACGCGTGCTGCTGCCGCTGCTGTACGGGCTCGGCGAGCGACGACTGGATGTGCTGATGATCAGCCACGCGGACCAGGACCATGTGGGCGGCGCCGCCAGCCTGCTCGCGGCGATGCCGGTCGAGCGGAGGCTGGGCGCGGTGCCGGGCGGGGAGGGCTGCCGGCGCGGGCAGCGGTGGACCTGGGACGGCGTGCGCTTCGAGGTGCTGTGGCCGATCGTGGAAGGAGAGGCGGGCGGAGCGGGCGGGGCAGGCAGCACGGGCGAGGTGAGCCAGAAACGCAAGGAAGCCAGGCGCAATGCGGGTTCCTGCGTGCTGCGCGTCGAAGCCGCCGGCCGACGCGTGCTGCTGACCGGCGACATCGAGGCGGCGCAGGAGGCGCGCCTGGTGCGGGAGGACGGCGAGGAGGGCTTGCGGTCCGAAGTCCTCGTCGTGCCGCATCACGGCAGCCGGACTTCGTCGACGGTCGCATTCGTGCGGGCGGTCGAGCCGCGCGTGGCCGCGGTGCAGTCGGGATATCTCAACCGCTTCGGCCATCCGAAGCCGGACATCGTGGCGCGTTACCTCGCCGCCGACGTGCTGCTGCTCAACACGGTCGACTGCGGCGCGTGGCGCTGGCGCAGCGACCGCCGGTCGCCGCCGATCGACGGATGCGAGCGGGCGACGCGACGGCGCTACTGGTTGCGCCTGCCGCCGGGCGTTCTGCCCGTGCGCCCGATGCCAGCATCCCTGCCGAAGCTTCCCGACGCCCCCGCCAGCACCGCGGATCCGGACCCGGATCCTGACCCCGAGGAGACCGTCCCGCGCAGCCTTGCGCCGTGAAGGCGGCGCCCGCTGCCCCCTTCACCGGGGCTGTGCATGCCGCCGGACTGGTGCTAGCTTTCGCAGGCGACGCCAGAGCCGGCGCCGACGGGAGGATCACATGGGAATGCTGTCCGACTTGAAGGTAGGAGTGCGACTCGGTCTGGGCTTCGCGCTGCTGTTGCTGCTGATGCTCGCCATGGGCGCGTTCTCGGCGAGCCGCGTGGCGCAGGTCGAGGCCAAGGTCGACGACCTGGCCACCAACTGGCTGCCGAGCACGCGCGTGCTGGGCGCCATCAGCGATTCGATGAACCAGATGCGGCGGGCGGAACTGCAGATGCTCGTCGGCGGCGACGCCAAGGCGGTCGCGGACGAGGCGGCGCGGCTGACCGAGCAATGGCGCGTGCTGCCCGGGCTGCTGTCGACTTACGAGAAGCTCGTCGCCAGCGACAAGGAGCGGCAGGTCTTCGAGGACCTCGGTCGGCAGATCCAGACCTATCGGTCCGTGCAGGAGCGCTACGTGGCGGCGCTCGGTGGCGGTCAACGGGACGAGGCCGTCGCCCTGCTGCGCGGCGATTCACGCACCGCCTTCCGCGGCGCGACCCAGCGCCAGGCGGAACTGGTGAAGATCAATGCCGAGGGCGCCGATGTCGCGCACGAGCAGGCGCGCGCCGACTACCGCGTCGTGCTGACCGCGATCTGGACGCTGGTCGCGGCCGCCATGGCCCTGGGGGCGCTGGTCGGCTGGCTGCTGACGCGCTCGCTGACGCAGCCGCTGCGCGCGGCGTCGGAGACCGCGGACCGGATCGCCGGCGGCGACCTGCGCGACATCGACACGGCCTCGCGCCGCGATGAACTGGGCGATCTGCTGCGGGCGCTCGGCAAGATGCGCGACGCGCTGCATGCGTCGATGTCGACGGTGCGCTCCAGCGCCGACCAGATCGCGGAGGCCAGCCGCGAGGTCGCCACCGGCAGCTTCGACCTATCGAGCCGCACCGAGCAGACGGCGTCCAACCTGCAGGAGACCTCGGCGGCGATGCACCAGCTGACCGATGCCGCCCGCCAGAGCGCCAGCAGCGCCGACGAGGCCAGCCGCATCGCGCAGGACGCGGCCGGCGTGGCCAGCCGCGGCGGGGACATGGTCGGCCGCGTCGTCTCGACGATGGCGGGCATCCAGCAGTCGTCGCGGCGCATCGCCGACATCATCGGCGTGATCGACGGCATCGCCTTCCAGACCAACATCCTCGCCCTCAATGCCGCGGTCGAGGCGGCCCGCGCGGGCGAGCAGGGCCGCGGTTTCGCCGTGGTCGCGTCCGAGGTGCGCGGCCTGGCGCAGCGCAGCGCCCAGGCGGCGCGCGAGATCAAGACGCTGATCGCGGATTCGGTCGAGCAGGTCGAGACGGGCTCGCGCGCCGTCGGCGACGCGGGCACGACCATGACGCAGGTGGTCGACGCGGTGAAGCAGGTCAGCCAGCTGATCCGCGAGATCGCCGCGGCCACCGGCGGGCAGACGCTGAGCCTGTCGGAGGTCAACACGGCGGTCACGCAGCTCGACAGCATGACGCAGCAGAACGCCGCGCTGGTCGAGGAATCCGCCGCCGCGGCCGAGGCGTTGAAGGAGCAGGCCGCGCGCTTGACCCAGGTGGTGGCGAAGTTCCGTTTGACGGGTTGAAGATCAGCGGGCCAGCCGCAGCCGCCAGAGGTCGTAGCGCTCGCTGCCCGCCTTCACGGCGCCGGCGAAGTGGCCGTTCAATCGACTGGCGGTGAACAGCAGGTCCCCGCCCGTCGTGATCGTGGGCGTGTCGGGCCAGAACACGCCGTCGTCCGCGGCGATCAGTGTCATCGCTCGCGAGGCCGGGTCGTAGCGCACGATGCCGTTGCGGGTGACGTCGGTGATGTAGAGCCGACCTTGCGCGTCCGTCACGATGCCGTCGGTGTTGCCGCCGACATCGCCCAGCGTCCGCACCGCCGCCGCCACGCGGGCGCTGTCCGCCTTCGTGTCGCGCAGCGCGGCCGTGTCGATCGCGAACGCCTTCGTGCCGGTCGTGACCGTCCAGTACAGCGTGCGCGCGTCCGGCGACAGGGCGATGCCGTTGATGCCCAGCACCAGCGGATTGCCCGGCCAGACCTCCTCGTCGTGCGACACGACCTTCGCGCCGGCTTCGGGCATCACGGACGGATGCTGGCTCAGCACGCGGCGAACGCGCGCCGAATCGAAGTCCGCCACGATGATCGCCGCCTGGTTGCGCGGCGCGCTGCGCAGGCCGCTGTCGGAGAGATACGCGACGCGGCGGCCCTCGTCGACCGCGATGTCGTTGAGGAAGCTGCCCTTGCGATCGGCGACGCCGTCCAGCGCGATGCGCTTCACCACGCGGCCCGTGGCCAGCGCGTAGACGACGATCTTCTGACCGCCCGCCGGCGCTTCGGCCTCGCCGGCGACGAAGCCCATGTCCAGGGCCCAGAGCCAGCCGTTGCGGCGGTCGATGTGGAAGCCCAGCACGTTGCGCAGATGAAGCGCCGGCGCGGCGTTCGTCGCATTGCCCGTCTCCGAGGGGAAGGCGGCGAGCCGTGCGGGGCCGCCGTCGACGGATGTGTCCAGCAGGCTCAAGGTGGCGGGCGTGTCCGCAGAGATCAGCCGCGGCGTGCTGACGAAGGCGCGATCCTTGGCGTCGAAGTGGATCCCCGCGATGGGCGCGTTCACGGAGTTGCGGAAGGCCGCGGCAGGCGCGCCCTGCGAAGCGGGACCCGCCTCCCAGGTCACGCCGCTGTAGCTGCGCCAGCGCTCCAGTGCGGCGGTGTCGGCGCTCCAGGCGGAGGTCAGCGCGGCGGAAGCGGCGAACGCGGTCAGCGCGGTCAGCGCGTGCCGGGCAAGGCGGAAGGTGGGGCGGGAGCGGTTCATCGGAGTCCTCGTGGCGCCCGCGGTGCGGGCAGAAATCGATGAAGCAACTCTATTGATGCTCAAACAGGAGATAAATTACCCTGGAGCCAATTCATTGATTCCTGGGAAGACAAGATGAGCCGTCGATTCGACTACCTGGGCGATGTGGAAGCGTTCCTGGCGGTCGTGGAGCAGGGATCGTTCACGGCCGCCGCCACGGCGCTGTCGACGACGGCGTCGGTGCTCAGCCGCGCGGTCGTCCGGCTGGAGACGCGACTCGGTCAGCAACTGATGCGTCGCACGACGCGTCGCATCGGGCTGACAGAAGAGGGGCGTCGCTACCTGGAGCAGGCGCGTCACGCCTTCGGGCTGCTGGGTGACGCGGAAGCGCAGGCGCAGTCCCAAGGCGCCGCGCTCAGCGGCCGGGTGCGCATCAGCGCGCCCACCACCTACGGCCACCATCGGCTGCCCCCACTGCTCCTGCCCTTCATCGAACGCCATCCCGGCGTGCGGCTCGAGCTCAACATCACCAACCGCAACGTCGACCTGGTCGCCGAGGGCTTCGACATGGCGATCCGGCTCGGGCATCTGCCCGACAGCGGACTGGTCGCACGCAAGCTGGAGGACGCGCGCTTGCGGCTGGTCGCCGCGCCGGACTATCTCCGGCGATCGGGCGAGCCGCGGAGCCTGCAAGACCTGACCCTGCATCGCTGCCTGCCGTTCGTGATGCCGCGCACCGGACGGCTGGGGCCGTGGTCGTTCCTGGTGGCAGGCGAGGAGGTGGAGTGGCAGCCGACCTCGACGATCGAGGTCTCGGACGACGTGCTCGGCGCGGTCTCGCTCGCGGAGCAGGGCATCGGCGTCTGCCAGACCTATGACTTCATCGTGCGCGAGCGGCTCGACAGCGGAAGACTGGCGGAGGTGTTGCCCGAACTGGGCGGGCGGACGCGGCCGTTCTCGCTGGTCTACGCGCCGCACCGCCACCAGTCGGCGGCGGCGCGGGCGTTGATCGAGGCGCTCACGCCGTGAACACCAGCGCGATCTGCTCCGGCTCGCGCATCGCGCGGGCCTTCGCCGAGGCCGCGACCTTGGGACCACCTTCGGTCGCCTTCAGGTGGTCGACCAGGAATCGCGCCGTCTCGGGCGAGCGGCTCATCTCCGCCGCGACGACGGCTTCCAGCTCCGACGGACGCACGTCCATCGCGGCGCACAGCTTCAGCAGGCGCGCCTCGGCTTCGAGGTAGTGCCGCTCCACCGTCAGCTTGCGCGAGAACAGCCCGATCACCTGACCGACGCGCAGCAGGTGCACGTCGAGCAGCGCGACGTCCTCGGACGCCGACCAGCCGCGCACGATCGCCGACGCCGTCTTCGGTCCGACGCCCGGCAGTTCCATCAACCAGTTGCGCAGGTCCTGGCCGGCCTCGAAGTCCGGCGCCGAGAGCAGCGCCGGCATCACCGCCGCGAGGTGCTTCGCCTTCGGCGCCGCGAAGCGGAATCCCAGCGCCTTGCCGTCGACGTCCAGCGGCTCGCTCAGCCACGCAGTGAGTGTGAGCTCGCAGACGCCAGGCTGCACGAAGGCGCCGCGCTCGCGGATGCGCGCGAACGCGGCGAGCCCGACGGCGGCCGGGATGCCCGGTCCGCCCAGCAGCGACGCGCCGACCTCCTCGGCCAGCGAGCGGCCCGACGCCGCGGGCGGTGCCGCTTCCAGGCGATGGGCCAGCGCCTGCTGCGTCCAATAGGCCGGAGTGGGGAATTCCTCGACGGCGCCCCAGCGCACGCCGGTCAGCAGGAGGTGATGGGGATCGGGAAGTTCTCTTTGGAGGGAGCCGTGGCGGGAGACGAGGGCAACGATCTGGGTCATGGGAGAAGAGGAACGCCGCCTCTCTGGGCGGCTGGATAGGTGGTGTTCAGCCATTGGGTGAACGCGGCGCGTTCGACCGGGTCCATGGCATGGACACGCTCTTGAAGGCGTTCGAGACGCCGCTTGTGGGTCTGGCGCTCGCGGAAGGTGGCTCCGCGATGCCGGCTGTCGTGAAGCATCTCAGGCGGTTCGAAGTTGAACCACAGCGTCTCCGTGCGCACATCGGTGTGGGTCTTCGCGCGGAAGTCCACCGTCCGCCACCCCCGCAGGAGGGCGTCGTACGAGGGATGCGCGTAACCCGACACGATCACCCGGCATGGCAGCGCCGCGAGCAGCGCCAGCAGCGCCTCGTGGTCCGCCGCGCCGTATTCATGCCGGTAGATGCGCGTCTGCCGACGCGTCTCGGGGTGGTAGGGCGGGTCCACGTAGACCAGCTCATCCCCCTCGAACGTGTGCCGCGCGAGGAAGTCCTCGGCACGGCCGTGCACCAGCTCGACCCCGGGCAGTGCCAGGTCTTGCCAGTGCGCGATGACCCGCTCGTCGGCGTCGATGGCGATCGAACGCGCCGCCGGCAGCTTGTGGCGCAGGACCGCGCCGCCACCCACGTGCGTCTCGATGTACACCCGGTGCGGAGGCATCAGGTTGATGACGTGCTGGTACGTCTTGCCCTTGCCGCCTGGATACTTCATGCGACGGATCATCGTCAGAAGTGACGATGATGTCAAGGCGCGGGAGGCGTTCCAACGATGGCGCGCAAGCCGGCGGAGCCGGTGCCCCTCTCCGCTCAATCTCCTCCTCGCCGCTCGGAATTCGCTCCGAGGGGCACCGGCTCCGCCGGCTTCGAGTCACCGAGGTGTGCGGATCGAGGCGTGCCGTGTTCAGAGCGCCGTCAGCCAGTCGCAGCGCAGGCGGCCCGACCGGTGCAGCCGGCGTCGGCCGCCGGTGTAGGCCATCGGCAGCAGCCAGGCCACCAGACACAACGGCAGTGCGATCCACGCCTGGATCAATAACGCGCCCGGAACACCCATGAAGCCCAGCATCCAGATCGTCAGCACGACGTTCCAGACCGCCAGCTCCACCGGATGGCGGGCGCTGTGCATCACCATCCAGCGCTTCACCTGGCTGAGCTGCGTGAGAGTCATGGCGGGCTCCTGGACGACACGATTGATTCAATGGAAGTGTAAGTTTGGAGTCAGGGTTTCCCCATCCCACGGTCGTGGAGCCCGAGTGGAACTGCGGGTTATCCCGCCATGCGGCATGGGGACCGGGTGCCGACCGGCACGGGTCCGGGAATGCCGGCTCGTGTATGGTTCGCCCCTTCTCAGAAGGTGGACAGGAGTCCCGCGAATGAAACGACTGATGTGGGCTGCGCTGGCGTTCTACGCCGCAGCCGGCGCCCAGGCGCACGAAGGCATGTGGATGCCGCAGCAGCTGCCGCTGGTGGCCAAGGACATGAAGGCCCTGGGCCTGAAGTTCGATCCGGCGCGGCTGTCGCAGCCGCTGGGGTACCCGATGGGCGCGGTGGTGAGCCTGGGCGGCTGCACGGCCTCCTTCGTGTCCCCGCAGGGCCTGGTGGTGACCAACCACCACTGCGCCTTCGGCAGCATCCAGTACAACTCGACGCCGCAGAAGGACCTGTTGAAGAACGGCTTCCTGGCCGCGTCGCTGGCCGATGAACTGCCGGCCGCGCCGGGCAGCCGCATCCTGGTCACGGTTGCGCTGACCGACGTCACCGACCAGGTGATCGACAGGAAGACCGCCGCGCTGCAGGGCAAGGCCCGCATCGACGCGATCGAGGCCAACGAGAAGTCGCTGGTCGCCGCGTGCGAGAAGGACACCGGCCACCGCTGCTCGGTGGGCGCGTTCTACGGCGGCCTGATGTACCAGCTGACCAAGCAGCTCGAGATCCGCGACGTCCGCCTGGTCCACGCGCCGGCCGAAGGCGTCGGCCTGTTCGGCGGCGACACCGACAACTGGATGTGGCCGCGCCACACCGGCGATTACAGCTTCTACCGCGCCTACGTCGGCCCGGACGGCAAGCCGGCGGACTTCAGCAAGGACAACAAGCCCTTCCAGCCGCAGCAGTTCCTGAAGATGGCGAGCTCGCCGCTGAGCGAGAACGACTTCGTCGCCGTGGCCGGTTATCCGGGCCGCACGAACCGTCACCGCCTGCCGTCGGAAGTCGACTTCGCGTTCTCGTGGGACTTCCCGCACCGCGTCAAGGCGATGGGCGAGCAGCTGGACCTGATCAAGGAGGCGACCACCGGCCGCCGCGATGCCGAGATCAAGCTGGCCAACACCGTCGCCGGCGTCAACAACTACTACAAGAACTACCAGGGCCAGATGGCCAGCTACGCGGGCAGCGACATCCTCGCGCGCAAGCAGGCGGCCTTCGACCAGATGAAGGCCTGGGTGAACGCCGACGCCAAGCGCCGCGACGCCTACGGCCCGTCGCTGATGGCGGTGGAGCGCCTGATCGCCGAGCGCCAGGCGATCGTGCGCCGCGAGTTCCTGCTGAGCTACGCGACGCCCGCGCTCGTCAAGAGCGCGAGCGACCTGTACGAGCAGGCGCTGCAGCGCAAGAAGCCCGATGCGGAGCGCAAGACCGGCTACCAGGACCGCGACCAGCTGCGCCGCAAGCAGGCCGTGGAGACGCTGGACCGCCGCTTCGACGAGGTCACCGAGAAGAAGGTGGTCAGCCACTTCCTGACGCAATACCTGGCCCTGCCGGCCGACCAGCTGAACGCCGCGTTCCTGAACGCGCTCGGCGTGCGCGGTGGCATGGATGCCGCGGCCGTGACCGCGCGCGTCGATGCGCTGTACGCGGGCACGAAGCTGACGGACAAGGCCGAGCGCACGGCGTGGCTGTCGCGGGATGCCGCGGCCTTCGAAGGCAGCACCGACACGCTGGTCAAGGCCGCCGTGGCGCTGCACGCCGACGAGGAAGCGCGCGAGAACCGCGACAAGGAACTGGCCGGCAAGACCCAGCAGGCCTACGCCGCGACCATGCAGGCCGAGATCGACTTCAAGGCCAGCCGCGGCCAGCCGGTCTATCCGGACGCGAACAGCACGCTGCGCGTGGCCTTCGGTCAGGTGAAGGGCCGTTCGCCGGGCGTGGACGGCACGACCTGGACCGCGTTCACGACGCTGCGCGGCGTGGTGGCCAAGCACACCGGCACGGGCGAGTTCAACGCGCCCGCCGAGCAGCTCGCCGCGATCAAGGCGCGCCAGTTCGACAAGTACGGCGTGAAGGCGCTGGACTCGGTGCCGGTGAACTTCCTGGCGACGCTGGACACGACGGGCGGCAACTCGGGCTCGCCGGTGCTGAACGGCAACGGCGAACTGGTCGGCCTGCTGTTCGACGGCACGCTGGACGCGGTGATCTCCGACTGGGACTTCAACGACAACATGAACCGCAGCATCTGCCTGGATGCGCGCTACATGCTGTGGCAGATGAAGGTCGTCGACAAGGCGGACCGCCTGCTGAAGGAAATGAACGCGCTGTGAGGGCGCGTTCCCCCGGATCGCTCGGCTGAGCGATCCGGGCGATGGATCCAACGAACGCCCCGCCTTGCGCGGGGCGTTGTCGTTGGGGCTTGCTGGTGGAGCAGGCGCAGCCCGGGTGATGTCACCCAGTGATGAGGGGCCACTAGCAAAGAGGTCGCAGGATCAGCATGAAACTGCTTGCCGACGACTCATTTGAGCTAGCAGGCGTGCATGGCTGGCCGTTGGAGGCAATGGTCTCAGTCGCAGTGCGAACGGAGACTGTCGCACCTTTTCCAACCGGCGAACCCCCATGACCCAGTCCCCCGTTTCGAGCGTAGCCCACGGTGTTCCGTCGACGCTCAACGATGTCCGTTCCTCGACGACAGCACGGCAGAGCGCCGAACTGCTGAAACGACGCGTGGAGGATGAATCCCCGCTTGACGTGTCCGCCCAGGAACCGGCGGTCGAGGCGGTTCCTGCGGCCGATGAAGCGCAGTCCGTCGCGGCGACGATGCCGGCCGCGGCGGAGGTCGCGACCAGCATTGAGGCGTCAGGAACGCCTGCGCATCAGGACGACGAGACGCAACGCCTCGGCTGGGCGCTTCTCGGCGTGAGCGGACTGGGACTGGCCGGCTTGGCCGCGGGAGGCGGCGGCTCTGCATCCAGCATCGTGACGCCCGTTGGGGGCACCGCTCCCACTCCCGTGATGATTTCGCCCCCAGTGGTGACGGCCCCGCCTCCGGTGGTGACCGAACCTCCGGTGGCGGTCGAGCCTCCGCTGGTGGCTCCGCCTCCCGCGGTGGTCGAACCTCCGGTGGTGGCCCAGCCTCCCGCGGTGGTCGAACCTCCGGTGGTGGCTCCGCCTCCCGCGGTGGTCGAACCTCCGGTGGTGGCTCCGCCTCCCGCAGTGGTCGAACCTCCGGTGGTGGCCCAGCCTCCCGTGGAGACTGTTCCCGCAGCTCCCACCGATGGTGCCGTGAAGGACACGGAAGTGGCCGCACCGACCATCCGCACCAGCACCGGCAGGCGCGCGATCAACGACGGCGCTTCGGTGACGGTCGGCAACATCGAGGCTGGCGCCAACTGGGACTACAGCCTGGACGGCGGCGCGACCTGGACTCCGGGTTCGGCCCTGTCCATCGCCGGCAGCGCGCTGTCCGAAGGCACGCATCGCGTGACAGTCCGGCAGACCGACGCCTCCGGGAACCAGGCGTCGGCGACCGCTGAGGTGGTGAAGGACACCCAGGTCGGTCTCCCCACCGTTGCGACGAGAAACGGCACGGGCTTCGTCAATCGCGGCGAGTATCTGACGCTGGGCAACATCGAGGAAGGCGCCAGTGTGGCCTTCAGCTTGAACGGCGGTACGACCTGGATCGAACGTTCAGTCATCGGCACGCATACCTGGGCCGAGGGCACGAATCACCTGACCGTCCGGCAGATCGACCCCGCAGGAAACCAGGCGACGACGACCGCCGAGCTGGAGGTGATCGCCTCCATCAGCTCGCCTTCCGTCCGCACCAGTACCGGCAAGAGAGTGATCAACGAAAGCGGCTCGGTGATGGTCGGCAACATCCAGACGGGTGCCAGGTGGGACTACAGCCTGGACGATGGGAGGTCGTGGACGCCGGGATCCGGTTCATCCATCGCCAGCAGCGCGCTGTCCGAAGGCCTGAATCAAGTGATCGTCCGCAAGACGGACGGTGCGGGCAACCCGTCGACGATGAGCATCGGCGTGGTGAAGGACACCGTCGCCCTCGCGCCGACATTGACGCTGGCAAGCGATACCGGTGAGGGCGGTGACCGCCTGACCAACGACGGCAGCCTCAGTGTCGGCGGCATCGAGCCGCTTGCGACCTGGGAGTACAGCATTGACGGCGGCGGCTGGCTGGTGGGCGGTCCTGCGGGCATCGCGGATCCCGGATTCACTGACGGTGCCCACAACGTCCGAGCCCGGCAGACGGATGCGGTCGGCAATTCGAGTCAGGAAACCGAACTGAACTTCAGCATCGACAAATCGGCGCCAGACAGGCCTGGCCTCTTCCTGAACGCGGACTCGGGCGTCGTCGGCGACCGGATCGTCCGGAGCGCAAGCCTCCGGGTACTCGGCACGGAGATCGGCGGTACCACGCACGTGTCGGTGGATGGCGCGCTGCAAGGGACGACACCGAACGACGCCGACACCACCCTCATCGACATGGACGGCCAATTGTCCGAGGGCGCCAGGTCCATCGGCGTGCAGCAGGTGGATGCTGCAGGCAACGCGTCGGACTGGACTTTCATCAACGTCACGATTGACAGGACGGCGCCCGACGCCGCATTCACCGGCCTGTCCGGCTCGGGGCTGGCCATCACCAGTGACGAAGGAGGCGAGGTCTTCCTGGTGCGTGACACGCTGTCGCCCGCCGACGACCTGGCGGACATCGACACGCTGGACGCGTCAAGCTGGCGGCGCTTCGCCAGCGCGGGCCCGGGCAACGAGACGTCGCTCGCGGACCTGTCCGGCCTGCGCGCGGGGACCTATGACGTCTACGCGAGAGACGGCGCGGGCAATGCGACGCAGATCGCCTCGCCGCTCTCCGGAACTGGCACTGGCCCGCTCAAGGCGGCGATCGGCAGCGCCGGGTCGGACGTCATCAGTCTCCCGGATGGCGGCGGCGTGATGGTGGGCAACGGCGGCGCCGACCGGTTCGTGTTCGAGGCGGGCCAGACTGGCACGTTCGTGTTCACGGACATCGACGACGAGATCATCCGCGGCGAGGCGGACATGGACATCATTGACCTGACCGCAGTGCTCAAGAATTACACCGCCCCGTCCAGCGGAGATGACGCTGCGAACGACCTGTTCCTCACGCGGGTCGACGAAGCCGGCAAGTCGACGATCTTCGTCGATGTGGACGGCAACGGAGATTTCCAGAACGCCGAGCTGGTGCTGGTGCTCACCGGTCCGGCCGCCCAGCAATTCGTCCAGTTGGCGACGCCAGGCGAAGTCCTGATGGGCTGACCGCTTCAGACCGGAAGGGTGCCGGGCAGCAGGATGTCGCGGCCGACGCCGCGCAACTCGCGATGCCCGCAGAACGCCATCGTGAGATCCAGCTCACGATGGATGATTTCCAAGGCCCGGCTCACGCCGGGTTTTCCCATGGCGCCCAGCCCATACAGGAACGCGCGGCCGATGTAGGTGCCGCGTGCCCCCAGGGCCCAGGCCTTGAGCACGTCCTGGCCCGAGCGGATACCGCCGTCCAGATGCACCTCGATGCGGTCGCCGACCGCGTCGACGATGCGGGGCAGCGCGCGGATGCTGGACTCCGCGCCGTCGAGCTGCCGTCCGCCGTGGTTGCTGACGATGAGCGCGTCCGCGCCGGTGGCCGCGGCGAGTTTCGCGTCCTCCTCGTCGAGGATGCCCTTGAGGATCAGCTTGCCGCCCCAGCGCTCGCGGATCCACTGCACGTCGCTCCAGCTCAACTGCGGATCGAACTGCTTGGCGGTCCATTCGGACAGCGAGCTCATGTCGCCCACGCCTTTCACGTGGCCGACGATGTTGCCGAACTGCCGGCGCGGCGTGCCCAGCATGCCCAGGCACCAGCGCGGCTTGGTCGCCATGTTGATGAGGTTGGGCAGCGTGAGCTTGGGCGGCGCGGACAGGCCGTTCTTCAGGTCCTTGTGGCGCTGGCCCAGGATCTGCAGGTCCAGCGTCAGCACCAGCGCCTCGCACTTCGCGGCCTTGGCGCGGTCGATCAGGCTGTGGATGAAGCCCTTGTCCTTCATCACGTAGAGCTGGAACCAGAACGGCGCGGTCGTGTTCGCGGCGATGTCCTCGATCGAGCAGATGCTCATCGTCGACAGCGTGAACGGCACGCCGAAGGCTTCTGCGGCCTGTGCGCCGAGGATCTCGCCGTCCGCGTGCTGCATGCCGGTCATGCCGGTCGGGGCGATCGCCACGGGCATGGCGACCGGACGGCCGATCATCGTGGCCGCCGTGCTGCGACCTTCCACGTTCACGGCCACGCGCTGGCGCAGCTTGATCGACTGGAAGTCAGATTCGTTGGCACGGTAGGTGCTCTCGGTCCAGGAGCCGGAGTCCGCGTAGTCGTAGAACATGCGCGGGACGCGGCGCTGCGCGAGCACGCGCAGGTCTTCGATGCAGGTGATGACGCTCATGCGCCGGATGCTAGGCGAGCGGCGCGGACCTCGGCCGGAAAGTTTCGCGGGCCCGGCCGGAGGATCCTTCCGATCGCCTCAGGGAGTTCCCCGAGGCGGACGTGCTCAGTCGCTCAGAGTCTCGCAATGCCGGACGAGCCAGCGCGCGAAAGCGCGGGCCGCGTCGCCGTCGGCGTGTCGCACGAGTCCGTAGGGCATCGCCGCCGGCACCGCGAGATCGAACAGGCGCTTGAGCGCACCGCCGCGCAGGTAGGTGGCCGCCAGGCTCGGCCGCCCGAGCACGATGCCCTGGCCGCAGGCCGCGGCCTCCAGCGTCAGCCCCAGGTCGACGAAGCGCGTGCCTTGCGCGGGCTCGGGCCAGTCGAGGCCGGCGGCGCGCAGCCACGGCTGCCAGGGCTGCAGCGGCGTGCGCAAGAGCGGCGCCGAGGCCAGGTCTGCCGGCGCATGGATGGCCGGCAGCCGCGCGAGCAGCGACGGCGCGGCCATCGGCGTGACGACGTCGTCGAGCAGCACCTCGCCGCCCGCCGGGATGGTGCCGGCGAAGATCTCGACGTCTGCCGGCGGTGCGGGCTGGTCCAGATACGGCGTCGACAGCAGCAGTTCGAGCTCGACGTCCGGATGCTCGGTCTCGAAGCCGGGCAGGGCGGGCACCAGGACCTGACGCGCGAAGGTGGGCGGGCTGGTGATGCTGAGCCGGACGACGCGCTGCTGGTCGCGCCGATGCAGCGGCACGGCGGCCAGCAGCGACAACGCGGTCCGGACCTGCGCAAGGTATTCCTTGCCGGCGGCGGTGAGGCGTAGCGGATGGCGCGTCAGCAGCGGCTGGCCGAGTCGCTCTTCCAAGGTCGCGATGCGTTTGCCGATGGCGCTCGCGCTGACGTGGAGGACCTCGGCGGCGCGCTCCAGGCTGCCGAGCCGCGCGACGGCCTCAAAGGCCAGCAGGCCGTCGATCGAAGGCAGGCGCAAGGCGTCGTCGATGGGCTCGCCTGGGGCGTGGCGCGAGGAATCGCTCATGGGCGCGACTGTAGCGTCCAACGCCCACCGGCCCCTCAGATCGTCAGGGAGGTTGAACGGCGTGCGACGAGGTGCCTCAGAGCGCAGCTACAGTGGCGCGATGTCCGAAGTTCCCGAGAGAAGCCTGACCGTCGCTGCCGATGAGGCTGCGGTCGATGACGCCACCGTGCGCGTGTTGGAGCAGGCGTCTCTCTGGCGTCGTCTGCCGTGGATGGTGGGCGGCGCGCTGAGCCTGGTGCTGGGCGTGATCGGCATCTTCCTGCCGCTGCTGCCGACGACACCGTTCGTGCTGCTGGCCGCGTTCTGTTTCGCGCGCGGGTCTGCGCGCTGCGAGGCCTGGCTGGTCGGCCATCCGCGCTTCGGGCCGATGATCGTCCAGTGGCGCGCCAACCGTGCGGTACCGCTCCGGGCCAAGCAGATGGCCTGGGGAATGATGGCGGTCAGCTCGATCATTTCCGCCTTCGTCATGCCGGTCGTGCCGTGGCTACCCGCCGTCTGCTGCCTGGCTGTCGGTATCTGGCTTTGGCGTCTGCCCACGGCTTGATCGGGTGGAACAACGATCGTTGTACAGCGCGCATTGCGCCTCAACTGAACAGGCTGAGGTTCTCCGGCTTCGGCCTAGCGGGCGAGTCCTCCTTCGGCGCAGACGCGGCGCGTCCGCGCGTCTTCGGCTCGATGTCGCCGGGCCGGCTGAGCTTGCCGACCCGCACGCCGAGCAGCCGCAGCCGCTGGCTCAGGTCCACGCGCTTGAGGCACAGCCCCGCCGCGTGACGGATGGCGGCCGCGTCCTGCACCGGCGCGTCCAGGGTCAGGTCTCGCGTCACCGTGCGGAAGCCTTCGAAGCGCAGCTTGATGCCGATCGTGCGCCCCAGGTAGCCCTTGCGTTGCAGGTCCGACGCGAGCTGCTCGCACAGCGCGGTGAAGATCCGCGACAGCTCCGGCCGGTCGCGCTTGGCATGCAGGTCGCGTTCGAAGGTCGTCTCGCGGCTGATGGACACCGGCTCGCTGTAGGTCACCACCGGTCGCTCGTCGAGGCCCCAGGCCGCCTGGTGCAGCCAGGCGCTGTAGCCCTCGCCGAAATGCTGCCGGAGCAGTTCCGGTGCCGCGGCCGCGAGCTCGCCGATCGTGTGGATCTCCAGGCTCTCCAGCTTCGCGCCGGCCTTCGGCCCGATGCCGTTGATGCGGCGCACCGGCAGCGGCCAGATCTTCGTCGGCAGGTCCTCCATCATGATCAGCGTCAGGCCGTCGGGCTTGTCGAGCTCCGACGCGATCTTGGACAGCAGCTTGTTCGGCGTCACGCCGATCGAGCAGGTCAGCCCGGTCGCGCGCTGCACCGAGTTCTTGATCTCCCGCGCGATCGCCCGCACGCCGCCCAGCGGGTCGTGGCCGACCGCCTCGCGCGCGCCCGGCACGTCGGTGAGGTCGATGTAGATCTCGTCGATGCCGCGGTCCTCAATCACCGGCGCGATCTCGCGCACCGCCGCCTTGAACAGCCGTGAGAAGTGGCGGTAGGAATCGAAGTCCGCCGGCAGCAGGATCGCCTGCGGCGCGCGCAGCGCCGCCTTCATCAGGCCCATCGCGGAGAACACGCCCAGGTCGCGCGCCGCGTAGGTCGACGTCGTCACGACGCCGCGCCCGGTGTAGTCGGCCAGCTTGAAGAACTCGCGCGTGCCGTCAGGCCGCTCCTGCGGCGTGTGGGCGCGCCGGCCGCCGACCACCACCGGCTGGCCCTTGAGCTCCGGATAACGCAGCAGCTCCACGGACGCGTAGAACGCGTCCATGTCCAGATGGGCGATCAGGCGATCGGGCAGCGCTGGCGTCGGCTCGGCCATGCGAGGGATTGTGAGCGCCGGCGCTGACAGTCGCTGTCAGCAGGGCCGGCGGCGGTCAGTGTCCGCAGCTCGTCGACCCGCAGGCCGAGACGGCTTCCTCGGCCTTGGCCGGTGCCTTGATGGGATCACGGCATTCGCCGGTCTTCGGATCGAAGCCGCGTTGTTCCATCGTGTAGACCAGGGCCGCGTCCATCATCTCGGCGTGACCGGGGAACCACTGCGACAGCTCGGTGCGCACGATGGCCAGCGGCTCGCGGTCGCCCAGGTCCTCGGCGTAGCGCACCACCTCGCGCATCACGTTCAGCACCATCGCGTGCTGGCTGCTGTGGCAGTTCTCCGGCTCGAAGCCGGTCGCCGCCATCCAGCGCTCCTCCATCGCGAAGTGCTCCTCCGTGTGGGCGAGCAGCGCCTTGAACGCCGGCAGCGCATCCTCGCCGCGATCGAGCGTGTCGGCGTAGCGGTTCAGCAGGTCGACGAATTCCTCGTGCGTGTGGTCGAGCTCGGGCTGATTCAGCACGAGCTCGTCGGTCCAGGCCAGCGCGCTCATGGTCAGGCCTTCACGTCGTTGCCGGCGGGGATCACGCCCAGACGCGCGCGGTGGCGGGCCACCTGCGCGCGGACCTGGGCCGGCGCCGTGCCGCCGAGGATGTTGCGCGCGTTCAGCGAGCCCGTCAGCGACAGCACCTCGTAGACGTCCTCGCCGATGCGCGGATCGAATTGCCGCAGCGCCTCCAGCGGCAGCGCCGACAGGTCGATGCCCTGCGCCTGCGCCGTCTTCACCGCGTGCGCGACGATCTCGTGCGCGTCGCGGAAGGCCAGGCCCTGCTTGACCAGGTAGTCCGCCAGGTCGGTCGCCGTCGCGTAACCCTTGAGCGCGGCGCGCTCCATCGCGTCGGCCTTGACCGTCAGGCCGGCCATCATCTCCGCGAAGATGCGCAAGGTGTCGCTCAGCGTGTCGACGGTGTCGAACAGCGGCTCCTTGTCTTCCTGGTTGTCCTTGTTGTAGGCCAGCGGCTGGCCCTTCATCAGCGTGATCAGGCCCATCAGGTGGCCGACCACGCGGCCGCTCTTGCCGCGCGCCAGCTCGGGCACGTCCGGGTTCTTCTTCTGCGGCATGATGCTCGACCCGGTGCAGAAGCGGTCCGGCAGCGCGATGAAGCCGAAGGCCTGGCTCATCCACAGGATCAGTTCTTCCGACAGGCGCGAGATGTGCACCATGACCAGCGCGGCCGCGGCGCTGAATTCGATCGCGAAGTCGCGGTCGCTGACGGCGTCCAGGCTGTTCTGCGCGACGCCTTCCATGCCCAGCGTGCGCGCGACGCGTTCGCGGTCCAGCGGGTAGCTGGTGCCGGCCAGCGCGGCGGCGCCCAGCGGCAGGCGGTTCACGCGCCTGCGGGCGTCGACGAGGCGCTCCACGTCGCGGGCGAACATCTCGACGTAGGCCAGCAGGTGATGACCGAAGGCCACCGGCTGCGCGACCTGCAGATGCGTGAAGCCCGGCAGGATGATGTCGGCGTGGCGCTCGGCCTGGTCGACCAGCACGCGCTGCAGCTCGGTGAGCAGTCCCGCCAGCGTGTCCATCTCGCCGCGCAGCCACAGACGCACGTCGGTGGCGACCTGGTCGTTGCGGCTGCGGCCGGTGTGCAGGCGCTTGCCGGCCAGGCCGACCAGCTCGGTCAGGCGGGCCTCGATGTTCAGGTGCACGTCCTCCAGGTCCAGCTTCCATTCGAAGCGGCCCGAGGTGATCTCCTCGCGGATCTGCGCCATGCCCTTGCGGATCGCGGCCAGATCCTCCGCGCCGATGATCCCCTGCGCGGCCAGCATGTCCGCGTGGGCCAGCGAGCCCTGGATGTCGGCGGCCCACAGGCGCTTGTCGAAATCGACGCTGGCGGTGTAGCGCTTGACCAGCTCGCTCACGGGCTCGGAGAAGAGGGCGGACCAGGCCTGCGTCTTGTTGGCGAGCTGGTTGTCGGCGACCTGGGGGGCGACCTGAGGGGCGACCGGGGAGGTGGACGACGAGTCGGTCGAGGAGTCAGTGGGGGAGGAGGACATCGGCTTGCAAGGCGTTACGACTTCGCGGCGCCCCGGGCGTGTCCGCATAGGAAGCGGCCGGACGCCTGGGTGAGAATGAGCCGCCGATTCTAAAGGGGGCGCCACCGGGGCGCCCGAGGGGCTGCGGCCGGAGGGCAGACAGTGCGGGGATGGGAGGATCCGATGGCCACGAAGGCAACGAACGGACGATCGCCGGGGGAAGACCCGCCGCCGTCGGAAAGCCGGCCGATGCCGATGCAGCCCGCCTGGGAGGAAACCCGCCTGGACGCGCGGCCGGTCGGACCGTCGCGCCTGATCGACGCACAGCGGCGCTTCGACGTCTGCCACGTGGGCCTGGTGCTGCGCGCCGTGCTGGGCGTGCAGCTGGTGCTGTCGCTGGGGCTGGCGATGACCTCGCAGACGACGGCGCAGTGGGCCTGGTCCATGGGCGGCGCGTCGGTCGCGGCGCTGAGCGGCGTGCTGGCCTGGCTGCTGATCGTGTGCGCGTCGAAACGATGGCTGGCGCGACTGCCCGAATGGGCGCAATGGACACTGCCGATCGCGCTCGGTGCGCTGTGCGCGCACGGCGGGGCGCAGCTGCTGGAAGCGGTGGACATCGGCGTGCTCGGCGTCCTGCAGCGCACCGCGGCGGTGCTGGCCGGGGCGCTGGCGGCAGGCATGCTGCTGGGCTGGCTCAAGCTGCGCGAGCGCGCGCAGGCGCCCGCCGACGCGCTGGCGCGTTTGGTGGAATTGCAATCGCGCATCCGGCCGCACTTCCTCTTCAACACGCTGAACACCGCGATCGCGCTGGTGCGCGTCGATCCGAACCGCGCCGAGGAGGTGCTGGAGGATCTGGCCGAACTGTTCCGCGTGGCGCTCGCGGACGCCGGGCCCACGGCCGAAGGCGTGCGGCTGGACCAGGAGGTCGAACTGGCGCGGCGCTATCTGGCGATCGAGCAGCTGCGCTTCGGCGACCGGCTGCGCGTGCATTGGCAGCTCGATCCGCACGCCGCGGAAGCGCGCGTGCCGCCGCTGCTGCTGCAGCCGCTGGTGGAGAACGCCGTGCGCCATGGCGTCGAGCCCAACGACGGCGGCGGCGACGTGGACATCGTGACGCGCGCGCGCGGCAGCGAGATCGAGATCCGCGTGGTCAACACGGTCGGCCTGCCGACGCGCGGCAAGGGGCACGGACTGGCGCTGCGCAACGTGCGGCAGCGGTTGAGGCTGATGCACGACGTCGCGGCGCGCCTGGAAGCCGGACCCGGCCAGGGACGCTTCGTGGTGCGCATCGTGATGCCGCGGTGACGGAGGACGCAGGATGACGACAAGCGCTGACAAGGCTGACAAGGCTGACAGAGCAATCAGGGCCACCGGAGCGACCGGAGCCGCCAGAGCCATGGGACGGGAGGGAAGGACATGCTGACGCATCCGCCGCTGAAGGTCTTGATCGTCGACGACGAACCGCTGGCGCGGCTGCGTCTGCGCGGTCTGGTCGAGGCCAACGAGGACCCGCGCGCCGAGGTCGTGGCCGAGGCCGGCAGCGGCGACCAAGCCCTGGCCTGGCTCAAGGACCATGCCTGCGACCTGATCCTGCTGGACGTGCAGATGCCGGGCCTGGACGGGCTGGGACTGGCGCAGGCGCTGCGCGGGCGGCCCTTCGCGCCGGCCATCGTGTTCGTCACCGCGCATGTGCAGCACGCGCTGCTGGCCTTCGAGCTGGAAGCGCTGGACTACCTGACCAAGCCGGTGCGGCGCGAGCGGCTGCAGGCCAGTCTCTCGAGAGCCGTGCAGCGCATCGACGAGCGCGCCGCCGCCAAGGCGCGCGAGGAGCGCGACGTCAACGGGCAGGCCTCCATGCCGGGCGCCGAGGCGCCGGTCATCAACATCACCGAGCGCGGACGGCTGCTGCGCGTGCCGCTGGCCGAGGTGCTCTATTTCAAGGCCGAGCTCAAGTACCTGACGCTGCGCACGGCGACGCAGAGCCACGTCATGGACGGCTCGCTCAGCGATCTGGAGCAGCGTCTGGGCGACCGCTTCCTGCGCGTGCACCGCAACGCGCTGGTCGCACGCTCGGCCGTGCGCGAGCTCGAGCGCCACGTGCCGACCGACGGCCCTCCCGACGGCGACGGCGAGAACGGCGGCGAACTCGGCTGGGCGGTCCGGATCGCCCATGTCAACGAGTGGCTGGCCGTGTCGCGACGGCAGGTCGCGGCGGTGCGCGAGGCGCTGGCGGGGCAGCGCTGAAGCGCGACCCCATTCAATCGCAGACCCGTTGAAGCTGCGGTACCGAAGCAGGGCGCTTCAGTCCGCAGTTTGTATTGCCTCAGCCGGTATTGCGCAGGCCGGCCGCGATCCCGTTGATGGACAGGTGGATCCCGCGCTGGACGCGTTCCAGACGCGGATCCTCCGCGCGTTTCTCCGCCGGGATCGCGCGGTAGCGCCGCATCAGCTCGACCTGCAGATGGTTCAGCGGATCGATGTACGGGAAGCGGTGTTCGATCGAGCGGGCCAGCGCCGGATTGGCCGCGAGGCGGCCGCTCTCGCCGGTGATCAGCGCGATGGCTTCCTCGGTGCGGGCGAACTCGGCCTCGATCGCGCCGAAGATCCGCTTGGCCAGGCGCTTGTCCTCGACGAGTTCCAGGTAGCGGCGCGCGATGTCCAGGTCGGCCTTGGCCAGCACCATGTCCAGGTTGGACAGCAGGGTCTTGAAGAAGGGCCACTGCTTGTGCATGCGCTTGAGCAGCGCCAGCTTCTCGTCTCGGCCCGCCTTGTCCTCCCCCTTGCCCTTGCCGAGGAAGTCCTGGATGCCCGAGCCGAAGCCGCACCAGCCCGGCAGCGTGATGCGCGACTGGCCCCAGCTGAAGCCCCACGGGATCGCCCGCAGGTCCTCGATGGCGCGCGTCGCCTTGCGCGAGGCGGGACGCGAGCCGATGTTGAGCTCGGCGATCTCGCGGATCGGCGTCGTGGCGAAGAAGAAGTCGGCGAAGCCCGGCGTGTCGTAGACCAGCCCGCGGTAGGCCGCGAAGCTCGCGTCCGACAGCGCCTGCGCCGCGGTCATGAAGGCCTGCGGCGCCTGCTTGGTCGGATGCAGCAGCGTGGCCTCGAGCGTCGCGGCGACCAGCGTCTCCAGGTTGCGCCGGCCGATCTCCGGATTGGCGTACTTGGAGTTGATGACCTCGCCCTGCTCGGTGAGCCGGATCTGGCCGTTCACCGTGCCGGGGGGCTGCGCCAGGATGGCCTGGTAGCTCGGACCGCCGCCGCGGCCCACCGTGCCGCCGCGGCCGTGGAACAGGCGCAGCGTCAGTGGTCCCTGCTGGCGCAGCTCGTCGAAGAGCTTCACCAGCGCGATCTCGGCGCGGTACAGCTCCCAGCTGCTGGTGAACACGCCGCCGTCCTTGTTGGAGTCGGAGTAGCCCAGCATGATGTCCTGCTCGCCGCCGGAGCGGCGCACCAGCGCGGCCATGCCGGGCAGCTCGTAGAAGCCCTGCATGATGCCGGGCGCGTTGCGCAGGTCGGCGATGGTCTCGAACAGCGGCACCACGATCAGGTCGCTGATCGCGTCGCCGTCGAGGGTGCCGCGCAGCAGGCCGACTTCCTTGAGCAGCAGCTGGACCTCGAGCAGGTCGCTGACGTCCTCGGTGTGGGAAATGATGTAGTGGCGCAGCGCTTCGCGCCCGAAGCGCTTCAGCGATTCGCGCGCGGTCTCGAAGATCGCGAGCTCGCCCAGCGCGCGCTCGCTGTATTCGGCGCCCAGCACGCGCAGCGGCCGCGTCTGGTTCAGCAGCTCGACCAGCAGCGCGCGGCGTTCCTGCTCGTCCAGGGCCGAGTAGTCGTCGCAGACGCGCGCGTTCTTCAGCAGCTCGACGATGGTGAGCTCATGCTGGTCGCTGCTCTGGCGCAGGTCCAGCGTCGCCAGGTGGAAGCCGAAGACCTGCACCGCGCGGATCAGCGGCTTGAGCCGCGGCGCGATCAGCGCGTGCGCATGGTGGTGCTCCAGCGACTCCTTGATGATGCGCAGGTCCGCCAGCAGGTCCTCGGGCGACAGGTACGGGTCCTGCGGCGCGACCGCGTGGCGCAGCGCCTCGGTGCCGGTCAGCGATTCGAGCGTTGCCGCCAGCCGCGCGTACATGCCGGTCAGCGCGCGGCGATAGGGCTCGTCCATCCGGTGCTCGTTCTGATCGGGGCTGCGCTCGGCCAGGGCCTGCATCGCCGGCGTGACGCCCGCCAGGCGCAGCGAGATCGACAGCTCCGCGCCCAGCTCATGCAGCTCGGTCAGGTAGTGGCGCAGCGCCAGCTCGCTCTGGCGGCGCAGCGCCAGACGCATCGTGTCGGCGGTGACGTTGGGATTGCCGTCGCGGTCGCCGCCTATCCACTGGCCCATGCGCAGGAAGGGCGGCACGTCCTCGCCCGGCAGCGCCTCTTCCAGCTCGGTATAGAGCTTGGGGATCTCGCGCAGGAAGGTCGCGTGGTAGTAGCTCAGCGCGTTCTCGATCTCGTCGGCCACGGTGAGCTTCGAGTAGCGCAGCATCCGCGTCTGCCACAGCTGCGTGACGCGGGCGCGGATCAGGAGCTCGTTCGCGGCCAGCTCGCGCTCGGTGTGCAGGCGGTCGCGCGCGCCGACCAGTTCGGCGACGGCGCGCTCGGCATCCAGGATGCTCTTGCGCTGCACCTCGGTCGGGTGGGCCGTCAGCACCGGGGACACGAAGCCGTGCGCCAGCGTCTTGGCCACTTCCGCGGGCCGCACGCCGGCGTCGAACAGCCGTTCCAGCGCGTAGCCGAGCGAACCCGGCTGCAGCGAACCCTCGCGCTCGTGGACCTCGCGGCGGCGGACGTGGTGGCGGTCCTCGGCGATGTTGGCCAGGTGCGAGAAGTAGCTGAAGGCGCGGATCACGCTCACCGTCTGCTCGCCCGACAGGCCCTTGAGCAGCTTGTCCATCTGCTTGCCGGCCTGCGCGTCCCGCTTCAGGCGGAAGGCCACCGACAGCTGCCGCACGCGCTCCACCAGTTCGTAGGCCTCGCGGCCTTCCTGCTCGCGGATCACCTCGCCGAGGATGCGGCCCAGCAGGCGGATGTCGTCCATCAGCGGCTGGTTCTTGTCCTTGATCGTCTTGATGGAGCGGGTGCCGGCGGACGCCTTGGCGGAGGGCTTCAGGGCCGTCTTCGTGGCCGGCTTTGCGGCCGGCTTTGCGGCCGGCTGGGGGGCAGGTGTTGCGGCCGGCTTGGCACGGGCCTTGGCGCGGGACTTCGAGGAGGCGGAGGTGGTACTGGCGGGCATGGCGGCGTCAGAGGTTCGTCAGGGACCAGGGGAGGGGGTGATGTAACGAAGTTACCTTCGGTTGACTTTAGCAGTTTCTTCGTGCGCGACTCGCGCGGTGCCGTGGCGCGGACGCAGCGATCTGCCGCGATTTGCTCCGGGATCGCACAAGCCACGCTTCGCGGCAAACGAGCTTCCCTCCATGGAGGGACGACAGGGGCATCCGCTCGGCTAGCATGCCGCCCCATGAACCAAGAATTCGTGATCGCCACCCGCGAGAGCCGCCTGGCCCTCTGGCAGGCGGAACATGTGCAGACGCTGCTGCAGGCGCGCGGCCTCGACGTGCGGCTGCTCGGGATGACCACGCGCGGCGACCAGATCCTGGACCGGACGCTGTCCAAGGTCGGGGGCAAGGGCCTGTTCGTGAAGGAGCTCGAGACGGCGCTCGAGGACGGCCGCGCGCAGCTCGCGGTGCATTCGCTGAAGGATGTGCCGATGGAGCTGCCGGAGGGTTTCGTGCTCGCGTCGGTGCTCGAACGCGAGGACCCGCGTGACGCGCTCGTGTCGCCGGCCTACGGCCACCTGGCGGCGCTGCCGCAGGGCGCGTGCGTGGGCACGTCCAGCCTGCGTCGCGTGACACAGCTGAAGAACCTGCGACCGGACCTGCGCATCGAGCCCTTGCGCGGCAACCTCGACACCCGGCTGCGCAAGCTCGACGAGGGCCAGTACGACGCGATCGTGCTCGCCGCCGCCGGACTGAAGCGCCTGGGCCTGGAAGGCCGCATCACGCAGCATTTCGAGGTCGACGAGATGCTCCCGTGCGCGGGGCAGGGCGCGCTGGGCATCGAGATCCGTGCGGGCCAGGCGCCATTGACGGCGCATCTGGAGGCGCTGGCGCACCGGCCGACGTGGCTGGCCACCGCGGCGGAGCGCGCGGTTTCGCGCGAGCTCGGCGGTAGTTGCTCGATGCCGCTGGCCGCGCACGCGGTCTGGGCGGCCGACGGCCGGTTGACGATCGCCGTCGCGCTGGGGCACCCGGACGCCCCGGAACGCCCGCTCCTGCGCGCGGGCGCCCTGGCGCCGGTCGCGGATCTCCAGGCCGCCGAAGCGCTGGGGATCGCCGCCGCCGCCTCGCTGCGCGAGCTCGGCGCCGCCGAGTACCTGAAGGACGTCTGATGCCGGGCGCCGCCGCCCCGGCCCGGCTGCTGCTGACCCGTCCGCAGGCCCAGGCCGACGATTGGGCCAGACGCATGGCCGCGTTGGGCGTGCCGACCGCCTCGCTGCCGCTGATCGAGATCGAACCGGTCGACGATCCGGCGCCCGTCGAGGCCGCCTGGTCGGGTCTGTCGTCCATGGACCTGGCGATGTTCGTCAGTCCCAACGCGGTCGAGCAGTTCTTCGACCGCCGTCCGGCTGGAATCCCTTGGTCGGAACGGACCTGGGCGGCGACCGTCGGACCGGGCAGTGCGCGTGCGCTGGTCGAGCGAGGCGTGCCGCCGTCGCGCCTCGTCCAGCCGCCGGCGGCGTCCGACAGCCTCGACTCTGAACACCTCTGGCCGGAGCTGGTCCGCGTCGCGGGCGCGGACTGGTCGGGCCGCCGTGCCCTGCTGGTGCGCGGCGACGGGGGGCGCGAATGGCTGGGCGACCGGTTGCGCGATGCGGGCGCCGAGGTGGCGGCGGTCAGCGTGTACCGACGGACCTGCCCCCGGCTGTCCGTGGAGACGGCCAGGCTGCTGCGCGAGGCCATGGCGGCGCCGGAGCGCCATGTCTGGCTCTTCAGCAGTTCGGAGGCGATCGGGCACCTGGAGGCCCTCGAAAAGGGGACGCGGGCGCAGACCGTCGAGGGAGGTCATGGCGACCTGTCTCCCCCCGGATGGCGACAGGTCCGGGCGCTGGCCACCCACGAGCGCATCGCGGCGCGTGCACAAGCCCTCGGCGTGGGGCATGTGGTTTTGGTGCGACCCGAAGCGGAGGCCGTCGCGGCCGGGTTCCGGATGCTGTCAGGGTCCACCCTAGAATCGTCGACGTGAGCGAGACCACCACCCCCGCGGCCGACCTTGCGTCGACCCACAAGCCCGCCCGGCAATCCGGCGCCACCTTGACCCAGGCCGTCGTGGCCGGCGTCGGCCTGGTGGCCCTGCTGGCCCTCGGCCTGGCCTGGCAGAGCCAGCAACGGCTCAAGCAGGTCGAGCAGGAACTCGTCCGGCGCCAGGACAGCAGCCAGAGCGAGGCCAACATCGCCCGCGATCAGGCGCGCCAGGCGCAGGACCTCAGCCGCGACACCGCGGCCAAGGTCGCGCTGCTGGACGCGCGCCTGTCCGAGGTCGCCGTGCAGCGCGAGCAGCTCGAGACGCTGATGCAGTCGATGAACCGATCGCGCGACGAGAACGTCGTCGGCGACATCGAGGCCTCGCTGCGGGTCGCGATGCAGCAGAGCACCATCACCGGCAGCGCCGAGCCGCTGGTGGCCGCGCTGCGCCAGGCCGACGAGCGGCTGGGCCGCTACAAGCAGCCGCGCCTGGAAGGCGTGCGCCGCGCGGTGACGCGCGACCTGGAACGCATCAAGGCGGTCAGCGTCGTCGACGTGTCGACGCTCACGATCAAGCTGGACGAGGTCGTTCGCCAGGTCGACGACCTGCCGCTGCTGGCCGTCGCCCAGCCCGGACAGGATCCGGCGGGAACGGGCGCCGCAGCCTCGGCGACAGCCACGCAACACCCGACCCCCGCACCCGCCGCCGTGAAGACCGCCGCGCCGCGCAAGCCCGCTTCCGGGGCTTCGGCGGGAGCCTTGCAGGCCGCCGAAGACGGCGAGCCCGGCTGGTGGAGCCGCCTCTGGGACCAGGCCGGCGATCGCTGGACGACGCTGTCCGGTGATGTCTGGCGCGAAGCCCGCGGTCTGCTGCGCGTGACGCGCATCGAGCACCCCGAGGCTGCGCTGATCGCGCCCGAGCAGTCCTTCTTCCTTCGCGAGAACCTCAAGCTGCGGCTGCTGAACGCGCGACTGGCCTTGCTCAGCCGCCAGTTCGACACCGCGCAGGTCGACCTGCGCGAGGCGCAGGCGATGCTGGACCGCTATTTCGACGCGCGTTCGCGCAAGCTGACCCAGACGACGGAGTTGCTGCGCCAGGTGCAGGGCCAGTCCCGTCAGGTGAGCGTGCCGCGCCCCGACGACACGCTGGCCGCGCTGAGCGCGGTCGCGCGTTGAGGAGATCACCATGCGCATGGTGATCTGGCTTTTGCTGCTGTTCGTCGCGGCCGTGGTCGCGGCGCTGATGCTGGGCAACAACGACGGTCTGGCGAGCTTCTACGTGCGCGGCTGGCGCATGGACCTGTCGCTCAACCTGTTCCTGCTGCTGCTGCTGGCGGGCTGCTTCGCGCTGATGACGCTGATGCAGACGCTGGACGCGCTGCTGACCTTGCCCAAGCGCGCACGCCTGTGGCGCATGGCCCAGCGCGAACGCAGCGCCCAGATCGCCTTGCGCGAAGCCTGGGCGGAATATTTCGGCGCCCGCTACAGCCGCGCGCAGAAGGCGGCGCAGCGCGCGCTCGTCATCCAGGCGCAGACGCCCGATCTGGCGCAGGACGGGGCCTTCATGGCCCTGGCCCATCTGGTGGCGGCCCAGAGCGCCCACAAGCTGCAGGACCGGCGCAACCGCGACGAGCACCTTCGCCAGGCCTTGCAGGTGGCGGCGACCTCCGCCGGTGCCCGCGTGCAGGAGGAGGGCGCGAGATTGCTGGCCGCCGAATGGTCGCTCGACGACCGCGACGCGCCGCGCGCACTGGGCTTGCTGAGCGAACTGACCCCGGGTGTCGCCCGCCGCACGCAGGCGCTGCGGCTCAAGCTGCAGGCCAGCCGACTCGCCCACGAGCCGCTCGAGGCGCTGCGCACCGCGCGTCTGCTGGCCAAGCACCAGGGCTTCTCGAAGTCGGCGGCGCAGGGCCTGCTGCGCTCGCTCGCCTGCGAGGCGCTGGACACCGCGCGCGACATCGATCAGCTGCGCGCGATCTGGCAGCAACTGGACGCGTCGGACCGGCGCGATGTGTTCGTGGCCTCGCGGGCCGCGACCTGCGCGGCGGCGCTCGGAGCGCCGGAGGACGGTCGGGGCTGGTTGCGCCCGTTCTGGGAATCGATCGCGGAGCAGGGCGCCGATGAGCGCCAGGCGCTGGCCGAAGCGCTCGTGCTGTGCATGCCGGGCCTGGGGCCGGAATGGCTGCAGCGGCTGGAAGGCGCCGTGCAGCGCTTCCCGCGGGACGGCACGATGGCTTTCGCGCTGGGCCATGCGCTGGCGGAACGCCAGCTGTGGGGCAAGGCGCGCCTGATGCTGGAACAGGCGGCCGAGGATCGCGCCCTGACCCTCACTGCCCGTCGTCGCAGTTGGCTGCGTCTGGCCGACATGGCGGACCAGGATGATGACGCGGAGCGCCGCACACGCTGCTACGAGGCCGCCGCGCGCCTGGGTTGAGCCGTGGCGTGCGCCGTCGGCGCCCCTCGATGGATTGATTTTTCTCCGAGATACTTGCAGACCACCAAAAACGCATGCTATAGTCGCAGTCTTTCAGCGGCTGTAGCTCAGTTGGATAGAGTACTTGGCTACGAACCAAGGGGTCGTGGGTTCGAATCCTGCCAGCCGCACCAGAAAAACTGTTGAATCTCCGGGTCACCGGAGATTCGGCGAGCAAAAGAAGAAGTAACAACAAAAACCTGGGATCGCTTCCACGACGGCGGTTCCTGATCAGTAAAAGTCGAGCGGCTGTAGCTCAGTTGGATAGAGTACTTGGCTACGAACCAAGGGGTCGTGGGTTCGAATCCTGCCAGCCGCACCAAATAGAAAGCCAGCGTTGAAAGACGCTGGCTTTTTTCTTTTCCGAATCTTTTTTTTGGAAGCCCAGTCGAAGCTGCTGATTCCACTCGGATCAGTTTGTCTGGCTGCGGCCCCGGATTATCTTGGGCGAATATCGTCCGTATCGAATAACTCCTGCTGGTGCTGGTTCGTGGTGACAGCAGGTCCGGGTCTGGCGGGCGTGCGGGAGAGTTTGGGCGCCGGCATCGGCCACGCCAGACCGTCCTGCATGAAGAAATTGCGCCGGGCCTGCTGGTGGGGGTGCAGCGGCGCTTCGGCCGCGGTCAGCACGGGGGCGGCGCAGGCGTCGCTGCCGTCGAAGACCCTCACCCAGTGCGCCAGCGGCTCCTGCCGGATCCGTGCGGCCACGGCCTCGCGCAGGACGGGCCATCGGGCGGGATCCTCTTGCGCCGCCGCCGGGAGACCGAGCCGGTCCATGAGCGTCTGCTGGAAGGGCGCCTCGATCGCGCCCAGCGACAGCCAGCGACCGTCCGCGCATTCGAAGCAGTCGTAGAAATGCGAGCGGTGGAGGAAGAGGTTGCGCGTCGGGTCGTCGTCCCAGCGGCCGCCGGCCCGCAGCGCCTGGATGAGCGTGCCCATGTAGCCGACGCCGTCGAGGATGGCGGCGTCCACGACCTGACCGCGCCCCGAGCGACGCGACTCCCACAACGCGCACATCAGCCCGAAGAGCATCGTCAGCGCGCCGCCGCCGATGTCGCCGAGCAAGGTGGCCGGAAGCGCGGGCAACTGGCCGGGGCGTGCCGCGTAGGGCATCAGGCCGCTCAGCGCGACGTAGTTGATGTCGTGCCCGGCACTTTGCGCCAACGGCCCCGTCTGGCCCCACCCGGTGAGCCGGGCGTAGACCAGCTTCGGGTGGGCCGCGAGCAGCGTGTCCGGGCCCAGGCCGAGTCTTTCCATCACGCCGGGACGGAAGCCTTCGATCAGTACGTCGGCGCCTGCGACGAGCTCGCGCACCCGCGTCAATCCGGCGGGGGATTTCAGATCCGCCTGCACGACGGTCTTGCCACGATTCAACGCCGCGCCGCCGCCGAGCCGGGTCTCCCCGCCCGGTCGTTCCACGACGATCACGTCCGCGCCGAAATCAGCCAGCACCAGGCCCGCGAACGGCGCCGGGCCGATGCCGGCGAACTCGATGATCTTCACGCCACTCAGCGGTCCGCTCGCATGCTCATCTCCCGGCTCGTCCATGGGCTGCTTCCTTGTGGGTGACTTGATCGGCGGACATCCGTCCCGCACGAGTCGTGTGCGCGGCTGTCGAACTGACGGCCCCATTTGCGGCACTGGACGCGACGTGCGACTCGAGAGGCCGATGGCACTGCGCCGGCCTGCGGACGCACACCGCATTCAACTCGTTCGGAGGATTCGAACACATGTATTTCAACAACTTCTGGGGCCCCAGCCGCTGCGACGCCTACGGCTTCCGGGAAATGCAGTCATTCGCGAGGCAACTCGGCAACTGGTTCAACAGCTTTCCGCGCATGAGCCAATGGATGGGCGATCGCTGGATGGACAGCAGCGCCAATCGCATGGGGTCGGGCTGGTCGGACTGGTGGGGCGAACCGCGGCAACAAGGCTACGGACGCCGCCACCGCAATCGCCATGAGTCGGGAGGCTGCTCGCACACGCCAGGTTCTTCCTCGGCTGCTCCCGCTGCCCCGGCGGCCCCGGCGGCCCCGGCTTCCGCCGGTGCTCCGGGTGCCGCCACCGCTCCGGCGCCAGCAGTTGCGCGCGCGCCTCTCCCCCCCGCGATCAATGCGCCGCGTGAGGGTGGATGGGATGAGTCCAAGGGCGGCTGGCTGATGGGGCAGAGCGGCGAACTGCAAGTCGATTTCAAGTATGCCGATCGCAACACCATGGTGCAGTACCGCACCACGGATGGCACGTGGACGAACCTGGGTGCCGGCAGGGACATGATGGGCAAGTCCGCCGTGATCACGGCGCCGCCGGGGTCTACGGTCAAGTTCCGCGTCAACAACGCAGGGGAGTATTTCTCCATCGGCACCACCCAGAACGTCGACGGCAAAGACCATGGGAAGGTCACCGCGACGGGGAATGGCTTCCGCCTGGGCGTCGACGACTGGAAGAACGACGACGGCGATTTCGACGACCTGATCCTCGACCTGTCGGATCCGAAAGCCAAGGGCTGATCCGACGGGTCGTCGGCAAGGGCCGACGCCTCCGGGCGCCGGCCCTTGCCGTTTTCGTCACAATGGCTGGATGAGCAAAGCCTTCACGAAGGAATCCGATGCCGGCGACGACGATGACGACGGCCCGTCGCTGCCCGCACTGCCGCAGGGCTCGCGCAACTACATGACACCGGCGGGTTACGCCCGTCTGCGCGCCGAGTTCATGCAGCTGCTGGACGCGGAGCGCCCCAAGATCGTCGAGATCGTGTCCTGGGCGGCGAAGAACGGCGACCGCTCGGAGAACGGCGACTACCTCTACGGCAAGAAACGCCTGCGCGAGATCGACCGCCGCCTTCGCTTCCTCACCCAGCGGCTGGACATCGCCGAGGTCGTCGATCCGAGCGCCCATCACGGCAGCGACCAGGTGTTCTTCGGCGCGACCGTGACCTACGCCAATGCCAAAGGCGAGGAGCGGACCATCACCATCAAGGGCATCGACGAGTCGGACAGCCTGGCGGGCGAGGTGAGCTGGGTGTCGCCGATCGCGCGCACGCTGCTCAAGGCGCGCGAGGGCGACGAGCTGCAGCTGGTGACGCCGGTCGGGGTGGAGGCGATCGAGGTCGTCGAAGTCCGCTACCCCAAACCCGCGGAACCCGCTGAACCCACGGAACCCGCGCCCCCCGACGCCTGATCAGGGCTTCACGCGCCAGGCGCGCATCACCGCGCTCGAGCGCTTGAGCGTGCGCAGCGCGTCGGCCAGGTGCAGCCGGTCGCGCACCGCCAGCAGCAGCGTCATTTCCGCCGTCTCGCGCTGCTGCGAGTCGTCGCTCATGGCGATGTGGGTGATGTCGGCCTCGGCGCTGCTGACCGCGGTGGCGATCTGCGCGAGCACACCCTTGCCGTTGCGCATCAGCACGCCGACCTCGGCCTCGAAGCTGCGGGAGAGTTCCTCGCCCCAGCCGACGGCGATCCAGTGCTCGCTGTCGCGCTGGAACAGGCGCCGTCCGACCGAGCATTCGGCGGTGTGCACCACCAGGCCTTCGCCGCGGCCCAGGTAGCCCTTGATGTCGTCGCCCGGGATCGGGCGGCAGCAGGTGGCCAGCCGGACCGACGCCCCTTCGCTGCCGTCGATCAAGACCTGACCCTGGGACGGGGCGTCGTCCGTGGCGAAGCGACCCATCGTCAGCAGCACCGCGTCGGGCCGCTGGCCCTGCTCGGACAGCGTGCGTGCCAGCTTCTTCGCCACGATCGTCGCGATCTTGCGCCCGAGTCCGATCTCGACGAGCAGCTCGTCGACCTGCCGGTTGCCCGCCCAGCGCGCCAGGTCCTGCCACAGCGCGGCGGCGATCTCGTCCTCGGGGTCGAGGCTGGGCAGCGCCAGGCCTTCCGCGCGCAACGCCTGCGCCAGCATCTTGTGGCCGAGTTCGCGAGACTCTTCCTGCTCCAGGTTCTTCAGGAAGTGACGGATCTTGGAGCGCGCCCGGCCGGTGCGCACGAAGCTCAGCCAGGCCGGATTCGGCCGCGCGCCGGCGGCGGTGACGACCTCGATCACGTCCCCGCTGCGAAGTTCGGTGCGCAGCGGCACGGGCTCGCCGTTGACCTTCGCGGCGACGCAGTGGTCGCCGACGTCCGAGTGGATCGCGTAGGCGAAGTCCACCGGCGTCGCGCCCTTGGGCAGCGCCATGATCTTGGACTTCGGCGTGAAGACGTACACCGCGTCGGGGAACAGGTCGATCTTGACGTGCTCCAGGAACTCCGTCGCGTCGCGGGTCTCGTCCTGGATGTCCAGCAGCGACTGCAGCCAGCGCGATCCCAGCTGCTGCGCGCCCTTGGCGTCGCCCTTGCTCTTGTACAGCCAGTGCGCGGCCACGCCCTTCTCGGCGACCATGTGCATGGCCTCGGTGCGCATCTGGAATTCCACCGGCGTGCCCAGCGGGCTCACCAGCGTCGTGTGCAGCGACTGGTAGCCGTTGGGCTTGGGGATGGCGACGTAGTCCTTGAAGCGTCCCGGCTGCGGCTTGTAGAGCTGGTGCAGCACGCCCAGCGACCAGTAGCACTGGGGCAGGTCCTGCACGATGACGCGGAAGCCGAAGATGTCGCTGACCTGGGCGAAGCTCAGGTGCTTCTCTCTCATCTTCTTGTAGATGCTGAACAGCGTCTTCTCGCGGCCCTGGATCTCGACGCGCAGGTTGGCCTCGGAGAAGGCCTTCTGCACGTCGCGCTCGATGCGCGACACCAGGTCGCGCCGATGGCCGCGGGCCTTCGTGACGGCCTTGGCCAGCGCGCCGTGGCGCCACGGGTGGATGTACTGGAACGACAGTTCCTGCAGCTCGCGGTAGATCTCGTTGAGGCCGAGCCGGTGCGCGATCGGGGCGTAGATGTCCAGCGTCTCGCGGGCGATGCGCCGGCGCTTGTCGAACGCCATGTGCTGCATCGTGCGCATGTTGTGCAGGCGGTCGGCCAGCTTGATCAGGATGACGCGGACATCGCGCGCCATCGCCAGCAGCATCTTGCGGAAACTCTCCGCCTGCGATTCCTCGCGGGTCGAGAACTGCAGCTTGTCCAGCTTGGTGAGGCCGTCGACCAGTTCCGCGGTCGGCGCCTCGAAGCGTTCGATCAGTTCGGTCTTGGTGACGCCGCAATCCTCCATCGCGTCGTGCATCAGCGCCGCCATGATGGCCTGCGCGTCCAGGCGCCAGTCCGCGCACAGGCCGGCGACGGCGATCGGGTGGGTGATGTAGGGCTCTCCGCTGGCCCGGAACTGACCCAGATGGGCCTCGTCGGCGAACTTGTAGGCTTCGCGGATGCGCTTGACGTCGGCCTTGGGCAGATAGTGCAGGCGATCGACGAGCGCGTCGAACGAGGACGCCTCGGCGGCCGTGTCCGGCGCGGCCTTGGGGCCAGCGAGCCCGGTCAGGCCTGGAATGTGAGCGGTTGCGAAGGAGCGGAGACCCATCGGTGCAATTTAACCGATGGCGAGAGGGGTTTCCGGCGAGTGGGCTTGCGGGCTGGACCCTCCTTCAGGCCCTGCTTTAAGGGTTTATCCCTATCAAGAAAATGCGAAAGGTGCGGATCGAGGCCTAAAGTCCGGAGATCGCCCGCCGATAAACCGTACATGCCCTGGAAGGGCGTTGGCCCGGGATGTGTCCCGGCCCCGGCATCCGCTGGCCGAAATGTGCGGACACCTCGCGGGAGGCTCGCCATGATTGCTGCCCTGAACAACACGACGAATTTGAACGGACCCGGTGCCACGACCGGGCAGTCGGCACGCGTGCGCGAAGCCGGCGTCTCTGACACCTCGACCTCGGCTTCAACGGCGCCGCAGGCCGAGGCGTCCGCCGTGGTGAGCCTGTCACCGCAGGCAGCGAGCCTGGCGGCCTCCGACACCCAGGCGCAGACGGCGTCGGCACAGACCCCGACGGTGGCACAACCGACCCAGTCCCAGTCCCAGCCTCAAGCTCAAGCTTCAGCCCCGGCGCCAGCGCCAACCCCTGCGCCGGCTCCGGCGCCTGCCGCGCCGACGACCGTGACGGCTCAGAGCACGTCCTTCCAGCCCTCGAACGCCCGGGCCGCCGTGGTGTCCAAGGACGAGAAGTTTCCGGAGCCGATCAGCCTGGTGCCCAACCTGGTCTATGCCGAGGCCGATTCCGACCAGAACGGCGTCATTTCGCCGTCGGAGCGCCGGTCTTACGACGTCCTGCATCCCACGCTGGGCCAGCGCCCGGCCGACACGCCGCCCAAGCGGGTCGTCGATGCCGAGTTGCGCGAATACGCCTCGATCGCCAAGAACCAGTTCTGAGCGCTTCGTCTCTCGCCCGATAGGGGGATCCGGGACGGACTCCCCCTTCCGAGGGCCCCCCTCAGTTGGGTATGCATCGCGCGTTCGAGCGCGCAAAGTTGACTCCATCGCGGCCCACATGAGCGGCCTGTCGTTGAAGGAGTCAGCCATGCACTTCGCCGAAGTCGAGACCGGGGATTACCGCATCTACGCCGGCGCCATCGAGCGCCCCCGCCAGTTCGGCTACGTGGCGGCGGTCGTCGTGGTGCGCACGGGGCTGAGCGAGGCGATGAACAAGCGCGAGGCCTTCCGGGACGAGAACCTGGCAGGTGGCTACGGCTGGGCGACGCCGGCGGAGGCGCTGCGCTTCGCCATCAACGCCGGCAAGGAAGCCGTGATGTGCCGGATCGGGATGTACGCGTGATCGCGACCCTCATGGACGAGGCCGGCATGCTCGACGACCTGTTCGAAGGCGACCTGTTCGAAGGCGACCTGTTCGAGGATTTCCTCGCCACGCTGCCCCGGGTCTCCGCAGTTCGCCCATCACGCCCACCGCGCGCCGGTGCGGTTGCCAGACCCAGCGCCGTGACTCAAGCGGCTCATCCCGTGCTTCGTCGCGTAGTCGCACCCCAGCGCTTGGATCGTCGCGGACAGGCCGTTATCGTGCGGCCATGTCGACCCCGGTCCTCCCTGTCAGCCCGATCGAGCCCCCGCATCCGGCCTGGCATGGTTTCGTCTCCTACCTGACGCCGCAGCGCGTCCTGCTGGCGCTGGCGCTGGCCACCGTCTTCGCGCTGGCGCTGCAACCGATCTTCATCACGCCGTTCCCCGTCCTGCTGGGGCGGACGATGTTCGTGGGCATGCTCGCGCTGCTGGCCTTCTCCGCGGCGGGGCAGTGGCCGCGCCGTCTGCCGCGCTGGTGGGCGCGCTGGCTGTTCCAGGTCGTCGTGGTCGCGGCGGCGGTGCCGCTGGCCACGCTGGCGGTCTACATGGTCGCCGTCGGCGGCGACTTCTCCAGCTTCGTCGAATCCGAATCGCGGATGCTGGGCTTCCTCTGGATCGCGGGATCGGGTCTGGTGGTCGGGCCCTTGCTGGCGATGGGGGCGCTGTACAGGCAGCGCGACGCGGAGGCCCGCAGCCAGGCCCTGAGCTTCGAACTCGAACGCAGCGAACTCGGGCGCCAGGCACTGGACGCCCGGCTGCGGCTGCTGCAGGCGCAGGTCGAGCCGCATTTCCTGTTCAACACGCTGGCCAACGTCCGCGCCCTGGTCGAGACCGGGTCCCCGCAGGCCGCCCCGGTGCTGCGGAGCCTGATCGCCTACCTGCGCGCGGCGATGCCGCGGCTGCAGGGCGATGCCACGACGCTGTCGGACGAGGTTTCCCTGGTGCGCGCCTACCTCGAGCTGATGCACCTGCGGATGCCGGACCGGCTGGAGTACGTCGTCGACCTGTCGCCGGAACTCGACGGGCTGCGCTTTCCGCCCATGGCCTTGCTGACGCTGGTCGAGAACGCCGTGCGCCACGGCATCGACCCGAGCGAGGAGGGCGGCCGCATCGAGGTCGGCGGCGCGCTGCGCGACGGTCAGGTCCGGCTGTGGGTCAGCGACACCGGCGTCGGCATGACGCAGAGCATGGGCAGCGGCACCGGGCTGCGCAACCTGCGCGAGCGGCTGACGCTGTTCTACGGCCTCGGCGCGACGCTGGCGCTGACCGAGAATCAGCCGCACGGCCTGTGCGCCGAAGTGCGCTTCACTCCGCAATGACATGAGCTTTTCCGCGCCGACCGCCCCCACGGCCCTGATCGCCGACGACGAACCGCTGCTGCGCGACAGCCTGCAACGCAGCCTCGCGCTGCTTTGGCCGGAACTGCGCGTCGTCGCGCAGGCGCGCAACGGCCGCGAGGCGGTCGAGATGTTCGAGATCCATCGGCCCGACATCGCCTTCCTCGACGTGCACATGCCCGGTCTGAACGGGATGGAGGCGGCGCGGCAGATCGCGCGCCAGGCGCAGGTGGTGTTCGTGACCGCCTTCGAGGACTACGCGTTGCAGGCCTTCGAACGCGGCGCGATCGACTATCTGGTCAAGCCGGTCGACGAGGTCCGCCTGGCCGACACGGTCGGCCGGCTGAAGGATCGTCTGGCGGAGCTGCCCCAGCGCTCGCGCGCGGACGGCAGCCAGGCGGCGCTGGAAGCGGTCATCGACGAGCTGGCCCGGCGCATGGCCCGCCCGCCGGGCGCGGCCGCGCCGACGGCCGGCGGCCTGGCGACCGACACCGGCCCGCTGCAATGGATCCGTGCCTCGGTGGGCTCGACGCTCAAGCTGATTCCGGTCGACGAGATCCTGTTCCTGCGCTCGGACGAGAAGTACACGCTGGTCGTCACCGCCGAGGGCGAGGCGCTGATCCGCACGCCGATCCGCGAGTTGATCGAGCGGCTCGATGCGCAGCGCTTCGTGCAGGTCCACCGTTCGGTCGTGGTGAACCTCCACGCGATCAGTCATGTCACGCGCGGCCCCAACGAGACGGCGGACCTTCACCTGAAGGCCAGGCCCGAGGTGCTGCCGGTCAGCCGCAGCTACCTGCACCTGTTCCGTCAGATGTGAGACGGCCCGGGGGGCCGGCATGGCCGGCCCTGAGGCGTTCAGCGCCGGGGCTGCGCCTGTTCCAGCGGCTGCGGCGCGGCGGGCAACGGCAGCTGCTGCGCCTTGCCTTGCACGACGACAGGCTCCAGCTGCCACATCGGGGCGGCGACGTTGACCATCTGCACGACGGCCATCACGGCCACCGCGATGATCGCGGCCATCAACGCGGTGTGCATGGCGCCGTCGGAGAAACGGTGCAGCTCGCGTTCGTCGTTGGTCGACGGCCGATGTCGCGCCAGTGCGCGCCAGCCGTTCCACGCTTGAGAGAGTCGGGTGTCCATGGTCTCTGCTCCTCGTCGACAACCTGCAACAAGTCTAGGTGGCGGCATGGAGCGCTTCCAGCGAAGCCGGACGTAAAAAAGCGCGGCTCAGCCGCGCTTTTCCGCTGTCCGTCGCATGGACGGTCGGACGCTCAACGTTGCAGCGCTTCGGTGCGGGTGTTCAGCCACGCGAGCGCCTCGCCCTCGACCAGCGGCGCCAGGCGGCGGCGCACTTCGGCGTGATATGCATTCAGCCAGGCGAGTTCTTCTTCCGACAGCAGGGCCACTGCGATGCAGCGCGTGTCGATGGGGCACAGCGTCAGCGTCTCGAAGGCCAGCATCTCGCCGAACTGCCCCTTTTCGGGGGTGTCGAAGGCCACGTTCAACACGAGGTTCTCGATCCGCACCCCCCATTGGCCGGGGCGGTAGAGGCCGGGCTCGATCGACGTGATCATGCCGGGCTCCATGGCCATGTTCGCATCGGGCACAGCCTTCGAGATGCTCTGCGGGCCTTCATGCACGTTCATGAAGTAACCGACGCCGTGGCCCGTGCCGTGGCCGTAGTCCAGGCCATGCGCCCACAGCGGCGCGCGGGCGATGGCGTCGAGCATGGGGCTCAGCGTGCCGCGCGGGAACGCGGCGCGCGACAGCGCGATCGTGCCCTTGAGCACCAGCGTGTAGTCGCGCCTGTGGTCGTCGGTGATGGTGCCGATCGGCCAGACGCGGGTGATGTCGGTCGTGCCGCCGAGGTATTGGCCGCCGGAGTCGATCAGCAGCAAGCCGTCGCCGTCGATCTGGGAGAAGGACTCGGGCACCGCGCGGTAATGCGGCATCGCGCCGTTGGCGTTGAAGCCGGCGATCGTCGAGAACGACAGGCCCACGAAGCCGGGGCGCCTGGCGCGCTCGGCGCTCAGGCGCTCGTCGATGGTGAGCTCGGAGATCGCCTCGCCACGCGCCATCGCTGCCTCGAACCACGCGTAGAACGCGCACATCGCGGCGCCGTCCTGCTCCATCGCCTGACGGATGAACTGCGCCTCGGCGGCGTTCTTGCGGCTCTTCAGCAGCGTGCTGGGATTGATGGCCTCGACGACGGCCGCCGATGCGGGCAGCGCTTCGCGCAGGCCGAGCGTCACGCGGCGCGGATCGATGAGGACCTTCGCATCGGCGGGCAGGGCGCCGAGCGACGCGCGCGCATCGGCATAAGGCGCGAGCCGCACGCCGTCGGCCGCGAGCCGCTGCTCGAGCGCCGCATCGATCTTGCCGGGCTGCACGAACAGCGTCGCGCCGTTCCTGTCGAGCAGCGCGTGCGCGAGGAACACCGGGTTGTAGGTGACGTCGGAGCCGCGCAGGTTGAACAGCCAGGCGATGTCGTCGACGCTGGAGATCAGGTGATGCGAGGCGCCATGTCTGGCGATGCCTTCGCGGACCTGCTGCAGCTTGTCGGCGCGGCTGACGGTGGCTTGCGGCGCGGCGTGTTCGTAGATGGGCGCGTCGGGCAGGCCGGGACGGTCCTCCCAGGCCTGGTCGATCAGGTCGAGTGACGTGTCGATCAGCACGCCCTTGGCGCCGAGCGCCGCGCGCAGCTGCTGCGCGACGGCGAGTCCGAGCACCTGGCCGTCGACGACCAGTGTCTGGCCGCTCTGCAGCGTGTCGGCGATCCAGGTGATGTGCTGGCTGGAGGCGCCGGTGGGGATCTTGAAGAGGGTGATGCCGCTGTCGGCGAGTTCGCGTTCGGCGGAGGTCCAGTAGCGGCTGTCGGCGAAGAGTTGGGCGTCATCGAGCGTGACGACCAGCGTGCCCATGGAGCCGGTGAAGCCGGAGAAGACTTCGCGGGCCTGCCAGCGTCGCGGCAGGTATTCGGAGAGATGCGGATCGGCCGAGGGGACCAGGATGGCGTGGGCGCCGGCGTTGCGCAGCGCGTCGCGCAGTCTGGAGATGCGCAGCTTGATCTGGGAAAGGCGGGTATCCATGGCGGGCCTCGGCGGGTTGGCGGGCAGACCGCGGGCGGCCGGATAGGCCGCCCACATCGAAGCCGTCGATTGTAGGAGGCTCCGTCAGAGCTCCGTCACAGTTCGGTCCGCAAGGCCCACAGCTCCGGGAACAGCACGACGTCGAGCATCTTGCGCAGATAGCTGACGCCGCCGGTGCCGCCGGTGCCGCGCTTGAAGCCGATGACGCGTTCCACGGTCGTGACATGGCGGAACCGCCAGAGCCGGAAGGCGTCTTCGAGGTCCACGAGTTCCTCGCCCATCTGGTACAGGTCCCAATGCGCCTTCGGATCGCGGTAGACCTCGAGCCAGGCGGCCTTGACGCCGTCGTCGGCGGAGCGCGGCTGCGTCCAGTCGCGGTCGAGCGCCGCGGCGGGCACGTCGATGCCGCGGCGCTTCAGCAGCCGCAACACTTCGTCGTACAGCGACGGCGCCTCGTAAGCCGCCTGCACCTCGGCCAGCAGATCGGCGCGGTGCGCGTGCGGCTTGAGCATCGCGGGGTTCTTGTTGCCGAGCATGAACTCGATGCGCCGGTACTGCGCGCTCTGGAAGCCGCTGCTGTTGGAGAGGTAGGGCCGGATGGCCGAGTACTCCGGCGGCGTCATCGTGCTGAGCACGTCCCAGGCGTGGACGAGCTGCTCCATGATCCGCGACACCCGCGCCAGCATCTTGAAGGCTTCGGGCAACTGGTCCGAGGCCACATGCGTCACCGCGCCATGCAGCTCGTGCAGCATCAGCTTCATCCACAGCTCCGAGGTCTGGTGCTGGATGATGAAGAGCATCTCGTTGTGGTCAGGCGAGAGCGGGTGTTGCGCGCTCAGCACCTGGTCCAGGCGGAGGTAGTCGCCGTAGCTCATGTCCTTGGAGAAGTCGAGCTGCGCGCCTTCCTCGCGGACGATGGCCTCGCCGCCTTGTCCGACGTCTTTCCCCGCCTTGTCGTCCGCCGCGCCGGCGCCATGTCCCATCGGGCAACTCATGTCACTGCCGCCT
The DNA here is from genome assembly GCF_001653795.1 of Mitsuaria sp. 7. NCBI lineage: Bacteria > Pseudomonadati > Pseudomonadota > Betaproteobacteria > Burkholderiales > Sphaerotilaceae > Roseateles > Mitsuaria sp. 7. The sequence goes on from NZ_CP011514.1 coordinate 511,283, forward strand.
TCTTGTTGAAGCGCGCCTCGCGCCATTCCCCGGTGGCCAGCACCTGATGCAGATGCTCGACCGCGTCCCACGCGTCGGTGTAGCCGATGTACAGCGGCGTGAAGCCGAAGCGCAGGATGTGCGGCACCTCGTCGAGCCGCGTCGGGTCGCCGGCGCGGAAGTCGCCGATCACGCCGCGCTCGATCAGCGCCTGCACGACCGCGTAGCCGGTCGTCTCATGCAGCGGTGCCTTCAGCGCGAGGCAGACCTGGCTGCCTCGATGCGCGGCCTCGCGCGGCGAGACGACGTAGACGCCTTGCCCGCCGCAGCGCTGCTCGGCCAGGCGCGCGAAGAGCTCGGTCAACGCGATCGACTTCTCGCGCAGCGCGGCCATGCCACCGAAGGGCTCGGCCGCCAGCAGCGTGTCGACGCCGCACTCCAGCGCCGCCGTCGACAGGATCGCCGGCGTGCCGCAGATGTAGCGCTTGATGCCTGGCGCGGGCGCGTAATTCGAGGTGAACTGGAACGGCGCCGCATGGCCCAGCCAGCCTGACAGCGGCTGCCAGAAGCGGTCCGCGTGACGAGGATGCGCCCAGACGAAGGCGGGCGCGCCGGGGCCGCCGTTGAGGTACTTGTAGCCGCAGCCGATGGCGAAGTCCGCATCCGCGCCGTTCAGGTCGACCGGGATCGCGCCCGCCGAGTGCGCGAGGTCCCACACCGTCAGCGCGCCGGCCGCGTGCGCCGCGGCCGTCACCGCCTTCATGTCGTGCTTGCGGCCGGTGCGGTAGTTGACCTCGGTCAGCATGAGCACGGCGAGCTTGTCGTTCAGCAGGCCGGGGATCTCGTCGACGTGGTCGACGAGGTGGAGCGTCATGCCGAATTGCTCGGCGAGGCTCTCCGCGATGTAGAGGTCGGTGGGGAAGTTGCTGCGCTCGGAGACGACGACCGTGCGGCGGCCGTCAGCGTCGCCGGCCCTGACGATGCGCAGCGCCGCGCTCAGCACCTTGTAGAGGTTGAGCGAGGTGGAGTCCGCGACGATCGTCTCGCCGGGTTTCGCGCCGATCAGGCGGCCGATCTTGTCGCCGATGCGTGAGGGCAAGTCGATCCAGCCGGCGGTGTTCCAGCTCTTGATCAGGTCGCGGCCCCATTCCTCGGCGATCACCTGCTGCACGCGCGCCGCAGTCGCCTTGGGCATCGCGCCCAGCGAATTGCCGTCCAGGTAGAGCGTGCCCGCGGGCAGCGAGAACTGGTCCTTCAGCGGCGCCAGCGGATCGGCGGCGTCCAGGGCCAGGCAGTCTTGTCTAGTGGTCATCGATGTTCCAGATGATGTCGGAAGAGGGTCACAGCGAGCGCAGCACCGCGCGCACCGGCGACGCGCAGGCGCCGGCGAGCTTGAGCGGCAGCGCGATCAGTTCGTAGTCGCCTTCGGGCACGTCGTCGAGCACGAGGTTCTCCAGCACGCGCAGGTCCAGCCGCAGCAGGCGCTGATGGCTGTCCAGCGTCTTGCTGGTGGCGGGATCGACGCTCGGCGTGTCGAGTCCGATCAGCTTCACGCCGCGCGCGGCCAGCCACTCGACGGTCTCGGGCGCATAGGCGCTGAACTCGGGATTCCAGACGGTGTCCGCGCGCTCGTTGCAACGCACCAGCACACGCGCCGGAAGATCCTGCGCCGCGTGTTCCAGATGCTCGACGCGGATCAGCGGTCCGCAGCCGATCGCATGGATCACGCGGCAGGGACCGAGGTAGGGATCGAGCGCGACCTCCGCCGCGCTCGCGACGCCGTCGGCGTAATGCAAGGGCGCATCGGCATGCGCGCCCACATGCGGCGACATCGTGATCGCGCTCAGGTTCACCGGGCACTCCGGCGACAGCCGCGCGGTCCACTTCAGCGCGTAGGGCTCGTCGCCGGGAAAGATGGGCGCGTCGGGCGCCACCACCGGCGAGATGTCCCACAGCGAGCGTGGAGAGGATCGCTCGGACGATCGTTGGGAGGATGGGCTGGTTGACTTCATCTGCTGCTCCTGCCGGGCCTTCGGCTAGACGGCGCGCACCTTAGCGCGCGGTCCTGGACCGTGGTGTCGGTTAATTCCAACAAGGCCGGGTGCTTTGCGCAAGCCGCCCGGGGCGGCGACGTCGACGGGTTCAGGGTTATCTAGCGCCCGTCAATCGTTGACACCTCAACTATCCAGGCCTAAAGTGATCCCGTCAAGCAGTCCTCGCCCGACGCTCGCCGGGTTTTCCACCATGCGTATCACCTGCATCGGCGGCGGTCCCGCCGGCCTGTACTTCGCGCTGCTGATGAAGCGGCAGAGCCCGGCGCACGAGGTCACGGTGCTGGAGCGCAACCGCGCCGGCGACACCTTCGGCTGGGGCGTGGTGTTCTCGGACCAGACGCTGGCCGCGCTGCGCGAGGCCGACCCGAAGACGGCCGAGCAGATCCTGCAGTCCTTCAACCACTGGGACGACATCGCCGTCCACATCGACGGCCGCACGATGGTGTCCGGCGGACACGGCTTCTGCGGCATCGGCCGGCGCAAGCTGCTGGACATCCTGCGCGACCGCTGCGAGGAACTGGGCGTCGTGCTGCGCTACGAGACCGATGTCGCCGACGACGCCGACATCGACGCCGACCTGATCATCGCGGCGGACGGCCTCAACAGCCGTCTGCGCCAGAAGTACGCAGCGACGTACCAGCCCGACATCGACCTGCGGAACTGCCGCTTCGTGTGGCTGGGCACGACCCGGCTCTTCGACGCCTTCACCTTCGACTTCCAGAAGACCGAGTGGGGCTGGTTCCAGGCGCACGCCTACCGCTACGACGACACGCATTCGACCTTCATCGTCGAGACGCCGGAGCAGGTCTGGAAGGACGCCGGCCTCGAGGACATGAGCAAGGAAGAGGGCATCGCCTTCTGCGAGCGGCTCTTCGCGAAAGTGCTCGACGGCCATCCGCTGATCTCGAATGCGGCGCATCTGCGCGGCTCGGCGCAGTGGATCCGCTTCCCGCGTGTCGTCTGCAAGCGCTGGGTGCATCACAACGGCCGTGCGCCGGTCGTGCTGATGGGTGACGCCGCGCACACGGCGCATTTCTCGATCGGCTCGGGCACCAAGCTCGCGCTGGAGGATGCGATCGCGCTGGCGCGCGACATCGAGCGCCATGGCGGCGGCGTCGACAGCCTGCCCGCCGCGCTGGAGGCCTATGAAGCCACGCGCGCCATCGACGTGCTGCGCATCCAGAATGCCGCGCGCAATTCGACGGAGTGGTTCGAGAACGTCGACCGCCACGCGCGCCTGGCGCCGGAGCAGTTCGCGTACTCGCTGCTGACGCGCTCGCAGCGGATCTCGCACGAGAACCTGCGGCTGCGCGATGCGCGCTACGTCGGCGAGTACGAGTCGTGGCTCTCGCGACGCGCGGGCCTGGACCGCGCCGCGCCGCCGATGTTCACGCCTTTCCAGCTGCGCGGCACACGGCTGAAGAACCGCGTGGTCGTGTCGCCGATGGCGCAGTACTCCTGCGAGGACGGCCAGCCGGCGGACTATCACCTGACCCACCTCGGCGCCCGCGCGATGGGCGGCGCGGGGCTGGTGTTCGTCGAGATGACCTGCGTCTCGCCGGACGCGCGCATCACGCCGGGATGCCCCGGCCTGTGGAACGACGCGCAACGCGACGGCTGGAAGCGCATCGTCGATCACGTGCACCGCAGCTCCACCGCGAAGATCGCGCTGCAGCTCGGCCACGCCGGCGCGAAGGGCTCGACGCGCGTGGCCTGGGACGGCATCGACCAGCCGCTGGACGACGGCAACTGGCCCTTGATCTCGGCGTCGCCGCAGCAGTACCTGGACGGTGTCAGCCAGTGGTCGCGCGAGATGACCCGTGCGGACATGGATCGCGTGAAGGCGGACTTCGTCGCCGCGACACGGCGCGCCGCGGAGGCCGGCTTCGACTGGCTGGAGCTGCACTGCGCGCACGGCTACCTGCTGTCGAGCTTCCTGTCGCCTTTGACGAACCAACGTAGCGATGAATTCGGTGGTTCTCTGGAGAACCGCCTGCGCTACCCGCTCGAAGTCTTCGCGGCGATGCGCGCCGTGTGGCCGCAGGACCGGCCGATGTCGGTGCGGATCTCCGCGAGCGACTGGGTGCCCGGCGGCACGACGACCGAGGATGCGGTCGCCATGGCCGAGGCCTTCAAGGCCGCGGGGGCCGATCTCATCGACGTCTCCTCGGGTCAGGTGAGCAAGCAGGAGCGGCCCACGTACGGGCGCATGTGGCAGACGCCCTTCAGCGAAAGCGTGCGCAACCGCGCCGGCATCGCGACGATCGCGGTGGGCGCGATCTCCGAAGCGGACCACGTCAACAGCATCATCGCGGCCGGCCGCGCGGACCTGTGCGCGATCGCGCGTCCGCATCTGGCCAATCCGGCCTGGACGCTGACCGAGGCCGCGAAGATCGGTTACCTGTCGGGTCCGGGCCTGGACTGGCCGATGCAGTACCTGTCCGGCAAGAGCCAGATGGAGCGCGAGTTCGAGCGCCAGCGCGCCACGGGCGGCGGCGCCGCCGCGCAGGAACAGGCCAACAAGGCGCTCGGTGTCTGAGGCGGTGGTCATGACAACAGCAGACATCGGCACGACGGGACACATCGGCAAGGAGTCGGCATGAGCAACAGGTATCCGCTCGAAGGCCTGCATGCCGTCGTCACCGGCGGCGGCTCCGGCATCGGCGCCGCGATCGCGCAGGCGCTGATCGCCGACGGCGCGCGCGTCACGTTGATGGGCCGGCGCATCGGGACGCTGAAGGCGCAGCGCGACAAGCTCAACGTCGACGGCGGTCCGTCCGTCGAGCTGCAGGTCTGCGACGTCGGCGACGAGGCCAGCGTGCGCGAGGCCTTCGCAGCGGCAGTGGCCGCGGCCGGACCCATCGACCTGCTGGTCAACAACGCCGGGCAGGTCGAGACGGCGCCGCTCGCGAAGACCTCGCTCGATGTCTGGCAGCGCCTGCTCAACGTGAACCTGACCGGCAGCTTCCTGTGCAGCCGCGAGGTGCTCCCCGCGATGACTGAGCGCCGCTTCGGCCGCATCGTCAATGTCGCGAGCACCGCCGCGCTGAAGGGCTATGCCTACGTCGCCGCCTACTGCGCGGCCAAGCATGGCGTGCTCGGCCTGACGCGCGCGCTGGCGCTGGAGACGGCGCGCAAGGGTGTGACCGTCAACGCGGTCTGCCCGGGCTACACCGAGACCGACATCGTCGCCGGCGCCATCGACACCATCGTCGCCAAGACCGGCCGCACGGCTGACGAGGCGCGCGCCGAGCTCGCCTCGGTCAATCCGCAGGGACGGCTGGTCGATCCGGCGGAAGTCGCCGCGTCGGTGGCGTGGCTGGCGCGTCGCGACAGCGGTTCGATCACGGGCCAGGCGATCGCCGTCGCCGGCGGGGAGGTGATGTGATGCGCGACGCGACCCGGAATGACGACGAGTCAGACGCCGGCCCGGCACTCGTTCCGGACCTGGAGTCGCGCATGCACGACGGCGACCACCAGGCCCTGCGCGTCTGGCTGCGTCTGCTGGCCTGCACGACGCGCATCGAGGACCAGATCCGCCAGCGCCTGCGCAACGACTTCGGCACGACGCTGCCGCGCTTCGACCTGCTCGCGCAGCTGGAGCGCAGCCCTGACGGGTTGACGATGCGCGAGCTGTCGCAGCGGCTGATGGTCACCGGCGGCAACGTCACCGGCATCACCGACCAGCTCGAGGCCGAGGGTCACGTCGTGCGCGAACCGCATCCGTCGGACCGGCGCAGCGTCACCGTGCGCCTGACGCCGGCCGGCCGGCGCCAGTTCAAGCGCATGGCTGCGACGCATGAGGGCTGGATCGTCGAGCTGCTGGCCGGCTGGCCGCCCGAACAGAAGACGCAGGTGTACGAGCTGCTCGCGGGGCTGAAGGGCCACCTCGCGCAACTCGACGCCGCCCGCAAATGACCGTCACCGGCTCATGACCGCCATCGGCCACTGACCGCCGCAGACGAATCCAAGGAATAACAGGAGTACTCATCGATGGACAGCCATCTCATCAGCGGCAACACGCGCAGCCTGAAGGGCTTCGAGCCGAAGCACTTCAGCTGGCGCCAGGAGGGCGCGGTCGGCGTCGTCACGCTGAACCGCCCCGAGCGCAAGAACCCGCTGACCTTCGAGTCCTACGCCGAACTGCGCGACCTGTTCCGCACGCTGGCCTATGTGGACGAGGTGAACGCCATCGTCGTGCAGGGCGCGGGCGGCAACTTCTGCTCCGGCGGCGACGTGCACGAGATCATCGGCCCGCTGACGAAGATGTCCATGCCGGACCTGCTGGCGTTCACGCGCATGACCGGCGACCTGGTCAAGGCGATGCGCGCCTGTCCGCAGCCGGTGGTCGCCGCGATCGACGGCGTCTGCGCCGGCGCGGGCGCGATCATGGCGATGGCCTCGGACCTGCGCCTCGGCACGGCGCGCAGCAAGACGGCCTTCCTGTTCACCCGTGTCGGCCTGGCCGGTTGCGACATGGGCGCCTGCGCGCTGCTGCCGCGCATCGTCGGGCAGGGACGCGCGTCGGACCTGCTCTACACCGGCCGCAGCCTGGGCGGCGACGAGGCGCTCCAGTGGGGCTTCTTCAACCGCGTCGCCGAGCCGGACGTGCTGGAGGCACAGGCCGTGGCCTGGGCGGCCGAGATCGCCGCCGGTCCGAACTTCGCGCACGCGATGACCAAGCGGATGCTGCATCAGGAGTGGACCATGGGCGTCGACGAGGCCATCGAGGCCGAGGCGCAGGCGCAGGCGATCTGCATGATGACGCAGGACTTCCACCGCGCGTATCACGCGTTCGTCGCGAAGCAGCGGCCCGAGTTCAAGGGCGATTGAGGACGGCCATGAATCATCTGAAGCATCTGGACTGGCCGTTCTTCGAGGACAGGCATCGGGCGCTCGCGAGCGAGCTGGACGGCTGGTGCGCGCGCAATCTGGCGCACGGCTCCGTCGATCACGAGGACGTCGACACCAGCTGCAAGTCGCTGGTGAAGGCGCTCGGCGCCGGCGGGTGGTTGAAGCACGCCGTGGCGGGCGAGGGCGAGGCCATCGACACGCGCGCCATCTGCCTGCTGCGCGAGACGCTCGCACGGCATGACGGCCTCGCGGACTTCGCCTTCGCGATGCAAGGGCTGGGCTCGGGCGCGATCTCGCTGATGGGCACGCCGGCGCAGCGCGAGGCGTATCTGCCGCGCGTCTCTCGGGGCGAGGCGCTGGCGGCGTTCGCGCTCTCGGAGCCGGAGGCCGGATCCGACGTCGCCGCGATGCAATGCGCCGCGCGTGAGGACGGCGAACACTACGTGCTCGACGGCCAGAAGACCTGGATCTCCAACGGCGGCATCGCGGACTTCTACGTCGTCTTCGCTCGCACGGGCGAGGGCGAACGGTCCGAGGGGGCCGTTCGCGGCTCGCGCGGCATCAGCGCGTTCATCGTCGACGCCGGAACGCCGGGCTTCGAGATCGCCGAGCGCATCGATGTGATCGCGCCGCATCCGCTGGCGCGGCTGCGATTCACCGGCTGCCGCGTGCCGAAGACCGCGATGGTCGGCGCGCCGGGCGAGGGCTTCAAGGTGGCGATGCGCACGCTGGACGTGTTCCGCACCTCGGTCGCCGCGGCGTCGCTGGGCTTCGCGCGACGAGCCCTTGAGGAAGGGCTGAACCAGGCCAAGGAACGCGCGATGTTCGGCGCCACGCTGGCCGACCTGCCGCTGACGCAGGCCAAGCTGGCCGACATGGCCTGCACCGTCGACAGCAGCGCGCTGCTGGTCTACCGCGCGGCGTGGGAACGCGACCAGGGCCGCACGATCACGCGCGAGGCCGCGATGGCCAAGCTGATGGCCACCGAAGGCGCGCAGCGCGTCATCGACGCCGCGGTGCAGCTGCACGGCGGCCGCGGCGTGCGGCGCGGCGAGATCGTCGAATCCCTCTACCGCGAGATCCGCGCGCTGCGCATCTACGAAGGGGCCAGCGAGGTCCAGCAGCTGATCATCGGCCGAGACCTGTTGAAGAACGGCTGAGCACGAACGAGCACGCAAGCACGAGCACGGACAAGGACTTCCTCATGCATCGCACTGCCCACCAGGACACTTTCGCTCGCGACCACCTGCCGCCGCAGGACCAGTGGCCGGCGCTGGTCTTCGACCTGCCGGAGCTGCAGTTCCCGGAGCGCATGAACTGCGCGTGGGATCTGCTGGACCGCTGGGTGGACGAAGGGCAGGGCGGTCGGACCTGCGTGATCGGCGGCGACGGTCGCGGCGGCGAGATCCGCTGGACCTACGCCGAGCTGCAGGCGCAGGCGAACCGCATCGCCAACGTCCTGGTGAACGAGCTGGGTGTCGTGCCCGGGAATCGCGTGCTGCTCCGCGGCGCCAACACGCCGCAGATGGCCGCCTGCTGGTTCGCGGTGATGAAGGCCGGCGCGATCGCGGTCGCGACGATGCCGCTGTTGCGCGCGAAGGAACTCGGCCAGGTCATCGAGAAGGCGCGCGTCTCGCATGCGCTGTGCGACGCGGCGCTCGCCGAGGAGCTGGAGACCGCACGGTCGCAGTTCCCCGTGCTGAAGCGGGTGTGCCTGTTCCGCAGCGATGCGGCGGACGGACTGGAAGCGCTGGCCGAGCGCCAGCCCACGAGCTTCGACAACGCGGACACGGCGTCCGACGACTGCGCGCTGATCGCGTTCACCTCGGGCACGACGGGACAGCCCAAGGGCACGATGCACTTCCATCGCGATGTCATCGCGATCTGCCGCTGCTGGCCGGTGCATTGCCTGCGCGCCCGTGCCGATGACGTGTTCATCGGCAGCCCGCCGCTGGCCTTCACCTTCGGACTGGGCGGCCTGCTGCTGTTCCCGCTGAGCGTCGGCGCGACCGCGGTGCTGCTGGAGAAAGCGTCGCCTGATGCGCTGCTGCCGGCGATCGCGAAGCACCGCGCGACGGTGTGCTTCACCGCGCCGACGTCCTATCGCGCCATGGCGGCCCAGGCCGCGTCGCACGACCTGTCCTCGCTGCGCAAATGCGTGAGCGCCGGCGAGGCGCTGCCCGCCGCAACGCGCCAGCTGTGGAAGGACACGACCGGCCTGGAGATGATCGACGGCATCGGCGCGACCGAGATGCTGCACATCTTCATCTCGCACACCGAAGAGACGGCGCGCCCCGGCGCGACCGGCAAGCCGGTGCCGGGCTACCGCGCCCGCGTGGTCGACGACGACGGCAACGACGTGCCGCAGGGCAGCGTCGGCAAGCTGGCCGTGCTCGGTCCGACCGGCTGCCGCTACCTCGCCGATGACCGCCAGCTGAAGTATGTGCAGCACGGCTGGAACCTCACCGGTGACGCCTACCTCATCGATGCCGACGGCTACTTCGTCTACCAGGCGCGCACCGACGACATGATCATCTCCGGCGGCTACAACATCGCCGGCCCGGAGGTCGAGTCCGCGCTGCTCGCGCATCCGGCGGTGGCCGAGTGCGCGGTGGTCGGCGTGCCCGACGACGAGCGCGGCCAGGTGGTGAAGGCCTTCGTGGTCCTCAAGCCGGGCGCGATCAGCGGGACCGACGACGCCGCGCTGATCAAGGCGATCCAGGACTTCGTCAAGGCCACGATCGCCCCGTACAAGTACCCCCGTGCGATAGAGTTCCGCGCCAGTCTTCCCCGCACCGAAACGGGCAAGCTGCAGCGCTTCCGCCTGCGTGAGCAGTAACCGCAGTCTTCCGACCGACCGTCCCCCGATCGTCCCGTTCCCTCTCCGGAGAAGCCGATGAAGATGCCGTCGAAGTCCCCCGCGTTCCTGCCCGTCCAGACCGTCGTCCCTGCAGCGCTCACGGCGCTCACGGCGCGTGTGACGATCACCGCGCTCGTGACGCTCACGGCGCTGGCCGCGTCTGTCCCCGCTGCTCATGCGGCCGACAAGCTCAAGGTCGGCATGCTGAGCACGCTGTCCGGCGCGGGCGCCGGGCTGGGCGTGGACATCCGCGACGGCTTCGCGCTCGCGGTGCAGCAGAACGGCGGCAAGCTCGGCGGCCTGACGGTGGAGACCGTCATCGCCGACGACCAGCAGAACCCCGAGGTCGCCAAGCAGTCCGCCGAGCGCCTGCTCAAGCGCGACAAGGTCGACGTGATGACCGGCATCGTGTTCTCCAACGTGATGCTGGCGGTCGGCCCCGGCGTCTTCGCCGCGCAGGTGCCCTACATCAGCGCCAACGCCGGCCCGTCGCAGTACGCGGGCGAGCAGTGCAACCCGTACTTCTTCAACGTCGCCTGGCAGAACGACAACCTGCATGAGGCCATCGGCAAGACGGTGATGGACAAGGGCTTCAAGAAGGTCGTGGTGCTTGCGCCCAACTACCCGGCGGGCAAGGACGCGGTGGCGGGTTTCCGCCGCTACTACAAGGGCGCGGTCGCCGACGAGATCTACACCAAGCTCGGCCAGCTCGACTATTCGGCGGAGCTGGCGCAGGCCCGCGCGGCCAAGCCCGACGCGATGTACATCTTCCTGCCCGGCGGCATGGGCATCAACTTCATCAAGCAGTTCGTCGGCGCGGGGCTGTCCAAGGACATCACGCTGTTCGGACCGGGCTTCTCCGCCGATGAGGACGTGATCAAGGCCGTCGGCGAGCCGATGCTGGGCATGTTCAACAGCTCGCACTGGGCGCACGACCTCGACAACGCCGCCAACAAGCGCTTCGTCGCGGACTTCGTGAAGGCCTACGGCCGGCTGCCCTCGCTGTACGCGAGCCAGGGCTACGACGCGGCGCTGCTGATCGCCGCCGCGGTGCGCGACGTGAAGGGGAAGATCGAGGACAAGCCCGCGCTGCTGAAGGCGCTGAAGGCGGCGAAGTTCGAGTCGGTGCGCGGAGCCTTCCGCTTCAACCACAACCAGTACCCGGTGCAGGACTACTACCTGCGCGTGATCACCAAGGACCCGCAGGGCCGCGTGACCAACCGGACGCTGGGCAAGATCTTCGAGCAGCACGCGGACGCGTACGCGCCGCAGTGCAAGATGAAGTGATGGCGCAGGGACGTTGACGTGACCCGACGACCGCCGCTCGCGATGACGTCTTCCCGGAGCGTTCCGCCATGGACCTGATCCTCGTCGCCGAACAGGCCCTCAACGGGCTGCAGTTCGGGCTGATGCTGTTCCTGCTGGCCGCCGGCCTGACGCTGGTCTTCGGCATCATGGACCTGATCAATCTCGCGCACGGCTCGCTGTACATGATCGGCGCCTACCTCGCCGCGGCGGCGATCGCGGCGGGCGCGTCCTTCCTGGTCGCCGTGCTCGCGGCGGTCGCGGGCACGGCGCTGTTCGGCATGCTGCTGGAGGTGACGCTGCTGCGCCGGCTCTATCAACGCGACCACCTGAGCCAGGTGCTGGCGACCTTCGCGTTGATCCTCATGCTCAACGAGGGCGTGCGCATGATCTGGGGCGAACAGCCCTTGCTGCTCAACACGCCGGCCGCCTTGTCCGGACCGGTCGAGCTGCTGCCCGGCCTGATGTACCCGGCCTACCGGCTCCTGATCATCGGCGTGGGACTCGCGGTGGCCGTGGGGCTCTATCTGCTGGTGACGCGCACGCGCTGGGGCATGTGGGTGCGCGCCGGCGCGTCCAACCGGGCAATGACCACGGCGATGGGCGTGCCCGCGGACCGGTTGTTCACGGCGGTCTTCGGCATCGGCGCGGCGCTGTGCGCGCTCGCGGGCTCGCTGCTGGGACCGCTGCTGGCGGTGCAGGTCGGCATGGGGGAGAGCATCCTCATCCTGGCCTTCGTCGTGATCGTCATCGGCGGCATCGGCTCGATCCGCGGCGCGCTGGTCGGCGCGCTGCTGGTGGGGCTGGTGGACACCGGTTCGCGCACGCTGCTGCCGGCGGTGCTGCGGCAGGTCGCGTCGCCGGAGGTGGCGTCCACGCTGGGCCCGTCGATCGCGGCCATCCTGATCTACGTGCTGATGGCGGCGGTGCTGTTCTGGAAACCGCGCGGCCTGTTCCCCGCGAGAGGCTGATCCGATGACCGAGTCCCTGCGCCCGCGTCGCACCCTGCTGCATCACCGCGCCGGCGGAGCCTGGGTCTGGGCGCTGTTCGCGGCGCTGGCGGCCTTGCCGCCGCTGCTGCAGGCGGTGGGCCTGGAGTTCTACACGGTCGTCGCCACACGCGTGCTGATCTTCGCGATCGCCGCCGCGAGCCTGAACCTGATCCTCGGCTTCGGCGGCCTGGTGAGCTTCGGCCATGCGGCCTTCGTCGGCATCGGCGCGTACACCGTGGGCGTGCTCGCGGACGCGGGCGTGGCGTCGGCGTGGGTCTCGTGGCCGGCGGCGATGCTCGTGTCCGGCGCGGCGGCGGCCGTCATCGGCGCCATCAGCCTGCGCACGCGCGGCGTCTACTTCATCATGATCACGCTGGCCTTCGCGCAGATGTTCCATTACCTGGCCGTCTCGCTGAAGGCCTACGGCGGCGACGACGGCCTGCCGGTGCCGGCGCGGTCCGCGTTGAACGGGCTGCCGGTGAACCTGGCCGACGACGCGTCCTTCTACTGGGTCGCGCTGGTGCTGTTCGCGCTGGTCTTCGCGGGATTGCGGCGGCTGGTGAACTCGCCGCTGGGCTGGCTGCTGCAGGCCGCGCGCGAGAACGAGACCCGCGTCGCCGCGACCGGCGGCCGCGTCTTCGCGGTGCAGTGGACGGCCTTCGTCGTCGCGGGCGCGATCGCGGGCCTCGCCGGCGCGCTGCTGGCCAATCTCAACGGCCTGGTCTCGCCGCACCTGATGCACTGGTCGCAGTCGGGACAGCTGATGGTGATGGTGATCCTGGGCGGCGCCGGCGCCTTGTGGGGCGGACCGGTCGGCGCGGCGGTGTTCCTGCTGCTGGAGGAACTGCTCTCCGGCGTGACCATCCACTGGCAGTTCGCGCTCGGGGCGATCCTGCTCGCCGTGGTGCTGTTCGCACCGCGCGGATTGGCGGACCTCTTCGATCGCTTCGGTGTGAAGAGGGCGGATGCCAAGGGAGCTGCGAATGCGTGAGGTCGCGACTGTCTCCTTGCCAGCGGCGTTGCCTGAGCTGTCGCTGCTCCAGGTCCATCGCCTGGTGAAGCGCTTCGGCGCGCTGACCGCGACCGACGAAGCGGGCTTTGATGTCCGCGCCGGCGAGACCCACGCGCTCATCGGCCCGAACGGCGCCGGCAAGACGACGCTGATCCACCAGATCTCCGGCGCGCTGGCGCCTGACGGCGGCGGGATCTTCTTCGACGGCGAGGACGTGACCGCGTTGTCGATGCCGCGCCGCGTGCAGGAGGGCCTGGTGCGTTCCTTCCAGATCACCAGCATCTACAAGCGCTTCACGGTGCTGGACAACGTCGTGCTGGCGGTGCTCGCGCGGCGGCCGAAGGCGCCGCCGTGGTGGCGCACTGCGCGCGCGGATGAGGCGGCGTATGCCGACGCGGAGGCGATGCTGACGCTCGTCGGGCTCGCGCCGATGGCCGACCGCGTCGCGGGCAGCCTGGCCCACGGCGAACAGCGCCAGCTGGAACTCGCCCTTGCGCTGGCCGCGCGCCCACGCCTGCTGCTGCTGGACGAGCCGATGGCCGGCATGGGGCCGGACGAATCCGCGCGGATGGTGGAACTGTTGTCCGCCCTGAAGGCGCAACACCTGACCCTGCTCCTGGTCGAGCACGACATGGACGCCGTGTTCAAACTTGCCGACCGGGTCTCGGTGCTGGTGAGCGGGCGCGTCATCGCGACCGGCACGCCCGACGAGATCCGCAACGATGCTGCGGTCAAGCAGGCCTACCTCGGCGACGAGGCGACGGAGGAGTCTGCATGAGCGACGCGCTGCTCGAGATCGACGGCCTGCGAGCCGGTTACGGCGACAGCCAGGTGCTGTTCGGCCTGGACCTGAGCATCGCCCCGGGCGAGGTCGCGACGCTGCTGGGCCGCAACGGCATGGGCAAGAGCACGACGCTGCGCTGCCTGACCGGCTGGCTGGCGCCCAGCGGCGGTCGCATCCGTTTCGCCGGCGAGGACGTCACCGGCTGGCGCGCCGACCGCATCGCGCGACTGGGGCTGGCGATCGTGCCCGAGGGCCGGCAGATCTTCCCCAACCTCAGCGTGCTTGAACACTTGAAGGCCTTCGAGGCCAACCGCTGCCGCGCGACGGAACCGTGGACGGTCGATCGCGTCTTCGCGCTCTTCCCGCGGCTGAAGGAGCGCGCCGCCAACATGGGTCAACAGCTCTCCGGCGGCGAGCAGCAGATGCTCGCCATCGGCCGCGCGCTGGTGACCAATCCGCGGCTGCTGGTGCTGGACGAAGCCACCGAGGGCCTCGCGCCGCTGATCCGCGAGGACATCTGGCGCTGCCTGGACACGCTGCGGCAGGCCGGGCAGACGATCCTGGTGGTCGACAAGTACGTGAAGCGGCTGATCCGTCTGGCGGACCGGCACAGCATCCTGGAGCGCGGGCAGGTCGTGTGGCGCGGGGACTCGGCGGCGCTCGCGGCCGATCACGGGCTGTGGCATCGGCATCTGGGCGTCTGAGTGGAGAAGGAACGACATGACGAGGAGGACGACATGACGGCAGCTTTCGAGCGCGAGGTATTGATCCGCTTCGGGCACTGCGACCCGGCGGGCATCGTGTTCTTCCCGCGTTACTTCGAGATGCTCAACGCCTTCGTCGAGGACTGGTTCAACGAGGGGCTGAGCGTGCCGTATGCGGAGCTGCTCGGCCCGCGCCGCGTCGGCCTGCCGACGGTGCAGCTGCAGACCAACTTCGAGCGCATCAGCCGCCAGGGTGAGCGGCTGACGCAGCGGCTGTGGATCGAGCGCGTGGGGCGCAGCTCGCTGTCGCTGCGCGTGAGCTTCGACGGCGCGGACGGCCCGCGCGTGAGCTTCGGCCAGGTGCTGGTGTGCACCTCGCTGGAGACGCACCAGTCGCAACCTTTCCCCGAGGACGTCCGCGCCGCGCTGGTGCGGGCGGTCCAGCAGCAGCAATCCCATCAATCGTCAGAGCAGTAGAGGAGTCAAGACGATGAACGACAACAACGAGAAGACGAGCACGGGCACCGGCGCCGGCAGGAACGCCGGCACGAGCGCCGCCAAACGCGTGCTCCAACCCGCGGGCTGGGCGGCGCCGCGCGGCTATGCGAACGGCGTCGCTGCGAGCGGCACGCTGGTGAGCGTGGCCGGCCAGATCGGCTGGAACGGCCAATGCCAGTTCGAGAGCGACGACTTCATCGACCAGTGCCGCCAGGCGCTGCGCAACATCAAGGCGGTGCTGGCCGAAGCCGGCGCCGAGCCGCGCCACATCGTGCGCATGACCTGGTATCTGCTCGACAAGCGCGAGTACGTCGCGCGCGGCCGCGAGGTAGGCCAGGCCTACCGCGAGGTGCTCGGCAGCGAGTACGGCATCGCCATGACCGCGGTGCAGGTCGCGGGTCTGATCGAGGATCGTGCGAAGGTCGAAATCGAGGTGACAGCGGTGGTGCCGGCACGGGACTAGGATCGGTTTGAACGCATTCAAGAACGGAAGAGACACATGAGCCACGCATCCAAGGCCGCGAAGGCCGCATTCCACTGGGACGATCCGCTGCTGCTGGACCAGCAGCTGACCGACGACGAACGGGCCGTGCGCGACGCGGCGGCGGCCTACTGCCAGGACCGTCTGGCGCCGCGCGTGCTGGAGGCCTTCCGGCACGAGAAGACCGACGTGGCGATCTTCCGCGAGATGGGCGAGCTGGGCCTGCTCGGTCCGACCATCCCGGAGGAGTACGGCGGCGCCGGCCTCAACTACGTCTGCTACGGCCTGGTCGCGCGCGAGGTGGAGCGGGTGGACAGCGGCTACCGCTCGATGATGAGCGTGCAGAGCTCGCTGGTGATGGTGCCGATCAATGAGTTCGGCAACGAGGCCACCAAGCGCAAGTACCTGCCCAGGCTGGCCAGCGGCGAGTGGATCGGCTGCTTCGGCCTGACGGAGCCGGACCACGGCTCGGACCCGGGCTCGATGGTGACGCGGGCGCGCAAGGTCGACGGCGGTTATGCGCTGACCGGCAGCAAGATGTGGATCACCAACAGCCCGATCGCCGACGTGTTCGTGGTCTGGGCCAAGGACGACGGCGGCCAGATCCGCGGCTTCGTGCTGGAGAAGGGCTGGAAGGGCCTGAGCGCGCCGGCCATCCACGGCAAGGTGGGCCTGAGAGCGTCGATCACCGGCGAGATCGTGATGGACGAGGTCTTCTGCCCGGAGGAGAACGCCTTCCCCGACGTGCGCGGCCTCAAGGGTCCGTTCACGTGCCTGAACAGCGCGCGCTACGGCATCGCGTGGGGCGCGCTGGGCGCGGCGGAATTCTGCTGGCACACGGCGCGGCAGTACACGATGGACCGCAAGCAATTCGGCAAGCCGCTGGCGGCCAACCAGCTGGTGCAGAAGAAGCTCGCGGACATGCAGACCGAGATCACGCTGGGCCTGCAAGGCTGCCTGCGGCTGGGTCGCATGAAGGACGAGGGCACGGCGTCGGTGGAGATCACGTCGATCATGAAGCGCAACAGCTGCGGCAAATCGCTGGAGATCGCGCGCACGGCGAGGGACATGCTGGGCGGCAACGGCATCAGCGACGAGTTCGGCATCGCCAGACACCTGGTCAACCTGGAGGTGGTCAACACCTACGAGGGCACGCATGACATCCATGCGCTGATCCTGGGGCGGGCGCAGACGGGGATCGCGGCGTTCTGAGACGTCAGTTTCCAGAGGAAGAGAAGGGCGCTGCGGCGCCCTTTTTCGTACCCAAATCATATGCAGAAAGTTGCAAAATTGCGTCTTTCTGCGTATGGATTGGGCGATCTGAAATCGTCAGAGGTGCCTGTTCATCGATGGTCTGAGCCAATGCGAGGCGAGCTTCATCAGACGCGATCGACGAGGACCTGAAGCGTCATGGCGACGATGTTCTGAAGCACGTGGGGAATGAGAAGGACCAGGAAGTGCACCGAGCGTCCCGAGTCTCTCCATCCCAGCCATGCCCACGCGAAGACGGTGAACGATGCGGCGGTGGACAGTCAAGATGAACGCTTCACGCGTTACTTGAGTCAACACCGCAAGGCATCCGACGATCTGTCCTGAATGCGACAGCGACCCAGGAAGTCCGGTAGCACGATCCGCCGCTGACCGGCCCCGTTCGAGGGTCCGGCGCGATCTGGAGACGCTCATGGACGACATCACCGCCCGCATCCCTTCGCTCAAGGGCCAGGTCAGCGACGCCGAATGGCAGCTGCGCGTGGACCTCGCCGCGTGCTACCGGCTGGTCGCGCGCTACGGCTGGAGCGACCTGATCTTCACGCACATCAGCGCGCGGCTGCCCGGCGACGCGCACGAGTTCCTGATCAATCCCTACGGCCTGATGTTCGACGAGATCACGGCCTCCAGCCTGATCAAGGTCGACGCGTCCGGCAACAAGCTGCAGGAGACGCCGTTCCCGGTGAACCAGGCCGGCTTCATCATTCATTCCGCGATCCACGCCGCCCGGCCCGACGTGGGCTGCGTGCTGCACACCCACACGCGCGCCGGCGTGGCCGTGTCGGCGCAGAAGGGCGGCGTGCTGCCGATCTCGCAGCAGTCGACCTTCGTGCTGGCCTCGCTCGCGTACCACGACTACGAGGGGGTGGCGATCCGCCCCGACGAGCAGCCGCGACTGCAGAACGACCTCGGCGACAAGATCTTCTACTGCCTGCGCAACCACGGGCTGCTGACCGTCGGCAAGTCGATCGCGGACGCCTTCCTGTCGATGTACACCTTCGAGAGCGCCTGCCAGATCCAGATCGCGGCGCAGGCCGGCGGCGTCGAGCTGACGCCCGTCCACGACGCGATCATCCGCGGCACCGCCGAGGCCATGCGCGTGCAGACCGGCGGCCTCGGCGGGGCCTTCGTGTGGCCCACGCTGCTGCGGCAGGCGCAGCGGCAGTGCCCCGGCTTCGACGTCTGAAGACGGACGGACATCCGTTCGGAACGGGCGCGATCAGGGCTTGATCGTCGCGAGCAGCGCGATCGCGACGACGCCGACGATGGCGATGACCGGTGCCTGGCGGATCCAGCCCGGCGCAGGGCGCTCGCTCTGCTCGAGGTGTCGGCGCAACGTCGCCGACAGCACCCCGTGCAAGCCCGACAGCACCACCACGATCGGCAGCTTCGCGTTCAGCCAGAGCGCGCCGAACCAGCCGCCCCAGCTCGCGAGTGCGATGCCCAGGGCCCAGACGGCCAGCATCGCCGGCGTGGTCACGCGCCGGTCCCAGTGCAGGATGGCCGTGCCGAGGCGTTTCTCGTGGGGCAGCAGGACCGAGTCCTTGACGGACCGCAGCGCGGCCGTCGTGACACCCAGCAGCACCAATCCGCCCACCCAGGTCAGCACGGCCGCGAGGTGCAGCCCCTTGAGCCACAGGTACATCACCGCGCGGCCTCGCGACCCAGCGCGAACCAGCTGTAGAGGCCGCCGAGCGGGATGACGGCCGCGATGAGCAGTCGCCATGCGGTCGCGCCGTCGACGGCGCGCTCCGTCGCGGCCTGCGCAAGCTGCCAGCAGAAGACGAGGAAGGCCATCCCGTGTACCGGACCCATCACGGACACCGCGATCGGCAGACCCGCCAGGTGCTTCAGCGGCACTGCGACCAGCACAAGCGCCAGCAGCGTGAAGGCCTCCAGCAGACACAGACGTCGGAGCACGGAGAGGCGCGGGTGGGCGTTCGGGCGAGGCGGATGAGAACGGTACGAATGAGGCAACTGGCACTCCGTTAGGTCCGTGAAGAACAGGAGGATTCTTCCCATCGGACGCCATCGATGAAAGTGGCTGAATCGACGGCCTTCGACTGTTTTCAGCCAGCTGCGTGGAGAATGACGGATCGCCCACGCCTGGCGTCTCACGCCTCGCGCCTTCCGCCCGGAGTTCTTTCCCATGCCCGCCTCACGATCCCCTCGCTCGTCGCTCCGAACTCCCTCTCCCGCATCGCGGGAGATGGCGGGGGGTGAGGGCCAACCCCAGGTGGCCGTGCTCGCTCTGCCCGGCGTGGTGCCGTTCGACCTGACGATCGCCGGCGAGGTCTTCGGCCGCGTCGTGCTGGACGACGGACGCAAGGGCTACACCGTTACCGTCTGCGGCGAGCACGACGAGATCGACGTCGGCGGCTTCACGATCGGTGTGAAGCGCCGCCTCGCGACGCTCAGGCACGCGCACACCATCGTCGTGCCGGGCATCGAGTCGCCCGCAACGCCGATCAGTCCGGCCGTGAAGCACGCGCTCGTGGCGGCGCACGCGCGCGGCGCGCGGATCGCATCGATCTGCACGGGCGCGTTCGTGCTCGCGCAGGCCGGGCTGCTCGACGGCCTGCGCGCGACGACGCACTGGGCTGCCGCGCCCTTGATGGCGCGGCACCATCCCGAGGTCGACCTCGATCCCGCAGTGCTCTTCGTCGACAACGGACGGATCCTCACCTCGGCCGGCGCGGCCGCCGGCATCGACCTCTGCCTGCACATGGTGCGCAACGACTACGGCACCGCCGTCGCGGCCCGCATGGCGCGCCTGTCCGTCGTGCCGCTGCAGCGCGAAGGCGGCCAGGCGCAGTTCATCCAGCCCGCCGACCTCCCGCCGGATCGCGACCTGCAGCCGGTCATCGCCTGGGCGCTGCGGCAGTTGCACCGTCCGATCTCGATGAGCGAACTGGCGGGCAAAGGCTGCGTCAGCCCGCGCACGCTCCACCGGCGCTTCCAGGAGCAGCTCGGCCTCGCGCCGGTGCAATGGCTGATCCAGGCGCGGGTGCGCCGTGCGCAGGAGCTGCTCGAGACCGGCTCCTCGAGCATCGAGCAGATCGTCGAGGCCGTCGGCCTCGGATCGGCCGCGAATTTCCGGAACCAGTTCCATCGCATCGCCGGCGTCAGTCCGAGTGCCTATCGCAAGAATTTCGGAGCACGCGACGCGCGCCGAGGTCCCCGGACACCTTAACGGCCGCACAACGCTCACCCCAGGCGGCCGCGCTACATTCCGCGGTTTTCCGCCTGCACCTTCTACCTGTACCTTCTGCCGTGACCCTTCGCCGACACCACTTCCTCCGCCTGGCCGCCGCCGCGGCCGCCGTCATCCTGGCCGGTTGCACGATGACCCACGCGACCGGTCGCAAGAACGACGACCGGGAGCCCGCCGCCCGCAAGCTGGCCGTCGTTTTCGTCGCCGGACATTTCGGCGGCGCCAACCTCGCCACCATCAAGGGCGAGGGCGACACGACAGCGTTGCTGCCTCACCTCGCGGAGCGGATCCCGCTGGTCTTCCAGAACAACGGCGTGCCGACGCGCACGCTGGGCTACGTGGAGACGCCGGAGCAGGTCTTCGAGCGCTACACGCTGCAGCCGGGCGAGCAGTTCCTCGTGCTGGCGCCCAACCGCGCGACGGTGTGGAACGGCAAGACGCTGTCGTTCAAGGCGCAGACCTTGATCGAGCCGCAGCCCAAGGGCCCGACCTGGACCGGCGAGGTCAAGCTGATTGCGCATACCTTCGTCACCTTCGATGCGAAGACGGCCGACGGCTTCGCGCTCAAGCTGCTGGAGCAGTTGCGCACGGACAAGGTCGCGCGCGTGAAGGCCGGGCCCTTGAATGCGCCGTGAGCCGCCATTCATGCGCTGAGGCCTGCGCGAGCGCCGGGAGGCGGGCGGCGATCCATTCCCTGTGGGAACGAATGAATGATCCGGACCGACATGCCGGTCCCCTGGCCCCGGCCTAGGATGGGGCGACCCCGGCGCACGACCGGGGCCTCACAGGAGACAAGATGATTCGCAGATCCCTGATCGCGGCGGGCTCGGCAGCGCTGGCGGCGGCGCTGCTGCCGGCGAGCGCCTTCGCGCAGACCTACCCGGACCGCCCCGTGCGGCTGATCGTGCCCTACGCGCCCGGCGGCAGCGCCGACATCGTCGCGCGACTGATCTCGGACGAATGGGGCAAGGCGCTCGGCAAGCCCCTGGTGGTCGAGAACAAGGCGGGCGCGGGCGGCAACGTCGGCGTGGCCGAGGTCGCGAAGTCCGCCGGCGACGGCTACACCATCGGCCTGCAGACGGTCTCGCTCGCGATCAATCCGGCGCTGACGCCGAAGATGCCCTACGACACGCTCAAGGACCTGGCGCCCATCGGCATGGTCGCGAGCTCGCAGCACGTGCTCGTCGTCAACGAGCAGGTGCCGGCGAAGACGGTCAAGGAGCTGGTCGCGCTGGCCAAAAGCAAGCCGGGCAAGCTCTCCTACGCGTCGGCCGGCACGGGCAGCACCTTCCACATGTCGGCGGAGCTGTTCAAGGCGGTGGCGGGCGTGAGCATCGTGCACATCCCGTATCGCGGCGGCGGTCCCGCGCTGAGCGACACGATAGGCGGGCAGGTCGAGATGTCCTTCCCGGTGCTGTCCGCGGCGCAAGGCCATGTGGCGTCCGGCAAGCTGCGCGCGCTGGGCGTGACCGGCCCGAAGCGTTCACCGCTGATGCCGGACGTGCCGACCATCGCCGAGGCCGGCGTTCCCGGCTACGCCTTCGAGACCTGGTTCATGGTCTTCGCGCCGGCCAGCACGCCGCGGCCCGTGATCGACAAGCTGAACGCGACGCTGCACGCGGTGCTCACGGCGCAGACGGTCAAGGATCGGATGGCCAAGGAAGGTTTCGAGGCCACGCCGTCGACGGCGGCGCAGGCGCGCGCACGGCTGGAGAAGGAACTGCCGCAGTGGGCGAAGCTGGTGAAGGAGCGGGGGATCACGGCGGATTGATCCTGCCGCAGGGGATAGCCACGGCAGGCGCGGCCCTGGCACGAGTGCCAGGTCTTGCGCGGTCAGAGCCAGACGCGCGGTCTCCGGCCGAGGCTCGCATCGACGAGCAGCTTGTGCGTCTTCTTGTCGATCGCCTCCGGCGGCACGTGCGCGAGCACGAGTCTCGCGAACTCCGGCAGGCCGGTGAGGGTGGACGACACCCGGGCCTTGTTGCTCGCGTCGTCCGTGAGCACGAACCACTTCATCGTCGGCGAGAAGCGCACGAGCCGCACGTCGGCCCAGCGCATCGTGCCGCGGCCGCCGAAGCGGCGGCCGAAGTCGATGGCCTCGTCCGACAGGTGATGCCGGGCGAAGAAGTAGTCGGCCACCATGGGCAAGGCCATCAGCCCGAGCCCGACGAAGCAGAGCGTGGTGCCGAACGTGGCCGCGGGATGCTGGCCGGTGGTGAACGACACGGCGGCGAGCCAGAAAAAGAACGCCGCGCTGATCGTGCCGATCACGAGCGAGCTCATCGGGTGGCGCAGTGGGATCGACGTCGGCGGGGTTTGTTCCATGGGACTGGCATGCAGCGCTGTGAGTCGCGGGCGCCGAGTATCTACGCGGCCACCTTCGGCCGGACCAGCGGCTGGGCGTTGAGGAACAGCACCAGTCCGCGCACGGTGGTGGTGTCCTTGTAGAACGGATTGGAAGCCCAGTCGTCCAGCGACCGGCACGCGCGATTCGCGACGGTCGGGGCCACGCTCAAGTCGAGGTCCTCGGGATCGATGTGGAGGTCGGCGACCATCCGGTCGTCGGCGCGGACGGGAAAACCGGTCAGGCCGAAGGCGCCTTCCATCTCGCTCTGAAGCTCGTCGTAGACCGCTCGCACGATCCACGGATCGACCGCGCGGAGATCGAAGTCGCGCGAGAACTCGCAGATCGACTGGCCGGCGCGGGCGGCCGCCAAGGCGCGTACTGCTTCCTCCGTCTGTTTGAACCGCGGAAGGCCCCATCCGTAGTGCCATAGGGCAGACGCTCCCGCGAAGGCGATGGTCGCGCCGAGGACTGGGATGGGCGCTTGAACCAGCGCCTTCAGAAACCACCCCGCGATGGCCAGGAGCATGGCGCCCAATGCCGCCATTGCGACGACCCGCCGCCAGCCGGAAAGCGGCTGGTGATGGGACTTCGACATTCGGCGGGAGGGGATGCGCATCGGGGGATTCTCTGCGATGGAGATGCAGGGGCGCGTCGTCCGGTCAGTCCGCGTTCGCTGATGCCGTCAAGCGGGCCGGAGGCCCGATGCGAGCAAGCGCCCACGCGGCGTACGCCTCTGCGGCAATGCGTGCAGCGGCATCGACATGGGATTGAGGATTCCCCTTTGCAATCAAACGGCGGTAACGATCTTCCGAAATGGCCCCATGGGTGGCGACCGAGTGGACCAGGTTGACCATGTCATTGTTATTCATGTCCACCCTGCGATTGACCTCACGGTAGATCCCATCGAAGAGCCTCTCGTAGTCGGCTTCCTCGTCCAGTGCTGGCGTGGATTCAGTTGGGTTCATGTTGTGCGCTGAGCTGATTTTGGAAGCCGGCATCGTTCCTAAATTTGAATCGTTGGTCTCTGCGAAAAGTCAAAGACGGAGCGAATCAAACTTCAGAGGGAAATGCCTTTGGAAGCGGGGGACTCGCGCTTCAGTTCGACCTCAGTCTTTCGTCTCCACACACCCCAGCATCGCCGCCACCAGCGTCGCCCCCTGCCGCTCCCGCAGGCAGTAGAGATACTCACGCACCAGCGGCATGTCCTGCGCGAAGGGCAGGGCGAGGAGGTCCGGGTGCCGCCCGGTCTCGTGCGCCGCGAAGATGCTCAAGCCGAGCCCTCGCACCACCGCCTCGCGCAGCGCCTCCCGGCTGGCGATCTCCATCTGCGCCTTCGGGCGCACCCCCGCCGCGTCCAGTGCCTGCTCGGCCAGCGCGCGCGTCATCGAGCCGCGCTCACGCACCAGCAGCGTCTCCTCCGCCAGCGCCGTCAGCGGCACCGTCGCACGGCGCGCCAGCGCATGGCCGCGCGGCAGCAGCAGCACCAGCGGATCGGCGCCCAGCTCGACACGGTGCAGCCGCGCGTCGTCCACCAGGTGGCTGGAGGTCGCCAGGTCCACCTCGTAGGCCAGCAGCGCATCCACCATCTGCCGTGAATTGCCCGCCGCGATGCTCAGCTCCACCCGCGGGTGCCGCGTCCTGAAGCGCTGCGCCAGCGTCAGCGTGTAGTACGGCGCCGTCGCGCCCAGCCGCAGCGTGCCGCCGCGCAGCTCGGCCGAGTCGCGCAACGCGAACTCGATGTCCAGCTCCTGCTGCAGCAGCGCGTCCACCTGCGGCATCAGCCGCCGGCCCGCGTCGCTCAGGCTCAGCCGCCCGCCGCCCCGGTGGAAGAGCTCCACCCCGTACTGCTCCTCCAGCGCGCGGATCTGCGTCGTCACCGTCGGCTGGGACAGGCCCAGCTGCCTGGCCGCGCCGGTGATGGACCCCAGCCGCGCCACGGCGAAGAAGGCCTTCAGCTGGTTCACGAGCACTGCGGGCCTCCCCGATCTCCGGCGTCTCCGGCCTCTGCGGAACCTCCCGAATCGTCCGGATCGCTCGAATCCCCCAAAACGGCCAATACCGGTTTCCGGGAACTTGGGGCGTTTGACGCGTCAATGACATATGCCATTCCTACAGTGTCCCCCATCCCTCCCATCGACCTCCCCGCTGGAGCGCCCATGCCGATCACCTCCCTGTCGACCACCCGGTCGTCCCCCCTGTCCACCGTCCTCCACGCCGCCGCGGCGCTGGCCCTGGCGGCGATCGCCGCATTCACCAGTCCCGAGGTCCGCGCCCAGGGGACCCAGGGCGCCCAGGGCAAGACCGAGCTGCTCGTCTACAGCGCCCTCGAGGCCGACCAGATCAAGGCCTACAAGACCGCCTTCGAGCAGGACCATCCCGCCATCGAGCTCAAGTTCGTCCGCGAGTCCACCGGCATCGTCACCGCCCGGCTGCTGGCCGAGAAGGCCAACCCGCAGGCCGACGTCGTCTGGGGCCTGGCCGCCACGTCGCTGATGCTGCTGGACAAGGAAGGCATGCTCGCCGCCTACGCGCCCAAGGGCCTGGAGCAGGTCCGCGCGACGATGCGCGACCCGCGTCCGCAGCCGACCTGGGTCGGGATGGACCTGTGGTCGTCGGCCGTGTGCTTCAACACCGCCGAGGCCGCGAAGCACAACCTGCCCAAGCCCACGTCCTGGGCCGACCTCACGCAGCCGGTCTACAAGGGCCTGCTGACGATGCCGCATCCGGCCTCCAGCGGCACCGGCTACCTGATGGTCTCCGCCTGGCTGCAGATGATGGGCGAGACCAAGGGCTGGGCCTTCATGGACGCGCTCCACCAGAACATGGGCGTCTACACGCACAGCGGCTCCAAGCCCTGCCGCCAGGCCGG
The DNA here is from genome assembly GCF_001653795.1 of Mitsuaria sp. 7. Taxonomy (NCBI): domain Bacteria; kingdom Pseudomonadati; phylum Pseudomonadota; class Betaproteobacteria; order Burkholderiales; family Sphaerotilaceae; genus Roseateles; species Mitsuaria sp. 7. Next base: position 536,505 of record NZ_CP011514.1, read on the forward strand.
CGCCGGCGAGTTCCCGGTCGGCCTGTCCTTCGAGTACCGCGCCAACAAGACCAAGAAGGAAGGCGCGCCCATCGACATCGTCTTCCCGAAGGAAGGCCTGGGCTGGGACGTCGAGGCCACCGCCGTCATGAAGACGACCAGGAAGCTGGACGCCGCCAGGGCGCTGGCCGACTGGTCCGTGACGCGCAAGGCCAATGAGCTCTATGCGAAGAACTTCGCCGTGCTGGCGCTGCCCACGGTGCAGGAGCAGCTGGAGTTCGTGCCGTCCGACCTCGACAAGCTGCTGGCGAAGAACGACTTCAACTGGGCCGCCGCGAACCGCGACCGCATCCTCGCCGAGTGGTCGCGCCGCTACGAGGCCAAGGCCGAGAAGAAGTAATCGCAAAGAAGTCATCCGGACCTCCCCATGCTGCATCTGCGCCAGATCACCAAGCGCTTCGGCCTGCAGTCGGTGCTGCAAGGCATCGACCTCGACCTCGCGCAGGGCGAGTTCGTGTCGCTGCTGGGACCGTCGGGCTGCGGCAAGACGACGCTGCTGCGCGTCGTCTGCGGCATCGAGACGCCCGAGGCCGGCCAGGTGCTGATGCACGGCCTGGACATCACCGCCTGGCCCGCGTCGCAGCGGCGTTTCGGCGTGGTGTTCCAGTCGTATGCGCTGTTCCCCAACATGACCGCGCGCGAGAACGTCCGCTACGGCCTGAACGAGCGGCCCCGGCGCGAGGCCGCCGCCCGCGCCGACGAGATGCTCGCGCTGGTGGGGCTGCTGGAGCAGGCCGGCAAGTTCCCCGCGCAGCTGTCCGGCGGCCAGCAGCAGCGGGTGGCGCTGGCCCGCGCGCTGGCGCCGGGACCGAAGCTGCTGCTGCTCGACGAGCCGCTGTCGGCGCTGGACGCGCAGGTCCGCCAGGAACTGCGCACCGAGATCCGCGCGCTGCAGCAGCGGCTGGGCATCACGACGCTGATGGTCACGCACGACCAGGACGAGGCGCTGGCGATGTCGGACCGCGTGGTGCTGCTCGCCAAGGGACAGATCGCGCAGCAGGGCGCGCCGCGGCAGCTCTACGAGCAGCCGGCGAGCGCGCTGGTGGCCGGCTTCGTCGGCCGGATGAACTGGATGGACGGGCAGGTGGTGGCGGAGGGACGCGTGCGGGTCGGGACCACGCTGCTGGACTGCGACAGCCGCGTCTACAAGACCGGCAGCCTCGTGCGCGTGGGCATCCGGCCGGAGGCGATCCGCCTGATCGACGGGGAGGGCGCGATGATCCGCGCCCGCATCGAGACGCTGCAGTTCCACGGCGCGGTCACGCAGGTGCTCTTGCGCTGCGAGGCGCTGGGCGCCGGTGCCGGAACCGGCGCGGGCGTCGGCGGCGCGCTGATGCTCGAGATCCCCAGCGGCGAGGCCGCCGGCCTCAGCGAAGGCGAGATGCGCGGCCTGCGATTGCCGGCCCAGGCGCTCCAGCTCTTCGATGCGCCGCTGTCGATGCGGAGAGCCGCGTGAGCCTGGTCTTCGATCCGTCGGCGCGGGCGCCCGAGCTGCCGCGGCCGCGCCCGCAACGCCGGAATGTCGAGGCCTGGGTGCTGCGCGCGCTGCTGGCGGCGGGGCTCGTCGCGCTGACGGTGATCATCCTCCTGCCCCTGGTGTCCCTGCTCGCGCAGAGCGTGCTCGACGGACAGGGGCGCTTCGTCGGCGCCTCGCATTTCATCGCGTACTTCTCGACCGGCCGATGGAGCGCGCTGTGGAACAGCGTGGCGCTGTCGGCCGTCTCGGCCGTCGTCTGCGTCGCACTGGCCTACGGCTATGCCTGGGCGCTGACGCACACCGCGCTGCCGGCCAAGGGCCTGTGGCGCGCGCTGGCGCTGCTGCCGCTGCTCGCGCCGTCGCTGCTGGCGGCCATCGGCCTGGTCTACGCCTTCGGCAACCAGGGCCTGCTGAAGGCGACGATGCAGGCGCTGGGCATCGCCAGCATCTACGGGCCGGCCGGCATCGTGCTGGGCTCGGTGCTGTGGACTTTCCCGCACGCGATGCTGATCCTCGTCACCACGCTGTCCAGCAGCGACGCGCGGACGATCGAGGCCGCGCGCTGTCTCGGCGCGAACGGCTGGCGCGTGTTCCGCACGGTGACGCTGCCGGCCAGCCGCTACGGGCTGCTGATCTCGCTGGTGGTGGTGTTCGTGCTGGTGCTGACCGACTTCGGCGTGCCCAAGGTCGTCGGCGGGCAGACCGCGATGCTGGCCACCGACATCTACAAGGAAGTCGTCGGCCAGCAGCGCCTGGACCGCGGCGCCGTGGTCGCGCTCCTGCTGCTGCTGCCGGCGCTGGGCGCCTTCGTGCTGGAGCAGCGGCTGCGTGCGCGGCAGCGCGCGGTGCTGAGCCTGCGCGCCGTCCCGCATGTGCCGTCGCCGAGCGCGGGACGCGACCTCGCCGCGCTGCTGTACTGCGCGCTGATCGCGACCGCGCTGGTCGGCGTCTTCGGCATCGCGGTCTACGCGTCGTTCGCGCAGTACTGGCCGTACCAGCTCGCGCCGACGCTGTCCCACTACCAGTTCGACATGAGCGACGGCGGCGGCTGGGCGAGCTACGGGAACTCGCTGCGTCTGGCCGTGTGGACCGCGCTGGCCGGCACGGGCCTGAGCTTCGTGCTGGCCTGGCTCGTGGACAAACCGCGGGGCTTCGTCGCCGCGCGCGGCGTGCTCAACGCGCTGGCGACGCTGCCGATGGCGGTGCCAGGTCTTGCGCTGGGCCTGGGCTACATCCTGTTCTTCAACGCGCCGTGGAATCCGCTGCGCGGCTGGTATGGCGGACTGGGTCTGCTGGTGCTGTGCACGGTGGCGCATTACTACTCGGTGGCGCATCTGACGCAGTTGGGCGCGCTGCGGCAACTCGACCCCGAATACGAACGTGTCGCCGAGTCGCTCGGCCTGCCGTTCTGGACGCACCTGCGCCGCGTGCACCTGCCCATCGCGATCCCGACGCTGGTGCAGGTGGCGGGCTACTTCTTCGTCAGCGCATTGACGACGGTGTCGGCGGTGGTGTTCCTGTACTCGCCGGATACGACGCTGGCCGCGATCGCGGTGCTGGCGATGGACGACGCCGGGGATACCGCGCCGGCGGCCGCGATGGCGACGCTGCTGTTCGTGACGGCGGCCGCCGGACGCGGCGTCATCGGACTCGTCGGCCACGTCCTCATTCAACGGACCCAGCGCTGGCGCGCGAGATGAGCGCCAGCGGCTCCTTTCTTACTCCCTCTCCCGCTTGCGGGAGAGGGCAGGGGTGAGGGCCAGCAGACTCGGCAGTCAAAGGGCTTCCTTACTTCCGCCGCCGCTGACCCTCACCCCCACCCTCTCCCGCAAGCGGGAGAGGGAGTAACGAGCACCGAGCTTCGTTCATTCGAGGCGTCTTCATTCGATTGGTTGTCTCATGACTCATGACCTTCTGGTGGTCGGCGCCGGCATCGTCGGCCTGGCTCACGCGTGGGCCGGCGCGAAGCGCGGCTGGCGCGTCGTCGTCGTCGAACGCGACGCGGCCTGCATCGGCGCGTCGATCCGCAACTTCGGCTTCGTCACCGTGACCGGCCAGCAGCGCGGCGCGCACTGGCGCCGGGCGCGGCGCTCGCGTGATCTGTGGGCCGAGCTCGCGCCCCAGGCCGGCCTGCGCATCGAGCACGCCGGCCTGCTGCTGGCCACGCGCTGCGAGGAATCGGAAGCGCTGCTCGATGCCTTCCTCGCCACCGAGATGGGCGAGGGCTGCGAGTGGCTGAGCGCCGCTGGCGCAATCGATCGCCAACCCGGTCTGCGCGCTGACGGCGCGCATGGCGACAGCTCGCACGGCGACGCCTTGCGCAGCGACGCCTTGCGTGGCGCCCTGTACAGCCCGCACGAACTCCGCGTCGAATCGCGCGACGCGATCCCGCGCATCGCCGCCTGGCTCGCCGAGCAGCACGGCGTCGAGTTCCGCTTCGGCGAATCGGTGCTCGAGGTCGAGGCCCCGCACGTGCGCACCTCCCGCGCGAACTACCGCGCCGAGCGCGTCGCCGTGTGCTCGGGCGCGGAGCTGCACGGCCTCTTCGCCGACCGCTGGACGCCGCATGCCTTGTCGCTGTGCCAGCTGCAGATGCTGCGCGTGCGACCGCCGTCGGGCTGGCGTCTGAACGCCGCGCTGATGGCCGACCTGAGCCTGGTCCGCTACGAGGGCTACGCCGCGCTGCCCGAGGCGCAGCCGCTGTTGCGGCGCCTGTCGGCGGAGCGGCACGACGCGCTGGCCCACGGCATCCACCTGATCGCGGTGCAGAGCGCCGACGGCACGCTGGTCGTCGGCGATTCGCACCACTACGGTCCGGTGCTGCCGCCTTTCGCGAGCGAGACGGTGGACCGCTTGATCCTCGATGAGTTGCACCGCCAGCTGGCGCTGCCTTCGCTGGAAGTGGTCGAGCGCTGGACCGGCGTCTATCCGGTCAGCGCCGCGGCGCCGTGCCTCGTCGAAGCGCCGGATGAGCGCACGCGACTCGTGATGGTCACCAGCGGCACGGGCGCCAGCACCGCGTTCGGCCTGGCCGAGGAAGTGCTGGCCGGATGGTGAGCTCAGCCGTGCGGCGACCCGAGCAGCAGGTGCTGCGCTTGCACCGGTGCGGCGTGTTGTCCGGACGACCCGGCGACCGCGTGGCCATCCCCGTCCGCGGCGCCCGCCTGCGTCAGCAGACCGGCCAGCACGGCATTGCGCGCGGCGGCGGGTCGCGCGGTGCACGCCGGTGGCGAGTGCCGAGCATCCTTCGCGCCGACCTCCGCCGTGGTGAAACCCACTTCGGAGATCCACGTCCCGTCGGGCCATTCGGCGGGGATCCCGTCGATCCGGTAGCGACGGTACGGGACGGCACTGTCGAGCGCGATCGTGTGCTCAGAGGTCTGCCCAGAGGTTTGCGCTGAGGTTTGCGCTGAGGTCTGCGGCTGGATGAGGACGGGCTCGGAGACCTGGATCCACTGGCCATCGCGGGCCTGCGCCCGGACCGTCCAGCGCCCCAGGCCCGCTCCGCCCGCGGCTCGGGGCTTGGCGTCGACAGGAACGGCGGCGTCCCGCGCCAGATGCAGGCTCACGGTGGACAGCGCGACGGGGTGTCTGAAGTCGAACTGGAGGGCGCGGATCGCCTTCCCGACATCGGCACCGGCACCGGCGTCGCCGGACGACGTCGCGAGACCGTCAGGCGGCCGCCAGGCCGTCGCCTCTCCTGCCTTGGCGACGCCGTCGACCAGGTTCCCTGGCGTGCTGAATCCCTGGCCGTCGCTGCCCGGCAGCGTGACCTGCTCCACCGACACCAGGCCCTTCGCTGCCATCGCGTACAGCGACGACGGTTCGAGGAGGCTGGTCCGCAAGTGCCGGGGCCAGAACAGTTCCCGCGCGCTGGTGGACGGGGCCCACCGGTCGAGCAGCGTGCGGGGGCGATCGACCTCATCCCAATCCCGGTCGAACTTGGCGCGCAGGGACTTTTCAAACCGCGCCCGCCGCTCACCCACGAGCGGATCCGGCGATGCGCCCGTCGCGTCGAGGAGCGTGCCGGGCGTCAGGTCGTAGACCCGGCCCCTGCCGGGAACGGCGTCGGCGATGAATCCGTCGCCCGCGTCGTCCAGCCGCAGATGGTCCTTGACGACGTATCGCGTGGCGGTGGTCGACGCCGTCCTGAGTCCTGGCGTCGTGCTGACCTCGATCAGGTGCGCGCGGTTCGTCATGCCTTCGTAGGCCCGTCGATGGGCGTTGCCGATGACCACGTCCTGCACCGGCACGCGGGCCGCCCGCAGGCGTCGCAGCGACCCGTGATCGGTGACGCCGGCCTGCAGCATCCCGTCGACCCAGTCCTCGTCCAGCGTCCCCGCGGCGACCATCGCCGCGGCGAGCGGTCGTGCGATCTCACGGGGCCGGCCCCTGAGCTGCAAGACCATCTCCAGCAGCGCGGTCGTGTCCTGTCCCGAGACCGTTGCCGATACCGTGTCCGATGCCGTGTTCGATTCCGTGTCCGAGACCGGCCGCGCGTCCGGCCCACTCGACAGCAGCCGGGCGAATCCGTCCAGACGGTCCAGCGCAGCGGGCGCATCCAAGGCCTGCCCCGGCCACTGTCGGGCGCCCGCCTCGAAGGCGGCGACCTGCTCCGTGTCCAGCCCGTGGCGCAGCACGCGCTCGGCGTAGGCCCAGGGCGTGCCGTCCGCGGCGAGGTGCCGGAGCAGGGCGCCGTCGACCGCCTCCCGCCGCGGCAGGTCCAGCGTGCTCGCGGCGTAGGCATCGAGGAACGCGGCGGGCAGCAGCGGCGCGGCAACGGCCGTCGCTGCGAGGAGGCTGCGCAGCCGCCGCAGTTGCCAGGGCGTCGTCGATCGGAGGGCATCGGCCACGGTCGACGGCAGGCCCATCATCCGGAAGTAGGCGCGGACGGCGCCCGGCTCGCGCGGGGCCGTGTCGAGGGGGTGCGGAGCGCCGATGAACAGACGGTGGACGCGGGCGATGCCCCTGAGCAGAACGGGATCCGCGATGCCGTACAAATGCGGCAAGGCAAATCTTGCAGGGGAAAATTCCCGGTCCCGTTGAATGTCCGACGGCGAGAACGCGAAGCGGGCCGGGGCGCGGGCGTAGTCCTGCACGAACACAGTGGACGACGGACTGCCGGCGGGGGATTCGATGATCAGTGAAACGCCCGCCCTGTGGAAGGTGGCGCTGGCGCGCAGGCTCACGTCGACCGGGCCCTCGGCGGCGTCCGTCCATGCGGCCCCGGGCAGGGCCGGGAGCAGATGGATCCCGGGCACGAACGCCGGCACGCGCTCTTGCGTGCGCGACGGGTCGTACACCATCACGCCGCTGTGGTGAACCGTCGGCAGCGCGTAGCGGATCGGGGACGGGGCCGAGGAGGGCGCCGTCAAGACCAGCGCGAGATGCCGGGACATCGGATCCACCGCGTGGCGGCGCAGCCGCACGGTGCCGCCATGGCCGTGGATGAGCAGGTCGTCGCCGTCGCGCCGCAGACGCAGTTGATCGGCCGTCATGGGCAGTTCCAGCACGTCCGTCGCCAGATCGGCGGCGGCGTTGTCGATCACGACCGACCGTCCCGCCGGTACCCGATAGGTGTCGGCCCCGTTGCCGCCGGCGAGCACGACGGCATCGGCCAGCGATGCGGCATCGAGGACATCGTCGAGCGGCGTGCACAGTCCCGGGGGCCTCGTTCCAGGGCTTCCCTCGCCGTCCGGCAAGCGCTGCGCCGCAGGGGCCGGCGTCGGGGTCGACTCGTGCTGGCCGCCCCGCGTGCGCATCGGTCCCTCGCGCGGTCCGTCCCCCTTGTCGTCGTCCTTCTTGTCGTCGCGCGCCGGGAGTTGCAGCAGCGCCAGACCCGCCGGCCCTTCACCGGCCCGGGCCCACAGCGTCGGCACGTGGTGCGCGGCGCGCGCGTCGTCGTCGGCTCTGCCGTTGCGGTCGTGCTCGCGGCCGTTGAAGCCGGGCAGTGTCAGGGTCGTCGGCCGGTAGCCCGGCGACGCATCCTGGGGCGGTGTCTCCTCGATGATCAGGTCGTCGCCCGCTTCGCGGTAGCGAAGTCTTTGCACGGCGATCTCGAAGCCGATCTCCAGGGGCCTCGCGGTCCGCGGCACCGCCCGGAAATCGCCCGCGCCCGCGGCGAGGTAGTGCCGCGTGCGGCCGTGCGCCCCCGTCAGCGTCCGGCGCGCGGCGTCCGTGCCGGCATCGAGGAAGAGATGCCGGTCCATCGCCGTCGACGCCTGCGGCCGGTCGCCCACGGCGCGCAGGTCCTGCAACACCATCTGCGTGCCCAGCGCATCGAGGAGGACCAGGGTCGGATCCTGCATGGGAAGCAGACCCGCCTGTGCCTTCGCCTGGGCCTGCGCTTGCGTCTCCGAATCCGTGACCAGGCTCCTCGCCACCGCGGCGCGCCGGCCGTGCGAGAAGAATCCGTTCAGTTGCAGCGTGTCGTCGCCTGCCAGCACGAGCAGGTCGTCGCCGTTCTGGCGGAACGACAGCGCCTCGTGCAGCACGTCGACCTTGAGCAGCAGGGTGACGGGCTGGAGGGGCGCGTAGACGGAGGACGGGTCGATGTCGAGCGCGACGACCGCGCTCACGCCGCTCCCCCAGACGAACGCGTCGCTGGACGTGCTGAGCACGCGCACGCCCGGGCGCAGCACGTAGGTGTTGCGCCCGCCGCCGCCGGCGACCTGGCCCTCGCGCGCCTGGACGTCGTAGCGCTCGTCGCCGTCGGTGCCTTGGACATGCGCGGACTCGGCGTTGCGGATCACCACGCTCTCCACACGCGCCATCCCCATTCCCATTCCCATTCCCATTCCCATTCCCACGCCGATGCCCATCCCCTGGGCATCGCCCCGGCGCACCGGCGGCGAGCGATCGCAGGTCAGGCTCCACCAGTCCGGCGAACCGGCGCGCAAGGTGACGTGACCGCCCGTCGCGTCCATCACGACTTCGTCCATCCCTTCGCCGCCGTCGATGAAGCCCCGGCTGGCGCCGTCGATGAGAAAACGGTCGCGGCCCTTGCCGCCCGTGATCTCGCCCGCAGCGCCCTGGAGTTCGAACATCTGGTCCGCCGCCATGGCGGTCAGGGCTCCGATCCGGCGGAGATCCGCCCCGGACAGCCCGATCCATGCCGTGGCGACTTCCGCGGGCGCGGCGGGCCCGCCCCGCCGCGTCTCCTTGAAGGGACCGGGCTCGAAGTCGCCGTCCTGCAGGACGAAGGTGTAGCCCGACTCCAGTTCCGGCACCTTGAACGTCGCCTGCCGGACCTGACGCTTTGAAGCCGGCGACCGGATCGAGCCGAAGCCGGAGGTCGCCAACTGCTCCGACCGGATCTCGACGTAGCGATCCCAGTGCGCTTGGAGCGCCTCGGCACGCGCGCCGGCGGCCTCGACGGCCGCCTTCTGGACCTCCGCGCGCTGGGTGACCGAGGTGCCGAACCCGAAGAATTTGGCCAGCACCGCGGCCACGATCTGGCCGTCGGAGGTCGACGGCCGGATGTGGTCGCCGAACTCATGGATCCATTGGGACGCGTTGACCGCCCCGAAGACCGCCATCGTGAGCAAGGCCACCGGCAGCGCCGCCGCCCCGACCGCGCCCGCGGCGGCACCCAGCGCGGCGCCGGCGCCTCCCGAAAAGGCCGCCGCGAGCTGCACGCCGCTCATCGCCAGGCTGACGGTGGTGAAGGTCCCGACCATGGCCGTGTTCGCGACCAGGGACCGGTACGCGAAGCTGTCGGTGCCCAGTCCGCTCTTGTTGAATTCCTCCCATTGCAGGCCGATCACGACCAGGCCGAGGCCCGACAGTCCGATGTCGGCCACGCCGCCGGCCAGCGCCGTGGAGACCACGCCCAGCAGGCGGCTGCGGCCCACGGCCCCCAGCGTCGAGAGCCAGGCCCCCAGCCTCATGCTCATCGGCGTGACCACCAGCCCGCTCATCTGCGCGAGGGTCAGGCCTTGCATCGGCGCCTGCATCAGGTGCCAGTCCCGGGCCAGCTGGAAGGCGCCGATCACCGTGTTCACCAGGCCCAGTCCAAGATTCGTGGCGTGGAGCCCGTCGAGGTCCGATCCCTTCGCTCCGGGAGTTGCTCCCGCAGTCGCTCCCGGCGTCGTTCCCAGCCTCGCGCGCAGCGCCGTCCGCATGGCGCGGGCCTTGTCGAGGAACGGCCGGCCCGGGTCGCCGGCGGACGACGACAGACGGTCGAAGACCGCGTCCGACACCCGGAGCAGGCCCGCCGCGCCGCGCAGCGTCGCCGCCTCGTCCTGGCCCGCGCTCAACGCCGACAGGCGCGCGGCGTTCAGCCGCGGTCCGCCGTCCGCGTCGACGTCGATCAGCCCGCGGGCCCGCAGTTCGGACAGGGCATCGTCCGCCGTCCACCCGGCCAGGTCCTGCAGATCGAACGGATCCCTGGCGACATCGGCGGCGATGGCGGCCATCTCGCGCTCCAGCGGCGTGCCCGGCGACGCCTTCGGCGCCGGGCGACCCAGGGCGGTGTCGGCCACGTCCTGGGTCAGGTCGATCGGCTCGGCGCGCGACGTCCCGGCGGCGTATTTGTCCCTGCGCCGGAGCGGCTTTTTGTTTACCGGTCTATCGGTGACGATGGTGCTGCCCCTGGCCCGGATCTGCACGTGCTCGCCGGACAGCGTCGGCGCAGCGCGACGGGTGGACATCGGTGAATCGTCCGGGAACAGCACCGGTCGGCTGAAGCTCGTCAAGGCGAAGCGGGGCGTCGAGAGGCCCGCGTCGGTGAAGCGCATGAAGAACTCCTTGGAAAAGCTCGACAGGGCCAGCGGGCTGTCCAGCGCGCAGGAGAGCAGGGTCGCCTTGTGCACCCGGGTGCCCGCGCCGAACCTCTCCCTCAGGACGCGCCTGAGGTGCTCGGTCAGGGTGTCGGCGGTGTAGCCGCTCAGGCGACGGTGGTGATCGACGTCGGTGGACGCCTCGCCGACGATCATCAGCTTGAGCTCGGGGTTCAGCCCCGCTCGGGCCAGCGCGGCTTCGCCCATGACGATCCGGCTGTCGCCGTGGCGGTCCAGCTGGATCCAGACGGTCGAGTCCTCGCGCTTGGTCGCGTGGCGCAGGGCTGCCTCGAGCGATGCCGGTTCGTCGTCCATCTGCAGCACCAGTTGCAGCCCCTCTCGACGGGACCGCTTGGGCGCGGGCGGATCGACGGGCGCGTTGGCGGACGTGTCTGCGGACGTGTCTGCCTGCGCATGAGCCAACACTTGAGCCAGCGCGTCCCGCCATTCGGCCGACCCGGCGTGCGCTGGCGTCAGCGCGTTCCTCCAGGCGGTCACGGCGGGTGGCGCGGTGTCGACGCTCCGGACCTCCCCCAGGAACGAACGGACCTGCCTGAAGCCCTCCGGATCGGCACGCAGGGTGCCGTCGGGCTGGCGCACCGCGAAACGCACGACGGGTTCGCTCAGGCCGTCGGCGGCGTAGAGATGGCCGGCCTCATCGGATTTGATCCGTCGCAGCATCCGCTCCGCCTGGAAGCCGTCCTTGCCGGGGAACAGGCGCAGGCTCCACTCGTCCACGTCGTCGGCGAGCGTGGTCAGGGACCATGCCGACGTGGGCTTCACGTGGATCGCCAGGAGACTTCGTTGCCCGCTGCCCTGTCCCCCCGGTAGGCGCAGGCTCAGCTCGATCCGGGATTGCTTCTCATTGAACTGAGGTCCTTTGCCTTGGCTGTTCTTCGCGGTCGAGAAACGCTGGAAGACGTGCCATCCCGGCATGGGCGCGTCGGGACGGACGACGCGTCCTCCCTGCGGCGTGACGGCAGGATCGAGACCCAGCAGCGCACGTAGCGGACGGGCGGTATCGACGCGCACCTCGGCCTGGGCCGTGCCGTCAGGAGCGGCGCCGGCCGCGTGGCGCGACACGGCGACCAGCGGGCCGAGGACCCCGCGTCGCGACAGGTCCTCCAACGCGGGAAGCAGTTGTCGGAAGTGATCCGCGGCGCCGGCGCCGTCGGCCAGCCAGGCCCGTGCGAGGTCGATGTCCACGTGGAAAGGCTGGCCCGCCCGGGCGGCCTGCGCGCCGTAGAGCGTGATCTCGGCGACCAGTCGCGCGGACGACCATCGGCCCTGCGTCGCATCCGGGCCCGTGGCATGGGCCTCCTGCAGGTAGGCCAGCGTGTCGGCGACGGACCAGAGTTCCATCGCGTCTACGTTCACGCCCTCGTTGCCGCCGTTGTTCCCGGCCTCGAGCGCCTGCCGCGCGTCGTCGCCCAGCAGCCCGGCGACACCGGCGCGCACCGGCCCGACGGGAGCCGGGATCACGCCCTGCGCGATCCGCCGGAGGTGATCGTGCAGGCGCAGGAAGGCCACGGGCTCCGTCCTGCCCTTGCCGAACAGCGGCGTGAACCAGTGGTTGGGATCCGCGGGCCAGTCGACCGACAGGACGCCCTGAGCCGCGGTGTGCATGGCCTCCGTCGCCGGGCCGATGGTGCCCCTCATGAGGCGCGTGACGAACCAGGATCGCAGCTTCTCGTGCGAAAGCATGACGGGTGGCAGAAGCAGCGGCGGACCGCCGACGGCCTGCATGGTCAGGCGTCCCGCGACGAGCGCTTCGGCGGCCAGGGGGTTGTCCCAGGCCAGAAGGGGAGGCCGTGCCGGCACCGGCTCCGGCTCCCGCGTCGTGGGGTTCGAGGGCCCCGGCATGGGCTGCGGCTGCGGCTGCGCATCGGGCGCATCGGGCGCGGAGGGCGACGAGGGCGACGAGGGCGAGGAGGGCAGGGCGCCCCCCTCGTCGGGCGCGGCGACGACGGTCTTGTCCTGCGTGGGTCCTGCCGCCTGGGCGCTGAGTCGCCGGGACAGTCTGTCGATGGCATCGCCGCTGGCGTCGCTGCCGGCCCCGAAGTTGGAGTCGAGGCTGAACTCGCTGCCGAAGCTGAGGCTCGCCGGCAGCTCGATGTCGGACCACCTCTGTCCGCTGCTGGTGTTGGAGACCGCGGTTCTGATCGTCGGCTGCGGATCGGCGAGGCCGGACTGGCCGGAGGGGCCTGCCGAAGGCTCCTGGTTGCCGGTCGCGGACGAGCCCGGCGACGGCGGCTGGATCACGATGGCGGGCGTCTCCACCGGGGCGCTTCCGAAGGTCCTGGCGTGGACCGGCACGAAGCCGTCCTGGGCATCGAAACGCCAGGTCGGGCTGACGTGCGCCCGCACGTCGTCCTCGCTCTGGAAGCGCGCGCCGACGGCAGTCCAGTGACCGAAGGGCGGGGCATCCGCCGACTCCCAGACCACGCGTCCGATCAGCCGGCTGTCGCGCAGACGCAGCAGGGCGTCGTGCAGCTCCAGCGGGACGCCGACCCTTGCCGCCTCCAGCGGCGTGGCATGGTCGGCCGGAACCAGGGTGTGCGACGCCAGGGGCTGGATCAGCGTCTGCCCCGGCGGGCAGTCGACCGCGGCGATGAACAGCTCGCCCAGCGCGCGCGAGGTCGCCAGGGCCTGCGGCATCTGCCGCTGGTCGAAGAGCGTCCAGGCCTTGTCCAGCAGACGCTTGAAGTAGGTCGATCCCAGCGCCTGCGCTCTCTCCGTCTCGGCGACGCTCGCGAACGACGACGACGACGACGGTCCCGACTCGGGCACTGCCGACAGCGCCCCCAAGGCGTCCCGATAGCGCAACATCGAGTCGCCGAGCAAGGCGTCGACGATGTGCCCGCAGGCCATGTCGCGATGGACGGGGGACAGCTCCGGCATCGCCTGCGCGGCGAAGCGGGCCAGTTTGAGCACCAGCTCTTGGGCCTGCGCCCGCTCATAGGGGAAGGTCCGACGCCAGCCGGCCATCGCCGCCTGCATCTCCGAGGCGATGGCTGTCGGGCGCGCCCTGACCATGAAGGCCGCCAACTGCTGCGTCAGCGGCGTCAGGTCCTTGGGCGGTGGCGCCGACAGGCCCTGGATGAACGCCGCCAGCAGGGCTTTCGCGCGGACCTGGCGATATTCGCTGTGCTCCGGCCATACATGGATCACCAGCAGATCCGTCAAGGCGAGGAAGGCGGTGAACGGCGAGCGTCCCCGGCTGGCCAGACCGTTGAAGGCCAGCGAGACGTGCGTGTACGCCGCGGCGAAATCTGCGAGGGAGCCCCCCTTCGTGATGCCGTCGCGCAGTCGCTGCATGGCGCTCGCGGCGGCTTCGCGGAAGCGGGGCGATCGATACCTGTGGTCGAGGATGGAGTCGAAGGTGTTCGTCAGCTCGCACAGGACATCGGTGGGCCCGAGGGTCGGGCCGTCGACATCGGTGACCGCCGCCTGCAGGGTCTCGGCCACGTGCTCCGCCCAGGCCGTGGAGGGCGACTCGACCATGCGCCGGGTGGTCCGGCCGGCGCCGGGGTTCTGCAAGGCGGGAACGTCGGAGAGCAGGAAGAAAGCCATGGGTGCCTCGCGCAGGGATCGATGAGGCGCGGTGAGTAGGCGACGCACGTGCATCGCGTCGCCGCCCACCGTGCCTTCCCGCGTCCTACCGCGCTCTCCCGCACCCTCCCGCGTCCAGGCTTCCCGTGCGCCCTCAGCGCTCCTTCAGGCTCTCGCTGCGCACGTGTTCCAGCGGACTCAGCAGGAACTCGATGACACGCCGCTCGCCGGTGCGGACCTCCGCGCTCAGGGCCATGCCGGGTCGCAGCGGCACGCGCGCGCCGTCGACCTCGATGTCGCGCGCCTCCAGCGTCAGCGTCACGGCGAAGCGCGGCCCCAGCTGTTCATGGTCGATCGCGTCGGGGCTCACCCGCGTGACCGTGGCCGGCAGCGTGCCGTGACGCGTGAACGGGAAGGCCTCCAGCTTGATCGCCGCCGCGTCGCCCACGCGCACGAAGCCGATGTCCTTGTTCTCGAGCATGACCTCCGCCGTCACCGGCGCGTCGTCGGGCACGATGACCATCAGCGCCTGCGCCTCGGTCACGATGCCGCCGGCCGTGTGGACCGCCAGCTGCTGCACCGTGCCGTCCACCGGCGAGACGAGCCGCGTCAGTTCCTCGCGCCGGCCCGCCTTGCGGCGCTCGGCCTCGACCTGCGCCAGCCGCGCGGCGGCCTGCTCGCGCGCGGTGTGCCAGCGCTGGCGGACCTCGGCGATCAGCGCCGCGCGGGTCGCCCGGGTCTCGGTCAGCGCGGCGTCGGTCTCGCGCGACCGCGCACGCTGGGTCTCGAGTTCGCCGCTGAGGTCCAGACGCTCGCGCCGCCTGTCCTCCCACGCATGCGTGGAGGCGAACCCCTCGCCGTGCAGGGCGCGCAGGTCGTCCTCGCGCCGGGTGGCCTGCGGCAGCGCCGCCGCCAGCCGCGTCGCCGCGGCCAGGGCGGTGTCGCGTTCGGCGCGGCGGCGGTCGGCCTCGGCGTCCAGACGCTCCAGCCGGGCCTGCAGGTCGGCCCAGTCGGCGCGCAGCATGGCCAGCGCCTCGCGCCGTCGCGCGGCGGGCCAGTCGTCCGGCGGAACGTGCGTCGTCTGTGTCGTGTGCGTCGTGGGTGTCCCCGCGCCCGCCGACCGCGCGACGGTCGGCCCGGCGCCGCGACCCTCGTCGATGGATTCGAGCGTCCGGATCGCGGCGATCGCCTGGAGCGAGGCCAGCAGCCGTTCCGCGCGCCAGCCTTCGGCCAGCGCGGCCAGGCGCTGTTCGTCCAGGCTCTCGCGGTCCGCGGCGGGCGCCGTCGGATCGAGCTCGACCAGCGTCTCGCCCTTCGCCACCTGTTCGCCGTCGCGCACCCGCACGCGCTGGACCACGGAGCGCTCCAGCGGCTGGACCACCTTGCTGCGATCGCTGACGACCAGCCTGCCGTCGGCCACGGCGACGATGTCCACGCGGCCCACGAGCGACCACACCAGGGCGATCGCCGCCAGCGCGATCAGCACGAAGACCGTGCGCCGCGGCGCCGGGTGCAGCGGCGTGTCGCGCACCGCCAGCGCCGCGGGCAGGAAGGCGGCTTCCTCGGCATGGCGCGCCGGCCCGACGAGGTCGCGGCGCGCGGTCCAGGCGGCGGCCAGCACCTCGCGGTAGCGGCGCAGCACTTCCACCGGCGCGCCGAAACGATGCGACAGCGCTTCGCCGAGGTCCTTCAGTCGTCGCAGATGCTTCAGGCGCTTCATCCGTGAAGCGGCCGCCGCGTTCCAGCGGGCCTTCCATCGGCGGTTCATGCGCGTGCTCCCGGACCGTCCTGCATGGACCACAGCCGCCGGTACAGGCCGTCGGGCAGGGTCAGCAACTCGTCGTGAGGCCCTTGTTCGACGACGCGGCCGCGCTCCATCACCACGATGCGGTCGGCGTGGCGCACCGCGCTGAGCCGGTGCGCGATGATCAGCACGGTCCGGCCCCGGCAGATCTGCGCCATGTTGCGGTGGAGCACGGCTTCGCTCTCATAGTCCAGCGCGCTGGTCGCCTCGTCGAGGATCAGGATGCGCGGGTCGGTGAACAGCGCGCGCGCGATCGCCACGCGCTGGCGCTGGCCGCCGGACAGCGAGCCGCCCTGTTCGCCGACGACGGTGTCGTAGCCTTCGGGCAGTTCGCTGATGAACTCGTGCGCGCCCGCCAGGCGCGCGGCGTGCACCACCGCCTCGATGGGCGCCGCCGGATCGGCGATGGCGATGTTCTCGCGCAGCGTGCGGTTGAAGAGCACGTTGTCCTGCAGCACCACGCCGATCTGGCGCCGCAGCTGCGCCGCGTCGATCAGGCCGCTGTCGACGTCGTCGATCAGCACGCGTCCCTCCTGCGGAAGGTGCAATCGTTGCACCAGCGTGGTCAGCGTGCTCTTGCCGCTGCCGGAGCGGCCGACGATGCCCACCACCTCGCCGGCGCGTATCGACAGGTCGACGCCGCGCAGGGCCGGCGCGGCCTCGGGCCGGTAGCGGAAGCTCACGTCGCGCAGCGCCACCGCGCCGCGCAGCGCGGGCAGCTGCGCGGCGCTGGCCGGCGGCGCCTCGGTGCGCGTGTTCAGGATGTCGCCCAGCCGCGCCATCGACAGGCCGGTCTGCTGGAAGTCCGTCCACAGGTTGGCCATGCGCATCACCGGCTGCGCGACGTGCTGCGCGAACATGTTGAAGGCGACGAACTGGCCCACCGTCAGCGCGCCGTCCATCACCTCCTGCGCGCCCCACCACAGCGTCGCGGCCTGCGTCAGCTTGCCGACCAGGCCGACACCCTCGTGGCCCCAGGCGCCGAGGTTCTGCGTCCGGAAACTGGCCGAGACATAGGCCGCCAGCTGCCGGTCCCAGCGCCGCGAGAAGGCCGGTTCGAGCGCGCCGGCCTTCACCGTCTGGATCGCGGTCACGGATTCGACGAGCATGGCCTGGTTCTCGGCGCCGCGCGCGAACTTCTCGTCCAGGCGGCGCCGCAGCACCGGCACGATCAGCACGCTCAGCAGCACGTAGCCGGGCAGGCTGGCCAGCACGATCAGCGTCAGCGGCACGCTGTAGAGGAACATCACCGCGATGAAGACGATGGAGAAGAACAGGTCCAGCACCACGGTCAGCGCCTGGCCGGTGAGGAAGGCGCGGATGTGTTCGAGCTCGCGCACGCGGGCCACGGAGTCGCCCACGCGCCGCGCCTGGAAGTAGGCCAGCGGCAGCGCGGCCAGGTGGCGGAACAGCCGCGCGCCCAGCTCCACGTCGATGCGGCTGGTCGTGTGGCTGAGGATGTAGTGGCGCAGGCCGGAGAGCAGACTCTCGAACAGCATCACCACGACCAGGCCCACGACGATGACGTGCAGCGTGGACAGCCCGCGGTGCACCAGCACCTTGTCCATCACGACCTGGAAGAACAGCGGATGCGCGAGCGCGAAGCCCTGCAGCACGAACGAGATCAGCAGCACCTCGCCGAGCAGGCGCCGGTGCTTGACCAGCGCGGGGATGAACCACGAGAAGTCGAAGTGGGCCATCTCGCCCACGAGGCTGGCGCGGCTGGCGACCAGCATCAGCTCGCCGTTCCAGCGCGCGAGCAGCGCCTCGCGGGTGAGCTTGGCGGGGCGGCCGGCGTCGACGGCGGGATCGGCGATCAGGGCCTCGCTGGCGCCGAAGCGGCCCAGCACGAACGGGTGCACGGGGGCGTCAGGCGGATCGCCGTCGTCGCGCAGCCAGATCACTGTCGGCAAGGGCACGCGCGCGAGCCGGGCGGCGTCGCCGCGCAGGCGGCGTGCCTTCAGGCCGAGCAGCCGCGCGGCGCGCAGCAGGTCGTCCGGCCCGACGGGTTCGTTCGGCCCGAGGCCGAGCTGGTGCGCCAGCGCTTCGGGTTCTGCGGCGATCTCATGGAAGGCGGCCACCAGGCACAGCGCCGCGAGCGGGGAGACCCGTCGCGGCGTGTGCCCGGGCGTCGGTTGCGGCGGCGCCAGTCGGGGAGGAAAAATCGTATCGGCCATCGGGACTCACGGTCTCGGGAAAGACGCGTCAGTGCAGACGACCGGGCCTCCGGGTCGGCGATCAGGTCGATGAGGTCGACAACATCGCCATCGCGTCGGGACGGGGCGGGGCGGACGGCGTGGAGACGCCGCCGCCGAGACCGTCCTCGCCCTGCGCGGCGATCTCCTGCGCCAGCACGGCCGCCAGCCGGTCCGAGGTCACGGGCTCCCGCCAGGTCACGTCCTGTAGCCGCTTCGTGCTCACGCCACTGACGCGCGGAAGGTCGGCCACGCTCAACCGGTGGAGATCGTTCGCCGCGCGCATGAACACCCGGGCCTCGGCGATTTTCTGTGGCGTATCGAAGCCGTCGATCGGCAGGCTGAGGGATTTTTCGTCACGCGCGCGCCGGAGCACCTCCACCGCGAGCCGCAACGGTGTCAACGCCTCGACGGCCTTCCGTTCCCCCGCCGAGACCTTCAGCCGCGTGAGCATCCCTTTGTACAGATCGGCCACGGCATCGAGGATCGTCGACACCGCCGGCGCCTGCTCGAGGGCCTCGGTGAAGGCCGCCGTCTCGCCGCAGAGCGCCTGGAGCATCAGGTCCGCGATGTCTGCCGAGGCTTGCGGACTCATCGAGGTGGCGAGGTGTTTCGCGATGTCGGCGCGCAGCGGCTCGACGTCCGCCGGCGCGAACACGTGATCGCTCCACGTCCTGTACGGGAGCCGGTCAAGCACCAGTCGCGCCCTTTCCTTGTCCGACACGCCGTCGCCGAGGATCTGGAAGACCTCTGTCGTCGCCAGTCCCAGGTGCCGCATGCGACGCATCCAGCGGACATTGCCGGCATCGAGGACGGGGCGCGGGTCGCTCAGCGCCCAGGCGATGCCGAGATCCTCGTCGGGCAACGCCTTGCTGAACTCGAGGAAGCGGTCGACCAGCGCGGCTGTGCGGAGCCCCGCGGCGAGCAGTCCGTCGATGCTCCTCGCGCTCAGGCCCCGTATCAGCAGGTAGACGGCGGGCTCCCGGAACACCAGGGGCAGGGCAGCGTCCGTGGTCCATGCCTTCGAATGGGCACGCTGCTCCCAGGTCAGCGCACCGAACTCGGGTTTCTCCTCTGCGCTCACCCGCACCTTGAGCAGACCGGCTTCGCGGGCGGCCTGGATGTCACTGGCGCTGCGAGACCGGACGAAGACCTCGGCATTGTTCGGCGACAGTTCGGGCGCGAGGGGGAGGCCGGAGCCCGAATGCCTTCGCCTGAACGGGACCTCGGCAAGATCGGGGGACGGCAGGCGGAATTCATACGGCGTGTCCGACGCGACAGCCTGGAGCATGTCCGCGACCATCGCCACCGGGAGGGTGTAGATCGCATGGGTCTGCAGGCTCAGGTGTTCGAAGGTGGATCGCCACCGCCCCAGCACGGTCCGGAGAGCCTCGCCCAGCGACGACAGCGCGAGCTCCTGGGTCGCCTTGTCGACCGGTACGTCGCGCAGGGGCCGCGTGCCGGAAGCGTCGCCCGCACGGAGGTGGTGGGCGAGGCTGCCCGCCAGCGGCGCCGCTTCGAGCAGCGCGTCGCGGTCGCCGTTCGCCGATCGGAGGACCAGGTCGGACAGCCGCCACAGGGCTTCGTCGACCTGGGCCGACGGCGGCGTCCCGACCCCCGCGAGCAGGCGCTCCGCCAGCGATCGCTTCACGTCGGGCTTGAAGGGGGCGAGGACGCGGATCTCCAGACGGCCATAGCCCCAGTCGCGGTAGGACAGGTGGCCGATCAAGGCCATTGCCCGCTGGATCGGGCCCGGTACGGACGGACCTTCGGCATCGGGAGACGATGCGAATGAAAGATCCTGCAGGGGAAAGTCCAGGGTCAGGCCTTGCGCGTCAAGGCCGCCTTCCGCATCGCCCTGCGCAGGGGAGCGGACCGGCATCGACGCCGCGAGCGACGCCAGACGCCTGCCTTCAGCCTGCCCGATGGCGTCCGGCAGGGGCATGTCACCGATGTAGATCTTCTGGTGCGAACCCGCGCCGTGCGTCCCCGCCCAATGGCTCGATGCCGGATCGGGTGCGAGGGGCGAGGCGATCGCGACCCTCAGCAGACCGAGATCCTCGGCGGTCTGCAGGTCGGCGGCGACGTCCTTCAGCAGGGACCGGATCGCCTCGTCCCGCAGCGACGGGCCTGCCGGGAGTGTGAGCCTCAGGGGCGGCGCCATCGCACCGCTTTCCGCGCCGCCTTCCGGCACGGCGCCGAGCGCGGCGAGCAGCAGGAACGAGGGCAGGGTGGCCGCCAGGGCGTCGCGTTCGCCTCCCTGGTCCTGCCTGTTCCGGATCTGCCTGTACAGATCGTCCGCAAGCCGGGCGAAGGTGGTGACGGCAAGGTGGACGGCCGCTGTCCGGAGCACCGGGCTGGGCCCCTGGTCCTCCAGGACGCCGTCGATGAGCCTGGCCACCGGCGCGGATCCCCAGGTCGGCGGCGTCGGGACGGCGGCGAGGCCTGCGGGCGTGTGTGCCTCCAGCCGCAGAAGGGCCCGGCCCAATGCGCCGCGATCGGTGCCGGCCGCCGCCAGCAGCAGCAGGTCGGCGACCTCGGCCAGGACCGGCGTGAAGGCGTCGGTCTTCAGCCCGTCCTGTCCCGCCTTCAGCCAGTCGATCACCTGCTGCCGGCGAGAGGCCAGCAGGTCGGCTGGGACCGCGGAAGGCGATCCGGCGCGGTGCGGCAACGATGCGATCAGCAGACGCATCGTCTGGCTGGGCGACGCCGTGTCGCGGAGGAGCGCCAGGGCGTTCCCGGCTGTCTCGCCGACCTTCGCCATCTGGCGCAGCAGCGACCCGTCGCGCGGGGTCAGGTCGTGCGCCAGCACATCCTGCGCGACGAAAGCCGGCGGCAGCGCGCCGAAGATCCCGCGCAGCGTGACCGCCCGTTGCACCATTTCCTCGGACTGCACGCCCAGCGTCAGCAGGGCCTCGGCCTCCCGCCGGTCGTATCCGCCCGCCTGCAGCCGCGTGAGCAGCGGGCTGGCGCCGACCTCGGCCGTCGTGAAGCTCACCTCCTTGAGCCAGAGTTCCCCCGGCAGATCGTGAGGGATGCCGACGATCCGGTAGCGTCGATAGGGAACGCCGTCTTCCGCCGGCACCCAGCGGTCGTCGCGGTTCTGCGCCTGGAGCGACCAGGCTTCGGTGACGCTGCCGCCGCCCGGGACCTTGCCGTCATGCTGGAGATCGACCTGCCAGCCCGACAAGGCGACGGGATGCATGAAGTCGAACAGGATCGCGCGTTCCTGCGTACCGCCGGAGGACGAGGACACGGCGGGCAGACCCGCCGGCGGCCGCCAGGCGGTCGCTTCTCCCGCCTTGTCGACGCCGTCGACCAGGTTGGCAGGACTGCTGCGGCCGAAGCCGTCGCTCCCGGGCAGCGTCGTCTCGCTCTCCGTGACCAGAGCGTTGTCGTTGATCTTCGTCTCGACCATCGCGTACAGCGACGAGCGTTTGGCGTAGGCGCCGAACCGGGCTTCGGGCCAGTACTTCTCGCGATCGGAAGCGGGCCTTTGATCGCGGGTGCTGAGAATGTTCGAAGAGTCGTAGTACGACCTGGACGCCGGCTTCTCGAGGTCGTCATGCTTCCGGTCGAAGGCCTTTCTGGCGTCCTTCTCGAGCTTGTCGCGTCCTTCCCGGTCGAGCAGCGCCGGCGATTGTCCCGAGGCATCCAGCAGCATGCCGGGAATGAGGTCGTAGCCGACACCGGGCAACGGGATGTCGTGCGCCGTGACGAACTTGTTGCCGTTGCCGTCGAGCGCCAGGTAGCGCTTCACCTCGTACTGCGGGACCTTGATGGCGGGCGTCCTGAAGGCGTCGCTCACGCCGACCTGGATGAGGCCGCCGCGATTGCCCTTGCCTTCGTAGCTCAGCCGGTTGGCGTTGGCGAGCAGGACGTCGCGCACCGGGACACGCCCGTTCCACAGCTTGCGCAGCACCGTGTGATCGATGACGCCCGCCTGGAGCATGCCATCGATCCAGGCTTCGTCCAGGGACACGGCGACCATCGCCCGGGCCATCTGCGCCGCCACCTCATCGGGCCGGCCTTTCAACTTCAGCGCGACCAGGAGCAACTCGTGCGTGTCCGCCGTGGTCGCGTGGCCGTCCCCGAACCCGGCGAGCAGGCGGCTGAATTCCCGCAGGCGCGTCGCCGACGCGTCGTCGCCCAAGATGCCGGCATCCCGGCTCGCGGCCCAGGTCTCGAAGGCGTCCAGGGCGTGCGGCGACAGCCCGCCGCCCACCACGGCCTCCTGATAGGCCCAGGGCCGTCCGGCCGCCGTGAGGCGACGCAGCATCGTGCCATGACGCGCGGCCGACACCCTCAGGGGGGCGGGGCTGGCGGCGCAGTCGTCCAGCAGCGATGCCGGGGGCCAGGTCTTGCCATCGGCCATGGCGGCCAGCAGCCTGCGCATCCGCCGCACCTGGCCGATCGACGTCGAGCGGACGGCGTTGACGATGTCGACGGGCAGGCCGCTCATGCGGAGGTAGTCGCGGACGGTCTCGACCGGATGGGTCTTCTCTGGCGCGATACGGCTGTTGTCCAGGTTCCGTCTCAATTCGATGACGGCTCCCATCCGCGGCACGTCGCGGATGCCGGCGTCCTCGAACCCGCGCGCCTGGAGGATGCCGCCCGGCAGGCCCGCCTGCTCCTGGCGTTCGAAGGCCTCACGCCAGGCCGGGTCGAGGATCTCGGGCGCGAGCCGCAGCGACGATCTGTCCGGCTGTTCGAGTTGGAAGGCGCCAGCCTCCTGCGCGAATGAAGGGAGATCCTTCAGGATCACCCGGCTGCCCGTTCCGGCGGACTCGAGATCCACGCTGCGGCCGATCCGGCCCGCCTTCGAGACGGAGGTCATGACCACGGACCGGAGGACCGGCGTCGTCGACCACGCGGCATCGACGGCCATCTGCACGACATGGATGCCGGGCAGCGTGGCGAGGACGTCGCCGTCGCCGTTGCCGCCGTCCGGCCCGTAGACCATCACGCCGGTGGCGTTGATGACCGGCAGGACGTAGCGCCTGCCGCCGAACTCCATGGACAGATGCCGTGCCAGCGGATCCACCGCATGGCGGCGCACGGTGACGCTGCCGTCCAAGGTGTCGATCACCAGGTCGTCCCCTGATCGCCGCAGCCGCAGCGGTGCGGCAGCGAGCTTCAAGACGTCACGGGTCGACGTTAGCGCGGTGTTGTCGATCACGACGTGAGTGCCTTCGGCGATCTCGTAGACGTCGGCCCCGTCGGTGCCGGTGCGATGGTCCGCCGGGACGGTGGTCGTGGCCGTGTTCGCGCTCGCGCTCGTGCTCGTGTTCGTGTTCGTGTTCGTGTTCGTGTTCGTCGGTGTCAGTGTCAGTGTCGGTGGCGTTGCGTTCGTCGTCCCGCTCTCGGGGGCGTCCGGTGCCGCCCCCTGCATCCGGCCCTGGTCCGGGTCGCCCGGCGCGGGATGGCGCAGCTTGATCGCGGCGCGCGCGCCCTTGTCCTGGCTACCGCGCGCCCACAGAGCCAGCTGGCCATGCATCGCGGCCCAGTCCCGCGTGGCGTAGCCGGGCAGCGTCAGCCGCAACGGGGTGAAGCCGGCTTTCGTGTCGGCGGGCGGGGTTTCGGTGATCACCAGATCGTCGCCTTCGCGGCGGTAGCCCAGGCGGTCGACGGGCAGGTCCAGCGTGACGTCCATGGGCATGGACGTGCGGGGTCTCAGCCTGAAGTCGCCGCCGCCGGACGCGAGGTGGTGGCGCGTGTGGGCCTGGTCGCCGCTCAGCGTCCTCCGGAAGGCCGGCGTGGACGCGTCGAGGTAGAGGTGCTTGTCCACCGAGGACGACGACGCCAGCCCCGTGGGCAGGCGGCGCGGATCGACCAGCGTCAGATGGGTGCCGAGCGCGTCCACGATGAAGAGGGACGCCGTTGCGGCAGCGGGCGCGCCGGGCGACGTCGGGGCCGGCGTCGGGGTCGGCGTCGGCAGGGCCGGGAAGAAGTTCTCCAGCCTCAGCTGCATCACGGCGTTCGTGCTGATGATCAGGCAGCGGTCCTCGCGTTCGAAGTACAGGTCCTCGTGCGGCACATCGACCTTGAGGAGCAGATTGCCGGGTCGCCCGCCGGCGAAGCGGAGGACCGCGTTCACGGTGCCGTTCCAGATCGCGGCGTCGTCCGACACGCTGCTGATGTCGTTGCCCTCGCGCAGCACGTAGGTGTTGCGCCCGCCGCCGCCGGTGATGGTGGAACGGCCGGCGCCCACGTCGAAGCGCTCGTCTCCCGGTCCGCCGGTCACGTCCGCCTCGGCGGCGTTCCGGATGGTCACGTTTTCAATCCCGAACAGGGAATGGACCCTGTGGCTGCCCGACGGGAGCGCCGAGCGACCCTTGGCGAGGGTGAGCGCACCGGCGATGGCCTGAGCGCCGACCTTCACGTGCAGGCCGGTGGCGTCCAGGTCCACCTCGTCCTCGCCGCCCTTGCCGTTCACATGCACGCGGCTGCGCCCGTCCAGCAGGAAGAGGTCGCGTTCGCTGCCGCCGTCGACGTTGCCGAGGGCCCCCTGCAGTTCGAACAGTTGCGCCGCCGCGCCCTTGCTCGTCAGCTTGGCGGTGCCGAAGTCGTTGCGCAGGTCGAGCCAGGCTGTTCCGGTACGCGGGGCATCGCCCGCCGATGGCGGCGCCTCCCAGGCGTCGAAGCGGTCGGAGGCGAGCGGCTGATCGACCCGGGACAACAGCCCCCGGTCCTGCAGGACGAAGGTGAAGTTGGGATCGTTGCCGGGCACCCGGAAGCTGGCATGCGCGACCTCGTGCTTCCGGCGGGGATATTTCACCGTCCCGTAGCCGGCCTTCGCGAGCTGCTCGCCGCGGAAGACCATGTAGTCCCGACGCGCCTGGTCGAGCATCGTCGCGCGCGCCTTCGCGGCCGTGTCCGCAGTTTTCTCGATCTCCGCGCGACGGAGCACGTCGGTCTCGAAGCCGAAGAACTTGGCGAGGCCGGCGCCGATTGCGTCGCCGAGGTCGGTCGAGGTACGGATGTAGTCGCCGAATTCCTCCGTCCACATGAAGCTGCCGACCGCGCCGTTGACCGCGATCATCAGCAGGGCCAGCGGCAGCGCCGCTTCGGCCAGCACGCCGGAGACCAGGCCGAGCGCCGTGCCCGCGATGGCTTCCGCGCCGCCGGCGAAGGCGGCGCCGACCTGCACGCCGGCCGACACCAGCGAGGTCGCGGTGAAGAAGGTCATGATGGTCGTATTGGCGACCAGGTTGCGGAAGGCGAAGCTGTCCGTGCCTTGACCGCTCTTGCGGAACTCGTCCCACTGCAGCCCGATCACGACCAGGCCGAGCGCGGACAGGCCCAGATCGGCGGCGCCGCCTTCCAGCGCCGTGCCGATGGTGGCGAGGGCGGACTCCAGCGTCGTCGCCGCGCGGGCGCCGCCCGACAGCTGCGAGGCCGCGGAGAGCTCGCGCAACCACTGGCCCACCTTCACCGTCAGCGGCGTGATCACGATGCTGGACGTCTGGGCCGTGAGCAGGCCCTTCATCGCCGCATCCATATGGCGCCAGCCCTGCACGAGCTGCGCGGCGCCGATGACCGTGTTCATCACGCCCACGCCGTGGCCGGCGACCGCTTCCGCGATGCCGCCGGACGGCTCGGAGAAACCTCGACGGACGTCGCGCGCCTTGTCCAGCAGACGTTCCCCCTCCAGGCCCGCGCCGGCGCGCAGGCTGTCGAACACCTCCTCGGGCAGGTGAAGCAGCGCGGCGCCCGCGCGCATCAGGCCGGCGTCGTCGTTGCCGGCCACGAGCGCCTGCAGTTGCGGCTCGATCAGCTGCACGCCGCCGTCGCCGTCCAGGCCCACGACGCCGTTCTCCAGCAACACGGGCAATGCGCCCTCCGGCGTGATGCGCGAGGTCTCATCCAGGCCGAGGGTGTCCTCGTCGAGCGTCTGGCGGACCAGTTCGTCCAGATGACGCTCGTCCCGCAGGGCGCTCAGGACCGGCACCTCCCGGCCGTCGATGTCGAGCACCTGCCCGGCGAACGAGTCGGCGAGCAGCTTGTACGCCGGGACGGTGGGACGCTCGGCCTCGGGCACGGCTTCGATCGCCGTCGCCAGATCGGCTTCGAGCTGTCGTGCTTCGGCGGGATCACTGGCGATGCGACGCAGCCGGTCCAGGTCGACTTCGCCGTCGGCGCCGGTGAAGAGCCGGACCAGCTCCGTCGGTACCGTGCCGCGCAATGTCGCGTCGTACAGGAGCTGCATCTCGGCGGCGGGTCGCTGCCATTGCGAAACCGAGTCCAGTTCGGGGTCGACGTACTTGTCGGTGATCTCGATGGCGCCGGTCTCCGGGTTCTTGCGGATCAGCTTCGTGTCGCCCGGCAGCCGGTGCCTCAGCATCAGGCGACCCTCTGCATCGAGGCGGCCCGTCAGCTTCATGATCGCCGTCGGATCCTCGCCGACGTCGACCTCGACTTCCGCCATATGGACATGGCCCGTCCTTGCCGTCACCTCGGCGTCTTGCGTCCAGAGGGCCGCGTCGGTCAGGTGCTGGAAGAACTCGACGGCAAACGACTTCTCCAAGGATGGCGAGTGCAGGTCGCAGGCGACCAGGCTGGCGCGACGCAGTTTGGGCGAGCTCTGGAATCCGTCGCGGAACTGCTGGCTCAGCCCGCTGGCCAACTCGCCCGGCCCCCAGTCGCTCAGGGTCTGCTGTTTCGCGAACCGCATCACGGAGTGGCCGACCACGTAGATGTCGACCTGGGTCTTCGAGCTCGCCTTGGCCTTCAGCTCGTGCCCGGCGCGGATGTGCATGTTGGGCACATCGTGGGGGGCGGCCCCCCGATCCATCTGCACCCAGGCCATCTGCCCCCGGTACTTCCTGGCCAGCAGCATGGCCGCCGTCTCGCTGTGTTCGTCGCGCCCGACCTGGACGATCAGCTTCAGGGTCAATGGCGCTTCCACGGGCCAGGGTTGCGACAGATCGAACAGCTCTTCGCTGAATGACGGACCGCTCCGGCCCGGCGTGGCTCGCAGGGGCCGGATCGCCGACTCGACGCCGTCGGGATCGACGACCCAGGACGCGACGCCGGTGACGTCGTCGACGTCCGGCGCATCGCTCGACCGCCGGGCAACCACCGTCTCGTTCACGCTGAACTCGCCGTTGCGCAGGCTCATGAGGCGCGGCAGGTGTCCCAGGGCATGGGCGAGGTCGGGCGCCACCAGCGGCGTGGTGTCGAGGTGGCGGATGATCAAGGCCTCCGCGGTCCGGATGTCGGCATCCTGAAGGGCCATGGCGGCCAGTTCGCTCCCGCCGTCCGATCGGTAGGCGCTCAACGGGTCGACCTGCAGCACCGTGTCCAGACGCGTGGCCGGATAGTTCACCCGGATCCGGCCCGTGGCGCGGTCCAGTCGCTGGCGCACCATCGGCGCCCGCTCCACCAGCGCCGCCAGCGGCCGGTCTTCGGGCAGCAGGTCCAGGGACTCGGGCTTGGTGGCCGGTATCTCGTCGACCAGGTAGCTGGAGTACTTCCGGAATTGCGTCTCGAGCACCCTCATCGTCCGGCCGTACGTTCTCCTGACCTGTTCCACCCGATCGGGCGCAACGTCCTGAAGCAGCCGCTCCACCGTCGCCGCATCGAGCGCATCCCGATGCAGGGGCTGGACGCCGCCGTGCGTCAGGATCTCCGCCTTGATCGCGTCGAACGTCCACGCCTGCTCATGTTCGCCGGCGCCGTGCAGACGCTGGAGGCGCCCCCGGATGTCGTCGGCCAGCGCCTTGAGGGTGGTAGCTTCGGTCGAGCCGGCGGGGGCTTCGGTCTCCCACCGGCGCAGCGCTTCCTCGGCCTCCGCCAGCGACTCCTTCATCTGGATCACGTCGATGGCGATCGTCTGGGTCCCCAGGGTGGACCAGTAGACCTCCCCCTGCCGGATGCCACGCATCATGGGGGGCAGGGCTTGCCCGATCAGCGCGTCCGTGAAGGGCGCCTCCTGGACGTGGACGTCGCGCGCGCCATGGCGGCGGGTGGCGGGGAGGCGGACGGCCTTCAGGGAACTCCATCCTTGCCCGGTCGGTCGCGGATCATCGAAGGTGATGGCGACCACCCGGTTCACCGCGCCGACGTCCTGCAGATGGCGAAGCGCCGTGCGGGCACGGAAGAGCTCGATGTCCCTGGATTCCTGCCAGGCCGAATGGTCCTCCGGCCTGATCCGGGAGAGGTCGACATAGAGCGTGCCGTTGGTGGCCGCGGCCCCGACGACGGACTTGAGCAGGTCGCTGCGTCCGTAGATCCTGTGGTCGATCTCCCGGACATTCGGACCGGCGGCGAAGACGCTGTCCCGGGCCGCCACGAGCGCGTCGATGAACACGGCGGATCCGGTGCTGATCCTGACCCAGTCGTCGCGCACGGTCGGGTTCAAGGTCTCCTTCGCCAACTGCGAGTCGTTCGCGCGGGCCCGCCAGGCGATCGGCGAGTCGTAGGGCCGCTGGTTGACGGTCAGGCCGAGGACGGCGTCATAGGCCGGCAGCAGCAGCGACATGTCGAAGAGCACGCCTTGCGTGATCTGGTCGACCACCGGGCGCAGCCGGGCCAGCAGTGCTTCGTCTTTCAGGCCCAGCTTGGTGGACAGCCGGTGCAGGATCGCCGTGCGCATGGCGACGGCGCGTTGACCGTCGTCGACCTGCCAGGAGAAGGGCTCTTCCAGCGGAATCTGCCCGAGCACCGCCAGGGCCTGGCGCACGCGCCGGGTTTCAAGGGCCAGTTGTTGCGGCGTCAGCCGGGCTGCGGCCCTCGCCGCAGCGGCTGCGGGGTCGACGTCCAGGGCGGTGTCGAGGGCGGCGGTGGTCTGCGCCTCGGACAGGCGATTCAACTGGCGGTTGTCCGGATACTTGGGCCGCGGGATGAGCTGATCCTTTCGCCGGACGGCATCCACGTGGGTGACGAAGACGCCCTCCCTGGCGCGGTTCACCGCCTGGGTCTCGCCGAAGGGCAGCGTCCATCGCCGGGTCAGCGCGGGGCCGTTGGCCGCATCGGCGGAAAACAGCACCTGACCCTGGAAGGTGGTGATGTCATAGTTGGTCCCGGGCTGGAAGGAGTCACCGAACTTCCGGGAAAAATGGTGGCGCGAATACGGGGACTCCAGGTCGCATGCCAGCAGCGTGACCTTGGTGGCCCGGGGACGCGACCCGCCGAAATGCAGGTCCAGGGCCCTGTCCACCCGCACGCTCAACTCGTGGCCGCTGTAGCCGCTCAGATGTCTGGCCTGGTCGTCGGCGGTGGACCCCTGGCCGATGACCACCAGCTTGACCTCGGTGTCGTGGCTCGTCGTGCCGGTCAGGCCTTTGCCGGCAACGATCCGGGACGCGCCGTGGCGGTCCAGCTGGAGCCAGAGCACGCGCCCCTTGTTGTCGGTCTGCAAGGCGTGGCGCAGGCTGGCCTCGAAGGCCTGCGGTGAATCGTCCATCTGCAGGACGACCATCTTCAGATCCAGCCGCGGCTGCTTGGCCGTCGGCCCGGCAGCCGTCAGCCCGTCGCCCGCCGAGGCCCAGGGCGCGGACGGCAGCCTGTCGGGCGGCAGCTCGTCGCGCCATCTGGAGACCGGGCGGTCGAGCACATCAGGGGACGCGCCGACGTCGTCCGCGAAGTGGCGGTAGCGCCGGATCTCGGCTTCGTTCGGGACCAGCGTGCCGTCCGCCAGCCGTTCGAACAGCCGCGGCAGCGGGCGCAAGCCATGCTGCCCGTGCCGCGCGGCCACCAGATGCTGGTTGTTCCAGGACAGGGCATAGGGCAGCCGTCGCGACACCGGCCCGTCGCCGATGAGACGGGCGATGGCCAGGTCCAGGTCCATCGCCGATTCCTCCGGGTTCTGCGGGTCACGCAGACGGTACTCGTAGTAGCGCCTTTTCCTGTCCCGCAGGACCGTCAGGGCCACCGTCCCCGGCACGCGGTTCTTGAGCAGCAGGTGGGCGTTGGGAAAGGTCGGATGGTGGGGGCTGCGCCAGTTGATCGTCGACGTCAGGTGGACGCCGGGAAGCACGTTCCGGGGACTGTAGACGCGGGACTTCACGGCACGCTGCCCCAGGATCTCATGCAGCGGGCTGCCGGAGACGTGGCGGCTGCCCTGCTCCCGCCAGACGCCGTGCTGGCGGGCGGTTGCCGTGGAGGAGGTGCAGAGCACCCCGCCGATGACGCCGCGCCGCGAGAGCTCCCGCAGCACGGGCTCCAGGTCGGCGACGTCCTTGACCGTCGACTGGTCGGGCGGGCCGCCGAGCGGTCCTCCCGCCACCAGGCCGTCGACGTCGATGTGCAGATCCGTCCTGTTGCGCGCCGCCTCCACCGTGTCGAACAGGATCTTGGCCAGCACGCCCAGCCGGGATCCTGGCGCGGACGGCGCGCGATCCTTGTCGAAGAGGGCATTCAGGAAGGAGACGGTGTCGGTGCGCGACCAGGCTTTTTCCCGTCCTCTCATGGCGGCGAGCTCGCTCAACCGGGCGTCCAGGTGCAGCATGCTGTGGACGTCGTCGGCGAGGTAGGCCATCGGCAGGACGGGCTTCGAGACACCGGGCAGCCCGCAGGCCTCCAGCGCCGCGATGATCCGTTCGTCGCTCGGCGCGCTGTCCTTCTGGCTCGGCGCGCTGTCCTTCTGGCGCAGTGCGATCCAGACCGGCTGGAGGCTGAACGGGTGCCACTGTTTCAGGAACCACGACTCGATCATCATGTCCATCGCGGAGATGGGCTCGCGGAGCGGGCCGCCGTCGGCGGCGGTTGTCGCAGGACCGGGCGACTGCGTGACCCTGTCGCCGGTCACCGGATCTGGGCTGCCGCCGGAGCCAGGGCCTTCGGGCGGGCGCGTGGTGGACGCGGTCGTCCGGTCGGTCTCCTCCATCACATCGCTGGGTCCCGCGGCGTCCTTGTCGTTCCTGGGATCGAAGGGCTCCGTGGCGTCGGTGTCCTCGGCGGGGTCGACCGTATCCGTGACGTCCCGGCCGGACGTCGAGCCGACGACGCTGAAGTCCGCCTCGGCGCCGGTGTCCGTGGAGGACGACCCACCGGCGTCCGCCGGGCGCGCGCGGGGCGGCGGCGGGTCGATGCGGCTGGCGAGCAGGTCGCCGCCGACGGTGCGCAGTTCACGGCCGTCGTAGCTCAAGGCCCACGGCAGGTCGACGAGGTTCAGCGGGCCGTCGGGGGAGAAGCGGCGGACGGTGACGAAGACGTCCAGCTCCCGCAGCGCCTGGTCCTGTTGCCAGGTCTTCGCCGGTCCGGCGTCGGCCTTCACGGGCAGCTGCCAGGTGACGGTAGTGCCGCCCTGCGTCAGGTGGATCACGCCCGCGGCGCGGTCCACTTGCTGCGACACCCCCGGCGCGATGCGGCGCAGCAGGGGCAGCGGCAGGGCGTCATCGACCGCGGGCCAGGTGCCGCGGCCGAAGGCGGCCTGCTGGGCGGGCGTCGCCGCGGCGGCCGCGGCCTTTTCCGTGAACGCCACCAGATCGTCCGCGTTGGTGAGGACCTCCTCTCTCACGCCCTGCTTGTGGATCTCGTTGCGGATCTCCTTCGACGCCGCCACGCGGCGGGACCACGCCGCTTCGTCCATCGCGGCCGACCGGTCGGCGGGCGGTTTCCCGAGCAGTTCCTCCAACTCGTCGCCGATGTCACCGGCCTGCTCCGTGATGCGGTTGAGGGCCTCGTTGTCCTCGTCGTTGTCGTACCGGATGGCGTTCAACTCGGCCTCGAACTCATGCCAGCCTTTCACCAGATGCTCCTTCTTGAGCACCCGGACCGTCCCGGTGGCCGGCTCGACGCCGGCGCTCGACCATCGCTCGGCGAGCAGGTCCTCCTCCGTCGTCCAGCGGTTGCCCTCGCGCCGCCATTCGGAACTCTCGTCGGAAGGGACGAGCCTGGCGACATAGCGGACCGGACCGATGACGCCGGTGGCGGTCATCACGCGGAGCTGATCGCGCAGGGACAGCACGAGACCGGCATACCGGGTGGATGCGGGATCCTTGACGTGGGGACGTTCCAGCGCGTTCCGCAGCCGTTCGACATCCAGCGTGAGCGGGGCGTCGAGGGCGGCGGAGGTCAGCAGGTCCGCCATGAAGCCGGCCAGCGGGCGCCCCGGATGGCCGCTGATCGACGCATGCCGGGCGTCGGGCAGGCCCGCCAGGAAGCGGTCGGCGCTCGCTTGCAGCTTGCTGAAATCCTCGGCCGCCTGCCGGCGCAGGGTCGCCTGATCCAGATCGGTCCCGGCCGCACGGACGATCAGGTCATACGCCCGACGCAGCGTGGGCACGGACGCGTCCAGGACGCCGGACAGGAAGGTCTCCGCCACGGGGCGCATCGACAGCGGGCGGCGGGCCTCGTCGAAACTGCTGCTGAAGGGCTGGAGACCGAAAGCGTCGATGAGCGCCGTCTTTTCCTCCTCGGTCAGGCCGGCCGGCGCGGGCAAGGGGGCATTGGCCGTGTGCAGCAGCGAGGTGATCACCACGGCGCGGCCGGCGCCGTGCGTGGCGGGCGGCGCTGCGGCGCCGGCGGCCTCCGGGAGGCGCCGCGCCTGGAGCGGCGACCTCTCGAAGCGCCAGCTTGAATCGATGCTGTGGGCGATGACGCCCCGCTTGTCGAGAAACTGCCCGTCGGCCAGCCGCAGGTTGGGCGGCAGCGCATTCAGGTCTGCAGCGCGGGCGCGTGCGACATGCGCCGAGACCAGCAGGTCGAGCTCACGCAGCTGCGCATCCGCTGTCGCGGTATCGGCCGGCGAGTGCGCTTCGTAGGTCAACTGGACATATCCGCGAACGCCCCGGGAGGTCCAGGCGAGCCGCACAGTGCCCGCGGCCCTGTCCAGCGTCTGCCTGACGTCGGGGGCCAGCACGGCCAGGATGCGAAGCGGTCGGGCGTCGTCGATGGGCGCCTGCTCCACCGCCTTGGAGACGCGGCGTTGCAACAGTCCGGAGTCGGGCTGGAAGTTCCATCGAGCCCGCAGGCCGGGCATGGGGTCGGTCGACGTGAATCCGGCGCTGGTGTGCGTCCATCGCCCCTCGTCCTTCGGCTTGACGGCGATCCAGGTGACCGGTCCCGTCAGTCCCGCGCGTTCGAGTTGCCTGAGGACGTCGTACAGCTGGAAGACGACGCCCGCGGCGAAGTCGGCTGGCGCCGGGAGGTTGTCCCTGGGATACCAGCGCATCTGGTCGGCGTCGAGCGTGAGCGGCGTGCCGGGTGGGGCGTTGACGGTGGCGAGGTAACGCTCGACCAGCGCAAGGGACGTGGCGGTCCGGCGATCGGGGCTTGCCTTCGCGACCCGCTCCCTGGCCAGTTGCTTCAGCGCGGTGAACCGGGTCGAGGCGTCCGCCAGATCGGCCGGCGTGCGCCGGCGCGACGGATCGACGGCGTCGAGCAGGGTCAGGTAAGCGTCGCGGGCATGCAGCGGTGAACCCAGGAGCAGGGCGTCCAGCAACTGGGCGCTCGCCGTTTCCACCGCGCGGGCCGGCACGGTCTTGAGTCGCAACGACAGGTTGCCCGCGCCGCGCAGCATCGGAAGCAGTTCCTTGCGCAAGGTGGCGGCATTGAAGAGCGCCAGGTCCCACGCGCCGGTGACCGTCTGGAAGGCCGCCGCGATCGTCGTGGCCCGCTGCTCGATGGTCAGCGCGCCGGTGGGATCCTGCGACCAGCGCGAGGGCGGCGGGGCGGTGTCGACGATCGTGGCCGTGCCCTTGCTCGTGCCCGGTCCTGGATCCCTGCCCGACGGCGGGTGGGTGGCCGACTCGCTGACCGGCACCTTCTTCGCCTCGTCGAAGGTGGGAACCGGTGTCGGCTCCGAATCGGCATCCGATGTCGAATCGGACGAGGACATCGGCAACTCCCACGGCTGCGGACTGGCCGCCGGCCGCAGCGGCGGGCCCACCAGGGTCGTGGTGTCGTCGACGGACGCGAAGCCCTCGGCGATGGCGCCGTTGACCGTCAGGATGCCATCCTCCAGGATCATCACCTCGGGGACGTCATCGAGCGACCGGACGTCGCCGCGCCAATGGCGGCGGATGAGGGCCACATCCATCTGGCGCAGCGACATGTCCAGCGCGATCCGGGGCCCGTGATCAGCCTCCTCGGGCAGCGCCTTGACCCACAGGGCCCGCTGGCCGCCGACCCCCAGGTCGAGTTCGACCATGCCCGTGGAGCGATCCAGCCGTTGACCCACCTCCGGCGCCAGCGCGGCCAGCAGGGGCAGGGGCCGCTCGGGGGTCACGGTCTCCAGCGCATGCTGGCCGAGTTCGGACTCCCGCACCCACTCGCCGTTCAACAGCGCCGGGAGTGCGGTCGTTACCACGTTTTCCAGGAGCACGGTGAGATGACGGACCGCGGGGTCCAGCAGCGTAGCGTCGGCGCGCAACGCCGCGATCAACGCGTGGGCCTCGGCTTTCTGGGCTTCCCTGGCTTGCGGTCCCAGTTGGGCGGCCCGATCCAGCGGCGGCAGATTTTCCGCATGGATGACCTGGTCGAGCATCCTCCCCCCCAGATCGTCCAGCCGGGCGAGGGCCTTCTTCGAGCCCGCGTCTGGCGGCTGGGCGGTCTTCGCGATGGCGAGGACGAAGTCGTACCACGGTTCCACCAGGAGGTCCCAGTCCGGCCGGACGATCAGCGCCTTCGCGGGATCGAAGTAGCTGCCTGCCAGCGCACGGTCCGCGCCGGTGGCGGTGGTCGCAAGGCCGCCGTTGATGGGGGTCCAGGGGACCTTGTCGTCGGGCGTACCGGACGGCCTGGACGCCGCCGCGTACCGCATCGGACCGATCACGTGGGCGGCGCTCAGCAGGCGCAGGCGCTCCAGCGCGGCCAGCCGCAGGCCGGCGCGGATCCGCAGGGACCGGTCCAGGCCGGCGTCCTGCGCGTGGTGGAGCTCATCCAGCCTGACCGTGAACGATCGGCCGGGACCGATCGATGCCAGCATCTCGCCGAAGAAGGCGGCGAGTTCGCGGCCCCGTACCGTCCTGCTTCGGGCCAGGGCGTCGGCATGCGTCATGAGGAGCTGCGCCGCTTCGTCGACCAGGCCCTGGAAGCTTTTCGCCGCGCGCACGTCGGCGCCGTCGCTGCCCCGATGCGCCTGCTCGGATTCGAGCAGCGAGGTGTAGACCTGACCCATGGCCAGCGGGTTCTCGTCCAGGATGGCGTTGAACAGCGCCTTCGCCAGTTGGCGCAGATCCGTGGAGTCCAGCTGGGCGTCGATCATCGACAGGTCCGCGCGGCCGAAGGCCTCGACCAGCCCGGTCCTCAGCGGGTCCGGCAGTGCGGGGTCGTCGGGCCACGACTGCGTGAGCCGGTCCAGCATGACCGCGATCACCGCGCCACGGCCGGGATCGGCCGGGCGCGCGGCGGCCATCGGCGGTGGCGCGATGGCGGAGGAGGTCGCGACCGGCTCACTCAGCTTCTGGAGGAAGGTGTCCGCCAGGGCCTTCGACGCGGCCCTTTCATGCGGCGCAACGGCTTCTTCCGGCATGAGGAGACCCTCGACCACCTTGTCCTTCAGGACCCCGAACCGGCGGAGCGCCTGCTCTTCTGCCCGCTGCGGCGTGAGGCCCTGGCGCACGCTGGTCTCCAGCAGGGACTGGTAGGCCACGGCGAGGTCGTCGAAGTTCCCGTTCAGCATGCCGGACACGAGATGCTCGGCCGCCTTGACCAGCAGACCCGACTCGTCGTGGAAGAAAACGTTCTGGGCGACCACGCCGAGCCACCGGCCGATCCGATGTGTCTGTTCCTGCTGGGGGGCCTGCAGCGGCGGGGTCTTCAGATCCTGCTGCAGCGTGCGGGCCAGCGCGGCCGTGCGTCGCTTGACCGCTGACAACACGTCCGCCTCGGCGGACGGAGCGACGGGGTCGTGGGAAGCGGGAAGGGGGAGTGTCATGGCGGCGTCTCACGCGAAAGAGTGAAACGCCTCAGTGAATGACGCCTGCGGGGCGGCATGACACCCGCCGCCGGCACGGCTGCGGCTTCAGCCGCTGGCAGGCCGCCTGCTTCACGCCTTGCGCCGGCCGCGCCGGCGCGCGCTCAGCGGCTGTGCGCCGTCAGCTTGGCCAGCGGCGAAGCCAGGCTGATGCCGGGCGCGGCGCGGTGCGCGCCGGCGCGTCCGTCCGCGTCGGTCTCGTCGAGCTCCGGATGCGCCGCGCCGAGCGCCAGTCCGGACGCACCGGCGTTGTCACGCCGCATCGCGACGCCCACCGCCAGCATGTCGATCACCAGCAGGTGCAGGATGCGGCTGATCATCGGCAGGTGCGTGGCGACATCCTCGACGTGGTCGACGATCAGCGCCGCGTCGGCCTTCTTGGCCAGCGGTGACTGGCTGGCGGTGATCGCCAGCACGTAGGCGCCGCGCTCGCGCGCCGCGTCGGCCACGGCGATCAGCTCGGGCAGCTTGCCGCTGCTGCTGATCAGCACGGCGACGTCGCCCGTCCTCAGCGTCTGCGCGGCCAGCAGCTGCAGCCGCGGCTCCACATACGCATTGCACGCGACACCGAGTCGCAGGAACTTGAACTGCGCATCCTGCGCCACGACGCCGTAATGGCCGATCGCGAAGAACTCGATGCGCGAGGCCTTGAGCAGCAGCTCGATGCTGCGGTCGATCATGTCGCGGTTGAGCTGGCTGCGCACCTGCAGGATCGCCGAGGCGGTGTTGCCCAGCACCTTCTCGCCGAGCTCCACCATCGAGTCGGCCTGCGTCACCTGCGTGTGGCTGACCGGCACGGTGCCGGTCAGGCCCGAGGCCAGGCGCAGCTTGAAGTCGGACAGGCCCTCGCAGCCCAGCGAGCGGCAGAAGCGGATCACCGTGGGCTGGCTGACGCTGGCCGCGCGGGCGATCTCCGCGATCGGGTCGTTGAGCACCCTGCGCGAGTGCGCCAGCACGTGGTCCGCGACGCGCTGCTCGGCCGGCGACAGGCCGTCGCGCGCGCGCCGGATCTGGCTGACGATGGCCGAGGCGCCGCCGCTGCTCTGCAGGCTGCGCAACTGCGCTTCGAGGATCGCCGAGGCGCCCTTGAAGGTCGCGTGCTCGGCCGTGATCACGAAGGTCGGGATCGCGGAGACGTAGTCGGAGAAACGGCCCTTGTCCTGGAAGCGCTCGCGGAAGCGCGAGCGGTCGAAGTACTCGCCGAGCCGCGGCACGATGCCGCCGCCGATGTAGATGCCGCCCAGCGCGCCCAGCGTCACCGCCAGGTTGGCCGCGGCGGTGCCCAGCAGCGTGCAGAACAGGTCCAGCGTGGCCTCGCAGACCGGGTCGGCGGCCTCGAGCGCGCGGGCGGTGATGTCCGGCGCCGTCAGCGGCTCCGACGGGCGCTGGAGGTAGTCCGCCATCGCGCGATGGATGAGCTCAAGACCTGGCCCCGAGAGCAGGCGCTCGAAGGAGACGTGTTCGTGCTCGTTCCACGCGAAGCGCAGCAGCGCGATCTCGCGCTCGTCGCGCGGCGCGAAGTTGGTGTGGCCGCCTTCGGAGCCCAGCGAGATCCAGCCTTCGCCCGCCGGGATCAGCCCCGACACGCCCAGCCCGGAGCCCGAGCCCAGCAGACCGATGACGCTGTGGGGGCGGGCCTCGCCGCCGCCGATCTGGCGGATCTCGCTGCCGCGCAGCCGGGGCAGGGCCATCGCCAGCGCGGTGAAGTCGTTGACGACCACCAGCGTGTCCAGGCCGAGGCGCTGACGCGCTTCCTCGATCGAGAACTGCCAGTGGTAGTTGGTCATGCGCACCAGGTCGCCCTCGACCGGATTGGCGATGGCGATCGCCGCGTGCGCCACCTTCAGCTGGCGGGGCAGCCGGTCCATGTAGGCGCGCACCGCCGCATGGAAATCGGCATGCTCGGCGCAGCGCAGCAGCGCGATGTGCTCGAACTCTCCCGGAACGGTTTCCAGGGCGAAGCGGGCGAAGGTGCCGCCGATGTCGGCGATGAGCCGTGGACTGTCGAATTCACGCATGAAGCGGCGATTATGGCGTGCCGTCCCGCCGCTCCCGGAAGGGGTTCGCCCTAGCCGCGCCGCGCCGTCGTCATGCTTCGTTGTGTAGCGTGACTACAGCGTGGAAATCAGGCGAGAATCCGCGTCGCTGAATGAAAAACTCCTTCAGTGACAAGCCATTGAGCGCGAGATGCGAAGTGTCGACATCGCGGGAGAAGCGGCCTCGGAGCGCCTTGGCAACATCTCTCTTGTGTGACTGATGTAGTTTTGCTACCTTGCGCGGATTCGCCGCGGACGCGGTCTCGGACGTGCCCGAACGGCACGACTTCCAGTCAGAGAGCAGGACAAGAACAGTGCAAGCAGAACAGGGTGTGCAGGGTGGGGATGCCGCGGGTTATCCGTGGCTGGTGGCGGACATCGGCGGCAGCAACGCCCGCTTCGCCTGGGTCGATGGTCCCGGCAAGGCCGTGGACCACGTGCGCAAGCTGCCGGTCTCCCACTACGAGTCGCTGCGGGCCGCGGCCGAGGCCTATCTGAAGGAGCTCGCCGGCCTGGGCGTGACGGCGCGGCCCAGGCGCGCCTCGCTGGCGCTGGCCACGGCGATCAACAGCGACCGCATCGAGCTGACCAACAGCCACTGGACCTTCTCGCGCAGCCAGTTGCAGGCCGACCTGGGTCTGGACGAGCTGCGCTTGCTGAACGACTTCGAAGCGCTGGCGCTGTCGCTGCCGGGCCTGCGCGCGGACCAGGTGTCGGCCGTGCCGGGACCTGCGCTGTCCACGCCGCGCGGCACGCTCGCGGTGATCGGCCCGGGCACGGGCCTGGGCGTCGGCGGCGTGATCGAGACCTCGGGCGGCTGGGTCGCGCTGCCGGGCGAGGGCGGTCACATGACGCTGGCGCCGACCAACGACTACGAGAGTGAACTGCTGGCCGCCGCGCGCAAGGAGTTCTCCCATGTCTCCGCCGAGCGCTTCCTGTCCGGCATCGGTCTGCCGACGCTGCATGCGGCGGTGGCGGCCGTGGCCGGTCAGGCGTCGACGCGGCGCCTGACGGCCGAGCAGATCGTCGAGGGCTCGTTGTCCGGCGACGCCATCTGCGTCAAGACGATGGACCAGTTCTGCGCCTTCCTCGGCAGCTTCGCCGGCAGCGTCACGCTGGCGCTGGGTGCGCGGGGCGGCGTCTACATCGGCGGCGGCATCGTGCCCCGCCTGGGCGAGCGCTTCTTCCAGTCGTCCTTCCGGGCGCGCTTCGAGGACAAGGGCCGCTTCGCGCCCTACCTGGCCTCGGTGCCCTGCGTCCTGATCACCGACACGCTGACCGCCCTGGCGGGCGCGGCCTTCGCGCTGGAGCAGTCGGTGCGTTGAGCGTGTAGTTCAGGCAAAGGCTGGTTGTAGTCCAGCTACATCACCCTCTCTTAACGGCGGCCCGCGTGGCCGCCGTTTTTCATTTCTTCTCCCTAATTCACAGGTTTGTAGGTGGAAACCCGACGTAACTTCGTCGTTTTTC
The DNA here is from genome assembly GCF_001653795.1 of Mitsuaria sp. 7. Lineage (NCBI taxonomy): Bacteria > Pseudomonadati > Pseudomonadota > Betaproteobacteria > Burkholderiales > Sphaerotilaceae > Roseateles > Mitsuaria sp. 7. The sequence continues at coordinate 575,718 of NZ_CP011514.1, forward strand.
CGCCATGGCGCCTGTGGTTTGCGACGTCCAGGGTTTGCGAGAGCTTGGATCGTGATCTAGTTTTAGTACAGAATTCTTTTCAGAACGTTGGGTACCGTCGTTCAAACAGGAGACAAAGAAATGAAGACATCGCACGCCTCGCGCGAGTTGTTCCGGGTGCAGCCCGTCGCTGCCGGTTGCCTGATGACGCTGGCCCTCATGGCCGGCGCCGCGCACGCGCAACAGGCTCAGACCGAAGCCGACAGGGCCGCCGCCGAGAAAGCCGCCGCCGACCGCCAGCTGGAAACCGTGACCGTCACCGGCATCCGCCGCGGCATCGAGGCCGCGATTTCGGTGAAGAAAAACTCCGACTCCATCGTCGAGGCCGTCTCGGCCGAAGACATCGGCAAGCTGCCCGACGTGTCGATCGCCGAATCGATCGCGCGCCTGCCCGGTCTGTCCGCCCAGCGCGTGGCCGGCCGCGCGCAGGTGATCTCGGTCCGCGGTCTGTCGCCGGACTTCGCGACCTCGCTGCTCAACGGCCGCGAGCTGGTCTCCACCGGCGACAACCGCAGCGTCGAGTTCGACCAGTACCCGTCCGAGCTGCTCAGCGGCGTGGTCGTCTACAAGACGCCGGACGCCGGCCTGGTCGGCCAGGGCCTGTCGGGCACGATCGACATGCAGACGGTCCGTCCGCTCAACTTCAGCAACCGCGTGGTGACGCTGAACGCGCGCGGCCAGCGCAACTCGCTGGGCAAGGCGGCGGACGCCAGCGCCTTCGGCAACCGCCTGAGCGCCAGCTACATCGACCAATTCGCCGACCGCACCATCGGCGTGTCGCTGGGCTACGCGCACCAGGAAACGCCGACGCAGGAAGAGCAGGTCGGCCTGTACGAACCCTGGGACACCTCGGCCCGCACCGGCCTGGCCGCGGGCACCTACAACTCGGGCGGCATCAAGGCGCTGCGCCGCACCGGCAAGACCGAACGCGACGCGCTGATGGGCACGATCGAGTTCCGCCCGACCAAGAACTGGACCAGCGTCGTCGACGGCTTCTGGACCAAGGCCAAGGCGGAAGACACGGCCAACCAGTTCGAGATGAGCATGACCTGGAACGGCAACAACGCGCCGCTCGACTGGTCCGGCGTCACGACCAACAGCGCCAACACGCAGACCGGCGGCACGCTGCTGAACGCGTACCCGCTGGTCCGCGGCATGTACAACAAGCGCGACGACAAGATCGTCGCCACCGGCTGGAACAACAAGCTGAAGTTGGCCGGCGGCCTGACGCTGACGGCCGACGTCAACTACTCGCGCGCCACGCGCAACGAGATCAACCTCGAGAACAACACGCAGCTGCTGGCGGTGCCGGGCGCGATCCCGCTGGACAACGTCAAGCTGGCGTTCAAGTCGGGCGACTTCTCGCAGATCGTGCCGGGCCTGAATTATTCGGACCCGACCAAGCTGTACCTGCAGAACACCATCTACGGCTCGGGCTACGGCAAGACGCCCAGCGTCAAGGACGAGCTGACCGGCTTCAAGCTGGTGGGCAACATGCCCGCGCCCGCGCTGGTGAACGGCTGGTTCTCGGACATCGACGTCGGCCTGAACTACGCGGACCGGTCCAAGAAGAAGCGCCAGCCCGAAGGCGCGATCAACGTCGGCGCGCAGGGCAACACGGCGATCGGATCGGAGTTCCAGTACAGCCCGGTGGACCTGAGCTTCGCGGGCCTGGGCATGATCCCGGCGTGGAACGTGCCGGGCGCCGTCGGCCGCTACATGACCTTCAACCCGACGGACACGGAGAGCTACCTGATCTCCAAGGCCTGGGACGTGAAGGAAAAGGTCGCGACGCTGTTCTTCAAGGGCAACATCGACTCGTCGGCCTTCGGCATCCCGATGCGCGGCAACGTCGGTCTGCAGGTGATCCACACGGACCAGTCGTCGCAGTCGAACTACTTCGACGGCACGGCCCCGGCGGGCCAGCAGGTCAAGCCGCTCAACGGCGGCAAGAAGTACACCGACTACCTGCCGGCGCTGAACCTGGCCTGGTCGCTGACGGATGACCAGACGCTGCGCTTCGCGGTCGCCAAGCAGATGGCCCGCGCGAAGGTGGACCAGCTGCGATCGGCGCTGGACTTCGGCGTCGACTCCAACACCGGCAAGCCGGGCGCGAGCGGCGGCAATCCGGAACTCGATCCGTGGCGCGCGAATGCCGTCGACCTGTCCTGGGAGAAGTACTTCGGCTCCAAGGCCTATGTGTCGGTGGCGGGCTACTACAAGGACCTGCGCAGCTACATCTACACGCAGGGCAACGACCGCTACGACTTCTCGCGCTTCGTCGCCGGCTACACGCCGCAGCCGGGCCAGCCCGCCGCGCAACCGATCGGCACCTACACCGCGCCGTACAACGGCCAGGGCGGCAAGCTGCGCGGCCTGGAGTTGACCGCCTCGCTGCCGTTCAACCTGATCAGCCAATCGCTGAACGGCTTCGGCATCGTCGCGAGCGCCAGCTTCAACAGCAGCAACATCCAGATCAAGGATCCGGAAAGCGCGAGCAGCGTGGGCTCGGGCAACATCTCGCTGCCGGGCCTGTCCAAGCATGTGTACAACCTGACCGCGTACTACGAGGCCAACGGCTTCGAGGCCCGCATCAGCCAGCGCAAGCGCTCGGACTTCATCGGCGAGATCGGCAACTTCAACGGCGCGCGCACGCTGCGCTACGTGGTCGGCGAGAGCATCGTCGACGCGCAGATCGGCTACAACTTCACCGAAGGTCCGCTGAAGGGACTGGGTCTGCTGGCGCAGGTCAACAACCTGACCGACGAGGCCTACCGCACCTATGCGGCCACGAAGGACCGCCCGCTGGAATACATCAAGTGGGGCCGGACCTACCTGATCGGCGCAACGTACAAGTTCTGATGAGCCTCTGAATCGTCAGGCTCCGATCGGTCCACCGGTTCAGGTCCTGCGAGCGATGAAGCCCCGTCCGGCGATAGCCGGACGGGGCTTCATTCCTTGGCTGTGCTCCGCGGCTGACGCGAGGCCTGCACCGAAGGCCAGGTCTGCTCGAACCACTGCCTGGCGGCCCGTGCATCGGCAACGGCCCAGCCTTTCCTGATGAACAGGTCGAGGTCGTACAAGGGTCCTTCCCGGAGGTCCTCCTCCTTCTGGAGGTGGGTCAGCGTCCTGCGATACCAGACGGTGGCCTGCGTCGGGTCCGATGCCAGCAGGAAGCTGTGCCCCATGTTCACGAGCGCATTGGCATGGGTGGGGTCCAGGTCCACCGCCGTCTGGCACAACGGACGGGCATCCAGCGGCTGATTGCGTTCCAGCAGGGACCAGCAGAGGTTGTTGTAGTCGTTGCTCGTGGCGCCGGGGCGTTTGACGAGTTCCTGCCTGGCCTCGGCAGCCTCGACGTTCTTGCCCTGTGCCGCGAGTACGCGGGCGAGCTGCCGCCAGTCGGAGGCGTCGCTCTGCGATTGCGCCACCATCCGCCGCGCCACGGCCTCGGCCGCCCTCCAGTCCTTGGCCTTGGACGGCGCCTCGAATTGCTGTCGCAGGTCGGCCAGCGACTGGGCCTGCGCCGCGGGAGTCCATGAAGTGCTCAGCGCCAGCGTCAACAGGCCGGCGGTCGCGCGAAACGTGAGTCGTGTCCGCGTGATCGCGGTGGATTCCTGGCGCATGGTGTTGTCTTCGTCGATGGGGAGGGCGGCGCGCGGTCAGCCGCCTGCCACGGCCGGCCGCGCATCCCGGCACCCAAGGACGTCCCTCAGAAGTCCATGCGGGCGCCGATCGAGACCAAGCGTACATTGGATCGCTCGCCCAGCAATTTGGCACGGGTCACGTCCACGCCCGCTTCCAGACGGACGGTGTCGGTCACGGCGTAATTCAGTCCCACGCCCACGATAGGTTGCGTGCTGGTGCCGGTGTACTTGGTCCTGATAGCGCCGATGTTGGCCACCGCCTCGCTGCGGACGCGCGCGAGACCCACGCGTCCGGTCAGGCCGATGCTCGGGGTCAGCGCCGCGGTGTACGCGCCGCCCAGGGTGAGCGCCCTCGTCTTGCCGTCGAGGCTGCCGGTCGCATCGCCGCCGCTGTACTTTCCGAAGGTGGCGAAGCCGCCTTCAATGGCGAAGCCGTTGGAGAACGCATACCCGATCGTCACCTTGCCGCCGACCGCGTTGGCGTCGCAGCGCGGCACGCCGCCGCAGGCGCCGTTGAGGTGCCCCTGGCCAATCGCCACGAGGCCATAGACATTGCCGTCACCGGTCCTGGCTGATTGCGCCTGGGCGGACAGGGCGAAGAACAAGGCCGCGAGCAGGAGGGGAGTTCGATTCATGACTGCTTCTTTCCGATGTCGACATCGGTCGTGCTGAAGAAGGGGCACATCGATGGAGATGGCCCGTGGATAAATGCGAGCAACTCGTCGCATTTAAAGAATAGAAGGATTCGCCTTTTCCGCCTATTCGCATTCAGGCGCCATCGACATCGGAGCAGCGGCGACGCAAGGAATGCAGAGCGACGCTCTCGATCAGACGGGTGTGGACATGCGAGAACAGTCCGACGCCGGCAAAGGCTTCGACCGGCCGCCTCGTCGCGTTTGTCGCGTCAATCCCCGACCAGCACGCGTCCCGACATCGGTCCGATCTCGACCAGCAGCTTCCCGTTGGCCCCGGCTTTCATCGGTGCGCCAGGCGTCATGGCGTCGATGAACGGCGTGCCGCGCAGCGCGGCCGGCAGCGTGAGCTCGACGCGCATCGGCTCGGCGGCGTTGTTCATCGCGACGATCGCAGTGCGCTGGCCGTCCTGGCGCAGCAGCACGATGACGTGCTCGTCGAGCCACATCGGCGCCGACAAGGTCCCGTGCCGCAGCACGGGTTGCGCGTGCCGCATCGCCACCAGGCGCTTGAACTGTTCGCGCAGCGCGAGGTCGGGCTGGCCGCCTTCATCGGCCCACGGATAGGGCGCGCGGTTGTACGGATCCTCGCCGCCGCCCAGGCCGACCTCGTCGCCGTAGTAGATCGTCGGCGCGCCCGGGTAGCTCATCTGGAAGAACACCGCGAGCAGCAGGCGGCGCTTGGCCTCGGCAATCTTCTCCGGCGGGCTGTCGTCGCGCACGCCGAAGTGATGCAGCGCGCGCGGCTGGTCGTGCGACGAGAGCAGCGTCATCGACGCGAACAGCGACGGCGCCGGGTAGGACTCGCGCAGCAGCTCGAGGTTCTGGTAGAGGCGCTCCGCGTTGCCACCGGCGGCGTAGTCCAGCACCGTGTTGCGGAAGATGTAGTTCATCGTCGCGTCGAAGGTGTCGCCGAGGAAGAACTTGCTCGCGTCGAACCAGGTCTCCGCGATCGTCAGCGCGCCGGGCTGGTGGCGCTTCACGGCGATGCGCCAGGCGCGCCAGAAGTCGTCCGGCACCCACGGCGCCACGTCCATGCGCCAGCCCGCCGCGCCGCGGTCCAACCAGAACTGCATCACGCCGTCCCGGCCGAAGGCGTAGTCGCGGAACGCGCGGCTGGACTTGTCGAGCTCGGGCAGGTCCTTGATGCCGATCCAGGCGGCGTACTGGTCGTCGGGTGTCGTCTTCGTCAGGTCGAACTTGAACCAGCTCGCGTAGGGCGAGGCGGGGTTGGGTTTGCCTTTGTCGAAGGCGCCGCCGACCGGGAAATTGCCGAAGCGGTTGAAGTAGGGCGAGTCCGCGCCGACGTGGTTCAGCGAGGTGTCCGGGATCACGCGCAGGCCGCGCTTGCCGGCCTCGCTGGTGAGGCGCTCGAAGTCCGCGTTGCTGCCGAAGGCCGGATCGATGCGCTTGTAGTCGCCGGTGTCGTACTTGTGGTTGCTGGCGGCCTGGAAGACGGGCGTGAGGTAGAGCGCGTTGGCGCCGAGGTCGCGCAGATCGTCGAGCTTGTCGATGATCCCGGCGAGGTCGCCGCCGAAGAAGTCGTTGTTGTAGACCGCGTCCGAGCCGTCGCCGCTGCCGGGCTTGTACGGCCGGTCCAGCCAGCGCGGATGGCGCTCGATGCCGTGGTCCTGGTACTTCGCCTTCCCGACCTGCGGATCGTTGGTCTTGTCGCCGTTGCGGAAACGCTCGGGGAAGACGTAGTAGTAGACGAGGTCGCGGGCGAAGTCCGGCACGGCGAAGTCGGAGGCATGGATCGTCTGCCGGTAGCGACGGATCGCGAAGGGCGGCACCGGCCCCTTGGCATCGGGGCTGTCGGGCATCGGAGCCACGGTGGCCGCGCCCATCGACCCCTTCTCCTTGGTCCAGTAGATGGTGTCCGCGTTGTTCTGCACGACGTAGCGCGCGCCGGCGATGGTGGCGACGAAGTAGTAGCCGTAGACGCCCGGCGCGCCGAAGCGGTGGCGCGCCTTCCACACGTCGCGACCGGCAGCGGCGCCGGCTCCCGCGCCGGCCTTGTGAAGCGGCACGCGGGCCTCCTCGGCGTAGGCGATCAGGTCTTCATTGCCTTCGACGCGGCGACGCTCGACGACGAGTTCCAGCTTCTCCACGCCGGGCAGGGCGGTCAGCTGGAAGTCGATCCAGCTCTTGGCGGGCAAGGCGCCGAACGGCTTCTTGAACTCCGCGAGGCGCGAGTCGTAGCGCAGGCTCGCGGCGATCGGCGTCAGCGCGGGCAGGGCGGCCGCGGAGGCTGAGGAAGCCGGAGCTTCCGCCGCCGATGGCACCGGTGCCGGCACCGGCGCCTGGGCGAGCGCGAGCAGCGGCATCAACAGCGACATGCACGACAGGCGGCGGGGCAAGCGGCGAGGAATGCGGAGGAGCGGTGTCATGGGCCGACGCTACCCCGAAGCGACGCGCAGGGATGCTGGTGTTCTTCCGCATCCCGGCGTGCCCGGCCGGGCCGGCCTCAGTTCCCGCGAGCTGCGCCCGATGCGGGTGCCGATGCCGGTGCGGGAGTCGGTGCCTGTGTCGCGCCGGTGGGCGCTGTCGACCCGGTCGCCTTCCTCCAGCTCGCCAAGGTGTTGGCGAACTCGATGACCGCCATCGCGTAATAGCTGCTCTGGTTGTAGCGCGTCACCGTGTAGAAGTTCTGCGTGCCGGCCACGTACACCGGCGCGGCGCCGCCCATCTGGAGCTCGATCAGCGCCAGCGGCCCGGCGTGCGTGCGGCCCTGCGGCGAGAGCTGCGCGCCGACCGATTCGAACTGCCGCGCGTCCAGCTGCGGCAGCACGTCGCTGATCAGCAGCTGCGCCCGCGCCGCGGTGTCGTTGGGCACCTGCACCTCGTAGTGCGTGGGCATGCCGCGCTGCCAGCCGTGCTCCTTCAGGAAGTTGGCCACCGAGCCGATCGCGTCGACCGGGCTGTTGATCAGGTCCACGTGGCCGTCGCCGTCGAAGTCGATCGCGTAGCGGCGCCAGCTTCCCGGCATGAACTGGCCCCAGCCGATCGCGCCCGCGTACGAGCCCTTCATCGCCATCGGGTCCAGGCCGTTCTCGCGCGCCAGGATCAGGAACTGGCGCAGCTCTTCGCGGAAGAACGGGCTGCGGTCACGCGCACCCGGCGGCAGCGGCGAGGGGTAGTCGAAACTCAGCGTCGCCAGCGCGTCCAGCACGCGGAAGCCGCCCATGATGCGGCCGTAGAAGGTCTCCACGCCGATGATCGAGGCGATGACCTCCGCCGGCACGCCGTAGGTCGCCTCGGCGCGGGCGAGCGCCGCCTCGTGCGTCGCCCAGAAGGCGAGGCCCGCCTGCAGCCGCTGCGGCTCGACGAAGCGCTGCCGGTACGCGCCCCAGTCCTTCGCCTGCCCGGGCGGCCCCGGGAGGATCAGCCGCTGCACCGAGGGTTGCGGGCGCGCCAGCGCCAGCACGGCGCGCAGCTCCTCGCGCCGGTAGCCGAGCGATTCGGCCTGCGCATCGGCGAAGGCCATGACGTCGGCGCGATCGCCGTATTCGGGGAGCACGGCCGGTTTCTTCGCGGGCTTCTTCGCCGGCTTCGCCGGCTTGGCGGACTTGGCCTTCGATGCGGCGTGCGGTGCGGCATGAGGTCCGGCCGACGCCGGCGACTGCGCCATCACCGGCGTCGCGGCCAGCGCGGCCATCAGCGGCGAGGCGCTCATCGCGGTCTGCAGGAGCGTGCTCAGGAACACGCGGCGGGGGGAGTAACTGCGGGTACGGCGGAAGGCGGTCATGCGGGCGATGAAACGGATCAGCGGGTCAGGACTTGCCGGAGCGCGGCGCATTGCTCCGCGAACAGACGCTGCCATTGTGACGTGGCGGCGACGAGGTCCTGGCGATAGCGCTGCGCTTCCAGTTGCAACAGCGAGGCCGCGACGGCCTCGGCCCGCGGGCCGTGGCGTTCGACGAGCGAAGCCGCCCAGCGGCGCGGCGTCTCGTCGTCGCGGGTCGCCAGGCCGAGCCGATCGAGCTCGCGTCGCACCCGCAGGCGCTGGCGCGACCACGGATCGTGGGGTCTGCGCTGCCAGGCGGCCACGCCGGCGCCGATCGCGGCCGTCGCCGTCAACAGGGCGCCGGCGACCTGTCCCAGCGTGGTCCAGTCCGGGTTGTCGAAGCCCAGCCGCTTGAGCAGGCTCATCTGGTCGCCGGTCGAAAAGTTCAGCACCGTCCGCTGCCAGCGGGCGTTGAGGCCTTCCCACGCGGCGCGCAGGTCCGTCAGCAGGCCGGGACGGAGCTGGTCGAGCGCGCCGGTGAACAGGCCGGGTTCGGGCCGCAGTGGCCGGCCCTCGATGCGTTCCGGAGAGACCGCTGCGGTCGGGTCGGCGCGTTGCCAGCCGCGCGAGGGCGTCCAGAACTCGGCCCACGCGTGCGCCTGGCTCATGCGCACGATCAGGTCGCCGTCCTGCAGGTTCGGATCGGCGCCCTGGAAGCCGGTGACCACGCGGGCCGGCACGCCCGCCGCGCGCATCAGCACGACGTAGGCGGACGCGAAGTGCTCGCAGAAGCCGAGCTTGCGGTCGAACCAGAACTCGTCGATCGCATCCGGTGTCGTCTCGCCATAAGCGCCCGGCGCCAAGGTGTAGCCGAAGCCGTCGCGACGGATCTGCGTCAGCAGTTCCCGGCTCACCGCCTGGGCGAGCGCGTCCTCGTCCAGCGCGGCGAAGCGCTCGTTCAGCGACGCGCCGTAGGCGCGGACACGCGGATTGACGCCCGGCGGGAGACTCAGGGATTCATTGCGGTCGGCGCGTCCCAGCCGTGTGCTCGGTGCCGCGCGCGGCCAGGCCTCGTGCCGGAAGCGCAGGACCTCGGCGACCGGCAGCCCGACCTGCCACTGGCCTTGCGGCAAGCGGGTCGCGATCAGGCGCCCGACCGGCAGCCGTGCCCCGGTGGCGCCGGGACTGAATTCCAGCAGCGGGATCACGCTGACCCGCAGCGGATCCATGGTGACCTCGTAGCGGAACACGGGCCCTTCGAGCGCGGGGGCGTCGTCGCCGGGCGCCCAGGTCACGCGCGAGGTGGTCCAGGTCTTGCCGTCGAAGCGGGTCAGCACCTGCGCGCGGAAGTACAGCTGCGGCTGGGGCGGCGGCGCGCCGTCGAAGCGCAGACGCATCGCGATGGTGTCGTCGACCGCGACATCCGCGAACGCGCCGAAGCTCATAGAGTCCGACAGCCCGGTGCGCGCGCCCGAGTCCTTGGGCAGTCCCCACAGCGGCGGGAACCGTGGGAAGAGCAGGAACAGCGCCACCATCACCGGCAGCCCGATCAGCGTGTTGCGCGCCGCGATGCGGGCGGCGAGTTTCAGGCTGGGGACGCCCTGCGGCATCTGCGCCAGCACCAGCGCCGACAGCAGCGCCCAGACGCAGCCGATCATCCAGAGCGCGATCAGCGGCGACTGCGAATACAGGAACTGCGTCAGCACCAGGAAGAAGCCGAGGAAGAACACGACGAAGGCGTCGCGCCGGGCGCGCAGCTCGAGCGTCTTCAAGGCCATCAGCATCGCGAGCATCGTGATGCCGGCCTCGCGGCCGAGGATGGTCTTGTGTGTCGCGAAGGTCAGCCCGATGACGAGCGCGAGCACGGCCAGCAGGCTCCAGCGTCCGGGGAGCGCCTCGCTGCGCCACGCCAGGCGCGCGCGCCATCCGAGCATGAGGGCGGTGAGCAGGCTGCACCACCAGGGCAGATGGCCCGCATGCGGGACGAGCGTGGCCGCGATGATCGCGAGCAGGAACAGCGTGTCGCGCGCTTCGCGCGGCAGCGGACTGCGGTGCTTGATCGCGCCGGCCGGCGCGGCGGTGGGGAGGGAGGCGCTCATCGCGTCGGCGTCCGCGTCACGAGGTGACGCGGCGGCGGTTCAGGGGATTGCTCGGAAGGACGCAACGTAGCACACCTCGGACTGACTCGCCGGCGGCGCGCCGGAGAAACGAGGCGAGACGATCAACGGGAAAACCTTCGAAAGATCTCAGATCACGGGGAGTGGCATCCGGATCGTTCCTTCCAACGCGGCTCGATGCCCTTCTCGCAATGGACCGCCAAGTTGAGCGAGGAGTCGTCCCGCAGCGGTGAGGAGTGGATCGTGCTTCCCTTGGACGGCGAGCGCCATGGCATTTGTCAGTTCACTGAAGTACACCGGGTCATGGTTGCGAAGCCGCGAGATCGCATGGGATTTCCGGAAGCCACCCGCACCCAGGAGGCTGAGCAGGATCTGCTGGACCACGTTGTGGAGATCGAGGGCGACGGCTGTCCCTTCGACAGGATCGTCACACTGCTTCAAGTCGTCCATGAGGCTGGTCAGCACGTGGCGGAAGTCGTTCCGATCCGCGAGAAGCGGTCCTGCCTTCCGGATCCGCTGGGCCGCTGTCTTCAATAGATCGGATCGGGGCGTCGGCAGGGGGAGGACGCGTGAGGTCAACACAATGTCGAGCATCACGTGGTTGCGACCCGTGCGACCGGCATGGATGAGGCCGTTGAGACTCTCGATGTCATAAAGCCAGCTGTCGAAGAGATGGCCTCGCCATCGTCTGGTCTCGCGAAACGGGTGGATGGCTTCCGGAAATACCAGCACCAGATCGATGTCTGAATGCTCACGGGCCATGCCATGTGCCGTAGATCCAAAGTGCAGCACGAACTCGAAGCCGGGGTAATGGGTCCGGGAGAATTCCAGGATATCTTGCTCATCCATGAACGACTCCTGTGACGAATGATTGGCGTGGCGCGCGCAGGCGCTTGATGGCGAGTAAGCCTGTCCAGCCAGCAAAGGCGATCGCCGCGGCCATCACGCCGTTGACTTTGCCGAAGTTGTCAGCGACAAGCATCGGATAGACCTGAACCCCGTCGATGCTGATGCCGAAGATTGCAGCCGTCAGCACGTTGTAGACGAAGTGCAGGGTGATGGCAGGCCAGAGCGAACGATTCTTGAGGTAGATCAGGCTCAGTGCACACCCCGCAAAAGCGGCATGGGACATCTGACTCCACGCGACGGGACCGCTATCCAGATGCACAAGGGTGAAGAGAAGCACCTGAACCGTAAAAGCCAAGGGTATGCCGGCGACCTGCGCGAGACGTCCCAGCAGAACGAAACGGAAGAGGACTTCTTCGAAGACGGCGGTTCCGATTCCGAAAGCTGTCAGGTAGCCAAGCTGCGTCCAGGTGAAGCCATGCCAATGGCCCTGCGTGTTCGGTGTTGCCACCACTGCGCCGACTCTCGCGAGGATCGCCGCAATGGCGATGATCGGGGCGATGCGCAGCGACCCCTTGCGCTTCGCAGGGTGTCTGGCGTCGCTGCGGAAGGCATAGGGAAAGAGGAGCCAGGCCATGCAGAGCGTCACGAGCGCGCGCGTGACGCCGGCGCCAACAACCAGATGGGTTTCAAAGGGATGGGGCAGTTGCTCCCATGCTCGCAGCGTCAGCCAGGGGGCAACCCCACCTGCAAAGAGCACCATCAAGACGACCCGGAGCGCGATGCCGGCCCGCGTGAAGATCAACTGTCCTTGCATCTGCATCGCAAGCTCCAGGTCGTCGTTGGCCGATCAGAAAGCGTTGCCGTACTTCATGGCGAAATCGAAGCAGTACAAGCTCCAACCTCCGGAGGCTTGGCACTGGGCGCCCAGCCAGGAACGTTCGTTGGTGATTTCTCCCCAGGGATTCGTCCCGTTGATTCGCGTGGCTGCGGCATCCCCGCCGGACACCATCTCGAGTTCATGAAGTTCAAGTTCGCGCATGTTGATTTCCAAGAGGGCGCATGAGAGGTGGCGCCCGAACACCAACCCTGGTTGCGTCGGCATCCTTTCGATGAAGGATGTGCAACTGAGCTGATGCACAGTCTTGCGGGGTCAGGGCTTGCCAGCTATGGCTGATGAAAGCCAAATTGCCTGCAGGTGCCAGCACATTGGGTCATCAGACTCACTGAAACCTGTGGGTTTTCCGAATCCAGCTCTTCGCGGAATCGCTCAGATTCAGGCCGTGACTCGGGATCAGAGGATGTACGTCGGCAGCCGCCGCGGTCGTCGGATGTTCCACAGCATCCAGATCGACAGGCAGGACATGAAGACGGCGCTGGCCTGGTGGCTGTGGCGCAGGGAGAAATCGTCGCCGACCATCATCGGGGAGAGGGCGAGCCCGTCCAGCGAGGCACCGAAGGTCAGCGAGACCAGCACGTTGTAGGCCAGGTGCAGGGCGATCGCGCCGAGCAGCGATCGGCTCCAGAGATAGAAGGAGCCGATCATGACGGCGCCCAGGGCCAGGTGGCTCGCCGCGCGCAGGTCGAGCGGCGGTCCGAACAGGTGGAGGTAGACGAAGAGCAGGATCTGCAAGACGAAAGCGGGCGCCCGGCCGACGATCTGTCCGAGTCGGTCGAGCACGAGGAATCGGCAGAGGAGTTCTTCGGACACCGCGGCATGGAACGAGCAACCGATCAGGTAGACCCACTGGACGTGGCGGGTGTCCTGCGGGGTCCACTGGACCCCGCCGAACATCGCCCCCAGGACCATCGACGCGACGAGGCCGATGGCCATCAGCACGCCGAGCTGAACCGGACGCCGGTCCGGTCTGCAGCCGGCCAGCCTCACCACGAGCCCGCGCCCGAAGAGCAGATGGACGACGACGAGATCCAGCACGGCGGTCAGCACCGACGCGCCCAGGAGCGCATGGAGGGGCGGGACGTGCAGGAGGTCCAGGCAGACCCACAGGCTCAGCCGGTAGGTGACGTTGCCGAGCAGGTAGAGACCGAGCAGTACCCGCGCCAGGGAGGCTGTGCGTTGACGGAGAGTCATGACGCATAGTCTTGCGGGGTCGGGTCTTGCCGGCTATGGCCGATGAGAGTCAACTCCGCAGCCGGAACCACCGGATTGAGCCAAGCCAATCACTGATTCCTGTTGGCGCGGCGGGTGCTGCGCTGGTCCGCGCAGCAAGCTCGAACTACTCCTGGACCAGCGTCAACGCTTCCATGCAGACGCGGAAATGGTCCGGTCCCAGGTCCGGCTCGATCGCGATGTCCCGCAGCTTCAGGCCGTAGGGCAGGCCTTCTTCCTCCGCCCGCTGCACCCAGGCCGTCAGGCGCGACACGCGCTGCTCGAAGGGCAGGCCGCGCGTCGCGGCGAGGTCCAGCCACTGCTCGCTGGCGCGGCTGCCCAGACGTTCGCGCACCAGCAGCGGGGCACCGCCTCCGCCACCGCTGCCGCCGCCGGTCGGCGGCTGCGGCTGCGCCAGCGCGAGCGCCGACTTCTTCCAGAGGATCTGCCGCGGCGAATCGCCGTGCCGGTAGGGTCGCAGTCCGGGGTCGTCGCCCAGGCCCGGCTGGCCCTGGCCTTGCGGCAGGCCTTCCTCGACCGCGGCGGCGGGCGGCGCGTCCAGCTCCGGGGTCGGATAGACCCAGGCCTGCGCCGCCGGGCGCCAGTAGCTCCAGGTCACGAACAGCCCAAAGGGGAAGTGCGATTCGATGCGCAGGCGCGGCAGCGCGTGGCGGCCGCGGGTCGCGAAACTCAACTGGAGGTGCAGCTGCGCGTGCCCCTGCACCGGGACGTCCGCGTAGGCGGCGTCCGCCGTCTTGGTGTCGGGCAGTCGCAGACCGACGCCGAAACGCGCCGCGCCGGTGTTGTGCAGCCGGATGTCCAGCGCCAGCGGCTGGCCGGCATGTGTGGCGGACGGCGTCTTGAGGTCCAGCTTCAGGCCGCGCAGGTTGGCGTGCGTCGCGTTCATCGACGCCATGCCCGCGCCCGCCAGCACGAAGGTCAGCAGGTAGCCCAGGCTCAGCTGGTCGTTGATCGAGGCCAGCAGCAGCACCAGCAGCGTCGCCACGAAGGCGGCGCCCGGGCGGCTCGGGATGATGTACAGGTTGCGCTGCGTCAGCGCGGTCGTGTCGCTGGCCGGGTGGCGGCCCTGCCACCACTTCTCCCAGCGGCGCTGCCACGGCCAGCGCACGGCGGGCAGCTTCAGCGAGGGGAACTTCCAGGAAGGCACGCGCACGTCAGTCCAAGGCAGTTCAGGGCAGCGGCACCGCGGCCATCATCGCGCGCACCTGTTCGCGCGCGCCGCGGGCGCTGCCGCCGCGCGGGCGCAGCCGGTGCGCGATGGTCTGCGGCAGGATCGCCTGCACGTCGTCCGGGGAGACGTAGTCCCGCCCGCTCAGCAGCGCCTTCGCACGCGCCGCGCGCAGCAGCGCCAGGCCGGCGCGCGGGCTCAGGCCTTCCTGGAACCACTCGCCGGAACGCGTCGCCTCCAGCAGCGCCTGCACGTAGTCCAGCAGCGCCGGCGAGACATGGATGGCCAGCACCGCGCGCTGCAGCGCGCGCAGCTGGTCCGGCGTCATCACCGGCTTGAGCGAGCGCAGCAGCTCGCGGCTGTCGCCGCCCATCAGCAGCTCGCGCTCGGCCTGGCGGTCCGGATAGCCCAGGCTGATGCACATCAGGAAACGGTCCAGCTGCGACTCCGGCAGCGGGTGCGTGCCGAGCTGCTCGCTGGGGTTCTGCGTCGCGATGACGAAGAAGGGCAGGGGCAGCGGATGCGTCGTGCCGTCGACGCTGACCTGGTATTCCTCCATCGCCTCGAGCAGGGCGCTCTGCGTCTTCGGGCCGGCGCGGTTGATCTCGTCGGCCAGCAGGACCTGGCTGAACACCGGGCCCGGGTGGAACTGGAAGGGATTGCCCCCGGCCGCCTGCGCGCCGGGCTGGTAGATGTTGACCCCGACCAGGTCCGAGGGCATCAGGTCGGTGGTGAACTGCACGCGCGAGAAGTGCAGCCCCAGCGAGATCGACAGCACATGCGCCAGCGTCGTCTTGCCGACGCCGGGCAGGTCCTCGATCAGCAGGTGGCCGCCGGCCAGCAGGCAGGCCAGACAGTCCTCCGTCTGCGCCTGTTTGCCCTTGATGATCGTGCTAATCTGCCGGCGCAGGTCGGTCAGCGGCTGGGAGGCGAGGGTCGGAGCGTCTGAACTCATCGGCGCACGATATCGCAGAATGCGTTCGCTCCGGCGAAGCGCCGTGCGTGTCCCGGCCATCCCCTGATCGCGATCCGACCGTGCCCCGCCCCGTGCCCCGACCGTGCCAGAGCCGACCATGAGCACCGCCTTCATCAGCCACCCCGACTGCCACCGTCACGACATGGGCGCCGGTCACCCGGAATGCCCGCAGCGCCTGGGCGCGATCGAGGACTGGCTGATCGCGAACGGCGTCGATGTCGCGCTCGACCGCCATGAGGCGCCGCGCGCTGAACTCAGGTCGCTGGAGCGCGCGCATACAGCCCGTTACGTGGCCGAGCTGAAGTCCGAACTCGAGGCGCTCGAGGCGCAGGCCAGGCAGGGCGTGCCCAACCCGATGAAGGCGCTGGACCCCGACACCTGCGCGAACGCGCATACCTGGTCCGCGGCGCTGCGCGCGGCGGGCGCGGCGGTGCAGGCGACCGACCTGGTCGTCGACGGGAAGGCCGAGAACGCCTTCTGCGCGGTCCGCCCGCCCGGGCACCACGCGACGCGCGACCAGACGATGGGTTTCTGCTTCTTCAACAACGTGGCCGTCGCGGCCCGGCATGCGCTGGACGTGCGCGGCCTGGACCGCGTCGCGGTCATCGACTTCGACGTCCACCACGGCAACGGCACCGAGGACATCCTGGCCGGCGACGACCGCGTGCTGATGGTCAGCATCTTCCAGGACCCGCTGTATCCGTACTCCGGCACCGAGCCCAAGGGCGCCAACATGCTCAACGTGCCGGTGCCGCCGTACACGCGCGGCGCGGAGGTGCGCGAGATGATCGAGTCGCTCTGGATGCCGGCGCTGGAGCGCTTCAAGCCGCAGATGATCTTCGTCTCGGCCGGGTTCGACGCGCACCGCGACGACGAACTGGCGCAGCTCGGCCTGGTCGAGGCCGACTACGAATGGATCACGCTGCGCATCATGGACGTGGCCCGGCGTCACTCGAAAGGCCGCATCGTGTCCTGCCTGGAGGGCGGCTACGACCTCGGCGCGCTGGCGCGCAGCGTCGGCGTGCACCTGCGGACGCTGGCCGGCATCTGAGCCGGCGCCACAATCCGGCCCGGACCGGCCGCAACTGCCCGCAACTGCCCGCGCGCTGGCGCCCACCCAGAATCCCCATCGACTGAACGACCCGGCCCGCGCCGGACGCCGACTTGATCTCCTCCTTGAACAACGCCTTGGGTACCACCTCTTCCCTCAACCACACGCTGAGCCTGCGCGAACTGGAGTCGCTGCTCACGATGCTGGCGCGCCCGCAGGCGCTGATCGAATTCGGCCTCGTGCTGGCCTGCCTGGCGCTGTCCTGGCTGATCGTCTACCGCATCAGCAAGCATGTGACGGCGGCGCCGGGTCATCACTCGGTGCTGCTCGGCCATCGCGTCTTCGACGGCGTCCTGTTCCCCGTCATCGCGCTGCTGCTGGCGCTGGGCGCGCGGCGGGTGATGCCGCTGCTGGGCGAGCCGGTCGCGCTGTTCCGCGTCGTGATCCCGGTGCTGCTGTCGCTGGTGGTGATCCGGCTCGTCGCGCGCGTGCTGCGGGCCACGATGCCCGACTCCGTCGGGATCAAGCTGCTGGAGCGCAGCGTGTCGTGGATCGCGTGGCTGGGATCGATCCTGTGGATCATCGGCGTGCTGCCGATCCTGATCGACGAGCTGCAGGACGCGGATCTGACCTTCCTGCCGAAGAACGGCAAGGCCTACATCACGGTCTACGACGTGCTCCTGGGCGTGCTGCAGGTCGGCGCGGTGCTGCTGGTGGTGCTGTGGCTGTCGTCGGTGATCGAGTCGCGGCTGCTGCGCGGCAAGTCGGTCCTCGACCTGTCGATGCGCAAGATCGCGGTCAACCTGACGCGCACGGCGCTGCTGGTGGTCGGCACGATGGTGGCGCTGAACACGGTGGGCCTGAACCTGAGCGCGCTGTCGTGGCTGGGCGGCGCGGTCGGCGTGGGCCTGGGCTTCGGCCTGCAGAAGATCGCGGCGAACTACGTCTCCGGTTTCATGATCCTGGCGGAGCGTTCGCTGCGCATCGGCGACATGGTGAAGGTCGACAATTTCGAAGGCCGCATCAGCGACATCAAGACGCGCTACACGGTGATCCGCGCGCTCAACGGCCGCGAGGCCATCGTGCCCAACGAGTCGCTGATCACGACGCGGGTCGAGAACCTCTCCCTCGCCGACCCGCAGGTGAACGTGTCGACGGTGGTGCAGGTGGCTTACGGTACCGATGTGGACGCGCTGTTCCCGCAGCTGATCGAGGAAGTGAAGCGCGTCCCGCGCGTGCTGTCCGAACCGTCGCCGTCGGTGGCGCTGAGCAACTTCGCCGCCGACGGGCTGGAGCTGACGATCGGGTTCTGGATCTCCGATCCGCACAACGGGCAGGGCGGGGTGCGCTCGGACGTCAACCTGGCGATCCTGCGTTTGTTGAATCGCCTTGAGATCGATATCCCGTTCCCGCAGCGGGTGTTGCGGACGGTGGTGGAAGGCCCCGTGGCGCCGGTCGTTCCCGCGGAGAAGTAGGCACCATCGACAGGCGGGCTACGCTGCGGTGAAGCGGATCACCCGATGGGAGGCTGGCTTCTCCCGAAGGCGCGTGAGCGCTTCCCCCTCCGGAGCGGATTGCCAGCTGGCGCGACCCAGCGTCGCGAGGTCGTCATAGCCGCCCAGCCGCTCGAAGCGTTCGAACACGAACGGCAAGCCTTCACCCGTGTTCGGCACACATTCATCGCTGAGGTGCAGATGCAGATGGGGACCCGTGGAGTCGCCGCTGAATCCGAGTGCTCCCAGCACCTGCCCCTGCCGCACGCGATCGCCGGGGCGCACGGTCAGGCTGCCGGGGCGCAGGTGCTCGTAGAAGACGTGCCCTCCGCCCGCGAGCGACAGCACGACGTGATTGCCCGGCGCATCGATCAACGGATGACGGCGGTTGCCGGCAATCGAGGTCGTCTCGGTCATGTCGTTCCGCGTGGCGCTCACGACGCCGTCCGCGACGGCCAATACCGGGGCCCCGTAGCCGAAGTGGTTGGCGGGTCTGTCGGCGTCGCCTCGCGCGATGCGTCCCTCCGCATCAACCTGGACGAAGTCGATCGCATGTCGGCCGGGAATCGTCCAGCGATCCGTCTGCTGGAATCCGACACGCCGGTGACCGCGCGCCCAGGCTGGATCGTGGATCGCGACCCAGAGGCCGTCTCGGAGCGGAGGACCGAAGACCGTCACGCCCTGCGCCGGCACGGCGAGCACATCACCCCGGATCTCGCGATCCGGACCCCGCGCGAGGATGGGCAACAGGCGGGAGGGCAGGGGGCGCCCTGGTCGCGAACGCAGCTCCACGTGGATGACGATCCGATCATCGTCGATGCGCGCGAGACGCCGCGTCAGCGCGGCGTCCTCGAACTCCGCGAAGGTATCGCCGCGATCGTCGCGACCGTCGCGATCGGCTTCGAGCAGTCGCAGTGCTGTCGGTGACGGCTCGCCGGCGGGACAGGCGAAGTGGATCTCGCCGACGAGTTCGTCCACGCCTTCCACACACACGGCGCCTCCGGGCGCGATCAACCGTGGACGGCTCAGTCGCGTCGCCGCATCAGCGTCGACCGTTGTCGCCATCGTCGTCGCCCTCGCGAAGGTCGGCGGCGTGGCGAGCATCGCGATGGCGGCGCCCGTGAAGGTTCGGCGCGGAAGGCGCGCCCGCCCGTCGAAGGGATCGTTCATGCCCGCAGTGATACGCGCGATGCGGTCGCGACGCGAAGTGCCGGAAGGCACGCCGCACGCGGGGCGACAGCAAGTTCGGTCAGGACGCGCGCCCGCTGCCTTTGAGATGATGATCCGCATGGACAGCACGACGACGCCTCCCACCACTGACGTCCTCTCCGACGTGGTCGCCTGGATCGAGCAGCAGCTCGACCAGCCGCTGACGTTGGAACAGGTCGCGGCGCAGGCAGGCCTGTCGCCGTATCACTTCTCGCGGCTGTTCACCGCGCGCATGGGGCGCAGCGTCATGTCGCATGTGCGCGGACGCCGGCTCGTGCGCGGTGCGCGGCGGCTCTGCCATGACCCCGATCTCCCCCTCGTCGAGCTCGCCTTCGACTGCGGCTTCGAATCCCAGGAGGCGTTCACGCGTGCGTTCAAGCGCGTGTTCGGCGTCTCGCCGGGGCGCTTCCGCAGCGGATTCGCCGTCGACCCCATTGAAGGCCAATTCCCAATGACTCTCCCGATCGCCCAGGACACCTCGGTCATCCGACTGCCGGAGCTTGCGAAGCTCCCTGCCTTCCGCGTCGCCGGTCCCACGCGCCGCTTCGACCAGGCCACCAAGGCCGAGATCCCTCAGCTGTGGTCCGCGCTGATCGGCCGGTTGCCGTTCGAGGGTCAGGTCGCGAGCTGGGCCACCTACGGCGTCGTCTCCGACGTCGATCAGGCGGAGGGCGGCTTCCAGTACATGGCGGGCGTCGGCGTCGAGCCGGACTGCGTGCCGCCGCCCGGCTTCTCGGCGATGGAGATCCCGGCCGCGACCTACGCGGTGTTCCGCATCACCTTGAACGGCACCGCGCTGCATCCGCAGGTCAAGCAGGCCATGGCGATGATCTGGGGGGAGCTCCTCCCAGCCTCCGGCCTGAAGGTCATCGACGGGCCCGACTTCGAGCTGTACGACGGCCGCTTCGATCCTCAGGAGCCGGGCTCGGTCATCGACTTCCACGTCCCTGTGCAAGCCTGATCGATCCGACCAGCGCGGCATCGACGACGCAATGAAAAAGACCACCCGAGGGTGGTCTTGTCGTTCGTGATCGCGACGCTGGCGATCACGCGGGGCAGGGCGTTCAGCCCGCCGCCACCGGGATCTTGATCGGCTTGCCTGCGGCGATGCGCTGCTGCCACTCGGCCGGGCCGGTGATGTGCGCGCTGGTGCCGCCGGCGTCCACCGCCACCGTCACCGGCATGTCGACCACGTCGAACTCGTAGATCGCTTCCATGCCCAGGTCCTCGAAGCCGACGACCTTGGCGTGCTTGATCGCCTTGGACACGAGGTAGGCCGAACCGCCCACCGCCATCAGGTAGGCCGACTTGTGGTTCTTGATCGACTCGATCGCGACCGGGCCGCGTTCGGCCTTGCCGATCATCGCGATCAGGCCGGTCTTCTCCAGCATCATGTCGGTGAACTTGTCCATGCGGGTCGCCGTCGTGGGACCGGCCGGTCCCACGACTTCATCGCGCACCGGATCGACCGGGCCGACGTAGTAGATGACGCGGTTGGTGAAGTCCACCGGCAGCGGTTCGCCCTTGGCCAGCATGTCCTGGATACGCTTGTGCGCGGCGTCACGGCCCGTGAGCATCTTGCCGTTGAGCAGCAGCGTGTCACCCGGCTTCCAGCTGGCGACTTCGTCCTTGGTCAGCGTGTTCAGGTCAACGCGCTTGCTCTTGTTGTAGTCCGGCGCCCACTTCACGTCGGGCCACAGGCCCAGGCTCGGAGGCGTGAGGTAGCTCGGGCCCGAGCCGTCGAGCACGAAGTGCGCGTGGCGCGTGGCGGCGCAGTTCGGGATCATCGCGATCGGCTTGGAGGCCGCGTGCGTCGGGTAGGTCTTGATCTTGACGTCCAGCACGGTGGTCAGGCCGCCCAGGCCCTGCGCGCCTATGCCCAGCGCGTTGACCTTCTCGTACAGCTCGATGCGGAGTTCCTCGAGCTTGTCCTTCGGACCGCGCTCGAGCAGCTCGTACATGTCGATGTCGTCCATCAGGGCTTCCTTGGCCAGCAGCGCGGCCTTCTCGGCCGTGCCGCCGACGCCGATGCCCAGCATGCCGGGCGGGCACCAGCCCGCGCCCATGGTCGGCACGGTCTTGAGCACCCAGTCGACGATGTTGTCGCTCGGGTTGAGCATGTAGACCTTGCTCTTGTTCTCCGAGCCGCCGCCCTTGGCCGCGACGATCACGTCGACGGTGTTGCCGGGCACGACCTCCATGAAGATCACCGCGGGCGTGTTGTCCTTGGTGTTCTTGCGCTCGAAGATCGGATCGCTGAGCACCGAGCCGCGCAGCTTGTTGTCCGGGTGGTTGTAGGCCTGGCGCACGCCCTCGTTGACGGCGTCCTGGATGGAGCCGGGGAAGTCGCCCCAGCGCACGTCCATGCCGATCTTGAGGAACACGTTGACGATGCCGGTGTCCTGGCAGATCGGACGGCGGCCTTCGGCGCACATCTTCGAGTTGGTCAGGATCTGCGCGATCGCGTCCTTCGCGGCCACGCTCTGCTCGCGTTCATAGGCGCGCGCCAGATGCTGGATGTAGTCGGCCGGGTGGTAGTAGCTGATGTACTGCAGCGCGGCGGCGACGCTTTCGACGAGGTCGGCGTAGCGGATGGTGGTCATGGTCTTTGCGGTCCTCAAGGATCAACCACCCATTATCGCAAGTGCCCCGACACCCTGCTGGCGCTGGGAAGAGCTGTGGTCAGGTGCTCGCACGGTTTCTGAGGGTCTCGCACACTTGCGCAGCCTGCCATAGGGGCAAGAGCGCGTAGGGATTATAAACCAAGCGGCTAATACCTTTTTGCACAAGCCAGCTTTTGCACAAAATGGCTTCAACAACCCGCTCAGGTATCCGGGGTTGAGTGAGCGGCTTCGCGTTCCTTATTGAGGAGTCCGCTTCGAGAATCGGAGTCGTGTGCCAAGTTCACAAAGTATTTGACCCTAGCGCGGTGGTTGCAGACTTGCGCAAGTTGCATACCACAACGCGACTAAATCTTGTCCCTTACCGTTCGCAACGGAATTTGGCACTTCCACAAAAATGATCAACGGCCAGAACGTGGCCCGTTCCACCAAGATCGGTGATAAGAAGCTGGCGGAGAAGTCGCTTTGAAGATTGAAAGCGAATTCGTCACCTCGGTGGTTATGCAAGGTGTCAAGCCCGTCCGCTTGTACGAGGCCATTACTGCGCTTCTTGTGCGCGCAGCCTTGCGCAGGTGCCTCTTTACCCTCATAACCTAACACCCCGCTTCGCTCAAATTTCAGGCAGCTCAGAGGCTCCCTGGTTCGCAGGGTCACCGCTTACGCACTTCGCCTGCGGCATCCGCCGAAGCTCCGTGTCAGGTGGTGGTGGTCGCCTTTGACTCGGACGCAACTTATAGCGGAGGCGATGCCCGCTCTCGCCCCTACGCTTCCAGCGCGATCCCAACACCCTGATCAACCGCTTGGTCGGAAGGACTGCGACGTAGCGGAAACGGAAGGCAAGGGCAACTACTCCACCGAGATCATCGCCAAGCAGATGCAGAAGGTTGCGCTCGTGGATGGCAAGAAGCGCACGGCGCTTCGACGGTAACCAGCTCAAGATCAACGACAAGGACGTCGATGGCCGGCGTGCGACTTCCCTCGATCACGATCCGCTTCGACCGCGTGGAGTTGTACGTCGCTTATCGAGGCGGGGAACGGGTTGGGACGGTGTCCTTCGAGAGGGATCGACCTGCGTGGTGGACGGGACCGGAGAGTCTCGATAGGTTCTGAAGGGGCAGAAAACGTCTGGGAATGGTGCCGCTAGCTTCGGTCATATTTCGGCAGACAACGGCTGAGTAAGGGCGTGCTCGCGCGCATTGCGGACATGCTGCGCAATCGCAGAAGGTCCCCCGCGCACGTACAGTGATGTACATGCCTATTGTTGACCTCAGTTCTGCTCCACGGTTAGCTAGATCTGGAACAGCTCGATCTGCGAAAGTAAGTCGCAGGCAGTGAAAACTTTCTCTCCGTATAACCGTCCAAGCCCCGTCGGCGAATCAACGTTGAAGGAACGAACATGGAAGCGAAATTTTTAGCAGTTGTTGGCGCCGTCTTTGGAAAGAAGAATCGTAAAGATTGGGTTCCATACCTAAGTGATCATCCAAAAGAGATTGTGCGCGTGGTCATTTGGGAAAACATTGAGAGCATCGCCAAGACGTTGATCGTTGGTGTTGCCATGGTCTTAGTTGCTTGGTTATCCAAGTGACATCTTCGAGCTGTTTGCTGGATCAGTTGGTTTGGCGACGAAGGCGCTTTGCGAGCGCGATTTCGCTTAACTGCTTGCCGGTGGGCTTGTCGTACGCCCAGGCCTGGGATCATACTGAGTACTAGACGATGGCAAATCCAACGTTGATCGCGGGCAAAACTTCATAACGATCAGCAATTGACGATCGCCGCAGCAACTTCTCTTGCAGCCTTGACGGCTGCCGTGTTCATAACCTTTCTCCTTGACCTCTCGTGCAGGTCTTCCTCGGTGTTTGCTGAGCCTTGGGCTCCGAGTTTTCTTTGTCGATGCCGAACTCAAACGCGAGCTGGAGATCTTGCAATTCTGGGAAGCCCGCAATTCAGCCGGCGAGTTGGGAAGGAATGGGCTCTGGCCGGGGTATTCGCTGCGTCGCGCAATTAAATCGAACACCCGCTGCACTTCGCATCCCAGGGGCGGCATCCGCGCTGGGTAGGCGCGTTCAACGACGCGGCAATTGACTGGCGCTAGCTAGCGCGAGCCACCAAGGTTGAGTCCAGGCGACGCTACAGGGACAGGAAGCCCGAAAAGCATTGATCCGTTCAGCTATTCTTCCGAGTGGAGGAAGCCATGACACCTGACGAACTCAAAGCCATCTGGAATTTGGTCGGTACGCTCGGCACGGGCGCACTAATCGGAGCGGTGGCGCTGTACTACTTGGGAAAATCGCTCGGTGCTTACTCGGCAAAAAAAGGGCGAGAATTTTGCCACTAAGGAAGACATCGGGAAAATCACCGACGAGATCAAGAAGGTCGAGCATGGCTATAACGTTATGCTCGAAGAGATGAAGAGCCACAACACGTTGCGCGTTGCAGCGGTTGAACGCAGATTACAAGCGCACCAAGAAGCTTTTGCGATGTGGCGAAAACTTGTTGTTCACTCCAAGGCCGACTTCCACGAGGTGCTGATCGAAGTTCAGGATTGGTGGGAAAACAATTGCATGTATCTGGGCAAGGAAGTTAGTAATGCATTTGTGACGGCGTACCGCAACGAAAATCTTCGTTTGGAATATCTGAAAATTGGTGCGACCGCAGATCAGATTATTGAGGCGGCACACAAGGTCCAGGCGTTTCCCGACATTGTGTTTGCAGCTTGCAAGCTTCCACCTCTCTCCCAAGAGGTGAAGGACGAGATTATTCCAAAGACGTTGACGGAACCGGTTCCGAACCGTGAGTAAATAGTACTCCGTCGTTACGCGGAAAGGGATTCACGCCGCCATACACCAGTTGGATTGCAGGCAATGGTGGCGACAGCTTCGCGCGTGAATCGACACCATCCCAGCAACAGGCATTCGTCGCGGAACTTGCCGTCGAAGCTCTCTAGATGTCGTTAGCGGTCAATCACGTTGATAAGCAGTACAACGAGTGGCACGCTGACAACAACGAAGCTATTTGGAATTCGAGAATCCAAGCTTCGTGAAAAACGAAATGAGGTGTTTGCTAGGAAAAAATGAGTGCATTTGGCCCTTTAGTTGCGTTGTGTTTTGACCTAAACCTGAAAGGCCTTACACTGGCGGCGCTTAACTTTTCTGCGTATAGGGCTGGTTTGTTGGTGTCAGTAGCCCCTCTTTTTGGGGTGTCCCGCGTTGCTGGTTCATTGCTTATATTGCAGGTGTCCTGTGTCGCCTTTGTGCTCGGGACGTTTCTTTAAGCAATTTCGATTGGAATTTCAAATGGACGATATTCAAGAGATCAGCTTGGATGAGCTCGAAAGCGTGAGCGGGGGTTTCCTGCGCGGTTTCATCGGCGGTAAGTTGCTGGACTACGCAATCGACGCCACCATCGGCTACAACAACTCTGGTGCTGCTGCTGACTTCCAGCAGGGCGCAGGTTCTGGCGCCGGCACCTTCGGCTGATAATGAGCAAGGGGCCTCCTGTGAGGCCCCTTTCGTATTCAATGAATTTCGTTCTGAGTTCTTTTCAAGGACTGCGCTCAACAAATAGCTGGCTGAGATTCTCAGTCTTGACGGCCGCGATCGCTTGGCTTGCGGCCTACCTATTGCTTGCGTGCGTTTCTTGGCTGATGACGGCACCGCCGGAGTCTTCACCGCGCTCAGCCGTTGAGATCCTATTTGGCGGGGTCATGGGTGCTCCGCTACTCGAGAATTTGCTCGTTGTGGCCGCCCTGGCTGTTCTAGGCAACTGGTTTTCCGACCGGGTCGCAGTGGTCCTGATGACCGTCATCGCTGTTGCCTTGCATGCAGTCTTCGCGTCGTGGTCCGGCCTCGCAGCCCTGGTGCTGTTTATGACGATGGGAGTGAGCTACCAACTGTGGAAACCACAAGGAGCGAAGCTCGCATTCCTCGTGATCTTCTTACAGCACGCGTTGTTCAATCTGCCCGGGACTGCGGAAGCGGCCTTCCACGCACTGTCGTGAGACGTGCCGGTTGGAACCTTGCTCGCGGCTACGATGTCGCCCGCTGCGAGAGGCAGCAACGATCACCACAAGAACCGATCCCGCCCGACCGGGATCAGAGGGAGCTCTCTTGAAGACATCCATCGCGGCCGTGCTGGCCGCCTCCGCCTTTGCCATGCCCGCGGCGCATGCCGAATTCAGCGTGCAGTTCGACGTCGGCGCGAGCCAGTTCTCGAAGTCGCTGTGCCCGGGCTCCGATCCCTGCGACCGTCACGGAGAGTTCGGCCGTCTGCTGGCGGGCTACCACTTCGACAACGGTCTCGGCATCGAGATCGGTCGCGTGGACTACGGCACCGTCCGCGTCGAGGCCGACAACTGGATGTGGGGTGTGCTCAAGAGCCGCGCGCTCACGGCGGGCCTGTCATACCGGCAACCGGTGTGGCGCCGGCTGGGCGTGGTGGCGCGCGGCGGCGTGTCGCGGCAGAAGGCGGAACTGATGAACCCCGCGTACGGCCGGTTCTCGCGCACGTCCTCCCAGCCCTACGCGGGTCTGGGCCTGACCGTCGCCGTCAAGCCGTACTGGGGGGTGGAGCTCGGCGCGGACGTGAGTCGCGCCAGACACTTCGATCTCTATGTCGACGACAAGCGCACCCTCAGCGCCTGGTACTTCGGGACGCGCTTCAACTTCTGATCTCGCGGGGCCGACGCGCACGTCTGGATCGGCCCGCCCGGCGTGACCTCTCAGTGCCCGCCGCCGCTGCCCGGATTGCTGGCCGTCGGCCTGATCTGCGTCTGCAGCTCCGAGGCCATGCGGGCGCGCTCGGCCTCGCTCAGCGCGGGGCCGCACTGCTTGCGTCCGAGCATCGATCCGGTCTTGACTTCACGGTCGCGCTCGCAGGTCTCGGCCTTGGCGGTCGAGGCCTTGTCCGTGTCCGGCGCTGCGCACGCGGTCAGCGCCGCCACCAGCGGCAGCGCCGCATAGGTCCAGAATTTCATCGCGTTCTTCTCCCTGATCTTCGGGGCAACCCGCCCCGGCCGAGAATGCTATCGGCACCCGCCGGCCCCCCGCCTCGGGATGAACGCGGAGGCCGTGGCCCCGGGGCGGGACGCGCACCGGCGATGATCCGATCCTCACGGCGTGTTCTGCCCCGATGAGCCATAGCCGCAACGCGCCCGCTCTGTTGTACTGCCGGCCCCGCCTATCCTGCGGGGCCGTCTTCTGGAGGAACCTTTCTTGACACCAGGACTCAAACGCTTCTTCGCCAGCGAATCGGCCGGCGGCATCGTGCTCGCCATCGCCGCGGTCGCCGCGCTGATCCTGTCCAACTCCCCCTGGCGGGAGGCCTACGCCGCCTTCACGCGCATCCAGGGCGAGGTGCGCATCGGCGCCGACTGGCTGGTGCTGGCCAAGCCGCTGCTGGTCTGGGTCAACGACCTCTGGATGGCCGTCTTCTTCTTCCTCGTGGGACTGGAGATCAAGCGCGAATTCGTCAGCGGCGAGATGTCGGAACGGTCCCAGGCCGTGCTGCCCATCGTCGCCGCGTTCGGCGGCATGGCCGTGCCGGCGCTGATCTACGCGGGCCTCAACCTCGGCGACCCCGTCGCGCTGCACGGCTGGGCCATCCCCGCGGCGACCGACATCGCCTTCGCCATCGGCATCGTGATGCTGCTGGGCAGCCGCGTGCCGGCCTCGCTGAAGGTCTTCCTGACGGCGGTGGCGATCATCGACGACCTCGGCGCCATCGTCGTCATCGCGCTCTTCTACACGAGCCAGCTGTCGCTGACGGCGCTCGCGGGCGCCGCCGTCTGTCTCGCGGTGCTCTTCGCGTTGAACCGCGCGAAGGTCCGGCGCGCCGACGTCTACATCGTCGTGGGCCTCGTCCTGTGGACCTGCGTGCTGAAGTCCGGCGTCCATGCCACGCTGGCGGGCGTCGCCACCGCGCTGTTCATCCCCTCCGACGACGACGGCCACGGCCACTCGCCGGCCGAGGACCTCGAGCACGCGCTGCATCCCTGGGTCGCCTTCCTCGTCCTGCCGATGTTCGCCTTCGCCAACGCGGGCGTGTCGCTGCTCGGCCTGAACGCCGGCGACCTGCTCCATCCCGTGTCGCTGGGCATCGCGCTGGGCCTGCTGCTGGGCAAGGCGATCGGCGTGTTCGGGAGCTCGTGGCTCATGATCCGTTCGGGGCTGGCGCAGAAGCCGGGCGGCGCCGACTGGGTCCAGTTCTTCGGCGTCTGCGTGCTGTGCGGCATCGGCTTCACGATGAGCCTGTTCATCGGCGGCCTCGCGTTCGAAGGCCACGGTCCGGACTGGGAAACCCGCGTGAAACTCGGCGTGCTCGGCGGGTCCCTCCTGTCGGGCATCGCGGGGACGCTGATCCTGATGCGCAAGCGCGCTTGAAGACCTCGCACCACCAATGAAGAAGGGGCCCGAGGGCCCCTTCGTCGTTCCTGCGCCGGCCGATTCGCCGGCCTATTCGCCGGCCCCTTCGTCGGCCCATTCGCCGGAGCGCTTCGTTGCTCAGTGCTTCTCGGCCGGACCGTGCGACAGCAGCTTGTCCGTCATCGCGATCGCCAGCGCCGACAGCAGGAAGGCGAGGTGGATGGCGGTCTGCCAGATCAGCGTCTTCTCCTGGAGGTTCTCGACGTTGATGAAGGTCTTGAGCAGATGGATCGACGAGATGCCGATGATGGCCGTCGCCAGCTTGACCTTCAGCACCGAGGCGTTGACGTGGTCCAGCCACTCGGGCTGGTCGGGGTGGCCTTCGAGATGCAGCCGCGACACGAAGGTCTCGTAGCCGCCGATGATCACCATGATCAGCAGGTTGGAGATCATCACCACGTCGATCAGCGCCAGCACGGCCAGCATGATGATGGTCTCGTTGAGCTTGGTGACCTGGACGTCGGGCTGGTAGCCGACGCTGCTGACCAGCAGCTTCAGCGCTTCCTGGTTGCCGAACGCCGCCTCGACGAGGTGCACGAGCTCGGTCCAGAACTGGAAGACGTAGACCGCCTGCGCCAGGATGAGGCCGATGTACAGCGGCAACTGCAGCCAGCGGCTCCCGAACATCAGATGCGAGAGCGGGTGCATGCGCTGGCGTGCAGTCTCGGCCGGGGGCGTCGGGCGGTCGGTCATCGGGGTAAGTCCTTCAAGTCGTAACTGGCGGGAACCGCCAAACCGGGCGATTTTAGTGAGAGCATCGCATCGGCTCTTCTACAAGAGTAAGCACATCGTCAGTGTGAAAGTGGAGAGTTCGGCCCAGTCTGAACCCGAGTTCGAAGATCCCTGCCTGTACGGAGACATAGGCCATGAGTGACAAGATCTACAACCCCCCCGCATCCGCCGTCCAGGACGCCCATGTGTCCGGCCTGGCCGCCTACGAGGCGCTGTGCAAGGAAGCGGAGACCGACTACGAAGGCTACTGGGCGCGTCTGGCGCGCGAGCTGCTGAGCTGGAAGCAGCCCTTCACGAAGGTGCTCAACGACGCGGACGCGCCGTTCTTCAAGTGGTTCGAGGACGGCAGGCTCAACGTCTCCTACAACTGCCTGGACCGTCACGTCGAGGCCGGCCGCGGCGACCGCGTCGCGATCATCTTCGAGGCCGACGACGGCACCACCACCCGCGTCACCTACGCCAAGCTGCTCGCCAAGACCGCGCAGCTGGCCAACGCGCTGAAGGCGCGCGGCGTGAAGAAGGGCGACCGCGTCGTCATCTACATGCCGATGTCGGTCGAGGGCGTGGTCGCGATGCAGGCCTGCGCGCGCATCGGCGCGACGCACTCGGTGGTGTTCGGCGGCTTCTCGGCGCAATCGCTGAGAGACCGCGTCCAGGACGCCGGCGCCGTGATGGTGCTGACCGCCGACGAACAGGCGCGCGGCGGCAAGTCGCTGCCGCTCAAGGCCATCGTCGACGAGGCCCTGGCCGACAACAGCTGCCCCACGATCAAGCACGTCATCGTCTACAAGCGCACCGGCGGCAACATCGCCTGGATCGAGGGTCGCGACGAATGGCTGCACGACGCGGTGTCCGGCCAGCCCTCGAGCTGCGAGCCGGAATGGGTCGAGGCCGAACATCCGCTGTTCCTGCTCTACACCTCCGGCTCGACCGGCAAGCCCAAGGGCGTGCAGCACAGCACCGGCGGCTACCTGCTGCATGCGGCGCTGACCACGAAGTGGACCTTCGACCTGAAGGACTCGGACGTCTTCTGGTGCACCGCCGACATCGGCTGGGTGACCGGCCACACCTACATCACCTACGGCCCGCTGGCGCTGGGCGGCACGGAGGTCGTCTTCGAAGGCATCCCGACCTTCCCGGACGCCGGCCGCTTCTGGCAGATGATCGAGAAGCACAAGGTCACCATCTTCTACACGGCGCCGACGGCGATCCGCTCGCTCATCAAGGCGGCCGAAGCCAACGAGGCCGTGCACCCGAAGCGCTACGACCTCGGTTCGCTGCGCATCCTGGGTTCGGTCGGCGAGCCGATCAACCCGGCCGCGTGGGAGTGGTACCACCTGCACGTGGGCGGCGGCCGCTGCCCCATCGTCGACACCTTCTGGCAGACGGAGACCGGCGGCCACATGATCACGCCGCTGCCGGGCGCGACACCGCTGGTGCCGGGCTCCTGCACGCTGCCGTTCCCCGGCATCACCGCGGCCATCGTCGACGAGACCGGCAACGACGTGCCCAACGGGCAGGGCGGCATCCTGGTCGTCAAGAAGCCGTGGCCGTCGATGATCCGCACGATCTACGGCGATCCGGAGCGCTTCAGGAAGAGCTACTACCCGCCGGAACTCAAGGGCTACTACCTGGCCGGCGACGGCGCCATCCGCGACGCGGACAACGGCTACTTCACCATCACCGGCCGCATCGACGACGTGCTGAACGTGTCGGGCCACCGCATGGGCACGATGGAGATCGAGTCCGCGCTGGTCAGCTGCACCGAGCTGGTGGCCGAAGCCGCCGTCGTCGGCCGTCCCGACGACACCACGGGTGAGGCGATCTGCGCCTTCGTCGTCCTCAAGCGCGCGCGTCCGAGCGGCGACGAGGCCAAGGCCATCGCCAAGCAGCTGCGCGACTGGGTGGCCAAGGAGATCGGCCCCATCGCCAAGCCCAAGGACATCCGCTTCGGCGACAACCTGCCCAAGACGCGCAGCGGCAAGATCATGCGTCGCCTGCTGCGCTCGGTCGCCAAGGGCGAGACGGTCACGCAGGACACCTCGACGCTCGAGAACCCCGCCATCCTGGAGCAGCTCGGTCAGGCCTATTGAGGACCCCGGTCGATGCCACGCGCAGGATGCGCGTGGCATCTGCGTTGTCATCGGTTCCTCCGACCCTTCTCCTCTGAAAACACGGGCAGCCCCGCTTTTGCGGGGCTTTTTCTTGCGCTCGCGCAAGCCGACAACCCCCGGGACACCTCCACTCTGGGGATGCGCTGGCCTTCTCGTGGCAGCGCAGGGGTCATCCACACTCCCTCGGGTTGTGGAACACGGAGCCGCGCGGGCCAAGAATCCCGGCTCCGTTCCTTCAGGAGCGGTGCCCGCGATCATGGCGGCGCTCGGGCGACACGGCGCGCCAGACGCTGACCTCACAGAAGGAGTCGTTTGTGGAATATTCGTTCACGCTCAAGGTCCAGATGCCGCCGTCGGACTGCGAGGAGGAGCCGTTGAAACAACGGCTGGTTTCCGTCGGCTGCAAGGACGTGCGGGTCGCCGTGGGCCTGCGCGGCCGGGTGATGTTGAGCTTCATCCGGGAGGCCGAGCGCGCCGATCAGGCCTTGCTGGGCGCGCTGCGCGAGGTCCGCAAGGCCATCCCCGGCGCGCGGCTGATCGAGGCGGGGCCGGACATGGTCGGTCTCACCGACGTGGCGACGCTGGTGGGCGTCTCCCGCCAGAACATGCGCAAGCTGATGCTGACCCACCCGATGAGCTTTCCGTCGCCCATCCATGAGGGCAACTCGTCCTCGGTGTGGCACCTGTGGGACGTGCTGCGCTGGATGCAGGGGCGCGGCGGCTACAAGATCGACGAGGCGATCCTCGAGCTCGCGACGGTGGCCAAGGCGGTCAACCTCGCCCGCGAGAGTCGTCATCTCGACGACAGGCGGCGCGACGAGCTGCTCAAGCTCGTGGCCTGACGGGCGCGCTCGGCGCCCTCGGCGACCTCAAAAAAGGAAAGGCCCCGGAGGGCCTGCAGCTTCCGAAGGGCAGGGGCGTCGTGGGACGCCCCTGTTGCCCTGGATACCCCGGATACCCTGGATACCGTGGATACCCGGTTCGACGCTCACTTCGTCGACAGGATCCACTTGGCGAGTGTCTCGGCCTCGGCCGGGCTGACCTGCGTGTTGGCCGGCATGGGCACCGGACCCCAGACGCCGGAACCGCCCTTGATGATCTTCTCGGACAGCTTCTTCACGGCGTCCTTGTCCGAAGCGTACTTGGCCGCGACATCCTTGTAGGCCGGGCCGACCAGCTTCTTGTCGACCGCATGGCAGGCCATGCAGTTCTTCTTCTGCGCCAGTTCGGGGCTGGCGAAGGCGCTGGGGGCGCTCAGCGTGGCGGCGAGGGCCGCGGCAATGAACAAGGCGTTTCTCATGGCATCCTTTCAGGTGTTGCCGGGCCTCCGAATGGCGCCACAATCGCCGTCGCGACATGGGTTGGACATGACGCGACGCAGGTCGACGAGTGGCTGGGGGGATCCGGGCTCGCGCGATTGTAGTGTTGGGGGACGCGCCGGGCAGGAGCGCGCACGAGGAGAACGACGATGTGGTTGATGGTGATCGGTGTCTTGTTGATCGTTCTCAAACTGGCCGCTGTCGGCCCGTTTGAAACGCTGAGCTGGTGGTGGGTGCTGTCGCCCTTCCCGGTGGCCGTCGTGTGGTGGGAATTCGCCGACAAGACGGGCTACACCAAGAAGCGCGAGATGGACAAGATGGACGAGAAGAAGGAAGAACGCCGCCAGCGCCAGCTCGACGCCATCGGGCAGGGCGACAAGACGCGCAAGAAGCGTTGATCCCTCACTCGAACTTGTCGAGCACCGCGCCCGAACTGGCGCTCGATGCGTTCTTGGCGAACTTCGCCAGCACGCCGCGGGTGTAGCGCGGCGCGGGCTGTTGCCAGACCGCTTTGCGGCGAGCCAGCTCGGCGTCGTCCACGTTGAGCTGCAGCAGCAGCTGCACCGCGTCGATGGTGATGGAGTCGCCCTCGTTCACCAGCGCGATCGTGCCGCCCGCATAGGCCTCCGGCGCGACGTGGCCCACGACCATGCCCCAGGTACCGCCGGAGAAGCGGCCGTCGGTGATCAGGCCGACGCTCTCGCCCAGGCCCTGGCCGATCAGCGCGCCGGTCGGCGCCAGCATCTCCGGCATGCCCGGGCCGCCCTTGGGGCCGAGGTAGCGCAGCACCATCACGTCGCCCGCCTTGATCTGGTTGGCCATGATGGCCGCGAGCGCCGACTGCTCGTCGTCGAAGACGCGCGCCGGGCCGGTGATGACCGGGTTCTTGAGGCCGGTGATCTTGGCCACGCAGCCCTCGGGCGACAGGTTGCCCTTCAGGATGGCCAGGTGGCCTTGCGCGTAGATCGGGTCGGCCACGGCGCGGATCACCTCCTGATCGGGCGAGAGGTCCGGCACGTCGGCGAGGTTCTCGGCGACGGTCTTGCCGGTGATGGTGATGCAGTCGCCGTGCAGCAGGCCGGCCTTCAGCAGCTGCTTCATGACGGCCGGAATGCCGCCGGCCTTGTGCAGGTCCACGGCCAGGAAGCGGCCGCTGGGCTTGAGGTCGCACAGCACCGGGATCTTCGTGCGCATGCGCTCGAAATCGTCGATGGTCCAGTCCACCTCGGCCGCGTGCGCGATCGCCAGGAAGTGCAGCACCGCGTTGGTCGAACCGCCGGTGGCCATGATCACCGCGACGGCGTTCTCGATGGCTTTCTTCGTCACGATGTCGCGCGGCTTCAGGTCGGCCTTGACGGCGGCGACCAGGTAGTCCGCGGCGCGTTTGGTGTTCTCGACCACCTCGTCCTCGACGTTGGACATGCTCGACGAGTAGGGCAGTGACATGCCCAGCGCCTCGAAGGCCGAGCTCATCGTGTTGGCGGTGTACATGCCGCCGCAGGAGCCGCTGCCGGGGATGGCGCGCTTCTCGATCTGGCAGAAGTCCTCTTCGCTCATCTTGCCGGCGCTGAACTGGCCGACCGCCTCGAAGACGCTGACGATGTTGAGGTCCTGGCCCTTGTAGTGGCCCGGCTTGATGGTGCCGCCGTAGATGTAGATCGCCGGCACGTTGGCGCGCAGCATGCCCATCATGCCGCCGGGCATGTTCTTGTCGCAGCCGCCGATGACCATCACGCCGTCCAGCCACTGGCCGCCGACGCAGGTCTCGACGCAGTCGGCGATGACCTCGCGCGAGACCAGCGAGTACTTCATGCCCTCGGTGCCCATGGCCATGCCGTCGGAGATCGTCGGCGTGCCGAAGAGCTGCGCGTTGGCGCCGGCGGCCTTCAGGCCGATCACGGCGGCGTCGGCCAGCTTCTGCAGGCCGGAGTTGCACGGCGTGATCGTCGAGTGGCCGTTGGCCACGCCGATCATGGGCTTGCCGAAGTCGCCTTCCTCGTAGCCCATGCCGTAGTACATCGAGCGGTTGGGCGCGCGAGCGACGCCCTCGGTGATGTTCTTCGAGCGGCGGTTGGGCGCGTCGTCGTGGGGCGCGGCGGTCGCGCCGCGGGAGGCGTTGTTCTTCGGATCGGTCATGGTGTCGTCCTGGCGAGCGAGGCTTGGAGCGCGCCAGTATGCGTCGCGGCTTCCTGCGGGTCCAATATATAGTCGAAGGCGTTTTGATTCATGTGATGTATCGATGATCGAACTCCGCCCGCTGCGCCAGTTCCTGGTGCTGGCCGAGGAACTGCACTTCGGCCGCGCCGCCGAGCGGCTGCACATGACGCAGCCGCCGCTGAGCCTGGCCGTGCAGAAGCTGGAGGCGCAACTGGGCGTCCAGCTGCTGGAGCGAGGTCGCCGGGCGGTCGCGCTGACGGCGGCCGGGCAGGCGCTGGTCGAGGCCTCCCTGCGCCTGGTGGAGCAGGCCGACCAGGTGCCCGCCCGCGTGCGCGCCGCGGCCAGCGGCGAGGCCGGCCGGCTCAGCCTGGGCTTCGTGTCGACGGTCGGTTACGGGGACATGCCGCGCTGGCTGCGGCTGTTCCGCGAGGCGCTGCCGGACGTGCAGCTCGCGCTGCGCGAGGCGACGCTCGACGTCCAGTTGCGCGGCTTCGAGACGGGCGAGCTCGATGCCGGCTTCGCGATCCATGCGCCGGGCGCGGAGCCGGCCGGCTTCGAATGCCTGACCGTGTCGACCGAGCCGCTGGTGCTCGCGCACGCCGAGGACTGGGCGCTGGCGCGACGCCGCCGGCCCTCGCTCGAGGACGTGCTGCGCGAGCCGCTGGTCGTGTTCCCGCGCGAGATCGCGCCCTCGCTGTTCGATGCGCTGCTGGGCTTCTACCGCGCGCACGGCGCGACGCCGCACATCGCGCAGGAGGCCATCCAGATGCAGACCATCGTCAACCTCGTCTCGGCGGGCATGGGCGTGGCCTGGGTGCCGCAATCGGTCTGCGCGTTGCAGCGGCCCGGCGTGCGCTACCGGCCGTGGCCGTCGGCCCGCGTGCCGGCCTGCGACACCAGCCTGATCTGGCGCCACGACGCCTCACCGGTGGTGCATCGCTTCGTCGACCATGTCCGCGGGCAGGTGAAAGTCAAGGCGTGACCCCGTCCGGACCCGCCCCGAAAGGGCAGGTCCGGCCTGTCGGTTGCCGGTGGGAAAGACGAAGGTGAAGTTCCGTATCCGGCATGCCGTGGGCATGCAGGGCCGGCGGACTTCTGCGACCATCCGTCGATGAAAGGACGTCTCCCCGTGAAAGCTCCCCGCAAGAACGACGACACCGCCCGCCGCGGTACCTGGCGACGCCTGATCGGCGCGATCTGCGTCGTGACCGGCTTTTCGATGCTCATGAGCGTGGCCTTCGCGACGCCGGCGCAGGCCGCGGTGCTGAAGGACGCGGCGCTGCAGGCGCTGCTCGACGCCGGCCGCGCGGACGATCTGGAGAAACTGGCCGGGGAACGGCTGAAGGCCGAACCGGACGAGCCACAGGCAGTGGCCGCGCTGGCGCTGGCGCAACTGGACCTGGCCGACGGCGCCGCGTTGAAGCAGAACACCCAGCGACTGGAGCAGTGCGTGCAACGCACGCCGAACGAGGGCGCGTGCCACTACGCGCTGGCGCTGGCGCTGGTGATGCAGGCGCGGGGTGGCAGCAAGCTGAAGGCGCTGGGCTCGCTGGGTCGTGTGAGCGAGCTGGCGCAACGCGCGATGGCGCTGCTGCCCGACGCCCCCGAACCGCGCAGCGCGCTGCAGCAGTACTACCTGGCCTTGCCCAGCTTCATCGGGGGCGGGGAGTCGAAGGCGCGCGCGCTGGAAAGCGACGTGAAGGACCCGGCCCAGTTGAGCCTGATGCGCGCGCGGGTGGCGGCGTCCAGGAAGGACTGGCCGGCGATGGAGAAGGCCTTGCGCGCGGTGCGCACGCAGCGGCCCGAACTGCTGCTGGAGCTGCGCGTCCTGTGGAGCGATTACGGCCGCAACCTGATGTTCAGCGAACAGAAGGAGCGGGCGGTGCCGTGGTTCGAGGAACTGCTCAAGAGCCAGCCCAACCAGGCGATGGGCGCCTACGGCCTGGGCCGCGCGTACGACGCGCTGGGCCAGTACGACAAGGCGGTGGCTTCGTTCGAGCGCGCCCGCGGCATGACGGGCGCCGAGCAGCTGGGCCTGGACCGTCGCCTGGGCAGCGCGTTGGCGGGCAAGGGCGACAAGGCTGGCGCGCGCGTGGCGCTGGAGCGCTGCGTGGACAGCCGCCGAGGCAGCCCGAGCGACATCGAAGATTGCCGCAAGCAACTGACGGCGCTCGGTGCTCCGTGACGAGCACCTCGGTGGTTCCGGAGCGAGGCAGGCCGGTGCCCCTTGGAGCGAATTCCGAGCGGCGAGGAGGAGATTGAGCGGAAAGGGGCACCGGCCTGTCTCGCGGGCGCTGCTCCCGTGCCATTTATGATTCGCGCCTTCTCGACGCGGTAAAGCTCCTTCATGTTGGTCCATCCCAAGTTCGACCCTGTCGCCATCGAAATCTTCGGATGGCCGATCCATTGGTACGGGCTGATGTACCTGACGGCCTTCGGCCTGTTCCTGTGGCTGGGCAACCGCATGGTCCGCAAGCCCTGGAACGCGGCGCGCGGCTGGACCCGGCGCGACATCGACGACCTGCTGTTCTACGGCGTGCTCGGCGTGGTGCTGGGCGGCCGGCTGGGCTACGTGTTTTTCTACAAGCCCGGCTACTACATGAGCCATCCGGGCGAGATCCTGGCGGTGTGGCAGGGCGGGATGTCCTTCCACGGCGGGCTGCTGGGCGTGATCGTCGCGCTGGCCTTCTTCGCGTGGCGGCGCGGCTTCAACTTCCTGGAGGTCGGCGACATCGTCGCGCCGTGCGTACCCACCGGCCTGGCCGCGGGGCGTCTGGGCAACTTCATCAATGGCGAGCTGTGGGGCCGCGCGGCCGATCCCAGCCTCCCCTGGGCGATGGTGTTCCCGCAGGCCAACGACGCGGTGCCGCGTCATCCCTCGCAGCTCTACCAGTTCCTGGGCGAAGGCGTGCTGCTGTTCATCGTGCTGTGGCTGTTCGCGCGCAAGCCCAGACCGATGGCGGCGGTGTCGGGTCTGTTCCTGGTCGGCTACGGCGTGGCGCGATTTGTCGTCGAGTACTTCCGCGAGCCCGACAGCTTCCTCACGCTGGACAAGCAGCCGCTGCACCTGAGCCAGGGCCAGTGGCTGAGCGCGCCCATGATCGTCATCGGCGTCCTCATGATGCTGTGGGCCTACCGCCGCGCGGCACGCCTGCAGGCGGCGCCTGCGACCCGCTGAGCTGCCGGGCCGAGCACACCACCTTCGAGAACCGACATGCGTCAGATCTTCTTCGACACCGAAACCACCGGCCTGAATCCCGAATCGGGCGACCGCGTCGTCGACATCGGCTGCGTGGAGATGGTGAACCGTCAGTTGACGGGCCGCCATCTGCACTTCTACCTGAACCCCGAACGCGACATGCCCGAGGAGGCGTTCCGCGTCCACGGCCTGAGCATCGAGTTCCTGTCGGACAAGCCCAAGTTCGCGCAGATCGTCGACGAGTTCCTCGAGTTCATCCGCGACGCGGAGCTGATCGCGCACAACGCGGCCTTCGACGTCGGCTTCATCAACGCCGAGCTCAAGCGCTGCGGCAAGGCCCCGCTGCACGAATGCGTGGAGAGCGTGCGCGACACGCTGCTGATGGCGCGGGACATGTTCCCGGGCAAGGCGAACTCGCTGGATGCGTTGTGCCGGCGGCTTGAGGTCGACAACAGCAACCGCGGCCTGCACGGCGCGGTGAAGGACGCGGAGCTGCTGGCCGAGGTCTTCATCCGCCTGACCCGGGGTCAGGACTCGCTGGTCATCGACGACAGCGGGTCCTCGTCGGGCGAGGGCGGTCAGCTGGAGGTGGCGGCCATCGACTTCAGCGCCTTCGACCTGCCGGTGATCGCGGCGACGGCCGAGGAGCTGGCCTTGCACGACAAGGCGCTGGTGGACCTCGACAAGGCCAGCGGCGGCAAGCGCATCTGGCAGGTGCCCGTCGCGGCCTGAGACGCGAGGCCCGGAAGTCGAGGCTGAGAGGCTGGACTGAAAGACGAGAGTCAAACAGTTCTTGAATCGACTCCAATTCTCATGGCATAATCTTCGACTTTCCCGGACATCCAAAACCGCAGTGCACGCAGCAATGCAAGCCGTGGTGATGGACGACAAGACCGGGCGGTTAGCTCAGCGGTAGAGCACTGCCTTCACACGGCAGGGGTCGCAGGTTCGAACCCTGCACCGCCCACCAAAGTCTCTTCAGAGCGTCTTTGGATTCTTGTTGGAAGTTTGAGGAAGACCCGGTCCAGATACCGGGCGGTTAGCTCAGCGGTAGAGCACTGCCTTCACACGGCAGGGGTCGCAGGTTCGAACCCTGCACCGCCCACCAGATCAACCCCGTCAACGCAAGTTGGCGGGGTTTTTTCTTTGCGAATCTTCTCTGCATGTGCCCTGTCGGCGAGGGTGGCAAGGCAGTCGATGAAAAAGCAGCCCCAAAGCGTTATCAGCAAAAGAATCAGGCAATAGCCAGGAGTGAAGATCCTCGCTTTTGGGGCGCCACTGGGCGACCGCATTGCTTCGTCGTTGTTGGTCATGTGCGTTTCCTGAAAGGGCGGGATCATCCTGCGTTCACGGGGTCTCGTCTCTCGCACATTTCAGTCATTTGTGGGGGAGGCGCGGAGAGAATCAGCGCATGCCTTCGCTGTTGCCGCCCTCGCTTGTCGCCGTGATTCCGCGCTGCCTGCAGCTCGCGAGTCAGCCGGTGCCGGGCGGACTCCTGCCGTTGAGATTGGGAGACGTCACGATCGGCCGGGTGCATCCGTTGCGTCAGGTCTTGCTAGGCGAAGTCTGGCCTGAACTCCAACGTCGCGATGGCGCGTTGTGTTGGGAGGCGGAGGGGCTCGATGTCCAGGCCCGGTCCCAACGTATCGGCGAGGTGGCGCTCGCGCTGAAAGAGCGCGGTGCGATCACCGGCTGGCGCGGCGAGCGCTACGCCTGCGAGCGGCCCGTCGACGATCCTTGCACCGGGCGCGGCGAGGTGCTGTTCCGCCTGGAACGCGCCGCCTTCCGCTTCTTCGGACTGATGAGCCGCGCGGTGCACATCAACGGCTTCCTGCCAGGAGCGCGGCTCGTGTGCGGTCGACGCGCGCTGTCGAAGGCGACCGATCCCGGGAAGCTCGACAACCTCGCCGCCGGCGGTCTGACAGCCGATGAGGATCTTGTCGACTGCGCTCGCCGCGAGCTGCTGGAGGAGGCGGGAGTGCCGCTGACGATCAGTGCTGCGGTGCAAGCGCGCGGCGCGTTGCGCAGCACGCGCATGGAGCCCGAGGGCCTGCACGACGAAGTGCTGCATGTCTTCAGCCTTCAACTGCCGGGCGGCTTCTCGCCGCGCAATGGCGACGGCGAGGTCAGCGAGTTCCTGACGCTGGATCTGGAAACCCTCGCGCAGCGGCTCGCCGCCGGCGAGTTCAGCCACGACGCCGCCGCGGTGAGCGCCTTCGGGCTCCAGCATTCGCACGCGCTGGCCGACCTGCGCGCCTGATCGCGACCTGAACGCGCACTGAATCGAAGAGGCTGGTCACAATCGCCCGCATGGATCAAGTCGATGCAGTGGTGATCGGGGCCGGCGTCGTCGGCCTCGCGGTCGGCCGGGCGCTGGCGATGCGCGGGCTGGAGACGCTGGTGCTCGAGCGCGAGCTCAGCATCGGCACCGGCGTGAGTTCGCGCAACAGCGAGGTCATCCACGCCGGGCTCTACTACCCGGCGGGATCGCTGAAGGCGCGCCTGTGCGTGCGCGGCAAACAGCTGCTCTACGCGCACTGCGAATCCCACGGCGTGCCGCATCGTCGTTGCGGAAAGCTTGTCGTCGCGACGTCGGCGGATCAACTGCCTGGCCTGCACGCGCTGCGGGCGAAGGCTGCCATCAACGGCGTCGACGACCTGCGCTGGCTCACGCGCGAGGAGGCCATCGCGCTCGAACCCGAACTGCAATGCGAGGCTGCGCTGCTGTCGCCGTCCACCGGCATCGTCGACAGCCACGGGCTGATGCTCTCGCTGCAGGGCGACCTGGAGCGGCACGGCGGCGCGGTCGCGTTCGGCGCGAGGGTGACCGCGGTGCGGCGTGACGGAGCGGCGCATCTTGTTCACACGGACGACATGACGTTGGGAGCCCGCGTCGTGGTCAACGCGACCGGACTGCATGCGCCGCTGCTCGCTGCTGCGATCGAAGGCCTGCCGCCACCGCCCGCCGCGCGCTTCAGCAAGGGCTGCTACTTCGCACTACAAGGGAAGGCGCCGTTCTCACGGCTCGTGTATCCGATGCCGCAGGACGCGTGGCTGGGTGTTCACCTCACGCTGGACCTCGGCGGACAGGCGCGCTTCGGGCCTGATGCGCAGTGGCTGGACGTCGAGAACCCCGACGGCATCGACTACGCCGTCGATCCCGCCCGCGCCGACGTCTTTTACGACGATGTGCGCCGCTACTGGCCCGCGCTGCCGGACGGCGCGCTGCAGCCCGCGTACAGCGGCGTTCGGCCGAAGATCCACGCGCCGCACGAGCCCGCACCCGACTTCCGCATTGACGGTCCCGCGCAGCACGGCGTGCCGGGTCTGGTGAACCTGATGGGAATCGAGTCGCCTGGGCTCACGAGTTCATTGGCGATTGCCGAAGAGGTGGTGGCGCGTCTCGACTGACGACGCCTAATCCGCCGGCACGCGCAGCGCGCGTTCGCGCTCCTTCGCGATGCGCGCGGCGAAGTCCGCCGCCGGGCCGCCCGTCGGCAGGTTGCTGACGTCGAGGATTTTCGAGCGGATCTCGGGCAGGCGCAGCGCCTCGTTGACGACCGCGTTGATCAGTCGCAGCCGCTCCTCCGGCACGCCGCGCGGCGCGAAGAGGCCGAAGGTCGAGACGAGGTTCGCTTCCGGATAGCCGAGCTCGGCCAGCGTGGGCACGTCGGGCAGCACCGGCAGCCGCACCGGCGAGCCGATCGCCAGCGCCTTCAGCCGGCCCTGCCGCACGAACTGCAGCTGCTGCGACGCGACGTTCGAGGACAGCAGCTCGAACTGCCCGCCGATCGCATCGGTCAACTGCTGGCCGCCGCCCTTGTAGGGCACGTGGATGATGTCCACGCGCGCCGCGGTGCGCACCTGCGCCAGCACCATGTGACCGACCGTCGCCTGGCCCGACGTCGCCCAGCGCAGCCGGCCCGGCGCGGCCCGCGCCGCGGCGATCATCGCGGCGAAGTCCTTCGGTTTGAACGACGGATGCGCGAGCACCAGCACCGGCGTGTCCATGATGCTGATGACGGGCGTCACATCGGGCGCCGTCGCGGCGAGGGATGCGCCGGCGGGGGCGAACACCAGCGGCGATATCGCGCAGTAGGCCAGCGTGTGGCCGTCCGGCGCCGCGCGCGCGAGCGACTCCAGCGCGGTCAGGCCGCCCGCGCCGGCGCGGTTCTCGACGATCACCGGCACCTTCAACCGCGTGCCCATGTGCTGCGCGAGCGCTCGCGCGGTCTCGTCGCTGACGCCGCCGGGCGGGTAGGCGACGATGAGGTGGATCGGACGCGTGGGCCAGGGTTCGCCCGCAACGGGCGCGCTGCCCGTCTGCGCCAGCGTCTGCGTCCACGGCGCAAGACCTGGCACCAGGGCGCCCGCCGCGGCGTTCAACAGAGCGCGCCTACGCATCGCGGTGCTCCATCGCGATGCGGTGGGCCAGCGCGAGGAAGGTCGCCGTCGGCCCCTCCTGGTCGTGTGAGCGATAAGCCAGGGTCAGCGGCGCCTCCAGCCGCGCGTGTTTCTCCAGCGGCCGGAACACGATCGAATGCGCATGCACGCCGCGCATCGACGCCGGCACGACCGTGATGCCGGCGCCGGCCGCCACCAGGTTGAGGTTCATCATCATCCGGTCGACCTCGACGAAGCTGCGCGGCTTGACGCCGTCGCGCTCGCACAGCGCCAGCAGGTTGGCGTAGAGGCCGGGCGCGCCCGGGCGGCGCACGAGGATCAGGTCCTCGTCCTCGAGCTCCGCCAGCGGCACCGGCGTGGACCCCGCGCGCGGCACGGTCGCGAGCCGGTGGTCCAGCGGCAGCGCCAGCAGCGCGGGCTCGGTCAGCAGCGTCTCGAAGCTGACGCCCTCGGGCTGCGCGACCGGCACGCGCAGGAAGGCGCAGTGCAGCCGCGACTTCACGATCGCCTCGATCAACCCGGCGGCATGGTTCTCGGTCATCGTCAGCGCGATGCCCGGATGCTCGCCGCGGCACGCGCGCAACACCGCCGGCGTGAACGCATGCGCCGCCGCCGAGCTCGTGAACCCGATCGCCAGCAGCCCGTGCTGTCCGCCGGCCAGCCGGTCCATGCGGTCGCGCATGTCGTTGTAATCGCGCAGCAGCCGTCGCGCCTCGTCCAGGAACTGGCGCCCGCCGTCGGTCAGGCTCACGCCCTTCGGATGGCGGTGCAGCAGGGCGATGCCCAGCTCCTGCTCCAGCGTCTTGATCTGCTGGCTCAGCGGCGGCTGCTGCATCCCGAGCAGCGCCGCGGCGCGCGTCATGTGGCCGGTCTCCGCGACCGTCACGAAGTAGCGCAGATGTCGGAGGTCCATGTCTGCGTTGTCTCCTGGTCCTCGGGCTCGCCGTCGCTCTCCCAGGTGCAAACCATGCGGAAAGCTACGTACGTCCCATATTCAAAACGTCTCGGACTCTGCGGATCAGTGTATTTGACGCTATGGAGGGCCGTCACTAAGGTCCGCCCCGGATACGGAGAAAAGCGATCCAAGAACCGTCCGAGAACGGTCCCACTGCGGTCGGGTGAGCAGTACGACGAGCGGTCCCGAACGAGGACACGACGACAACCAGACGGAGACAACGTTGATGAACACGAAACGACATTCGAGGAACGCGTGGCATGCACGCAGGGCCCTGGTCCTGGCCGCCACCGCGGTGGGAGCGGCCGGCGCGGCGCACGCGCAGAGCGGCAGCAGCGTGCAGGTGTTCGGCCTGCTCGACATCGGCGTGCAGGCGCTGAAGGCCAGCGGCACCGACACGCGCTACCTGGTCAACAGCGACGGCAACACGTCCAGCCGTTTCGGCGTGCGCGGCACCGAGGACCTGGGCGGCGGGCTGAAGGTCGGCTTCTGGCTGGAGTCGGCCGTGGCCGTCGACGACGGCACCAGCGGCGCGACCAGCACCAACAACAAGGACTCGGTCAGCGGCGGCCTGACCTGGGGCCGGCGCGCGACGGTGCAGATCTCCTCGGCCGACTGGGGCGAGCTGCGCCTGGGCCGCGACTACGTGCCGTCCTTCGGCAACCTGACCACGTCCATGCATCCGTTCGGGACGAACGGCGTGGGCAGCTCCGGGATCATGTACTACCCGGTGCCCGCCAACGGCACGACGGCGCGCACCAACG
The DNA here is from genome assembly GCF_001653795.1 of Mitsuaria sp. 7. Taxonomy (NCBI): domain Bacteria; kingdom Pseudomonadati; phylum Pseudomonadota; class Betaproteobacteria; order Burkholderiales; family Sphaerotilaceae; genus Roseateles; species Mitsuaria sp. 7. The sequence goes on from NZ_CP011514.1 coordinate 619,498, forward strand.
TGCGGGCGTCCAACTCGATCGGCTACTTCACGCCCTCGGGCATCAACGGCTTCTACGGCCACGCGATGCTGGCGCTGGGCGAGCAGGCCGCGGGACCGACGCGCAAGGACGGCCAGCTGACCGGCGTGCGCATCGGCTGGCGCAACGAGACCTTCAACGGCTCGGCGGCGATCTCCAAGACGCGTTACGCCACCGGCGACTACACGCAGAGCAACGTGGGCATGGCGTACACCTGGGGACCGGCCAAGCTGATGGCGCTGTGGGGCCGCAACGAGGTCGGCATCACCAGCACGACCGCGACGATGCTGGGCACGCAGTGGCAGGTCTGGCCGCAGGGCGAGCTGCGCTTCGCCTACACCTGGCTGAAAGCGAAGAACGTCGCCAGCGACGCGACGCACATCGCGATCGGCTACGTGCATGACCTGTCCAAGCGGACGGCGCTTTACACCAACCTCGCCAAGGTGGACAACAAGGGCCGCGGCACGCGCTTCAACGTGGGGCTCGCGACGACGCAGCCCGGCGGCGACAGCGGCGGCTTCGAGGCCGGCGTGCGCCACAACTTCTGACCGCCGCCTGATCCAGGCCTGACCCCAGTCCGACCGCTGTCCGACCGCTGTCGGACATCCGCCTCACCTCGGCTTCAACCAGCAGCAACGAAGGAGCACGACCATGTCGACCACCATGCTCTCCCAACCCCTGAGCCGGACCCGCGCGGTCGTGCTCGCCTTCACCGCCCTGGCGGGCCTCGCGGCGTTCGCGCCGACAGGCGCCCACGCCGAGGCGACGAAGATCCTCTTCGTCGGCAACAGCTACACCTTCGGACGCGTCGATCCGGTGATGAGCTACAACGCCGCCAACGTCCACGACCTGACGGCGGCCATGTACGCCAGCAACCCCAGCGGCGCCAACAGCTTCGAGCCCCATCCGTGGGGCGGCATCGCCGGCATCTTCAAGCAGTTCACCGTGCAGGTCGGGCTGGACTACGACGTCTCGATCTCGGCGCGCAACGCGGCCTCGCTGCGCGGGCAGTTCCTCAACACCAACAACGCCGGCTGGGACCTGCGCGGCAACATCGGCTCGCAGGCCTGGGACAAGGTCGTGCTGCAGGAGCAGAGCGACGAGCCGCTGACCAAGCAGCCCGGGCTGGCCTCCAATCCGGCCTACTTCAACACCTACACCAACCTGATCGAGAACTGGATCCACCAGGGCAATGCGCTCAGCTACCGCGAGCGCGACCTGATAGGCGGCACGAACGCGAAGTGCGCGGAGATCACCGGCGCGTCGACGGGCACCTGCTCGCTGCTGCGCAACGTGCCGGCGAACGCGAATGCCAACGCGAACGCCGATGTCTACCTCTATCAGACCTGGGCGCGGCCCAACCTGGTCAACGCGCCCAGCACGACGGTCACCGACGAGAACACCGGCGCGGTGACGCCGACCGGTCAGCCGGCGCCCTCGTTCTACCCGACGCTGCAGGCGATGACCGACGACCTGAAGCAGGCCTATGCCAACGCCGCGCTGATGGCGGGCGCGGACGGCTCGGGCGGCATCGCGGGCGTGGCGCCGGTGGGCGAGGCCTTCATGCGCGCGATCGCCGCGGGCGTCGCGACGCCCGACATGTATGCGTCGACGGCGGCGACGGACGGGCTGCTCGACCTGTGGTTCGACGACGGCACGCATGCGAGCAAGTACGGTTCCTACCTGAGCGCGCTGACGCTGTTCGGCACGATCACCGGCCTGGACCCGTCGGTGCTGGGCCTGAACGAGATCGCGGCGCGCGACCTCGGCATCAGCGCGGCGCAGGCGCTGCTGCTGCAGCGCGTGGCCAGCGACCAGCTCGGCTTCGCCGCCGCGGTGCCCGAGCCGGCCTCGTTCGCGCTGGCGGGCCTGGGTCTGGGCCTGTTGTGGATGATGCGCCGCGGTCGCCAGGAGCGACTGTCGGCAAGGGGCGCGATGCCCGCGGTGCCCGCATGACCGCCACCGCGGTCCGGGCTTGATTCCTGAAGGGAAATGAAGGGGATGAGGATGCTGATGACACAAGGGGCCGGCAGCGGCGCGTGGGGACCGACTGCGCGTACGGCGACGAGGGCGGCCGCGACCGCCGCCGCACTGGCGATGGGCGTCCTGGGCCTGACGGCCTGCGCGCCCGTCGCCGTGGCGAAGAAGCCGCAAGGCCCGACCTTCGACATGGCGCGCGAAGCTGCGCCGGCGCCGACGGCCTGTCCGTCGGGTGTCGGCGAGGGCGCGAGCTGCCTGTCGGGCACGGACAGCGCCGGCGCGATCTACATGATCGTGATGCCCAGGCAGTGGAACGGCGACCTCGTGTTGCACGCGCACGGCGGTCCCTTCCTCGGCGCGCCGACGGTCAAGCGCGTGACGGAGGACGTCGAGCGCTGGACCATCATGCCGCGCCTGGGCTACGCCTTCGCGTCGTCGAGCTACCGCCAGGGCGGTGTCGCGGTGAGCGCCGCGGCCGAGGACAACGAGCGCCTGCGGCGCCTGTTCATCGACAAGGTCGCCAAGCCGAAACACGTCTACCTGCATGGCCAGTCCTGGGGCGCGAGCGTGGCGGCGAAGGGCGCCGAGCTCTTCGCCGACGGCAAGCCCTACGACGCGGTGCTGCTGACCTCGGGCGTGCTGGGCGGCGGGACGCGCAGCTACGACTTCCGCCTGGACCTGCGCGTGGTCTACCAGTACCTCTGCCACAACCACCCGCTGCCGAGCGAGCCGCAGTACCCGCTCAACATCGGACTGCCGGCGGACTCGCCCTTGAAGCAGGCGGACCTCGCGAAACGCGTCGACGACTGCCTGGGCCTGAACAAGCCGGCGGCGGAGCGTTCAGCGGAGCAGACGGCGAAGATCAAGACCATCGTCGACGTGATCCACATCCCCGAGCGCAGCATCCAGTCGCATCTGAACTGGGCGACCTGGCACTTCCAGGACATCGCGCAGAAGCGCACCGGCGGCGCGAGCCCGTTCGGCAACGTCGGCGCGGTGTATGCCGGCTCGAGCGACGACGCGGCCTTGAACGCCGGCGTGCTGCGCTACAAGGCCGATGCGAAGGCGGTGGCGACCCTGTCCGCCGATGCGGACCTGGGCGGCAGGATCCCGGTGCCGGTGCTGACGGTGCACGCGATCCACGATCCGACGGCGATGGTGGAGTTGCAGGAGAGCTTCGGCCGCACGATGGCCGCGGCGGGCCGCGGCGACGCGCTGGTGCAGACCTTCACCGGCGACAAGGACCACAGCTACCTCAGCGACCCGACCTACGCGGCGTTGATGGACGCGCTGACGACCTGGGCCACGCAAGGGAAGAAGCCGACGCCCGAGTCCATCGCCGCAGGCTGCGAGAAGGCGAAAGAGAAGCTGGGCCAGACCTGCCGCTTCGAGCCGAAGTACCAGGTGAAGGCCGTCGAGACGCGGGTGCCCAAGCGCGATCGGCCTTGACGCGCCCTTGAGCCGTCACTGGCGCGGTGATCGGCTCGCCACACGCCGCCTTCCAGACATCAGCGCCGGGATGCGGCGTCGAAGACACCGGCCTTGCGCCGGTGTCCCCATTTTGGGAGAAGCGAAGCGCGACGATCAGGCGAAGAATCGGCCCGTTCGAATCGACAGGAGCCCGCCATGTTCACCGACCTGATCCGCACCGGCCGCGAGGACGCGCCGCAGGGCAACCGCCGCGACTTCATGGAGGCGGCCGCCGCCCTCGGGATCAGCGTGATGGCGGGGCCGGTGCTCGCGCAGTCGGGGCAGGGCGGCGCGCCCGACCTCATCCTGCGCAACGGCCGCATCACGACGATGGATCCGGCCAAGCCCGAGGCGACCGCCATCGCCCTTCGCGACGGCGTCGTGATGGCCGTCGGCACGGACGCGGAGATCGCCAGGCTCGCCGGCGCGAAGACGCGCGTCGTCGACGTCGAGAAGCGCCGCGTGATCCCGGGGCTCACCGACTCGCACATGCACATCATCCGCGGCGGGCTCAACTTCAACATGGAGCTGCGCTGGGACGGCGTGCGCTCGCTGGGCGCGGCGCTGCAGATGCTCAAGGACCAGGCCGCGCGCACGCCGGCGCCGCAGTGGGTGCGGGTGGTCGGCGGCTGGAACGAATTCCAGTTCGACGAGAAGCGCATGCCGACGATCGCCGAGCTCAACGCCGCGGCGCCGGACACGCCGGTGTTCGTGCTCAACCTCTACAACCAGGCCTTCCTGAACCGCGCGGCCTTGCGCGCCGTCGGCTACACGAAGGACACGCCGCAGCCCGCCGGCGCCATCATCGAGCGCGACGCGCGCGGCGAACCCACGGGGCTGCTGCTGGCCGAGCCCAATGCCTTCATCCTCTACAACACGCTGAACCTCGGGCCCAAGCTCGATCCGGAGCAGCAGCTCAACTCCACGCTGCACTTCATGCGCGAGGAGAACCGGCTGGGCGTGACCTCGGTCGGCGACGCGGGCGGCGGCTTCCAGAACTACCCCGACGACTACGCGATCATCGACAAGCTGGCCAAGGAGAACCGCCTCACGGTGCGCATCGCCTACAACCTGTTCCCGCAGAAGGCCAAGCAGGAACTGGCGGACTTCCAGCGCTGGGCCAGGATGGGCAGACCCGGCGACGGCAGCGACTTCTACAAGCTCAACGGTGCAGGCGAGATGCTGGCCTTCAGCGCGGCGGACTTCGAGGACTTCCTCCAGCCGCGTCCCGAGATGCCGGCGGCGATGGAGAACGACCTCGAAGGCGTGGTGCGTTTCCTCGCCGGCAACGGCTGGCCGTGGCGCATGCACGCGACCTACAACGAAACGGTCTCGCGCAGTCTGGACGTGTTCGAGAAGGTCCATCGCGACCATCCGATCGACAAGCTCGGCTGGTTCTTCGACCACTGCGAGACGGTGACGCCGCAGAACCTCGAACGCATCAAGCGGCTGGGCGGCGGCATCGCGGTGCAGAACCGGATGTCGATGCAGGGCGAGTACTTCATCCGCCGCTACGGACTGAAGGCGACGGCCGAGACGCCGCCGGTCAAGCGCATGCTGGAGATGGGCATCCCCGTGTCGCTGGGCACCGACGCGACGCGGGTCAACAGCTACAACCCGTGGCAGGCGCTGTACTGGCTGGTGTCGGGACGCACCATCGGCGGCACGCTGCTGTATCCGGAGGAACGCCGGCTGGACCGCGTCGCCGCGCTGCGGCTGATGACGGCGGACGGCGCCTGGTTCTCGCGGGAGACCGGGAAGAAGGGCGTGCTGAAACCGGGCGCGTTCGGCGACCTGGCGGTGCTGGACCGCGATTTCCTGACCGTGCCCGAGGATCAGATCCAGGACATCACGTCCGTGCTGACCGTGGTGGCCGGCAAGCCGGTGCATGGCAGCGGCGCGTATGCGTCGCTCGCGCCGGCGCTGCCGCCGGCGATGCCGGACTGGTCGCCGGTGAAGACCTACGGCGGCTACCAGGCGCGGAAGTCGTCGGTGGCGTCATCGCTGAGCGATGCCGAGCGCCGCTACCAGTACGCCGCGCAGTGCGCCTGCGCGAGCGGCTGCGGCGTGCACGGCCACGATCACACGGCGGTCGCGAGCGCGGCGCGCGATGCGACCTCGGCGCAGGCGTTCTGGGGCGCGCTGGGATGCAGCTGCTACGTGTGAGGCCTCACCCGGTCATCATCGCCGTGTAGCGCCGCTGCATTTCCTCCGGCGCGACGTCCTCGATCGAATGGCCCAGCAGCCACGAGTGGCCGAAGGGATCGCGCAGACGGCAGGAGCGTTCGCCGTAGAACTGGTCCGTGGGCGGCATCGTGATCGTCGCGCCGGCGGCCACGGCGCGCTCGGCCATCGCGTCGGCGTCGTCGACGTGCAGGTGGACGGTGCAGCCGGTGAAGGTCCCGTTCTGCGGACCGACCATGCCGTACTCGGGGAACTCGTCGCACACCATCAGCACCACGGGACCGAGTTGCAGTTCGACATGCCCGATGCGCCCCGAGGGCTCGACCAGGCGGAAGCGTTCGATCGCCCCGAAGGCCTGCTGGTAGAACGCGATCGCCGCCGTGGCGTCGCGCACCATCAGGTAGGGGAACACCTCGTGGATGGCGTTCATGACGGCAACTCCTGTGCAATGCGGCATCGGGCCGCGGTGACCGCAGCGTAGGTCACCCGGGGCCGGCCTGTATTGGACATTTTTTCAGGTCCGCAGCGCCACGTGGGTCGGCTGGTCGATCTGCACCGGCTGGTAGGCGCCGGGTGCCACGCCGGCCAGTTGCCGGAACTCGCGGATCAGGTGCGACTGGTCGGCGTAGCCGCCATCGGCGGCGATCTGCGCCCAGTCGCGCGGACCGCAGCGCACGAGCGTCGGCAGCAACGCGCCGAAACGCAGCACGCGGGCGTAGCGTTTGGGCGTGAGGCCGACCGCCTGTTCGAAGCGGCGGATGAACTGCGCCGGCGTCAGGCCGCTGGCGCGCTGCACCGGACCGACCTGGGCGAAAGAGGGGTCGCGGCGGAACGCCTCGAGCGCGAACGTGGCCAGCGGATCGATGGGCGGTGCGTTGCGCAGCCGTCGCAGGAGGTCGTCGTGCAGGACGAGCAGGGCGTGCCGCGGTGACGCGGCGGCCTGCAGGCGCTCGCGCAGCAGGCGGGCGCCCGGCCCCCAGAGGTCTTCGAGCAGCTCCGTGCGATTGCGCAGCGCCGGCAAGGCGCCGCCGAAGAACGTGGCGGCGCCGGCCGGCGTGAAGTGCACGCCGACGACGGCCGACGGACCCTCGGTGCCGCGCACGCCGAAGCGGTCGAAGGCGCCCTGCACGATCGCGCCGCGCAGCCGGCGCGCGACCGGATCCTGTTCGTCGTCGTAGCGGATCAGGTGGTCCTGCAGCAGCGGCACGACGATGTCGGCGCAGCCCGTGGGCAGGCTGCGCTCGCGCGTGTGCGGCAGCTCGCCGCGGGCGCTGTACCAGAGGCACGCCACATGGGCGGCCAGCGGGGCGGCAGGGCGTTGGCGCAGGACCATGATGAACGCCTCCAGTCGAGGGGACCGGAGCCGATTCTCACCCAGTCGCTGACCCGGTCAGTCAGGCGATGGCGCGCTCACTCGATCGACAGCAGCGTCACCGACCTCGCCGGCAGCGTCAGCGTCCGGCCCAGCGTCCGGCGCTCGCCGGTCATGACGTCGAGCGCCTGGTCGCCCTCGCGCAGCATCTCGGGGAAGCGCGTCAGGTCCAGTTCCCGCGCTTCCTTCGCCTTGCTCATCACGAGCATCAGGCGCTTGCCGCCCAGGCCCTTGGCGGGGTCATAGCGGAACAGCACGTAGCTCTCCGCCAGCGGCGCGTACTGCATCAGCGCGCCGTCGTGCACCAGCGTCTCCGCCTTGCGCCAGTTCAGCAGCCGCTTCAGCCACGCCTGCGCGCCGGCCTGGCGCTCACCCAAGCCCGCGCCGGTGAAGGCGTTGACCGCATCGCCGGCCCAGCCGCCGGGGAAGTCCCCCCGCACCGCGCCGTCGTCACGATGGCGCGGGCTGGTCATCAGGATCTCGGAGCCGTAGAAGAACTGCGGGATGCGCCGCACGAAGGACAGGTAGGCCCAGGCCATCTTCGTCAGCTCGAGGTCGTCGTGCAGCACGCTGTAGACGCGCGGCGTGTCGTGGTTGCCTTCGAACAGCACCAGGTTCGCCGGGTCCGGATAGACGAAGTCGTGCGCCAGCGCCTCGTAGAGCTTCATGAATCCGCCGTCGTGCGCGTCCTGCTGGTTCAAGCCGGCCAGCAGCGCCTCCTGCAGCGGGAAGTCCATCAGGCTGGGCAGCGAGGACACGTAGCCGTCGTGGTTGTGCTTGCCCGCCTGCCAGTAGGACACCACGGCGGGATGCGGGCTCCATTCCTCGCCGACGATGTTCAGCTTGGGGTACTCGTCCTTCAGGCGGCGCGACCACGCGGCGAGGAAGTCCTTGTCGGAATAGCTGTAGGTGTCCGTGCGCACGCCGGCGAGATCGGCGGTCTCTATCCACCACAGGCTCATCTGCGTGAGGTAGGTCGCGACCAGCGGCTGGCGCTGGTTGAGGTCGGGCATGCCGGGGCTGAACCAGCCGTCGCTGAACCGCCGGCGGTCGCTGGGCGCCGCGTACGGGTCCTGCAGCGACATGCGCGCGTGATGCGTCTCGGTGTACTGGGGCCAGGTGTTGACCCAGTCCGCCGTCGGCAGGTCGGCCATCCACCAGTGGTGCACGCCGATGTGGTTCAGCACGATGTCCTGGATCAGGCCGAGGCCGTGGCGCTTGGCCTCCGCGCCCAGCCGCACGTAGTCGGCATTGCTGCCGAAGCGCGGATCGACCTGGTAGAAGTCCGTCGCGCCGTAGCCGTGGTAGCTCCACTTCGGGCTGTCGTTCACCGACAGCGGCGTCGGCCACAGCATGGTGAAGCCCATCGCGGCGATGTAGTCGAGGTGGGCCGTCAGGCCCGCGAGGTCGCCGCCGTGGCGGCCGCCCGGATCGGCGCGGTTCAGGCCTTCAGCCAGCCCCGGCACGACGTCGTTGGACGGATCGCCGTTGGCGAATCGGTCCGGCACCACCAGGTAGATCGCGTCCTTGGGGCCGAAGCTCGCGCGCTGCGCCGAGCCCGGCGCGCGCTGACGCAAGGCGTAGGGATGCTCGAAGACGACCTTGCCGTCGCGCTTGAAGCGCAGCGTCAGCGTGCCCGGCTTCGCCGACGCCTCGATCCGCAGGTCGACGAACAGGTAGTTGGGGCTGTCGCCGCGCCGCGTGCCGACCAGCGTCACGCCCGGTGTCGGGACGAGTTCCGCCTGCAGGGCGCCGATGCCGGCACCGTGCAGCATCACCTGCAGGTCGGGCGACTTCATGCCGACCCACCAGTCCGGGGGCTCGACGTGGGCGAGCGTCACCGGGGCGGAGGACGAGGCGGATGCGGCGGAGGCGGCCGTCGCGGCGGCGGCGGGAGCGTGGGTCATGACGAGAAGGCTTGAGGCGAGAAAAACGAGGGAAGCGAGTGAGGACGACATCCTGCACGCCCTTCAGCGAAGACGGAAGACCTGCACGGACAAGGGCGCGGCGGTGAGCGTGAGTCGGCCGCGAGCGTCCACGGCAGCGACCGCTGACGACGGGCGCTGCGGATACAACGGACGCAGGCGCGCCTTCGACGGCAAGCCGGGCAACGAGACCTCGGCGGCATCGCGGCCGTAGTTGATGAGGACGAGCACGCGCTGGTCCTTGTGGACGCGCTGGAAGCTCAAGACCTGACCCTGCGCGAGCGGTGCTTCGTAGCGGCCGCGCGCGATCGCCGGCTGGCTGTTGCGCAGCGCCAGCATCGCCTTGTAGAAGTTCAGCAGCGAGACCGGGTCAGCGGCCTGCGCCTGCGCGTTGTGCGTGGCGATGTTCGGCGAGGCCGGCCGGAACGCCGTGCCCGTCGAGAAGCCGCCGGGCTCCGAGGTCCAGCTCATGGGCGCGCGCAGCGGCGCGTCGCCCGGCAGCCCGGCGACGCCGGCCTGGCCGATCTCCTCGCCGTAGTAGATGAAGGGCGTGCCCGGCAGCAGCAGGTAGGTCGCGGCGGCGAGCTTGTAGCGCGCCTCGTCGCCCTCGAACTGGTCCCAGGCCCGCTTGCCCGCGAAGATGTCGTGATTGCTCAGCATCGTGGCCATCGACAAGGGCGCTTCGGTGAAGAAGCGCGCGACCTTGGCCACGGCCTCGACCGAACCGTCGCCGCCCTTGGCCGCATCGATCACCGCGCGTTCCAGCCCGAACGCGAACGCGCTGCCGCAGATGTCGTCGCGGGTGTAGACCTTGGGCTCGGCGGTCGCCTCGCAGACGACGAAACGCTGCGGGTAGCGCTTGATCAGCCGCGTGAACTCGCCGGTCAGCGCGCGGCTCTCCGGCTGGTCGTTCCAGTCCTTCGCGCTGTTCTCGATCAGGTGCGGCACGGCGTCCAGGCGGTAGCCGTCCAGCCCGCGGTTGAGCCAGAAGCGCAGGCTGTCCGCGTGGTACTTCACCACCGCGGGGTTGCGCATGTTGAAGTCGGGCATGTGCGGCCCGAACACCGCGAAGTAGCGCGGCGAACCGGCGGGGGCCTGGGCCGTCGATTCCGGCTTGGGTGGCGCGCTGGCGCCTTCCGGCAGGTCGGGCACTTCCTCGCCGGGCAGGTACCAGGGCGTCTTGCCCCAGATGTCCCAGTCCTTGAGCTCGCCCAGCGGCTGCGAGGTCCAGACGAACCAGTCGCGCCACGGGCTCGCGGGATCGGCGACCGCCGAACGGAACAGCGGATGCTCGCGCGCGCTGTGGTTGATCACGTAGTCCATGACCACGCCGATGCCGCGCCGGTGGGCCTCGCGGATCAACTCGTCGAAGTCGGCCAGCGTGCCGTACTGCGGCTCGATCGCGCGGTAGTCGGTCGTCGCGTAGCCGTGGTCGCGGTCGGCGCTGGCGGTGATCGGCATCAGCCAGATGCCCTGGATGCCGAGGGCCTTCAGGTAGTCGAGCCGCTGCGTCACGCCGCGCAGGTCGCCGATGCCGTCGCCGTCGCTGTCCTGGAAACCGCGCACGAAGATCTCGATGAAGGCGCCGTGCTGCCAGCCCTCGGGCAGCGTGCTGCGTCCGTGCACTTCCTTCACCGGCGAGAGGTCCACCGGTGCGGCGCCTGCCATAGACGCGGCCATCGTCGTGGCCATCGCAGCGGCCAGCATCGTGGCCATGGTGATGGCATTGGGGCGACGCGTCATCTTTCGGTCTCCTGATCTTGTTGCTTGATCTGTAGCAAAAGTACAGATTCTAATGAGGCCTGAAAGGGTCTCGAAGGCATCTTCGCGCCGCAGCATAGAAGGTATGTTCCATGAAGGGAAGTCCTGATCCTCCGTGTATGTAGTTTTGCTACCATCGAAAACACAGTGCCGGCACGAGCGACCAGAAGCGCGTTGCTGGCGGCAGAACAACACCTTGCTGGAGATCCGATGGGCGTGCGCTCGACCTTGTCCCGTGCCTGGCCGCGTCTGGCGGCATTGACGCTGAGCGGCATGGCCGGGATGCCGTTGGCGATGGCGATGGCCGCTGCCGATCCGTCGCTCGCCGCATGCGACGTTGGGCCGGTGACGATGCTCAGACCCCAGGCGCCGACGCTGCCGACGCAGACCGGGACGTCGGCCACGCCGCAGCCCGTGTGGCTCGATGCGCGCCGTCTACGGTGGCCGGGCCTGACGCTGGCCGCCGGCGAGGTCGTCCGGTGGCATCACTCGGCCACGGGCGGACTGAGCTTGAGCGATGGGCATGTGAGCGGAAGCGACCGCAGCGTCGCGCTCCGGACCGTCGATGCCGCACGCGAACCGCTGGACGCTGCGCTCGCCGCGCAGAGCGCCTATCTGGGCGCCGGCGCGGAGTTCGCGCTGGAGGAGGGCGTCGATCCCGCCGCGTGGCAGCGGGGTCAGGCGTTGATCACCGTCGAAGACGCGCAGGGTCGTGTGATGCGCTGGAGCGCGGCGCAGACCGCGCGTGCGCTCGATGCGATCTACGCAGCAGCTGAGGACGAACCGGCGCTGGGTGTGACGGTGACGGCCAAGGGCGCGGCCTTCAAGCTGTGGGCGCCGACAGCCGATCGTGTCGAACTCTGCGCCTATCCAGGACCTGACAGCGCCGCCAGCGCCCGTCTGCCGCTGAACCGCGACGAGCGCACGGGCATCTGGTCCGTCGATGCGCCGTCCGTGCGCAGCGGCTCGTACTACCGCTACCTCGTCGAGCTCTTCGTGCCGGGCGTCGGTCGCGTGCGCAACCTGGTGACCGATCCGTATTCGGTGAGCTTGTCGGCGGACTCGGCGCGCAGCTACGTCGCCGACCTGTCCGAGCCGCGCCTGCAACCGCGCGGCTGGGCGACCAGCCGCATCCCCGACCGCGTGAAGACGCCGACCGACATGGTCGTCTACGAGCTGCACGTGCGTGACTTCTCGCGCGACGACCGCAGCGTGCCTGTCGCGCAGCGCGGCAAGTACCTGGCCTTCACGCAGTCCGGTTCCGCCGGCATGCGCCATCTGCGCGCGCTCAGCGAGGCGGGTCTGACGGACGTCCACCTGCTGCCGATCTTCGACCTGGCCACCGTGCCGGAGCGAGGCTGTGTGGTGCCGCGCGTGCCCAAGGCCGCGCCCGACGGCGAGGCGCAGCAGGCGGCCGTCATGGCCGCCGCCGACAAGGACTGCTTCAACTGGGGCTACGACCCCTTCCACTACAGCGCGCCGGAGGGCAGCTTCGCCAGCGATGCCAACGACGGCGCGGTCCGCGTGCGCGAGCTGCGCGCGATGGTCATGGGTCTGCACGCGGCCGGGCTGCGGGTCGGCATGGACGTGGTCTACAACCACACGACGGCCTCCGGGCAGCATCCGCAGTCGGTGCTGGACCGCATCGTCCCCGGCTACTACCAGCGCCTGGACGCGCTCGGTCGCGTCGAGCGCTCGACCTGCTGCGACAACACCGCCACCGAGCACCGCATGATGGGCAGGCTGCTCGTCGACTCCGTAGTGCTGTGGGCGCGCGAGTACAAGATCGCCTCCTTCCGCTTCGACCTGATGGGCCACCAGCCGCGCGCGGTGATGGAACAGCTGCAGGCGCGCCTGCAGCGCGAGCTCGGCCGCGAGGTGCCACTGATCGGCGAGGGCTGGAACTTCGGCGAAATCGCCAGCGGTGCGCGCTTCGTGCAGGCCTCGCAGCTGTCGTTGAACGGCACCGGCATCGGCACCTTCAGCGATCGCGGCCGCGACGCGGTGCGCGGCGGCGCGGCGGGCGACGACGCGGCGACCTCGGCGCGCCGGCCCGGCTTCATCGTGCCCGCGGCGGCCGGCGACGCTGCGCGCCGCGAGGAACTGCTGCGCCAGGGCGATCTGCTCAAGCTCGCGATGGCGGGCACGCTGCGCGGCTTCGAACTGGAGACCGCCGACGGTCGTCGCATCGCCGGGGAACGTCTGCCCTACGGCGACCAGCCGGCCGGCTACGCGTCGGTGCCGGCGGAGGTGGTCAACTACGTCGAGAACCACGACAACCAGACGCTGTTCGACGCGCTGGTGCTGAAGCTGCCGCGCACGACCACCGCCGACGACCGGGCCCGCACGCAGGCGGTGGCGCTCGGGCTGAACGCGCTGAGCCAGGGCGTCGCCTACTTCCATGCCGGCGGCGAGCTGCTGCGCTCCAAGTCGATGGACCGCAACAGCTACGACTCGGGCGACTGGTTCAACCGGCTGGACTGGAGCGGTCGCGACAACGGCTTCGGCGCCGGCCTGCCGCCCGCGCGCGACAGCGCGCAGGACTATGCGCTGCTGCGGCCGTTGCTGGCCGATCCGGCGATCAAGCCCGGTCCGGCGCAGATCGACTGGACGCGGCGCGTGTTCCTCGACCAACTGCGAATCCGCGCGAGCACGCCGCTGTTCCGGCTCGCCGATCCGCAGGAGATCCGGCGCCGCCTCGTCTTCCACAACACCGGGCCGTATCAGCAGGCGGGCGTGATCGTCGCCCGGCTCGACGGCGCGGGACGCGCGGACGCGGTCTTCGAGCGGGTGCTGGTCGTCGTCAATGCCACCGCGGACGCCGCCGCGCTGACGCTGCCGGCCGAGGCCGGCTTCGGCTGGCGCCTGCATCCGGTGCAGCGGGCCGCGGGCGCGGCGGATGCGCGCGTGCGGGCCGAGTCGCGGGTCGACGGCGGGCGTGGAGAGTTCCGCGTTCCGGCGCGTAGCGTTGTGGTGTTCGTCGTCGACCGTCGCTGAACGTCGCTGAGCGTCCCCGGGCGTTGCCGGTCTGGACCTTCGCCGGGCGGCTTTCAAGCCCGGGATCACCCCACCCGTCGCACGGGGGTGCGCGCGCTGCGCAGCGGAGTAGCATGACTGATCAGCGGCCCCGTCAGAGGTCGCGTCGGAGACGGTCATGGGAACGATCCAGGCGATGCAGTCGGTCCGCAAGGCGGTGATGGTCGGGGCGGCGCTGCTGTCCGCGCTGGCGCTGACCGGATGCGCCACGGCGCCCGAGGCGCCACCGGAGGCGGAGGCCGCCTCGCTGGTGCACGACGAGCTCTTCCCGCCGTCGCCCGACCTCATCGACCCGGCGCAGGTCATGGCGATGACGCCGAAGATGCGCGAGTTCCTCCGCAGCCGGATCCCGAACGCGAACAGCGGCACGACGCTGATGATGGATGCGCGCGACATGCGCCACCTGCTGCTGGACGCGCTCTACAACCGCAGCGAACTCCAGCTCGAATACGACGCGGAGACCACGCGCACGGCCGCCGAGGCCTTCGACGCCAAGGCGGGCAACTGCCTGTCGCTGGCGATGATGACGGCGACCTTCGCGCGCGAGATGGGCCTGCCCTTCGTGTTCCGCCAGATCTACGACGAGGAGCAGTGGAGCCGCGTCGGCGACCTGCAGGTGGTCTCCGGGCACGTCAACATCGCGTTGGGCCGGCGCCGGTCGGAGTTCCGCGTGCTCGGCAGCGACGAGCCCTCGCTGGTGGTCGACTTCCTGCCCGGCGCGCAGATCTCGCGCCAGCGCGCGATGCCGATCGACGAGCGCGGCATCGTCGCGATGTACATGAACAACCGCGCCGCGGAGCTGCTCGCGCAAGCCCAGATCGCCCGCGCCTACTGGTGGGCGCGCGCCGCCTGGCTGCACGATCCGCGGATGCTGACGGCGCTCAACACGCTGGGCGTGATCTACCGCCGCCATGGGGACACCGCGCTCGCCGAGCGCGCCTTCCGCCATGTGCTGGCGCACGAGCCGGCGAACGTGCAGTCCATGTCCAACCTCGCCCAGGCGCTACGGTTCCAGGGGCAGTTCGCCGAGGCGCAGAAACTCGAGACGCAGCTGGCGTTGCTTCAACCGTATCCGCCGTTCAAGTTCTTCGATCTCGGCGTCGCGGCGATGAAGGCCGGCGACTACGCCCAGGCGCGCGACCTGTTCGCCAAGGAGATCGACCGCTCGGCCTACTACCACGAGTTCCATTTCTGGATGGCGCTGGCCAACGTGGGACTGGGCAAGTGGGATGTCGTGCGCACCGAGCTGGCCAAGGCCGAGGAGTACAGCGTCACGATGCCGCAACGCCGGCTCTACGCGGCCAAGCTGGAAAGCCTCAAGGCGAAGATGCAGCCGGCGAAGGTCCAGGTCCGCTAGCCAGCGGCTGCGTGGGCGCTCAGGCGTTCGCTCAGGCGTTCAGCGGCGGCAGGCCGTGACGGGCCCGGGCCCGCGCGCAGGCGTCGTCGCCGATGCCCAGCGGCGAGCGCATGCCGAAGTCGCGGCACGGCGACGGCCGCCATTCGTAGATGCCGCAGCCGGCGCGCTCGCCGACCTGGCCCTGCAGGGCGGCGCAACGCGGCCGCGCGTGGTCGGTGCCGCGCATCCGGCATGTCGAGTCCGTGACCTCCACCGTCAGGCCGTCCGGCACCGTGCCGCCTTCGCTCAGCAGCTCGTGACGGGAGAAGTCGACGCGAAAGCTCGCGCAGCAGGCGCCGCAGCGGGTGCAGGGGTTGTCGGCGAAGGCGGACATGGCAGACGAGGGCAGAGGGGGAGATAGGGGGAGCGGGAAGGAGAATGGAACGACCGGAGGCGTTCAGTTCGACGCCGACGGGCTGATCAGCGTGCTGTCGGGCGCGGGCGTATCGTCGGGCAGCACGGGTTCGCGCACGACGGTGACGGTGCAGGCGCACTGCGAGACAACCTGGGCCGACACGCTGCCCAGGTAGCGCCGCATCATCGAGCTGGCGCGCGCGCCCATCACGACGTGGTCGACGCCGGTCTTCGCGGCGAACTCGATCAGCGCATCGGCGGCGTCGGGCGCTTCCAGCACGTGGAAGGTCAGCCGGCCGTCCTCGAGGGCCAGCTCGCGCGTCATCGGATGCGCCCAGTTCTTCAGCGCGATCAGCTGCTGCACGTGATGGCTGCGGCCCTGCGCGTCGGTGAGTTCGTCCATGCCGATGCGGTTGGTCTTCATCACGCCGACGCAGGCCAGTCGCGCGCCGGGCTCGGTCTGCATCAGGCGGCGCACGATCTCGCGCAGTTCCTCGAGCAGCGTCGGCGTGGCGCCCAGCACGTCGACGGCGGCCATGATCACCGGGCTGCGTGCCACCTGCGCGCCGACCGAAGCCGGCGCCTGCGGCTCCTCGCCCATCGCCAGGAACCAGCGCTTGAAGCGCCGCACCATGCCGCTGCGCTGCAGCTTGTGCGCGCGCGCCGTCAGCGGCACCGCGTCCGGCCGCTGCAGGTCCAGCGCGAGTTGCGCGGCGCTCTGGTAGCGGCGTTCGGCGCGCACTTCCAGGCAGTGCAGGACGATCTCCTGGAACCAGGGCGGGAGCTCGGGCCGGATCGCGCGCGGCGGGATCGGATCGACGTAGAGCCGCCGTCGCAGCTGCCGCACCGACGTGGGCTGGCCGAAGGGCCGCTCGCCGGTGGAGAGGTGGTACAGCATGACCCCCAGCGCGAAGAGGTCGCTGCGCGGATCGTTGCGGACGAACTGGACCTGCTCCGGCGACATGTAGGGGCCGGTGCCCATCGGCAGCGAGAACTCCTCCTCCAGCAGGTCGGGCAGGAAGTCGTGCCGCGACAGGCCGAAGTCGACCAGCACCACCGTGCCGTCCGGGCGCAGCAGGATGTTGCTGGGCTTGATGTCGAGGTGGACCAGGTGCTGGCGGTGCAGGTCGGTCAGCGCGTGCGCGACCTGGATGCCGATCTCGACGACCTCCACCAGCGGCAGCGGCGCCTGGTCCAGACGCGGGCGCAGGCTCTCGGCCTCGATGCGCTCCATGACGATGTAGGCCTGGCGGCGCCAGTCGCCGCGCGCGACGAAGCGCGGCACGTGCGGCCCCTTGAGCGCGGGCATGATCATCTGCTCGACCTCGAAGCCGACGATGCTGGCCGGGTCCTCGCCGCCCTTGATGCGGGGGACCTTCATGATCAGGGGGAAGTCCTCGACGGGGTGGGCCGGGTCCACGGGATCCTGGCGACGCACCTGCCAGAGGTTGGCCATGCCGCCCTGGTGCAGCCGCGCCTCGAGCACGAAACCGTCCAGCACCTGGCCGGGTTGCAGCGGCGAGGTGATGGGAACGGGGGCTGAAGTTGAAGCGTGCGTCGGGTGGGCGTCGTTCATCGATTCATTGGCACTTCCACCGCCGCTGGCCCTCACCCCCGCCCTCTCCCGCAAGCGGGAGAGGGAGCAAGTGGGTGGTCATCATCGGTGGCATCGGTCCTCGTCGGTCCTCGTCGATCCTCATCGGCCCAGCACCAGACGTTGAGCGAGCCGGTCCGCCAGGCCTGCGGGCAGGCCGGGCGCGGCGCGCAGCGCGGCGGCGGCGGCTTCGACATCGTAGGGCACGCGCTGGAAGCTGAGTTCCTCGCTGTCGTGGTCGAACAGCGCGTAGGCGGCCGCAGGGTTGCCGTCGCGCGGCTGGCCGCAGGCGCCAGGGATGACGAGCCACTGGCGGTTGGGCAGCAGCGGGATCGGCACGCCGGGCTGCGGCTTGAAGTCGCCCGCCTTGCCGGTGCCGGAAAGGTGGTACAGCATCGGCTCGTGCATGTGGCCGCAGAAGGTGTAGCGGCACTCGGTCGCGTGCAGGCTGCGCATCGCCTCCAGCCGGCCCTGCACGTAGGCGAAGCCGGTCGGGTCGAACGCGTTGGCGTGCACGTACAGGCAGTCGTCCTCTTCCTCCGACATGGGCAGCGAGGACAGGAAGGCCATCTGGTCGTCGGTGAGCCGCGCACGCGTCCAGGTGATCGCGGCGCGGGCGTCGTCGTTCATCGTGGGGCGGGGGCCCTGCGTCACGCCGAGGTCGTGGTTGCCGGCGACGACGATCGCGCCCTCCGCGCGCAGCGCCCGCACCTGGTCGACCACCCAGCCGGGGTCGCTGCCGTAGCCGACGTAGTCGCCCAGGAGCGCGAAATGCCGGGCGCCCTCCCGCCGGGCGTGGTCGATGACGGCCTCGAAGGCTTGCCGGTTGGCGTGCAGGTCGGAGATCAGGGCAGTCTTCATGGAAGCGGCATGGATGCGAACGCCAAGGATGCCACGCATGGCTGACGTCAACCTTCGCAAGACGGCGAGTGGCGGACGGTCAGGGTGGTGAGCCCCCCGAAGCGGAGGGGCTCGCCCCCTCCGGATGGGCGATGGATAGTGGCACTCGCGGGTTTGACGCGTTGTGGTCGCGCGGGGCTTTGCTACTCTGGCCGGTGACATGGGACGCCAAGGGGGCGATGTGGCGAGAGCGCAGCGCCGACGGCAGTTCCGGCACGGGAGAGAAAAAAGATGAACAGGTTCGAATTCGGGTGGCCGGGCTGGCCCGCGCGCGTCGCGCGTTCCGCACATGTCGCGGGCGGCCTGGCGCTGGGGCTGATGCTGGCGTCGGTGAGCCTGTGCGCGCGGGCGGACTGCTCGCGGCCGATCCGCGTGCCGGTGGCCCCCATCGGCATGAGCGTGGTGACCTCCGGCGGCGAAGTCAGCGGGGTCTATCCGGACCTGCTGCGCAAGGTCGCCGCGGAGACCGGCTGCCAGTTCGAATTCGGCGTCGTGCCGCGGGCGCGGGTCGAGGCGATGTTTGCCGCCGGCGGGGCGGACGTGCTGGTGCCGGCGACCAGGACCACGCAGCGCGACCTGCACGGCGACTTCATTCCGATGATGAAGGCGCGGCCGATGCTGATCTCCTTGTCTTCGGACCGCGCGCCGGTCGAGAGCCTGGCCGAGTTGGGCGAGCGGCGCGAGCTGCGCGTGGCGGTGGTGCGCGGCTTCGACTACGGCGAGCCCTACCAGCAGTTGCTGAGGACGCTGAAGGCGCAGCGCCGGCTGGTGGTGGAGGCCGACGCGGCGGCGGTGGTGCGCACGCTGGAGCGCAACCTGGCGGACGTGACAGTGATGGCGCCGTCGATCCTGGCGGGCACGCTGCTGCAGGACTCGAAGACGCGGCCGCTGCTGGACCGGCTGCGCCTGGAGGCCATGGCCGAGCTCAACTGGACCGACAGCGGCATCTACCTGTCGCGGCACCTGCCGGCGAAGGACCGCGAGGTGCTGAGCGACGCGCTGGAGCGGAACTCGCGATCGGGCACCGTCTGGAAGGCGCTGCAGAAGCATTACCCCGCCGGGTCGTATGAGGAAGGGCTGAAGGCGATCGTGGCGCCGAAGTAGCGGCGACGATCGAGGCTGGATGCAACAAGGCCCGCACTCGGCGGGCCTTGTCACTTCAGGAGCGGGGCAGGGTGCTCAGCCGATGCGTCCGAGCAGCAGGTACTCCATGAGCGCCTTCTGCACGTGCATGCGGTTCTCGGCCTCGTCCCAGACCACCGACTGCGGGCCGTCGATCACGTCGGCCGCGACCTCTTCGCCGCGGTGCGCCGGCAGGCAGTGCATGAACAGCGCATCCGGCTTGGCCTGCGCCATCATGTCCTTGTCCACGCACCAGTCCGCGAACGCCGTGCGGCGCGCCTCGTTCTCGGCCTCGTAGCCCATGCTGGTCCACACGTCCGTCGTCACCAGGTCCGCATCGCGGCAGGCTTCCTTCGGGTCCTTGAAGACCTTGTAGCAGCGCGTGTCCTTGATGCCCGCCACCGCCGGGTCGATCTCGTAGCCGCTGGGCGTGCTCACGTGCACGGTGAAGCCCAGGATCTCCGCCGCCTGCAGCCACGTGTTGGCCATGTTGTTGCCGTCGCCGACCCAGGCCACCACGCGTCCCTTCAGGCAGTCCATGTCGATCGCGCCGCGTCGGTCCATGCCGCGCTGCTCGATGAAGGTGAACAGGTCCGCCAGGATCTGGCACGGGTGGTACTCGTTGGTCAGCCCGTTGATCACCGGCACCCGCGAGTGCGCCGCGAAGCGCTCCAGCTTGGTCTGCTCGTAGGTCCGGATCATCACGATGTCGACCATGCGGCTGATCACGCGCGCGCTGTCCTCGATCGGCTCCGCACGGCCCAGCTGGCTGTCGCCGGTGGTCAGGTGCACCACCGAGCCGCCCATCTGGTACATGCCCGCCTCGAAGCTCACGCGGGTCCGCGTGGAGGCCTTCTCGAAGATCATCGCCAGCGTGCGGTCCTGCAGCGGCTGGTACTTCTCGTAGTTCTTGAAGCGGCGCTTGATCGTCGCCGCCCGTTCGAACAGGTGGGTGTACTCCTCCGTGCGCAGGTCCTTGAACTGCAGGTAGTGACGCATGAGCGTGTTCCCCGGTTTCATGGCGCCGAGGGCGTTGCCGGGGGCGCGGCCAGGAAGGCATTCACCAGCGGCACCAGACGCGCGGCGATCTCGGCGGCTTCCCCGCTCGTGAGGATCAGCGGCGGTACCAGGCGGATGACCTTGTCGGCCGTCACGCTCAGCAGCAGGCCCGCTTCCATCGCCTGCGTCAGCAGCACGCCGCAGGGGCGGTCCAGCTCGATGCCGATCATCAGGCCATGGCCGCGGACCTCGACGAGGCCAGCCTCGCCCGCCAGGCCGTGCTCGATCGCGGCCTTGAGCTCGGCGCCGACGGTCGCGGCGTTGGCCAGCAGGCCGTCCTCTTCCATCACCGTCAGCGTCTCGACGCCCGCGCGCATCGCCAGCGGATTGCCGCCGAAGGTCGTGCCGTGGTTGCCCGGTCCGAAGACCTTGGCCGCCTTCTCGCCGCACACCACCGCGCCGATGGGCACGCCCGAGCCCAGGCCCTTGGCCAGCGGCATCACGTCCGGCACGATGCCGGCCCACTGGTGCGCGAACCACTTGCCGGTACGGCCGATGCCGCACTGCACCTCGTCCAGCATGAGCAGCAGGTCGTGCTCGTCGCACAGCTTGCGCAGGGCCTTCAGGAAGTCGATGTGCGCCGCGTTGATGCCGCCTTCGCCCTGGATGGTCTCCAGGAAGATCGCGGTCACGTTCGGGTGTTCGGCGATGGCCTTGCGGATCGCCTCGATGTCGTTCAGCGGCACGCGGACGAAGCCCGGCACCAGCGGGCCGAAGCCCGCCTGCACCTTCGGGTTGCCGGTCGCGGACAGCGTCGCGATCGAGCGGCCATGGAAGGCCTTCTCGAACACGATCACCTCGGGGGCCGTGTTGCCGCGGTCATGCCCGTACTTGCGCGCGATCTTGAGCGCGGCCTCGTTGGCCTCCAGGCCGGAATTGCAGAAGAAGGCGTTGGTCAGCCCCGACAGCGCGCAGAGCTTGGCCGCGAGCTGCTCCTGCAGCGGGACGTGGTAGTAGTTGCTCGTGTGGATGAGCTTGCCCACCTGGTCCCGCAAGGCCGCCACCAGCTTCGGATGGTTGTGTCCGAGCGTGTTGACGGCGATCCCGCCGAGGCCGTCCAGGTATCGTCGGCCGGCCGTATCCCAGACCCAGGCGCCTTCGCCGTGCGACAAGGCGATCGGCAGGCGGCCGTAGGTGTGCATCACATGGGGTTCGGTCGGGGTGGCGAACGAGGAGTCCGGGGCGTTCATCAAGTCTCCAAAGCGTGGGAGGGGTGGGGGGAAATCTCCAGGAAGGCTCCCGGCAATTCCCGGTCCGGGACCGGGGTGGGGAGCCGATCGATTCTAAGGGTCGACCCTGCCGGGCGAGGAGATTCCTCCTGCACAGCGATGGAAGCCGCGCTGACCAGCAGAAGCGAGGTCACCCCGCCGAGCATCGGGGCGAGCAGAAGCCCACGTGTGCTGCGGCGCAACACATCCAGGGCACAATAGAGTTTTTGCCGGGACGCGTGAGACCGTAGCCAATGACTGAGCAGCCCAAGCCGCGAGAAGTGTTCATCCAGGGGATCACCACGGATGGCCGCACCTTCCGCCCGAGCGACTGGGCCGAACGTCTGGCTGGCGCCATGTCCTGCTTCCGTCCTGGCGGCACGCGCAGCGGCCGCGACGCGTACCTCGGCTACTCCCCCTACTGCGTGCCGCGCGTCATCGACGGCGTCAAGTGCGTGATCGTCAACGAGGCGCTGAAGTCCGTTGAACCGATGGCCTGGGAGTTCGTCATGAACTTCGCCCGCGATAACAAGCTGCAGGTCGTCGACGCCTGCCTGCTGCCCGGGGACCGGGAATCCGGCAAGGCCTGACGGGCTTCGCGCATCTCGCACACCTTCGCGCTCTCCGCGCTCTCCGCGCTGTTGCTTCTGGCCCGATCGGGCCATCGCCTGACGGCCTCGGTGCGACTACGCTGACTGGTTCGCCGCGACCTCCCCACCGGGCTCCCTGGACATGGCCGTCTTCACCGCCGACGCGGGCTCCCGGGCCGCGGCCGTCCTGCCGGAAATGCAGCAGCTGCTGCGCCTGATCGATCAGGGCGGGACGATGCTGCAGGCCCGCGAACTCGCGACCGTGGACACCCTCGGCGGCCCGCTGCCGGTGATCGGTGTGACCTTGGGCAACCCTGACCCCAAGGTGCCGGCGCTCGGTTTCATCGGCGGCGTCCACGGGCTGGAGCGCATCGGCGCGCAGGTCGTGCTGGCCTACCTCGGCAGTCTGGTGCGGCGGCTTCGATGGGACCTCAGCCTGCATCAGCAGCTCGAGTCGCTGCGGCTCGTCTTCCTCCCGGTCGTCAATCCCGGCGGCGTGCTGGCGGGCTCGCGGGCGAATCCGCAAGGCATCGATCTGATGCGCAACGCGCCGCAGGATGCGGACCGGGGCGTGCCCTTCCTGGTCGGCGGCCATCGGCTGACGCGGCTGCTGCCGTACTACCGGGGGCGGGCCGATGAGCCGCTGCAGGTCGAGAGCGACGCGCTCTGCCGCTTCGTCCGCGAGGAACTGCTGGGGCGTCCGGTGTCCGTGGCCATCGACTTCCACAGCGGCTTCGGCCTGCGCGACCGCATCTGGTTCCCGTATGCGCGCACGCGTCGTCCGATGCATCACCTCGCCGAGATCCACGCGCTGTGCGAGGTGCTCGATCAATGCCTGTCCCCGCATCCCTACGTCATGGAGCCGCAGAGCCGGCATTACCTGACCCATGGCGACCTGTGGGATCACCTTTACGACGAGTCCCTCTCCCTTGATCGAGGGATCTTCCTGCCGATGACGCTCGAAATGGGGTCATGGCTGTGGGTGAAGAAAAACCCGCGACAGCTACTCTCCCGGCACGGCATGTTCAACCCGCTGATCGAACATCGACAGCAGCGCGTGTTGCGACGGCACATGGCCTGGATGGACTTCATGACCCGTGCGACGCAGAGCGCGTTGCGGTGGTTGCCAGGGCCGGACACAAGAATCGATCACGGGGAGCAGGCGTTGATTCGCTGGTATCGGAGGACCGCTCGATGAGCGTCCACACCTGGGTGCTGTTGCGCGGGCTGACCCGCGAGAGCGGCCATTGGGGGGATTTCCCCGCGCGCCTGCTGCGCGCGCTGCGGGTGCAGCAGCCGGAGGCCCGGCTGGAACTGCTCGACCTGCCCGGCAACGGCGACAAGCATCGCCAGAGCAGCCCGACCCACGTCGACGCGATGATGGAGGCGTGCCGTGCGGAGCTGCGGCGTCGCGGCGTTCCCCCGCCGTATCAGGTGCTGGCCATGTCGCTGGGCGCGATGGTCGCCAGCGAATGGGCGGCGCGCCATCCCGGTGAGCTTGAAGGCATCGTGTTGATCAACACCAGCCTGCGACCCTTCAGCGCGTTCTTCCGGCGGCTGCGGCCGTCGAATTACTGGTCATTGCTGCTGCTGAGCCTGACGCGGCTGAGCCTGCGCCGGCGCGAGGCCAAGGTGCTGCAGATGACGACGCGGATGCAGCGTCAGCCGGACCAGGTGATCGATGACTGGGTCTCGATCCAGCGCCAGCATCCGGTGCGGCGGCGCAATGCGCTGCGGCAGCTGCTGGCGGCGGCGCGGTATCGCGCCAGCCTCGCCAAGCCGCAGCCGCCCATGCTGCTGCTGTGCAGCCAGGGCGACTCGCTCGTGGACTGGCGCTGCTCGCAGGCCATCAGCCGGGCCTGGGGCGCGCCCTTGCGGCTGCACCGGCACGCGGGGCATGACCTGCCACTGGATGATGGGGATTGGGTGGCGCGCAATGTCGTGGACTGGCTCCACGTGCGCGAGGTCGTCGGACAGATCACGACGCCGATGCCGCTCTGAACGGGGCGGAGGCCCCAACGAAAAAGCCCGCCGTCAGGCGGGCTTTTTCTTGCACCAGAGCTGGATCTGTCTATCAGGCGGCGAGCGCCTTGATCTTCGAAGACAGGCGGCTCTTGTGGCGAGCAGCCTTGTTCTTGTGGAAGATGCCCTTGTCGGCGACCGAGTCGATCACGGGCTGGGCGGTCTTGAACAGGTCAGCGGCCTTGGCCTTGTCACCCGTGACGATCGCCTTTTGCACGTTCTTGATGACCGTGCGGAACTTGGAACGCAGCGCCGAGTTGGCGGCGTTCAGCTTGACGTCTTGACGTGCGCGCTTGCGGCCCGAGGCCAGACGCACGGTTTTCTTCTTGGCTTTGGAAGAGCTTGCCATTGTGTTATTTGTCCAGTTGGTGCAAAGACGGCGAGTATAGCAGCCAGGATTTGAAAAACCAAATGCGCAGTACTGCGCCCGCACTGGCACACCCATAATGCGCGGTCTCCGGCCGGGCCCCGACGCCTCGTCCGCACCGTCCCACGCTCCGCCCCAGTATCGCCTCCGCGCCGACGCCTGAATGAACCTGCTCCGTACCGCTTCCGTCGTTTCGGTCTTCACGCTGCTGTCGCGCATCACCGGGCTGGTCCGCGAACAGATGGTGGCCGGACTGTTCGGCGCCAATGCGATGACCGACGCCTACAACGTGGCGTTCCGTATCCCCAACATGCTGCGGCGGCTGTTCGCCGAGGGGGCGTTCTCGCAGGCCTTCGTGCCCTCGCTGGCCGCCGCGCGCGCCAAGGACGGCGACGAGGCGACCCGTCACCTGATCGACGCCGTCGCGACCGTGCTGCTGTGGGCGCTGCTGGCCACCTGCGTGATCGGCGTGATCGGCGCGCCGCTGCTGGTCTGGGCGCTCGGCGCGGGGCTGTCCAGGGATGCGCACGAGGCCGCCGTCGTGATGACGCGGTGGATGTTCCCGTACATCGGCTTCATGTCGCTCGTGGCGCTCTCGGCCGGCATCCTGAACACGTGGAAGCGCTTCATCGTGCCGGCGGTGACGCCGGTGCTGCTGAACCTGGCCTCGCTGGCCTGCGGCTACGGGCTGACGCCGGTGCTGGCGCACTACGGCTACGAGCCGATCTACTCGCTGGCGCTGGGCGTCATGATAGGCGGCATCCTGCAGCTGGCGGTCCAGGTGCCGGCGCTGCGGCGTCTCGGCCTGATGCCGCGTTTCGCGCTGAACTTCGCCGGCCTGCGCCGCGCCGCCGGCGACGACGGCGTGCGCCAGGTCTTGCGCAAGATGGGGCCGGCGCTGCTGGGCGTCGGCGTGGCGCAGCTGTCGCTGCTGGTCAACACGCAGATCGCCATCGCGGTGGGCGAGGGCGCCGCATCCTGGCTGACCTATGCCGACCGGCTGATGGAGTTCCCGATCGCGCTGCTCGGCGTCGCGCTGGGCGTCGTGCTGACGCCGCAGCTGGCGGCGAGCACGGCCAAGGGCGAGACGGCCAAGTATTCGGGGTTGCTCGACTGGGGCCTGCGCCTGACCCTGCTGCTGGCGCTGCCCTGCGCGGTCGCGCTGCTGGTCTTCGCCGAGCCGCTGGTCGCGGTGCTCTACCAGCGTGGGGCCTTCCGGCCCGAGGATGTCGCCCACACCGCACACGCCGTGATGGGCTACGGGCTGGGCCTGATGGGGCTGGTGTCGATCAAGGTGCTGGCCCCCGGCTTCTACGCACGTCAGGACATGCGCACCCCGGTTCGCATCGCCGTCGGTGTGCTCATCCTGACGCAGGTGTTCAACGCGATCTTCGTCTTCGGATTCAAGATCGGCGTCGCCGGCCTGTCGCTGTCGATCGGCCTGGGCGCCGTCGTCAACGCGCTGCTGCTGCTGCGCGGGCTGCGCAAGCTCGGCACCTACACGCCGGAGGCCGGATGGCCCCTGTTCCTGCTGCGTGTCGCGATCGCCAGCGCCGCCATGGGCGCGCTGCAATGGTGGCTCGCCGGGTACTTCGGCTGGGTCGGCGGCAAGGGCTTCCACTTCGAACTGGCGCGCGCCGGCTGGATGGCGCTGAGCCTGGGCGCCTCGGCGCTGCTGTACTTCGGCGTGCTGCTGCTGCTGGGCGTGAAGCTGCGCCAGTTCGCCCGCCGGGCTTGAGCGGCGAACGCGCGACGGGCCTGAAATCGGGGGCGTCACGCTCGGGATCCGGCGACGGTGGCGGGCGTAGACTCCGACGCATGAGTTCGCCTTTGCAGTGGACGGTGCCGTCGGCGCTGGACTATTTCTCGACGCTGGTTGCCGAAGACGACACGCTGAACCTCGCCGAGGCCGCCACGGCGATCGCGCTCGACGAGGTGCCCCGGCTGGACGTGCAGCAGGTGATGGCCGAGCTGGACCGCCTCGGCGAACGGCTGAGACATCGCCTGCCCGCCGACGCGCCGCCCAGCCACCGGCTGCGGATGCTCAACCAGTACTTCCACGGCGAACTCGGCTTCGCGGGCAACGTCAACGACTACTACGCCGTCGGCAACAGCTACCTCCACCAGGTGCTCGCCACGCGCCGCGGCATCCCCATCACACTGGCGATCATCTACATGGAACTGGCCTCGCACGTCGGCCTGCAGGTCAAGGGCGTCAGCTTCCCCGGCCACTTCCTGATGAAGCTGCGGCTGCCGCAGGGCGAGGTCGTGCTGGATCCGTTCAGCGGACGTTCGCTGGGGCGCGGCGAGCTCGACGAGTTCCTCAGCCCCTGGCGCGAACGCGCGGGCCTGATGCCGGAGGAGCCGATGTCGCTGGACGCCTTCCTGGGCACCGCGCCGCCGCGGCAGATCCTGGCGCGCATGCTGCGCAACCTCAAGCAGATCCACATGGACCAGCAGGACCTGCCCCGGCTGCTGGCCGTCCAGCGCAAGCTGGTGGCGCTGCTGCCCGACGACCGCCTGGAGCGCTCCGAGCTCGAGCAGTGCCTGCAGCAGCTCCGTGATGCGGGTGGCGGACCGGCCACCCTCCATTGAGGGAGTCGACGGGGGAGGGGCCGTCGGGCGACGCTTAGAATCCCGTTCTTCCTGAGGGTACGAGCGCCCGGTCGCCGACCTTCCTGTTGCCGACCTCCGGGTCGCCGACATCGCCCCGCCATCCAACGCTGAAGTGGTTTGAAGCAGATCCCGCTGTCGCTCGGTCCCGAGCCCGACTACACCTTTGACACGCTCCTCACCGGTGCCAACACCGCGGCCCTCACGCATGTGCTGGCCCTGGGGACGGGTTCGCCGCCGGTGTTCCTGTGGGGGCCGCCCGGCAGCGGCAAGACGCACCTGCTGCGCGCGCTGGCGCGCCACTGGCAGCAGGCCGGCGCGCAGGTCGGCTGGTACGACGCCGACACCCCGCTGCCGTGGGAACTGCCCACCCACCCGAGCCTGCTGCTGCTGGACGACGCGCAGCGCTTCGATCCGGGCCAGCAGCATGCGGCCTTCGCCCTCTTCGTCGAGGCGGCCACGCTGGGCCTGGCCGTCGTCTCGACCGGCACCGCGCCGCCGGTGGACCTGGACCTGCGCGAGGACCTGCGCACCCGCCTCGGCTGGGGGCCGACCTTCGCGCTGCAGCCGCTGTCCGAGGCCGAGGTGCGCGCCGTGCTCCGACGCGAGGCCGACCGCCGCGGCATCGCGCTGAGCGACGAGGTCATGGACTACCTGCTCACCCGCTACGCCCGCGACCTCAAGCACCTGATGACGCTGCTGGACGGGCTGGACGAATTCGCCATGGCCAGCAAGCGGGCGGTCACCGTGCCGCTGCTGCGCCAGATGCTCGCCGACCAGGGGGCGCTCGCCTGAGGGCGGCGCCGCCGGTTGCACCGATTTCAAGGTTTTTCAAGGACAAGACCCGTGGACCTGACCCTGTTCGACCTCGACGGCACGCTGATCCCGCAGGACTCGGACCATGCCTTCGGCGGCTACATGGTGGAGATCGGCTGGGCCGACGGCGCCGCCTGGGCCGCCCGCAACGACGGCTTCTACGCGGACTACCAGCGCGGGGACCTCGACCTGGACGAGTACGTCGAGTTCGCGACCTCCGTCTGGCGCGCCCGGCCGCTGGCCGAGGCCGAGGCGGCCCGCGCCGAATTCATGGCCCGGATCGTCGCGCCGATGTTGCGCGACAATGCGCGCGCACTCGTGCAGCGCCACCTGGACGCCGGGGATCTGGTGGTCGTGGTGACGGCGACCAACGAATTCGTGACCGCGCCGATCGCCAAGGCCTTCGGTGTCGACCACCTGATCGCCGTGCAGCTGGAGCGCGACGCGACCGGGTCGTTCACCGGCCGCGTGCAGGGGACCCCGTCCTTCCAGGCGGGCAAGATCGTGCGCGTGAACGAATGGCTGGCGGCGCAGGGGCGCCGCTGGGAGGATTTCGAGCGCGTGCATTTCTACAGCGACTCGATGAATGACCTGCCGCTGCTGGAGCGGGTCAGTCATCCGGTGGCGACCAACCCCACCTCGGCCCTCGAGGCGCTGGCGCGCGAGCGCGGCTGGCCGATATTGAAGCTGTTCGAATGATCAAAAAATTTATCAACAAGCTGTTGGGCAAGTCCGAAAGCACCGCCACGCCGCTGGGCAAGCGCGTGGAAGTCACCGCGGAGGAACACCGCATTGACCCGGCCCTGCTCGATGAGCGCGGCGTCAAGGTCGTCAAGGGCCTGACCGACGCGGGCTACGAGGCCTTCATCGTCGGCGGCGCGGTGCGCGACCTGCTGCTGGGCCGCCGGCCCAAGGACTTCGACGTCGCCACCGACGCCACGCCGGAACAGGTGAAGAACCAGTTCCGTCGCGCCTTCATCATCGGCCGGCGCTTCCGCATCGTCCACGTGGTCTACGGCCGCGGCCGCGAGCACGAGGTGATCGAGGTCTCCACCTTCCGCGCGCTGCTGAAGGAAGACGACGCCGAGCAGGTGCAGGGCAACGAGAAGACGTCCAAGGGCGCGCTCGAAGGCAAGTCGCACGTCGTCGACGCGTCCGGCCGCGTGCTGCGTGACAACGTCTGGGGCCCGCAGATCGAGGACGCCGCGCGACGCGACTTCACCGTCAACGCGATGTACTACAACCCGGAGCGCGAGCTGGTGGTGGACTACCACGGCGGTCTGGCCGACGCCCGCAAGAAGGTGCTGCGGATGATCGGCGACCCGGAGACCCGCTATCGCGAGGACCCGGTCCGCATCCTGCGCGCCGTGCGCTTCGCCGCGAAGCTGGGCTTCACGATCGAGCCCAAGACCCGCGCGCCGATCGCCGTGATGGCGCCGCTGCTCGCGAACGTGCCGCTGTCGCGCATGTTCGACGAGATGATCAAGCTGCTGCAGACCGGCCATGCGCTGGCCAGCATCGACGAACTGCGCAAGCAGGGTCTGGCGCGCGGCGTGTTCCCCATCCTGGACGCGGTGCTCGACAAGGACGGCGCGCTGCCGGACAACGTGCACGGCAAGTTCGTCCGCCTTGCGCTGGAGGACACCGACAAGCGGGTGGAAGAAGGCCGCTCGGTGGCGCCCAGCTTCATGCTCGCCTGCATGCTGTGGGGCGAGGTCCAGCAGCGCTGGACGCGCCTGATCGACGGTGGCGAGGGCGCGGTGGCGGCCTTGCAGCAGGCGATCGACCTGGTCTTCGACGCGCGCGTGGGCGACATCTCCGGCCGCGGCAAGCTCGCGGCGGACATGCGCGAGATCTGGATGATGCAGCCGCGCTTCGAGCGTCGCACCGGCAGCGGCCCGCACCGCCTGATCGAGCAGCCGCGCTACCGCGCCGGCTTCGACTTCCTGGCGCTGCGCGCCGAGGCGGGCGAGATCGATCCGGCGCTGGCCGACTGGTGGGAAGACTTCGCGCTGGGCACCGAGGACGAGCGCCGCGCGCTGCTGGAACTGGCGCGCGAGACGCAGCGCCAGGGCGGCCCGCGCAGCAAGCCCAAGGCGGGCGGCGGGCGCGTGCACTCGGTGCCGCGCGGCGCCGTGAGCACGTCCTCGACGATGCCGGTCAGCGGTGAGTCCGCAGCGGGCCTGCCGATCGATGCCGAAGCGGTCGATGTCACGGAAGGCGAGGGTGGCGTCGGTCATCCCGCCAAGAAGCGCCGTCGTCGTCGCAAGCCCAAGGCGGCGGGCGGCTCGGCCGGCGGCGCAGGTCCCGCCGATTCGGGCCCGTCCAACGACGAGTGATCGACCTCGAATGACCACGGCCTATGTCGGCCTGGGCGCCAACCTCGGCGACCTGCGGCGCACGCTGGAGGCGGCGCTGGCCGACCTCGCCGACGTGCAAGACCTGACCCTGGACGCCGTCTCCTCCGCCTGGCGCAGTGCGCCGGTCGGCTGTGAAGGCCCCGACTACCTGAACGCGGTCGCCCGCGTGGCGACGACGTTGCCGCCGCTGACGCTGCTCTCGGCGCT
Organism: Mitsuaria sp. 7; assembly: GCF_001653795.1. Classification (NCBI taxonomy): domain Bacteria; kingdom Pseudomonadati; phylum Pseudomonadota; class Betaproteobacteria; order Burkholderiales; family Sphaerotilaceae; genus Roseateles; species Mitsuaria sp. 7. Next base: position 649,852 of record NZ_CP011514.1, read on the forward strand.
GCAGGTCATCGAGCTGCGTCATGGTCGCGAGCGGCCGTTCGTCAACGCGCCGCGCACCCTCGACCTCGACCTGCTGCTTTTCGGCGATCAGATCGTCGACCTGGACAGGCTCGTCGTCCCGCATCCGCGGCTGCACCAGCGCGCCTTCGTGCTGCGTCCGCTGCTGGAGCTGGATCCGACGCTGGACGTGCCGGGTCTCGGCGGCTTGGCAGGCCATTTGCCCTCGGTCGTCGATCAGCTCGTCGAGCGCGAAGACATGCCCTTGCGTCTTCCCTGACGAATCGCACCCACGTCCAACCATTTCTTCGGGAGCTCGCCCCATGTTCGCAACCGCCGCCGGCTGGCAGATGGTCGCCCTGCTGACGCTGTCCAATGTCTTCATGACCTTCGCCTGGTACGGCCATCTGAAGGAGCTGGCGTCCAAGCCGTGGTACGTCGCCGCGCTGATCAGCTGGGGCATCGCGCTGTTCGAGTACCTGCTGCAGGTCCCGGCCAACCGCATCGGTTATGACGGCGGCTTCACGCTCGCCCAACTGAAGATCACGCAGGAGGTGATCACGCTGGGCGTGTTCGTCCCGTTCTCGATGCTGTTCATGAACCAGCCGTTCAAGACGGACTTCATCTGGGCCGGCCTGTGCCTGATGGGGGCGGTCTACTTCATCTTTCGAAGCTGATTTCCGCTCCTCGCATTGATGGGGGAGGGTGGGGGAATGTCGGGGGATGGCTCCAACGGGCCATGGGCGGCTACACTCGCGGGTTTTCCGTGACACGGAAATGACTCAATGGTGACGGTCCGGCGCGGATCGCACGGCGCGGAGCCTCCCCCCATGTTTTTCGGCAAGCTGCTGCCCCGAGAGGGCAATTTCTTCGAACTGTTCAATGAGCACGGCACGCAGATCGTGGAAGGCGCGCGCGCCTTCATGCTCATGATCCAGAACTACAACGACCTCACGCTGCGCGAGAAATACGCCGCCGAGGTCGACAAGGCCGAGCACCACGCCGACCGCGTCACCGCCGAGGTGAACCGGCTGCTGCATCGCACCTTCATCACGCCGATCGACCGCGAGCAGATCCACGGCCTGATCAACGCGATGGACGACATCCTGGACCTGCTGCAGGACTCCAGCGAAACGATGCAGCTCTACGACGTGCGCACCATCCCCGAGGAAGTGCTGCGCCTGGGCGAGCTGTCGGCCAAGTGCTGCGAACGCGTGAAGCACGCCGTGACGCTGCTGCCCAAGCTGAGCGAGCCCAAGACCGCCGAAGCCGCCATCAAGGCCTGCGAGGAGATCGACCAGCTCGAGTCCGACGCCGACCGCGTGATGCGTGCCGCGATGTCCAAGCTGTTCCGCGAACAGGAGGACGTGCGCGAGCTGATCAAGCTCAAGGCGATCTACGAGCAGCTGGAGTCGATCTCCGACCGCTGCGAGGACGTCGCCAACCTCATCGAGGGCATCGTCCTCGAGAATTCCTGACCCGGTCGCGGAGCGTCTCCCATGGGAACGATGCACGTGGCCTTCTGGGTCGTGGCCATGCTCGTGGTGCTGGCCGTCGCCTTCGACTTCATGAACGGCTTCCACGACGCGGCGAACTCCATCGCGACGGTGGTGTCGACCGGCGTCCTCAAGCCGCAGCAGGCCGTGCTGTTCGCGGCCTTCTTCAACGTGATCGCGGTGCTGTTCTTCGAGCTGAAGGTGGCGGCCACCATCGGCAAGGGATCGATCGACGCGACCATCGTCGATCACCACGTGATCTTCGGCGCGCTGATCGGCGCGATCGCCTGGAACGTGATCACCTGGTTCTACGGCATCCCGTCGAGCTCGTCGCACGCGCTGATCGGCGGCCTGGTCGGCGCGGCGATCGCCAAGGCGGGCACCAAGGGCCTGATCATGAGCGGCATCGGCAAGACGGTGCTGTTCATCTTCGTCTCGCCGCTGCTGGGCTTCCTGCTGGGCTCGCTGCTGATGGTGGCGGTGGCCTGGCTGTTCAGACGCAGCTCGCCGCTGCGGGTGGACAACTGGTTCCGAAGACTGCAACTGGTCTCGGCCGGGCTGTACAGCCTGGGTCACGGCGGCAACGACGCGCAGAAGACCATCGGCCTGATCTGGATGCTGCTGATCGCCTCCGGTTACGCAGGCGCCGGCGAACATTCGCCGCCGACCTGGGTCATCGTCATCTGCTACCTGGCGATCGGCCTGGGCACGATGTTCGGTGGCTGGCGCATCGTCCGCACGATGGGACAGAAGATCACCAAGCTCAAACCGGTCGGCGGCTTCTGCGCCGAGACCGGCGGCGCGATCACGCTGTTCCTGGCGACCTCGCTGGGCGTCCCGGTGTCCACGACGCACACGATCACCGGCGCCATCGTCGGCGTGGGCTCGACGCAGCGCGCGTCGTCGGTACGCTGGGGCGTGGCAGGGAACATCGTCTGGGCCTGGATCTTCACGATCCCGGCGTCGGCGTTCATCGCCGGACTGTTCTACTGGATCAGCTTCACGCTGTTCTGAGCGCAGGCGGCTACTGGCTGATCTCGCGGGCGGCTTCGACCTGCGATTCGAAGTAGCGTTGCGCTGAGAAGGCGATCGTCGCCATCAGGCAGGCGCCGCCCACCATCAGGCAGGCAATGACGCCCAGGATCGGCAGCCAGCCGGTCCTGTGCACCGCTTGTCCGGGGTTGAAGCGGTCGGCCCAGCGTTCGTCGGGCATCAGCCCGTACACGATGCCCGCCAGCATGCTCTGGGCGATCATCAACCCGAGCATCGGAATCAGGAACCAGGCCGCGACGTCGTCCTGGCCGAGCGTGTCCATGCGGTGCACGCCATACAGGCCGAGGAGCGTCGGCAGCGGATGCAGCCAGGCGAGCTTGTCGCTGAATCCGTGCAGATAGAAACGATGCGCCCCGAGGCTGCCGAGCGCAAAGCTCAGCCAGGTGGCGACGGTCTTGGACTTGCGGTCCGCCGCGCCGCCGGCGTCAGGGGCGACGGCGCTCATGCGGCGGGCGTCTCGGCAGGCGTGGAGGGTGCCGACGGGGGAGTCGCCGCGGCGGCAGGCGTCGCTCCGGTGGGCGAACTCGTGTCCCCTTGACCCAGCTGGCGTTGCATCAGCACGACATCCAGCCACTTGCCGAACTTCCAGCCGGCGGCCTTCATGACGCCGATGTCCTCGAAGCCGTGGCTGCGGTGCACGCCGATCGACCCGAGGTTCTGCGAGTCACCGATCACGGCCACCATCTGGCGCGCGCCGGCCGCTTCGCAGCGGGCGATCAGTTCGGCCAGCAGCAGGCGGCCGACGCCCTGGCCCTGGGCCTGGGGCGAGAGATAGATGGAGTCCTCGACGAAGTAGCGGTAGGCCAGCCGCGGACGGAAGTAGTTGGCGTAGGCGAAGCCGAGCACCTGCCCGTCACGCTCGGCGATCAGGTACGGCAGGCTGCGGCTGAGCACCTCGGTGCGGCGGCGGCCCATTTCGGCGCGGTCGGGCACGTCGGTCTCGAAAGTGCCGGTGCCGTGCAGCACCGCGTGCTCGTAGATCTGCTGGATGGCGGCGATGTCACCCTCCAGGCTGGGTCGGATCAGGAGGGGGGAGGAACTGCTGGTGGTCGTCGTCATTGGGGGAGGAGGACAAAGCGTCAAACGCGAGTTTATAATGCTTGGTTTTGGCGCTGGCCCCTGGGTGTGGCTGTCACGCTTCGAAGCTCCCTGAAACGGAGCATGCGGGCGATGGACGGACCGGGGGCGTATCTACGGAGCCAGCTGTCGACCTGCCGTTGGGAATCGATGCGCGACGCACGCGTACCCGACGAAGAGTCGATCCAATCTCTGCTTGCCCCTGTGTGTCTCCCTGGTGCGGTGGAACGCTCAAAACCTGAAGGATAGATCATGGTCGTTATTCGACTCTCCCGCGGTGGCTCCAAGAAGCGTCCGTTCTACAACCTCGTCGTGACGGACAGCCGCAACCGCCGTGACGGCCGCTTCATCGAGCGCGTCGGTTTCTACAACCCCGTGGCCACCGGCAACGCCGAAGGCCTGCGCGTCTCGCAAGACCGCGTGGCCTACTGGGTCGGCACCGGCGCCCAGCTGTCGCCGGCCGTCGCCCGCCTGGTCGACGTCGCCAAGAAGTCGGCTGCCGCTCCGGCCGCCGCCGTCGCTGCTTAATCCTCCGGATCGCAGTCGATGAAGCAGGCGCCTGACGACGTGATCGACAGTTCCCCGGCATTCCCGGAGGACGCCATCGAAGTCGGGCGCGTGCTGGACGCCTGGGGCATCAAGGGCTGGCTGAAGATCCTCAGCCATTCCCCGGATGCCCAGGCGCTCTTCGCCTCTCGCCGCTGGTTCATGAAGCCCAGCGAGAAGGCCCTGCCGGGCAAGCCGCATGTCGTGCCGCCCGTGCTCAAGGTTCTGTCCGTCCGCGACCACGCGGACGGCATCGTCGCCCAGGTCGAAGGCCTGGCCGACCGCAACGGTGCGGAGGCGCTCAAGGGCGCCCGCATCTTCGTCTCGCGCAGCGTGTTCCCGGACACTGACGAGGACGAGTTCTACTGGATCGACCTCATCGGCATGAGCGTCGTCAACAAGGACGGCCGGACGCTGGGCGAGGTGATCGACCTGATCGACACCGGCCCGCACTGCGTGCTGCGCATCCTGCCCGCCGGCAAGACCGCGCCGGTCAAGCCGGACGAGGAAATCCTGATCCCGTTCGTGAACGCGTTTGTCGGCGACGTCGACAAGGCCGCCAGAGTCATCCCGGTCGACTGGGACACGGACTACTGAAGCGCGGGGCCGGATGCCCATGCGCTTCGACGTTCTCACCCTTTTCCCTGAGCTCTTCGACCCCTTCCTGCGGGTCGGCGTGACGCGTCGTGCGTACGAGAGCAAGCAGGTCGACGTTCGCCTGTGGCAACTGCGCGACCACGCCGAGGACAACTACCGTCGTGTCGACGATCGCCCCTTCGGTGGCGGTCCCGGCATGGTGATGCTGGCCGCGCCGCTGGAGCGTGCGTTGGCGGCGGTGAAGGCCGACCGCGCGGCCACGCATCCCGGCGCGCCCGCCGTGATCCATTTCAGCCCGACTGGACGCAAGCTCGACCAGGCGTTGGCGCGTGAGCTGGCGCAAGGCGAGGGCGCAATCCTGCTCTGCGGCCGCTACGAAGGCATCGACCAGCGCGTGCTGGACCGCCACGTGACGATGGAAATCAGCCTCGGCGATTTCGTGCTGTCCGGCGGCGAACTGCCGGCCATCGCCATGCTCGATGCGATCGCCCGTCTGCAGGAAGGTGTCCTGAACGACGCCGCCTCTCACCAGCAGGACAGCTTCTCGGACGGGTTGCTGGACTGTCCGCACTTCAGCCGCCCCGAGGTCCTGGAAACGCCCGAGGGCCCGTTGCCGGTGCCGCCGGTGCTGCTGTCCGGCCATCACGCCGAGATCGCCCGATGGCGCCGCGAGCAGTCGCTGGCGCTGACCCTGCGCCGCCGGCCCGAACTGATCGAGGCCGCGCGCCGCGACGGCAGGCTCGACAAGAAGGACGAGAAGTTCCTCGCCTCCCTGCAGGCTGCGCCCGGCAAGGCGGCAGGCAAGGCGCCAGTCAAAACGGGCGGCGGCACGGGCGAAGTTTGACGATCGCCCAACCCCGTCTATAATCTTCGGTTTTCCGATCCTCTACTGGGCTGATGGGGCAAGGGCGGTGCTTTGACACCGTTGGTTGAATCCCCACGCGGGCGGCGCCGAAGAATTCCTTCGAAGGTGTCCTGTCCTGGAATCATCCTGATTCGCGCCGGCAAGATCACAGGAGATCCTCGTGAATCTGATCCAGACCCTTGAGCAAGAAGAAATTGCTCGCCTGAACAAGACCATCCCCGTTTTCGCCCCTGGCGACACGGTGATCGTGAACGTGAACGTCGTCGAAGGCACCCGCAAGCGCGTGCAGGCCTACGAAGGCGTCGTGATCGCCCGCCGCAACCGCGGTCTGAACTCCAACTTCATCGTCCGCAAGATCTCGAGCGGCGAAGGCGTTGAGCGCACGTTCCAGCTGTACAGCCCGCTGATCGCTTCGATCGAAGTGAAGCGCCGCGGCGACGTCCGTCGCGCGAAGCTGTACTACCTGCGTCAGCGTTCGGGCAAGTCGGCGCGTATCAAGGAAAAGCTGGCCATCAAGACGGTCGCCTGATCCTCGGCACAAGCCACCCCCCAAAGCCGCTCCAAGGCCCTGCCCGGAGCGGCTTTGTCGTTTCTGGCGTCCAATCGGGGCTTCGCGCCTCGAGCGCCCACGAACAAGTCCGGCGCACCGGACGCCCCTGCCGCATGCCGACGCCTCCTTCCAGCCGTCCCGCCAGCCGTCCCCCCATCCAGGATCCCCGCGCCATCCCCGTCACCGGCACCGATGCGCATCTCCCCTCCGTCCCCCGCGAGCGCCTGACGCCGGCCTGGTTGCGCGATCGCTTCCTGCATCCGCCGAGCGTCGAGCCGGAGCTGCCCGGCGACGGTGGCGTCTTCCCCGGCCGCACGATGACGCAGGCCGCGGTGCTCATCCCGCTGGTGCAGCGGGCCGAGGGTCTGCATGTGCTGCTGACGGAGCGCACCGCGCATCTGCGGGACCACGCCGGCCAGATCAGCTTCCCCGGCGGCCGTGCCGAGCCGGAGGATGGCTCGCCCGAGCGCACCGCGCTGCGCGAGGCCGAAGAGGAGATCGGCCTCGACGAACGCTACGTCGACCTGATCGGCCAACTCCCCGTCTATCGCACGGTGACGGCCTACGAGGTCACGCCGGTGGTGGGATTGATCCGTCCGGGCTTCTCGCTGCGGCTGGACGCCTTCGAGGTGGCGGAAGCCTTCGAGGTGCCGCTGGAATTCCTGATGAACCCCGCGCATCACCAGCGCCATACCTTCGAGCTCGACCCGGCCGGCGAGGCGGGAGGCCAGGCGGCAGCCGACAGCGGACCCTTGAAGGGACGTCGCCAGTTCCTGTCGATGCCGTGGACGGGGCCAGGTCTTGCGGTGTCGAATGCGGACGCCGACGTGGCGCTGACAGTGGCCGCTTCGAAGGAGTTCTTCATCTGGGGCGCGACCGCCGCGATGTTGCGCAATCTCTACCGCTTCCTGCAGGTCTGACCTCCTGTGACGGAACGAGGGGCACGATCCCCCTTCAGAGGGTGTGAGGGCCGCTATCATCCCGGGCCATGAACTTCTTCGCGGTCTTGCTTGCGCTGGTGTGCGAGCAGCTCAAGCCACTGCCGCACGGGAATCCGGTCCACCAAGGCATGATCGCCTGGGTGCGCTGGACCGGGCGCAACTTCGACGCGGGACGGTCGCACCATGCGGCCGTCGTGTGGACGATCACCGTCGTCGGTCCGGCCCTGCTGGTCGGGGCGATCTACGCGCTCGTGCGGCCCTACAGCCTGCTGCTCTCGCTGGCGATGGACGTGCTGGTGCTCTACCTGACGCTGGGCTTCCGCCAGTTCAGCCACTACTTCACCGACATCCGTGACGCGCTGGAGCGCGGCGACGAGCTCGAAGCCCGCCGCCTGCTCGCCGAATGGCGTCACCTCGACGCCAGCGAACTGCCGCGCACCGAGCTGCTGAGGCACGTGCTGGAGCACTCGCTGCTGGCGGCGCACCGGCATGTCTTCGGGGTGTTCTTCTGGTTCGTGCTGTTCTCGACGCTGGGCCTGGGTCCGGCCGGCGCGGTGCTATACCGGATGGCCGAATTCGCCGGTCGCTACTGGGCCTTCAAGAGCCGCACGCTGGATGCGCCGACCAACGAGCGCCTGATGGAACTCTCGCGCAAGCTGTTCGGGATGATCGACCACATCCCTGCACGCCTGACGGCGACGGGCTTCGCGATCGTCGGCAACTTCGAGGAGGCGGTGAGTTCCTGGCGCCGCGATTCGGCGCTGTGGGCCCACGACAACGAGGGCATCATCCTGGCCTCCGCCGCAGGCGCGGTCGGCGTGCAACTGGGTGGCAGCGCCGCGCCGGGCGTCACGCCGGACCGCAGCAAGACCTTCGAGTCCGGCGGCGACATGGACGCGACGAGCGCGGAGGGCTCCACCGCCGGCGTGCCGCCACAACTGGGCCACCTGCAGAGCGTGGTCGGACTCGTGTGGCGCTCGGTCGTGCTGTGGATGATGCTGCTGGCGCTGCTGACGCTGGCGAACCTCGTCGGCTGACCAGGCCCGGACTCAGGCGTCCCGCACATCGGCCAGCACCTGCTGGCCGAAGTCGTTTCTGGCGAGGAACTTCAGCACCTGCGTCGCGGTCGCTTCGGCGCTGGCCAGCTGTCCTTCGGCCTTGAACGCCGCGAAGCGGTCGCGGTCGGGGAACTTCGCCGAATCGCCGCCGCGGAGCTGGGCCTGCATGTCGGTGTCGATGATGCCGGGCGCGAGCGAGACGACGCGCGCGGCGCGCTCGCCCTGGGCGGCCTTGTGTTCCTCGTCCAGCGCCATGGCGCGGCTGAGGTTGTCCATGCCGGCCTTGGCGGCGCAATAGAGCGCGCTGCCGGCCATCGCGCGGCGACCCAGGCCGGACGAGATGTTCAGCACCTTGCGCTCGGCGGGCCAGTCGCGGGTGGCATCGAGGAAAGCCGCGCTCAGCAGCACCGTCGCCTCCAGACCGACGCGAAGCGCGGCGGACAGCGTCTCCAGCGACTCGCCGTCGACGGGCCCGGGCGTCGTGACGACGCCGGCGTTGTTGATCAGCGTCGCGGCGGCCCAGTCGTGCGGCTGCGCGCGCAGCGTGTCGGCCAGGTGCTGCGCGATCGCCAGCGGACTCGACAGGTCGGCCTGCCACTGCTCCAGCGGCAGGCCGCGCTCGCGGGCGAAGCGCTCCAGCGCCTCGCTGCGCCCGCGGGCGATGCCGATGACCACCTGGCCGGCTTCGAGCGACTGGCGCGCCAGCGCCTCGCCCAGACCGCGCGAGCTGCCGGTGATGACGGTGAGGGAACGAGGCCGTGAAGGCCGGGAGGTCCGGGAAGAGCCGGTGGATTCGGTGGTGGACATGGGAATGCTCCTGGGTCGGATGGCGGATCGCGCGGCTCAGAAGCCGGGCGGCGAATGCAGTGACAGCGCCGGCGCATCGAGCACCGCCGGCAGGCTGAGATCCCGTGCATGCAGCAGCAGGCGGGGCGCTTGCGCGAGGACTTCCGGCGGCGCATACAACGCGTCGCCGAGGATCGGATGGCCGGCGGCCAGCAGATGCACGCGCAGCTGATGCGAGCGGCCGGTGACCGGCTCCAGCTCGACGCGCGTGGTGCCCGCCGCGACGTCGCGCCGCAGCACCCGCACGCGGGTCAGGCTGGGTTTTCCGCGCTCGTGATCGATCATCTGCCGGGGCCGATTCGGCCAGTCGACGATCAGCGGCAGGTCGATCTCGAAGGCGTCCTGCTCGACGAGGCCCGCCACGACCGCTTCATAACGCTTGTCGACCAGCCGCGCGGCGAAGGCCTCGCTGAACGCGCGCTGCATGGTCGCACCGCGCGCGAAGACGATCAGGCCGGAGGTCGACTGGTCCAAGCGATGCACGATGAGCGCGTCCGGATATTCAGCGGCGACGCGTGCCCAGGCGCAGTCCTGCTTGTCCTCGCCGCGGCCCGGCACGGACAGCAGGCCGGAGGGCTTGTCGACGACGACGCGCCACGCATCGGCATGGACGATGGTCTGCGTCAGCAGGGGAGGATCAATCATCGAAGCGTCGTTGAAGCGCCGTTGAAGAGCGTCATGCAGACGTCGTCGCTCAGAACTGATGGATCCAGCCCGACTGCAACGCCGACTGCGGATTCGATCCCGCCGCGCTGACGGCTTCAAGCGCCTGTGCAGCAGGCATGCCGAGATGCTTCAGCACGCACGCGGCCATGGTGCCGGTGCGGCCCATGCCGGCGGCGCAGTGCAGCAGGACGCGGTCGCCCATGCGCAGGCCCTGCGCGATGTGCTCCACGCCTTGCTTGAAGGCCGCGCTGTCCGAGGCGAGTCCGAAATCGCGCATCGGCACATGCAGCCAGCGGAAGGGCAGCCGGCCTTCGGCGATCGCCTTGTGATACGACGGCGAGAGCTCGGCGACTTCCTCGAGCGGATTGAGGCAGACCACCACGTTGAGCTGGTTCAGGCGCGCCTCGTCGAGGAAGGCGCCCCAGGACTCGCGGCGGCCCGGCATCGACTGCAGCCACAGCCGGCCCGGGGTGGCGTCGGGGAGGGGAAGGGGTCGGAAAGCCATGGCACCGATTGTCGGGTCTCCCTGCTGATGGCGATGTTAATAAACTAAAAGTTTATTTAATTGCGAGGCGGAGTGATCATGGCGACACGGCGTCGGCGACCCGTTCGGCGCCCCCGTTCGAAGCCACAACAAAGCAAGCAGAAGGAGCTCGCCATGATCAGGATCCAGGGAATCGACCATCTCGTGCTGCGCGTGCGCGATCTGTCCGCCGCGCTGCACTTCTACGTGGACCTGCTGGGCTGCACGGTCGAGCGACGGCAGGAGGAGATCGGACTGGTCCAGTTGCGCGCCGGCGCGCAGCTGATCGACCTCGTGCCGCTGGACGGCAAGCTCGGGCGCGTGGGGGGCGCGGGCCCCGGTGCCGAAGGGCGCAATGTCGACCACGTCTGCCTGCGGGTCGAGTCGCTCGACGAGCCCGCGCTGCGACGCTGGCTGACGTCGCAAGGCGTGACCGTCGACAGCTACGGCTCGCGCTACGGCGCGGAAGGCGAAGGCCCGTCGCTGTACCTGTTCGATCCCGACGGCAACGCCCTGGAGCTCAAGGGCCCGCCGTGGCCGGCCGGGCTGCACGAGGCGCTGGACCAGTCGGTGAAGTTCGGTCCGATGTATGGCACCGAGGCACTGCCGCTCTTCAACCACCTGCCGATGGCGCTAGGCGCGCTGGGCCGGCTGGGCGCGCCGCGCGAGGCGCTGCAGCGTCACATCGACCATTGGGCGCCGCTGTCGCGTCCTGCGGACGATGACGGCGTGCCGCCACCGTCCATCGAGGAAGCGTTGCGCCGCGTGCTCGCCGCGCCCGAGGCGCAGGCCTTCCACGTCGCGATCCGGCTCGCGTACGCGTTGCAGTCGGGGCATCGGCAGGAGCTCGACGCGGCGCTGAAGACGACGATCGGGTTGGAGAGCCCGCTAGGCGCACCCGTGCCGGCGGGGCAGGGACGTGAGAGCCTGCGGGAGGTCATCGATGCCGTGCGCGCCGACCCGGCGCTGGCGATGCCGGCGATGCCGGGCACCTTGATCACCACGCGCATGCAGCATGCGGCCAGGCTCCCGGGCTTCGACGGTTATGTCGAGCGCCCGCGGCTGACGCTGGACGCGCTGGCCGAAGCTTCGCTGGCGGTCTACCTGACGCGGCACCAGTTCGCCGCGCTGCATCTGGTGACGGGCACGCATGCGCTGCGCGTGCTGCTGGAGGCGGCCGCCTCGCGCGGTCTGGAGGTCGACGAGGGCCAGGTCTTGCGCACGGCATGGCGCGCATGGCTGGGCACGTATCTCTCGGAACTGCGTCCTGCGCCGGCCTGGGCGCTGGTCCAAGCGGGCCAAGCGGCGGAAGACGACTGGACCCGTGCACTGCCGTCGTTGCACGCGTCGATGAACGATCACCGCATCAAGGTCGCCGACGCCGCGCGCGAGGAATGGCGTCATCGCGGCTGGCCCGGCTATGCCTTGTGTCTGCGCGCCGAAGGGGCTGCAAAATGAGCGCCGTGCTGTCCCCCTCCGAGTCCCCCGAGTCCGCCGCTGCTTCCACAGCTGCTGCGTCGCCGGCGCCGCTGCGCCATCCGCACCTGCTGCTCTGGGCCGTCTGCGCGCTCGCGCTGATGAGCACCGCCGGCGTCGCGCTGCCGTACCCGATCCTGGCGCCGATCTTCGTCGGCGGACCGGTCGACGATTTCACCCACTTCCTCGGCCTGCGGCCGGAGCTGCTGATGGGGTTGGCCCTGGCGGTGAATCCGGCCGGCATCCTGGTCGGCAGCCTGGTGATCGGACCCATGTCCGACCGCTACGGCCGTCGCCGCGTGCTGAGCGTCACCATCACCGCGACGCTCGTCGGCTACGGGCTGAGCGCGTTCGCGCTGGCCTCGCGGGACTATCCGCTGTTCGTGCTCTCGCGTTTCGCGACAGGCCTGACGGAGGGGAACGTCGCCGTCGTGCGGGCACTGCTGGCCGACTGGCATCCTCAGTTGGAGCGCACGCGCAGCTTCGCGTGGCTCAACGCGAGCCTGTACATCGGCTGGCTGGTGGGGCCGCTGCTCGGCGGCCTGACGCTTCCATTGGGCGAGGCGGTGCCCTTCATGGTCGCGGCCGTCGTGATCCTGCCCTGCCTGGTGCTGCTCGGTTTCGGGTTGCCGGACGACCGTCCCGCGGCCAAGCCGGAGGGCGGGATGCTCGCCGCGATGCGCCGCCAGCAGTCGCTGGGGCTGATCGCGCAGGATCCGGTGCTTCGCCACCTCGCGCTGCTGCAGCTGGCCTACACGCTGGGGGTCAACGCGCTGTACGAGTTCGCGCCGTTGTGGATGCTGCAGCAGGCGGGGCTGGACAGCCGCGGCATCGCGCTGGTCACCGCGGTGCAGTGCGCGGCGATGACGGCGGCCAGCGTCTTCGCGGCGCGCATCGGCTCGGGGACGACACCGTTGCACCGCGCGGCGCGGTTCGCGGTGGTCGCGGCTATCGGGTTGCTGGCGCTGAGCCTCGCGCCGTCGTGGATGGGGCTGGCGTTGATCCCGTTGCTGGGCATTCCGCTGTCGTTCTACAACGCGCTGATGCCGGCGTGGATGTCGGACCGATTCGCGGCCTACGGCCAGGGCCGCGTGATGGGCCTGCTGACGACGGTGTTCTGCCTGTCCAACACCTTGATCGCCTTGATCGGCGGCGCGCTGGGCATGCTGTCGGCGCGCTGGATCATGCTGCTGGGCGGCACGATGTGCCTGGGCGCGGCGATCGGCTTCATCCGCTTCGCGAGGCGTCATTCATGAGCCAGGGCAACGAGGACCGGCTGCTGTTCGAGCTCAAGAGCCGCGGTCCGCAGGCGGCCGCGGCGCTGGCCGCGACCGTCGCCATCACGCCGATGGGCGCGCACAAGCTGCTCGCGCGATTGGAGGAGCAGGGGCTGGTCGAGGCTCAGGACGACCAGCGCGGCGAGGCCGGACGGCCGCGCAAGCTGTGGTCGTTGACGGCGGCGGGGCACGGGCGCTTTCCTGACCGGCATGCCGATCTCACCGTGCAGTTGATCCAGCAGGCGCGGGCGGTCTTCGGCGAGGCGGGGCTCGATCAGTTGATCGCTGCGCGGGAGCGCGACAGCGAGCTGCGCTACCGCGCGGCGATCGACCGCTGCCGCACGACCGGCGACCGTGTGCGCGAGCTCGCGCGGCTGCGCGCCGAAGAGGGCTACATGGCGCGCGCCGAGCGCGTGGGCAAGGACTGGCTGCTGGTGGAAGACCACTGCCCGATCTGCGCCGCGGCGCAGAGCTGCCAAGGCTTCTGCCGATCGGAACTGGCCTTGTTCGAGCGATGCCTGGGGCCTGGACTCACCGTCGAGCGCACCGAACATCTGCTCGCTGGCGCGCGTCGATGCGCCTATCGGATCAGCGCGGTCTAGTTGACTGCAGAGGCCGCTGGCCCTCACCCCCGCCCTCTCCCGCAAGCGGGAGAGGGAGTCCGACCGGCTCACTTCTTACCCCCTCTCCCGCTTGCGGGAGAGGGCAGGGGTGAGGGCCAGCAGCCGTCGCAGTGCGACGACCTGTCTTCTTCACGACACGATGTACGCCGCCGCCCCGGTGGCCAGCAGCCGGCCCTGTTCATCGGTGAACGCCATGCGCGTGTTGGCGACGCGGCTGCCCAGCCGCATCACTTCCGCCTCGCAGCGGAACAGCGCGCCGATGGCCGGACGCAGGTAATCCACGCGCAGGTCGATCGTGCCGAGCTTGGCGAAGCGCTGCAGCCGCTGCTGCGGCGGTTCGTCGAGATGCCGCGCGCCGATCGCCGCCATCACCGCCAGACCGCCCATGGAATCGAGCGTCGCGCTGATCACGCCGCCGTGCAGCCGGTTGTGGGCGTAATGCCCGATCAGGTCCGGCCGCATGGGGAGGTGCGCCCGCACGATCTCGTGCTGCAGCTCGTCGACCTTCACGCCGAGCACCTGGTTGAAGGTGATCAGGCGCTCGAAGATCTCGCACAGGGCGGTGGTGAACTCGGGCTCGAAGGGGCTCTTCACGTCGGTCATGGGCGCGGACCATAACGCAAGGTCGCGCGTGGAAGGAGAGCGCTCGCCCTAATCCACGCGTGCGCCCGACGCCTTCACGATCGGCTCCCACCGCGCGATGTCCTGCTTCAGCATGGCCGCCAACGCAGTGGGCCCGCCGCTGAGCGGCTCCACGCCCAGCGCCTTGAGCTTGGCGAGCGCATCCGGCGCGCTCATCACCGAGGTCACATCCTCGGCCAGTTGCCGCGTGATCGCGTCCGGCGTCCCGTGGAGCGCGAAGAGTCCGACCCAGAGCTCGCCCGCGAATCCGGGGACGACCTCGCCGATCGCCGGAACGTCGGGCAGCGCCGAAGACCGCTTGGGCGAGCTCACGCCGAGGGCCACCAGCTTGCCGGCGCGCACGAATTCGAGGCAGGACGGCAGGCTGGCGAAACCGACGCTCACCTGGCCGCCGAGCATGTCGGTCAAGGCTGGTCCGACGCCCTTGTACGGCACGTGCTCCAGCTGCAGTCCGGCGGAGCGGTTGAGCATCTCGCCCAGCAGGTGGTTGAGCGAGCCGTTGCCGGCCGACGCGTACTGGTAGGACGGGCTCTTCGCCTTCGCCGCCGCGATGAAGCCCTTGAGGTCCTTGGCCGGGAAACTGGGATGGACGACCAGCACGTTGGGCACGACGCCGATCGGCGCGATGGGATCGAAGTCCTTCACCGGGTCGAAGCCGGTGCGCCGGTACAGCGCCGGATTGATGGCCTGCGTGCTGCTGATCGTCAGCAGCAGCGTGTAGCCGTCCTTGGGCGCGCGCGAGGCGAGCTCGGTGCCGATGTTGCCGCCCGCGCCGGCGCGGTTGTCGATGTTGAACACCTGCCCGTATTTCTCGGTGAGCTTCTGCGCAAGGATGCGGCCCACCGCGTCGTTCGTGCCGCCCGGTGCCTGCGGCACGACGATGGTCACCGGCTTGCCGGGATAGGCCTGCGCGCGTGCCGCGGGCAGGACCGCGCTGAGCACCGTGAAGGCGCAGAACTCTCGCTTCGTCAGCATGACGTTGTCTCCTGTTGTTGTAGGGGATCGAGTCCGGCCTCGATGAGCAGGGCCTTCGCGCGCAGGACCACCGGCTTGTCGATCATCAGGTCGCCGAGCTTGGTCGCGCCGAGGCCGTCGCGATCGGCGATGTCGAAGGCGGCGACGATCGCCCGCGCCTGCGTGATCTGCGCCGCCGTCGGCGTGTAGCAGGCGTTGATCGCGTCGACGAACTTCGGATGCACGACCACCGCGCCGCGGAAGCCGAGCGTGCGTGCCTCCTGCAGCAGGGCTTCGAATGCCTCGATGCTGCCGAGATTGGCGATGGAGCCGACGAAGCCCACCGGCAGCACGCCGGCCGCGCGGGCCGCGTACAGCACCATCAGGCTCGGTGCGAGCAGGGCCTGCGGCGTCGGCAGGCCGCCGACGTCGAGCGAGAAGTCCTCGCTGCCGAGCATCATCGACTGCACGCGCGGCGAGGCCGCCGCGATGTCGTGGAGCCGCGGCAGCGCCGCGGCGGACTCGATCTGCAGCAGGAAGCGGACTTCGCCCGATGGCAGACCGGCCGCGCGTTCGAGTTCGTCGACGACGCCGGCCAGCAGCTGGACATCGCGAGCGTGCTCGACCTTCGGCAGCACCAGCAGGCGCAGGCCCGGCGAGACAGCGGCGCGCAGGTCGTCGATGGCGGTGTTCAACGCGCCGTTGATGCGCACCGCAGCGGCCTTGCCGGCCGCCTCCACGCGCGTGATCGCGGCGGCCACGCCCGCGCGCGCGGCCACCTTTCTGCTTGGATGAACGCCGTCCTCCAGATCCAGGATCACGACATCGGGCGTCTTGTTCAACGCGCTCTGCAGCAGGCGTTCGTTGTCGGCCGGGACGAAGAGGTAGGAGCGATAGGGGCGATGAGCGCGATGGGCGCCATGAACGCGATGAACGTGAGGTGAGCGCGGATCGTTGGGCGTGGTGTCGCTCATCATTGATCCTTCAGCCACTTGTCGTTGTCCTGGCCGAGCGCGGGCGCGGGCCGGCGCACGGGCGGCCTCGCGCCGTTGATCTTGAAAGGCACGGCATGCACGGACACCGTGCGGCCGTCCGGCGTGGGCGTCTCCAGCAGCAGCTCGCGCTCCAGGATGTAGGGGTGCTTGAGCAGGTCCTCGATGTTGCAGACTTCGCCCGCAGTGATGTCCCGCGCTTCGAAGAACGCCAGCGCTTCAGCGAGTGTGAGCGTCGACAGATGTCCCTGGATCAGGTCGTCGAGCGCATCGATGTTGGCCAGGCGGGCCTCATGCGTCGCGAAGCGCTCGTCCTTCAGCGCGTCGGGATGTCCGATGCCCGCGAAGAGCCGCTGCAGCGTGCCCGCCATCCCTGCGGACAACGCGACCCAGCGCCCGTCCTTCGTCGCATAGACGTTGCGCGGCGCATGCGTGGGCGAGCGGCTGCCGGAGCGTTGCGTGGCCTGGCCGGTGAGCTGGAACTCCGAGGCCTGCGGGCCGAGCATCGAGAACAGCGGCTCGAAGAGCGACAGGTCGATCTCCTGCACCGTCGGCGACGGATTCGCGCGCTGGCGCAGCAGCGCGGCGAGCGCCGCCGTCGAGCCATGCAAGCCCGCCACCGAATCGGCGAGCGAGAAGGGCGGCAGCACCGGCGGCCGGTCCGCATGGCCGTTCATGGCGGCGAAGCCGCTCATCGCCTCGATCAGCGAGCCGAAGCCGCCCTTCTTCGCGAAGGGGCCGGTCTGGCCCCAGCCGGAGATGCGGACCACGATCAGCCTCGGGTTGAGCCGCTGCAAGGCGTCGACCCCCAGCCCCATCTTCTCCAGCGTGCCGGGCCGGAAGTTCTCGACCAGGATGTCCGCGCGCGCGATCAGCGAGCGCAGCGAGGCCATGCCGTCTTCCGAGCGCAGGTCCAGCGCGACGCTGTCCTTGTTGCGGCTGTACTCCATCCAGTAGGTGCTCACGCCCTGGCGCTGCCAGGCGCGCAGATCGTCGCCGCGTCCGGGCGACTCGACCTTCACGACGGCCGCGCCGAGGTCCGCGAGCACATGCGTCAGCACGTTGCCCGACACCAGCCGCGACAGGTCGATCACGAGGACATCCGACAGCGGCTGGCGCTCGTCGGGGAGGGGGGGCTCAGAACTCATGGAGGCGCTTCCTTTCATGGAAGCAGCCTACGGACGCGTGCCGCCGCTGGGAAATACGGATGTCGGCTAGGCGCTAGCCGGTTCCGGACTAGCGGCGTCGCCTCACTCGCCTCACTCGCCTCACTCGCCTCACGAAGATCCCGACGAAGACCCGCACGATCGCCCAGCCTTGCAAGCTTGCTGAAACCTTCCAGCGCCTCAGACGGCCATACTCGTGCTCCTGATGGCGGGGCGGCTCTCGAGCCCCCCGCTTGACGCATTCCTCGGGCCCGCACGGCGGGCCACTTTTTCGCTCGGGAACAACAATGAGTCTCACTCACGTCGATCCGCAGACCGCCCTCCGGATCGTGCGCAAGATCCTCACCGCGGGTCTGATCCTGCTCGGCCTGGCCTTCGGCGGCACGGCGAGGGCCGCGGAGGCCGACGTGCGGCGCGTGTGGCAGATCCTCGACTACCTCGCGGTCGACTACGCGGGCGCGGTGCAGGACGGCAAGATCGTCGCGCAGTCCGAGTACGACGAGATGCGGGAGTTCGCGCAGACCGCGCACGACAAGATCGCCGCGTTGGAGGACAAGCCCGAACGCGCGGCGCTGCTGCGCGAAAGCGAAGCCCTCCAGTCGGAGATCGCCGCCAAGTCCGATGTCGCGAAGGTCGGTGGCTTGGCCAAGGCCCTGGCCAATCACCTGATCGCGGTCTATCCGGTCCCGCTCGCACCGACCGCGCTGCCCGACCTGAAGCGGGGCGCCTCGGTCTACGCGGCGAACTGCGCTTCATGCCATGGCGCATCGGGCAACGGAGACGGTCCGTTGGCCAGGCAGCTCGATCCCCGGCCGATCGCTTTCACCAACCACGAGCGGGCGCGCCAGCGCAGCGTGTTCGCGCTGTACCAGGCGGCCAGCCAGGGGATCGCGGGAACGGCGATGCCGGCGTTCGGCCAACTCTCCGAGGAGGAGCGGTGGGCGGTGGCGATGTACCTGGGCACCTTCGCGCATGACGACAGGCAGCGCGAGCAGGGGCAGCAGCTCTGGAAGGAATCGGAGAAGGTGCGCGGCGAGGTGACCGGGATGGATCACTTCGTCCGCCTCACCGAAGCCGAACTCGCCGGCTCCCTCGGCGACGACCAGGCCGCCGCGACGATGGCCTACCTCCATGCGCATCCCGAGGCGCTTGCCGCGCCCCGAACGAACCGCCTCACGCTGGCGCGCGAGCGTCTGCATCAGAGCGCGGCCGCGTTCAAGGCGGGCAATCCCAAGGAGGCCGCCGAGCTCGCGTTGTCCTCTTATCTCGACGGCGTCGAACCCTACGAACAGGCGCTCGCAGCGCGTGAAGGCGCGTTGAAGGACCAGATCGAAGTGGCCATGGGCCAGTACCGTTCGCTGATCGCCGCCAAGGCCCCGGTGCAGGAAGTCGAAGCGGCCGCCGCCCGCATCGACGGGCTGTTCAATGACGCCGACCATGTGCTGGCAGCCTCCGGCGCCGATGCGACCGCGGCGTTCTTCGGCAGCCTGACGATCCTCCTGCGCGAGGGCATCGAGGCGCTGCTGGTCGTCGTCGCGATGATCGCGTTCCTGCGGCAGGCCGAGCGTCCGGACGTGCTGCCGTACGTGCATGCCGGCTGGATAGGCGCACTGGCCGCGGGCGGCGTCACCTGGGCCATCGCGACCTACGCGGTCGCGATCAGCGGCGCCAACCGCGAAGTGACGGAAGGGCTGTCCAGCCTCTTCGCCGCCGTCGTTCTTCTGAGCGTCGGCGTCTGGATGCATCAGAAGAGCGTGGCCGGCCAATGGCAGGCCTACCTGCGCGAGCGCATGTCCGCGGCGCTGGACCGCCGATCGGCCTTCTTCATGTTCGGCCTGGCCTTCGTGGCGGTCTACCGCGAGGTGTTCGAGACCATCCTGTTCTACGCGGCGCTGTGGGGCCAGGGCAATGACGGCGCGATCCTGGCGGGCCTGGGCGTGGGCGTGCTTTGCCTCGTGGTCATCACGGTGCTCCTGCTGCGCTACAGCGCCCGGCTACCGATCGGGAAGTTCTTCTCCATCAGCTCGTGGCTGGTGGCCATCCTGGCGGTCGTCCTGACGGGCAAGGGCGTGGCCGCGCTCCAGGAAGCGGGCTGGATCGCCCCGAGCGCCTTGTCCTCGCCGCGCCTGGAGGTGCTGGGCATCTATCCGTCCGTGATCGGCCTGACCGCGCAGGGCGTGGTGCTGCTGCTCGTGCTGGGCTTCTTCCTGCGCAATGCCAGATCGAAGCCCGCGAGCGCGGGCCGATGAGCGGAGCCTTTCAAACCGACAGCGTCGCCGGCCACTGCCCGGTCAGCACCAGCTCGCGGATGACCTCGTCGACGAGGTCGCTCACGGCGCGCGCCGCGGGTCCCGGCGAGCGCGTCAGCGCGAAGCAGCTGCAGATGGTCCGCCGGATCTCGGGATCGCGGATCACGGCCTGGCGCAGCTGACCCTGACGCAGTTCCTCGCTGACTGAACCCGGCGAGAGGATCGTGTACGCGAGGCCCGCGGCAACGGCGGTCTTCACCGCGGGCAGCGAGTCGATCTCGGCCACCACGTCGAGCACCACACCGTTCGCCCGGCAGGCCGCATCGATGATGCGGCGCAGGCCGTGTTCGGTGTTGGGCAGGATCATCGGCAGGCGGCTCAGCTCGCGCAGCGAGACCTCGCGCGGCATCGGCGGAATCGACGGCATCCCGGCGCCGGCGGCACCCGCAGCACCTGCCGCACCGACCAGGACCAGTTGTTCCGTCAGCAACTGCCGCTGCGACAACCACGGCTCCTGGCGGTCCTCGAAGAGGATGCTGAGTTCCAGCCGCCCCGCCTGCAGCCATTCGCGCAGGAAGCCGCTGTGGCTCTCGACGATGCGCAGCCGAACGAGCGGCAGCCGCGTGCGCACGAGCCGCAGCAGCGGCACCGTCGCCGCCAGCGCGACCGTCGTGGGCAGGCCGAGGATCACGTCGCCGGTGAGCTGCTGTCCTTCGGTCTGGACCGAGGCCTTGGCGGCCTCGAGTTCCGCCAGCACCTTGCGCGCATGCTCGACGAAACGGCGGCCGTTGTCGGTCAGCGCCATGCCGCGGCTGGAACGGACGAACAGCGTCGCACCGAGTTCCTCCTCCAACGCGACGATGTGCTGGCCGAGCGCGGGCTGCGCGAGGTGCAGCAGCTTGGACGCCTTCAGCAGGCTGCCGGCGTCGGCGACGCCGATCAGGTACCTCAGCTGGCGCAGTTCCACGACTTGATCTCCGGTGATGCGGGACGTCCCCGTCGGGACGGCGACCTTCGCACCATACCTTCGCGCCGCCGCGCCGTGCGCGGGCTGCGGTCTTGCGACGATGCGCCCATCGCGCATCAGGGGTCTTGGCACAATGCGCGGCATGAGCGACACGACTTCCCCCGAGACTTCCCCTGAGATTTCCGCAGCGCCCGACAGCGCCCGTCCCGACGGTTTCCTCCGTGTGAGCGCTGCGCTGCGCGCGCTGTCCCACGAACACGAGCCGCGCTGGCTCGAGGTCTCGGCCCGCAGTTCGCAGGAGGCGGCCGACGCCCTCGGCGTCGCGCTGGGGCAGATCGCCAAGAGCGTCGTGTTCAAGCGCAAGTCCGACGGCGCCGCCGTGCTGGTGATCGCCTCCGGCGACAAGCGCGTCGACGAGCGCAAGCTCGAAGCCCACACCGGCAAGCTCGGCCGCGCCGATGCCGACTACGTGAAGGCCAGCACCGGCTTCTCGATCGGCGGCGTGTCGCCGCTGGGCTTCCAGCCGGCGGAGCAGGGCGCGCTTCCGAGGCTGTTCATCGATCAGGAGCTGTTCCGCTTCGACGCGATCTGGGCCGCGGCCGGTCATCCGAACGGGGTGTTCCTGATGTCGCCGCAGCAACTGGTCGCGCTGACCGGCGCGCCGGTGATCGAGGTGGCCCAGTCGTGAGCGCTTCGACCTTGACCCCTGTCACCGCCGACAACGTCGCACGCACGCCGGAAGGCCGCGTCGCCTCGCCTTGCATCAACATCTGCAAGATGCACGAGCCCACCGCGCTGTGCCGCGGCTGCGCGCGCACCATCCCGGAGATCGCAGGCTGGAGCAAGTCCGACGACGAGTCGCGGATCCGTCTGCTCAACCTGTTGCCCGAACGACGCGCGCTGCTGATCGCGCACGGCGCGCTCGCCACCGAGCCGCTACCCAAGGCCTGAACGGAGCGACGATGGTCACGATCGATTTCTACTTCGACCCGATCTCGCCCTACGCGGCGCTCGCCTTCGAGCGCTTGCCCGAGGCGCTCGCCGGTCGCAGCGTCGCGGTCCGGTACGTGCCCATCCTCTTCGGCGCGATGCTGAAGTCGCTCGACAACAAGGGCCCCGCGGAGATCCCCGGCAAGCGCGACTGGACCTACCGCCAGGTGTCGTGGCTCGGCCACCGGCTCGGCGTGCCGCTGGACCTGCCGGCGGCGCACCCGTTCAATCCGCTGCCCCTGCTGCGCTTGCTGTGGGCCACCGCGCCGACGGGGCAGACGCCGGGTCGCTACGCGGTCGAGCGCGTCTTCCACCACGTCTGGCGCGGCGGCCTGGATGCGGCGGACCCGCAGCGGCTCGTCGAGCTGACGGCGGACCTCGCGCCGACGCACGACCCCGCCTCGGCCGAGGTCAAGGCCGCGCTGCGCGAGGCCACCGACGCCGCCGTCGCGCGCGGCGTCTTCGGCGTGCCGACGATGGCCGTCGACGACAAGCTGTTCTGGGGCCTCGATGCGATCGACATGCTGACCGGCTACCTCGATGGCGACGCATGGTTCGACGGTCCCGCGTGGGAGGCCGCGCGGACCTTGCCGGTCGGCGTGCGGCGCGGCTGAGCGCGAGAGGTCGCCGAGCGGTTGCCGAGAGGTGCGCGGCGTCGTTTTCCCCTCGAATGTCGCCGTAGGGACATACCCTCTGCTGCGGCGCACAGGGACCGAAATTCCGCATCGAGAAATCCGAAGCGAGGGTTGCACCCGGGTTTGTCAGCCAGAGGCAAGCAAGTCGTCAGAAACGGGTCAGAGCGCGCTCGGATAGTCGCGCCCCAAGGGCCATCGGTCGATGGCTCTGGGAAATCCCGAGGAGACAATCCCATGGCAACTGCAAGCGCAGTGACCACCAATGCGCCGATGACGGCCGAAGAGAAGAAGGTCATCTTCGCCTCTTCGCTGGGCACGGTGTTCGAGTGGTACGACTTCTACCTGTACGGCTCGCTCGCCGCGATCATCGGCAAGCAGTTCTTCACCGGACTGGATCCGACAGCCCAGTTCATCGCGTCGCTGATGGCGTTCGCGGCGGGCTTCATCGTGCGTCCGTTCGGCGCGCTGGTGTTCGGCCGTCTGGGCGACATGATCGGCCGCAAGTACACCTTCCTGGTGACCATCCTGATCATGGGCCTGTCGACGTTCATCGTCGGCGTGCTGCCCACCTACGACACCATCGGTCCCGCCGCGGCGGTGATCCTGGTCGGCCTGCGCCTGCTGCAAGGCCTGGCACTGGGCGGTGAATACGGCGGCGCCGCGACCTACGTCGCCGAGCACGCTCCGCACGGCAAGCGCGGTGCGTACACCTCGTGGATCCAGACCACGGCGACGCTGGGCCTGTTCCTGTCGCTGATCGTCATCCTGGGCACCCGCACGGCGCTCGGCGAGGCGACCTTCGCGCAGTGGGGCTGGCGCATCCCGTTCATCGTGTCCATCCTGCTGCTGGCCATCAGCGTGTGGATCCGGCTGTCGATGAACGAGTCGCCCGCCTTCCAGAAGATGAAGTCCGAAGGCAAGACCTCCAAGGCGCCGCTGTCCGAATCCTTCGGCCAGTGGAAGAACCTGAAGGTCGTGCTGCTGGCGCTGTTCGGCCTGGTGGCCGGCCAGGGCGTGGTCTGGTACACGGGCCAGTTCTACGCGCTGTTCTTCCTGCAGAGCGTGGTCAAGGTCGATCCGGCCGCGGCCAACATCATGGTGGCCGTCGCGCTGCTGATCGGCACGCCGTTCTTCGTCGTGTTCGGCACGCTGTCCGACAAGATCGGCCGCAAGCCGATCATCATGGCGGGCCTGCTGCTGGCGATCCTGACCTACTTCCCGCTGTTCAAGGCGCTGACCAACGCGGCCAACCCGGATCTGGCGAAGGCCCAGGCGACCGCGCAGATCACGCTGACGACGGATCCGGCGCAGTGCTCGTTCCAGGGCAGCCCGATCGCGCGTGACGTGGACTTCGTGACGCCTTGCGACATCGCCAAGCGCGCCCTGGCGCAAGCCGCGGCGAACTACGAGACCCTGCCCGGCGCGGCCGGCAGCGGCACGCTGAAGATCGGCGACAAGGTCATCGAGGCGCCGAGCGCCACGCTGACCGCCGGCGGCCACAAGTTCGACGAGGACAGCGCGAAGAAGATCGCCGCGTTCAAGAAGGACCTGGGCGATGCGATGAAGGCGGCGGGCTACCCGGCCAAGGCCGACCCGGCCAAGGTCAACACGCCGCTGGTGATCGCGATCCTCGCGGTGCTGGTGCTGTACGTGACCATGGTCTACGGCCCGATCGCCGCGATGCTGGTGGAGCTGTTCCCGACGCGGATCCGCTACACCTCGATGAGCCTCCCGTACCACATCGGCAACGGCTGGTTCGGCGGTCTGCTGCCCTCCATCAGCTTCGCGATGGTGGCGCAGAACGGCAACATCTATCACGGCCTCTGGTACCCGATCGGCATCGCCGCGCTCACCCTGGTGATCGGCCTGCTGTTCGTCCGCGAGACCAAGGACGTGGACATCTACGCCCGCGACTGAGCGAGAGCGCAAGCACGACGGCATCGGCGCTCCGGCGCTGATGCCGCCAACGACAAGGGCGGCCTCTAGGCCGCCCTTGTTCCTTTCCGCGCTTCAGTCTCAGCTTCAGCCGGCGGCCTTCATCTGCTGCGCCTTCGCCAGTACCGAGGACGCGTACTCGGTGGCCTTGATCTCGCGGCCGTAGGAGTCGGTCGCTCCCGGGGTCCAGTTGTCGCCGCCGTTGTACTTCTGCAGCATGTTGGTGGCGTCGCCGCCCTTGTCCGCGAGGATCACGCCGGCCATCGCGACCTGGTCCTTCGGATCGTTGTGGTCGTAGGCGTGTCCCATCTTTTCCTGGAACTTGCCGGCGTACGCCTGACGCGTGCCGGGCTCGACCTGCATCAGGCCGTCGGCCACGCTCTTACTCTTGCCATTCTTCAGGCCTTCGCCGAACTCACTCTCCTGCGACATCTGCGCGGCCAGGATGTAGGGATCGACGCCCGTCTTCTTGCCGGCCTCCTGGCAGTCCTTCCACAGCTCCGCCGGCATGCCCGCGGGGGCCTTGCCGCCGCCGCTGGTGGAGGAGACGTCACCCACGTTCGACGGCGCAGCGGCGTTGGACACCGGCGGGGCATAGGTCGGCTGCTGTGCCTGATAAGCGTTGTTGGGCTGGTAGGCGTTGGAGGGACCTTGCGGGTCGCCGGCGCCCGGTGCGCCTTGGGGACCACCGACTCCCTGCGGTGCGCCTGCGCCCGAGGCACTGGACGGTCCACCGGCCGCCGACGGGCTGCCGCCTCCGCCTCCACCACCGCCTTGCGCGCCTTGCTGCTGCTGTTGCAGCGTCTTCATGATCTCGTTGATCAGGAGGTTGAGGATCTGGAGGATCACCTCGGTCAGTTTGGCCTGGATCTCGGCGGCGCCGCCCGGCCCTTGCGACAGGCCCTGGAGGCCTCCCGCCTGGCCGAGGGAATCGAGGCCGCCCAGGCCACCCAGGCCTCCGAGCGGTTGGGTCTGGAAGCTCACGGACATGGCAGGTCTCCTTCTGGGGTTGCTGACGACAAAAGGCCATCTTGGGCACTCGTGAGCGCGCCGTCGGCCAGATCCGAAGCGGCGTCCGGAATCGCGAAGACATGGGGAAGACATCGGGCCGACGGGCGCCGGCCCCGCTGCTTCGCGTCGAGGGCGAAAGCTTCGCGATGCGCGCCGCCGTCGCCTCGGCCGCATGCAAGGCTAGTCCAGAGCGGCCATCCTGAGCACCCCACCATGTACCTGCAGTCCCCGCCTTCCTTCGACAGCAACGCCCCGTTCGATCCCATGTCGGGCAGCGGGGGCGGGTTCCCTTCCGTGTTCATCGCGCCGGAGGCGTCCTGGACCGGACGGCGCATCCTCTCGGCCTGTCTGCTGCTCGCGTGCCGGATCGGCCGCCACGACGAGGCCGCGCCGATCGCCGCGGCGCTCGCACTGGAACTGGGCGACGAGCGGGCGGTCAAGGTGCTGATGGCGGTGGGCGCGCTGCTGGGCGGGGATGCCTCGGTCGGCCGCGCCGAGCTGGCAAGGGAACAGCATTCCGGCGAGGCCGACGCGGCCACGCTGGTGTTCGCGATGGTCGACCGGCTGGCGGGCGGCCAGCACGAGTGGCAGCCGCTGGTCCAGCGGGTGCTGTCCACCAGCAGCGATCCGACGTGGCGCGCGATCGCTTATGCGATCGAGCAGATCGGCTGAAATCAGCGGCAGCGCATGACGGGGGGCGGCGCTGTTCGCGCCTTTGCCCTCTGCCGCGACAGCGGGTGCGCGGACCGGATCGATGAAGGGTCTTCCCTGAAGTCAAGGTCTGACCCTGTTCGTCGAGAATCGCGAACACTGGTCGAATTCATGGCGCACGCCCGGCAGGATGTGCTCTACCTCATCTCCGAACTTCGATGGCTGGCCGAGATGTTGAAATTCCAATGACGAATCAACAACGCCTTGTCGACGCCCAGCAGAAGATCTGCGAAGACTACGGCGCGCCGTATGTCCTGTGTGACATGAACCTCAAGGTGGGTATAGCGAGGAATGTCCGGACCGGAATGGTGCCGATCAACGGATTGCGTGTCGCCATTGAAGGCGGTACGTGTGGGTGGTACATCTGGGCCGGCGAAGATTGGTCTGATGATGAGAATTTCTTCGTGCCCCTTCACGCAGGACATCTGGAGGAATGGGCTCCCATCGTCCTTCCCTATCTGGGCCTGGCACCCGGGTGGCGTTTCCTCCTGACCGACTCGTATCGGGATGTGTGGCACGACGAGACCTTGGTTCTTTGAGTTGGTGGAAGGGCCGCGAAGCCCACCTGATCCTTGATGATGAACGAGACCGAATACCAGCGTGTTGACGCTCGATTCCGACGAGTTTTTGACCGCTATGCTGCGCAACTTTCTGAAGAGAGCCAGACGAACATCTGCCATTTTCTCGAGGTTGCCGAGATTGAGATGGCCTGCGAGTCGTTTGTGCTTTCCCTGCTTGAGGAGGAAATCCAGCTGTCCGTCGACGTGAAGCGAGAGCTTTTGGATCTGGCGCTTGGATTGCAGCTCGACAGGGAATCGGTCTTTCGCTCAGACTTCTGGCAACTCGCCAGCACCGCCTTCGCGTCCGCCTCCACCTCTACACGACGCCTTCCGCTTTCCTGAACACGCTGCACAAGGAAAGCCAGGCGCATCAGCCAGCCTGCTGTCAGGCTTGCTTCCCACAATGGCTTCCGACCCGGTCAGTCTGTCGCGACCGGCAACCTCAAGAGGATCTCGGAATCATGTGGAAAATCGTCGTTGGATTCATCGTCTTCGCTGCCATCGCGCTGTTCGTGCTGATGAAGAGCGGCGGCAACATCGACCTCACGGGCGAGAAGCACGATGTGACCGGCGGTCACGTGGACCAGGCCGCGAGCGATGCGGCCTCGGCGGCGATGGCGGCGGCTTCCGCGGCGCTGCCGGCTGAAGCGGCCTCCGTGGCCGCGTCGGGCGCGTCGCAGTAAGCAGCGGCCCCAGCGGGATCTTCCGCGACGCAGCAGGCGTCGCGGAGCCGGGGACCGGTCAACCGATCCGGTCCTCGCTGGCCGCGCGCAGCGGCGCGTCGACCGGCAAGCGCATCATCATCCACGTGCCTTCGCCGGGGCGCGAGATCACCTCGATCTGACCGCCCAGCACGTTCGTCACGATGTTGTGCACGATGTGCATGCCCAGGCCCGAGCCGCCCTTGCCGAGCTTGGTCGTGAAGAAGGGATCGAAGATCCGACGCACGATCGACGCGTCCATCCCGAGACCGTTGTCGTCGACGCAGAGCTCCACCATCGCGTCGTCGAGCCGGTGGCAGCTCACCCGCACCTCGCCCTCCGTCTCGCCTTCGAAGGCGTGGACGAGCGTGTTCATCAAGAGGTTGGTCAAGACCTGACCCAGTGCGCCGGGGTAGCTGCTCATGCGCAGCGCCGGCTGAAGGTCGGTGACGATGCGGAAGGGCGTGTGCTTGAAGCTCGGCTCGACCATCACGAGCACGTCCTCCACCACCTGCGCGAGCTCGAAGTCGCGCCGCGTGTCGCTGGTCTGGTCGATGGCGACCTGCTTGAAGTCCCGCACCAGGTCCGCCGCCTTCTGCACGTTGCGATGCAGGATGTCCTGGCCGCGCCGCGTGTCCTTGACGAGTTCCTCGAGCTGGCTGCGCCGCATCGGCGTGTTGTCCGTCAGCATGCGGTCGAGCTTGCCCCAGCGGTCCTCGAGCGCCGACACCACCGTGAGCGCGTTGCCCAGCGGCGTGTTCAGCTCGTGCGCGACACCGGCGACCAGCCGGCCGAGCGAGGCCAGCTTCTCCGACTCGACCAGCTCGCGCTGCGCGGTCTTGAGGTTGGCCAGCGCCTGCGTGAGCTCGGCATTGGATTCGGTCAACTGCGCGGTGCGCTGCGTCACCTGGTCCTCGAGCGTGCTGGCATGACCCCGCAGGTCGTCGAAGGCCTTCAGTAGCGCGAGCCGCATCCGCTCCATCGCCTTGCCGACGCGGGCGATCTCGTCCTCGCCGACCAAGGCCAGCGGCTTGTCGAGCTGCCCCGACGCGAGTTCGTCCGCCGCCTCGGACAGGCGGGCCATCGGGCGCAGCACGCGGCGCTGCATCACGACGAGGATCAGCGCCAGCGACACCGTCAGCGTCAGCAGGCTGCGCCACAGCGCGTTCCAGAGGTCGTCGCGCTTGCGCGCCATCAGCGGCTCGGCGCTCATGACGACGGTGAGCTTGGCGATCTCGCGGCCGTCGCGCAGCACGGGACGCGTCTCGCTGAGCGTCATCGCGTCGTCCGGCGTGCCGCGGTGGAACTCGACGAAGGCCTGCTGCGCGGCGTTCTCGGTGACGACCACGGAGACGAAGCGCGGATCGTCGACCTGCGCCTTCACCATCGGCTCGGCCAGGTCGGGCGAGACCTGCCAGATCGGCTCGGCCAGCGACAGCGCCAGCACCTCCGACACGCGCGACAGGTCGCGCTGCAGGTCCTCCATCACGACGCGGCGGCTCAACTGCTGCTCGTACAGCAGCACGCCGCCCGTCGGCAGGGCCAGGCCCGCCACCAGCGCCAGGATCACGGCGCTGCGCAAAGAAGTCTTCATCAGGGCCACGTCCATCCCTCTCAACCCTTGTGACGACGGATTATGCGGGTCGACGGTGACGGCCTCATGCGGCGAAACGCTCATCCGCCGCCAGCACGGTCACGCGGTTGCGACCCTGCGCGCGCGATGCCTGCAGCGCCTGGTCGGCGCGGCCGATGAAGTCCCGCGCGCTGTCCCCCTGGCCGAGCTGCGTGACGCCCACCGACAGGCTGAGGCGCCGCTCGGCATCCACGTGCAGTTGCCCGACGCCGTGGCGCAGCTGCTCGGCGAGGGTGTAGGCCTCGTGAAGACCGGCGCCGGGGATGAGCAGCGCGAACTCGTCGTCCTCGATGCGTGCGGCGACGTGGTGGCTCTGGGCGATGCTGCGCACCGTGTTGGCGACCTGCTGCAGCGTGTCGTTCAGGCGCGCTTCGCCGAGGCGCTCGCGCAGCGCGGGGAAGTCGTCGATGTCGCCCAGCAGCAGGCAGGGCGCCGTCGGCGATCCGGCGTCGGGACTCTGCAGGCAGTCCGCCAGCGCGCGGTCGAAGCCGCGACGGTTGCTCAATCCCGTCAACGGATCCAGCAGCGCCTCGCTGCGCGCGCGGTGGACCTCCTGCCGGAGCGAGGCGACTTCCTGGCGGCTCGCTTCCAGCCTGGCCATCAGGCCGTGGACCGCGTGGCCCATGTCCTGCGTGCCTTGCAGCGCGGTCGCCAGCACCTGGACGTGCTGTCCCGGCGCCGCGGCGCGCAGCGAGCGCTCCCAGCCCTGCAGCGCCCGCGCGTACTGCTGCACCTGCTGGCCCGCCTGGTCGGTGCAGTCGGACACGCCGCGCAGCACGTCGCCGACGTCCTGCGCCAGCGTGACGGCCATCTGCTCGTCCAGCTCGGCGATGTGCTTGCGGTAGAGCGCCCAGGTCTGCGGCTCGTCCAGCGTCGCGCCGTCCTGGGTCAGGCCCATCAACTCGCGGCTGAGCGCGCCGTTCATCGCGGTCACGTGCTCGTACCAGACGGCATACGTGACCGGATGCAGCGCGGCGCGCTGTCTGGACATCAGCGGCAAGGCGGTGCGCAGCGCTTGTGCGCTGGCGGCAATGCTCTCGGTGTACCTCATCGGCAGGGTCCCTCGCAGGTCCGGAACCTGTCGCTCCCGTCGGCGCGCGGTCCCTTGTCATTTCCTTTTCCCCACTACCACCGTCCGCTTCGAGGCGGCAGGCGCCTCCGGACTTCGGCCTCATGGGGCCAGGTCTTGAGGGGGCCGCCGCATATGGGCGGTGAGGGTCGCAACTATTCACGCAGCATGGGACAGGGGAAGGGACACGCCCGCCAAGACCGAGCGGAAGCCGGCGGCGCGATCGGGTTCTCCGGCAAGGCCATCATCGTCAAGCTCGCCTATCGCCACGGCGTCGACGCCGTCACGCTGCTGATGCTGCGCATGCTGCTCGCACTGCCGCTGTTCCTGCTGCTGGCCTGGTGGGCCGGCCGCGGCAAGCCGCCGCTCACCGGACGCGAGAAGCTCGCGGTGCTCGGCCTGGGCTTCAGCGGCTACTACCTCGCGAGCTTCCTCGACTTCGCCGGCCTGGCCTATGTCAGCGCGAGCTTCGAGCGGCTCATCCTGTATCTCAACCCGACCATCSTGCTGCTGCTCTCGTGGGCGATGTTCGGACGCCGCGTTTCGCTGCGCCAGGCGGGCGCGCTGGCGGTCAGCTACGCCGGCGTGCTGCTGGTCTTCGGCCACGAGCTGCAGGTCGCCGGCGCCAACGTGTGGCTGGGCGGCGCCCTCGTCTTCGGCAGCGCGGTGGCCTATGCGCTCTACCTCGTCTACAGCGGCGAATGGGTCAAGCGCCTCGGCGCCATGCGGCTCACGGGGCTGGCGACCTCGGTCGCCTGCGGCTTCTGCATCGCGCAGTTCCTGCTGTTGCGGCCGGTGTCGGGGCTGGCCGACCTCGCGCCGGCCGTGTGGTGGCTGTCGGCGCTGAATGCGCTGGCCTGCACCTTCGCGCCGGTGCTGATGGTCATGATGGCGATCGAGCGCATGGGGGCGGGTGTCGCCGCGCAGACGGGCATGGTCGGTCCCATGTCCACGATACTGATGGGCGTGCTGATCCTCGACGAGCCGCTGACCGGCTGGGTCGTCGCGGGCACGGTGCTGGTGCTGGGCGGCGTGTGGCTGCTCGCGCGCCAGCGGCGCTGACGCGCCGACACCTCTTGCTCCCTCTCCCGCTTGCGGGAGAGGGCAGGGGTGAGGGCCAGCGGCCGTGGCAGTGCGCAAGCCCTCTTGCAATTGAGAACGGAGATCGACATGGACTTGGGACTGACGGGCAAGTGGGCCCTGGTGTGCGCGGCCTCGAAGGGCCTGGGCGCGGGCTGCGCCGAGGCGCTGGCGGCCGAAGGCGTCAACGTGGTGATCACCGCGCGTGGTGAAGAGGCGCTGCAGGCGCAGGCCGCGAAGCTGCGCGGCATCAATCCGGCGGTGCAGGTCGTGGCCGTGGCCGGCGACATCACCACCGAAGCCGGCCGCGCCGCCGCGCTGGCCGCCGCGCCGCAGGTGGACATCCTGATCAACAACGCCGGCGGCCCGCCGCCGGGCGATTTCCGCGACTGGGAACGCGAACAGTGGCTCGCCGCGCTGGAGGCCAACATGCTGACGCCGATCGCGCTGATCAAGGCGACCGTGGACCAGATGGCCGGCCGCGGCTTCGGACGCATCGTCAACATCACGTCGGGCGCGGTGAAGGCGCCCATCGACGTGCTGGGCCTGTCCAACGGCGCGCGTTCCGGGCTGACCGGTTTCGTCGCCGGCATCGCACGCCAGTCGCGCATCGCCGGCCGCAACGTGACGATCAACAACCTGCTGCCCGGCGCCTTCGACACCGAGCGCCTGCAGAAGACCATGGCCGCCGGCGCGCAGAAGTCCGGCCAGCCGGTCGACGACGTGCGCGCCAAGCGCATGGGCGCGATCCCGGCGCAACGCTTCGGC
This sequence comes from Mitsuaria sp. 7, assembly GCF_001653795.1. NCBI lineage: Bacteria > Pseudomonadati > Pseudomonadota > Betaproteobacteria > Burkholderiales > Sphaerotilaceae > Roseateles > Mitsuaria sp. 7. The sequence continues at coordinate 681,506 of NZ_CP011514.1, forward strand.
AGCGCGGCGGAGTTCGGCGCGATCTGCGCGCTGATGTGCTCGTCGCATGCGGGCTACCTGACCGGGCAGAACATCCTGCTGGACGGCGGGTCGTACCCCGGCACGTTCTGATCGACGGCGCCGGCTTCGCGAGACCGGCGTTGCCCCTCGCCGAGCGTTCAGCGCTTGGCTGAGGAGACCAGGATCCCTGCCGCGATCAGCGCGAAGGCCGCGCCGTGGAACCACGCCGGCCATTCGCCCAGCAGCGCGGCCGACATCAGCGCCGCGAAGACCGGCGTGAGGTTGCCGAAAAACGCGGCCAGCGTCGGCCCCGCCTGGGCGACGCCCAGTCCCCAGCATCGGTAGGCGATGAGCGAGGGCCCGATCGCGACGTAGACCAGCGCCGCCACCAGCGGCCAGCCCCATTGCACCGACGGCACGCCGACGGCCTGCTCCACGCCCGCGGAGACCCAGCCGAAGGTCAGTCCGAACAGCATCTGCGCCATCAGCAGCGCGGACCAGTTCCAATCGGGCCGACGCTCGCCCTGCATGTGCGCGGGCGGTCGCGCCAGCAGCCAGCTGTAGAAGGCCCAGCTCAGCACGGCCAGCAGCATCAGCACGTCGCCGACGACGAACTGCACCTGCGTCAGGCGCTCCAGGTGGCCGCGCGAGATCACGAGCGCCACGCCCGCCAGCGAGAGCACCGCGCCGGCGAGCTGTCGGCGCGTCGGCCACACGCGGTAGAGCAGGGCGCCGACAGCCAGCATCCAGACCGGCAGGCTCGCGGCGATCAGCGTCACGTTCAATGCCGTGGAGCTGTGCAACGCCTGGTACTGCAGCGCGTTGTAGCAGCCCATGCCCAGCACGCCGGTCAGCGCGAAGTAGCCCCAACGGGCGCGCAGCGGGGTCAGGTCTTGCAGCAGCGCGCGCGCCGGCCGCGCGATCAGCACCAGCAGCACGAAGGCCAGCGTCCAGCGCGTCGCGTTGAGCAGCAGCGGCGGCACCAGCGCTCCGACCGAGCGCCCGACGACCGCGTTGCCCGCCCATAGCAGCGGCGGCAGCGTCAGCATCAGGGCCAATCGTGGGGTCAAGGTCATTGCGGCGATGCGCCGGAGTCGCGAGACTGGCACGATAGCCCCGATCGACGCGTCGGGCGACGCGCGAGCGACATCCACCCCTTGAGGAGAACCCTGATGAGCGACAGAGCCGTGCGCATCTCGCAACCCGGCGGACCGGAGGTCCTGACGATCGAATCCGTCGAGGTCGGCGACCCGGGCCCCGGCGAGATCCGCATCCGCCACGCGGCCTGCGGCCTCAACTACATCGACATCTACCACCGCAGCGGCGTCTATCCGCTGCCGCTGCCGACCGGCCTCGGCATGGAGGGCGCCGGCCTCATCGAGGCGGTGGGCGAGGGCGTGACCCATCTGAAGGTCGGCGACCGCGCCGCGTACGCGAGCCAGCCGATCGGCGCCTACGCGACCGCGCGCGTGATGCCCGCGAAGTGCGTCGTGAAGCTGCCGGACTTCCTCAGCTTCGAGCAGGGCGCGTCGATGATGCTCAAGGGCATGACGGTGCAGTACCTGCTGCAGCGCACGCTGCCGCAGGGCGGCCTTCAAGCCGGCGACCACGTGCTCTTCCACGCCGCGGCCGGCGGCGTCGGGCTGATCGCCTGCCAATGGGCGAAGGCACTCGGACTGAGGCTGATCGGCACCGCCGGCAGCGACGCGAAATGCCAGCTCGCGCTGGACCACGGCGCGGAGTTCGCGATCAACTACTCGACGGAGAACTTCGCCGATCGCGTCAAGGAGATCACCGGCGGCCAGGGCGTGAAGGTCGTCTATGACTCGGTCGGCGCGTCGACCTGGGAAGGCTCGCTCGCGAGCCTGCGGCCCTTCGGCCTGATGGTCAGCTTCGGCAACGCGTCCGGCGTGGTGCCGCCGATCTCGCTGAAGGCGCTGTCGGCGTCGGGGCTCTACCTGACGCGGCCGTCGCTGTTCGTCCATCTCTCGTCGCTCGAGGCGACGCAGGACATCTCAGGGGCCTTGTTCCAGGCCGTCGAGCGCGGTGCGGTGAAGATCGAGGTCGAACAGCGTTATCCGTTCGACGAGGTCCAGCGCGCCCATCGCGAGCTGGAAGCCCGCACGACGACAGGCTCAGGCGTGCTGCTGGTTTGAGCCCGAGGAGGCGAGCGGCGGATCCAGGTCGGCCGCCACCGTCTCCGCGTCCAGCATCGCGTCGTTGGCGCTGTCGTCGGTGACGATGCGCCGCGGCGCGGGCAGGTCGTCGAGGTCGGCGGGCACGGTGTCGGCGCCGAAGTCCGTGGCCGGTTCGCCGTCGAGGGACCCCGCCGTCGTCTCGTGCACGTCGACATCGACGGTCTCGGTGCGCAGCACCTCGTCCAGCACCAGCGGCTGCGAGACCTTGACTTCGAAGCTGAAGCAGGAGCCGGCGCCGGGCTGGCTCTCCACCTGCACCTCGCCGCCCATCAGCTCCACCAGGCGCTTCACGATGGTCAAGCCCAGGCCGGTGCCGCCGTAGCGGCGCGTGATGCTGCCGTCGGCCTGCGTGAAGGGGCTGAAGATCTGCGCGATCTGCTCGCGCGTCATGCCGATGCCGGTGTCGTGCACCGCGATGCGCAGGCGCAGCGGACCCGCATGGGCCGGCTCGTCGCCGCCTGCGTCCACGCGCTGGATGTCGACGCGCACCTCGCCCTTCTCGGTGAACTTCAAGGCGTTGCCGACCAGGTTCACCATGATCTGGCGCAGCCGCAGCGCATCGCCCAGCAGATGCTGCGGCACGCCCGGCTGGACGCGCGCATGCAGCTGCAGGCCCTTCTCGTGCGCCTGCAGCAGCAGCGGATGCAGCGCCTCGCGCAGGCAGTCGTGCAGGCTGAACGGCGCCTGGTCGATGATCACGCGGCCGGCCTCGATCTTGGCGATGTCCAGCAGGTCGTTGATGATGACCATCAGGCCCTTGGCCGAGCTGTGCGCGAGCTCGATGAACTTGCGCTGGCGCTCGTTGAGCTCGGTCTGCAGGACCAGCTCGGTCAGGCCCAGCACGCCGTTCATCGGCGTGCGGATCTCGTGGCTCATGTTGGCCAGGAAGGAACTCTTGGCCTGGCTCGCCGCCTCGGCGGCTTCGCGCGCGGCCTCGAGCTGCGCCTGCGTGGCCTTGAAGTCGCCGATGTCGCGCGCGTTGAGCTGCAGCACGACCTCGCCGCTGACCGGGTCGCGCATCGGGCGCGCATCGACGGCGTGCCAGCGGCGGCCGTTGGCGGTGTTGATCTCCAGCTCGGCGCCGAAGGTCTGGCCGCCGCGCACCTGCGCGACGATGCGACGCGCGAGGTCGGGCTCCGGGAAGATCGCGCTGAAATCGGTGGCGCCTATGGTCTTGCGCAGACCGTTGAAGCACATCGCCGCGGCGGGGTTGCGCATCAGCACGCTGCCGTCGCGCAGCGAGAACACCGCGATCCGCACGGAGGTGTGCTGCAAGGCCTCGACGCCGCGCAGCAGGCTCTTGTCGACGCCGCTGACCAGCGAGTCCGCCGCGAACAGCATCACCTGGCGCTTGTCGGGCGTGCGGATGCCGCGGGAGACCAGCATCACCGTCGCCGGCTGGCCTTTGGGATAGAGCGTCCATTGCTCGCGCACGAGCTTGCCCTGCGTGTGATCGGCGGCGGTCACGGCCAGCCGCTCGGCCACCGAGGGGCTCATGTCGCTGAGGTCGCGGGAGAGGAATTCCTCGGCGCTGTCGGCCCGCCAGAAACCCAGCGCGGCGGCATTGGCCCAGAGGTTGCGCTGACGCTCCTGGTCGTACACCCACATGGGCACATCGAGCCAGTCATAGTGGGTCAGGCAGGAGAAGTCGAGCATGGGAGCGTGGCCCTGTTCGGCCCTGTTCTTGGTTACGTTTGGTCGCAGCGGATTGTCGCCGTCGCCCGTGTCCTGTCCATGGCCGCGATGTCCACTTCGTCACGTCGAAGGCCCACGCGTGCCGGGCCGCCCGCGCCCGCGTGACGGCCTCCCTCCTCAGTGCAAAGGCTACGCAGACGGGCGTGCGAAAGCCAGCCCCGTTTCCCCGGGGGAACCCTAGTGGCGAGGGGCGTGCAGGGTGTCGAAGGGCGCGCTCCCGCGCGCCCGGTGCTCAGCCGCGCTTGACGCGGCGCAGCTCGTCCCAGATCAGCAGCACGGCGCCGATCGTGATGGCGCTGTCGGCGATGTTGAAGGACGGGTAGTACCAGCCGGCCCAGTGCAGCTGGATGAAGTCGACGACGTAGCCGTGCAGCAGCCGGTCGACGATGTTGCCCACCGCGCCGCCCAGGATCAGGCTGAGCGCCCAGGCGAACTGCGTCTGGTGGCCGTGGCGGCGCAGCATCCAGACGATGAAGATGGTCGCGACCACCCCGAGTCCGACGAAGAACCAGCGCTGCCAGCCCGACGCGCCCGCCAGGAAGCTGAACGCCGCGCCGGTGTTGTGGACCCGCACCAGGTTGAAGAAGGGCAGCACGTAGTGGCTGTCCCCGTACTGGAAGCTGTGCAGGATCAGGACCTTGGTGAACTGATCGGCCACGATGACCAGCAGGGCGATCGCCAGCCACTGGATGAGGCGGTTGTTCGAGGCGGACGGGGACTTGGTGGCCATGGATGCTGCGGGAAGGGGGCTGCGTGACGGGACGTCGGGCGGAACCCGCAACTGTAGCGCCCGCCGAGGCCCGGCCGTGCGGCTAGAGTGCGGGCCGGGGAAGCCGCCATCGTTGCGCTTCCGATGATGACCGGATGGTGAGAGCGGATGACGACCCGATGAGACTGCGCCTGAAGATCCTGCTACTGGCGCTGCTGCCGCTGGTCGCCTCGCTGCTGCTGATCGCGGTGGCGGTGCGCCAGCAGGAGCGCGAGCTGCTCGCCCGCGAGCACGAAGCCGTGCAGCGCGCCTACATGGACGCGCGCCGCGACGAACTGCGCCACTACGTCGAGCTGGCGGTCAGCACGCTGCAGCCGCTGTACGAGCGCTCGCCCGCGCTCGCCGCCCGGACGACCGACGCCGATGTCGAACGCGACAAGCGCGAGGCGCTGCGGCTGCTGTCCTCGCTGGACTACGGCGAGGACGGCTACTTCTTCGTCTACGACCTGCAGGGCAGGGTGCTGATGCACTCCCGCCAGCCGGAACTGCTCGGTCGCGATCTCTGGGGGCTGCGCGATCCGCTGGGCCGGCCGACGATCCAGCAACTGGTCGAGCAGGCCCGGGCCGGCGGCGGCTATGTCGAGTACCTCTGGCGCAAGCCCTCCAGCGGCGAGATGGCGCCCAAGCTGGGTTACGTCGTCGCGATGGAGCGCTGGAACTGGATGCTGGGCACGGGCCTGTACCTGGACGGCATCCGCGCGACGCTGGAGCAGCTCGACCGCGAGGCGCAGGCCAACATCGCGCGGACCATGTGGGGCATCGCGGCGATCGCGGTGTTCGGCGTCGCGTTGATCAGCGCGTCCGCGCTGGCCTTGAACCTCAGCGAACACCGCCAGTCGGAGGCCCGGTTGCGCGCGCTGGCGCACGAGGTGGTGCGCTCGCAGGAGGACGAGCGCGCGCACCTCTCGCGCGAGCTGCATGACGGCGTCAGCCAGACGCTGGTGTCGACCAAGCTGCTGATCGAATCGGCGCAGCAGGCGGGCTCGACCGCGCTGCTGCCGCGCGCGCTCGAGCGCCTCAACGCGAGCCTGAGCGAGGTGCGCGGCCTGTCGCACCGGCTTCGCCCCGCGCTGCTCGACACGCTGGGACTGCCGGCGGCGCTGGCGCATCTCGCGCGCGAGTTCGACGAGGCCGGCTCGGTGCCTGTGGCCATGAGCGTCTCCGGCTCGCCGCGCGAGCTGCCGGAACTGCTCAACACGGTGCTGTTCCGCGTCGCCCAGGAGGCCTTGACCAACGTCGCCAAGCACGCCGGCGCGGCGCGCGTGGAGATGGCGCTCGAGTTCGCGCCGGAGGCAGCCCGCGGCGATGCCGGCGCGGTGCTGCTGCGCGTCCTGGACGACGGCGCGGGTTTCGATCCCGCCGATGCGGAACGCGCCGATCCCAGCCAGGGCATCGGCCTGCGCAACATGCGTGAACGCATGGCCTCGGTCGGCGGGGTGCTGGACCTGCAGTCCAGCCCGGGCCACGGCACGCAGGTCGAGGCCGTGGTGCCCGCGTCGGCGATCAGCCGCCTGGCGCGCGACAATCCCGTGCCATGAGTGCCGACCTTTCCTCCGTCCGGATCCTGCTGGTGGACGACCATCCGCTGGTGCGCGAGGGCGTGCGCTCGCGGCTGCAGGGCGAGGCGCGCTACCTCGTCGTCGGGGAGGCCGGCACCGCGGAGGAGGCGATGATGATGCTGATCGCCACGCAGCCTCAGGTGGTGCTGCTGGACGTCGGCCTGAAGGGGCACAACGGCATCCAGCTCGCGCAGACGATGCTGGAACGCGTGCCCGATCTCCGCGTCCTGATGTACAGCATGTATGACAACCCCGAATACGTGCAGCGCGCCTTGCAGGCCGGCGCGCGGGGCTATGTGCTCAAGGATGCGCCGGCGGGGGAGATCGTCGCCGCGATCGACGCCGTCGCGGCCGGCGGCACCTTCCTCAGCCCGGGCGTCTCCAAGCGGATGTTCCGCAGCCAGCAGCCGCGGCCCATCCTCTCGCCGCGCGAGAGCGAGATTCTCTCCGCGCTGGCCCGCGGCGAATCCAGCAAGCAGATCGCCAGGACGCTCGACCTGTCCGTGAGGACCGTCGAGACCCACCGGCAGAACATCAAGCGCAAGCTCGACCTGGAAGGCCAGGCGGAACTGATCCGCTACGCCGTGGAGCACGCGCGCGGACTGCATCGCGATCCTGTCTGACGGACCCTGACGGGCGCTGACGGGCGCTGACGCTGGGGGGCGCTGTACGGGGCACCCGAAGGCGCAGACCGTGAAACCGGCACGGCGCAGGCGCCGACAGAGGGGACCTCCTGCCGACCTGCCGCGCCATGTTGTCCTCTGCGTCCGGTGCTTCCAGAAGCCCCTCTTCGATGCCGCCCGACCAGCGGCTCGCTGTCCTGCGCTCGTCCGCCTCGTCCGCCTCGTCCGTTGTCGCGGAGGCCGGTCCTGCGCCCTCTCTTGCGGCTCACCGCTGGCTGGCCGAACTCGAAGGGCCGGAGACCTGGGTGTCGACGGACCGGCCCGATCACCATGCGGCATTCCTCTTCGACATCAGCGTCTGCCTGCAGGGGATGGGCCTCTTTCCGGCCGGCATGGGCCCGCTGGTCAGCTGGGCGTTCTTCGACCGGTGCAAGGAGGGCCGCGTCCTGATGGCGCAGGATCCGGACGCAGGGTCCACCGCGTGCCGCCGTCCCTGGCTCTGCGGATTCTTCGCGTACGACGGCAGCGCGCACATCGGCCTCGGCGAAGTGCGCGAGGTCGGCGGCGAGGCCCATCCGGTGATGCGGATCAGCCGGCCGTTGTGGGCCAGCCTGGTGTTCGAACTGGCGGCCGAGGCGGCCCGACGCTGTCACGAATCCTGCGGACAGACGGCGCCGGACTGTTGTCGCGACGGCATCGCGTTGCGGGCGGGTCTGGTCCTGCAATTGCGATGCGAGCCGGCGCTCGCCGAACGGCTGGCGATGCAGCATCCGCTGGCGCGACGCTTCGTGCCGCCGCCCTTGTCCGCCGACACGGCGGAGTCGAACCGTCAGGCCGCCTTCGAGAAATTGGGGAAGAAGTCCCGGGGCTCCGACTACCGGTCCCCGATCGATCTCATGCGCGTGATGTTCTCGAACGACGACCTGCGCGAGAAGGCGCTGCGCTGCAACAACCTCGAACGCGTGGCCCGCGCGCTCAGCGTCAGCCCGACGGCGCTACGAGCCGCATTCAACGCCGAATGTGTGGGACGGCCGATGACGATGCTTGGTGCGCAGTGTCTGCATCCGGAACTGGTCCGCGGCGTTTCCGGCGCTCCGCGTGCCGGGATCTCGGAGGCGCGGGCGTGGCGGGCCGCCACCGCCATGGCCATGTTCGAGCGGGGTGAGGACCTGGCGGACGCCTTGAGTCGCGGGATCGTGCGGATGGGGGCGGTGAAGGCCACGCGGTGGGAGCCACCGGGGAGCAACGGTGGGGTCTGAGGGTTGACCCTTACGTGCTCCCACGTCCCGGACCTAGTCCGTGCAACGGATGTGAAAAACGTCACAGGAACGGAAACTGCCGCCGCAAGACAGCCCGCGCGTGTCGTCGTCCTTCGTGGCCGCCGGGCGCGCGACGATAAAAGGAGACATCGATGTCGAACATGAGTCGCCACCTCGCCTGGGCGGGCGTGGCCATCCTCGGGGCCTTCGCCCTGGCCACCGTCGCCCTGGCGAACGGTGAAGCCGTCAGTGCACTGTGGGTCGTCGTCGCGGCGATCTGCGTGTACCTGATCGGCTACCGCTACTACAGCCTGTTCCTGGCCACGAAGGTGCTGGGCCTGGACCCCACCCGCAAGACCCCCGCCTGGAAGCACAACGACGGCCTGGACTTCGTCCCGACCCACAAGTACGTGCTCTACGGCCACCACTTCGCCGCGATCGCCGGCGCCGGCCCGCTGGTCGGTCCGGTGCTGGCCGCGCAGATGGGCTACCTGCCGGGTCTGCTGTGGATCCTGGCCGGCGTGATCTTCGCCGGCGCGGTGCAGGACTTCATCGTGCTGTTCATCTCGACGCGTCGCGACGGCCGCTCGCTGGGCGACCTCGTCAAGCAGGAGATGGGCACGGTGCCCGGCGTGATCGCGCTGTTCGGCGCGTTCATGATCATGATCATCATCCTGGCGGTGCTCGCGCTGATCGTGGTGAAGGCACTGGCGGGTTCGCCCTGGGGCACCTTCACCGTGGCGGCGACCATCCCGGTCGCGCTGTTCATGGGCGTGTACCTGAGATTCATCCGTCCGGGCCGCATCGGCGAGGTCTCCATCATCGGCTTCGTGCTGCTGATGCTGGCCATCATCGGCGGCCAGTGGGTGCATGAGAGTCCCGCGTGGGCGCCGCTGTTCACGTACGACGGCAAGGCGCTGACGTGGATGCTGATCGGCTACGGCTTCGTTGCCGCGAGCATCCCGGTGTGGCTGCTGCTCGCGCCGCGCGACTACCTGTCCACCTTCCTGAAGATCGGCACGATCATCGCGCTGGCCATCGGCATCGTGATCGTCGCCCCGCCGCTGCAGATGCCGGCGTTCACGCAGTTCGCGGCCGGCAACGGCCCGGTGTGGTCGGGCAACCTGTTCCCCTTCCTGTTCATCACGATCGCCTGCGGCGCGGTGTCGGGCTTCCACGCGCTGATCAGCTCGGGCACGACGCCCAAGATGCTGGACAACGAGGTCAATGCGCGCTTCATCGGCTACGGCGGCATGCTGGCCGAGTCCTTCGTCGCGGTGATGGCGCTGGTGGCGGCCTCGTGCATCGAGCCGGGCGTCTACTTCGCGATGAACAGCCCGGCCGCGCTGGTGGGCACGACGCCCGACCAGGTGGCGGCGACGCTGTCCACCTGGGGCTTCGTGATCACGCCGGAGATGCTGGTGCAGACGGCCAAGGACGTGGGCGAGAACACCATCCTCGCGCGTGCCGGCGGCGCGCCGACGCTGGCGGTGGGCATGGCCCACATCCTGCACCAGGTGGTCGGCGGCAAGGCGATGATGGCCTTCTGGTACCACTTCGCGATCCTGTTCGAGGCGCTGTTCATCCTGACCGCCGTCGACGCGGGCACGCGCGCTGGCCGCTTCATGCTGCAGGACCTGCTGGGCACCTTCGTCCCGGCGCTCAAGCGCACCGAGTCGCTCCCGGCCAACCTGATCGCCACGGGCCTGTGCGTGGCGGCGTGGGGTTACTTCCTGTACCAGGGCGTGGTGGATCCGCTGGGCGGCATCAACACGCTGTGGCCGCTGTTCGGCATCGCCAACCAGATGCTGGCCGCGGTGGCGCTGCTGCTGGGCACGGTGGTGCTGTTCAAGATGAAGAAGGACCGCTACGCCTGGACGACCATCCTGCCGGCCGCCTGGCTGCTGGTCTGCACGATGACGGCGGGCTGGCTGAAGATCTTCAGCGACGATCCCAAGGTGGGCTTCCTGGCGCATGCCGGGAAGTACGCGGACTCGCTGGCGGCGGGCAAGGTGCTGGCGCCGGCCAAGAGCCTGGAGGCGATGGAGCGGGTGATCTTCAACGACCGGCTGGATGCGGCGCTGTGCGCGCTCTTCATGTTCGTGGTCGTGAGCGTGCTCGTCTACAGCGTGAAGGCGGTGCTGAAGGCGCGCGCCGAGCGCAAGCCGTCGGTGCACGAGACGCCGTTCGAGCGCATGCCGGAAGGCGTGACGGTGGGTGGTCATGCTTAAGCAGGCGGCCGAGGTCGCGGCGCAGGCGGCGCAAGCTGCGTTGTCGACCGCGTCCGACGTCCTGCAGGCGGGTCGCTACATGGCGCGCGGCGTGCGGCAGCAACTGATCGGCGCGGACTACGGCGCCTATCTGGAGCACACGGCCCGCACGCACCCGGACCAGACGCCGCTGAGCTACGAGGCCTTCTTCCGTGAACGGCAGGAGGCCCGCTACAGCTCCCGCACCGGCCGCTGCTGCTGAGCATCGGTGGAGATGGCGCGAGGTCGCCCGGGGCCGGCGGAGTGGCCGAGCCCCGGACTGACTTGGGGCGCCGTCTGTTCGAGCGCAGCGAACCGCAGGTGAGCGGAGCGAGTTGGCGCCCCGGCTCGGCCACTCCGCCGGCCCCGGGCGACCTTGCGCCGGGCTCGGTGACACTACGTCCCATGCCCCGCTTCGCCGCCAACCTGAGTTTCCTGTACCAGGAGCTGCCGTTCCTCGACCGCTTCGAGGCTGCGGCGCGGGATGGTTTCACGGGCGTGGAGTGCCTGTTCCCCTACGACGTCCCTGCCTCCGAGCTGCGTGCCCGCGCGGAGGGTCAGGGCTTGCGCGTGGTGCTGATGAATGCCCCGGCGGGTGATTGGGCGGCGGGGGAACGCGGCCTGGCGTCGGTCGAGGGCCGGGGAGCGGACTTCCGTGATGGCATCGAGCGCGCGCTCGCGTATGCCTCGACGGTCGCAGTGCCGCGCGTGCATGTGCTTGCCGGCCTGCTGCCCGCCGGGAGTGATCGCGACGCGGCGATGGCACGCTACGAAGAGCGGCTGCATTGGGCGGCGGCGCGGGCCGCGAGCGCCGGGATCGGGCTGACGATCGAGCCCATCAACCCGCACGACATGCCCGGTTACCTGCTTCAGCGGCAGGACGAGGCGCACGCCATCGTCGAGCGCCTCGGCTCTGTCAACCTGAAGGTCCAGATGGACCTGTACCACTGTGAGCGCGTCGAGGGCGACGTGGTCGCGCAGGTGCGCCTATACCTGCCGACGGGCCGCGTCGGTCATTGCCAGATCGCGGGCGTGCCGGACCGGCATGAGCCGGACGAGGGTTCACTCGACTGGCGAGGGGCGCTGGCCGCGATCGACGAGATGGCGGCGACGAGTGGATGGGACGGCTGGATCGGCTGTGAGTATCGACCTCGGCGCGGCGCAGTGCCCGGAGGCACCAGCGCGGGCCTCGGCTGGTTGATCCCGACTCGACGGGAAAACGCCTGACGCGGGTTGCCCCCGCCATCTACTGAGCGGCTCCATTTCAAGCGAGGAGTCGCGGTGAGAGATTGTCGAGGGGGCAGCGTGGCCCCCGCGCTGAGGCTGGTGTTCGCCTGTATCGGCGGCCTGTGCATCGCTCCAGCGGCCGATGCCGTGATGATCAGCGAGGCAAAGTTCGTCGAGCTCGGTGGCAACCTGGACGCGGTGGACCAGACCTTTCCCAAGGTTTTCTGGCCTTTGTATGCGCGCAGCCTGGCTGCAGAATTCCTGACCGTGGGGCGGATCGATCGATGTTCGGCCGCGTGGCTCGGCGAGCAAGGGTTTTACACCTATCTCTTGACGGCCTCCCATTGCATCAAGTCAGAGTACGGCGAAGCAAAGGGCAATCGCCAGACGTTTCGCGACTGGCGCGGTCGAGTCATTGCAGATGGCGATGGATGGGCCATCAAGCCGCCAAAGCCCCTTTGGATGCCCACCGGCAAGCGCTTCTCCGAGGACATCGCCTTGCTGCGATTACCGCGGGTCGATACGCCCGTTGACGCCCACGGGAGGCGACTGGAGCCGCCGACCATTGCTGAGGACGACCTTCGTATCGCGGAGACCGTCCACTTCGTCGGGCAGGGGCGGACGGGCGTGGGAAGGACCGTTCTTGGCGTGCCATCGGGCAACGCGCGAATCGCTGGCGAAGCGACCATCTCCCACCTCGTCGATGAAGGGCTGGGCGCGAGCACGACGTATCAACCGACGTCGCCGCACCCGTCATGGGCGATTCCGTACTTCGGCGACAGCGGCTCGCCGTGGTGGCATCGGAACAGGGGCTATTGGCAGCTCTCCGGCGTTACCGCCGGTGGCGGCTCTCGCGGGCAGCCGGAGTGGGCGACATCGCCCCAGGTGTCGCGCTATGCGGCGTGGATCCATGCAGTCTTCCCAGGGGCAGTCCTGTACTCGGAACGGATGTCGGTGTCTGCTTTGACGCCGTTCGTGTCGCGGAACCATGCCCTCGACCCATCGGGCCACGACGTCTTCTTTCTCATTCCGCCGCAGACCGGCGCTGTCGGGCCTGCCGTCGGTCGATGGTCAGGCGAGTCCGGAATGAGCACGATCACGGTGAACGTGAAAGAGTCCCGCACGGGCGCGGCCGCCAGAATCCAGCTCCGCGCGCTCCGTGATGCAGGATGTCGCCGCGCGCCCATCGAGGATGCCGCGCCTTGCCCCGGATCGAGGGACAACCGATTGAGGGTGGCTTTTCGAGCGGAGGACAACCCCGGCCTGAAACCCGGCACCTATGTCGGCCGCTTCGATGTCGACGCGTTGTCCTGGCTGGATCGTTCCCGCCGTGAGCGCGTGACCCTCCATGTCGATATCCGGCATCTGCTGCGGGGTCAGGTCTCGACCACGACGGCATATGTCTCGCCCAACCTGGCCAGAGAAACCAGACGTGGCTCGGTCTACTACACGGTGCCTCCCCAGGATAGTGCGCGGGGACCGGCGACCGGCCTGTGGAGCGGCAGTCACGGCCCCAGCAGGATCGACGTGACGGTGCGCGATGCGGTGAGCCAGCAGGAACGACAGGTCGTGTTGCGAGCGCATCGCGATCCCCTGTGCGGCGGAACGACGGCCCGCATGGAAGACGGCTTTTCCTGTGGCCGCTCGGCCGGATCAGTGACGGTGCGCTTCCATACCGAAGACAACCCGCATCTGCCGCCCGGTCTCCACCGGGGACGACTGACCCTGCAGGCGCGCGGCTGGACCGATTGGCGCTTCGATCAACTGATCGAGCTCGATATCGATCTGGACACGCTCGGGCCGCCGCCGCCGCCCGTCCCCGTCAAGCGATCGTCCGCACCTCGCCGTCGCCGTAGAGATTGCTCTCGCAGCGGCCGCAGATCGTCGGATGCGCCGGATTGGCGCCGACGTCCGCGCGGTAGTGCCAGCAGCGCTCGCACTTCTGATGCTGCGACGGCGTCACCGTGATGCTCAGCTCGCCGGCCAGCGTCGCGCTTGCCGCGGACGTGATCAGCACGAACTTCAGGTCGTCGCCCAGGCTCTGCAGCAGGGCCAGGTCCTCGGCGTTCACGCCCAGCGCGACCTCGGCCTGCAGCGACGAGCCGATCGCGCCGGTCGTGCGCACTTCCTCGATCGCCTTGTTCACCGCATCGCGGATCTCGTGGATGCGGTTCCACTTCGCGATCAGGCCGTCGTCGTGCGCGACGCCGACCGACCAGTAGGTCTCGGTGAAGATGGTGTCGCCGGCCTGTTTGCCGGCGAAGACCTTCCACGCCTCCTCGGCGGTGAAGCTCAGGAACGGCGCCATCCAGCGCAGCATCGCGTTCGTGATGTGCCACAGCGCCGTCTGCGCCGATCGGCGTGCGGCCGACTTCGGCGCGCTCGTGTACAGGCGGTCCTTCAGCACGTCCAGGTAGAACGCGCCCAGGTCCTCCGAGCAGTACACCTGCAGCTTCGCCACGACGGGATGGAACTCGTAGCGCTGGTAGTGCGCGAGGATCTCCTCCTGGAACTGCGCCGCGCGGGCCAGCGCGTAGCGGTCGGCCTCCAGCAGCTGGTCCAGCGGCACGGCGTCCGTCGCCGCGTCGAAGTCCGAGGTGTTGGCCAGCAGGAAACGCAGCGTGTTGCGGATGCGGCGGTAGCCGTCCACGACGCGCGCCAGGATCTTCTCGTCGCCGGCGATGTCGCCCGAGTAGTCGGACGCCGCCACCCACAGCCGGATGATCTCGGCGCCCAGCTTCTTGCTGGTCTCCTGGGGATCGACGCCGTTGCCCTGCGACTTGCTCATCTTGCGGCCTTTGCTGTCCACGGTGAAGCCGTGGGTCAGCAGACCGCGGTAGGGCGCGCGGCCGTTGATGGCGCAGGAGATCAGCAGCGACGAATGGAACCAGCCGCGATGCTGGTCGTGGCCTTCGAGGTAGAGGTCGGCCTCCGGGCCGGTCTCGTGCGCCGCGCCAGCGTGCGAGCCCTTGAGCACGTGCTGGAAGGTGGAGCCCGAGTCGAACCACACGTCCAGGATGTCCTGGCCCTTCGAGTACTGCTCGGCTTCCGCGCCCAGCCACTCCACCGGATCCAGCTTGGACCAGGCCTCGATGCCGCCGGCCTCGACCAGCTGCGCGGCGCGCTCGATGAACTCCAGCGTCTTCGGATGCGGCTGGCCGCTGTCCTTGTGCAGGAAGATCGGCAGCGGCACGCCCCAGCTGCGCTGACGCGAGATGCACCAGTCGGGCCGGCCGGCGATCATGTCGTGCAGGCGCGTCCGGCCGTTCTCGGGGTAGAAGCTGGTCTGCTCGATCGCATCCAGCGCGAGCTGGCGCAAGGTCTTGTCGGCCTTGTCCACGGTGAACACGCCGTCGCCCTCGTCCATACGCACGAACCACTGCGCGGCCGCGCGGTAGATCACCGGCGACTTGTGGCGCCAGCAGTGCGGATAGCTGTGGCGGATCTTGCTGTGCGCCATCAGGCGGCCGGCGTCCTGCAGGGCCGCGGCGATGACCGGGTTGGCCTTCCAGATGTGCTGGCCGCCGAACAGCGGCAGCTCGGCCTCATAGACGCCGTTGCCCTGCACCGGGTTCAGGATGTCCTTGAACGCCAGGCCATGCGCGACGCAGGAGTTGAAGTCGTCCACGCCGTAGGCCGGCGCCGAATGGACCACGCCCGTGCCGTCGTCGGCGGTGGCGTAGTCGGCGAGGTACACGGGGCTCTCGCGATCGAAGCCCGGGTGCACGTGCGCGAGCGGGTGCTTGAACTTCAGCAGCTCCAAGGACTTGCCCGGCGTGACCGCCACGGTCCTGCCTTCGATGCCCCAGCGGGCCAGGCACTTCTCGACCAGCGCCTCGGCCACGACGAAGTAGCCGCGCTCCGTGTCGACCAGCGCGTACGGCAGCTCGGGGTTGAGGTTCAGCGCCTGGTTGGCGGGGATGGTCCAGGGCGTCGTCGTCCAGATGACGGTGAACGCTTCCTTGTCGAGCGTGGACACGCCGAAGGCGGCCGCGAGCTTCTCCGGCTCCGCGCTCAGGAAGGCCACGTCGACGGCCGGGGAGTCCTTGTCGGCGTACTCGATTTCGAACTCGGCCAGCGAGGAGCCGCAGTCGAAGCACCAGTACACCGGCTTCAGACCGCGGTAGACGAAACCGCGCTCGAACAGGCGCTTGAGCACGCGCAACTCGCCGGCCTCGTTCTTGAAGTCCATGGTCCGGTACGGATGGTCCCAGTCGCCCAGCACGCCCAGGCGCTTGAAGTCCAGGCGCTGCTGGTCGATCTGCTCGGTGGCGTAGGCGCGGCTCCTGGCCTGCACCTCGTCGCGCGGCAGGCCGCGGCCGAAGGTCTTCTCGATCTGGTTCTCGATCGGCAGGCCGTGGCAGTCCCAGCCGGGGATGTAGGCGGCGTCGAAGCCTTCCAGCTGGCGCGCCTTGACGATCATGTCCTTCAGGATCTTGTTGACCGCGTGACCCATGTGGATCTGCCCGTTGGCGTAGGGCGGGCCGTCGTGCAGCACGAACTTGGGCTTGCCCTGGCGCGCGACGCGCAGGCGCTGGTAGAGGCCCTGGTCTTCCCATTCCTTCACCCAGCCCGGCTCGCGCTTGGGCAGGTCGCCGCGCATCGGGAAGGGGGTGTCGGGCAGGTTGAGCGTGGAGCGGTAGTCGGCTTTCGCGTCGAGGGGGGCGTCGGGCTTGGAGGCGTCGGTCATGGCGGCGGCAATCGAAGGAGCGGCCGGAGGAGGGGGCCGCGAGGGAAGAGGGGGTGGCGCGCTGGGCAGGGGGCTGTGGAAGCAGGGCCGCGCGCCGGCTGAGCAGTCGAAATGAGCGGTCGAGGTGAGCAGTCGGGTGCTCAGCCCTTCAAATTCGGTCGCGGGTGGTCTGTCTGCGGACGGCGGCGTGGGTGGTCGCCGGTTCTGCGAAGTACGCGCGAGCCTGACGGACGTCCTCACGGATCGCGGCGGTCAGGGCGTCAAGGCCGTCGAAACGGGCTTCGTCACGCAGTTTGTGCAGGAGTTCCACGCGCACGAGTTTACCGTAGGCCTCGCCCGGCCCCAGGCGGTCGGCCAGCGCCGCCGGCCAGTCCAGCGCGTGGACCTCCAGCAGCACGCGGCCGGCGTCCTCGACGGTCGGCCGCACGCCCAGCGAGGCGACGCCGTCCAGCACGATCCCGCCCGCCCCGCCGAGGTTGCGGTCCTGGCCGTCGAGGCCATGCACGCGCACGGCGAAGATCCCGTGCGCCGCCGGCTTGTCGTGGTCGAACTTCAGGTTCAGCGTGCGGAAACCGTCGCCCTGGCCGGGCGCGCTCTCCGCCAGCTGCCGGCCCAGCTTCTGGCCGTGGATCACATGGCCCGAGATCGCGTACGGCCGCCCCAGCAGCCGCGCCGCGCCGTCCATGTCGCCGGCGGCCAGCGCCTCGCGCACGGCGGAGCTGGACACCCGCAGGCCGTGCACCTCATAGCTCATCATCCGCGCGACGTCGAAGCCCAGGCGCTGCCCGGCGGCGTCCAGCGTCGCGTAGTCGCCCTGGCGCTTGGCGCCGAAGCGGAAGTCGTCGCCCACCAGCACGTACCGCGTCCCCAGCCCGTCGATGAGCACGCGCTGGATGAAGTCCTGCGCGGGCAGCGAGGCCAGCGCCTCGTCGAAGCGCAGCACCACGACCTGGTCGATGCCGCAGCGTTCCAGTTCCTGGAGCTTGTCGCGCAGCGTGGCGATGCGCGCGGGCGCCAGTTCGGGCTTGCCGAGCTTGTGCGCGAAGAAGTCGCGCGGGTGCGGCTCGAAGGTCAGCACGCAGGTCGGCAGGCCGCGGTGTCGGGCCTCCGACAGCAGCAGCGCCAGCATGGCCTGGTGGCCGCGATGGACGCCGTCGAAGTTGCCGATCGTCAGCGCGCACTGCGCCGCGATGCCGGGATGGTGGAAGCCGCGGAAAACCTGCATGGGCGGGGATTATCAGCCGCCGCGCGAGGGGCCGCCGAGCAGGGGTGGATTCAGGCGGATCGAGCGGATCGAGCGGAGCGGATCGGACCGCTCAGGCGGCCGCGGCGGCCGGCGAGGCCGGCAGGTGCTGCGCGACCACGGCCAGCAGCTCGTCCATCTCGAACGGCTTGACCAGGTGGCCGTCCATGCCGCTGGCCAGGCATCGGGCGCGGTCGTCCTCGACGGTGCTGGCGGTCAGCGCCACCACCGGCGTGCGCGGCAGCAGCCGGCGCGCCTCCTCCTGCCGCCAGGCGATCGTCGTCGCATAACCGTCCAGCTCGGGCATGTGGCAGTCCATCAGCACGAGGTCGAAGCGCTGCGCGCGCAGATGTTCGAGCGCCTCGCGCCCGTGTTCGGCCGGCACGACGCGCAGGCCGCAGCGCTCCAGCATCGTCGTGGCCACCAGCAGGTTGACGGGGCTGTCGTCCACCAGCAGCACGCGGCCCTCCAGGCGGGGCAGCGGCTGCGGCGGCGTTGCGGCGGAGGGCGCGCGCGGCGGGGCCGCCTCGGCGGCGCAGGTCTGCAGCGGCAGGGTGAACTCGAACACCGATCCCTGGCCCGGCGTCGACGCGCAGCGCAGGTCGCCGCCCATGGCCCGGGCGATCTCGCGGGAGATCGTCAGCCCCAGTCCCGCGCCGTCCCGGCGGGTCCGGTCGGCGCCGGTCCGCCCCGCCTGCTCGAAGGGCGCGAAGATGCGTTCGAGCTGGTCCGCGGGGATGCCGTCGCCGGTGTCGCGGACCGCGAAGTGGAGCAGGGTGCCGGCGCGCATGTCCAGCACCGACGAGACCTCGAGCGCGACGCGGCCGTGGTCGGTGAACTTGATGGCGTTGCCCACCAGGTTGTGCAGCACCTGCTGGATGCGCGAGGCGTCGCCCATCGCGCGGGTCGGGAGCTGCGGCGCGACGCTCAGCGTGAAGTCCAGGCCCTTGGCCCGCGCGGACTCGCCCAGCAGCCGGGCGACGTCGCCGGCGACCTCGCGCAGGTCGAAGGGCCGGGCCTCGACGACCAGCTTGCCGGACTCGATGCGCGCCAGGTCCAGGATATCGTTGACCAGCGTCATCAGATGCCGGCCGGAACGGCGCACGATCTCGACCTGCTCGCGCTGCTGCGCGCTGAGGTCGCCGCGCTCCAGCAGCTGGGTCATGCCGATGATGCCGTTGAGCGGCGTGCGGATCTCGTGGCTCATCACCGCGACGAAGCGGCTCTTGCTGTTGCTCGTTTCCTCGGCGGCGTCGAGCGCCAGCCGGCGCTGCTCGGCCAGTCGCGCCTGCTCGAAGCGCAGGCGCAGCAGTTCCAGCGTGCCGGCCTCGATGCGGCGGGATTCCAGCACCGTCAGCAGCCAGAACATGGTCAGGCCGCCGACGCTGAGCCAGCCCGTCACGCCGCCTTGCAGCGCGAGCCGGATCGCCAGCGGCGCGATCACCAGCGAGGCGAACAAGGCCTGACCCCGCGCCCAGTGGCCCAGCGACACCATCGTGAAGGCGACCAGGCCGACCAAGGTCGTCATGACGGCGCCGTCGATCTCCGGCAGGTTGGGCGTGGCGAAGAGCGCCCCGATCACGCCCCAGGACAGGCCGTCCAGTCCGAGCAGCGCCAGGTAGCGCCGCTCCTCGCGCGGCGACGCGCGTTCCTGCAGCGGCAGGGCGAGGAAGCGTCGGGCCTGGACGGTGCGCCACAGCGAGATGATCCAGCGCGCGCCCAGCCAGCCCAGCAGGTCCGCGACGGGCAGGTGCGGCCACAGCAGCACGACGGGCAGCAGCCCGAACAGCGCACCGACGGCCGCGGGCATGGCCACGCGGGCCTGCAGGCTGCTCAGCCGCTCGGCCCGGACCTGGATCGCCACGCTGGCGGCGGCGCTGTCCTCGTGATGTTCGATGTCTGAGATTCCCATACGACCCGGCCGGCGAGGGGTTCCGGCCGATGCGCCTCCTGGCTGTTGGCGCCGCTCCATGGCGCCGCTCAAGGGCGGCGCTTCGATGGCGCGTTTCTACCCAAGGAAGATGACACCTTGCCTCGGGGACTTCCCGGGTGTGACGGCGGATCGCACGGTGCAATGAATGGCGGTGTCTTTTGACATCCATCAAGGATCGGGCAACCGCGAGCGGTCGGTGTCGCGGGAAAGCCGCACCAACCGAACTTCACAGTTCGATAGGCGGTGCTTCATCATGACCATTCTTGACACTCTCCGGGCGGCAATTTCCTCATTGGCGGAGACCAGCCCGTCCCAGGCTGGATCGCCGAAGCGGGGTCAGGACCTGCTGAATCAGCTCGATTCGAAGACCCGGTCATTTGACCGCGACCAAACCGTATTCGGGACGGGACGCGATGCGTTGGCCGTCAACCTGGACGGGCTCATGCGCGCCGGCGGAATGGGGACCAAGGGGCGGGAACTGGACGCCACGCACCTCTCCCCCAGCGCGTCGGTGATGGCGGCCCCGGAGCACCGTTCTGATGCCACTGCCTTCGTCGAGGCCTGTGTCAATCACCAGATCACGCACGTCATCGACCTGACGCAGGAGAACGCGGTCAGTGGCAAGCGCGAAAAGGCGATGCGGTCCTGGGCCGAAGAACTGGGGGGCAACCAGAGGAGTGTGCATTTCCGGCCGGCGGAGATGTCGGCACCCGCGAAAGGTCTGGGGGATACGGCCACCCACCGGCAGGTTCAACTGGATCTCAAGGAATCCGGCGCAACCCGGACCCAACAGCTCTCGTGGACCCGGGTGGAGTCTGAGGGCGGCGAGCCGATCGATCCCCGGCGCTTGCTTGCCGTGTGCCAGCGGATCCGCGCGCATGAGGGGATGGTGCCGACGGGGCCGCAGGATGCGAAGGTGGCGTTCATGGACGGCAACGGCGGTGACACGGCGGCCGCCTTCGCGGTGGCGAATGCGATGTTCCGCGACAATGACCGCCGTGAGCTGTCCGCTTCCGACGTGGATGCCGAGGTGATCAGGCACTGCGCGCTGTTGCGATCGTCGCGGAGTTCGGACCTCTTCACGAAGCGGCCAGACATCCTGGACAGCCTCAGTCAGTTCGCTCAACTGATGATCAAGGAACGCACGGCGACCCCCGAACGTTTCGATGGAGAGGGCAAGCTCCCCGGGCAAACGCCTCAGCGCAAGGTCCACTTCGGGACACACGTGCAGGTCACGAAATTCAAGCCGGACGAAGGCATCGAGGGTGCCGAGGTTCAAAGGAAGTCCAAGGGTGTGGATTTCCGCGAGGACAAGCCGAGGCTCCTCACTCGCGAAAGCCTTGCGCGTCGCGACACCCCGCCGATCCGGTCAAGAGCGTTTCAGCAGAGCGTGACCTCGCAGCAGCTTCAGCGTGAAGCGGCAGCAGCCTTCCGTGCAGTGGACGACGACAAGGACTGACCCTCAGGCGTCGGGCTCCGACATCGCCAGCTCCCGCTGAGCCTCGTCCAGCCACATCCAGCCGCCTTCCTTCAGCCCGGCCGGCAGGTCCAGCGCGCCGATGCGCTGCCGGTGCAGGCTCAGCACCCGGTTGCCGACCGCCGCCACCATGCGCTTGGCCTGGTGGTAGCGGCCCTCGGTGAGGGCCATCTGCAGGCGGCCGTCCGGCAGCCGTTCGGCTGAGACCGCGCGCACCGGTTCCTCGGCGAGCTTCGGGTTGCGCTCCTCCAGCAGCACGCCCTCCACGAGCTTGCGCAGCTGCGCGTCGTCCACCTCGGCCTTGCACACCGCCTGGTAGACCTTGGGGACGTGGTACTTCGGGCTGGTCAGCTTGTGCTGCAGCGGGCCGTCGTCGGTCAGCAGCAGCAGGCCGGTGGTGTCCTCGTCGAGGCGGCCCACCGGCTGGATGTCGCGGTTGCGCACCGGCTCGGGCAGCAGCGAGAACACGCTCGGGTGATGGCTGGGCTTGCGCGAGCACTCGTAGCCGGCGGGCTTGTACAGCAGGATCAGCGCCTTCTCGTGGAAGGGCCAGGTCTGGCCTTCCACCTCGAAGACGAGGCCGGCGGTCAGGAAGCTCTGGTCCGGATCGTCGACGACCGTGCCGGCGATCGAGACCAGCCCGTGCCGCAGCAGCGCGGCGCAATGCCGGCGGGTGCCGAAGCCCTGGCTGAACAGGATCTGGGCGATCGCCACGGGTTTGGCGGACTTGGCGGGCTTGTTGGGAGGAACGGAACTCGAGGTCATGGGGAGGAATTGTCGCTTCGCGGATGAAAGTGTTCAGGAATTGAGCGATATCAAGCTTGGAGGTTCACCTGCGAGATGGTCTGGTGCATGCGGAGCACCCACACGGCACCTCCGAAACGGTTCCCGCTGCCATGACTTCCATCGTCCAGAGCACTTCCAGAACTTCCAGGTCCTTCAACAGGCCAGTCGATCGCGGCGCCGACGCCCACGATCAGGTCGAGGCCAGGCGCCTCCATGAGCAACTCGGAGGCGAGACGTCGACGCTGCCGCGCTGTCCGCTCGCGCCGGCGGGCTTGCGCGCCCCCGCACATCTCAACGAGGAGACGCTGCTGGGCGACGGATTGCCCCACGCCAGCCGCCTGCGCGACGGTCCGGTGCTCATGGCATCGCCGACCGTCCAGGAGGCATTGTCCTTTGCCCATGCCTGCGTGAAGCACCAGATCGGCTGGGTGGTGGACCTGCGACCGTCGCAGGACACGCCGTCCGCTCCCGCGAGTCCCCTGGATGGCGGCGATTCGCCCTTCGTCAGTGAAGAAGGGGTCGCACGCTTCGCACGGAAGGGGCGGGAGACCCCGCTGGGCGTCGGCGGGCGAGGCACCCCCGAGGACCACGTCCGCAAGATCGAGCTCAGCCTCAAGCCCGGTCGGAACACGCCGGCGGCGGATGGCCATGAGCCGCGCGACGTGTCGCATGCGCTGGACTGGATCCGGGTCCCCGTGGACGACGGCCAGCCCATCCCGCCCAAGCGGTTGTTCGACACCAGCATGCATCTGGCCCGCACGGCCTCCCCGGAGCAGGTGGCGTTCCAATGCGCGCAGGGTCAGCACACCGGCGCCACGTTCGCGGCCGCTCACGCCTTGCTTGTGGCGCATCGCGGCTTGGCGATCCCCGCGGGTGACCTGGAGGAAGTGGTGCTGGACCAATGCATCAGCATCCGTCGCGATCGCGGCCCGGAGCTGTTCCGGCCGGAGGACCTCGCGTCGCTGATGGCCTTCGGCCGCCTGATGCTGCAGGCGAGGGATCTGCCATGACCGCGATGCGGCCGTGGCCCGTTTGAAGCCTCAGATCGGCCGGGCCGGGACCGCATCCACGATCGCCCGCGCGACGACTTCCGCGGCCACCGCGCCCAGCAGCGTCATGTCGCCGTCGACATCCGCGGCGCCGGTGGCGAGCGCGAACATCACGTCCCCGTCCATCACCGTGTGAACCGGATGGATCGCGCGCGCCAGGCCGTCGTGCGCGATCTGCGCGAGCTTGGTGGCTTGCGCCTTCGTCAGGCGCGCATCGGTGGCGATGACGCCGATCGTCGTGGCGCTGCCCTGCAACCCGCCGCCCGGGCGTTCGCCTGCCAGCAGCGCCTGGACCGTCGAACGCGGCCTGCCGTCGGCGCCGCGCGTGCCGGCGAGCACCTCGCCGCCCCGCGGATCGACCACGTCCCCCACCGCATTCACCGCCACCATCGCCGACAGCGTCACGCCGCCGATGCGGACCGAGGCCATGCCGAGCCCGCCCGGCATCGAGCGCTCGACGCCCAGCAGCTTGCCCACGGTCGCGCCGGTGCCGGCGCCCACGCGTCCGCGCGAGCGCTCCCCGGCCGACGCCGCATCGCAGGCCGCGCGTCCGGCCGCCGCGTCGGGTGCGGTCTGCGCGCCGTGAAGCCAGAGATCGAAGAGCACGGCCGCCGGCACGATGGGCACGCGCACCTGACCGACAGCGAAGCCGTGACCCCGCTCCGCCAGCCAACGCATCACGCCGTCCGCGGCCGCCAGGCCGAACGCGCTGCCGCCGGTCAGCAGGATCGCGTGGACCTGCTGCACGGTGTTCTCGGGACGCAGCAGTTCGAGGTCGCGCGTGCCCGGCGCGGCGCCGCGCACGTCGACGCCGGCGGTCGCGCCGGCCTCGCACAGCACGACGCTGCAGCCGGTGGGCACGGACGGATGCGTGAAGTGACCGACCTTCAGGCCGGCGACATCGCAGAGGGCGCCCGCGTCCGCGGGGTCGTCCGAGTGCCCGCTCAAGGCTTGCCGCCCTGCGGCTTCAGCGAGCCGCAGTCGCTGCCCAGATAGCGCGCCTCGCCGGTGGAGCGCAGCAGCTCGGTCTTGCCGTCGCGCTGCGCGCGGATCTCGCTCTTGGTCGTGTAGTGGTCCGGGCCGAGGAAGGTGATCTCGTTGGTCCCTTCCGAGGCCGGGTTGGTGCAGCGGAAGTTCACCAGCATCGTGTCGCCGGTGCGCTTGCTGTCGTGCGTGCACTTGCCGTCGGTGCGGGGCATCGCCGCGCGATCGGCCTGTTCCTTGGTGACGCAGGACTTGAGCGTCAGCTCGCCGCCCTGGAAATTCATGCTGACGCCGTGCTGCGACATCATCGATTCCATCTGCTTGCGCTGCTCGGGCGGCAGCGCCGCCATCTGCTTCTGCATCTGCTCCATCTGCGCCTGGCGCTGCGGATCGAGCTGGGGCTTCTGCTTGATCTCCCACAGCCCGGGCTTGAAGTCCTGGGCGGAGGCGGTCATGGCGGCGGCCGCGAGCAGCACGCCGGCGATCAGGGAGGCGGGCGCGAAGGAAGGCGCGAATGAGGAAGCGAAGGAAGACGCGAAGGAGGAGGGCGCAAGCGACATGGCGGGCTCCCTCGCCGCGGGGGCGGCGAGCTCCTCGCAGTTTATGCCCGCGTCACGCGAAGACGCCGGCCGTGTCCTGCATGCGTGCGCTGACCTCGCCCAGGTGATGGAGCGAATCGCCGTACTGCATCTCCATCACCGCCAGGCGCTTGAAGTAGTGGCTGCCGATGTACTCGTCGGTCACGCCGATGCCGCCGTGCAGCTGCGTGCATTGCTGGCCGACGAAACGCATCGACTGCCCCAGCTGCACCTTGGCCTGCGAGACGGCCCGGCGGCGCGCGTCCGCCGGCTCGTTCAGCTTGAGCGTGGCGAAGTAGCTCATCGAGCGCGCCAGCTCCAGCTGCATCTTGATGTCGGCCATGCGGTGGCGCAGCGCCTGGAAGCTCGCGATCGCGACGCCGAACTGCTTGCGCGTGTTCAGGTATTCCGCCGTCAGCGCGACGAAGCGGTCCATCGCGCCGACCGCTTCCGCGGCTTGCGCGGCGATGGCGATGTCGACGGCATGCTCCAGCACCGCGAGCCCGCGGTCGGGCCCGACCAGCAGCGTCGCGGGCGTGTCCTTGAGCGTGAGCTCGGCGGCGCGCGAGCCGTCGTGCAGCGCGTACCCGCGCAGCGCGACACCGGCCGCGTCTTTCGCGACGAGGTACAGCGCGATGCTCGCGCCGGCGCCGCCCGCGCACGCCGGCACGATGAACGCGTCGGCCGCATCGCCGGCGGCCACGACGCTCTTCGCGCCCGTCAGCCGGTGATCGGCGGTCGCGACCGTGTCGCAGACGTCGAGGCGATAACGCGCCTTGCGCTCCTGATGCGCCAGCACGACCAGCGCTTCACCGCCCGCGATGCGCGGCAGCCATTCGCCCTGCGCGTCGTCGCCCGACTGCGCGAGCACCGCCGGCGCGACCAGCCCGCCCTGCGCGTACGGCTCCATCACCAGTCCGCGGCCCAGTTCTTCCATGACCACCATCGCCTCGGCCGGGCCGAAGCCCAGGCCGCCGTGCGCCTCGGGCACCGCCAGCGCGGTCAGGCCCAGTCCCGCGAGCGCGTTCCAGGCGTCCCGCGAGAAGCCGCCGGCCTTGACGATCGCGCGGCGCTGCTCGAAGCCGTAATCCTTGTCGACGTAGCGCCGCACCGCGTCGCGCAGCGAGTTCTGGTCTTCGGTGAAATCGAAATCCATGTCGTGTCTCCTGCCTCAGCCCAGAACGGTCTGCGCGACGATGTTGCGCTGAACTTCGTTCGAGCCGCCGTAGATCGTCGTCTTGCGATAGTTGAAGTAGTGGCCCGCGAGCGGCGCGCAGTGGGCCGCGCCGACCTGGTCGCCCTGCCAGCCGGCCTCCATCGCTTCCTGGATGAAGGGCGTCGAGAACGGCCCGGCGGCCAGCATCATGAGCTCGGTGTAGCGCTGCTGGATCTCGCTGCCGCGGATCTTCAGCAGGCCGGCCACGTCCAGCGACTGCTTGCCGCTGGACTCGGCCGACAGCACGCGCAGCACCATCATCTCCAGCGCGACGATGTCCACCTCCAGCAGCGCGATCTGGTCGCGGAAGCGCGCGTCGTCGTACACGCCCTCGGCCTTGGCGATGCGCTTCAGGCGCTCGAGCTCGCGCTTGCCGCGGTTGACGTCGGCGATGTTGGTGCGTTCGTGCGCGAGCAGGTACTTGGCGTAGGTCCAGCCCTTGTTCTCCTCGCCGACGAGGTTCTCCGCCGGGACCACCACGTCGTCGAAGAAGACCTCGTTCACCTCGTGCTCGCCGTCGAGCATGGTGATCGGCCGCACGGTCACGCCCGGCGACTTCATGTCGATCAGCAGGAAGGAGATGCCCGCCTGCGGCTTCACGCTCGTGTCGGTGCGCACCAGGCAGAAGATCCAGTCGCCGTACTGGCCCAGCGTGGTCCAGGTCTTCTGGCCGTTGACGACGTAGGTGTCGCCGCGGCGCTCGGCGCGCGTCTTGACCGAGGCCAGGTCCGAGCCCGAGCCCGGTTCGCTGTAGCCCTGGCTCCACCAGACGTCGCCGCTCATGATGCCGGGGAGGTGGCGCTCCTGCTGCTCGCGCGAGCCGAAGGCCATGATCACCGGCGCCACCATCACCGGCCCGAAGGGCACGACGCGCGGCGCGCCGGCCAGCGCGCATTCCTCTTCGAACAGGTGGCGCTGCACGGCGTTCCAGCCGGGACCGCCGAACTGCTTGGGCCAGGCCCAGCCGTGCCAGCCCTGCTGGCCCAGGATGCGCGCCCAGCGCTGCAGATCGTCCTTGTTCAGCCGCAGCGCGTTGTGCACCTTGTGGCTGATGTCCTTCGGAAGATGCTCGGCCACCCACTGGCGGATGTCGGCCCGGAAGGCTTGCTCCTCGGGCGTGAAGTTCAGATCCATGCTCGCGTCTCCTGCGGTCCTTGATGTCTTGTCCAACGCGTCTCGTGCGCATCTTGTGCGTATGTCGTGCGTGTCTCGGGACTGCGGCGGGTTTTAGCACGAGCGTTCGATTTTTTCCTGTCCCGACCGGGACAAAGCCAGGGGCATCCCGGGGGCGGGGGAGAATGCGCCGCTTCCGGGCTCCGAAGATCCGCCATGACCGCCTCGCTCCCGACCGCATTCCGGACAACGCTTCCGAACGCGCTCCCGACCCTGTTCGCGACCTCCCTGCCGCGGCCCGTGCTCGCCATCCACGGCGGCGCCGGCACGATCCGCCGCGCCAGCATGAGCGCGGACATGGAGGCGCGCTATCGCGCCGCGCTGGCGGAGATCCTGGCCGATGGGGCGTCGCGCCTCGCACGCGGCGACGCGGCGATGGACGTGGCCGTCGAGGCGGTGCGCCGGCTCGAGGAGTGCGAGCTCTTCAACGCCGGCAAGGGCGCGGTCTACACGGCGGACCAGCGGCACGAGCTCGACGCCAGCGTCATGGACGGCCGCGACCGCGGCGCCGGCGCGGTGGCCGGCGTCACGCGCGTGCGCAATCCGGTGCTCGCGGCGCGGGCCGTGATGGCGCACAGCGGCCACGTGCTGCTGATCGGCACGGCGGCGGACAGCTTCGCGTTCGAGCAGGGCCTGGAGCGCGTGACGCCGGACTGGTTCGGCACGCCGCAGCGGCTCGCGCAACTGGAACAGGCGAGGGCGTCGGCCTCCGGCCAGATGCTGGATCACGACGGACAGCAGTCGGTCGCTGACGCCGGCGGGACTGTCCGCACCGCGGGGACTGCCGGGGCGGCCGGGACCGCGGGGAGTGGCGAGGGCCCCATCGACGAGCAGACCAAGTTCGGCACCGTCGGCGCGGTGGTGCGCGATGCGGCGGGCCACCTGGCCGCGGCGACCTCCACCGGCGGGATGACCAACAAGCGGCCGGGCCGCGTCGGCGATTCGCCGATCCCGGGTGCCGGCTGCTATGCGGACGACCGCAGCGTCGCGGTGTCCTGCACGGGCACCGGCGAGGCCTTCATCCGCGCCGCGGCGGCCCACGAAGTCGGCGCGCTGATGCGCATCGGCGGGCTGCCGCTGGCCGAGGCCTGCGCCCGCGTGGTCTTCGACGAGCTCCCGACGGTGGGCGGCGACGGCGGCCTGATCGCGGTCGACACGCTGGGCAACGTCTGGCTCGGCTTCAACACCGAGGGCATGTACCGCGGCTGGGTCGAGGCCGGCGGCGCGCCCGTGGTCGGCGTCTACCGGGACGAATGAGGACGATGAAGTCAATGAAGACGATGAAGACGGATGAGGCCGACTGACGCCATGAGCCACCGCGCCGCCGTCCTGCTGATGCTGCTGGTCACGCTGCTGTGGAGCACGGCCGGCGCGGTGTCGCGTCACCTGGACTCGGCGCGCGGCTTCGAGGTGACCTTCTGGCGCAGCGCGTTCAACGCGCTGGCGCTGACGGTGCTGCTGCCGCTGCTGCGCGGCCGGGACTACTGGCGGCACGCGCTGCCGCGCCTGCGCCGTTCTCCGCCGGTGCTGGCCTCGGGCCTGTGCTGGGCCGTGATGTACACGGCCTTCATGCTGGCGCTGACGATGACCGGCGTGGCCAACGTGCTGGTGACGATGGCGCTGGGCCCGCTGCTGACGGCGCTGTTCGCGCGGGTATTCCTCCATCAGCGCCTGGCCGCGCGGACCTGGGTGGCGATCTGGGTCGCGAGCGCCGGCATCGCGTGGATGTTCGCCAGCGAGATGAGCGCCGGGCCCTCCGCGTGGCTGGGCATGGGCGTCGCGCTGGCCGTGCCCGTCGCCGCGGCCAGCAACTGGACGCTGCTGCAGGCTGCCGCCGTCGCGGCCCGCGCCCGCACTCAAGCCGACACGGACGCCGACGCCAATGAGGGCGACGGCGGCATCGACCTGCTCCCCGCGGTCTGGCTCGGCGCGCTGCTGTCGGCGCTCGCCACGCTGCCGCTGGCCTGGCCGTTCGCGGCGTCGGGCCGGGACCTGCTGCTGCTCGCGGGCCTGGGCGTGTTCCAGCTGGCGCTGCCGTGCCTGATCGTCGTCCGGCTGACGCGGGTGCTGCCCGCGGCGGAGGTGGCGTTGCTGGGCCTGATGGAAGTGCTGCTGGGCGTGCTGTGGGCCTGGCTGCTGGCGGATGAGGCGCCGTCACCGGCGGCGCTGCTCGGGGGTGTTATGGTGCTGGCCGCATTGATTGGTAACGAGCTGCTGGCCGCGTGGCGCCGCCCGGCAGCTTCTACGAGTGGAGAGATGTCGCTGTGATTCCGTCGCTGCAATCCGAAGGACTGGTCCTGGCCGAGGTCAACGGCTGCCTGGGCCTGATCACCTTGAACCGTCCGCAGGCGCTGAACGCGCTGTCGCTGGCCATGATCCGCGACATGACCACGCTGCTGACCGCGTGGGCGCAGGATCCCGCGATCCAGGCCGTCGCCCTGATGGGCGCCGGGCGTGAGGGCAAACCCGCGGCGTTCTGCGCGGGCGGCGACATCCGCTTCTTCCACCAGGCCGCGCTCGCCGGCGGTGACGCGATGGACGCGCTGGACGCGTTCTTCACCGAGGAATACGCGCTCAACCACCTCATCCACCAGTTCCCCAAGCCCTTCATCGCGCTGATGGACGGCGTGGTGATGGGCGGCGGCATGGGCATCAGCCAAGGCGCGCGGCTGCGCGTGCTGACGGAGCACTCCAGGCTCGCGATGCCCGAGACCAACATCGGCCTGTTCCCGGACGTGGGCGGCGGCTACTTCCTGTCGCGCTGCCCCGGCCGCAGCGGCGAGTGGCTGGCGCTGACGGGCCAGGTCATCGGCGCGGGCGACGCGATCGAGCTCGGCCTGGGCGACGTCTTCGTCCGCAGCAGCGAGCTGCCCGCGATCGTCGAGGGCCTGCGGACCGGCGTGCAGGACAGCGCCGAACACGTGGTCGCGACGGTGATGGAGCGCGTCGACCTCGCGCCGGTCGCCGAGCACTGGAACTCGCGCGCGCTGATCAACCGGCACTTCTCGGCGGCCTCGGTGCCGGCGCTGTTCGCGTCGCTGGAGGCGGATGCCGATCCCTGGGCGCAGCACACGCTGGCGACGCTCCGGCAGCGCTCGCCGCTGATGATGGCGGTCACGCTGGAGCAGATCCGGCGCGCCGGGACGATGAGCCTGGCCGACGACCTGCGCATGGAGCGCGACCTGGTGCACCACTGCTTCCACCTGCGGCCCGGCGCGGCCAGCGAGACGGTCGAGGGCGTGCGCGCGCTGGCCGTCGACAAGGACCATGCGCCGAAGTGGAACCCCGCCCGCATCGAGGACGTGACGCGCGCCGACGTCGAGGCTTTCTTCCAGAGTCCGTGGAAGGCGTCCGGGCATCCGCTGCGCGCGCTCGACTGATCGCGGGTCCATGGATCGCCCGCGCTGTCCCTCACGGGAGTGACGGGCAATACCCGACCCCGCGTTTTCAGAGAATCTTCACAACCGCTCCCTAGAGTCGCCGCACGCCGCACCCCACGTGCGGATTGATTTCGGAGCGACGGACGGATGACGATCAGGCGAGGGCCCGGTGCCGCGAACAGGGCGCGCTTAGGCGCGGTGGTGTTGGCGGTCTGCGGCCCCGCGTGTGCCCAGATATCAGGGATCGTCGCCAAGGCGGAGCCGGTCACCCTCGACCGCGTCGAGCTCAGCGGTCGCCACTACGAGAACGGCATCGGCACGACGGACGCCGCCTCGCAAGGCGCCGTGCGCGCCGAGCTGCTGAAGAGCCGCCCCGCGCTGCGACCCGGCGAGGTCCTCGAGTTCGTGCCGGGGCTGATCGTCACGCAGCACAGCGGGGACGGGAAAGCCAACCAGTACTTCCTGCGCGGTTTCAACCTCGACCACGGCACCGACTTCGCCACGACGGTCATGGGACTGCCGGTCAACATGCCGAGTCACGCGCACGGGCAGGGCTACTCGGACCTCAACTTCCTGATCCCCGAACTGGTCGAGCGCATCGACTACCGCAAGGGCCCGTACTTCGCCGGCAACGGCGACTTCGCGGCGGCGGGGTCGGCGGACATCGGCTACTTCCGTCGGCTCGACGATCCCTTCGTCGCGCTCACGTTGGGGGAGGGCAGGTACCGTCGTGGCCTGGTGGCGGGATCGACGGACGTGGGCGGCGGCATGCAGCTGCTCGGCGCCGTGGAAGCGATGCGCAATGACGGTCCGTGGAAACTGCCCGAGGACCTGAACCGGCGCAATGTCGTGCTGAGCTTGTCTGGCGGCACGGGAGGCACGGGCGGCGCCCGGGGCACGAGCGGCGATCGTTGGCGCATCGGACTGATGGACTACCGCGCGGACTGGACGTCGACGGACCAGATCCCCCAGCGGCTGATCGATGCGGGCACCTTCGAGGGTCGACCGTTCGGTCGCTTCGATGCGATCGATCCGAGCGACGGCGGCGACACGCGTCGCAGCAGCCTCTCCGCGGAATGGCAGCGCGACACGGACGGCACAACCACGCGTTTCGCTGCCTACGCGATGGCCTACAAGCTGGCGCTGTACTCGAACTTCACCTACGCGATGGAGCGCCCCGACGCAGGCGACCAATTCGCGCAGAAGGACGACCGCAAGGTCTACGGCCTGAGCGGCAGTCACGCGTTCGACCACACGCTGGGCGGCCTGCCGGCGCGCTCGGAATTCGGCTTCCAGATGCGCCAGGACCGGGCGCGGGTGGGGCTGTTCAACACGATGGCGCGCGCGGTCGTCGATCCGGAGACCGACACGACGCGCGACGACGACGTGCGCGAGACGCTGGCCGGCGTGTACGGCCAGACGAGCATCGAACTCACGCCCTGGGCGCGTTCGGTGCTCGGCCTGCGCGCGGACCAGGGACGCTTCCGCGTGGACCACCGCGCGGGGGAGGGCAACTCCGGCAACGCGCGCGAGACGCTGGTCTCGCCGAAGTTCTCGCTGGTGCTGGGGCCGTGGGCAAAGACCGAGTTCTTCGTCAACGCCGGCCGCGGCTTCCACAGCAACGATGCGCGCGGCGTGACGAGCGCGATCGATCCAGCGCAAGGTCTGGTGAAGGCCAAGGGTTACGAGCTCGGCCTGCGCAGCGAGATCGTGCCGGGTCTGCAGAGCTCGGTGGCGTTGTGGAAGCTGGACTTCGACTCGGAGCTGGTCTACGTCGGCGACGCTGGCGCGACCGAAGCGAATCGTCCGAGCAGGCGTCGCGGCATCGAGTGGAACAACCGCTACGTGCCGCTGCCCTGGCTGCTGATCGACGCGGACCTCGCGTGGACTCACGCGCGCTTCTCCGACGCCGATCCTGCGGGCAATCGCATTCCGAATGCAGTCGACAAGGTCGCTTCGATGGGCGTGACCGTGCGCGAGTTGGGACCGTGGTCGGCGAGCCTGCAATGGCGCTACCTCGGCAGCGGCGCGCTGATCGAGGACAACAGCGTCCGTTCGCATTCCTCGCTGACGACCAACCTGCGCGTGAGCCGGCGTTTCGGCACGAAGACCGAGCTGACGCTGGACGTCTTCAATCTCTTAGCCCGCAAGGTCAACGACATCGAGTACTTCTACGAATCGCAGCTGCCGGGCGAAGCCGCGCCGGTCGCCGATCGCCACGTGCATCCCGCCGAACCGCGCACCTGGCGCGTCACGCTGCGCCGCAGCTTCTGACGCGGCGCTGAATCAATGACCTCTTCTGCGTAGACGCAGGGGGACTGACCTACTTCAATCAACGCCCCCCATCGGAACGCCCTTTGGAGGGAATCGACAAACGCCTCTTCGATCCGACACTGCATGCATTCGAGCCGTGAGCTCAGTGGTTGTTGAAGTGGAAATGGAGAGATGCAATGGCGTTTGCAGAAGTGGAATTTGATTTGGAGATGGAGCCGGAGGCCGATTGGCTGGATGAGCGGGTGACCGAGCCAGAGACGGCATCGGCGCATTCCTTGTCGCCTGGCAACCCGTCGACCGCGGCGGAGCTTGAGTCGCTGGAAGACCGGCCCGGGCTGGCTCGGCTGATTCGCATGTTGCGCGCGCCCGAAGAGTTCTTTGGAACTCCGTCCGAGCGCAAGGCCAGGGACCGGGGAGAAGTGGTCGACTGGGCATCGGCGCCGCACGAGATTGGCGACTTCCTCGACTATTGGGGAACTCGCTGCAGCGATGTCTTGTTCCACCTGCACTTGGGGGCTGAAGTGCTCCTCAAGAACGGTGTCCGAATCTGCGCCGGAGAGATGGCGATTCTCTTTCTCTATGAGGAGGACACCATGGACATCTTCATCGAGTTGAGCGTCGATGCCAACTGGAAGCAGGCCAGTGACTTGACGCGTGAACTCGACAGGGTGGCCACGCAGCTTGGGGTGCCGTACCACGGCTTCTGCTTCAAGTTTGTTCAAGGAGCCGGGGACGAAGAAACGGATGAACGTTTCGATTGGGATCACGATCTGGACTGAGGAGCCCACATGTCAATCAAACCCGAAGACCTTCTGAAAATCGCGAACGAGCAATCCCGCCAGGATGGCGAGCCGTGGCGCCGTTCTGCCATCTCCCGCGCGTACTACGCGTCTTTCCATCGATGCCTGGCGTGGGAGCGTGGGTTGGCCCGGCGTGGCAAGGCCCCGAAGCAAGGCGGTATTCACCAGCGACTGATCGACAGGCTCGGTGCTCCAAGTGGGGTGTGTACGCTGAAGCAGAAGAGTCAATCGATCGATCTGCACCGGCTCCTGATCCGGCAGAAGGACCAGCGCGTGATTGCTGACTATCGTCTGCGCCGCTCGGTGAGCGAGACCGATCTCAAGGAACAACTCCGCGACGCGCGGCTGCTCTTCAAGACCTGCGGGAGCTGATGACGATCAATGCGCCTCCCGGCGCATTGATCGTCGTCGCGGGGCCGGGGAGGTCCCGGCGGGGATTTACTTCGGCTGCTTGCGCCGCGCCACGAATCCGACGGCCGCGAGGCCGGCGAGCATCAACGCGTAGGTACCCGGCTCCGGCACCGCCGTGATGGCGATGTTGTCGATCGCGCCATTCAGACCGCCGCTGAACACCAGCGAGCGTCCTACGCCGGCGAAGCTCACCGACGCCAGGTCGAAGTGGCAGTACGACGAATCCGTGCAGCCCAGTTGCGCGTTGTTGGCCAGCGAGAACGAACCCAGGATGGATCCCGTGCCGTTCAGGCCGCTGTAGATCGTGACCGCGCTGGCCAGCGCGCTGGCCGACGAGTAGTACAGCGACACCTCGCCGGTGAAGCCCTTGGCGACGTTCATCAGGCCGGTCTCGCCCATGTTGTTGAACATCACGCCGCCCATGGTCGGGGCGTTGCTGAAGTAGTTGCCGCTCGGGCTGTCGGCCAGGCCGTCGTTGGCCAGGCCCAGGATGGAGCCGCTGAAGGACACGCCCAGGTTGACGCCGCTCAGGCCGGCGCCGTCGGTGCCGCCGTTGTAGTAATCGGCGACCGAGGCGAAGCTCGTCGGGCCGTCGAAGTCGATCCAGGCGTTGGCGGCCTGCGCCGGCGCCGCGGACAGGGCGAGGGCCGACAGCGCGGCCAGGGACATCAGGACGGGGGAAGCAGCACGCTTCATGGGAGTTCTCCGGGTGGGGGTCAGGGGTTGCCTCCCGCATGCGGACCTGGACGACCGGTCGGATCGGGCACGCACGTTGGGACGCTTCGGCCGCGAGTCTCGAATCCGTCCAAGGCAGTCGCGTGACGGAAGTCTCGTTCCACGGGTTTCCCGCGTCCCTGGTTTCAGGGGACGCGTTTCCGGCAGCTGCCACGGCGCTGTCACGGCTCGGTCAAGCCGGCTTTCTACGCTCCGCGTGACTTTTTCCTCATCCGGTCCTCGCCGACTCCTGGAGCAACCACCATGCGCTTCCCCTTCGCCCGACGCGACGTCGCCCTCGCCGCGCTCGCCGCCCTCGGCTCCCTCTCGCTGAGCACCGTCTCCGCGCCAGCCGCCGCCGCGGGCAAGACCCCCGGCCGCTACGTCAGCGGCGACTTCCACAACCACACCACCTGCTCGGACGGCTCGATCTCGATGCAGAAGCTGGTCAAGAAGGTCACCGACAAGCA
Organism: Mitsuaria sp. 7; assembly: GCF_001653795.1. Lineage (NCBI taxonomy): Bacteria > Pseudomonadati > Pseudomonadota > Betaproteobacteria > Burkholderiales > Sphaerotilaceae > Roseateles > Mitsuaria sp. 7. The sequence goes on from NZ_CP011514.1 coordinate 716,263, forward strand.
GGACACCCCCTGGGGCCTGGACTGGTTCGTCCAGGCCGGCCATGGCGGCAACGGCAACCGCAACTGCACGCTGGTGGAGGACGCCTCGCTGTCCACCCCGTCCTACCCGTTCGTGCAGGGCCAGGGTCCGACGACGACCTGGACCGCCAGCATCGGCGCGGCCGCGATCAAGGGCGACGGCGGCGGCGTCGGCGGCAACGGCAACATGTGGCGCTGGCAGTCGCTGCAGGAATTCCAGTACCCGCTGCTGGAGTACCTGTCGGTCGCCAAGAACGTCCCGCTGTTCATCGGCATGGAATCGGTCGTCGCCGGCCATGAGCACTCGTCGATGTCCATCGTGACCGGCCAGATGCCCGTCGGCATCGACACCGTCACGCTGCCCGCCAGCGGCAGCTTCTCCGCGCTGGGCAACGCCGACGCGCTGGCCCAGTGGTCCTACTGCTTCGACCGCGGCGACACCGACCGCAGCCGCGGCAACGTCACCGGCAGCACCGTGGGCAACAACTGGAACTGCGCCGTCGCGGGCAGCAACAGCCAGGCCGATGTGAGCTGGAACGCCCAGGCCCAGAAGCTGATGCCCGCCAGCGGCGCCGGCGTCGGCACGCGCGGCCACCTGAAGACGGTCGAGGCGCTGAAGTGGATGGCGCAGAACCATGCCACCGCCAGCTACTACGTGCCGGCCCACCTGGAGCGCGCCGGCCCGTTCTACGCCGACGGCAACCAGGGCTTCAACGTCGAGCACCTGCGCAACTTCAACAACGCGGCCCCGGGCATCGCCTTCGGCTTCGAATCGCAGCCGGGTCACGGCGCCTCGGCCAACCGCGGCGAGTACCAGGTCAACCGCAACACCTTCGGCACCGAGAAGGTCGACTCGGTCGGCGGCACGACCTTCGGCGGCACCGGCGTGTATGCGGGCGTGGTCGGCGGCGTGTGGGACGCGCTGCTGGGCGAAGGTCGCAACTTCTGGTTCTTCGCCAGCTCCGACTGGCACAACCGCGGCAGCTTCGGTCCTGACGACCGCCGCTCGACGCAGGACTTCTACCCCGGCGAATACCAGCGCACCTACGCGATGGTCCGCAACGGCACCGACAAGCTGCGTCCGCAGTCCATCGTGAACGGTCTGCGCTCGGGCAACGCGTGGTCGACGACCGGTCAGCTGATCGACCGCCTGGCCGTGGTCGTCTGCGCGTCGTACGCCGGCCCGGGCGCGCGCAGCAGCGCCTCGGTCGAGCAGCTCGCGCTGAACGCCGCCTCCGGCAACACCGACACCGACGTGACCGGCTGCGCCACGATGGGCGAGAAGCTGGTGGTGCGTCCGGGCGCCGAGCTCGTCGTCGCCGTCGCGGTGCGCGACCCGGCGGGCACGAACTACTCGCCCTACAGCTTCCCGAATCCGTCGCTCAAGCAGGTGGGCATCGAGCAGCCGATCAACCAGCCGGTGCTGGACCACATCGACCTGATCCGCGGCCTGGTCAGCGGCTACCGCGCGCCGGGCTCGGCCGACTACGCCGGCGAATGGCCGCGCAACACCAACTGGCTGCGCACCGACGGCACGACCACGGGTCTGGCCAGCGTCCCGGCCGCGGCGAAGAACACGACGGCCGCGGTGATCCGCACCTTCAACGGTGCCGGCTCGTCGCCGTGGGTGAAGGTGAACTCCGGCGCGGACAGCACGCAGTTCCTGAAGATGAGCTACCGCATCCCGGCGGTGACCGCATCGCAGTACGTGCGCCTGCGCGGCACCAACCTGCCGGCGTCGGTGCCGTTCGAGACCGACGGCAGCGGCAACCCGCTGGCCGACCTGTACACCAACGCCAACGACTCGACCAAGCTGCGCATCGCCTGCACGACGGTGGGCACCAATGTCCCGGCCAACGGCGGGACCTACACCGGCACGACGATCGACGGCTGCCCCAATCACCTGCCGACCGTCGGCGGCGTGAAGTACGTGGCCTACGACGTGGCGGCCTGGTCGGACCTCTGGTTCTACAGCAACCCCGTCTACATCGAAGTCAGCGGTTCGACCCAGGTGGCCGGCGTGAAGTAAACGCCGGGCCCTGAAGCCCTCTGCGCCGCGCGTTTCGACGCGCGGCGCATTTCCATTTTCAGAAGTGATCCGATTGCCATGTCGATGACGATGCCCCCTGCGACCGAAGCACGTGCCGTTTCCTCCTCCTCTTCTTCGCACAAGGGTCGATGGCCGGCGTGGACGCGCGAACCGCTGCTGCATTTCCTGCTGCTCGGCGGCGTGCTGTTCGGCGTGGACCATGTGATGGTGAGCCGCGCGGACGATCCGATGCGCATCGTCGTCGGCCCCGAGGTCGACGCCGAAGCGACGCAGGTCTTCACCGCCTCGCGCGGCCGTGCGCCCGATGCCAAGGAACTCGCCGCGCTGCGCCAGGTCTGGCTCGACAACGAGGTGCTGTATCGCGAAGGCCTCGCGTTGCAGCTGGACAAGGGCGATACGGCGATCCGTGAACGCGTGATCTTCAAGTCGCTCAGCATGATCGACGCCGGCGTGAAGCTGCCGCCGGCCGACGACGCGCACCTGCGGGGCTGGTTCGAATCGCACCGCGAGAAGTACGACGATCCCGCGCGTTTCGACTTCGAGGAAGCGGTGCTGTCCGGCGAGGCCGACGAAGCGACGCTGCGCGCCTTCGTCACGAAGCTCAACGGCGGCGTGAACGGGGGCGCCTCCGCCGACACCGGGGCGGGTCTGCGCGTCTTCAAGGGCCGGCCGCATGCCAACCTCGTGCAGAGCTACGGCGCGGACTTCGCGAAGGCGATCGAGTCATCGACCGTCGGCGAATGGCGGGTGTTTCGGACGGTGGAGGGCGGCAACCCTGCGTGGCGCGCGATGCGGCTGGTCGCGACGGCACCGGCGCGGCCCGGCGACTTCAACCGCCTGCGCGGCGTCGTTCTGCAGGACTGGACCGACGCGACGCTGTCCGAGCAGCGCAGCGCCGCGGTGCTCGCGCTGAGCCGCAAGTACACGATCCGCCGGGAGAGCGCTGCGACGACCACGTCGAACGCGTCGACCACCGCGCCGGCCGTCGCCGTCGGAGGCGAATCGAAATGAGCCGTTGGATGCGAGGACTCTTCAGCCTGCTGACGGGCGCAGCCGCGCTGGTGAGCGGCAGCGCGCAGGCGCACGAGATGAGCATGGCCGAGATGCAGGTGCGCGAGACCGCGCCAGGTGAATTCATCTGGCAGTGGACGGCGAGCGAGAAACGCGCCGCCGACGAGGTGCTGGCGCCCGCATGGCCCGAAGGTTGCACGGCGGAAGGCCTGAACCTGCACTGCGGCAGGACCGGCCTGACGGGCACGCTGACGATGGACGGCGTCGGCCGCCAATACTCGGCGGCGCTGGTGAAGGTGTTCTGGATCGACGGCCAGACCAGCGTCTACACGCTGACGGCGGGACAGCCGTCGGTGCAGCTGTTCGGCTCGGCGCAGGACAGGCGCGGCATGGGCGAGATCGCCCGCGCGTACACGCTGCTGGGCGTCGAGCACATCCTGGCGGGGATCGACCATCTGATGTTCGTGATCGGGCTGCTGTTCCTGGTGGGCTTCCGGCGCCAGCTGCTGTGGACGATCACCGCGTTCACGGCGGCGCACAGCCTGACCCTGGGCATGAGCGCGCTGGGCTGGCTGCAACTGCGGCCGCCGCCGGTGGAGGCCACGATCGCGCTGTCCATCGTGCTCGTCGCGTGCGAGGCGCTGAAACCCGCACGACGTCGCGACGGCAGTGCAGGGAGCGCAGGCGGCGACACGCTGGCGCGCCGCTGGCCGGCGCTCGTGGCATTCCTGTTCGGACTGGTGCACGGGCTGGGCTTCGCCGGCGCGCTGCGTGAGATCGGTCTGCCGGAGAACCACCTGCTGGTCGCGCTGCTGACCTTCAACGTCGGTGTCGAGATCGGCCAGCTGATGACCGTCGGCGCGTGCTGGGCGCTGTGGCGCGTGTCTCACCGCTGGTCGTGGACCGCGCGGCTGCGCACGGCGCTGCTGTACCTGATCGGCTCGGCGGCGGCCTACTGGTCGTGGCTGCGCATCGCGGCGATCGTCGGGTGAGGGGCGCGTCGATGAGTTCCTCTGAAACCTTCAGCCTGTTCCCCACGCCCGTGATGCGTGTCGCGGGCGCCTTGCCGCCGGCGCTGGTGGCGGCGCTCGTGGCCCACTTCAGCGCGGAGGCGGTGCGCGACAACAACAGCTCGAAGAAGCTGGTGCACACGCGGATGCTGCAGCCGGGCGACAACCCCTTGCTGGTCGACGTCGCGGCGCTGCTGGCCGGGCCGATGTCGGAGTTCGGCGCGCTGCTCTTCGGCGAGCGCATGGCCTGGGGCGTCAAGGAACTCTGGGTCAACGTGATGGCGCACGGCGGCCATCAGGCGATGCACAACCACGCCAACAGCTTCGCCTCGGGCATCGTCTACTTGACGGGGACGGACGACTCGTCGCGCACCGTGTTCATGAAGTCGCCGGGCGGCACGGACTTCAGCTTCAAGAACGACCACCCCGGCATGGTCGCGGGGCCTTTCAACGCGGAGAAGTGGATCAGTCCCTCGCCGTCGCCCGGCGACCTGGTGCTGTTCCCGAGCTACCTGATGCACGCCGTGCCGCCGAACGACGGGCAGACGCGCATCAGCCTCGCGTTCAACGCGATCCCGGCGCGGCTGAACTCGTGGGGATACACGGTCGGGTTCAGCGGATGACGACACGCGCGCGCAGCGTCGCGCTGGCGCTGATGGGCCTGTCGGGCTTCGCGGGGCTCGGCTACCAGATGGTCTGGACGCAGCAATGCGCGCTGTGGCTCGGATTCGAGGCCGCGGCCGTGCTGGCCGTGATCACGGCGTTCTTCGGCGGGCTCGCGCTGGGCGCGATCGCCTTCGGCGGTCGGATCGAGCGATCGAGCTCTCCCTTGCATTGGTACATTGCCTGCGAGGCCGTGATCGGCTTTTGGGGACTGGCGCTGATCGTGCTGATGCAAACGGTCGGCGATGCGGTCGAGCACTGGATCGGCGCGGAGCCGACGGCGTGGTGGCAATGGACGGTGACCTTCGCCGCGAGCTTCCTGCTGCTGCTGCCGGCGACCGCCGCGATGGGCGCCACGCTGCCGGCGATCGAACGGATCCTAGGTGCCGAAACGGATCTCCAAACGGATCCCCAAACGGATTCCAAAAGGGATTCCGAAACGAGCGCGGCGCGTCAGGGGAAACGTTCCATCGCCGGGCTCTACGCCGCCAACACGCTCGGCGCCGTCCTCGGCGTGCTGCTCGCGACGTTCTGGCTGGTGCCCTCGCTCGGACTCGCCGCGACCGCCGGCGTCTGCGTGGCGATGAACGCCCTTTGCGCGATCGGCGCGTGGAAGTGGCTTCACTCCGCGCGGTCGAGCGCGGCCCTGCACGATGCATGGAGGCTCCCGTCCGGGACCTCCACGCACCGTTCCGGTCCCGCCAGCGCTCGCTGGACGCGGGCCTTGGCCTTGACCTTGCTCGCTGTCAGCGGCCTGCTGGGCATCGGGTACGAGGTCGTCGTCGTGCGCGTGCTCAGCCAGCTCAACGAGGACACGGTCTATACCTTCGCTCTGCTGCTGGCGGTGTACCTCGTCGGCACGTCCATCGGCGCGGCAGGCTACCAACGTTGGTTGCGACGATGGGATGAGTTTCGCCTCGCATCCTTGCTGCCCGCGGTCCTCGGCGCCGCCTGCCTGCTCGGCCTCGCTGCGTTGTGGACGGCGCCTGCACTGAAGGCCGGCGCCATCGATGCCCTCGGCCCAGGCTTCGCCCCGGCGCTTGGCGCCGAGGCGCTGCTCGCGGTGACCGCCTTCGGCCTGCCGACGCTGGCGATGGGCGCGTGGTTCAGTCATCTGAGCGCTCAGGCGATGGGGCAGGGCGTGGCCTTCGGCCGCGCGCTCGCGGTGAACACGCTCGGTGCGGCGATGGCCGCGCCGCTGTTCGGTGTCGTCATCGCGCCGTGGTGCGGTCCGAAAGTCGCCTTGCTGCTGATCGCCGGCGGGTACCTGGTGGCAGCCATGGTCGGATCGACACGAGGGCTGTCATCGACAACCGCGCCGAGGACGACGATGACGACGAGGCCGACGGGAGCCATGGCCACAATCCCGTTCGCGCGTCAGGGCGCGATGTGGACCGGGATCGGAGTCGGCCTGGGCGGTCTCGTCTTGATGGCGGTCTTCGGTGCGCCGCTCGCGTTCGTCGACCTGCCCGCCGACGCCCGCCTCGTCAGCTACGCCGAGGGCAGCATGGCCGCGGTCAGCGTCGTCGAGGATGGTGCGGGCGTCTCGCGCCTGCGCATCAACAACCGCCAGCAGGAGGGCAGCAGCGCGAGCCTGTTCGTCGATGGGCGTCAGGCCTTGCTGCCGGTGCTGATGCACCCGGCGCCGCGTCGCGCGTTGTTCCTGGGACTGGGCACCGGCGCGACCTCCGGCGTCGCGGCGCAGGATCCGACGCTGCAGGTCGATGCTGTCGAGCTGCTGCCCGAGGTGATCGAGGCGTCGCCGCATTTCACGCGAGCGCTGGGGTTGGACGCTGCGATGCCGCGCCTCGTCGCGGGGGACGCGCGGCGCTTCGTGCGCGCGTCGGAGGGGCGCTACGACGTGATCGTCTCGGACAACTTCCATCCCGCCCGCAGCGGTTCAGGCGCGCTCTACACGCGCGAGCATTTCACTGCCGTGCGCGAGCGTCTGGCATCGGGCGGTCTGTTCTGCCAATGGCTGCCGCTGCACCAGCTCGACCTGGACAGCCTGCGCAGCGTCACGCGCGCCTTCCTGGCCGTGTACCCCGATGCGATCGCGGTGCTGGCAGCCAACAGCCTGGAGACGCCGGTGATCGGGCTCGTGGGCCGTCGTGATGCAAATACGTCGAATGCGTCCGCGTCATCGGCATCGACGTTGGCGCCCTGGCGCGCGCGATTCGAAGGGGCGCCCGCGCGGCGCGATGGTCGGACCCTGGCTGACTTCGGACTCGACGACGAATTCGCGCTGCTCGGCGGCGTCGTCGCAGGACCCCGATCGCTCGCTGCCTTCGCGGGCCAGGTGCCGATGAATACGGACGATCGTCCGATCGTCGCGTACCTTGCACCGCGCCTGGTGTACGCGCCGACATCGACGCCGAAGGCGCGGCTCTTCGAGTTCCTGCATGAGGTGAGCGCGTCGCCGTCGGACATCGGCGTGCAGTCTCCGGACGAAGCGCGTCGCCTCGCCGCGTACTGGCAGGCGCGCGATCGATTCCTCGAGGCCGGGCGTTCAGCGCATCCTGTCGGCGATCCTGCGGCGATGCTCGCGCAGGTGGGCGGGCTGCTGCTCGACGCGGTGCGCCTGAGTCCGGATTTCCGACCCGCCTACGACCCGTTGCTGCGGATGGCCGTCGCACTGGCGCCGCACGATGCGGCGACGGCCAAGCGCGTTCTTACCGCGCTGCGAGACGTGCAACCCGCGCGCCCCGAGGCGGCACAAGCACTGCGAGCCGTGGGGCAGTGACCCTCGCAGTGATCCTCGCAATGGCCCTCATGAGTATGTGCAGGGGGACTCACCTACTCGAAGTGATTTCCCCCATCGATTCGCCCTTCGAGGGGAATCGACAAACGCGCTTCTGATTCGACACTGCATGCCTTCCCGGGTCGAGGACTCGGATGCAGGAGTGGCTTGATGACGATGAATGTGCAGTGGGAACGGGCGAGCAATCTGGTGATGCGCCTGCCTCCGGTGGGGCCGCGGCCCGTGGCGGAGTTCGATGAGGTCGTGGCGCTGTTGGCGGAGCCGACTGCGTTGTTCGGCCCGACGTCAGACATGTGCGACGGCACCTGCGCCGGTCGATCGGCGAGCAGGAACTGGTCTCGGATTGCGGAGGATCTCCGCGTGTTGCTGAATCGATACCACCTCCGTCATTCGCATGCGATCCAGATGTTGCAGGTGGCGGCGCAGGTGCTTGCCGAGCATTCTTTGAAGCTCTGCAATTGTCCTCCGCGAGTGACGATGTCGCCACTTGGACTCGCTGCGCCGTCGATGCGTTATGAGTTGCAGATCGATGCGCCCGAACCTGTCGCGCGCGACGTCACGGAGGCGTATCTGGCGCGCTTGACCGCGATGGATCTCCAGATCGAAGGGGTGCGGATCTCGTTCAACGGAAACGGGGAGGGCGGTCAGCGAGACATGGCCGTGCTGGAACGTGCGAATCGGGTGGTGGCGAGTCTTCCGCCATTGGCGCCGAGGCCTCAAGTCAACTGTGCCGATCTGGCCGCGGTCCTTCTGGAGCCCCGCTCATTGTTCGGAGAGCCAAACGCGTCCAAGCGTATCGCCACCGACGAAGGGGCCTTGCTCGACGCAGAAACGCTGGCCGAAGTGCTGAATCAGATCACGTGCGCCCACAACCTGGCGTGCTCGACGATCATGGAGGTCCTGCAGATGGCGGCCGCCTTGGCGCAAGAGCGGTCGATGCGCATCTGCGACGGCCAGAGTTTCAAGATCCAGATCTCGGATGTCGAGGATGAGGAACTCAGGCTGCGGTACATCCTGCGCCTCGACGCGACCAGTGACGTCGCCTATGAACTAGATGATGAATTGCTCTGGCAGCTGTGCGAGCTCGACACTAGCCACAGCGGCTTCGACTTTTCCTTTTCTGGTGAGTGGACGCGGAAGGATCGCCAATGTTCGCGCGATGTCCCGGACCACCAGGAGCCGATCGAGGAGGGCGCACGAGATGCCAGTGTCCTGCCGTGATCTCTTGAGGCAGGCCAAGGAGCAGGAGGCGTCTCCCGAGGCTCATCACCGCCTGCTTGCCGGCCGCGCCTACTACGCCTGCTATCACCGGTGCCAAGACTGGGAGAAGACATTGCCGCACTTGGGCAGCGTCCGGCCGGAAACGAAGGGGGTGCATCAGGAGCTCATCGACCGTCTGCGGCGACCTCACAAGAGTTGTTCCCCGGACCAGGTGAAGCGGTCGAAATGGTTGGGAGCACGGCTCATCGAATTGCGCAACTTGCGCGCACGCGCGGATTACCAGCTAGAGGATGAACTCACAGAGGACGAAGCGGAATTGCAGGTGGAAATGGCGGAAGCGGTCTTCAATCGATGCGACTGGGACCGCAGTCAGCCGCGCTGAGTGCGGAGGACCTTGCAGTTGCGTGGCGCGTCGGCAAGGCCTGACCCCAACCACTGTTCGCACAAGCCCCTTTCCCCTTCACGGCTCGTTCACAAGACGGAAGTTCTGCTGCTACACTTTGTTGAGAATAATTCTCATCCGTTCTGTAAGTGTTTGAAGTTAAAAAGCAAAAGCAGTCCTTCCGTCAAGTTCGCAGACATCAACGGTTCCGCCTTCTTCCCCTCCTGAGCACCCTGATCGCGCCCGCCGCCTGGGCGGACGAAGCGCCTGCAACGCGTTCCGCGAGCGCGGTGGTGGCCCCGGCGCCTGCTGCATCCGCCGCGTCGGCGCCCACGGTCACGCTGTCCCAGGTCACCGTCTACGGTGTCCGCAGCGTCGCTCCGGGCAAGACCACGATCACCCCGAACGAGATCGAGCGCCAGCAGGCGCTGACCGTTCAGCAGTTGCTCGACAACCTCCCGGGCGTCGATCTCAACGGCAGCTTCCGCCCCGGCGGCCAGAGCCTGAACATGTGGGGCTTCGGCGATGTCGAGGACATCCGCGTGCAGCTCGATGGCGCCAACAAGGGCTTCGAGAAGTACCGGCAGGGATCGATCTTCATCGAGCCCGAGCTGATCAAGCGCATCACCGTCGACAAGGGCGCGCACTCGGTGCGTTACGGCAACGGCGGCTTCGGCGGCACGGTGCTGGTCGAGAGCAAGGATGCCGAGGACCTGCTGCGCCCCGGCGAGCGCCTCGGCGGCCTGGCCAAGCTCGGCTGGGCCAGCAACGACGACCAGCGCATCGTGTCGGGCAGCGTCTTCGCGCGCGCCGAGCCCGGCACCGCGCTGCCCTGGCAGTTCCTCGTCGCCGTCACCGGCCGCGACTCCGGCAACCAGGAGCGCGCCGACCACACCGTCTACGAGTTCTCCGAGACCCACAGCCGCTCCGCGCTCGCGAAGCTGACGCTGCAGCTCGGCGAGAGCCGGTTGACGCTGTCCGACATCGAAGGCCGCAGCAAGGCCTGGGCGCCGTTCGCCGCCAAGCGCGACGAAGTGCCCGCGCCGACCCCGGCCGAGATCGCGAAGTACGGCGAGCGCGAGGCCTGGCTGCGCAAGGTGCTGTGGCGCGACCAGACGGACCGCACGCAGTCGCTGGTGTGGCGCTACGCGCCCGCGGCGCAGCCGCTGCTGGACCTGCAGGTGCGGCTGACCCAGTCCTCCAGCCGCCAGGATGACCAGCGCCCCGACAGCATCACCAGCGACTTCGCGGCCAGCCTGGGCAAGGAGAGCCACGCGACCTACCGCGACCGGCAGGTCGACGTGACCAACACCGCGCGCTTCGACCTCGCCGGCATGAGCCACGCGCTCGCCACCGGCCTGCAGGCCCAGCGCCACGACCGCGACACGCTGATGTTCCTGCACACCCGCACCAAGGACGCCAGCTACAACTACGGCTGGCTGCAGCCGTACTACATGCCGTCCGGCGAGCAGCGCACCGTGTCCGGCTGGGTCGAGGACGAGGTGCGCGTGGGCGCCTGGACGCTCACGCCGGGCCTGCGTTACGACCAGGTCCGCACAGCGGGTCAACCGAACTTCGCGCCGCGCTACAACGACCCGGCCGCCGGCCATGACTACAGCGCCGTCCATCACAGCGGCTGGTCGCAGCACCTGTCGGCGAAGTGGCAGGCCACGGCCGCCACCGCGCTCTTCGCGGACGCCGGCAAGACCTGGCGCGCGCCGGTCATCGACGAGCTCTTCGAGGTCCAGTCCGCCGCGAGCAGCGCCCCGGCGACCAGCCGCGGTCTGCGCAAGGAACGCGTCACCGCCTTGCGCGGCGGCCTGAAGCACGAACGCACGGACTGGCTCAGCAGCGGCGACGCGTTCGCCGCGACACTGACCGTCTTCCGCAACCTCGTGCACGACAACATCCACAAGCGCTTCGGCATCTTCGTGGAGCCCGGCACCGAGCGGCCGCCCAACCTGCCGTTCTACCGGAACCTGCCCGGCTACCGCAGCGAGGGCGCGGAGGCGGAGACGCACTACGAGCAGCGGCGCGGTTTCGCCAGCCTGTCGCTGGCCTGGATGCGGGGCGAGCATCGCGGTTCCATCCGCGATCCGTGGGCGGTGAAGAACCAGCCGCTGATCGACATCGGCGCGCCCAAGGCGGTCGTCGTGATCGGCGGGAAGTGGCCGTCGCTGGGCCTGGCCGCAGGCTGGCAGGGCAAGTTCGTCGCGGCGCAGAACAAGGTGCCGGACGACGAGGTCGTGCCGTATGCGCTGCCGCCGGCGAAGGGCTACGGGTTGCACGGGCTTTTCGCGCAATGGCAGGGGCGCGGCGCGTGGGCGGACACGAAGGTGCAGCTCGCGGTCGACAACCTCTTCAACCGCAGCGTGCAACCCTACCTCGCAGAACAGGTCTACGCGCCGGGCCGCAACATCAAGCTCACGTTCAGCCAACGTCTGTGAAGGCGAAGGCGAGGGCGGGGCGCTGAGCGCCCGGATGCACCGCGCGCGACCGGGCCGGTCGTGACCTTCGGCACGCGCAAGGCCCGCAGCAAGCCCTGACCCCTCAAGCGTGGGGGCGCGTTCTGCAAGCGCTTTCTTCACACTCCGCGCCGAGCGGCCGAAGAGTCGTCTTCTCCACTCTCGGGACTTATTCATGAGCAGATCCGGCGTGCGCGTCGTCGACATGACGGCGCGCCTGGGCGGCCTGGCCATCGGCCAGACCGGCGCGACCTTGTCCTCCACGGAAAGCCGTCAGGCGATCGCGCTGAGCACGACGCCCGGCATGCCCACCATCGACTGGGTGCGTCCGCCGTATCCCAACGACGACCTGGGCGCCGTCGACGGCCCCGCGGGGCTGCTGGTGATCGTCGGTCCGGGCTCGGTCCACGGCGCGCTGGACCTGCTGCGCCGCGCGTGGGCCGCCGAGGTGCCCGCCGTGCGCCTGCTGCTGATGCCCAGCGCCATCGTCGAGGAGATGACCCTCGTGCCGATGGTCACGGCGGACACGCCGACCACCGTGCTCTACCGGCTGCCCGACAGCAGCCCCGAGACGCTGTGGTTCGTCCTCATCGAGGAATTCAACAAGCTGACGAGCCGCTTCGGGCTCACCTCCCTGCAACCCACCCCCTCCCTGAACAAAGACACCATGAGCAATCTGAAGCAGTCGATCGACGCCGCCATGACCATCGACGGCGCGCTGGCCGCCGCGCTGGTCGATTTCCGCAGCGGCATGTGCCTGGCCCAGGCCGGCACCGCCGTGAACCTGGACCTGGCCGCCGCCGGCAACACGCAGGTGGTGCGCGCCAAGCTGCAGACCATGGAGTCGCTGGGCCTGCGCAAGGGCATCGAGGACATCCTGATCACGCTGACGGACCAGTACCACCTGATCCGCCTGGTACCCAACAACGCCGGCCTGTTCCTGTACCTGGTACTGGACAAGAACAAGGGCAACCTGGCCCTGGCCCGCTACAAGCTGACCGAGATCGAGCGCGCGCTGCAGGTCTGACCCCCACGTTCCACCGTCCTATCGCTCCCGCGATCGGATGCCACAGCCGGCCGCGCCGCCTCGATGTCGAGGCGGTCGGCCGGCTGTGTCGTTGCGGGCCCGTGTTCCGGGTTACTCGCTGATCGTCTTCGTCGAGAAGGCCGTGTCCTTGGCGATGTCGGCCTCGGAGAACGGCACCTTCTGCCACTGCCCGGCGCTGTAGGCGCGCGTGTAGTCGCTGTAGTGCGCCGAGACCGGATCGTCCGACTGCGAGAAGGTCAGGAAGGTGTAGGCCTCGACGTCGCCGGCGGGGAAGCGCACGACTTGCATGTAGCTGTTGGCGCTGGTCGCGGTGTTGAGGTCGTAGCCGCCCTGGTCCAGCCGGCTGAGCGCGCAGGCCACCGTGTAGTAGCCCTGCGGCTGGCCGCAGCCGCCGAACAGCGGGATCTTGTCGCTGCCGCGCGTGGCGAAGAGCGTCTCGCCGCGCGTCGCGTTGAGCGCGAAGCCGCTGGCCTGCACGCGCAGGATCGCCGCGCCGAAGGCTTGCTGCAGCGTCGTCTTCATGGCGACGTTCAGGTCGCGCGGCGTGTGCAGCGGATCGGCGCTGCTGAAGGGCACCGCGAACAGCGAGGCCTCCGGGATGCGCGAGGCGCGCGTCCAGAACTCGTCCCACACATGCGCGCCGCGTGAGGCGAGCAGCGCCTTGCCGTCCCACGCCTGCAGCACCGCGCAGGCCTCGGTGGGATCGACGCTGCGCGCCGGGCTGAAGGTCTCGCCGGTGGCGGGATCGCCGTTCACGGTGAACGCCGTCGGCGGTGCGCAGAACATCGCGAGCGCCTGATCCCGGAAGAGCTCCGAGGTCAGCGTGCGGCTGTTGAGCACCATGGCGCGCACGGTCTCGCTGGTGGCCTTGTTGCCGGCATAACCGTCGGTGCCGGCCAGCCGTCCCTGGGCCAGCAGATGCGCCAGTCGCGTGCGGAAGCTGATCGAGCTCGTGCCCGCCGGTCCGAGGATGTCCGGGAATCCGGTCAGCGGCGCGGCCGTGTTGGCCAGCCAGTAGCTGTCGTTGCTGTTGAGCACGTAGTCGTCGCGCAGCAGGCTGGGCATGCGGGCGGGGCCGATCGCGCCGGGCTGCTTGGAGTCGGGGTCGGTCAACCAGTCGCAGCTGCTCTTGGAACCGTCGAGCACCGGCGTGCGCGGCAGCGCGGCGCTGAGCGCGTTCGTGAGCGGTGTGGCGCAGCTCGAGAGCTGCGCGGCGGAGACATTGGGCATCGCGCCGATGTCGGCGTACCAGGCCTGGCTGCCGCCGCGTCCGACGGCGACGGTGTTGACCCAGGGGATGGCGGACTCTTCGCGCTGGATGGACTGGAACTCCTCGAGCGTCTTGGCCTGGCTCCAGCGCATCCACACGCGGAACACGCGGAAGTTGTCGCCGTTGATGTCCCGGATCGCGAAGGCGGTGTTCGTGTTCCAGCCCAGCGCCGCGTTGAGCGGACCGAGGTTGACGATCGGGCCGTACTGCGACTCGTAGAGCGTGCGCGACACCGGCGCGACGCTGCCGTCGCCCTGCTTGACCTGCACGGTGATGGCGCGGGCGGTCATCTTCACGGCGGCACCGTCGCGCTGGTAGCTGGTCGGGTCGCCGGGCGTCAGCGTGAGCTGGAACAGGCCGTAGCGGCGCGCGGCGGAGACGGTGTGGCTCCAGGCCACGTTGTCGTTGTAGCCGATGAGCACGATCGGCTGGGCGAGGAAGGAGGCGCCGGCGACGTTGAGCTCCCCGGGCACGGTCAGGTGCGCCTGGTAGAAGCGGTCCGGGCCGCGCCAGTACCAGTGCGGATTGCCGAACAGCAGCGGGCTGGCGTCGCCCGTGGCCGCGGTGCCGAAGCCGATCATGTTGCTGCCCACGCCGTCGTTGCCGCCGACCTGGAAGTCCGGCAGATGCGCGGTGGCGATGGTGAGCGGTTGTGCGGCCGCGTTGCGCGCGCGCCGTCCCGCGTGCGTCTTGCCTGCCGTTCCTGCGGCCATGGCCATCGTGGGCGAAGCGGCTGCGGGTGCCGTCGCATTGGCGATCTGCGCGACGAAGTTGCTGTAGCCCGCCGCGAAGTGCGCGCCGTACATGCGGCGGAAGATGTCCGTGTCGGTGACGGGCACGACCCAGGCCTCGTTGCGGCAGGCCGCATGGGCGGTGGATTCGGCGCCGGCCTTGATCTCACGGACGTAGCGGTTGTAGCCGGCGGCAAAGCCGGCGACCATCTGCTTGAGCTTGTCGGGCTGCGCGGCGATGAAGCGCTGCATCACCTCGTCGTTGAGGACGTGGCGGTGATAGAAGTCCGAGTCGAGGTTCTTCGGTTGTCCGATGGTGCCCTGGAAGGGGATGACGGCATCGGCGCCGAAGTGGCGCGAGCGTTCCCCGCGGAAGGTGAGCATCGAGTTGGCGATGGTGCACAGGTCGTCCTGCGCCTGCGCATAGCCGTAGCCGTAGCCGGCGCCGCCCCAGTCGGCGGCCTTGATGTGCGGCACGCCCATGGCGGTGCGCCGGATCTCGGCGTTGTACTTGAAGGCGGGTGGCGTCCCGTCGCCATCGTCATCGCCGCCGCAGCCGGCGAGCAGCGCGGCCGATCCGACGGCCAGCGCCAAGGTCATTGCATACAGCGGGCGCCTGCCGCCTCGAATGGAAAGTCGCATGGTGTCTCCCTTTGCTCTTTGATAGTCGGCGCGCCGGGGCGGGCCGGTTCGTCTCAAGCATAGGGGCATCGAAGCAATGACTTGTATCCGTAGGCGCAGGGGGAGTGACTCACACGAAGGTGTGTCCCCCATTTAATCGCCCTTCGAGGGGATTCGGCATCGGCGGATCGGCTCCGACACTGCATGCATTCGGGTTGAACGCATTCAGGAATGCGAGAGAAAGCGAGGACGACGATGGCGATGAATGTGATGTTGGAACAGGCGAAGCAACTGGTGAATCGACTGCCGCCGGTGGTGGGTCGGCCCCAGGCGGAATTCGACGAGATCGTGGCGTTGCTCGCAGAGCCGACCGCGCTGTTCGGAGAGCCGACCGCGCTGTTCGGAGAGCCGTCGACAGCGTGCTACGGAAGCTGCTCCAGCGTGACGGCGGTGGTGGATTGGTACCGGCTGGCGGAAGACATGGACCAGGTGTTGCGGCATCACCGTTTACGTTGGCCTCAGGTGATCCAGATGCTGCAGGTGGCGGCGCAGGTGCTGAAGGAGCACTCGCTGCAGCTGTGCAATTGCCCGCCTCGTATCACCCGGTCTCCGAAAGAGACGGAGTTCGTGGCCATGCGCTACGAGCTGAGCGTCGACGCGCCGTGGGAGATGGGTTTTGTACTCACCAGCGATTGCTCGTGGCGCCTCATCGATCTCGATCTGCACGAGCTGGGCGTGAGGATCGCGTTCAGGGGGCGTTGGGATGGACCGTTTGAAGAAGAGCTTGCTATCGATGCCGTCGTCGAGGATGGCGACGACGAAGACGAGGAGTACGACTGATGGCAACGTCAACCAAGGATCTGTTGGCGCAGGCCCTGGGAGCAAGTCACCACGGGGCCGAGGCGCGGCGTCGCGCCACGATCAGTCGCGCGTACTACGCGGCGTACCACCGATGCCGGGAGTGGGCACTATCGCTGCCGCGGTCGACTGAGACCGTCTCGAAGGCGCATGGCGTGCACGAGCAACTGATTGATCGTCTCGCCAATCCGCCCCCTTCATGCCCACGGGAGAAGCGCAAGGTGGCGCGTCAACTGGCCGGTCAACTGTCGGCATTGAAAGCGCGGCGTGTGGCGGCGGACTACAAGCTCAGGCGCGCCATCTCCGAGAACGAGATGCGCATGCAACAGAGCGAAGCGCAGGAACTCTTCGCGTGGTGCGACGGCTCGCGCCGACCAGTTCGCGGGCCCTGAGCTCATTCACTGCCGCTTGAAGTACTGCACCTCCCGCTCGTGTTTCTCCGCGGCCTCGCGGGTGTCGAAGGTGCCGAGGTTGCGGCGTTTCCCCGTCTTCGGATCGGGGTTGCGGGAGTAGAGGCGGAACTGGCCGTTGCTGAGCTTGCGGATCATGGGGTGCTCCTGATGCTCGACGGCCGTGGTGGCCGGATGCACGGAGTCTTTGCCGATCCCTGACCGGTGTCTGTAGGACGAGGAGCCGCCGCTAGCGAGAGGCCGCCGACACCGGCCCCGCCGAGCGGCCCGGCAGCAACGAGGCACGCGTCTCGGCCTGGCGCACATAGTCCTCGTACGCCCGCGTCGCCTCGGCCGAGTCCCGGCTGCGCAGCATGGCGACCACCGAGCCCTGCCGGGTGAGCGACACGAGGTACTGCGAACTCTCGGCGTTCCAGACCAGGCGCGCCACCTCGTCGCCGAAGCGTGCGCGGCGCAGGGTCTCGACGGCGGAACCGGCCACGCGCGGCTCCACGGATTCGCCCGTCGTCGCGGAGATCTCGCGCGCGGCCATGGGCGTGTCGCTCCTCGGCGTGGGCGCGTCGCCCCTTGTCGACGGCGCACGCGCGATGGCTCCCTCATCCGGTGCGCCGATGGCGGCGATGGCCACGGGCACACGAGGCGGCGGCGGCGTCAAAGGCGCCGTCGTCGGCAGGGGCGCCGTCGCAATCCCGGTTGCAATCCCAGTCGCCGACGCCGACGCCGACACGACCGTCACCGGCATCTGCTGACCCAGCAGCACCGGTCGCCCCACCTCGCCGAGGCCGGCCATGCGGCGGAAGCTGTCGTAGCTCCGCCAGGCATCGGCTTCCTCGTTGGCGGTGAGCGTGCGTCGCACCGTGCCCTGCTGCGTCACGGCGACGTAGTATTTCTTTGGGAGAGTCGTCCGCGCCCAGACCTGGATGGCGATGTCGCCGTCCTCGGCATGCCGGGTCACGACCACCGTCTTGGCGGCCATCCGCTTGCGCAGGTCGGCGATGTCGGCCAGTTCGGACTTCGCCAGGTTCGACGCCGGCTGCGCGGCGGGGAGGCTGGGCGTCCCGGCCTTCGCCGCACCCGGTTGCGTCCTGGCCTTCGCCTGCGTTGCCTGCGTCGCATGCGCCGACGGCAGCGCCACCCCCGCGGCGATCAGCAGCGCGAGAACGGGAACGTGGAGGCACGGGAGGCCGCTGGCGGAGCCAGTCGGGCGGCGGAACGGGAACATCGGACGTGAGGCAGAGACCGGCGGAGGCGGCGGGAATGTTACGACGGACGCAAGACCTGGCGTCGCCCGGTTCAGGGGCTCCGATGCAATTGGAAACAAGCCTCTGCCTCCAAGGAGGGGTGACCGGCGCTGGTCATCGGCGGTACGGGGTGGTAGCGGTACGGGGCCTACACTCGCCACGGGCCGCTCGGGCCTGACAAGGGGCCCTCATGTGCAATACGACGTCCATCCTGCCCGCGCTGGAGGCCATGAAGCCGGGTGACCACTACTGCGGCCTCTTCCGGAGCGACGCCGATCAGCGCCACATCACGGTGGATTTCGTGCGCCTGGGCATGGAACGTCACGAGAAGATGCTCTACCTGGTGCATCTCCAGACCGCCGAACGCCTGCGCGCCACCCTGATCGACGCCGGCATCGACGTCGACGCCCTGGTGGCGAGCGGCCAGCTCGTCGTGCAGGCCGCCAAGGACGTCTATCTGATCGACGGCGTCTTCGATCCCCGCATGATGATCGCGATGCTCGGTCGCGAGACCACCAGCGCCATCGAGGCCGGTTATGCGGCCCTGCGCGTCACTGGCGAGATGTCCTGGGCCCTGGAAGGGGACCCGGGCACCGAGCGTCTGGTGGAGTACGAGGCGCTGCTCAACGACTTCTACGCCACCGGCGCCAAGACCTATTCCATCTGCCAGTACGACCAGCGGCGCTTCGACGCGGAGCTCCTCCTGGACGTGCTGCACACGCATCCCCGCGTGCTGCTGGACACGGAGGGCATCGACAACTCGTCGATGTACTACGTGCCGCCGCAGGCCTTCCTGGCCGCGGACCGCAACGGCGGCATCCTCGAGACCCGGCTGGCGAACCTGACGGGGGCGACCGCCTCGGCTCCGGCCTGAACGACCGCGTCGTGAGCTTCGACCTGACCGGCTTCGTGCAGGAACTGATGGCGCTGCGGCGTCCGCAGGACCTGCTGGAGCACGCGCGTCGCGCCGCAGCCGCCGTGACGCGCCAGCCGGCCTTCGCGTCGCATCTGCAACCGGGACGGAGCTGGGAGCAGGCGACGGTCGCGCGGGGCGACAGCGTCGACGCGGCCTCGCTCGTGCCCATCCGCTCCGCGCTGCATGCCTTGCATCGCCGGCTGTCGATGACCGGCGGTCCGCTGCAGATCGCGCGTGGCGCGGAAACCGCGTCCATCTTCCACGCCTTGTTTCCCGACGGCCCCATCCACCTGGCCGTGGTGCCGCTGCGCAACCGCGCCGGGCGGCTGACCGGCGCGCTCGTGGTCGGCGGCGATGGCGACGGCGACGGCGATGTCGATGTCGATGTCGATGTCGATGCCGGCGTCGCAACGACGGCGTCCGACACCCTGCAGACCATCGCCACGCTGGCGGGCTCCGCGCTGGAGACCGCCTGGCAGCAGGCGGCGGCGCTGCGTGACCAGGAGCGGATGCAGCTCTTCTCCGAGACCACCGAGGAAAGCCTCTGGGACTGGCATGTGGCGCTCGACGACCTCTGGTGGGGGGGGCACGTCGACCGGCTCTTCGGGGGGGCGACCCGCAGCGGCATGCGGTCGGACTGGCGCCGCACGCGTGTCCACCCGGAGGACGTGGAACGCGTCACCCGCGCCTTCGACGCCGCCCTGCGCGGCGAGGCGTCCGCATGGAACGCGGAGTACCGGCTCCGCGATGTGGACGGTCAGGCCGTCCATGTCCGCGAGCACGTCTATTTCCTGCGCGAGGCCGATGGGCGCGCGCATCGCGCGATCGGGACGGTGCGCGACATCACCGCCTTGAAGGTGCTGCTGCTGCGCGAGACGGCGGCGCGTGCCGACGCGGAGCGCGCCAGCGGAGTGAAGGACGAGTTCCTCGCGATGCTGGGCCACGAACTGCGCAACCCGCTGGCGCCCATCGTGTCGGTGCTGACGCTGCTGGAGCGGCGCGCCGGCGCGCCGGACCGGCCGCTGGAGATCCTGCGCCGCCAGACGCAGCATCTGATCCGGCTGGTGGACGACCTGCTCGACGTCTCGCGCATCAGCAGCGGCAAGGTCGAACTGAGCCTGCTCCGCACGGACATCGGGCCGCTCGTCCATCGCGCGCTGGAGATGGTGCACCCCCTCATCGAGCAGCGGCGCCATCGGGTCGTCCTCGAACTCGACGAGGACCTAGCGGTCGATGTCGACGCCGCGCGCATGACGCAGGTGCTGTCCAACCTGCTGGCGAACGCGGCGAAGTACACCGAGCCCGGGGGACTGCTCACGGTCTCCGCGCATGCGGAGGCCGGCGTGGAGGGAGAGGCCACAGAGGCCGGCAAGGACGGAGAGGGCGGCGACGTCGTGATCACCGTCCGGGACGATGGCATCGGCATGTCCGCCGAGGCGCTGGTGACGGTCTTCGACCTGTTCACCCAGGGGCGGCAGGCCCTGGACCGCGCGCAGGGCGGCCTGGGACTGGGGCTCAGCATCGTCAGGAACATCGTGACGCTCCACGGCGGCACCGTGGAGGCCCGCAGCGACGGCATCGGGCAAGGCTCGTCGGTGGTGGTGCGGATTCCGCGCTCCCGGTCGTCGTCGTCCGAGGTGCGGACCGGCGCCGAGCCCGAGGCGGCCCGGGCGGTCCCGGCGAGCGAGCTGCTGGTGATCGACGACAACGAGGACGCCGCGAACCTGCTGGGACAGCTGCTGGTCGAGCAGGGGCATGCGGTGCGGATCGCCCACCATCCGGACGAGGCGCTGCGTCTCTTCGCGGAACAGGCGCCGCAGGTGGCTTTCATCGACATCGGCCTGCCGACGATGGACGGCTACGAGCTGGCGCGGCGTCTGCGCGCGCAGACGCCGGGCGACGGGTCCAAGCTGGTCGCGCTGACCGGGTACGGACTGGCCTCGGACCGGACCAAGGCCCTGGCCGCGGGCTTCGACGAACACGTGGTGAAGCCGGTGTCGCCGGAGCGCCTGGAGGCGCTCATCACGCAACTGACCCGCGCGCCGGACTGAGGACGGGCATCGCGGGATAATCGGCCCCATGTCCTCGAAGTTCTCCCCCTGGCGCCTGTCCGTGGCGCCCATGCTCGACTGGACGACGGCGGATTGCCGTTATCTGCACCGGCTGCTGACCCGCCACACGCTGCTCTACACCGAGATGGTGACGACCGGCGCGATCCTGCACGGCGACAAGCCCCGGCACCTCGATTTCAACGAGCAGGAACACCCCGTCGCGCTGCAGCTCGGCGGCTCGGAGCCGGCCGATCTCGCCGCCTGCGCGAAGCTGGCCGAGCAGTGGGGCTACGACGAGGTCAACCTGAACTGCGGCTGCCCCAGCGAGCGCGTCCAGCGCGGCGCCTTCGGCGCCTGCCTGATGGCGGAGCCGGCGCTGGTGGCCGACGGCGTCAAGGCGATGCGCGACGCGGTGTCGATTCCCGTCACCGTCAAGCATCGCATCGGCATCGACAGGATCGAGAGCTACGACTTCGTCCGCGACTTCGTCGGCCAGGTGTCCGAGGCTGGCTGCGAGGTCTTCCTCGTCCATGCGCGCAACGCGTGGCTGCAGGGCCTGTCGCCGAAGGAGAACCGCGACATCCCGCCGCTGCGGTATGAGCTCGTCCATCGCCTCAAGCAGGAGTTCCCGCATCTGACGATCGCCATCAACGGCGGCCTCAAGACGGACGACGAGATCGCGGAGCAGCTTGAGCACGTCGACGGCGTGATGATCGGCCGGCAGGCTTATCACGAGCCCTGGCAGATGGCGCAGTGGGACCAGCGCTTCTTCGGCGAGGCGCAGGCGCCGGTCGCGAGCCGCGAAGCGGTCGAGGCGCAGTGGCTGGACTATCTCGACAAGCAGGTCGTGCTGGGCCGCCCGTGGTCGCAGGCGATGCGTCACGCGCTCGGCCTGTGGAACGGTCTGCCCGGCGCGCGCCGCTGGCGCCAGGTGTGGTCGGATCACAAGCTCAAGGCGATGGCGCCCCGCGAGGTCGCGAAGCTCGCCACCGCCGCCCGCACGCAGGCCGCCGAGATCGCCAGCCAGCATCCCGCATTCAAGCAGCCAGTCGACCCATCGATTGACACGTCGATCTCGCACGTCGATCCGGCGCCTGTCACGAACTGACCCTGCGACGGACCAGCATCGCATCATGGCGCCGCAAGTCTTCTTCCATTGCTATCCGACGGTGCTCGGTCACTGCGGCATCGCGTGGACCGAGCGCGGCATCGTCGGTTCGCAGCTGCCGGAGGAGAGCCTGTCCGTCACGCGTGATCGCATGCGGGTGCGCTACCCCGCGGGGCGCGAGGAGACGGACTTCGAGCGCCTGCCCGAGCCGGTGAAGCAGGCCTGCCTCGGCGTGCGCGCGCTGCTGGCCGGCGAGGCGCGCGATCTGCTCGAGGTCGAGCTCGACGACAGCGCCGTCCCGGCCTTCGACCGCGAGGTGCTCGCGTTCACGCGGCGCATCCCGGTCGGGCAGACGCTGACCTACGGCGAGGTGGCGTCGCGGCTCGGACAGCCGAACGCGGCACGCGCCGTCGGCCGTGCGGAGGGCCACAACCCGTTCGCACCCATCGTGCCCTGCCATCGCGTGATGGGCGCGCCGACGGCCGGCAAGGCGGCGAACCTCACGGGCTTCTCCGCGCCGGGCGGCGTCGTGACGAAGCTCAAGATCCTCGCGATCGAGGCGCGCGCGACTGGGCAGCAGGTCGGCGAACAGCAGGATCTGTTCTAGGCAAGGAACGTCCTGCGAACATCGGGTGGCACGCGAACACGAGATGTCGTCCGAACACTGAGAGGCCCTTGCGACTTCTCGGAACTTCTCATGTTGAACGGACTCTCCCACGTGATCGCCGCCGACCCCGCGTCGACCTTCCTGTCTGATACCCGCCGGAGCGGCACCGACGGACCGGGCGCCCACATCGGGCCAGGCTCCGCAGACACCTCGGCGATCGATCGCGCCACGCAGGTCGACCAGGCCAACGCCTTGTTCAAGAAGATCTTCGACGACGAGGAGGCCTGGCTCGATCCCCAAGAGCAGCGTTCGATGATCGGCGCCATGGCCGGCGTGGGCCTGGCAATCTCTGGATTCGACGGCTTGGGGGTGAGGGTCCGCCAAGCGATCGCGGACAGCTCTTCCCCGGATTACGTCCCGCGCCCTGGCGCCCGGGTCTTGGAAATCGTCTACGGCCCCGGTCGTGATGGAACGCTCCGGATCATGGCGACAATCAACGACAGCGTCAGAGTTCTCAACCGGCATCCTCCGATAGGGTTCGGCGCGTTGGACGTCGAAGGCGTTGTCGAGGCGCTGTCCGGAGCGCTGCGCCGTCCTCGGGGGGAGAGAAAGACCGACCTTTCGCCGGGTGATGCCGATGACTTCGGGAAGTCGCTGCGCAGCGCCATGCGCCGGGTCGTCGAAGACGATCCAGCGGAGTTCCTGCGCCTGGCGCGACAGGGCGCCCGGGTGTCTTGATCGGACGACTCAGACCCAGCGGTCGTTCGGCTGCGTGCGCTCGTTGTGCGCGGCGCCGGTGTTCACCACGCCGCGCGGTTCGATGACCAGGATGTGCGTCTCGTGCGTGGCGCTGGGCTTGTGCTCGACGCCGCGCGGGACGACGAACAGCTCCCCCGCGCGCAGCGTCACCGCGCCATCGCGGAAGTCCAGCCGCAGTTCGCCGGCGACGACGAGGAAGGCCTCGTCCGTCTCGGCGTGCGCGTGCCAGAGGAACTCGCCTTCCACCTTGGCGATCTTGAACTGGTAGTCGTTCATCTCGGCCACCACGCGCTGCGACCACTGCTCGTGCAGCAGCGAGAGCTTGTCGGCGAGGTTGACGGCGCGGTAGTCCCGGAGCGGCGTGGGGCCGGTGATCGGGTGGGGGTAGTCGTTGTCATGGCGTTCAAGGCGGTCAGCGTGCGGAAGTCGGTTGGAGCGCCCATCTTGGCGACCGGCCGGCGGTCCGTCTTGAACGATCGTGCGTCTAGCTCGAACTGTCCGACATGCGCAGCCACCGCGCGGGCGTGACACCGAAGGCCTTCGCGAACTGGCGCGTCAGATGGCTCTGGTCCGCGAAGCCGGCGTGGACGGCGCAGTCCGCGAGCGGCTGTCCGGCGAGCATCAGCCGGCGCGCGAGGTCCAGCCGCCGCAGCGTCAGGTAGCGATACGGACTGGTCCCGAAGCTGGCGCGGAAATCGCGCGAGAGGCTCCATCGATCGCGGCCCGCGGCGGCGCCGAGTTCCTCCAGCGTGACGGCGCGGTCGAGCCGGTCGTCCATGAACTCGCGTGCGAGGAGGGCGGCCCGGTAGTCGCCGCGCAAGGGGCGCGGCGATGAGCCGGCGGCCAGCTGCAGCGCGGTGGCGAGTTCCAGCAGCCCGTCGTCCTGCTCCAGCGGGTCGAGCGGCGCGGCGAGTTGCGCCAGCAGCGCGCGCGTCGCGCGGGCGAGGCGAGGATCGGTCGACACGCCGCCCGGCACGAAGGGCAGGGCGACGCCGCCGAGCATCTCCTGCAGCCGCGCCGGCGCCAGGTAGAGGATGCGATAGCGGAAGCCGGCATCGGTGCCCGCGTGCCCGTCATGCGGCTCGTCCGGATGCAGCACCACCGTGTGCCCGGCCAGGCTGTGCCGCAGCGCCGAGCGGTAGGTGAAGGACTGGACGCCGCTCAGCGTGCTGCCGATGGCGTAGGTGTCGTGGCGATGCGGCGTGTAGGCCTCGCCATGAAAAAAGGCCTCGAGTCGATCGAGGCCGTCCTGGCCCGCGCCGTGACGCACCCAGTCGGTGTCCGCGGCGGGGGCATGCGTCATGGCAGGCTCAGTCCCAGGGCGCCGCTTCGGTGGCGAGGTCCTCGTCCTTCGAGGGCGAGGCGGTCTGCGACGCCTTGGCGTCCTTAGCATCGGTCGCCGCCGGCTTGGCCGCCGCGCCGCCCGGGGCATGTTCCGCCGCGATCTTGGCCGACTGGCCGATGAAATCCAGCTCGCCGCCCAGGCCCTCGATCATGTCGGGGATCAGCTGCGAGAGTTCGCCGGTCGCCAGCGCGGCGTCCACGTCGAAAGCCTCGTCCTTGGCCGGCTTGTCGCGGCCGTCGAAGACGATGTCCAGGAACTTGATGCCCTTGATCTGCATCGTGTCCGTCAGCGTGAAGGACACGCGTTCCTTCCACGTCATCGCCAGGCGCGTCGGCATCTTGCCGCTGGTCAGGTGCGCCTTCACCTCGTCGGTGTCCAGGTTGTGGCGGGCGTAGCGCACCGCGGCCTTCATCTCGTCGGCGGCCTTGAGTTCGCAGTCGCGGTCGATGATGAAGTCCGCCGGCGGCACGCCGTCCATCAGCCACGCGGACATGCAGGCGGCCGGCGATTCGGCGCTCTGCAGCAGGTGCAGGTTGATCGAGGAGTCGGCCTTCACCAGCAGCGTGATCAGCTCATCGGCCTTGCCGATCGAGCCCGCGTCCACCATCAGGAAGCCCTGCTTGGGGGAGATCCACACCTTCAGGTGGGACTGCAGCGTGAACGCGCGCGGCAGCAGCTCCAGCGTGGCCTGGTCCTTCATGTCGCGCTGCTGCTTCTTGCCGGGACGGCGACCGGTCTCGAGCTCGACGCGCTCGACCATCTCGTCGACCTTCTCGCGCACCACCGAGCCCGGCAGCACACGCTTTTCCATGCGCAGGCTCAGCAGCCAGTGGTCGCCGATCTCTTCCAGCAGGCGGGCGCCCGGTTCGCCACGCGGCGGCACCCAGCCGGCCGACAGCGCTTCCGTGGCGCCGCAAGGAACGAAACGCTCGTTCTCAAGGGCATCCTCGAGCTTCTCGAGATTGGGCTGCCAGTCGTTGGACAGACGGTAAACGATCAGGTTCTTGAACATACGGACGACAACTCGCGACAACTACAGACGACAGCAATGAAAACGGGGCCACGCGGACGACGCGGGCCCCGTTCAAACGATGGGGGATTGTCTCAGTTCTGGCGCTCGCGTCGGCAGCGGAACAACCCCCTTGCGTTCGTTACGACGCTTGCGCTTGCTGTTCGCTGGCGATCTGGCGCAGCGCCTGCTCGAAAGCCTCCGGTGGCTGGCCGCCCGAGATCAGGTACTTCTCGTTGATCACGACCGCGGGCACCGAGCTGATGCCACGGCTCTGCCACAGCGACTCGGACTCGCGCACGTCATCGGCGAACTCACCGCTGTCGAAGACGCGTGCCGCTTCAGCGGCGTCGAGGCCGATCTCGCGGACCGTGTCCAGCAGCGTCTCGCGGTCGCCGGGGTTCTTGCCGTTGGTGTGATACGCCGTCAGCAACGCGAGCTTCAGATCGCGCTGCGCCTGCGCCGACTGCAGCCCGGCCCAGTGCAGCAGCCGGTGCGCGTCGAAGGTGTTCCAGACGCGGCTGCGCGCGCCTTCGGTGAAGGTGAAACCGACGTCGGCGCCGCGCTGCTTCAGATGCGCGCGGATGTCCTTGCGCTGCTCGGGCGTCGAACGGTACTTGCGCGACAGGTGCTCTTCGATGTCCTCGCCCTCGGGGACCATCTGCGGGTTCAGCTCGAAGGGCTGGAAGTGGAGGTCGACCTTCACGTCCGGCACGCGGGCGAGGGCCGTCTCCAGCGACTTCAGGCCGACGGCGCACCAGGGGCAGGCGACGTCGGAGACGAAATCGATGCGCAGCGGTTGCAGCGGCTGGCCGGTGGGAACGGAGGCGGAAGCGGTGGTGTCGTTCATGACACCCACTCTAGCCAGAAGCTCAAGTCAACACGCGGTCGCTGGGCTTTGCCAGATAGAACCACTCGTGGCCGGGCTCCGCGTTGTTGTTCGGGAAGACGATGCGCCCGCCGAAGGGCGCCAGCACCGGCGTGCCGTCGGCGCGGGTGCCGATGCGCTCGCCTTCGGCGATCGCGTCGAAGCTGGCCCAGGCGCGGGTGAACGCGTCATCCATGCTCTCGCGGTCCACGACTTCGTAGAGCTGCAGGCACTCCACGGGGCGTTTCGGGTCGGCGAGCTCGACGCTCTCGGGCGCGATCATGCCCAGCAGCACCAGCGTGCGCAGGATCGCCTTGAACGCGACCTCGGGACCCTGCGGATCGGCGTGCTGGCCGCATTCCAGCGTGATGCAGTAGCCGCCGGTGCTGCGCATGTACTCGGTGGTGCCGACGCCGTAATGCGGGTCCTGCTGCAGCGCCATCTTGCGCGAGCCGTCCGCGGCCTTGTCGGCTCGGCGCTTCAGGCCCAGCGCGTAGGTCGACAGCCAGCCCTCGACCAGACGGGAGGTGCCGACGGCCATCGCCAGCGCGCTCTCGGCCGCCTGGTGGCGGAAGGGCTCCAGTCCGCCGTCGTTGTCGCGCGGGCCGATCATCGCGAAGGCGGGGCCGGGGTTGTTGAAGCTGTGCAGGTCCAGCAGCACGTCGCTGGCGGCGATCCACGGGCACAGGCGGTTGGCGATGCGGTCCTCGAAGTCCTGCGGGATCGGGTTGACGCGCAGGTTGCGGTTCAGGTTGCGTTCGCCCTCGCGGCGCTGCAGCCGGTGGGCCAGCGGATTGACGATGGGGATCATCGTCAGCGTGCCCTTGAGCAGCGTCAGTGCGCCCTCATCCAGCATCGCCAGCACGCGCTGGATGCCGCTGACGCCGGCGACCTCGTTGCCGTGTACGGCGCCCGTCACCAGCAGCTTGGGGCCGGGCTTGAGGCCGGCGAACTGGTGGACGCGGAGATGGGTCGGGTGGTCGGTGCGGGCGTCGCTCATGGCGTGGCGGAGGGGCTCGAAAAAGGAACGCCAAGCATAGGCCCGCACGAGCCCGCGCACCGCGCTGGCGTGCGCGGCGCGTATGCCGGAAACGCGGGCGGCGATGAGTTGAAGTTGGGGGCCGGAAAGGAGGCGGTCAGTCGCCGAGCAACGCTTGCGGATCGAGCGGCGCGTCGCAGGACCAGTGCGTGTTCGGCAACTCGCCGGCGGCGACGCCGTCGACCCAGCGCGTCAGCCGGTACAGCGTGCCGAAGGCGAAGTCCGGCGGCGCTTCGCCGGGACCGGCGAGGAGCTCGCCGCCGCGGCGCACGTTGTCGGCCATCCAGGCCGGCAGGCGCAGGTGATATGGGTTGCGGGCGATCTCGCCGTGGTGGCAGGCAAGCGCCCGCACCAGCAGCGCGGTGTCGCGCTGGCCGGTCTCGACGAGCGTCGTCGGCGCCGGCTGCGTGGCCCAGAACTCGGTGTGCGCGAAGACGGTGGAGATCTTCGCCTGCGCGAGCGCCTCGCTCACGAGCAGGTGCACGCCGATGTGGGTCGGGATGCCGTCGCCCGCGTGCGGCACGAGGATCAGCGCGGGCTTTTCGGCGACCAGCAGTTCGGCGACCAGCCGGACCTGCTGCTGCCACAGCGGCGTGCGCGCGGCGGCGGCTTCCGGCTTCACCTGCTCGAAGCCGTCGGCGGCCAGCAGGCGGAGGTCGAAGCCCAGCACGTCGCAGGCGGCGCCGAGTTCCGTCCAGCGCTCGGCGCGGCGGTCCTGCCGGCTGCCCAGGGTCACGGCGATGTTGGTGACGCGCCAGCCGGCCTCCTGACGCAGCCGCAGCGGTAGCGCGCCGACGATGCATTCATCGTCCGGATGGGGCGCGAAGACCAGCACATGTGGCGCACGCGTCACGTGCGGCACGTGCGATGGCTTGGTACCGGAACCAGCCGGGACCGGCTTCGACGCCAAAGGACTCACACCGGTACGCACGGGTTGCCGCAGCACGGCATACCAGCTGGCGATCCAGGATTCCCAGTCGGCCTGGCTGGCGGCGGGGCTGACGGTCGTCGGAAAACTGGGCGTGGAGGCCGGGGAAGGGGCGTTCGCGTTCATCGGCGGGGCGTTGGCGGCCCGGGCGCCAAGCGTCCGGGCAAGTTCGAGCTACCCATCTTAGCGGGGCGGATCTCTGAATGGTATTACATTGGTAGTAAAACTAGATCAAGACCGGTGTAATCCCGGACAAGACCGGTTGAATCGCCTCAGGGAGCCCGCCGTTGGCCCCCTGTCAGCCCCTTTCGGCCCTTTTCGGCCTTTTCGGCCATTCGCCGCGTCGTCAGGGCGAGGCGCGACCGGGCCAGGTCGCCAGCACGACGCCGCCCAGCGCCAGCGCGTAGGCGAACAGCTGGGTGCCGCTCATCTGCTCGCCGAGCAGGAACAGGCCCACGAGGGCGGTCGAGATCGGCAGGAACACCATGAAGACCCCGGCCTTGGCGGCGCTGACGTACTGCAGGCCCTTCATCCAGAGCCAGACCGTGACGGTGCTGGCGGCGATGGCATAGAAGAGCAGCAGCCCCCAGTCCTTGACCGCGACGGTGCCGAAGTCGAAATCCATGGCCTGCCAGAGTCCCAGCGGCGTGACGAGGACCAGGCCCCAGAGGTTGATCAGCGCGCTGATGCGACGCGGCGCCAGGTCGGCGGTGAGGCGCTTGCCGATGACGACATAGCTGGCCTCGCAACACATGGCCCCCACCAGCAGCAGCGCGCCCCAGGCGGAGGTGTCGCCGAGGTGCTCACCGCCGCCATGGCGATCGAGCGCCACCATCACGATGCCGCCGACCGCCATGGCGATGCCGAACAGCGTTCTCGGCGCGATGCGTTCGCGCAGGAAGAGCCAGCTCATCAGCGCGACCGTCGCCGGGATGCCGGCCATGATCACGCCGGCCACGACGGCCGAGCTGTGCTTCATCCCGAACAGCAGGCAGATCGAGAACAGGAAGTTCCCGAAGAAGGATTCGAGGAAGAGCAGGAAGCGCGTGCGGCCGGTGAGCGGCTTCTCGGTGGGGCCGCGCCTGAGCCACGGCAGCATGAACACGGCGGCCATGCCGAAGCGCAGGAAGGCCAGCAGGAAGACCGGGAACACGACGACCAGCAGCTTGGACAGCCCGACATAGCTGCCGATCACGCTGGTGCTGGCGGCGAGGCTGAGATAGGAGAGCCACGGGACGTGATGCGCCGCGGCGGTGTGCAGACCGGCACCGGTGGGGGCGGGGGACTTCGGCTCGGTTGTGGCGCTGGACATGGTGGGTGATGATGCCCGACGCAAGGAGGGATCAGACATGGCGACAGGGGTGGGAGCGACGACGGCGGGCTCCTCGGGAACGCCCCTCGCACGCAAGCTCGGGATCCAGGCGGGAAGCACGCTGTGGACGCTGGGTGCGCCCGAGGACTACGACGACTGGCTCGCGCCCATGCCCGAGGGCGTCACGCGCGTGAAGCAGCCGTCGGCGACAGTCGACGTCGCCCATGTGTTCCTCGTCGAGCGGCAGGACCTCGCGCATCAGCTGAAGGCCTTGCGCGGCAAGCTGCGCGACGATGCGGCGCTGTGGATCTCGTGGCCGAAGAAGGCCTCGAAGGTCCCGACCACGATCACCGAGGACGTCATCCGCGAGGAGTGTCTGCCGCTGGGCTGGGTCGACGTGAAGGTCTGCGCCGTCAGCGAGGTGTGGTCGGGGCTCAAGCTGGTAGTCCGCAAGGAATTGAGACAAGGGACAGGCACATGAGTTGGACGAATGCATTTGCCGGGGCCGTTGTGGCGCTCGGGCTCGGCGTGTCTGCCGCGGCGCAGGCCTGCAGTTGCATCAGGCCGGACGCGGCGACGATCTTCCGGGAGGCCGACAGCATCGTGATCGCCCGCGTGAAGGCTGTTCACTACCAGCCTGCCTGGATCGGCGAAGCGAGGGTGGTGGGCGACATCGAGGTCCTGGACACGCTGAAGACCACGACGGGAACGCCGATCACACGCATCTGGACCGAGCCGGAGACTCCGGCGTGTGGCCTGCCTCTGCAGGCAGGACTGGTGTATCTGCTGGTGCCCACCGGTGTGGACGGAGATCAGGTCGATCACTGCTGGAGCTGGGCGCTGGGTAGCGGGGACAAGCAAAGGGCTGCGGTGACGAAGGCGCTGTTTGCTCGTCGAAATGAAAGAGAACGGGCCCGCGCCCTTCGTGGAAAGGCAATCGCCGGGGCCGTGGCGGCATCCGGAGGAGCGTCGCGATGAGCGCGCTGTCATGGAGAGCGTTGAGCCTGTCGATGGTTGTCGCGCTGTACGCGCCGTGTGCCGCGCAGGCCTGTTCCTGCGAAATGCCGATCGCGACCCCCTTTTTCAACGACCACGAGCGGATCGTCGTGGCGCGCGTCAAACGGGTGGTGGTGGAGCCGTCGCAGTACGGTGCCGAGCGGCATTTCGCCGCCGTCGAGGTGTTGGAGACGATCCGTTCGACCACGGGGGAATCGCTCACCCGCGTTCATACGCCAGGCGCTGAATCGATGTGCGGACTCCGTCTGGTCGTCGGGCGCGACTATCTGATGTCGCCGATCCCAGGCACCAATGGCGGCGTCACCATGTGCAGCAGCTATGCGATGAGGAACGAGTACGGCTTCGAGGAAAACCTGGTCGCCGACTTGCGACGCCTCCGCGACGAGCGGCGGGAAGGCGTGCCGGTAGGTGTCCGCATCCTTGTCCCGAAGGCATCGGCTGCGTCGACAACGTCATCGAACCAGGCCGTGACGCCGCCCCGCTGATCACTTCAAGCGCCGCAGCGCCATGCGGATCGCATCGATCATCCGATCCAGGTGTTCACGTTCAGCGATCAGCGGCGGCGACAGCGCCAGGATGTCGCCCGTGGTCCGGATCAGCACGCCCTGCTGCCAGCAGTCGAGGAAGGTCTCGAACGCGCGTTTGGTCGGCTCGCCCGCGCGCGGCGCGAGCTCGACGCCGCCGACCAGCCCGAGGTTGCGCACGTCGATGACGTTGGGCTCGCCGCGCAGCGAATGCAGCTGTTCGGCGAAGTAGCCCTGCAGCTCCGACGCGCGCGTCAGCAGGCCGTCCTCCGCGTAGGTGTCCAGCGTCGCGAGGCCCGCCGCGCAGGCCAGCGGATGCGCCGAGTAGGTGTACCCGTGGAAGAACTCGATCAGGTGCTCCGGCCCGGTCATGAAGGTGTCGTGGACGCGCTGCTGGGCGAACACCGCGCCCATCGGCACGCAGCCGTTGGTCAGGCCCTTGGCCACCGTCATCAGGTCCGGCGTCACGCCGAAGGTCTGCGCCGCGAAGGGGCTGCCGGTGCGGCCGAAGCCGGTGATGACCTCGTCGAAGATCAGCAGGATGCCGTGCCTGTCGCAGATCTCGCGCAGGCGCTGCAGGTAGCCCTGCGGCGGGATCAGCACGCCGGCCGAGCCGGCCACCGGCTCCACGATCACCGCGGCGATCGTCGACGCGTCGTGCAGCGCGACCATTCTTTCGAGGTCGTCAGCCAGTTCGGCGCCGTGCGGCGGCAGGCCGACGCTGAAGGCGTTGCGCGCGATGTCGTGCGTGTGGCGCAGATGATCGACGCCCGCCAGCAGCGAGCCGAACATCTTGCGGTTCGCGACCATGCCGCCCACCGACATGCCGCCGAAGTTGACGCCGTGATAGCCGCGCTCGCGACCGATGAGGCGCGTACGCTGGCCTTCGCCGCGGACGCGGTGGTAGGCGAGCGCGATCTTCAGCGCCGTCTCCACCGACTCCGATCCGGAGTTGGTGAAAAACACCTTGTTCATGCCCTCGGGCGCGATCTCCGCAAGCCGCGACGCGAGCTCGAAGGCCTTCGGATGCCCCATCTGGAAGGGCGGCGCGAAGTCGAGCTCCGCCGCCTGCTCCTGGATCGCCTTCACGATGCGCGGCCGGTTGTGGCCCGCGTTCACGCACCACAGGCCCGCGACGCCGTCCAGGATCTGGCGTCCCTGGTCGTCGGTGAAGAACATGCCGTCGGCGCGCGTCAGCAGGCGCGGCGCCTGCTTGAACTGGCGGTTCGCCGTGAACGGCATCCAGTAGGCGTCGAGGTCGGGGCGGGTGGGGGTGGACATGAGGGCTCCCGGAGCGCGCTCGGCGCGCGTGATCAATGGGTTCAACGATGGGCTCAGCGATGAACCCAGTCTAGGCAAGCCCGCGCGCAATCGGTGAGCGTTCCGGCGGCGGGAAAACCCGCACCGGCGCAATCCAGTGCGGCTTGAAGTTGAATTCCTCGAACACAATGCCGTCCATGATCAAGGAAGTGCAACTGGATGCGATCGACCGCGCGATCCTCGCGGTCTTGCAGCACGACGCGCGCATCTCGAACCAGGACCTCGCGCAGCAGGTCCATCTGTCGCCGTCGGCGTGTCTGCGGCGGGTGAAGCGGCTGGAGGATTCCGGCGTGATCGACCGTGTCGTCGCGCTGCTCAATCCGAAGGCGATCGGCAAGCCCGGCACCAGCTGGACCATCGTCAACGTCGAGCGCATGACGCCCACCGCGCTGGCCGAGTTCGAGCAGGCGGTGAAGGACGCGCCCGACATCCTCGACTGCTTCTACGTCGCCGGCAGCAACGACTACCTGCTGCGCTTCGCCTACAAGGACGCCGAGGACCTCGAACGCCTCCACACCCATGTGCTCATGCAGTTGCCGGGCGTGGCGAAGGCGAACTCGATGCTGGTGCTGCGCACCGTCAAGAAGACCAGCGCATTTCCCTTGGAATGAGCGTTGGATTGAGTGTCGGCTTCAGCGTTGGATCCAGCGCTGCGGCGAGCGCTGATCGGGGCTGGCTGCGGAGGGTCAGGCCGTGCGCGGCCGCAGCACGCGCAGCATCGGCAGCAGCTGGATCAGCAGCATCGCGCCGAGGATCAGCGCGCAGCCCAGCAGCCCGGCGCTGTTGAGGCGGTCGCCCATCATCAGGTAGCCGAAGACGGCGGCGAACAGCGTCTCGGACGACAGGATGATCGCCGCGTCCGCCGCATGTGCGTAGCGCTGCGCGACGACCTGGCCGGTGAAGGCCACGCCCACGGACAGCACGCCGGTGTAGAGCAGGGGCCAGGCGGCGGCCTCGATGCCGGCCCAGCTCCACGATTCGAAGCCCAGCGCCCACGCCAGCGAGACGGCGCCGCAGAACAGGAACTGCCCGCCCGCCACGGTGAACGGCGAGTTCATGCGGTCCGCGACCACGCCGACCAGCAGCACATGCACGGCCCAGGGCAGCGAGGAGGCGATGACCCAGGCGTCGCCTGCGCCGATGTTCAGCTCATGCGCGCCCGACAGCAGGAAGGCGCCGACCAGGCAGGCCAGCGCGCCCGGCCACACCGACCAGTGCGGCAGATGGCGCAGCACCAGCCAGCCCAGCAGTGGCACCAGTGGCACGTACAGCGCGGTCAGGAAACCGGCGTTGGTCACCGACGTGTACTGGATGCCGATCTGCTGAAGCGCCGCGCCCGTGGTGAGCAGCGCGCCCAGGCCCATGATCTTCAGCGCGTCGCTGCCGCGCAGCGTCGTCGCGCCCGGCGCGCGCCGCTCGCGCACGATCAGCGGCAGCACGACCAGCGCGCCGATCAGGAACCGGATGCCGGTGAACATCATCGGGCCCATGCTCTCCATCCCGTGGGCCTGGGCGACGAAGGCCGAGCCCCAGATCATCGCGATGAGGGTCAGCAGCAGATTGGCTTGGATGCGGGTCATGGGCAGGGAGTGTCGGGGATCTCGAGGCCCGCGCCGGATGGCACGGGCGGGTCAGCCTTCTTCGGCTGGCAGGGGAGGCTTGCGGGAGCGTTGTCGAGGGGCTCGACGTTCAACTGCTCAGGTAGGCGATCTCTTCATCGCTGAAGCCGGCGGCGCTGCGCGCTTCGACGTTGAACGGCGGACGCAGCCGCGGCGCCTCGTAGCGCTCGACGAGCTCGGGATAGAGCGTGAGTGGATCCAGCCCGCGCTCGCGGCACAGATGGCGGTACCAGTGATTGCCGATGCGGACATGGCCGACCTCGTCGCGCAGGATCACGTCCAGGATCTCCACCGCGCGCGCGTCGCCGGCCTTGGCGAACTTCGCCTGCAGCGGCGGCGTCGCATCCAGCCCGCGCGCCTCCAGCGTGCGCGGCACCAGCGCCATGCGCGCCAGCACGTCGCCCGCGGTGCGCATCGCCATCGTCCACAGGCCGTCGTGCGCGTCGAAGTCGCCGTAGGACTTTCCGAGGCTGCGCAGATGCTCATTGAGGAGCGTGAAGTGCAACGCCTCCTCGGACGCGACCTGCAGCCAGTCGAGATAGTAGGCGCGTGGCATGCCGGGGAAGCGCCAGACCGCGTCCAGCGCCAGGTTGATCGCATTGAACTCGATGTGCGCGATCGCGTGGATCAACGCCGCGCGGCCTTCCGGCGTGAACGGCGAGCGCGAGCCCACCTGCAACGCCGCGAGCAGCCGCGGCCGCTCCGGGCGGCCGGGTGGTTCGGTGTCGGGGGTGAGGAGGGCGGCGATGTCGAGCTCGGCGGCATCGGCCGCACCGTGCAGCTCCCGGGCCGCGAGCGCCTTGGCCTGCGGATCCGCGATCAGAAGCACCTGCAGCGCGCGGGTTCGAAGTTCCATTCGTAGAATTATCCCTTTTGGAGAACCGCATGGCCGTCTACCGCCTCGGCGAACACACGCCGGAACTCGGCACCGGCGTCTGGGTCGCCGACAGCGCGCAGGTCGTCGGCCGCGTCACGCTCGGGGACGAGGTCAGCGTCTGGTTCAACGCCGTCCTGCGCGGCGACAGCGAGCACCTCACCATCGGCGCCGGCAGCAACATCCAGGACGGCAGCGTGCTGCACGCCGACGCCGGCATGCCGCTGGTCCTCGGCCGCAACGTCACCGTCGGGCACCAGGTCATGCTGCACGGCTGCACCGTCGGCGACAACGCGCTGATCGGCATCGGCGCGGTCGTGCTCAACGGCGCGCGCATCGGCGCCAACTGTCTCGTCGGCGCCGGCGCCCTCGTCACCGAGGGCAAGGAATTCCCCGACGGCAGCCTCATCGTCGGCTCGCCCGCCCGCGTCGTGCGTCCGCTCACGCCGGAGCAGATCCAGGGCCTGGCGATGAGCGCCGCCCATTACGTCAAGAACGGCCAGCGTTACGCCGAGGAACTCGTCCGCATTGACGATCCGCAATCCGTCCCCAGATAACTCGAATTCAAAGGAACCTCATGGCTACGTCGATCAAGCCCGCTCCGAGCGAGCTCCACAAATTCCTCTTCGAAGGCCTGCCCGTGCGCGGCATGCTGGTCCGGCTCGACGACAGCTGGAAGGAACTGCTTGGCCGCCGCAAGGAGCCGCTGGCGCCGGCGGTGCGCGACCTGCTCGGCCAGATGACCGCGGCCGGCGTGCTGATGCAGGCCAACATCAAGTTCAACGGCGCGCTGATCTTCCAGGTGATGGGCGACGGGCCGCTGAAGCTGGCGGTCGTCGAGGTGCAGCCGGACGCGAGCTTCCGTTCGACCGCCAAGACGCGCGAGACGGTGGTCGACGATGCGACCCTGCAGCAGATGCTCAACGTGCACGGCCAGGGCCGCGTCGCGATCACGCTCGATCCGAAGGACCGCCTGCCAGGTCAGCAGCCGTATCAAGGCGTCGTGCCGCTGAGCGGCCCGCAGGGGCAGCCGCTGGAGAAGCTCAGCGACGTGCTGCAGCACTACATGCGCCAGTCCGAGCAGCTCGAGACCACGCTGGTGCTGGCTGCCAACGACCAGCTCGCCGCCGGCCTGCTGATCCAGCGTCTGCCGATCGAGGGCGAGGGCAACCTCGAGCCGGGCGCGAGCTCGGGCGTCGAGCGCGAGGAGATGGAAGACGCCTACAACCGCATCAGCATGCTGGCCGCGACCTTGACGGCGGAAGAGCTGCTGACGCTGGACAGCGACACGATCCTGCGCCGCCTGTTCTGGGAAGAGAACGTCCGCCGTTTCGATCCGCAGTACCCGCGCTTCGCCTGCACCTGCTCGCGCGAGCGCGTGGGCCGCATGCTGCTGGGCCTGGGCAGACAGGAAGTGGACGAGATCCTGGCGGAGCTGGGCGGTGTCGAGATCGGCTGCGAGTTCTGCGGCAACCACTATGTCTTCGACCCGGTGGATGTCGGCGAACTCTTCACCGACCCGCAGTACCAGGCCCCCGGCTCGAAGAACGTCCAGTAGCAGGAACCGGGGTCAGCGAGCGCTCGTGGGGCCGGAGTGATGCTGGGGGTTCGCGGACGCGATGCCCCCTGCGTCGCGGAGAGCCCGCGCTTGGCTTTCCGACGTCAGGGCGTATCCACGCGCACAGCCCGATCCAGCGCCGTGGGCTTCACGCGCTGGGTCCCGTGGGCCTTGAAGTAGGCTTCCAGCGCCTCCACGTCCATCGGCCCGGTCTGCACCAGCCGTGCGGTGGTGAAGGTCTTGAAGCTGTCTCCGCCGACCTGCAGGAAGTTGTTGATGGTGACGCGGAGCTTCTGGTCCGGCGTGATCGCCTTGCCGTTCAGCGTCATGCTCCCGGGCACCACGCGCGAGCCGAACGGACGGCGCTTGTCCCAGCGGTAGCTGAAGCCTTGCGAGGTCTGCAGCGCCAGGAATTTCTTCGGGTCGTTGGCCCACCATTGCTCTTCGAGCACGGCTTGCAGCTGCGAGCCGGTCATCTCGACCACCACCAGCGCGTTCGAGAACGGCAGCGCCGCGAAGAGGTCGCCGAAGGTGACCGTGTTGTCCGCGCGGTGGATGAGCCCGGTGCGGACGCCGCCGTTGTTCTGGAACGCGATCTGCGCGCCGCCGTTCTCCGGTGCGCGCGTCGCGGCCAGCATCGCGTCGGCCACGAGCTGGCCCATGGTCGAGCCGCCGCCTTCGTTCTTGTCGTCGCCTTCCTTGCTCAGCGCCTGCGCCAGGAAACCGACCTGGCGCTCGATCAACGGTTGAGCGACGTGCTGGTAGCTGCTGATCAGCAGCGTCTGGCGCGGGTCCTTCGCCGTCTCCGGGCGGACCACGACGTTGTTGGCACGGGCTTCGGTCATGGTGCCGGTGGCGCGGTCCAGGGTCAGGTCGATCTCCGTGACCAGCGTGCCGTACTTGTCGCCGCTGGTGACCAGGCGGCCGTCGATGCGGCAGTTGTAGGCGCGGTGCGTGTGGCCGGAGACGATCAGGCCGACGCGCTTGTCGAGCTGCTTGACGATGTCCACGATCGGGCCGGAGATTTCCGGGCAGTCGTTGATACCGCCGCTCGGGTAGCCGCCTTCGTGGATCATCACGACGAAGGCATGCACGCCCTGGCGTTCGAGCTCGGGCACCAGGCGGTTGATCGTCTGCGCCTCGTCGTCGAAGCGCAGGCCGCGGATGCCGGTCGGGCTCACCAGTTCCGGCGTGCCCTTCAGCGACAGGCCGATGAAGCCCACCGGCACGCCGTCGAAACGCTTGATCGCATAGGCCGGCAGCACGGACTGGCCGGTCTTCTCGTCGATGGTGCTGGCGGCGAGGTACTGGTACTTCGCGCCCTTGAATTCGGTGGGACCCTTGCAGCCGTCCTTCGGATGGCAGCCGCCGCGCTGCTTGCGCAGCAGTTCCTCGATGCCCTGGTCGAACTCGTGGTTGCCGACCGAGGAGAGGTCCAGCCCCATCATGCCCAGCGACTCGATGGTCGACTCGTCATGGAAGAGCGCCGACAGCAGCGGACTCGCGCCGACCAGGTCGCCCGCGGCCACGAACACGTGGTTGGGATTCTTCGCCTTGATCTGCGCAACCACCGTCGCCATCCGCTCGGCGCCGCCGGCGTCCAGCGTGATCGTCTTGTCCGGGTTCTGCGGATCGGGCAGCTTGATGCCGCCGGCCGGCGGGAGCAGGTTGCCGTGGAAGTCGTTGATCGCCAGGACCTTGACCGAGACCGAACCGGTGGTCGGCTTCGCGCTCTTGGCAGCGGCAGGCGACGCCTCCAGCGAGGGCGGCCGCGGCGCCTGCGGGCCGGAGGAACTCAGCGATCCGCAGGCGGCGAGCAGGGCCGCGCTCAGCAGCAGCGACAGGGCGCCCAGCGGGCGGCGGACGGAAGGACGGTTCATCGGGGGAGGCTCCAGGAACGCCGTGAATCTCTGAAATCGCGAAACTTCAGCCCTCCGCAAATGTTTGCGGCGGCGAAGCGGCGGATTGTGCCTCGGCTATATGGCGGGTCCGTGAGCGCTGCGTTCAGGCGCGCGGCAGGCGATCGGTGCCACGGAGGGCGGTGCGGCTGGCGTGCTCGCAGGCCGGGTCGTCGCAGAGTTCGCAGCCTTGCCAGCGGCCATCGCCGCCCAGGCTTTCCTCGCGCTGGAGCAGGCGGCCGAAGAGGCCGTCCTCGCGTCCCAGATGGGGTCTCAGCAGTGGGCCCAGCGCGTTGAGCGCCTGTTGCAGGCGCTCCGGGCCGGCGCCCGACACCAGGCTGTAGCCGAGGCCCGCATCACGCAGCGCGCGGCGCAGCAATCGATCTGTCGGCTGCTGGGCGTGAGGACCGTCGCGCATGTCGTCGGCGATCCAGGGCAGGTCCAGCGCCATCAGCAGCGTGGCGTCCATGCGGGCCTGGACCTGCAGCGCGAACGGGTAAAGGCTGGTGTCGTCGAAGAGCTGCTCGCTGTAGACGGCGGTCATCAGCGGCGTCGTGTCGTGCAGGACGAGGTCGTGATCCGCGGCGGCCGCTTCGGCGCGGCGCCATTGCTCCTCGGCGATCGCGCGTTGCTCGTCGGGGCGGGGCGTGCGCTGCTCGCGCTCGCACCACTCGCGCAGATACTCGCCGACCAGCGCGCAACGCAGCCGCGTCTGGGCGCTCAGGTGCTCCAGCAGCGCGACGCCGAGGCGGCTCTTGCCGGTGCTCTCGGCGCCGACGAGGGCAATGTGCAAGGGCATGGTCAGGCGGCGATGGCCGCCGGTCGCAGCTGCCGCTGCCACGCGCGCCAGCCCGCCACCGACATCGGCACGAACACCGCGTACAGCACGACCGTCAGCCAGTAGCCCTTGAGCGCGAACAAGCCGATGCTCACCAGATTGACCATCACCCAGACGGGCCAGTTCTCCTGGTATTTGCGGCCAAGCAGCCACTGTCCGGTGATGCTCGCCACCGTGGGGAGGGCATCCCAATAGGGGAGGGGGGAATCGGTGCGGTGCTGCAGGAACAGCCCCAGCAGCGGCCAGGCCGCCAGCGTGAACAGCACGGCGGTGACACGGCCCTTCGGCCCCAGCGTGCGCACGTGCAAGGTGTCGCCGTCCGCGGTGCGGCCGCGCATCCACTGCCACCAGCCCCACAGCGCGAGTGCGGCGAACAGCAGCTGCAGCGAGGCTTCGCCGTAGAGCTTGCCGCTCCAGAACAGCAGGAAGTAGAGCAGCGAACTGGTCAGCGCCAGCGGCCATGCCATCACCTGCACGCGCATGTTGCACACGACCATCCAGATCGCGAGCGCGAAGGCGACGAGTTCCAGCCAGCTGATCGGGCTGCCGAGGGCATGGAAGGCGGGCGAGAGCGCCCAGGCGAGCACGGCATCCATCGGCGAGAGCATGCGGGAATTGCGGGGAGGAGTTCGGAAGAGCGATTGTCGCGTGGTCCCGGCGTCTCAGCGACGCAGCGGCACGAAGACCTCGTCCGGCTTGACCATGCCCAGTTCCATGCGGGCCTTCTCCTCGACCATCTCGAGGCCTTCACGCAGGTCGAGCAGTTCGGCCTGCAGCTGCGTGTTGCGCGCGCGGGCCTTCTCGTTGGCCTCGGCCTGCTCGCGCAGTTCGGCGCGCAGCTGGACGCCGCGGGCCAGGCCGCCCTTGCCGAACCAGAGCTGGGCCTGGATGGCGACGAGGAACGCGGTGAGGACGATGGCCAGGGCTTTCACAGGCCGCGAGTTTAGCTGCAACGAAAAAGGGCAGGCCCACGGGCCTGCCCTTCGAACGCGGGGAGCGCCCGCTCTGCGGACGTTCCCGTCGTCGGTCGACGCGGAGGATCAGCGCAGGTTGTAGAACGCCGCGCGGCCCGGGTACACGGCCACGTCGCCCAGGTCTTCCTCGATGCGCAGCAGCTGGTTGTACTTGGCCATGCGGTCCGAGCGCGACAGCGAGCCCGTCTTGATCTGCCCGGCGTTCAGGCCGACGGCGATGTCGGAGATGGTCGAGTCCTCGGTCTCGCCCGAGCGGTGCGAGATCACGGCCGTGTAGCCGGCGCGCTTGGCCATCTCGATGGCGGCGAAGGTCTCGGTCAGCGTGCCGATCTGGTTGATCTTGATCAGGATCGAATTGGCGATGCCCTTGTCGATGCCTTCCTTCAGGATCTTGGTGTTGGTGACGAACAGGTCGTCGCCCACCAGCTGCACCTTCTCGCCCAGCTTCTCGGTGATGTGCTTCCAGCCGTCCCAGTCGCCTTCGGCCATGCCGTCCTCGATCGAGATGATGGGGTACTTGTCGACCCAGGTGGCCAGCATGTCGGTCCACTGCTCGGCCGTCAGCTGGATGCCGCCTTCGCCTTCCAGCACGTACTTGCCGTCCTTGTAGAACTCGCTGGCGGCGCAGTCCAGGCCCAGGGCGATCTGCTCGCCGGCGGTGTAGCCGGCCTTGTCGATCGCTTCCAGGATCATCTGGATCGCGGCTTCGTGGTTCTCGACGTTGGGGGCGAAGCCGCCTTCGTCGCCGACGGCGGTCGACATGCCCTTGGCGTCGATGATCTTCTTCAGCGCATGGAAGACTTCCGCGCCCCAGCGCAGCGCCTCGCGGAACGACGGCGCGCCCACGGGGATGATCATCAGCTCCTGCAGGTCGATGGAGTTGTTGGCGTGCGCGCCGCCGTTGATGACGTTCATCATCGGCACCGGCAGCTGGTTGCCGCTCATGCCGCCGAAGTAGCGGTACAGCGGCAGGCCCGATTCTTCCGCGGCGGCACGCGCCACGGCCATCGAGACGGCCAGCATCGCGTTCGCGCCCAGGCGGCTCTTGTTCTCGGTGCCGTCCAGGTCGATCAGGGTCTTGTCCAGGAATGCCTGCTCGGAGGCGTCCAGGCCCAGCACGGCTTCCGAGATCTCGGTGTTGATGTGCTCGACGGCCTTCAGCACGCCCTTGCCCAGGTAACGCGACTTGTCGCCGTCACGCAGCTCGATGGCTTCACGCGAGCCGGTCGACGCGCCCGACGGCACGGCGGCGCGGCCCATCACGCCGGACTCCAGCAGGACGTCGCATTCCACGGTGGGGTTGCCGCGGCTGTCGAGGATCTCTCGGCCGACGATGTCAACGATGGCGCTCATGGGAACAGTCTCCAGAAGTGAAAAAACTCGGTCGGCGCGCATGGTGCCAGCAACGGGTTACCTTGGCTGAACAACCTGCGTCCGGAAAGAGGGACGACAAAAATGAGGACGGAAAAAAACCACCGGGCCGCATGCCGTCCGTCTGGACAGGCTTGCGGCGCGATGGCTCGTGTCGGGCATGCGGGGGAATCAGACGCCGTCGACCACGATCATGCGCATGACGCCGGCGTTCTCGCGCAGCGATTTGGCATGCTGGTAGGTCTCCGAGGCGTAGAAGGCCTTGGCCGCCGCGCGGTCGGGGAACTTCAGCACCACCAGGCGGTTGGGCGTCCAGGGGCCTTCCAGCACCTCGAACGCGCCGCCGCGGACCAGCACCTCCGCGCCGTGTTCCTGCATCGCCTTCGTGCTCCATTCGCGGTACTTGGCCATCTGGTCGGCATCGGTCACGGTCACGTCGGCAATGATGAAGGCGGGCATGGGCGGTGTCTCTGATCGTTGGTGTCTGAAGTCGTCCCGGATCCCGAGGGCTCAGGCCGCCGCGGGCGCGCTGACCTCGTGGCCGGCCTTGGCCTTGTGCTCCAGCGCGGCCTTGATGAACGCGATGAACAGCGGGTGGCCGTCCCACGGGGTCGACTTGAACTCCGGATGGAACTGCACGCCCATGTACCAGGGGTGCACGGTGCGCGGCAACTCGACGATCTCGGTCAGCTTCTCGCGCTGCGTGATCGCCGAGATCACCAGGCCGGCGTCCTGCAGCTGGTCCAGGTACTGCTCGTTGGCTTCGTAGCGGTGGCGGTGACGCTCGTTCACGACCGGGCCGTAGATCTCGTAGGCCAGCGTGCCCGGCTTGACGTCGGAGCTCTGCGCGCCCAGGCGCATCGTGCCGCCGAGGTCGGACTGGGCCGTGCGCTTCTGGATAGAGCCGTCCGCGTCCTGCCACTCGTCGATCAGCGCGATCACCTTGTGCGGGGCGTCGGGTTCGAACTCGGTCGAGTTCGCGCCGTCCAGGTGGGCCTTGTGGCGCGCGTATTCGATGGTCGCGACCTGCATGCCCAGGCAGATGCCCAGGTAGGGCGTCCTGTGCTCGCGGGCGTACTGGGCGGCGAGGATCTTGCCCTCGACGCCGCGCTTGCCGAAGCCGCCCGGCACCAGGATCGCGTCGTACTTGTCCAGCTGCTTCGAGTGTTCCGCGTCCAGCGTCTCCGAGTCCACATACTCGATGTTGACGCGGGCGTGGTTGTGGATGCCGGCGTGGCGCAGCGCCTCGTTCAGCGACTTGTAGCTGTCCGACAGGTCGG
This sequence comes from Mitsuaria sp. 7, assembly GCF_001653795.1. Taxonomy (NCBI): domain Bacteria; kingdom Pseudomonadati; phylum Pseudomonadota; class Betaproteobacteria; order Burkholderiales; family Sphaerotilaceae; genus Roseateles; species Mitsuaria sp. 7. Next base: position 759,238 of record NZ_CP011514.1, read on the forward strand.
TGTACTTGCCGCACATCGCGATGGTGACTTCGGTCTTCGGGTTCTCGACCTCGTTGACCAGCGTGTCCCAGCGCTTCAGGTCCGCGGACTTGGTGTTGAGCTGCAGCTTGGTGCAGATCATCTGGTCCAGGCCCTGCTCGTGCAGCATGCGCGGGACCTTGTAGATCGTGTTCACGTCCCACATCGAGATCACGCCGTACTCGGGCACGTTCGTGAACAGCGAGATCTTCTCGCGCTCGTCGTCCGGGATGCGGCGGTCGGCGCGGCACAGCAGCGCGTCGGGCTGGATGCCGATCTCGCGCAGCTTCTGCACCGTGTGCTGCGTGGGCTTGGTCTTGAGTTCGCCGGCGGCGGCGATCCAGGGCACGTAGGTCAGGTGCACGAACGCGACGTTGTTCGGACCGGACTTCAGGCTCATCTGACGCGCGGCTTCCAGGAAGGGCAGCGACTCGATGTCGCCGACCGTGCCGCCGATCTCGACGATCGCCACGTCCACGCCGTCCGGCGTGCCGTGACCGGCGCCGCGACGGATGAAGTCCTGCATCTCGTTCGTGATGTGCGGGATGACCTGGACGGTCTTGCCGAGGTAGTCGCCACGGCGCTCCTTCTCCAGCACCGACATGTAGATCTGTCCGGTGGTGAAGTTGTTGCTCTTCTTCATCCGCGTGGTGATGAAGCGCTCGTAATGGCCCAGGTCCAGGTCGGTCTCGGCACCGTCGTCCGTCACGAACACCTCACCGTGCTGGAACGGCGACATCGTGCCCGGATCCACGTTGATGTAGGGATCCAGCTTGATCAGGGTGACTTTGAGGCCGCGGGACTCAAGAAGGGCCGCGAGAGAGGCTGATGCGATGCCCTTGCCGAGAGAGGACACGACACCGCCGGTGACGAAGACGTACTTGGTCATTGTCTTGCAGCGCCGGTTTTCCGAGCGGAGAACCGAAAACGCCGTGGTGGTAAAGCGCGATTATAGACCCACCCCCTACCGGCTTCGCCGGCCCCCTCAAGGGGGCGAGCCCGGTGGCTTGGCGGAGCCAACCCACGGGCTCCGCTTGATATGTCGGCCCTCACGGGCCTCCTCATTCGGCCGTCTTCGCCTTGATCGAATCCATCAGTTCGAGCACCAGCTCGGCGGTGTCGTCGGGTCTTTCGAAGGGGTAGAGGTGGGTGCCCTCGAACCAGCGGAACAGGTCCTTCGCGAGTGCCTTGGAGCCGGCGGCATTGGCCTGGCGGAGTTCCTCGGACTGCGTGCCCGCGATGAAGGCCACCGGGCACTTCGGCGCGTGGTTCTTCAGGATGCGCGGCAGGTTGTGCGGCAGCGTGTTGTAGATGCGGGTCTCGATCTCGCGTGTGAAGCCCAGGCGCACCTGACCGTCCTCGTGCGCGTCGAAGCCGCTGGCGATGTAGTCCTTCAACACGCGGGGATCCCAGCGTGCGAACTTGTTCTTGGCCGCGAAGTGCGCGTGCGCCTCGTCGAGGCTGGGCCACTCGTAGCGGCGCTGGTGCGAGACCTTGCCCGGCGAGACGCGCTTGATCAGTCCGGCGGACTTCACCACCTGCAGGCTGTGCGCGCGCCAGCCGTCGATCACCGGGGAGTCCAGCATCACCAGCCCGGAAGCCAGTGCCGGTTTCCGGCAGGCGACCAGCAGCGACAGCAGCCCGCCGAGCGAGTGGCCGATCAGCATCACCGGCGCGGTCGGCTTGACCTCGTCCTGGATGAAGTGGAGCAGCTCGTCGCGCAGGTGCGGCCAGTTGGTGGTCACCGGATACCGCGGGTCGTGGCCGATGCGCGGCAGCGCATGCACGGTCCAGCCCGCGTCGCGCCAGCGGTCGAAGAGCACCCGGTAGCACCCCGCGGGAAACCCGTTGGCGTGCGAGAAGACGATGGTCCTGGCGGCGTCCATGGGGTCAGGTCTGGCGTGGCGGCGGAGGGCTCACTGCCGGCTGGCGGCCAGCAACTTCAGCTGGTACAGCGCCGCGTGGGCCTCGCGCGGACTCAGGGCGTCGGGGTCGATGTCCCGCAACGCGTCGAGCAGCTCGGACGGCTCCTCGGCCACGGCGCCGGGCGCGGGCTCCGGCGGCGGGGCGAACAGGTCGATCTGCGTCTCGCCTTCGGTGGCGCGGGCTTCGAGCGCCTCCAGCGCCGCGCGGGCCTGGCGCACGACCGGACCCGGCATGCCGGCCAGACGCGCGACCTGCACGCCGTAGCTGCGGCTCGCGGGGCCGGGCTGGATCTCGTGCAGGAAGACGATGTCCTCGCCGCTCTCGACCGCCGACACATGCATGTTGACCGCCTGCGGGTGCTTGGCGGGGAACTCGGTCAGCTCGAAGTAGTGCGTCGCGAACAGCGTGAACGCGCGGCACTTGTCATGCAGGTGGGTGGCGATCGCGCCGGCCAGCGCGAGGCCGTCGAAGGTCGAAGTGCCGCGGCCGATCTCGTCCATCAGCACCAGCGACTGTTCGGTCGCGCTGTGCAGGATGGCGGCGCCTTCGGTCATCTCCAGCATGAAGGTGGACTGCGCGTTCGCGAGGTCGTCCGCCGCGCCGATCCGCGTGTGGATCGCGTCGATCGGGCCGAGCCGACACGCCGACGCCGGCACATAGGCGCCGATCGCCGCCAGCAGCGCGATCAGCGCGACCTGGCGCATGAAGGTGCTCTTGCCGCCCATGTTGGGGCCTGTGATGACCATCAGCTTGGTGCGGGCGTCGAGCCGGCAGTCGTTGGCCATGAACTCGCCGGCGCCGGTTTCGCGCAGCCGCGCCTCGACCACCGGATGGCGGCCGCCCTGGATGTCGATGCAGGGATGCGGGACGAACTCGGGACGGCACCAGTTCAGCGTCGCCGCGCGTTCCGCCAACGCGGCCAGCACGTCCAGCGAGGCGAGCGAGCGCGCCAGGCGGCTCAGCGCCGGCATCTCCTCGGTGAGCTGGTCGATGACCAGATCGAAGAGCATCTTCTCGCGGGCCAGCGCGCGCTCGTTCGCGGACAGCGACTTGTCCTCGAAGGCCTTGAGCTCGGGGGTGATGAAACGCTCGGCGTTCGTCAGCGTCTGCCGGCGCGTGTAGTCGGCGGGAATCTTGCCGAGGCCGCTGTTGGTGACCTCGATATGGAAGCCGTGCACCTTGTTGAACTTGACCCGCAGGTTGTTGATGCCGGTGCGCGCGCGCTCGCGGACCTCCATCGCGAGCAGGAACTGGTCGCAGTCGGTCTGCACGGCGCGCAGGTCGTCGAGTTCCTCGTCGAAGCCCTTGGCGATCACGCCGCCTTCGCGGATCAGCGCCTGCGGTTCTTCCGCGATCGCGCGGGTCAGCAGCTCGGCGATGTGCGGCGATGCGCGCAGGCCTTCGGACAGCTGGTCGAGCAGCGCTGCGCCGCCCGGGACCGTCTGTGCGAGTTCGGGCAGGATCAGCAGCGTCGCGCGCAGTCCGGCGAGTTCGCGCGGACGCACTTGGCGCAGCGCGATGCGAGCGGTGATGCGCTCGACATCGGAGACCTGCCGGAACGCCTCGCGCAGCGGCTCGAAACCGGTGCTCACCAGCTCGGCGATCGCGCCCTGACGCTCGCGGGCGACGGTGCGATCCCGCTCCGGATGCAGCAGCCAGGAACGCAGGGCGCGGCTGCCCATGCCGGTGCGGCAGGTGTCCAGCAGCGACAGCAGCGTCGGCGAGGTCTCGCCGCGCAGCGTCTGCGTCAATTCCAGGTTGCGTTGCGTGGCCGGCGGCAGGTCCAGCAGGTCGGACGCGCGCAGCACGCGCAGGCTCTTCACATGCTTGAGCGCGCGAGTGCCCTGCGTGCTCTCGGCATAGGACAGCAGGCAGGACGCGGCCGCATGGGCGACGGGCAGGTCCTGCGCGTTGAGGCCCTGCAGGTTGACGACGCCCAGCTGTTCGCAGAGCTTGCGGTTGCCCAGGTTGGCATCGAACTGCCAGCTCTGGCGGTTCGTGATCGGCAGCTTGGCGGCCAGCACGGCCTGAGGATGCTTCTCGCGGTCGACCAGGACCTCGGCCGGCGACAAACGGGCGAGCCACGAGGCGAGGTCGCGCTCGCCGCATTGCGCCAGCCCGACCTGACCCTGCGTCATCGAGAGCCAGGCCAGACCGAAGGTCTTGCCCTGCGTCGCGATGGACAGGAGGACCGAGTCCTGCTTGTCGGCGAGCAGTTCCGCATCGATCACGGTGCCCGGCGTGGCGACCCGCGTCACCTTGCGCTCGACGGGGCCCTTGGTGGCGCCCACTTCACCGGTCTGTTCGGCGATTGCCACGGACTCGCCGAGCTTGATCAGCTTGCCGAGATAGGACTCCAGCGAATGCACCGGCACGCCGGCCATGACCACCGGCTCGCCACCGCTCTGGCCGCGGGTCGTCAGCGTGACGTCTAGCAGTGCGTTCGCCTTGCGCGCGTCGTCGAAGAAGACCTCGTAGAAGTCCCCCATCCGGTAGAAAAGCAGCGTGTCCGGATGCTCGGCCTTGAGGCCGAAATACTGCTGCATCATCGGCGTGTGGTGGCTGAAATCGGCGGAGACGGCGCTGGTCATCGGAAGCGGCGGGAGTGGGAAATGGACAACGCCCTCGGGCTGAGGGCGCTGGGGTGGCGGATTGGAGGACGAGTGTAGGGCATGGCCGTTCATGATCGGGCGCTCCGGGTTCATTGGTAGAGGCGGTGCTCGGGATCGAGCCAGACGATGTAGAAGACTTCGTCGACCAGGATGCCGTGGACGCGACCGTGCTTGTTGGCGCTGAGTTGGAATTGCCAGGCTTCGAGTCGCCTCCAATCCGCTGTCAGATGAACGTATCCGGCTGGCTCCGTTGTCGCCCCCCAGTCATGGCGGTGGGCCCGGAGCGACTTGTCCTTCGCGGTGCGGAATTCTGCGGGCCGCAAGGTGGACATGGCCTGAAGTCGCAGTAGCAATTGGCGGAAGTAGGCAGACGCATCAGGCATGTCACTCCACTCGAACTTTCGACTCGACTGCAGATGCATGAATGAAAACCTCAACAGGTGATCCGGCAATCCGAGTGCAGCGTGTTGTCGCGTGGCCGTCCCTGGAAGGGCGTGTTTCCTGGCGGTCATGCAGCCTCCGGGCGAGCGGCTTCGGCTTGAAAGAACCTCTTCATCGACTCGTGTGAGATCTCCTCGGTGCAGCCCGGTTCATGCCTGGAGAAGTCCTTGCGTGCCTCGTTCCATGGGGCTTCGTACCTCGTCCGCATGTGCAAGGAATATCCGGTGTCGACGCCGTAAAGGTCGATGATCTCGTCCACGTGTTTCTGGAGGCGCTCACCCAGATCCTTGGGCTGGGCGATGCGTTCGGTGATCGGGCAATGCCAGTGGTCTCCGTAGAGAGCGTCGATCTCTGGGCAGGAAGGGCCGTGCATCCATGCCTCAAAGCGTTCCTCAAAGGCGGGCTCGTCGAAGTTCGCGAGGTGCCACCCTTGAACGTAGTACAGCAGCTTGTGGAGCTTGGCCGTCGTGATGGGATCGCCGACTTCCTGGAAGGCAGCAAGGATGTATTCGGCGATCTTCTTGGCGGTGGAGGGCATGGCGTTCACCTCTCGGGTCGTTGTGCGAAATGCTTGCAGCCATGCTAGGTCTGCGCCGGCAGCTCGCGCTTCAACCGTTCGCGCCAAAAACGACAAAGCCCTCCAAGGGAGGGCTTCGTTGATCGGCGTCAAGAACGCCGCGGATCGTCGGGAATGCCGATGGAATCAGGCTTCCGCGCCGCCGTCGTTCTTCTTGATGCGCACCGGGGCGCGCTTCTTGGGCGCTTCGGTTCCCCCTTCGGTGGTGGCCGCCGCCTTCTTGCGGGGGGCTGCCTTCTCGGTCGGCTCTCCACCAGCCGCCGCTTCCGCATCGGCATCCAGCGCGTCCTGCGTGATCACGCGGGTGTAGGGCGCCAGGATCTGCACCAGCGGACCGTAGATGCGCGGCGTGCCGGCCACGATCTCGCGCTGGTGCAGGAAGTCCGGCTCGCCGGTGAAGTTGCCCACCAGGCCGCCCGCTTCCTGGATGATCAGCGAGCCCGCGGCCACGTCCCACGGGTGCAGGCCGGTCTCGAAGAAGCCGTCGTAATGGCCGGCGGCCACGTAGCACAGGTCCAGCGCGGCCGCGCCCGGACGGCGCACGCCGGCGACCTCGGTCATGACTTCCTCGAACATCTTCAGGTAGCGCTTGAAGTTGTCGCCGCGGCGGAACGGGAAGCCCGTGCCGATCAGCGCGTCGCTCATGCGGGTGCGCTTGCTCACGCGGATGCGCTTGTCGTTCAGGTAGGCGCCGCGGCCCTTGGTCGCGTAGAACAGGTCGTTGCGGGTCGGGTCGTAGACGACGGCCTGCTGCACGATGTTGCGGTGGGCCAGCGCGATGGACACGCAGTAGAACGGCAGGCCGTGGATGAAGTTGGTCGTGCCGTCCAGCGGGTCGATGATCCACTGGTACTCGGAGTGCTTGGCGCCGTATTCGCGGCCGGACTCTTCGGCCAGGATGCCGTGGTCGGGGTAGGCCTGCAGCAGCGTCTCGATGATCGCCTGCTCGGCGGCCTGGTCCACTTCGGTCACGAAGTCGTTGGGCGACTTGGTGTTGATCTTCAGGATGTCCAGGTCCATCGACGCGCGGTTGATGATCGCGCCGGCGGTACGCGCCGCCTTGATGGCGACGTTGAGCATGGGATGGTGAGCGGCTTGCGTCATGCGGGACGGTTCCTGTGGGAAGTGGACTGGCGAAAGGAAAGAGCGTGCACGCGGCCTTGGGACACTCGGGCCGAATTGAATCGGGAACGAGGCAGGGCCGGCGCGGATAATCGACCATTTTGACACAGACTCGTGGTTTCCCCTATGCCCCCGGCTGACTCCAGCACGACCGCCCGCCCTCCGACGTCGGATCCGACACGTTTCGTGCTGATCGAGACCAGCCACCCCGGCAACGTCGGTTCGACCGCGCGGGCGATGAAGGTGATGGGCTTCCGCGACCTGGTGCTGGTGCGGCCGCGCTTCGCCGACGTGCTGAGCCAGGAGGAGACGGTCGCGATGGCCAGCGGCGCGGCCGACATCCTGGCCCGCGCGCGCATCGTGGATCGCGTCGAGGACGCGCTCGACGGCTGCACCTTCGTCTGCGCGACGGCGATGACGCCGAGGGACTTCGGACCGCCGACGCGCGAGCCCAGATCGCTCTTCGCAGAACTGGCGAGAGGGGAGTCGACCCCCCATCAGGTGGCCTTCCTTTTCGGGTCCGAGCGCTACGGCATGAGCAACGAGGACGTCTACCGCGCGCATGCGGTGCTGTCGATCCCGACGCATCCGGAGTACGGCTCACTGAACCTCGCGCAGGCGGTGCAACTGGTGTCCTACGACTGGCGCCAGGCGCTGGGCGGCTTCGCGGTGGCGGCGCGCACCGCGGATCCGCAACTCGCGGATGCGCAGGCGGTGCAGGGACTGCTGACGCATCTGGAGAGCAGCCTCGTCCACCTCGGCTACCTGGACCCGGCTTCGCCCAAGAAGCTGATGCCGCGCTTGAACCAGCTCTTCAACCGCGCCGGGCTGACGAAGGAGGAGATCCACATCCTTCGCGGCATCGCCCGGGCGATCGAGAAGACCCACCCCGCGGCGGGCACGCCCCCCGCACTTGGGGGAGACGAGTAGGCAGGGCGTCGCCCTCGACGTGGCGCCCATGCGGCACCGCAGTAAGCCTGCGCCGGGCAAGGTCGGGACCCGCCGCTAAACTGGCCGACCCTCAGCTCCAGCCCCTCGCGGGCTGCCATCGGGTCCCCCCACCATGTTCCAGCGTCTTCGCGAAGACATCGCCTGCATCCTCGAACGCGACCCCGCCGCCCGCTCGGCCTGGGAGGTGCTGACCTGTTACCCGGGTCTGCACGCGCTGGTGATGCATCGATGTGCGCACTGGTTCTGGCTGCGTGGCTTCCGCTGGCTGGGGCGCTTCACGTCCCACATCGGACGCTTCCTGACGGGCATCGAGATCCACCCCGGCGCGACCATCGGCCGGCGGGTGTTCATCGACCACGGCATGGGCGTCGTCATCGGCGAGATGACCGAGATCGGCGACGAGGTCACCATCTACCAGGGCGTGACCCTGGGCGGCACCTCGCTGGTGAAGGGCGCCAAGCGGCACCCGACGCTGGAGCGCGGCGTCATCGTCGGTGCGAACGCCTGCATCCTCGGCGGCTTCACGGTCGGGGAGGGCGCGCGCGTCGGCTCCGGCGCGGTGGTGACCAAGCCGGTGCCGCCGGGCGCGACGGCGGTCGGCAATCCGGCGCGTGTCATCGAGGCCAAGCTCGATGCCAGACGCGAGGAAGCGGCTGCGCGCATGGGCTTCTCGGCCTATGGCGTGACGCAGGGCGACGACCCGGTGGCGCTGGCCATGAAGGGCCTGATCGACAACGCCGCGACCCAGGAGCACCAGATCGCGCTGCTGTGGCAGGCGATCGCGAAGCTGTCCGAGCAGGAGCAGACCGATTGCGTGCCGCAGGGCGCGCAGCAGGGCGAGCACTTCGATGCGGCGGAACTGTCGCGGCTGGTGAAGTGAGCCGCTGATCCACTCCGCTCCGCGCGGAAACGCAGAAGGGCGCCGATGGCGCCCTTCGTTCTTTCGAGTGCCCCATCGAGGGGGCTCGAGCAGTGATCAGTGATGGTGACCGTGGTCGCCGTGCGCGTGGCCGTGTTCGACCTCTTCCTGCGACGCGGCGCGGACGTCGGTCACCTTGACGCTGATCTTCAGGTGCTGGCCGGCCAGCGGGTGGTTGCCGTCCAGGTGCACGGTGTCGCCCTTCACCTTCACGACCGTGAAGACATGGAAGCCGTCATCGGCCACCGGCTCTTCCTCGCCGTCCTTGGCCTGGCGGATCTGGATCTGGCCGCCGACCTTCACGCCGGGCGGGAAGTCCTTCTTCGGGATGGTGATCAGCAGGCTCTCGTCGCGCTCGCCGAAGCCGGTCTCGGGCGTCAGCTCGATCGTGGTGGCGAAGCCCTTCTCCTGGCCTTCCAGCGCCGCTTCGACGGCGGGCAGCGTGTTGCCGTAGCCGCCGATCAGCAGCGCCATCGGCTCATCGGTCTTCTCGATGATCTGGCCGAGCTTGTTCGCGACCTTCAGTTCGACGGTGGCGATGGTGTCCTTGGTGATCTTCATGGTGGGTGTGCGTGGTGGAGTTCAGCCCTGGCGCGGCGGCCGTTGGGCGGTCTTGGGACGGAACGCGGCGCAGATCGCGTCGCGTGTTTCGAGGTAGGGGCCGCCGATCAGGTCGATGCAGTACGGCACGGCGGCGAAGATGCCGCTGGCGGCCTCGTGGCCGGCGAGCGTCTCGGCGATCGCCTTGGGCTGGCCGGGCAGGTTGATGATCAGCGCCTGGCCGCGGATCACCGCGACCTGCCGCGACAGGATCGCGGTCGGGACGAAGCGCAGCGAGATCTGCCGCATCTGTTCGCCGAAGCCCGGCATCACGCGGTCGGCGACGTCCATGGTCGCCTCGGGCGTGACGTCGCGGATCGCGGGGCCGGTGCCGCCGGTGGTCAGCACGAGGTCGCACCGCGTCTCGTCGACGAGCTCGCGCAAGGTCCTCGCGATGAGCTCGCGCTCATCGGGGATCAGCCGCGGCTGGAACTCGATCGGATTGATCAGCGCCGAGCGCAGCCAGTCCTGCAGCGCGGGCAGGCCCTTGTCCTCGTAGACGCCGCTGGAGGCGCGGTCGCTGATCGACACGATGCCGATGCGCACCGGTTCCGGAGGAGGCGCGGAAGACAAGGACGCGGACTCACTCATCGTCGTCCTCGGCGCCGTCCGCGTCATCGTCGGCGGACGTCTGGCCCTTGGCCGCGAGCACGTGGCTCTTCACGAGCTGGAACAGCTCGCGCCAGGCGCGGCCGTTGCGCTGCTCGGGCGCCTGGGCGCGGTCCTTGCGGGCGGCGCGGATCAGGCTGCGCAGCTGCTGCGTGTCGACCTCGTCGAAGGCGTCGAGGAAGCCCTGCAGCGCGTTGTCGTCCTCGACGAGGCGCACGCGCCAGCGCTCGGCCTGGTGCAGTTCGAGCGAGTCCTGCGCGCGGCCGAGCTTGAACTCGGCGACGGCTTCGCGGATCGGTTCGGGATCGACCTGGCGCATCAGCTTGCCGATCAGCTGCAGATGGCGCTTCTTGCCGCTGCGGGCGGTGCCGGCGACGATGCGGCGGCCTTCCTTGATCGCGTCGAGCAGCGACTCGGGCAGGTCGAGCGCGGCCACGCGCTTCTCGGGCAGCGTGAGCAGCTCCTCGCCCAGCGCCTGCAGCGCATCCATGTCGCGCTTGAGCTGGCTCTTGCTGGGGCGGTCGTCTTCGAAGTCGTCGAAGTCCGCGCGGTCGTCTTGGTCGTCGTGGTCGGCGTTCATGAGAGGGGAAAAGCGAGAAGCCCCGACCGGGAGGGCGGGGCACAGCGCCCGTATGATAGTCGCCACCCCGCCGCGGCCTCGGATTCCCCCAGGCCGCGCTGCTTTCAAAGAGACCGCATTCATGAGTCAAGCCGAGCAAGGATTCGCCTACAGCCAGGACCACTTCCGCCAGTTGATCGAGGACGTCCTGGCCGAGGCCAAACGCCAGGGCGCCACCGACGCCGGCGCGGAAGTGTCCGAGGGCAGCGGCATGTCCGTGTCGGTGCGGCGCGGCCAGCTGGAGAACGTGGAGCGCAACCGCGACAAGTCGCTGGGCATCTCGGTCTACCTGGGCCAGCGCAGAGGCAACGCGAGCACGTCGGATTTCTCGCCGCAGGCGCTGAAGGACACGGTCCGTGCGGCCTACGACATCGCCCGCTTCACGGCCGAGGATGAGTTCGCCGGCCTGCCGGACGAGCAGGACCTGTCGCTCGACGAGGCGGCGCGGCCGTCGTTGGACCTGTTCCACCCGTGGGCGGTCACCGCCGAGCAGGCCGCCGAACTGGCGCTGCGCTGCGAGGACGCGGCGCTGAAGACGGACGCGCGCATCACCAACTCGGAAGGCGCGGCGGTCTCTGCGCAGCAGTCGCACTTCTATTCGGGCAACTCGCGCGGCTTCCGCGGCGGGTATTCGAGCTCGCGGCATTCGCTGTCGGTGGCTCCGATCGCAGGACGCGGCGCCGGCATGGAGCGCGACGCCTGGTACAGCTCGATGCGCGATGCGGCCGACCTGTCCTCCGCTGAAACGATCGGCCGCTACGCCGCCGAGCGCGCGCTGGCACGGCTCAAGGGCCGCAAGGTCAAGACGGCCAGCGTGCCGGTGCTGTTCGAGGCCCCGGTCGCGGCCGGCCTGCTGGGCGCGCTCGTGCAGGCCACCAGCGGCGGCGCGCTGTATCGCCGCGCCACCTTCCTGCTGGACAGCCTGGACCAGCAGATCCTCTCGCCGCACGTCGAGGTGGTCGAGGATCCGCACATCATCAAGGGCAAGGGCAGCTCGCCCTTCGACGACGAAGGCGTGGTCACCAAGGCCCGCACCGTGGTCGACGCGGGCGTGCTGAAGGGCTACTTCCTGTCGACCTATTCGGCGCGCAAGCTGGGCCTGCGCACGACGGGCCACGCGGGCGGCTCGCACAACCTGACGATGCGCAGCAAGGCGACGGCACCCGGCGACGATCTGCCGACGATGCTGCGCCGCCTCGGCACCGGCCTGTTCGTGACCGAGCTGATGGGGCAGGGCGTCAACTACGTGACCGGCGACTACTCGCGCGGCGCGAGCGGCTACTGGGTCGAGAACGGCGTCATCGCCTTCCCGGTCAACGAGATCACGATCGCGGGCAACGTCAAGGAGATGTTCAAGCAGATCGTGGGCATCGGCGCCGACACGTACACGCTGGGCAGCAAGACGGTGGGATCCATCCTGCTGGAGAACATGAAGCTCGCAGGCGCGTGATCGCCGACTGATCCCGACCGATCTCCGATGAAGCGGCGCCTTGGGCGCCGCTTCGCTTTTGGGGAGCTCTCCGGGGTTGTCAGGTTGACGCCAGCCGTGCGGTGGTTAATCCTCTTTTCGCTCAGAGGCGCCCGTGACGGGGCGCCCATACCAACGAAAAAGGAGACTTCATGGAGCGTCGTTCGTTCGTCAAGAATGCCGGCCTGGCCGGCGTGCTGGCCGCGGGTGCGGCACCGGCCATCGTGCATGCGCAGGCCAACATCCGGTGGCGGATGGCGTCGAGCTTCCCCAAGCAGCTCGACACGATCTACGGCGGCGGCGAGGTCTTCGCCAAGAAGGTCAGCGAGCTCAGCGGCGGCAAGTTCCAGATCAGCGTGCACGCGGGCGGCGAGCTGATGCCGGCCTTCGGCGTGGTCGACGGCGTGCAGAACGCGACGGTCGAGATCGCGCACACGGTGCCGTACTACTTCTTCGGCAAGGACGAGACCTTCGCGATCGGCGCGTCCATCCCGTTCGGACTGAACTCGCGGCAGATGACGGCGTGGACGTTCCACGGCAACGGCCTGAAGCTGATGCGCGAGTTCTACCGGAACTACAACATCATCAACTTCCCCGGCGGCAACACCGGCGCGCAGATGGCGGGCTGGTACCGCAAGGAGATCAAGTCGGCGGCGGACTTCAAGGGCTTGAAGTTCCGCATCGGCGGTTTCGCGGGCCGGGTGATCGAGCGCATGGGCGGCGTGCCGCAGAACCTGCCGGGCGGCGAGCTCTATTCGGCGCTGGAGAAGGGCACGATCGACGCGGCGGAATGGGTCGGCCCGTACGACGACCTGAAGCTGGGCTTCAACAAGGTCGCGCCGTTCTACTACTACCCCGGCTGGTGGGAGGGCGGCCCGCAGGTCGACTTCTTCATCAACACCAAGGCCTATGAAGGGCTGTCGCCGGAGTACAAGGCGATCGTCGAGGCGGCGTCCGCGTACGTGCACGTGGACATGCAGGCCAAGTACGACGTGCTGAACCCGCAGGCGCTCAAGCAACTGGTCGCGGCCAAGACCAAGCTGATGCGCTTCCCGAAGGACACCATGGACCTGGCGTTCAAGGAGTCGATGGCGCTGTACGCGGAGCTGTCGGCGAAGAACCCGAACTGGAAGAAGGTCTACGAGGATTACGCCAACTTCCGGCGTGACCAAAACCTGTGGTTCCGCTTCGCGGAAGCGGGCTTCGACGACTACATGCAGTCGCAGCGGTTCTGATCGAGACCGACATCCGCACTGACATCTGCACCAGGTTCCGCTGACCGCGGGCCGCGCTTCGACAGGGGCGCGGCCCGTTCCGCTTGTGAGGTGACTGTGGGCCGAGGACCGGGTTCACGAGGTCACAATCGGTCCTCGATCAAACGGCATCAGGATGAGTTCATGAATCAGGAAACGCAGTCGCTCGAAGCGCTCCTCAAGGCCCTTCGCGTGCTGCTCACGGTGCTGCTGACGCTGGTCGTCATCGCCGTCATCTGCTTCCGGCTCTTCGCCTACACGTTCACGTATGCGTCGCCGCCGTTCTGGGCGCTTGTGCCGGCGGGCGTGCTCGCGGGGCTGCTGGTCATGATGCTTGTGCCGCAACGGATGCGCCGTGTCGGCGCGGTGCTGCTGCTGGTGCTGTATGCGCTCAGCATCGTCTTCTTCGGCTGGCGCCACGTGATGGAGCTGTACGCATCGGACGGCCCCTACGCCTTCGATCTCTTCGAGGCGGTGTTGATCGTCCTGCTGGCCGTGCCGAGCCTGGTGCGGCCGAGATCCACCTTCTGAGTCCTAACGGTCACCGCGCAGTCGATACCGGCCGCCGATGTTTGAGATCGCAATCTGCGATCTCAAACGCGGTCGAGCGGCGGCCAGGGTTCGCTCTCAGTGCTCGGGTCCTTCCATGGTGAGGATCTGGAAGAAGTGCTCCTCATGGATGGCCACTTCCAGGACGGTCAGGAGCGTCGACATCTCGTGGACCATGTCCGCGGTCATCGCGTTGAGGTGACCGGCTTCGGAGTTGGCGGCACCGAGCGGAACCTGCGTCGCCTTGTTGAGCGCCGACATCTGGATCAGACGCTCGCGCAGGCTGATCAGCGCGGAGCGCGTCGTCATGCGACGGTTCGCGAGGAAGCAGCGGGCGCCGACGCGATCGGGGCGTTGCACTTCGTGTGCACCATCGACCGACGCGTGGTCGGAGATGAGTTCCAGGATCACGTCGAACTCGTTTTCCAGCGGACGGCGATCGAGGATCGGCGTGCGCTCGGGCCAGAACGGCGCGACGCGGATGCCATCGCCCGGAGGGTCCGACGGCGGCAGCTCGCACGCCTTCTCAACGGCGCGCCAGGCGATCTCGCGGGACAGTAGATGGCCCGTGGTCGCGATTTGCTCATGAGTCACTTCAACAGACATGACGTCTTCCTTTCGGAGGGCAGAGGGATCCACCGGGACGGCTCATGTCCATGTGCCATCGGGGTGGGCGAGATGTCGAAAACACGGCATGAGACACGTGCGGCCGCCCTCACGGAACGACCCATCTCGCCCTCGGAATCGAGCCCGAGAAGGAATGAGTTGACCGCTTATCGGAGCGGCCGCCCGTCTCATGCAAAGGTGTTTTCGAGCACCTGGGACGTAGTCTCTGCCTCCGCCAGAAAAAGCGCGATCCGCTAAATCAGTACTCGTCGAGCCAAACACTACTGGTTCCAGTAGGTGCGCAGACTGGAACCGGTCGAGGCGCTCAACGCGTTCGCCGTATGTGCGTCGCCACCCCCATCAGTAGGCCGTCTTCAGAACGAATCGTTCGCATGCAAGACCCGGCACTGACCTTCATCGCAGTGATGCGCGGAGGTCGATGTGGCGGTGTATGTCTCACGCAAATTCCACCGCTGGATGCGGGAGTGCGGTGTGGTGGACGGAGATCTTTGCCGTTCAGTCTTGGAGATGACTCAGGGTCTTGTGGATGCGGACCTTGGAGGAGGGTTGCTGAAAAAGCGGATTGCCCGAAACGGTCAAGGAAAGCGTGGCGGTTTTCGGACGATCGTGACCAAACCGAAATTGGAGGCCTGTCTCTTCGTTTACGGTTTCGCTAAGGGTGATCTGGGGAACATCAGCGCGGCAAGGGAGCTGCACTGCCGAGACATCGCGAGGAAGTTCCTTTCATTGCCCCTCGATCAACGTAAGAAGGAGATCGAGGAGGGCGCATTTTTTGAGGTGAATTGCAATGCACAAGTCCGTATCCCCGTTTGATCGAATGCTGCTGGAGAGCTACTTCAGTCTCAAGCGCGCTGGCGTAGTGAGCGGCGCGAAATACATGGCGGTGCAGGCGCTGTGTCGGCCCACGTTGCAACCGCGGCGGCCGGCCGAGCCCTTCCGTCCGCATAAGCGGCGAGCACTCAGTGCGGCCGGTCCCCGTCGTTGATCAGCGACCCGGTTTTGATTGGAGCGCGATGCACAAGTCCCTATCCCCATTTGATCGAATGCTTCTGCAAACTTACTTTGATCTCAAGCGCGCTGGCTTGGTCAGCGGTGCGAAGTACATGGCAGTTCAGTCGGTGTGCCGACCCACGATGCAGCCGCGTCAACCCGCAGAACCGTTTCGTCCTCGCAAACGCCGAGCGCTCAGTGCCGGCGGTCCCCGACGTTGATACGCGACACGGAACCGCTCATTCGCATCGTCCCGTCTGCCAGTTCGGCGAACTCTCCGGAATGGGCTTGATCCGTCGTTCAGCGCCAGCGCCAACGATGCAGAACTTCGCGTAGTAGCCTCGTGTGGGATCGGAGCGGTCCGAGGGCTTCACGTTGAGCGACACGTAGTAGGCCCTGCCATCTCGCAGCTCGCTCAGCGGTTCCGAAGTACCGCCTTCCGGAACCTCGCCGTATGCAAGGCAGGTAAACGTCGAGACAGGCAATCCACCCACCGCGCGGAAATGCATCGACCACATCTTGCGGTTGGATTGCTCCGCGTCATCGGCGACCGAGATCGCCTGAAGGCGCGCGGCGGGGTCGCGCTTCGCATCCTTGGCCGGCACGGCGAAACAGGGCCGGCCGTTCTCCGGCTTCACCTCTGCCGTACCCATGGCCGATGTGGCCCAGCAGGGGATCGACAGGCAGATCAGCGCACTGACACCAATAGTCTTATGGAAGGTTGCTGCAGCTCGCGAGCCTCTTGAGAAATTCACCGAGCGCTGACCCTCAATCTCCACCCGCCTTGCGCCCCAACGCGACTTGGATCGCCCGCGTGAGTGCCGCCAATTCGATCGGCTTCGCGACATAGCCCTGGAACCCGGCGGAAAGCCCTTCCTGCCGATCCGCCACCATCGCGAACGCCGTCAGCGCCACTGCCGGCAATTGCTCCGGACTGCCTCCCGGCAGCTGCCGCACCGCGCGGATCAGCGAGCGCCCGTCCATCTCCGGCATCCCGATGTCGGACACCAGCAGGTCGTAGTGCTCCTCGCCTTCCTCGAGCCGCGACAGCACCTCCGCCGCGCTCGTCGCCACGCTGACCTTCGCGCCCAGGCGGCTCAGCGCCACCTGGCCGACCTCGCGCGCGTCCTCCTCGTCGTCGACGAGCAGTACCCGCACGCCCGACAGCGTGTCTTCCGACAACTCAACCGGCTCCGCGCACGGCGGCGGCGCCAGCGCCTGGTCCTTCAGCATCGGCAGGCGCAGCGCGAAGACCGAACCGCCGCCCGGGCCCGGACTGTCCGCGCTGATCTGGCCTTGATGCAGCTGCGCGATCGCGCGCGCGATCGCCAGGCCCAGGCCGAGGCCGCCGACCTTGCGGGTCTTCGAGCCGTCCTCCTGACGGAGCCGGTCGAAGACGAAGGGCAGGAAGTCCGGCGAGATGCCGCGCCCCGTGTCCCGCACGCGCAGCAGCGCGCAGCCGTCTTCGTCGACATCGACGTGCACATCGACGCTGCCGCCGCTTTCCGTGAACTTGATGGCGTTGCCGATCAGGTTCGTGAGCACCTGCGACAGGCGCTGCGCGTCACCCGAGATCCACACCGCGTCCGCCGCATGGCAGTTCAACGCGACGCCCTTGCCCTGCGCCTCGTGCAGCGCGCCCAGCACCGAGTCCGAGGCCAGCGCCGCCAGGTCCATCGGCGTCGTCTGCAGCATCAGCTTGCCGGCCGCGACCGCGCTCATGTCGAGCAGGTCGTTGATCATCCGCGCCTGCAGCTGCGCATTGCGACGGATCACCGTCGACGCCTTGCCCAGCAGCGGATGCGCATCCGAGAAGTTGGTCAGGATGTCCGCCCAGCCCGTGATCGCGCTCAGCGGCGAACGCAGCTCGTGCGACAGCACCGCGAGGAACTGGTCCTTGAGCTCGTTGGCGCGCTCGGCCTCTTCCTTGCCCTGGCGCAGCGCCTGCTGCGCCTCGTAGGCCGGCGTCGAGTCCTTGATGATCTTGGAGAAGCCCGTCGTCGCCCCCGCCGCGCTGAACAGCGGCGTCACCACGCCCTCGGCGCGCAGCCGCGTGCCGTCCTGGCGCATCAGCCAGCGGTCGTCGCGCGCCGCGCCCTGCGTCAGCGCCAGCGCCAGCTCGTTCTCCAGCACGCCCGCCGCGCGGTCCTCCGGCGTCAGCAGGATCTCCGCCGACAGGCCGCGCACGGCGTCCAGCGCATGGCCGAAGATCGTGCCCGCCGCGCGATTCCAGTCGCGGATCCGGCCCTCGGTGTCCAGCAGGATCACCGCGTGGTCCTGCAGCGAATCGACCACCCGCGCGTACAGCGCGTCGGCCTCGCGCAACTGCGCCTCGACCTGGATCTGCGCCTCGCGCTGGCGCACCTCGCGCAGCGCGCGGTCGATCGCGACCGGCAGCCGCGTCAGCCGGCCCTTCATCACGTAGTCGGTGGCGCCGCGCTTGAGCAGCTCCACCGTGTTCTCCTCGCCGATCACGCCCGACACGAAGATGAACGGCGTCCCCGGCACCAGCCGCTGCGCCAGCGTCAGCGCCTCCGCGCCGGTGAAACCCGGCAGCTGGTAATCCGACAGAATCAGGTCGAAGCGCTGCGTCTCCAGCGCGCCCAGCAACTGGGCCTCGTCCTTCACCCAGGTCACCCGCGCGCGCGGATGCGTCGTCTCCAGCGACGCGAGCAGCAGTTCGGCGTCGAAGGTCGAATCCTCCAGCAGCAGGATCTCCAGCGGCGGTGAGCCCGCTTCGCTGGGTGGCAGCGACGATTCAGTCATCGGTTCATTCGTAGCGGCGCGTCGTGGCGCGCAGAGAACCCGGCGGCGGTTCGTTCAGCACGGCCCAGAAAACGCCGAGATCCGCGATCGCCCCGACGAACTGCTTGAACTCCACCGGCTTGACGACATACGCGTTCACGCCCAGTTCATAGCTGTGCACCACGTCCGATTCCGTCTGCGACGAGGTCAGCATCACCACCGGGATGCTCTTCAGATGCGCCGTGGCGCGCACCGTCTTCAGCACCTCCAGGCCGTTCACCTTCGGCAGCTTCAGGTCCAGCAGGATCACCGCCGGATTGCCTTCGGCGCGATCCGCATGGGCGCCTTCGCGGTTCAGGTAATCCAGCGCCTCGGCGCCGTCGCGCACGATGATCACTTCATTGGCGAGCTGGCTGCGTTCCAGGGCGACCAGCGTCAGTTCGAGATCGCGGGCGTCGTCTTCAACAAGCAGGATGGGCTTGAGCATGGCGTTCGGGGGTCAGGAGGTCAGAGAAGGGTGTGGCCCGCACCGGCCGATCGCTCGAAGGCGGTCAGGGTGGCATCGCCAGGTGGGAAAGCCCCGTTGCCGGGGGAGGGTTCGATGGCCAGGGACTCCGCCATCTCGCGGGTGGGCACGGTGAACCGGAAACGCGCGCCGCGGTCGGCCTCGCCCCAGGCCTCGACCTGGCCGCCGTGCCGCTCGACGATGCGTCGCACGCTCGCCAGACCGATGCCGGTGCCTTCGAAGGCCTCGGTCTGATGCAGCCGCTGGAACACGCCGAACAGCTTGCCGACGTACTTCATCTGGAAGCCCACGCCGTTGTCCGAGATGCTCAGACCGACGCCTTCCTCGGTGTCGATGCCGGTGATCTCGATGCGCGCGGGATCGCGCGGCCGCGTGTACTTCACGGCGTTGGACACGAGGTTGCGGATGGCCACCTGCAGCAGGATGGGATCGCCCCACAGCCGCGGCAGCGGGCGTTGCACGATCCACTCGATGCGGCGGTCCTTGTTCAGCGTGTTCTGTTCCGCGATCAGGTCGTCGATCAGGTGGCCGGTGTTGATCGAGCCGTGCTTGATCGCCGAGCGTCCCATGCGCGAGAAGTCCAGCAGCGCATCCACCAGCTGACCGGCGTGCGCGGAGGCTTCCTTCACATGCGCCAGGTAGCGGCGCGAGCGCTCGGACAGGAGGCTGCCTTCCATCTCCAGCACCAGATCGACGAAGCCCGCGATGTGGCGCATCGGCGCGCGCAGGTCGTGCGACACGGTGTACGAGAAGGCTTCCAGCTCCTTGTTGACGCGGCCCAGCTCCATGGCGACTTCGGCCATTTCCTCGGCGCGCCGCAACACGATGCCGATCAAGGCTTGCCGCAGCTCCTGCACCGCGTGGACCTCGCCCTGGGTCCAGGGCAGGGACCGTCCGCTGAGCTGCTGCTTCCAGCTCGCGAAACTGCGCCGCGGATGCAGGCGCGAGTCCTGGCCCGTGGCCGATTCCTTGCGCGGATCGCCGGCCCAGACGATGGTCTGGACGATCTCGGGACGGAACCAGACGATGTGGTGGCGATGCAGCTTGGAGATGGAGATCGCCAGCAGCCCCGCCGTCGGTCCCAGCGCCTGTTCCGGCGACGCGTCCGGCAACTCGCTCAGCGACGAGGCTTCGACCGGCAGCCGGTCGCTGTGCCAGACCTGGTCGATGCGGTTGCCCAGCCACTGGCCCAGGGCCAGCAGCGTCGCCTGGTCCGGCGTCTCGCCGACCGCCCAGCAGCTGTCGTTGAGGATCACCGCCGCGCCGGTCGCGCGCGCCAGACGCAGCAGCGGGCCGGGCTCCTCGATCAGGCGCTGCAGCGTCGCGTCGCTGTCCGACAGGTGCGACACGATCGCCAGCGTCAGCTGGCGCAGCCGGAGCTGCTCGGTGACCTGCTCGTTCTCTTCCTTGGCCTCGATCTGCAGCGACAGCAGCTGCCCCAGATGCTCGCAGGCCATGCGCGTCTGCCAGGACAGCTGGCGCGGGTCGTGGTCGTGGCAGGACACCAGTCCCCACAGCTTCCCGCCCACGATGATGGACACCGACATCGAGGCCAGCGTCCGCATGTTGCGCATGTATTCGAGGTGCACCGGCGACACGCTGCGCAGCGCGGCCTGCGACAGGTCCAGCGCCGTGCCGTCGCGCCCGTCGACGAAGCGCACCGGCACCGGCTCGTAGTGCGCGTCGGCGATCAGCCGGATGTGATTGATGCGGTAGAGCTCGCGCGCCTGCGGCGGGATGTCCGAGCCCGGGAAGCGGTGGCCGGCGTAGGCGTCGTAGCCCGGATCGATCGCTTCGGCGAGCACCTCGCCGTGGCCTTCCGCGTCGAAGCGGTAGGCCAGGCAGCGACCGAAGCCGGTCAGCCGCTTCATCTCCGCGACCACGACCCGGCACAGCTCGGTCACCGCGGCGGTGCGCTGCATCATCGGCACCAGGTGGCGCGCCAGGCTGTAGATCGGCGCGCGGTTGCCGGCGTCCTCGGTGTCGGCTTCGAGTTCGAGGTAGGCGAGCTCACCGATGCGGTGACCCGACACGTGCAGCCGGCGCTCGCCGATCGTCAGCGTGCCGCAGGAGACGGGGCCTTCTCCGTCCACCAGACCCGGGCGCGCACCGCGGATCGCGTCCAGCGCACCCTCGATGCGGGCGGGCAGGGCGTCCGGCGCCGACGACAGCAGCGTCGCCCAGTTCTCGCTGAATGCGACCAGGCTGCCGCTGCGCCAGTCCACCGCGGCCAGCCAGCCGTGCGGCTGGATCGCGCCGGGCACGCGGATCGGCTCGCTCGCGCATTGCGCGATCTGCAGGTCGGTCGGGGAGGCGGCCAGCGCGACGGTGTGCATCATGACCTCGGCGAGGCTGAGGATGCGGCGGAAGGGCCGGTCGCAAGAGGCGCGCCGGACGAAGCCGTCGGGGTGTCCGTGGCATCGAGCGGCCCGAAGGTCGCGATCAGCGCGCGGAAGGTGTCCACCGCGGCGCGGCAGGCGGTGGCGCGCTGGTCCTCGTAGTGACCGGCTTCGGATTGGGCGAGCTGGCGGAACTCACGCCACATCGCGCCGGTCCGCGCGCCGAAGCCGTGGAAGTAGGCCGTGCCGTGCTCCGGGGTCAGGCCGTGCGCGGCGAGCAGTTTCGGCGTCAGGACCTGGCCGCCGAGCGCGGAGCCCTCGATGACGTACATCGATCCGATCGCCGCCGCCGGCGACTCCAGCCACAGGCCGTGCTGCGCGGCGAGGGCCGAGGCGCGTATCGCCTCGTCCGCATCGTCTACGGGCAGCTCGAGCGCGGCCAGGTCGCGCGCGGCGAAGGGGGAGCGCACCCGGGCGTCGAACCAGGGGCGCAGTCGCTCGGGCAAGACCAGGCGCACACGCGGTTCCCAGAGCTGCAGGAACTCGTGGAAGCCGCGCAGGATCAAGCCGTAGCGCACGAGCGGCATCGGCGCCTCCAGCCGGAGCAGCGCCTCGATGTCGTCATGCAGCGGCCCGGTGCTGCGGCGCAGGCGGGGGAGCAGGTCGGTGTCGATCGTGGCGTCGGTCGTCGTCATGAAGCTCGGCAAACAGGGCGGAGGCGCATCGCGGATCCGGAAGTGGCGGCCTTGCCGCAACTCCGGTCCGTGAAGGCGCGGATTATGTGCACGCAGGCGTAGGGCAAACATGGGGCCCGCCCCCTACGGACGGGGGGTCTGACGCCGCTGCGCGATACCGGCAAGAATGTCGGACCGTCCTTCCGAGGGAAGGCGATGAGGGCGGCACGCCGTTTGCCGAGTGTTCCCGAATCGACTAATCGCACGTCCGTCGCGCGGCGGCCCATGCCGCGCGCGAGGATGTTGCTTCCCGGACCTCTTGCCGCAGGGTTTGCCATGCCTCCCCACGCCGTCATCGTCGACGACAACCTTGAGTCCAGCGAAACGCTGGGCATCCTCCTTGAGTTGGAGGGTTACACCGCCGCGACCGCCGGGACCTTGCGCGAGGCGCGACAGCGCATGGCCGAGCACCGACCTGACGTCCTCATCCTGGACCGGGCGCTGCCGGACGGGCAGGGCATGGATTTCCTGACGGAGG
This sequence comes from Mitsuaria sp. 7, assembly GCF_001653795.1. NCBI lineage: Bacteria > Pseudomonadati > Pseudomonadota > Betaproteobacteria > Burkholderiales > Sphaerotilaceae > Roseateles > Mitsuaria sp. 7. Next base: position 781,341 of record NZ_CP011514.1, read on the forward strand.
CGTTGCTGCAGGGGCCGATGACGGTGGTGATGTTGACCGGCACGTCGAGCCCTGGGGATGCCGCTGAAGCGATCCGCCGCGGCGCGAGCGCGTACCTCGTCAAGCCCGCGACGATCGATCAGTTGAAGGAAGTGCTGGACCGTGCGTCGCAGGTGACGCGTCAGGCGGCCTGAGGGCAACACCCGACCCCGCCTCCACAAAATCCCGACTCGATTCCCTCGGTGCGCTGCCGTCGAAGGACGGTGCTGTGTCGGTGTATGGGGGAAGGGTTTTCGCGGCGGAGCCGGGAAAATCTTTCCCCCATGCGGACGCAGAGAGGGGGAAGGGAATCGGGCTTGCGTACTTCCACCGCCGCTGGCCCTCACCCCAGCCCTCTCCCGCAAGCGAGAGAGGGAGTCTGAGCGGCTCGACTCGCGGCGCTGGCTCCTCTTGCCTCGTCTCCCGCTTGCGGGAAAGCGCTGGCTCCTCTTGCCCCCTCTCCCGCTTGCGGGAGAGGGTTGGGGTGAGGGGCGCGCGTAGCGCGCGGGGTCTGTGAAGTCAGCGGAAATCGTCGAGCTGGATCCCGTGGCGGTGCAGCTTGTCGTAGAGCGTCTTGCGCGGTGTCCCGAGCAACTCCATCGCTGCCGGCACCTTGCCGCCTGAGCGGCGCAGCGCCTGCTCGATGAGCGCTTTCTCGACCATCTCCATCTGGCGTGCCAGCGCCAGGTTGGGCACGGCCTGCAGCGCGGCCGAGGAGTCGAGGTCGTCGAGCGCCAGCACGAAGCGGTCGGCGGCGTTGCGGATCTCGCGCACGTTGCCGGGCCAGTCGTGGGCCATCAGCTCGCGCAGCTTTTCCGGGGTCAGTTCCGGCGCCTCGCGCTCGTAGCGCTTGCAGGCCTGGGCGACGAAGTGCTCGAACAGCAGCGGGATGTCCTCGCGACGCTCGCGCAACGGCGGCAGCAGCAGCGTGGCGATGTTGAGCCGGTAGTACAGGTCGCTGCGGAACTGTCCGCGCTCGCCCATCTCCTTCAGGTCGGCCTTGCTGGCCGCGATGAAGCGGACGTTGATGACCTGCTCCTCGTTGGAGCCGAGGCGCTCCACGCGACGTTCCTGCAGCACGCGCAGCAGTTTGATCTGCAGCGCGACCGGCATGGTCTCGATCTCGTCGAGCAGCAGCGTGCCGCCGTTGGCGTGTTCGATCTTGCCGATGCGGCGCTTGCCCGCCGAGGTGAACGCGCCGGACTCGTGGCCGAAGAGTTCGCTCTCGAAGAGGGCCTCGGGGAGGCCGCCGCAGTTGATCGCGACGAAGTTGCGATCGCGGCGCGGGCTCTGGTCGTGCAGGCAGCGCGCGACCAGTTCCTTGCCGGTGCCGGTCTCGCCCAGGATCATCACGTCCGCCGAGGTCGAGGCCAGGTTGAGCACCTGCCGACGCAGTTGCTGCATCGCGGCCGACTTGCCCAGCAGCGCGGCCTCGATGCCGCTGGCGGCCGACAGCTGCGCGCGCAGTTCATCGGCCGAGTGCCGGATCAATCGCAGGTCGAGCGCGCGGCTCGCCGTGTCCAGCAGCCGCTCGGGCGCGAAGGGCTTCTCGATGAAATCGTAGGCGCCGCTGCGCATCGCCTGCACGGCCATGTTCACGTCGCCGTGCGCGGTGATCAGGATCACCGGGATCTGCGGATCGGTCGCCTGCACGTGCGCCAGCAGCGCGCGGCCGTCCATGCCGGGCAGCCGCACGTCGGTGATCACGATGATCTGCGCGCCCGGCTGCACATGCGGCAGCGCTTCTTCAGCCGAGCGGCACGGCACCACGGCCAGCCCCTCGAGTTCCAGCGTCTGCGTCAGGCTGACGCGCACCGGCAGGTCGTCCTCGACGAACACGACCTTGTAGCCCTCAAACATACTGCCCCTCCTCGGCCTGCCAGGTGTCGACCTCCAGGTCGAACTCGAAACACATGCCATGGTCCAGACGGTGCGCCCGCAGCGCGCCGCCGAACTCGTGGACGATCTTTGAAGAGATCACCAGCCCCAGCCCCAGGCCTTCGCCCGCCGGCTTGGTGGTGAAGAACGGCTCGAACAGCCGCGGCAGCAGCGATTCGCTCAAGCCCGGTCCGGTGTCCAGCACCTGCACGCGCACGCGTCGGCCGTCTTCCGCCGGCACGGCCGCGACGCGCAGCCGGCGTTCGTGGCCGTCCTCCGCATGGTGGGCCGGCTCCGACGCGATCGCGTCGATGCCGTTGGCCAGCAGGTTCACGAGCACCTGCTCCAGCCGGTTGGATTCGGCGCTGACCCGCAGTCCCGGCGGCACGTCGACCTCGACGGGCAGGTCCAGCTGGCGCGTGCGGTGCTCCAGCAGCAGTCTCGCGTTGTTCACGCTCGCCAGCAGCGACACCGCCGTGCGCGCGGGCTCCGCCTTGCGGGCGAAGCTCTTCAACTGGCGCGTGATCTGACCCATCCGCTCGACCATGTCGTCCATCGTCTGCAGGTTGTCCGCGACCGCTTGCGTGCGGCCGGCCTCCAGCAGCCTTTGCGAATTCCGTGCCAGCGCACGCAGCGCCGTCAGCGGCTGGTTGACTTCATGCGACAGGCCCGCCGACATCTGCCCCAGCACCGCCAGTTTGCTGGTCTGCAGCAGCTCGCCTTCGGCCTGTCGGCGCTGCGCGATCTGGTCCAGCAATTCTTCGTTGGTCTGGCGGAGTTCCGCCGTGCGCTCGTCGACGATCAGCTCCAACTGGGCATGCGCGTTCTGCAATTCGGTCTTCGCGTGGAAGAGCTGCCGCAGCGCGCGCCGACGCGAGGCGAGGTAGAGCAGCAGGATCCCGATCGCCGCGCCGAAGGCCGCGCCGCTCCACGCCGCGAGCCGCGCCTGCCGCCGCACTTCGGACAGATCGGACAGCGCCAGCAGCCGCAGCCCCAGCGGCAGCAGCTGCCGCTCCTGCGCGAGCAGGGTCGCGCTGGCCGGCGCGGGCGCGCGTACGAGCAGGCTGTTGTAGGCCTCCAGCGCGCCCGGCAGGCCCAGGTCCGGCCCCACCCGCGGGTAGCGCGCGCTGGCCTGCAGCCGGTCGCGCTCGGACGAGTCCGCGCGGTTGAGCACCGCATAGCGCCAGTCCTCGACCGAGCTCATGATCACCACGCCCTGGTCGTCCGAGACCAGGATCCGCTCGCCCTGCGAGCGCAGCCCGAGGTCCACCCAGGTCGACTCCAGCGGCGCGAGATTCAGCTTCACGACGATCACGCCCTGCAGCTGCTGGTTGCGCCGCAGCGGATGCAGCAGGAAGAAGTTGGTCGAGCCGCTCAGCCCCGTCTGGCCGGCGTCGGAGGCGAAGAAGTGGTGCCGGTCCTGCTCGATGGCCTGCTGCAGTCGCAGCGGCGGCGTCAGCGGCTCGCTGGACGCGAGCACGCGGCCCTCCGGATCGGCCACGAAGATCTGCGTCGTGCCCGCGCGCACGTTGACCCGCGCCAGCAGCAGGCTCGCCGCCTTGCGCCTGGCCTCGTCGTCGGGATGTTCGATCAGCCGCGACACGTCGCCGTCGATGGCCAGCAGGCTCGGCAGGTACGCGTGCCGGCCCAGCTCGGTCTGCAGGTTGGAGGCGTAGAGCTCCAGCCGTTCGGTCGCCAGCGCGCTCAATTGATCGAGACTCGCGCGTTCGCTGAAGCGGTGGCCCAGCAGCAGGCCCAGCAGCATCAGCACGCCGGTCAGGTAGAGGTAGAAGGTCGGCCGGCCGAGGAAGTACGCCAGCCGCTGGCGGGCTGAGGTGGGGGCGAAGGAGGAGGAGACGACCGAGGGCATGGGAGGCGGAAAATCGACGCCCAGTGTGCCCAACTTGGCGCATGCCTTGCACCCGGCGCGGCGGCTTTTTTGTCACTGGCGAGGAATCGCCCGGCTGGCTAGGCGGTTTGTGCGGATTTCCGCACCCTGTTGTGTCGCCGAGACTGGGAACACAACGTCGGCTCGCGCGCACGGATGTCGCCTTGTCGGTGAATACCCTTGAAACGAGGCGCTTGGCACGGGGGTTGCACCCCGAAGCGCCGTCACGCGGTGCGAGCCGCGTCCAACTACACGCTGGGGCCTTATGGAGATACTTTTTCAGCAGATCATCAACGGCCTGGTGCTCGGGAGCATGTATGCCCTCGTCGCGCTGGGCTACACGATGGTCTACGGCATCATCAACCTCATCAACTTCGCCCACGGCGACGTGCTGATGGTGGGGGCGCTCGTGAGCTGGACCGTGGTCACGGCGCTCGCGTCGCTGGGCCTGCCCGGCTGGGTGCTGATGCTGGCCGCGCTGGTGTGCGCGATCCTGGTCTGCACGCTGCTGAACTACACGATCGAGAAGATCGCCTACCGGCCGCTGCGCAGCGCGCCGAGACTGGCGCCGCTGATCACCGCCATGGGCATGTCGCTGCTGCTGCAGACGCTGGCCATGATCATCTGGAAGCCGAACCCCAAGCCCTTCCCGCAGCTGCTGCCGGCTGACCCGATCCACCTCGGCGGCGCCGTGATCACGGTGACGCAGATCGTGATCCTCGTGACGACGGTCGTGATCCTGGGCGGTCTGCTGTTCCTGGTGAACCACACCAAGATGGGCCGCGCGATGCGTGCCACCGCGGAGAACCCGCGCGTGGCCTCGCTGATGGGCGTCAAGCCCGACGCGGTCATCTCGCTGACCTTCATCATCGGCGCCGCGCTGGCCGCGGTGGCCGGCCTGATGTGGGCCGCCAACTACGGCACCGCGCAGCACACCATGGGCGTGCTGCCGGGCCTGAAGGCCTTCACCGCCGCGGTGGTGGGCGGCATCGGCAACCTGGCCGGCGCGATGGTCGGCGGGGTGCTGCTGGGCCTGATCGAGGCCATCGGCGCGGGCTACCTCGGCGACTGGACCGGCGGGGTGCTGGGCAGCCATTACTCCGACATCTTCGCCTTCATCGCGCTGATCCTGGTGCTGACGCTGCGGCCGTCCGGCCTGCTGGGCGAACGCGTCGCCGACCGCGCCTGAGGAGCCGACCATGTTCCAGACCAAATCCTCCAAGCTGATCACCTTCTTGATCGCCGGCGTGCTGCTGCTGGTGCTGCCGCTGTTCGCGCAGCAATTCGGCAACGGCCCGGTCCGCATCATCGACCTGGCCCTGCTGTACGTGCTGCTCGCGCTGGGGCTGAACATCGTGGTCGGCTACGCCGGCCTGCTGGACCTGGGCTACGTCGCGTTCTACGCGGTGGGCGCGTACCTCTTCGCGCTGCTCAACAGCCCGCACCTGTCGGAGAACTTCGAGCACATCGCCGCCGCCTTCCCCAACGGGCTGCACCTGCCGCTGCTGCTGGCGATCGCGCTGGCGGCGCTGCTGGCGGGGCTGTTCGGCGTGCTGCTGGGCGCGCCGACGCTGAAGCTGCGCGGCGACTACCTGGCCATCGTGACGCTGGGCTTCGGCGAGATCATCCGGGTGTTCCTGAACAACATGGAATATCCGCTGAACATCACCAACGGCCCGCGCGGCATCGGCCAGATCGACGGCGTGCACTTCCTGGGCTTCGAGTTCAGCCAGAGCCACGAGATCCTGGGCCTGTCCGTCAACTCGGTATCGATGTACTACTACCTGTTCCTGGCGCTGGTGATCGCCTCGGTGCTGATCTGCTACCGGCTCGAGAACTCCCGCATCGGCCGCGCCTGGATGGCCATCCGCGAGGACGAGATCGCCGCCAAGGCCATGGGCATCAACACCCGCAACATGAAGCTGCTGGCCTTCGGCATGGGCGCGACCTTCGGCGGCGTGGCGGGCTCGATGTTCGGCGCGTTCCAGGGCTTCGTGTCGCCGGAATCGTTCAGCCTGCAGGAGTCGATCATGATCGTCGCCATGGTGGTGCTGGGCGGCATCGGCCACATCCCGGGCGTGATCCTGGGCGCGCTGCTGCTGGCCGCGCTGCCGGAAGTGCTGCGCTACGTCGCCGGCCCGCTGCAGGAGATGACCGACGGCCGCCTGGATGCGTCCATCCTGCGCCAGCTGCTGGTGGCGCTGGCCATGATCGTGATCATGCTGATGCGCCCGCGCGGCCTGTGGCCCTCGCCGGAACACGGCAAGTCCCGGCCCTTGCCGCCGGGAGCGCAGCCGCCCGCCAATGCCGGCAGCGCCATCAACGCCTGACCCGCGCCAGGAGCAAGAACCAATGACTGAAACCGTACTGAAAGTGGCCGGCGCCTCCAAGCGCTTCGGCGGTCTGCAGGCGCTGTCGGATGTGGGCATCGAGATCAAGAAGGGCCAGGTCTACGGCCTGATCGGTCCCAACGGCGCCGGCAAGACGACCTTCTTCAACGTGATCACCGGGCTGTACGTGCCCGACGGCGGCAGCTTCGAACTCGGCGGCCAGCCCTACAAGCCGCAGGCGGTGCACCAGGTCGCCAAGACCGGCATCGCGCGGACCTTCCAGAACATCCGGCTGTTCGCCGACATGACGGCGCTGGAGAACGTGATGGTGGGGCGCCATGTGCGCACGCACTCGGGCCTGATCGGCGCGGTGCTGCGCACGCCGGGCTTCAAGAAGGAAGAGGCCGAGATCACCGCCCGCGCCCGCGAGCTGCTCGACTACGTCGGCATCGCCCGGCACGCCGACTTCAAGGCGCGCACGCTGTCCTACGGCGACCAGCGTCGCCTGGAGATCGCGCGCGCGCTGGCGACCGATCCCAAGCTGATCGCGCTGGACGAGCCCGCCGCCGGCATGAACGCGACCGAGAAGGTCGTGCTGCGCGAGCTGATCGACCGCATCCGCAACGACGGCCGCACCATCCTGCTGATCGAGCACGACGTGAAGCTGGTGATGGGCCTGTGCGACCGCGTGTCGGTGCTGGACTACGGCAAGCTGATCGCCTCCGGCACGCCGGCGGAAGTGCAGCGCGACCCCAAGGTGATCGAGGCCTACCTCGGCGCCCACGCGGCGCAAGAAGTTCACGCGGCTCCCTGATCCCGACCCATGGAAACTGAAAAGATGGCAGACAACATCCTCCTCCAGGTCGAAGGCCTCAAGGTCGCGTACGGCGGGATCCAGGCGGTCAAGGGCGTGGACTTCGACGTGCGCCAGGGCGAGCTCGTCTCGCTGATCGGCGCCAACGGCGCGGGCAAGACCACCACGCTCAAGGCCATCACCGGACTGCAGCCGCTGGGCGTGGGCGACGTGAAGTTCATGGGCCGCTCGATCAAGGGCCAGGGCGCCTGGGACCTGGCCAAGCAGGGCCTGGTGATGGTGCCCGAGGGCCGCGGCACCTTCACCCGCATGACGATCACCGAGAACCTGCAGATGGGCGCCTTCATCCGCAAGGACAAGGAGATCGAGGCCGACATCGAGAAGGTCTTCGCCCTGTTCCCGCGCTTGAAGGAGCGTCGCAACCAGCTCGCCGGCACGATGTCCGGCGGCGAGCAGCAGATGCTGGCCATGGGCCGCGCGCTGATGGCCAAGCCCAAGCTGCTGCTGCTGGACGAGCCGTCGATGGGCCTGTCGCCGATCATGGTCGACAAGATCTTCGAGGTCGTGAACGACATCCATCAGCGGGGCGTGACGGTGCTGCTCGTCGAGCAGAACGCCAGCCGCGCGCTGGAGCTGGCCAACCGCGGCTACGTCATGGAGTCCGGCGTGATCACGATGCAGGGCGACGGCAAGACGCTGCTGAACGACCCGAAGGTGCGCGCGGCGTATCTGGGCGAGTAGGTCGGCGAGTCAGCGGGGGAGTGAGCCGGGAGGCTCCTCCTCAAGGTTCCCCGGGCCGGTCCCGGGGCACCATCGCCAGATACTCGTCGATCCGGCCGCCGGCCAGCGGCTTGACCATCACGCGCAGCTCGTTGACGCGCTGCCCCATCGTGAGCCCGTCGCGGCGGCGGACCTCGGTGAAGCCCTGGCGCTCCCAGAAGCGCTCCGCGCGCTGGTTGCCGACCACCACGCCCAGCCGCACCCACAGGGCGCCGTTGCGCTGCATCCAGCGCTCCAGCTCCGCATAGATCTCGCGCGCGGCCGGTGAGCCGTGGAGCTCCGTGGCGACGATGAACAGGCCCACCAGCCAGACCCGGGGCGCCATCAGGTCCGAGACCAGCGAGGCCATCGCGACCAGTTCGCCCTCGTCGTCGGCGTAGCCCAGCAGGCGTTTGGCGCTGAAGCTCCAGCCTTCGGGCGGCAGGTCGCGGATCTCTTCGCGGGCCTCGTCGGGACGGGGCGGGGTGCCGTTCACCTGCTCGAAGTACAGCGGATTCCGTTCGTAGAACCGTTGGAGCAGATCCTCATCGCTGGCCTGGAGTTCGACGACACGGACATTGGGCAGCAAGGGGGAGGACGGGAGAGGGGTCGGCATCGGCGGGGTCCACGCGCCGGCGCGTCGAGGCGCCGGCCATCGGAAAGATCACCGAGCGTACCAAACGGAGCGGCAGGCGAAACCCCGCGTCTGACTTCCCCCGAAGGTGGGGGGACGGGTCTTGCCACCCCGTGATCACCCCGTGACCAGGCCGCCTTCCCAGGCGACCCGGCCACCGGGTGTTGCCAGCCGTTACTGGCGGATGAAGGCCAGCAGGTCGGCGTTGACGCGATCCTTGTGGGTGTCGGTCAGGCCGTGCGGCGCGCCCGCGTAGACCTTCAGCACCGAGCCCTTGATCAGCTTGGCCGAGGCGCGGCCCGCGGCGTCGATGGGCACGATCTGGTCGTCGTCGCCGTGGATGATCAGCGTGGGCTTGTCGAACTTCTTCAGGTCCTCGGTGAAGTCGGTCTCGGAGAACGCCTTGATCGAGTCATAGGTGTTCTTGTGGCCGCCTTGCATGCCCTGGAACCACCAGTTGTCGATCAGGCCTTGCGAGACCTTGGCGCCCGGGCGGTTGAAGCCGTAGAACGGGCCGGCGGGGATGTCCTTGTAGAGCTGCGAGCGGTTGTCGAGCTGCGCCTTGCGGATGCCGTCGAAGACAGCGATGGGCAGGCCGCCGGGGTTCTTCTCGGACTTGACCATGAGGGGCGGGACGGCGGAGATGAGCACCGCCTTGGCGACGCGCGAGGTGCCGTGGCGGCCGATGTAGCGGGCGACTTCGCCGCCGCCGGTGGAGAAGCCGACCAGCACGGCGTTCTTCAGGTTCAGCGTCTCGATGACGGTGGACAGGTCGTCGGCATAGTGGTCCATGTCGTTGCCGTCCCACGGCTGGCTGGAGCGGCCGTGGCCGCGTCGGTCATGGGCGATGACGCGGTAGCCCTGGTCGGCCAGGAAGATCATCTGCGATTCCCAGCTGTCCGAGTTCAGCGGCCAGCCGTGGCTGAACACGATGGGCTGGCCGTTCTTCGGGCCCCAGTCCTTGTAATAGAGCTGCACGCCGTCCTTGGTCGTGATGTAGGAACCCGACGGCTGCGCGCTGACGATGGGCGCCGGCGAGGACTTGGCGTCGGCGGCGAAGGCCGGTGTGGCGACTGCGCCGGTAATGGCGACGGCCAGCGTCGACAGGACCAGCAGTTGACGACGCGATTGGCGGGCGAGGGTGGCGATGGCGTTCATGGTGGGCTCCTTCTTGGGTGGTGAGAGGGGGTGGTGAGAGGGTGGTGGAAAGGCGGGTTGGTGCTGCGGGAAGAGGTGTCAGGTATTTGACTTGCTTGCTAATGGTTTGTGTGCGAAGTAATTGATGCGGTAAAGCGATGGTCTTGTTCGTCGGGTGGGCGTTCAGGCGGCCTTGCGGGCCATCCGTCCGCGCAGCACGAGCAGGCGGTCGCGGAGTTCCATCAGCTCGGAGAGGTCCGAATCCGAGGCGTCGACGATGCACTGCGGCAGATGCGTGGAGCGCTTGCGCAGCGCGCGGCCGGCGGTGGTCAGCGTGATCAGCACCTGACGCTCGTCCTGCGGCGAGCGGTCCCGGCTGACCAGGCCCGCGGCCTCCAGCCGCTTCAGCAGCGGGGTCACGGTGGGGGAGTCGAGGAACACACGTTCCGCGATCTCGCCGACCGTCAGGCCGTCGCGTTCCCACAGGACCAGCATCACGAGGTACTGGGGGTAGGTCAGATCGAGGTCCTTGAGCAGTTCGCGGTAGACCTTGTTCATGCCCAGCATCGTCGAGTACAGCGCGAAGCAGAGCTGTTGATCGATCTCCAGCGGCGGGCAGACGGCGTCGGCGCCGGTCTGCTTCTGCTGCTTGGGGGTGGTGTTGCGTGCCATGGGGTGAACTTTAATTAGTGTGCGAATGAATTGCAAGCGAAATTTTTCAACCCAGCACGCGATGCGGCCGCCCCCTCACTCCGGTTTCTTCGTACAGAAGAACTCCCACACCGACTTCGGCTTGCCGTAACGGTTCAGCGTGCGCTTGTCGAGGTGCTCGATGTCGAAGCACGCGGCGAGCACGTCCTCGATCTTCTCGCGGGTGAAAAACTGCTTGGCGACACCGTCGACGACCGTCAAGGCCCATGACGATGCGTCGTCCGGCGCGCCGTAGTGCCAGTCGTCCTCGGCGTTGACGCAGCCGATCAGGCGGCCGCCCGGGGCCAGCACGCGGGCGATCTCGCACAGCGCGCGGCAGGTGTCGTCACGGTCGAAGTAGTGCAGCGAGAGCTGCGCCACCGCCAGGTCGAAGCCGCCGTCCGGCAGCATCGGCATCGTGCGCACATCGGCCAGCACGTGCCGCGCCCGCGGCGACTGCTGCCGGCAGCGCGCGAGCGCCTCGGCGGAGATGTCGATGCCGGTGACCTCGACGCCCAGTTCGAGCAGCGCGGCCGTCTCCCAGCCGTCGCCGCAGCCGATGTCCAGCGCGCGGCGCACGCCCGGCAGGCGGTGCTGCCAGCCGCTGAGCCAGGCTTCATCCTGACTCAGCGGCTGCGCGGCGTAGCGGCGGTCCCAGACGTCCGATGGCGACTGAGCGTCAGCCGGAGGCGCCGGGGCCCCTTTCCGCTCAATCGCCTCCTCACGCTCGGCATTCGCTCCAAGGGGCCCCGGCGCCGCCGGCTGCGAGGCACCGAGCCCGTCGCCCGGCGGCGCAGCGAGCGGTTCGTCGTCCGGGTGAGGAGGAAGGGCGGTCGGCTCGGCACTCATGCGCTACAGCCTACCGCGTGCCGATGATCGTCGCCGTGCGCCGCCCCACCTTCGCCCGATACAGGCGACACGGCGACGCTCTGCAACGAACAGCGGCCCCGAGGGGCCGCTGTCGTTCCTGCGCTCAGGATGCCTGCGATCAGAACTCCTTCGTCAGACTTACGTAGACCGTGCGGCGCTGCCCGTACTGCGGCGCGCCGACGCCGATGCCCGAACCGTCGCGCAGCTGGTAGCCCTTGTCGAAGAGGTTGAGCACCGACAGCCGCGCCTCCACCGGACCGCCGCCGCCGAGGTCGAACTTCTTGCTCACGTCCGCGTTGACGCTGGTGTACGAGGGCAGGTGCGTGGTGTTGGCGAAACCGTTGCGCAGGCCGCTGCCGAACAGCGCGCTCGCGCCGACCGCGTAGCCGTCGTCCAGGCGCACGTTGACGCCGGCGGAGGCGCTCAGCTTCTGCTCGTGGTCCAGGTGCACCCAGTGGTTGGCGATGAAGTCCAGCTCATCCTGTTCGAAGTTGAACTGGCCCGTCTCCACCTGTTGCGCGCGGGCGTGAGTGGTGCCGAGGTTGGCGTACGCGGACCAGCTCTTCTCCTTGTAGCTCGCCGACAGGTCGACGCCGTAGATGCGGCCCTTCGCGTAGTTGAAGGCCGAATAGATCAGCGCGTTGCCGAACTGGCCCTCGTCCTGCAGGTGCTGCACCGCGCGGTAGTAGCCGTCGATGCCCAGCGTCAGCTTGGACGTGACCTGCCAGGCGGCGCCGGCGTCGTAGTAGTTCGAGCGCTCCGAGCGCACCGCCGTGTTGGCATCCGTCGGCAGCGCATTGGTCGTGCCGGCGAAGGCGGCGACCGAGGTGGTGTCGATCTTCTCGGTCGGCGGCGGCGTGAAGTAGCGCGCGTAGCCGGCATGCAGGCGCACCGTCGGCGCCGCGTCCCAGACGAGGCCGATGCGCGGGCTCAGCTGGTGTTCCTTCGTGACCGTGTCGACCTCGTCGTAGCGCGCGCCGTAGTTCAGCGTCAGCGTGCGGTCCAGCTTCCACTCGTCCTGCAGGTAGGCGCCCCACAGATGGCCGCTCAGCCGGCCGCTGTCGGCGATGCTGACGGGCGTGGTGCCGGTCTGGTTGCCGTCCTCGTCGGCCGGGAAGACCAGCGCGTCGTTGACGGTGCTGGCGTGCTCGCGCTGCGCGAAGAGCCCGGAGCGGATCGTGTGCGCGCTGTCGAGTCGCCAGCTGGCGTCGGCCTGCACGCCGTTGGCCTCGTTGCGGCGCAGGATGTCGGCAGCGACGCCGAGGTACTGCAGATCGCCGGTCTGGTCCGGCGTGTAGTGGACGTCGGTGAAGCGGTGGAACAGCGAGACCTGATAGTCGATGCTGCTGCCGATCACGCTCTGGTAGCTGACGACGGCGAAGCGGTTGCGTTCGCGCTGGTGCGCGTCCAGCGTGCTCGAGTCCTTGTCCGGCGTGTTGGCGAGCGTGAAGGCGGTCGACTGCCCCGGCGAGTTGGGAATCTGGAAGCGGTTGTCGGTCACGCCGGCCATCGCGGTGATGCGGCTGTCGTCGTCGAGCAGGTAGGACACCAGGCCGAAGCCCTTGCCCTGGTGCGTGCGGTCATGCAGCGCGTCGCGCGAGGCCGTCGGGTTCTCGATGCCCAGGTCGTTGCCGAGGAAGGAGCCGCTGAACTCGTAGCTCAGCCGGCCCTGCGTGCCGTGCATCGACAGGTCGAGCTCGCGCGAGCGCTGCGTGCCCAGCGTGATCCCGGCGCTGCCGGCGAAGGGCTTGTCATCGTCGCCGACGCCCTTGGTCGTGATGTCCACGATGCCGGCGGTCCGGTAGCCGTATTGCGCGGGCAGCGCGCCGGTCAGCAGGCTGATGCTGTCGGCGAAGCGCGTCTCCAGCGTCTGGCCGAAGCCGCTGATGGCCTCGGGGATGACGACGCCGTTGATGCGGTACTGCAGGTTGGCGTGGTCGCCGCGCACGTGCAGGCCGCCGTAGGAGTCCTGCACGACGCCGGGCGTCTGCAGCAGCACCTGGTTCAGCGGTGTGTCGTCGCCCTGCGGCAGGCGGGCGATGTCGGTCCTGTCGAACTTGTAGATCGTGCTGCCGGTGTCGGGGGACAGGCCGTTGCGCGCCGCGTCGAGGCGGCTGCGCGCGCCCTGGACCTGGACGGTCGGCAGCGGCGTGCCGCCGGCGGCGGTGGGCGCTTCAACCGTGCTGGCCGTGGTGGCGGCTGCGGAGGAGGCGGTGTCGTCGGCGCGTGCCGGCAGCGCGTGCAGCAGCGGATAGGCGAGCGAGAGGGACAGCGCGAGCGCGCGCAGAGGAGGGTGGGTCATGGTGGGACTCTGGAAATCTGAAATCGGTCGAGCGCAGGCCAGCCATCGAGCCCCGGCCGACTGAGGCTTCAACGAGGCGTTGGAAGCGTTCAGGCGAGGGCGGGCGGCGCTGCGGTCAGGAGGTCGAGGTCAGATCGCCAGCGGCGGGCCGCGGCTGCGCGGCGGCGGCGCGGGCATCGAGCGCGCGACGCGCTCGGCGGCGGCCGCCTGGACGTGCACGGCCTCGGCCAGTGCGAGGACCGGCGCTTCGGCGCGGGCCGAGGCGGCCAGATCGTCGAAGGCCAGACACACCTCGCACAGCTGATCGGCGGACAGGTCGTCCGGATCGGCGTGGGCGACGTCGTCGCGCCCGGCCTGGACCGTGGCGGTCGCGGGCGCGTGCCCCCGCGCACCGGTCAGATGACCGATGCCATGCCACATCGCGCCCTGCTGCGCGAGCAGCATGAACAGCGGGAGCAGCAAGTGCAGGAGGTGCTTGCGCATGGCGCGGAATTATGAAGGCCGCAAGGCGTCCGGCCGAACGTCAGGCTGTCGCGAAGCTGTCGTCAGGAGGTGGGCGTTCTGCGGGCGATCCAAGGCGCCGCCGAGGCCGCGCCCCAAGGCCGCTGCCACTCAGACGCGGATTCCCGCCAATCGCCGCATCCGACGCACGCGCGCCACGGGACTCGACACACTGGGGCCTCATCGCCCGACCTTGGAGTGTTCCCATGAAGATCCCCGTCGCCGCCTGGTTTCGCGAGAACCGCAGCTTCCTGCTGTTCCTCGTCGGCTTCCTGTTCTTCCGCACCGCGATCGCGGACTGGAACCCGGTCCCCAGCGGATCGATGCGGCCGACGATCCTCGAAGGCGACGTCGTCTTCGTCGATCGCGTCGCCTACGACTGGAAGCTGCCCTTGACCGACCTCTCGCTGCGCCGCGTCGGCGAGCCGCAGCGGGGCGACGTCGTCACCTTCGGCTCGCCGCGCGACGGCACGCGGCTGATCAAGCGCATCGTCGCGGTGCCTGGCGACACCGTGGAGCTGCGCGCCGACCGGCTGATCCTCAACGGCCAACCGGCGGACTACGCGCCGGTGGAGGAGGTGGCGGAGGCGATCGCGCCCGGCGTCGAGGTCCGCGGCGTGCGCGCCGTCGAGGCGTGGGGCGGCCAGCGCCGCATCGTGCAGTTCCTGCCCGAGATCCGCGCGCGGCGGGACTTCGGTCCCGTCGTCGTGCCGGCCGACCGGTTCTTCATGATGGGCGACAACCGCGACAACAGCGAGGACTCGCGCTTCATCGGCCTCGTGCCGCGGCGGCTGATCATCGGGCAGGCGCATCGCGTGCTCGTCTCGGCCGACATCACCGGGCACTGGGCGCCGCGCTGGGACCGGTTCGCGGCGCCGTTGCGGTGAGCGCGCACTGCAGGGCGGGCGGGCACCGCACCCCGCACGGATCGCATTGACCCGTCCCCCGCAAGGTCTCTCGCGGCCCGCAGAGAATGGTCCGTCCATCGCGCCGCCATCACGGCCTTCACAACATCCAGACGGAACCTTCATGACGGACCTCTCCAGCTTCCCCATCACCAAGAAGTGGCCAGCGCAGCACCCCGAGCGCCTGCAGCTCTACTCGCTGCCGACGCCCAACGGCGTGAAGGTGTCGATCGCGCTGGAGGAACTGGGTCTGGCCTACGAGCCGCACCTGGTCAGCTTCCAGACCGACGACCAGCTCACGCCCGAGTTCCTGTCGCTGAACCCGAACAACAAGATCCCCGCGATCATCGATCCCGACGGCCCCGGCGGCGAGCCGCTGCCGCTGTTCGAGTCCGGCGCCATCCTGGTCTACCTCGCCGAGAAGACCGGCAAGCTCATCCCGCAAGACCCGGCACGCCGCTACGAGACGCTGCAGTGGGTGATGTTCCAGATGGGCGGCATCGGGCCGATGTTCGGCCAGGTCGGCTTCTTCCACAAATTCGCCGGCAAGGACTTCGAGGACAAGCGTCCGCGCGATCGGTATCTCAACGAATCCAAGCGGCTGCTGGGCGTGCTCGAGCAGCGCCTGACCGGACGCGGCTGGATCATGGGCGACGAGTACACCATCGCCGACATCGCCATCTGGCCGTGGGTCAACAACCTGGTCGGCTTCTACGGCGCGGGCGACCTGGTCGGCTTCAACGAGTTCAAGAACGTCCAGCGCGTGCTGGAAGCGTTCCTGGCGCGCGACGCGGTCAAGCGCGGGCTGAACATCCCGGCGCGGCCGGCGGCCTGAGCCGAGGCCGGCGGGCGGTCAAACGCTCAGACGTCCAAACGCTGAGACGCTCAAACGGTCCAGGAGGTCCGGATCTGCGGCCGCCGCACGGCCGTGACGATCCAGTCGTTCTGGACCGCCGCCAACGGTTTGAAGGCCTCGATGGCGTAGGCGTCGCCTGTGGAGGTCACGACGCCGAAAGTCGTCATGCGGTTGAGCTGGCCGCCCACGTGCGGGCGCGCTACCGCAAAGCGCAGGATGAAGCCTGCGGCTTCGTCGTTGGTGTAGGGCTTGAACCAGCTCAACTGCTGGGCGTTCTGGCCTTGCAGCGTGGTCAGGAAGGCCTGCTTGCAGTCGCGGGCGGGATCCTGGCTCGCCGCCGAATGCGCGACCCGACGCTGGCCGCCGACCCTGTAGCTCACCATCAGGCAGCCGCTGAAATCCTTGCTGATGACGGCGCGGTCGGTGGCGATGTAGTTGCTGCGGCCGTCGACGTAGCCGACGAAGTCGCACAGCGTCGCGCCGAGGAACCGGTTCTGCGACGTGTGCGCCTTGACGGTGTCGGAGTAGCTCGCCAAGCGTGTCAGGCTGATGCCCGGGCGCAACTTCTTGGCCACCTCGGCGGCCATGTCGGCGAGCGGACCGGTCGGATGCGAGATCAAGTCGACGCGACCCAGCACCGACTGGGCGGTCCAGAGCGTCTCGGCGGTGATGTCGTTGCCCAAGGCCGTGGCGGCCGGCGGGGCAATGTCGCCCGGGTCCGTGCCGTTGAAGCGAAGCACATGGCCGGGTTTGATCTTGTCGAACATGGAAAGCTCCCTGGCGCGACGACCCACCGACCATCCGGCGGAACCGCAGCATCGCGCGACGCGATGCTGCCCCGGACAGCCGTCGTCCGCACCTGACTTTCGTCCTTTGAAGACCCGTGCTCAGTAGTGCGGCGGCAGTTCGTCCCGCAGAGCGCCCGCGGCGTCACCGCGGCCTTCGGGCACCTGCCGGCGCAGCTGCATCACCTCGCGCACCAGCGCGTCGATCTGCTCCTGCTGTTTCGCGACCTGCGCGTTCAGGTGGTCGACGAGGTCCTCGGCGAAGCTGGCCTTGATCTCCAGCTCCGTGACGCGGGCCTCGAGGACCCGGACCTCTTCAGCGGCATCGCCGCCGCCGACGTCGTGGCCCGAGGTCTCGCTCATGGCGCCGCCTTCGCCGCCGGCTGCGACATCAGCTCCGAGATCACCGACACCGGCGCGTTCCCGTAGCTCAGGAACTGCTCGTGGAAGGCCTTCAGCTGGAAGTCCTTGCCCAGCGCCTGCTTGCGCTGGTCGCGCAGCTCCATGATGTCGCTGTAGCCGCTGAAGTAGCTCGTCAGCTGCACCGAGGTCAGCTGCACGCGGCGCCATTTCTCACGCGCCTCGCGCTCGGTCTGGAAGGCCTGGCGCTGCAGCAGGTCCAGCGCCTGCGCCTCGGTCATGCCCAGCACGTGCACGTTGTAGTCCAGGATGGTGTTGGTGACGCTGCGCAGGTTCCACTTGCCCCACATCAGCCACATCTCCGGCGCGTTGGCGCCGTAGCCCGACTCGAGCATCATCCGCTCGCCGTAGACCGCCCAGCCCTCGACCATCGCGCCGTTGCCGAACAGCGTCTTCACCAGCGACGGCGACTTGTTCGCGTGCACCAGCTGCGTGTAGTGGCCCGGCACCGCCTCGTGGATGTTGAGGATCTGCAGGATCCAGCGGTTGTACTCGCGCAGCGAGCTCTCCGCCTGCTCCGGGGTCAGGTCATCCAGCGGCGTCACGTTGTAGTACGTGCGGTCCTGCGGCCGGTAGGGGCCGGGCGCCTCGATGCCGGCGCCGGCCACGCCGCGCTGGTAGACCGGCGTCTCGCGCACGATCAGCGGCTTGCTCGCGTCCTGCGTCAGCAGGTCGTGCTCGGTGATCCAGCGCTCCAGCTGCGGGATCTGCGCGCGGATCTCCTTGACGAAGTCCTCGCGCTTGACGTGCTGCTCGCTCAGCTTGCCGATCACCGCGCCGATGCGGGCGAAGCGGTCCTCCGGCTTGGGCGCGTCGCCCATCGTCTGCGTCCACAGCTGGTCGGAGATCTGCGCCATCTGCGTCAGCAGCGCCTCCCGCGCCTTCAACGCGCGCTGGTACATCTGCTCGGCCGAATGCACCGACTGGATGTCGTAGCCGAACTTCTGCTCGTAGAGCGCCTTGCCCAGACGGAAGCTGCGCGCCTTGCTTGTCGTCTTGTCCGTCGCCTTGCCGTCGGCCAGCAGCTGCTGGAGCTGCGTGCGGTAGCCCTCGACGGCGACCTTCGCCGCGGCGATGCGGTCGGCCAGTTGCTTGCGCTCGGCGGCGGTCAGCGAAGCGGCGTCCGGACCTTGCGCGGCCTTGACCACTTCATCCAGCACGCTCAGCACGCCCGGCGCCTGGTCGATCGCCAGCTGCGTGTGTTCCAGCGTCGGCTGCTTCAGCAGCGCCGCACCGGCGCGGTAGTACGCCGGCACCTGCGCCAGTCGCGCCGAGATCGTCTTCAGACGCACCGGCAACGGCGCGTAGTCCGTCGCGAGGATGTAGTCGATCGGGCCGGCGATGTTGAGGAAGGACGGATTCCACTCGTACTCGCGCAGCTCGGTCAGCTGGAAGCGGTCGCTGCGCAGCTTGTTGAGCAGTTGGCCGAGGTCGGTGCGCGAGGCCGCGCTCAGCGCCTTCGCATCGACGGTCTCGAAGCGCTTGAGCCAGTCGCTCGCGAAGCTCAGCGAGCGGGCGCGCATCGCGCGGTCCGGCGCGGGCAGCTCCGCGGCGAATTCGTAGCGGCCGGCGCCGATGGCGGCATCCGGGTCCAGGCGCCAGAGCGCCTCGATGTAGTCGTTGGCCAAGCGCTGGAAGCGGGTGTCGGCGTCAAGCGCCGCGTCCGGCGCGAGCTTGATGACGCCGCGCGTCGCCTGAGGGCCGTCGGCGGCGAGGGCGGCACCGGAGGACAGCGCGACCAGGCTGGTCAGCGCGGCCACGGCCAGCGCGCAAAGGGTGGGGCGGGGGTGACGGGTGGGGCGATTCATCATGGGGCGCGAGCATAGCTTTGCGGGACCCGCTGCGACAGCATGCCAAAAGCAAAGGGCGCCGGTCGATGCGACGGGCGCCCTTGTGTGTCGGCGTGGGTTGATCAAATGGCAACCATACTGGCCATTTGAGCGGAGGCCGGCTTCAGGTCAACAACCACCGGCTGACATGGAAAGTCAGCCAGGACGCGACGTACGCGAGCACGAACAGGTAGGTCAGCATGACCGCCGGGATCTTGTAGCCGCCGGTCTCGCGCTTCACCGCCGCGATCGTCGACAGGCACTGCGGCGCGAAGACGAACCAGGCCAGCAGCGAGAACGCCGTCGGCAGCCCCCAGGTCGAGGCGATCAGCGGCGTGAGCGCCTGCGCGGCCTCGTCGCCGGTGGCCGACAGCGAGTACACCGTGCCCAGCGCGCTGACCGCGATCTCGCGCGCGGCCATGCCCGGCACCAGCGCCAGGCTGATCTGCCAGTTGAAGCCGATGGGCTCGAAGATCGTCGCGAGGCCGCGGCCCAGGTAACCGGCGAAGCTGTACTCGATCGCCGGTCCGGTCGCGCCTTCGGGCGCACCCGGGAAGGTCGACAGCACCCACAGCAGCAGCGTCAGCGCCAGGATGATGCCGCCCACGCGCTTGATGAAGATCTCCGCGCGCTGCAGCAGTCCGATCGCGACGTTGCGCGCATGCGGCCAGTGGTAGCTGGGCAGCTCCATCATCAGCGGACGCACCTGGCGGCCCGCATTCGTGAAGCGCTTCAGCAGCCAGGCCACCGCCATCGCCGCGATGATCCCGGCGAAGTAAAGGACGAACAGCACCAGCCCCTGCAGCTCGATGACGCCCCACAGCTCGCGCTGCGGGATGAAGGCGCCGATCAGCAGCGCGTACACCGGCAGCCGCGCCGAGCAGGTCATCAGCGGCGCGATCAGGATGGTGACGAACCGGTCGCGCGGACTCGCGATCGAGCGCGTCGCCATGATCCCCGGGATCGCGCAGGCGAAGCTCGACAGCAGCGGGATGAAGCTGCGGCCCGACAGGCCCACCGAGCCCATCAGCCGGTCCAGCAGGAAGGCCGCGCGGGGCAGATAGCCTGACTCTTCCAGCAGCAGGATGAAGAAGAACAGGATCAGGATCTGCGGCAGGAACACCAGCACGCCGCCCACGCCCGCGATCAGGCCGTCCACGACCAGGCTGCGCAGATGGCCTTCGGGCAGCAGCGCGCCGGCCTGCTCGCCGAGCCACGCGGTGCCCGCCTCGATCCAGCCCATCGGCGCCTCGGCCCAGGCGAACACCGCCTGGAACAGGAAGAACAGCAGCACCGCCAGCAGGATCGGGCCCAGCACCGGATGCAGCACGAAGCGGTCGACCTTGTCGCTGGGCAGCTCGCCCTGCAGCGCGTCGAGGCCCAGCGCCTTCAGGATGTGGTTGATGCGCGCGGTGTCCTCGCCTTCGGCGGTGACGGCGTCGTTGCGCCAGCGCTCGGGCTCGTCCAGCACCGCACGCAGATCGTCGATGCCTTCGCCGTCCGTGGCCACCGTGCGGATCACCGGCACGCCCAGCAGCGTGCTCAGCTTCTGCGTGTCGACGTTGATGCCGCGGCGCTGCGCCAGGTCGGCCATGTTCAGCGCGACCACGCAAGGGAGGCCCTGACGCTGCACCGACAGGAACAGGCGCAGGTTGCGGCGCAGGTTGGTCGCGTCCAGCACGCACACGATCAGGTCGGGGCGCTTCTCGCCCTGTGCGCGACCGGCCAGCACGTCGACGGTGACGCGCTCGTCCGGCGAGCGCGGATACAGCGAATAGGTGCCCGGCAGGTCCAGCACGCGCAGCAGCTTGCCCGCGGCGGTCTTGAGTCGGCCTTCCTTGCGTTCGACGGTCACGCCGGCGTAGTTGGCGACCTTCTGGCGGCTGCCGGTCAGACGGTTGAACAGGGCGGTCTTGCCGCAGTTCGGATTGCCGACCAGCGCCAGCAGCGGTCCGGCCGGATGGATATGGACGACGGACTCACGCATGAGCGGCTCCCGCATGACCTGACCCTGCGTCGGTCGACGCCGCAAGCCCGGTGGAGGGGACGCCTTCGAGCTCGACGCATTCCGCCTCGGCGCGGCGCAGCGCGAAGGTCGACTGGCCGATGCGCACGACGAGCGGGTCGGCGCCGGGCATGGCGCGGGCGAGCACGGCGACGTGCTCGCCGGCGACGAAGCCCAGTTCCTCCAGCATCTGTTTCCATTCCGGCGCATGCGCCGGGGCCTGCAGCGCCTTGACGCGATGCGCCTGGCCGATGGCGGCCTGCGCGAGGGTGGGGACTTGGAGAACGGCGCTCATGTCGTAGAGATCTAGGGCGGGGCCTGCGGGCTTGCGAAGCGAAAGATTCTAAATGATAGTGATTCTCAACTTCTCTCGCCGAACCGAGGTGAGCGATCGGTCAACCCGAGTGCGGACTGCGATTCGCCCAGAACGGCGATCCCTCGAAAGGGACGAAGTCAGCGAGTGAGGGTGGGGCCGGAGTGATGCTGGAGGTTCGCGGACGCGAGGCCTCCTGCGTCGCGGAGAGCCCGCGCTTGGCAGAACGGAGTCGAGCAACCTGGGCACGAGACGTGCTAGCCGATACCGGCATTTCCGGGCCGACGCAACGCCCTCAAGTAGGGAGCCGCCTCCTGTTTTGGCGACCCCGCAAACGTTTAGCGTTTACCTTGACGTGGCTTACACTCGCGCCTTCTTAGAATGCCCGGCTGCTCCTCACCCTTCGCATCGAGACCGCAAATGATGAAGTCCTTCCTGTCGTTCTCCCCCATCGCGGCTGGCCTGGCCCTGGCCCTGACGGCTGGCGCGGCGACCGCGCAGAGCACCACCCCGGCGGTGATCTTCGACATGGGCGGCAAGTTCGACAAGTCGTTCAACGAGGCTGCGTATCGCGGCGTCGAGCAGTGGAAGAAGGACACGGGCGGCAAGTATCTCGAGTTCGAGATCAGCAACGAGACCCAGCGCGTGCAGGCGATCCGCCGCATGGCCGAGCGGGGCGCGAGCCCCATCATCTCGGTGGGCTTCGCCCAGGCGTCCGCACTGAACCAGGTGGCCAAGGACTTTCCCAAGACCAAGTTCGTCATCATCGACGAGAAGGTCAACCAGCCCAACGTGCAGTCGGTGCTGTTCAAGGAACAGGAAGGCAGCTTCCTCGTCGGCGCGCTGGCCGCGCTGACCAGCAAGACCGGCAAGGTCGGCTTCGTGGGCGGCATGGACATCCCGCTGATCCGCAAGTTCGAGTGCGGCTATGAGCAGGGCGCCAAGGCGGCCAACCCGAAGGCGGAAGTCTTCAAGAACATGACCGGCACCACGGCCTCGGCCTGGAATGATCCGACCCGCGGCGGCGAGCTGGCCAAGGCCCAGTTCGCCAAGGGCGTGGACGTGGTCTTCGCCGCGGCCGGCGGCACCGGCGTCGGCGTCTACCAGGCGGCCAAGGACGCGGGCAAGCTGGCCATCGGCGTCGACAGCAACCAGAACCACATCCAGCCCGGCACCATGCTGAGCTCCATGGTCAAGCGCGTGGACGTCGCCGTCTACAACGTGCTCAAGGAATGGAAGCCCGGCATCAGCGTGCTGGGCCTGAAGGAAGGCGGCGTCGAGTACGCCGTCGACGCGAACAACGCCAAGCTGATCGCCCCCGCGGTCAAGACCAAGGTGGACGCGTACAAGGCCGACATCATCGCCGGCAAGATCAAGGTCGCGGACTACATGGCGGACAACGCCTGCAAGAACTGACCCCTCGCGAGCGAGCGTTCCTGACATGACACAGTCCCCACGCGGCGCCGCCGCGCCCGCGGTCCGTCTGTGCGACATCTCCAAGCGCTTCGGCGCGGTGCAGGCCAACCGGTCGGTGAGCCTGGCCGTCGAGCGCGGCACGGTGCACGGCCTGGTCGGCGAGAACGGCGCCGGCAAGAGCACGCTGATGGCGATCCTGTACGGCTACTACCACGCCGACGAGGGCCACATCGAGGTGGACGGCCAGCGCGTCACCATCGCCAATTCGCAGCAGGCCATCGCCCTGGGCATCGGCATGGTGCATCAGCATTTCATGCTGGTGGACACCCTGTCCGCGCTGGACAACGTGATGCTGGGCGCGGAGCCGGCCTTCTTCCTCTCCCGCGCGAAGCGCCAGGTGCGCCAGGAGCTCGAGGCGCTGATGCGCGACACCGGCCTGACGGTGCGCCTGGATGCGACCGTCGCGGACCTGCCGGTCGGCGAGATGCAGCGCCTGGAGATCCTGAAGGCGCTGTACCGCGGCGCGAAGATCCTGATCCTGGACGAGCCGACGGCGGTGCTGACGCCGCAGGAGACCGACCAGCTGTTCGAGGTGCTGCGCCGCCTGCGCGAGCGCGGCACGACCATCCTGCTGATCACGCACAAGCTGCGCGAGGTGATGGCGCTGTGCGACGCCGTGACCGTGATGCGCGCGGGCGCCGTGATCAAGACCTGCGCGATCGGCGAGACCAGTCCCGAGGACCTGGCCGAGAGCATGGTCGGCCGCAAGGTCAACCTGGGCCGCGACGACGGCGCGGTGAAGCCGCCGTCGGCGCAGCCGGTGCTGAAGGCCGAGGGTCTGACGGTCGCCGGTGATTCCGGCTCCGGCGTGCATCTGCTGAGCAACGCGACGCTGGCGCTGCGTCCGGGCGAGATCGTCGGCGTGGCCGGCGTTTCCGGCAACGGCCAGAGCGAGCTGCTGGAAGTCCTCGCGGGCATGCGCGCGCCGGCCGCCGGCACGCTGCACGTCGCGGGGCGCGACTTCCGCCCGACGTCCTGGATGGACCCGCGCACGGCGCGTGAGCTCAAGCTCGCGCATGTGCCCGAGGACCGCCACGCGCTCGGCATGGTGCTGGACTTCCCCGCATGGGAAACGGCCGCGCTCGGTTATCACGAGCAGGACGCCTACCGCGCCGGCCCGATGGGCCTGGGCATGAACCAGCGCCACCTGCGGGCGCAGACCGCGGAGATGATGGAACGCTTCGACGTCCGTCCGCGCAACGCGGAGCTGGGCTCGTCCAAGTTCTCCGGCGGCAACCAGCAGAAGCTGATCCTGGCGCGCGAGATCGGCCAGAGCCCCGCGGTGCTGCTGGTCGGCCAGCCGACGCGCGGCGTCGACATCGGCGCGATCGAATTCATCCACAACCAGCTGCGCCGCCTGCGCGACGCCGGCTGCGCGATCCTGGTCGTGTCCAGCGAGCTCGACGAGATCCTGGCGCTGGCCGACCGCGTGATCGTCATGAACGCGGGCCGCATCACCGGCGAGCTCTCGATCGACGAGTGCACCGAGAAGAACCTGGGCCTGCTGATGTCGGCTTCCCCGAATCATGAAAAGACCGCCGCCGCGGCGACCGCGCCATGAGTAGCCAAGCCTTGCAGATGCCGCGCTGGATGGACCTGGTCCTCCTGCCGCTGTGGAACCTGCTGATCGCGCTGGCCGTGGCCGGCGGCGTGGTGCTGCTGATCGGCGCGAGCCCGATGCAGGCGCTGACCGTGCTGCTGGAAGGCGCGCTCGGCAGCGCGCGCGGCCTCGGCTACACGCTGTACTACACGACCACCTTCATCTTCACCGGCCTGGCGGTCGCGGTGGCCTTCCACGGCGGCCTGTTCAACATCGGCGGGGAAGGGCAGGCGACCCTCGGCGGCATCGGCGTGGGGCTGGTCTCGCTGTGGCTGGGCGCCAAGCTGCCGGGCTTCGTGATGATCCCGCTGGCGATCGTCGCGGCCGCGCTGTTCGGCATGGTGTGGGCCGCGGTGCCCGGCTACCTGCAGGCCTGGCGCGGCAGCCATGTGGTCATCACGACCATCATGTTCAACTTCCTCGCGGCCAGTCTCAACGGCTACCTGCTCGTGAACTGGCTGCGCCCCAACGGCTCGATGTCGGTCGAGAGCGATGCCTTCGCCGACTCGGCGCGCATGCCGGCGGTCCATGAACTGCTGGCGAAGGTCGGCGTCGAATGGCCGTCCTCGCCGCTGAACCTGTCCATCCTGCTGGCCGTCGCGGCCTGCGTCTTCGTCTGGTGGTTCCTGTGGAAGAGCCGCGCCGGCTACGTGCTGCGCGCGGTCGGTTCCAACCCGAGCGCCGCGCATTACGCGGGCATCAGGCCGCGCTGGCAGGTGCTCGCCGCGATGGGCCTGTCGGGCGCGCTGGCCGGGCTGGTCGGCGTCAACGAGATCGCCGGCGTGCAGGGCAAGCTGACGCTGGACTTCGTCGCCGGCGCCGGCTTCACCGGCATCGCCGTGGCGCTGATGGGCCGCAACCATCCGGTGGGCATCGTGCTGGCCTCGCTGCTGTTCGGCACGCTGTACCAGGGCGGCGTCGAGGTCTCGTTCGAGGTTCCCGGCTTCAGCCGCGAGATGGTGGTGACCGTGCAGGGCCTGATCGTGCTGTTCGCCGGCGCGATGGCAATGGTGAGCGCGCCGATGTTCGCGAAGCTCTATGCGGCCGTGGCCCGCAAGCGTGTTGCAGGCGGCGCAGGCGGTGCCAGCGTCGCTGGAGGGAAGTCGAATGGATGAGGTCCTGATCGGCTCCGTGCTGGCGTCGACGCTGCGCGTCACCACGCCGCTGCTGTTCGCCGCGCTCGCCGGCCTGTTGTCGGAGCGCTCCGGCGTCGTCGACATCGGCCTGGAAGGGAAGATGCTGTCCGCCGCGTTCGCCGCGGCGGCGGTGGCCAGCGTGTCGCACTCGACCACGTTGGGGCTGCTGGCCGCGATCGTCGTGGCCATCGCGATGTCGATGATCCACGGCTTCGCGACGGTGACGCACCGCGGCGACCAGGTCGTGTCCGGCGTCGCGTTGAACATGGTGGCCGCCGGCCTGACGGTCGTGCTGGGCATCGCCTGGTTCGCGCAGGGCGGCCAGACGCCGCCCATCGGCGCGGAGCAGCGCATCACCGGCCTGCTGCCGCAGTGGGCCGAGCCCACGCCCGGCAGCTGGATGGCCTCCGTCATCGGCCACGGCCTGCTGAGCCACAACGCGCTGGTCTACCTGGCCTTCGCGCTGGTCGTCGTCGTGTGGTTCTTCCTGGAGCGCACGCGCCCCGGCCTGCGCCTGCGCGCGGTCGGCGAGAACCCGGCGATGGTCGATGCGGCCGGCGTCTCCGTGCCGCGGCTGCGCTACACCGCGCTGGCGCTCAACGGCGTGCTGTGCGGTCTCGGCGGCGCCTACCTGACGCTGGCGCAGAACGCCTCGTTCTCCCCGAACATGACCGCGGGCCGCGGTTTCATCGCGCTGGCCGCGATGATCTTCGGCAAGTGGAAGCCGGTGCCCACGCTGTGCGCCTGCCTGCTGTTCGGCTTCCTGGACGCCGTCGCGATCCGCCTGCAGGGCGTGTCGCTGCCGGGCATCGGCGAGGTGCCGGTGCAGCTGATCCAGGCGCTGCCCTACATCCTGACGGTGGTGCTGCTGGCCGGCTTCATCGGCCAGGCGATCGCGCCAAAGGCGCTGAGCAAGCCCTACGTGAAGGAGCGCTGAGCATGAGCGCCGACTCGAACCAGACCCAGCCCCTGATCGCCTCGATCCCGCTGCCCGCCGACGTCATCGAGCGTCTGCTGAAGGCCGCGCTCGACGCGCGCCAGCATTCGCATGCGCCGTATTCGAAGTACTTCGTCGGCGCCGCGGTGCTCGACGAGCACGGCCGCATCCACGCCGGCTGCAACATCGAGAACGCCGCCTACCCGCAAGGCTGGTGCGCGGAGACCAACGCGCTGGGCCACATGATCATGGGCGGCGGGCGCGTGGCGCGCGCGGTGATGGTCACCGGCGCCGGGTCGGAAATCATCACCCCCTGCGGCGGCTGCCGCCAGAAGCTGCGCGAGTTCGCGCGGCCCGAAGAACTCATCGTGATCGCGGGCGACGCCTCCGGCGTGCGCGCGCACTGGACCCTGGAGCAGCTGCTGCCCGCCAGCTTCGGTCCGGATCACCTGAAGCCCTGAACGTCGACATCCGCGGCGACATCCCCATCGACATCGACGCGGTCCCGAGCGACCGCGACAGGAGAGAACACATGTCCATCCCACTGCAAGGCGCCGAACTCGACGCCGCCATCACCGCCAGCATCGCCACGCTGAAGTCGACCTTCGGCGAGCAAGGCCCTGAAGTGGCCGTCGTGCTGGGCTCCGGCTGGTCCGGCGCCGTCGACCAGCTGCAGGACGTGCAGCACCTGCCGTACGCGCAACTGCCCGCCTTCCCGCAGCCCAAGGTCGAAGGCCACGTGGCCGAGATCGCCGTGGGCCGCGTCGGCCAGCAACGCGTGGCGATGCTGCGCGGCCGCGCCCACACCTACGAGAGCGGCGACTGCACCGGCATGGCCGGCGCGATCCGCAGCCTGAAGGCCTGGGGCGTGAAGGTGCTGGTGCTGACGAACGCGTCGGGCAGCCTGCGCTCGCACCAGCCGCCGGGCAGCCTGATGCTGATCTCGGACCACATCAACGCGCCGCAGCGTTCGCCGCTGACGGGCCTGCCGGGCAGCGACCGCTTCTGCGACATGAGCGTCGCCTACGACGCCGAGCTGCGCCAGCAGGGCTTCAAGATCGCCCGCGAGCACAACATGGTGCTGACCGAAGGCGTGTACGTGTGGGCCGTCGGTCCGCATTTCGAAACGCCGGCGGAGATCCGCATGTTCGCCGCCTGGGGCGCGGACGCGGTCGGCATGAGCACCGTGCCGGAGACCATCCTGGCGCGTCACGCGGGCCTGCGCGTCGCCGGTCTGGCGCTGATCACCAACATGGCCGCGGGCATGTCCGACGAGGCCCTGACGCACGCGTTGACGCTGCAGCAGGCCAAGATCTCGGGCGACCGCGCGGCGGCCTACCTGGGCCACTACTTGGCCTCGTTGGCGACGCTGGAATCGCTGAAGGCCTGAGGCCCGAGAGCGAAGATCGGGACGCACCGCGTCCCGACGGCCACATAGGCCCCGGACGGGACGGGTCGCCGCGATCGTGCGCGACCCTCTGTGCAGAGCAGTAGGAGTAGTCGATGAAGTCGGAGATGAGTCTCGAACAAGCGGCGCGTCTGGCGCTGCAATGCCTGGACCTGACGAGCCTGAACGACGGCGACACCGCCGCCGACATCGAGGCCCTGTGCCAGCGCGCGATCGGTGCGCCGGAGCGTGGTCACGTGGCGGCCGTGTGCGTGTGGCCGAAGTTCGTCGCGCAGGCGCGCGCCGCGCTGCCCAAGGACATCCGCGTCGCCGCGGTGGCCAACTTCCCCGATGGCAGCCTGGATCTGCCGCGCGTGCTGGCCGAGATCGACGCGATCGCGCAGGCCGGCGCGCAGGAGGTGGACGTCGTGCTGCCGTACCGCGCGCTGATGGCGGGGCAGTCGACGGAGGTCGGTGAATTCCTGTCCGAGGTCCGCCACGCGACGCGACCGCTGACGCTGAAGGTCATCATCGAATCGGGCGAGCTCGGCTCGACCGCGCGCATCGCCGAAGCCACGCGCCAGGCGCTGATGGCGGGGGCGGATTTCGTCAAGACGAGCACCGGCAAGAGCAAGGTGTCGGCGACGCCGGAAGCGGCTGCGGCGATGCTGCGCGAGATCGCCGGCAGCGGCCTGGGCAACGCGGGCTTCAAGGCTTCGGGCGGCATCCGTTCGGTGGTCGATGCCCGCGCGTACCTGCAGCTGGCGGCCGAGGCGCTGGGCGTCGCCGCGCTGACGCCGCAGCGCCTGCGCTTCGGCGCGAGCGGCCTGCTGAGCGACATCGAGGCGGTGCTGGCCGGACAGGACAGCGCGGCCGTCAGCGCCGCGTACTGAAGCACCGGGGAAGCGCCGGGCGCTGAAGAAGCGCTGGAGAAGCGCTCAAGAAGCGCAAGCCGCGCAAGCCGCGACGACCTGCCTCGATGGACGAGGGGCGGGCGCATGACAACAACACATCGAAGGGACGCGGCGATCATGCTGGCGCAGGAAATCATTCGGACCAAGCGCGAGGGACGCGCGCTGGACGAGACCCAGATCCAGCACTTCGTGCGAGGGCTGGTGGACGGCAGCTGGAGCGAGGGCCAGGTGGCCTCGCTGGGCATGGCGGTGTTCCTGCGGGGCATGGGGCGCGACGAGGCGGTGGCGCTCACGCGCGCCATGATGAACAGCGGTCGCGTGCTGAGCTGGCCCGACATGCCGGGCCCGGTGCTCGACAAGCATTCGAGCGGCGGCGTCGGCGACAAGCTCAGCCTGATGATCGCGCCCCTGGTGGCGGCCTGCGGCGGCTATGTGCCGATGATCGCGGGACGTGGGCTCGGACACACGGGGGGAACCGTCGACAAGCTCGAGGCCATCCCCGGCTACACGACGACGCCGGCCCCGGCCGACTTCGACCGCATCGTGCGCACGCTGGGCTGCGCCATCATCGGCCAGACCAGCGACCTGGCGCCGGCGGACAAGCGCTTCTACGCGGTGCGCGACATCACCGCGACGGTGGAAAGCGTGCCGCTGATCACCGCGAGCATCCTGTCCAAGAAGCTCGCGGCCGGGCTGCAGGGCCTGGCGATGGACATCAAGTGCGGCAACGGCGCGTTCGCGGCCACGCCGGAATTCGGACGCGAGCTCGCGCAGAGCATCGTCGACGTGGCCGGCGGCGCAGGCCTGCGCACGCGGGCGCTGATCACCGACATGAACCAGGTGCTGGGCCAGGAAGTCGGCAACGCGCTGGAGGTGCGCGGCGCCATCGACTACCTCACCGGACGCCGACCGCGCGAGGCCCGCACCCATGAACTCACGCTGGCGTTGTGCGCCGAGATGCTGGTGCTGGGCGGGCTTGCGCCCGACACGGCCTCGGCGCGCGTGAAGCTGCAGGCGGCGCTGGACAGCGGCGCGGCCGCGGAGCGCTTCGCGAAGATGGCTGCGGCGCTCGGCGGCCCGGTGGATCTGCTGGAGAAGCCCGAGGCCTACCTCGCGGCGGCGCCGGTCGTCCGTCCGATCCCGGCACCGCGCGCGGGCCGCATCGTCGGCATGAACACGCGCGACCTCGGTCTCGTCATCGTGGAACTCGGCGGCGGTCGCCGCCTGCCCGGCGACGCGCTCGACATGCGCGTCGGGCTCGACCGCTTCGCGCAGCTCGGCGACATCGTGGCCGGGGGCGATCCGATCGCCTTCGTCCACGCCGCCGACGAAGCTTCGGCCGACCGCGCCATCACGCAGGTGCTCGCCGCGGTCACCCTCGGCGACGCCCCGTCGTGGACGCCGACGCCGCTCGTCATGGCGGAACTGGGCTGATCGCTAAAATCCCGGCCCTCGATTCCTGATTTCCGCTGATACGCGACATGTCCGATTCCATCGACCCCATCGACGATCCCATCGACAGCGACGACGCGAACGAGTCGCCAGCGGGCGAGGGCGTCAATCATCCGAAGGCGCGCATCCGCAGCTTCGTCGTGCGCGCCGGTCGCATGGGCACGGGGCAGGTCAAGGCCCTCGCGGAGCTCGGCCCGAAGTTCGTGCTGCCGTTCAAGCCCGAGGCCATGGACTACGAAGCCACCTTCGGGCGCAAGGCGCCCGTGGTCTTCGAGATCGGCTTCGGCATGGGCGGTCCGACCGCGCAGATCGCGCAGACGCTGCCCGGCATCGACTTCATCGGCTGCGAGGTCCACGAACCCGGCGTCGGTGCGCTGCTCAAGCTCATCGGCGAGCAGGACCTCGCGAACATCCGCATCTTCCAGCACGACGCCGTCGAAGTCCTGGACAGCATGATCCCCAAGGGCTCGCTGGCCGGCGTGCACATCTACTTCCCGGATCCCTGGCACAAGAAGCGCCACAACAAGCGCCGGCTCGTGCAGCCGCCGTTCGTGGCCAAGCTGGTGCAACACCTGGCGCCGGGCGGCTATCTGCACCTGGCCACCGACTGGGAGCCCTACGCCCAGCAGATGCTGGAGGTGCTGCGCGCCGATCCGGATCTGGAGAACACCTCGACCCGCGCGGACGGCTACGCCGACAAGCCGGACTACCGCCCGCTGACCAAGTTCGAGAACCGCGGCCTGAAGCTGGGACACGGCGTCTGGGACCTGGTGTTCAAGCGCAAGGCCTGACCCGCCCGCGCGCCACGTCGGGGCGCGCATGCTCCCGTCCCGCCCATCGGGGCGGGAACCCGCGTGACGAAGGTCAGGCGCGGTCGGACCTGCAAGGCCTTTCAGGCATCGCCGGAGGGGCGCACTGTTAGAGTTCCCGCCTATGTCCGAATCCAACTCCCTTGCCGGTCGGCACGTGCTCCTGGGCCTCTCCGGCGGCATCGCCTGCTACAAGATCGCCGAGCTGACGCGGCTGTTCGTGAAGGCCGGCGCCACGGTGCAGGTCATCATGACGGAGGGCGCGGAGGCCTTCATCACGCCGGTGACGATGCAGGCGCTGTCCAACCGCCCGGTCTACACCAGCCAGTGGGATGCGCGCCCCGACAACAACATGGCGCACATCAACCTCACGCGGGAAGCCGACGTGATGGTGATCGCGCCCGCCAGCGCGGACTTCATCGCCAAGCTGGCGCAGGGCCGCGCGGACGATCTGCTGTCGCTGACGGCGCTGGCGCGTCGCGCGCACGAGTGCGCGCTGCTGCTGGCCCCCGCGATGAACCGGGAGATGTGGGCGCACCCGGCCACGCAGCGCAACCTGGCGCAGGTGCAGGCGGACGGCGCCCTGGTGCTGGGCGTCGGTTCCGGCGACCAGGCCTGCGGCGAGGTCGGTGACGGCCGCATGCTGGAGCCGATGCAGCTGCTGGAGCACGTGGTCTCGCATTTCCAGCCCAAGGTGCTGGCCGGGCGCAAGCTGCTGATCACGGCCGGGCCGACCTACGAGGCGATCGATCCGGTGCGCGGCATCACGAACCGCTCCAGCGGCAAGATGGGTTTCGCCGTCGCCCGCGCGGCGGCGGAGGCCGGCGCCGAGGTGACGCTGGTCGCCGGCCCGGTGCACCTGCCGACGCCGCTGGGCGTGACCCGCATCGACGTGCAGAGCGCGCGCGAGATGCTGGACGCGGTGCTGCCGCGCGCGGCCACGCACCAGGTCTTCGTCGCGACGGCGGCGGTCGCGGACTGGCGCCCGGCGCAGACGGCCGAACACAAGATCAAGAAGAACGCGAAGGCCGGCGAGGCGATCGCGCCCGCGCTGGATCTGGCGGAGAACCCCGACATCCTGGCCACGGTCGCCGCGCTGCCGCATCCGCCGCTGTGCGTGGGCTTCGCGGCGGAGAGCCAGGACCTGATCAAGCATGCGCGCGAGAAGCGCCAGCGCAAGAACGTGCCGCTGATCGTGGCCAACATCGGTCCGGCGGCGTTCGGCCAGGAAGACAACGCGCTGACGCTGGTTGATGCCCGCGGCGAACGCGAGCTCTCGCGCGCCGACAAGCTGACGCTGGCCCGCGAGCTGGTGCGCGAGATCGCGCAGCGGCTGACGACCTACGGGGCCTGAGCCCGACGCCGACCTTCAGACCTGCTGATTCCCTCTTCGACTGCTTCTTCGACTGCTTCTTCGACTGTCTCTTCGACTGATTCCATGACCACCATCGATCTGAAGGTGCTCGACCGCCGCATGGCCGAGCAACTCCCCGCCTACGCGACGACCGGCAGCGCCGGCCTGGACCTGCGCGCCTGCCTGGACGAGGCGGTCACGCTGGCGCCCGGCGACACGGTGCTGGTGCCCACGGGTCTGGCGATCCACATCGGCGACGCGGGCCTGGCCGCGATGATCCTGCCGCGCTCGGGCCTGGGTCACAAGCACGGCGTGGTGCTGGGCAACCTGGTCGGCCTGATCGACTCGGACTACCAGGGCCAGCTGATGGTCAGCGTGTGGAACCGCGGCAAGGACGTGTTCACGATCCAGCCGATGGAGCGCATCGCGCAGATGGTGATCGTGCCGGTGGTGCAGCCGACCTTCCGCGTGGTCGATGACTTCAATGCGTCCTCGCGCGGCGAGGGCGGTTTCGGGTCGACCGGCAAGGCCTGACCCGCCTTCATCTCTTTCATCTCCTTCACGCCCTTCGAACGCCGCACGCAGATTCCTGCGGGAGCGGGGTGAGGATGTGCGGGGTGTCCTCCGCCGCGCCGTCGTTTCGAGCGAGTGCGGGCCGACGCGACATTGTTGAGACTGCCAGACTTTCCATTCTGAAAGTCTCGTCCATGGCAGCACCACGCTTCCGCCTGTCCGACCTGGTGGCCTCGCTTGCATGAAGGACATCAATCTTCAAGCACCGCAGCGGCAGGCATCGGTCCCGGGCTCTCCAAGTACCAGCAATGCCGCGCGCGCGGCGGCGGCATCGAGCATCAAACGCAAGCGTGAAGACGAGGCGGTGAACGTCGCCGACGCCACCGGGGGCCCGGTGGAGACAGCGCCAGCCGATGCGTCCGCGCCTGCTCCGGAAGTAGGCGACCAGCCGCTCGCGGAGGGTTCCGGTTCGTCATCGGGCGTGGGGTCGGGTGGCCTCGCCATCGCAGCCGGTCTGGGGCTGGTCGGAGTCCTTGGCGTGGCAGGTGGCGGCGGTGACGCTGGTGCATACGCCCCGATCATTCGGCCAGTGCAACCGCATCCGGATCCAGTGATTGTTCCGCCGGTTCACCCGCCCCCTGTCGTGGCGCAGCCGCTGCATCCGGATCCCCTACTTCCCGAGAACCCGAAGGCGCAGATTCCGAAGCCCGATATGCGCAAGCCGGACCTGCCTCCCGCGACTGCGCCTCACGTGGACCTGACGACACCGACGGGCGCCACGCCATCGACCATGGCGTCGCCCGATCATCCCGGCGTGGACACGAAGCCGACCGAGGCCGAGCTGATCGTCGTTCCGGGAGCGCCGGTGCCCGACAAGACAGCGCCCCTGACTCCCGTGGTTCCACTGAAGCACGACACGGGGATCGACACGAAGGACGGGGACACGAGCGATTCGACGATCAAGGGGGACGTCCTGGCCCCGACGCTGAAGCTGCAGCTCAAGAACGACACCGGTCGCGGGATCCACGAATATGAAACGCATGTGTTTGTGGTCGACCGCGGGCTTGACGAGGACGGCATCACGAAGGATGGCACGCTGACCGTGAAAGGTCTGCAGGACGGTGAGCCATGGCAGTTCAGCGTCGACGGCGGCGCACACTGGATCGATGGCTCAGGCTCGGAGATCGCTGCCGATGCGCTAGGCGCCGATGGAACGAAGACCGTCATGGTGAGGAGAGTTGACGCCGACGGCCGGGCGGGCGGCTCGGAGTTCACGTTCGTGCTGGATACGGCGCCCCCTTTGCCGGTCGGACTTCAACTGGTGCGTGACGACGGCGTGGATGAAGGGGACTTTGTGACCGGCCATGCGAGCTTGCGTGTCATGGGCAGGGAAGAGGGCGCTGCGGTAGGGACGGTTGAACGCGTCCGTATCGTTCACGGCGAAGTCGACGAGGTGCCTGTTCTCGATTACGACGGACTGCACAGGGTCGTTGCCATTCAGACCGACGTCGCCGGCAACTTGAGTGAACCGGGCCCCGCAATCATGTTCTACCTGGACAGGGCGGCAGCAGTGGTCGCACCGAAGCTGTCCGGGGCTGCCGTCCTTCATGGCACGACCGGCGCTGACACTTTCCAGTTGAAGGCAGACATGTCCTCGACGTTCGTGCTGGACTACGACGCGCAACAGAAGGATGTCCTGGATCTCTCAGAAATCCTTTCAGTCCCAAAGGGTGCGTCCATCTACCGCTTCGTGCAGGTTGTCCGGGACGGGGCGGACATCAAATTGACACTCGACCCGGGAGGATCAGCACAGTTCTCCACTGCCCCGATCTTTATTGACCTGGCCAACCAGCAGGCTGATGCGCCCGTGGTCCTTCACACCGCAAACGGCGGTGTCTTCACGGTCTGAAGGCTGCGTGGTCGATGACTTCGATGCGTCCTCGCGCGGCGAGGGCGGTTTCGGATCGACCGGCAAGGCCTGACCCACATCAAGGAAGTTCGCGCCGGGCTGCCCGATCGCCAGGAGCCTGCGGCCGGTCACTGGCTTCGATAGGTGGTTCCGCTAGCGGAAGTTGAGGGGTAGTGCTGCGTTCTTGCGGCTCATCTCCCTGATGCAGGCTGGTGACCGTGAGTCGCTAGCTCATTTGCGCAGCTGTGTATTCCGTGAACAGTAGAGAGACTGCCGTCATCTCTCCTCTCACATCGGAACGCACATGGCGGACATCAAACTTCACGCATCGGAGCGCCAGGCTCCGGTTCACGGTACCTCGAACACGACCCCTGCCGCTCGCATCGCGACGGCGTCGGACATCAAGCGCAAGGTGGAAGACGAGGCGACGGACATCGCCGCTCCCGCCGAGACATCCGCCGAGACATCCACGGAGTCCGCGCCCATCGACGCCGCCGCGCCAGCTTCGGACTTCGAAGCCGCGGCGCAGGCCGAGGCGGCCAGTTCCTCCGCGGCACTGGGCTCAAATGGCCTCGTGATCGCGGGTGGTCTGGGTCTTCTCGGGATCATCGGCGCTGCGGCCGGCGGTGGTGGCGGCGGCGGACACGGCATCACTGCCATTCAGCCCGTGCAGCAGCATCCGGCTCCTGTGATCGTTCCGCCGGTTCAACCGGATCCGATCGTGGCCCAACCGCTGCGTCCGGATCCAGCGGTTCCCGATGACCTCAAGGCGCAAGTGCCGGATCCGGACGTGGACAAGCCGGAAACGCCGTCTGCGGCCATCACGCCGCCGGCCGCCACGTCTCCTGATCATCCGAGCGAACTCCCGAAGCCGACCGGGCCCGAGCACGCCGTCGTTCCGCCGGCGCCCCTGCCCGATACGACGCCGCCCGTACCCCCGACGCTCTCGTTGAAGCACGACACGGGCGCCGACAGCACCGACGGGATCACGAGCAATTCGACGATCAAGGTGGAGGGGCTGGAGCAGGACGCCACCTGGCGCTACAGCGTGGACGGAGGCAAGACCTGGCACGCGGGTCACGGGACGGAGCTGGCCGCGCCCTTGCGCGACGGCGCTCAAGATGTGCAGTTGATCCAGACGGACAAGGCCGGCAATGACAGCGATCCCGCCGTCCTCCAGTTCACGCTCGACACGGGCGCTCCGACACTGAAGCTGAAAAACGATACGGGTCGCGGTGATTTGCACTGGGACACGCAAAAGTTCGTGATTGAGCCAGGACTCGACCGCGATGGCATCACCAAGGACGGGACCCTGACCGTCGAGGGATTGAACGAGGGCGCCTCGTGGACGTACAGCGTCGATGGCGGTACATCCTGGAAGGACGGCGTCGGGAAAGAGATCGCCGCCATCGAACTGGGAGCGGATGGTCGGAAGACGGTGCTGACCCGGCAGATGGTGACGGAGACGACCGAAAGCGGGATCTCGGCGTTCTCTTTCGTCCTCGATACGCAGGTTGTCGACATCATTCCCCGTCTCAAGGCCGTTGATGCCAATGGCGCCACGGGTTTGCCGGAAAGCAGCGCAACGGTCATCGTCCTTGATGGATACGAAGAGGGCGCGCTGGTGCGGATGACCCTCTGGAATCGGGCCCTGGGCGATGGCACGAGCAAGCCAGTGACGGTGATGGGCGTGGGTGAGCTCGCCCTGGACTTGCAGCCCGGTTCCTATGAACTCTCAGAGATCTTTCAAACTGACATTGCGGGCAATGAAACGCTGACTGGGAGGGACGGAGCGCTGCAATTCACAGTCGCGCACCCCGTCATCCCCTGATTGCTCAATCCCCGTGCCCGTGCCCCTCTTCGACGCCCGCCGCCGCCGCATCCACCGGCGCGCTCGCGTTGACGCCGTCGAAGAAGAACGGCTTGCGCGGCTTCTTCGCCGGCCAGACCTCGTTCATCGACGGGATGTCGAAGACGCGGCCGCCCTGCATGACCTGGCTGATGCGGTCGCTCTGGCGGATGTCCTTGAGCACGTCGCCGTCGACGATCACCAGGTCCGCGAGCTTGCCCGGCTCCAGTGAGCCGATGTCCTTGTCCAGGCCGAGGTAGCGCGCCGGGTTGAGCGTCGCGGTGCGGATGGCCTCCAGCGAGGTCATGCCGCCCAGGCCCATCATCCACATCTCCCAGTGCGCGCCCAGGCCTTCACGCTGGCCGTGCGCGCCGATGTTCACCGACACGCCCGCGCGCTGCAGCTCGGTCGCGGTCTTCGCGACCTGGATGACGTTGAAGTCTTCCTCCGGCGCCGTCTCGCGGCGCACGCTGCGCGGCTCCAGCACGGCCTTGGGCACGAACTTGCTGAGGATCGGATGGCGCCACACGTCCGTGCGCGCGTACCAGTAGTGCTCGCCGTCGAGTCCGCCGTAGGCGACGTTCAGCGTCGGCGTGTAGCCGACCTGCGTCTGAGGCCACAGCTGCTTCACGTCGTCGTAGACCTTGGCCACGGGCAGCGCGTGCTCCACGCCGGTGTGGCCGTCGACCACCATCGACATGTTGAGCTGGAACAGCGAGCCGCCTTCCGGCACGACCATCATCCCGGTCTCGCGCGCGGCTTCGAGCACCTGCTGGCGCTGATCGCGTCGCGGCTGGTTGTAGCTCTTCACGCTGATCGCGCCGGCCGACTTCAGCCGCTTCAGATGCGTCTGCGCGTCGTCCAGGCTGTTGATGACCGCGGAGAAATCGGCCTTCGCGCCGTACAGCACCGTGCCCGTCGAGAAGATGCGCGGCCCGACCACGCGGCCCGTGCGCTGCATCTCCGACTGCGTGTAGATGTCGCTGGTGCGGTTGGACGGATCGTGCAGCGTCGTCAGGCCGAAGGCCAGGGACGCGTAGTTGATCCAGCTCTGCTGCGGGACGATCTCGCTCTCGGCCATGGTGCCGTGCCAGTGGGCGTCGATCAAGCCCGGGATCACCGTCTTGCCGGCCGCCTGGATCGTCTCCGTGCCGGCGGGGATGCTTACCGACGCGCGAGGTCCGATCGCCGCGATGCGGTCGCCGTCGACCAGGATCGCGCCGTCCTCGATGACCTCATCGGGCTTGCTCGCGCTCATCGTGACGATGCGCGCGCCGACGATGGCGATGCGGCCCTTGGGCTTGTCGGCGGTCAGCGTCAGCTTGATGGGCGCACCGCGCTCCGCCGGCTTGAAGCCCGGCTGCAGCGCCTGCGTGAGCGGCACGGTGAAGAGCTCGTTGCCCAGCGCGTAGTGCAGCGCATACGGCTGCGACTTGCCGTCGCCCGACCACTGCAGATCGTCGCCCGCGTTGACGTCGAGCTTCTTCACCGGCATGGCCTCGGCCTTCGGGCCGACCGTCTGCAGCTTGCCCGCGGGCGCGAGCGGCGTGACGTAGGTGTGGAAGCGTTCGGTGAAGCCGAGCCACTGGCCGTCCGGCGACACGGTGAAGCGCGTCGCGAATTCGCTCTTGGCGACGGCGAACTCGCTGCGCTCGACCAGGTTCAGGCGCACCAGCTGGTGATTCGAATCGACCTCGCCGGTCGTCTGCTTGCGCGTGACGTAGAGCGTGTCGCTGTCGGCGCCGAACTGCGGTGCCTCGCCGTCCTTGGTGACGCGGCGCGGCTGGCCCTTGCCGTCGGCGGCGGCGACGTAGACGCCGGGCTCCAGGCTGTTCCAGGGCGAGGTCAGGAAGCCGCCCTTGGCCTTCTGGTACGCAATGGTCTTGCCGTCGGGTGAGAAGGCCGGCGAGAGGTACTTGCCCGGCTCCGGCGTGACGACGGTGTCGCGGCCGCCGGCGAGATCGAGCACGCGCACGCGGCCCTGGTCCGCGTCGGTCCAGCTCACGTAGACGAGTTGCTTCCCATCGCGCGAGAAGGCCGGGAAGTATTCGAAGCGTTCCGTCTGCGACGTGAGGCGGCGGGCTTCGCCGACCGGCTGGCCGTCGCGCAGCTCGCTCGCATAGAGGTAGCCGGCGGACGAGAACACCACGCGCTTGCCGTCCGGCGAGACCTTCACCCAGCGCAGCATCTTCGAGTCGAAGGTGGCGGGCGCGACCTCATGCGCGAAGCGCAGCGCGGGCGTGATCTGGCGCTCGTCCTTGACGTGGAAGGGGATCTCGGCGGCGCTCGACTTGAACGGATCGATGCGCCACAGCTTGCCCTGCGCCCAGGCGACAACCTGCTTGGAATCGGGCATCCACGCGATGCCGGGGTAGACGCCGTGCACGGACCAGGATTCCTGCAGGTCGCGTTCCATGCCGGTCCAGGCGGGGAATTCGCGGCCGGTCTTCAGGTCCTTGAGGAACAGCGTGGTGCGGCTGCCCGTGGCGTCGCGCAGCCGGCGGATGAAGGCGAGGTACTTGCCGTCGGGGGACGGCGTGGGCCGGATCGCGCCGCCGGGGCCGGTGACGAAGGGCTCGTTGGTGCCGTCGGTCAGGTCCTGGCGGTAGATGCGGAAGATCTCGCCGGTGCTGTCCTTGTTGTATTCGAACTGGCGGCCCGGGGTGCTGTCCTGCGAGTAGTAGAGGTACTTGCCGTCGGGCGAGAGCGCGGGCTCGCCGAGGTCCTTCTGCCAGTTCGGCTTCTCGTTGAGCTGCTGGCCCTTGCCGCCGTCGACGTGATAGAGCCAGATCTCGCCGCTGCCCAGCGAGCGGGTGCCGGTGAAGTGCTTGCGGGCGGCGATGTACTTGCCGCCGGGATGCCAGACCGGGTTGTTGAGCAGGCGGAAGTCTTCGGTCGAGATCGCGCGGACGTTGGAGCCGTCGGCGTTCATGACCCAGATGTTGTCGCCGCCGCCGGCGTCGGAGACGAAGGCGATCTGCTTGCCGTCGGGCGAGAAGCGGGGCTGCATCTCCCAGGCGATCGAATGCGTGAGGGCCTTGGCTTCGCCACCGCCGACCGGCATCACGTAGAGGTCGCCGAGCAGGTCGAAGACGATCTGCTTGCCGTCGGGACTGACGTCGACCGACATCCAGGTGCCGGTGCGCACGTCGATGCTGGCGGTCTTCTTCTCGCCGGGGGGCTGATTGACGTTCCACTTCGCGACGGGGGCCGAGGCGGCCGCGGCGGGCGAGGGCGCCGCCACAGGGGCTTCAGGCGCGTCAGCGGCGAAGGCGGCAGCCTGCAGCGCGAGTCCGAAAGCGATCACGCCCGCGCGGGCGGGCGTGACGGTGAAAACGGTCGTCAGCGAGAACTGCTTCGTGAGCATCTTGTTCGTCATGGGGCACCCTGGGATGAAGAGTGCCGGCAGCATAGAGGGCCTCTACGCGCAAACCCGACCGGGTTTGCGAGGGCATGACGAATGGCAGTGCGGAGGGCGTATCGGAAGGAGTGAATCTCTCCCATCGATCTACAGTTGACGTTCAGCCAGGGAGAAAAGAGATGCCGACAATGGATGCCTTGCCCCCGACGTTCTTCAAATACATGCCGGCCGGCACGGGAAGGATCGTCCTTACGAACCGTACGCTGAGGTGGTCGTCGCCTCTCATGTTCAACGATCCTTTCGACGTTCCCCGCGAACTGGCCGGCGGCCTTGATCCAGAGACCATCAATGCGGCATACACGAAGGAGATCTCAGGCCTCCTGCAGGATCCTCCTGAGGACATCTCAATCTACAACGACGTCGTTCGAAGACTTTTGGAGCAAGCAAAGGCCGGTAGATTGAAGGGGGCGGTCAAGGACGAACTGGTAGCTCTGCTGCTCAAGCCGGGAGCGGCCAAGCTGGCGATTGGTCAAGGGCGGGCCTTGTGGCAGGCGCTAGTGCCTCAATTGAGAATTCTCTGCCTCACTGAGAGTCCTGCTCATGTCGCGATGTGGTACCACTACGCAGACGAGTACCGGGGTGTAGTCCTCGAGTTTCGTCTTCCATCGAGCGAACAGCGTCCGACGCTGAGACCAAGAAGGGTGAACTATCCGGCTGATCTCCCCGATATCTATACCCACGATGGTTGGGGGCGCCTGATGACGCTAGGCGGAGGTGGCGCTTGGTCTCGCGCTGTTCAGGAAATGGCACTTTTCAGCAAGTCAACTGATTGGCAATACGAAAACGAATGGCGACTTGTTGGCAGCGACGCCGCCGGCAATGCAGAGAAGCTGTATTCGGACTGGGGTTTCGATCCTGGCAATCTTGTGAGCATCAATCTCGGACCGTTGATCTCTTCGGAGGATGAGGCCGCAGTTATGGCTCTTGCTGCTGGATATCCTGGAGCGAGGGTGCGGCGGGTTTCGATCGGCGTTCAACGCGCCATGACGTTTGCGGATGCCTTGGTCACGTCTCCTGCACCAAGCACCGGTTCTGCGTGATGCGAGTGACGGTCAATCTGAGAACGCCTTTTGGGGAGTCGAGATGACAGAGGCTGGACTGCAACGAAGATCCTCTCAAAGACACGTTTGGCCAAGTCTGACGGTGCCTTGAGTTTCTTGCTTGTGTCCTCATTGCCTAGCCCCCGTTGTTCCAATGTCCAAGATGCGCCGATACAGCTCAATCTTGCCTCCGGGCATCGTCCCGCATCCCCGCTATGGATCGCGTCCCATCGCTTCGGGGATCGCCACCCCGGAGGCGGAGATTCGAGACGGCTTCTGGGGGCTCAATCGGGCGGTGATCTTTCCTGAGGCGGTGCTCGTTGCGGACGCGAGCAGGCAGAACTATTCGATCTACCCGCGTCGCTACTACGTGGACATCCTGCGGGATTGCCGGGAATGCGGGCGACCGTTCCTGTTCTTCGCGCAGGAGCAGCGGCACTGGTTCGAGGAACTGCAGTTCTACGTCGACGCGGATTGCGTCCATTGCTCCGAATGCCGCGCTCGGCGGCATGACGCCAAGACGCAGCTTGCCCGGTTCTCCGCAGCGATGAAGGCGGTGGACCTGAGTCGCAAAGACCTGATGACGTTGATCGACGACGCCGCGGATCTTCTGCAAGCCGGAGCCGTTTCGAATCTGTCGAAGCTGGGCGCGCTCAAGAACCGTGCACTCCGGGAATGCGGCGAGTACCCCGGCACCTTGCGCCTTGCGCAAGTGCTCGACGAAGCGCATCGAGGCTGACGGGCGCGGCTGTCGCGCGGGCGGCTCAATTTGTGAGAAGGCTTCTGACCTATTGGTCGAGGACCTCAGTTCATCTCGTCCGACGAGATCAAGCGACAACCAGGGCGTGCCTCGGAAACCGCATTGAGCAACGCGGCAGCGATGCTGCTCGCCGGATTGATTCGGAACCGCTTCGGCAGGACCGGCGTCAGGACCCGGATCAGCGCCATCGCCGCATGTTCGGCGCGCCGGGTTTCCTGGCGCTCTCCACCGATGAGGCTGGGTCGGCAGATCGTCAGCGATCGGAACCCGATGGCCTGGATGTCCTTTTCCACTTCTCCCTTGGTCCTCGTATAGAAGAACCTGGACTCCGCCGATGCGCCCACCGCGCTCACGAGGGCGAAGGTCTCGGCGCCCGCGGCGTGCGCGGCCTTGCCGAAGGCGACGGGAAGCTCGTGGTCGACATGCCGGAACGCCTCTTTCGAGCCGGCCTTGGCCTGCGTCGTTCCCAGTGCACAGATCACCGCTTGAGGCCTGAGCGAAGCCAGCTCCGGAATCAGGTCCTCCAGGCGTGAGACCACCGGGTTCACCAGCTTGGCGGCAGGTGCCAACGGCTTGCGCGTTGGCGCGATGACTTCGGAGAACGCATCGTTGGCAAGCGCGAGCGCCAAGGCCTCGCTTCCCACGAGCCCCGTGGCACCGAGCAGCAGCAGTTTCATCGTCGACTCTCCTCGAACATGTCGAAGCGACGGTTGGGTGTCAGCGGGACTGTTCCCCCTGCCACCGCTCGATCTCTCCGCAATGGCGCTGAATGTACGTCCGGGGCAATAGGTCAGACGGCGTCCGA
This sequence comes from Mitsuaria sp. 7, assembly GCF_001653795.1. NCBI lineage: Bacteria > Pseudomonadati > Pseudomonadota > Betaproteobacteria > Burkholderiales > Sphaerotilaceae > Roseateles > Mitsuaria sp. 7. Next base: position 823,637 of record NZ_CP011514.1, read on the forward strand.
CCTATTCGCGCAGGTCCGTCACCATGCCCCATCGTTCGAACTCCGGCCTGAACTCGTCCAGGCTCAGCAACCCCTTGCATGCATGAGCGCCCGGGGTCAGGTCTTCACCGTGTGCCAACCGCCGCGCCAGCAGGATCGCGGCCATGCAGGGAATCTCGGGCCCATGGTCGTCGTCGGCGGCGATGTGCCATTCCCTTTGAAGGCGCCGACCCGTGGAATCGTCGCCTTCCACGCGCACGACCATGCCGCCGAGCGCGGAGCCGAGGAAATCGAACGCGGGTGCCGTGGCCTGCATCAGCGCGGCGAGTCGCGACGGCTGCTTCAGCAGACCGATGCGCCGCAGCGTTGCCAACCATCCCATCGCGCGCTGCGTGAGGCCTACTTCAAGCGCGGCACGAAAGATCACGCGGTTCGTCACGCCATAGCGCGAAGGGAACAGCTCGAGGTCCGGGATGTCGCACAAGGCGCCGAGGCGCGGTCGCAAGCGGGCGAACTCTACGCGCGTGGGGTTCGCCCATCCGGGGCGCGATGACCAGCGGCCCTCGTCCCAGACCTGGACCGGTCCGCCGCAGTAGCTCAACACCGCGGCGAGCGTCGCCTCTCCGCGCGGTGCGGTCTGCGCCGGCGCGATGCAGATGTCGATGTCGCGGATCGATCGCCACCCGCGCGTGAGCGACTCCACCACGGCGGAGGACAGCGCCGGCACGGTGCTCGCGCCGGAGATGCCGACGCGTCCCGCCGCGAGGAATGCCGCATCCATCGACGACGGGAAGTCACAGACGAATCGACGTCCGTCGGCGAGGTCGATGTAATGGGCGCCAGCCCGCGCGGCCGCCTGCGCGACGTCGTAGGACTGATCCTGGAACGGCCCCGCCGTGTGAATCAGCAACGCCACGCCGAGGCGCCGGAGTTCATCCGAGAACGCGGGCGAGGCCAGATCGATGGCGACGCCTTCGGCGCCCGATCCGAGCTCATCGGCCAGTGCCCGAGCGCGCGCCGCGTTGCGGCCACCGATCATCAACTCGATCGTCGGATCACCCGCCAACGCGCGGCAGATGCGCGCCCCGAAATTTCCGTAGCCTCCCAGTACCAGCGTCTTCAATTCGGCGTCTTCTTTGATTGGATTGAAGGGCGCAGTCTACGGGCGCTCAAAATGAGCGACCTCGTTGAACTGGAACCAAGGCCATGGCAATCAAGCGAATGGACAATGTCCTCATCGTTGTCGACGATCTCGAGGCCGTGAAGGCGTTCTTCATCGAACTGGGCCTCGAGCTGGAGGGCCAGACCGACGTGGAAGGGCCCGACGTCGGGCGCCTCATCGGGCTCGGCGACGTGCGGGCCACGCTCGCCATGCTGCGCACGCCCGACGGGCAGGGCATTGAGCTGGACAAGTTCCACACGCCGGACGCCGTGAGGTTCGGGCCGGTGGACACGCCCGTGAACGCCCTGGGGATCCGCCGCGTCATGTTCGCCGTCGAGGACATCGACGCCGTCGTCGCGCGGATGCTGACCCATGGCGCAGCGCTCATCGGCAGGATGGAATACGGGACCGCCTACCGGCTCGTCTATCTCCGCGGGCCCGAAGGCCTCATCGTCGGGCTGGCAGAACAGCTCGGCTGAGTTCAACCCGCCGACAAGCGCCACGGGTCTTCCCGCTCCGCCGCATCCTGCTGGCGGAAGGCCTTGGGTGACAGCCCGACGGTGCGCTTGAACACCTTCGAGAACCCGAACGCATCCTTGTAGCCGACCGCGGCGGCGACCGCCTCCAGGCTGTGCCGCGTCTGCGCGAGCAGCTGCATCGCACGCTGCATGCGCACCACGCGCAGGTGATTCAGCGGTGTGTCGCCCATGGCCTCGCGGAAGCGCTCCGCCAGCGCCGTGCGCGACAGGCCGGCCCGCTTGGCCAGCTCGTCCAGCGTCCATGGATGCGCGGGGTCGCCATGCATCAGCGCCACCGCGCGGCCCACCAAGGGGTCGTGCACCGCCAGGCTCCAGCCCACGCTCGTCGCCGCGCGACGCGCGATCAACTGGCGCAGCGCGTAGGTGAACAGCAGGTCCAGCAGGCCGTGCGTGATGATCTCCGCGCCGGGCTCGGCCTCGCGCAGTTCCTCGACCAGCAGGCCGCCCGCCAGCGCCAGCGGCCCCAGCCGCGGCATGTCGGCCGCGCGCAGCACCGCCCAGGTCGGCAGTTCCGCGAAGAACGGATGCACCGGTGTATGCCAGAACTGGTACGCGCCGCTGAGCACGGTGGCATCCGTTCCCTCCGGCGTCCCGAACGACCCGATGGCGCTGAACGTCGACGTCTTCCGCGTGTCGATGTTCTCGATGCGCTGGCCCTCCAGGGATGGCCGCAGACTCAGCACGTGCGGATGACCGCGCGCCATCACGGCGATGTCGCCGCCGCTCAAGGTCAGCGGTTCTTCCAGCTCCGGTGCGTGCAGCGTCACGCTGCCGCGCAGCACGACGTGCAGGCCGATGCAGCGGTCGCAGGGGAAGCGCAGCGCGCAATCATCGGACAGCGCGCTGAGGTCCAGCAGGCGCCGCGACAGGCCCGTGTCACGCAGGACGGCGCTCAGCAGGTCGATGCTCATGGATGGGGACTTTGAAGTGGGTGTTCTGGAACGCGAAGACATGAATTATGGATACTTATCCATTCCGAGTCCGGGAACGCGTCCATAGCATGAATGCCTCTTCACTGATTCGGAGTCCTGATCATGATCGTTGTCACCGGCGCCACCGGCCAGTTGGGCCGCCTCGTCATCGACCGCCTGCTGTCCCTGGGCGTCGCGCCCGGCGGCATCGTCGCCGCGGTGCGCTCTCCCGCGAAGGCGGCGGACCTGTCCGCGCGCGGCGTCGTCGTGCGCGAGGCCGACTACACCCGGCCCGACACGCTGACCTCCGCCTTCGCCGGCGCGGAGCGCGTGCTGCTGATCTCCTCGAACGAAGTGGGAGATCGCGTTCCGCAGCATCGCGCCGTCATCGACGCGGCGAAGGCCGCTCGCGTGGGTCAACTCGTCTACACGAGCGTGCTCCACGCCGACCGCTCGCCGCTCGGCCTGGCCGGCGAGCACCGCGAGACCGAGGCGCTGATCCAGGCCTCCGGCCTGACGCATGCGCTGCTGCGCAACGGCTGGTACGTCGAGAACTACCTGGCCGCGTTGCCGATGGCGCTGAAGCACGGCGCCTTCCTCGGCTCGGCGCGCGAGGGGCGCATCTCCTGGGCGCCGCGTGCCGACTACGCGGACGCCGCAGCGGCGGTGCTGACGCGACCCATCAGCGGGAATGAAGTCTTCGAGCTCGCCGGTGACCGCGGACACACGCTGACGGAACTGGCTGCGGAAGTCGCGCGCCAGAGCGGTCAGTCCGTTTCGTACAAGGACCTGCCGCGCGCGGATTACGAGCGAGTGTTGCTGGATGCGGGCCTGCCGGCGGCGTTGGCCGAGCTGCTCGCTGATTCTGACGAGCAGGCCGCCAACGGCGCGCTGCAGGAGGAGGGCGGTGCGTTGGCGAGCCTGATCGGTCGGCCGACGACGACGCTGGATGTCGCGGTGCGCGCGGCGCTCGCTGCGACCTGAGGGTGCAGGGGCCGCTGCGGGAAGGGCACGCTGATCAGCGTCCGTGCAGCAGCCCCTCTTCCCAGACTGCGCAGAGATCACCCAGCAGTGCCTTGGGGATGCGGTCGTCGCCGGCCGCCTCCTTGAGCGTCGCGCGCATGGCTTCGGCGATGCGGGTCAGAACGGGCTTGGGATCATCGACAGCGCAGTGCTGCCGCCCGAACGAGATCAACTCCTCCGTGGTCGGATACGCCTTCGACTGATGACGTCCGGAAACCAGCTTGAGCGCCATCGTGCGGTCCTCCAGCTCCGGACCGCCCGCATAGCGGGTGTAGCGATACACCGCCGTGGTCACGACGTCGAACATGGGTGCGAGCCACGCCTCCTGCGCGGATCGATAGAGCACGCCGAAGTTCTTGAGGTGGGCGTCCCCGTTGCGCACCATGACGGAGAAGGCGACCTGCTCGAAGAACCGGCGCAGATCCGCCTTCGGGAGATGGATCAGGGTCAGCAGATCACTGACGCGCTGGTAGCTGCCGTGGTACTTGCGGTCCGAGAGCACGTCCCGCACCCGCTGGCCGGATAGCGCCGCGACATCCTCGAAGCCCAGACGTTCCACCGCGCCGCCTGGATGCTGGATCACGTCGAAGCGGTCCACGAGCAACAGCTGTCCGTCATCGGAGAGATCAAAACCTGGCACCTCGATGCCCGCACGCTTCGCCGCGCTGAGGCAGAGAAACTCATTGGTCGCCAGGCCCGGATAGGCGGGACTCGCCGCCTTGACGATGAGCGAGGGGATGGGGATCGTGGGCCGGTCGGGAACCATGATCTTGGGCTGCATTCCGGCGATGCCGGCGCCGGTGTTCAGGTGGGCCAGGACCAGTTCCTCGAACAGTTCCGGTCAGGGGGCATCGTCGTCGTCCCTGGCGAATCGCTCCGCGAGTTCTTCCATGGTCGGCATCCCGGCCTTTTCGAAGCGGATACGCAGACCCAGCGCGCGGGTCACGGCCATGAGCGAGGTCACCGTGGACTCTTGACCCGCTTCGAGGCGATAGATCACTTCCCGGACTCTGTTGGCTTTGTCCGCCACATCGGTCTTGGAAAGCTTCAGCGCCTCACGTTGCTTCCTGAGCGCCAAGCCAATGTCCTCAGGGAAGCTTGCAGTGTCAGTCATGGTTGGCATCTCTGGCTTTTCGCCCGTTTTGCAAGTCGTGGCTGGCGAGTCGATCGCCGGTCTTGCAAGTCATGGCTTACGAATCTTGAGAAAAGCCGTGTTTTTGCAAGCCATGGCTTGCATCTCGACCTCAGGCCTAAGAGGAGTGCGGGCCAATACAACCATTGTGGCTTTCGATGTCGATGTGATCGAAAGTTATGACATTGTTTTCGGGCGATATGTGAGATTTGTATTTTGAATTACGCACATATCGACACAAAACACCTTCGAATGATTTCGATACCACCTGTGAAACGTCAGAAATAAGAAAGCATCCGAAATTCAGAATGCAGGTCGGGAACGCATTCCCTGCAGTCTCTCAACCCCGTGATCCCCGCGATCCTGACCCGGAGCCTCCTTTGAAACCCATCCAAGCGCTTTCCTCCGTTGCCCTGGCCCTGCTGCTCGCCAGCGGCTACGCCCAGGCGGCCACCACGTATTACGTCTCCACCACGGGCAACGACGCCAATCCGGGCACGCTCGCGTCCCCGTGGCGGCACATCAACCACGCGGCCACGGTCGCCGCGGCCGGCGCGACCGTCTACGTGCGCGGCGGCGTCTACAACGAGTACGTGACCTTCGCCAAGTCCGGCAACGCCACCGCCGGACCGATCGTCTTCCAGAACTACGCCGGCGAGCTGCCCATCGTCGACGGCACCGGCGTGAACTGCTGCGGCGGCGACATGCGCGGCCTCTTCAACGTGAACAGCAAGAGCTACATCACGATCAACGGCTTCGAGATCCGCAACTACGCCAGCAGCACCAAGAACGACGAGCCGGCCGGCATCGTCGTGATCGGCTCGGGCACGCAGATCAAGCTGCTGAACAACAAGATCCACGACATCAAGACCACCATCGAGAAGACCGGCAACGCGCACGGCATCGCGGTGTGGGGCACGGGCACCACGCCGTACTCGCAGATCACCATCAGCGGCAACGAGGTCTACAACCTCAAGACCGGCCAGACCGAGACCGTCGCGCTCGACGGCAACGTCACCGACTTCACCATCACCGGCAACCTGATTCACGACAACTCCAACATCGGCATCGACGTGATCGGCTTCCAGGGCACCGGCCCCGACGGCCATGACCAGGTGAAGAACGGCACCATCGCCGACAACCGCCTCTACAACATCACGACGACGAAGAACCCGTCCTACAACAACGAGCCCTCGGCCGGCGGCATCTACTGCGACGGCTGCGCCAACGTCGTGATCGAGCGCAACCTCATCCGCAACGCCGACCTCGGCATCGAGGTCGCCGCCGAAACCGCCGGCGAGAAGTCCAGCAACGTGACCGTGCGCAACAACCTGGTCTACGACACGCAGCTGGCCAACATCTCCATCGGCGGCTACGACGCCGGTCGCGGCGGGGCGGACCGCGTGACCGTGGTCAACAACACCCTCTACCAATCGGCCGCGGCCAAGGGCGAGGGCTTCCAGGTCCAGTTCAACACGACCAACAGCGTGTTCAAGAACAACATCGTCTTCCTGTCCAACGCGCAGAGCAGCACCGGCGGCCACATGGTCAACAACGTGGCCACCTGGACCACCTCGCCCGTCGCCTTCGACAACAACGTCTACTTCAACGACGCGGGCAACGCGACCTGGATCTGGAACAACAAGACCTACACGGGCCTGGGCAGCTTCGTCTCCGGCGCGAAGCAGGACACGCACTCGAAGTTCGGGAACCCGCTGTTCTTCAACCTCGCGGGGCGTGACCTGCGCGTGTCGGCGAACTCGCCGGCCGTCGGCGCCGGCACCAACCTCGGCGCGAGCATCGTCGGCGCGACCGACTTCGCCGGCGCCGCACGCGTCATCCAGATCATCGACGCCGGGGCCTACGAGCGCTGAGCACGACGTGACGACGTGACGACGTGACGCCGCGCGTCACGTCAACGACGACGCCATGAAACGGAACGGGCCGCGGTGATGAACCGCGGCCCGTTGCTCATGCGCAAGCGCCGTGCAGGCTTACTTCGCTCGAGCAGTCATGATCGCATCGGCGACGTTCTTCGGCGCTTCGGAGTAATGCTTGAACTCCATCGTGTACGTCGCGCGTCCCTGCGTCGCGGAGCGCAATGACGTGGAGTACCCGAACATCTCCGACAGCGGCACTTCCGCCTTGATGATCTTGCCGCCGCCGATCATGTCGTCCATGCCCTGGACCATGCCGCGGCGGCTGGACAGGTCGCCCATCACCGTGCCGGCGTAGTCCTCGGGCGTCTCGACCTCGACCGCCATCATCGGCTCCAGGATCACCGGGCTCGCGCGCCGGCAGGCTTCCTTGAAGCCCAGCGACGCAGCCATCTTGAACGCGTTCTCGTTCGAGTCCACGTCATGGTACGAACCGAAGGTCAGCGTGACCTTCACGTCCACCACCGGATAGCCCGCCAGGACGCCGTTGGGCAGGCTGTCGATCACGCCCTTCTCCACCGCCGGGATGAACTCGCGCGGCACCACGCCGCCCTTGATCGCGTCGACGAACTCGAAACCCTTGCCCGGCTCCTGCGGCGACAGCGAGAACACCACGTGCCCGTACTGGCCCTTGCCGCCGGACTGGCGCACGAACTTGCCTTCCACGTCCGTCACCGCCTTGCGCACCGTCTCGCGGTACGCCACCTGCGGCTTGCCGACGTTGGCCTCGACGCTGAACTCGCGCTTCATGCGGTCCACGATGATCTCCAGATGGAGCTCGCCCATGCCGGAGATGATGGTCTGGCCCGACTCCTCGTCCGTGCGCACGCGGAAGGACGGATCCTCCGCCGCCAGACGACCGAGCGCGATGCCCATCTTCTCCTGGTCCGCCTTGGTCTTGGGCTCCACCGCCTGCGAGATCACCGGCTCCGGGAAGATCATCCGCTCCAGCGTGATGATGGCCTCGGGGTCGCACAGCGTCTCGCCGGTCGTCACGTCCTTCAGGCCCACGCAGGCGGCGATGTCGCCGGCCAGGATCTCCTTGATCTCCTCGCGCTGGTTGGCGTGCATCTGCAGGATCCGGCCGATGCGCTCCTTCTTGCCGCGCGTCGGGTTGTAGACCGAGTCGCCCGACTTCAGGATGCCCGAGTACACCCGCACGAAAGTCAGCTGACCCACATACGGATCGGTCATCAGCTTGAAGGCGAGGGCGCTGAACTTCGCGCCGTCGTCGGCCGCGCGGGTCGTGTCCTGCTCGTCGTCGTCGGTGCCGTGCACCGGCGGGATGTCCACCGGCGACGGCATGAAGTCGATCACCGCGTCCAGCATGCGCTGCACGCCCTTGTTCTTGAACGCCGTGCCGCACAGCATCGGCTGGATCTCGCCGGCGATCGTGCGCTTGCGGATCGCGCGCCGGATCTCGTCCTCGGTCAGCTCGCCGGTCTCGAGGTACTTGTTCATCAGCTCCTCGTCGGCCTCGGCCGCGGCCTCGACCATCTTCTCGCGCCACTCGTCGGCCTGCGCCTTGAGCTCCGGCGGGATCTCCTGGTAATCGAAGGTCATGCCCTGCGTGGCGTCGTGCCACAGGATGGCCTTCATCTTCAGCAGGTCGATCACGCCCTTGAAATGCTCCTCCGCGCCGATCGGCAGCACCACCGGCACCGGGTTGGCCTTGAGCCGGTCCACCATCATCTGGCGCACGCGGTAGAAGTCCGCGCCCACGCGGTCCATCTTGTTGACGAAGGCAAGACGTGGCACCTTGTACTTGTTGGCCTGGCGCCAGACCGTCTCCGACTGCGGCTGCACGCCGCCGACCGAGTCGTACACCATCACCGCGCCGTCCAGCACGCGCATGGAACGCTCCACCTCGATCGTGAAGTCCACGTGTCCCGGGGTGTCGATGATGTTGATGCGGTGCTCCGGGTACGAGCGGTCCATGCCCTTCCAGAAGCAGGTCGTCGCCGCCGAGGTGATCGTGATCCCGCGTTCCTGCTCCTGCGCCATCCAGTCCATGGTCGCGGCGCCGTCGTGCACTTCACCGATCTTGTGATTGACCCCGGTGTAGAACAGGATGCGCTCCGTCGTCGTCGTCTTGCCGGCGTCGATGTGCGCCGAGATGCCGATGTTGCGGTAGAGCTCGATGGGGGTCTTGCGGGACATGGTGGTCTCCAGTGGGGAGGGACGACCCGCGTGCGCCCGCTTCATGGAAGGCGCGCGCCGGGTCCGAGAACCGACCAATGTAGCGACAAGCCATGACCCCCGCCATCCGCCGTCCGGAAGAGCCCGGCGCTTCAGGGGCTGAGGGCGGCATGGCCCAGCACGCGGCGCGCACGGCGTCACCCCCACGAATGAGGGACAGGAAATCGGGCGAATGCCGGAATGTTCGGGCGATTACGTCACGAAACATCCATACATTCGGTAACTCGAATGAGTAGCAGGGAGCTGCCGTGAAGTTGCGTGTGTTTGTCCGCCTGTTGATGCCGATGCTGGGACTGTCCGCTGTCGCCCTGAATGCGACGGGCGCCGTGGCGGCCCCGGCCACGGCCACGGTCGATGTCGGCATGACCTGCACCGTGCAGGACGGCTGGTGGTCGCTGGACCGCGAGCGTCCGACCCAGCCGGAGCCCGTGAAGGTGCTGGCCGTCAAACCCCTGACCACCGGAACACCCGGTGCGTGGGTGCAGCCGCAGCGCGGCAAGCTGTCCGACCAGCAGCTGCATCTGGCGCTGGAGCGCCTCACCGACTGCCGCTGAACGACCGGCGGCGGGGGTAAACCCGGTCCGGGTGACCGCGCTGGCTAGAATGGCGGGCTCACCGTCGCGGCGCGCGCGGCGCAAACCCCCTGGGACCCCATGGCCAGCACCACCTCCTCCAAGCATCTGATTCATTTCGAGGGGGGCAATGCCCTCTCGTCCTTCCGGGCCGCGGCGCTGCTGGCGCGTCTGCAGGCCGTCAGCGACCGGATCGCCGCCGTGCACGCGCGCCACGTCCACTGGGTCTGGACCGATGCCGCGATCGACGATGAAGGCCGGGGCAAGCTGGCCGCGCTGCTCAACTACGGCGATGCCTACGAAGGCCCCTCCGACGGCGCGCTGATCGTCGTGGCCCCGCGCCTGGGCACGCTGAGCCCCTGGGCCTCCAAGGCCACCGACATCGCCCACAACTGCGGCCTGCCCATCCACCGCGTCGAGCGCGTCACCGAGTTCCGCCTGACGCTGAAGTCGGGCCTGCTCAGCACCCTGACGGGCGGCGCCAAGGCGCTGACCGAGGCCGAGATCCTCGCCTGCGCCGACCTGCTGCACGATCGCATGACCGAGAGCGTGCTGCTGTCGCGCGAGGCCGGCGCCCACCTGTTCGACGAGAAGCAGGCCCAGCCGCTGGCGCACGTGGACGTGCTGGCCCGCGGCCGCGCCGCGCTGGACGACGCCAACGGCGCCTGGGGTCTGGCGCTGTCCGACGACGAGATCGACTACCTGGTCGCCGCCTTCACGAAACTGGGCCGCGACCCCAGCGACGTCGAGCTGATGATGTTCGCGCAGGCCAACAGCGAGCACTGCCGCCACAAGATCTTCAATGCCGAATTCACCATCGACGGGCAGGCGCAGCCGCTGTCGCTGTTCGGCATGATCCGCAACACCGAGAAGCTGCACCCGCAGCACACGGTGATCGCCTACGCCGACAACGCGGCGGTGATGGAAGGCCACCTGATCGAACGCTGGATCGCGACCGGCGACCGCCGCGCGCCGAAGTACGAGGCCCGCGCCGAAACCGCGCACGTGCTGATGAAGGTCGAGACGCACAACCATCCGACGGCGATCTCTCCGCACCCGGGCGCCTCCACCGGCGCCGGCGGCGAGATCCGCGACGAGGGCGCGACCGGCCGCGGCGCCAAGCCCAAGGCCGGCCTGACCGGCTTCTCGGTGTCCAACCTGCACCTGCCGGGCCTGTCGGAGCCCTGGGAGAAGAACCCGGTCGGCAAGCCCGCGCACATCGCCAGCGCGCTGCAGATCATGACCGAGGGCCCGCTGGGCGGCGCTGCCTTCAACAACGAGTTCGGCCGGCCCGCGCTGGGCGGCTACTTCCGCGTCTTCGAGCAGGACGTGGACGGCATCCGCCGCGGGTATCACAAGCCGATCATGATCGCCGGCGGTCTCGGCGCGATCCGCGCGGACCTGACCAAGAAGATCGCCTTCCCGGCCGGCTCGCTGCTGATCCAGCTGGGCGGCCCCGGCATGCGCATCGGCATGGGCGGCAGCGCGGCGAGCTCGATGGCCGCGGGCACCAACACCGCCGACCTGGACTTCGACTCGGTCCAGCGCGGCAACCCCGAGATCCAGCGCCGTGCGCAGGAAGTCCTCAACCACTGCTGGGGCCTGGCCGAGCGCAACCCCATCCTGGCCGTGCACGACGTCGGCGCGGGCGGCATCTCCAATGCGTTCCCGGAACTGGTGAACGACGCCGGCCGGGGCGCGATCTTCGACCTGCGCAAGGTCCCGCTCGAGGAGAGCGGCCTGGCGCCCAAGGAGATCTGGTGCAACGAGAGCCAGGAGCGCTACGTCCTGGTGATCGCGCCGGAAAGCCTGGAACTCTTCACCGCGATGGCCGAGCGCGAGCGCTGCCCGTTCTCCGTCGTCGGCGTGACGACGGAACAACGCGAGCTGGTGCTGGAAGACGGCATCGACGGCGAACGCGCCATCGACATGCCCATGGACGTGCTGCTGGGCAAGCCGCCCAAGATGCACCGCGACGTGACGCGCGTGGCCCGTTCGGGCGGCGCGCTGACGCTGGACGGCGTCGACCTCGCGACCGCCGCGCGCACCGTGCTGCGCCACCCGACGGTGGCCAGCAAGCGCTTCCTGATCACCATCGGCGACCGCACCGTCGGCGGCCTGAACCACCGCGACCAGATGGTCGGCCCGTGGCAGCTGCCGGTGGCCGACGTCGCCGTCACGCTGTCCGACTTCAAGGGCTTCACCGGCGAGGCGATGAGCATGGGCGAGCGCACGCCGCTGGCCGCCGTCGACGCGCCCGCGTCCGGCCGCATGGCCGTCGCCGAGGCCATCACCAACCTGCTGGCCGCGCCCATCGAGCTGTCGCGCGTGAAGCTGTCCGCCAACTGGATGGCCGCCTGCGGCGAACCCGGCGAGGACGCCGCGCTGTACGACACCGTCAAGGCCGTCGGCATGGACCTCTGCCCGGCGCTGGGCATCTCGATCCCGGTGGGCAAGGATTCGCTGTCGATGCGCACGCGCTGGAGCGATGAGGGCGCCGACAACCAGATCCGGCAGGTGACGGCCCCGGTCTCGCTGATCATCACCGCCTTCGCCTCGCTGGCCGACGTGCGGGGCACGCTGACGCCGCAACTGCGGGACGGCGACACGACGCTGGTCCTGGTCGATCTCGGCCAGGGCCGCATGCGCATGGGCGGCTCCATCCTGGCGCAGACGCTGAACCAGTTCGGCCCCGAGGTCCCCGACCTCGACGATCCCGCGCTGCTGAAGGCGCTGGTCGCCGCGGTCAACGAGCTGCGCGGTCAGGGCAAGCTGCTGGCGTACCACGACCGCAGCGACGGCGGCCTGTTCGCCGCGGCGCTGGAGATGGCCTTCGCCGGCCAGCGCGGCGTGAGCCTGAACGTCGACATGCTGGTCACCGAAGGCGACGGCATCAGCGACAGCCGCGCCGAGATGGGCGACTCCAAGAACTGGGCCTCCCAGGTCAGCGCCCGCCGCGAGGAACTGACGCTGAAGGCGCTGTTCAACGAGGAACTGGGCGTCGTGCTGCAGGTCGCCACCGGCGACCGCGACGCGGTGCTGCAGACCCTGCGCGCGCACGGCCTGTCCAAGCTCTCGCACGTGGTCGGCAAGACGAACGACTCGAAGCAGGCCGAGGTCTGGCGCGACGCGAAGAAGGTCTTCGCCGCGCCGCTGAACGAGCTGCAGCAGGAGTGGGACCAGGTCTCGTGGCGCATCGCGCGCGAGCGGGACAACCCCGCCTGCGCCGACCAGGAGCATGCGCTGTCGGCCACACCCGGGCAGGGCCTGCACTGGTCGCCGAGCTTCGACGTGAAGGACGACGTCGCCGCCGCGCTGATCGCCGGCGGCGTCCGCCCGAAGGTCGCGATCCTGCGCGAGCAGGGCGTCAACTCGCATGTCGAGATGGCCTACGCGATGGCGCAGGCCGGCTTCGACGCCTACGACGTGCACATGAGCGACCTGCAGGCCGGCGCGGTCGACCTGAAGGACTTCAAGGGCTTCGTCGCCTGCGGCGGCTTCAGCTACGGCGACACGCTGGGCGCGGGCGAGGGCTGGGCGCGTTCTATCCTCTTCAACCCGGTGCTGAAGGCGGCCTTCGAGGCCTTCTTCGCGCGCGCCGACAGCTTCGCGCTGGGCGTGTGCAACGGCTGCCAGATGCTGGCCGCGCTGTCGCCGATGATCCCCGGCGCGCAGGACTGGCCCAAGTTCGTGCGCAACCGCAGCGAGCAGTTCGAGGCCCGCCTGGCGCAGGTCGAGATCGTCGACTCGCCGAGCATCTTCTTCACCGGCATGGCCGGCAGCCGCCTGCCCATCGCCGTCGCGCACGGCGAGGGCTTCGCGGACTTCTCGCAGCGCGGCAACGCCGACCAGGTGCTGCGTGCGATGCGCTACGTCGACGGCGACGGCCAGCCCACCGAGCAGTACCCGCTCAACCCCAACGGCAGCCCGCAGGGCCTGACCGCGGTGACCACGGCCGACGGCCGCTTCACCGCGCTGATGCCGCATCCGGAACGCGTGTTCCGCAACATCCAGATGAGCTGGACCGGCGGCGACGCCGGCGAGTTCAGCCCGTGGATGCGGATGTTCCGCAACGCCCGGAAGTGGGTGGGGTGAGATCGGGCGGCGTACGAGCCGCCGTGGGGCGTCGATGACGCCGCATCGATGAGCAAGGGCCGCGCAAGCGGCCCTTCGCATTCATCCGGCCTTGGCCTTCACCCACTGGCCCTGTGCGTTGCAGGCCATGACGTAGACCTCGGCGCTGTTGGCCTGCCTGTACAGGGCGATGTTGCCGCCCGAGGTCTTCGGATTGTTCTCCCGCTCGTTGCACGCCTGACCCGGGGAGCGGTGGGGAATGCGGATGCCGTGGAGGCGGGGATCGAACGCCGGGCCGCCGGCCTGGCCGGACGAGGTGTCGATGTAGCCGTTGGACGTGTGCAGGACGCCCGACAGCGCCATGCCGTCCTCGCCGTGGCCCGCGAAGTTCCAATGGCTGCCGTGGCCCACCATGAGGCGCTTGCGCACGACGGCGTGGCCGTGGATGTCGACGACCGGATCCACGGCGGTGGCCGAGACGCCGCCTCCCTGCCGCGCCCCGTGGCCCCCCGTCGGATGCCGGACGATGAGCCCGCCGTTGGCGTGGATCGTCCCGGCGGTCGTCAACTCGCCGCCGATGCCGGCCTTGCCCGTCACGCCCAGATCGCCGACGTTGTGGAGCTGCTGGCCGTTGAAGTCCCAGCGCGCCGTCGGCACGGCGGAGCCGTCGCGGCAGGTCGCGCCGCTGGCGCCGGGCGCGCTGGCACCGCTGGCGCTGCTGGCCACGCCGCAGGCGACGTCCGGCATGGGGCTGCCGCCGCGCGGGTGGATCAACTGGTAAGACGCCAGCACGCCCGGCACGCCGGTGCCGGCGCTGTCGCCCTGCAGCGGGTTGTCGACGGGCTGGGCGCCCTTGCCGCGCAGTTGCGCCGCGACCTGCGCGGACTCTCCGGGCAAGGACACCCGCGCATCGGGTCCCAGCGCCTGCAGGGCCGCCTTCAGTTGCGCGCCATAGCCGAAGGGCAGGTCGCCCTGCGCGAAGAAGGGCTGCGTGTTGTAGAGCATGACGCGGAAGACCGCGGCCCGGCCGCCGCCGACGGCCGGGTCGCAGCTCGCCTGGCAGCGCACGGACACGGCCCAGCGCGGCTCGGCGGACTGGCCGGTGCGGCCGTCGACGATGAGGTTCCCATGCGGGAACGGCAAGGTGTCGCCGAGATCGACGTAGCCGAGCTGCTGCAGCTCCTGGATGGACGGCTGGAAGGCGTTGCGCACGCGCTGCTTGTCGAGCGTCACGCCGCAGGCCGCGGGAGGCGGTCCGCCCGCCAACGGCGCCAACGGCGCCGACGGCGTCTGCGACAGGGGGATCTCGGCGCAGGCGGCCTCCACGGATTTCAGCGCCAGGAGCTCGTGGCCATGATGGCGCACGTAACGCTCGGCGCCGTCACGCAGTGACGCGAGCCGCAGTCCGGCCTGACGCCCACTCTCCACCATCTGCTGGAACTGCTGCACCTGCAGCGCGCCTAGCGACATCGCGCCCAGCAGCGTGAGCGCCACCGTCACCTCGATCAGGCTGAAACCCGATTGCCCGGACGGCCAGGCGCCCGGGCCGGCGGCTCCGGGGGACCGGGGCGGTCCGGGGACTCGGGCGGGCCTGGAGAATCTGGTGGCGCAGGCGTGGCGGAAGGAACGGACGCGGACAGACATGCGGGAGCGACTCCGGGGAGGTGAGGGCCGTCATCGTCCCCCTCCCGGGTGTTCGTGCCAATCCGCGAAGTTGAGCGCCCTGCGGTCGACGCATCGTCCATTCGCGGCAGGCGGATCCCCTGTCCCTGTCACGCCCTGCGCCAGCCGCACGCCGGCGCCGGATCCAGCCGGCGTGGACCCTGCGGCCTACGTGCGGCCTACCGTGCGGCCGACCCTGCCGCGGAATCCGCAGCGATCCCCGCCAGCAACTCGTACGACCGCCGCCGCGCCGCCGGATCGTGCACCGCGCAGGCCACGATGAACTCGTCGGCGCCGGTGCGTTCCTGCGTCGCCAGCAGGCCCTCGCGCACGGTGCGCGGCGAGCCGACGATGGACTCCGACAGCATGCGCTCCACGCCCAGCTTCTCGCCGGCGGTCCACAGCACGTCCATGCTGTCGATCGGTCGCGGCAGCAGACCGCGCTGGCCGCGCTGCATGCCCAGGAAGCGCTGCTGGATGGAGGTGAACAGGCGCTGCGCCTGCGCATCGGTGTCGGCCACGACGACGTTCAACCCGACCGCCGCGTAGGGCGTCGGGTGGCGGGCGCTGGGCCGGTACTGCGCGCGGTACATCTCCAGCGCCTGCATCAGCATCGCCGGTGCGAAATGCGAGGCGAACGCGAACGGCAGGCCCAGGTAGGCGGCCAGCTGCGCGCCGTACAGGCTGGAGCCGAGCAGCCAGACCGGCACCTCGGTGCCCTGGCCGGGCACGGCGCGCACGACCTGACCCTCCTGCGCGGGCGCGAGGTAGCCGATCAGCTCCAGCACGTCCTCGGGGAAGCGGTCCTCATGCGCGGTGGCCAGGTGGCGGCGCAGCGCGCGCATCGTCGGCCCGTCGGTGCCGGGCGCGCGGCCCAGCCCCAGGTCGATGCGCCCCGGGAACAGCGTGGCCAGCGTGCCGAACTGCTCCGCGATCGTCAGCGGCGCATGGTTGGGCAGCATGATCCCGCCCGAGCCGACGCGGATCGTCGAGGTCGCGGCCGCGATCTGGCCGATCAGCACGGCCGTGGCGGACGACGCGACGCCGTCCATGTTGTGGTGCTCGGCGACCCAGTAGCGGGTGTAGCCGAGGCGCTCGGCGTGCTGCGCCAGGGCCATGCTCTCGTGGAGCGCCTGGGCGGCGGAGCCGCCCTCGACGATGAAGGCGAGGTCGAGGATCGAAAGTCGGGCTTGCATGGGCGCGGAGTCTAGGCGCGCGCGCCGGACCGGGGTCCCGGGAGGGTTATCGCGGAATGCGGTAGGCGACCGGTCGGGCGACCGGTCGATCGGTCGGACGATCCGGCCCGCGGGCGATCGCGGAGCGGTCGTCGGTCGCGATCAGTCGCTCGTGAGCGGGGCCTGGACCTGGCGCGTCTTGCCGCCGTTCCAGACGGTCAGCGTGACCTTCTCGCCGACCTGGCGTTCCTCGAGTTCGCCGAGCAGGTCGTCGAGGTCGGCCACCGGTTTGCCGTTGACCGCGGTGATGACGTCGCCGCCCACGATGCGGCCGTCCCTGCCGCGCATGAACGGCTGCAAGCCCGCGCGCTGGGCGCCGCCGCCGGGTTGCAGGCCGATCAGCACGACGCCCTTGGGCAGGCGCAGGACCTGGCGCAGCTGCTCGCTGCCGGCGGTCAGTCCCAGCGCCGGCCGCGTCACGCGGCCGTGCTTGATCAGCTGCGGCACGACGCGGTTCACCTCGTCCGCCGGGATCGCGAAGCCGATGCCGTTGCTGCCGCCGCTCGGACTGAAGATCGAGGTGTTGACGCCGATCAGCCGGCCCGCCGAGTCCAGCAGCGGGCCGCCGGAGTTGCCGGGATTGATCGCCGCGTCGGTCTGGATCGCGCCGCGTATCGTGCGCTGCGTCATCGACTCGATCTCGCGGTTCAGCGCCGAGACGATGCCGCGCGTCAGCGTCTGGTCCAGCCCGAACGGGTTGCCGATCGCATACACCGTCTGTCCGACCAGCAGGTCGCGGCTGCTGCCCATGGGCACGGGCGTCAGCTTCTCGCGCGGCGCGACGATGCGCAGCACGGCCAGGTCGCGGTCCGGATCGACGCCGACCAGGGTCGCGTCGTACGCGCTCTGGTCCGACAGCGTGACCTTGGCCGCCGAGGCGCCGCGGATCACGTGGAAGTTGGTGACGATGTGGCCCAGCTCATCCCAGAGGAAGCCGCTGCCGGTCCCGCTGGGGACCTCCGTCACGTGGCGCGAGAACAGGTCGCGCTGCTGCGCCAGCGTCGTGATGTGGGCCACCGACGGCGACACCTTGCGGAACACCGCGATGTTGTTCTGCTCCTGCGCGTCCAGCGGGCCGCGCGGCGTCACGGGCCGGGGCTGGGCCTGAACGAGGCCCGACCCGACGAGGAGGGGGAGGAGAACGCCGACGAGGACACCGATGGATGCGGCGGAATGAAGCCGGCGCAAGACCTGGCACGACCGGAAGGACATGGCGATGAGGAAAGCCGTGAGACCGGGCGATTATGAAAGCTCCGCGTCGCCGCCGGCCCATCGGGCGATTTCGGCTTCGAGGTGCGCTGCGCGTTCGCGCAGCACGTCGGCGGTGGCCTTGAGCTGCAGGTGCGTGCGCACCCGCGCGAGCAGGATGGGCGGGCTGATCGGCTTGGTGATGTAGTCCACCGCGCCCAGCGACAGCCCGTGGCTCTCGTCCGCGGGGTCGGAGCGCGCGGTGAGGAACAGCACCGGGATGTCGCGCGTGATCGCGTCCGCCTTGAGCCAGCGGCAGAGCTCGTAGCCGTCCATGCCGGGCATCAGCACGTCCAGCAGGATGAGGTCGGGCCGGGGCGACTCGGCCGCGATGCGCAGCGCGCGGTCGCCGGTGGTCGCCACCTTGACGCGGTGCCGTTCCTTGAGCAGCTCGTACAGCTGCGACAGGACCTCGGGCGAGTCGTCCACGATCAGGATGGTCGGGCGTTGGTCTCCGTTCGTGGGGCTCATGGCAGAGGGTCCTCCATCGGTCGGGCGCCGCGAGACGGCGAGTCTGGCTATTCTGACGCGTGCGGCGTCCGGGGCCACAGGGCCTCCCCGGCGCCGTCGTCATGCGCCAGGCCGCGGCGCGCGGTCTCGAAATCGAATCGCGTCGCGGCGGCCAGGGCCTCGCGCAGGGCAGCGGCACGCGGCTCGTCCAGCCCGTGGCGGCCCCGGTCGATCTCCGCCAGGAGCCGCTCGGCGGTGTCCACCGCCGCGGCGTCGTGCTCACCCAGCTGGCGGCGCAGACGCGTCAGCCGCTCCTCCAGCTTCGGGATGCCAGGCGGCTGCGACAGATCGTACAGCGCGCCCGGCATCGTCGGCGGGCTGTCGTCCGCGAGCGTCTCCCCCAGCGCGTGCAACAGGCGGGACAGCGCGACGTGGACCGCCTGCGCCAGTTCGCGCCGCCGTGCCGCCGGCGCCTGCGCGCGGCAGGCGCTCTCCAGCGCGGCGGCGGCCTCGCTCAAGGGCAGCGCGCCTATGGTCGCGGACGAGCCCCGCAGCGAGTGGGCGATGTGCTCCAGCGCCCGCGGATCGTCGGACGCGGCCGCCTGGTCCAGCCGCTCGCCGGTCTCCTGCTGGGAGTGGAGGAAGATCCTCAGCAGGCGCAGGTACAGCCCGGCGTTGTTCGCGGCGGAGGCCATGCCGGAGCGCGCCTCGAGACCGTCGACGACGGGCAGCGCCGGCGCGCTGGCCGGACGCGGCCGGGCGGATCGGGTGGCCGCGGTGGACGGTGTCGATGGTGTCGATGGCATCGATGGCGGGGACCCGTGCGGCAGGCCGTGCGCCAGGGCATGCGCGTGCTGCGGCGGGGCCGGCACCGTCGCGCCCTCGACCGGGTGGACCCAGCGTGCCAGGACCTCGAACAGCATGTCGACGTTCAGGGGCTTGGCGATGTGGTCGTTCATGCCGGTGGCCAGGATGCGCGCGCGATCGGCGCCGGTGACGTTGGCCGTCAGCGCGATGACGGGCAGCTCGCGCCAGCGCGGGTCCTGGCGCAGTTGACGCGTGGCGTCGTAGCCGTCCATCACCGGCATCTGGCAGTCCATCAGCACGCCGTCGAAGCCGTCCGGCGACTGCTGCAGCCGTTCCAGCGCGATCGCGCCGTTGCCCGCGATGGTCACGGCGATGCCGGCGTTCGTCAGCAGTTCCTCGGCGAGTTCCTGGTTGACCTGGTTGTCTTCCACGACCAGCAGCCGCGCGCCGGCCAGACCCGCCATCGCCGCCTGGGTCGCGGCGCGGCGGGCGTGCGCGTCGGCCGACGCGCCGGAGGCGGCCGACGCGCCTGAAGCCCCCAAGGCGTCCCGCAGCGTGGCGTCCGTCACCGGCTTGGCCAACACCGGCAACGGCTGCTCCGTGGGCAGCTCGGCCATGGCCTCGTACAGCCCGTCGTCGTTGCCGAAGGCGGTCACCATCACGATGCGCGGCACCGGGTCTGCCTCCTCGATCAGCCGGGCCGCGGCGGCCACGCCGTCCAACCCCGGCATCCGCCAGTCCATCAGCACCCAGTCGAACGGGCGGTGCTCCCGCGCCGCGGCCTGCACCGCGCGCAACGCGCCCGCGCCGTCGAGGGCCTGATCCACGTGCAGGCCCAGACCTTGGCAGAGCGCGACGAGGACCTCGCGGGCGACGCGGTTGTCGTCGACCACCAGCACGCGGCCGCGCAGCGCCGCGGGTGCTTCCTCCTCCTCGTCATGGTCCTCAGGCGGGGCGATGCCCAGCCGCGCCGTGAAGTGCAGCATCAGGCCCGCCCCGGGCATCGAGTCCACGCGCAGCGTGCCGCCCATCATCTCCACCAGCATCCGGCACACGGCCAGCGCCAGATCGCCGCGATCGGGCGTGTCCGCGTCGATCTCCGCCGGCCGCCGTCCCAGCCGCGTCAGCTCCGCCGGCGACAACGAGGGGCCGCTGTCGCGGACGCTGAAGCGCAGCACGATGCCGTCCTCCCCGGGGGGCCTGGCGCTCTCCTTGGCGTTCTCCTTGTCGACCTTGCCCTCCTTGTTCTCCCCGTCCGTCACCACCGTCACGGCCACCACGACCTCGTCCTGCTCGCTGCGCCGCGCCGCATGCTTGCCGATGTGGGCCAGCACCTGGCCGAGGCGGAACGGGTCGCCGACCAGCGTCGCCGGCAACCCGGCCGGCACGCTCAGCAGCAGTTCCACGCCCTTTTCCTCCAGCCCCACGCCGACCACCTGCACCAGGTGCGCCAGCACCTCGTCGAGCTCGAACGGGATGTGCTCCAGCGCGAGCCGGCCGGCCTCGATGCGGCTGAAGTCGAGGATGTCGTCGATGACGCCGAGCAGCGTCTCCGCGGCGCGGCAGGTCTTGTCCACGTAGTTGCGCTGGCGCGCGTCGAGATCGGTCTGCAGCGCCAGCTCGGACATGCCGATGATCGCGTTCATCGGCGTGCGCAGCTCGTGGCTCATGTTGGCGAAGAAGTCGCCCTTGGCCCGCGTGGTGGCCTCGGCGGATTCACGCGCCACGCGGATCTCGTTCTCGGCGGACAGGCGGTCGGTCAGGTCCGTCAGCAGCACCAGCATCCCCGAGCGGCCGAAGTCCACCGGCAGGAAGGCCGCCTGGCAGATGCGGCGCACGCCGTGCGGGTCGACGATGCGCAGTTCGACGTCGACGTCGCCCCCGCCCCCGCCGGCGGCGCTCTCCAGCAGGGACTGCGCGCGCGCGCGGCTGTCCTCGTCCGCGTACACGTCGGGCCAGGGCTGGCCGATCTCTACATCGACCAGACGCCGGAGCGCCGGATTGGCGATGCTCACCACGCCGTCCGTGATCAGTCCGATGCCGGCGGGCGTGTGCTCGATGATGGTCATGAAACGCTCGCGCTGGCGCAGCAGGGCGATCTCCTGCGTCTGTCGCGCGGCGCTCAGCAGGAGGCTGCGCAGCAGCGCGGCCAGCGCGGCGAAGCACATCAGCGCGGACAGCAGTCCCAGTCCCGCCTGCGCCGGAACGCTGAGCGCGGTCGAGAGATCCGAGACGAGGACCATCCGCCACGGGCCGGCGGCGTCGCGCCAGCCGAGATCGCGCACCGCGACCGCGTGCCGATGTCCTTCGACCCGTGCGTCGCCGGCCTCGGGGGAGAAGGGCAGGGGTCGGGCGTTGCGCGGTTCGTCGAAGTGGCGTCCGTAGCGCCGGCCCGCGGTGAGCTGCCGCCTGCGCTCTTCGGACACGGAACCCGCGATCGTCAGCGCCCAGTCGGGACGCGTCGACGCCATCACCACGCCCTCGGGCGACAGGATCAGCGTGTCCATGTCCGCGCGCTCGGTCAGGAAGCGGTCCAGCGACGGCGCGTAGAACTGGGTGACCACGACGCCGATCACCGGGCTCCGGATGTCGCTGTCCCGGAAGACCGGCGCGCTCAGGTAGATCGACCGGCGCGACGTGGCCTGGCTGAGCGCCATCGAGATCGCGGAGCGCCCGGCCAGGGACTCGCGGAAATACGCGCGGTGGCTGGCGTCCTCACCCATCGGCGAGCGCTGCAGGCCGCGGTTCCATTCCCCGACGATCATGCCGTTGCGGTTGACCACGAAGGTCACGTCCGCGCCGAGCTGGTCGTTGATCGAGGACAGCGTGTCGGCGGCCGGCCGCAGGCGCAGGGCGGCCTGCAGCTCGGTCTGCAGGGCCGCCGCCTTCACGTCCGGGTCCAGGCGCCCCGCCAGGCGCAATGCGCCCATGGCCTTGCTCTCCTCCGTGAGGCCGCGGAACAGCAGGACCTCGCGGTCGATGGTGGTGGCCAGGCGGGCGCGCAGGCGGTCTTCGAGGACCCGCCGGGCCTGGTCGGCGACCAGCGCACCGACGAGCAGCGACAGCGCTGCCGCGATCAGCCACGCGGCGAGCGCATGGCGCGAGAGCAGCGTGGCCAGAGGCCTCATGTCGAGGATCCCCCGGCCGGCGCGCCGGCGTCCCAGCTGAGCAGCGCCAGCGCCTCGTCGAAACGGAATCCCGAAGCCGCCGCCGCGACGCGGCGCAGCAACTGGGCGCGGGCTGGCGGCGGGGGCCGTCGATCGAGCGCGGCCGCCAGCGCGCCGCCGATCTCCACGGCCGTCGCGTCGCTGTGCCGCAGCCGCTCGGCCAGGCGCGACAGCAGCGCTTCCAGCTCGGCGTCGGGAGCGACGGTGCTCGTGGCGTCGGCTCCCACGGCGACTCCCGCGAGTCCGGCGGTCTGCGGCGCTCCCGCGTCACCCGCCGCCGGGTCGGTCGTCGGGCCGCGTCGCAGGCGCGTCAGCGCCTCGAACAGGCGGTCCACGTTCAGCGGCTTGCTCAGGCAGCCGTTCATGCCGGCGGCGAGGATGCGCTCGCGCACTTCCAGGGACGCGCTGGCGGTCAGCGCGATGACGGGCAGCTCGCGCCAGCGCGGGTCCTGGCGCAGGCGGCGCGTGGTCTCGTAGCCGTCCATCTTCGGCATCTGGCAATCCATCAGCACCGCGTCGATGCCGGGGTCGGGGCGCGCCATCAGCTCGAGCGCGGTCTGACCGTCCGGGGCCAGCGTCACGTCCAGGCCGGCGGCGCGCAGCAGCTCGGCGCTCAGTTCGCCGCTGACCGGGTCGTCCTCGACGACCAGCAGCCGCGTGCCGGTCAGCCGCGCCATCGCCGCGCGCGTCGCACCGCCGCGCTGGGGCGCGAAGGTGGGGAGGCTCGCCCGGCCCGTCGCCTCCCCGATCGCCGACAACAGCGTCGAAGCGGTGACTGGCTTGCTCAGCAGCCGCGCCGGCCGATGGCGGGGATCCGCCTCGGCCACCGCGGCGGCGAGCGTCGCGTCGCGGCCGAAGGCGGTGACCAGCAGGATCGCCGGCGGCGAGGCCAGCCGACCGTCCGCGATGAGGCGGGTCGCCTCCAGGCCGTCCAGCACCGGCATCTGCCAGTCCATCAGCACCAGGTCGTAGGGGCGCTTCCCGGCCTCGGCCTCCAGCACGCATTGCGCGGCGTTGGCGCCGTTGACGGCCGTGTCCACGCGCATGCCGAAGCCCGCGCACAAGGCGCCGAGGATGTCCCGCGCGGCGCGGTTGTCGTCGGCCACCAGCACGCGCAGCTGCGACAGGTCGGCCATGACCGCCGAGACCCGCGTGGCCGTCGCACGGCTGCCCTGGCGCAGGCCGAGCCGCACCGTGAAGGAGAAGGTCGATCCCTCGCCCGGGCGCGACGTGACCTGGATGCGGCCGCCCATCATCTCGACCAGCTGGCGACTGACCGCCAGGCCCAGCCCGCTGCCGCCGTACTGGCGCGTCGTCGACGTGTCGGCCTGGTTGAAGCTGTGGAAGAGCCGCGAGATCGTCTCCTGCGTCATGCCGATGCCCGAGTCGGCGACGCTGAAGCGCAGCTCGACCTCGTCCTCCGCGCCATCGCCCGCGCCATCGCCCGAACCATCGCCCGCCGGCACGCGCTCCACCGCGACGATGACCTCCCCGCTGTCCGTGAACTTCACGGCATTGGCGCCCAGGTTGATCAGCACCTGGCCGAGCCGCATCGGATCGCCGATCAACGCGTCGGGGACGTCGGCGGGGCGATGGATCAGCAGCTCCACGCCCTTGTCCTCCGCGCGCAGGCCGATCAGGTCGACAAGGCGGTCCAGCACCGCGTCGAGCTGGAAGGGCACCCGCTCCAGCGCGATGCGGCCGGACTCGATGCTGTTGAAATCGAGGATGTCGTCGATCAGGTCGAGCAGGCTGAGCGCCGCGCCGTTGACCTTCTCGAGGTAGTTGCGCTGGCGCGCGTCCAGGCCGGTCTGCAGCGCCAGGTCCGACATGCCCACGATCACGTTCATCGGCGAGCGGATCTCGTGGCCCATGCCGGCCAGGAAGCTGGACTTGGCGCGGGCCGCGTCCTTGGCGGCCTCCATCGCCCGGCGCGCCTCGCGCGCGGCCTCCTGGCGCCGGGTGATGTCGACCAGCCACAGCACCACGCCGGGCTTGTCGCCCTCGTAGTCGAAGGGCATCGACGAGAGCACGTAGGCGCGCGTCTCGCCGCCGGCGCCGATCAGCCCGACCTCCACGTCCCGCATGCGGCGCCGTTCGCGCAGCACCGCGTCGATCAGTTCGCGGCTGGCGTCGTCCGCGTACGGACGGGGCCAGTCCTGGAACTGCGCGATCCCCAGCTGTTCGGCCAGCAGGGGATTGAGGAATTCGATCCGGCCGTTCACGATCAGGCAGACCCCGACCGGCGCCATGCGGAACATGGTGCGGACCGCGTCGGCGCGCGTGACCATCGCCGCGGCCTGCAGCTCGCGCTCGCGTCGATGGACGGCGATCTGCCGCGTCAGCGCGTAGCCCCCCAGCAGCAGCGCCGCGATCAGGGCCGCCGCCGCCAGCCGCTGCTGCGCGCTCCAGGCGGCGGACAGGTCGTCCAGCAGGACCAGACGCCAGGGACCGGCGGGATCGTTCCACTCGACGGTCGTCTCGGCGACGGCCAGACGCCGGCCGTCGACCTCGACCACCGCGCCGTCGACGGGATCGAAGGGCACCACGCGCGCCCGGGCCGGGTCACGGAAGAGGTCCGCGAAACGTCGCATCGCGGTCAGCGCCTCGGCGCGTTCCGCCGTGACCGGCCCCACGAGCGCCAACTCCCAGTCCGGACGGCTCGCCGCGAAGACCACGCCCTGCGGCGAGATGAGCATCCCGCCCGCATGGGCCCGCGATTTGAAGAAATCGTCCAGCACCGAAGACAGCTTGCGGGCGACCACCGCGCCGGTCACGGTGAGGCTGCCGGTGGCGTGGTTCTCGAACACCGGCGCGGCGTAGAGGAGCGTGCGGATCTTCCGGTCGGGACTCAGCCCCGTGTAGATCGACGACCGGCCCTTCAGCGCCTGCTGGACGTAGGAGCGGGACGACAGGTCGCGGCCGATGAAGGATTCCGTCTGGTCCGGTCCCCACTCCCCCACCACCATGCCGTTCCCGTTGAGGACGATGACGCCGGCGCTCTCCAGGACCTCGGCGAGGGTCCGCAGCGGGGCCTCCCCGGGCCGCAACAGCCGCGCCCGGTCGGCGTCGGTCTCCCTCGTCATCGTCTTGACCAGAGGGTCGACCAGCCCGATCAGTTCGACGGCGCCCATGTCCTTGCCCGACAGGGTGATCTGGACCAGCGAGAGGCCCTCGCGTTCCGTCGTCGTCTGCAAGGCGCGATGCAGCTGGTTCTCCAGGTACCAGCGCTGCGCGGCGCTCAGGCCCCAGCCCGCCGCGATCGAGACGACGAGGGCGGCGCCCCAGGCGATCGCGGACCGGTCGGGCCAGACCCACCTGCTGCGATCGCCGGGCAGCCGCATCAGTGCCCCCGGTCGACGCCGATCGGTGTGAGATCGGGCGGACTCACCGTCTCCATCCAGGCGCGCTTGCGCGCGAGCGAGGCGTCGTCGTCGGCGAAGCGCCGCGCGATCGACTGGAACTCCGGCTGGATGCGCAGGAACGCCTCGACGACGTCCGGATCGAAGTGCGTGCCGCTGCCCTCGGCGATGATCGCCGCCGCCTCCTCGTGCGTCATGCCGTCCTTGTAGACGCGCCGGCTGATCAGCGCGTCGTAGACGTCCGCCAGCGCCATCAGCCGCGCGGACAGCGGGATGGCCTCGCCCCGCAGCCCTTGCGGGTAGCCCGAGCCGTCCCACTTCTCCTGGTGGCAGTAGGCGATGTCCTTGGCCGTGGACAGGAAGGCCACCGGCGTGCCCAGCTGCGACTCGGCCTGCTGGATGGCGTCGCGGCCGAGCGCCGGGTGCGACTTCATGACCTCGAACTCGTCCGGCGTGAAGCGCCCCGGCTTGAGCAGGATGCGGTCGGGGATGCCGATCTTGCCGATGTCGTGCAGCGGCGCCGACTTGAACAGCGTGGCGATGAAGCCCGGCGCGCGCAGCTCGCGGCAGCGCGGGTGGTCCTGCAGCGCCTCGGCCAGCGCCCGCACGTAATGCTGGGTACGGCGGATGTGGTTGCCCGTGTCGCTGTCGCGCGTCTCGGCCAGCGAGGCCATCGCCAGGATGGTGACGTCCTGGATGGCGGCCAGTTCCTCGCTGCGGCGCGCCACCTCGGCCTCCAGGTAGGCGGCCTTGTCGCGCAGGAAATCGGCGCTGGCCTTGAGCTGCAGATGCGTGCGCACGCGCGCCATCACGATGGGCGGGCTGATCGGCTTGGTGATGTAGTCGACAGCGCCCAGCGACAGCCCGCGGGTCTCGTCGGCGACGTCGGACCTGGCCGTCAGGAAGATCACCGGCACGTCGCGTGTCGCCGGATCGGCCTTCAGGCGCCGGCAGACCTCGTGGCCGTCCATGCCGGGCATCATGACGTCCAGCAGGATCAGGTCGGGCCGGGGCTCGGCGCCGGCGATGGCCAGGGCCTTCTCGCCGTGGTTGGCGATCTTCACGCGGTAGCGGTCGCGCAGCAGCTCGCTCATCAGCAGCAGGTTGTCGGGCGTGTCGTCCACGACCAGCACGGTGGCGCCGTCCGACGGATCGGCGGCGTCCCTGCGATCCGCGGCGCCGGCGGCGGAGGTGAGGTCGTTCATGCGGGTCTCCCGGAGGACGCCGCGCGTTCGTCGTCGTTCAGCCAGTCGAGCGCGCCGTCGAAGTCGAAGCGGGCCGCGGAATCCGCCGCGCGACGCAGCAGACGGGCCCGGGCGGTCGGCAGCGGCAGGCGGTCGAGCAGCGCGGTCAGCTCCTGCGCCGCGTCGGTGGCCGAGGAGTCGCTGTCGCGCAGCAGCGCCGTCAGCCGCGCGAGCAGCGCGTCCAGGTGCTCGCGCGAGCCGTCGTCCAGTGTCGGTGCGGCGACTACCGGGGGCGGGGTCGCGGAAACAGTCGCGGACGCGGTCGCGGACGCGGTCGGGGAGAGGGCGGTCGGGGACCAGGAGGGTGAGGAGGGCGCCGACGCCGACGACGCAGCGGACGTCGCCTGCGTCATCGCTTCCCGCGCGAGGTGCCGGCCCAGCGACACCAGCAGCGTCGCCAGCAGCGACTGCGCGCGGATCAGCAGCGGCTCGCGCTCGGCGGCGGAGGCGCGCTGCGAGCAGGCCTCCTCGAGCGCGCCGGCCGCCGCGGCCAGCGGCCGGGCGCCCAGCGTGCCGGCCGCGCCGCGCAGCGAGTGCGCGAGCCGCGTCATCGTGGTCGCATCGCCCGCCGTGGCGGCTTCGGCGAAGTCGGCGGCGAAACCGGTCTGCGTGTCGTGGAAGGTGCGCAGCAGCTTGCGGTAGAGCGGCAGATGGCCCGCCGCCGTCGCCAGCCCCGCCTGCACGTCCAGTCCGGCGATCTGCGGCAGGCTGTCGGGCCTGGCCGCGGGGCCCGTGCCGCCTGCGTTGCCTGCGCTGCCCACGCCGTCGGCGCCGTCCGTCCCGGTCCCGCCGGGCTCGAGGACCTCGCTGCGCCCGTGCTGCGTGTCCACGCGCCGGCCCGCGCCGGAGCGGGTGTCCATCGGGACCTCCGCGGCGGGCATCGCGGGATGCACCCAGCGCGCGAGGGTCTCGAACAGCAGGTCGACGTTGAGCGGCTTGGCGAGGTGGTCGTTCATGCCGGCTTCCAGGACGCGCTCACGGTCGCCGCTCATCGCGTTGGCGGTCATCGCGATGACGGGCAGGTCCGCCCAGCGCGGCTGGGCGCGCAGTGCGCGGGTGGCGGCGTAGCCGTCCAGCACCGGCATCTGGCAGTCCATCAGCACGCCGTCGAAGCCTTCGGGCGAGGCCTCCAGCAGGTCCAGCGCGACGCGCCCGTTGCAGGCCAGGGTCACGTGCACGCCCGCGTCCTCCAGCAGCGCGGTGACGAGTTCCTGGTTCAGCTCGTTGTCCTCCGCCACGAGCAGCCGGGCGCCGGCCACCAGCCGCATCGCCTCGCGCGCGGAGTCGCGCCGGCGCTGCGCCGCCGGGGCGGGCAGGTCGGCGTGGCCGAGCGCCTCGCCGATGGCGCCCAGCATCGACGACGCGGTCACCGGCTTGGTCAGCAGCACCGGCCGGCGCGCCTGGCCCGAGGATTGACCGGCGGCGGCCAGCGCCGCGGTCAGCGAGTCGTCGCGCCCGAACGAGGTCACCAGCACCACGGCCGGCGGCACCCGCAGCCGCCCGTCGACGAGCTGGCGCGTGGCTTCGATGCCGTCGAGCACCGGCATCTGCCAGTCCATCAGCACCAGCGCGTAGGGCCGGCCGTCGGCCTGCGCGCGCTCGGCGTCGCGCACGGCCTCGGCGCCGTCGGCGGCGGTGGAGACCTCCAGCCCGAAGCCCGCGCCCAGCGTGGACAGGATCTCGCGCGCGGCGCGGTTGTCGTCGACCACCAGCGTGCGCAAGTGCGCCAGTTCGTGCGCCATCAGCGCGCGGCGCGCGGGCAGGTCGGAGCCCTCGGCCTGCAGCACGAAGCGGGCCGTGAAGTGGAAGGTCGAGCCTTCGCCCGGCGTCGATTCCAGCCAGATCCGTCCGCCCATCATCTCCACCAGCTGCTTGCAGATCGCCAGGCCCAGGCCGCTGCCGCCGTACTTGCGCGTGGTGGAACTGTCGGCCTGGCTGAAACTGCGGAAGAGCCGGGCCTGCTGGTCCGGCGTCATGCCGATGCCGGTGTCGCGGACCTGGAAGTGGAGCTCGACCTCGGGCGCGCAAGCGGCGACGACGTCCAGCGCGGCGAGGTCCGCCCCGGCCGACGGGCCCACCGCCGCCGCCGTCTGTTCCGGCGCGAGGGTCACGGCCTCGATGCCGACGATGATCTCGCCGTGGTCGGTGAACTTGGCGGCGTTGTTGCCCAGGTTCACCAGCACCTGGCCCAGGCGCAGCGGGTCGCCGATCAGCGCCGTGGGCAGGTCCGGCGGCACGTTCAGCAGCAGCTCCAACCCCTTGTCCTCGACGCGGAAGCCGATCAGGTTGACCAGGTGGTCCAGCACGTCCTCCATCCGGAAGGGCACGCACTCCAGGCTGAGCTTGCCGGCCTCGATGCGGCTGAAGTCCAGGATGTCGTCGATGACGCCGAGCAGGTTCTCGGCGGAGCGGTGCACCTTCTCGATGTAGTTGCGCTGGCGGGCGTCCAGCCCGGTCTGCAGGGCCAGATGGGACATGCCGATGATGGCGTTCATCGGCGTGCGGATCTCGTGGCTCATGTTGGCCAGGAAGTCCGACTTGGCGCGGGTGGCGCCCTCGGCGTCCTCCTTGGCGCGCTGCAGGGTCTCCTGGGCGCGTTCGCGTTCGGCCAGCAGCGACTGCAGCTGGCGGTGCTGGGCCTGCAGCTCCAGGTCCTTGCGGTCGCGCGACGCGCTGTGCGCCAGGCTGCGCAGGCTCGCCGCCAGCAGCCCGAAGGCGAGCAGCGCCACGAGCGCGGTGATCCCCACCCGCGTCGCGCTGGGCTCCAGCGCGTCCAGGTCGCCCAGCAGCACCAACCGCCAGGGACCGGTCGGATCGTTCCAGGACACGTCGGCGTGCGCGACGGCGTGCCGCACGCCGCCGATCTCCACGTCGGGGCCGTCCAGCGTGAACGGCAGGCTGCGCGAGCGCGCGGCGTCCTCGAAGAGCTTGCCGAACTGGCGGGCCGCGGTGATCGCCTGGGCCCGCTGCGGCGTGGCGGGGCCGTGCAGGATCATGCGCCAGTCGCGCCGGCTGGACGCCAGCACCACGCCCGAGGGCGAGATGAGCAGCGCCCCCGCGTAGCTGCGGGTGTCGAGGAAATGGTCCAGCCCGTCGACGTAGACCCGGGCGACGACCGCGCCGACGATCTCGCTGTCCTTGCCCGGACGGCGGTACACCGGCGCGGCGAGCCAGTAGACGCGCTGGCCGGTGCTGAGGCTGATGCCCGCGAAGACGTTGGGCTGGCCGCGCATCGCCTGGCGGAAGTACTGGCGGAAGGCGACGTCCAGGCCGATGGGGGAGGAACCCTCGTCGTCCCAGGCCGCGATGATGCGGCCGCGCGCGTTCACGACGAACACCTGCTGCGCGCCGACGCTGGTGGCGATCACCTCCAGCGTGTCGGCGGCGGGGCGCGTGCGGCGCGTCTCCTCGAAGTCGGTGAGCGTGGCGGTGGTCTTGAGCGACGGGTTCAACTGCCCCGCGAGCACGATGGCGCCCATGCCCTGGCCGGTGAGGGTCAGGCCTTGCAGCGCGAGCGCCTCGCGCTGGGCGGCGTTGTTCAGGCTGCGCTGGAAGTCATGCTCCAGCGAGCGGCGGTGCAACTCGCTCGCGGCGATGCCGAGCGCGAGCGCGGCCCCTGCGGCCAGCGCCCAGGCGAGCGGGCGATGTGCCAGCAGCCAGTCGGAGACACGACCCATCCTCTCCTCCCAAGGAACGCCCCGCGTGCGTGCGCGGGGCGACGGTGGATGAACGCCGGTTCAGTGTAGGGGAGGCGGCGCCCGGCGCAAGCCCCCGTGCGGACGGCGGTTCGACGAGGCGCTCAGCGCGCGGTCGCCGTGTCCTTCGTGTCGGGACCGGCGGCGAACCAGCGCTCGCGGGCCCGGGCGACCAGGGCCTTCGCCTGTGCGACGTCGTCCGCCAGGACGGCGGAAGGCCGGCGGATGGCGGAGCCGGTCGACTGGAAGAGGGGCTCCATGACCTCGCGCAATCGCTCCGAGCGCATCGCGCCGATCTCCCGCAGCGACTCGACCTTCCGGAGAACGACCTCGATGACGGGCACCGAGGCCGTCATGAAGGTCGCCTTCAGCGGAGAGGGGCCACCGGCGGTAGACACCGTGCGCCCCCGCGCGTCATAGCCGCCGAAGCCGGGCGCGCCCAGTGCCTTGAGGAAATCCGCCTCGGTGATCGTGCCCCGCCTGACGGCCAACGACAGCAATTCGAGCGAGGCCGCGAGCGTGGCGGTGCTGCCCAGCAGGGCACGTTGCACCAGCGTTTCCCCGTTCCACGCCTGGAGCAGCACCGAGGCGAAGTCGGTGTCCGGGAGCACACCCTTGTCATGCAGGGCCACGAGCGCCTCCGCGTACTCGCCGAGGCCACGCCAATCGGTCTTGGCGGCGAGCACATGCAGCGCGGGGCTCTGGGCGTCGTCGCTCGCACGGAACAGCGCCAGGGCCTCGGCGGGATCCAGCCTGCCGGCGGCGATCAGGTCGGAGATCCCGTCCAGCAGTTGACGCAGCGCGACGGTGCCCGTCTGCGCGCAGATCTCCTGCCAGGCCGAGCCGCCGTAGGCGTCCTGGCTCAACAGGACGTGGAGCAGGCCGGCCGGACTCAACCGGCCCTCCCGTGCCTGCCGCAGCAGCAGCGCCAGTTCGTCGCGGACGCTGGAAGGCGCGTTCGCCTTCAAGGCGGCCAACAACGGATGCAGGGGGGGCGGGCCCTCGGGGGTGCTCTCGAAGCCGGACTCGAAGCGGGCAGACGGGTAGTCGATCATGGGATCTCGAGGTGAGGGTCGGAGCTGCTTTGTCGCGTACGCCGCAGGCCGGTTCGATCGACTTGCAGGAGGCAGGGGCCGGATGCAGGGGGGGCGGATGCAGGGGGCCGGACGCGGGGTCGTCCTACACCTGCGACGCTGAGGCCTGGGTAGCATCGGTCGACATGGACAGCGCGAATGCCCCACGGGCCGGGGAGACGGTGCAGACGACGGGGGGCAGGGCGGACGCCGGCGCGCCGGCGGCCGGCGATCTCGTCGTCGCGAGGCCCGAGGGGCTCTACTGCCCGCCCGGCGATTTCTACATCGACCCGTGGCGGCCGGTGGACCGCGCCGTGATCACCCACGGCCACAGCGACCATGCGCGCGTGGGCCACGCGCACTACCTGGCGCAGCACGACAGCGCCGCGATCCTGCGGCGCCGGCTCGGCGACGACATCACGCTGCAGACGCTCGCGTATGGCGAGGCGATCGTGCATCACGGGGTGCGCCTGTCGCTGCATCCGGCCGGACACGTGCTGGGGTCGGCGCAGGTGCGGCTCGAACACGGCGGGCGGGTCTGGGTCGCGTCGGGCGACTACAAGCTGGAAGCCGACGGCACCAACGCGCCCTTCGAGCCGGTGCGCTGCGACACCTTCATCACCGAATCGACCTTCGGTCTGCCGATCTACCGCTGGCCTTCGCAGCCGGCGCTGTTCGCCGAGATCAACGACTGGTGGCGCCGCAACGCGGAGGCGGGCCGCGCCTCGGTGCTCTACGCCTATGCGCTGGGCAAGGCGCAGCGGCTGCTGCACGGCGTGGATGCGTCCATCGGCCCGATCGTGGCGCACGGCGCCGTGGAGCCGCTGAACGCCGTCTACCGCGCGGCCGGCGTGCGCCTGCCGCCGACCTTCAACGCCGGCGACCCCGCGCTGGACAAAGCCGCGTTGTCGCGCGCGCTCGTGATCGCGCCGCCGTCGGCGGCGAGCTCGCCATGGCTGAAACGTTTCGGCCCGGACCTCGCGGACGCCTTCGCCAGCGGGTGGATGCAGCTGCGCGGCACGCGGCGCCGGCGCGGTGTCGACCGCGGCTTCGTGGTGTCCGACCACGCCGACTGGCCGGGCCTGATGGCGGCCATCCGGGGCACCGGCGCCGAACGCGTTTTCGTCACGCACGGCAGCGTCGCGACGATGGTGCGCTGGCTGGGCGAGCAGGGCCTGCGGGCGCAGGGTTTCGCGACCGAGTACGGGGACGAGGAGGCGGCCGGAGATACGGCGGCCGGAGATACGGCGCCCGGAGATGCGGCGGGCGGTGATGCGCCGGCGTCGCCGTCGGAGCCTGCGCAATGAAAGCCTTCGCCGCGCTGTACCGCGACCTGGACGCCTCGACTTCCAACCTCGCGAAGCAGGCCGCGCTGCGGGGCTACCTGCGCCAGGCGCCGCCGGAGGACGCCGCGTGGGCGGTGTACTTCCTGGCCGGCGGCAAGCCGCGACAGCTGGTGCCGACCAAGCTGCTGCGCGAGCAGGCGCGTCTGGTGGCCGGCCTGCCCGAGTGGCTCTTCGACGAGAGCTACGAGGCGGTCGGCGATCTGGCCGAGACCATCTCGCTGCTGCTGCCCGAGCCCGCGGAGGTCATCGAGCGGCCGCTGTCGGTCTGGATGACGGAGCACCTGCTGCCGCTGCGCGGGCAGCCGCCGGAAGCGCTCGCCGTGACGTTGCAGGCGCAGTGGGCCGCGCTGGCGATCGAGCAGCGCTTCGTCCACCTCAAGCTCATCACCGGCGCGTTCCGTGTCGGCGTGTCGAAGCTGCAGGTGACGCAGGCGCTCGCCGCGGTCGGCGGGCTGGATGCCAAGCTCGTCGCGCAGCGGCTCATGGGCTACACCCACATCGGCGCGACGCCATCCGCGGCCGACTACGCCGCGCTCATCGCGCCCGCGGACCACGAAGGCGCCGACGGTGCCGGCCGCGGCCTGCAGCCGTATCCGTTCTTCCTCGCGCATCCGTTCAACCTGCCCGTCGAACAGTTCGACGCCGCGATCGGGCCGGCCTCGGAGTGGCTGATCGAGTGGAAGTGGGACGGCATCCGCGCGCAGCTGGTGAAGCGCGGCGGCGAGGTGGCGATCTGGTCGCGCGGCGAGGAGCTCGTCACCGAGCGCTTTCCCGAGTTGCGCGCGATGGGCGAGGCCTTGCCCGATGGCACCGTGCTCGACGGCGAGATCCTGGTCTGGCGCGACGGCCGCGCGATGCCGTTCGCGGAGCTGCAGAAGCGCATCGGCCGCAAGACCCTGAGCGCGAAGCTGCTGGGCGAACTGCCGGCGGCGCTGTGCGTCTACGACCTGCTCGAGGAGAATGGCGAGGACCTGCGTGGGCAGCCGCAGCACGAGCGACGCGCGCGACTGGAACGGCTCGTCGCCGCGCATCCGCTGGCGGGGCTTGAACTCAGTCCGCTCATCAGCGGCGCGGACTGGGACGACCTCGCCCGGCAGCGCGAGCAGGCGCGCTCGCTCGGCGTGGAGGGGATGATGCTCAAGCGCCGGGACGCGCGCTACGGCGTCGGCCGCACCAAGGACGTCGGCGTCTGGTGGAAGTGGAAGATCGACCCGCTCTCCATCGACGCAGTGCTCATCTACGCGCAGCGCGGCCATGGGCGGCGCGCCAGCCTCTACACCGACTACACCTTCGCCGTCTGGAACGGCCCCGCGGACGATCCGGCCCGGCAGCTGGTGCCGTTCGCGAAGGCGTATTCGGGGCTCACCGACGCCGAGATCCGCAGCGTCGACGCGGTGATCCGCAAGACGACGACCGAGACCTTCGGTCCGGTGCGCAGCGTGACGCCGACGATGGTGTTCGAGCTGGGCTTCGAAGGCATCGCGCGCAGCGGCCGGCACAAGAGCGGCATCGCGGTGCGCTTCCCTCGCATGCTGCGTCGGCGCGAGGACAAGCCGGTCGAGGAAGCCGATACCTTGCAGTCGTTGCAGGCGCTGCTGCCGGAGGAGGGCGCGTGACCGGCGATAGTGACGGCGTCGACGGCCGCTGGCCCTCACCCCCACCCTCTCCCGCAAGCGGGAGAGGGAGTCAGAGGGAGGCGGGACCCGACGGGATCGCCGCGATCGACGCGTGGCTCGAGGCAAAGGGCTGGACGTCGTTCCCGTTCCAGCGCCGCGTGTGGGAAGAGATCGGGCGAGGCCGCGGCGGGCTGCTGCATTCGAGCACCGGCAGCGGCAAGACGCTGGCGGTGTGGCTGGGCGCGCTGGCGGCGCTGCGCGACGAAGTCGGCGCCGAAGCGCGTGTCCATGCGGGCAAGTCCATCGCGCCGCCGTTGACGGTGCTGTGGATCACGCCGATGCGCGCGCTGGCCGCCGACACGTTGCGTGCGCTGGAAGCCCCGATGGCGGCCCTGTGTCCCGGCTGGAGCGCGGCGCTGCGCAGCGGCGACACGACGTCCGCTCAGCGGGCCGCGCAGGACCGTCGCCTGCCGACCGTGCTCGTGACGACGCCGGAGAGCCTGTCGCTGCTGCTGTCGCGGGCCGATGCGCGCGATCAGCTCGGTCAGGTGCGGCTGGTCGTCGTCGATGAATGGCACGAGCTGATGGGCAACAAGCGCGGCGTGCAGACGCAGCTCGCGCTGGCGCGGCTGCGCCGCTTCAGGCAGGAGTACTTCGACGGCCGCTGGCCCTCACCCCCCGCCCTCTCCCGCGTTGCGGGAGAGGGAGCCACGGAGCTCGGTGGCGGTTCCTCGAACTCCCTCTCCCGCTTGCGGGAGAGGGCAGGGGTGAGGGCCAGCGGCCGTGGAAGTACGCTGATGATCTGGGGGCTTTCGGCCACGCTCGGCAACCTGCACGAGGCGATGCGGACCCTGCAGGGCACCGCGGCGGCCGCCGCGGACGCCGCGATGGTGCAAGGCGAGACCGACAAGACGCTGGTCATCGACACGCTGCTGCCGGAGACCGCGGAGCGCTTCGCCTGGGCGGGCCACATGGGCCTGCGCATGCTGCCGCAGGTGGTCGAGGCGATCGAGGCCAGCGCGAGCTGCCTGGTCTTCACCAACATGCGCTCGCAGGCCGAGCGCTGGTACCGCGCATTGCTGGAGGCGCGGCCCGACTGGGCCGGCGTGCTGGCGCTGCACCACGGCTCGCTGGACCGCGAGGTGCGGGAGTGGGTGGAGCTCGGCCTCAAGGAAGGCCGCGTGAAGGCCGCGGTCTGCACGTCCAGCCTCGACCTGGGCGTCGACTTCCTGCCGGTGGACCGCGTGCTGCAGATCGGCTCCGCGAAGGGCGTGGCGCGGCTGGTGCAGCGCGCCGGGCGCTCCGGTCACGCGCCGGGCCGGCCGTCGCGGATCACTCTGGTGCCCACGCACAGCCTGGAACTCGTCGAGGCCGCCGCCGCGCGCGAGGCGGTGCGCACCGGCCGGATCGAGGCCCGTCACAGCCCGCGCGAGCCCCTGGACGTGCTGGTCCAGCACCTGGTCACCGTGGCGCTGGGCGGCGGTTTCCGTCCGGAGGACCTGCTCGCGGAGGTCCGCGGCACCGTCGCCTACGAGGCGCTGGGCGAAGCGAACTGGCAGTGGTGCCTGGACTTCGTCCGCCAGGGCGGCCCGTCGCTGACCGCGTACCCGGACTACCACCGCGTCGTGCCCGATGAGGGCGGCCTCTGGCGCGTGCCCGACGCGCGCCTCGCCCGGCGTCATCGCGTCAACATCGGCACCATCGTCAGCGACGCGTCCATCAGCGTGCAGTACCTGAGCGGCGGCAAGCTGGGCAGCGTCGAGGAGAGCTTCATCGCGCGCCTGAAGCCGGGCGACGCGTTCATGTTCAGCGGCCGGCTGCTGGAGCTGGTGCGCGTCGAGCAGATGACGGCGCTTGTGCGCCGCGCCACGGCGGGCCGTGCGGCCTTGCCGCGCTGGAACGGCGGCCGCATGCCGCTGTCGAGCACGCTGGCCGACGCGGTGCTGCGCGAGCTGGCCGCGGCCGACGAGGGCCGCTTCGACTCGCCCGAGATGCAGTGCGTGCGGCCGCTGATCGACATCCAGCGCAGCTGGTCCGGCGTGCCGGGCCCGGACGTGCTGATCGCGGAGACGCTCAAGTCGCGCGAGGGCTGGCACCTCTTCCTCCATCCCTTCGCCGGCCGGCAGGTGCACCTGGGCCTGGCCGGGCTGATCGCCTGGCGCGCGGCGCAGCCCGAGACGGGCACCTTCTCCATCGCGCTGAACGACTACGGCATCGAGCTGCTCAGCGCCAAGCCGATCGACTGGGCGGAGCGTCTGCCGGCGCTGTTGACGCTGCCGTCCATGGAGACGCTGCTGCAGGAGGTGCTCGCGAGCCTGAACGCCACCGAGCTCGCGCGGCGACGCTTCCGCGAGATCGCGCGCATCTCCGGCCTCATCTTCCAGAGCCACCCCGGCGAGCGTCGCAGCAACCGGCAGCTGCAGGCCTCGGCGACCTTGTTCTTCGAGGTGTTCCAGCAGCACGATCCGGGGAACCGGCTGCTGGCGCAGGCGGAGCAGGAACTGCTGACGCAGGAGCTGGACGTGCAGCATCTCGCCGCGGCGCTTGAACGCATGGGACGGCAGACGCTCCAGATCCACGCGCTCAGGAAACCGACGCCGCTGGCGTTCCCGCTGATGGTGGAGCGCTTCCGCGAGAAGCTCAGCAACGAGCCGCTCGGCGACCGCATCGCGCGGATGGTGTCGGAGC
The DNA here is from genome assembly GCF_001653795.1 of Mitsuaria sp. 7. Taxonomy (NCBI): domain Bacteria; kingdom Pseudomonadati; phylum Pseudomonadota; class Betaproteobacteria; order Burkholderiales; family Sphaerotilaceae; genus Roseateles; species Mitsuaria sp. 7. The sequence goes on from NZ_CP011514.1 coordinate 860,758, forward strand.
TGGAACGCAGCGCCGGCGGCGAGGCGGTCGGCACCGCGCGCGAACCCGCCGAGCGCGCGCTCGCGGTGTTCGCGAAGAAGGATTCGCCGCAGTTCGCCGTCGAGGCGGTGCGGGAGTCGCTCGCGCTGGAGACGCGCGGCGAGGCGTCCGCCAAACGACGCGACAGGCCGCGAGGCCGGCGGGCGGAGAAGGCGGCAGGGCGTCGGTGATGAGGGCGTGGCGATGACCGAAACGAGGCCGCAGGTCGACCCGCCGCCGGGAGCGCTCGCGATGACGCTCGCCGGCGAGCGCGTCTGGCTGCTGCCCGGGCGTGCGCTGTGGTGGCCGGCGACGCGCACGGTCTTCGTCGCCGACGTGCACCTGGGCAAGGCCGCGAGCTTCCGCGCGCTGGGCCAGCCCGTGCCCTCGGGCACGACACGCGACAACCTCGACCGCCTGAGTGCGCTGATCGACGACCTCCGCCCCGCGCGGCTCGTCGTGCTGGGCGACTTCCTCCATGCGGCCGCGGCGCAGCAGCCGCAGGTCCTCGATCCGGTGCACCGGTGGCGCGAGCGGCACGCGGACCTCGCCGGCCTGCTCGTCCGCGGCAATCACGACAGCCGCGCGGGGGATCCGCCGCCGTCGCTGCGTTTCGAGATCGTCGACGAGCCCCACGCGATGGGGCCGTTCGCGGCTTGCCACCATCCGCGCCGCGTGCCCGATGCCTACGTGCTGGCCGGGCATCTGCATCCGGCGACGACGCTGCACGGCCGCGCTCACGAGCGTCATCGGCTGCCGTGCTTCTGCGAGTCCGAGGGGTTGATGATCCTGCCCGCGTTCGGTGCGTTCACCGGCACCACGCAGGCCGGGTTGCCGGAAGGATCACGCTGCCACGCCGTCGGTGGCGGTTCCGTTTGGCCCGCGCCTGGATCCGAATGATGGAAGGGTGCGGTGCGGCCTCGAATTACAGGTTGAACCCACCTACATCGGTGTGGAAGTCGCCGATCTCCGTCCATTCCTTGAGGTCGGCGGGCACGGCGAACCGCGCGGACAGCGCCTTCGCGGCTTCCTCCGCCGACGCAAAGGAGTCCCCCCACGGCATGCTGTCATGTTTCACGCGCCAGCGCCTCGACAGCCGCGGCTTGATCGAGAACGTGCCCTCGGGGCTCTGGAAGATGTACGAGACGGTATCGAGGTCCATGCTGAACTCCGGGTCGGCTCCGGATCGACGACCCTAGCGCATCGAGCGGCAACTGTCATGCCCGCGTCGCCAGAACAGGGCGCGCCGCAGGGTCAAGCGGCGATGGCCACCGGCGGGTCCGCCAGGACAACGCCTCCGGCCGCCCTCACGGCATCGGCCCGCTGCGCGTCGGAGAGGTCGCCGCGGCGCACGGCGTCGTCGAGCAGGCGCAGATGGCTGTCGCTGTGACCGCCGGCCATCGCGGCCGCGCGAACGGATCTCGAGTCGCGGCCGTCGGGTCGTGCCATGAGCAGGCGGGCAGCCGACGCGCCGTCCAGGCGTTCAGCGACCAGGCACTCGTTCAGCAGACGTTCGAAGCTCGTCAACTGGCGCTGTGCGGCGACCCTGCGCCGGGCGGCTTGCCCCTCGGCATCCAGGCGCGAGTATTCCGCCGCCACAGCCCGGGTCAATCCGTCGACATCGACGGTGGCGTCGAGCATCTCGACAAGGTCGGCGTCGGGCAGGACGCCCAGGCGCTTCAGCTCGCCCAATCGCCGGAACAACGCCGAGAGCGGGTCGATGTCGGCATTCGACGCCGCGCGGGCGAGTTCGCTTTGTCTGGTGATCGGCGACCGCGAAAGCAAGCCGTCCCTCAGGCTGGTGCGTGGCAGCAGGTTCTCCTGGATCGCGAGGACCCAGGCGTCCACCAGGGCGAGAAGGGCCGTCGGATCGGGCTCACTCGATTGGCGGCGGAGCGCCAGGTTCCAGGCGGACCATCCCTGCGTGTCAAGTCCGAGCATCAGCTGTGTCGCGTGTTCGCCATCGATCCGCCCTTGACGCCACAGGTCGAGGACTTCGGCGTACCAGCGCGTCAGCGCAGTCGGCGAAGCCAGCTTCGCCGTCCGCTGCGAGAAGGGCGTGCTTCTCGAGGGACGACCGGCGGCGGCCCCCGTGAGGATCCTGCCCAGTTGATCCGCGCTCAAGCCCTGCGGGCCCTGGAGCGCCCGCAGCCGGTCGAGGAACTGTCCGGCCGCGTCGCAGAAGCCGTTTCTGAACACCAACGTCAGACCGTAACCTTCCTCGCCCGCGGTGCCGCCGCCGAGCAGTCGGGTGACCTGATCGGGTGAGAGCCGGCCGTCCCGGAGGGCCGGCGCGATGGCGTCGAGGAAGGCATCCGTGCACCGGGATCTGCTGTCGGCGGCCAACGGGAAGTGATCCTCGGCGCGCCAGAGGATGGACAGGGCCTCGTCCGCCGTCAGTCCCTTGCCGATGCCGCCCAGCACGCCGACCACGACGGCGCGGACCCGGTCTTCGTCGCCGAGGCCGCAGGCCCAGGCCAGGGACCGGTCGTCCAGCCAGTTCCTGGGAACCGACGTCAGACTCTCCAGGACGACCTGCTTGCCGAGTTGGCTGACGTTGCCGGCCACGAGCCCGTGCCGCCATGCGTGGACGCAGGACGTCGCGACCCGCAGGGCGATATCGGGCCGCTCCGTCAGCGCCTGGCGCGCCATCCACCTTGTCATCGCGTCGTCGTCCAGGCGTGCCAGCAATGCGGCGGCCATCGCGGGAGAGCTGATCCGCGAAGCGGGAAAGTCCATGAGTTCATCGATTTCCGATGCCTCGATGACCGTGAGCGCGATACGTTCCCGGGCGTCGTCCGACAGACGATGGCAAAGGCCTCCCGCCTGATCCGCCCGTGCCAGATCAGCCAGGCTCACCGTGGTTTCCGTGCGGCCCGGTCCTGTGGTGCTGACCCACTCGCCGCCTTCGACGCGCAACTGCCGTGACGGCTCACCCGGCAGGTCTGCGGTCACGACATCGGGCTCGGGCGCGCCGCGGGTGGATCGGGCTTCGCGCCACAACGCCCGACCCAGTTGGAATGCGTCGCCGTGCACATGGACCGCGCCGGTCGCCGCGTCCCGCGCGAGGACGCAGTGCTCCGGCACTCGAAATCCCAGCGTGTGCTTCAGGCCGGCCATCCGGATGTTCAGCAGGCTGGCGTCGGCGGGACCTTCGTCCGGACCCGGGGCGCCGATCCTGGACAACAGTTGTCGTGCCAATGCCCGGCAGAGCGCCGCCTCGGTCAGTTGCGGCGCCGCGCGACGCAGGAAGCGCTTGAGCCGCAGATCGTGTTCCGTGGACCAGCCCCAGGATGCCGGCTCCTTCGGAGCGTCGGTCGGTGGCGAGGCGAGTCGCGCATTGGCGGACGACACCAGATAGTCGAGACAGCTGGCTTCAAACGCGCGAGCCGAGGCCTCCTCGTCGGGGAAGCTCCTGATCCTGGGACAGTGCGCGATGTGATCGGCGGCCATCGCGGCAAGCAGGTCGAGGCGGATGCGCGCGAGTTGCCTGGCCAGCGGGGTGGCCTCCGCGATCGGGGAGGGTGCGTGTTCTCGTGGGGAAAGGATCGTCGTCTCGTCGTCGATGACGACGACCAGGGGCTGGGTTGCGGTGTTGAGGGGGTGCATGGGTGTCCTAGCGGCGCGGCGGGCTTGAGTCGACCCTGCGAGGGCCGGGTTCGCGCAGCAGACCGTGGCGTCGTGCCATCGGCTCCAGCGGTTCCGACAGGGTGTGTGAGGTGCGCAAAGCGAATCAACGCTGGCTCCGGCGGCACGTCGCTTGCCGCCTGGCGCCTCAATGACACATCCCTGGCGATTCTTCCGGGCGGGCGGCGCGGACCAAGCGCGCATCGAGTCCGCCGACGACCTCCTCAAGCTCCGCGACCTCGACCAGAAACGCTGGGTCGCGTTGGCCTGTCCCACCCGAGGCCTCGAATTCGACGAGCGCACCCTCGACCTGATCGACCTCGACCGCGACGGACGCATCCGTGCGCCCGAGCTGATCGCCGCCTGCGAGTGGCTAGGCGTGCGCTTGAAGGACTGGCAGCCGCTGCTGCGCGGCGAAGCGCGTCTGGTCCTGTCCTCGCTGGCGGACACCGAGGAAGGCCGCGCGCTGGCGGAGGAGTTCGGGCGCACGCTCGAACTCACGGGTCACGCCGCGCAGGTCGACATCGGCCTGGAGGAGATCCGCGAACGGCAGTCCCATCTGGCCGCCGAGCGGCACAACGGCGACGGCATCGTTCCGGTGGCGGCCGTCGAGGACGCCGCGGATCGTGCGATCGCGCAGCGCATCGGCGAAGCGATGGGCACGGTGGCCGATGCGGGCGGCGAGCCCGGCATCGACGAGACCCGCATCAACGCGTTCTTCGATCAGGCCTCGACGCTGCTCGCCTGGCATCGCGAGGGCGAGGCCGAGGCGGGCTGCGCGGGCCGACGTGCCGCGGCGATGGCGGTGCAGGCCGTGCATGACAAGGTCGAGGACTTCTTCGCGCGCTGCCGGCTGGCGAGTTACGACGCGTCCGCCGCGGCGACGCTCAACGCGACCGATCCCGAGCAGCTGAAGGCGCATGCGACCGGACTGCTGTCGCTGGAGGCCGGCGTGCTCAGGCAGATGCCCATCGCGCCGGTGTCGCCGGGAGCGGCGCTGCCCTTGGACGATCGCGCCAATCCGGCCTGGCGCGGCGCGCTCGCGACCTTGCGCGCGCAGGCCTTGCAGCCCGACTTCGGCGACAGCCTCGACGAGCGCGACTGGCTGGCATTGAAGGACGAGGTGCGCGCCTGCCGGGAATGGCTGCGACGCCAGCCCACCGGGCCGGTCGCGGCGCTCGGTGTCGAGGTCGTGGCCTCGCTCGCCGCCGGACAGCCCGGCGGACATCTGGATGGCGTGCGTGCGCGCCTGCTGAAGCACGTCGAGGACGACCGTGCCGCCGCGCCTCGTCACGCCGCGCTGAACGACCTCGAGAAGCTGCTGCTGCTCCAGCGCGGCCTGTTGCGGCTGGCGCGGAACTTCGTCTCCTTCGAGGACTTCTATGAGGGCCGCGGCGCGGTGTTCCAGGCCGGCACGCTGTTCGTGGACGGCCGCGCCTGCGAGCTGACCGTCGACGTCGCCGATCCCGCCCGACATGCGCCCGTCGCGGGCCTGGCCAAGGCCTATCTGGCGTACTGCGAGTGCGTGCGGCTGAACCAGAAACGCACCATCGTCGCGGTGGTCAGCGCGGGCGATGTGGACTTCCTCTTCGTCGGTCGCAACGGCCTGTTCTACGACCGCGACGGGCACGACTGGGACGCGCGCATCGTCAAGGTGATCGAGAACCCGATCAGCGTCGGGCAGGCCTTCCTGTCGCCGTACAAGAAGCTGGTGCGGCTGGTCGAGGACCATGTGGCCAAGCGCGCCGCGGCGAGCGACTCGACGCAGCAGGGGCGCATGGGGAACCTGGCCGGTCGCATCGCGACGGCGGATCAACCCGCGACGGCGGCAGCGGTGGCGCCTGCGCTACCGGTCGGCGCGGTGGGCGCAGCGGGTACTGGCGGGGCGGCCGGCGCCGCGACGCTGCCCGGCCTCGGACTCCCGGGCCGGCGCGTGGACGTCGGCACCGTCGCGGCGATCGGCGTCGCGCTGGGCAGCATCAGCACGGTGATCGTCGGCGTCTTCGGCCGCTTCGTGGACCTCGGCTGGTGGATCCCGCTGGCGGTGCTGGGCATCGTGCTGTCCATCTCGGGACCGAGCATGCTGATCGCCTGGCTCAAGCTGCGTCAGCGCAGTCTCGGTCCGATCCTGGACGCGAGCGGCTGGGCCATCAACAACCGGATGAAGCTCAGCACCCGGCTGGGCACCGCGCTGACGAAACGTCCGCGGCCGGTGCCGCATGCGGTCACGCTGAGCGATCCCGGCCGCCGTCCTCCTGGGGACGGTCCCGCGAGACATCCTCCGGCCAGTCGGGCTCCTTCCGCGCCTGCGCCTTCCGCTCATCCGCCGTCCGGTCCGCGTCCTTCCGGTCCTCGTCCTTCCGGGGATGCGGCCGCGTGAACAGCGGCAGCACGGCGAGGATGAGCAGCGCCAGCAGCATGCTGAAGACGGCCGTCGCCTCGCGGCCCAGCCCGCAGGCGATGCCGATGGCGGCGGTCATCCAGATGCTGGCGGCGGTGGTCAGGCCGTGGACCTGCTCCTCGTCCTTGAGCTTGAGGATGGCCCCCGCGCCCAGGAAGCCGATGCCGGCGATGACGCCCTGCAGCACCCGGCTCATGTCGGCCAGCGCCATGCCGCCCTGCTGCGGCACCAGCACGAAGAGCGCCGCGCCCAGCGACACCAGCATGTGCGTGCGGATGCCCGCGGCCTTGCCGTGGTGCTCGCGTTCGTAGCCGAGGATCCCGCCCAGCAAGGCCGCCAGCAGCAGGCGCACCGCGATGCGCGTGATCTGCGCGACGTCGGGGACGTCGGAGAACTCGGAGCGCACGGTCTCGACGACCTCGTCAGTCCAGGTGCTCATGTCGACGCTTTCGTTGACGTTTCCTCGCTCGGCTTCGCGACGGGCCCGGTGTCCGCGCCGTTGGCGAGCTTCGCTTCCAGCGCGCTTTCCAGCGCGGCTTCGCGCGCCGCTTCGGCCTCCGCCTCCACCGCGTCGAAGTCGTAGCCCTCGGCGGGATGCAGCTGCCACGCGCCGCCGCCCGTGAGTCGCAGCACGTGGGTGTGATGCTGCAGCACGGCATGGCGGTGGGCGATGCTCACGAGCGTGACGCCGTCGCGGCACAGGCGCTCGTAGAGCCGGCGTTCGTTGCAGCCGTCCAGCGCGCTGGTGGCCTCGTCGAGGATCACCATCTTCGGCGTACGCACCAGCACCCGCGCGAAGGCCAGGCGCTGCTGCTCGCCCATCGACAGCAGCTTCTCCCAGTCCTGCGAGGCGTCCAGCCCGCCCACGCGCTCGGCGAGCTCGGGCAGGCAGACCTCGTCGAGGATGGCGCGCAGCGCGTCGTCGTCCAGCTCGGTGGAGGTGTCCGGATAGATCATCTGGCTGCGCAGCGTGCCGGGCTGCAGGTAGGGGCGCTGCGGAAGGAAGAACACGTCCTCCAGCGGCGGATGTTCGATCGTGCCTTCGCCGCAGCGCCACAGGCCCGCGATCGCGCGCAGCAGCGAGCTCTTGCCGCAACCGCTGACGCCGGTGATGAGCAGGCTCTCGCCGGGCTGGAGCGCGACGTCGAGCTTCTCGACGAGCAGCCGGTCGAACTGCGGCGTGTAGAGCGTCAGCGCGCGCAGCGCGAGCTGGTCGGCGTGTTTCGTCGCGATCTTCTCGCGGGCGCGTTCGTCGCGGGGCTTGCGCTTGTGCATGACCTCGGAGAGCGCGTGCAGCCGGTCGATGCCGGCGACGAAACGGCTCAGGCTCTCGAAGTTGTCGACAATCAGCGAGACGGCGGTCAGCACCGCGGCGAAGGCGCCGGCGGCCTGCACGGCGGCGCCCACCTCGAGGTCGCCCGACAGCACGCGCTCAGCCAGGATCACCGCGGGCACGACCAGCGTGAGCTGGCTGAAGCCGCGCTGGAAGAGGTTGAGCGCGCGTTGCTTGCGGATCAGCTTCCAGTAGTTCTGGTAGACGGACTCGAAGCGGCTCTCGATGTGGGCGCGTTCCTGCGGTTCACCGCGGTAGAACGCGATGGATTCGGCGTTCTCGCGCAGGCGCATGAGGCCGAAGCGGAAGTCGGCCTCGCGGCGCAGCTGCCAGAAGTTGAGCTGGATCAGCGGCGATCCGAAGACGTAGAGCGCGAGGAAGGTGCCCACCGTGGCATAGACGACCAGGAAGGCCACCAGCATCTTGGACAGCGACCACAGCACCGCGCAGAAGGCCACCAGCTGCATCATCGAGCCGATCATCAGCAGCCCGAAGTGGGTGGAGCGGCCGGTGAAGGTGTTGATATCCTCGGAGATGCGCTGGTCGGGGTTGTCGATGTCGCCCGCCGCGCCGGCACCGATCTCGTAGTACTTGCGCCCGTCGAGGTAGCCGTCCAGGAAGCGGCCGGTGAGCCAGCGCCGCCAGTGGTTGGAGAAGGCGTCGCGCATGTAGTAGTAGAAGGCGTACACCGGCACGGCGAAGCCCAGGACGATGAGGCTGTCGCGCACCGCGAGCCAGAAGCGCGAGTGGTTGCGCTCGGCGAGCGCGGAGGTCATCTCCCCGGTCTTGTCGTTGAGCATGACGGCGAGCTGGGTCTCGCACAGCATCAGCACGATCATCAGGAGCAGGAGTCCCCAGGCGGCCTTGCGCTGGTCGCCGAGCCAGTAGGGCCGGGCGATCTGCATGAACTGGCGCCAGGCGGCGCCGGACAGGCGCGGCGGGCGGCGGCGCTTCGCCTTCTTGGGCGTGGCCGGAGGTGCGGACGGCGGCAGGTCCGTCGCAGGGGAGGAGGAGTGAACCATGAGGGTGGGACCCAGTCTGCCGATATGACTCGACAGTAGCTCCGGCGGCTCATGGGGCGGGTAGGACGGGACCTACTGCGGGTGACGGAGGGAGGCGCGAACCGTGCTGGAGGAACGAGCGGCTCAGGCTGCATCACGGCATGAGCTTCGACACCGCGTACGCGAGGCTGCCCGCGGCGGCGGACGAGCTGAGGGCGGCGCGGGCGCACCACTTGAGCAGCCGGAGGTCCGAGGCCTGGCCGCTCATCTTGATGCGATCGTCGACGGTGGCGACCACGGACGCCATCAGCTCCTTCACGTCGATCTTCGTGCGGGCCAGCATCGCGTCGAAGTCTTCGCGCGACTTTTCGCGCATCTTCTGAAGCTCGTCTTTGAAATCGGCACGGGCTTTGCTGAGGTCGGCCCTGAACTCCTTTCGGGATGCATTGAGATCGGCCTTGAATTCGGCGCGACAGCTGGCGAACTCCTTGGCGGACTCCAAGCGTTGATCAGCGAGTTCCTTCTTGAAAATCTCCTGATTCTTCTTGAAGTCCTCCTGATCTTTTCGGATGAGGGCGAAGCCTTCATGCATCTCCTGGCGGAGCTTGTGAGTCTCGGCGGAGAGCAGGTCCAGCCGATACATCACATGATGAAGATCAGGCTGGGCGTTCGGAATCTGCGTGACGTTGGTGATCTGAGGGGCCTGAGGATGCATGCGTCTACTCCTGGACATGCGGTGAGAGGAGCCGCAGATGCTAGGAGTGATCGGCCACAAAGGGCGTGGCGCGAATGCCGAATCTGATGGTTGTTTGACCGGCCTCAAAGAACCTGCTCGCGTCCCTCGCGAGGGGGATTACAGGCGCAACGAAGGGGGTCAGGCTGCGGCGATCTTCGCCAGCGACTTGCGGATCGCGGCCGCGTCGCGCAGGCGCTGCGCGGAGCCGTCGGCGTCCAGCAGGATGACCGTGATGGTCTGGCCGCCGCTCTTCATCCGCATGGCCAGGCAGCGCCCGGCTTCTTCGGTGTAGCCGGTCTTGGACAGGCGGATGTCCCAGCCCTTGGCGCCGACCAAGTGGTTGGTGTTGCGCAGCTCGCGCGGGCGGCCGTTGACCTCGACCTCGCTGGACTTGTCGCTGCTGATGCGCGCAATGACCGCGTACTTCGAGGCGGCCGCGGCGATGCGCGCGACCTCGGCGGCCGTCGAGGTGTTGTTGGGCGACAGGCCCGTCGGATCGGCCAGCGACGTGTGCGACAGGCCCAGCGCGCGGATCTTGGCGACCACCGCCGCCTCGTAGGCCGGGAGGCCACCGGGGAAGTGGCGGGCCAGCGCCGACGCGGCGCGATTTTCTGACGAGATCAGCGCCAGCTCCAGCGCCGCTTCTCTGCTCATCGTGGCGCCGACGCGCACGCGCGACTTGCTGTGCTTGAGGCGGTCGACGTCGGCATCGTCGATCTTGATGTCCTCGTTCATGTCCTGCTTCGCGTCCAGCACGACCATCGCCGTCATCAGCTTGGTCAGCGAGGCGATGGGCACGACGGTGTCCGGCTCCTTGGACATCAGCACGCGGCCCGTGTCGTCGACGACCAGCATGTGGCGGGCGTTGACGGGCAGCTTCATCAGCGGTTCGTCGGACGGCGAGGGCGCGACGACAGTGCCGGGCGACTTGGCAATCAGCGGCGAGGACGCCGTCGGCGCCGGCTCGGGAGTGCCGGCCGACGCGGCCGGTGCCGGCGTCAGGACGCCGTTGGGGCTGATGGCCGCGGTCGTGGGTGCGGTGGTGGGGACGACGACCTCGGGATCGTCGCTGGCGGCCTGCACGATCAGGCTGCCGCAGGTGAGGATCAGCGCCGGCAGCGCGAGCTTCCAGTTGGTGTGGGCAAGGGTGCGGAGAACGGTGTCGCGGATCGTCACGGCGGTCGGGCTGGGCTGGCGGGCTGGGTCCGGGAGGTGGTCCGGAGACCTTCCGGAAAATGCGGGGTCAGGGTTTGACCGTCACGAAGTTTAAGTTGTTCGCGACGGACCGCCATCCGGGCTTGCCGTAACGTGCGTTACGCGCGCGAGTGGCATGCCCTTCACGAGCTCAGCGTGCGCGATCCTGCATCGGTCCAGGCAAAGCGCTCCTTCAATGCACGTCGCTGACGGCGGAACCATCCGAGCAGGCCATCGCCGTCGATCAGATCCTGGATCCTCAGTTTCCGGTCCCGCTCGAATGAAGCGAGGGTGGCTGGATCGATGACATCGGAGAGGATGACGTCGATCTTGATCACCTTGTCATGTACCAGATCGAAAAGGCGCTCGACGGCATACGAAACGTGCTGCGCCTGCCAAATTTCGCGCCCGCGGGAGTCCTGGATAGCGAGCACGTGCAAGAAGTTGTCGGTGCTTCCGAACCTCGGGGTGGGAGGGGATATCGGCCTTTCACGGTAAAGCGCGAGCTGGATTCCCTTATGCACCGCCATGAAATGCCACGGCTGCGATGGTTGGATGCCCGGGGGAGGAGAAGGCGGCTCCACGATCCGCCATTCGATGGCGCTGGCCTCGGTCAGGCTTTGCAGAGTAGCGACAAATGCCTGAGTCTTGTTGTCTGCGTAATGGATCATTTCCAGTCCAGTGCAAGTGAGGTTTGGAAGACGCCGGTCTCTGCAGCCTTGAGTGCGCCCAATGTCTTTCCCAGGTCGAGCGCATGGCAACGCGGTGTACTGTCGAGTTGGACACGGGCGGCCTTCACGGCAAGGATCGCTTCGTTGACGGGTGCTCGGGAGCGGCTCGGCATCAGTTCCCCAGCGGTGGCAAGCAGCGTGGCGATGCCCCCGAACATCTGGTGCAGATCCTGACGCGTGGTGCCGGCAGCTTTCGATGCCTTGTCGAGCTCCTTGCGTGAAGCGCATATTTCGTCAGCCAGGCCGGGCAATCGCGCCTTCGCTTGAAACGACAGCCGCACGCTCCTCACCTGCCACCAGACGACGATCGTGATCGCGAAGCCGATCAGACCGACGAGTGTGTTGAGATCCTGGATCCACTGCGGGATCAGGCTGGGCGGACAGGCCGCGAGGAGGGCGGCAACCGCTGTGGCAAGGGCGGGAGACTGCATGCCTTCATGCTATGAGCGCTCTGCCGCGCCGCGATGCACCCAGTTGCACCTCTGCGACGAACGCGAAGGGTGCGCACCAATGAGGGATTGAATCGATCGCGGCGGGGGATGTGTCCCGCCTGATGGGGGAGCTCAGTCCCAGGCCTTGCGCAGCTTCGCGGCGACATCCATCGCCGGTTTCACGAGCTCCGGCAACGGCGCCTGCGCCTGATTGGCCGGGCCGACCTTCTCGAAGTGGCGCACCACCTTGCCGGGCAGGAAGCGCGACACGCTCGCATAGAGGTGCCGGTCGCCGTTGCGCGTCTGCTGCGTCACGTAGAAGCGCTGCGGCACCATCACCGCAAGGTGGTCCTTCGCCCGCGTCATCGCGACGTAGAGCAGCCGCCGTTCTTCCTCGATCTGCGCCTGCGCGCCCGTGCTCAAGTCCGACGGCATGCAGCCGTCCACGCAGTTCAGCAGGTACACCGCGTTCCACTCCTGGCCCTTGGCGGAATGGATCGTCGACAGGATCAGGTAGTCCTCATCCTTCGACGGCACGCCCGACTCGTCGCTGCTCGCGTCGGGCGGGTCCAGCGTCAGCTCGGTCAGGAAACGCTCCCGCGAGCCGTAGCCCTGCGCGATGCGCGTGATCTGCTCCAGGTCGGACAGGCGCACCGGCGCGTCGTCGTACAGCCGCTCCAGATGCGGCGCGTACCACTGCACCGCTTCTTCGAGATCCATCGGCCAGCTCGACCCCGAGATCAGTTGCAGCACCAGGTCGCGCAACGCGGCCCATGACGCGGACGCTGCGCGTGGCGCTTCGAAATCACGCAGCGCCTGCGCGGGATCCGCCGACGGTGACATCGCATCGAGCAGGCGTCTCGCGCTCGCCGGGCCGAAGCCCGGCAGCAGCTGCGCCACGCGGAAACCGGCGAGTCGACCGCGCGGGTTCTCCGCCCAGCGCAGCACGCTCAGCACGTCCTTCACATGCGTGCTCTCGAGGAACTTCAGTCCGCCGAACTTGACGAACGGGATGTTGCGCCGCGTCAGCTCCAGCTCCAATGGCGCGGCGTGACTCGAGGTCCGGAACAGCACCGCCTGGCGCGTCAGCTTCAGGCCCTGCTCGCGGCGCTCCAGCACCTTGTCGGCGACCCATTGCGCCTGCCGCGCCTCGTCGTCGACGGTGACCAGATGCGGCAGCTCGCTCGAGACCTTGTCGGTCCACAGGCGCTTCTCGTGGCGCTCGCGCGCCATCGCGATCACGGCGTTCGACGCGTCCAGGATGGTCTGCGTCGAGCGGTAGTTGCGCTCCAGCGCGACCACGCGCGCGGGCGGGTCGAACTGCGCGGGGAACTCCAGGATGTTCTTCACCTCCGCCGCGCGGAACGAGTAGATCGCCTGCGCGTCGTCCCCGACCACCGTCAAGCGGTCGCCGCGCGGCTTGAGCCGCTTCAGGATCGTCGCCTGCAACCGGTTGGTGTCCTGGTACTCGTCGACCAGCACGTGCTGGAAGCGCTCGCCGAGCTCGGCCGCGAGCGTGTCGTCGCTCATCAGCTCCGACCAGTAGAGCAGCAGGTCGTCGTAGTCGAGCAGCTGCTGGTGCTGCTTCTCCTCGACGTAGGCCTTGAACAGGCGCTTGAGCTCGTCATGCACCGCGAAGCACCACGGAAAGTGCTCCTGCAGGACCTGATCCAATCGCGCCTCGCTGTTGACGACGCGCGAGTAGATGTTGAGACAGGTCCCCTTCATCGGGAAGCGGTCGGTCGTCTCGGCCAGGCCGAGCGCCTGGCGCTGCAGGCCCATCAGGTCCTCGGCGTCGGCGCGGTCGAGGATGGTGAAGTTGGGCGCGAGGCCGATGCGATGGGCGTACTCGCGCAGCAGGCGCGCGCCGACGCTGTGGAAGGTGCCGGCCCACGGGAAGCGCGGCGGCGCCTGCGTCGAGGCCAGGCCCAGCGCGCGATGCAGCACACGACCGGCGCGGCGCTCCATCTCGCCGGCGGCACGGCGGGAGAACGTCAGCAGCAGCAGCCGTTGAGGATCGGCGCCGGACTGGATGAGCCGCGCCACGCGCGAGGCCAGCGTCTTGGTCTTGCCCGATCCCGCGCCGGCGATCACCAGCAGCGGCCTGTGCCCGTCCTGCGACGTCTCGCCGAGGCCGTGCTCCACCGCGGAGCGCTGCTCGGGGTTGAGGTCGGCGAAGACGTCGTTCTGCGTGTCGGCGAGGGCAGCGGGGCACATGGCCGCGATCATAGCTGTATGCATCAACAGTGATTCGACGTGTGCCGCGAGCCTCTGTACTGCCCCCGCCGCTGGCCCTCACCCCAACCCTCTCCCGCAAGCGGGAGAGGGAGTAAGAAGGGCGCCAATTGGACTCCCTCTCCCGCACCGCGGGAGAGGGCGGGGGTGAGGGCTGCGGTCTTCGCAGGAGGGCCTTCGGTCAGGGGGCACATGGCTTGCCGGGATCGGAGCAGACTTGCTTTGCACTCTTCGATCCCATGCTCCAGATCCTCGTCATCTTCAGCGCGCTGTCCATGCCTCTCGTGGCTTGGGCGTCCCAACGGGGCGTCTTCGGCCCCGACAACGGCGCGATCTCCGACCGTTTCCCCACGCTGCTCGTGGCCGATGGCTACGCGTTCTCGATCTGGGGGGTGATCTTCCTGCTCGACCTTGTCTTCGCTGCCTGGCTGCTGCGCGGCCAGCCGGTCCCGGACCGGGAAGGGCACCGCGATTCCCATCGCTGCCACTGGCTGGTCGTCATCGGCTTCGCGCTGACCGCGAGCTGGATGATCGTGTTCTCGCAGCAGTGGTTCGGGCTGGCGCTCGCCGTCATCTGGGCCGCGCTGGCGAGCCTGCTGTGGGCGCTGATGCTGGTCGCGCGCGCGATGCCGCGCGGCGCGCAGTCATGGCTCGCCGTGTTCCCGCTCGCGCTGCATGCGGGATGGCTGTCGCTGACGGCGTTCCTGGACACCGCGCAGACCGTCGTCGCTTCGCAGGTGTTGCCCACGCAGGACCAGTTGCCCTGGACCCTCGTGCTGTGGGCGCTTGCCGCGTTGCTGCTGCTCGTCGCGAACGCGCGCCTGCATGCGCCGGGCACCGGCCCCGCGGCGCTCGGGTATGCGGGCGCCGCGGTGTGGGGCCTGATCGGCGTCTACGTGAAGCAGACCGCCTCGCCGATGACCGGCTCCGACGGTTCCGCCTGGATCGCGCTGGTGCTCGCCGCGGTGCTCGCGGCGCAGACGATCTGGCTGCGGGTGAGGCCGCTGGGCCCCACCGGCGGGAGCCGCCCGCTCAAGCCAGGCGGCGCTCGTCCTTCGCATCGAACAGGTGGGCAGACTCCGCCGCCCATTGCAGGCGAACCGCGTCACCGACATTGAGGTGGGGGTTGCCCGAGACGCGCGCCGTCATCGGACCGCTCGGCGTGTCCACCAGCAGGTAGGTCTCCGGGCCGGTGGGCTCGCTCATCTTCAGCACGCCCGGCATGCCGCCCGCGCCGTCGGTCGTGTCGGCCAGCCGGATGTGTTCCGGACGCACGCCGTAGAGCACGCCGCCCGCCGCGTCGATCGAGGTCTGCTGAGCCGCGTTCACCGGCAGGGTCACGCCTTGCGCGGCGAGCGCGCCGCCGCCGTTGCGCTCCGCGCTGACGAAGTTCATCGTCGGTGAGCCGATGAACTCGGCCACGAAGCGGTTGGCCGGCCGCGTGTAGATCTCTTCCGGCGTGCCGAACTGCTGCACCAGCCCGTCGCGCATCACCGCGATGCGGTCGCCCAGCGTCATCGCCTCGACCTGGTCGTGGGTGACGTAGACCGTCGTCGTCTTCGTGCGCTGGTGCAGCAGCTTGATCTCCGCGCGCATCTCGATGCGCAGCTTCGCGTCCAGGTTGGACAGCGGCTCGTCGAACAGGAACAGCTTCGGATCGCGCGCCAGCGCGCGCCCCATCGCCACACGCTGCCGCTGGCCGCCCGACAGCTGGCCCGGCTTGCGATCGAGCAGATGGTCGATCTGCAGCATCTTCGCCACGCGCTGCACCGTGGTCTCGCGCTGCGCCTTCGGCACCTTGCGCATCTCCAGCCCGAAGGCGATGTTCTGCGCGACGTTCATGTTCGGATAGAGCGCGTAGCTCTGGAACACCATCGCGATGTCGCGGTCCTTGCTCGGCAGGTAGGTGACGTCCCGGTCGCCGATGTGGATCGCGCCCGAGGTCGGGTGCTCCAGGCCGGCGATCATCGCCAGCAGCGTCGATTTGCCGCAGCCCGACGGGCCGACCAGGATGAGGAATTCGCCGGCCTCGATCGACAGGTCGATGCCCTTGAGGATGTCGGCCGATCCGTAGCTCTTGCGGACTTGAGAAATGGCGAGCGCGCCCATGCTTGACTCCTTAACCCTTGACGGCGCCGGCGGTGAGCCCACGCACGAAATACTTGCCCGCGACCACATAGACCACGAGCGTCGGCAGCGCGGCGATCAGCGCCGCGGCCATGTCCACGTTGTATTCCTTGACCGAGCTGGACGTGTTGGCCAGGTTGTTCAGCCCAACCGTGATCGGCTTGCTGTCGGCCCCGGAGAACACCACCCCGTACAGGAAGTCGTTCCAGATCGAGGTGAACTGCCAGATCAGCGTCACCACGAGGATGGGCGTCGACAGCGGCACCACGATGCGCCAGAAGATCTGGAAGAAGTTGGCGCCGTCCAGCGTCGCCGCCTTGATCAGCTCGTCGGGCAGGCCGGCGTAGTAGTTGCGGAAGAACAGCGTGGTGGACGGCATGCCGGCCAGGATGTGGACCAGGATCAGGCCCCACACGGAGCTCGCGATGCCCAGCGTGCCCAGCACCTGGCTCATCGGCAGCAGCACGACCTGCATCGGCATGAACACGCCGAACAGCAGCAGCCCGAACAGCAGCTCGCTGCCGCGGAAGCGCCACTTGGTCAGCACGTAGCCGTTGATCGCGCCCAGCGCGGTGGAGATCAGCACCGCCGGCACGACCATCAGCACCGAGTTCATGAAGAAGGGCTTCAGCCCGCCGCAGTCGGTGCCGGTGCAGGCGCTGTGCCAGGCCTTGGACCAGGCGTCCAGCGAGGGCGCCAGCGGCACCGACAGCAGCGTGCCGTTGCGCACTTCATCCATGCCCTTGAGCGAGGTGCTGACCATCACGTACAGCGGCAGCAGGAAGAAGAAGGCGAAGACCAGCAGCACGGCCCACAGCAGCACGCGCTGCACGGTGAGGCTGCGCGCGCTCGCCGGGCCGGAGGCCGGCGGGCGGGAAGGGGAACGGGAAGGGGAGGAGGAGGTGAGGGTACTCATCACGGCGCTCGCTTCACTGCTTCGAGCGGAGCTCGGAATAGAGGTAGGGCACGACGATGGCCGCGATCGTGGCCAGCATCACCGTGGCGCTGGCCGCGCCCAGGCCGATCTGGCCGCGCGAGAACGCCATCGTGTACATGAAGGTCGCCGGCAGGTCGGTGGCGTAGCCGGGGCCGCCCGCGGTCAGCGCCATCACGAGGTCGAAGCTCTTGATGGCGATGTGCGCCACGACCATCAGCGTCGAGAAGAACACCGGCCGCAGCGTCGGGATGATGATGCGCCAGTAGATGCGCGGCAGCGAGGCGCCGTCGACCTGCGCGGCCTTGATGATGGAATCGTCGATGCCGCGCAGTCCCGCCAGGAACAGCGCCATCACGAAGCCCGCCGACTGCCACACACCGGCGATGACGACGCAGTAGATGGCCATGTCGGGGTCGACCAGCCAGCCGAAGCTGAAGTTCTCGAAGCCCCATTGCTGCATCAGGTGCTCGATGCCGAGACCCGGGTTGAGGATCCACTTCCACGCCGTGCCGGTCACGATGAAGGACAGCGCCATCGGGTACAGGTACACCGTGCGCAGCACGCCTTCGCCGCGGATCTTCTGGTCCAGCAGGATGGCCAGCAGCAGGCCCACGGCCATCGCGCCGCCGATGAACAGCGCGCCGAAGATGCCCAGGTTGGTCAGGGCCAGCCACCAGCGCTCGTTGTCGAACAGCGCGCGGTACTGGTCCAGGCCGACGAACTCGTAGTTCGGCAGCAGCCGCGACGCGGACAGCGACAGATAGCCGTTCCACGCCATCAGGCCGTAGATGAAGAGGAAGGAGACGAGGAAGGTCGGCGCGACCACCAGCTTGGGAAGCCAGGGACTGCGGGGGGCTCGGGAAGCGGACATGCGTGGGAGCGGACCTGAGGACGCGCCGCGGGCGGCGCGTCGGGGGAAACGGAGCGGGGGCGGTCCAGCCGGTGCGGCGGGTCCGCCCCCTCGGGGACGCCTGCTGCGTTTACTTCGTCTTGGCGGCGGCGGCGAGCTTGGTCTGCGCGTCCTTGGCCGTCATCTTGTCGCTGTTCCAGAACTGGCTCACGACGTCCTTCATCGCGCCTTCGGCCGCGGCGGGGACCGCCATGCCGTGCGCGATCGAGGGCACCAGGGTGCCCGACTTGGCATCGGCGGCGAAGTCCGTCGCGGACTGCTTGGCGCAGTCGTCGAACTTGTCCATCTTCATGCCGGTGCGCACGGGAATCGATCCCTTGTTCAGGTTGAACAGCTCCTGGAAGTCCGGCGACATGATCGCGGTGGCCAGGTCCTGCTGGGCCTTTTCATTCGCGGCGTTCTTCAGCTTGAACAGCGCGAAGGAGTCGATGTTGAAGGTGAAGGCCTTCTGCGTGCCCGGGGCGGCGACGCACAGCACGTCCTTGCCCGGCGTCTTGCCCGCGGCGACCCATTCGCCCTTGGCCCAGTCGCCCATGATCTGCATGCCGGCCTCGCCCTTGATCACCATCGCGGTGGCCAGGTTCCAGTCGCGGCCCGACGCGTTCTTGTCGGTGTAGTCCTTGATGCGCTTGAAGGTGGTCAGCACCTTCTCCATCTGCGGACCGGTCAGCGTGGCGGGGTCCAGCTGCACCAGCGCCTTCTTGTAGAAGTCCGTGCCGCCCACGCCCAGCGCGACGGCCTCGAAGGTGGTGAAGTCCTGCCAGTTCTGGCCGCCGTGCGCGACCGGGATCAGTCCGGCCTTCTTCAGCGCCTCGGCCGTGACGAAGAACTCGTCCCAGGTCGTGGGCAGCTTGGCGTTGGCCTTCTTCAGCGCCTCGGGGTTGACCCACAGCCAGTTCACGCGGTGCACGTTGACCGGCGCGGCGATGTAGTGGCCCTGGTACTTCATGATGTTGGCGACCACCGGCGGGATGACTTCATCCCACTTGCCGGCCTTGGCCACGGCGTCGACGTTGGTCAGCACGCCTTCAGCCGCCCATTCCTGCAGCGACGGGCCCTTGATCTGCGCGGCGGCCGGGGCGTTGCCCGACACCACGCGCGACTTCAGCACCGTCATGGCGGAGTCGCCGCCGCCGCCGGCCACCGCGAAGTCCTTCCACGTGTGGCCCTGCTTCTGCAGCGTGGCCTTCAGCGCGGTGGCGGCCTTGGCCTCGCCGCCGCTGGTCCACCAGTGCAGGACCTCGACCTCGCCGGCCTGGGCCGCGCCGGCGGCCATCAGCGCGCACAGCGCGGCGGCCTGGGACAGTTGCTTGAGCTTCATCATTCGGTTGTCTCCGTATCGTTTGAAATCGCGTCAGGGCAGCGCGTCGTTCGTCGTGCGTCGTTCGTCGTTCAGTAAGGCGATGTTGTCATGGGATGTCGGATGAGGCCGGGCGCCGGGGCACCCTGCGGCCTTGTCCGATCAGCCCACGACGTCGGCGCCCGGTGTCAGCTCCGTCTTCAGAACCAGACTTCGACCTGCGCACCGAAGCTGGTGCCCGAGGTCTCGCCGTCGTAGCCCGGCACGCCGGTGACGTTGCCGGCGGCCTTGTTCCACTTCGCGTGGGTGACGTAGAGGCGGAACTCGGGTCGGTCCATCAGCGCCGGGCCGGTGGACAGGGTCGGGGCGAAGGTCACCTTGGTCAGGCGCGCGCGCTGGCCGCCGTCGGGCTTGTACTGCGACACGCCGGCTTCGCCCAGCAGCTTGAAGTTGCGGGTCACGCCGTAGGACAGGCGGCCGCCGACCGAGGTGGACACCGTGGCCTTGCCGGCGTTGTCCTTCTCGTTGGCCCACAGCAGCATGCCCATGCCGCCCCAGGCGCCTTGCTGGAAGTTCACCGACTCGACGACGCGGAACTTCTTGGCCGCGGAGGTGTCGGTCTGGTTGCCGAAGTTGGAGTTCAGGCCGGTGGAGCCCTGCGCGTACTGAACCCACAGCACGTTGTTGAAGTCCGAGCCGAACAGCTTGGCCTGGACGTGCTTGGCGGTCAGGCCCCAGCCGTTGGTGCCGCCGTCGAACTGCGACTTGGTCGCGGTGCCGAAGAAGGCCAGCGTGCCGTCGGTGTTGGAGTTGATGTCGACGTACTCGACGTTGCCGCGGTGGGCCGGACGCTGGTTGTTGTCCTTGTCGTTGGTGTAGTACGCGACGCCGAGCTTGCCCGGGCCGACGTTGAGGCCCTTGAAGCCCGCGCCGATGCCGGCCATCTCGGTGAAGTAGGTGTCGACGATGTGGACGTCGCCGCGGCGGCCGCGTTCCTTGCCGGCCCAGACGGTGGCCTCGGGGGCGATGTCGAAGCCCTTGGCCTCGGCGTACATCTGCGCCAGGCGCAGGTGCTTGGCGTCGTCCGCGTCCGAATGCGGATTGAAGTAGTCCGTCATCAGCACGACCTTGTAGTCGATGCCGTCCTTCTTGAAGCCCTGGGCGAGCTGGAACTCGCCGTAGATGTCGCACTCGTTGCCGAGGCGGTACTTCATGCCGGCCGTGCCGCCTTGCAGGGCGTAGCAGGCGCGGCTGGCGCCGCCGCTGGTGGTGCCGCCGGGGCCGGCGCGGAAGTAGCCGGTGTAGTCCAGGGCCTGGGCGGAACCGGCGGCCATCATCAGGCCGGCAGCGGTCGTGAGCGTCGAAAGCGTGGTGGCGCGCAAGCGCGAAGTGCGTGTCATGTTTAGTCTCCGGTTGTCTCCGACCCACGGTGCTCCGGGCGTGCCGCCGTTCATCGGACGTTTATCTTTCTTGCATGCGGGCTGAACTTTAATAATTCATTAATGAAACTATATTGGTGCTTACCACTAGCGTTCTGGTGCATGGAAAACGGGAAATTCGGGCGATTGACAGAGACTTCGGGCGGCTGGCGTGTTGTCCGGGCAGTCTTGGTGCGTCGCGGGCGAGGTCGAGCGCGCAGGTTCAGGGAGGCGATCGCGGTGGCAAGTCCTGCGAGGACCGACATGCGATGACCGGGACGCGATGACCGGACGCGATGCCCGGACGCGATGACCGGACGCGGTGGCGTCATCGCCCGATCGATCGCCTCATCCATCGCCCCTTGCGGCGCGGAACGCGCTCAGGCGGCCAGCGGCAGGCTCATCAGGACGCGCAGGCCGTGGGGCTGGGCGGTCGACAGGGCGATGCGGCCGCCGTGGCGTTCGACGATCTCCTTGACGATCGCCAGGCCCAGGCCGCAGCCGTTGCCTTCGTGGGTGGCGCGGAAGAAGCGTTCGAAGACCTGCTCCCGCAGGTCCTCCGGGATGCCGGGACCGTTGTCGGTGACGACCAGTTCCGCGCGGTCCGGACCGCCGTGGACCTGCACGGTCACGCGGGCGCCGCGGCCCGCGTACCGCAGCGCGTTGTCGACCAGGTTGACCAGCGCCTCGCGCAGCAGCAGCGGGATGCCGGTGACCTCGACGGGGCGGTCCTGCTGGGTCTGTTCCAGCGTCTGCAGCGCGTCCTGCCTGCGGGCGATGCCCGGGAGCGTGGACGGCTCCTCGAGCTGCGAGGCGGAGGCGCAGTCCGGATCGCAGTCGGGGCCGTCGTAGCCCAGGTCCACGTTCTGCTGGAGCGCGCGCGGCACGAGTTCGGCGGTGACCTCGCGGGCCAGGCGGCCGAGGTCGAAACGCACCGGCGTCTGCCGCGTCAGCGACTCCGGTTCGGTGCGCGCGAGCGCCAGCAGCTGGTTGACCAGGTGGGCGCTGCGCGTGGCGCTTTCATGCACGCGGGCGAGCCGCATCGTCAACGGTCCGGGCGGCGCCTCGGCCAGCGCGAGTTCGCTCTGGCTCTTGAGTCCCGCCAGGGGCGTGCGCAGCTGGTGGGCGGCGTCGCTGATGAAGCGGCGCTGGCCCTGCACGTTGTGGCTCACGGCCTCGAGCAGGTCGTTGATCGCCTGCGCGAGCGAGCGCAGTTCCTGCGGCGCGGCGTCCAGCTCGATGGGCCGCAGGTCGTTGGGCCTGCGGCCCTCGACCAGCCGGCGCAGCCGCGCGATCGGCGCGAGCCCCGCGCCCACGCCGGCCCACACGATCATGCTCATCAGCACGATGAGCAGGGACAGCGGCAGCATGGTGTCGATCAGCAGCCGGCGCGCGAGCAGCTCGCGGTTGGCGCTGGAGCGGGCCACCTGCACCAGCATCGTCTGCTGGGCCCGGGGGTTGTCGCCGAACTGCAGGTAGAGCGCGGCCACGCGCACGGGCGAGGCGGTGCGCGCGGTGTCGGCCTCGATCTCGCCGTCGTAGAACTGGGCCTGGCCCAGCGGGGGGCTGGCCGGCATGGCGGGCGGGCTCGGCAGGTTGCGGTTGCCGAGGATGAACTTGCCCGGCGGCGAGCTGACCGTGTAGAGCAGCTTGTCGCTGGGGTCGGCCTCGAGCACGTCCTGCGCCGCGCGCGGGAAGTCGATCAGCAGCCCGTTGCCCATGGGCTTGACCTGGCGCGCGAGCGAGCGCGTGGCCTGCAGCAGCGTGGCGTCGACGGCCTCGTTGGCGTAGCGGCCCGCGAGGCGGTAGCTGAAGACCGCGCCCGCCAGCCACAGCACCACCTGCGGCAGCAGCAGCCACAGCAGCAACTGCCGCTTGAGGGAGAACCGGGCGGGGGCCATCGGAAAGCGTCGGGGGAACGTGTGGGCTGAAGGCGAGGGGGAACGCGTGGGCGGCAAGCGTCGGAGGCCGGCGGCGGGCGGCGCCTCAGGCGCGTTCCAGCTCCAGCAGGTAACCCAGGCCGCGCACGGTGCGGATGGCCACCTGCGAGCCTTCGAGCTTGCGGCGCAGGCGGTGGATGTAGACCTCGACCGCGTTGGTCGCCGCGCCGCTGTCGGCGGCATGGGGGGCAGCGGCCGCACTGCCGGCATTGGCGGCATTGGCGGCATGGCCCGAGCCGACGCCGGCCCCGTTGCGGTCGCCCGACCAGGCCTGGTTGATCTGTTCCTTCGTGATCACGCGGCCCTGGTGCGTGAGCAGCAGGTCGAGCAGGTCGAACTCGCGCGGGCTGAGCTCCAGCATCTCGCCGCGCACCTGCGCGCTGCGGGTCTCGCGCTGCATGCTGAGCTGGCCCAGCTCGGTGCTCGCCTTCGAGGCGCGGCTGCGGCGCAGCAGGGCGCGCAGGCGGGCTTCGAGTTCGGGGAAGTCGAAGGGTTTGGTCAGGTAGTCGTCGGCGCCGGCGTTGAGGCCGGCGACGCGGTCCTCCAGGCTGTCCAGCGCGGTCAGGATCAGCACGGGCAGCGAGGCGTCGGTCTGACGGAGTTGCCGGAGCACCTCGATGCCGCCCACCATCGGCAGGCCGAGGTCCAGCACCACCACCTGGAACTGCTGCTTGGCGAGCAGGTATTGCGCGACCGCCCCGTTGGGCGCGTGCTCGACGGTGAAGCCGCTGGCGCGCATCTGTTCGCACAGGGCGTCGGCCAGGATCGCGTCGTCTTCGGCGAGCAGCAGGTTCATGAATGGAAGATTAACAGCCCCGCCTCCCGCACTGGACTGGGGCAAGCCCGGGGCGCCACTCCGGCACGCGACGCCCCGATGTAGGGCAACGCCTGACACGCGGTGACGAGGATGCCCTCTCGCGCGGGATGCGGGAGTTTCGGAATACTCCCCATCATGCAAGCCAGCGACCTCAAACAGACGCTCTGGCGCGTCGTCTACACCAAGAACGCGAACCTGCAGAGCAGCGGGGACGCCGCCGGGCCGTGGCATCCCGACAAGCGCCACATCGAGCAATGCGCGCACCGGATGCGGGCGCTGCTCTCCCAGGACGTCGGCATCCAGAGCAACGCGCAGGCGGCGAAGAACGACTGCACGTGGATCAGCGCATAAGCACAGACGAATTTCTCGCTTCGGTCCGCGCGGTCGGACAGGAACACTCGGCGGCATCGCGCATTGCCGCCCCCCGAGTTCCTCCCGCCCATGACCGCTCCCGTGCTGCGGCGTCCCGACGACGCCCCTTCGCCCGATTCTTCGACCGCTTCTTCGACCGCTGCCTCGACCGCCTCCTCGACCGCTGCCTCCCCTGATCCCTCCGAGCGCCCGCTGGCTCACCTGCTGGGGCCAGGTCTTGACCAGGTCGTGGCGCAACTGGCCGCCACGGCCGTGCAACGCGATCGCGAGGGCGGCCACGCCGCCGAGCAGCGCGAGCTGATCCGCGCCAGCGGCCTGCTCGCGCTGACGATCCCCGAGGCGCACGGCGGCCTGGGCGGCGGCATCCCTGAATTCTTCGAGGTCGTGCGACGCATCGCCCGCGTCGACAGCGCGCTGGCGCATGTGCTGGCCTTCCACCATCTGCAGCTCTACGGCGTGTCGCTGTACGGCGGACCGGCCGCGACCGCGCACGGCGCGCGCCATCTGCGCGAGACGGCCGAGCAGCGCCTGTTCTGGGGCAATGCGCTCAATCCCGCCGACACGCGGCTGACGGCGGTGCGCGACGGCGCCGGTTGGCGCCTCGAGGGCGTGAAGAGCTTCTGCTCGGGCGCACTGGGCTCAGACCGGCTCACGGTGTCCGCGACGACGGCCGAGGGCGGTTTCCTCATCGGCATCGTGCCGACGCGACGCGACGGCGTGCGCGTCGAGCAGGACTGGGATGCCTTCGGCCAGCGCCAGACGGACAGCGGCACGGTGCGCTTCGACGCGGTGCGACTGGACGACGACGAACTGCTGCAGGTGCCGGGCCAGAGCCCGACGCCGCGCGCGACGCTGCGCTCGCAGATCGCTCAGCTGGTGATGACCCACCTGTACCTGGGCATCGGAGAAGGCGCCTTCGACGAGGCGCGCCGCTACACGGCGACGCGGGCCCGGGCCTGGTCGGCCTCGGGCGTGGACCGCGCGGTCGACGATCCGCTGGTGCAGCACCGCTACGGCGACCTGTGGCTGAAGGTGAGGGCGGCGCAGGCCGTGTCCGCCGAAGCCGTCGAGCGCCTGCGCCGCGCGCTGGACCGCGGCGACGCCCTGACCGCGCAGGAGCGCGGCGAGGTCGCGGTCGCTGGCGCCGAGGCCAAGGTACTCGCGCACCGCGCCGGCGTCGAGGTCGCCAGCCAGTTGTTCGAGCTGACCGGCGCGCGCAGCACGTCGGCGGAATTCGGCCTCGACCGCTTCTGGCGCAACGCGCGGGTGCACACGCTGCACGACCCGGTCGACTACAAGCTGCGCGACCTGGGTCGCTTCTTCCTCGACGGCCGGATCCCCGATCCGACCGCGTACTCCTGATCGGGACCGTCACCATGAGCGATCAGAAAAGCGACCCGAAGAACGACCCGAAGAACGACTTGAAGAACGACCTGAAGAGCAGCTCCGGGAGCGGCCAGCAGAGCGATCCGCTGATCCGCCTCGACGGCGTATCGAAGTCCTTCGCGCTGCCCGACGGGCGGCGTTTCGATGCCGTGCGCGACGTGAGCCTGTCCGTGCGCCCCGGCGAGATCCTCGGCCTGATCGGCAAGAGCGGCGCGGGCAAGTCCACGCTGCTGCGGCTGATCAACCTGCTGGAGCGACCGGACGCCGGTCAGGTGCATGTCGCGGGCCGCGAGCTGACCGCGCTGAAGCCGGCCGAACTGCGCCGAGAGCGGCAACGGCTCGGGATGATCTTCCAGCAGTTCAACCTGCTGCAGAACGCGACCGCGGCGGAGAACGTCGCCTTCCCGCTGCAGCTGCACGCGGGCCGCTCGCGCCGCGAGATCGCCGACCGCGTCGCCGACTGCCTGGCGCTGGTCGGACTCACCGACAAGGCCGATCAATACCCGGCGCAGTTGAGCGGCGGCCAGAAGCAGCGCGTCGCGATCGCGCGGTCGCTGGCGCCGCAACCCGACGTGCTGCTGTGCGACGAGCCGACGTCCGCGCTCGACGCCGGGACCACGCGCGAGCTGCTCGCCACGCTGGCCGACATCAACGCGCGCCTGGGCGTCACCATCGTGATCGTCACGCATGAACTGGAGGTCGTGCAGGCGCTGTGCCGCCGCGCGGCGGTCATCGCGGACGGCCGGCTGGTCGAGCAGTTCGACGTCGTCGACGCGACGCGCGTGGCGACCTCGCCGCTGGGTCTGGAACTCGCGCGCCTGCAGCGGCAGGCGGCGAACCTCGCCGCGCTGGACGCCTCGGCGCTGGCGGCCTCCGAAGTGATCGCCTCGATCGGGCGCCGGGAGGTCCGCCATGCTTGAGAACCTCATCGCGCTGCTGCCGGAGATCTGGACCGCGCTGGGCCAGACTGGGCTGATGCTCGCGATCGGTCTGGGCGCGGCGGTGCTGTTCGGCGGCCCGCTGGGCGTGCTGCTGTTCCTGCTGAGTCCGGGGCAGTCGCTGTCGGGCTACGGCGGCGCGGGCCTGCTGCACCGGCTGATCAACGCGGTGGTGAACACCGTGCGCAGCTTCCCCTTCATCATCCTGCTGGTCGCGCTGGTGCCGATAACGCGCGTGATCGCGGGCACCTCGATCGGGCCGCTGGCTGCGGCGGTGCCGCTGTCCTTCGCGGCGATCCCGTACTTCGCGCGCCTGGTCGAGCAATGCCTGCGCGAGGTGCCGCGCGGCGTCATCGAGGCCGCGCACGCCATGGGCGCGTCCGAGACCCAGATCGTCCTTCGCGTGCTGGTGCGCGAAGCGCGCGCGGGCCTGGTGGGCGCGCTGACGGTGCTGGCGATCAGCTTCCTGTCGTACTCGGCGGTGGCTGGCGTGGTCGGCGGCGGCGGTATCGGCGACCTCGCGATCCGCTACGGCTACTACCGCTTCCAGACCGACGTCATGGTGCTGACCGTCGCGATCCTCGTCGTGCTCGTGCAACTGATCCAGTTCACCGGTCAGCGCGTGGCGAGGCGGCTCGACAAGCGCTGAGCGCATCCATCTCTCCCATTCCTCCCGGACCTTCAAGGACTTCCCGATGACCTTCTCCCGCCGCGCCGTGCTGGCCCTCGCGCTCACCGCCTTCACGTCCACCTTCTTCGCGCCCGTCGTCCAGGCGCAGGACAAGAAGGAGATCACCATCGGCGCGACCGCCGGTTCCAACATCGAGGTGCTGCGCCAGGGCATCAAGCCGCTGCTGGAGAAGCGCGGCTACACGGTCAAGCTGGTCGAGTTCAACGACTACGTGCAGCCCAACATCGCGCTGGCGCAGGGCGCGCTCGATGCCAACTTCTTTCAGCACATCACCTACCTCAACCGCTTCCGCGAGGACCGCAAGCTCGACATCGTGGACGTGGTGCAGGGACCGATGGCGCCGTTCGGGATCTATTCGAAGAAGCGCAAGAGCCTGGCCGACGTGAAGGCCGGCGACCGCATCACGCTGGCCAACGATCCGGCCAACCTCGCGCACGGCCTGGCACTGCTGGCCGACCAGAAGCTGCTGACGCTCAAGCCGGGCGCCGATCCGATCCGCGTGACGGAGAAGGACATCGCCAGCAACCCGCTCAACCTGAAGCTGCAACCGATCGAGGCCGCGCAGATTCCGCGCACGCTCGACGACGCGGAGTACGCGATCGTCAACGGCAACTTCGCGATCTCCAGCGGTCTGAAGCTGACCGACGCGCTGCTGCTGGAGAAGACGCCCGACCACTACATGCTGGTGCTGGCGGTGAAGGGCAAGGACAAGCAGGCGCCGTGGACCCTGGCGCTGGCGGACGCCTTCCGCGCGCCGGAGTTCAAGGCGGTGCTGGTGCAGAAGTTCCCCGGCTACGCGCGGCCGGCGTTCCTGCAATGAGCGCCGGCGGGCCGCGGCCGATCCGCTTCAACGCCTTCGCGATGAACACGGTCGGGCACCAGTCGCCCGGGCTGTGGACGCATCCGCGCGACGAGTCGCATCGCTACACCGAGCCGGAGTACTGGATCGAGCTGGCGCGGCTGCTGGAGCGCGGCGGTTTCGACAGCGTGTTCCTCGCCGACGTGCTGGGCGTCTACGACGTGCACGGCGGCTCGCCCGACGCGGCCCTGCGCCATGCGGTGCAGGTGCCGCTCAACGATCCGCTGGCGCTGGTGCCGCTGATGGCGTCGGTGACCAAGCACCTCGGCTTCGGCGTGACGGTGGCGCTGACCTACGAGCCGCCGTACAGCTTCGCGCGGCGGATCTCGACGCTCGATCACCTGACGCGCGGCCGCATCGGCTGGAACATCGTCACCGGCTACCTCGACAGCGCGGCGCGCAACCTCGGTCATACGGGGCAGCGCGCGCACGACGAGCGCTACGACCTGGCCGACGAGTACCTCGACGTCGTCTACAAGCTGTGGGAACTCAGCTGGGAGGACGGCGCGGTCAAACGCGACAAGGCGGGCCGCGTGTTCACGGACCCGGCCAAGGTCCACGCGATCAACCACCGCGGCGAGCACTACCGCGTGCCCGGCGTGCATCTCTGCGAGCCCTCGCCGCAACGCACGCCGGTGCTGTTCCAGGCCGGCACATCGAGCCGCGGCCGCGCCTTCGCCGGCCGGCATGCGGAGTGCGTCTTCGTGAGCGGCCCCAGCACCTCCGTCGTGAAGGGCTACGTGAACGGCCTGCGCGATGCGGTCGAGGAAGCGGGCCGGGCGCGCGACGACGTGCTGATCTACGGCCAGGCGCTGATCATCACCGCGCCGACCAGCGCTGAAGCGCACGCGAAGCACGAGGACCTGAAGTCCCACATCGACATCGAGGCCGCGCTGGCCTTGCTGTCGGGCTGGACCGGCGTCGACTTCAGTCGCTATCCGCTGGACGCGACGATCGACTACCTCGACACGCAGGCGGGGCGCACGGCGCTGGCCTCGTTCAGCAGCGCGGATCCGACGCGGCGCTGGACGGTGGGCGAGGCCGCCGCGTTCATCGGTCTCGGCGGGCGAGGGCCCGTCTTCGTTGGCGATCCATCGGAGATCGCCGATCAGCTCATCGAGTGGCAGGACGCCACGGGCCTCGACGGCTTCAACCTCGCCTTCGCGCTGGCGCACGAGACCTTCCGCGATGTCGTGGACCTCCTGGTTCCGGAACTGCGCCGGCGTGGCCGCTATCGGCCAGAAGCAGGCGAGGGCGCCGACGTGACGGCCACGCCGAAGACCTTGCGTGCGCGGCTGTTCGGCGCAGGCGACGGCCTCAAGCCGACGCATGCCGGGCGTCGGGTCCGCCTCGACGAGCCGAGCACGGCCACCCCGCCGACTTCCTTGGACATTCCCCTGACGGAGCCCGTCGCATGACCCGCAAGACCGATTCGAAGAACAACAGCCCGACACGTCGCGATGCGCTCGTCCTCGGCGCGGGCCTCGCGGCCGGATTGGCCTCCGGCCCGCTGCGCGCTCAAGGCACGGCCGCGCCTAAGGAGCTCAAGCTCGACTACGCCTACTACTCGCCGACCAGCCTGGTGCTGCGCCGCTTCGGCTGGCTGGAGGAGGACCTCGCCAAGGACGGCACGTCGGTGCGCTGGGTGCTGAGCGCCGGCAGCAACCGCGCGCTGGAGTACCTCAACGCCGGCAGCATCGACATCGGCTCCACGGCCGGCCTGGCCGCGCTGCTGGCGCGCGCGAACGGCAATCCGATCCGCGCGCCCTACATCTTCTCGCGGCCGGAATGGACCGCGCTGGTCGTTCGTCCGGACTCCGGCATCCGCTCGCTGGCCGACCTGAAGGGCAAGAAGATCGCTGCGACCAAGGGCACCGATCCCTACCTCTTCCTGCTGCGCGCGCTGCACACGGTGGGCCTGAAGCGCGGCGACATCGAGCATGTCGCGCTCCAGCACGCCGACGGCCGCGCGGCGCTGGAGCAGGGCCGCGTCGACGCCTGGGCCGGGCTGGATCCGCTGATGGCGGCGAGCGAGCTCGATGCCGGATCCAAGCTGCTGTACCGCAACGTCGGCTTCAACACCTACGGTTTCCTGAACGT
Organism: Mitsuaria sp. 7; assembly: GCF_001653795.1. Lineage (NCBI taxonomy): Bacteria > Pseudomonadati > Pseudomonadota > Betaproteobacteria > Burkholderiales > Sphaerotilaceae > Roseateles > Mitsuaria sp. 7. The sequence continues at coordinate 890,260 of NZ_CP011514.1, forward strand.
CCGCGAGGAGTTCCTGAACCGCCATCCGCAGACGGTCAAGCGCGTGATCGCGGCCTACGAGCGGGCGCGCGCGTGGACGATCGCGAACCCGTCGGACGCCGCGAAGGTCCTGTCCGAGGAGGCCAAGGTCGGCCTGCCGGTGGCGCTGCTGCAGGTGAAGCTGCGCAGCGACTTCTCGCATCCGCAGCCGTCGGACGAGCATGTGAAGGCGCTGCAGGCGGCGGCGCCCATCCTGAGCGCGGAGCAGCTGGTGAAGCCGGGCGTGGACCTGAACCGCACCATCGCGGAACTGGTCGACACGCGCTTCGCCAACGGCCTGATCAAGGCCTGACCCCGCAGCGATGCAATGACCGAGGCCAGACCCATGAGCGCCGATCCCGACCTCGTCGCGCGCGCCGTCTCGTCGCTGGGGCCGGTCCTGCCGGAGCAGCCTGCGGCGAACGCGACGCGATCGCCGCAATCGCCGCGATCACCGTCCGAGTGGCGATGGCCCGCGTGGCTGCTGGGCGCACTGCCGCCCGTCGCCGTGCTCGCACTGGCGGAAGCTGCGGTGCGGCTCGGCTGGATCGCGCCGAATCTGCTGCCGGCGCCGAGCGACGTCGCCGCGGCGCTCGCGCAGATGCTGCGCGACGGTCAACTGACGCAGCACGTCCTCGCGAGCACCTTGCGCGTGGCCGGCGGTTTTGCGCTGGGCGCGGTGCTGGCGGTACTGTTCGGCGCACTGGTCGGCCTGTCCGGTTTGGCGGCGGCGGTGCTGACGCCAAGCTTCCAGGCCTTGCGCGCGATCCCGTCGCTCGCATGGGTCCCGTTGCTGCTGCTCTGGCTCGGCATCGACGAGGCGTCCAAGATCGCGTTGATCGCCATCGGCGCCTTCTTCCCCGTCTACATGGGCGTGTCCTCGGGCTTCCGCGACGTGGACCGCAAGCTGGTGGAGGTCGCGCGCCTGCGCGGGCTCGGCCGCGTGGCGCTCGCGCGCCGCGTGCTGCTGCCCGCCGCGCTGCCTGCGCTGCTCACCGGCTTGCGCAACGGACTCAGCCTCGCGTGGATGTTCATGGTCGCCGCGGAGCTGATCGCGGCGAGCCGTGGCCTGGGCTACCTGCTCACCGACGGACGCGAGACCGGCCGCGCGGATCTGGTGATGGCGGCCATCGTTCTGCTGGCCCTGCTGGGCAAACTGACCGACAGCCTGATGGCTGCGGTGGAACAACGCGCGCTGCACTGGCGCGACAGCTTCGGAGGCCACGCATGAGCCTGTTGACCGTGTCCGTGCGCGCCAAGCGCTTCGCCCGCGACGATGCGGCGCCCGTCCTGCAGGACGTCCACTTCGACCTGGCCGCTGGGGAGGTGCTCGGCCTCGTCGGCGCGAGCGGTTGCGGCAAGAGCACGCTGCTGCGCATCGCGGCCGGGCTGGATCCGGACTTCGACGGCGAGGTGCGCCTCGACGGCCGCGCGCGCCGAGGGCCGGACCGTGACATCGGCGTCGTGTTCCAGGAGCCGCGGCTGTTCCCGTGGCTGACGGTGGCTGAGAACGTCGGCTTCGATCTCGGCCAGGGACACGACGAGGCGTGGGTGAACACGCTGCTGCGCGAAGTCGGCCTGGGCGAACTCGGCGAGGCCTTGCCGCGCCAGCTGTCCGGCGGACAGGCGCAGCGCGCGGCGATCGCGCGGGCGCTCTACACGCGGCCGCGCGTGCTGCTGCTCGACGAGCCGTTCTCCGCGCTCGATGCCTTCACGCGGATGCGCCTGCAGGACCTCGTGCGCGAGGTCGCGGCAAGACATGGCACCAGCCTGATCCTGGTGACGCACGACGTGGAGGAGGCCGTGCTGCTGGCCGACCGCGTGCTGGTGCTCGGCGCCGCGCCGGGCCGCATCGTGCGGCGCATCGAGGTGCCGCTGATGCATCCGCGCGGACGCGGCAGCGCGGCGGTGGCCGACCTGCGCGGCGAAGTGCTGCGAGAACTCGAACGCCTCTCCTGAGGCGTCGCTTCTACGGCCGCTTTTACGGTCGTGCCACCAGCGCCAGCCGCGCGCCGAAGCCGATGAGCATGGCGGCGAAGGTCCAGCGCTGTAGCGTCTCCGCGAACGGACGCCGTTGCATCCACTGCCGCATCGCGCCGCCCGCCAGGGCATACAGCACGTCGAACGCCAGACCCAGCGCCACCAGCACGGTGCCCAGCAGCAGGAACTGCGCGCCGACATGACCGGCGCTGGCGTCCACAAACTGCGGCAGCAGCACCGAGCAGAACAGCAGCGCCTTCGGATTGGTGATGTTGGTCAGCAGCCCGCGCCACATCGCGGCGCGATAGGCGGAGGAGGTCGAGGCCGCGGCCGATTCCAGTTCCGGCGCGAGGCTCGATGCCCGCGCGAGCTTGAGGCCGAGCCACACCAGGTAGACCACGCCGATGATCCGCACGAGTTCGAACGCCCAGGGCACGGCCTTGAGCAGCGCAGCCAGGCCGATGGCGGCGAGGGTGACATGGGCGGCACGTGCCGCACCGAGGCCGACGGCGGTCGCGAGCGCCTGCCGGCGACCCTGCGTGCTGGCGGTCTGCAGCACGAGGACCATGTCCGGTCCGGGCACCAGATAGACGGCGACCAGCGCGCCAATGAAAACTCCGAGATTCGCCATGACCGTGAGCCGGTTCGCCGGCTCGCCGTGTAGTTGAGCAAGACCTGGCACTTTATCGACAACGACCGAGGGACGCATTGCGAAGTGAGTCGCCGATCTCGGATGGATTGGCATACTCTGCTTCAAAAGCATCCATCGGATTGATTTCATGCCAATGTTGAAACTCGACAACCTGGATCGGCGGATCCTCGCCGCGCTCCAGCGCGACGCCCGGCTGACCAACGTGCAGCTGGCGGAGGAGGTGGGCCTGTCGCCGTCGCCCTGTCTGCGTCGCGTGCGCCTGCTCGAAGAGGCGGGCGTCATCCGCGGCTATCACGCGAACCTGGATCGGGCCGGCGTCGGGCTGGGTCTGACGGTGTTCGTCGGCGTGAGAGTGGAACGGCACCAGGACGTGACCTCGACGGCCTTCCGCGAAGCGGTCGCGCAACTGCCGGAGGTGGTGTCCTGCCACCTCGTCTCGGGAGAATCGGACTTCCTGCTGCAGGTGGTGGTGACCGATCTCCCGGCCTACGAGCAGTTCCTGCTGGGCGTGCTGCTCAAGCTGCCGGGCGTCAGCGACATCCGAAGCAACTTCGCGATCGCCACGGTGAAGGCGCAGACGGAGATGCCGCTCGGGCATCTGCCGCAAGGGACGCAGTGACGGGCGGTTGTTCCCGTGGTCGCAGGGATAAAAAACGCCCCGGACGTTGCCGTCCGAGGCGAATGGGTCGTGTGCCGAATGCACGACAACCCCTGGATCGGTGACGGGCCTGGCAGTCGCCGCGTTCCTGGGCGGCGGCCGAGGCGTGCCCGGATCTACTTGACCTTGATGACGACCTTGCCCTTCGCGCGGCCGGCCTTGACGTACGCCAGGGCGTCGTTGGTCGACTCGAAGGGGAAGACCCGATCGATCACGGGCCGGATGGCGCCAGCCTCGATGAGGCGGGTGATCTCTCGCAACTGCGACCCGTCCGCCCGCATGAAAAGGAACGAGTAGCCGAGGCCTTGCCGGCGCGACTTGCGACGGATGGCCGAACTCAGCAATCGCACGATCAGTCGCACGAAGCCGGGCGCGCCTATCCCCTTGGCGAAATCGGGGTCCGGCGGCCCCGAGATGGAGACGACCTTCCCGCCACGCTGGAGGACGCCGAGCGACTTCTGGAGCGTGGCGCCGTCCTGGCTGTTGAGCACCACGTCGTAGTCGCGCAGGACGCCGGCGAAGTCCTGCTTCCTGTAGTCGACGACCACGTCGGCACCGAGGCTCTTCACGAGCGCGACGTTGGTCGTTCCCGTCGTCGTGGCAACCGTCGCACCAATGTGCTTGGCCAGCTGGATGGCGATGGTGCCGACGCCCCCGGATCCGGCCTGGATGAAGACCTTCTGCCCACGCTTCAGGTCGGCCTTCTCGACCAGGGCCTGCCAGGCGGTCAAGCCGACCAGCGGGATCGAGGCGGCCTCTTCCATCGTGAGGTTCCTGGGCTTGAGCGCCAGCGAGGATTCCTTCACCGGCACGAAGTGGGCGAAGGTGCCGATCCGGAAATCGTCCACCCGCGCGTAGACCTCATCGCCCGGCTTGAACAGGCGGACCCGCGATCCCACCCGGACCACCACGCCCGCGACGTCGTGACCCAGCACGAGCGGCAGCCGATAAGGCAGGATCAGCTTGAACTCGCCGTCCCTGATCTTGGAATCCAGCAGGTTCACGCCGGCGGCATGGACCTCGACCAGCACCTCGTCCTCCCGGGGCTCGGGCGTCGGCATCTCCACCGGCTTGAGCGTGCTCTGCTTGCCGTAGCGTTCCAGGGCAAATGCTTTCATGGGCTTCTTCATTCCTCGCGGTAGACGGGGGCAGTCGAGGTGGGCGACGCTGGCTTGGATGGCATGCAACGGCGGTGGTGACGTCGCGATCGGGATCAATGATTATGGTTGTCATCCAAAAAGTCAAGACTTTGATGATGATCAGCATCTATGTATAGTCAAGTCCGTGGATCCCTCCACGCGCAGGGATGAAAGATGAAGGTCACCAAGGCACAGGCTCAGGCCAATCGAGAGCACGTCGTGCAGACGGCGTCCACGGTGTTCCGCGAGCGGGGGTATGACGGCATCGGCGTCGTCGACCTGATGGCCGCGGCCGGTTTCACGCACGGGGGCTTCTACAAGCAGTTCCAGTCCAAGGCTGAACTGATGGCGGAGTCCGCCGCCTGCGGCATCGCGCAGACGGCGGCGCAGGCGGCTGGCGTGACGGCATCGGATTTCGCCAGCTTCTATCTTTCGCGCGAACATCGCGACGCCCCGGGGACGGGGTGCTCGATGGCCGCGCTCGGCGGCGATGCGGCGCGTCAGCCGGACGCCGTGCGGGCCACGTTCGCGGACGGCATCGAACGCCTGCTGGCAGCGTTGAACATCGAAGGCACCGTGCTTGAGACCCTGGGCGCCGACGAGGCGCGGGCCAAGTCGCTCGACGTCTTCGCGCGGGCGGTCGGGGCGATCGTCATGTCACGCGCCTGCCCGGACGACTCGCCGCTGGCGGACGAGATCCTGGCTACCTGCCGCGATGAGATCCTGGCGTCGCTCGTTCCGGCGAAGAAGGCGGCAAAGAAGCCGGCGCAGAAGCCGTCATCCCCCGCGCGCAAGCGAAGCAAGGGCTGAACGGCCGGGGCTGAACAAAAGGGGTTGGCGGGCGCGGCCGTCGCCGCGCATCGAAGGAGGCGGGCGGCCATAGCCGTAAACCAGCTAAGCATCGGCGATCTCCTTCGTTCGGCGGGGGAGGGGCGGTTCGCAGAATGAGGCGGTTCCTGCTTCCTCCCCCCGCCATGACCGCCTCCGCCACTGCCTCGACCGCCGACCTTCCGGGCTCGCCCGTCCTGCTCATCGCCGCAAGCCCCAGCGTGAAGTCGCGCTCGAGCGCCTTGCTCGGCGCCGCCGCGGAGCGGCTTCAACATCACGGCCTGTCCACCCGCACGCTGCGGATCCGCGACCTGCCGGCCCAACCGCTGCTGCACGCCGATTTCGACGACGTCGAGATCCGTGCCGCGCTCGCGGCCGTCGCCGAAGCGCGCGTCGTCGTGCTCGCCACCCCGATCTACAAGGCCGCATACAGCGGGTTGCTGAAGGTCTTCCTCGACCTGCTGCCGCAGGACGGCCTCGCGGGCAAGAGCGTCTGGACGCTGGCCACCGGCGGCAGCATGGCGCATCTGCTGGCGCTGGACTACGGCCTGCTGCCGGTCCTGTCCGCACTCGGCGCGCGCTCGCATGTCGACGGCGTCTACGCCTGCGACGCGCAGATCGCCAAGGACGCCGCCGGCGAGTACCGCATCAACGACGACATCGCCCGCCGCCTGCTCGCCGGAGCGTCGCAGGTGCTGGACCGCGTGCCGGTGCCGCAGCCGGCCGCGCCGGTCTCGCGTCCCGCGCTGGTGCTCTGAGCGCGCCGCGACCCTCACGCCTTCCGATTCCTCTTTCTCCAGGACCACCACCATGACGTTCTTCCTCGACCGCCGCGGGGCCCTCGCTTTCGTCGCCGCGCTGACGACTTCGCTCAGCCTGTTCTCCGGTGTCGCCAGCGCACAGACACCCGCGAAGCCCGCGGAGGTCCGCATCGGCTTCCAGAAGTACGGCACGCTCACGGTGCTGAAGGCCAAGGGGGATCTGGACAAGCGCCTGAACGCGCAAGGCATCGCCGTGCGATGGACCGAGTTCCCCGCCGGCCCGCAGCTGCTGGAAGGCCTGAACGTCGGCTCCATCGACTTCGGCACCGTCGGCGAGGCGCCACCGATCTTCGCGCAGGCCGCCGGCGCGGACCTGGTCTACGTCGCCAACCAGCCGCCCGCACCGGCCGCGGAAGCGCTGATCGTGCCGAAGGATTCGCCGATCAGGACGCTCGCCGACCTGAAGGGCAAGAAGGTCGTGCTGAACAAGGGCTCCAACGTCCACTACCTGCTGGTCAAGCTGCTGGAGAAGCAGGGCCTGAAGTACACCGACATCACCGTCGTCTACCTGCCGCCGGCCGACGCGCGCGCCGCGTTCGAGCGCGGTGCCGTCGACGCCTGGGTGATCTGGGATCCGTTCCTGGCCGCGGCGGAACGCCAGCTCGGCGCGCGTGTCGTGGCCGACGGCAAGGGCCTCGTCGCAAACCACCAGTTCTACCTGGCCGAGCGCAGCTACGCGGACAAGTATCCGCAGGTGGTCCAGGCCATCATCGAGGAACTCGCCAAGCTCGACCGCTGGTCCGAGAACAACAGCGCCGCCGTCGCCGCGCTGCTCTCGCCGCAGATCGGGCTCGACCTCGCGACGACCGAGATCGCCGCCGCGCGTTTCGCCTACGGCATCCAGCCGATCACGCCGGCCATCGCCGCCGAGCAGCAGAAGATCGCCGACGCCTTCCATGCGCTCAAGCTGATCCCCAAGCCGATCCGCATCGCCGACGCGCTGCCGAAATCGATCCGCACCGCGGCCAAGTAAGCGCCGTCCTTCAACACGAGCTTCCCCCATGAAGATCCTCTGGTTCATCCCCACGCACGGCGATTCGCGCTACCTCGGCACCTCCAAGGGCGCGCGCGTCGCGGACTTCGACTACTACCGCCAGATCGCCATCGCCGCCGACAGCCTCGGCTACGAAGGCGTGCTGCTGCCCACGGGCCGCAGCTGCGAAGACAGCTGGATCGTCGCGGCCAGTCTCATCGAGGCGACGCGGCGTTTGAAATTCCTCGTCGCGCTGCGGCCGGGGCTGGTGCAGCCGGTGCAGTCCGCGCGGATGGCGGCCACCCTGGATCGCCTGTCGGGCGGACGTCTGCTGGTGAACCTCGTCACCGGCGGGGATCCGGATGAACTCGCCGGCGACGGCCTGTTCCTGCCGCACGAGGAGCGCTACGCGCTGTCGACCGAGTTCCTGACCGTGTGGCGCGACGTGCTGCGCGCAAGCCACGAGGGCGAAGCCATCGACTTCGACGGCGAGCAGTTGCGCGTCAAGGGCGGCAAGCTGCTCTACCCGCCGATCAACAGGCCGTATCCGCCGGTCTTCTTCGGCGGATCGTCGGGCCCGGCGATCGACCTCGCCGCCGAGCAGGTCGACACCTACCTCACCTGGGGCGAGCCGCCCAAGGCCGTCGCCGAGAAGATCGGCGAAGTGCGCGCGGCCGCTGAAGCCAAGGGCCGCAAGCTCGACTACGGCATCCGCCTGCACGTCATCGTGCGCGAGACCGAAGAGGACGCCTGGGCCGCCGCCGGCGACCTGGTCAAGCATCTGGATGAGGACGTGATCGCTTCGGCGCAAGCCAAGTTCGCCTCGATGGATTCGGTCGGACAGCGCCGCATGGCGGAGCTGCACGGCGGGCGCTTCGACAAGAACGACATCCGCGCCGGACTGGAGATCTCGCCCAACCTGTGGGCCGGCGTGGGCCTGGTGCGCGGCGGCGCGGGCACGGCGCTGGTCGGCAATCCGCAGCAGGTCGCCGATCGCATCCAGGAGTACGCGGCCCTCGGCCTCGAGTACTTCGTGCTCAGCGGCTACCCGCATCTGGAGGAGGCCTACCGCTTCGCCGAGCTGGTCTTCCCGCTGCTGCCGCTGGACGTGCGCGAGAAGCTCAGCGCGCCCAAGCTGACCGGGCCCTTCGGCGAGATCGTCGCCAACAACTTCGTCCCCGGGCCGGCCAAGCTGGCCGCGGCGAGCTGAGATGGGCACCGTCGCGATCAAGGCCCAGGCCTCTGCCGAGGACGAGGCCAAACCCCGGGCGGCCCAGACGGCACCGGGCCGCGGCATCGTCGCGTTCAAGGGCCTCGTGCCCTGGCTCGTGCCGCTGACGGTCCTGGCGCTGTGGCAGTTGAGCGCGCAGGCGGGCTGGCTGTCGACGCGCGTGCTGCCGGCGCCGTCGTCGGTGGCCAAGGCCGCGTGGGAGCTGGCGCTGTCGGGCGAGCTGTGGCGGCACCTCGCGGTCAGCACCGGCCGTGCCTTCATCGGCTTCACGATAGGCGGCGGGCTCGGGCTGCTGCTGGGCCTGCTGACCGGCTCGCAGCGCTGGGCCGAGACGGCGCTCGACACGACGCTGCAGATGCTGCGCAACATCCCGCCGCTGGCGCTGATCCCGCTGGTGATCCTGTGGTTCGGGATCGACGAGACGGCCAAGCTGTTCCTGGTCGCGCTGGGCGTGTTCTTCCCGGTCTACCTCAACACCTTCCACGGCATCCGCGGCGTGGACCGCGACCTGATCGAGATGGCGCGTTCGTACGGCCTCAGCGGCTGGTCGCTGTACCGGCAGGTGATCCTGCCCGGCGCGATCGCGTCCATCCTCGTGGGGCTGCGCTTCTCGCTCGGCCTGATGTGGGTGCTGCTGATCGTGGCCGAGACGATCTCGGCGCAGAGCGGCATCGGCTACATGACGATGAACGCGCGCGAGTTCCTGCAGACCGACGTGGTGCTGGTCGGCATCCTGATCTACGCGCTGCTGGGCAAGCTGGCCGACGTCGCGGCGCAGGCGCTGGAGCGGGCGTGGCTGCGCTGGCATCCGGGGTATCAGGCATGACCGCAGACGTGACCGCAGACGTGATGGGCAAGACATGATGAGCGTGACCGAGATCGACGTCCTGACCGAATGGCAGGATTCGCAGCCCGCGGGGCTGCCGGCCGCGGCCTCGCCGCGCGCGACGACCGTGCACCGCGATGCCGTCGCGACGGGGCCGGCGCAGGGACGGGCGGATGGGCAAGCCAAAGGGAAGGTGAACGGCCAGACCGTGAAGCTCGACGGCCTGGGCAAGGCGTTCGGCGAGCGCCAGGTCTTGCAGGGAATCGATCTGGACATCGCGCCCGGCGAGTTCGTCGCCATCATCGGCCGTAGCGGCTGCGGCAAGAGCACGCTGCTGCGCCTGCTGGCGGGGTTGGAGACGCCGAGCGCAGGTGCGCTCGAAGCGGGCGAGTCGGAGGACACGCGCTTCATGTTCCAGGACGCGCGGCTGCTGCCGTGGGCGCGGGTGCTGGACAACGTGGCGCTGGGATTGAAGGGCGACGATGCGCGCGAGCGCGCCCGTCAGGCGCTGGCGCAGGTCGGTCTCGCGGACCGCGCCGGCGAATGGCCCGCGCGCCTGTCCGGCGGTCAGCGGCAGCGTGTCGCGCTGGCGCGTGCGCTGGTCCATGCGCCCAAGCTGCTGCTGCTCGATGAGCCGCTAGGCGCGCTGGATGCGTTGACCCGCATCGACATGCAGCGGCTGATCGAGACATTGTGGACGCGCCATCGCTTCACCGCGCTGCTCGTGACACATGACGTGGCCGAGGCGGTCGCGCTCGCGGACCGCGTGCTGCTGATCGAGGACGGCCAGCTCGCGCTGGACCTGCGCATCGATCTGCCGCGTCCGCGTCGTCGCGATGCGGCCTTCGCGTCGCTGGAGCAGCGACTGCTCGACCGCGTGCTGAGCACCCCCGGCCGTGAGCCTGAAGCCGCTCACGAGCCGGCACCCCTTGCCGTCGCCGCGCCGATGCTGCGCTGGGCGGTGTAAGAGCGCCCGCCGGCCGTCGGTGCTTGAAGGGCCGGGGGGCCTTCCACACCGACGGTCCGGCGCGGCCATCCCGGCGGGAGCGGGCGCTTGAGCCTCACGGCACGCTTGCGGTACCCTGGGTCGGATGACTCCCGTGCTCCCGACGTCCACGCCACTGCCCAACGCCGAGTGGCCCTATCTCGAGATCCTGATCCGCCTGGCGCTGGCCCTCTCCCTGGGCCTGCTGCTGGGCCTTGAACGAGAGCGGCGCGGCAAGGAAGCCGGTCTGCGGACCTTCGGTTTCATCGCGCTGCTGGGCGCGCTGGGCGGCTCGCTCGGCGAGCACTACGCGCTGCTGAGCCTGCTGCTCGCGGCGGGCCTGGCGGTGCCGCTCAACGTCCATACGATGCGCAGTGGCCACGGCCCGGAACTCACCACCTCCGCGGCCATGCTGGTGACCTGCATGGCAGGCATCCTGTGCGGACTGGGGCACACCGTGACCCCGGCGGCGGTGATGGTCAGCACGACCGCGCTGCTCGCCTGGAAGGAGCGCCTCTCCGGCCTGTCGATGGGCTTGACCGAGGGCGAGGTGCGTTCCGCGTTGCTGCTCGCGATCCTGGCGATCGTGATCTACCCGGCGCTGCCGGCCGGACCCATCGGACCGTGGCACCTGATCGAGCCGCGCGCGGCCTGGGTGACGGTGATCCTGATCGCGAGCATCGGCTTCGTGAACTACATCCTGTGGAAGCTCTACGGCTCCAAGGGCGCGGAGCTGTCCGCGTTCTTCGGCGGGCTGGTCAACAGCAACTTCACCGTGGTGGAGATGGCGACCCGCGTGCGCGAGACCGCCGGCCGCTTCGCCGAAGGGGCGTACCGCGCGGTGCTCGTCGCCGTCGCCGCGATGGTGTTGCGCAACGCGGTGCTGCTGCTGATCCTCACGCCGCTGGCCTTCGTCAACGCGGCGGCGGCCTTCGGCTTCATGGTGCTGTCGGCGGCCGGTTTCGTGGTGCTGAGCCTGCTGTCGCGCCGCAATGGCGCGCCGGTCGAGGACGTCACCGACATCAAGCTGGAGCTGCCGTTCTCGCTGCCCGTGGCGCTGCGTTATGGCGTGCTGTTCCTGGCGTTGCACGTCGTGGGACGGCTGATGCAGCGCGAGTTCGGCGAGGGCGGCTTCTACCTGGTCACGGTGATCGGCGGGCTGCTTTCCAGCGCCAGCGCGGTGGCGGCGGCCGCCAGCATGGCGTCCCAGGGCGCGATCGGTTTCGACGTCGCGGCCAACGGCGCGGTGCTGGCCTCGATGACGAGCCTGGCCTTCAGCCTGTCGTTCATCCTGAAGACGGGCCATCGCCGCCTGATCGCGCGCCTGGCGCTGGCGATGGTGGGCATCGCGGTGGCAGGCGGGCTCGGCGTGCTGTTGCGCGAACTGGTCGCGCCCCTGATCGCCGGTTTGCTGCCTCACGGCAGCTGATCCCTCGACACAGGGTCGGCAGGAGCAGCGGCGCCGGCCGTTGCTCGCCGCGACGGTCTCAGTTCCCGAATGCCTTGCGCAGCCGTTCACCGGCGAAGGCCTGCGCATTGCGCGCCTTCTCCACGACGGCGGCCATGCCGAAGAACTCGTGCGTGACGCCTTCGTAGTCGCGGCGCTCGACCAGCACGTCGGCCTTCTTCAGCGCGTCTTCCATCTTCGCGCTGTCCGAGCGCAGCGGATCCACGCGGGCGCTGATCAGCGTCACCGACGGCAGGCCGGAGAGCTTCGCGTCGATCAGGTTCAGCCGCCAGTCCTTGAGCTGCTCCTTGTTGTCGATCAGCTTGTCGATGAACCATTCGACCATCGCGCGGTTGAGCGGCTGGGCGGCGGCGTTCTCGAGGTAGGACTCGGTGCTCAGGCTGCTCTGCGTGACCGGGTAGACGGCGAGCACATGCGCGGGCTTCTGCAGGCCGGCGTCGCGCGCCGAGATCGCGGTGGCCAGCGCGAGGTTGCCGCCGGCGCTTTCGCCCGCCAGCGCGACGCGGCTGACGTCGCCCTTGAACTTCGCCGCATTCGCCAGCGTCCACTTGTAGGCGGCCAGCGCGTCGTCCCAGGCGGCGGGGAACTTGTTCTCCGGGGCCTGCCGGTAGTCGACGGAGACGACGACCGCCTGCGCCTCCTTCGCGATGCCGCGCGCGCTGGCGTCGTAGACCTGCTTGTCGGCGATGACCCAGCCGCCGCCGTGGAAGTAGACGACGACAGGGAAGGGGCCCGGTCCGGCCGGGGTGTAGAAGCGCGCCGGGATCATGCCCGCGCCGCCTTGCACGGTGCCGTCGAGGCTGGTCACGCCGGGCACGAGCTGCGCGGGGTCGGTGCTGCGGCCGTTCTGGCGCAGCAGCGCGTTGACGGCGTCGGCGACGGTGGGGTTGGCGCGGGCGGCGGGCACGTCGATCTTCTCGATCGCCTTGGGCCTGAGGCCCTCATGCGCCTTCAGGACGGCGAGCATGTCGCCGTCCAGCCGGATCTTTCCGACGGTCTTGGCGATGGCGCTCTTGAGCTTGCCGGGCTGCTCGTTGCCGGTGCCCTTGCCGGCCTCGTCGGCGGCGTGCACGAAGGGCAGGGTGAGCAGCAGCGCGCTGAGCGCGGCGACCTGGAAATGAAGGCGGGGCATAGCGATGTCCTTGTTGAGCGGTGCGGCGCATCCGATGCGGATGCTCGCGGCAGGCTCAGCAAACCGGGTGCCCGATCGGTTAATCTCCCGCGCGGCGCCTTGGAACGCGCCGACAAGAACGAGCCGGACCACCGGCATCCAGGGAGGAACCACTGTCGCACGATCCCGGTCGCGGAAGCGCGTGAGCCTGCCTGCATGCCAGCGACGGCTCACCCGCCCACCTCAACGCAAGATCATCATGCGACTCCACCGTTTCTCCCTGCGCAGCGCCGTCCTGAGCCTGCTCGTCCTCTGCTCCGCCGCGAATGCCGACCCCCAGTGGTGTACCGGCAAGGTGATGCGGCTGCTGCAGGACAGGGACGGCACCGTCCACGCCTACATGAATTTCCGGAACGACTGGATCCAGCTCTGCAACACGGAAACCGCCTGGAACGGCGTCAGCCCCAGCATCTGCAAGGGCTGGGTGAGCTCGGCCAAGGTGGCGGTCGCGGCGGGGTTGAACGTCACCATCCAGTACGGCGAGGCGCCGGCCTGTCATCTGCTGCCGCTGTACGGCGCAGCGCCGGGACCGGGCTACTTCATGCTGCTGACGCCTGGCCTGTGAGGCGCTGCCCCCGGGTCGTGGCGGGACGGGACGGCCGGGCGTTCAGCGCTTCAGGATCCCGCCGGCCACCATGCTGCGGCCCGCGGCAATGATGGCCTCGTCGGCCGGTCGTGGCTGCCAGCCGAGCAGCGCGGCGGCCCTCGCATTCGACGTGCGCTTGGCATGACCGAGGTCGTGGACGATCGATCGCAACTCGGCTCTGAACAGCGCCATGACGCGTAGCACGAGGTCGGGGATGCGACGCGTCGGCACGCGCCGGGCGGCTTCACCAAGCGCGGTCTTGAGGATGGCGGCGATCTCGTTCATCCCGAGTGCCTGCCCATTCGACAGCAGGAATCGCTGGCCGGCGGCCTCCGGCGCGGTCATCGCCAGAAGGTGGGCGGTGGCGACGTCGCGGACGTCGACGACCGGAATGAAGAGGTTGGGAAGTCCCGGCATCCCGCCTTCGAGCAGGCGCTGGACCAGGTGGTTCGAGCCTGAGATGTTCCTGCCCATGACCGGTCCCATGACGGCGACGGGGAGCATCGTCACGAGCTCCATCCCTCGGCCTTGCGTGCCGATGAAGTCCCAGGCCGCGCGTTCGGCCAGCGTCTTGCTCCTGCCGTAGGCATCGACGCCGGGGCCGTCGAGCACGGTCCAGTCGTCTTCGGTGAACGTGTGGTCGCCGTGCGGCCAGCCCCAGCTCATCGCGTGGAAGGCCGAGGTCAGCACGACCCGCTTCACGCCCGCGTCGCGCGCGGCGCGGAGCACGCGCAGCGTGCCCTCCCGCGCGGGGCGGATCAGCGCGTTCTCGTCGGCCACGTGGCCGGGTTGCACCGGCGATGCGACGTGCAACACGACGTCCACGCCCTCGACGGCCTGCGGCCAGCCGGCGTCGCTCGTGAGGTCCGCTGCCACGAAGGTGAGCCGCTCGCCGTGGGTCAGTCCCGACTGCTTGAGCGCGGTCCGGACGGCGTCCTCCTGGCTCAGCGATCGAAGGGTCGCGCGGACCGCGTGGCCCTGCGCCAGCAGCTGAAGGAGGCAATGTCCGGCGATGAAGCCGGAACCGCCCGTGACGAGGATGGGCTTTGAGCTCATGTCGAGGATCCTGTGTGATTCAAGCGTGATTCATGCGGGACGCAGGCCCGGCGCCGCGGCGTGACGCTCACGCCAGCGCCGGGGCGTCGTCTGCTCCCAGGCGCGGAAGGCGCGGGCGAACGAATTGGGTTCCTCGAAGCCGAGCAGCATCGCGATCGCGATGGTGTCGAGGTCGGTGTGGGCCAGCAGTCGGCCGGCGATCGTCCGCCTCACGGCGGCGAGTTGCTCCTGGAAGCAGGTCCCGCCTTCGGCCAGTCGGCGCTGCAGCGTGCGGCTGCTGGTCGCGAGACGGCGGGCCACGGCGGCGGCCGCGGGTGAGAGGCCGGTGCCCAGTTGCTGGGCGATGGCCACGCGCACCCGGCCCACGAGCGGTGCGAATCCCTGGCCGTCGACGAGCGCCTGCTCCAGACCCGCCAGCACGCGCGCAAAGGCGCCGCCGTCCGCGGTGGTGAACGGGACGGCCAGCGACGCACGCGGGAACACCATGGCGTTGTGCTCCGCGCCGAACACGATGGGACAGCCGAAGTGCCGACGCAGCAGCGGCCCGTCCTTCGCGCGCCGCGCCAGCTCCAGCCGGATCGGCAAGACCTGACCCGAGGTGCCTTGCCGCGCCAGTTCCTTCAAAGACGCCATGGTCGTGTCGATCAGCAGGCGCGGCACATCGCCGTCCGCCTGCAGCCACCGATAACGCACGACGACGTCGTCGCCCACGGGCTCGATCTCGACGAGTTCGGGACAGGTCAGGCGCTTGTATCGGGACAGCGCTTCCAGCGCCCGGCGGAAGTCCGGCGCATGGAGCGCGACGATCGCCGCGACACCGTAGCCGCGGCTGATGCCCTCCGCGCCGAAGCGCAGTCCGGCGGCGCGATCGACGAGCTCCTCGTCCAGGGCAGCCCAGAGGCGGAAGAAATCGTCGGTCCGCCAGGCATTCGTGGGCGCGACGCCCGCGCGGGCGCACAGCCGCTCCAGCGACAAGCCGAGCTTGTCGAGGAGATGCGCGGGCACGGAGAAGGTGTCGGGAGGCATGGCGCCAGCTTAGGGAGCTGCCCGGCATGCCGCAAATCAGATCGCGCCAGACAGGTCTTCCGACGAAAGCCGACGTCGGGCGTGCTGGCGCTCACCTGAGGGACGCTCACCTCACCGGCGTCATCGAGGCCGACGCGAATTCCTTGAACAGGCCGTTCACGCTGTCCTCGACGATGTCGGGGATCCCGGTGGGATTGATGTAGCGGAAGCGCGTGTTGATGCGTCGGACGGCCGCCCTCTTGGCGTCGTCGGTGAAGCCGGCGCGGGCGATCTCCTCGGCGGCGATCGCCCGGCAGGTGCGCAGATAGCGGCGCTGATCGTCGAACATCGGCTGCTTCGGGCCTGACACCCCGTGGCCCGGATGCACGACGCGCACGTTCGGGTACATCGCGTCGAGCTTGTCCAGGATGCCCAGCCACGGACCGCTCGCGCTTTCCTCCAGCGGTCCGTGCAGGCGGTTCAGGATCACGTCGCCGACGTAGAGATCGCCCGAGGCCGGGAGGTAGTAGGCGGTGGTGTCATGCGCCTCGCCCGGCCCCAGTTCGCGCGTGACGATGCTCAGGCCGTCGATGCGCAGCGTCGCGTTGTCGTCGAAGGCCCGGTCGGGTGGGACGAAGACCTGCGGCGTGACGTCCGGCGCCGCCTGCTGCGTGACGGCGTTGTAGCCGTAGGTGTCGTTGCGGATCGCGGCGATGGTGGAGGCCGAGGCGTACACGGGCGCCTCGGGGAAGGCCTCCTTGAACAGGCCGATGCCGGTGTAATGGTCGGGATGCGCGTGGGTGATCAGGATCGCCCGGACCGGCTTGCCGACGGCGCGCACCGCCGCGACGGCCTGCGCCGCATGACGGAGGTCGCGCTGCGTGTCGATCACCACCAGCCCGCCGCCCGGCGTTTCCACCCAGTAGGTATTCACCGTGCCGGTGCCGGCGTAGGTCCAGACGCCGGTCTTCGCGGCCGGAGCCGCCGCCGCTTGCCGGGGCGCGGCGCTCCCTGCGACGGGCGCGGCGATGAGCAGGGCCGACAGGAGCACGGCGGGCGGAAAAAGGCGGGAGGGTGTCATGAGGACTTTCTGACCAGTGGGGAGGGTGGGGCGTGCATGGCGACCTCGCGGAATCAATCCGTCCGGTGAGCGGGTTCGCAGTGATCGTAGGCAGGGGGGACCAGCGTTGGTGGCGATGTTTGCTCCATGCATTGGCGAGCTTGTTTCTACAATTGGCCATGACCGATGCCTTCAACGACATCCCCGCCTTCGTGGCCGCCGTGGAAGCGAATGGATTCGCCGCGGCCGCACGGCGCTTGAACCTGTCCCGCTCGGCCGTGGGCAAGGCCATCGCGCGCTTGGAATTGCGACTGGGCGTCCGCCTCTTCCACCGGACCACCCGCCACCAGACCCTCACCGAAGACGGCATGGCCTACTTCGAGCATTGCCTGCGCGCGATGGAGGAACTCGGCGCCGGCAAGGCGCGACTGGAGGCGGGACGCCAGGCCATCGGCGGCCGCTTGCGTGTGTCGATGCCGGTGCTCTTCGGGCGGCTCTGCATCGCGCCGGTGTTGACGCGGCTGGCGGCGTCGCATCCGGATCTCGAGCTCGAACTGCAGTTCAGCGATCGCATCGTGGACCTCATCGAGGACGGCATCGATCTCAGCATCCGCATGGGCGCGCTGGGACCGGGCGTCGGCCTGATGACGCGCCGCATCGCACGCGAGCAGATGGTGATCTGCTGCGCGCCGTCGGTCGTGGCGGCGGGGACGGTGAAGAGCGTCGAAGACCTGTCGGCCTACCCGGCGATCGTCTACTCGCGCAACGGACGTGCCCAGAGCTGGCTGTTCCCGACGGAGCAGGCCGCCCCGCTGGAGCACGTACCCAGGTCACGGTTGAAGTTCGACGACCTGGAGGCGATGGCCGACGCGGCGGCGGCCGGTCATGGACTCGCGTGGCTGCCGCTCTGGCTGGTCCGCGACCGGATCCGCGCCGGCGGACTGGTGCGCCTGCTCGACGCGCAGCCGACCCTGGGTTTCGACATCCACGTGCTGTGGCCGCAACTGCCGTACACGCCTGCGCGCGTGCGCGCGGCGCTCGATGCCTTGATCGCCGAGGTGCCGGTCTTCGTGTCGGAGTGAGGGACGCCGCATCGCCTCATTGCCGCATCGCCGTATCGCCGTATCGCCGCGGCAGCATGACGATGGTCGATGACGGCGCTCGACCTGATCGTAGACATCGCGGCGTCAATGATCGGAAGAACATTCGCCACCGACGCGCCGGGCCGCTCCCTACGATGAACCCGACATCATTTTCAAAGGGTCCATCGAATGAATGCCTATCGTCTTGTGGCTGGAGCCGGCATTGAAGGCCTGCGCCAGGTCGAGGTTGCGCAACGCGCGCTCGATGCGCTGGAAGTCCGCGTCGCGTTGAGCGCCGCGGCGCTGAACTTCCGCGACCTCGCCATCGCGCGCGGTCATTACGGCGGCATGGGCGATCAGCCCGTCGTGCCTTTGTCGGACGGCGTGGGCCGGGTCGTCGAAGTGGGCGACGCGGTGACGCGCTTCGCCGTGGGCGATCGCGTGATCGCGAGCTTCTGGCCTGCGTGGATCGACGGCGAGAGCTCGCCCGCCAAGACCAGCGCGTCCTTCGGCGCCCAGCTCGACGGCACGCTGGCCCGATCGATGGTGGCCGCGGAAAGCGCCCTGGTGCGGGCACCCGACGGGCTGGCCGATGCCGCCGCGGCGGCCGTCGCCTGCGCCGGCGTGACCGCCTGGAACGCGCTCTTCGTCCAGGGCCGGCTCCAGCCGGGGGCGTCCGTCCTGATCCTGGGGACCGGCAGCGTGGCGCTCTGGGCCTTGCAGATCGGCGAGGCCGCCGGCTTGCGCGCGATCATCACCTCGTCCAGCAACGACAAGCTGGCGCGCGCGGAGCGGCTCGGCGCGCAGGGCCTCGTCAACTACCGCGAGACGCCGGAGTGGCAGGACGAGGTCCTGCGCCTGACCGGCGGCGAGGGCGTCGACCTCGTGCTCGAGGTCGGCGGGCAGGACACGTTGACGCGCTCGCTGGCGGCGGTGCGCTTCGGCGGACGCGTGGTGACGATAGGCGGCCTCAGCGGCTGGGGCGAGGCCAGGCTGCTGCCGGGCGCGCTGGTCGGCGGCAACAAGACCCTGGCCGGCATCATGGTCGGCAGCAGGCGCATGACCGAGGACCTGGTCCGCTTCATCGACACGACCGGACTCGTGCCCGAGGTCGACGGCGAGTTCCCGTTCGACGAGGCGCCGCGCGCCTACGAGCGCCTGGCCTCCGGCGACGCCTTCGGCAAAGTCGTGGTGGCCCTCCGATGAGCCGCGTCGTGACCTCCGCGAGGACGATGGGCGGAGCCGCGCTGCTCTGGCTGGCGGCGGGCGCATCGGCCTTCGCCGCGAACGGCGACGGGGACGTGTCGCGGGAGAAGACCATCTCGCTCGCCAACCTGGTCGAGGTGAGCCCCGGCGTGCACGTGATCGAGGACCGGCAGCAGGTGCTGCTCGTCCCCAACATCACGATCATCACGGGCCGCGACGCGGTCCTGGTGGTGGACACGGGGCTCGGCGTGCGGAGCGCGGCGCTGGTGCTCCAGGCGGCGAAGCGCCTGGCGGGCCGGCGCAGGCTCTACCTGACCGTCACGCACTTCCATCCCGAACACGGCTTCGGGGCGCAGGTCTTCAAGGGGCAGGCCACCATCGTCTACAACCGCGCGCAGCGGGATGAACTCCTGAAGAAGGGCGAGCCCTATCGCGCGTTGTTCGCGGAAAAACTGGGCGTGGCGGCGGCGATGCGCGACGTGAGCTTGACGATGCCGGATGTCGTGTACGAGAACGAGGCCTCGATCGATCTCGGCGGGCGCATCGTCAGGCTCCGCCACGATCGCGCGGCGCACACCCTGGGGGACCAGGTGATCTCCATCCCCACGCAGGGCGTCGTCATCCTGGGCGACCTGCTCGAGACCCGGTCGTTCCCGATCATGCCGTGGTTCCCCGCGCTGGACGACACGGACGTGGATCCGCTGGGGTGGCGCGAGGTGCTGCGATCGGTGAGCCAGGACCACCCGACCGTCGTGATCCCGGGCCACGGCCGCGTGGGGACGGGCCGGGATGTCGAGGCGCTGGCGGCGCACATGGACGTCGTCCGGCGGGAGGTCACGCGACGATGCGAGGCGGGCGCGGACCTCGCCACGATCCAGCGGGAACTGACGCCGGTACTGGTGGCGCAGCATCCCGACTGGGATCTGAAGGAGTGGATCGCGATGGAACTCCAGGTCTACCACGCGCGCCTTTGCGCGGACCGGCCCGCCGCCCCGTAGCGGACTACAGCTCGGAGCGCAGGCTCTCGAACGACTCCCGCAGCAGCCTGGACATCGGCTTGCGCGGACTGGGCAGCTCGTTCCACGTCTGCGTCGTCACCCGCATCGCGCCCATCGCCACCATCGCGACCATGCGCAGCGCCGGCCGGCGTTCCGGCTGGCGCCAGACCTCGCACAGCTGGCTGAAGAGCACCAGCTCCTGCTCCGCATAGAAGGCCTGCTTGCGCGAATACAGCGTCGGGCTGGAGCGCATCAGCGTGTCGATGGCTTGCATTTCCTCGGAGGTGTAGCGCGCCATGTGCTTCACCATGATGTCGCGCACGGCGTCCAGCGGCGGCACGTCGGGAGAGGTCTTGAGCAGGTCGTCGTAGATGGCTCGCCAATGCACGTCCTGCCAGAACAGCAGGATGTCGTCCTTGGACTTGAAATAGGAGAAGAAGGTCCGACGCGAGATCTCCGATTCGGCGGCGATCACGTCCAGCGTCGTGCCCTCGAAACCGTGGGCGAGAAAGAGTCGCAACGCCGTCTCGGCGATGCGGTGGCGCGTCTCGCGACGCTTGCGCTCGCGCGCGCCTTCAGTGGCGTCGTCATCGGTGAGGGGCGGCGGAGGGGGCAACGGTGGCGGCATGCGGGCGCTCTTGTGTTCGTACACCGGGTGCGTTATAAATTGCACTCGGTGCATTAATTTGTGCATCCAGTTTACTGCAGGCAAGGAACCATGGCGCCCTGGACAGCATTCGACATCCCCTCACAGAAAGGCCGCACGGCGGTCGTCACGGGCACCGGCGGCCTGGGCCTGCACGATGCGCTGGAGCTGGCCCGCGCCGGCGCCCAGGTGATCGTCGCCGGACGCAACCCACGCAAGGGCGGCGCGACCGTCGACCGGATCCGCGCCAGCGTGGCGCGGGCCGACGTCCGCTTCGAGCTGCTGGACCTGGCCAGCCTCACCAGCATCGAGGACTTCGCGGCCAGACTGGGTCGCTCGTCGGACAGCCTGGACCTGCTCATCAACAACGCGGCCGTCATGACGCCGCCTCGGCGACAGGTGACGAGCGACGGCTTCGAACTGCAGTTCGGGACCAACCACCTCGGCCATTTCGCGCTCACCCTTCGCCTGCTGCCCTTGCTGCGCCGGGGACGGTCGCCCCGCGTCGTCAGCGTGTCTAGCGTCGCGGCGCGCTCCGGTGCGCTGGACTTCGACGATCTGCAATCCGAGCGGCGCTACAAGCCGATGGCGGCCTATGGCCAGTCCAAGCTGGCCTGCCTGATGTTCGCCTTCGAGCTGCAGCGTCGCAGCGACGTCGGGGGATGGGGCGTCCAGAGCGTCGCCGCGCACCCGGGCATCGCGCGCACCGATCTGCTGCCCAACGGCGCCGGTCCGTCGAGTCCCGAGGCGATGATCCGGCGCTTCCTCTGGTTCCTCTTCCAACCGGCCGCGCAAGGTGCGTTGCCGACGCTGTTCGCGGCCACGGCGCCGCAGGCCGAGGGCGGTCAGTACTACGGACCGGACCGGCTCGGCGAGACGCGCGGACACCCCGCCCTGGCCCGCGTTCCGACGCAGGCCCTGGACCGGACGGATGCGACGCGCCTGTGGGTCGACTCGGCCCGCCTCACCGGGGTCAGCGTTTGAGCGCCGATGTCCGCGAGCCGGCGAGCGGTCGTCGCCGGCAGTTGAACGCCTTGTTGCTGGCCTCCGCGCTGCCGATGCCGGCGCTGCTGCGGGCGGAAGACGCCGGCCCCGAAGGCCCGGTCGGCCCGGTTGGCCCGCCGTTCCGCGTGATCGATATCGACTGGTTCGACGCCGCGCGGTCGCGCGCCGTGCCCGCCCGGCTGTACTGGCCCGCGCAGACGTCGTCGGCGGAGGGCGTGCCGCTGGTGGTGTTCTCGCACGGCATCGGCGGTTCGCGGCAGGGCTACAGCTACCTCGGCCGGCACTGGTCGTCGAGGGGCGTCGCCAGCCTGCATGTGCAGCATGCGGGGAGCGACGCGGCCGTCTGGCGCGGCAATCCGTTCGGCATCGTGGGCCGGCTGCGCGCGGCCGCCCAGGAGAGCGAGGCGATCGCCCGCGCCGCCGACGTGCGCTTCGCGCTGGACCGGATGCTCTCCGACGAGACCGGTCCGCTGGGGCGTGCCATCGATCGACGTCGCGTGGTGGCCGCAGGCCACTCGTACGGCGCGAACACCACGCTGCTCTCGATCGGCGCGCAGGTGGTGCGGGAGGGCCGGGTGGTCACCTGCCAGGACGAGCGCTTCTCCGCGGGCATCGTGATCTCCGCGCCGCCGTTCTATGGCGAGCGCGATCTGGCGGCGGTGCTGGGACACGTGTCGGTGCCGACCGTCCACATCACCGCCACCGAGGACGTGATCGAGATCCCCGGCTATCGCTCGGGCGCGGCGGATCGGCTCCAGGTCTTCGATGCGATCGGAGATCCGCGCAAGCTGCTCGCGGTGTTCCAGGCGGGGTCCCACAGCATCTTCACCGACCGCTCGCTCACGGGCGGCGCGGCGCTGAATCCGAAAGTGAAGCTCGCGACCGCGGAGCTCGGACTGGCGTTCCTGGACCTCACGTTCAAGGACGACGGTGCCGCGCTCGCGCAATGGCGCACCACGTGGCAGCCCCTGCTGGCACGGGCGCCCGAGGCGGGCTTCCCACCGCGACATGCCGCGATGCAGACGGCGACACACACGGCGATGAACACGGCGATGAACACGGCGGCGCACACGGCGCTCGACGCCGCATGACGATGAGCAAGTACCTGGTCTACACCACCTACGGCTGGCTCGCCTTGAGCGGCACCTTGCACTTCCTCATCGACGTCGTGTCGCACGTCCTCCGGGGCAAGCACCCGCCCGGCCCGGAGACGACGCTCTACTACGGCTTGAACACGGCGTTCGCGCTGGGGCAGGTGGCGCTCGGGCTCCTCGGACTGTTCCTCGCCTGGCGTGCCATGGACGTCGTCACCGCACTGCCGGTGCAAGTCCTGACCCTCGCGGCCGGACTGGGATGGCTGGCCATCACCTTCCTGTTCATGGGCTACTGGGAACCCAAGGTCAACGTGGGGATCTTCTGCGCGCTGGCGTTGGCCGCGCTGCTGCTGCGCTGAACCCGGAGCGCCTGGGAACCGGACGCGGCGCCTGAGGCGCCGCGTCGTCCCGGTCAGAGCGACTGCAGGAAGGCCAGCAGCGCCTGGCGATCCGCGGTCGACAGGGCCGAGAAGCGCTGACGCGATTTCTCCGCCTCGCCGCCGTGCCACATCACCGCTTCCGTCAAGGTGCGCGCGCGCCCGTCGTGCAGGTAGCCGACCGCGCCGTCGTCGCCCATGACGCGCGCGGTGTAGCCGATCCCCCAGAGCGGCGACGTGCGCCACATCCGGCCGTTGGCCCGACCTTCGGCGAAGCCGTCCGCGAGCTCAGGGCCCATGTCATGCAGCAGCAGGTCGGTGTAGGGCCGGATGGTCTGGTTGCGCAACTCCTGGAAGAGGTGGCTGGAACCGGTCTTCAGCTCGACGGTGTGGCAGGCTGCGCAACGCAGGTTGCGGAAGACGTTGGCGCCGAGTGCGACCTTGGCGGGATCCACGTCCAGATACGACATCGGCGACACGCCCTTCGGGAATCCGCTCTTCAGGCTGCGCTGTGCCGGCACGGCGACGAGGGACAGGTATTGCGAGACCAGCAGCAGGTCCTTGTCGGTCAGGCCCTTCTCCGTCTTCGACCTGCAGTTGGCCGGCCCGGCCAGGCACTCCCGGCTGGGATAGACGGAGCTCGTCACCGACATGTCTTCCAGCAGCGCCGACGCCGCCTGGTGGCGCAGGCTGAACTTGCCCGCCTTCCAGCCGAATCGTCCCAGCCGCACGGTGCCCGTGTCCGGGTCGAAGACGAAGTTGGGGAGACCCTTGACGCCGTCCTCGTCCGGCGTCGCGCGGGCGAGCGCCAGGATGTCGGCTTCCGGGACGGCTTCGAGCAGTCCGAGGCCGATGAGCGGCTGCGCCGCGCGCAGCGAGGCGATCTGCGGCGCCGGGCCCTCGAAGGCCAGCCTGGCGCTGCGCAGTTCCACCGGCGTGCCGTCGGCCAGGGTCACGGTGCGGGTGTCGAAGCTCGCGACCTTGACGCTGCGGCCCAGGTTCACCACGCCGCCGCCGGATGCGTTGCCGTTCATCTGCACGGTCACGCCATAACGCGGGTCGGGCAGTTGCTGGCCCTTGCCGTCGAGCACCGCGGCGTGGACGGCCATCTTGTCCAGGCGCTGGGACAGCGCCGACGGCGCCGGGCTGCGGCCGTTGTTGACGTGGCAGGCGAAGCACGAGGACTGGTTGAAGCTGGGGCCCTGCAGCCCGACGACGGCCTTGTTGACGTCGTTGCCCTTCTCGCTGTGCTCGCCGGTGGTCATGTTGCTGTGCAACAGCCGGCGGCCTTCGACGAAGCGCTGCATGTTCTGCATGCCGATGTGGTTCATCTGCTGCTGGAAGATGAAGCTGCTGCCGTCGCTGTAGTCGTAGGAGACCGAGCCGATGCCGCCCTGCAGGGTGGCGTCCGGCAGCGGGGCGTTGTTGAGCCGGGGCTCCACGCCATACCAGGGTCGCACGCCGACGCCGACCACGTAGGTCAGTTCGGACGTGTAGTAGTGGTGCGCCCCGTTGTCGCCGACGGCGCGCATCGCTTCCGGCGTGGAGAAGAAGGCCTGCGTGAACTCCATCGCGTCGCCGATCCTCAGCGCGCGCTTGGGGATCTTCGGACCGGACACCGGCGTGCCCGTGACGCCGTTGTTCACCGCGTAGTCGTAGAACTTCGTGGCGCCGGGGACGTCCTTGCTCGGCACCAGCACGCCGTTGGCATTGAGGCTCAGCGCGTCGTGGCTGGGGTAGACGTCGATGGTGGCGCTGCAGCCGTCGTTCAGCACCTTGCCGGGATTGAGCAGCTTGCCGTTGGGCGGGCGCGGGACGACCGGGCAGTTGGCCGAGTCCACGCCGTACAGGTCGCGATCGACCAGCTTGCCGGGCGTCATCCAGCCGAAGCCCGTGACCTTGGGTTCGTCGAAGCGATGGAAGAACGCGCGTCCGCCGGCACGTTGCGCCTCGAGGAAGTAGTTGTTGATCTTCAGGACGGGATTGGTGACCCCGGCCACGCGGCTGTTGTCGATGATCTCGACGCCCCAGGTGCGGTTCTGGAAGTAGTTCTTGACGAAGTCCAGGCTGTGGCCTTCGCCCTTGTCCGCCGGGTTGCCCTTGCTGTCCACCGTCTCGTTCTTGCCGAAGCCGACCTCGTTCCAGGTCTCGCCGCGCTCGCGCGCGTGGCGATGGCGGCCAGTCATGCCGAAGCGCGTCACCAGCGTGCCGTCGGGCAGTGTGAACTGCGTGGATTCGATCGGCTCCTGGGACGCGGGCAGCAGCGGCACCAGGCCGGTCCCGTCGATCGGGAAGGGGATCGGCGACGTCGCCAGCACGGGCAGCGGCGCGGGCGTCACGACGGGCGGTTCCTTGCGCGCTTCAGCGGTGGCGCGCGGCTCGGGCAGATCGGGGGCGGATTCGAGCGACAGCGCCGCGCCGCTTTCGGGCGAGTCCGCGTCGTTGAAGGCCACCGCGGAGGCCGGGCCACCATCGCTGGTGGCGGGCTTGGCGTCGTTGCCGCCGGTGCCGCCGCCGCAGGCCGCGAGCACTGCGGCCGACACGAGGCTGATCGAGAGGACGACCGACCGGTCCCATCTCGTCGGACGGTCATTCAGAGTGAAAGTCAAAACACAAACTCCTGGCTGTGGGCTTGGGAAAGCGCTTGCAATTCGCAAGACAGGGATGTACTCGACGGGCCAGGAAGCGTTGGAAAGATTGTGTAAGGAATTCGAGAAGCTTTCGCGTGACCGGCCCTGGGCTTCGTGTGGGCCACGT
The DNA here is from genome assembly GCF_001653795.1 of Mitsuaria sp. 7. Taxonomy (NCBI): domain Bacteria; kingdom Pseudomonadati; phylum Pseudomonadota; class Betaproteobacteria; order Burkholderiales; family Sphaerotilaceae; genus Roseateles; species Mitsuaria sp. 7. The sequence goes on from NZ_CP011514.1 coordinate 915,882, forward strand.
AACTGTCCCGGTCGATCGCTCGGGAACTGGCCCGGTGGCTCCTCTCGTTCCTGTCGTTCAGGAGGGACGGCGCTCGATCAGCGGGATCCTCGCATCGGCAACGGCCCGAACGCACCGACCGGTCGCACCGCCGCGGCGAGACGGGCGACGTACTCGTGCGCGGCGTCCGGCGACCCGATGTTGGTGAAGCTCGCGAGCAGTCCCGTGAGCCCGGTCCGGCCTCGGCACCAGGAGGACAGCGCGAGCACGGCCAGGCCCGCCTCGCGCGCCCGCGACGCGCAGTCGCGATCGTCCGCGCCGTCGGGCAGCCCGATCGTGAGGTGCAGGCCGCCCCGTTGAGGCTGATGTCGCAAGCCGAATGCCGCATAGGGCGCCAACGCGGCTTCCAGCCACGATCGCCTGACGCCGTAGAGCGTCCGCATGCGCTTGATGTGCCGGGCGAAATGCCCCCGCTCCATGAAGTCGGCCGCCACCTCCTGCAGCAGCGAGGGGCATCCCGCCGACGGCCACGGCTGGAGCACCTGCTCGAAGCGGTCCACCAGCGACGCGGGCACGACGAGGTAGGCCAGACGAAGGCCCGGGTAGAGCACCTTGCTGAGGGTGCCCGCGTAGAGGACCCGGTCGTCGCGGTCCAGGCTCTTCAGCGCCGGCAGGGGCGGTCCGGCATAGCGGTACTCGCCGTCGTAGTCGTCCTCGACGATCCACGCCTGCCGCTCGTTCGCCCATTGCAGCAGCGCCAGTCGCCGCTCCAGCGAGAGCGACATGCACAGGGGGCTGTGATGCGACGGCGTCACCACCGCCAGCCGCGCGTTGTCCGGTGCCTCCTTCAAGTGATCGGTGACCAGGCCGTCCGCGTCGACGCGCACCGGACAGTCGGTCATGCCCCAGCGGGCGAGCACCATGGCCACCGGTGGGTATCCGGGATCCTCGATGACCGCGGCGTCACCGCCCAGCCCGAGCGCCTGGATCGTCAGGCTCAGACCGGCCTCGTAACCGGCGACGACGAAGACCTGCCGGGCCGTGGCTTCGACGCCGCGTGACCGGTGCAGGTAGGCGACCAGCGCCTCCCGCAGCCGCGGAAGACCGGCCGGATCGGGCTTCATGAGGCTGATGCTGTGACGGGCGTGATGTGCGCTCAGGCGTGCCCAGACCTTGCGGGGAAAGGCGTCCAGCGCCGGCAGTCCGAGTTGCAGGGGCAGGGCACCTGACGCGTGGCCTCCCGCCGGTGACGTCCGCAGGCGATGCGAGACCGCAGCGTGTTCAGCCGGGACGCGTGGCCGATCGAGCGGCGGCAGCGTTGCGATCCTCGGCCTCCTGGTGGGCGAGCCCGCCGCCCCTGTCGCACCCGTTGCACCCGTTGCACCAGGCTCGGCCACGAAGGTCCCCGCCGTGCCCCGCGCCGCCAGATAACCCTCGCCGATCAATCGATCGTAGGCCGCCACCACCGTGCCGCGCGAGACCCCCAGCTCGGTCGCCAGTGCGCGCAGCGAGGGCGCTCGCGACCCGGCCGGCATCCTGCCGTCACGGATCAGGCGTCGCAGTCGATCGCAGATCTGTTCCTGAAGCGGCGTCGTCCTTCGCCGGGGAGATGCGGATTGCTCTTCAGTCATCAGTGTCAGGTCAGATCGCCACGGGGTGTCCGCCGGCATTCTGAACCCCGCAGGCCTGAGACTGTCACAGTCGCGGATTCGAAAACTGGCCCTGTCGCTGGTTGCGCGGGTCCCGCTGCTCCGCTCATCTCGCCGGTCTCGCCGGTCTTGACCGTCTTGCCCGTCTCGCCCGTCCGGCAGACTCGCATCTCCGGACGACGCGATCAGCGCTTCGCCTTCGCCTCCAGCACGAAGTAGGCGACGGCCGCGATCGACAGCGGCGCGAGGTAGTAGAGCGCGCGATAGGCGATCAGCGCCGCGAGGACCTTCGCAGGTCCCAGCGTCGGGCCGAGGAAGGCCACGAACACGCCCTCCAGCACGCCGAGTCCCGCAGGCACATGCGTGATCACGCCGGCCACCGCGGCCACCAGCAGCACCGCCAGGATGTGCCCGTAGTCGGTGCCCTGCTGCAGCAGCACCCACAGCACCGCGCCCATCGTCAGCCAGTTGGCCGACGAGATGAGCAGCTGCATCACGGCGATGCGCAGATCCGGGACGAAGAAGTCGTGGCCGCGCAGCGAGAGCTCGCGTCGCGTGGAGAACGCGCACAGCGCCAGGTAGCCGGCGATCACGAGCCACATCAGCGCGCCCAGCCCGCGCAGCGCCGCGGCGCCGATCTTCCAGTCCGACGGCGGCGCCAGCCAGCCGAAGAGGAAGAGCCCACCCGCGAGAAGCCCGTAGCCGAGCCAGTTCGAGGCCATGCTCAGCGCCAGGATCTGCGCCGGCACCGGGTGCTTGAGGCCCTCGCGCGCGTAGAGCCGCAGCCGCATCGCGATGCCGCCCACCAGCGCGCCGAGGTTGAGGTTGAACGCGTAGCTGACGAAAGTGATCAGCATCACCCGCCGCGCCGGCACCGTGTGATGCGTCCAGCGCTTGCCGATCAGGTCGTAGCCGCTGTAGATCAGGTGGCTGAGCGCGCACAACGCGGCGCCCGCGACCAGTACGCCCAGGGGCAGCTGCCGCAGTCCGTCGCCGACCTCGCTCCAGTCGATCTGGCGCGCCGCCCACGCGAGCAGGGCCACGACAGCGACCGCGAACACGCCGCTCAGCCAACGCCCCCAGTGCCAGCGCGCCGGACGAGGGTCCGAGGTCTGCGGCGAGGGCGTCGGCGTCGCACTCACTCGGCGGTCTCCTTGTGCGGGCATTCAGCGCACGGCGCGTCAGGCGTGCCATGCGCGCCTGCCGGGCCCGGCACGCGGGGTGTGTCTTGTTCGGCTTTTTCGGACTCTTCGGCTTGTCCGGCTGGTGCGTCCTGCCATTGCCAGGCTTGCGCGGCCGGTGTCTGGGAAGCGCTCACGAGGACCGGCGTCTGCGCCACCGGCATCAGCGGCTGCGTCTGCCGCGGCAGGCGCGCCAGCCAGCGCGGGAAGTGCCGCATCACGTGGAAGACCAGCGCGCCCATGCCCAGGCGCCACCACCAGCGATGCGCATTGGTGTTCTCGAGCTTCAGCAGCTTGCATTGGCTCTTCATCAGCGGCAGGAGCTTGTCGCGCAACGCGCGGTTGAAGGCGCGGTCCTCGACGATCAGGTTGGCCTCGAGGTTCAGCGACAGGCTCAGCGGGTCGAGGTTGCTCGAGCCCACCGTCGCCCAGTGGTCGTCGACCAGCGCGACCTTCGCGTGGATCGGTCGTTCGCAGTATTCGTGGATGTGGACGCCGGCCCGCATCAGCTGGTCGTACACGAGTTGCGCCGCCCAGCGCGCCCAGGCGATGTCGGGCTGGCCCTGCAGGATCAGGTGGACGTCCACGCCGCGCCGCGCCGCGCGCTGCATGCTCCGCAGCAGCAGGAAGCCGGGGAAGAAGTAGGCGTTGGCGATGATCACCTCGCGCTGTGAGGCGTGCAGCGCGAGGCGGTACATGCGCTCGATGTCGTCGCGGTGGCGGTGGTTGTCGCGCGTGACGACGACCGCCTTCGCCCGGCCCGCCGCGGAGGCGCCCGCGCCGCCGGTGGTGGGGTCGCTCCTGCGCGGCTCCTTCGCGCGGCTCAACCACCAGCGACGCTGTCCCGCCGCGCCGGCGGAGGGCGTCTGCGGGGTCGCGGTGGCGAGGATCTCCCCCGTCACGCGCCGCAGCTGCGCAACGACTGGCCCCTTCACGCGCACCGCGTAGTCCTGCTTGGCCTCGGGGCCGAAGTCGAGCAGGTGATCCGCCGAATAGTTGATGCCGCCGATGAACCCCGTCCCGCCGTCGACGACGACGATCTTGCGATGCAGGCGCCGGAAGGGCTTCAGGCGCCGCGACAGCTTGGGCGGCGGATCGAAGACGTGCAGCCGCACGCCCGCGTCGGTGAGCCCGTTGACGAAGTCCACCGACAGCTCCGGCGAGCCGAAGCCGTCCACCGTCATGTCCACGCGCACGCCGCGCTTCGCGGCGGCGATGAGCACTTCGCGCAGGGCCAGTCCGACCTTGTCCTCGAAAAGGATGAAGGTCTCGATGAGGACCTCATCCTTCGCCCCCTCGATCGCGGCGAAGACGGCGGGGAAGAACTCCTCGCCGTTCTCGAGCAGCTCGAGGTCGTTGCCGGCACTCCAGTCGGGGCGTTTCACAGGCTGATCTCCGCGGCCAGGGGCGCATGGTCGGACAGGTGCGACCACGGCTTGCGCGGCAGCACGATGGGGTGCTGCACCGCCGCGCCGCGCACGTAGATGCGGTCCAGCGCCAGCAAGGGGAAACGCGACGGGAAGGTCCGCGCCGCGGAGCCGTACGACTTGACGAAGACCTCGGCGAGACCGGCGCAGCCGCTCAGCATCTTGTGCGCCCGCTGGCGCCAGTCGTTGAAGTCGCCGGCGACGATCACCGGGTCGCCCGGCGGCAGGCTGTCGATCACATGGCACAGGCGCTCGACCTGGCGTTGGCGGTGCGACTCGCGCAAGCCCAGGTGCACGCAGATCGCGTGCAGCTCGCGGCCGTCGGCGAGCTTCAGCACGCTGTGCAGCAGGCCGCGTCGCTCGGGGCCCTCGATGGACACGTCGTGGTTGGTGTGCCGCGTGATCGCGAACTTGGAGAGCAGCGCGTTGCCGTGGTGACCCTGCGGATAGACCGCGTTGCGGCCGTACGCGAAGTCGCTCCACAGGCTGTCCGCGAGGAACTCGTAGTGCGGGCCCCGGGGCCAGTCGGCGATCCGGGCGGCGTGCAGTTCATGCTCGCCGAGGACTTCCTGCAGGAAGACGACATCGGCGGAGACGGCTCTCACCGCCTCCCGCAGCTCGTGCAGGATGAAGCGGCGGTTGAAGAAGCCGAAACCCTTGTGGAGATTGACGGTGAGGACGGTGAATTTCATGACTTGCCTGAACGGCAAGCCCTGTGCCCGTCATGGCATCACAGGTCGTCGGACTTCAGCATCATGGGGCCGACGCACAGGACCCCGAAGGTGAGCGCGAACGCGCCCACGAGAATCGCGCCTATCAGTTCAAGCATGGGGTGCTCCTGGTGGCGGTGCCGGTTTGGCAGTGCCGCATGGCGGCGGGTTCCCGGCCCCTGGGGCGCATGGCCCCGGACGCCGGGTGGGAGCGATCAATACTAGACCTGTCGGACGCCACGCCGCAATCGCGTCGGACGGAGTCCCACCGCTCGTTCGGGGGATTCAGCCCCCCGGTTGCGCAATCTTTCCGGGCGTGCTCGGAACGGGCCCGATGCGGCGTGGCGTGCCGTACGCGTCCGGCAGGCGGGGAAGGGGCGCCAAAGGGTCGCCAAGGGGGTCGCAATCGGGTTGCTAGCCGGTGGCAAGCCGGTTGCAAGCCGGTTGCAAAGGGGGCTCGACCTGACCCCCTCTTGCGCCAACGTAACGTCGGTGCAATGAAGTCCTGCAAAGCGCAACGCCGCGCTCCGGGCGAGGGCATCGCCACTAGATTGCGGGCACTCGTTGCCCAGGAGCATCTACGTGGCCAAGCCTCTCCCCAAGCTTCTTTCCCAGGCTCAATGCAAGCCTCAATCCAAACAGGCGCCCAAGCCGCTCCTGTTGCCCCGGCTCATCGGGCTGGCGCTGGGCGCGGCGGCGTTCGCGTCCGCCCATGCGCAGGAGGCGAACCAGCAGCTCGACACCGTCGAGGTCCGCGGCGTGCGGGCGACGCTGAAGAAGAACCTGGCCGAGAAGCGCGAGTCGCAGAACATCGTCGACAGCATCAGCGCCGAGGACGTGGGGAAGTTCCCCGACAAGAACGTGGCCGACTCGCTGCAGCGGGTGCCCGGCATCTCGGTGGACCGGATCTGGGGCGAGGGCAAGGCCATCTTCGTGCGCGGCACCGACAAGAACCTCAACATGACGCAGCTCAACGGCCAGGCCGTGGCCTCGTCCGAGTGGTGGCTGAACGAGCCGCAGACGCGCAGCTTCAACTACGACGTGCTGCCCTCCGAGATCGTCGGCAGCCTGGATGTCTTCAAGAGCCCGTCGGCCGATCTGGATGAAGGCTCCATCGGCGGCCTCGTCATCGTCAAGACGCGCCGGCCGCTGGCCTTCAAGGACCCGCTGACGGTGCAGGTCGCCGCCGAGGCCATGTACAGCAAGCTGCCCGGCAAGACCGACCCGCAGCTCTCGGGCCTGCTGAACTGGAAGAACGACGACAAGACCTTCGGCGTGCTGCTGGCCATCAGCAGCCAGAAGCGCCACATGCGCCGCGACGGCCTGGAGCAGTTCTCCGATGGCAAGTACGACGTGAGGGACCAGAACGGCGTCGTCACCAACGCCTATGCGTCCTGGGGCGGCGGCTCCGCCATCTTCCGCCAGGAGCGCGAGCGCACGACGACCAACCTCGCGCTGCAGTTCCAGCCCAATCCGGCCACCGATCTCGTGCTGAACCTGATGGATTCGGACATGAAGATGAACAACAACAACCAGAACTACCTCTGGCAGGCCGGCGGCCTGGCGGTGGGCGGCGTCATCAGCGCCGTCGACCCGAAGTTCATCACCGTGGCCGACGGCAGCAAGGCGCTGGTCGGCGGCACCTTCGGGCCCAAGACCGGCGTGTCCTTCGAGCCCATCTATCGCGAGAGCTACATCAAGTCGCGCGTGGCGGACCTCGACGGCACCTATCAAGGCGGCAACTGGCAGCTGCACGGCCAGGCCGGCACCACCAACAGCTCGGGCGGCAGCAAGCATGACCGCCATTTCTGGATGGAAGGCGACACGCGCACGACGATCTCGCTGGGGCCGGATCACTACGGCGTGAAGTACCTCGACATCAACCCGCTGGATCCGAAGGCGCTGACGCTCAAGTCCGGCGACGACCGCATCCGCCGCATGGACGCCAAGGAGAACTACGCGCAGGGCGACGTCACCTTCGACCTCGACGGCAGCCTCATCAAGGCGGTGAAGGTGGGCGTCAAGCTGCGCGACAACACGCTGAAGAACACCCGCATCCAGGGCACGGCGGGGCCGGGCTCGCCGGGCTGGCAGTCGTTCTCGCTGGCCGACCTGTCCACCGGTCCTTCGCCGTCGCTGAGCCAGGCCGCGGGCACGTCCGACGCGCTGCGGCAGTACGCCTGGTTCGACGACGGGCTCGTCGCGAGCAAGGGCATCCCGATGTTCGACCAGGCGATGGTCTACAAGGACGTGCTCAACGAGAACTACAAGATCCACGAGCGCATCAGCGCCGTGTATGCCAAGGCCGATTTCTCGGTGGCGAAGTTCCGCGGCGACTTCGGCCTGCGCGTCGTGCGCACGCAGCAGACCTCGGACGGGTATCTGGGCAATGCCAGCGGCGGTTTCTCGCCCACCAGCGTCGACCACAACTACACCGACGCGCTGCCCAGCCTGAACGTCGTCTACGACCTGAGCAAGCAGGTCGTGCTGCGCGGCGCGGTCTCGCGGGCCATGGCCCGCCAGACCTTCGACCTGCTCAGCCCCGGCCTGCGCCGCGACGGCACCGTGCTGTCCAAGGGCTATGCCGGCAACCCGCTGCTCAAGCCGGTGCACGCCAACCAGGCCGAGATCGGCGCCGAGTGGTACTACGCCGATGCCGCGCTGCTCTCGGGCACCTTCTTCATCAAGAAGCTGGACACCTTCACCTACAAGGCGTCCAAGTCCGAGCAGGTGGGCAGCGAGACGCTGACGGTGGAACGCCCCTACAACGCCGACAACGGCGCCGACATCAAGGGCTTCGAGCTGCAGTGGCAGCAGCCCTTCGGCAACACCGGCTTCGGCACCGTCGTGAACTACACCTTCACCGACGCCAAGGCCGGCGCCGTGTCGGGCCAGCCGCGCCTGAAGGTGCTGGGCAACTCGCGCGACCAGTTCAACTTCAGCGGCTACTACGAGCAGGGGCCCGTCTCGCTGCGCATCTCCTACAACTACCGCTCCAAGAGCTACGGCAACGTGGAGATGGGCGGCCAGGTCGTCAACGCCGCCTACGGCCAGTGGGACGCGTCGGCCAGCTGGGACGTGACGCGCAACATCGCGCTCTACGCCAGCGCGGTGAACATCAACAACGAGGTCATCAAGTCCAACACCGTCGACGGCATCCCCGTCGGCGTGTACGAGAACGGCGCGCGCTACAGCGTCGGCGTCCGGGCCAAGTTCTAAGGATCGCGTCCTCCATGCACACCACCACTCTCCCTTCCCCGGCACGCCAGGGCGTGCTGCTGCCCATGCTCTTCATCGGGCTGATGTTCTTCATCCTCGGCTTCGTCACCTGGCTGAACGGCTCGCTGATCCCCTTCCTGAAGATCGTCTGCGAGCTCAACAACTTCCAGGCCTTGTGGGTGGCCTTCGCCTTCTACATCGCGTACACGGTGATGGCGCTGCCGTCGGCGGCCCTGCTGGCGCGCATCGGCTACAAGAAGGGCATGACGGCCGCGCTGGGCGTCATGGCCGTCGGCGCGCTGGTCTTCATCCCGGCGGCGCGCTCGGGGCAGTACGCGATCTTCCTCGTCGCGCTGTTCACGCTGGCCAGCGGCATGACGCTGATGCAGACGGCCATCAACCCCTACATCGTCTGCATCGGCGCGCGCGAGAGCGCGGCCATGCGCATCTCGATCATGGGCCTGTTCAACAAGGGCGCCGGCATCGTCGTGCCGCTGGTGTTCTCGGCGCTGATCCTGTCGGGCATGGAGCGCTTCTCCGAGCCGGCCCTCGCGGCGCTGGACGCCGCCGGCCGCGAGGCGCTGCGCAACGAGCTGTCGCAACGTCTGGTCCTGCCCTACACGGTGATGGCCGCGGGCCTGCTGGTCTTCATGGCGCTGATCCACTTCTCGTCGCTGCGCGAGCCCGATCTGGACGAGGACGATGCGCCGTCGGATGCGTCGTCAACCGGAGTGAAGCCCTGGGGCGTCTTCCAGCATCCGCAGGTCGTGCTCGGCGCCATCGCGCTGTTCGGCTATGTCGGCGTCGAGGTGATCGCGGGCGACACCATCGGCCTCTACGGTCGTGAACTCGGCGTGGCGCACTACGGCGTGCTGACCTCCTACACCATGGGCTTCATGGTGCTGGGTTACCTGCTGGGCGTGGCACTGATCCCGAAGTGGATGTCGCAGCGCACCGCGCTCATCCTGTCGGGAGCGGGCGGCATCGCCTTCGTGCTCGGGGTCGCGCTGTCGTCGCCGACGGCGTCCGGCGTCTCGCAGGTGCTGCTGGGCTGGGCGGGCGTGCCCGCCGTACCCGACACGGTGTTCTTCCTCGCGCTGCTGGGCCTGTCCAACGCGCTGGTGTGGCCGGCCATCTGGCCGCTGGCGCTGGAGGGCCTGGGCAAGTACACGGCGGCCGGCTCGGCCCTGCTCATCATGGGCATCGCCGGCGGTGCGCTGATCCCCATGCTCTACGGCCATCTGGCCGACGTGACCAGTCCCCAGCTCGGCTACTGGGTCATGCTGCCCTGGTACGGACTCATCCTGCTCTACGCCCTGTTCGGCAGCCGTCTCAGGAAGTGGTGACGGCGGTGCCCTTCTTGCTCCCTCTCCCGCTTGCGGGAGAGGGCAGGGGTGAGGGCCAGCGGCGGTGGCAGTAACGCAGTGAGGGCGGTGGTGAGGGCTCAGCCCGCAGGTAGGGCGACACGGACTTCAAATCCGCCCGCCGGGTGATTGCGGAAGCGCACCGTGCCGCCGTGGTCGGCCACGATCTCGCGCACGATGGACAAGCCCAGTCCCAGGCCTTCCTTGCGAAGGCTGGCGCCGTGCTCCAGCCGCGTGTACGGCTGGCCCAGCCGGGCGAGGGCGCTTTCGGGGACGCCGGGCCCGCGGTCGCGCACGGTGACGAGCACGAGGCCCGCCTCGTCGCTGCCCACGCTGACCTCCACCGCCTGTCCGGCGTCGCCGTAGAACATCGCGTTGTCCAGCAGGTTGCCGAGAGCGCGCTTGAGCGCCAGCGGCTTGCCGAACACGGTCAGCGGCTCGTTCTGCAGCTCGATCGTGTGCCCGCCCATGCGTGCGTCCCGCACCATCTTCTGCAGCACCAGGTCGATGCGCAGCGGCGCGCGGTTCTCGTGGATGTCGGTGTCCTTCACAATCTGCAGGGCGGTCTTCACCATCATGTCCAGCTCGTCGAGGTCCTCGTGGAACTCGTCCTGCACGGCGGTGTCGTCCAGCAGCTCGCTGCGCAGCCTCAAGCGCGTGATCGGCGTGCGCAGGTCATGCGAGATGGAAGCGAACAGCCGCTCGCGATCGCCGATGTAGCGGCGGATGCGCTCCTGCATGTCGTTGAAGGCCTCGATGGCCTGGCGCACTTCCTGCGTGCCGCTGACGCGCAGCGGCTTGGGCGCCACGCGCCGGCCCACGAGCGCGGCGGCCTGGCTCAACCCCGCGAGCGGCCGCGTGATCGCGCGCACGGCGATCAGCGTCAGCAGCACGGCCAGGCCCAGCGCGAGCAGCTGCGGGGTCAGGCGTTGCCAGGTGAAGAACTCCAGCTGCTCCAGGTAATACGGGTCGGGCAGGGTGGTGCTGAGGTAGAGCCACACGCCGGGTTCGGTCTCGGCCTGGATGACGAGGAAGGGCGCCGGACGCTCGGCGGCGATCAGCGACGGTTCCACCCAGCTCTCCGGCAGATCGCTGAGCAGCGCGCCGCTGGGCGCCACCGCCAGACCGATGGGCGAGGCCAGCACGACGCGCACCGGCGTGCCCGGAGGGAGCTGGGCCGTCAGCTCCTGCGTGACCCGCTGCTCCAGCATGCGCGCCATCGGCTGTCCGGGCAGCGGCGCGACCGTCACCGCGGCGTTGTTGAAGAAGACCTGGAAGCGCGTGCCGCCCATGGTGCGCAGTTGCTCGATGAGCAGCGGCCGGTAGGCGGCGGGCAGTTCGCGCAGGGCCCGCACCGCGCCCATGGCGCCGCTGGTCACGTGATGGGCGGCCAGCTCGGTCTGGCGCCGCACGCGCTGCTCGATCTGGCTGTACCAGACGAGGTTGACCGTCAGTTGGACCAGCGCCAGGCCGCCCAGCATGGCCAGGACGAAGCGGCCCTGCAGGCTGTCGAACAGGAAGCTGCGGGCGCGCTGCCAGGAGGGCTCACGGCGCATGCCGCGGCGTCACGGTCGTCGAGAACACATAGCCCGAGCCGCGCACGGTCTTGATCAGCGCGGGCTGCTTGCCGTCGTCCTGCAGGCGTTGGCGCAGCCGGCTGACCTGCACGTCCAGCGAGCGGTCCAGCGGCCCCAGGTCGCGTCCGCGCGTGACCTCGGCCAGGCGGCTGCGATCCAGCACCTCGCCGGGGTGTTCGACGAGCAGCTTGAGCAGCTGGAAGTCCATGCCCGACAGCGCCGTGGCCGTGCCGTCGGGGTCGACGAGGCTGCGCTCCAGCAGGTCCAGCGTGAAGCCGTTGAAGGCGTAGTAGCGCGGCTCCCGGGTCTTCTCCTGGCCGGTGCGGCGCGTGATGGCCTTGATGCGGGCCAGCAGCTCGCGCGGGTTGAAGGGCTTGCCGAGGTAGTCGTCGGCGCCCAGTTCCAGGCCGACGATGCGGTCGGTCTCGTCCGCGCTCGCGGTCAGCATGATGACCGCCACCTCGGAGCGGCGGCGCACCGACTGGCACAGCGTGAAGCCTTCGGTGTCGGGCAGCATCACGTCGAGGATGCACAGGCTGATCTCGTCGCGGTGGCGCTCGAACTCGGCCATGAAACTGGCGCCGTCGTGGGCCAGCAGCACCTCGTACTGGTTCTTCTCGAGATAGGTCTTGAGCAGGCTGCGGATCTTCTGGTCGTCGTCGACGATCAGGATTTTTCTCGGGCTCATGGGGCGGCTTTCCTTGGGCTCAGCGCGCGCAGCAGGCCCTGCAGCTTGCGCTGGGCGGCGGCGGGGGTCTGGCTGGGGTCCAGCGCGAAGCGGTGGACGGTTTCGATGATGGCGTTCTTGCCGATCTCGCCGAAGGCCATGCGGTGCACGAGGCTGGGCACGCGCGGCGTGGCGGGGTTGGCGAAGAGATGGAAGGAGGCTTGCGCGCAGGGATCCAGCTCGTCCACCGGCACGTCGCGGCGCACGGGGATGGAGCCCTTGATGCGGTTGTAGCCCAGCTGCAGCGTGGCGCTGCCGAGCAGTTCGGCCATCTTCTCCTGGTCGGCCTGGCTGCTGCCGTTGCCGGCCAGCATGGCCAGCGTGTCGATGCTGTAGAGGTGGGCCTGGGCGGTGCCCGGCACGGCCTTGCAGGTGAAGTCGCGCTCGCCTTCCAGGCCCATGGTGCCCAGTTCGCCGCGGGCCCAGTCGCCCATGATCATCATGGCGCTGCGCTCGTTGGCGAAGTCGGCGACGACCTCGGTCCAGGGCCGCTCGCCGGGCGCCGCGCCGCTGGCGGGCAGCGCGAGGTTGCGCCAGTTGCGCAGGCGCTTGAGCGCGCGCTCCAGGGCCGGATCCTCGAAGGCGCTGAGATCGCGCTGCTCCAGCATGCGGCGGTACAGGGCCGGGCCGGCTTCGCTGAGCAGCATGGCTTCGAAGACGGTGGCCACCTGCCAGGGCTCGTCGCTGAAGGCCACCGGCGTGACGCCGGCCGCGCGCAGCTTGATGGCGGCGCGCTCCAGGCCGTCCCAGTCGGTGGGCGGTTCGATGCCATGGCGCTTGAGCAGCGCCTTGTTCAGGTAGAGGTTGTTGATGCGCTGGATGCCCAGCGGCGCCGCGACGATGTGGCCGCGCACGGTGACCTGGGCCATGACCTGCGGGAACATGACCGAGGCCCAATTGCGCCGGGCCGCCACGCCGTCGAGTTCCAGCAGCAGGCCCATGTCGGCCCACTCGTTCATGGACGCGCCGTTGAGCTGGGCCACCTTGGGCGCCATGCGGCGCAGGATGCGTTCGTTCAGCACCTTGATGGCGGGGCCGCCGCCGCCGCCGGCGACCGCGCCGTCGACCCATTTCAGGCCGTTCTCGGCCATGCGCGCGGCGACGTGATTGGCCGCGGCGCGCTCGCTGGCGGAGGTCCACCAGTGCAGGACGTTCAGCTCACCCGCGCCCTCCACGGGAGGAGCGGCCACGGTCGGCCCGGCCGCCGTGACCGCGCAACTGCAGGGCAAGACCGCCAACGCCACCATGCGCCGCATCTTGCGGGTTGCCAGCGCGGGCCAACCTTGCGTTTTGTACGAGCGCTGTAATGTTGTGTGACTCAAGGACGCCGCCAGCTGCAGAGAGGCGTGGATTGTCTTGAGCGGGGCAACGGATGGCGATTGGGGCTTTACCGCGACTTGTCAGCGTCGGACGCGCGAAAGGAAGTTCGGCTGTCCGGCCCATCGCGCACCGGTGGCTCTCTAGGAACTGGTGGAACCTGAAGCTGCCGCGCCAAAGAGAAAGGGGTCGCGCCTTTCGGTGCGACCCCTTCCGGATCTGTTGGTGGAGAGGAGGAGGATCGAACTCCCGACCTTCGCATTGCGAACGCGACGCTCTCCCAGCTGAGCTACCCCCCCAACGAAGACATTGACTATAGCAGAGATTTCACGGTGGCCGCCTTGACGGCGGGTGCTGGAACGGAGTTCGCACAAAGCGGGGCGAGTGCGGCGAGGCTCCAGGAACTCACCAGCGGCAGCCCTTGTCCCGCGCCGCATCGCGCACCAGCGGCACCACCGCCAGCAGGCCCTTGTCCGCATAGGCCTTGCGGCACTCCTGCTGGCCGGCCTCGCGCATCTTCTCGGCCAGCGCGTCCTTGTCTTCAGGCGGCTTCGGCACGGCGGAGATCACGCCCGAGGGCGTCCCGCGCGGGCGCATCGGACCACGCGCGGCGTTCAGGTCGAGGTTCAGCTTGGGTGCGTTCGGTGGCGTGGAGGCGGGGGTCGCCACGTCGTGGCCGGTACGCGCGCCCGCATCGGGCGCGCCGACGCTGGGTTGTGTCGTGGTCGGGGTCGTCGAGCCGTCGAGCGATGTGCGGTTCGCCGGAGTCGGCGTCGGGGACGGTGTGGTCGACACGCGCGGTTGTTGCGTCGGAGCGGGGGTGGGCGCGGGTGAGGCTGTCGCAGGCGGCGTCGGTGCAGCGGTAGGCGCAGGCGTTGGCGCGGGTGGCGCGATCTGCGGCGCAGGGGTCGGTGGCGTCGGCGTTGGCGTTGGCGTCGGTGCAGGTTGAGGCGCGGCTGCAGGCGCCGGAGTCAGCGGCGGCAGTTCGGCCGGCGCCTTCAGCTCCGACGGCACGGGCGGTGTCGGCGTCCGCTCGATCGGCGTGCGGTCGATCCGTCGAACGGTCGTCGGCGTCTCGCTGAGGATAGGCGCGGGGCGCTCCGGCAGTTGCAGCGTCGGCGAAGGCGCCTGCAGTGCATCGGTCGGCGCGGTGGCGCGTGCGGCGGGCGTCGTCTCGCGCGCGGGAGCGATGCGCGTGGGCGCCGTCACCGTGGCTTCGCCAGGCGTCGTCAGTGTGGTGATCGCAGGAGCCGGTGCGGGCTCGACGGCGGGCGTGGGCGAGGGCGCCGGAAGAGGCGTCGGCGTGGGCGGAGCCGGCGTTGGCGCAGGCGCAGGCGTTGGCGCGGGGGCTGGTGTCGGCGCTGGGGGAGCGGGCGTCGGTGTGGGCACAGGCGTGGGTGCCGTCGCCGCAGGCGGTGCGCTGCGATCCGCAGGAGCATCGCCCGTCAGCTCGTCACCGGGCTGCTGTTTCCATTGCCCTTGGCGCGCGGCGCCGGGCGTCTTCTGTTCTTCCGGTGTCGGGGGGCGTTCCCGTACCGCGCCGCCGGAGCGCGGCTGTTTCGCGTCGCCGACCGGTCCGCGCTCGGGCAGCACGACGGCGGGTTCGCCCGAGCCGGGTTCGTAGCGATCGCCCTGCAGTCTCACGTTCAGCGGACCCCACAGGCCTTCACCGGGTTTCGCCGCTCCCCCGGGCGCGTTGCCGATGGCCACGAGCAGCAGCACATGCAGCAGGACGGCCAGCAGCAGGGCCTGCCCCATCTGGTCGGGGGCTCGGTGCAGCGGGGTCAGGGCGGGATCGAGGACGGCGGACAAGGTGGATCGCGGAGGATCGCGGCGGACGGCGCTGGGGCGCAGCATAGCCGGGATCCACGGGCTGCCGTGTCAGGACTTGTCTTGAAGGAGGCCGCATCGGCGCGGCGGGTGCGGACCCCGTTGCGGGTGCCGCTGGCGGGCTCGGAGCCCGCTCAGGTGCCGGGATTTGCCTGGTTCAGATCGGCGCGACGCGCGCCGGTGAAACGCTTGGCCCAATACGCTTCGCGCATGTCTTCCACGCGCACCGCGCCGCCGACGCGCGGCGAGTGGATGAACTTGCCTTCGCCGACGTAGATGCCGACGTGCGAGAAGGTCGCGCGCATCGTGTTGAAGAAGACCAGGTCGCCCGGCTTGAGGTCTTCCTTCTTGATCGGCACCAGGCTGGAGAGCTTGGCCT
Organism: Mitsuaria sp. 7; assembly: GCF_001653795.1. Taxonomy (NCBI): domain Bacteria; kingdom Pseudomonadati; phylum Pseudomonadota; class Betaproteobacteria; order Burkholderiales; family Sphaerotilaceae; genus Roseateles; species Mitsuaria sp. 7. Next base: position 931,241 of record NZ_CP011514.1, read on the forward strand.
GCTCGTCGGCGCGGCGCGGCAGGACCAGGCCCACGCTCATCTCGAAGATGTGGCGCGTGAAGCCGCTGCAGTCGAAGCCGTTGCTGACCGAGTTGCCGCCGCGCTTGTACGGCACGCCCAGGAAATTCATCGCCGACAGCACGAGGTCGGAGGCGTTGTCGCGCACCCGGTTCAGCAGGCCAGGCGCGGGGGCGTCGGCGCCCGGCGAGGCGGGCGTCGACTGCGCCTGCGCGACGATGCCGCGCTGCTGCAGGAAGCGGGCGACGGACTCGCTGGCGTTCGCGTTGCCGGCCGCGGCGCCCATCAGGGCGGTCGGCGGCAACGCGGTGTTCGTGACCGTGGCGGGCGAGGCCGGCCCGATCAGCGCGGCGGCGGTGCCCGCGGCGGCGACAGTCGTCGCGACCGCCGCGGCGCCGGCGGGCGAGCGCATCAGGCTCTGTCCGTAGGCGCCCATCATCGTGCCGGCGGGCGGCGCGGACTCGGTCTTGGCTTCCGCGACCTTCGCGTCGGCCTTCGCCGGGGTGGGCTTGTCCGCGGCCTTCGTCTCCGGCTTGGCCGAAGCGACCTTGTCGGATGCTGCCTTGTCGGCAGAAGACTTGTCGGAGACGGTCTTGTCCGCGGTGGATTTGTCCGAGGCGACCTCGGTCGCCGGGGACTTGTCCTCGTCGCCCTTGGCCTTCTTGTCCTTGCCGGCGTCCTTGGCCGTGGCCTGCTTCGAGGATTTGCCGTCCTTAGAGGTCTTGGCGGCCAGCTTCGCTTCGGCGGTCTTTTTCGCTGCCGGCTTGGCGGCGGCCTTAGCCGGCGCTGCCTTGGCCTGCGCCTTGGGCTTGTCGTGCGACTCGTTGGTGGACGAGGTCGACTGTTGCGCCCAGCAACTACCGCTGGCGACGACGCAGATCAGCCCCAGTGCGGCCATGGCGCGCTGGAGCTTCAGGTGTCGGGGAGCGGAGCGGGAAGGACGAACAGTACTCATCGGTGTTGGGCGCGGAGACTAGGCACCATCTCCGTACCGGTCAAGCGCGAATGCCCGCAGGTGCGCGCCTGGCTAGGGAAAGTCCGGGCGTGGCCACGAGACCGTTCCCAGGAAAAACCGGATTGGACCACAGGGCCCCTGCGCAAGACTGTGAACGAAAGTTTCAGAAAAGCTCCCGATGCGAGGATCCGTGCGGAATTCGCGCATTCAATACCAACATCCAAGGAGACCCTGATGACCGACACCTACGCGGCGATGTACCGGCGTTCGATCGACGATCCGGATGGCTTCTGGAGCGAACAGGCGGCGCTGATCGACTGGGAGCGCCCGTTCGATCAGGTCTGCGACACGAGCCGGCCGCCGTTCGCGCGGTGGTTCGTCGGCGGGCGGACGAACCTGTGCCACAACGCGGTCGATCGGCATGCCGCCGCGCGGCCGGACGAAGCGGCGTTGATCTGGGTGTCGAGCGAGGTCGGCCAGGAGCGCGTGTTCAGCTTCGCCGCGTTGAAGGACGAGGTCGAGGCCATGGCCGCGATGCTGCGCGAGCAGGGCGTGGGCGTCGGCGATCGCGTGCTGATCTACCTGCCGATGATTCCCGAGGCGACCTTCGCGATGCTGGCCTGCGCGCGGATAGGCGCCATCCACTCGGTGGTGTTCGGCGGCTTCGCGAGCCACGCGCTGGCCAACCGCATCGACGATGCCGAACCCGTGCTGATCGTCAGCGCGGATGCGGGCAGCCGCAGCGGCAGGATCGTGCCTTACAAGCCCCTGCTCGACGAGGCGATCCGCCTGTCCGCGCACCAGCCGGCGAAGGTGCTGATGGTCGATCGCGGGCTCAGCGCGTTCGAGCGCGTCGAGGGTCGCGACCTCGATTACGCGGCGCAGCGCGCGCGGCTGCTCGGCACCCGCGTGCCCTGCGAGTGGCTGCCGTCCGACGCCGTCAGCTACACGCTCTACACCAGCGGCACGACCGGCCGGCCCAAGGGCGTGCAGCGCGACGTCGGCGGCTACGCCGTCGCGCTGGCCGCGAGCATGAAGCACATCTACGACGGGCATCCCGGCGAGACCTTCTTCTCCACCAGCGACATCGGCTGGGTCGTCGGCCACAGCTACATCGTCTACGGCCCGCTGATCGCGGGCATGGCCACGCTGATGTACGAAGGCACACCGGTGAGTCCCGATGCGGCGATCTGGTGGCAACTGGTCGAACGTCACCGGGTGACGCTGATGTTCAGCGCGCCGACCGCCGTGCGGGTGTTGAAGAAGCAGGACCCCGCCTGCCTGATGCGGCACAACCTGTCGTCGCTGCGCACGCTGTTCCTCGCGGGCGAACCGCTCGACGAGCCGACGGCGCGCTGGATCGCCGACGCCATCGGCAAGCCGATCGTCGACAACTACTGGCAGACCGAGACCGGCTGGCCGATCCTGACGCTGGCGCGCGGTGTCGAGCCCGCGGAGCCGAAGTTCGGCTCTCCCGGCGTGGCGATGTTCGGCTATCGCGTCCAACTGCTGGACGAGCGGACCGGCGATGTCCTTGATGCGCCGAACCAGAAGGGGCTGCTCACGATCGCCTATCCGCTGCCGCCGGGCTGCATGCAGACCGTCTGGCGCGATGACGAGCGTTTCGTCCGCACCTACTGGGAGAGCGTGCCGGGCCGGCAGGCGTACTCGACCTTCGACTGGGCCTTGCGCGACGAGGACGGCTACTACTTCATCCTCGGCCGCAGCGACGACGTCATCAACGTCGCCGGTCACCGCCTCGGCACGCGCGAGATCGAGGAGTGCATCGCCGGTCATCCGGCGGTGGCGGAGGTCGCCGTGGTCGGCGTCGCCGATCAGCTCAAGGGTCAGGTCGCGATGGCCTTCGCGGTGCTGAAGGATCCGGCGGGCGCCGCGACGCCGCAGGAGGCGCTGGCACTCGAGGGTGAAATCCTCCAGCGCGTCGATCAGCGCCTCGGCGCGGTGGCGCGGCCCTCGCGGGTGCGCTTCGTCGCGCTGCTGCCGAAGACGCGCTCGGGCAAGCTGCTGCGGCGCGCGATCCAGGCCGTCTGCGAGCATCGCGACCCGGGCGACCTGATCACCCTCGACGACCCGGCCGCGCTGCAGCAGATCCGGGACCTGATGAGCTCATGAGCCGGACGGGGGCGGGTTTTCTCTGCCCCGGGATGCGGGCACGACTTTCGGGATGGGTGAGGGCGAGGACGAGAATCCCGCCATTCCAATTTCTGGAGACCTTTCGATGGCCTCGACGCATGCGTTGATCCTGGCGGCCTGCGCGGTCCTGTCCGCGCCGGCGCTCGCCCAGTCCGGGACGCGGGCGCCCGCGCTGCCCACGCCGGCGTTCCCCAGCTTCACCGACGGCAAGGCCGTCGACCAGGCGTGTGATGCCGGCCTGAAGGCCTTGAACCGCGAGGTCGCCCAGTTGGCCAGGCGCAAGGTCGACAAGGGCTGGCTCGCCGCCTACGACCTGGTCATCGCCCATCACGAGGACGCGCGATTCCCGATCGAGTTCGTCCAGAACGTGCATGCCGACAAGTCGGTGCGCGATGCCGCCCAGGACTGCGCGCTGCGCTGGACCGACTTCCAGAACGCGCTGACGCAGAACGAGAAGATCTATCGCGGCCTGAAGACCGCGCCCGCCGCGGACGCGATCGACCGCGAGCTCAAGCGCAATGCGCTGGGGATGTTCGAGGACAGCGGCGTCGGTCTGTCGAAGGACAGGCGTGCGCGCGCCAAGCAGATCCTGGACCGGCTCTCCGCGCTCGACCAGCAGTTCTCGAAGGCGATCCGCGACGCCAACATCCGCGTCGCGTTCACCGACGAGGAACTGCGCGGCGTGCCCGACGGCGTCTGGAAGGACAAGCCGCGCGACGACCAGGGGCGCCGTCTGCTCGGCGTCGACAACCCGACCTACACCGCGCTGATGCAGACCGCCGAGAGCGGCGCCGCGCGCGAACGCATCTGGCGCGCCAAGACCAACGAAGGCGGCGAGGGCAACCTCCGGCTGCTCACCGAGATCATCACGCTGCGCAAGGAATACGCCGGCCTGTTCGGCTACGACAACTACGTCGACTTCAACCTGCGCCGCCAGATGGCCAAGGACGCGGCGACGGCGGCGCGTTTCCTCGGCGAGGTCAAGGGCACCGTCCAGCAGGGCGAACGCACGGATCTGGAAGAGCTCCGCCGCGCGAAGGCGGCGCACCTGGGGACCGCGGTCGAGGCCACCACCGTGACGCAATGGGACGGCGTCTACTACGCGGAGCGCATCCGCAAGCAGCGCTTCACCGTCGACCAGGAAGCCTTCCGGCCGTACTTCCCGCCGGCGGAAAGCCTCGCCTTCACGCTGCGCGTCGTCGACCGGCTGCTCGGCGTGACGCACACGCCGGTGACGCTGCCCGGCCTCTGGCACCCCGACGTGAAGGCCTACGTGGTCAGCGACACGGCCACGGGCAAGGCGCTCGGTACGCTCTATGTCGATCCCTTCCCGCGCGACGGCAAGTACAACCACGCGGCGGTCTGGCCGCTGCGCTCCAGCAGCACGCGTCTGGGCCGCCATCCCGCCGCCGCGCTGGTCGTGAACCTCGATCGCGGCGGACTGTCGCTCGACGAGCTGGAGACACTGCTGCACGAACTCGGTCACGCGGTGCACAACAACCTTTCCAACACGCGCGACGTGTCGCTGGGGCAGTGGGCGGTGATGCACGACTTCGTCGAGGCGCCGTCGCAGATGCTCGAGGACTGGGTCTACGACCCGAAGGTGCTCAAGCTGATGGCCGAGGTCTGCCCGTCCTGCAAGCCGGTGCCGGACGAGCTCGTCGGCAAGGCCCGCGAGGCGCGCGACTTCGCCAAGGGCACGAAGTTCGGCCGCCAGCACCTGTATGCGAGTTATGACCTCGCGCTGCACGGCGCGGCGATCCAGGACCCGCTGGCGCTGTGGGCGAAGATGGAAGGCGACACGCCGCTGGGCCATGTGGCGGGCACGATGTTCCCGTCGCGCTTCGCGCACATCGCGGGCAGCTACGGCGCTGGCTACTACGGCTACCTGTGGAGCCTGGTCGTCGCGATGGACCTGCGCACGCCGTTCGCGGCCGACAAGCTCGACGCCGCCGTCGGCCGCCGTTATCGCGACGCGGTGCTGTCGCGCGGCGCTGAGAAGCCGGCGCCGGCGCTGGTGCGAGATTTCCTCGGTCGCGACTCCGACGCCAACGCGTTCTACGACGACTTGCGCAAGTAGCTCGCCCGCCAGTCGTCGCGGATGAACTGCACCACGGCGTCCTCATGGTGGAAGCCGATGATGCGGTGCGCGGCCTGCTTCACGTCGTCGCTGGCGTTGGCCATCGCGATGGCGTGATGCGCGGACTTCAGCATCGTCAGGTCGTTGACCTGATCGCCGAAGACGACGAGCTCGCGCTCATGCAACGCGTAGCGCTGCGCGAGCGTGGCGATCGCCTGGTCCTTGCTCGCGCGGCGGTCGTGCACGTTGAGCCAGGGCCAGCCCGGCATGTAGAGGTCCTCGGCCAGATGCGTGGTGACGAGGTCGCCGCAGGTGGCGAGGATCTCCGCCTGGAGCGCCTCCAGCGGCTCCGCGCGTCCGACCACCAGCAGCGTGACCAGCGGATCGTCCAGCTGGTCCTGCAGGCGATCGACCTGGCGCAGCCGCGGATCCGCGTTGCGCTGGCGTTCGGTGACGAAGCGCTGCTGTCCTTCGTTCTGCACTTCCTGCCAGAAGAGCTGGTCGCCCTTGGCGCCGTGCGTCGCGATGAAGGGCATCAGCCCGTGCCGCCGCACCAGCGCGAAGATCGCCTGGCCGAGCGCCGGGTCCATCGCGTTGACGAGCTCGTGGCGGCCGGTGCGCAGGTCGCTGATGTAGGCGCCGTTGGACGACACCACCGGCAATGAGATGGGCAGCCCTTCGAGGATGCGCGCGATGGACACCACGTGCCGCGCGCTGGCGACGGTGAAGGCCAGGCCTTCGGCCAGCAGTTCGGTGAGGCCGGCGCGCGTGGCGTCGGAGAGCCGGGCCTGCGGATCGAGCAGGGTGCCGTCGAGATCGGAGACGTAGAAGCGCATGGGTCCTGGGCAGCGAGGTCCGGGGCGCGTGCGCGCGCCGCGACAGGCGCACATCCTACGCCGCCGGCGTCCGATACTTGCCGGATGCCGCCCATGCCTTCCTCCTCGACGACGCCGCTCGACGTGCTCGGCCGCCCGGTCCTCGACGACGCCACGCGCCGCTGGCTGCCCTGGGTCGTCGCGCTGGCGTTCTTCATGCAGACGCTGGACACGACCATCCTCAACACCGCGCTGCCGGGCATGGCGCGCGACCTCGGCGAAGACCCGCTGCGGATGCAGTCCGCCGTCGTCGCCTACCTGCTGACGGTGGCCTTGCTGATCCCCGCGTCGGGCTGGCTGGCGGACCGCTTCGGGACCCGGACCGTCTTCCTGTGGGCGATCGGGTTGTTCAGCCTGGGCTCGCTGGCCTGCGCGGTCTCGCCCAGCCTGCACGTGCTGGTGGCGTCGCGGGTCGTCCAGGGCGTCGGCGGCGCGCTGCTGGTACCGGTCGGGCGGCTGGTCGTGCTGCGCGCCTTCCCGAAGGCCGAGTTCCTCGCGGTGATGACCTTCATCAGCCTGCCCGGTCTGGTCGGGCCCTTGCTCGGACCGACGCTGGGCGGCGTGCTGGTGGAGTTCGTCAGCTGGCACTGGATCTTCCTGATCAACCTGCCGGTCGGCCTGGCCGGGGCCTTCGCCTGCCGGCGCTTCATGCCGGAGATCAAGGGCCCCATCGGCAAGCGCTTCGACTGGGGCGGCTACGGGCTGTTCAGCGTCGGGCTGATGCTGATGTCGCTGGCGCTGCAGGGCTTCGGCGAGCACATGGTCAGCGTCGCCGTCTGCTTTGTGATGCTCGTCGGCGGCGTGGCCTGCATGATGGCCTACTGGCTGCATGCGACGCGCACGGACGAGCCGCTGTTCACGCCCGCGCTCTTCGCCGTGCCGACCTTCCGCATCGGGCTGCTGGGCAACGTCTTCGCGCGGCTGGGCAGCGGTGCGACGCCGTTCCTGACGCCGCTCTTCCTGCAGGTGGGGCTGGGTTTCTCGCCGAGCGAGGCCGGCCTGTCCATGATCCCGTCGGTGCTGGGCGCGATGTTCACCAAGACGCTGGCGATCCGCCTGATCAAGCGCGCCGGCTACCGCCGCGTGCTCATCGTCAACACGCTGCTGCTGGGCGTGCTGATCGCGAGCTTCGCGCTGATCCCGCGCGGCGTCGGACACGTCTGGCTGGCGATCCACCTCGGCCTGTTCGGCATGGTCAACAGCATGCAGTTCACCGCGATGAACACGCTGACGCTGGGCGACCTCGACGAACGCACCGCGAGTCCCGGCAACAGCCTGCTGGCCGTGGTGATGCAGCTGTCGATGAGCCTGGGCGTGGCGACCTCCAGCGCCTTCCTGCTGCTGTTCTCGCACGGCCTGCCGCGCACCGAGGGCGCCGCGATCGTGCCGGCCTTCCACGGCACGTATCTGGCGCTGGGCGCCATGGCCGCGCTGGCGGCGTTCATCTTCTACCAGCTGCGCCGCGACGAGGGCGCGGCCGAGGAATCCGTGCAGTCGAAGCTGACGCCCGAAGAGTAGGGCGCGTGCATCCGCAAGCGGGATCGGAGCGGGAATGAAAAAGCCACCCCGAGAGGTGGCTTTTCGAAGCTGGCGAGGGCCGCGAGGCCCGTCCGCTCAGAGCACTTCGGAGGCGAAGTCCGCGAGCCGCGAGCGCTCGCCGCGCGCCAGCGTGACGTGTCCGCTGTGGGCCCAGCCCTTGAACTTGTCGACCGCGAAGGTCAGGCCGGAGCTGCCCTCGGTCAGGTAGGGCGTGTCGATCTGCGCCAGGTTGCCCAGGCAGACGATCTTCGTGCCCGGACCCGCGCGCGTGATCAGCGTCTTCATCTGCTTGGGGGTCAGGTTTTGCGCCTCGTCGATGATCACGTACTTGTTCAGGAAGGTGCGTCCGCGCATGAAGTTCAAGCTCTTGATCTTGATCTTGCTGCGCACCAGGTCGTTGGTGGCCGCGCGGCCCCATTCCCCGGCGCCGCTCTCGCCGCGTCCCAGCACTTCCAGGTTGTCGTCGAGCGCGCCCATCCACGGGCCCATCTTTTCCTCTTCCGTGCCGGGCAGGAAGCCGATGTCCTCACCCACCGGGACCGTCACGCGGGTCACGATGATCTCGGTGTAGCGGCGCTCGTCGAGCACCTGCGACAGGCCCGCGGCCAGCGTCATCAGCGTCTTGCCGGTGCCGGCCGAGCCGGTCAGGGTGACGAAGTCGCAGTCCGGATCCATCAGCAGGTTGAGCGCGAAGTTCTGTTCGCGGTTGCGCGCGGTGACGCCCCAGACCGAGTGCTTCTGATGGCCGAAGTCCTTCAGCGTGCGCAGCACGGCGGTCTTGCCGGTGATCTCCTGCACCTTGGCGTAGAGCGGCGCGGCGCCCGGCGCTTCCAGATAGATGAGCTGGTTCACCAGCAGCGTCGGCACCAGCGGGCCGCTGATCCGGTAGAACGTGGTGCCGCCCTGCTGCCAGCTCTCCATCGTCTTGCCGTGGCGCTCCCAGAAGTCCGCCGGCAGCGCCTGCACGCCGGTATACAGCAGGTCGGAGTCTTCCAGCGTCTTGTCGTTGCGGTAGTCCTCCGCCGGCAGGCCCAGCGCGCGGGCCTTGATGCGCATGTTGATGTCCTTGGACACCAGCACCACCTCGCGGCCGGGCTGCTGCTGCTTCAGCGCCTGGACGACGCCCAGGATCTGGTTGTCGGCCTTGCCCTGCGGCAGGCCCTGAGGCAGCGGGGTCTCGAACAGCGTCGTCTGGAAGAACAGCTTGCCGCCGGCCTCGCGGTGACCGGTCTGGTCCAGCGGCAGGCCCTTGGCCATCTCCTCGATGGTGCTCGACTTGAGGCTGATCGCCAGCGCGTCCAGGTCGCGGCTGACCTGGCGCACGTTGCGGGCGACCTCGGTCATGCCCTTCTTGTGGCCGTCCAGCTCCTCGAGCGTGATCATCGGCAGGTAGATGTCGTGCTCCTCGAAGCGGAACAGCGACATCGGGTCATGCATCAGCACGTTGGTGTCGAGCACGAACAGCTTGGGATCGCCCACCGGCTTGCGCGCCTTGGCGCGGGTCGGGGCGGTCTTCTTCGCGGGCGTCTTGTCCGGGGCGGGGGACACCAGCGCCAGCGACGGCGAATTGCCGCCGCGGGCTTCCACCGGCGGCTCCGTGCGCGCGCGGGCGTTGGCCGCCGGCGGCAACGCGGACGCTGCGACGGGAAGGCTGGCCTCGGGCTCGTTCCTGCTGGCGGTCCGGTTCGCGGCGGTCGGAGCGACGGTCCGGGTGGCAAGGGGGGCGGACGCTCTGGCCTCGTTCTGCGGGAGGCGTTTGCTCGGCGACAGATCGGTCGCGAAGGCGTCGGAATCTAGGCGGCTGGCGCGCTTGGTCGGAGGCTTGGGCAGTGGCATGTGCGGGGGTGACGGGCTTGCGTGATGAGCCTGGGGCTATGCGGACCAGGGGTCATGCCCCGGGCCTGACGGGCGCTGGCGATGCCGGAGGTATCGGCGGCATCGGTGGCCTCGAACTCGCATGCGGACCCCAGAAGGCAAAAAGCCGCACCGGGGCCGGTGCGGCTCGTCTTCGGGAATTCATTCGCTGCGATCAGGCACAGGGGCATGCGACTGATTATGCACAACTCCCGGCCTCCGCCCGTGACGGACGGAAGAAGTTCAGGAACAGGTCAGGCCGCTTCCTTCTTGAGGGCCTTGACGGCCTTCAGGACTTCCTCGACGTGGCCGGCGACCTTCAGGCCGCGCCACTCTTCGCGCAGGATGCCCTGGGCGTCGATCAGGAAGGTCGAGCGCTCGATGCCCTTGACCTTCTTGCCGTACATGATCTTGTTCTTCACCACGCCGAACATGTGGCAGAGTTTCTCTTCCGTGTCGGCGATCAGTTCGAAGGGCAGTTCCAGGTTCTGCTTGAACTTGTCGTGCGAGGCCATGTTGTCGCGGGATACTCCCAGCACGACGGCACCGGCCTTGACGAATTCCTTGTGGTGGTCACGGAACTGCATCGCTTCGGTCGTGCAGCCCGGGGTGTTGTCCTTCGGGTAGAAGTACAGCACCACGACCCGTCCCAGGAATTCCTTGGGAGTGAACTTCACGCCTCCCGTGGCAAGAGCTTCAATGTCCGGGAGGGGTTTGTTGAGCGCTGGCGTCATGTGGCGTTCTTCAGAGAGATGTGCCCGGGTGGGCATAGCCATCGATTATACGTTGAATGGGTCGTTGCCCGCCCCCTCTGACATGGACGAGTCACCAGCCTCCCAGGGTGAGGGAGGAAAGCCGAAGCGGCGGCCGGGTTCGCGAGCGCCTGAAGGCGGGCCTTGCTGACTCGATCAGGTCGGTGTCAGGCCTCGATCAGCAGGGCGGCCAGCACCGCGCGACCTTCGCTGGCCAGCACGTTGTAGGTGCGGCAGGCGGCGCCGATGTCCATCGTTTCCATGCCGATGCGGGCCTGGATCAGCGCGCGGTGCAGCGCGGGTTTCGCGAACCGGAGTTTCGGGCCGCTGCCGAAGATCACGAGTTCCGGCTTGAGTTTCAGGATGCGTTCGAAGTGCGCCTCGGTGAGGTCCTCGAAGCGGCTGACGTCCCAGTTCTCCGGCTGGCCCTGCCACGGTACCAGCACGCTGTGGGCCTGCTCGACGCCATTGACCCAGACGTGGTTCAGGTCGTGGGCCGAAATCATGTTGCCGCCTAGCGGCTGGTCGGGTTGAAATTTCATTGAGGGTGATTCTGGCAGCGACGGAGGGTGGGTCCCCGCGGGCGTGGGATTACCCGCGATAACCCTGTGTTTAAATCGATGGCCCGATTTTCCCCTGTGTGTTCCCCCGGTGGAACCATGAAACCTCGCCCGGAGCCATCTTGAGAACCGTCGCCAAGTCCAGCAAGCTTTCCAGTGTCAGTTACGACATCCGCGGGCCCGTGCTGGACAAGGCGCGGCAGATGGAGGAAGAGGGCCAGAAGATCATCAAGCTCAACATCGGCAACACGGCGGTGTTCGGGCTGACGCCGCCGGACGAGATCGTCCAGGACATGATCCGCAACCTGGCCGACGCCGGCGGCTACACCGACAGCAAGGGCCTGTTCGCGCCGCGCAAGGCGGTGGTGCACTACACGCAGGAGAAGGGCGTGCGCGGCGTGACGGTGGACGACGTCTACCTCGGCAACGGCGCGTCCGAGCTGATCCAGATGGCGATCAACGCGCTGGTCAACGACGGCGACGAGATCCTGATCCCGTCGCCCGACTTCCCGCTGTACACGGCGGTCGTCGGCCTGTCGGGCGGCCGCCCGGTGCACTACCTGTGCGACGAAGGCACCGGCTGGCTGCCGGACCTGCAGGACATCGAAGCCAAGATCACGCCGCGCACCCGCGGCATCATGGTCTGCAACCCCAACAACCCGACCGGCGCGCTGTACCCGGACGACGTGCTGCTGGGCATCATCGAGATCGCGCGGCGCCACGAGCTGATCGTCTTCGCCGACGAGATCTACGACAAGACGCTCTACGACGGCAACACCCACACCAGCATGGCCAGCCTGGCCGACGACGTGCTGTTCGTGACCTTCAACGGCCTGTCGAAGAACTACCGCAGCTGCGGCTACCGCGCCGGCTGGATGGTGGTGTCGGGCGAGAAGCGCCATGCCCGCGACTACATCGAGGGCCTGAACATGCTGGCCTCGCTGCGCCTGTGCGCCAACACGCCGGGCCAGCTCGCGATCCAGACGGCGCTGGGCGGCTACCAGAGCATCAAGGACCTGGTCGCGCCGACCGGCCGCCTGTGCCACCAGCGCGACCTCGCGTACGAGCTGCTGACGCAGATCCCCGGCGTGAGCGTCGTGAAGCCGAAGGCCGCGCTGTACATGTTCCCCCGCCTCGACCCCAAGATCTACCCGATCGAGGACGACCAGCAGTTCGCCTACGAACTGCTGGCCGAAGAGAAGGTGCTGATCGTCCAGGGGACGGGCTTCAACTGGCAGGCCCCCGATCATTTCCGGCTCGTGTTCCTGCCCAACACGGACGATCTCCGTGAAGCCATCGGCCGCATCGAGCGATTCCTGGCGCAATACCGCAAACGCCACGGACGCTGACCTCCCGACCTTCTGAAAGACAAGACGATGAACCCGATCAAAGTTGGCCTGCTGGGCATTGGCACCGTGGGCAGCGGCACGTTCCAGGTGTTGCGCCGCAACCAGGCGGAGATCCGCGGCCGCGCGGGCCGCGGCATCGAGATCGCGATGGTGGCCGACCTGGACGTGGAGCGCGCCCGCAGCATCGTGGGCGACGCCTGCACGGTGGTGTCCGACGCGCGCGAGGTGATCGCCAATCCGGAGATCGACATCGTCGTCGAGCTGATCGGCGGCTACGGCATCGCGCGCACGCTGGTGCTGGACGCGATCAAGGCCGGCAAGCACGTGGTGACGGCCAACAAGGCGCTGCTGGCGGTGCATGGCAGCGAGATCTTCGCCGCGGCGCGCGAGCAGGGCGTGATGGTCGCCTTCGAGGCGGCGGTGGCCGGCGGCATCCCCATCATCAAGGCGCTGCGCGAAGGCCTGACGGCCAACCGCATCGAGTGGATCGCCGGGATCATCAACGGCACGACCAACTTCATCCTGTCGGAGATGCGCTCCAAGGGACTGGACTTCGCGACGGTGCTGAAGGAGGCGCAACGGCTGGGCTATGCCGAGGCCGATCCGACCTTCGACATCGAAGGCGTGGACGCCGCGCACAAGGCGACGATCATGGGCGCGATCGCGTTCGGGATCCCGGTGCAGTTCGAGCAGGCGCACGTCGAGGGCATCACGGCGCTGCAGGCGACCGACATCAAGTACGCGGAGCAACTGGGCTACCGCATCAAGCTGCTGGGCATCGCGCGCAGAAGAGACAACGGGATCGAGCTGCGCGTGCATCCGACGCTGATCCCGGCGGGCCGGTTGATCGCGAACGTCGAAGGCGCGATGAACGCGGTGCTGGTGCAGGCCGACGCGGTCGGCACGACGCTGTACTACGGCAAGGGCGCGGGCGCGGAGCCGACGGCCTCGGCGGTGATCGCCGACTTGGTCGACATCACGCGCCTGGCGACGGCCGATCCGGACCACCGCGTGCCGCACCTGGCCTTCCAGCCGGACGCGATGAACGACACGCCGATCCTGCCGATGGCGCAGGTGCAGACGGCGTTCTACCTGCGCCTGCGGGTGGCGGACCAGGCGGGCGTGCTGTCGAGCATCACGACCATCCTGGCCGAGCATGAAATCAGTATCGATGCCGTGCTGCAGCGCGAGTCGGCGGAAGGCGAAAGCCAGACCGACCTGATCATCCTGACGCACGACACGCAGGAAGGCCGCATGAGCGAGGCGCTGGCGAAGATGCAGGCGCTGACGACGGTGCTGGCGCCTATCGTGAAGCTGCGCAAGGAAGAGCTGGCGTGAAATACCTCAGCACCCGCGGCGACAAGACCGAGCGCCACTTCTGCGACATCCTGCTGGAGGGCCTGGCGCCCGATGGCGGGCTGTACCTGCCGGTCTCGTACCCGCAGATCGATACGGCCACGCTGGCGCGTTGGCGCGGCCTCTCGTACGCCGACCTGGCGTTCGAGATCCTGTCGCTCTACATCGACGACATCCCCGCCGCGGACCTGAAGGCGATCGCGCACCGGACCTACACCGAGGCCGTCTTCGGCACGCCGCAGATCACGCCGCTGAAGCCGCTGGAGCCAGGTCTTGCGCTGGTGGCCCTGTCCAACGGTCCGACGCTGGCGTTCAAGGACATGGCAATGCAGCTGCTCGGCCAGCTGTTCGAGTACGAACTGCAGCGCCGCGGCGAGACGCTGAACATCCTGGGCGCGACCTCCGGCGACACCGGCAGCGCCGCCGAGTACGCCATGCGCGGCAAGGCCGGCATCCAGGTCTTCATGCTGAGCCCGCACGGCCGCATGAGCCCGTTCCAGCAGGCGCAGATGTTCAGCCTGCAGGACCCCAACATTCACAACATCGCCGTGCAGGGCGTGTTCGACGACTGCCAGGACATCGTCAAGGCGGTGTCCAACGACCTCGAGTTCAAGCGCGGCCACCGCATCGGCACCGTCAACTCGATCAACTGGGCGCGGCTGCTGGCGCAGGTCGTCTACTACTTCGCCGCCTACTTCCAGGCGACGAAGACGGACGGCGAGCGCGTGAGCTTCACCGTGCCGTCGGGCAACTTCGGCAACGTGTGCGCGGGCCATGTGGCGCGCCGGATGGGCCTGCCCATCGAGCGTCTGGTCGTGGCGACCAACGAGAACGACGTGCTCGACGAGTTCTTCCGCACCGGCGTCTATCGCCCGCGCGGCGCGGAGCACACGCTGGAGACCTCCAGCCCGTCGATGGACATTTCCAAGGCCAGCAACTTCGAGCGCTTCGTGTTCGACCTGCTGGACCGCGACGGCGACCGCGTGAAGCGGCTGTTCGGCGAGGAGCTGGCCTTGAAGGGCTTCTTCGAGATCACCGCAGAGGAGCGCGCGCGCATCGGCGAGCGCTACGGCTTCGTGTCGGGCCGCAGCACGCATGAAGACCGCGTGGCGACGATCCGCCTGTGCCATCAGCAGTACGGCGTCGTCATCGACACGCACACGGCGGATGGCCTGAAGGTCGCGCTCGCCAAGCGCGAGCCGGGCGTGCCCATGCTGGTGCTGGAAACGGCGCTGCCAGCCAAGTTCGCCGTCACCATCGAGGAAGCGCTGGGCATCGTGCCGCCGCGCCCGGCCGCGCTGGCGGATCTCGAATCGCGTCCGAAACGCGTCAGCGTGATGCCGGTCTCGGTGGAACAGGTCAAGCAGTTCATCGTCGACCATGTCTGACGCGACGAACGCCCCGGGGACTTCGGCGGCCGGTGGTGCTGCAGGCGCCGGTGGCGCCGCTGTGCGCGCGCCGATGATGCCGATGGAGGAGGCGCTGGAGCGCCTGCTCTCGCAGGTCACCTCGCTGGGGCGGACCGAGTCCGTGACGACGCCGCTGGCGCGTGGCCGAGTGCTGGCGCAAGACCTGGTGTCGCCGCTGGACGTGCCGCCGTACGACAACAGCGCGATGGACGGCTACGCGATGCGCGCGGCCGACGTCGCGGCGCTGGGCGGAGAAGGCGCGGTGCTGCCGGTGTCGCAGCGCGTGGCGGCGGGCTCCGTGCCTCAGCCGCTGCAGCCCGGCACGGCGGCGCGGATCTTCACCGGCGCGACGGTGCCCGAAGGCGCCGACTCGGTGTTGATGCAGGAGCAATGCGAGGCGATCGCCGATGCGGCGGACTCAACCGGCGCGACGCGCAGCTTGGGTCAGGTGCGCATCCATGGACCGTTGACGGTGGGCCTGCACATCCGCCGTCGTGGCGAGGATCTGCGCGTCGGCCAACCGGTGCTGAGCGCCGGCATGCGCCTGAACGCGGCCTCGCTGGGCCTGGCCGCGACGGCCGGCGCGGCGGCGCTGACGGTGGCGGCACGGCCGCGCGTCGCGCTGTTCTCGACCGGCGACGAGCTGGTGCTGCCGGGCCAGCCGCTGGGCCCCGGCCAGATCTACAACTCCAATCGCACGACGCTGCACGCGCTGCTGCTGGCGATGGGCTGCGAGGTGCGCGATCTGGGCATCGTGCCCGACTCGCTCGAAGCGACCCGCGCGGCACTGCGCGAGGCGTCCAAGGACGCGGATCTGATCCTCAGCTCGGGCGGCGTGTCCGTCGGCGAGGAAGACCACCTGAAGCCCGCGCTCGAACACGAAGGCCGCCTGGACCTGTGGCAGATCGCGATCAAGCCGGGCAAGCCGCTGGCGTTCGGCGAGGTGACCAGCACCGGCGGGCGCACCTGGTTCATCGGGCTGCCGGGCAATCCGGTGTCGAGCTTCGTGACCTTCCTGCTGTTCGTCCGCCCCGTGCTGCTGCGGATGCAGGGTGCGACGCAGCTGACGCCGCGCGCCTTGCCGCTGCCGGCCGAGTTCACCTGGACGAAGGCCGACAAGCGCCGCGAGTTCCTGCGCGCGAAGCTGAGCGATGCGGGCGGGCTGCAGCTGTTCGGCAACCAGAGTTCGGGCGTGATGAGTTCGGCGGCCTGGGCCGACGGCCTGATCGACCTGCCGCCGGGCGCGACGGTGGCGCCGGGTCAGGTCTTGCGCTTCATCCCGTTCAACGAGCTGTTCTGACGAGTCGACCCGAGATGACCATCACCGTGCGCTACTTCGCCTCGCTGCGCGAGGCCCTGGGGACCGACGAGCGTTTCCCGCACCAGGCCGGCGCGACGCTGGGGACCATCCGCGATGCGCTGATCGCCAGCGACGCGGCGCACGCGGAGGCGCTGGCGCGCGGCCGCGCGATCCGTTGCGCGCTGAACCAGCAGATCCTGCCCGAGGACACGCCCGTCGAGGACGGCGCGGAAGTCGCGTTCTTCCCGCCGGTCACGGGCGGTTGACTCCGGGGTCCTTCCTCACTCCTTGAAATAGACCATCTGGTGCGTGCTGGCCAGCATGTGGCCGTCGTCGCTCCAGACTTCGGCGGTCTGGTCGAAGTAGCCGTTGCGGAAGTTGAGCGCCCTGGCCATCGCGAGCACGTGGCGGTCGCCCTGCTGCGCGAGCATGACCGAGTCCGCATGGAAGTAGGTCGTCAGCGTGACGGTGCCGATCGCGCCGGGCTTGCGGCGGCGGACGAAGATGCGCGGGAAGAAGCTGTCGCAGATCGCGGCCAGGGACGGGAAGTCCATCGGTCGCGCGGGCTCGTCGCGGACCCAGTAGCGGCTGATCGAATGCGCTTGCTCCTGGCCGTCGAACGGCCCCGGACCGAAGCCGGGCAGGAAGCGCATGTCGTAGCGCGAGACCCAGGCGGGCAGGAAGCCGACCTTCGGCAGCGGCTGGAGTTCCGACGCGGGCGGGATGTCCGCCGGCAGCTCGGCCTCCTTCGCGGACCAGGTCTCGCGACGCTGCGCGAAGACGGCGCTGCCGGTGGCGGCGACCTCGCCGTTCTGCGTGAGCTCAAGCACCCAATGCTGCGTCGACCGGTTCGTGCGGGCGGGGCGGGCTTCGACCTCGAAAGCCCCGTCGGCGAGCGGGCTGCAGAAGTTGATCGTCAGCGCGATCGGCTCGCCGATGCGCTCGGAATGCAGCAACGCCGCATTGAGCATCGCCGCCCCGGTCGTGCCGCCGAACGGTCCGACCATGTTGGCGTAGGCCGGATTCGTCGCGCCGGCGAAGCGGTGGCCGCCGGCGGGGGCGAGGAGGATGGCCTGGTCGAGGTCGTGCGGCATCGGAGCGTTCCTGGGACTGCGGAGATGGACGGCATTCTGTCCAAAGAATGCTCCCACGGCTGTCACCTCAACGACCGAAAGATGGGGGGCTTGTCCGTCGCTCGCTTCCCCAACGGTTGGCCTCCTTCAGGACGAGACTTCATCGGGCAAGACTTGGCACTGACTTGCATCGCAGCTTCGCGGGAGGTCGACGTGATGGGGCCGGTGTACGTGACGGAGAACTTTCGCCGATGGATGAGCAAGCAGGTCTTGGACGAGCGCGACCTGTGCCGCGCTGTGGCTGAAATGGCACGGGGACTGATCAGACGCAGATTTGGGTAGTGGACTGGTGAAGAAGCGGATCGCACGATCTGGGGCTGATAAGCGGGGCGGGTACCGGACGCTCGTCGCAAACCGACCTGGCGGCCCCTGGTTCTTCATCACTGGATTTGCGAAAAGCGAAATGGGGAACATCGACCCAGTGACGTGGAAGATGTGCCGCGTGGCCGCCCGGGAATTGCTTGCCATGTCAGGGGATGCCTTGGCCGACGCGGCCCGCGAGCGAAAATTGAAAGAGGTGATTTGTGATTCGGAAACGCAAGAACGAGACGATCAAGCAGCTCCTGCACATGAGTCGTGAACTCCACGCCTGCGGGGCCTTCGATGACGATGCGATCCGGCGCATTGAACATGCCGGAATGATGCCGCCCGAACCGCTCACCCCCGATGAGATTCGGGCCATCCGGGAGCAGTCGAGCTGCTGTGTCTACACGCTGGCGGGCATGCTCAACACGAGCGCCAAGCGCTTGCGTCGGTGGGAGCAAGGACTGGGCAAGCCTCAGGGCGCGGAACTCAGGCTGCTTCGCATGATGCGGGATCGGGGTGTCGACGCGGTGTTCCCTTGAATGCAGGCGGTCGCGCGATCTGTTGCGCTCATGCGCTCCCGGCGCCCTTGCGCCTGAGACGCGCCGCGACTACTTCCCCCTGCGTGAACGCCTCCTCGAACACCGAGTACCCCGCCAGGTCCGCATGCGCGAAGTGGAGCCGGCCTTGTGCGCGCTCGCGCAGCGCGGCCAGCGCCTGCGACCCGCGCAGTCCCGGATGCGGGATGCTCATCGCATGCCCGTATCGCATCAGCTCGATGCGCTGCAGCCGCTCCGGCAGATCCGGATGCAGGGGCGCCATGTCCGCGAGCACGCGCGCCGCCCAGGCGCGCCAGTCGTCCTGCAGCAGGTCCTTGCGTTGCGACTCGTGCAGCGAGCGGTAAGCCGTCAGCACCATCGGACCGCGGCTCGGGTCGAGGTCCTGATGGTTTGCGTTCACGTAACCCAGCGCTTCGCCGCCGTACGCAACGTTGTCCCAGGACATCGGCGCGCCCAGCCGCTCCAGCGGCGGTGCGTCGAGCAGCAGGTTCGCCACCAGCCACGGCGCATAACGCATGCCGCTCGCGGCTTGCGTGAGCGCCGAGGGCGGTTGTTCTGGCAGCCGCGCCGCGATGAACAGCGGCATCGCCATCACGACCTGATCGGCTTCCCAACGCTCCGCCAGCTGGTCCTTGTCGTTCCAGACCAGCACCTGCACGCCATGGCGTTCCTCGCGCACGCGCAGCGCCGTGCGGCCGCCGTGGAAGGCCTCCGCCAGCGGCGCGGCCAGACGCTCCGACAACCAGCCGTTGCCTTGCGGCCAGGTCAGCACGGCCTCGCGTTCCTCGCCGCTCATGAAGCCGTGTCGGCTGCCGAAGTAGTGCAGTCCCGCCCAGGCGGACACCTGCGTCGCATCGGCGCCGTAGTCGTCGCGGCAGCAGTAGTCGAGGTACCAGCGCAGCGGCGCGGCGGTCAGCTCGTGTTCGTCGAGCCACGCGGCGAAGGTTTTCGCGTCCAGCGCCTGATGCGCCGGCGTCCATGCGTGGCGCGTGCTCGGCATCGCGAAGCCGACCTCATGCCGCGCCCGGTCGACCAGTTCGCCGAAGCGGCGGTACTGCGTCTGCACTTCGGGGGATTCGGCCGGCGGGAGCAGTCCGTCGACCCATTGGTCCTTCCACCACAGCCGCTCCTGCGGGCTGTGGCAGAGCCAGCGTTCTTCGTAGACGGTCTTGCCGTGCTCCTGGCGCGCGAGGCCGAGATCCTCCAGCACGGCGTGCACTTCGACGGCCTCCGGTCCCGGCGTGGGCAGGTAGTGCGCGCCTAGCGGGCAGCGCAGGCCTTCGCCGAGCGCCGGCCCCGCGCCGATGCGATGTCCGCGGCTGTTGCCGCCGGGGCGGTCCTCCAGGTCCAGCAGTGCGACGTCCACGCCTTGCAGACGCAGCCGGCGCGCACAGGCGAGTCCCGCGATGCCCGCGCCGAGCACCAGCACCTGCGCGCGTCGGGGCGCGCCGGTGGCCGCCGACCAGACGGGCAGGGCACCGCGCAGACGATGGCCGCGCTCCCAGTTCGCGCCGGTCCAGCCGCCGGGGAGTTCCGCGATGCGTTCCGCCAGTCGATCGGCGAGCGGCCGCGCCTCGCGCCCGCAGGCCGAGAGCATCGGCAGGAGAGAGGCCGCCAGCGTGCGCGTCAGCAGGTCGCGGCGCTTCAATGCAGCTTGCCCCATTCGCGCTCGAACTCGTGCACCAGCACCTGGTTGGACAGCCGGTTCACCTCGAGGTGCTCCGGCCGCGCCATGTCCGGCGGGAAACTCATCAACGCCGGAATGCCGTCTATGCTCAGGAAGCGCAGACCGTCCGGCAGCTTTCGCGGCATGGCCCACGGCCGCCGGCTCGCCAGCACGAAGCCCCATTCGCCGAAGCTCGGCACGTGCGCGTGGTACGGGGTCGCGGTGAGGCCGACCGATTCCACCGTGTTCACGACGGTCCAGAACGCGCGCGGCGCCACCAGCGGCGAGGTCGACTGGATCACCGCGTATCCGGATGCGCTCAGGTGCTGGTCGACCATCTTGTAGAGGCTGGCCGTGTACAGCTTGCCGAGCGCGAAATTGCTCGGATCGGGGAAGTCGATGACGATGACGTCGAAGATCTCGTCGGTCGTTTCCAGCCAGCTGAAGGCGTCCGCGTTGACGATGTGCAGCTTGGGGCTCAGCAGCGCGTCCTTGTTCAGCCCCTTGAGCAGCGGCATCGTCGAGAACAGCGTCGTCATGTGCGGGTCCAGCTCGACCAGCGTGATGTGCTCGACGGACGGATAGCGCAGGATCTCGCGCACGGCCATGCCGTCGCCGCCGCCCAGCACCAGCACCTTGCGCGGCGCGCCCTGCGCGGCCATCGCGGGATGCACGAGGGCCTCGTGATAACGGTACTCGTCGCGCGAGTGGAACTGCAGGTTGCCGTTGAGGAACAGCCGCGTGCCCGCCGCGCCCTGCGTGACGACGATGCGCTGGTAGCTGCTGCTTTCCTTGAAGACGATCTGCTCGCCGTAGAAGCGGTCCTCGGCCCAGGTGCTGAGCCGGTCGGCGCCGGCCATCGCCGCGGCGAGCAGGCCGATGGACACCACGCAGGTCAGCGCGTGCGACCGCCAGCTGCGCAGCTCCGCGCGGAACAGCCACAGCGCCCACACGGCGACGGCCACGTTCAGCAATCCGAAGAACAGCCCCGTGCGCACCAGCCCGAGGTTGGGCACCAGCAGCAGCGGGAAGGCGACGGCGACCAGCAGCGCCCCGAGGTAGTCGAAGGTCAGCACCTGCGACACCAGTTCCTTGAGCGCATACCGCTGGCGGAAGTGGCGCTTGAGGATGCGCATCACCAGCGGGATCTCCAGGCCCACCAGCGTGCCGACGAGCAGCACCAGCCCGTACAGCAGCACCCGGAAGCCGGCGACCTGCGACGGCAGCAGCAGGCTGTGCGCGGTGAAGAGCGCCGCGGGCATCAGGCCGCCGATGACGCCGACCAGCAGCTCCAGCCGCAGGAAGTGCGCGACCAGTTGCCGGTCGATGTAGCGCGAGAGCCAGGAGCCCACGCCCATCGCGAACAGGTAGGCGCCGATGATGGTCGAGAACTGCAGGACGGAATCGCCGAGCAGGTAGCTCGCGAGCGCGCCCGCGGCCAGCTCGTAGACCAGCCCGCAGGCGGCGATGACGAAGACGCTGGCGAGCAGCAGCACCTCGGGCAGCGAGGCGCGCGCGGGGGCGTCGTCGACGGTGGGCTCTTGAGACATGGGGCGCGAGGCTATCACGGGGAAACCCGGTCCGATCCCGATACCGATCAGCAACAAACGGCCCCTACAGTTCGGAACCCATGCCAGAGAACAAGCCGCCTTTCCCTTCCGTCCTCCAGGCCGGCCTGCTCCTGCTGGCCACGCTGGTGCTGCAGCAGCTCGTCGGCGCGGCGCTGTACGACTTCCGCGAGACCCTGGGCCTGAGCTTCGAGCAGATGACCGTGCTCATCACGGTGCTGGCGGACGGCCTCGTCATTGCCGTGGCGCTGCACCTGCAGGGCGCCGGCTACCGGGACGTCCTCCATCCCGACCGCTCGTCGCTGCTGCCGACGCTGGTGCTGGTCGTGCCAGCGGTGCTGCTGCTGACGCCGTTGCTCCTGCTGCTGAACTCGGTGCTCTTCACCGGCCTGCAGGCGGTGCTGCCGCTCTCGGACTACGAGGCGCGGG
This sequence comes from Mitsuaria sp. 7, assembly GCF_001653795.1. Classification (NCBI taxonomy): domain Bacteria; kingdom Pseudomonadati; phylum Pseudomonadota; class Betaproteobacteria; order Burkholderiales; family Sphaerotilaceae; genus Roseateles; species Mitsuaria sp. 7. The sequence continues at coordinate 953,101 of NZ_CP011514.1, forward strand.
CGTTCACGGAACTCCATGAGCCCACCCTGGCGATGGCCCTCATGGTCTGCGTGGTGGCGCCGGTCGTGGAGGAGCTGCTCTTCCGCGGCGTGCTGCTGCGCGGGTTCCTGAAGCGGTATCCGCGGGGGCTGGCGATCGGCTATTCCGCGCTGTACTTCGGCGTCGCGCATCTGAACATCTACCAGTTCTGCCTGGCGTTCCTGCTCGGGCTGCTGCTCGGCCTGCTGTACGAGCGCGGCCGCTCGCTGATGCCCTGCATCGCCCTGCATGCGGCCTTCAACACCATCGGTTTCCTGTTGGGGAATTCCGGCGAAGCGGCCTCGGACGCGGCGGGTTCGGCCGCCGGGGGGGCCGCCGTGGCACCGGGCGCCACCTTGCTGTGGCTGACGGCCTTGATCGCCGCCGCGATCGGTGCACTGGCGCTGCAGAAGCTGCTCGGGCTGTGGCGTCGGTGAGCGGATCAGGATCTGGCGGACGGCGCTGACCCCCGACCCATCGGGTCGAATGGCGTTGCTTCCCGTCGCAGCGTGCGGGCCGTTCAGCCCCACAGCGCCGGCTTGTTCACCATCAGGTAGAAGACGACGAGCACCGCGATGAAGGCCGGGTAGCCCAGGCCCTCCCACCAGCGGGCGTAGCGCCAGTAGAGGGCCGGCAGCGGCTGGCCGCTGGCGAGCGCCGCGTCGGCCATCTGCGACAGCCGGATCTGCAACCACACCACCGGCAGCCAGCAGGCGCCGGCGATCACGTACAGAGCGATCGACAGCGCGAGCCACGGCGTGTCCAGCGCCCAGCCGGCCGTCATCGCCAGCCACACGCCGGTGAGCGGCTGCACGATCACCGCCGGCGTCGTGAACCAGAGGTCCGCGCGCTTGACGAGGCGCGCCACCACGGCCTGCGCCGCCAGCGAACCGCTCCGGTTCGCGAAGAACAGGTAGAAGGCCGAGCCGAAGCCGGTGCCCGCCAGCAGCACGCTCGACACGATGTGCAGCCACTTGATCACGAGGTAGGTGTTCATGTTTTTCTCCTCACGCCGGCGCGTCCTCGTCGAGGATCAGCAGCAGGATCGCTACCGGCAGGTTCTTGGTCAGGCAGCCCAGCGGGTCCAGCCACAGCGAGGGCAGGATGATCGTCGCCACCGCCGTCATCAGCAGCATCATCCCGCCCGCGAGGCGGTACACCCAGCGGCGATGCCAGCGCCACATGGCCGCGCCGATCAGCAGATCGACGAGCGCGCCCGCCACGATGACCGGCGCGATCCAGGCCTCGGGCGTCTGTGCGGCGACCATGAGGTCGCGGCTGCGGCCGTCGAGCTCGATCAGGCTGGCCGCGCCGGTGGCCAGCCACAGCGCGATCAATCCGGCCCGCGCGACGACGCGCGTGCGGCGGTGCCGGAAGTTCACAAGTCCGATGCCCATGCGGCCTCCACGAATTGTTCGACGGGCACCGCGGGTCGTCCGAGCACGTGCGCGAACGCGGCGGCGTCGCCGATGTTGTCCTGCTCCAGCAGGGCCAGGCTTTCGCTGCTCCACGGCTGGCTGCTGACGTAGTCCCCCAGGCGGGCGCTCCAGCGGCTGGGCGCGTCGGGCAAGGGGATCACGCGGGCAGTTGTCTGTCCGCGCTGGCGCCGGAGTTCGCCGATGAAGGCCGACAGGCTCAGCGCCCGCGGGCCGACGGCCGTCACGAGTTCCGGTCCGCCGTCCTGCAGCAGCCGGAGCACCGCCTGCGCGACATCGGGCACGGCGACGGGCTGGACCTGGGCGTGGACGGCCGCGCGCGGCAGCACCAGCACCGGCAGCCGGGCAAGGTTCATGAACAGCGCCGCGCTCGCACCGCCACGGCCGAAGACGATGCTCGGGCGCAGCACGATGCCGTCGACGCGGCCTTCGGCGCGCAGCCGCAGCAGGACCTCATCCGCGGCGCGCTTCGTTGTCGCATATCGCGTCGGGCTTTGCGTCACGCCGTTCGCCGAGATCTGGATCACCCGCGCCACGCCGGCGCGGGCGCAGGCCTCGAACAGCGCGGCGGGCGCCCGGTGGTGGATGGGCTCGAGCTGGCGGCGCGGCGTGTCGCGCAGCAGCCCGACCGCGTTGACGACGGCATCGAAGCCGGTGACGCGCGGCACCCAGACCTCGGGGGACAGGTCTTGCTGGAAGTCCTGCGTGCGGGAGTCGCCTGCCGTCACCGCCAGGCCGGCCTCGCGCAGCGAGCGCACGATGCGCCGCCCGACGAAACCGCTGGCGCCGCAGACCAGCACCGATCGGATGGACGTCGTGCTCATGACGCGTCTCCGTTGCCGTCGCGCCGCACATGATGCGGATGTTCGTGGGGCTGAGCGTGGACGTGAAATTCGCAGGCGTCGTCACGGCACGCGGAGCGGCCGGCGCGACGTTCCGCCGCGCGACGCAGGCCGGTCTCGAAGACCAGCCGCACGACGGGCCGCGGAATCCGGTAGCGGTTGCGGGCGACGACCGGATAAGCGCGGTCGCACAGGGTCCGCAGCAGGGGCAGATCCATGATCCGCGCGATCCAGCCGAGTTGTGCGCCCCGGTAGGCGAGCCGGATCGCCTCCGCGCCGATCGCGAGCCGGCCGTCGGCGCGCTGCCCGTGCATCAGGTCCATCAGCGCCGGCATGTCCGTGCCCGGCGGGAACGCGGCGAAGCCCGGCTCGGAAATGTCCACGAAGCGCAGCAGGCCGGCGGTGTTGCGCAGCATCAGGTTGTGCATCTCGCCGCTGCAGATCGGGCAGGCGCCGTCGAAGTAGAGCGTCAGCGGATAGACCGACGGGTCGGGACTGGGCACGGTTCGCATGGCTTCCTCCGGGGTGTGGTGTGTCTGGTATTTCAGTAGAGACAGAAATTCGTGGTCAAAAAAAGGGACCGGATCAGGTCCCGTCCCCGCGCACGAAGCGCTGGACGCTCGCGCCGAGCTTGAGCACCTTTTCCAGCGTCGAGGGCGAGAGCCGCATCATTTCCTCGGACCAGGCGCCCAGCGTCTGCATCAGGCGCAGGCATTCGCGCACGCGGTCCTGGGCATCGGGGGATTCGTTCTGGAATCCCTCGTCCGCGACGAGTTCGGCCAGCATGCGCACGGTCGGGTCGAACTCGCGGTGCTTGCGCTCGCGGACGATGGTGCGGAGCAGCTCCCAGACGTCCGCGGTCGTCTCGAAGTAGTCGCGCCGGTCCCCGAGCACGTGGGTCACGCGGATCAGGTTCCAGCTCTGCAGTTCCTTGAGGCTGGTGCTGACGTTGGAGCGGGCGACAGAGAGCGTCTCGGCCAGCTCTTCCGCGTTGAGCGGCCGGCCATGGAAGTAGAGCAGGGCATGGATCTGCGCCACGGTGCGGTTCACGCCCCAGGCGCTGCCCATCTCGCCCCAGTGCAGGACGAAGCGGCGGGCGGTATCGGTGAGTTCCATGCGCTGGACTTTAGCTTGACAGAAATTTCTGTCAATACAGAAATTCATCGTTGGAGAACAGCCTTGACAGGGAGCGGGTACCGACCCCCACAGAGGAGTCGATGCGCCGCTGTCGACGGCAATCGTCAGCGAGTGCCAACGCGCCGACCCGTTTCGATACTGCCCGGTTTGATGCATGGAGAGTCGGCAGGATGACGGCAACGGCAATGAAACAGCGGCGCAGGCATCGCGGGCGAGCGCAGGAGCGGGAACACGAGCCGGCGAACGAGCAGGCGCTGGAGCAAGCGCAGGCACAGGAGCCCGAGCAGGAGGCGCCGCCACAGGATCAGGCGGGGGATGAGGACAGGCAGGGCGAGCCGGTCGCTCTCGATGAGGGGGCACAGGACTCAGCCCTCGTGGCGGCGGCAGGCGCGGTGACGGCCCTCGCTGCGCTGGGCGCGATGGCGGGGACAGGTGGCACGAGGACGGCCATGTCCCAGTCGTTGCCGTTGCGAGCGCCAATGACCCTGGCCACTCCGAAACCGAAGGTCGCGGATGAATCGACGCCGTCGAGCGCCCGGCTTGTGCCCGTTCACGAGCGGGCGTCCGACGCCGACCCCGGGTCCGTTCGCAAGCCCGAGCAGGCTCACCTGCCCTTACCAGTGGCCGAGCACGAGGACCCGACCGGGCACGGGATCGAGACGACCCTGCCGGTCGTCGAGACCGAGGCGCCGGACCCGTGGTGGCCTGAGTCCGAGCAGGTCGATATGGATGAGGCGGACAGTGACGACGGGGACGAGCGCCACGGCAGCGACGAATTCGATGAGCGCGATGAGCGCGATGACCGCGATGAGCGCCTGCTACCGACCGGGGGCGCGGACCTTCTCCGACTGAGCCTGAAGAACGACACGGGCCGGACCGAGGCGCAGAAGAACGATCTCGTCACGCGGGATGCCACCGTGCTGATCGAGGGCATGGATCAGTTCCGCGGGCCGGTCGAGTTCAGGATCGATGCCGGACCATGGACGCCTCTCGTGGAGGGGGAGGTCATCAGCGACGCACACTTCCCGGAGGAGGGCGCGCATCACGTCGAGGTGCGATCGGGGGATCAGGGCAATCATCCGCTGCCGGCGGTGAGCTTGAAGTTCGAGGTGGACCGAAGCCCGCCAGGGCCCCGGGTGCCAGTCGTCGTGCGCGAGCTGGCAACGGTGAACGAGTCGGGTGCACCGGATCGGCTCGGAGGTTATCTGCTGACGGACCGTCCGCTGGTGAAGGTGCTCGGGATTGAAGCGGGGGATCGATGGACCGCCGCGGAGTACGACCCGACCACCTCGACCTTGATCGGCAAGGGGTTCGAAGGCGACGGCGACCAGCTTCCGGCGGCACTTTTCAAGGAAGGGCCTCAGATCGTCGGGGTGACGGGCTGGGACAGGGCCGGGAACGGCAACGGAACCGTCCTGCAACAGGAGGTCTGGCTGGACATGACGCCGCCACCGGCGCCGCGGTGGTCGTCGGTCGGCGAGATCCAGGGCGTCGAACAGTTCAGGCTCGACAATCTCGAGCGGCATGCGCATCTGGAGCATCGTCCGGACGAGCAATCGGGCTGGCAGCGGGTGCAGGGGCACATGCTGGCAGGACCTCAGGAAATCCGGCAAGTCGATCTGGCGGGGAACGTCAGCCTGGACTCCACCCGGTTGATGGACGGCCAGGTCCTGAAGCTCGGCGCTGCGGAGCCCGGCCACACCGGCGGCCTCCGACTGAATCTGAAGAATGACACCGGCAGGACCGATGAGCAGCGAAGCGATCTCATCACCCGCGATGCCACCGTGCAGATCGAAGGCATCGCTCCGCAGCACGGCACGATGCATTTCAGGATCAACGGCGGCCGCTGGCAGCCTCTCGGGGACGGGCGCGTCATCGACGACGCGCAATTCCAGGGCGATGGCAGCAAGCGCGTCGACGTGCAGGCCGTGGATCGGGACGGCATTCCCTTGTCGTCGGGGAGCCTGACGTTCGAGGTGGACAGGACGCCTGTCACGCTGTCGCTGAAGGTCGGGAACGTGGTGTCCACAGTGAACGAGGCGGGTGCTCCGGACAGGAATGGAAAGTACGCGTTGACCCGCCAGGCGCAGGTGACCTTGCTCGGGCTGGAGGAAGGGGCCGGCTGGATCGCGCATCAATATGACGATGCCAGGAAATCCTTGCCGGGCAGGGAATTCCAAGGCGTCACCGACCGGCTTCCCGATGCGCTCTTCAAGCAAGGGGCCCAGATCGTCGGGGTGTCGTCCTGGGATCGGGCCGGCAATGCCGAACACGTCATCCGACTCGCCGAAATCTGGTTGGACGCGACGCCGCCACCCGCCCCCGAGTTGTCCGCCGTGGGCGAGGCCCTGGGCATCGAGCAGTTCCAGCTCAGGAAGGCCGAGCCGCATGCGCACTTCAATTTTCGCCCCGGCAAAGACTCGGACTGGAAGCGTCTGGAGCTTGGGATGCCCCTGGCAGGACCTCAGGAAATCCAGCAGGTCGATCTGGCGGGCAATGCCAGCCTGCAGAGCGTGTGGTTGACCGCCAACCAGGTGCTAGTCCCGACGCCCGTCCTTTGAGGAGGCGAGGACGCCCACGCCTCGCATCCACGAGTCGGCGGGCGTCCCCAGCCATCCACGCGCCGTGTCGGAGCGCTTCAGCTGCCAGTCCAGGAAGGCCACGCTGACCTGCTGCGCGGCCGTCATGCCGAGCTGCTGCTCGTGCAACTGGCGGTAGTCGGGCACGGCCGGGACCGGCGCCATGCGCGTCGGGCCTTCCTGGCCGCGCCCGCCGCGGCCGCCGCCACCGCGGCGGCCCTGGGGCTGCGACTGCTCCTGTTCCTCGGCGGCGCGGATGCGCTTCTGCTCGCGCTCGGCGTCCTCCGGTCGCGGTTCGTTGCCGCCTAGCGCGGCGTGGCGCACCTCGTTCACGCTCAGCAGCCAGCCCCGGCCCGCCGGCATCGCGGCGAACGGCGCCTGGCGCCATTGCACGTCCCGCACCAGCCCGAGCACGTCGCTGTCGTCCGGCCCGGTCAAGCCGAGCACGGGGACGGCGAGTTCGCGATACCGCGCCGCGTCCGGTTGCGCGAACACCTGCGGGCTGATCACGATCGCGGCCACCGGCTGCACGGACTTCAGCGCCAGCACCGAACCGTCGGGCTGGCGCTCGCCCGCGACCGCCATCGCGGTCTGCGCGCCGAGTTCATAGCCCGCAACCACCGTCTTCGACCAGTCCAGCGAGCGCCACGGTGCGTCGCCCTGGCCCGGGAGCTGGTTTTGGCCTTGACCCGGGCCCTGGCGCCCCAATCGTTGCGCCTCGGCGAGCAGTTCATCGAGCCGCGTCAACCGCTTGCGCATCTGCGCGTCGGCGTAATGGCGCCGGCCCAGTTCGGTGAACTCCGCCGAACGCGCCAGCTCCGACGACCAGGCGTTCGCATCGTCGTCCAGCGGCTGCAGCGACAGCACCGCATAACCCGCCGCCGCCCAGGCGCGGCGCCAGCGGATGCCCGCGGTGTCGGACTCGCCCAGACCCGGCAGGTAGACCACGACCGGGCGCGGCGTCGTGCCCGCCGTCGTCCCGGCATTGGTCGGCATCGTCAGGGTCAGTCGCACATCGTCGCCGCGCATGCGCCACAGGATCGGCTGCGTCGTGACCGGCTCGCCCTGCGGCGCATAGCCGCGGGAGGCGAACTCGCGCAGCTGCTGCTGTTCCTCGACGCGCGCCTTCGGCGGTCCGCCGCCGCAGCCGGCGAGCAGCACCGCCGCGCCAAGCACGGCGGCACATCCGAAGGCCAGGGAGCGAGCGCGGGAGTGCGGGCGAGGACGGGTCGATTCGATCATGGGCGGCGACGCTAAGCGGACGATGTAAAGCGGCGATTGCTGGGTGCCCGGCAAACCGACGGGCCAGCAGCTCGGGCAGGGCGGAGGCGAAAGAAGGACGGGCAAGAAAAAGGCGACCCCGCAGGGTCGCCCATCATCGCCGCGCCGGAGCCGGTCGCGGCGGCTTCGTCCTCGCGCTCAATGCGCCGGTGCCGCCACCGGCGACAAGCCCTCCGGGATATCCGCGTTGAAGCGCTGCAGCACGTGGCGGCTCATGCCCTTGGCGAGTTCCTCCTCGCCGTAGAACACGGTGCCGAGCTGCTCCCGACGCAGCAGTTCGGATTCCTCCTCGCCGTGGGTGCGCAGCACGATCTCGATGCCCGGGTTCAGCTGACGCGCCGTGTCGGCCATCTGCCGCGCCTTCATCGAGTCGGGCACCGCCACCACCAGCATCGCCGCGTTGGCGATGTGGGCCTGGATCAGCACCATGGGCTCGCTCGCGTCGCCGCTGACCGCCGCGAGGCCGCGCTTGCGCAGCGCCTCCACGGTCTCGCGGCCCTCGTCCGCGACGACGAAGGGGATGCCGCGCTCGGTCAGCGCGTCGGCGATGCGCCGCCCCACGCGGCCGTAGCCGACCAGCACGACCTGACCCTCCAGGAACTGGCGGTCGGTGGATTGCGGCAGTTCGGCGTAGGGATCGTCCCGCTCTTCGAGCTTGCGCGCGAAGGCCGAGCGCGCCAGCACCCAGCGCTGCAGCGGCGCGATCATCGCGAACATCACCGGGTTCAGCGCGATCGAGATCAGCGCCGCCGCCAGCACCAGGTTCATCCCGGCCTTGGGCAGCAAGCCCAGTTGAACGCCCAGCCCCGCGAGGATGAAGCTGAACTCCCCGATCTGCGCCAGGCTGGCCGACACCGTCATCGCCGTGTTCAGCGGATAGCGGAACACGATGACCAGCGCCGCCGCCGCGACCGCCTTGCCCAGCATCACGATCGCGACCACGCCCAGCAGGTGCAGCGGCTGGTCGATCAGCGTCATCGGGTCGAACAGCATGCCCACCGACACGAAGAACAGCACCGAGAACGAGTCCCGCAGCGGCAGCGATTCCTGCGCGGCGCGGTGGCTGTACTCGGATTCGCGCATCACCGTGCCGGCGAAGAACGCGCCCAGCGCGAAGGAGACGTGGAACAGCTCCGACGCGCCGTAGGCGATGCCGATCGCCACGGCGATGACCATCAGCGTGAACAGCTCGCGCGAGCCCGTCCGCGCCACCTGCCACAGCATCCACGGCAGCACGCGCCGGCCCACGACCAGCATCAGCACGACGAAGGCGGCCATCTGGGCCAGCGTCTCGGCGATGGTGCGCCACAGCGGCGCGTCGGCGTCCGCGCCCGGTGCGGCGTTGCCGCCCAGCACCGTCGCCAGCGGCGGCAGCAGCACCAGGATCAGCACCGTCGCCAGGTCCTCGACCACCAGCCAGCCGACCGCAATGCGGCCGTTCATCGACTCCAGCGAACCGCGCGATTCGAGCGCCTTCAGCAGCACCACGGTGCTGGCGCAGGACAGCGTCAGTCCGAAGACCAGCGCCTGGCCCGCCGGCCAGCCCCACCACATCGCCAGGCCCATGCCCAGCGCCGTGGCGGCCGCCATCTGCACGACCGCGCCGGGCAGCGCGATGCGCTTGACCGCCATCAGGTCCTTCAGCGAGAAGTGCAGCCCGACGCCGAACATCAGCAGCATCACGCCGATTTCCGACAGCTGCGCGGCGATGCCGACGTCGGCGACGAAGCCCGGCGTGGCCGGGCCGATCGCGATGCCCGCGAGCAGGTAACCCACCAGCGCGGGCAGCTTCAGCCGCTCGGCGATGAAACCCAGGATCAGCGCCAGGCCGAAGCCCGCCGCCAGGGTGGAGATCAGGGAGACGTTGTGTTCCATCAGTGCACCGCTCCCGGACCGGCGACGGCGGCGAAGGCCTCGCGGTGGCGGGGGCCCTGCGCGAACGCGCCCAGGGCGGCGGCGATCCGGCGCTCCGCATCCGCCGCGTCGGGCAGCTCGGGGCCGTAGATCTCCATCCAGGTCTGGAAGACCGGATCGTTGTCATGGCGCTGGAGCAGCCGCACCGGCTGCGCCTGGCGCGCTTGTTCGAAGGCGGCCAGCGCGGCCGTCAGCTGGTCCGCGTGCACGCGGTAGTAGACGTAGAGCTCGACCGGTGCGGTCGAGCGGTCGACGGGACGGATGGGAGGCGGCGCGGCGGCGCGCGTCGGCGGCGATGCATTCATTCAGGTTCTCCGATGACGTAAGGCAGGGGACGGGGGGTGAGGACGGCGCCGGTCGCGCTGCCCAGGTGCAGGGTGCCGGACTCGAGCGCGGCCAGCTTCACCTCGGCCAGCAGCAGCGGGCGGCCTTCCTGGCGACCGAAGCCGGCGACCATGCCCGCGGGCTGCTCCGGATCGGCGCTGTGGAAGATTTCCTGGCCGGGCGTGGCGTCGGCATCGCTGCCGTCCAGCGCGAACAGGTGGGTGCGGCGCTTGATCGTGCCGCGATACTGGCTGCGCGCGACGATCTCCTGGCCCGGATAGCAGCCCTTCTGGAAGTTCACGCCGCCCAGCAGCTCCAGGTTGAGCATCTGCGGCACGAACTGCTCGACCGTGCCCTGACGGATCCAGGCCAGGCCGGCGGTCACGTCCAGGCCCTGCCATTCCTCGGGATCGATCACGGGCAGCGCCGGCGCCGGCGCGTCGGCGGGCTGCAGCAGCAGGAAGCGGGGCGTGAGGCCGTCGTCGGGCAGGCGGGTGGCCAGCGCTTCGCGCCCGTCGGGCAGCGCGAGGCGACCGACCGACCACACGTCGCCCGGAACCGCACCGGCGCCGACGTCGGCCAGCCAGTCGCGCGCCTGCGCACCGGACAGGCCCCAGACCGCCCAGGCCGCGCTGTCGTCGCTCAGCTTGCATTTGGCGCGCAGCACGAACATCGACAGCCGCTTGACCGTCGCCGGCAGCACTTCGGCGGGCAGGGCCAGCAGCACGGACTGGTCGTCCGGCTTGACCGCCAGCATCGTCGCGAGCAGGCGGCCCTTGGCCGAGCAGAAGCCCGCCAGCCGGGCCTGCGCGCCGGTCTGCAGGGCCAGGTCTTGCGTCAGCTGGGTGTGCAGGAACTTGGCGGCTTCCTCGCCCTGGGCGCGGATCACGCCCCAGTCGGCAAGGCGGACGGCACCCAGCGCCGAGGACGGCACGGGCGGCGGAGCATGGTGGAGGTCGTCGATCATGGTCCGATTATCATCAGCCCCCGCATTTCACGAAGGACATCGGGTCTTGTCACGCGCGAAAAACAGATCTCGCGGCACCGCGAGAAAAACGAAGAAGCAGTCGGGCCGGATCGGGCGCTGGCTGCTGTCCGCGCTGGTGGCGGCGGTGGTGCTGGTCGGCGGGGGCGCGGGTGCGCTCTGGTGGTGGCTGCAGGCGCCGCTGGTGCTGGACAAGCCGGGCATCGAACTGTCGATCGAACCGGGCACGCCGCCCCAGCAGGTCGCCCAGGCCTGGGTGGCCGCCGGCGTGCAAACGGATCCACGATTCCTGTACGCCTGGTTCCGGTATTCGGGGCAGGCGAGGAAGATCCGCGCCGGCAGCTATGAGATCCATGCCGGCGTCACGCCACGCGAACTGCTCGACAAGATGGTGCGCGGCGACCAGGTGCTGGAGCAGCTGAGGTTGATCGAGGGCTGGAACTTCCGCCAGTTGCGCGCGGCGATCGCCGCCGCGCCGGCGCTGAAGAAGACCACCGCGGCCATGACCGACGAGCAGATCATGGCGGCGCTCGGCGCGCCCGGGCAGGCGCCCGAGGGGCGTTTCTTCCCCGACACCTACGCCTACAGCCTGGGCGTCAGCGACCTGACGGTGCTCAAGCGCGCCCATGTGCTGATGCAGAAGCGGCTGGAGAGCGCCTGGGCGGGTCGCGGCGACGGCCTGCCGCTCAAGAGCGCGGACGAGGCGCTGACCCTGGCCTCCATCGTCGAGAAGGAAACCGGCGCCGCGGCGGACCGCGGCCTGGTCGCGGCGGTGTTCGTCAACCGGCTCAAGGCCGGCATGCCGCTGCAGACCGATCCGACGGTGATCTACGGACTGGGCACCGATTTCGACGGCAACCTGCGCAAGATCCACCTGCAGACCGACACGCCGTTCAACACCTACACCCGCGGCGGTCTGCCGCCGACGCCCATCGCGATGCCCGGCCTGGCGGCGCTTCAGGCGACGCTGCATCCGACGCCCTCCAAGGCGCTGTACTTCGTGTCGCGCGGGGACGGCACCAGCCAGTTCAGCGAGGATCTGGCCGCGCATAATCGGGCGGTCAACAAGTACCAGCGCGGCCGCTGAAGCGCCCGCGCTTTGCTTTTTCCGCAGTTCCTTCGCTGTTTTCCATCCGGGTTCCCAGAGAGCCGAGAGAGCACCACGCGTGAGCGGTCGATTCATCACCTTCGAAGGCATCGACGGGGCGGGCAAGTCCACCCACATCGAGTCCGTCGCCCAACACCTGCGCCAGCGCGGCGCCGAACTGGTCCAGACCCGCGAGCCCGGCGGCACGCCGCTGGCCGAGTCGCTGCGCGGTCTGTTCCTGCATCAGGACATGGACGGGCTGACCGAGGCGCTGCTGGTTTTCGCCGCGCGCCGCGATCATGTGCAGCGCGTCATCGCCCCGTCGCTGGCGCTGGGCCAGACGGTGCTGTGCGACCGCTTCACCGACGCGAGTTTCGCCTACCAGGGCGGCGGGCGCGGCATGGACGTGCAGGTGCTGGCCACGCTGGAGCAGTGGGTGCAGCAGGGCCGTCAGCCGGACCTGACCTTCTGGTTCGACGTGGACCCCGCCGTGGCCGCGCAGCGCCGGGCGCAGGCCCGCGACGCGGATCGGCTGGAGCAGCTCGACCTCGATTTCTTCGCCCGCGTGCGGGCCGGGTATCAGCGCCGGGCCGAGGCGTCCCGGGGCCGCATCGTCCGCATCGATGCTGGCGACACGATTGAAGGCGTCGCTCGACAGATCCGCGCCGAACTGGAGCGTCGCGGATGGTGACCGATTCGTCCTTGAGCGCCCAGGGGGCCGACGGCGCCGCCGCGCTGGCCGAAGGCGGCCGGTTGCCGCTGCCCTGGCTGGCGGAGCCGCTGCATCAGGCGCTCACGCAAGGCCGCAGCCATGCGCTGCTGCTGCAGGGGCCGGCGGGTGTCGGCCAGTTCGATCTGGCGCTGCTGCTGGCGCAGGCCTGGCTCTGCGAGGCGCGCACGGCCACCGACCAGCCCGGCTGCGGCCGCTGCGCGAGCTGCCACCTGCTGCGCTCGCGCTCGCATCCGGACTTCCAGGTGCTGCTGCCCGAAGCGCTGCGCGAGCCGCTGGGTTTCGGCGCGATGGACGCGGACGGGGAGGGGACCTCCACGGCCAAGGCCAGCAAGACCAAGCCCAGCCGCGAGATCAAGATCGAATCGGTCCGCCAGATGCTGTCCTTCGCGCAGATCAGCGCGGCCCGCGGCAAGGCCAAGGTGGTGGTGGTGTATCCCGCCGAGGCGCTGAACACCATCGCCGCCAATGCGCTGCTGAAGACGCTGGAGGAACCGGCCGGGCTGCTGCGTTTCGTCCTGGCGAGCGCCGCGCCGCAGCAGCTGCTGCCGACGATCCGCAGCCGCTGCCAGCCGCTGCAGATGGCGTTGCCCGGGCGCGAGGCCGCGCTGGCCTGGCTGACCGGGCAGGGCGTGGACCAGCCCGGCGTGCTGCTGGACGCCACCGGCGGCCGGCCGCAGGAGGCGCTGCAGTGGAGCGAGGAGGGCATCGCCGCCCGGACCTGGCTGGAACTGCCGCGCCGCATCGCCAAGGGCGAAGCCGTGGCGCTGACCGACTGGCCGGTGCCGCGCGCGATCGCCGCGATGCAGCGCCTGGTGCACGACCTGATGCGCATCGCCCACGGCGCCGGGCCGGCCTACTTCCCGCGCGACGCGCTGCCCAAGCTGCCGGCGGTGCGCGCCGCGCTGGACCAGTGGGCCAGGACGCTGCAGCAGGCGGCGCGGCACGCGGACCACCCGCTCAACGCCGGGCTGCTGATGGAGTCGCTGGTGGCCCAGGGGCAACAGGCGATGCGTCCGGCGCGCTGATCGACGCGGTAACCAAGTCTGACGCCGCGGCGCCGCGAGTAGACTTGGTCCCATGAGCGAACTCAGCCTGAAACCCATGAGCACCACGCCGCCCGCGTCCGCCCCCGTCCCGGCTCCCGCCGGCGGTGCCCGACCCAGCGTGATCCAGCTGGTGTTCAAGGAGAAGGGCGCGCTCTATGCGGCCTACATCCCGATCTTCTCGGAAGGCGGCGTCTTCGTGCCGACCACGCGCGACTACAAGCTGGGCGAGGACATCTACCTGCTGATGACGCTGCCCGAGGATCCCAACCGCTATCCGGTCGCCGGCAAGGTCGCCTGGCTGACGCCGGCCAACGCGTCGGGCGGTCGCACCCAGGGCGTCGGCGTGCGTTTCCCAGGCGACGAGAAGACCCGGGTGATCCGCGCCAAGATCGAGGAACTGCTGGGGACGGCGATCTCCTCGGCCAAGCCCACGCAGACGATCTAGACGGTGTACATCGATTCCCACTGCCATCTGAGCTTTCCCGAGCTCAAGTCCCAGCTTCCGGACCTGCTCGCCGCGATGGACGCGGCCCTGGTGACGCAGGCCGTCTGCATCTGCACGACGATGGAAGAGTTCCCCGAGGTCCGCGCCATCGCCGACGCGCATCGGCAGCTGTTCGCGACCGTCGGCGTCCATCCGGACAGCGACGAGGTGCATGAACCCAGCGTCGACGAACTGGTCGAGGGCGCCGCGCATCCGAAGGTCGTCGCCATCGGCGAGACGGGGCTGGACTACTACCGCCTCAACGGCCGGACCATCGAGGAGATGGAATGGCAGCGCGAGCGCTTCCGCAACCACATCCGGGCCGCGAAGCGGACGGCCAAGCCGCTGGTGATCCACACCCGCTCGGCGGCCGAGGACACGCTGCGGCTGATGCGCGAAGAGGACGCGGGCCAGCCCGGCGGCGTCGTGCACTGCTTCACCGAGACCATGGAGGTCGCGAAGGCCTCGCTGGACCTGGGCTTCCACATCTCGTTCTCCGGGATCGTGACCTTCAAGAACGCGGCGGACCTGCGGGAGGTCGCGAAGATGGTGCCCGCCGACCGTATCCTGATCGAGACCGACAGCCCCTATCTGGCGCCCGTCCCGTACCGCGGCAAGATGAACCAGCCGGCCTACGTGCCGCATGTGGCCAAGCTGATCGCCGAGGTCCGCGGCGTGCCCGTGGAAACGCTGGCGGCGCAGTGCACGCAGAACACGCGACGCCTGTTCCAACTGCCGGAGGCTGCCTGATGGTGACCCGACTGCGGGGGAAGGCGCGGAGCGCCCGGATGGCCTTCGCCGCGGGCACTGCGCTCATCGGCCTGATGCTGGTGGCGACGGCCGGGGCGCCGGTCCTGGCGCAAGGGCGTTCCGGATCGCCGGGGCCGACGGCGCCGACAGCGCCGACCCCGTCCTCGGACACCTCGGCGCCGCCTGAGTTGCACGTCGCCGCGCGCAACGACCACGCCGCCACGGTGATGAAGCTGCTGCTGGAGGGCGTCGATCCCAACGTCCGCGACAAGCAGGGCAACACCGCGCTGCACGTGGCGATCCGCGAGGAGTCCGGCAAGGCCTTCGAGACCCTGCTGAAGAGCCCCGGCACCGACGTCAGCGCGATCAACCAGGCCGGCGAGACGCCGCTGATGCTGGCGGCGCTCAAGGGCCAGCTGGACTGGGCCAGGGAACTGGTGAAGCGCGGTGCGCTGGTGAACGAGCCGGGCTGGTCGGCGCTGCATTACGCGGCCGCCGGACCGAACGAGCACCTGGTGCGCTGGCTGGTGGAGCAGGGCGCCGAGATCGACGCCCGCTCCGACAACGGGACGACCCCGCTGATGATGGCGGCCGGCTACGGCGGCCTCAGCGGCGCCGAGGTGCTGATCGCCGCCGGCGCGGACGCCGCGCTGCGCAACGACCATCAGATGACGGCGGCCGACTTCGCCCGCCGCGCCGGCCAGGACGAGATGGCCGAGAAGCTCGACAAGCTGGCCAAGTCGAGGCCTTTGTCACGCCCGCGTACGTCGCCGTGAGGTCGTCGTGAGGCGCCTGCTGGCAACCCCCTAGGAATCCGTCTGACAAGCGGTTTGGTCCGCCGCCCACTGTCGGCGGACCGGGTCGGTCCCTACAGTTCATTCCATGCCGACACGGTGTCGGTCCCGCCCTCAGGCCCTCGCCGACGGGCTACGGAATCGACTGAATCCCCCTGGAGACCGCCATGCAGACCACGACCCAAGAGTTCTTCGCCGCCAACCCGTTC
Organism: Mitsuaria sp. 7; assembly: GCF_001653795.1. NCBI lineage: Bacteria > Pseudomonadati > Pseudomonadota > Betaproteobacteria > Burkholderiales > Sphaerotilaceae > Roseateles > Mitsuaria sp. 7. The sequence goes on from NZ_CP011514.1 coordinate 968,720, forward strand.
GCGATGCTGCTGGACCCCGAGCGTGTCGTCCACGAAGTGGCCACCTCCGAGCGCCTGGCCCGCCTGCGCAGCCGCATCTACCGCCCGCTCGACAAGCCGCTGATCGCGCACGTCGGCGCCGCCGACCAGGCCGCCTTCGATGACGAAGTCGATGCCACCGAACTGACCGAAGCCGACCTGCTGCCGCTGGACGACGAGCCGTCCGACGGCATCCCGCTGAGCGCCTGATCCCTGCCGGGGCAAGGGTTCCGCTGTCCCGCGCAAGGCCGATCCGGGTTGGCCCACGGTTTGTCAGTCCAGTCTGACTTCCGCTTCCGACAGCCGACTACACCTGCCGCCCCGCAATCTCCCTAGCATGACGCTCAGCAAGGTCGTTTTATCGTGTGACCAAGCCCCACAGCCGTCCTGGAGACTGTCATGCGCCGCCCCCGAGTCCTCACCGTTCACGCCGCCGACGCCTCGCGTTTCTTGAGCGTCTCCAGCGTCTCCGTCGGGAGCCGCTCGCGGCTGATGATCGCCGTCAGCCTGCCGATCCTGGCGATCGGCGTCCTGCTGACGCTGGGCGGCTGCGCGTCGATGGACGGCCAATCGGGCACTTCGGCGCCCGGCACCACGACCGGCGCCGCGCCGGGTACGGCGCCTTCCGTCCTCGGCGGCAATCTCTGGTCGCCCCGCATGGAGGAGCGCCGCCAGGCCCTGACCCAGACGGGGGCCGGTGCAGGCATCAGTGTTGCCCGCACACCGGACAACCAGCTCAAGCTGAGCGTTCCCGCCGATGCGTCCTTCGACATCGGCCGTTCCGAACTCAAGCCGGCGATGCGCCCGGTGCTCGATGAGGTCAGCCGCAACCTGGACGACGCCGTCCGCGTGACCATCGTCGGCCATACGGACAGTTCCGCGGGCGATGCGGTCAACGGCCCGTTGTCGCTGGATCGCGCCGAGGCGGTGCGTGAATACCTGGTCCATCACGGCGTCCGGCGGGGCCGGCTTCTGGTGGAGGGCCGAGGCGGTCGACAGCCCGTGGCCAGCAATGCCACTGAGGCCGGGCGGGCCGCCAATCGTCGGATCGAGATTTTCCTGTCGCAACCCGCGTCCTAAGTCGTATCCAAGCACGGGAGTTGAGTCATGAACGCCTTCTGCCCCCGCAACCTCCTCCGCGCCGCGCTGATGCCGGCGACGCTGTCCCTGGCCTCGTTCGTCCAGGCGGCGCCTGCCGTCGACGCGACGCCGAGTTCGCTCGATGATCGCGTCGAGCTCTCCGGCCACAACCTGTCCGAACGGGCGCGTCAGCAGCCCTTGCGCGAAGGCGCGTCCGGCTCCCGCTACACGGTGACGCAGAGCGCCGCCGAACCTCTGGCCACCGCCAACCAGTCCGCGGGCGCCGCCGGCTGGTACGGGCGGGCACCGCAGGCCACGCAGACGATGCTGTGGGCCAGGCCGGCGTCCGGCAGCGGGCTACGGGTGGGGGTGGGCGTCGAGCAGCGGGGCGCTGCGTTCGGTGGCGGGCTGTACGCGACGCCTTACCAGAACCTTCGCCCCGGCGCGGCCGGCGATGCTGGTGTCCTGGTGGGGCTGGCGGTGCCGACCGGACCGCGATCCCATGCCTTCGTCCAGACGCCGCTGCTCGACGCCCAGCGCGCGCAGATCGATGACCTCAACGTCCCGGGCCTCAACAACCGCGAGCGCCAGGTGCGCGTCGGTCTGGCCTTCAACAGCCGCAAGGCCTACGCGGACCTGCGCAAGGGGTTCAAGATGGAACTCAGCGGGCAGTCCTCGCTGACCTTCCGCCCGCGGGGCGGGCGCGTCGGTGTGACCTTCCAGAAGATCTGGTGAGACGACGGCTTGACGGCCTTCGAGCGCCTTCTCCATCCTTCCTCCACCCCTCCACGAAAGCCGGCGTCAGCCGGCTTTTCCGTTGGTGACTCACCGCTGTTTCGTCGAGGGCCCGTGTCGGTGCCAGTCCTTGATATCCCGCTGGCCAGTGGCCTTCCCGACCGGTGCGCGTGGCGTCGAGCGCCGGCAGGTCCCTGGTAGGTCCTCTCCTACAGCGCATCGGTTGCGGCTCCGACGCGCGCTCGCGGTGCGGGACTGCCCCTGGCGGACGGTCCAGTCCCTAAAGTTCACTTCATCGCGGCACGGTGCCGCGCAGGAGAACCGAGATGCTGCACTACGCCGTCGTCTTTTTCGTCATTGCCTTGATCGCCGCGCTGTTCGGCTTCGGCGGTATCGCCGCCGGCGCCGCGAGCATCGCGAAGATCCTTTTCTTCGTCTTCGTGATCATGGCCGTCGTCACCTTCGTGATGAGCCTGCTGCGAAAGTGACGTCGCCGGACCTGTCCGTCGGCCGAGTCACTGCCTCCCCCTACAAGAACCAAAGGATGACCATGAACAAGCACGCCACCACCGCCCTGATCGCCGCTGCCCTGAGCCTGTGCGCCGGCATGGCGAACGCCGCCAACTTCTCGAAGTCGGTCTACGACGGCGCGAAGGACGACATCAAGAAGACCTACAAGGTCGACAAGGATGCCTGCGACCAGCTGTCCGGCAACGCCAAGGACATCTGCGTCAAGGAAGCCAAGGGCCGCGAGGACGTGGCGATGGCGCAGCTGGAATACAACTACAGCGGCAACGCCAAGGACGAGGCCAAGCTGATCGAGACCCGCTATGAAGCGCGCTACGACGTGGCCAAGGAACGCTGCGACGACCGCTCGGGTGAAGCGAAGGACGTGTGCCAGCGCGAGGCCAAGACGTCCTACGAGAAGGCCAAGGCTGAACTGAAGATGAACAAGAAGGTGGCCGCCGCCGTCGATGACGCGGAGGAAACCCGCGTGAAGGCCGACTACAAGCTGGCCGCCGAGAAGTGCAACACGCTGTCCGGCGATGCCAAGGACGTGTGCGTGAACTCGGCCAAGGCGCGCTACGCCCAACGCTGATCGAACGGAAACGGTTCAACCCCGGCGGGGGGCGCTGTCGACCCAGGTCGTCAGCGTCTGACGTTGCACCGGCGGATCCAGGCCAACAACTCGAACAATGCCTGGATCCCCCTGTCGACACCCACAACAAACGGCGCCCCGCGGGGCGCCGTTCCATGCTCAGCCCGGAATGGCGCGGGCGACTTGCCGCCTACTGTCGTCTGGCCGTCGACGACGGCGCGGTAGCAGACGTACTGGTGGACGACGGAGTGGATGTCACGTCGCTCCACGCCGCCGCATCCTCCGATGAGTGGTGTGTGGCGGAGAAGACGGGCGCCCCCAGGATCAGCGCGCCGGTGAGCGCGGCGACGATCACACCCAGCGCGAGACTCGCGTAATGACCGATGCCGCGCCTGTACGTCGGGATTTCATTGGCCATGGAGCGCCTCGCCGATGTGGTGGTAGTTCTGGACGGCTCGCGCGTAGGACGCTTCGCCGCTGCCACCGCAGCCGGTGAGTACCAGGGCACCGAACAGCACCGGCGCCGCGGTCAGGGACAGGGTCGGACGGGTCGGCCATCGAAACAGGAATCGGGACCAGACGAACAGCGATTTCACGAGAGGAACTCCGGGTTGGGGCTTCGATCGAAGCGAAGCGCTCATGGTCGGAATTCGAGACTCGATCGCCTATGGCTCGTGTTTGTCAGGCGAGGGGCGTGAGTCGCAAATCGAGGTGGGGTGACCCACCTCGATGCAAGGTCAGGCGAGTCCCGCCTTGTCCAATCCGAAGGCCTTGTCCTGCGAGCCCGGGATGCTCTGGAACGCCACATTGAGGCGGTTCCAGGCGTTGATCGAAGAGACCAGCCAGGTGAGGTCGGACAAGGCCTTGTCGTCGAACTGCTCGCGGACCTGCGCATAGACCGCGTCGGAGACGCCGGCTTCGGGGATTCGCGTGAGCGTCTCGGTCCAGAGCAGCGCAGCGCGTTCGCGGGCGGAGAACAGTGGCGACTCGCGCCAGATCGAGACGTGGTGCAGACGCAGCGGGCGCTCGCCGCCGATGACGGCCTGCTTGATGTGCATGTCCAGGCAGAAGGCGCAGCCGTTGAGCTGCGAGGCGCGGATCTCGACCAGGAACTGCAGGCCGTGGTCGAGGCCGCTCTCCTTCAGGGTCATGGACAGGTCCACCAGCTTCTTGAAGGCGGCGGGCGATTGCTGCATGTAGTTCAGGCGTTGGCTCATGGAAGGCTCCTTGATGAGGGGAAAGCAAGTGACGGGTTGGTATCCATAAGACGGGACAGCGCCCGCACTTGTGACATCGCCCAGCGCCCAAGCGTTCGGGCGGCCTCGCTAAACTGGTCGGCGCCCGCCCAAGAAGGCCTTGAACACTTCCCGCCGTGACCGCTCCTGCCACTCCGTCTTCTCCCTCCTCCGGCGCCGCGCCGGCCCCCAGGACCAGCGTCTTCCGCCATCCCGGCTTCACGGCATTCCTGATCTGCCGCCTGGCGGCGGTGTTCGCCGGGCAGATCCAGGCGGTCGTCGTCGCCTGGCAGGTCTACGACCTGACCCGGGAGCCCTTGGCCCTGGCTTACGTCGGTCTGGCGCAATTCATCCCGATGCTGCTGCTCCTGCTGCCGGCCGGCGACCTGATCGACCGTTTCAGCCGCAAGCCGATCCTGGCCACCAGCTGGGCCGTGAGCGCGCTCTGCAGCCTGGGGCTGTGGTGGCTGTCCGGCCACGGCCATGCCGGCGTGACCGGCATCTACGCCGTGCTGGTGCTGTTCGGCTGTGCGCGGGCCTTCTCCGGTCCGGCCTTGCAGAGCCTGTTGCCGCAGATCGTGCCGCGCGAGCAGCTGGCGCAGGCGATCGCCGCCAACAGCATGCTGATGCGCGTGGCCAGCATCGGTGGCCCCTTCCTCGGCGGGATCCTGTACGCCTTCGGGGGAGCGAGCCTGACCTATCTGGTCTGCCTGGTCTGCTTCGCGCTGGGCACTGCGTTGCTGGTCGGTGCCGTGCCGGTGCGCTTCGCCGCGCCGCCGTCGCCCGCCGGGGGAAACATCTGGCAGCGTTTCGGCGCCGGCATCCATTTCATCCGCTCGCGGCCCATCATCCTCGGCACCATCTCGCTGGACCTGTTCGCGGTGCTGCTGGGCGGCGTGGTCGCGCTGTTGCCGATCTATGCCCATGAGGTCCTGCATGCGGGTCCGGAAGGACTGGGGGCGCTGCGCAGCGCGATGGCGGTGGGGGAAGTCACCGCCGGCTTCTATCTCAGCCTGCGGCCCTTCAACCGCCACGTCGGGAAGACGATGTTCGCGGCCGTGGCCGTGTTCGGCCTGGCCAACCTGGTGTTCTCGTTGTCGACCACCTTCTGGTTGTCGTTCGGGGCGTTGGCGATCGCCGGCGCGGCGGACATGGTCAGCGTCTACATCCGCGGCGCGCTGGTGCAGTTCTCCACCCCTGACGAGATGCGGGGCCGCGTCAACGCGGTGAACATGCTCTTCATCGGCTCGTCCAACGAGCTCGGCGAATTCCGTGCCGGCAGCGCCGCAGCCGCGCTGGGTGCGGTGCCCGCGGCGGTCACGGGCGCGGTCTGCACGCTCGGCGTCGTCGCGGCCTGGGCGGCGCTGTTCAAGCCCTTGCGCGCGGTCGACCGCTTCGAGGAAGCCAGCCCCGCCGTCACGCGCTGACCCGGGTCACCTCCGCAACGCATCTCCCCAAAGAAAAGCCGCGCCGACCCGGAGGGTGCGACGCGGCAACAGGGAGGATGCAGGGAAGAGCGTGGCAAGCGGTGAACCTGCCGGTTCACCCGCCTCGGCGACGGGGGAGACCGGGTGTCGTCAGCGGCAGTCGTCAGCGGCAGTCGTCAGTGGCTGTTGCGTCCGCGGACCGCCGGCGGCAGGTAATCCTTGCCGACCATGGCGCGGGCGAACAGGTAGTTGTTCCGGGCGCGGGCGGGCAGGCTGTCCAGGTCGACGTGGCCTTGAGGGTCGCAAGGGAAGGACATCCCGCGGCCTGCGTCGAAGATGGATTCGAACCGGATCTCGAACTGTGACGCAGCGGCGTCGGCGGCGATCTGGAGGCTCATTTGGGTTCTCCTGGTGAGTTCCTTTGCTTTCACTATCGGCGCTGGGACTCTCGCTTCCCATCAGCGCAGCGCGGTGCGCACTGTCGGCGCGGGGAGGTGGGTCTTGTCCGACGTCGTCCTACAGCTTGTGGGCACAACGGAAGTGCGCCGGGCGACGTTGACGATGCGATCAAGGATCGCCCCGTACTTCACACAGTTTTGCAGCGGCGGTGGGGGGCAGGCGACGGCTGTGGGACAGCACCTACAGCGCGTCGCGGTGGCCGCCGCTTCGCCGGCGACTCGACGACGGCGACGATGCCTTCATCGCAACCTGATCCCGCTGCGGTTCGAGGTCACCATGGACGACAACATGCTCATGCTGATGACGTTGGCCACCTGCACGGCGACCGCCTTGGCGGTGCGCATGTGGCAGTGGCTCGATGAACTGCCGCGGGACGCTTCCCAGGAGGACCTTCCATGAGCGCCCGACCCCCATTGCCGCCCGAGCATCCCGCCGACGCTTCCACGGTCGATCCTTCCGTCGAACGCCACGCTGATGAGGATCAGCCCTTGAGCCAGTCCGCCTTCGTGTGCGGAGAGGTGACCTACCGGACCGGTGACGGGCCGATGATGGTCATCCGTCCCGGCGCGGTGCAGGTCGAGATCAACGAGCACGACGTGACGTTGGGTTGGGAGGAGGGCGACTCCCGCCTGAGTGCCCTGATGCCCCGCAGCGAGTACGCCCGCTTCATCGGCACCGGCGCGCTCAAGCCTGTGGTGACGCACCGTCCCGATGATGTGGCTGCTGCCGGCGGCGCGAGCGAAGCATCGGGCTCGCAGCCGGAACTTGACAAGGCGCAAGGCAAGTCTGGGCACTGAGCCGTTCGAGCGGCACGCGCCGCACAATGAAAAACGCCTCGGAGATCCGAGGCGTTCCTGTTTGTGCAGTGCAGGTGGGATCAGTCGCGGTCGCCGCCGAAGATGCCCAGCAGTTGCAGCAGCGCGGTGAACACGTTGTACAGGTCCAGGTAGATGTTGAGCGTCGCGCTGATGTAGTTGGTCTCGCCGCCATCGATGACGCGCTTGACGTCGACCAGCATGAAGGCCGAGAAGATGCCCAGCACGGCGACCAGCAGCGCCAGGTGCACGCCGGTGGACTGCAGGAAGACGTTGGCGATGCCGGCGATCATCGCGATCACCGCGCCGACGAACAGGAACTTCTGCAGGCCGGAGAGGTCGCGCTTGATCACGGTCGCCAGCGAGGCCATCGCGAAGAAGATGCCGGCGGTGCCGCCGAAGGCAGTCATGATCAGGGTGCCGCCGTTCTTGAAGCCGAGCATCGCCGCCAGCAGGCGCGACAGCATCAGGCCCATGAAGAACGTGAAGGCCAGCAGCGAGGCGACGCCGGCGGCGGAGTTCTTGGTCTTCTCGACCAGGAACATCAGGCCGAACGCGCCGACGAAGAACAGGATCATGCTCGCGCCTGTGCCCATGGCGGCGAGGAATCCGGTGCTCACGCCGATCCAGGCGCCGAGCACGGTGGGGATCAGCGAGAGTGCCAGCAGCGCGTAGGTGTTGCGCAGGACGCGCTGGCGGTCGGCGGACAGCGACGAGCCGTAGCTGCCGGTGTTGAGGTCGATGATGCGGTCGTTCATGTGCGTGCGCCCCATGAAGTGAGAGTTGCTGTCGATTGTAGGCACGGGTCTTAAGGCTTCGTTAAAGTGATCGTCTTTCCTTCAATGATCCCGACGAGGTCGCAGATGAAACAGAAGCCCTTCCTGACCCTGGACGACGTCAAGCGAATCGCTGCCGCCGCGGAAGCTGAAGCCCTCAAGAACAACTGGGCGGTGACCGTCGCCATCGTCGATGACGGCGGCCATCTGCTGTGGCTGCAACGCCTGGACAACGCCGCAGCCACGTCGGCCGTGATCGCGCCGGCGAAGGCCAAGACCGCGGCGCTCGGACGCCGCGAATCCAAGGTCTACGAGGACATCGTCAACAACGGCCGCAACGCGTTCCTCAGCGTGCCGCTGGAAGGGATGCTCGAAGGCGGCGTGCCGGTGATCGTCGACGGCTTCTGCGTCGGCGCGGTTGGCGTCAGCGGCGTGAAGTCGAATGAGGATGCGCAGGTCGCCAAGGCCGGCATTGCCGCTCTGGGTTAAACAACGGAAGTCCTCGGTGCCAGACCGTGGAAGTCTGCGGTCGATCGGGGACGGCAAGGCGCGAGGTTTCGGCCCTTGCGGCCGGGGCCTTGCGCCTTGGCGGCAAGCGCGCTAGAGGTGGCAGTGAAGGCCCTACCGTCCGTGTCCCCCTGATGACCCGTTTGCGCAAATCTTCTCCGTGAATACCCCGACGGGTTATACTCGTCAGGTTTACCCGCAACCTACCGCGTCCCGCACACTTCACCCCCGATCGCATCGGATCCCACTCGGATCGACTCCCTCACAGGAGACCCGGTCGCACCCGCGCGCCAGCCGTCCATGGCGCGTGCCGGCGGCGATTCCAGGGCCCTGAAGCAGAGCCGGGCGCGCGCACAACAACGGAGTTTCCCGTGCTGCCCGATCTGCTTTCCGCTCCCCCCGCGATTCTTGCCCTGGCAGACGGCACGGTCTTCAAGGGTTCCGCGCTCGGCGCTGCCGGCCGGACCGTTGGTGAGGTGGTGTTCAACACCGCGCTCACCGGCTACCAAGAAATCCTCACCGACCCCAGCTACTGCCGCCAGATCGTCACGTTGACGTATCCGCACATCGGCAACTATGGCGTCAATGACGAGGACGTCGAGGCGTCGAAGATCTTTGCCGCTGGCCTGATCATCAAGGAGGCGCCGGTCCTCGACTCGAACTTCCGCAAGGGCCGCACGCTGCGCCAGTACCTGAAGGACGAGGGTACCGTCGCCATCGCCGACCTGGACACGCGCCGCCTGACGCGCGTGCTGCGCGAGAAGGGCGCCCAGAACGGTTGCATCCTGGCGCTGAACGCCGGCGAGCAGATCACGCAGGCACACATCGACGAAGCCGTCGCGCTGGCCAAGGGGGCGCCCAGCATGGCGGGCCTGGACCTGGCGAAGGTCGTGAGCCGCACCGAGCGCGAGGTCTGGACCGAGACAGAGTGGACGCTCGGCACGGGCTACGGTCAGCAGACCGCGCCGAAATTCCACGTCGTCGCGTACGACTTCGGCGTCAAGAGCAACATCCTGCGCATGCTGGCTTCTCGCGGCTGCCGCATCACCGTCGTGCCGGCGCAGACGCCGGCCTCGGAGGTCTTCGACCTGGAGCCGGACGGCGTCTTCCTGTCCAACGGCCCCGGCGATCCGGAGCCTTGCGACTACGCGATCAAGGCCACCGCGCAGCTGATCGAGGCCGGCATCCCGACCTTCGGCATCTGCCTGGGCCACCAGATCATGGCGCTGGCCTCCGGCGCGAAGACCTTCAAGATGAAGTTCGGCCATCACGGCGCGAACCACCCGGTGAAGGACCTCGACAACGGCCGCGTCAGCATCACCAGCCAGAACCACGGTTTCGCGGTCGATCCCGACACGCTGCCGTCCAACCTGCGCGCGACGCACGTCAGCCTGTTCGACGGCACGCTGCAGGGCCTGGCCCGCACCGACAAGCCCGCGTTCTGCTTCCAGGGTCACCCGGAAGCGAGCCCCGGCCCGCACGACATCTCGTATCTGTTCGACCGCTTCATCGGTCTCATGTCCAAGGCCTGATGAAGAGGGAGACGACTCATGCCCAAGCGTTCTGACATCAAAAGCATCCTCATCATCGGCGCCGGTCCGATCATCATCGGCCAGGCCTGCGAGTTCGACTACTCGGGCGCCCAGGCCTGCAAGGCGTTGCGCGAGGAGGGCTACAAGGTCATCCTGGTGAACAGCAACCCGGCGACGATCATGACGGACCCCGACACCGCGGACGTCACCTACATCGAGCCGATCACCTGGCAGGTGGTCGAGAAGATCATCGCCAAGGAACGTCCCGACGCGATCCTGCCGACGATGGGCGGCCAGACCGCGCTGAACTGCGCGCTGGACCTGCACAAGCACGGCGTGCTGGACAAGTACCAGGTCGAGATGATCGGTGCCAACGAGCACGCGATCGAGAAGGCCGAGGACCGTCTGAAGTTCAAGGACGCGATGACCAAGATCGGGCTGGGTTCGGCCCGCTCGGGCATCGCGCATTCGCTGGAGGAGGCGTGGGCTGTGCAGAAGCGCATCCACGCCGAGATCGGCGGCGCCGGCTTCCCGATGGTGATCCGTCCCAGCTTCACGCTGGGCGGCACCGGCGGCGGCATCGCCTACAACCCGGAAGAGTTCGAGGAGATCTGCAAGCGCGGTCTCGACCTCTCGCCGACCAATGAGCTGCTCATCGAAGAGTCGCTGATCGGCTGGAAGGAATACGAGATGGAAGTGGTCCGCGACAAGGCGGACAACTGCATCATCGTGTGCTCGATCGAGAACCTGGACCCGATGGGCATCCACACCGGTGACTCGATCACGGTGGCGCCCGCGCAGACGCTGACCGACAAGGAATACCAGCTGCTGCGCAACGCCTCGATCGCGATCCTGCGCGAGATCGGCGTCGACACCGGCGGCTCCAACGTGCAGTTCTCGATCAACCCCGATGACGGCCGCATGGTCGTCATCGAGATGAACCCGCGCGTGTCGCGTTCCTCGGCGCTGGCGTCGAAGGCCACCGGTTTCCCGATCGCCAAGATCGCCGCGAAGCTGGCCGTCGGCTACACGCTCGACGAGCTGAAGAACGACATCACCGGCGGCATCACGCCGGCTTCGTTCGAGCCCAGCATCGATTACGTCGTCACCAAGATCCCGCGCTTCGCGTTCGAGAAGTTCCCGATGGCCGACTCGCGTCTGACGACGCAGATGAAGTCGGTCGGTGAAGTGATGGCCATGGGCCGCAACTTCCAGGAATCGTTCCAGAAGGCGCTGCGCGGCCTGGAGACCGGCATCGACGGCCTGTCCGAGATCAGCACCGACCGCGAGGAGATCGTGCAGGAGATCGGTGAACCCGGTCCGTCGCGCATCCTCTTCCTGGGTGACGCCTTCCGCATCGGCATGACGCTGGACGAGGTCTTCGAGGAAACGAAGATCGATCCGTGGTTCCTCGCCCAGATCGAGCAGTTGATCAAGATCGAGCTGTCGCTGGGCGGTCGCACGCTGGCCTCGCTGAGCGTCGACGAACTGCGCCTGCTGAAGAAGAAGGGCTTCTCGGACAAGCGTCTGGCCAAGCTGCTGGGCACCAACCAGCACGAGGTGCGCAAGACCCGTCACGCGCTGAACGTGCGCCCGGTCTACAAGCGTGTCGACACCTGCGCCGCCGAATTCGCGACGCAGACGGCCTACATGTATTCCACGTACGACGAGGAGTGCGAGGCCAACCCGACCGACAAGAAGAAGATCATGGTGCTGGGCGGCGGTCCGAACCGCATCGGCCAGGGCATCGAGTTCGACTACTGCTGCGTCCATGCGGCCCTCGCGATGCGCGAGGACGGCTACGAGACCATCATGGTCAACTGCAATCCCGAGACGGTCTCGACCGACTACGACACCTCGGACCGCCTGTACTTCGAGCCGGTGACGCTCGAAGACGTGCTGGAGATCGTGGCCAAGGAAAAGCCGGTCGGCGTGATCGTGCAGTACGGCGGCCAGACGCCGCTGAAGCTGGCGCTGGACCTCGAGGCCAACGGCGTGCCGATCATCGGCACCTCGCCGGACTCCATCGACATGGCCGAGGACCGCGAGCGCTTCCAGAAGCTGCTGCATGAGCTGGGTCTGAAGCAGCCGCCCAACCGGACGGCTCGCAATGAAGACCAGGCCGTCGCGCTGGCCAACGAGATCGGTTATCCGCTGGTCGTGCGCCCGAGTTACGTGCTCGGTGGCCGCGCCATGGAGATCGTCCACGGCGACAAGGACCTGGAGCGCTACATGCGCGAGGCCGTGCGCGTCAGCGAGAAGTCGCCGGTGCTGCTGGACCGCTTCCTCGAGGACGCGGTCGAGGTCGACGTCGACTGCATCTGCGACGGCGAAGACACGATGATGGGCGGCATCATGGAGCACATCGAGGCCGCCGGCATCCACTCCGGCGACTCGGCCTGCTCGCTGCCGCCGTACACGCTGTCCAAGGAGCTGCAGGACGAGCTGCGCCGCCAGACGGCGGAGATGGCCAAGGCGCTGAAGGTCGTCGGCCTGATGAACGTGCAGTTCGCGATCCAGGGCGACGTCACCAAGGGCTTGTCCGAGAACACGGTCTACGTGCTCGAAGTGAACCCGCGTGCCTCCCGCACGGTGCCGTTCGTGTCCAAGGCGACCAGCCAGCCGCTGGCCAAGATCGCGGCGCGCTGCATGGCCGGCGTCAAGCTCAAGGACCAGAAGGCCGCCGGCGGCAAGCCGCCGGTGGAGATCCAGCCGCCGTATTTCAGCGTCAAGGAAGCCGTCTTCCCGTTCAACAAATTCCCTGGCGTGGACCCGATCCTCAGCCCGGAAATGCGGTCGACCGGCGAAGTCATGGGTGCAGGCCGGACCTTCGGCGAAGCGATGCTGAAGAGCCAGCTGGGCGCGGGTTCGCGTCTGCCGCGCCAAGGCAACGTCCTGATCACGGTCAAGAACAACGACAAGGATCGGGCCGTCGCGCTGGCACGTGATCTGGCGGCGCTGGGCTTCGGCGTCGTTGCCACCAAGGGCACGGCCGCCGCGATCGAGGCGGCGGGCGTTCCGGTGCGCGTCGTCAACAAGGTCAAGGACGGCCGCCCGCATATCGTCGACATGATCAAGGGCGGGGACATCCAGCTGGTGTTCACGACCGTCGACGAAACGCGCACGGCGATCGCCGACAGCCGCCACATCCGTCAGACGGCGCTGGCCAACCGGGTGACCTACTACACGACGATGGCCGGCTGCGAAGCCGCGGTCGAAGGCATGAAGCACAAGGACGGCCTGCTGGTGCAATCGCTGCAGGAACTGCACGCCGAACTGCATTAAACTGCCCTCATCCCATTCCGCCGCCGCTGCTCAGCGATCCTGAGCGGCAGCGGCGGTTTGTTTTGTTACTCAAGGTTCTAGAGACATGGCCACGACGATCCCACTGACCAAGCGCGGCGCTGAGAAGCTCAAGGAAGAACTGCATCGGCTGAAGACGGTCGAGCGGCATGCCGTGATCAACGCCATCTCGGAAGCCCGCGCGCAGGGCGACCTGTCGGAGAACGCCGAGTACGAGGCGGCCAAGGACAAGCAGGGCTTCATCGAAGGCCGCATCATCGAGATCGAGGGCAAGCTGTCGTCGGCGCAGGTGATCGACCCGTCGTCGGTGAATGCCGGCGGCCGGGTGGTGTTCGGCACCACGGTCGACCTGGAGGAGGAAGAGTCCGGCAATGAGGTCACCTACCAGATCGTCGGCGACGACGAGGCCGATCTGAAGCAGGGCCTGATCTCGATCAGCTCCCCGATCGCCCGCGCGCTGATCGGCAAGGAAGCCGGGGATGTCGCCGAAGTCGTGGCGCCCGGCGGCATCAAGCGCTACGAGATCGTCGACGTCCGCTATATCTGAGGCGTCGCGCGATGCTGCTGCGGATCCGCGCGCTGCTGGCTTCGCTGTGGGCCGGCGAACTGCTGGCGGTCGCTTTGCTGGCAGCGCCGAATGCGTTCGCGACCCTTGAGCGGGCTGCGGCCGGCAAGTACGTGGCGCGACTGTTCGAGATGGATGCCCGCTTCGCGCTGGCGGCCGGCGTTCTGCTGATCCTGATGGAGCGCCGCCTGCACCGCGACGGCGTGACGCGCGGCTCGGCGATGAGCGCGGACTTCTGGCTGCCGCTGGTGGCCATCGGATGCACCGCCGCCGGTTTCTACGCGCTGCAGCCGTTGATGGAAGCCGCGCGGCAAGGGCAGGGGAGCTGGACTTTCCTGCAACTGCACGCGGTGTCGCTGGCGCTCTTCGGCGTGAGAACCATCGCCGTACTGGTCCTGGCCTGGCGGGTGAACGGCGCGGCGTTCCGCTGACCGAGGGCTCCCGTACGTCGGGGGCATCGACGAGGGCAAAAAAAAGAAAGACGGCCCGTGGGCCGTCTTGTCGTTGGTGCTGGAGCGGCGGTGTCGCCGTCTCCATGGTCGGGGGGTTCAGCCTTGGCTGGACTTCTTCACGCTGGTCTGGCGCGGCTTCTTGGCGCGCTTGACCTCACCGCCGTAGGTGACGCGCTGATTGCCCAGCACGGTGACTTTCTTGATCTGCGGACGGTTGTTGCCGCTCTTCGAGAACTTCACGATCTTGACGATCTTGGGCGCCGAGCGGGCGTCGTCCTTGGGGGCGGCCTTTTCCTTCTCCGGCATCGGGCGCCACAGGACGAGGAGCTTGCCGATGTGCTGGATGGGCGCGGCGTCGAGCTCCTCAGCCAAGGTGGCGAGAATGGCTTCGCGGCCATCGCGGTCGTCGGACATGACGCGCACCTTGATCAGTCCGTGGGACTTCAGTGCGAGGTCGACCTCCTTGGTGACGGCGGCCGTCAGGCCATCGCCGCCTATCATCACCACAGGATCCAGGTGATGAGCGTCGGCGCGTTTTTCCTTGCGCTGGGCAGGGGTCAATTGAATAGCAGGCATCTGCTTATTATCAGTGCAATGAAAGTCGATACCAAAAGCAAGAAGCTGAACAAGGCGTGGTTGAACAACCACGTCAACGACACCTACGTCAAATTGGCCCAGAAAGAGGGCTATCGCTCCCGCGCGGCCTACAAGCTCAAGGAGATCGACGAGGAATTCCAGTTGATCCGACCGGGGCAGTGGGTCGTCGACCTCGGCGCGTGCCCCGGGGCGTGGAGCCAGTACCTGCGCCGGCGTTTCGCGCCCAAGGAGGCGGGTGCGGGGGGCGCTGCGGTCGGCGAGCTGAACGGACGCATCATTGCGCTGGACCTGCTGGATTTCGAGCCGATCGAGGGCGTCGAGTTCGTGCAGGGCGATTTCCGCGAGGACGACGTGCTGGCCCGGCTCGAATCGATGCTCGACGGCCGCAAGGTGGACGTTGTCGTTTCGGACATGGCCCCCAATCTGTCGGGCATCGAAAGCACCGATGCGGCCCGCATGGAGCATCTCATCGAGCTGGCGCTGGAGTTCTCCCAACAACACCTGAAACCGGAAGGCGCGCTGGTTGCCAAGGTGTTCCACGGCAGCGGGTATGACCAGCTGGTGCACGCCTTCCGCGCCAAGTTCAGGCGGGTGAAAACGGCCAAGCCGAAGGCGTCCCGGGAGAGATCGTCGGAGAACTTCCTCGTCGGCATCGGGTTGAAAACGCGATGAAGGTCTGATGAGGCGTCAAAGTCCGTGGCGCTTCGGCCGGTCGGCCGGCGTGGCCCGTGGCAATATCTATCGTGCTGTATGGGAATGCCAATCAGGTCTGGGGACTTGACTGGCCTAGAATCCGCCCCATATGCCGTGAAAGTCCGCTGCCCGAGGCTGTATTCATGGGCGTGCGGTGATGGAATGACAAAGGAGTCGCGGTGAACAATCAGTGGTTCTCGAAAGTAGCTGTTTGGATGGTGATCGCCCTGGTGCTGTTCACTGTCTTCAAGCAGTTCGATCGCAGCGCAACCCAGGGGACCCAGACGGGCTATTCGGAGTTCCTCGAAGAGGTCCGTGCCAAACGCGTCAAGCAGGTCATCCTGCAGGAGTTCCCCGGCGGCAGTACCGAGATCCAGGCGACGACCAGCGACGGCAGCAAGCTGCGCACGAGCGCCCCGTACCTGGATCGCGGCCTGATCGGCGACCTGATCAACAACGGCGTCAAGTTCGACGTCAAGCCCCGTGAAGAACCCTCGGTGCTGATGAACATCCTGCTCAGCTGGGGCCCGATGCTCCTGCTGATCGCCGTGTGGGTGTACTTCATGCGCCAGATGCAGGGCGGCGGCAAGGGCGGTGCGTTCAGCTTCGGCAAGTCGAAGGCGCGCATGCTCGACGAGGCCAACAACACCACGACCTTCGCCGACGTCGCCGGATGCGACGAAGCCAAGGAAGAGGTCAAGGAGCTCGTCGACTTCCTGAAGGACCCGCAGAAGTTCCAGAAGCTCGGCGGCCGGATCCCGCGCGGCGTGCTGCTGGTCGGTCCTCCGGGGACCGGCAAGACGCTGCTGGCCAAGGCCATCGCCGGTGAGGCGAAGGTCCCGTTCTTCACGATCTCCGGCTCCGACTTCGTCGAGATGTTCGTCGGCGTCGGCGCGGCCCGTGTGCGCGACATGTTCGAGCAGGCCAAGAAGAGCGCCCCCTGCATCATCTTCGTCGACGAAATCGACGCGGTCGGCCGCCATCGTGGCGCCGGTCTGGGTGGCGGCAATGACGAGCGCGAGCAGACCCTCAACCAGATGCTGGTCGAGATGGACGGCTTCGACACCAACCTCGGCGTCATCGTGATGGCCGCGACCAACCGTCCTGACATCCTGGATCCGGCACTGCTGCGTCCGGGGCGTTTCGACCGTCAGGTCTATGTGACGCTGCCCGATGTGCGCGGCCGCGAACAGATCCTGAACGTGCACATGCGCAAGGTCCCCGTCGGTCAGGACGTGCGCGCCGACATCCTGGCGCGCGGCACCCCGGGCTTCTCGGGTGCCGACCTGGCCAACCTGGTCAACGAAGCCGCGCTGTTCGCTGCCCGTCGCAATGGCCGGGTGGTCGACATGCAGGACTTCGAGAAGGCCAAGGACAAGATCATGATGGGCCCCGAGCGGAAGTCCATGGTCATGCCCGAGGAAGAGCGCAAGAACACCGCCTATCACGAGGCCGGTCACGCGCTGGTGGCACGCCTGCTGCCGAAGACGGATCCGGTGCACAAGGTGACGGTGATCCCGCGCGGTCGCGCGCTGGGCGTGACGATGCAGCTGCCAGAAGGCGACCGCTACAGCATGGACAAAGACCGCATGCTGTCCACGATCTCCGTGCTGTTCGGTGGTCGGATCGCTGAAGAAGTCTTCATGAACCAGATGACGACCGGCGCCAGCAACGACTTTGAACGCGCCACGGCCATCGCCCGCGACATGGTCACCCGCTACGGCATGACCGATGAGCTGGGCCCCATGGTCTACGCCGACAACGAGGGGGAAGTCTTCCTGGGCCGTTCGGTCACGAAGACGACCAACATGTCGGAAGAGACCATGCGAAAGGTCGATCAGGAGATCCGCCGGATCATCGACGAGCAGTACACGACGGCCCGTGACCTGATCGAAGGCAACAAGGACAAGATGCACGCGATGGCGACGGCGCTGCTCGAATGGGAGACCATCGACGCCGACCAGATCAACGACATCATGGAAGGCCGTCCGCCGCGTCCGCCGAAGGACTGGACACCGCCGGCCAACAAGCCGGACAGCGGTGGCACCCCGGCGGTCACCACCGGCAGCGCCCCCGCAGCCGCCTGATCGACAGAGGCATCGGATGACCCGCCAGGGCGTCTGAATCCTCATGGCATCCCGAAGGGCCGGTCTTGCGACCGGCCCTTCTGTTTTTGCGATCTACCCCGACCGGAATTGCAGGCTCTTCCGGGCTTGCGTCATACTTGTCGTTTGGCGAGGCAGTCCTCTGGTGCAGAGCGCGCGGCCGCGCTGTCGACACTCAGCCGTCCATGACTTCTCCCTCGATCTGGCAGACCACGCGCTTCGACCTCGATCTGGCCGAGCGGCCGTTGGTGATGGGCATCGTCAACGTGACGCCCGACTCCTTCTCCGACGGCGGCCAACATGCCGACGCGCTGAGCGCGATCAACTTCTGTGAGAGATTGCTTGGCGAGGGTGTCGACATCCTCGATCTCGGCGGTGAATCGACGCGACCGGGCGCCCCTCGGCTCGATGCCGATGAAGAGTGGAAGCGACTGGAGCCCGTGCTGCGGGCTGCGCTGAACTTTGGCGTTCCCGTGTCGGTCGATACCTGCAAGACCGAGGTGATGCGCCGTGCGCTGGATCTGGGCGTCGACATCATCAACGATGTGCAGGCGCTGCGCGATGAAGGCGCCGACAGGCTGCTGGCCGAGCATGGCAGCGCTGGCATCTGCCTGATGCACATGCGCGGTCAGCCCGCAGGCATGCAACAGCTGGCCGACTACGACGACGTCGTCGTCGAGGTCGCCGACTTCCTGCGTGAGCGGATGCGACATCTGATCGACATCGGTGTGGTGGCTGAACGGATCACGCTGGATCCGGGCTACGGTTTCGCCAAGACCGTCGAACAGAACCTGACGCTGCAACGGCGCCAGCGCGAATTGCTCGCGCTGGGACGGCCGTTGCTGATCGGCTGGTCGCGCAAGTCGACGCTCGGGGCTGTGACCGGCAAGGCGGTCGATGAGCGCATGCCGGCCAGCGTCGGTGCGGCACTGGCGTCGGTGGCGCTGGGCGCCCGCGTGGTGCGCGTGCACGACGTCGGTGCGACCGTGGACGCGCTCAAGGTCTGGTCGGCTTTCGGCGCACCCCAGGGCTGACACGCCTCGGGCCGATCGTGGCCGCCAAGCGAGTCAACGTCCCCCCGATCGGGCGCCCCATGGCGGGCGAGGAGCGACCACCTCGGCATCGGCGACAATCCGCGGATTCAAGATCCAGAAGTCGCAGGAGATCGCCTCAATGAGCCGGAAGTATTTCGGAACCGACGGTATTCGCGGAACCGTGGGCCGCACCCCCATCACCCCAGACTTCATGTTGAGGCTGGGCCATGCGGTGGGCCGCGTGCTCAAGCGCAGCTATGCCAAACCCAGCGTGCTGATCGGCAAGGACACCCGCATCTCGGGCTACATGCTCGAGTCCGCGCTGGAAGCCGGCTTCGCGTCCGCCGGGGTCAACGTGCTGCTGACCGGCCCGCTGCCGACCCCCGGCGTGGCCTACCTCACCCGGGCGCTGCGCCAGCACCTGGGGGTGGTGATCTCGGCCTCGCACAACCCGTTCGCGGACAACGGCATCAAGTTCTTCTCGTCCAAGGGCGAGAAGCTGCCCGACGCCTGGGAGCTGGACGTCGAGGCCGTGCTGGACGAGCCGCCGGTCT
This sequence comes from Mitsuaria sp. 7, assembly GCF_001653795.1. NCBI lineage: Bacteria > Pseudomonadati > Pseudomonadota > Betaproteobacteria > Burkholderiales > Sphaerotilaceae > Roseateles > Mitsuaria sp. 7. Next base: position 987,706 of record NZ_CP011514.1, read on the forward strand.
GGGTGGATTCCGCCAGCCTGGGTCGCGCCCGTCGCCTGGACGACGCGCAGGGACGCTACATCGAGTTCTGCAAGGCCAGCTTCAGCAGCGACCTCAGCCTGCGCGGCATGAAGCTCGTGATCGACGCGGCGAACGGCGCGGCCTACCAGGTGGCGCCGTCGGTGTTCCATGAGCTGGGCGCCGAGATCATCACGATCGGCAACAAGCCCGATGGCTACAACATCAACGACAAGGTCGGCGCCACGGCGCCCCAGGCGCTGGTCGCCGCCGTCAAGGAGCACCAGGCCGATTACGGCATCGCGCTCGACGGCGACGCCGACCGCCTGCAGATGGTCGACGGCGATGGCCGGCTCTACAACGGCGACGAACTGCTCTACGTGATGGTCGCGGACCGGCTGGCGCGCGGCGAGCGCGTTCCGGGTGCCGTCGGTACGCTGATGACGAACATGGCGGTCGAACTGGCGCTGCGCCAGCGGGACGTCGAATTCGTCCGCGCGAAGGTCGGCGACCGCTACGTGCTCGAGGAACTGGCCGCCCGCGGCTGGCAACTCGGCGGCGAGGGCTCCGGTCACCTGCTGTCGCTGGATCGTCACACGACGGGCGACGGCATCGTCAGCAGCTTGCTGGTGCTGGAGGCGGTCTGCCGCAGCGGCCGTCGACTGGCGGACCTGCTGGACGGCGTCACGCTGTTCCCGCAGACGCTGATCAACGTCCGTTTGCAGGCGGACCATCTGGACTGGAAGAGCAATCCTGCGCTGGCCCGCGTCGAAGCCGAGGTCATGGCCGAACTGGGCGACCGGGGGCGGGTCCTGATCCGCAAGTCGGGCACCGAACCGCTGCTGCGGGTCATGGTCGAGGCGAGCGATGCCGACCTGGCGCAGCGCTGCGCCGAACGCTTGGCGGACGCCATCCGCGGCGGCTGACCGGTTTCCAGTTCCCCGGAAAAAGAAGGGCCGCCGGCGCGGGAGCGTCGGCGGCCCAATTTGCATTGGTCGGGTCGCGTCGGGCGCGACTCTTCGGGAGCTGGACGGGAGGATCCGTTCGCCTCATCACCTCCGCCTCGGCGGTGTCATGGGGTCGAAAGGGTTTTCCCGCACATCCTCAAGGCTAGAGATCGAAGATGACAACGGGGTGAATCGAATATGACAATGGTTCATCGATGCCCTCCGACGCCCCGTTTCTCCTCTGGGCGCTAGACGTAACGACATTTTTCCGGTTCCTGGGTTGCGTCATGGATGTGTCACATTGAGGTCATAGCATCCGCTCCGTTCGCCAACCAACCCAAGCGATAGGACTGAATGATCATGAATCAACTGCGTGCTGGCCTGCTGTTCGCCGCGTGCGCCGCGATGTTCTCCGCGGCCCATGCTCAAGAGGTGACCGGTGCGGGTGCTTCGTTCCCGGCTCCCGTGTACGCCAAGTGGGCCGACGCCTACAACAAGTCCACCGGTGTCCGCATCAACTATCAATCGGTCGGTTCCGGCGCCGGCATCAAGCAGATCCAGGCCAAGACCGTCGACTTCGGCGCGTCCGACGCCCCCCTGAAGGACGACCAGCTGGCCAAGGACGGCCTGGTCCAGTTCCCGACGGTGATCGGCGGCGTCGTGCCGGTGATCAACGTCAAGGGCATCAACCCGGGCCAGCTGAAGCTGGACGGCAAGGTCCTGGGCGACATCTACCTGGGCAAGGTCACGAAGTGGAATGACCCCGCCATCGCCGCCCTGAACTCGGGCGTCGCGCTGCCGGACGCCGCCATCGCCGTGGTCCGCCGCGCCGACGGTTCGGGCACCAGCTTCCTGTTCACGAACTACCTGTCCAAGGTCAACACCGAATGGAAGGACAAGGTCGGTGAAGGCACGGCCGTGAACTGGCCGACGGGCGCCGGCGGCAAGGGCAACGAAGGCGTCTCCGCCTTCGTGACGCGTCTGCCGAACTCGATCGGCTACGTCGAATACGCCTACGCCAAGCAGAACAAGATGACCTACGTGCTGCTGAAGAACGCCAGCGGCGCCTTCGTCAGCCCGAGCGACGACGCCTTCAAGGCCGCCGCCGCCGGTGCCAAGTGGGAACAGTCGTTCTACCAGGTGCTGACCGAGCAGGCCGGCAAGGACAGCTGGCCCATCACCGGCGCCACCTTCATCCTGATGCACGCCGCCCAGGACAAGCCGGCCCAGGCCGCCGCGTCGCTGAAGTTCTTCGACTGGGCCTACACCCAGGGCGACAAGATCGCCGACGAGCTGGACTATGTCCCGCTGCCGGCCGCCGTGAAGGAACTGGTCCGCAAGCAGTGGGCCGGTCAGGTGAAGGACACCGCGGGCAAGGCGGTCAGCTTCAAGTGATCGTCGTCTGACGGATCAGCCCGGTGCTCCTCTCGCAGGTCACCGGGCTTTCGTTCAAGACGGAATGAGGCGCGCGGGTGTGAGGCGCCAGAAGAAGATCTCGACAGAGACGTCGTGACGGACGCGTCGGACCGGCCGGAGGAGGCGGGCGGCGCGCCAGAGATTCCAAACATTTCAGCGGAGGCCCCGTGGCCGCAATACTTCCAGCCAATTCCCTCGATCGAGGCCAGGAGCGCGCGAAGCCGGACGGCCGTCCGCCGCAGCGCCGCCGCGTCGCGCCCTGGGCCGACACGGTGTTCTCGCTGCTGACGCACGCCGCGGCCTGGGTCACGCTGGCGCTGCTGGTCGGCATCATCGGCTCGCTGCTGGTGGGCGCCGCGCCCGCGATCAAGCAGTTCGGCCTGGGCTTCCTCGTGTCGACGGACTGGGATCCGGTGCAGGAGAAGTTCGGCGGACTCGTGATGATCTACGGCACGCTGATGACCTCGTTCATCGCGCTGCTGATCGCCGTGCCGGTGAGCTTCGGCATCGCGCTGTTCCTGACGGAACTGGCCCCGGGCTGGCTGCGCCGCCCGCTGGGCATCGCGATCGAGCTGCTGGCCGCCGTGCCGTCCATCGTCTACGGCATGTGGGGCCTGTTCGTGTTCGGCCCGCTGCTGGCGACCTACGTGCAGACGCCGCTGCAGAACCTGCTCGGCGGCGTGCCGGTCCTGGGCGGCCTGGTCTCCGGCCCGCCGGTGGGTCTGGGCATCCTGTCGGCCGGCATCATCCTGGCCATCATGATCATCCCGTTCATCGCCTCGGTGATGCGTGACGTCTTCGAGGTCACGCCCGCGATGCTCAAGGAGTCCGCCTACGGCCTGGGCTCGACCACCTGGGAGGTGGTCTGGAAGGTCGTGCTCCCGTACACCAAGACCGGTGTCATCGGCGGCATCATGCTGGGCCTGGGGCGCGCGCTGGGCGAGACCATGGCGGTGACCTTCGTGATCGGCAACATGAACCAGCTGAGCTCGCTGTCGCTGTTCGAGGCCGCCAACACCATCACCTCGGTGCTGGCCAACGAGTTCGGCGAATCCGGTCCCGGCAGCCTGCATCAGGCCTCGCTGCTGTACCTGGCCCTGGTCCTGTTCTTCATCACCTTCGTGGTGCTGGCGTTCTCCAAGGTCCTGCTCAACAAGCTCAAGAAGAACGAAGGAACCCGCACATGAGCGCCACCACCGCCGACCGCATGGCGATGTACCACAAGCGGCGCCGGATCAACATCATCGCGCTGTCGCTGTCGCTCGCGGCGATGTCGATGGGCCTGATCTGGCTGATCTGGATCCTGTTCGAAACCATCACGCAGGGGATAGGCGGCCTGAACTGGGCCACCTTCACCCAGATGACGCCGCCGCCCAACACCGACGACGGCGGTCTGGCCAACGCGATCTTCGGTTCCGCGCTGATGGTGGCCCTGGCCACCCTCGTGGGCACGCCCATCGGGGTGCTGGCGGGGGTCTACCTGGCCGAGTACGGCCAGAAGACCTGGCTGGGCAACAGCGTCCGCTTCATCAACGACATCCTGCTGTCGGCCCCGTCGATCGTGATCGGCCTGTTCGTGTACAGCCTGATCGTGCTGCGCTTCAAGGGCTTCTCCGGCTGGGCCGGCGTGATGGCGCTGGCGCTGATCGTGATCCCGGTGGTGATCCGCACGACGGAGAACATGCTGAACCTGGTGCCCGGCGCGCTGCGCGAGGCTGCCTACGCGCTCGGCACGCCGAAGTGGAAGGTCATCATGACCGTGACGCTGAAGGCCGCCCGCGCCGGTGTCCTGACCGGCGTGCTGCTGGCCCTGGCCCGCGTCTCCGGCGAGACCGCGCCGCTGCTGCTGACCGCCTTCAACAACCGCTTCTGGTCGACCAACCTGTCCGGTCCGATGGCCAACCTGCCGAAGGTGATCTTCGACTTCGCCATGAGCCCGTACCAGAACTGGCAGAAGCTCGCTTGGGCGGCGGTGTTCATCATCACGATCGGCGTGCTGCTCCTGAACATCCTCGCGCGCTTCGCCTTCAAGCAGAAGCATTGAGCCGAACCCCGGTCCACGAATCCAACGAATCGAGAAACAACATGGACGTCAAAGTCGACATGCCGGTGACCGAGAAGGCGAAGCTCTCGGTGAAGAACCTGAACTTCTACTACGGCAGTTTCCACGCGCTGAAGAACATCAACCTGGACATCCCCGAGAACAAGGTGACCGCGTTCATCGGTCCGTCGGGTTGCGGCAAGTCCACGCTGCTGCGCACGCTGAACCGCATGTTCCAGCTCTATCCGGAGCAGCGCGCCGAAGGCCAGATCCTGCTGGACGGCGAGGACATCCTCACCAGCAAGGAAGACGTCTCGCTGATCCGCGCCAAGGTCGGCATGGTGTTCCAGAAGCCGACGCCGTTCCCGATGTCGATCTACGACAACATCGCCTTCGGCGTGCGCCTGTTCGAGACGCTGTCGCGCGTCGAGATGGACGAGCGCGTCGAATGGGCGCTGAAGAAGGCCGCGCTGTGGAACGAGGTCAAGGACAAGCTGAACCAGAGCGGTTCGGGCCTGTCGGGCGGCCAGCAGCAGCGCCTGTGCATCGCGCGCGGCATCGCCATCAAGCCGGAAGTCCTGCTGCTGGACGAACCTTGCTCGGCGCTGGACCCGATCTCGACCGGCAAGATCGAAGAGCTCATCCACGAGCTCAAGCACGACTACACGGTCGCGATCGTGACCCACAACATGCAGCAGGCCGCGCGCTGCTCGGACTACACGGCCTACATGTACCTGGGCGACCTGATCGAATTCGGACCGACCGCGGAGCTCTTCATGAAGCCCAAGCGCAAGGACACCGAGGACTACATCACCGGACGCTTCGGCTGATCAACAGGGAGCACACACCATGACCGACAAGCATCTCTCTACCCAATTCGACGCCGAGCTGAGCGGCATCTCCACGCGCGTCCTCGAGATGGGCGGCCTGGTGGAGTCGCAGGTGGCGCAGGCCGTCGAGGCGCTGGGCAGCTTCAGCGGCGACATCGCCAGCCACGTGCTCAAGCAGGAAGAGATCGTCAACACGATGGAGATCGAGATCGATCGCGACCTGTCGACGATCATCGCCCGCCGCCAGCCGACCGCGCGCGACCTGCGCCTGCTGATCGCCGTGTCCAAGACGATCGCCAACCTCGAGCGCGTCGGCGACGAAGCCGCCCGCATCGCCCGCACCGTGCAGCGCCTGATCAACACCGGCGTGTCGAGCCGGCTGCGCCTGCCGATGTCGGACCTGTCGTACGAAGCCGAGCTGGCCACGGCGCAGCTGCGCAAGGCGCTGGACGCGTTCGCGCGCCTGGACGTGGACCGCGCGCTGGAAGTGCTGAAGGCCGACGACCAGATCGACAAGGAGTTCGACGGCCTGATGCGCAAGCTCATCACCTACATGATGGAAGACCCGCGCACCATTTCGTCGTCGATCGATCTCGTGTTCGTCGCCAAGGCGATCGAGCGCGTCGGCGACCATGCCAAGAACCTGGCCGAAGTCATCATCTACGTGGTCAAGGGCACCGACGTCCGCCACAACTCGCCGGACGCCGTCGAGAACATGGTGCGCTGAGCACCGACTAGCGATCCACCCGTCCGGCCCGCCCGCCACGGGCGTCCCGGCGGGACCCAATAAGAGGAGTTACCCCGCATGAGTCGCATCCTGGTCGTCGAGGACGAATCCGCCATCGCCGAGCTGATCTCCATCAACCTGCGCCACGCCGGTTACGAGGTCACGCTGGCCGGCAATGCCGAGCAGGCGCAGCTGGAAGTGGACCGCGTGCTGCCCGATCTGGTCGTGCTCGACTGGATGTTGCCGGGCCAGACCGGCCTGGCGCTGGCGCGCCAGTGGCGCGGTGCCACCCGCACCCGCGAACTGCCCATCATTCTGCTGACGGCGCGCGCGGAAGAGGTCGACAAGGTGTCCGGGCTGGACGCCGGCGCGGACGACTACCTGACCAAGCCGTTCTCGACGAACGAGTTGCTGGCGCGCATCCGCGCAGTGCTGCGCCGCAAGGCGCCCGAGGCGCTGGACACGGCGGTCGAAGTCGGCGGTCTGGTGCTGGATCCCGGCACGCGCCGCGTCAGCCGCGAGGGCGTCGAGGTGAAGCTCGGCCCGACCGAGTTCCGCCTGCTGCACTTCTTCATGACGCATCCGGAGCGCGTGCACAGCCGCTCGCAGCTGCTGGACCGCGTCTGGGGCGACCACGTGTTCATCGAGGAACGCACCGTCGACGTCCACGTCAAGCGCCTGCGCGAGGCGCTCGAGAAGGTCAGTTGCGCGCGCATGATCGAAACCGTTCGTGGCGCCGGCTACCGGCTGACCCAGCAGAGCAGCAGCGCCCTGTCGGCCTGAGGACGCGTCCATGGCATGGATGTTGTCTCGCGTCCTGATGCTGGTGCTGGGCACCGGCGTCGCGGGCGGCTTGGGGTACTGGCTGGGCGAGTGGACGGGGATGCCGCATCTGGCCGCTGCGCTGGCCGCAGCGACAGCCGTCATCCTGATGGCGGTCTGGGACGCGGCCCGGGCGCACCGGCTCGTGCACTGGCTGCGCGGCGACCAGAACGACGACGCACCGCGCGTCGGCGGCCTGTGGGGCGAGATGGCCTACCGCGTCGAGCGCGGCCTGCGCGACCGCGAGCGCCGTTATGAGCGCGAACGGCAGCAGCTCGAGCAGTTCCTGCTCGCGATCGAAGCCTCGCCCAATGGCGTGATCCTGCTCGACGGCCAGGACCATATCCAATGGTGCAACGTGGTGGCCGGCGATCATTTCTCGCTGGACCCGCAACGCGACAAGCTGCAGCGCATCACCAACCTGGTCCGTTATCCGGCCTTCGTCTCCTATCTGCAGAACGGCAACTTCCAGCAGCCGCTGACGCTGACCAACACCCGCGCGAAGTCGACGCTGCAGGTGCTGGTGCGCGATTACGGCGTCGGCGGGGAGTCGCGCAAGCTGGTGCTGTCGCTGGACGTCACTGACCGCGAGCGCAACGAGGCGATGCGGCGCGATTTCGTCGCCAACGTCTCGCACGAGATCCGCACGCCGCTGACGGTGCTGGCAGGCTTCATCGAGACGATGGCCAGCCTGCAGTTGACGGAGGCCGAGCGCAAGCGGGTGCTGCATCTGATGCAGCAGCAGACGACACGCATGCAGACGCTGGTCGGCGACCTGCTGACGCTGGCGCAGCTCGAAGGCAGTCCGCGGCCGGGCGCGGATCACTGGATCTCGCTGGACCCGCTGTTGCAACGCATCGGCGCGGACGCACAGGCGTTGTCGAACGGGCGGCACGAACTCGTCTGCGAACGTCACACCGGCGTCGAGCTCGCGGGCGTCGAGACGGAGATCCTCAGCTCGATCGCCAACCTGGTGAGCAATGCGGTCCGCTACACCCCCGAGGGCGGTCGCATCGAACTGCACTGGCGCTGGCTGCCGGACAACGGTGGCGAGATCTCGGTGATCGACAACGGGCCAGGCATCGCGCGCGAGCACCTGCCTCGACTCACCGAACGCTTCTATCGCGTCGACGGCAGCCGCTCGCGCGACACCGGCGGCACAGGCCTGGGGCTGTCGATCGTCAAACACGTCGTCCAGCGTCATGGCGGTGAGCTGCGCATCGAGAGCGAGCCCGGGAAAGGCTCCAAGTTCAGACTGCTTTTCCCCGCGGCGCGTGTGCGACTGGTCGATGCGTCGGCCATGGGCGATGAAGCGGCACCGGCTGCGCTGGCAGGTGGCGACGATCTTTGAAGGCGCTTTGAGCGCTTGAGAAAGAATGGCTCCGTTCGCGGAGCCTTTCTGCTTTCGGGGGATCGGCGCGCTTGGCCGAGGGTGCATGGGGCCGCAGGCGTCAAGCGCCTGAACCCCAAGCACCCCCGTCCCTGAACCACCCAGGACTGCCACGGTCTGGGACCGAGGACTGAATCGGTTCGGAATCGGTTCGGAATCGGTTCCGAATCGGCTGTAGATCGGGGACGGCGGTGGGTCGCGTTCAGCGATCCTTCTGCATGACCAGGTAGGTGCCGAAACGGTCCGTCGGGCGGCGGACCACGCCGAGCACGCGCCAGCCGCTCGGGGGCATCGGCGTGTTCTCGGCCTGCACCGTGATCGCGATCGAGCAGCCTGTGCGATCAAGACCTTGTGTCGCGTCGACCTTCCAGTGGCCCTGGAACTCCAAGGCCGCCAAGGCATGGGTCGGCACGTTGGGGGCGGCGATGCACTCGACGTCCGCCGGCACATGCGCAGCGATGCGCTCGATCAGCGGCTTGTTGCTGCGCGCGTAGTTCAGGGTGTGCAGTCCCAGCGTCATCGCGAGCAGCCAAGCCAACGCCACGCCGCCGGCCGGCAGGGCCAGGCTCTTCCAGAGGGCGTGGCGATGGCGCGCGGTGCGCCAGCGCACCAGCCACAGCCAGGCCAGCGTGCCCAGCACGGCCGCCACGAAGGTCAGCAGGCTGAACTCCGGCTCGTAGCCCTGCGCGAGCTTGCGGACGTTGGCCAGCAGCTTCGCCGGCCAGCCGATCTGCAGCGCCATGTAGTAGAGCCACAGGAAGATGGCGCCGACGGTGAAGAAGAAGACCGAGAACCAGTCGAGGAGGGCGCTCGCGCTGCGCTGGAAGGTCGGCAGCGCGAAGCTGGCCAGCACCGCCAGCGGCGGCAGCGCGAGCAGCATGGCGCGGTCGTCGGCCCCCATCAGCAGGCTGGTGAGCAGGGGCACGAGCGAGGCCAGCAACGGGACCGACAGGTGGCGCCGCATGAGGTGCGAGCGCCAGCGCCACAGCGACCAGGCGGCCAGCGGCCACGCCGGCCAGCAGAACCAGCCCAGCAGGCGCAACCAGTCCAGGACGCTGCGTTCGCTGGCCTTCACGCGCCAGGCCCAGCCGTGCATCGGCCAGGCGACCAGCGCGGCGAGCACCATCGCGGCGAGGATCCAGGGCAGGAACTTGCGGGCGTCCTCGTAGGTGGAGCGGAAGCAGAGCCACAAGGCGCCGACGGCCAGCGCCAGCGCGACGGCGGGGGCGCCGCTGGTGGCAAGCACCGGCAGCGCCACCAGCATCGCCGTGCGGGCCTTCCCGGCACGGAAGGGCAGCGCCGCGAGGCTGTACACGAACAGCGTGATGCCGAGCAGCTGGAGGATCTCCGGCGTGATCTCGTGGCCCAGGCGCAGCAGGCCCAGGCTGGCGATCAGCGCCAGCAGGCAGCCGTCGGCCATGGCGCGGGCGTAGTCGACCGCATGGGCCTCGCCGCCGAAGGCGAAGGCCACCGGCTGTGCGGCCTCGGTGCGCGCCAGGTGCAGGCAGCTGTACCAGGCCAGCGCCAGCACGGCCGCGAGCATCAGGCCGAACGGGATCCGAGCCGCGACGGCGGGATCGAGGAAGGGGAGCAACTTGACGCCGAGCGCGCCCACCCAGTACGGCAGCAGTCCGCCGTCCGCGGGCAGGCCGGCGATGGCGGGCTGCAGCCACGGCGCGTGACCCTGCGCGATGCTGGCGATGAAGCCGAAGGCGGTGAGGTCGGCATTGCGCCAGGGATCGCGGCCGAACAGGCCGGGCAGCACGTAGGCGGCGCACAGCAGCAGCAGGGCCCAGCGCGGGATCGGGTGCGTGCTGCGCTCGGCCACGACGGCCGGGGTGGGCAGATTCATGCGCGTCTGTCTCGTTGTCGTTGTGGATGCCGGTGCGCATCATGCCGCAGCTTCACCGGCCTCAGAACGAGTCTCCTGACAGCGTCCGGTAAAGGCGGGCGAAGCCTTGTCCGTCGACCCGATCCGGCCTTGCGGACCGACCATGAAAAAAGGCAGCCGGAGTGGCTGCCTTCTTGCGGTGACCGGATCAGATCCGGTCGGGGCGGGCTGCTCAGGCCTTGGCGCCAGGGCGCAGGTTCGCAAACTTGTTGCGGAACTTCTCGACACGGCCGCCCAGGCTGTCGATGCTCTTTTGCGTGCCCGTGTAGAACGGGTGGGATTCGCTGGAGGTTTCCAGCTTGACCAGCGGCAGTTCGCGGCCGTCTTCCAGCTTGATCGATTCCTTCGTCTGCACCGTCGAGCGGATCACGAACTGGGAACCATTGGACTGGTCAACGAAGACCACGTCGCGATAGTTGGGGTGAATGCCTTCTTTGGCCATTTGAAAATCCTCGCTGCGGTGCCGCCAGCCACACTGCCCCTTGCAGCGCACTTGTCGACAGCGGAAAAACGCGGAGTATAGCGGAAATGAGAGAAGCCGCCCAGGGGCGGCTTCCGTGAAGTCCAGAGAGGGGGCCGGGATCAGCCGCCGCGTCTCATCATGTCGAAGAAATCGTGGTTGTTCTTCGAGGACTTCATCTTGTCGAGGATGAACTCCATCGCCTCGATCTCGTCCATCGGATAGAGCAGCTTGCGCAGGATCCAGGCCTTCTGGAGGATCTCCGGCTTGAGCAGCAGTTCCTCGCGGCGGGTGCCCGACTTGTTCAGCAGGATCGACGGGTAGACCCGCTTCTCGGCCATGCGACGGTCCAGATGGATTTCGCAGTTGCCGGTGCCCTTGAACTCTTCGTAGATCACCTCGTCCATCTTGGACCCGGTGTCCACCAGCGCGGTGCCGATGATGGTCAGCGAGCCGCCTTCCTCGATGTTGCGCGCGGCGCCGAAGAAGCGCTTGGGGCGCTGCAGGGCGTTCGCGTCCACACCGCCGGTCAGCACCTTGCCGGAGCTGGGCAGCACGTTGTTGTAGGCGCGGGCCAGGCGGGTGATCGAGTCCAGCAGAATGATCACGTCCTTGCGCAGTTCCACCAGACGCTTGGCGCGCTCGATGACCATTTCCGCGACCTGCACGTGGCGCGCGGCCGGTTCGTCGAAGGTGGAGCTGATGACCTCGCCGCGCACGGTGCGCTGCATCTCGGTCACTTCCTCGGGGCGTTCGTCCACCAGCAGCACCATCAGGTGGGCGTCGGGATAGTTGGCCGCGATCGAGTGCGCCAGATGCTGCATCATCATCGTCTTGCCCGACTTGGGCGGGGCGACGAGCAATGCGCGCTGGCCTTTGCCCAGGGGGGCGATCAGGTCGATGATCCGGCTGGTGATGTTGTCGTCGCCGCGGATGTCGCGTTCAAGCTTGAACTGCTCTTTCGGGAAGAGCGGCGTCAAGTTCTCGAACATGATCTTGTGCTTGGACTCCTCCGGCGTCAGGCCGTTGACGCGGTCCACCTTGACCAGCGCGAAGTAGCGCTCGCCGTCCTTGGGCACGCGCACTTCGCCTTCGACCATGTCGCCGGTGTGCAGGTTGAAGCGTCGGATCTGGCTCGGGGACAGGTAGATGTCGTCCGTCGAGGCCATGTAGCTGGCCTCGGGCGAGCGCAGGAAGCCGAAGCCGTCTGGAAGTACTTCCAGCACGCCGTCGCCGAACACCTGCTCGCCGGCCTTGGCGCGCTTTTTCATGATCGCGAACATCAGCTCCTGCTTGCGCAGACGGGCGACGTTGTCGATCTCCAGCTCTTCGCCCATCTGGATCAGGGCGGAGACGTGAAGCGCCTTCAGTTCAGAAAGATGCATGGGGGGTTTGACCCGGTCTGTCGTCCAGAGCCTGCCAAGGCCAGAGACACAAACAACGGCGAGCCCAAGGGACGCGCATCCGCGTTGCGGCGGACTTGAGGAAAGCGTGGAGACTTGGGCGCCGAGTCCACGCGCTCACCCGGAAGGTCGACGGCGTCCGGGGACGCCGTTTTGCCCGGGAGGGCGTGGTGGCAAGTTGTTCGCCGGAGCCGCTTGGGCCCCGACGAATGGAATCATTATAGGTTGGCGTCGAGGAAGGACGTCAACTGGGCCTTGGACAACGCGCCGACCTTGGTCGCGGCGAGCTGGCCGTCCTTGAACAGCATCAGCGTCGGGATGCCGCGGATGCCGAACTTGGCAGGCACTTCGCGGTTGTCGTCGACGTTCAGCTTGGCGATCTGCAGGCGGTCGCCGTAGTCCTTGGCGACCTCGTCCAGGATGGGGGCGATCATCTTGCAGGGGCCGCACCATTCGGCCCAGTAATCGACCAGCACGGGCTTGTCGGACTGGATGACGTCGCTGTCGAACGAGGCGTCGGAGATGTGTTTGATCTGTTCGCTGCTCATGGAGATGGTCCTTGCGTGATGTCCCTGCCGGGCGGATGCCTCGGTCGGGGCGGCCGGCCGGGCGACAATGCGTCGCCCCGAGGGCCCAGGGCTTGCAGGGTGAGACGATTCTCACACAAGCCCGGAAACCTCGGCCCGAGTAGGCGCTCCCTCGACATGACGGTGCGCAGGGCGCATCTCAAGGGGCAGGAGGCCTGGATTTCGCTATCGTGGCGATGCATTCGCTCTTCGGAGTGAATGCCGGGGGCCGCCACTGCTCGCAATGGCCCCGCCGCCGCCACGTTCCACCACCGTCACCGCCAGCATCACCGCCTTGTCGACCACGCCGCCGCCCTCGATGACGTCTCCGCCGCTGGGCGACCTGCCGCTGTCGCCGGTCGACTTTCCGTTGCAGCCGGCCCACACCAGCGCCGCCATCTGGGATGGCGTCGCGCGTCGGGCGTCCGATTGGCTGGAGGCTCACGGGCTGTCCGCCCGCGACGCGGTGCTGCTGCTGCCCTTCGCGCAGCATCTGAAGCCGGCCCGCGTGGCCTGGATGAAGCTGTCCCGCTGGCAGCCGCGCATCGAGACGACCCGGAGCCTGGCCTCGGCGCTCGGCCCGAGTCCGCTGCCCCACGCCCAGCAGATCACCGAGGACGCCGCCATCGATGCCCTGGCGGCTCGCACGCTGCTCAGCGGCCAGACCTGGGCCGAAGCCCTGCGCAAGGAAGATCCGCGCGCCTATGACGCGGCGGTGCAGCGCCTCGTCGAAGCCGCGCATGCGCTGGCCCGCGCCGCCGCGCTGCGTGATCCGGCGCTGCGAAGCGGGTTCTGGGAGCAGGGCCGCCAAGGGCTGGCGCAGCAGAGCGGCGTTGGACACCTGGAGCGTGCGCTGCTGGCAGTCGCGCTCGAATGGGCCGCGGCCGATCCGCGTGCGCCGGCGACTGATGCGCTCTTCGCGCTCCGCCCCAGCGCGTGGCTGCATCTGCAATGCGGGGGGCCGGATCCGCTTGCCGAGGCGCTGCTCGCGAGCGCGGACGCCGCCGGCATTCCCTGCCTGCGACTGAACGCCGATCTGCCGCTGGACGCCGCCTTCGACGGCGGCGCACCGGTCGGACGCATCGAACAGGCCGTGTGCGATGACTTCGAGGATCTGGCGCAATGCAGCGCCGCGTCCGTGCTCGATCACCTGCAGGCCGGTCGCGCGCCGGTCGCGTTGATCGCACAGGACCGGGTGCTGCTGCGCCGCGTGCGCGCGCTGCTGGAGCGCCAGGGCCTGGGCATCCAGGACGAGACGGGCTGGACCCTCGCGACGACCGCGCCGGCTGCGCAGCTGATGGCCATGCTGCGCGCCGCGCGCCGCGAGGCGACGGTCGACGACTGGCTGGCCTGGTTGAAGACACCGCTGGCCGCGTCGCTGCGGGAGAAGGGCGGCAGTGCCTCGTTGAGCGCACTGGAAGCGCACTGCCGCCGACGCGGCTGGTCCGTGCCGCAGGCGGTGCGCGCCGATCGTCTGCCCCAGGGCAGCGAGCGGCTCTGGGAGGCTGCGCGCGAGGCCCTGGTGCCGCTGCAGCTGCGCGGCGCGCAGCCGCTCGAAACGTGGATCGCCGCGCTGGGGCAGACGCTCCAGCAGCTGGGCGCCGACGAGCAGCTCAAGCGTCAGCCCGCCGGTGGCCCGCAAGTGCTGGAGGCCCTGTGGCTGAGCAAGACGCCGTGGCCGGGCTCCGGCCACGAAGCGGTCCTGCGAGGCGCGCAACTGGGCGCCTCCGAATTCGTCGACTGGGTGTCGCAGACGCTGGAGGCCGGCGAATACAAGCCGCCGCTCGAAGGCGGCCTGCAGATCATGATCACGCCGCTGGCGCGGACGATGCTGCGTCCGTTCGGCGCGATCGTGCTGCCGGGCGCGGACGCCGCGACGCTGGGGCCGGTCCCGCCGGGGCCGGTGCTGATCGGCGATACGTTCGCGCGCGAGATCGGCCTGCCGACCGTCGAAGGCAAGCGCCAGGCGCTGGCCTGGCAGTTCGCGCAGCTGCTGCGCGCGCCGGCGGTGACGCTGCTGCGTCGCGGGCATCTGGGCAGCGAGCCGCTGGCAGCGAGTCCGTTGGTGGATCGGCTCGATCTCGCGCTGCAGGCGGCGGGCCACGTGCTGCCGCATTGGCACGATCCGCGCATCGAGGCGAGCGTGCCTGCGGCGCATGTCGACCGTGCCGCCGCGCAGGCGCAAGGCCGCTTGCCGTCGACGTTGAGCGCCAGCGCGGTGGAGTCGCTGCGCCAGTGTCCGTACCAGTTCTTCGCCCGCGTGCTGCTGGGCCTGCGCGAAGCCGGCGAGCTCGATGTCCAGGCCGACAAGCGCGACTACGGTACGTGGCTGCATGCGGTGCTGCACCAGTTCCACACCGAACGCGTGGACGGCCGCGATCCGCAGCTCGACGACGAAGGCCGTCTGCAGCGGGCCGCACAGGACCAGATGCGCGAGCTCGGGCTGGCGCCGGCGGAGTTCCTGCCGTATTCGGCGAGCTTCGCGCGCTTCGTGCCGGCCTATCTCGGATGGCTCTCTGAGCGCGAAGCCGACGGCCAGCGCTTTGAGCGCGGCGAGGTCGACCGCCGCGTGCGCCCCTGGGCGGAGATCGAGCCCGCGCTGTCGGAGCTCGCGCTGCTCGGCCGCATCGACCGGATCGACGACGCGCCCCATGGGCAACTGCTCATCGACTACAAGACCGGCAGCCTCAAGGGCCTGAAGGACAAGGTCGCGAATCCGCTCGAAGACACACAGCTCGCCGTCTACGCCGTGCTCATGGACGCGGCGGATTCCGACGCTCCCGCGGCGCTCCACGCGCAATACCTGGCCCTCGACGACTCGAAAGGCATCGCCGAGATCGAGCATGAACACGTGAAAGAGACCGCGGCTGTGATGCTGGACGGCCTGCGCCAGGACCTGATGGCGATCCACGGCGGTGAGGCCTTGCCCGCGCTGGGCGAAGGCGTCGCCTGCGCCTACTGCGAGATGCGCGGCCTGTGCCGCCGCGACGATTGGGATGGAGCCGCGCCGTGACCGCGCCGACGAACGACACTCCGGCGAACGCCGCCGCCTACACGCTCGACGGCGCGCCGGTCGCGCGCGAGCGCTTCTACGAGCTCGCCTGCGATCCGGCGCGCAGTGTCGTCGTCGAGGCCTGCGCCGGCGCGGGCAAGACCTGGATGCTGGTCTCGCGCATCCTGCGCGCGCTGCTGGACGGGGCACGACCGCAGGACATCGTCGCGATCACCTTCACCCGCAAGGCCGCCGGCGAGATGCGCGCGCGCCTGAACGAATGGCTGCACGAATTCGCCCACTGCGACGACGCGGGTCGCGTGCTCGCCCTGCGCCAGCGCGGTCTGCCGCAGGCGCAGGCCGTCGAGCTCGCGCCGCGCCTGGCCACGCTGCAGCAGCGGCTGCTGCAGGACGCGCGTCCGGTGGAGATCCGCACCTTCCACGCCTGGTTCTCGCAGCTGCTGCGCGCCGCGCCGCTGGAGCTGCTGCGCGCGCAGGGCCTGTCGCCGGAGCTCCAGCTGCTCGAGGATGAAAGCGACCTGATGCCCGAGCTCTGGCAGCGATTCCACGCCGCCGTGCTCGAGGACGAAACGCTGCTGGCGATCTACCGCGACCTGAGCCTGATCCACGGCCGCAACAAGCTGCTGGACTGGCTGACCTCGGCCTTCGACAAGCGCGTGGAGCTGCGCCTCGCCCACCAGCACGGCCGGCTGATGGACAGCATGCCCACGGCGGCCGAGGTCGTGCCCGAGCTCGCCGCATTCGCCGATCCGATCGAGGCCTTCGCGCTGATGCGCGGCGAGCTGCAGGCGCTCGCGATCGAGTTCGGCCAGTCGACCAAGGTCACGCCGAAGAAATGCGCTACCGCGATCGAACAGGCGCTGCAGCGGGGCGACGCCGACGCGCTCGCCGGCGTGCGCCAGGCGCTGTTCACGGCGGAAGGATCGCTGCGCAAGAACCTGGGCGAATCGCCTGCGCTGTCCGCGGCGTCGGACCGGCTGCAGCGGCTGTTGCTCGCCATCGACCAGGACCGCGCCCGGCTGTGGCACCAGCAGATGTGCGCGCTGGCGCTGACGCTGCTGGACGCGTTCGACCGGCTCAAGCGCGAGCGCGGCATCGTCGACATGAACGACCTGGAACGCGGCGCGCTGGCCCTGCTCGGCGACGTGGACCTGTCGGGCTGGGTGCAGGAGCGGCTCGACAGCCAGGTCCGGCACCTGCTGATCGACGAGTTCCAGGACACCAGCCCGCTGCAGTGGCACGCGCTGCACGCGTGGCTGTCGGGCTACGTCGGCGCGGGCGGCGGCGCCAGCGGACAGCGGCCGCCGTCGGTGTTCATCGTCGGCGACCCGAAGCAGAGCATCTACCGTTTCCGCCGGGCCGAGCCGCGCGTCTTCGCCGCGGCGCGAGATTTCGTGCGCGAAGGGCTGGACGGCGTTCTGCTCGCGTGCGACCACACGCGGCGCAACTCGGTGCCTGTGCTGGCGGCGGTGAACGCCGTCTTCGAATCGGCGAGCCTGGCGCAGCAGTACAGCGGCTTCCGCCCGCACACGACGGAGTCCGGCGGCGGTGATCCGCTCGACGGTGTCTTCTTCATCGACGGCGACCAGGCCTCCGATGACGACGCCTCCGGGACGGATCGGGAAGAAGGCGTCTGGCGTCCGAGCCTGACCGAGCCGCGACGCGAGCCCGAGCTGCACCGCCGCGAGGCCGAGGCCGAGCGGATCGCCGCGTGCATCGGTGATCTGCTCGCGAAGGGCGAGGCGCAGCCCGGCGAGATCTTCGTGCTGGCGCGCAAGCGCGAGGGGCTGCGCGTGCTGGCGCAGATCCTCAAGGGGAAGGGCATCGCGCATGCGGCGCCCGAGGACATGGCGCTGCTCGATGCGCCCGATGTGCGGGATCTGCTGGCGCTGCTCGACGCCTTGGCGTCGAGCGGGCATCAGCTGTCGCTGGCGCATGCCTTGCGCAGTCCGCTGTTCGGTGCGAGCGAGGCCGACCTGCTGTGGCTGGCCGCCGAATCGCGCTCGGTGAAATGGCTCGGTCAGGAGCAGCCTCCCGCAGTCAAAGAACCAACGCAGTCAGCGAGTGCTGCAGGACCGGAATGGGGCTTGGGGGTCCAGGAGGGATCCCCCATGCCCCGTGCAGGGCCCGCTGAGCCGGGACAGGTGGGCGACCTCCCGCCGGCCGACCCACCTGCGGACCCGCCGCAGCCTGAAGCGCCGACGACCCGCTCCTGGTGGGAGGTCTTGCTCCAGGCCGACCAGGAGGCCTTGAGCGAGCCGCTGCGCCGCGCGCAGGGCCTGCTGTCGCGCTGGGCGTCGACGGCCGTGCTGCGCAGCCCGCACGACCTGCTCGACGCGATCGTGCACGAGGGCGACCTGATGGTGCGCCTGGCCGCCGCGGTGCCGGCCAGCGAGCGGCGCGCGCGCCTGCATGCGGTGGAGGCGCTGCTCGCGCTGGCGCTGGAGCTGGACGGAGGGCGTTATGCGGGCCTCTACGGATTCGTCCGCGCATTGAAGAGCCGCGCGCTGAAGCTGGCGGCGCCAGCCGAGCCTGATGCCGTGCAACTGCTGACGGTGCACGGCGCGAAGGGATTGGAGGCGAAGGTCGTGATCCTGATGGACGCGGAGGCCGGCCCGGCGCGCTCGGAGAGCATGGCGCTGGCGATCTCCTGGCCCGTGCAGGAGGCCGTGCCGCGGACGGTGGCCTTCCTCGTGTCGGAGGCCAAGCCGCCGCCGTCGCTGCAGGCCCTGCTCGACGACGAGAAGGACCAGCGCCAGCGCGAGGAGCTCAACGCGCTGTACGTCGCGATGACGCGTGCGCGGCACCGGCTGCTGCTGAGCCGCACCCCCGCGAAACGCCAGAGTTCATCGGGCACCTGGTGGACGCGCGTGCAGCCGCACGCCGACGCGATGGCGGTGCCCGAGCTTCTCGATGACGCCTGTGCGCCGGACGAGGACGTCGCGCGGCTCAAGCTGCTGCCGCGCGTCGAGCCGATCCCGGCGGAGGTGGCGGACGCCAGCGCCGATGTCGGCCAGAGCCCCGACGAGGTCGACGACAGCGCCGCGCTCGGCGAGGCGCTGCACCGCGTGCTCGAATGGCACAGCGGGCCGCAGGGCGGCGCGCATGCGCTGGAGCGGCTGATGGCGGCCGCGGCGCAGATGTACGGTCTCGACGCGCGCCGCACCGAGCGCCTGGAGCGCAGCGTGCGCGCGATCCTCGGCAGCGGGGACTGCGGGCCGTTCTTCGACGCCGCCGCGCTCGACTGGCACGGCAACGAGGTGCCGCTCAGCTGGAACGGCCACGACATGCGGCTGGACCGGCTGGTCAGCCGCCGCGACGGCGCGGGCGTGCGCACGTGGTGGGTGCTCGACTACAAGCTGCACCCGGCGCCGCAGCGCAATCCCGAGTACATCCAGCAGCTGTGGCGCTACCGCGAGGCCGTGATGGCGCTGCAGCCCGGCGAGCCGGTGCGCTGCGCCTTCATCACCGGGCAGGGCCGGCTGATCGATTGCACGGAAGCGGTGGCCGGCTCGGCCGATCTCTTCGCCTAGTGCTCTCCCTCTCCCGCTTGCGGGAGAGGGCAGGGGTGAGGGCCAGCGGCGGTGGCAGTGCGCCAGCTCAGGCTGGCGAGCCGTAATCCCCTTCGGACGGCCGGCTGTGCCAGGCCACCGACGTGGTTGTCGGCCATGGCCCCCCATCGCCCAGCCGCTGGTGCACCGCCTGCGCGCTGGCCGCCGCGGCTTCCAGCACGCGTGCCAGCGCCTGGAACTCCGGCAGCGACGGCTCCGGCATCGAGGTGCGCAGGTACACGTTGCCCCGCAGGCTCAGCAGCACGAAGGGTCTGCCTTCCACCAGCACGTCCTGCGTCGCCTGGCCCAGCCGCTCGGACAGGTCCTTGTCCAGCCAGGCCATCACCAGCTCCCGGTTGATGCCCACCGCGCCGAAGCGCTGCCGCACGAGCTTGGACTCCATCTGCGAGTGCTTGGGGAACATCACCAGCCAGCGCATCTCCTCGGGCGTGTCCGTGTCCACGCGCGTGCGCAGCGTGTCGGTGTAGGCCTCGAAGACGCTGCTCTCCAGACGCTCCATCAGCTTGCGCTCGATGAGCATCATCTGCATGTCGGGGTTGATCTTGAGCTCGCAGCGCATGCGCAGCTCGTAGCCGTCGATGTAGCTGCGCTGCGAAGGCCCCCACTCGATGCGGGTGAGGCCGGGCAGCGTGCGGGGCAGGTCGATGACGAAGCCGCGGCCGTCGCGGGCCTGGCGCAGCTGGCCGCCGCGTTCCGAGGCCCATTCGCTCAAGGGACGCCACCGGGCCGCATTGGCACGGGCGGCGAACCACTGTTTGATTTGTTTGATTACCATGAGGCGGGACGATGCGCGCAGGGCCCGAGGTCCGTGCAATGAGGTGTCGACCGGAGTGTCGACTGGAGTGTCGACGAACAGGGCCTCGCGCCCGAACGGAGAACGCTTGATGATCGAAGTGTATTCATGGCCCACGCCCAATGGCCACAAGGTGCACATCATGCTGGAAGAGTGCCGCCTGCCTTACCGGGTGATTCCCGTGGACATCGGCGCCGGCGACCAGTTCGATGCGAAATTCCTGGCCATCAGTCCCAACAACAAGATCCCCGCGATCGTCGATCCCGACGGGCCGGACGGGCAGCCGATCTCGCTGTTCGAGTCCGGCGCGATCCTGCTCTACCTGGCCGGCAAGACCGGGCAGTTCCTGCCGCCGGACACGCGCGGGCGCTACGAGGCGCTGGAGTGGCTGATGTTCCAGATGGGCGGCGTCGGGCCCATGCTGGGCCAGACGCATCACTTCCGGATGTACGCCCCCGAGAAGATCGAGTACGCCATCGACCGCTACACCAACGAGGCCAAGCGCCTCTACGGCGTGATCGACCGCCGGCTGGCGCATGCCAAGTACATCGCGGGGTCCGCGTACGGCATCGCCGACATGGCGATCTTCCCGTGGCTGCGCGGGGCCAAGAACCAGGGCGTGGAGATGTCGGACCACCCGCACCTGAAGGGCTGGTTCGACGAGATCGCCAAGCGGCCCGCGGTGCTCCGCGCCGTCGAGGTGCTGGCCGAGAAGCGACGCCCGCTGGTCGACGACAAGGCGCGCGAAGTGCTGTTCGGAAAAACGCAGTACGAGCGGCGCTGACGTCCCCCGCGACGGGGTCAGATCTTGCCCAGCCGCGCGCGGTCGCCCAGCTCGGTGAGCCAGCGGCGGCCGTCCTCGCGGATGGCCGTCGCCAGGCCCTTGTCCTGCAGGCGCTGCTGCATCTCCTCGCTGACCGGCATGCCGCCGGGCGATTGCGGAAGGAAGTAGAGCGCGGCGCGCTCGTCCTCGGTGATCACCAGATCGGCGGGTGGGACGGGGAAGCTGAAGGTCGGCGGCGTGGACATGCGACGCAGTATCCCTCAGGGGCCGCGTCCGTCCGGCGTCGGCGCCCTGAAGTCGGTGCCCTGACCTCGGCGCTCAGGCCGCGGCCTGGACCGCGCGCGTGCGACGGCGGCCCGCCACGCCTGCCGCCAGTGCGGCGATGCCCAGCAGCGCCAGCGATCCCGGCTCCGGCAGCTCGCCCGCGGCGAAGGCCAGGGAATTGGCCATCAGCAGCGCGCCGTCGCTGGCCGGATTCCAGCCGCCGGGCGACGCGTCGCTGGACGTGGGGAAGATGTTCAGCCCGACGACCACGCCGTTGTGGTCCATGCGGTAACCCGCCAGCGCCTGCCCGTTGCTCCACTGGGCGACGACCTCGGCGCCGGCCTTGGCCGTGAGGCGGTAGCACAGCGCGGACATGCCGCCGTTGAAGCTGGCGATGTCGTGCATCAGCGGGCTGTCCGAGCGGATCACCTGGCCCAGGCCGCCGCAGGAGTTCTGGTTGTTGCTGGTGTTGAAGACGTCGTAGTTGCCCGTGATGAAGCGGCCCTGCATGCCCTTGAAGGCGGCGGTCGCGTGCGACAGGCCGGCTTCGACGACGCCGCCGCCCTGGTCCACGTAGTCCGCCAGCACGTTGCCCAACTGCAGGGCGCTGGCGAAGGGCACGGTGGCGCTTTCGTTGTAGACCAGCACGGCGTCGTAGGCCGTCAGCATCGCCAGCGTGGGCGTGCCGGTGGCCACGTTGAAGACGTCGACCACGCCGCTGACCACGCCGGTGGCCGCGATCTTCGACTGCACGTCGGCCAGGCCGCCGGCCTGCGCGGGCGCGCCGAGGATCAGCACCGAAGCCTGGGCGGCGAAGGCGGTCGCGCAGAGCGCGGTCGCGGCCAGGGCAGAACGGAAAACGGGAAGGAGGGCGGGAAGGAGGGTCGAGCGCTTCATCGGGGGTTCTCTCTCTCTGACTGTCGTTCTTGTGTTCGTCGGCGGGAGGCCGGGAAACGGCAGGGGGAAGCAACATCCAAGCCACGGGCCGCCAATCCCCGGTGCCTCAAGGACTTGCGCGGGTTGTCCCTGGAGAATGGGTCAGCGGATGTAATGAAATCCGACACTGCCGGCGTGGAAGTTGCTTCGCGGATCGCCCACGCGGGCGGGCGGCGGGCTCCCTTGTAATGCGGGGGTAAAACACCGTCGGCGCGCGTGGCGTCCGGCGACGGTTGGAGGGAAACTTGCCCAGGCGTGAAGGTGAGGCCTGCTTGTCAGCGGGCCGCAACTCTGCTTTACAACGCAAAAGGAGTCCGCATGTCAGCCAAGCCAGACCACACCGACGCCGTCGGGGGCGTCGAGAGTCACAACGGACGCTGGTTCGTCCGCGAAGTCGTCGGCGAGGCGCCGCCGTTCCGGGCCCGCTACCTGGTGATCGCCGCGCATCCCGCGCCCGGCGGCAAGCCGGAGCTGAACGGCTACTGGCACGACCTGGAACGCAGCTTCGACACCTGGAGCTATGCGGCCGATGCGGCGCTGGAAGCGGCGCAGCGGACGATCGATTTCAGGCCCTGAGGATTCCCTGAGGAATCACATCCCCGCGGTGATCTTCTTCTGCAGCGCCTTGTACTGGTCCACGCGGGGACCGCCGAGCGCCACCGCGCGCTCGATCGCGAGCGAGGCCTTGTAGCGCTGGCCCTGCTCCAGCAGCACCTGCGCCAGGTTGTTCCAGCCTTCGGGCAGATCGGGACGGACGTCCGTGAGCCGCGCGTAGTGCTGGGCCGCGGCGCGGCGATCCTTCGCGGCGTAGGCGGTGTTGCCGGCACCGAGCAGCAGCACGGCCTCGCCGGGCCAGCGCGTCAGCGCGGCCGTGTAGCCCTTGCGCGCCGCGGGGGCGTCGAGGCGCTCGAGCGCCGCCAGCGCGGCGCCGGTCCGCGCGCCGTCCAGCGAAGCCGGCAGCAGATCGGGCGGCAGCGTCGTCATCGCCCAGTAGTCGCCGCGCGCCCAGGTGCGCTCGAAGACGGGCAGCTCGACTTCCTGCCGCGCGGTCTTGCCGCTGTGCAGCAGGATCGTCCGGCGTTGCTTGTCGTAGCCGACGGCGAGCGCGTAGTGCCACACCGGCGCGATATCCAGCGACAGGTTCTGGAACACGATCACCGGATGCCCGGCGGCGACCTCGGCCAGCAACGCGTCCAGCCGCGGCGGCAGCACGTAGGCCGGCAGCCCCTGGCGGCGCGTCGCGACCAGCATCTCCGTCTGCAGCGAGCCCTTGCGGCCCGGCAGGAAGACCTGCGGCTTCAACTGCTCGATCGTCGCGGACTTGCCCGCCGTGCGCAGCAGCATCGCGAGCGCGGCCGGACCGCACTCGTAGTCGTCCTGCGCGATGAAGGGCGTCTTCGCGGACAGGTCCACGCGCGCCGGCAGGTCGGCGGGCCATTGACGTTCCAGCGCCTGCAACTGCGGCGGCGTGCTCGCGCAGCCGCCGAGCAGCAGCGCGAGCGCCAGCGCCGGTGCGGCGAGTGGGCTCAGCCTCGGCATCGGGACCTCAGCGGATCGATCGCGTGAACGGGAAGACCTTGGTGAAGCCCAGGATGTCGGTGATCAGCAGGATCACGAACACGGTGAAGATGATGCCCAGCACGTCGCCACCGGCGGGCGCTTCGGCGATGCGGCCGTCGAGCGCGCGGATCTCGTCGTCGGACATCGCGTCCACGCGCGACTGCGCGGCGGCGGCGTCGACGCCTTCCTTGACCATCGCCCGACGCACGTCCTCGCGGGCGAAGAAGGCGTTGACGCGCACGCGGCTGTCGGCGGCCGTCCCGACGGTCGCCGCCGGCTGCACCAGCGCCTCGGTCGGCACGACCTGAGCGCTCGCGTGCATCGGCAGCGCCATCAGCGTGCAGGAGGCGATCAGCGTGGACGCGATCGCGCGCTTGGCCAGCGAGGGGCGCGTCGCGTGGACGGCAGCCGTGACGCCAGCGCGGGTGTCGATGGCAACGGCTTGGAAAGCTTGTTCTTGTCGGTTCATGGTCGGACCTGGAGGGGAAGGTGCCGAAATCCTAGGTCCGCCTGCGAAGCTGTTACAAGTTCGATTACCGAGCGTCACATCGGATGCACATCCGGGCTGATGCGATACCCGGTTGCGTCGGAAGAACGTGTTAGGAAAGGCCCGCGCGACGGGGGGTTCAACCTGGTAGCGCATCTGCTTTGGGAGCAGAGGGTCGCGAGTCAGCGCTGCAATGCGCCTCAGCGATCGCAGTGCTGGCCGCTGGCGCTGCGCAGGATCCAGCGCTCGGCCTTGCGCGACAGCAGCGCGGTGGAACTCAGCGTGCCCAGATCGCAGGTGGTCGCGTCGACCTCGGCGAACTGCGCGAGCTCGACGGTGTCCGCATCGCGCCAGCGCATGAAGCGGAAGCTGATCGCCGTCTGATCAGTGGTGGGCTGGAAGCGGTAGCGCTCGACCAGGCGACCGTCCTCGAGGCTCCACAGGACGACGCCGTTGAACTCGACGCCTGGCGACGCGTGCGTCACGACGAGGTAGCGGCCGTCCGGCGACGGGTTGACGTTGCCGTGCATCTCGTAGCGGGTGCCGTCGGCGCGGGAGATCCACAGCAGCTCGCTGCCGGCGGTCAGCGTCGCGCGCACGACGTAGAACTGGCCATCGGGCGACAGGCCGTCGAGGCGGAAGTCGATGGAGGACGCCGCAGGATCGGCAGGGTCGGATCGCTGGCTGTCGAGGACCACCGGGCGGCCCTTGGCGACGGGCAGCCACAGGCGCAGATCGTCGCGGCGAGCCGCCACGCCGAGCCGGCGCAGCACCTCGGCTTCGGCCTGGGCGCGGAACTGCTCGTCGGAGTCTTCTTCCACGACGGGGTTGCCCGCGGTCGCGGACGAGGGCGCGAACAGCATGCCGCGCGGCGCGAGTCCGACCGAAGCGACAGGGCGGGGCGGCGCGGGCCAGGCGTTGGAAGAGGCCTCGGCGGCGAGTGCCGACAGCACCAGCGCAGCCGTGATGGCGACGCGCAATGCAAGGCCGAAGCGGAGGGAAGGATTGGCTGCCTGAACGGCGGGCGAGGCGGACAACATCGGACGGAACGGCGGGCGCGCGTGGAACGGAGGGCTAGGCGCCGCAGTCTAAAAGCGCTCCGTTCGCTGTCCCACACAACTTACGCCTGGTGACAAGGCCTGCCCCCGGCGGGGTCAGGCCTTGAGTGTGAGGGCGTGGATGTCGTCGCGTCGCGTGGCGACGTGTCGGGTCGCGTCGCCCTGGCGCGTCAGCGCTTGCAGCGCGGCGTCGTGACGTCCTTGAGCGTCCAGTTGTCGCCCTCGCGCGTGAGCACGACCAGCGCCTCCTCCATCGCATCGCGGCAGGTCAGGGGATCGCCCAGCGTGGTGCGCTCGAGTTCGATGGTCCGGTTGTCCTTCCAGCGCATGAAGCGGTAGAGCGCGAAGCGATCGCCGGGCTCATGCCGGAACTTCTCGACCAGCCGGCTCGACGCGCGCTCCCAGATCAGGATGCCGTTGAAGTCCGCCGCCTCGGAGGCGCTGACGACCGCGAGCAGGCTGCCGTCCGGCGAGGCCTTGGGCGTGGCGCGCAGCCGGTAGCGCTCGCCGTCCTGGCGCGAGACCCAGATGACGTCGCTGCTCTCGTAGTAGGTCGCGCGGACGATGAAGAACTCGCGGTCCGGCGACAGGCCGTCGAAGCGGTAGTCCTCGTAGGCGGCTTCGCTGTGGCCGCTGGCGTTGGGCCAGACGCTGTCGAAGATCTCCGGCCGGCCGGACACCGTCGGCAGCACCAGCCGCGAGCCGGTGCGCTTGATCAGGTCGTGCCGGCCCGCCGTGTTGGCCTTGCGGATGGCGTCCGCCTCGGCCTTGGCACGGAAGGCTTCGTCGGAGGCTTCATTGCCGGCTGCCTGGCCCGGGTCCGCTTCCGGTCGCGCGCGCTGCAGGTCCTTCGTGAAGTCGCCCTTGGGCGCGATGCCGGAGGGCTTGGGCAGCGGCGGCGGCTTGTAGGGCTGCTGCTGCGCGGACGCGGAACCGGCCGCCGTCAGGACGGCCAGCACGGCCAGCCCGAGAGGGGCAACGGAACGGGCGACAGAGCGGGCGACCGAGCGAGCAGCAGAGCGGGCAGCAGAAGGGGCAAGGCGGCGCATGAAGGTCTGTTCAGTTCAACCGTGGATCGCCGCGGCGACGATCTGGCCGATGGAGATGCACATCGCCGCGACCACGACGGCCAGGGCCATGTTCTTGTGCTCGACGATCTCTTCCCACAGCTTGTACGGGGTCAGCTTGTCGATGACGATGAAGCTGATCCAGAACACCAGCACGCCGATGAGGGCGTACAGGATGGAGCCCAGCACGATCGCGGGCTTGAGCCATTCGAAACCTTCCATGTCGTTCTCCTGACGGGTCGTGTTGTCTGAATCGAGGGGTCCGACGCGTGTCGGACGGGGGACAGAACGGGATGTCGGTGGGGAACGGCGGGCGGAGATCCGAGCTGCCGGAGTGTCTCCGCGAAAACCGTCCTCGTCGGGTGCCTGTGCGTGACTCCGGGTGAGACTGGTGACTACTTGTGGCCGCCGCCACCGCTGCTGTAACCGCCGTAGGAGCCGCCGCTGGATCCCACGTAGCCCACGCCGGAGCCGCGGCTGCTGCGCTTGCACTGCTGGTACTCGGCGCTGCTCTCGCCGTAGGTGTCCTTGTAGCGGTCGCAGTCGTCCTTGCTGCAGGCACGCAGCAACGCGAACAGCACCGCGATCACGAAGATCCCGATGATGATGTTGCGCAGCAGTTTGCCCTGGTCCATGCCCGAGCTCACGTCGCGGCGCAGCGCCGGCATCCTGTCCTCGGGCAGCGCGGAGAAGCGGCGCACCTCGGCGGCGTCGACGGCTCTGCCGTGGCTCCAGGTCACCTCGTTGCCGGCCTGCTCGCTGCTGAGCAGTTCCAGGCGGGTGCCGTTGCGCCATTCGTAGTCGCGGACGAGCGCGCGTTCCTCGCGCTTGACGCGCCAGTAGAACTCGCCGAGCACGTAGGTGACCTTCGCGGTGTAGGTCCACTTGTGCTTGAAGTCCTTGTCCTTGTAGCGGACCGACTTGGCCCCGGCGTTCGACGGCGCGCCGGTGATCGGGCGCACCACGCTCCAGCCGTCCTCGGTGTCGACGAGGAAGGCGAACCCTTCCATGCGGCTGAACAGCAGGTACTCGCGCCAGAAGGTCTGTTCGTCCTCGCTGGACTCGGGGATGTCGCAGCGCTCCAGATAACCGACGACCTGCCAGGGCTTGGGCGTGCCGCCCTCGATCGCGAGCATGCCCGTCGTGCCGAGCGGGATCTGCGGCTCGCCGCCGGTGTTCTGACGGTAGGCGGCCAGTCCGGCCGCGAGGTCGGCGCCGGCGCCTTTCGAGACGTCGACGACGGACTTGCACTGGCCGCAGACGATGGACAGCGTCGTGCCGAGCTTGGGTTCCAGCGCCGCGCCGCAGTTGGGGCAGGGCAGCGCCTTGGATTGCAGCGTGGCGCCGCTGGCTTCGCGCAGGCCGGTCAGCGCCAGGTCGGCGAGCTGGACCGCGCGGCCGATCGACCAGGTGGGTTGCGCCGGATCGCTGTATTCGAGCGTCGCGACCTCGTCGGCGGTGTTGCGCAGGTCGACGACGGGGTAGCTCTTCGCCAGCTCGGGCGGATGCGGCAGCTCGCCTTCGGCGGCGGCCAGCGTCGCGTCGGCGATGGACGCGACCTGCCACGCGGAGCCGGCCAGCATCTGCAGCTCGCCGGGACGCAGCGTCGCGGGATCGGGCGCGCGCTCCTGGAGCGGCGCCTCGAAGCTGATGACGAAGCTGCCGTTGTCCTCGGCCAGCCAGCCGCTGCGGGGCGGCTGATCGGCGCTGGCGTCGAAGAGGAGGTGCCACTCGTTCCAGCTGCCGTCGGCATAGGCCATCTGCAGCCGGCCGGCGACGACGAAGCCCGCGCCCGCGTAGCGCCCGGCGGCGCCGAGCTGCAGCGGCGAGTAGTCCTCGAACAGTTCCGCGCTGGTGCCGATCTTGCGCAGCGCGTCGCCCTCACGCAGCAGCGTGGAGCGGCAATAGCTGCAGACGGCGCTGGCGGACGCGGCCGAGGCGAACTCGACCGGCGCCCCGCAATTGGGGCAGTGCGCCTGCCAGCGGCGCTGGGGGGAAGCGGTGGCCAATCAGGACCCGGAGCGAGACATGCCGTGCGGTGCCTGACGGCCTCAGCTGAGCTTCTTCAGCAGCTCGGCCTTCTTGGCCGCGAACTCCTCGTCGGTGAGGATGCCCTTGGCCTTCAGGTCGCCGAGCTTTTCCAGCAGCAGCAGGACCTCGTCGGCGCTGGCGCTGACGGGTTGCGGCTGCACCGGCGCGGTGGCCTGTGCGGCACCCGCGGCACCTGCGGCGGCTTGCGCGGCGGCCTGGTTGGCGCCGGACAGGCCCTGCTGCAGCTGCTGCGCCATGGTCTGGCCGAGTGCGAGTCCCGCGCCCAGGCCCATCGCGTCGCCCGCGATGCCACCGCCGCCGCCCGCGCCGACCCCTTCGGCGAGCTTGGGGATGGCCTGCGCGGTCTGGTACTGCAGGAACTGACCCATGTTCTGGCCGATCATGCCCATGCCGATCTTCTGGTCGAGGATCTTCTGCAGTTCCTCGGGCAGGGAGACGTTCTGCAGCGTGACCCCTTCGAGCTTGAGGCCGAGCGCCTCGAAGGACGGCGAGGTGGCCTCCTGCAGCGCCTTGGCGAACTCGACCTGGTTGGCGGCGAGGTCCAGGAAGGGGATGCCGGACTGGGCGACCGCATCCGAGATGTGCTGCAGCATCAGGCCGCGGAGCTGGCCGTCGAGCTCGGTGACGGTGTAGCGCTCGCGGGTGCCGGAGATCTCGGTGTGGAACTTCTTCGGATCGACGACGCGGTACGAGTAGTTGCCGAACGCGCGCAGGCGCACGGCGCCGAAGTCCTTGTCGCGGATCGTGACGGGCTGGGTGGTGCCCCAGCGCTGGTCGATCTGCTGGCGGGTGGAGAAGAAGTAGACGTCGCTCTTGAACGGGGACTCGAAGAGCTTGTCCCAGTTCTTGAGGTAGGTGAGGACCGGCAGCGTCTGCGTGGTCAGCTTGTACATGCCGGGGCCGAACACGTCGGCGACCTTGCCTTCGTTGACGAAGACAGCCATCTGCGATTCGCGGACGGTGAGGGAGCCGCCGTACTGGATTTCAAAGTCCTGCATCGGATAGCGGAACGCGAGGACGCCGTTGTCGTCCTCCGTCCACTGGATGATGTCTATGAACTGTTTCTTGATGAAGTCCATCAGGCCCATGGCGCTGCTCCACGAAAGGCACGATCCAAACCGACCGTCGCGGAGGAGTATCCCTCAGCGCCAGGGCGACCTTGGTCACCCTGAGGGGGGAGGCTGTCCGCAAGGAAACGACGCGGCGCGACGGCCGGCGACTGGCATGATGAAGGACGGCGAGCCCTCACCGGCCCTCCCGCTGCGTCCGCCGGGCGTCGGCAACCGCAGGGCCGAGGTGACGCATGAAGATGATCCGGATCGGGGTGGCGGTGCTGGTCGCGTCGTCGGCCGGCTCCGCGCACGCGTTGTGTGCGCTGCTGTGCACCTGCACGGTCGCGACCACGTCGCTGCAGTTCGGGGTCTACAACCCGCTGACCTACGGCGACGTGAGCAGCACGGCGAAGGTGCAGGTGAAGTGCGGGGGCGTCCTCGGGCTGCTGATCCCGCTGACCGTCTACCTGGGGGCGGGCAACGGCACGGTATCGAACAGGCGCTTGTCGTCCGGCACCGCGAGCCTCAGCTACGGGCTGTATGCCGATCCGAACTTCACGGTGCCGCTGGGCGACGGGACCGGCGGCACGGTCGTCATCAGCGGGTCGGTGGACATCGATCTGCTCGGGCTCTCGCCCGGGCTGGAGTACACGATGTTCGGCCGCATTCCCGCGCGACAGGTCACCACGCCGCCCGGCGTCTATGTGGACGTCGTCCCGGTGGTCCTCGAGTTCTTCTGAGGCGGCACCGCGCGGCGCGGTCTCATGTCGACGCGCCGCAACCGGCCGAGGTCGGCGTCCACAAGGTCGGGGTCGACGCCGGGTTCCAGCCGGCGCCGGCCCACGCGGTGTGCGTGACCAGGGCCTTGTAGGTCTTGCCCTGGTAGCTGACGACCGTGCCGATGTTGAAGGTCTTGCCTTCGCTCCATGCCGCGCAATTCGGCGCGGGCGCGGGCGCGGGCGCTGGCGAGGGCGACGGTGCCGGGGCGGGTGAGGGCGCTGGAGATGGTGTCGGAGCAGGCGAAGGCGAAGGCGCGGGCGGTGGCGGTGGCGGTGTTGCGCCGCTCGTGTCGGTGCCGTGGGTGGCGGTGGTCCAGCCGAGGAACTCATAGCCGCCCTGGTCCGGTCCGTGCGAGCGCACATACGACTGGAAGTTGGGGATGGCGACGCCGCGGCTGACGTAGCCGTTGAGCGCCAGCTCGGTATAGCCGGATTCGGTGTGATAGCTGCGGCAGTCGCGCACGCCCGAGCCGTTGTTCAGCGACTTGGCCATGTACTCCAGGCCCATGGCCAGACGCGGCAGCGCGTCCTTGGCGTTGGGCTTGTGCATCCAGACCGAGTTGTCGCCCTGGATCGAGGCCATCTCGGCCGCCTGTGCGATGCCGATCAGGTTGTACTGCGGGTGCCAGCAGTCGCGGGCCTTCAGCTCGTTGATCTCGCCGTTGCCGTAGATCGACACGGGGATCATCTCGATGAGCCGCGTCAGCCCCGCGGCGTAGCGCGTCGGGTTGTCCTGGAAGACGCCGGTGGCCATCATGCCGAGCGCGGCCGACACGGCCCAGTTGTTGACGCGCGATTGCGCCTTGGCGGTCTCGGTGTAGAGGCGGTCGACGAAGCCGTTGAAGCGCGCGACCTCGGCGGCCGGCCAGTTGCCCAGGCCACCGCCGTGGTGGCGCAGGATCTCGGCGGCGCTGATCCAGACGGGCAGCATCCACGCCGCTTCGAGCTGGACCTGCGCGGCGTTCGTGCCGGAGGCGACG
Source organism: Mitsuaria sp. 7 (assembly GCF_001653795.1). NCBI lineage: Bacteria > Pseudomonadati > Pseudomonadota > Betaproteobacteria > Burkholderiales > Sphaerotilaceae > Roseateles > Mitsuaria sp. 7. The sequence continues at coordinate 1,018,593 of NZ_CP011514.1, forward strand.
GTGAAGCCGCGGAACTGGACGGCCCAGTCGTTGAGGATGGCGACGGCCTTGTCGCGATGGCGCACGTCGTTGGTCTTCACCCAGCGCAGGGTGTTGAGGTAGGCGGCCATCGCATCGTTCTTGAAGCGCGACTCCTGCGGACCGCGGGCGCTGCCGACGACCTCCACGGTGGTCAGCGCCTGATGCGCATACGTGTAGTTGCTGCGCGAATCGGCGAGGACGACGGCGTAGCCGGTCTTGATGCCGCTGTTGGACGGGGAGTTGGCCGAGGCCTTGAACGTGTCGAGCCGCGTCTGGCTCATGAAGATGCCGGGATGGCTGAACTTCGCGGGCGCCTTGGCCTGGGCGCTGGCGTCGCGCGGACCGGCGTCGCCTTCCTCCTCGACCTGCGCCGAGCCTTGCCCGGTCGCCTTGCTGTCGACGACCTCACCGCCGCCGCAGGCCGACAACGCGGCCAGCACGACCGGCGTGAGTGCCCATCGGAAACGGCGGCCGAAGCTCGCTTGTGGTGAGCGTGCGTGGCGCGTGGAGGTGTCCAGTCCGATCATGTTCGTGAGCTCCGCTGATGAGTGCGGGGCGACTTTACGAACGTGAAAAGAAGAGGGATGTGACTGTGGGTAATGAGTTGCGAGCAGGGAAACGACTGCGCGTCGGAGCTACCCAGAATGGGGTAGATGACGAGGGTCTTCCATGAGGGGCTGAGGCGGGTGCGGCAGAGGTGCTGGACTCGGCCCGACGGCGAGCTCGATCAGGATGCCCGACTCTGAGCCGCTTCCACCCGCGCGAGTACCGCGGCCACCTCGAAGAACACTAGCCGCCGGCGCGTCTCGATGCGTGTGAACTCTTCGGCCGACGGTACGAGTTCCAGATCGCCGAAGTGAGCGTGGCGCAGCCATCCGCTCAGGCAGGCCTGCGCGATGAGCAGCGAGCGGTCCGTCGACATGCCGTCGTCGCTTCCGCCCGCGATGCCGAAGATCGCGCGCAGCGGGATACCGGCAGCGTCCGCGTCGAAGAACTCCCGAGGGACGAGAGCAGGCGCTCGTCGTGACGGGTCGCCGAGGTGGCGGTCGTTGGCTGGCACTGGCGGCGCTCGGTGGGACGGGATCGCCAGTCTGTCGGTCCGCGTCAGGTATTGCGTCCGTGGAAACCCGCCGCAAGCGTTTGGCTTTGAGCGATGCCCGCACGGAAGTAGATCGGAGCGCGCTTGAAGCGGTTTACTGCCGAGTTCGCTGGCCCTCACCCCCACCCTCTCCCGCAAGCGGGAGAGGGAGCAAGAGGAGCAGGCGCTGCGAGGAGACCCGATCGGACTCCCTCTCCCGCTTGCGGGAGAGGGCGGGGGTGAGGGCCAGCGGCCGCCGCAGTGCTCGCTGCGTCTAGTACCCGCGCGTCTCCTCGGGCCTCAGTCCCTGGCGCACCTGCTCCTGCGCGCGCGCCTCTTCCTTCATGAGCCTGCCGTTGGCCACATGACGCACGATCCACGGCAGCGTGCGCAGCTTCGCGCCGCCGGCCGTCGCCGGCACCCAGGCCTTCGCGCATTTCTCGAAGAGCTCCGCGTTGAGCGCGAGACGCGACGGCGTCATCCCGAGCACGAGAAGCTGTCCTGCATGCAGCGCGACGTTGCCGCCGTCGGCCAGCGCGTCGGGCAGACGCGCCAGGTCGTTGGTCGGGTGGGCCATGTGACCCAGCTGCCGGATCTGTTCGTCGAAGACCGCCGGCATCCATCCGCCGAAGGCCGCCATCTGGCGGCAGAACGGGCCTCCACCGACGAGCACTGCGCACACATCGATGCGAGCCGAATAGACCGTCCGGTGGAGCGCCACCGCGCCCGTGCCGCATCCCTCGGCAGGCGCAAGCGGCAGCGACCGCATTGATGCGTCCGTGGCCGTTCCCCACGCCATCTGCCCGCTCGCGGGATCGCGCAGCGAGAGGCTGTCCGAGTCGCCCGGCATGAGCCCGCGCGCCAGCAGCCGCTGCCGGAGGCTGAGCCACGTGTCGCGGAGCGTGTCGTCGCTCATGCCAACGCCATCACATCGTCGAAGCGGTTGAGCGCATCGTCGATGACGTCATCCGTATCGGCCAGGCTCGTGTAGAGCCGGCTGCCCGCGACCGAGATCAACCCGTGCGCGGTGAACGCAGCTCCCATCTCCTCCATCATGTGCTTGCGCCGCTTGGCCTCGTCCTTGACCTTGATGAGCTTCCACAGGCTGCTGGTGTCGAGCAGCAGCACGCCCGAGGTCTGCAGATGCACGATGGAGCCGAGGTTGTAGGCCACGTAAGGCAGTCCGCGTCGTCGGATGATTTCCTCCAGGCCGATGCGCAGGCGCTCGCCGGCCCGGCCTGCCACCGCCGGCGCGTTGGTGCGTTCCACCTCGAGCAGCGAGTGGTACCCCGCCACGCAACTGAGCGGATTCGCCGACAAGGTCCCGCCCACGAAGGCGCGCCGCGAGGTCGTCCCGATGCCGCCGACGAGCGACATCATGATCTCGCGCCTGCCCCCGATCGCGCCTGCCATCGGGTATCCGCCGGTCAGGCACTTGCCCAGCACCGTGAGGTCGGGCGTCACGCCGAAGTAGGCCTGCGCGCCGCCCATGCCGGCGCGGAAGCCGGTCACCACCTCGTCGAAGATCAGCAGCGCGCCGAACTCGTCGCAGAGCGCGCGGACCTGCGCGTTGAACTCGCGGTGCACCGGCCGCGTGCCGCTCTCCGGGCCGAAGGGCTCCAGCAGCACCGCCGCCGTGCCGCCGCGCAGGCGGTTCCAGCGCAGCAGCCGGCGCAGCGCTTCCGGGTCGTTGGGCAGGCACTCCTGCGTGTGCGCCGTCGCGCCGCGCGGAATGCCGATCGCTTCCATGCGGCCCGTCTTCGGCAGCCGCATGCCGTAGACGAGCTGGTCGCTCCAGCCGTGATACGCGCCGCCGATCTTGATGACGCGCTGGCGCCGGGTGAAGGTGCGGGCCAGGCGCACGGCGCCCATCACCGCCTCGGTGCCGGAGCCCAGCATGCGCAGCATCTCCACGCCGGGCATGTGGCGGCAGACGAGCTCGGCGAGCTTGACCTCGTACTCGTGCAGCAGGCCGGTGACCGGGCCGCAGTCGTCGAGCAGCGCGTGCACAGCCGCGCGCACGGCCGGCGGGTTGCTGCCCAGCAGCGTGGGACCGCCGGCCTGCAGGAAGTCGATGTAGCGGTTGCCGTCGATGTCGGTGAGGTGCGCGCCGTCGGCGCGCGTGATCGCCAGCGGGAACGGGTGGTTGAACGCGAGGTTGTGCTGCACGCCGCCGGGAATCACGGTGGCGGCCTGCTCCGCGAGCCGCTTCGAGCCGGCGCAGTGGTCGTCGAACCAGCGCAGCACCTTGGGCATCGCGTCCGGACGGATCGGCCGCATCGGCTGGTTCACGAGCGCGGCGAAGCGCTCGTAGAGCGCGTGCGTGTCGGGCCAGGAGGGCAGGGCGGTGGGAATCGTCGACATCACGGTCTCTTGAGATGAAGCAGCAGATCGCGCACGGGGGTGAGCACGGCCCGCAGACCGGGCTCACGACGGGTGCGTTCGTCGATGCGCGCCGCGAGCAGGTCGCGGGCGAGGGTCTCGAGGCGCTCGACGGCTTCGAGCGCGGTGGCGCTGTCCGCGGCGCAGCACAGGATGCCATGGTTGCGCAGCAGGTAGGCCTGGCGGTCCGGACGGACGGCCTTGGCGAGCTTGCCTGCGAGCCACGCGGTCCCCGACGGCGCATACCCGACGACCGGCACTTCGGCGCCCAGCCAGCGCTGCATCGCCTCGGGCACCGTCAGCGCCTGACCGATCAGCGCGCAGGCGCTCGCCAGCGGCTGGTGCGTGTGGATGCTGCAGCCGACGTCGGGCCGCGCGCGCAGCACGCGGGCGTGCAGGCCGGTCTCGACGGAGGGATGGCGCTCACCGCCGCTCGCGTCGTCGACCACCGCCAGATCGGACAGCCGCAGCACGCAGACATCCTCCGGCCGCATGACGAGGTAGTCCGTGGCCGAGGGCGTGACGGCCACCAGGTCGTCGGCGATGCGCAGCATCAGGTTGCCGCCCGTGCCGGCGAAGTAGCCGCGCTCGGACAGACGCAGGCAGAGCTGCACCACGTGACGGCGCTCGATCTCGTGCTTCATGTCGCGGCTCCTGCCGCCGTGCCGGTGGCAACACCTGGCACCGCCGCGGTCGCCGGAGCGCGGTTGATGCGCTGGTACAGCGGCGCCAGACGCTGCTGGACCTCCTTGAACGCCTCGAACCTGTCGCTGTAGAGACGGCTCAGATCGGCCGCCGGCTCGTAGATGCGGCGCGTGCGGCGCAGCGCCGCGAGATCGCCGAAGCGCAGCGCGCCGGTGCCGATGCCGGCGAGGAAGGTCGCGCCGATCGCGTTGGCCTGGATGGGGTGATCGAGCTGCCGGATCGGCTGGCCGGTGACGTCCGCGAAGATCTGGCACCAGACGTCGCTCTGCGCGCCGCCGCCGACCGCCGCGATCGTGCCGGGCGAGCGCCCCAGCAGCCGCGCGAAGGGCTCCATCATCCAGCGCGTGTTCAGCGCGACGCCCTCCAGGAAGGCGCGGAAGATGTCCTCCCGCGAATGCTCCAGCGAGAGATTGATCAGTCCCGCCCGCAGCAGCGGATCGTCGACGGGCGTGCGCTCGCCGAAGAGCCACGGCGTGTAGATCAGCCCGCGCGAACCCGGCGGCACGCGCGCGGCGATCTTGTCGAGCAGCTCGTAGACGGCGGGGTGTTCCTCGTCGGACGCCAGTTCGTCGGGGTGGTACAGGATGCGGTCGCGAAGGAAGGACAGGTTGGCCCCCGCCGTCGATTGCAGCGCGAGCGCGAGATAGCGCCCATCGACCGCGCAAGGCACCGCCGCGATCTTGTGGCGGACGTCGGTCCGCATGTCCGGCACGTGCGCGCCCAGCCAGGAGGAGGTGCCCAGGTACAGGTGCGTCTCGAAGTCCGGCACGGCGGCGCCGACCGCGACGGCGGAAGTGTCGACGGCCCCGGCGACGACGGGCGTGGACGCGGGCAGTCCCAGCGCGGCGGCGACGTCGGGCAGCAGCGGCCCCAGCACGTCGGTGGAACGCACGATGGGCGGCAGCTTGTCGGCGTCCAGCCCCAGCGAGCGGATCAGCCGCGCGTCGTAGCGGATGCGCGAGGGGTCGCGGTTGTCGGTGACCCAGCTGGTGAGGATGGAATCCTGCGTCGCGCACATGTGTCCGCAGAGGCGGTAGTTCAGGTAGTCGAGCGCGTTGAGGAAGCAGCGCGTCGCGTCGTACACGGCGGGCATCTCATCGCGGATGTAGGCCATGTGGCCGGCCGCGTCGCGCCCGCTGAGCGACGGCGCGCCGCCGGTCAGCCGCAGCCAGCGCCAGAGCTTGAGCGGCGCGTAGCCCTCGATGTTGAGCCAGCGCCCGCGCAGGCGGCGCCTGATCGCGGCGGCGCCGCGCGCGTCCAGCCAGCTGAAGGCGGGACCGATCGCGCGTCCGTCGCGGCCAAGGCAGACGGTGACCTCGGTCTGCGTGGAGCAGCACACCGCCGACACGCGCCGACGCCGCGCCGCATCCGGCGCGAGCACCTCGCCTGCGGCATCGAGCAAGGCCTGCCACCAGGCCTGCGGGTCCTGCTCCGCCCGCGCGCCTTCGACGAACAGCGGCACGGGGCGGAAGGCCCAGGCCAGCACCTCGCCGTCCAGGCTCACCAGCGCGCACTTGCAGCCGCTGGTGCCGAGATCGACCGCCAGCACCAGCGGCGAGCTTGATGCGGCCGCGGAGGTCGACGACGTCGGCGAGGACGCTCGGGGCGGAGGAACCGGAGACGTCATCAGAACTTGCGCGACACGGACACGACCACCGTGTTGTTGTCCTGGCGCTTCCAGCCGTCGCCGTCGGGGATCATGAAGAGTTCGGGTCGATGGGTGCTGGTGGCGACCCATTCGGCGGTGAAGTTGAGGCCCCAGCGCACGTGGGTGACGCCGATCGAGTAGTCGCTGAAGTCCGCTTCCTTGAAGTGGCGGATCTTCTGCGTGCCCGCGTGCAGGTTGAGCGTCGTGGTGGGCGTGAGCGGATGGCGGTAGGTGAGGTCGTAGAGCAGGCTGCCGCGCGAGTTCTGGTCGCCGCGCGCGTAGCACTCCAGCGCCGGCGTGGGATCGACGCCGGCGACGAGGATCTGGCCGCAGACGCCGCCGGTGTCCGCGCCGCGATAGGTGCGCGAGAGCACGTTGAGGATGCGCCCTTCGAGCTTGCCCCAGCCGATCTCGATCACGGCGTACGCGGTGTCGTAGCGGGTGCGGCGGAAGTCCACCGGCACGCCGGCTTCCATGTCGATGCCGTGCGGCGCATCGAACTTCGCGCCCGGGAAGAACTCCTTGGCCAGGCCCACGCCGAAGTGCCAGCCGTCGGGATCGCCGAAGCGGTAGCCGGTGCCCAGCAGCAGGTTGACGCCGTCGCCGTCGGTGAAGGCCTTCTTGCTGACGGTGGACAGCTGCGCGAGGCCGATGATCCCGGACTCGTGCGCGAGCTGCACGCCCAGCTGCAGCGACGGCTTGCGGCCGGAGTCCGACACGCCGCGGTTGCGCAGGTCGGAGAGCAGTTTCACTTCGGTCTCGACGCCCATCGTGGCGGTGCCGGTCTCGTCGGCGCGGGCGGCGAGGGGGAAGAGGGCGATGAGCGTCGTCACGGTGGCCAGCGCGGCCAGGGTGGACAGGGCCAATGGCGCGGCGGTCTTGCGGTTCATCTCGTGTCTCCTCGTTCTGGTGTTCAGGGCTGGCCGGTGCTCACGATTTGCAGACCGGGGTGGCGGGCAGCTCCGCCACGCGCTTCATCTGCTCGGTCTGGCCGAGGATCTCGGTCCCGATGTAGGCGCGGATGTAGAGGTCGCCGCTCTTCACGCGCAGGGCGCCCTTGTATTTCTTCTTGTCGCGCGGGTCGTAGACCCAGCCGTCGCGCCAGGCCTCGTTCTCGTAGCGGTCCAACTGCGCGATCTGGATGCCGCAGGTGTCGTTGGCCTTGCCGGCATCCTTGTCCCAGACGATGCGGCCGCACAGCGCGGTGGGCTTGTCGTCGCAGGGCTTGAACTCGATGACGGCGCCGCCGTCGGCGCTCAGCCAACGGCCCTTGGCGTCATCCGGGCCGACGGCCAGTGCCATGCACGGGAACAGCGCGGTGCAGAGTGCCGCGACCGCGGTTCGTCGAGAAAGGGCTTGTCGAGCGGCCATCGCGTCCTCTCCGGAGGGACTTGCCCTCGCGTCAATTGGATAGTGATGGCTATGGTATAGCGATGACTATCTAATTTGATTTGCGGAGAAACCCTGGCGGACCGCGCTCGCCGGACTTAGGTCGCCGTCAAAGTACTGAAGCCTTCTTGCTCCCTCTCCCGCTTGCGGGAGAGGGCAGGGGTGAGGGCCAGCGGCGGTGGCAGCGCTCAGTCCGCTGCGGGCCGCGCGGGCGCGCGCGTCAGGGGTAACGCGAGGCTCGCGAGCACGGCGAAGCCGGCAGCCACGAACGGCACGGGCGCGACCTCGTCGCCGGTGACGACCAGCGAGGCCATCAGCGGTCCGAACGCGCTGCCGAACAGCTGGGCGGCGGGCACCAGCGACGCCACGCGTCCGCTGCCGTCGACGCGGAAGGCGAGCGCCATCTGGAAGGGCAGCATGAACAACCAGGTGAAGGTGAACAGCCCGCAGAGCGCGGCGAAGGCGCTGGTGTCACCGGGCCCGGTCCGCGCGATGCCGAGGGCGCTGAGCCCGAGCACGACAGCGCATCCCACCAGCGTGGGCCGCACCGGCAGACGCCGCACGAGCCAGGTGCCGACGCTGCCGCCGACGACCTGCATGCCGAGTCCCGCGGCGATGAGGGTCTGGACGGCGAGCATGGAGAAGCCGCTGCGGGTGCCGAGCGGCTCCGCATAGGCCCACAGCGCGCCAAGCGTGGCGAGCTGGAGGAAGACGACCAGCAGCGTGCCGATGCGCGGACGGGTCCAGGTCATGCCGATGCCGACCTGGCTCACGGTGGGCGTGAGCGGCCCGAGCGGCCGCGCGAAGAGGAGGGCGAGCAGGGCGGCCAGACCGCAGAGTCCGGCCAGCACGGCGAAGCCGCCGGGCCATCCGGACACGGGAATGACGAGGTGCGCCAGCGCGAGGCCGAGCACGGACTGCGCCAGCGTCTGCACGACGAAGAAGAGTCCGGCCAGGCGCTCGGGCACGGCGGCCCGGACGATGACGGCGGTGGTGCTCCAGACCATCAGGCCTTCGGCGACGCCGGCGCCCGCGCGGACGAGGCCCACCGCCAGATCGCCGGTGACCCGCATGGTCACGAGGTTCAACGCCGCCGCGCCCAGCGCCGCGAGGACGGTGATGGATCGCAGCGACCGCACCGGCAGCGCGAGATCGCCGATCAGCACGCCCAGGCCCAGGGCCACGATCTCGCCCATGGCCACGAGGCCGACGCCTTCCAAGGTCACATGACCGGCTTCGAGCAGCGCGCCCAGCAGCAGCGGCTGCAGGCCGAGCATCAACAGGGCCACCGAGCCCACGGCGATCGCCAGGCGCTGCGCGCCGCGGGTGCTGATCGAGGACGAAGCCGTGGCGGGATCCGCGAAGGGAAGTGTGCTCATCTCGGCGCAAACCATGCGTTGGAAGATGAGCGGAGATCTTATAGTCATGGCTATCTTTCCGGGGTGCTCGCCAACCCTGGAAGAATCCCGTAGCGCTCACGCCCGCCCACGCCTATGACCATGCCGCGCCGCAAGACATCCGAACCTGCTCCGGCCTCCGCGCTGGAAGCCGTGTCATCGGTCCGAGCCGGACGCGGTGCCGGGGTTGATCCCGCTCTCGCACCGGACGTCGCGCCGGATGCCACACCGGATTCCGTGACGGACGCGGTGACCGCGCCAGCGCTCGCCGGCAAGAAGCTGCCCGCACAGCAGCGCGCCACCGAGACCTACGAGCGCATCCTCGAAGCGGCGGCGCAGACCTTGATCGAGGTCGGCGTGGAGCGCCTCTCCACCAACCTGGTCTGCATGCGTGCGGGGCTGTCGCCGCCGGCGCTGTACCGCTACTTCCCGAACAAGTACGCGCTGCTCTTCGAGCTCGGGCAGCGCCTGATGCAGCGCCAGAACGAATGCGTGGCGAAGTGGATGTCGGTGGACGTGGTGCGGGCCGGCGTGCCGGCGCTGGAGGAGGCGCTGGCGGGGCTGCTGCTGGACACCTATGCGGCGACGCGCGACACGCCCGCGGGCGTGTGGATCATGCGGGCGATGCGGGCCGTGCCCGCGCTGCAGGAGGTGCGGCTGACCTCGCACGCGGCGGTGACCCAGGCGCAGACGCGGCTGCTCGTGAAGGCCTTGCCGGGGGCCAGGCGCGCGGAGCTCAAGCTCGCGAGCCGGATCGTCGTGGAGCTGATCTACGCGACGGTGGAGATGCTCTTCGACGAGAGCCTCAAGCCCAAGGAGGTCGCGCGCATCACGGCCGGGATGATGGCGAGCCACCTGGCGAAGGTGATGCGCTGAGGCGCCGGTCAGTACCCGTGGATCAGCTTGTAGGCCAGCTCGGGATCGAAGGTCCCCGCCTTCGCCGCGCTGGAGCCACACTGGCCGTCCGATAGCCCGGGGTTCTTGAGCCACAGGCGCATCTCGGGAGACTCCCCGGCGGCCGAGACCGAGGGCGAAACGCCGATCTTGCGCGCCGACGGATTGCACCAGTTGCCTTCGTAGACAGGCGGCGGACCATTCCCGTTCCGGCTGGTGTCGACGACGAAGGTCTTCGTCCCGAATCCGTCTTTCGCGAGCTCGGCCACGATGGCCTTGCCATAGGTGGTCTCGGTCAGGGTTGTCTTGAAGTTGGAAACGTTCAGCGAGAAGCCGCGAGCGTCCTTGACACCGGCCTGGCCGAGGAGATCCGCGGCCTGCGTCGCCGACAGCCAGCTGCTGTGGCCGATGTCGAGATAGACCTTGCTGAGCGGCGCCTTCTTCTTGAACTGTCCGGTGGCATAGGCGAGCAGCGACAGCCGCGTGGTCCGGAGGCTGTCGCACTTCGCGCTGCCCAGGTCCGCGAGCGCGTCGGGCTCGAGCACGATGATCGCGACGCGTGTCGCGCCCACGGCGGACGCGAAGGTCGAGATCCAGTCGCGATAGGCCGCGGCCGACGCCGCGCCGCCGCTGCTCTCTTCCCCACCGCAATCTCGCTGGGGAATGTTGTAGGCCACGAGGACGGGCGTGCGTCCCGCGGCGGCCGCCTTGCCGACGTAGCTCGCGACGTCCGCGCCGATGTCCGCGGTCCAGTCGCCGAACCAGCGCGCGGCTGGTTGACTGGCGATGCGGTCGCGGATGTCGTTCACGCGTCCGTCGGACGGATGGGCCTTCACCCACTTCTGGGCTTCGGAGTTCGGGTCGCCGTAGAAGTCGGCGGCGTGGGTGATGCCGGCGTGGCTGCCGGCGATGGCGAACAGCAGGGCAGGGAGGAGTCGCGCGACGCGTCCCCCGATCATCGGCAGACCTCTTCGATCCACTCGCGGGAACCGGGCTTCAGCGGGACCAGCCGTTGACCTTGCGCGCCGTCGGCGGCCAGGCAGAACTTGGCGCCGTAGCCATGCGTCGGATCGGACGGATCCGAAGGGCGGCCGTTCAGATAGACCAGATAGACGCGGTCGGGCTGCAACGGGGCCGGCGGCGTGCTGGTCTCCGCGCCGGGCGGCATCTGGCCATAGGCGATGCAGCTGGCGTTCGACATCGGTGCGCCCTGCGCGGGATCCACGCTCATGGACCACACCTTGGTCACCGGCTTGGACGACGCATCGGAGACGATCACCGCCTGCAGCCTCACGCCGGGATCGCGCTTCGCTTCCTTGGCCGTGAGCGTGAAGCAGGGCTTGGCGCCTTCCATCCGGACCTCGGCCTCGCCGCGGCGGGAGGTGGCGCAGGCGGAGCAGATCCAGGCGGACAGCGCGAGCAGCAGCAGCGGCTGCATCGGCCTGAACGGTTTCATCGGCTTGAGCGGTGTCATCGACTTCATGGACGTCATGGGCTCAGGGCAGGTTGGCCTTGTCGGCGGGATTGGCGATGAAGGCTTTGAGCACCTCTTCGAAAAGGGGCAGGTTCTTCGCGTATTGCCGCTGGCTCATGGCGTCGGGCGAATTCAGGTGCTTGAGCGCGAAGTAGTCGGCGAGCAGGTCGCCCTGGGCTTCCATGTTGTAGTCGCCCAGGGTCTGGCCGGACTTCAACTCGTACTGGTAGGACAGGCCGATGCGGATCGCGCCGCGCAGGCGCACCCAGTAGCCGAGCTGGTGTTGCCACACATGGACCATCTCGTGCATGAACCAGTGCTTGTCGCCGTCGTCGCCCTGGGAGAAGTCTTCCTTGAAGTAGCTCTTGTTGAAGTACATCTCGCCGTTGGGCGTCATGGCGGTGTTGTCGGGCTGCAGTCCGAAGGGCAGGTACTCGTCCTTGTGGACCTTGATGGCCGTGTAGTCGAGCGAGTCCTTGAACACGAGCCGCGCCATCGCGATCTCGCCGGTCGTGAGCCCGCGGGCTTCGCCGTCGGGCGTGGCGATGGGCTTCTGAGGCGCGGGCACGTAGGGGGCGCTCGCCGGCGGCGTGAAGTCGGCGGCCACGAGCAGCCAGTTGTCGCCGGCGGACGCGTCCAGGCCGACAGGCCCCGGGCGGGGCGAGTCGCCAATCCACTTCGTGCCCGGATCGGACATCAACCGGGCGACGTCCAACCCGAGAGGACCAGGAACGACGGCACGTGCCATGTGAAGCTCCCTGCAAGGCGCCGCGGGACAGTCCGGCGGCCAACGGCCCATGTTGCCCGGTCGGCGGAGTGGGTGCAAATGACTCTTGGCTAGTGACGGTAGCGGCCAGCTCGTCGGGCGTGTGAGCTGTGGGAGGGAACCCGGCCATGAGCCAGAATGTCCGAGAGAGCGGATGCGTCAGACGCGTCCAGGTGTTGTTGAACCACTGGAGTCGCCATGGCGTGGGACGTGTCACTGTTCAAGTTCAGTCAGAGGTACCGAACGTTAGAGGAGATCCCGCATGACGAGCGGCTATCCGACTTGGGGTCGCTGAAAGAAGTTCAAGGCGCCGTCACCGCGGTCTTCCCTGAAACCGATTGGACCGATCCGCACTGGGGCATTTTTGACAGTGTGTTGGGCTCGATCGAGTTCAACGTGGGCACGGACGATCCAGTTCAAAGCCTCGGCCTGCATGTACGTGCGGGCGACGCCGTCGTGGATGGCATTCTGCTGCTCTGTGAGCAGATGGACTGCCAAGCCATTGATGTGGGCGACGGAAGCTTCCTGGAACAGTCCGATGACCCCGCACGCGGCCTGCAGAAGTGGCGCGCGTACAGGGACCAGATCCTCACGCAAGGGAAGACGTCGTAGATCTCGGTGACGGTGAACCTGACGTCGAGCGACGTTGGGCTCAAGAACGCACGAACAAGCCCTGACCCTCAAGGGTGGGGGCATATCCCCCGCAGGCCCTGCAAGGGCTGAACCGCCAGAGGCTTTGATACAGATCGGAGGCCGGCAACGGCGGGTTTTGCCGACCTCTTGAGACGGGGAGCGGAGGGGATACTCCCCGCCGTGGCCGCGTTGCGGCGCTCGTCAGGGTGGGGTGCCATGAGTAGCCAAGTCGAGGCGGCCGGCGAGATGCTGGTGGGAGCCGCCGTTGCTCAGGAGATCGCCGGAGGCAGCGGCGCCGAGGCCGATGCCTCCAGGCCTGTGCACGGGTCCTGCGCCAACTGCGCCGCGCCGCTGCAAGGCGCGTTCTGCCACCGCTGCGGCCAGGCCGGCCACGTCCACCGCTCGCTGGCGCATCTGGCGGAGGAGCTGCTGCACGGCCTGCTGCATTTCGAGACCAAGGCCTGGCGCACCTTGCCGATGCTGCTTCTGAAGCCGGGCAAGCTGACGCGGGAGTACATCGACGGCCGACGCGTCCGTTACGTCTCGCCGCTGGCGCTGCTGCTGTTCCTGCTCTTCCTGATGTTCCTCGTGTTCTCGCTGACCAGCCCGACCGTGACGGTCGGCGGGGACCTGAATCAGGCTCAGCTCGCCAAGCTGAATCAGACGCTGGAGGCCAGCCGCGCCAAGCTGGGCGCGCTGGAGGCGCAACTGGCCGCAATGCCTGCAGGGGATGCGTCGCGTCGCCGCGTCGAGTCGGCCATTGCCGAGCAACGTGCGGAGGTGGTCGGGATCGAGCAGGCGCAGCTGTTCCTGGACCCCCAGCAAGCCGCGAAGGACCCCGAGGCCGCGCGTGCCGCCGCGCAGCAGGTCCGTGCTTCGCTGACGCGTTATCTGCCTTGGCTGGCCGCGCCCGGTGTCGACGGCAGGATCGACCGCGCGCTGAGCGAGGCGCAAGGGCCGATGCTGCAGATCGAAGGGACGTCCGGAATACCGGCCTTCGATCGCAAGATGAAGCATGCGCTGGAGAACAAGGAACTCGCGCTCTACAAGATCAAGGGCGCGGCGGCCAAGTTCGCGTTCCTGCTGATGCCGATCTCGCTGCCGTTCCTGTGGTTGCTGATGCTGTCCCGGCGCCGCTTCGGCATGTTCGACCATGCCGTGTTCTCGCTCTATTCGTTGTCGGCGATGGCGCTGCTGATGAGCGCTGTAGCGATCTGCGGGTATTTCGGCTTCGTCGGCGTGGCGGTCCTGCTCGCGACGGTGGTGCCACCGCTGCACATGTTCGCGCAGCTGCGCGGCACTTATGCGCTCGGCGTCGGCGCCGCGGCGTGGCGCACGGTGGCCTTGCTCTTCATCGCCGGGGGCGCGATCGTCCTCTACAGCTTGATGATCGTGCTGGCGAGCATGTGAGCTGATCACCTCGCGCTGATCAGCCGTCTCTCAGAGGCGAGAGCGTCGACTCGCCCACCTGTATCCAACGATGCCGCCCGTGATCATGCAGACCAACATGAAGGCGAGCGCGCCCATGAACGCGTCCCCGATGTCGGAGTCGGACCTGATGTAGCGCGGCCCGTACCAGAGCGCGAAGAGCTCCACGAGCCCGTAGGACAGGAGGGCAAACAGGACCGCGCCGAGAACGGCGAACAGTGCGCGCTTCATGTCATCTGCCAGAACCAGATGGCCTTGGCCTTTCTGTAGTCCGCTTGAAGGAAAGGTTAGGCGCCGGATGCGGCTCGGCAGGCTTACCGTTTGTGTTCATTGACGGAGTAAGCCCTCCAGTTTGGCGCCATGTTCCCGAAGGAAGCCATTACAGATGTCAATCTGCCGGGGCATGAACGCTTCCTCTCGCATCCTCTTGCCTGATTCCTCAGATAGCGCAGTGGCGCTTTTGAACTCGCCATCAAACTCTTGGAGCCAGCCCTCCATTGATGTATGTGTTCCGCCAAGCTTTGCGGCGACGCGCATAAGGGAACGCTGAAGATTTTCAAGATCGGCCTTTGCGTCCGCGCTCCGCTCGGCTGCGGCTCCCATGCCAAACACGACTGAACATCGGGTTGCCTGCTTAGCAAGTGAGATCGAAGAGGCAGGTGTGTGTGTCTGAGCCAGTGCGAGCGGATGGGCAAGGAAAACGCACGCGACCGCTACGATGGATCGGATGGACATCGAAGGTTTCATATTGGTGCCAAGTGGTGGCATGTTGCGCCTAACGTGTTGTAGGGCGACAGTCCTGCGCCCCAACATTGCCGCCCTCCGCATAACACGGCTAGGCCGGCTCGTCGGAAGCCGTTAAAGATTCACAGCATTTTCTTTTCGCTAACCGGACCATGGCACCAAAAATCCGGCAGAAGCGGCACGGGTTCCATCTGGTACGGCGCTCATGCGCTCAAACGAGGATAAGCCATTGGGGACCGGTGGGCCGATCCCAAGCGGTCGCACGCGGGCTTCAATCCCGGGATGACGCGGTCCGGGAGGGTCGCTGGCGTGGTCCGCTTCTGCTGCAAAACGGTCAAACGGCGCCGATCACTCGGCAGGCCTATCAACCTCGGACTCGTTGAGAACCTCAACGCCAGACGAACGAATTCGGCCCCGATGAGCCCGACCGTGCGCGCAGCACCCTCTCGCGAGTTGCGATCAGTAGAGTCGAGCCCTAGCCTCAGTGATCAGGCTCTGCAACGGCATCTCTGCCGCGCACCGCCTGAAACAGCGCATCCATCGCCTGCAAAGGTCCGGTGCCGGTCTCCGGCACCGGCTGAATCTTTGACCCCAAGAGCATCACCTGCGGCGGACGACCGGGCGCGCTGGGGTCGTAGCGCGGCCAACGTGGCAGACCTGCCCCATTGGGATTCCCGGTCTTGGCGAAGTTGGTCCAGTAGTCAGCCATCGCAGTGGCGAGGCGCTGGTCGGCGCGATGCGACGCCCAGCCCTGGACGGTGAGGGCATCGAACACGTAAGGCAGTTCGGCGCCGTGCGTTGCGCCAAGGCCGAACCACGGCGAGCCCGGGCGCGCGGGCGGCTGCTGATTGAAGCGGTACGCAAAGACGCTGCCCTGGCCCGTGCGCGCCTGCAAGCGCATCCATGTCCAGGTGTCATAGCCCATGCGCAGGTCGCCTTCGAACGCAGCCCGCGCGGCGCGAGCCTCGACGTCGGTCCTGGCGTGGTACCAGGGGCGCAGCGACGCAGGAAACTCACCGATCATTTCGGCGATTCCTTTCTCCAGCGTCGCTGCCGTCACCTGCTTGTCGGCGATGAACAGCTGGCCCTCGTCGGCATTCCAGCCGATCAACATGTCGGCTGGCGCCTGCCGGCCTGCGGCATACACGGCCCACGGCTCCTGCGGCAGCATCTCGTTGTCGAGGATGAAGTGGAAGGAAAAGCCCCGCTGTGCCTGGACGATGGCAGCGGCGGGCACCTTGCGAAGCGCCTCGAGGGTGGATGCGCCCAGCGCCTGCGCGAAGCGCGCCCCTTCGGCCTGAGCGCCTTTGAGACGGAACGCGTCGCCGCCCGCCATCGCGGGCGGAATGAAGACCGCGCCACTCTGGCCGATCACACGTCGGAACAGCCCACGCGCCGGTGGCGATACGGTCAGGAGATTGACCGACATCGCGCCCGCGGACTGGCCGAACAGGGTGACGTTCGCCGCGTCGCCGCCGAACGCGCCGATGTTGTCGCGCACCCAGCGGAGCGCCGCCACCTGATCGCGCAGACCGAAGTTGCCCGAGCTCGCCTGGGCGTTCTCCTGCGACAGCGCTTCGTGGGCGAGGAAGCCGAACGCGCCGAGGCGGTAGTTGAGCGTCACGACGATGACGCCGCGCTTTGCCAGTCGGCTTCCGTCGTACAAGGGCGCCGAGCCGGAACCGTCCGTCCAGCCGCCGCCGGGGATCCAGACCATCACGGGCAGGCGGGCGTTGGCCGCGACGCCCGACGGCCGCCACACGTTGAGATAGAGGCAGTCCTCGCTCTGTGGCTCCACGGGCGTCCCGATCGGCCACGGTTGACCGCCCTGCATGCAGGCTGGCCCGAACCGAGTCGCATCCCGCACGCCGTCCCAAGCGAGCGCCGGTTGCGGTGCGCGCCAGCGCAGGTCGCCGATCGGTGGCGCCGCGAAAGGTACGCCCTTGAACGAGTCGACGTTGCCGGCTGTCGCGCCGCCGAGTTCGCCTTCGGCAACTTGGACGTTCGCAGCCATGACCAGCGAACTGAGGGTCAGGGCGGCGAGGCCCAAACAGGTGCGCAGAGCCATGCGTGCTTTCGTGGTGAAAGTGTCGACTCTCTTCCGCCCATTCCATGGCGGCAACGGTCGAGCGACGAAGCGTAAGAAGCGTCGGACGATCTGCAAGCGTGGATCACCCCAGAGCTGGTCTATCGGCGAAGACAGCAAGCCCTGACCCTCAAAGGTGGGAGTCCATCCCCCGCATTCCCACCAAGGAACGAATCGCCCGAAGTCTTTGATATAGATCAGAGATCGAAGTCCCGATCGGACGGAGCATGGACTCCGGTGCTTCAACCCACCACAACGAAGCTGGCGCCGGTTCTGAGACTGACGTCGGGCCTTTGATCATTCGGTCATGGGCGAGATGGGCCTATCCGTGAGGATGGCCGCACGTCCCTTCGTCGTGAGTTGAACATCTCGCCCACCTCTCTGGTCGATCCGTTGGCATGTCGCCTTCGACGCTGGAGCCGGTGGACTCCAACCTTGATCGAGGTAGTACGACATGGCAAGTTTCCAACAAGCACGCATCGACGAGTCCGACAAGCCGTTGCGCTCGCGCCATCCGCTCGCGGGCTGCGATCAGCAGACGCTGATCCACCTGCAGCACGGCTGGGGCATGACGGAGCCGCAGATCTTCGGGCCGCGCATCGGCTCCGATGCGATCTGCCTGCGCGCGGATCTGACGACGGGCTCGGCGCTCGCGAACCTGCGCGCACTGCTGGTGAGCGGCGCATCGATGCTGGCCATGCTCGCCGACAACAGCGCGGAGGGCGATCCGGCCAAGCATGTGGCGAATGCAGTGAAGGAGTCGCTGCGCGAAGGGCTCGGCATGCTGGGCGTCGTGGAGCGCGCGGTGGATGACGATCGGAGGAAGGTCACGTCTTGAGAGCGGGCGTCGGAGGTCGCGAGGTAAGGGCAGTTGCCGATCACCTCGCGGCGGTCAAAGCTCAGCCTCGCGAATCCGGAACGAAAAGCCCCGATGCCTCATCACGCTTGAACGCCGAACCTGCTGGCTCGTCCAGAAGGTGAAGGACCGAATCGTCCCTCGACAGCACGGCACCCAGGGACACGTAGGCGAGGTTGTCCGTGTCCTCCATGTACTCGTCCGTCTCGTCGCCGGCCGTGAACCGCCAGCCGCTGTCCTGGTCTTCGTCCGGTGCCTCTCGATAGAGGAAGCAGATCGCCTGGCCGTCATGAAGGATCCGGTTCGTCACGAAGGCGCGCTTGATGAACCGGGCGGTGAAGTCGTGGGGATCGTGGTGCTCGGTACTGATGATGTGCCGCGCCTCGAAGCTCACCGGCTCGCCAGCCTGGAGGCCCCGGATGTGCCGCGGGTCGTTGTCCAACCGGCCCTCGAAACGCGCGTCGGGGTGGACAGCGTCCACGAGCACCCACATCCGCTCGACGTGGACGTCGTCAGCCTCGTCGCCATGACCTCGGAAGATCAGCTTCACGACCTCGCCGACCGCGACCTTGGCGAGGACTTCCGGCGACGGCTTGTAGAAGGTGTATGGGTTCGCCGCCGCGGTCTCGGTGGGATCGTCGAGCTGCCAGTTGAGCATGGGGAGAGATCGGTAGAGCGGACAACGCAGCCATTGTGATCGCGCCGGAACCTTCGAGCGGACTCAGAACTTGAAGGCGCCGTCAGACCGCGCCTGGGAGCCGCTCGCGCAGCTCGTGAACTCGCGGTTGCCGCTGCTGGTGGCCTGGTTGCTTTCCCAGACCGCCGACGAGCCGTTCCACTTCACGTACTTGTATTGGATGGCGGTGCCGGCGGGCAGGGTGACGGTCCCTGTCCACGGCACATTGGCGCCCGAACCCTGGATGGTCAGTGCGAAGCCGGAGCCCGGCGCCCAGGCGCCCAATCCGGCCACGCTGCCCACGACGCGCAGGTTCTGGCCGACCACCGTGTTGGCGTTGGCGATCGTGAACGTCACGGCGCAGCTGGCGGTGGCGCCGCCGCTGACCTTCTGACCCGTGTAGATCGCCACCGCAGGCGTGCTGCCGCTGGTGTTGGCGGGCACCGTGAAGCTGGCGTTGCCGCCGGCGTCCACGGTCACGGTGTCGGCCGTACAGCCGGTGCCGGCGGCATTCTTCGTGCCGTTGATGACGTTGCAGTACGTGCCGGCAGCCAGTCCGGTGGCGAAGCTGCGGGTCCAGGCGCTGCCGCTGTTGTTCAGCGCGACGAAGCCGACGTTGCCGCGGCTGAAGGCGACCTGGTTGGCGTTGTCGCCGACGATCCAGTTCTGCTGCGCCTGCCCGATGCTGGCGTTGCGGAAGGCCACCATGTTGGCCAGCGGCGTCCAGCGGTGGGCGAAGTCCCAGGTCACGTTGATCTGCGGCACCCCGCCGCTGTAGGGGCTGGTGGTGGGGCGGTCGGCGTCGGTGTTGCTGAACTTGAAGCCGGAGTACAGCTGCGCCTCGGCATAGCCCTGGGCCAACATGAAGACGTTGGCCAGCGTGTAGCGCTGGTTGGCGGCGTCGTTGCCGGCCGCGTTGTTGATGTTGAGCGAGCTCCCGTTGCGCTCGGTGTCCCAGTTGGTGACGAAGACCGTGGCGTTCTGCGGCTGGAGGAAGCCCCAGCTGCCGCCCCAGTTGCCCCACGTGCCCATGATGCCGGGCAGGCTGGACAGGGTGTTGCCGTTGTAGCCCCGGAACACGTCGCGCATCGCGTACGGGAACTGGAACTCGTTGATCGTGCCGACGGGAAGGTAGCTCGGCCGGTCCACCTCGCCGTCGTTGATGATCTCCTGCGTGACCCAGATGTCCTCGCCCTGCAGCGTCTTGGGATAGGTCGCCTTCACGGCGCCCATGATGGCGGTCCACGCGCCGGCCGGCATGTGTTTGGCCGCGTCGATGCGGAAGCCGTCGATGCCCAGCGCCAGCAGGGCCTTCAGGTAGTTGGCGATCTGGCCCTGCACGTAGCTGCTCTCGGTCGCCAGGTCGGGCAGGCCGCCGAGGCGGCAGTTCTGGACATTGCCGCGGCCCGCCGGCGAGTTGTAGTCGGCGTCGTTGATGTTGCAGTTGGCGTGGAAGTCGCTGGCGCTGAAGAAGGGGTAGCTCAGCGTCGCGGCGTTCCAGGTCGAGCCGTCGGTGGCCGTGCCGCTGCCGTCCGCCATCTGGTTGACGACGATGTCGGCATAGACGCGCACGCCCGCCGCGTGGCAGGCGTTGACCATGTTCTGCAGCTGCGCGGGCGTGCCCATGCGGCTGGTCAGGTTGGTGTAGTTGACGGGCTGGTACACGCCCCACCAGCCATTGGCGTTCTTGGACGCGCCGGGCGGCGAGATCTGCACGCCGCCGAACCCTTTGGGTCCCAGCCATTGCGTGCATTCGGTGGCGATGTCGGGCCAGGCCCACTCGAACATCTGCACCGACGTGCTGTTCGGATTGAGGGCCTGCGCGGGACTGCCGATGGCGGCTAGGGCGAGGCCGGCGGCGGCCGTCAGGGCGTGGGCGAGCCGGCGGCTCGAGAAGGGCAGCTGGGGCATGTTGTCTCCGGTGTTGATCGACCGCCGCCCTCGTCGCGGGGCGGCTGGTGTCGGCCAATCGACTGCATGCCATGGCCGCTTCTCCTCATCGGAGAAGTGCCACAACTCTAGACTTGCACGCGCCGGAGGTGCGTAGGAAAACTACCAAGTCACGCCGTTTGCCTATAGATATTGATCGGCTGATTTGTTTTTGATTGTAGTTTCGCTACTGAAGTGCCTTGAGCGTCAATGGGCCGCACCGGTACGCGAGGCCGCCAGCCACGGCTCCAGCACCTGGTGGCGTGCCAGGCGTTGAGTGGTGGCGGTGGCGGGGCCTCGATCAGCTGAGCGAGAGGGTCAGCGGTCGCCCAAGATGCAGGTGCCGCTCATCTCGCCGCCGAGCGGGTTGTTCATGCGGTTGTGCCGGATCACATAGGGCAGGATCTGGCACTCCACGAGTGCCGCAGCGGTTCGCCCGCGCACGTCGTTGAGGGTGAACTGGATGTTCTGCGCATAGAAGCCCTGGAGCCGGACCGCCGAACCCTGATCGGCCCTGTTGCCTTCGAAGACGTTGCCGATGACGTAGGCGCGATCCATCGGGTCGATGACGTCCGCATTGATGCCGCCCCCGCCGATTCCGGGCTCGGTCAGCGAATTCATGGCGATGACGTTTCTTGAGATGTCGACAATGCCGCGAGAGACATTGATGGCACCGCCGGAGTACCCGGCCTGGTTGTTGCGGATCACGTTTCCTGTGATCCGGACCTTGGAGCCGTGGATCTCGATGCCCCCGCCGTTGGCGGCCACCCGATGCCCCGTGATGAGGTTGTCCGAGATCACCGACCAGCGCGGTCGTCCTTCGAGGCCGCTGTTCAGGAAGATGCCTCCGCCGTCGCCCGCGCCGCGGCATTCGGCCGGCTGGGGGTTGCCCTCGATCCGGTTGTGATGGATGAACGACAAGGAGTTGCTGGCGAGCCCGGCCCCATAGCAGGCGGCGTTGCCGGTGATGATGTTGTGGCTCACCGTCACGACTGCGGCGTCCAGCACCAGTCCCCCACCGAAGCCGCAGCGCAGCCCGTCGCCCTCAAATGGGCCCCATGCATTCGTGATCTTGAATCCGGTGATCGTGACTTGCTCGGTGCCCGTGCCGTTCACCCAGATGACATTGCAGGCCCGGGCGCCGTCCAGCGTCGTCTTCTCGGCGCCTTGGAGGGACCGGAGCGTCAGGGACTTCTCGATCCTCAGGGGGCCGCGATACACCCCGGGAGACACCAGCACGGTATCGCCCGGTTGCGCGGCGTCGATCGCGGCCTGCACGGTGGCGTGCTGCTCCGGTACCTGCAAGGTCGCTGCGTGGGTTGCGGCCGCGGTGACGGCGAAGGCGATGCCGACCAAAGATCTGATCACAAAAACGTTCATTGAATTCCCGTTCGAGACACGTTGAAGGGTGCCCCTGACTGCGAGGCGAGCGCAGTCTATTGACGGGGAAACGGCGCGGATATCACCCTGAAGGGCGGGGGACGCTGTGTCATTGCGGATGGTTCAAGGTCTGCTCCGTGGCGTGGAGGATCGCCTCAAGCGCTATCGCACGAGCACCTTCGCAATCTGCCCCAAGGTCCTCAGCGCGCCCTCGACCTGCGCGTTGTCGGGATGTCCGAAATTGAGCCTCAGGTGGTGCGTGAAGCGAGGCTCGGCCGAGAACAGATGCCCCGGCGCGATGCTGATGTCATGGGACAGGGCGACGCGGTGCAACTCCAGCGCATCGATCTGGGAAGGCAGCTCGACCCAGACGCAATAGCCGCCCTCCGGTTGGGTGACGCGGGTGCCTTCAGGGAAGCATTTGGCGATGATCCTCAGCACGGCTTGGCGATTCGTGACGAGCGCCTGCCGGAGCTGCCGCAGGTGCCGGTCGTAGCCGCCCCGCCGGAGGTACTCGCTCAAGCCCTCCTGCATCGGCACCGGGGTGGCCAGTGAACTCATGAGCTTGCGACGACTGACGTCCCGCGCGAACCGGCCCGCGGCCGCCCAGCCGACGCGGAACCCGGGCGCCAGCGACTTCGAGAACGAACTGCAGTGCAGCACCAGGCCGGCCTTGTCCCAGCCCTTGGCGGGCCGTGGGCGCGAACCGAAATACAGCTCGCCGTAGACGTCGTCCTCGATGAGCGGGATCTCGCGCTCGGCGAGCAGCGCCACCAGCGCCGCCTTGGCGGCATCGGGCATCAGGCTGCCCAAGGGGTTCTGGAAGTTCGGCATCAGCCAGCACGCCTTGACCGGATGACGGTCGAGGACGGCCGCCAGCGCCGCCACGTCGACGCCGGTGCGCGCATGGGTCGCCACCTCGACCGCCTTGAGTCCGCGGCGCTCCAGCGCCTGCAAGGCGCCATAGAAGGTCGGCGACTCGATGGCGACGAGGTCGCCCGGCTTCGTGACCGCCTCCAGGCATAGGTTCAGGGCCTCCATCGCGCCGTTGGTCACGACGATCTCGTCCGCGTCCACCTTGCACCCGGCGCCCAGGTAGCGCAGGCCGATCTGGCGGCGCAGTTCGGCACTGCCCGGCGACAGGTCCTCGACCGTGCGCCAAGGGTCCAGCCCGCGCGCGGCCTTGCCCAGCGCCAGGGCCAGCTTGTCCAGCGGGAACAGGGTCGGGCTCGGAAACGCCGAGCCCAGCGGCACGACCGCCCGGTTGCGCGACAGCCCGAGCACCTGGAACACCAGCTCCGACACCTCGACGCTGCGCTCTTCGGCGAGCGGGTCCGACGCGTGGGGCTCAGGATGCTGCGGGATCGCCGCCTGGCTGACGAAGTAGCCGGACCGGGGCCGCGCCTCGATCAGGCCGCGGGCCTCCAGCAGGTAGTAGGCCTCGAAGACCGTGGAGGGGCTGACGCCGCGGTCCTTGCTCGCTTCGCGGACCGAGGGCAGGCGGTCGCCGGGGCGCAACTGCCCCGCGGCGATGGACGCCGCCAGGTCATCGGCAAGGACTTCGTAGCGCTTCATGAGGGGATGCTGATATGGCCCGTTGCGTGGAGCGATGGCACTGTATCGGCTACCTTCCGTTCACTGGGAATTCCCTCTCAATCGCCCATCTGATCCGGTGTTTTTACAGAAATCTGAATCTGTATTTTTCAGACCGGCAGGAGCACAGTCTCACCATCATGGAATGGGTCCCCACACTCTTCATCGTCTTCAAGGCCACCGTGCTGTGCATCGGCATGTTCTACGCCGTCAAGTGGCACTACGACCAGGGCAGGAAGAACGGCGCGGAGAAGCAGCGCGCGGTGCTCCTCGCGTGCGCCAAGCTGGTCGGTGTCTTCGTGGTGCTGGCGGTGGTCCTGTTGTTCCTGACCTTTGTCGTCGGCAAGTGGCTCGGGCTGGACTTGAACTTCTGACGGGAAGCCGGCGCAAGGCCTGGCCCCAGCAGAGGTTCCTCAGCGCTTCGCCGGCAGTTGGATGGCGTGCCGCGTGACGCCGCTGATCTCGACGTCGAGATCCACTGCGTGCGCCAGCGACGCTCCCAGCAGGAAGGCCGCGCCGATGAGCGCGACAGCAGGAGAGAAGCGGGCAGGGCGGATCGGCATCGGAGACTCCAGAAGGCGACCCGGGGACCAGGTCGATGCTGCGCACTCTAGGAAGTCGTCCGGGGTCAGGCCTTGCGCTTCAGATGAAGCGGCAGGCATTGGCGCGAATCGACGGGGGAAGGGCGCGAGTGGGAGGGGGCTATCCGCCCGCGCGACCGAACTTCACGATCCCGCTCCGTCCCGGAATCTCGGCGTAGCGGCGCACCCCTTCCGGGTGCCAGCTTTCCTTGATGCGTGCGCCCTGGTCCTCATAGAACTGCCGCAGTTGATCGACGTTGTCGATGATGGACCACGTGCCTCGATTGCAGGCCGCCAGGGGGAAATCGCCCGGCCGGGCCACTGCGGAGAGGAAGCCTCCGTCGGTGTGGACCTTCGCCTTTTCCCGCGACAGCATGTGGCTGCGGAAGTTGACCTGAGGACCATGCTGCACGACCCGGTGTTCGCGGTCGCCGACGGGCCGGTTCGGGTCGATGCGGGCCACCGCCGCATTGAGCCGGCCGATCGCCCGCTTCTCTTCATGCGATCCGGCGAGCGCCGTGCGAGGCCGGCCTGCGCCCTGGAACACGATCAGGTCGTGCATGTCGTAGTCGCCGCTCAGCAAGGACCGTTGCCAGTCCGGGGACTGCTTGAGCCGACGCAACGAACCCTCGAGGTCCTCCATGTCGATCGGCAGGATCACCCGCTGTCCCTGCGGCGATTTCTGCGTCGTGTAGAGGCCGGCGAGTGCCCCGGTCTCCGGATGCCAATGACCGACGAATCCCTCGATGCCGGCGGACCGGACCCGATCGAGCATCTCCGGACCGGCGTCGAGATAGGCCTTCAGGACGGAGCCGGGCTTGATGGTCTTCTCTAGCACGTCGTGACCCTTGGCACCCGCGCCCAGCGACAAGGCGTGCAGGGTGGGCGCGCCGGCCGCCCGGAAGGTCACCGTGAAGTTGCCCTCCCGCGTCGCGGCCTCGATGGCGTCGATGTGGTGATTCAGGATGAATTCGCGCGCGACCCGATGGCGGATGCGGTCCTGCGCGCTGTCGCGGCGAGACGCCACGCGGGCGTCAATGGCAACGCCGGAGAAGTCGGGAGAGCCCGCTGACGATCGAGTGACTTTCATGGCGCCGGAGCGTAAATGCCATGGTCATGCAACGAACATTGCAGATCGCTGTCAGAGCGCGCCGGTCCGACAGTCAGATCTTGCAGTTCTCTGGTGAGACTTGTCAGGTCGGATCAAGAACCATCCTGTCGATGGTTGTCGATCCGCCATCGCGTACACCCGCGCGGAAGCCGGCGGCAGGTGCCAGAGAAGGTGATACCGACCGTCAGCGCCGGACCTTCCCGTCCTCCGTGAGGATGGTCATGTCCACATACCGCGACCCGGCGTGCTTCTGTCCCGAGAAGCTGAGGAAGAAGCCGCCCAGGTCGAGCTGGCTCTGCGCCTCCAGGCCGCTGATGATGTTGGACGGCGACGGGTCGTTGCCCGCGCGGCGCAGGCCTTCCACCAGCGTCTTGGCGGCGATGAAGCCTTCCATCCCCGTGTAGCTCGGGTCCGACTTCGCGGCCTTCACGCGTTGCAGGTATTCGCCCGCGATCGGCGTCAGGCCCGAGAACGGGAAGGGCACGACCTGCGACACCACCACGCCGCGCGCGTCCTTGCCCAGCTCCGAGGCCAGCGCCTGCGCGCCGACGAACGAGAAGTTGTAGAAGTTCCCCAGGAAGCCGACCTTGCGCGCGCCCCGGATGAAGGCCGCGCAGGACTTGTACGCCGCCACCTGCACGATGCACTCGGGCTTGCCCGCCATCACCGCGTTCAGCGACGTGGCCACGTCGACGGAGTTGCGCTCCACCGTGCCTTGCGACACCGGGGCCAGGTTGTGCTGCTTGAGCGCCGCGGTCACCGCCGCCAGGCCGGCCTGGCCGTAGGCGTCGTTCTGGAAGAACACCGCCACGCGCGTGATGCCCACCGAGGTGATCTGCTTGACGATCTCCGCCGCCTCGTCGTTGTAGGACGCGCGGACATGGAACAGGAAGCGGTTGAACGGCGTGCGCAGCGCTTCCGCGCCGGTGAAGGGCGCCACCAGCGGGATCTTGGCCGCCGTCAGCAGCGGCAGCGCCGCCAGCGTCGTGGGCGTGCCCACGTAGCCGAACAGCGCGTTGACGCCGTCCTCGATCAGGCGCCGCGTGTTGGCCGCGCAGCGCTCCGGCTCGTAGCCGTCGTCCATGCTGCGCAGCTCGATGCGCTTGCCGTTCACGCCGCCGCGCTGGTTGACCTGGTCGAAGACCAGCATCGCGCCTTCCTTGAACTGCTCTCCCAGTTCCTTCGCCGGGCCGCTGAAGGGCGCGGACTGGCCCAGCAGGATGCGCGAGTTGTCGGCGAAGGCAGGCAGGCTGCCGGCGCCCGCGAGGGCAGCGAAGTTCTGGAGCAGGTGGCGGCGGTTCATGGAGCTGACTTCCTGGCGCTTTTGGAAAGGCGAGGATCTTCGGCGACGACGTTGACGGAAACGCTATGCAATAACCGCAAGACCGGATTTTCCCCAGGCCGTGTGGACTATGTCACAGCCGCTTCATCTTGAAACATCTCCCCCCTGCAAGGGTGTTGACGCGTCGACGGCCGCCGGAAGGCCGTCGGCGAGCCATCTTTATGGAATCTTGATACCGCCGGCGCCAGCTTCTACAGCCCCTTGAGGCCCCCGTTCCTAGAGTCCATCCATCCCATCCCGCCCTCAATCGAGAGGGCATGGGACCGCAAAAAAATGGATGCACTCTTTCTCGGATTGAGCGTCGTGCTGTTCCTCGTGGCGGTGGGCCTGGCCGTGGCCAGCCATCGTCTGGAGGC
Source organism: Mitsuaria sp. 7 (assembly GCF_001653795.1). NCBI lineage: Bacteria > Pseudomonadati > Pseudomonadota > Betaproteobacteria > Burkholderiales > Sphaerotilaceae > Roseateles > Mitsuaria sp. 7. Next base: position 1,045,062 of record NZ_CP011514.1, read on the forward strand.
CAAGCAATGACCGCGCTCTACTGGTTGACCGGAACGATCTCCGCCGGTCTGTTCGTCTATCTCCTGGTCGCCTTGTGGCGGGCGGAGGAGTTCTGACATGACGAACCTCGCCTGGGCCAACCTGGCCCTCTACCTCGTCGTCACGCTGCTGCTCGCGTGGCCGCTCGCCCGCTGGATCACCGCCCTCGCCAAGGGGCAGATGCCCGGCTGGATCGCGGCCGTCGAGCGTCCGATCTTCCGACTCGCCGGCATCAAGCCCGATGAAGGCATGGGCTGGAAGCAGTACGCGATCGCGCTGCTGATCTTCAACTTCATCGGCGTCATCGCCGTCTACGCGCTGCAGCGCCTGCAGGGCGTGCTGCCGCTCAACCCGCAGGGGATGGGCGCGATCAGCCCGGACTCGTCGTTCAACACGGCCATCAGCTTCGTCGCCAACACCAACTGGCAGGGCTACGGCGGCGAGTCGACGATGAGCTACCTCACGCAGATGCTCGCGCTGACGGTGCAGAACTTCCTGTCCGCCGCCACCGGCATCGCGGTCGTATTCGCGTTGATCCGCGGTTTCGCCTCGCGCCTGTCGGGCCACGTCGGCAACTTCTGGGCCGACATGACGCGTTGCACGCTGTGGCTGCTGCTCCCGTTGTCCCTCGTGTTCGCGGTCGTCTTCGTCCAGCAGGGCGTGATCCAGAACTTCGACGGCTACCGCACCGTGCAGACCGTCGAGGCGCAGGACTACCAGACGCCCAAGCTCGGCGCCGACGGCCAGCCGTTGAAGGACGCGAAGGGCGAGCCCGTGATGGAGCAGCAGCACACGCAGGAGCAGTCGCTCGCGATGGGCCCGGTCGCGTCGCAGGAAGCCATCAAGATGCTGGGCACCAACGGCGGCGGCTTCTTCAACGCCAACTCCGCGCATCCGTACGAGAACCCGACCCCGTTCACCAACCTGCTGCAGATCGTCGCGATCTTCGTGATCCCGGCCGCGCTGTGCCTGAGCTTCGGGCAACTGGTCGGCGACCGTCGGCAGGGCGCCGCGATCCTGGCCGCGATGAGCGCGCTGTTCATCGTCGGCGTGCTGGTCGCCACGCCCGCCGAGCAGGCCGGCAATCCGCTGGTGGCCGCGCAGGGCGTCGACATCCAGGCCAACGAGCTCCAGGCCGGCGGCAACATGGAAGGCAAGGAGACGCGCTTCGGTATCAGCGCCAGCTCGCTGTTCGCCGTCGTGACCACCGCCGCCTCCTGCGGCGCGGTCAACGCGATGCACGACAGCTTCACCCCCGTCGGCGGCGCCGTGCCGCTGGTGATGATGCAGCTCGGCGAGGTCGTCTTCGGCGGCGTCGGCACCGGCCTGTACGGCATGCTGGTCTTCGCCATCCTGGCCGTCTTCATCGCCGGCCTGATGATCGGCCGCACGCCCGAGTACCTGGGCAAGAAGATCGAGCCCTTCGAGATGAAGATGAGCGCCGTCGCCATCCTCGTCACGCCCATCGTCGTGCTCGCGGGCACCGCCATCGCGGTCCTCTCCGGCGACGGCAAGGCGGGCATCGCCAACCCCGGCGTGCACGGCTTCAGCGAGATCCTCTACGCCTTCACCTCGGCGGCCAACAACAACGGCAGCGCCTTCGCCGGGCTGTCCGCCAACACGCCGTTCTACAACACGCTGCTCGGCATCGCGATGTGGCTCGGCCGCTTCCTGGTCATCGTCCCCGTGCTGGCCATCGCCGGCAGCCTGGCCGCCAAGAAGCGCATCCCCGTCGGCGAGGGCACGCTGCCTACCCACGGCCCGCTGTTCGTCGTCCTGCTCATCGGCACCGTCCTCCTGGTCGGCCTGCTGAACTACGTGCCCGCGCTCGCGCTGGGTCCCGTCGTCGAGCACCTGATGCTCTGGAAGTGACCCTTCGGAGCCCATCATGACCAATCAACTCAAGACCCTCCATACGTCGGTGCCGGCCGATTCCAAGGCCAACGCCAAGGCGAATGCCCGCGCCGAGGTCCTAGTCGGCGCCAAGGTTTCCGGATCCGGCTCGCAAGGTCCGCAAGGTTCTCAAGGTCCGTCCGGTCCATCCGGTCCGCAGGGACAGGACCCGCAGCCCCCGCGCGTCAACGCCAAGACCGGCCTGTGGGACCCCGCGCTGGTGAAGCCGGCGATCCGCGACTCGTTCATCAAGCTCGCGCCGGCGACACAGCTGCGCAACCCGGTGATGTTCGTCGTCTACGCGGGCAGCATCCTCACCACCGGCCTGTGGCTGGCGAGCTTCGCCAAGCCCGAGCTGGCCGGCGCCGAAGGCCCCGGCTTCATGCTCGCCATCGCGCTGTGGCTGTGGTTCACCGTGCTGTTCGCCAACTTCGCCGAGGCGCTGGCCGAAGGCCGCTCCAAGGCGCAGGCCGCGTCGCTGCGCGGCCTCAAGGCCAAGACCTGGGCGAAGAAGCTCGAGACGCCGCGCCATGGTTCGTCCTGGCACCCGGTGCCGTCCGAGGAACTGCGCAAGGGTCACGTCGTGCTCGTCGAAGCCGGCGACCTGGTGCCGCTGGACGGCGAGGTGATCGAAGGCGTCGCCTCGGTCGACGAGAGCGCCATCACCGGCGAATCCGCGCCGGTGATCCGCGAGTCCGGCGGCGACTTCTCGGCCGTCACCGGCGGCACGCGCGTGCTGTCGGACTGGGTGGTCGTGCGAATCGCCGTCAACCCGGGCGAGGCTTTCCTCGACCGCATGATCGCGATGGTCGAGAGCGCCAAGCGTCAGAAGACGCCCAACGAGATCGCGCTGACCATCCTGCTGGTCGCGCTGACGCTGGTGTTCCTGGTCGTCACCGTGACGCTGCTGCCGTACTCGCTGTTCGCGGTCGAGGCGGCCGGCGCCGGCACTGTCGTGTCGATCACCGCGCTGGTGTCGCTGCTCGTGTGCCTGATCCCGACGACCATCGGCGGGCTGCTGTCCGCGATCGGCGTCGCCGGCATGAGCCGGCTGATGCAGGCCAACGTGATCGCCACCTCCGGCCGCGCGGTCGAGGCCGCCGGCGACGTCGACGTGCTGATGCTCGACAAGACCGGCACCATCACGCTGGGCAACCGCCAGGCCAGCGCCTTCCTGCCGGCACCGACGCTGCAGGAGCAGCTGCTGGCCGATGCGGCGCAGCTCGCCTCGCTGGCGGACGAGACGCCGGAAGGCCGCTCCATCGTCGTGCTGGCCAAGCAGCGCTTCAACCTGCGCGAGCGCGAGCTGGCGACGCTGCAGGCGCACTTCGTCCCGTTCACCGCGCAGACCCGCATGAGTGGCGTCGACTTCGGGGATGCCGACCATCCCAGGCGCCAGCTGCGCAAGGGCGCGGTGGAGGCGATCCGCCGCTTCGTCGAGCAGCACGGCGGGCAGATGCCGGCGCAGGTCACCGCGGTGGCCGAGGAAGTCGCGCGCCGCGGCAGCACGCCGCTGGTCGTGGCCGACTTGAACGACGGCCAGGCCCGCGTGCTGGGCGTCGTCGAGCTCAAGGACATCGTCAAGGGCGGCATCAAGGAGCGCTTCGCGCAGCTGCGCAGGATGGGCATCCGCACGGTGATGATCACCGGCGACAACCGCCTCACCGCCGCGGCGATCGCGGCCGAGGCGGGCGTCGACGACTTCCTCGCCGAGGCGACGCCCGAGGCCAAGCTCAAGCTGATCCGCGACTACCAGGCCGAAGGCCGGCTGGTCGCGATGACCGGCGACGGCACCAACGACGCCCCCGCGCTGGCGCAGGCCGACGTGGCGGTGGCGATGGCCAGCGGCACGCAGGCCGCGAAGGAGGCCGGCAACATGGTCGACCTCGATTCGAACCCGACCAAGCTGCTGGAGATCGTCGAGACCGGCAAGCAGCTGCTGATGACGCGCGGCTCGCTGACGACCTTCTCCATCGCCAACGACGTCGCCAAGTACTTCGCCATCATCCCGGCGATGTTCCTGGGCGTGTACCCGCAGCTGGCCGCGCTCAACGTGATGGGCCTGCACAGTCCGTCGTCCGCGATCCTGTCGGCCGTCATCTTCAACGCGCTGATCATCGTCGCGCTCATCCCGCTGGCGCTCAAGGGCGTCGCTTACCGGCCCATCGGCGCGGCCGCGCTGCTGCGCCGCAACCTGTGGATCTACGGCCTCGGCGGCCTGATCGTGCCCTTCGTCGGCATCAAGGCGATCGACCTGCTGCTGGTCGCGCTCCACCTCGTGTGACGCGGAGACATCTCTCATGACAACCAAGCCATCCACTTCACCGTCGACCTCGGCGGTGGCTTCGCCGTCGACCTCCCCGTCGACCTCATCGTCCACGTCCCATTCGCCGCTGCGCATGCTGCGCCCGGCGCTCGTCGGCTTCGTGCTGCTGAGCGCCGTCACCGGGCTGCTGTATCCGGCGCTGGTGACCGGCGTCGCCAAGACCATGTTCCCGTTCCAGGCCGAGGGCAGCCTCATCCTGCACGACGGCAAGGTCGTCGGCTCCGAACTGATCGGCCAGAGCTTCTCGTCGCCGCGCTACTTCTGGGGCCGGCCGTCGGCCACCGGTCCGATGGCCAACAACGCCACCGGGTCCAGCGGCTCCAACCAGGGCCCGACCAACCCCGCGCTGGTCGACGCCGTGAAGGGCCGCCTCGACGCGCTCAAGGCGGCCGATCCGGGCAACACCGCGCCGGTGCCGGTCGACCTGGTCAGCGCCTCGGCCAGCGGGCTCGACCCGCACATCAGCATGGCCGCGGCGCGCTACCAGGCCGCCCGCGTGGCCCGCGAACGCGGCCTGCCGGCCGAGGCCGTCCAGCGCCTGATCCAGGCCAACACCGAGGCCCGCGATCTCGCCGTGCTCGGCGAACCCCGCGTCAACGTGCTCAAGCTCAACCTCGCGCTCGACAAGGCGACCGACAACTCAAAATCTGCCCATTGAACTTCATGAAAACCCGTCTTCTCTCGCTCCTCCTGATCTCCTCCTGCTTCCTGCACGCCGCCGCGCGTGCCGAGGGCGAAGCCGCCGCTGCCGCACCGGCGCCGACGCCCGAGCACACCTTCACCGGCAACGTGGCCTTCGTCAGCGACTACCGTTTCCGCGGCATCAGCCAGACCTGGAAGCGCCCGGCCGTGCAGGCCGGCTTCGACTACAGCCACAGCAGCGGCCTGTACCTGGGCACCTGGGCGTCCAACGTCTCGGGCAACAGCTACAACAACGGCGCCGGCATGGAATGGGACCTGTACGGCGGCTACAAGCTGCCGGTGACCGACGCCGTCACCCTGGACGTCGGCGCGCTGGCCTACGTCTATCCCGGCGCGCGCCTGAACGCGGCGCCGGGCCAGCCGACCTCCGACAAGTACGACAACGTCGACCTCTACGCCGCCGTCACGGCGGGCGCGTTCTCGGCCAAGCTGTCGGTCGCCGCGACCGACTACTTCGGCCTGGACAGCCAGACCGCCGGCTACGCCTACTTCAACGCGCTGCCGGCCAAGGGCTCGTCCAAGGGCACGTCCTACCTGGACCTGAACTACGGCTTCGAGCTGGGGCAGGGCTTCAACGCCGGCGTGCACCTGGGCCACCTGTGGGTGCGCAAGTACGGCGACCTGTCCTACACCGACTGGAAGCTGTCCGTGACCCGGGAGATGAAGCAGCTCGGCGGCCTGACGCTGGGCCTGGCCGTTGTCGGCACGGATGCGGACAAGGCGCTGTACCAGGCCGGCGATTCGGCCGCGCGGCGCGCGAAGCGGCTCGGCGACACGGGGGTCGTGCTGAGCGTCTCCAGGACGTTCTGAAGCGGCCGCCGACCGCGTACGGATGCTGCGGCCCGATCACTGATGCGGCTTCGATCGCCTTGATCGCCCAGCAAGAGATTCCGCATGCATCCGACTCCGAACCGCTCCTCGTCGCCCTGGTGTGTCGACCCCGGCGCGCTGATCCCTTCGACGTCTTCGGGCCCGACGCCCGCGAAAGTGGCCCGGCTCGACCCGCGAGCGCCCCGGCAGTTGACGCTCGAACTGGAGCGGCCCGCGCTCATCCGGCCTGCCGGTCCGACCGCGGGCAGGGCGCCGAACATGGCGCCGAACATGCCGCAGAACATGGCGCAGGAAATGGCGCAGGAGATGGCGGACGACACCGAGGTCGCATGGCCGCTGTTCGTGGACCGTCGCGACCCCCTTGGCCCGGAGCACGAGGGGGTCTCCCAGGCCGCACGGGCCTGGCAGCTGGGCCACCGCGGACACGACGCACTGGCAGGACGTCTGCCCTCGGCCACGGCGACCTGGATACGGCGTCTGGAGTTCGCCGAGTTCCCGGACGCCGGGGACTGGCGTTGGCTGCCGGCCTATCGGCAGCGGTGCCCGAACCTGATGGAGATCGTGCTGCCCAGAAACAGCGACGTCCTGGTGCCGGCGTTGAAGGCGCATGCCCGCCGTGAACCGGATCGGCGGTGGGTGCTGGACATCGCCGGTCGCGAGGACGGCGTCGGTGCGTTCCAGCGTCTCTGCGACGCCCTGGGCCGCCCCCTTCACGAGGTCGTGCAACGGCCGGACGTGCTGGGAGCGCATGGGCGTCCGCGGGTGTTCGCGCAACTGACCCGGGATCTCGCCCCGCTCCGTCGGGATGCATGGATCGGGTCGGCGCTCGCCGCCCGCGTGCAGCGGCTGCTGATCGATATCGTCGACGACGATCAGATCGCCGTGCGCTGCGCGCTCGCCATCAACACCCCGAGGATGGCCACGGATCGCTTCAAGGCCCTGGAGGCGATCGCCGCCGAACTGCGACGGGCCCCCTTCCATTTCCCGCGAAGCATGCGGTCCTTGTCCGCGCGGGATGAAGCCGCCCGGATGATGGACAGCCTGCCCCGATGCCGGGACGCGTCGACACGGAGCATGTACGCCGCCGAGACGCTCTACCTCCCGGATCGATCCCGCTGGCTGGACCGCGCCGAGGCCGACGCGATGTCGCAATGCGTGGACGCCTTGCCGGACGCCACGCTGACCCCGGCGCTTCGCGCCGTCCGCGATGCCGCCCTGCAGGTGTTGAGGCCGGCCCCCGCGTTCGGGGACATGGCGTTCCTGTCCCGCGAGGAGGAGGACCGGGTCATGGACGCGCTCCATCTGGCCCGTGTCTTCCGCGTGAGCGTGTCGTGGTCCCCGGCGGCGGGCGAGACCGTGCAGGCGATGCCGGACAGTGCGAAACACGCGCTGGCGAGCCTGCGGCAATGGGTGGGCGAGGCGTCGCCACGGGACGCCCTGCGCCGAGAACGCTGGTACGTCCATCTGGCGGAGCAGGCGCATCGCGGCCCCTCTCAGCAACCCCCGACCGCGGGCCTGCTGCGCGGCGATGCGTGGGTCACCGATCTCGATGCACCGCCTGCGGCCTTGATCGCGGCGATCGCCCGTTCGCGCGGCGAGGCTCTGGGACTGGAACTGGACTATCGGGGCGAGGCCGTGTTCGATCCTGAAGAGGTCAATCGCGTCCTGGCGGAACGTTTTGCCTTCGGCCTGCGCCTGCGCAGCACGCGCCTGGAAGGCGAGCGACTCCCCGCGGCGCTTCGATGGCCGGACGCCGAATGGCTGGACATCGACCTGAAGGACGAGGACCGGTCCGGGGATCCCGCCTGGGTGCGGCGCGTGGGCACCGGGTTGATCCATGACTGGCGCAACCTGACACGGCTGTCCTGCAGCTATGGCGACTCCGGCGGCGGCACCGGGCCGTTCATGACCGGCCCCTTGGCGGATACGCTGGCGGAGCATCACCGGGCGCTGGAGGACGTGTTCGGACTGCTGCGGGGCCTGGTCTGGAACGGCCGGCAGCGCAACCAGTTGAAGGCGCTCCCGGATGTCATGTCCTGGCTCCGGAAATTCATCAGGCTCTACCAGGAAGCGACACAAGGCCAGGCCGCGGGCGCGCTGCCGCCGCTGCTGGGGCCGGTGCTCCGGCAGATGTTGGGCGACCGGTCCTTCGCGGCGCGGTGCGAGGCGCTCATCCGCGCGCAGGACGGCGAATGCGCGGACGCGTATCTGCGGGTCCTGCACCAGATGGCCCTGCTCAAGGACATCGGCGAGGACAGTGACGCCGCCACGGCGGTCAGGGTCGCGCTGCAGTTCGCCTGCGAGTTGCGCGCGGACCAGTGGGTGACCGAGATGCACGCCGGCTTCGACGAGAACCTCGAGGAGGCGATGCTGCTGCGGCAGGCGGTGCGGACCCGTTTGGTCGAGCGTTTGGGCGAGCGGCTGGGCGAGCGGCTGGGCCATGCGCCGGCCGAGGCGTTCGAGACCCCCGCGTTCGACACCCCGGTCTACGCCGCGTTCGGCATCGCCGGAGACCGGTGGCGTGACGTCGAGGTGACACGACGACGCGAGCGGCGGGCCGATGCCCTGATCGCCGCGGAACTCGAAAGCGGCTGCGACACGTCGCACCAATGCCTGATGCCGACCGGGCTGGTGGGCGACTTTCTGTCCAAGGTGCTGGACCGCGAGGCGGGACTGGACGGACTGGCGGAGCGCCTGGTGTCGGACACCCAGGCCCGATGGAGCGCCGCCGTCGATGCGGCCGGCGACGACGCCCAGGCCGTCCAGGCCGCCAACGACACCGCATCGCAGGCGCTGGCCGGCGTGACCGCCACCGTGGCGGCGCGTCGGCGGGAACAGGTCCTCCCGCATCTGGCGACGCTCGTCGCGCGCCTGTCGGATCACCGCACCGATGAGGCGCCGTCCGCGGCGCCCTGACACGACAATCCCCTCCCATGCGCAGCCCCACCGACGACCGACCTGACCCCGACGCGCTGCTGGCCCACCTCCAGCGGCAGGAACGATCCGAGGGGCGCGGCCGGCTGCGCATCTACTTCGGCGCGTCGGCGGGCGTGGGCAAGACCTTCGCGATGCTGCAGGCCGCGCGGCACCTGGCGGACCAGGGTCGCGCACCGCTGATCGGCGTCGTCGAGACGCATGGACGCGCCGACACCGCCGCGCTGCTCGACGGCGTGCCGCCGCTGCCTCGTCTGCCGATGCGTCAGGTCGACCACCGCGGCCGCGCGCTGCCGGAGTTCGACCTCGACGGTGCGCTGGCGCGTCTGAAGGACCAGCCGGACGCGCTGATCCTGGTCGACGAGCTGGCGCATTCCAACGTCGCCGGATCGCGGCACCCGAAACGCTGGCAGGACGTCGAGGAGCTGCTCGCCAACGGCATCAGCGTCTACACGACGGTCAACGTCCAGCACCTGGAGAGCCTGAACGACGTCGTCGGCGGCATCACCGGCGTGCGGGTGCAGGAGACGCTGCCCGACACCTTCTTCGACCGCGCGGACGAGGTCGTGCTGGTGGACACGCCGGCCGACGAACTGCTCGCGCGCCTGAAGGCCGGCAAGGTCTACCAGGGCGCCCAGGCCGAGCGCGCCGGCCAGCACTTCTTCCGCAAGGGCAACCTGATGGCGCTGCGCGAGCTCGCGCTGCGCCGCACGGCCGACCGGGTCGAGGACGACGTGCAGGCCTGGCGCAGCAACGAACGCATCGCGCCGGTGTGGAAGACCGAGGCCGCCATCCTCTGCGCGATCGGCCCCGGCGACGAGGCCGAATCGATCGTGCGCAGCGCCGCGCAGCTGGCGCAGCAGCTGGCGGTGAGCTGGCACGCGGTCTACGTCGAGACGCCGGCCTTGCACCGCCTGCCCGACGCGCGCCGCGAGCGCAGCCTGCGCGTGGTGCGGCTGGCGCAGGACCTCGGCGCGACCACGGCGGTGCTGTCCGCGCAAGACCCGGCACAGGCGCTGGCCGACTACGCGCGCGAGCACAACCTGTCCAAGCTGCTGATGGGGCGCGGCGCGCGGCCGGCGTCCTCGTCGTTGCGCCGCTGGGGCAGCCGCGACCTGGCGGCGCACCTGGGACGCGCGGCGCCGGAACTGGACCTGATCCAGGTCGGCGCCTCGGCGACGCAGCGCAGCAACGAGGACGACGCCGGTCCCACCTTCGGCGCCGCGCCGCGGCGCTACCTGTGGGCGACGCTGGCCTGCGTCGGCGTGGCCGTGGTCTGCTGGCCGCTGTCGCACCGCATCGCCAACGACAACATCGTCATGCTGTTCCTGCTCGGCGTGGTGGGCGTCGCCATGCGCTGGGGTCGCGGACCGGCCGTGCTGGCGAGTTTCCTCAGCGTCGCGCTGTTCGACTTCCTCTTCGTCGCGCCGAGGCTGAGCCTGGCGGTCAGCGACGTGCAATACGTGATCACCTTCGTCGTGATGCTGGCCGTCGGCCTGATCACCGGGCAGTTGACGGCGGGCCTGCGCTACGAGGCGCGTGTCTCGTCGGAGCGGGAGGCGAGGGCGCGCGGCCTGTTCGAGCTGACCCGCGAACTGGCCGGCGCGCTGCAGACCGAGCAGGTCATCGCGACGGCGGAGCAGCAGCTCGCGCTGCAGTTCGGCGGACGGGCGCTGCTGCATGTGCTCGACGACGACGACCGCCTGCAGCCGTCGCCGACGGAGGAGACCCTGGCCGTCGGGGACCGCTCCGATGCCGGCACCGCGCGCTGGGCCCTGGATCACGAGCAGGCGGCGGGTCTGGGCACCGACACGCTGCCGGGCAGTCAATGGTTCTACCTGCCGCTGCGCGCGCCGATGCGCACGCGCGGCGTGCTCGCGCTGCGGCCCGGCGACGCGCAGACGCTGATGCTGCCGGAGCGCCGCGCGCAGCTGGAGACGGCCGCGCGCATCGCGGGCCAGGCCTTGGAGCGCGTGCATTACGTCGAGGTCGCGCAGCAGGCGCTGCTGCAGATCGAGTCGGAGCGGCTGCGCAACTCGCTGCTGTCGGCGCTGTCGCACGACCTGCGCACGCCGCTGGCCGCGCTGCAGGGACTGGCCGAGACGCTGGCCCGGCGCGAGCTGGACCCCGGCGCCGCCGAGACCGCGCGGGCGATCGAGCAGCAGTCGCTGCGCATCAACGCGATGGTGCACAACCTGCTGGACATGGCGCGGCTGCAGAGCGGCGCGCTCAAGCTCAACCGCCAGTGGCAGCCGGTGGACGAGGTCATCGGCAGCAGCCTGCAGCTGATGGGCCCGGCGCTGACGCGGCACCGCCTGGTGCTGGACGTACCGGCGACGCTGCCGCTGGTGGAGCTGGATGCGGTGCTCATCGAGCGCGTGCTGGCCAACCTGCTGGAGAACGCCGCGAAGTACACGCCGCCGGGCAGCGAGATCCGCGTGATCGCCCGGACGCATGGCGCGGGCGGCGCGGGTGCCATGGCCGGACTGGGCGGCTTGGGAAGCGCGGATGACGACTTCGTCGGCCCCGGCGAGATGCGCCTGTCCGTCGAGGACAACGGCCTCGGCCTGCCGCCGGGTCGCGAGGAGGCGCTGTTCGAGAAATTCACCCGCGGCCACAGCGAGTCGCACCTGCCCGGCGTGGGCCTGGGTCTGGCGATCTGCCGTGCCATCATGCAGGCCCACGGTGGCCGCATCTGGGCCGAGCGCGCGACGCCGCAGGGTGGGGCGCGCTTCAGCCTGGCGCTGCCGCTGGGCGAGCCGCCGGCCATGCCGGCCTTCGATGAAGACAGGGAACTTCAACCGTGAGCCAAGGGTGAGCCTACCGTGAGTGAACCGCAGACTGGCGCCGTCCCCGTGGCGCTGATCGTCGAGGACGAACCCAACATCCGCCGCTTCGTGCGCCTGGCCCTGGAGGGCGAGGGCTGGACCGTGCATGAGACCGGCACGCTGCGCCAGGGCCTGATCGACGCGGGGACGCGGCGCCCCGACCTGATCGTCCTCGACCTGGGCTTGCCTGATGGCGACGGGCAGGACTTCCTGCGCGACCTGCGCGCGTGGTCGGCGGTGCCGGTGATCGTGCTGTCGGCGCGCGGCGCCGAAGACGACAAGATCGCGGCCCTGGACCACGGCGCCGACGACTACCTGAGCAAGCCCTTCGGCGTCGGCGAGCTCATGGCGCGCGTGCGCGTCGCGCTGCGGCGCAGCCAGTCCAGGTCCAGCGGGCAGCAGGACCCGGCCTTCCGCTTCGGCGACGTCGAGATCGACCTGGCCGCGCGGCGCGTGCGCCGCGGCGACGAGGACGTGCACCTCACGCCGATCGAGTACCGCCTGCTCAGCCACCTGATCGGCAACGCCGGCAAGGTGCTGACGCACCGCCAGCTGCTGAAGGCGGTGTGGGGGCCCTCGCACGTGGAGCAGAACCACTACCTGCGCGTCTACATGGGCAACCTGCGCCAGAAGCTCGAGGCGGAGCCGGCCAGTCCCAGGCACCTGCTGACGGAGACGGGGGTGGGGTATCGGCTGATGCCCTGAGCGGGGTCGCCGCTTGCCTGCGTACGAGTCCCAGCACGATGGGCGCGTCGCCTGTAGCATTGGCCGCACGCCCGCATCGGGGCGCTGGCCCGACCCTTCCGGTAGCGGCCGCTCAACAAGGAGACGACTCATGATCCAGCAGGCCCAGGTTGAACTCGCCAAGACCTTCTTCGAGCAGTCGAAGAAGGCGTTCGAACAGAACTACGCCGCGTGGAGCACGGTGCTCTCATCGCAGAAGGCGATCCTGGAATCGATGCGCGCCGGCGGCGCCCCCTTCGACGTCGCCGCCGACCAGTTCCAGAAGCTGATCGATTTCCACGAGCAGCAGTTCCGCGTCACCACCGATTTCATGACCAAGCTGCAGGCGGACTACGTCAAGGTGGTGCAGCAGAAGACCAAGTGATCCAGGTCTTCCAGCCCGGCCGGCTCACGGTCGGGTTGATGACGCCCGTCGACGTCAGCCCCGACCGGATGGCCGATGTCGGCGAGGCGCTCGAACTGGCCGCGCTCGCGGACCGGCTCGGCTTCGCGGCGCTGTGGACGCGCGACGTCCCGCTGATGGTGCCGCAGGGCAGCGACAACGCGGCGAGCGCGCTCGACGATCCTTTCCTGTGGCTGGCCGCGCTGGCCGGCGCGACGCGCGACATCGCCGTCGGCACCGCCGCCGTCGTGCTGCCGCTGCGGCATCCGCTGCACGTGGCGAAGGCCGCGCTGTCGCTGGACCGCATCAGTCACGGGCGTTTCATCCTCGGCATGGGGTCCGGCGACCGGCCCGCGGAGTTCGCCGCGTTCGGCGAGGACCTGGAGCAACGCGCGGAGACCTTCCGCAGCCGCTGGGCCATCGTGCGCGCGGCGCTGTCGCCCGATGCCGACGACCGCGCCGCGGTGGTCGCGGCGACCGGCGGATTCCCGGTGCTGCCCGCCCCGAAGCGACGCATCCCGATGATCGTCGTGGGCTCCGCGCGGCAGTCGCTGCAATGGACCGCGACGCATGCGGACGCGTGGGCGACCTACCACCGCGAGGAAGCGCGGCAGGAAGGGCGCATCGAGCTGTGGCAGCGCGCGCTCGAACAGAAGGGCGTGGGTGCGAAGCCCTTCGTTCAATCGGTGCAGCTGGAGTTGCTCGCCGATCCGGACGCGGCCTCGGAGCCGCTCGAACTCGGCTTGCGGACGGGGCGCAACGCGCTCATCGCCTATCTGCGCCGCCTGCAGGCGATGGGCGTGGCCCATGTGCTGTTCAACCTCGGACGCGGACGGCCGGCGCGCGAGGTCATCGAGGAACTGGGCAACGAGGTGCTGCCCCGGTGTCGGATCGATGCATCAACGCAAGTCGGCGCGGGTTGACGCGAGCAGGCTCGCGTTGAAGAATCGCGCCCACGCCGGACGGCTCCGTCCGCGTGCGTTCAACCTCTTCTCTATCGGGAGGTGCCCCATGAAGATCCGTACGTCCATCCACTGCTGATTGCCGACGACTGCTTCCCTGCAGCATCGTGTCGGCGCCGTCTGCGCCCGCGAAGGCTGCGGCACCGGTTCCTGACGCCCCCGAGTCCTGCCATGAGGCCGGCGGCGCGCGATCCCTCCCGCGACTTCCCCCAGCGACTCTGCCTGGTCCATCGGACCGGCAGCGACACGACCGCGCCCGCGACACGTCCGTCGGTTCCCTGACTCCACCAGGACCCGCCCGCGCCAACAACGCGGCGGGTGACGGACCCCATGTATTTGCAATCCCTGCCGCTGCTGCGCTATCCGCGCACGGCGCACCTCGCGGGCAGCCGCCTGCAGGAGGGCGACTCCGCCCATGACCAGATGCCGCTCGCGGCACTCGCCGGCTGCCACGTCGTCATCGAGGAGAAGATCGACGGCGCCAATGCCGGACTCTCGTTCAGCGACGGCGGCGACCTGCTGCTGCAGTCGCGCGGCCACTACCTGATCGGCGGATTCGGCGAACGCCAGTTCAACCCGATGAAGATCTGGGCGCTCGCGCATGAGCACCGGCTGATCGACCGTCTCGAGGACCGCTACGTGCTGTACGGCGAGTGGGCCTATGCCAAGCACAGCATCTGGTACGACCGGCTGCCGCATTACTTCAACGAGTTCGACGTCTACGACCGCGCCACCTCGCGCTTCCTGTCGACGCCGCGTCGGCAGGCGCTGCTTGAGGGCGCGCCGGTGCTGTCGGTGCCCGTGCTGTATGCGGGCACGATGCCGACCGATCCGAAGCTGCTGTGGACGCTGGTGGTGCGCTCGCTGGCGAAGTCGCCCGACTGGCGCGATGCCTTCGAGACCGCGACGCGGCGCGAGTCGCTGCCGCTCGAGCTGTGCTGGAAGCAGACCGACAAGTCCGACCGGTCCGAAGGCCTCTACCTGAAGGTGGAGGACGACGAGCAGGTGCTGGGCCGGTTCAAGCTGGTGAGGCCGTCTTTCACGCAGACGATCCTCGACAGCGAGACCCACCACGCCCGGCGGCCGATCCTGCCGAACGCGCTGGCGCCGGGGGCGGATCTCTTCGCCGAGCAGCTCACGGTGACGTGGCGCGATCTCGGGCTGGAGACGATCAACTCGCTGTCGGCGCTGAAGGCGATGGCCGCTGCATCGCGCGATGCATCGCGCGACGGACACGGAGACCGATGTCCCTGAACGGGACGGAGGGGAGAACCATGAACATGCAATGGAAAGACATCCAGGCCCTGGTGCCTGAAGCGGGCCGCTCGCCGGACTTCGCGGCCTGCCTGGCCGCGTTCCCGGTGCTGGAACTCGCGAAGACCACGCCGCAGGATCCGCGCTATCACGCCGAGGGCGACGTGTGGACGCACACGAGGATGGTGATCGAGGAACTGCTCGCCTTGCCCGACTATCAGGCCGCGAGCCGCGTCGACCAGGAGGTGCTGTTCCTGGCCGCGCTGCTGCACGACGTGTCCAAGCACGCGACGACCGTGATCGATCCGGTGACGGGCGCCATCGGTCAGCCGGGCCATTCGCGCATGGGCGCGATCGACGCGCGTGTGCTGCTGTGGGATGCGGGCATGCCGTTCGAGCAGCGCGAGGCGGTCTGCCGCCTGATCGCGGTGCACCAGGTGCCGTTCTTCGCGCTGGCCGATTCCAGGCGCGGCCTGTCGCCCGAGTTCATCGTGCGCGAGTTGTCGTGCCGGCTCAGTCTGCCGCTGCTGTCGGCGCTGGCCGAGGCCGACATGCGCGGGCGGATCTGCGAGGACCGCGATCGGGTGCTCGACCACATCGAGCTGTTCCGCGAGCTGGCGCGGGAGGAGGGCTGCTACGGCCAGCCGCGCGCGTTCGCGGACGCGCACACGCGGGTCAGCTACTTCCGCGGTGCGGACGTTCATCCCGACTACGCGCTGTTCCAGGAGCCCGGCGCCCGCGTGACGGTGATGTGTGGCCTGCCCGCATCGGGCAAGGACACCTGGGTGGCGGCGCACCGGCGCGGCCTGCCGGTGGTGTCCTTCGACGACGCCCGCTCGGAACTCGGTCTGCGGCACGGGCAGAACGAAGGCAAGGTCGCGCACGCGGCCGTGGACAAGGCGAAGTCGCTGCTGCGCGCGCGGACGCCGTTCGTGTGGAACGCGACCCACCTGAGCCAGCAGATGCGCGACAAGACGCTGGATCTGCTCTTCGCGTATGGGGCGGAGGTGGAGATCGTCTACCTCGAGCGCCCGCGCGCGGAGCTGCTGCGGCGCAATGATCGGCGGGACACGTCGCTCTCCAACAGCGCGCTGCAAGGCATGCTGCGGAAGTGGGAGCTGCCGGTGCCGACGGAGGCGCACGCGGTGCGTTACTGCCCGGCGGATTGAGGCCAGCCCGCCATCCAGCGATCGACCACCTCGCCGAGCGCCGTCCGCAATCCCTCGCCGTGAGTGGCTGCATCGCGCCGCAACTCATCGAGCGGTACGCGGGCCTGCGCGAGCTCGCCCGCGTGCCCGATCAGCCATTGCTCCAGACGTGCAGGATCGCTTTCCAGATGGAACTGCAGCGCCAGCGCGAAGCCCTCGATCGCGAAGGCCTGGTTCGGGCACAGCGGCGTCGTTGCGAGGCTCGTCGCGCCATCGGGGATCTCGAACTGGTCGCCATGCCAATGCAGCACGGGCTGTCCGCTCGCGAGCGGCGCGAGCGCGGAGCCACGGCCGATGCCGGTGAGCGTCAGCGGCGCGAAGCCGATCTCCTTGCGGCCGTGCGCCATCGGGCGCACCTCGGCGCCCAGCGCCCGCGCCATCAATTGCGCGCCGAGGCAGATGCCGAGCAGCGGACGCCGTGACGCGATGCGGCGGCGGATGAGCGCGATCTCGTCGTTCAGGTACGGATAGAGCGCATCGTCGTACGCGCCGATCGGGCCGCCGAGCACGACCAGCAGATCGACCGCATCGAGGTCCACTTCGCGCAGGTCGTCGACGCCGGCGTCCAGCGTGAGGAAACGCTCGAAGCTGCGCTCCGCGAGCACCGGCCGCAGCAGGCCGAGGTCTTCGAAGGCCAGGTGGCGGACGGCGAGGACGGTCTTGGGTGAGGGCATCGACAGGGCGCGCGACACGCGCGGGCGAGTGGGGGACGCGTCCAGTATCCGTCCCCGCAACCCCTGTCACCGTTCAGGACGCGCCAGATCGTCCAGCCGACGCATCCATTCGTCCAGGGGAATCGACGGTCCGCGCCGACGTCGAGTCACGACCTGACCCCGGCCGGGTCAGGCGTCGGTCACGCCGGATGCGGCTGCCGTCCTGCCGCCGGTCCCTTGCGGATACGCCAGGCCTGCACCCCCATCAGGATCACGAAGAGCAGGAGTACGACGCCGATCGCCTTCTGCAGCGCCGGGTCGTCGGGTCCGGTGAACAGCGGGGCGCCGACCGGCACGCGGGTGAAGGTCTCGTTGAGGCCGGGGATCATGTGGCAGAACAGCGTGAAGCTGTAGCCCAGCGTGGTCGCATACGGCGACAGGCCGCCGAGGAAACGCGTGCGATGCGCGGCGACGGCGATGGCCAGCGTGACGAGCGTGACGATCGCCAGCACGTGCGCGATGTTGAAGCCGCCGTGGCGGAAGATGCCGAACGCCGTCAGGCAGGTGATCCCGGTGCACCAGACGTAGGTGCGGCCGAGGGTGGACTGGCCGTCGATGCGGCCGTTGCGCAAGAGCAAGGCGTAGCCGGCGACGAGGGCCACCAGCGCGAACGCCGTGTGCACGGCGCCTAGGAGGGTGAGACCGAACATGAATGCTCCCTGCTGAGCCGCGTCCCCGCGGCGGGCCGGAACGCGGCGCGCTCCTGCGGACACCTTAGGGGGTGGGGTCGGGCGCGCGCATCGGTCGGATGGGGGAGGAATCGGGGTGGGATTTCCCGGATCCCTCGATGGCGGCCCGGAGCAGGCTCGTCAGGATCTCCTGCGACCGCCGCTGGCCGTAGCCGCGGCCGTAAGCCTGGGAGGTGATGGCCACCACCATCCGCAGGTGCGGGACGACGTAGATCTTGTTGCCGCCGTTGCCCGACGCGAAC
The DNA here is from genome assembly GCF_001653795.1 of Mitsuaria sp. 7. Classification (NCBI taxonomy): domain Bacteria; kingdom Pseudomonadati; phylum Pseudomonadota; class Betaproteobacteria; order Burkholderiales; family Sphaerotilaceae; genus Roseateles; species Mitsuaria sp. 7. Next base: position 1,062,789 of record NZ_CP011514.1, read on the forward strand.
CAGACGGGCACGCGGCTGTCGCCGACGGGCAGCGCCTTGAAATACCAGAACCGGCCGTACTGGTCGGCGTAGGGATCCTTGTCCCCGATGGCGACGCGCGGGCGCAGCATGGCCTCGATGCCGCCGGCGCTGACGAGGCGGCGGCCACGGTACTCGCCGCCGCAGCGGACCAGCTCGCCGATCGCGGCCAGCGATCGCGTGCTGAGCCAGAGGTTGCCCTGGCCCTTCGTGTGGCCGGCCACGTCCTTGTCCCAACGCCAGGCGGTGATGCCCAGCGGTTCGAACAAGGCCGGACCGGCGAAGGCGCCGAGGTCCGCGCCGGCCGCCCGGCCGACGACGATCCCGGCGGCATAGGCCGTCAGCGAGTTGTAGCGGTAGGTCGTGCCCGGCGCCTCCTGGCGCGGCGTCGAGAGCGCGAAGGCCACCGGGTCGGACGACTCGTCCATGTGGTCCTCGATGCCGGGCGAGGTGGGGTCCTCGTCGTCCGCCGCGAGGCCGGAGCGCATGGTCAGCAGGTCGTCGACCGTCGCGTCGCCGAGCGCGGAGCCGGCGGCCTCGGGCCAGTACCTGCGCACCGGATCCGACGCGCTGGCGATCGCGCCGCGATCCAGGGCGATCGTCGCGAGCAGCCCGGTGACGCTCTTGCCGGCGGAGCGGATGTCGTTGAGCGAGGCCGCCGTCGCGCCGTTGTAGTAGCGCTCGGCGACGACGCGCCCGTCGCGCAGCACGACGACGCCTTGCAGTGTCTTGTCCTGGTCCTTGCCCGCGTCCGGCTCCCAGGCCGCCAGCGGTGAAGCGAAGTCGGCGCCGCCTCGTGCCGTCGGCGCAGGCGCCTGGCAGGCGGTGATCGCGCTGAGGAGCACAGCGGCCGGCAGCATGCGGGCGAGGCGGGTCAGAACCATGAGGGACAACTCCGGGTGGCGGCGACTGCTCAGCGTCGCATGCTCCCCGCTGCGGCGCGGAAAGTCACGCTGCCCGCGCGCGGCCGAAGACCGGCGGCCGGTCCAGTTGTCCGATCCAGTGTCGATACACGCTCGTCGCCGCACCGCGCAGGCGCGCCAGACGCTCGGGCAGGGCGGCCAGGATCTCGGTCTCGCTCTGCACCGTCACGCCGCGTCCGCGGTCCAGTTCGTCGCGTCCCTGCGCGCACCAGTCGCGCAGGCTCTGCTCGGTCACCTCCAGGTGGCTCTGGAGCCCGATGTGCGGACCCAGCGAGAACCCCTTGTTCAGGCAGTTCGAGCCGAACAGCGTCCGTGTCGCGCCGGCCGGGATCTGGAAGCTGTCGTAGTGCCAGTTGAAGCTCAGCAGCCGGTCTTCGCCACCGAACAGTCCTCGCGCCGCCGGCGTGATCCACAGCTCGCGCCAGCCGATGTCGGGCCGCGGGTTGCGGGCCACGCCCGCGCCCATCGCGCGCGCCAGCTGCTGCGCGCCGAAGCAGTGGCCGAGGATAGGCCGGCTGTGTCGCAGCGCGTCGATCAGCAGGGCCTGCTCCGCGCGGATCCAGGGTCTGCCGTCATTGACGCTGTGGTCGCTGCCCAGCAGCACCAGGCCGCTGAACGCGCCGGCCGTGCGCGGCAGCGTGTCGCCCAGGTCGGGCCGCAGCAGATGCACCGGGACGTCGTGCGCGCGCAGGCACTGGAGCAGGTAACCCGGACCTTGCGCGGGTTCGTGCTGGAGGATCAACACCGGTCTCATTCGAAGGGGCGCGGATCGCGCGCCGTTGTTTCGGTGGGATCAGCGTAGGGCGCGCCACATCAAGGTGAAGGCAAGACCCGGCCCTCGCGTCTCAAGAAGACATCAAGGACCTCGGCCAGCATCATTTCTCGGCCCAGACCGACATGAGTTCCTCGAACTCTCGGGCCAGTCGGTTGTTCTCGGCGACCAGGGCCTCGTTCTCACCTTTCAGGCGGAGCAACTGCTCGTGCGAGCCTGCTTTGATCTGCATCACATCGCGGGGGCCGCGAATCCGTTGGCTGCCCGGGTAAAGGTTGTGCGCCGGATCGAACCAGACCAGGTTGAATGCCGTGTTCCATAGGAACCCGTGCAGCCGCCCCTGGTTTTTCCCCATGCTGACTTCGAAGGCCTGTTGAACGACGTGCAGCGCCTCCTGCTCAGGGTCTGGGGAGGCCCGGTTCCCGCTCAGCATCGTGGCGACGCGGGAAACGATGCGTCGTGGAAATGTGTCGCGACTGCCAGTGTCCGTCTTGAAGATCGCTTTGCACGCAAGGCCGGGAATATGCCGCTTCGACATTTGCTCGACGGTGCACGTCTGGATGGTCTGAAGACACGAGAACAGGCGGACATAGAACTCGGCGTCGAATCCATGCAGGAAGAACAGATCGGTCTCCCAATCGATGAACTCGAATGACACGCGCAGGAGCTGCGGGTTCTGGTTCTGCTTGTAGGCGGCGGTTTGATCGAATCGATGGAAGCTAGCGTTCATCTTCGGGTAGCTGCGTGAGGAAATACTTCCGCATGGCTCCCTTGCTGATGAGCTCGCGGCAGCCCATGTTTTCAGGCAGACCTTTGCGCGCATCAAGCCAGGGAGCCTCGTTGTGGGTCATGTTCGACAGGGCTGCCCCGTCGAACCGGCCAAAGGCGGCAATGACTTCTCTCACGGTCTGATATTCCGGAATCTCTTCCAGCGACCCGTCCCACTGCGTGTCGATGGCGTGCCATTGAAGGCTTCCGTACTTTGCATGCAGCTCCGGAATGGTGGGACCGTTCTGTCGCGCCTCGAAGTCCTCCGGAAAGAGTTCGTGGCCTTCTGCCAGGCAATACCCCTGGGCGTAATAGCAGAGCTTCTGCAGCTTGTTGGGGGAGGGGCTCTCGTCGAAGTACTTGCGATGGCACTCGATGATGAGGCGATGGACAGCGTCGAGTTGCGGCGAGATCGGCATGGGGTGCTTCAACGAGTTGGAGATGCCAATCTTGCGAGTTGTCGCATCGATTCGAAATGGCACGTGCAAGTGCAATTCAATCGTCCACCCACTGAAGTCCGTGGTGACGCCCACCTGAATCGGTGGGGCGGCGGGTGTGCGGACAGTGGCGCGCCGAAGGCGAGGAGTCACGGGTCGCCGATGCCACAATCGTGCGATGAATTCTCCCGCCTCGCGCTCGCCGCGCGTCTCCGTCCAGACCGATGACTTCGACCTCAGCGCCGAGACCTTGTCGCTGCGCGCCGAAGACGGCGGCGTCGGCGCGGTGGTGAGCTTCGTGGGCACGGTGCGCGACGGCGCGGACGGCACCCCCGTGTCGCTGATGGAGCTCGAGCACTACCCCGGCATGACCGAGGCCGCCATCGAGGCCATGGTCGACGAGGCGTTCCAGCGCTTCGATATCCGCGGCGTGCGGGTCATCCATCGCGTCGGCGCGCTGCGGCCGCGCGATCAGATCGTGCTGGTGCTCGTGAGCTCGCGCCATCGCGGCCAGGCCTTCCAGGCCTGCGAGTTCCTGATGGACTACTTGAAGACGCAGGCGCCGTTCTGGAAGAAGGAACACGGGCCGGACGGCGCCCGCTGGGTGGACGCGCGGGTCGCCGACGACGAGGCGCTCGCGCGATGGGGGATCAACGTGGAGGGGAATGGTCGATGAGCTGGATGCAGGTGGCGGCGGTGTCCGTCGGAGCTTCAGGGGGCGCACTCGCGCGCTGGGGCGCGGGGCTGATGTTGAACGCGAAGTGGCAGGGTTTCCCGCTCGGCACGCTGGCCGTCAACATCGTCGGCGGCTTCCTGATCGGCATGGCGCTGGAATGGTTCGGGCGCTATCCCAACGACATGCTCAAGCTGCTGCTGGTCACCGGTTTCCTCGGCGGCCTCACGACCTTCTCGTCCTTCTCCGGCGAATCGCTGTCGCTGCTGCAGCGCGGCGAATTCCTGATGGCGCTGTCGCACTCGGCCGCGCACGTGGTCGGCTCGCTGGCCGCCGCCGCGGCCGGGCTCAAGGTCATGCAGATGCTGACCTCGGCCTGAGAGATGCTGATGTCGGCCTGAAACTCCCCCGGCCTGGGCACAGCCGTTGCCGCTCCAGTGATGGAAAGGGAGTGTTGGCGCCTCTTGAAAATTGGGGTCACATTCCCACTTGGGGTCGCAACGGAGGTTTTTACCCATGCGAGTCGACAAGCTGACTACCCGGTTCCAAGAAGCGCTGGCCGAGGCCCAAAGCCTGGCCGTGACGCGCGACAACCCCTACATCGAACCCGTCCACGTGCTGGCCGCGATGCTGGCGCAGGACGACGGCCCCAAGGCGCTGCTGGAGCGCGCCGGCGTCAAGGTCCCCGCGCTCAAGAGCGCGCTGGACGGCATCCTCACCGGCCTGCCGCAGGTGCAGGGCGAGGGCCAGCAGGTCCAGCCCGGCCGTGACCTGATCGGGCTGCTCCAGAACGCGGAGAAGGAAGCCTCCAAGCGCGGCGACCACTTCATCGCCAGCGAGATGTTCCTGCTGTCGCTGGCGGACGCCAAGAGCGATCTGGCCGGCGTGGTGCGCGGCCACGGCCTGACCCGCAAGGCGCTGGAGACGGCGGTCGAAGCCGTGCGCGGCGGCCAGAAGGTCGACAGCCAGGAATCCGAAGGCCAGCGCGAGGCGCTGAAGAAGTACACCCTGGACCTGACCGAGCGCGCCCGCGCCGGCAAGCTCGATCCGGTCATCGGCCGCGACGACGAGATCCGACGCGCCATCCAGGTGCTGCAGCGCCGCACGAAGAACAACCCCGTGCTCATCGGCGAACCCGGCGTCGGCAAGACCGCCATCGTCGAAGGCCTGGCGCAGCGCATCGTCAACGAGGAAGTGCCCGAGAGCCTCAAGGGCAAGCGCGTCCTGTCGCTGGACATGGCCGGCCTGCTCGCGGGCGCCAAGTTCCGCGGGGAGTTCGAGGAACGCCTGAAGTCCGTGCTCAAGGAAGTCGCCGCCGACGAAGGCCGCATCATCCTGTTCATCGACGAGATCCACACCATGGTCGGCGCCGGCAAGGCCGAAGGCGCCATCGACGCCGGCAACATGCTCAAGCCCGCGCTCGCGCGCGGCGAGCTGCACTGCATCGGCGCGACCACGCTGGACGAGTACCGCAAGTACGTCGAGAAGGACGCCGCGCTGGAGCGCCGCTTCCAGAAGGTGCTCGTCGACGAACCGACCGTCGAAGCGACCATCGCCATCCTGCGCGGCCTGCAGGAGAAGTACGAGGTCCACCACGGCGTGGAGATCACCGACCCGGCCATCGTCGCCGCGGCCGAGCTCTCGCACCGCTACATCACCGACCGCTTCCTGCCCGACAAGGCCATCGACCTGATCGACGAGGCCGCGGCCAAGATCAAGATCGAGATCGACTCCAAGCCCGAGGCGATGGACCGGCTCGACCGCCGCGTGATCCAGCTCAAGATCGAGCGCGAGGCCGTGCGCAAGGAGACCGACGAGGGCTCGCAGCGCCGCTTCGCCCTGATCGAGGAGGAGCTGCTGAAGCTCCAGCGCGAGTACGACGACCTGGAGGAGATCTGGACCGCCGAGAAGGCGCAGGCCCAGGGCTCCGCGCACGTCAAGGAAGAGATCGACCGCATCAAGTTCCAGATCGAGGAACTCAAGCGCAAGGGCGATTTCAACAAGGTCGCCGAGCTGCAGTACGGCAAGCTGCCCGACCTGGAGAAGCGCCTGAACGAGGCGCAGGCCAAGGAGATGGGCAAGGCGAAGGACAAGACCCAGCCGCAACTGCTGCGCACCATGGTCGGCGCGGAAGAGATCGCCGAGGTGGTCGCCCGCGCGACCGGCATCCCCGTGGCCAAGCTGATGCAGGGCGAGCGCGACAAGCTGCTGCAGATGGAAGGCAAGCTGCATGAGCGGGTCGTCGGCCAGGACGAGGCCATCGTCGCGGTCGCGGATGCGATCCGGCGCTCGCGCGCCGGGCTGTCCGATCCGGACAAGCCGCTGGGCAGCTTCCTGTTCCTGGGCCCCACCGGCGTCGGCAAGACCGAGCTGTGCAAGGCGCTGGCGGGCTTCCTGTTCGACAGCGAGGACCACATGATCCGCATCGACATGAGCGAGTTCATGGAGAAGCACTCGGTCAGCCGCCTGATCGGCGCGCCTCCCGGCTACGTTGGCTACGACGAGGGCGGCTACCTGACCGAGGCCGTGCGGCGCAAGCCCTACAGCGTGCTGCTGCTCGACGAGGTCGAGAAGGCGCACCCGGACGTGTTCAACGTGCTGCTGCAGGTGCTGGACGACGGTCGCCTGACCGACGGCCAGGGCCGCACGGTCGACTTCAAGAACTGCGTGATCGTGATGACGTCCAACCTGGGCTCGCAGCACATCATGGCCTTGCAGGGCGAGCCCGACGAAGTCATCCGCGACGCAGTGTGGGGCGAGGTCAAGGCGCACTTCCGGCCGGAGTTCCTCAACCGCATCGACGAGACGGTGATCTTCCATGCGCTGGGCGCGGACCACATCAAGTCGATCGCGAGGATCCAGCTGCGCCAGCTCGAACAGCGGCTCGACAAGCTGGAGATGAAGCTCGACGTGAGCGAGGAGGCCCTGGCCGAACTGGCCAAGGTCGGTTTCGATCCGGTCTTCGGGGCGCGGCCGCTCAAGCGCGCGATCCAGCAGCGCATCGAGAACCCGCTGTCCAAGCTGATCCTGCAGGGCCGCTTCGGTCCGAAGGACGTGATCCCGGTGAGCGTCGAAAGCTCAGCCGGCGGTGAGCCGGGCGAGTTCTCGTTTGGCCGGGTCGTGCATTGACGTGACCTGAGGTCACGTGACGGGGCGCCGGTGCCAGGTCTTGCCTGGCGCGGCGCCTCCATCGCCTCAAATCGCCTTAACGCAATTTCTCGAGCACTTCGGATCTGAACTCGCGCTGATACAGCACGTAGAGCACGCCGGCCGTGGACAGTGCGAGGGCCCAGGGCGAGAAGAACCAGGCCACGACGGGGAAGGCGAGGTAGTAGCCGCGCAAGCCGTCGTTGAAGGCCTCGGCCGCCATGCCGACGACGGCACCGGCGCGGTCGGCGAATTCCCGGCGCGCCTCGTCCGCGCCGGCCCCGAGTTGCGCGAACTGGCCCGCCTCCGGCGCGGAGGCCACCAGCAGCGCGCCGAAGGTGTACTGCCGCATGCTCCAGGTGAAGCGGAAGAAGGCGTACACGAAGATGCCGGTCAGCAGCGCGAGCTTGATGTCGAACACCAGCGTGCTCGTCTTCACCGCGAACGGCAGTCCCAGCACCAGCGCGCTGGTCTGCTCGCTCGCGCCCAGCGCCGCCAGCAGGCCGCCGATGATCAGGATGGTCGTGGACGCGAAGAAGGACGGGCTCGACAGCAGCGCCTGGCTCACCGCGCCGTCCAGCACCCGCATCTCGCGGTAGGTCAGCTGCAGCATCCACTGGCGCCGCACGCGGTTGGTGATGGCCAGCAGCGAACCTTGTCCGTCCGCGTGACGCTTGGAGAATTGGGCGTAGCCGATCCAGGCCAGGAAGAACAGGCCCAGCGAGGCCCAATCGAGCAGCGGCAGCGCGGCCAGCAGTTGTCGAAGCGATTGCATCGCACGAGTGTAGGCGGGCGTCAGGCGCGCCCCGTGGCTCAGGCGTGGCGAGGACGCCGCAGGCGCGCGCCCGTCGGACGCGATCCGCTGGGATCCGCAGGGATCCGCTGCGATCGGGCGCCCTCAGACGGCGGGCTTGCGGTGCACGGCGCCGGACGTGACCGCGGATCCCTCGTCGTCGAGCGCCGTGCCGCCCGCGTCGATCGCCGCCAGAGTCGGCCAGGACTGCAGCAGGACGGTGGCGCCCTGCAGCAGCGCCGTCGCCGCCGCGGCGGTCAGCCCGCGCATCACCGCGGTGATGAAGCCGCTCCGCGGGTCGTCCGGTATCGATGGGGGCAGGTCGAAGCCGGTCGCCTGGCAGTTGGTGCACTCGAAGCGACCGGTGGCGGGATCGAACAGGATCTCGACCACGTGCCGGGACAGGGCGACCCGGGCGTACACCAGCGGTGCGCGTTGCCCGCGGCCCCGGACACGGATCCCGTGGTCCTCGGGCCACTCGGTCAGACCCATCAACAGGCGGATCAGCGACGGCAGGGCGGTCGGCAAGGCCGGGCCGCCGGCATCGGCGGCGTTCGGTGGGATCTGGAAGGTCAACGTGCCGGGTTTCATCCGCAGTCTCCGTCCGGCGGCGGCCCGTCGCGGCATGCGACGGGTCCGTCCCGGAGTGAACCGCGAAGTGCCGGGCCTGGCCGGGCGGGTTCATGCCCGCCCGGGTCGGTCAGGTCGTCAGACCGGCAACCAGACCGGCCATCAGACCGGCAGATCGAACACCAGCACCTCGGCGTCCTGGCCGGCCTCGACCGTCACGCCCGCTTCCCTGGCGAGCTGGAGCGCGTCGCCTGCGCCCAGCGCTTCGCCGTTCACGGTCGCCTGGCCGCGCACGACGTGCACGTAGGCGATGCGGTCCGCGGCCAGCGGCAGCTCGGCGCGTTCATCGCCGTTGAACAGTCCGGCGTACAGCCGCGCATCCTGGTGGATGGAGACCGAGTCCTGCGCGCCGTCCGGCGAGGCCACCAGGCGAAGCTTGCCGCGCTTGTCGGCGTCGGCGAAATGCTTCTGCTCGTAGCCCGGTTCCACGCCCTGGCGGTCCGGCATGATCCAGATCTGCAGGAAGTGGGTCTGGCCGTCCTTCGAGTGGTTGAACTCGCTGTGACGCACCCCCGTGCCGGCGCTCATGCGCTGCACGTCGCCCGGGCGGATCACGCCCGCGTTGGCGCCGCCCGGCGTGCCGTTGCCCATGCTGTCCTGGTGCGCCAGCTCGCCGCTCAGGACGTAGCTGATGATCTCCATGTCGCGGTGGCCGTGCGTGCCGAAGCCGGTGCCGCCGGCGATGCGGTCCTCGTTGATCACGCGCAGCGGGCCGAAGCCCATCCGGCGCGGGTTGTGATAGTCCGCGAACGAGAAGCTGTGGAAGCTCTTCAGCCAGCCGTGGTCGGCGTAGCCGCGATCCGAGGACTTGATGACTTCACGCATGTTGATGCTCCTTCTGTGGCGGGCCCCCGATGTGGTGGAGAGGGCCTGCTGGTTGGCGATGGACTCACTGTAGGGACGCGGGCCTCTCCCGAGGGGGAGGGGGCTTGAAGCCAGCGTTCAAATAAGATGAAGGGATGGCTCAACAAGACAAACGACGGGTGCTGACGCCGGAAGCGCTGGCGATGATGGACAGCATCGCGCGCAGCGGCAGCTTCGCCGCGGCGGCCCGGGAGATGGGGAAGGTGCCGTCGGCGCTGACCTACTCGGTGCGTCAGCTCGAGGACGCGCTGGACGTGCTGCTGTTCGACCGCAGTTCGCGTCAGGCGGTGCTGACGGCGGCGGGGCACGAGTTGCTCACCGAAGGGCGTCGGCTGCTGCAGGAAATGGATGCGGTCGCCAACCGCGTCAAGCGCGTCGCGACGGGATGGGAGAGCGAACTCACCATCGCGTTCGACGACGCCATCGCACGGCGGGCGATCTTCGATCTGATGGAGGCCTTCTACCTGCAGGCCGAGGACGGCAAGCCGCCGCCGACGCGTCTGAAGCTGCGCACCGAGGTGCTCGCCGGCACCTGGGAGGCGCTGATCTCGGGCCAGGCGGACCTGGCGATCGGCACCAGCGCGCAACCGCCCGGGAGTTCGGTCGTCTGCGAGGTGCTGGGGCCCATGGAGATGGTGTTCTGCGTCGCGCCGCATCACCCGCTGGCGGGATTCGAGGGGGTGTTGACCTCGGCCGACATCGCCCGGCACCGCATCGTCGCGGTGGCGGACACGGCGCGCAGCCTTGCGCCGATGACGGTCGGCGTGGTGCCGGGGCAGGAGGTGCTGACGGTGCCGTCCATGGCCATCAAGCTCGAGGCGATGCTGCGCGGCCTCGGCGTGGGCTCGCTACCGACACCCATGGTGCGGCGGCATGTGGACGCGGGGCGGCTCGTCCTGAAGGAGACCTTCCAGGGCAAGCGGATCGCGCCGATGCACTACGCGTGGCGCAACACCGGACATCGACCGGCCAAGGCGCTGGCGTGGTGGCTGGACCGGCTCAAGAGCGAGACCACGCGGCGCTCGTTGATCGAGCAGCATGAGGGCCTGCTGCTGTGACCCTGTCGGCGCGCGCTTATGTGGGTCGGTTCGCGCCATCGCCGACGGGGCCGCTGCATGAGGGGTCGCTGGTCGCGGCGCTGGCGAGCTGGCTCGATGCCCGGGCGCATGGCGGGCGCTGGTTGATCCGCATCGAGGACGTTGATCGCCCGCGCTGCCCGGCCGGCGCCGACGCCGTGGTGCTGTCGCAGCTCGCCCAGGTGCGGCTGCTGCCGGACGAGCCGCCGGTCTGGCAATCGAAGCGCGATGCGGCCTATCAGACCGCGCTGGATGGCTTGAAGGCATCGGGGTGGGCCTATCCCTGCGGATGCTCGCGCAAGGACATCGCGGAGGCGATCGCGGCCCAGGGCGGCCAACGCGAGCGGCATGGGGAACTCGTCTATCCGGGCACCTGCCGGCATGGGCTGCACGGCAAGCCGGCGCGGGCGTGGCGGCTCAGGAGCACGTCTACCGTCGAGGGCGAAGCATCCCTGCGCATCGACTGGCGGGATCGTCGGCTCGGCAGGCAGTCCCAGGACCTGACGGAAGAGGTCGGCGACTTCGTCCTCCTGCGCGCGGACGGGCTGTGGGCGTACCAGCTCGCCGTCGTCGTCGATGACGGCTGGCAGGGCATCACCGACGTGGTCCGCGGCGAGGACCTCGCCGACAACACGCCCCGGCAGATCCGGCTGCAGGAATTGCTCGGCCTGCCTGTTCCGCGTTATCTGCACACGCCGCTGGTGCTCGGCGAGAACGGCGAAAAGCTCTCCAAGCAGAACGGCGCCCAGGCCCTGGACCTGGGCAACCCGCTTGCCGCATTGCAGCGCGCCGGCACCCGGCTCGGACTGCCAGCGCTGGAGGCGCCGACGATGTCCGAGTGGCTCGCCAGCGCCGTGGCAGCGTGGGATGTACGGCAGCGCGGGGCGTAAGGACCTTCAGCCGCTGGCATGATCACGCTTTCGCTTTTGCTTTTCGGGACGCGGACCGGCGTCCCCCTTTCAAGGAAAACTCGATGAAGACGACCGACAGCGGCCTGCAATACGACGACACCACCACCGGCACCGGCGCGACCGCGCGCGCCGGCCAGGACGTGCAGGTGCATTACACCGGCTGGCTGTTCAAGGATGGCGAGAAGGGCACGAAGTTCGACTCCAGCAAGGACCGCGGCGACCCGTTCGAGTTCGAACTCGACGGCGGCATGGTCATCAAGGGCTGGGATGAAGGCGTCCAGGGCATGCAGGTCGGCGGCACGCGCGTGCTCGTCATCCCGCCGCAGCTCGGCTACGGCGCACGCGGCGCGGGCGGCGTCATTCCGCCCAATGCGACGCTCCTCTTCGAAGTGGAACTGCTGGGCGTGTCCGGCGGCGCCGAAGCCATCGAACTGAACAAGCTGGCGACCACCGCCAGCGGCCTCCAGTTCGAGGACGTCAAGGAAGGCGAAGGCGCCGTCGCCGAAGCCGGCAAGCGCGTCACCGTCCACTACACCGGCTGGCTCTACAAGGACGGCCAGCGCGGCCGCAAGTTCGACTCGTCCAAGGATCGCCGCGATCCGTTCCGCTTCCACCTCGGCGCCGGCGAAGTCATCAAGGGATGGGATGAAGGCGTCCAAGGGATGAAGGTCGGCGGCACCCGCTTCCTCGTCATCCCGTCGGAACTGGGCTACGGCGCCTACGGCGCCGGCGGCGTCATTCCGCCGCATGCGACGCTGCTGTTCGAAGTGGAACTGCTGGCCGTCTGACCGCCCTTCTTGCTCCCTCTCCCGCTTGCTGTATGGACCGAGGACATGGGTGACAGGTGTGCCAGGACATGGGTAACAGGTCAGGTCCAGGTTAGTCAGCCTGGCACAGGTCAATCATGCGTACTTTTTGATGGCAGAAGAAGACATCGAAGCTGCCATCAAGATCCAGGTGAGGTCGTAGGGCTACAGGCTGGCCGATGAGGCCTCTGCCGACGCGGTAGGTGTTGCCTTTGAAGGCGATCCGTCCACCGTATCCGACCCGGCGCACGATGGCGCCATCGCCATATTCGACGGGCCGCAAAGAGCTTGGCATCGAGCGCGGGCTGGCCGCGTAGCGGCTGGCTGGCGTGTCCATGCCCAGCGCTTGATGCGGGCGCTTGGCGTTGTACAGATGCCGCCACTGGATGAAGTGGTGCTGGGCATCGTCCAGGTCCTTGAAGTGCCGACTGGCCAGCAACTCGGCTTTCAGGGTGCGATGGAATCGCTCGTCCTTGCCGTTGGTCTGAGGATGCATCGGTCGGCTGTGGCTCAACCGCACTCCCAAGCGAATCAGCCAGACGCCCAGCTCGGTGAGTGCTCCGCGCGTCGGCGAGCCCCAGGGCGGACCGTTGTCGGCGTTGATGCGCTCAGGCAGCCCATAGCGCTCAAAGGCGCGCTGCAGCACCGGCTGCACGGACTCTAGCCGCTCGTTACTCAGCGCTTGCAGCACGATGTTGAAGCGCGAGTGATCGTCCAGCACGGTCAGCGGATGGCAGCGCTCAGTGTCGGTGGCGAAGTGGCCCTTGAAGTCCATCTGCCACAGTGCATTGGGCGTCTCGTGCTCGAAGCGCTGCCATGCCGTCGCGGCCTGGCTTGCTGCCGGGTCGATCAGGCCGTTTCGGCGCAGCACCCAGTTGGCTGTGCTGGCTGCTACGTGCACACCATGATCGCGCGCCAGCACCTTCGCGATCTTGCGACCGCCCCAAGCAGAACATTCGGCCCGCACTGCAAGCACCTGCGCCTGCAGCTGTTCGGGCGTACGAGTCGGCGAGGTGTGTGGTCGCCGAGATCGATCCTCGAGATCGTCTCGGCTGAGCCACTTGTAGCCTGTCTTGCGGCTGATCCCGCTGCGTCGACATAGCTCGCTGATATTGGCGCCAGGCTGTCGGGCCAGTCGAACAAATTCCTCTCGTTGATCCTTCACGGTGTCTTGGCTCCAGGGCAACTTCGTCCTCCCGCTGACTAGGCGGGAAAAGTGTCACCCATGTCCTGGCACGCCTGTTACCTATGTCCTCGGTCCATACAGCTTGCGGGAGAGGGCAGGGGTGAGGGCCAGCGGCAGTGGCAGTGCTGAAGCCCGGCGTGTTCCGCTTCAGCGCTTCACCGCCGGATCAACGCGAGGATCTCCTCCGCCGCGCGGCGGGTCTCCTCGGCGCCGCCATCGATCAGGCTGATGCGCGACGCGTTGACCAACCCTGGGAAGTGGTTGGTCAGCGAGCGTTCATACCCCGGGTCGTAGTGATCCCGCATGAGTTCCCCGAAGACTTCGGCCCACTGCCCGTCCAGGGCCAGGGCTTGCCAGCGCCCCACGCGCTCGCGTCCCCGCAGCGCGACCAATCCGCCGATGAGTGAATTGAACGTCTGGGGATGGTCCTTGAAGTGGGCGTAGTCCTCGAGCAGGAGCTGGACGCGTCCGGCCTCGGCCATGTCGATCCAGACGCATCGCCCGTGCTGCCTCAATCGCAGATGAAGGGCTTCGGGCAACTGCACGCCGCCGATCTTGCGGCTCTCGCTTTCGACGAACACGGGCCTGGACGGATCGAGCTTGACGAGGGCCTGCCACAACGCCGTATCGAAGGCTTTCTGGCTGGGCTGCGGCTGATCGGGCAGGGCGCCGAGCACGGAGCCCCGGTGACGCGCGAGTGCCTCCAGGTCCAGGACCTGCGCGCCCGCGGCGGCGAGCGCCTGCAGCAGCCGCGTCTTGCCCGAGCCCGTGCGCCCGCACAGCACGACAAAATTGAAGCGCGCCGGCTGCTCCGCCAAGGTCTTGATCACCTCGCCGCGAAAGGCCTTGTAGCCGCCCACCAGCTGCAGCGACTTGAACCCGATCTGGTTGAGGAACCAGTTCATCGCCCCGGACCGCTGGCCTCCGCGCCAGCAGTAGACGAGGGGCCGCCAATGCTTCTGCATCAACGGCCGGTTGGCATCGAGGTGGTTGGCGATGTTGCGCGCCACGATCGCCGCGCCGAGCTTGCGCGCCTCCAGCGGATCCTGCCGGTAGAGCGTGCCGACGATGCGCCGCTCGTCGTTGTCGAGCACGGGCCAGTTCAGCGCGCCCGGCAGGTGGTCCTCCTCGAACTCCCCGGGCGAACGCACGTCGATCACGGTGCTGAACCCGTCGAGTCGGGCGAAGGCCTCGGCCGACGGGATCACGTGGTATTGGCTCATCGCCTCACTGCACCGCGAGCGCGTCCAGCAATTCGGTTTCGATCTGGAGCTGCATGCGGCTCTGCTGCAGCGCTGCGCCGTCGAGGAGGAACGTGTCTTCGACGCGTTCGCCGAGGGTCGAGACCTTCGCGAGCTGGAGGTTGATGCCATGCCGCGCCAGCACGCGCGCGATGGCGTACAGCAGGCCCGCGCGGTCGGTGGCGCTGACGGACAGCAGCCAGCGTTGCGCGCGTTCATCGGGCCTGAGCGCGATGCGCGGGGTGAAGGGGAAGCTCTTCACGCGCCGCGAGAGCCGGCCTTTGCGGGGCTCGGGCAGCGGCCCCTGGGCCACGAGCGCCTGGCCGAGCTTGGATTCGACCAGCGCCGTCAGATCGCGGTGGTGCAGGTCGAGTTCCGGCGCGATGACCTGGAAGGTATCCAGCGCATAGCCGGTGCGCGTCGTGTGCACCTTGGCGTCCAGGATGTTGAAGCCCGCGCCGTCGAAGTAGCCGCAGATCCGTGCGAACAGGTCCTGCAGGTCCTTCGCGTACACCAGCACCTGCAGGCCTTCGCCGACCGGCGACGGCCGCGCGTGCACCACGGGCACGGTGCTGTCGACGTGCCGCCACAGCGCCCGCGCATGCCAGGCCAGGTCGGGCGCGTCATGGCGCGCGAAGTAGCTCAGGTCCAGCGTCTTCCACAGCGCGTCCTCGGTGCCGGGCAACTGCGCCTTCAGCGCGAGTTCCTGCCGAGCTTCCTGCTTGCGCGTCTCGATCTCCGCGGCCATGTTCAGCTTCGCGCCGCCCAGCGCGCGCAGCGTCAGCCGGTAGAGGTCCTCGAGCAGCTTGCCCTTCCAGGCGTTCCAGACCTTGGGCCCGGTCCCGCGGATGTCGGCCACCGTCAGCAGGTAGAGCGCCGTCAGCGTGCGCTCGTCCTTGACGAGTCGCGCGAAGTGCTGGATGACCTCCGGATCCGACAGGTCCTCCTTCTGCGCGACGCGCGACATCGTCAGGTGATGCTCGACGAGGAACACGACCAGCGCCGCGTCCGCCTTCGGCAGCCCGTGTGCGCGGCAGAAGCGCCTGGCCTCCGCCGCGCCGAGGTCGGAGTGATCCCCGCCGCGTCCCTTGGCGATGTCGTGGAACAGCGCCGCGACGTACAGCGCCGACGGCCGGTCGAACTGCGCCGCCAGCTGCGAGCAGAACGGGTACTCGTGCGTGTGCTCGGGGATGAAGAAGCGCCGGATGTTGCGCAGCACCATCAGGATGTGCTGGTCCACCGTGTAGACGTGGAACAGGTCGTGCTGCATCTGCCCGACGATGCGCCGGAACACCCACAGGTAGCGCCCCAGCACCGAGGTCTGGTTCATCAACCGGAACGCGTGCGTCTGGCCCTGCGGCTCTTCCAGGATGCGCATGAACATCGCGCGGTTGGCCGGATCGCGCCGGAAGGCGCTGTTCATCAGCCCGCGCGCGTTGTAGAGCGCGCGCAGTGTCTTCGCCGACAGCCCCTTGATGCCGGGCGTCTGCTGGTAGATCAGGAAGGTCTCGAGGATCGCGTGCGGCTCGCGTTCGTAGAGATCGTCGGTCGCGATCTCCAGCATGCCGCTGCGCTCCAGGAAGCGCTCGTCCACCGGTCGCAGCTCGTTGCCGAGGGTGCCGTTGATCTGTTCTTCCAGGTTCAGCAGCGTGATCTGGTTGAGCTGGGTGACCGCCTTGGCCGCCCAGTAGTAGCGGCGCATCAGCTTCTCGGACGCCCGCAGCGAGCGCGTCGACTCGTAGCCGAAACGTTCCGCCACCGAGGTCTGCAGGTCGAAGACCAGCCGGTCTTCGCGCCGCCTCGCCGCCAGGTGCAGCTGGCAGCGGATGCTCTTGAGGACGCCTTCGTTGCGCTGGAGCTGGCGCGCCTCGAAGGGCGTGATCAATCCTTTCGCGGCCAGCTGGGGCCAGGTCTTGCCCAGGCCCGCGCCACGCGCGATCCAGATCAGCACCTGAAGGTCGCGCAGGCCGCCGGGGCTTTCCTTGATGTTGGGTTCGAGCGCGTAGGGCGTCTCTTCGTACTTCGTGTGGCGCTGGCGCATCTCCAGCGTCTTGGCGCGCATGAACGCGCGCGCATCGACGGCCGCGCAGAAGGCCTGGTCGAAGCGCTTCACCAGCGGCTTGGCGCCCGCCAGCCAGCGCGACTCCAGGAGCGCGGTCTGGATGGTGACGTCGCCCGCGGCCTCGTCCAGGCATTCCTTGACCGAGCGCACCGAGGATCCGATCTCCAGCCCGATGTCCCAGCAGGCGGTGATGAAGGCCTCGATCGCGTGCTTGAGCGGGCCGGGCTGATCGGGCGTGACGCCGTCCGGCAAGGCGTCGGGCAGCAGCAGCAGGACGTCGACGTCCGAATGCGGGAACAGCTCGCCGCGTCCGTAGCCGCCGACCGCGACCAGGGCGGCTTCGGGCGCCGCCGCGGCGATGCCCGATTGCGTCCACAGGGCCTGCAGCGTGCCGTCGACGTGCCTGGCCAGCTTCCGCATCAGGCGCGCCGCCGCGGACACGCTGGCCTTGGCGGACGCGAAGTCGTCCAGCAGCGCCTGCTTGCCGGCCTTGAAGTGCTGGCGCAGCTCGGCGACCGTGGGGATCGGGGGCAGTGTGTCCGGCGAGCCTTCCGACGGCCCGCCGACCTCGCCGGGCGTCCTGGCGTTCATGGGCGGCCCGCGCGGATCAGGCCGGGACGGCCTGGGGCAGCACGAAGGCCGGCGGCGGCGGCGTGCCGGCCGACTGCGTCAGGATCTCGTAGCCGGTGTCGGTGACCAGGATGGTGTGTTCCCACTGCGCCGACAGCGAGCGGTCCTTGGTCACGATGGTCCAGCCGTCGCTCATTTCCTTGATCTCGCGGCGGCCGGCGTTGATCATCGGCTCGATCGTGAAGATCATGCCCGGCACCAGTTCCTCCAGTGTGCCCGGGCGGCCGTAATGGACCACCTGCGGCGCCTCGTGGAAGACCTGTCCGATGCCGTGGCCGCAGTACTCGCGCACGACGCTGAAGCCCTCGTTCTCGGCGAAGGTCTGGATGGCATGGCCGACGTCGCCCAGGCGCGCGCCCGGCTTGACCTTCTGGATGCCCTTCCACATCGCCTCGTACGTGAAGGCGCACAGCCGCTTGGCCGCGATCGAGCCCTCGCCGACGACGAACATCCGGCTCGTGTCCCCGTGCCAGCCATCCTTGATGACGGTGACGTCGATGTTCACGATGTCGCCGTTCTTCAGCGGCCGGTCGTTGGGGATGCCGTGGCAGACCTGGTGGTTGATCGATGTGCAGATCGACTTGGGGTAGGGCGTGTAGCCCGGCGGCTGGTAGTTCAGCGGGGCGGGGATGCCCTGCTGGACGTTCACGATGTAGTCGTGGGCCAGCTTGTCGAGGTGCTCGGTCGTGACGCCCGGCTTGACGTGCGGGGTCAGCATGTCCAGCACCTCGGACGCCAGGCGGCCGGCGATGCGCATGGCGTCGATGTCGGCGCCGGTCTTGATCGTGATGGTCATATGCACCGCATTTTAGGCGCTTGGCCATCCCCGCGCAGGGGGATGCGTTCCCCCTCCCGAGGGAACGCTTCGGATGGCCCCCAGAGGGAGGTCAGTCCGCCCAGACGATGACGCCCGTGTAGGCGGTGATCAGCACCACGATGCCGAAGGCGATGCGGTACCAGGCGAAGGGCACGAAGCTGTGGCTGGCGATGTACTTCAGCAGCCAGCGCACGCAGATCCAGGCGCTGACGAAGGAGAAGAACAGCCCCACCGCGAACAGCGGGATGTCGCCCGTCGACAGCACCGAGCGCTCCTTGTACAGGCTGTACAGGCCGGCGCCGATCAGCGTCGGGATCGCCAGGAAGAAGCTGAAATCGGTGGCCGCCTTGCGCGACAGGCCCAGCAGCATGCCGCCGATGATCGTCGCACCGGAGCGGCTGGTGCCCGGCACCATCGCCAGGCACTGCACGAAGCCGACCTTCAGCGCGTCCATGGGCGACATCTGGTCGACGTCCTGGATGCGCACCGCGGTCTGCTGGCGGCGTTCCGCCCACAGGATGATGAAGCCGCCGATGATGAAGGTGCTCGCCACCACGACGGGGGTGAACAGGTGTTCCTTGATCACCTTGCCGAACAGCAGGCCCAGGATGACCGCCGGCAGGAAACCGATCGCCACGTTCAGCACGAAGCGCCGGGCGCGCACGTCGCTGCCCAGGCCGGCCGCCGTCTCGCGCAGGCGCTGCCAGTACACGATGATCACCGCCAGGATCGCCCCGGTCTGGATCGCGATGTCGAACACCTTGCCCCGGGCGTCCTCGAAGCCGCCGAGCAGCGCGCCCGTCAGGATCAGGTGGCCGGTCGACGAGATCGGCAGGAATTCGGTCAGGCCTTCGACGATCCCCATGATCGCGGCCTTGATCAGCAGCACAGTGTCCAAAACTACCACTCCAGAATGCCGCCTCGCTCGGGGTGGAGGCGGATCGGCGGGGATCATAGCCGCGGGCCGGACCCCGTTTGCGGCGGTGCAGCACCCGGATGGGCGGGGTCGGCGTGAGGGGGGCGTGAAGCCCGTAAGTCCCTCTTAAAGGGCGCCGTGCCAGAGGCGCTGCGAGGGTGGGGCGCTTGACCGGCTCGAAAGGCCGCCGCTACATTACTGACCGGTTAGTCAGTTATTGACTGCCGCGACCCCACGACCCCCGCGCGCTGGGCGCGCCCCTCACCCCCACCCTCTCCCGCAAGCGGGAGAGGGAGCACGCAGTTCCGTTCGCTCACCATGCCTCGCGCTTCCGCCAAGACCGTTGCTCCGGCGCCGTCGTCCCCTCGACAGCGGCGGAAAGAGGCGCGGCCGCAGGAACTGCTCGAGGCCGCGCTGGCGCTGTTCGTCGAGAAGGGCTTCGCCGCCACCCGTTCGGAGGAGGTCGCCGTCAAGGCGGGGGTGTCCAAGGGGACGCTCTACCTGTACTACCCCTCGAAGGAGGAGCTCTTCAAGGCGGTGGTGCGCGAGTCCATCGGCACCAAGATCGCCGAAGGCGTCTCGGAGCTGGGCAAGCACCAGGGGTCGATGGCGGAGCTGCTGACCTGGATGCTGTGGAGCTGGTGGGAGCGCATGGGACTGACCCCCGCCGGCGGCATCCACAAGATCATGATGAGCGAGGCCGGCAACTTCCCGCAGCTGGCCGCGTTCTACAACGACGAGGTCATCGAGCCCAGCTGCGCGCTGCTGGCCGAGGTCGTGCGCCGGGGCATCGCCTCGGGCGAGTTCCGCGACGTGGATCCCGATGCCTGCGTGATGGTGCTGATCGGGCCGGTGCTGCATCTGGTGCTGCATCAGCACTCCATCGGCAAGGCGGGTGCGGTGCATGACCACAAGCCCGAACCCGAGGTGGTGCTGAAGCTGCAGCTCGAACTGATGTTCGAGGGACTTCTCAACCGCCCGCGTCCCCCATCCGATCCGGCCACGCCCCGGCCGGCCGCCTAGAATACCGCCCGCATTGACGACCGAATTCCCGATCGCATTCACGACCGCATTCCCGACCGCCGTGGCGCGCCGTGCGGCGCCAGAGGACAGAACATGAATTTCGAACAAGCCCGCTTCAACATGATCGAACAGCAGATCCGCCCCTGGGATGTGCTGGACACCTCGGTGCTGGCCCTGCTGGCGGTGGTCAAGCGCGAGGACTTCGTGCCGGCCGCCTACCGCAACGTGGCCTTCACCGACGTCGAGCTGCCGCTGGCCCACGGCCGCAAGATGCTGCCGCCGCGGGTTGAGGCCCGCTGGATGCAGGAGCTGCAGATCGAGCGCCACGAGAAGGTGCTGGAGATCGGCACCGGCGCGGGCTATATGGCCGCGCTGCTGGGCCACAAGGCGCAGCAGGTCTTCAGCGTCGAGCAGGATGCGGAGCTGGTGACCGCCGCCCGCGACGCGCTGCGCCGCAGCGGCGTGCTGAACGTGACCGTGGTCCAGGGCGACGGCGCCAAGGGCCTGCCCGCGGAAGCGCCGTTCGACGTGATCCTGTTGTCGGGCTCGGTGGCGCAGGTGCCGCAGGCGCTGCTGGACCAGCTCAAGGTCGGCGGCCGCATGGGCGTGATCGTGGGCGAGGAGCCCGCGATGGTCGCGCGCATCATCACCCGCACCGGCGAGCGCGAGTTCGCCACGAAAAACCTGTTCGAGACCGTCGTGCAACGCCTGGACGGTTTCGACGCCGGCTCGCACTTCACGTTCTGAAGACGCTGCCGGCGGGCGTTGCAGCCCGTCGCGCGTATTTGCCATCAAGGGGTGCGAAGACTGCAGGTCGTCGCATTTCTTTCGAGGGAAGTGGGGGAGGTGATCTATAACCTCGCCCGCGGCACCGGGGTCGGATCGGAGGCGATCGATCCGGCGGTGCCGAGGTACTGAATGCCGGTCGCGGACTGCCCGCGGCCGGTCCGCAGTTGGATCGATCCGAAGAACATCACATCGACACGAGGATGCCTCATGGCCGCTGAACGCCGTCCGTCACCGATCTCCCGCCTGCCGCGGGTCACGCTCCTTGCCGCTGCGCTTGCGCTGGTGGCCGGCGCGGCCCAGGCGCAGAGCCTGCAAGAGTTGTACGACGCGGCGCGTGCCTACGACGCGACCTTCCTGGCCGCGCGCGCGGTGGCGGATTCGGCGCAGTACCGTTACGGCCAGGCGCAGGCGCTGGCGCGTCCCAGCGTAGGCCTGGGCGTCGGCGCGACGCGCAACGAGGTCGATCTGCCGGCGATCCCCACCGCCCAGGGCGGCTCGGTCAATACCGGCTGGCAGGGCAACACGGTCGCCACCGCCGGGCTGAACGCGAAGTACGCGATCTTCAACCGCCCGAACGCCGGCAGCATCGAACAGGCCCGCCTGGGTGTCGACGTCGCCCAGTCCGATCTGCAATCGGCGGAGCAGGACCTGATCGTCCGCGTGGCGCAGGCCTACTTCGACGTGCTGGCCGCCAAGGACACGCTGTCGACCTCCAGCGCCAACAAGGCCGCGATCTCGGAGCAGCTGGCCTCGGCCAAGCGCAACTTCGAGGTCGGCACCGCCACCATCACCGACACCCGCGAAGCCCAGGCCCGTTATGACCTGGCGACCGCGCAGGAACTGGCCGCCGACAACGACCTGCGGGTCAAGCGCGTGACGCTGGACCAGCTGGTCGGCCGCGTCGGCGTCGAGCCGCGTCCGCTGGCCGTGCCAGTGGCGTTGCCGCCGGTGGCGCCCTCGACGGTGGAACCCTGGGTCACCCAGGCCGAGGACGGCCATCCCGCCATCCGCAAGGCCCAGCTGGGCCTGGACATCGCCAAGATCGAGATCGAGCGCGCCCAGGGCGCCCGCTATCCGACCGTCGACCTGAACGCCTCGCTGGGCGTGCAGCGTCAGACCGGTGAAGGCGTCAGCTACACCGGCAACACCAAGCAGGGCTCGCTGGGCGTGTCGGTGAACCTGCCCGTGTACACCGGCGGTCAGATCACCAACCGCATCAAGGAAACGATGTCGCTGGAGGAGAAGTCCCGCAACGACCTCAACTTCGCCCGTCGCAGCGTCGAGGAGGGCACCAAGCGCGCCTTCTTCGGCGTGCAGTCGCTGCAGGCGCAGGTGAAGGCGTACGAGGCGGCCGAGTCCTCCACCAAGCTGGCGCTGGAAGCGACGCAGCTGGGCTACAAGGTCGGCGTGCGCGTCAACCTGGACGTGCTCAACGCGCAGACGCAGCTCTACACGACGCAGCGCGACCTGGCCAAGGCGCGCTACGACGTGCTGGTGAACAGCCTCAAGCTGCGCCAGGCCTCCGGGCAACTGCGCCCCGAGGACATCTCGGCGATCAACACGCTGCTCGCGCAGTAAACACAGACCGAGCAGCGGCAGCGAATCACCCGGGGCCGGCGGAGCGGCCTCGTGGGGCGCCAACTCGCTCCGCTCACCTGCGGTTCGCTTTGCTCGAACAGACGGCGCCCCAGTCAGTCTGGAACTCGGCCGCTCCGCCGGCCCCGGGTGATCCGCCGCCCACGGGCGGCTTTCGTCCATCTGGCGGGCTGGTGACAGGTCTTGCGCGTCGGACGCGCGACAATCCGTCCATGCTTTTCGTGATCTCCCCCGCGAAGTCCCTGGACTACGACACCCCGACCCCGGACGCCGTCGCCGCGCTGGCGAGCCGTCCCCAGTTCGTGCCGCAGTCGGCCGAACTGATCGAGATCCTCAAGACCCGGTCCCCGTCGGACATCGGCGGCCTGATGGACATCTCCGAGGCGCTGGCCACCTTGAACGTCGCCCGCTATCACGCGTGGTCCACGCGATTCACCGACAGGAACAGCAAGCCCGCCGTGCTCGCCTTCAACGGCGACGTGTACGACGGCCTGCAGGCCTCGACGCTGTCGATGGACGACCTGCAGTGGGCGCAGCGCCATCTGGCGATCCTGTCCGGCTTGTACGGCGTGCTGCGTCCGCTGGACCGGCTCCAGCCCTACCGGCTGGAGATGGGCACGGCGCTGAAGAACGACCGCGGCGGCAACCTGTACGCGTACTGGGGCGACACCATCGCCGAACACCTGAACGCGCAGAGCGCGCAGCTCCAGTCGCCGGTGATCGTGAACCTGGCGTCGCAGGAGTACTTCAAGGCGGCCGCGCGCAAGGTGCTGAAGCCGCGGGTCCTCGAGTGCCAGTTCGAGGACTGGAAGAATGGCCGCTACAAGATCATCAGCTTCTTCGCGAAGCGCGCGCGCGGCCTGATGGCGCGGTACGCGATCCAGCATCGCATCGGCACGCCGGCGGGCTTGCAGGACTTCGCCGTCGACGGCTACGCCTACGCGCCGGAGGCGAGCGAGTCGGACCGGCTAGTGTTCCGTCGCCGCATCGCCGAATGAATGCTTATTGAGCGCCCGATGAGTGCTCATCGAGCGCTCGATGAACGCTCAATGAGCGCCCAAGCGTAAGCAGGCCCCGCTTTCGGGCACACCGGGATACAGGCAGAAACCGATCAGTTTGATACCGTCGCGACTATGAGCAACTCGCAATACCTCACGCCGGAGCTGCGCGAATGGGTGGCCACGCAACTGCGCAATGGCATCACGCGCGAAGCGCTGTACCAGGCCATGCTGACCAGCGGCTGGCAGCCCGACATGGCGCAGCAGGCGCTGGCGGAGCACCGCCCCTTCGAGGCCCCCTTGACCTTGCCCCAGGTCCCCGAGCCCGCGGTCGAGCCCGGTTCCCTGCCGGAGCCCGACCTCGGCGAGCAGCGCAGCGTGCTGCTGCCCGACGGCCACCGGGTCGAGATCCTGATGGCGCTGCAGCGTCCGCGGGTGATCGTCTTCGGCAACCTGCTGTCCGAGCAGGAGTGCGACGCCATCGTCACGAACGCCGGGCAGCGCCTGGCGAGATCGGAGACCGTGGCGGCGCAACGCGAGGGCAGCGAGGTCAACTCCGCCCGCACCAGCGAAGGCATGTTCTTCGAACGGGGCGAGAACGAGGTCGTCGCCCGCATCGAGCGCCGCATCGCGACGCTGTTGAACTGGCCGATGCGCAACGGCGAGGGGCTGCAGGTGCTGCGCTACCGCGCCGGCGCCGAGTACCAGCCGCACTACGACTACTTCGACCCGCGCCACGCCAGCAGCAAGGCGATCCTGGAACGCGGCGGCCAGCGGGTCGCGACGATCGTGATGTACCTGAACACGCCGCCGCGCGGCGGCGCGACGGTGTTCCCGGACATCAAGCTCGACGTGATGGCGCAGAAGGGCAACGCGGTCTTCTTCAGCTACGACCGGCCCGATCCCGCGACGCTGACGCTGCATGGCGGCGCGCCGGTGGTCGAAGGCGAGAAGTGGGTCGCCACAAAATGGTTACGTCAGGGCGAGTTCGTTTGATGCGGTTTGACGCGGCCTTCACCAGCCGCCCGCTAGACTCGTCCCCATCGCCACGAGCGTCGGCCCCGGCCGGCGCGTCCCGAAGAAGAAGGAAATCCACATGAAGTCGTTGATCGCCGCCCTGGGTACCGTGCTGCTGACCACGCTCGCGCAGGCGCAGGTCCAGCCGCAGGCACAACCGGCCCCTCCCGCCACGGCGCCTATCGCCGCCGCGCATGCCGACATGGCCGCACCGGCATCGCCGGCTGCCAAGCCGGCCAATGCAGGCAAGGCCGCCGGCAAGCACAAGGCAGCCGGCAAGACCGCCAAGCAGGGCGGCAAGCACGCCGCGGCCAAGAAGTCCGGCGCGAAGAAGAAGCCCGCGCAGCACGCGTCGTCAGGCAAGTCGGGCTCGAAGAAGGTCGCCAACGCCAAGCCGAAGAAGAGCAAGCAGCGTCAAGCGGCCGCCTGATTCCAGCCGTGGATCCGGCCTCCTAGCGAGGCGGATCCAGGAAAGCAAAAAAGCAGCCCTCGGGCTGCTTTTTCGTTGGGGTGATCGGGCGACCGAGCCGCCGGGGCTCGGGGCACCCTCACGGCGTCTCAGACGCGCTTGCGGTACTCGTGCGTACGCGTGTCGATTTCGATGTTGTCGCCTTGCGCCACGAAGATGGGCACGGGGATCTCGAAACCGGTGGCGATCTTGGCGGGCTTCAGGACCTTGCCCGAGGTGTCGCCCTTGACGGCCGGCTCGGTCCAGGTCACTTCACGCACGACGCTGGTCGGCAGTTCCACGGAGATGGCCTTGCCGTCGTAAAACACCACTTCAACGCCCATGCTGTCCTGCAGGTAGTTGATGGCGTCGCCCATGTTCTCGGCTTCCACCTCGAACTGGTTGTACTCGGTGTCCATGAACACATACATCGGATCGGCGAAGTACGTGTAGGTGCACTCCTTCTTCTCCAGGATGATCTGGTCCATCTTGTCGTCGGCCTTGAAGACGACTTCGGTGCCCGAGTTGTTCAGCAGGCTCTTCAGCTTCATGCGCACGGTGGCGGCATTGCGGCCACCGCGGCTGTACTCGGTCTTCAGCACGACCATGGGGTCCTTGCCGTGCATGATCACGTTGCCGGCGCGAATTTCTTGAGCGATCTTCATGATGATTCCGGGAGATTGGGTCCGGGCACAGTCATCTGGATGCTTGGAGATCCGAACTGTTCCGGCGGTGTGAGGCGTTCCGTCTCGGCATCCCGCAGCCCGGTGCCGAGGCCGGGGGCCGTGGCTTGGAACTGCTGGAGCGCCGCGCAATGAGAACGCGGAAAAGCCGCGCATTCTAGCTCGAAAGGCCCCTCACGCGCCACTCGACAGCCCGGTGAAGGCCTGGAGGCGGGTGGTGAGATCCGGCGGCGCGGCCAGTTCCGCACGCCACGCGCGGGCGTGCGCCGAGGCGCCGTCCCAGTCGCGCAGCGCCTGCGCGGCCTCCGGCGTCCACGGCGCCAGACCGTTCCAGGCGCGCGACACGGCGAGCCAGCGCGCCTGCAGCGACGCCGGCGCACCGGCCATCGACCGGCCGAGGAAGGCCTCCAGTTTCGGCCCGTGGGCGCCGTCGTCCTGGAAGTAGATCTGCCAGAGCATCGGCCGGCCGGCCCATTGCGCGCGGACGAAGGAGTCCTCTCCCCGCACGAGGTTGAGATCGCACGACCAGAGCAGGCGGTCGTAGTCGGCCTGGCTCAAGGCGGGCAGGGCGATCGCGCGCTGGCCGGGCCTCAGCAGCGGAGGAAGTTCCGCCTGCGGCGCGCCGGGGCACAGCAGCAGCAGCCATCCCGGGCCGAGCGCCTCGAGGAAGGCCGCCAACGGCGCGTGCGGGTAGGCGAACAGGCTGAGCACGCGCTCGCCGGGCGCTGGCGCCCAGCCGCGTCCGTCCAGCCATGCGGTGCCATCGTGTGCGTCGACGGCCTCGATCAGGCCGGGCTCGCGCAGCAGTCCGCCGGTGCGCCCGCTGAATCCGGGATAGAAGAAGCGCTTCTCCAGACCCGCGCCGGGACCGGAGAACTGCGGCGATCGCAGGCCGTGGCTGCGCTCGACGTAGCTTTCCGCGCTGAGGTATTCGAGGTTGATCCATGCCGGCTTCACCGGCCGTGCGGCCATCGCCGCGATGAAGTCCTGCGGCAGTTCGCAGCCGAAGGTCTCGATGACGACGTCGCCCGGATCCACCCCCACGCTGTCGTCCCAGGGGCGGCAGGCGAGGCCCTCGACCGGCTCCGGCTGCATCCACGCCAGCGGCGACAGATCGTCGCTCCACAAGCGCGCCTGCGCGCCCCGCTGCGCGAGGTCGCGGGCCAGTCGCAGGCACACGCCGAGGTCCCCGTAGTTGTCGATGACGCGGCAGAAGATGTCCCACGTCCGCCTGTCAGGAGTCTGCACGTCGGACGAGGATTCGGCGGGGGTGTCGGGCATGGCCGGATTATCCGGCGGCACAATCGCGCCCCATGAGCACGACCCCCGCCGGCGCCAGCGAAGTGCCGGACCCGATTCCCGATCCGTCCACCCCTGCGGCTGCCGTCCCCGCTGCTGCACCCGCTGCTGCACCTGCTGCTGCACCTGCCGCCGCCCCCGCGGCCTCCCACGCCGACGAGTGGAACGCCCAGTCCGCGGCCATCGAGGCCGCCGAGTCGCGTCGCGTCGCCGACATGGAACGCGCCGCGCGCGAGGGCCGGGACCGCCTGCTGGCCGAAGTGCTGGCGCTGCCGGCGCTGCCGGGCGTCTACCGCTACTTCGACGCGCAGGACCACGTCCTCTATGTCGGCAAGGCGAAGAACCTCAAGCGCCGCGTCTCGAGCTATTTCCAGAAGGACCACGGCGGCACGCGCATCGGCATGATGATCGCGCGCATCGCGCGGCTGGAGACCACGGTGGTGCGCACCGAGGCCGAGGCGCTGCTGCTCGAGAACAACCTGATCAAGGCGCTCAACCCGCGGTTCAACATCCTGTTCCGCGACGACAAGAGCTACCCCTACATGCGCCTGTCCGGCCACGCGTGGCCGCGCATCAGCTACTACCGCGGCGCGGTGGACCGGCGCCACCGCTACTTCGGTCCGTTCCCGAGCGCCTGGGCGGTGAAGGAATCGATCCAGCTGATCCAGAAGGTCTTCCAGCTGCGGACCTGCGAGGACACCGTCTTCAACAACCGCAGCCGGCCCTGCCTGCTGCACCAGATCCATCGCTGCACCGCGCCCTGCGTGCCCGAGGGGCAGAACGACGACTACCGCCGCAACGTCAGCAACGCGGAGCGTTTCCTGCTCGGCGAGACGCAGGAGGTGATGGACGCGCTGCAGGCGCAGATGATGACGCACGCCGAACGCTTCGAGTACGAGCAGGCCGCGGGCATCCGCAACCAGATCACCGCGCTGTCCAAGGTGCTGCAGCAGCAGGCCGTGGACGAGAACAGCGCGACCGGCCGCGACCGCGACGTCGACATCCTCGCGGTGAAGCTGCAGGGCGGGCGCGCCTGCGTGAACCTGGCGATGGTGCGCGGCGGGCGGCACCTGGGCGACCGCGCGTATTTCCCCAAGCACGTCGACGACGCGACCGCCGTCCAGCTGCTGGACGACGAGGACCTGACCCCGGTGGAAGGCGAGGACGGCGCCGTCCGCGTCGAGCCGCCCAGCCCCGAGCGCCTGGTGCTGGAAGCCTTCATCGCGCAGCACTACCTGGAGATGGCCGTGCCCTCGCTGCTGGTGCTGTCGGAAGCGGTCGACCCCGCGCTGGCGGAGGCCCTGAGCGTGCAGGCCGGGTACCGCGTCACGACGCAGGCCCAGCCCCGCGGCCAGCGCCGCATCTGGCAGGAGATGTGCGTCAAGGGCGCGGAGATCGCGCTGGCGAGACTGCTGTCGGAGGAGGGCTCCCAGCAGGCGCGCACGCGGGCGCTGATCGACGCGCTGGACCTCAGCGTCACCGATCTCGACAAGTTCCGCATCGAGTGTTTCGACATCAGCCACACGGCCGGCGAAGCGACGCAGGCCTCCTGCGTCGTCTTCGAAGGCCACCAGATGCAGAGCGCCCAGTACCGGCGCTTCAACATCGACGGCATCACCGGCGGCGACGACTACGCGGCGATGCGCCAGGTCCTGACACGCCGTTACAGCAAGATGGCCGAGGCCGCCCAGAATGGCACCGGCCGCATGCCGGACCTGGTGCTGGTGGACGGCGGCAAGGGTCAGGTCTCGATGGCGCGCGGCGTGTTCGAGGAACTCGGTGTCGACCTGGGCCTGATCGTCGGCGTTGAAAAGGGCGAAGGGCGCAAGGTCGGGCTCGAGGAACTGGTCTTCGCCGACGGGCGCGAGAAGGTCTACCTCGGACGCGATTCGGCGGCGCTGATGCTGGTGGCCCAGATCCGCGACGAGGCCCACCGCTTCGCCATCACCGGCATGCGGGCCAAGCGCGCGTCGATCCGCACGGGCGGCTCGCGGCTGGAGGACGTGCCCGGCGTCGGGCCGAAGAAGCGCGCGCAACTGCTGCAGCGCTTCGGCGGCGTGCGCGGCGTGTCCGGCGCGAGCGTCGAGGAGCTCTGCACCGTCAAGGGCATCTCGCGCGAGCTCGCCGAAGAAATCTATCGCGCGCTGCATTGAACGGCGCGCGGCTTGTTGGGAACAGACATGACAACGATCGATCGAACGACCCGGGTGGGCCTGCTGCCGCGCCTGGTGCCCATGGCGCGCTGGAGCGGCAAGCTGGCGCTCGCGCTGTCGCTGGCGGCCTGCGGCTCGCCGACGCAGCGGCAGCCGGAACGTCCTCCCGTGCAGGAAGCGCCGCGCGCGCCCGTCGCCACGCCGGTCGCGCCGGGCGGCCCGGTGCCGACCTCGCCGGCGGTGCGCCGCGGCCTGCCGCTGCCCGCGCCGCACGCGGTCGGCACGCATGAGGACCTGCGCCGCCAGGCGGCGCAACGCATGGTCGCCGCCAATCCGGACGGCACCTACATGGGCGAGGTGCCGCCGGAGCTGCTGGCGATCCCGGTGCTGGAGATCGAACTCAACCAGGACGGTTCCATCAAGCACATCCGCGTGCTGCGCAAGCCGACCCAGGCCGAGGACACCATCGAGGTCGCCATCGCGGCCGTGCGCCGCGCCGCGCCGTTCGGCGACGTGAGTCGGCTGCCCAAGCCCTGGAAGTTCGTCGAGGTCTTCCTGTTCGACGACGACCGGCGCTTCAAGCCGCGGACGCTGGACGATTGAGGCTCGACGATTAAGAGAAGACCGACGGTTCCGCGCCGTGAAACGTGGGCACAATGCCGCCCATGTTCTGGACGCTGCCAACCCTGCTGACCTGGGCCCGCATCGTGGCCATCCCGCTGATCGTCGGGGTGTTCCACCTGCAGATGTCGCCCGCCCATCAAAACCTGCTGGCCACCGTCCTCTTCATCACGGTGGCGCTGACCGACTGGGCGGACGGCTACCTGGCGCGCAAGCTCAACCAGACCTCGTCCTTCGGTGCGTTCCTAGACCCGGTGGCCGACAAGTTCCTGGTCTGCGCGGCGCTGCTGGTGCTGCTGGAGCAGCAGCGCGTGGACGCGCTCGTTGCGCTGGTCATCGTCGGGCGGGAGATCGCCATCTCCGCGCTGCGCGAGTGGATGGCGCAGATCGGCGCCTCGCGCTCGGTGGCGGTGCACGTCCTGGGCAAGCTCAAGACGACGGTGCAGATGGTGGCCATCCCCTTCCTGCTGTTCGACGGCAGGCTGTTCGAGGTCATCAACACGCGGATCTGGGGCACCTGGCTGATCTACCTGGCCGCGGTGCTGACCATCTGGTCGATGGTCTATTACCTGCAGAAGGCACTGCCCGAGATCCGGGCCAAGGCGCGCTGATTCCGCCGGCGAAATCCCCCGTTCGCGGGAAACGATGAAACAGCGTGTGAAGAGTGCGTTCGAATGCGGGATTCAAGCGGGACGCTGTCCCCTGGGTGACCGTCGCGCGACCCCCTTGTATCGGGACTTCCCCCTTGTCTGGACCGCAGGGCAATGCGTCTAGAATCCGCTTCCCGCGCCGTTCGGGCGGCCTGGCAAACCAATGAGGGGGTACCTTCGTGAACAAGTCCGAATTGATCGAGCACATCGCCAAGCAGGCGGACATTTCCAAGGCGGCCGCGGGGCGCGCACTGGAAGCCGTGATCGGTGGTGTGAAGACCACGCTCAAGAAGAACGGGACCGTGTCGCTGGTAGGCTTCGGCACCTTCAGCGTCACGAAGAGAGCGGCGCGCACCGGCCGCAACCCGCGCACGAACGAGGCGATCAAGATCAAGTCGGCGAAGGTGCCGAAGTTCCGTCCGGGCAAGGCCCTGAAGGACGCGGTGAACTGAAGGCCGTGAACTGAAAGATTCCGGGCGCTTAGCTCAGTTGGTAGAGCACCTCCCTTACACGGAGATTGTCGGCGGTTCGAGCCCGTCAGCGCCCACCAGAAAACCGAGGCAGGTCCACGTCGTCCGTGGACTAGAATGCCGCGGCCCAAAGGCGAACCCCGGTTCGCCTTTGTCGTATCTGACGGGCCATTGAAACCTGTCTTAAAACGTGTCTTAAAAAAGACCTGAGGTTGTTGATGTTCGATTTCGTACGCAAGCACACGCGGCTGTTCCAGTTCCTGCTGCTGATCCTGATCGTGCCGTCGTTCGTGCTGGTCGGCGTGGAGGGCTACAGCCGCTTCATGGAAGGCGGCAACACGGCGGTCGCGGCCGTCGACGGCCACAAGATCACGCAGGCCGAATGGGACGACGCGCAGAAGAAGCAGGTCGAGCGCATGCGCATGGAAGCGCCGACGATGGACCCCAAGGTCTTCGACTCGCCGGAAGTGCGCAAGGACGTGCTGGAGAACCTGATGCGCGAGCGCGTGCTCGCCGCCGTGGTGGCCGATGAACATCGCACCATCAGCAACGACCAGTTGCTGGAGCTGATCAAGACGGATCCGCAACTCGCGCCGCTGCGCGACGTGGAAACCGCCAAGCGCATCGCCGCGCAGCAGGGCCTGACGGTCGACGGCCTGCTGCAGAGCGTGCGCCAGAGCCTGCAGGTCAACGGCGTGCTGGGCCCGATCGCGCAGAGCGCGCTGCCCACGCAGGCCAGCGCCAACCTGGCCTTCGACGCGCTGCTGCAGCAGCGCGAGCTGCAGTTTCAGGCCTTCGCCGCGAAGGACTTCGCCGCCTCGCTGACGCCGAAGGATGCGGACCTCGAGGCCTACTACAAGGACCCGAAGGTGTCTGCGAAGTTCCAGCTGCCGGAAAGCGCGGACATCGAGTACGTCGTGCTGGATGTCGGCTCGCTGCAAGCCGGCGTGACCGTCAATCCGGACGACGTGCAGAAGTTCTACGAATCGAACAAGCCGCGCTTCACGGCCGATGAGGAGCGTCGCGCGAGCCACATCCTGATCAAGGCCAGCGCCGACATGCCCGCGGCCGACAAGGCCAAGGCGAAGGCCAAGGCCGACGAACTGCTGGCCGAGGCGCGCAAGAACCCGGCCGGCTTCGCCGAGCTGGCCAAGAAGAATTCCGAAGACCCGGGTTCGGGCCCCAACGGCGGCGACCTGGACTTCTTCGGCAAGGGCGCGATGGTCAAGCCCTTCGAGGACGCGGTCTACGCGCTGAAGAAGGGCGAGATCAGCAACGTGGTCCAGTCCGACTTCGGTTATCACATCATCATGCTGACGGACGTGCGCGGCGGCCAGCTGCGCCCGTTCGAGACGGTCAAGGCCGGCATCGAAGCCGACCTGCGCCGTGAACTGGCGCAGAAGCGCTTCACCGAGCAGGCGGACGCCTTCACCGACGCGGTGTACAGCGACGCGGACTCGCTGAAGCCGGCGGCCGACAAGTTCAAGCTGACGATCCAGAAGGCGAACGTGCAACGCAAGGCCGCGCCGGACGCGACCGGCGTGCTGGCGTCGCCCAAGCTGCTGGAAGCGGTGTTCGCGGCGGACTCGCTGAAGGACAAGCACAACACGGCCGCGGTCGAAGCCGGTGGCAACCAGCTGGTGTCGGCGCGCGTCGTCGCCTACAAGCCGGCGCGCGTGCCGCCGCTGGCTGAGGTCAAGCCGCTGCTGACGATGGCCTGGGTGCAGGACAACGCCGCGCAGGCCGCCAGGAAGGCCGGCGAGGCCCGCCTGGCCGAGCTGAAGAAGGGTGGCGATGCCAAGGGTCTGGGCGACGCGCTGACCGTGTCTCGCGCCAAGCCGGGCGTGCTGCCGCAGAAGGCGCTGGACCAGGTCCTGCGCGCGGATGCGGGCAAGCTGCCGGCGTACGTCGGCGTGGACGCGGGCAACGGCGACTACCTCGTGGTGAAGATCGACAAGATCCTGCCGCGCGACCCGGCGCTGATCGATGCCAAGCGTGCGGCGGAGCAGTACGCGCGCGCCTGGAGCGCGGTCGAGATGGCCAGCTACTACAACGTGCTCAAGGCCGAGTACAAGGCGGCGATCAAGCCGGCGGTGCTGAAGGCGACGGCTGCTTCGGCGCCGGCGAACTGAGCGCGGTTCGACGAAGGAGAAAGGGCGGCACTCGCGCGATTCGAGCTATTTGAAAAAGAATCGCAGAAAGTG
Source organism: Mitsuaria sp. 7 (assembly GCF_001653795.1). Classification (NCBI taxonomy): domain Bacteria; kingdom Pseudomonadati; phylum Pseudomonadota; class Betaproteobacteria; order Burkholderiales; family Sphaerotilaceae; genus Roseateles; species Mitsuaria sp. 7. The sequence goes on from NZ_CP011514.1 coordinate 1,095,410, forward strand.
CTTCCCACAGAGGAGAAAAGTGGCCATAATCTAAGGCTTCTCCAGTGGTGGCTATAGCTCAGTTGGTAGAGTCCCAGATTGTGATTCTGGTTGTCGTGGGTTCGAGTCCCATTAGCCACCCCACCGAACAAGAAACGCCCGCAAGACGCAAGTCCTGCGGGCGTTTTGCTTTGGGTCGTCCATGATCTACTTCGGACTGTGGCAAGACGCCGTCCCTCTGAGGAAGATCCGCATGCGATTTCGCCGACACGCAGTTGGGATGGGTCTTCTGATCGGACTGGTCGGATTGGCGGCAGGGCTGCTGCTCGACTTCAAGAGCGCTGATTGGGCGGCTTGGGTCCAGGCTGTCGGGTCCATCGCGGCGATCCTGGTGGCGATCGAGGTGACGTCCCTTCAGCACGAGAAGGCCTTGCAGGCGAAACGCGATGATGAAGCCACGGGCATCGAATCTCGATCCCAGTTGTTGTTCAGCATCGCTGCGGAGGCGACCTCGGCGGTCGGCCAGCAACAGGTCGATGGCATCACGACGCAAGACTGGCTGGAAAGTGATGCAGAGCGCAGCGACCGCATCTCCGTGAGCGATCGTCGCGTGAAGGCTCTTCGTGCCGCGGTTCACGAGCTCCAACTCGGCCAGTTGAGGGCCAAAGAGATTGTTGTGCTCATCGAGGCGCGCGACATCATCGATCGCATTGCCGAGCACATCTTGAGTCTTCAGGGGCCGAACCCATTCACGAGACCTCTGCTGGTTCGGCGTGCGGAGGAACTCCACGGACTCGCATTGCGGCTTCAGGTGCTCGCCTCGTGTGTTCGAGACGGGCTGGCCTGAGGACGCGAACCTTCAAGGTCGCGTGCAACAGAGGGAGATGGTCATGGCTCGAATCGTCCTTGCCCATGGAATCCTGGGCTTCGGCTCCGTAGTTCCTGATCAACCGCTGCACTACTTCAACGGCATCAAGGCCATGTACGAAGAGGCAGGGCACGACGTGGCATGCCCCACGGTCAAGACACTGGGATCGCTCGACGCGAGATCGAACAGCCTTGCCAGACAGGTGCAGTAGTTATGGCCCGACGATGGAGAACCTATCCACATCATTGCGCACAGCATGGGCGGTCTGGATTGCCGACGCATGCTCGCGCGCGACAAAGACATCGCCAGACGGGTGAAATGCCTCATCACGGTCGCGACGCCGCACTTCGGTAGTCCCGTGGCAAACGCAGTCTTGAAACGTGGTCCGCTTGGGCTGCCCAATCCGACCCGCCTGTTGACCCATTACTTTGCAGAGGACCTCGGTGCGCTCAAGGATCTGCGAGTGCGTAAGGACGACTACCCGCAAGATGAGAACGTCGACGGGGTGAAGTACTTTTGCGTGGGATGCGACGGCGGACCCATACATCGCTCCCCAGTCTTTGCGCTCACTGCCAGCATCGGAGGTTTCGGGGACGTGCGGAACGATGGTGTCGTGAGCCTGGAGTCGGCCAGTCTTACCAACCATCGCGAAGGGCTTCGCACGACATGGCCCGTTGACCACGGTGGGGCGATCGGCTGGCCGTCAGGAGTCGGTGAGACGACGAGCGCGGCTCAACACCCACCGCCGGACCATCAGCAGCGCTACGAGGAGCTGCTCGGCTGGCTGTTGGAACCCTGATTTACGCGTCTTCTCACGGTCTCCCTGTCGCTCAAACCAACGCGATCGGCGTCGACTTGAGCAATTGCTTGTATTCGTTCTTGACCACCTCCCCGCACAGACCTTTGCTTGGCGACCTCATGGGCCGCCAGGCTCGTCAGCGGACATAGATGGGCACCACGATCGTGGTCGTGCAGGACAACTTCGCAGGCATCAGGTCATACGCGGCCGGCACCGGTGCCGAAGGCAGGTTGGGGTAGTTCTTGGCCAGATACGCCGTCGCCGCCTCGAGGTTGTCGGTATAGCGGATGGCCAGCCCACGCCCGTTCTGGGCGGTCATATAGCTCACATCCCCCAGATAGACCACGGGCTGATCCGGTACTGTGAAGACCATGGTCTTGTAGCCGGCGCAGGGCACGAAGTCCTGGCCCAGGACATCCGCGGTGTCCTTGAGGCGCCGGACCATCGTGATGGCTAGCACGTCGCCCTTGTGGGCCTTGCCCACCACATACCCGTCGTCAGGGCCGCTGTAGACCGCAGCCAGACCGAGCGTGTCCTCGCGGAAAGCGCCGTCCTTCACGATGCCCGGGAAGACCTTGACCCGGAAGTTGTCCGGCGACACGCCCAGCACAAAGAGCGTCTCCCCTGGGTCCACGGTCGTGCTCTTCTCTTCTTGGCACGGGCAGGGCAGCGATTCTGACAGCACCAGGAGGCCGCCGCAGTGGCCGGGAGACCACGAACCTTCCCGTTCAGCGAGGAGGGGATTGAGGGGGGAGATAGACCGGGCGCCCGATGCCACGGATGTCAGCCCACGAGGGCATCAGCTCGGGGCAGAGGCCTTCCAGAGGGGCAGCCTGAGGCAGAACTCGCTCCCCTGACCCCAGCCCTCGCTGTGCGCCGTAATCGAGCCGTCATGCAGCTCGGCGATCGCCCTGGCCAGCGCGAGTCCCAACCCGAGGCCGTGGTAATCCGTGTCGAGCGGACGGTGCCCCTGGACATACGGTTCGAAGATGCGCCCCATCTGTTCGACGCTGATCCCCTGGCCGTTGTCCTTCACGTGCACCGCGCAATGCCCGGCGGAGGTCACCGTCCACAGTTCAATGCATCCCTCCGCCGGCGTGTACCGGGCGGCGTTCGCGAGCAGATTGCCGACGACCTGCACCAGCCTCGTGCCATCCCCGCGCACCTGGAGCTGCGCGTCCGGAAGGAGCGTCATCAGCCGGTGCCGCTTCAATTCGCGTCCTGGCCTCGTGGCCTCCAGGGCATTCGACAAGAACTCGCGCAAGGGAACCGGCACCCGTTGGACCGTCAAGGCATGGCGCGAGACCAGCGCATGATCCAGCAGGTCCTCCACCAGGCGCTGGCAGGTGCCCAACTGACGTTCGATGACGGCCCGTTCCGCCGTGTCGTTCGGACTAGCCCTCACGTTGAGGACCCGCAGCGCGGCGCCGATCGCCGCCAGCGGATCGCGCAGCTCGTGCGCGACGAGGGCCAGGATGTCGCTGCGCCGCTGCTCGGACACCTGCAGCGCCGCGGCGCCGAATCTCAGGCCCGGATCGACTGGGGCGCCGGGCGCTAGCCCGTCGCCCGTGCCACGCATGGCAGGCATCGTGTTTTCCTGGGACAGCAACATCGCGGATCCTGAAGGCGAGGAGGGACTTCACGCTGATCCTCCTGTGCCGGACCCGTCTGTGCGGCGACGAACCCACCGCCGCCGTGGTTCAGGTTCAAGGGACAAGGGGCGTCGTCAGCAGCCGGGTGTACTCGTTCTTGACGACCGCGTAGCACTCGCAGGTGCGCAGTTCCAGTCCCGGCCTGTCCAGCACCGTGATGTGCCCGCGTCGATAGCGGATGAGACCGGCGTCCTGCAGATTGCCCGCCGCCTCGGTGACGCCTTCGCGGCGCACGCCCAGCATGTTGGCGATCAGCTCCTGGGTCATGACGAGGTCGTCGCCATGCAGCCGGTCCAGGCTCAGCAGCAGCCAGCGGCAGAGCTGCTGATCCAGCGAATGATGGCGGTTGCAGACCGCCGTCTGCGACATCTGCGTCAGCAGCGCCTGCGTGTAGCGCAGCAGCAGCTGCATCACCTTGCCGGCGCGGTTGAACTCCGTGAGCATCAGGTCCGATCGCAGCCGCAGCAGCTGGCCGGCGCTCTGCACGACGCCGCGGCTCGGCGTGGTCTGGCCGCCCATGAACAGCGATACGCCCAGCACGCCCTCGTAGCCGACGACGGAGATCTCGGCGGAACCGCCGTCCTCCAGCACGTAGAGCAGGGACACGATGCAGGTCGTGGGGAAGTAGACGTGGGACAACTGCCCCCCGGATTCGTAGAGCACCTGCCCGAGCGGCGCATCGACCACTTCCAGGTCGGGCAACCACCGGGACAGTTCCTCGTCCGACAACGCGGCGAGGAGCCGGTTCTCGCGCGCCAACGCCATGCTCACCATCCGCGCTCCTTGCGGCGTTGAACCGCCAATCGAGTATAGGTCGGGGGTCGGACCGACCGCCGGGGAGGGCGCTCCCCGCCCTGTCGGCTGAGTGCGGTGGCGCACCGACCCGGCGGGCGGATGGGCGCAGCCTCCAGGCTCAATCCCTCATCAGTCCTGGAGTACGCATGTCCAAACGTCAACACGGCAACAAGGAAGCGAAGAAACCCAAGCAGGCGAAGCCGCCCATGCCGTCGCCAGAGATGCCCGGTCCCGTGATTCCCCCGGTGGCGCCGTCGCGCGTCGGCCGGCGATAGATGACCGGCTCCGGCCATGGCCGGCTGAACAGCCTGAGCCTGCTGCACCGCTGCAAGGTCACCGGCAACGACGGCGACATCGGACAGGTGCGCCTCGCGCTGTTCGACACGGCGGACTGGCGCATCCGGTTCCTGGTGCTGGAGTCCAGCCCCTGGCTGTTCGGTCGCTGGGTGCTGATCCCGCCGTCCCTGCTGCTGCAGCCCATCGAGCGCGGCAGCATGCACATGGATGTCTGCCGACGGATGGTCCGGACCAGCCCGACGCTGCACCCCTTGCAGGGCATCTCGGCCGAGCAGGCACGGTCTGCGCTGCTGCACTACGGGCAAGCGGCGCCAGCCGCCGCGATCCCGCTGCTGACCGAAGCCTCCCTGCTGGCCTGCGATCTGTCGTCGGACGGCGTCGACATCGGCCGGGTGGTCGATCTGGTCTATGACGATGCGGATTGGATGCTCCGTTATCTGCTGGTCGACACCGCCCGCTGGTGGCAGGGCGGGCATCGCGTGCTAATCAGTGTCTGCTGGGTCGACGCGATCAACGCGATCGACGTCGAGGCGAGGCAACTCCGGGTGTCCGTCGATCGCGCGTCGGTGCGCAACAGTCCGCCCTTCCAGGACATCGCCTCGATCGATCGCGACTATGAGTCCGAGTTGCATCGCAGTCATGGCCGGGATCGCTACTGGATCGAACCGCCGGTCGCCGCATGAACGCTCGCGGACCGGCAGGCCCGATCACTCCTCGGCGGCCTCGCGATTGACGGCCGCTTCGGCGAGTTCGGACATCAGTTCATCCGCGTCGTACAGGTCGTCGACGGCGTCCTTGAGTTGCCGTCCGTCGTCCTCCATCTGGAGTGCGTTCGCGAATGCGGCCACCGTGCCGAATCCCGTGATGCCGTAATGCGTCATGCGCTGGTACTGCGCAATGATGAGCGCGTCCAGCACGGGACCATTCTGCGGCGGCTGTTCGAGCACATGCTTGAGGGCTTCGCTGACCAGTCCCTCCATGCCCTTGCAGTGTTCCTTGGACACTTCCTCGCCCTGATTGGCGATCAGCGCCTTCAGCAGCTGGGTGTGGTCCGCGATGCCGGTCTGCGCTTCCTCGAGCAGCTGCGACAGCTTCGCGTTGGTCGCCTGCGGCGTGATCTTCTTGAGCGCGCGCGCCATCTGGTCGTTGGCGGACCAGAGGTCCTTCAGTTCGCTGATGTAGAGGTCGGAGAGAGTGGAAATGGTGGCCATGGTGGCGCTCCAGGAAAGTGGGTGAAGAGGGGCGCTTATGCGTCGCCCGCGCGCGGATGCGCGGAGAAGAAACAGATCATCTGGCCGGCCGCGTCCGGCCCTTGCCAGTCGGCATGGGAGCCGCGCCGGTCGCCGCCGGACCAGGCGTGGCCCGCGCCGTCGATGAGCCAGAGCTCGGCGAGCGTGCGGCCGTCCGTGGCCACGCAGGTCTTGCGGGTGTAGGCCCGTCCGCCTTCGCGGCCGTGCTCGACGCGTTCGGTGCCCTCGAGGCCCGTGATCGCATCGGCGAAGACATGCTCGCCATTGAGCGGATGCACGGTCATGTCACGCGTGCCATGGAAGACGATCGTCGGAATCGCCACCGGCGGCGAGGTGGTCATGCGCGAGACGCTGCGCGTGTCCTGCCCGGTCCGCATCATCGCGAGGGCTTCAGGCGCACTGGCGACCGCGCCGCTGGGAAGTCCGGAATGCACCCCGACGGAAGCGAAGATCTCGGGATAGGTCTGCCCCAGCACCGCCGCCATCGCGCCACCGGCGGACAGACCCGCCACGTGCACGCGCCGCGCGTCGACACGGTGGGTGGCCATGACGTGATGTGTCAGCGCCGCGAGCAGTGCCGGCTCGCCGCGACCGCGCGCCTGGTGGCTGGTCTTGAACCAGTTCCAGCAGCCTTGCGGGTTGAACTTCGTGGATTGCTCCGGATAGAGCACCAGCCAGCCGTTGCGCTTGGCGACCTCGTTCATGCGGGTCCCGACGGCGAAGTCGTCCGGGTCCTGCGTGCAGCCATGCAGCATCAACAGCAAGGGGCGAGGCGTCGACGGGTCGCCGGGCGGCACGTAGAGCTTGTAGTCGATGGACACGTGGCCCCGCGCGTAGGTGGCGGCAAGGAAGCGCTCCTCGTCCATGACCGGCTCGCGGACTTCGCGCGGCGGCTCGCGATGTCCACGGGCCTCGGGATGGGACCGGAGTTCCTCCGCGAAGCCGATGCCCGCGTGGCGATCTTCGATCACGCGCGCTTCGACATCGATGACATCCCCGTCCTGCGTGTCGACGCCGGCCGTGTCAGCATCGGCGTCGAACGGGGTCGCTCCGGCCAGCGCGTCCTGGATGGAACGCGTGGCGCCCATCAGGTCACCGCCGCGCGTCTGCAGGGCAGCGCGCGACATCATTCGTTGGAAGTCGGGATTCATCAGGGTTCTTTCTTGACGCAGGGACGGCGGGCGAACCCGGCGAGGGCCGCGGAGGTCGCCGAGGCGGCGGAGACGTCTGCGACGGCGAGGCGGGCGCGGCGCATCACCGGGCCACGTTCTGGCCGTTGGCGGCCGTCCAGCTGCGCTCGAAGTGCGCCGCGTCCTCGTCGTTCTTGGCGCGCAGGCCCATCAGGATGCCGCCGTTGCGCACACCTTCCTCGTATTGCTTGACGCGCTCCTCCGGCATGCTCCAGCCGATCAGCGCGCCGATCAGGCCGCCTCCGGCCGCGCCCGCGCCCGCACCCGCGGCAGCCGCCGCGAGCGGGCCCGCGATCACGAGGCCCAGACCCGGCAACACCAGACTGGTCCCGACGGCGGCGACCGCCGCGGCGATCGCGCCCACGGTGCCGCCGATGGCTCCGCCGATGCCTGCGCCCTCAGCGGCCTTGGTGCCGAGTTCAGTCTCCACGGCCTTGTCGCTGAAGTGGCGTTGCCGGGTGTCGTCGGACATGACCAGGTCGATGTCCTTCGGGTCGTAGCCGCGCTCGCTGACCGAGCCGTAGGCGGACTCGGCGCTGGCGCGATCGGGGAAGAGGCCGGTGACCAGACGTTCCTGGGTGGTGGTGTTGGTGGTGGTGTTCATCGTGAGTCCTGGAGGTTGAGAGAGCCGGATGCGGCCCGCGTGCCCGGTCAAGGCATGCGGGAGCCCCGCTCGTTCCCGGCGGTGTTCCCGCGTCGTCTCCCTATGGGCGCCTCACGATCGGCCCTCACACGACCCGGGATGTTCTCTCTACGGTTCCTCGGTATCGGTGTGGATTACCGATTGACCGCAGCTCACGCGGAGTCGATGCACAGGCAAGGCGGCGCGATGCGACGCCGACGCCAAGCGCGGCCGTCTTTACACGATGGCCACTGGGAACGGCCTCGATCTTGCGTACCGGAGACCACCGGACTTCCCGGACGCATCGAGGCGCACGTCTCATCGCCTTCCCCTCCCATCCACTCACGCCAGGCAAGCCCGCAGGGGTTTCCCAGCCAAGGACTTTCCATGCCCGCCATCACCAAGACTTCCGCCAGGACGGCTCAGACAGACAGCTCGCACAAGAGCTTGGACCAGAGCTCGGACAAGACTCCGGAAAAGAGTTCGGGCAAGGCCAAGCCCAAGACTGCCGACAAGTCCAAGGCCGCGTCCCGCGCCTCCGACGGCGCGGTCGATGCGATCAAGCTGCTGACCGATGACCACAAGGAAGTGCAGGCGCTGTTCAAGGCCTACCAGAAGCTGGTCGACGACGAGGGCGAGGACGATCTTCGCGAACAGCTCGCCCAGGACATCTGCGCCAAGCTCACCGTCCACGCGACCATCGAGGAAGAGATCTTCTACCCCGCCGCGCGCGGTGCGATGGAGGACGAGGACGGCGACGACCTGCTCGACGAGGCCGAGGTCGAACATGCCGGCGCCAAGGACCTGATCGCGCAGATCGCCGAGGGCGCCCCCTCCGACGCGCTCTACGACGCCAAGGTCAAGGTGCTGGGCGAATACATCGCCCACCACGTCAAGGAGGAGGAGCAGGCGCTGTTCCCCAAGGTCCGCAAGTCCGGTGTGGATCTCGACGCGCTCGGCGACGAACTGAGCGCCCGCAAGGCCGAACTCCTCGTCGAACTCGAGGAAGAAGCCGCGTCGTGAGGCTGTCGCCCGCAGGCATGACAACGACCGGCGCTGCCGGTCTCGACGCTGGCGGCAGGAACGGTTTCTGCCGCATGCCGTCGAGCTTTCCGCAGAACCACGAGGACGACCATGCCTAAATCACCCACTCCGCCCGCTTCCCCCTCCCGCAAGGGACCGGCCGCCAGCAATGCCCAGGGCGATGCCGGCCCCAAGGCCGCCGCCCGCAACACCGACAGCGCGTCCAGCCGGGCGCCGTCCGCCGATGCCGGCGATCTCGCGCTGAAGCAGGCCGCCGAAACGAACGCGATGGCCACGGCCATGCCGTTCAACGCCAACAAGCCCGCGGAGCACGGCTTCGAGGAAGGCATCCATCCGCAACCGGGCGTCACGGTCGATGCACCGTCGCGTCTGCCGTCGGCCAGTACGCTGTCCGAAGCCCAGACCAATGCCAAGGTGGGCACGCAGGCGCCCGAAGGCCGCAACGCCACGATCGCGCCGCTGGACCGCGTGCGTGTCGATTCGTCGGGCCAGGCGCTCACGACCAACCAGGGCGTGCGCATCGCCGACAACCAGAACTCGCTGAAGGCCGGGCCGCGCGGCCCGGTGCTGCTCGAGGACTTCATCCTCCGCGAGAAGATCACCCACTTCGATCACGAGCGCATCCCCGAGCGCATCGTGCATGCGCGCGGTTCCGCCGCCCACGGCTTCTTCGAAAGCTACGACGCGCTGACCGACCTCACCAAGGCCGCGCCGTTCAAGGCGGCGGGCAAGCAGACGCCGGTGTTCGTCCGCTTCTCCACGGTGCAGGGCGGCGGTGGCAGCAAGGACACGGCGCGCGACGTGCGCGGCTTTGCCGTCAAGTTCTACACCGACGAAGGCAACTGGGACCTGGTGGGCAACAACATCCCCGTGTTCTTCATCCAGGACGCGATGAAGTTCCCGGACCTGGTCCATGCGGTGAAGCCCGAGCCGCATCACCACATGCCCGAGGCCGCCAGCGCGCACGACACCTTCTGGGACTTCGTCTCGCTGATGCCCGAGTCCACGCACATGCTGATGTGGGTGATGAGCGACCGCGGGATCCCGCGCTCCTACGCGACGATGCAAGGCTTCGGCGTCCACACCTACCGCTTCGTCAACGAGGCGGACGAGAGCGTCTTCGTGAAGTTCCACTGGACCCCGAAAGCGGGCACGCATTCGCTCGTATGGGACGAAGCGGTGAAGATCTCCGGCGCCGATCCGGACTACCACCGCCGAGACCTCTGGGAGCGCATCGAATCGGGCGCCTTCCCGGAGTACGAGCTCGGCGTGCAGGTCTTCACCGAGGAGCAGGCGGACCAGTTCAGCTTCGACATCCTCGACGCGACCAAGCTCATTCCCGAGGAACTGGTGCCGGTGCGCCCGATCGGTCGCATGGTGCTGAATCGCAACCCGGACAACTTCTTCGCCGAGACGGAGCAGGTCGCCTTCTGCACGGCCCACGTCGTGCCGGGCATCGACTTCAGCAACGACCCGCTGCTGGCGGGGCGCATCCACTCCTACGTGGACACGCAGATCACGCGGCTGGGCGGACCCAACTTCCACGAGATCCCGATCAACGCGCCGATCGCGCCGGTCCACAACAACCAGCGCGACGGGGCGCACCGCCAGGCGATCCCGCGCGGGCGCGTGTCCTACGAGCCCAACTCGCTGGGCGGCGGCTGTCCGTTCCAGGCGGGCGCGGCGCAAGGCTTCACGTCCGTTGCCGCGCGTCAACGCGGATCGGACGAGCAGGCCAAGGTGCGCGCCAAGCCCGAGCTCTTCGCGGAGCACTACAACCAGGCACGCCTGTTCTTCGAGAGCCAGTCGCCCGCGGAGCAGGCCCACATCGCCGCGGCTTTCCGTTTCGAGCTCAGCAAGGTGACGGTGCCCGCGATCCGCGAGCGCATGCTGTCCTCGCTGCGGAACGCGTCGGAAGCGTTGGCGGCAAAGGTCGCCGACGGGCTGAACATGCCTCTGCCGCCTCCGATGCCCCTCGCCATCGAGAACGCGCCGGAACCCGAGGTGCGCAAGTCGCCGTCGCTGTCGCTGCTGGCGCGCCCGGGCGACGGCTCGATCACCGGCCGCAAGGTGGTGATCCTGGTGGCCGACGGCGTCGTCGGGCAGGGGGCGAAGGACGTCCACGCCGCCTTGCTCGCGAAGGGCGCCGTGCCGCGCTTCGCGGCGCCGCGCATCGGACCGGTGAAGGCAGCCGACGGCGTGCCGATCGAGGCGGACGTGTCGCTGGAGAACGAGCCCGGCTTCCTGTTCGACGCGCTCGTCGTGCCGGACGGCGAGGAAGCGATCCGCGCGCTCGGGCGCGATGCTCACGTCTACGAGTTCATCCGCGACCAGTTCCGGCACTGCAAGCCCATCCTCGCGCTCGGAGCCGGCGTCTCGCTGCTGCGCGCGGCGGGACTGGGACCCGCACTGGAGCCCGATGTGATGACGCCGGGGCTCTTCACCGGCGACTCGGCGGACAAGGGCGTCCGCGCGCTGATCGAAGGGCTGGCGGCCCACCGCCACTTCGAGCGCGAAACCGATCCGCCGAGAGTCTGAACCCGCTTCGACGCATCACCGACGGCCGGCGCATCACGCCGGCCGTTGGCGCTTGGCGGTCACGTCGTCGATTGTCAGCAGGATGAGGGTGCGATGCGGCCAGGCGACGCAGGCCGCGTTGAGCTTGACCGTGCGCGCGCCGATGCGGGGGAACACCGCGCTGACTTCGTAGTCGCGCACCCGCGTGTGCCGCGGGACAAGGGTCTCCAGCAGCTCGCGCAGCGCGGGGATATTCCATTGGCCGTTGCCCAGCGCGTAGAGCCGTTGCTGGAGGGTGTCTCGCGGGGTGGTCTCGTAGACGCTGTAGAACGCCTGGTTGGCGCGCGTGACACGCCAGTCGGGCGTCAGCACCAGCAGCGGCAGGGACATCGTCTCGATGATCGCGTCGGCGAAGTCGCGTCCCTGCGTGACCTCGTCATGCAGGGCCTTGAGTTCGCGATTGCGCACGCGCAGTTCGTCGTTGGTCGTGGACAGCGCCTCGTTGAGGGACCTGAGGTGCTCCATCGCGGTCTCGAGTTCCTCGTCGCTGCCCTGGAGCGCTTCGTTGCTCGATTGCCTCTCTTCTTCCGACGCCTTGAGCGAGGCCATCGCGCGTGCGTGTTCCGCGCGCATCACGCGCGTCTGCGCGTGGTTGTGCTCGCGGGCCACGAGCAGCTCATCGGTCAGGCGTCGGATCTCCAGGCGCTCCGCGACGCCGCCGGACCAGCGCGCCCGCACGGACGCCCTGGCGGCACGCAGCCGACCGGACACGCGGTCGATGAAGACCTCCACAGGGTGGGGCACGGCGCGGACTCCCGCGGGCAGATCGATCCAGATCAATGGCAACCGCAGCTTGACGTGTCGACGCGGCGGGGTCTGTGGGCTGGCGCACGCAGCCTGCCACCGGATCGTCCCCGAGAAGAAATACGCGGGCCGCGCGGACATCCGTGCTGGAATCAGCGCCACTGACCGCACGCGCACCTGGGCCTCCCAGACCTCGCGTCAGCCAGGCGCTGCGAAGGAACGGACCATGAGCACGTCACTGATCGTCGACTTCAGGCACACGTTCCTGGGCACCGGGCGGTCCGTCAAGGTCTGCGCGGACGTGGTCACGCGAGGCAGCTTCCTGACATGGATCGCCACCTTCCACATGGCCCCCAAGGTCTTCGAGATGACGGGCTGCGTGTGCAAGGCCGACGACGAGAGCGAACGCAACGCCGTGATCTGGTCGATCGGCCAGGCGCTGGACGTCCGACGCTTCGATTGAGTCAGGGCCTTCCCGCCGTCGTCCTGCCCGGCTGCGCCGGCCCGGTGCCGACCACGGAGCGGTTGAGCGCGCGCACCACGTACTCCATGAACGCCGGCGTGAAGATCGTCCCGTGGTCTGGAAGGATGCGGGCGTCCACCTCGACCACCCGGGATGCGCCGTCGGGGCAGGCCTCGGGCGGCGGGCCGACGCGGGTCAGCGCCATGCGGTACCACACGTCACCCCGCGCGGGGCGACCGCTCTCCGGCTGGCGGAAGACGGTGACCGGATTGTCCGAATACAGCTCGTCGGCATCGCCCTCGGGCACGCGCGGGAATCCGCGCAACACCGTCTGCTCGCCGAGCGGGCTGGGCGGCGGGTCGCGCAGCACCTCCATGCGCAGCCGGTGCGTCACGAACTCCCCGAAGTTGGCGGCGGTGTACACGTGCTCGGGGAAGGACGCGTGGCGCGCCGCCGTGCTGTCGAAGGTGACGGCCTGCCCGGCGGGATAGACCTGACGCGTCACGCCGTCCGCTTCGGAGGAGAAGGACAGCAAGGGCACGCCGATCGGATGGCACTGGCGCTCCTGATCGTGGATGGCGCGGTAGAGCTCGGCGGAGAACGCCGGGTTGACGAGGAGGATCAGGTCGGGCTTGGGCGCCATCACCTTCGGGCTCAATCCGTCGCGCACGGCGTTGAACACGGCGCGTCCGCCCATGCTGTGACCGGTGACGACGAACACGCTGCGCCGGTCGGCGCGCGGGTCGCTGGTCCGCGCGGCGACGCGTTGCGAGAGTCCGCTCATCACCTCGCGCAGCAGTGCGCCGTCGGCGCCCAGCCGGTCCGCCGCCTGCAGCCGGTTCCAGAAGGTGGTGACGTTGGCGATCTCTCCGGGGTACATCCGGCCGGGCCAGCCGACGTACGCGCCGATCACTTGGCGCGCAGGTCGTCCGGACGCGCGCGCCGCCTGCTGCTCCATCGTGTCGACGGCGCTCATCAGCTTGGCGTAGTCGCAGGCGTAGCTGTCCCCGCTCGCCGCAGAGTGCTGCCACCCGTGCACGAAGACGGAGACGATCGCGCCCGAGGCGGCGTTCGCGGCCTCGACGGCGCTGAACAGGGCGCGCGTCTGTTCCGGCTTTGCGGCCTCGCCGCGATCGCCGGCTTCGACGAAGTACAGCGGCGGTGCCGTGGCAGGCAAGCCCTGGCACTCGGCGGCCGCCAGCGGGGTCGGACCGGCGGGGCGCGCCTGGGCGGGCAGTCGCTCGACGACCTGGTCGTTGACCAGCACGCGGCCGTTGTCGTGATCGAGCTGCCAGCGGATCCGCAGGGGCTGGGTCGGCGTGATGGTGCTCTTCAAGGGCTCAGGCAGCAGGGCGAGCACGCTGCCCTCGGCGCCGAGCGCGAGCGTGAGTTCGGGCGATCCCTTCGCCGGCGCTTGCGCGGGCGAGGTCGAGAACCGCACCGAGAGCTTCCCGCCGGACAGGCCGATCCGCAGATCAAGCAGCGTGTCCATCGAGGACAGGGCGCGTCGCAGCCAGCCGCCGGTCGAGGCGTCGCCCGCCTCGGCGGGCTTGAACAGACGATCGCGCTGGGCGTACGGGATGCCGAAGCGGACGTCGAGATCCATGGTCTGCGCGACCAGCTGCTGCGCGGCGGCCGGGTCCGGCGACTGCGGCAGCAGCGCGGAGCAGGCGGCGACGGTCTCCGGCGCGACTCGCGCGGACAGCTTCGCGACGAAGGCGTCGTCCCAGTCCACGGCGGTCGGTTCGAGGCGGACCACGCACTGGGCCGGACCGAGACCGTGGCGCAGACGGAGGCTCGCGAGGCTGACGCGGGCGCTGGACCGGAACACGTCGATGCAGGCGCCGTCGCTGTCGCCGCGATCCCCGAAGGAGAGGGGATCGACACGGATGCGGGCTCCAAGTGCGACGGTCCACTGGCCATCGCAACGCTGGCGGATCAGGGCGGTGCTGGTCTCCAGGCGCAGCGGGTTCGCGAGGAGTGACGGCGGCACGCCGGCCGGCATGCCGCGTGAGTCGATGGCAACGGGCATCGCCGAGCTTGTGCACGTCATCCCGTCCACCGCGCAGAGGGCGTTGCGCACCTCGCGATGGTTGAGGACCTGCAGCGCCGCGAGGGCGAGCAGGACGACCGCCAGCCCCACCGCGGCCTTCCAGGCCAGGCTTCTTCGACTCCCCATCGCGCGTCCTCCCGCCCGTCGGCCATTCGACTGCGGGCGACTATGCCGACGCCGCGGCGCGAGGGGCATCCCCAGTGTGAAGGAGGGCGGCGGGAGCGCGCTATGCCCGAAGCGTCCTCAGAGAATTCGGGTGGGACTGACGGGCGGCGGTTGTCGATCGCCGTTGCCGACGCGTGAAGATCCCGACAACGCCCAGGCCCAGCACGACCAGCGCCGCGCTCGCCGGCTCCGGCACCGCGGCGGCCGTCACATCGAACGTCAGATTCCCCCGCAGCCATTCGCCTTCAGCGACGCCGGGCGCGAAGTCCTTGTACGCCTCGCTGAACTCCAGCCGCAGCAGACCATCCGCGCCGACGCTCAGCCCGAACGGACTCAGATCGAGCGAGCCGCTGTAGCTGCCGACCCCGCTGGCGAAGTCCGCGCCGCCCGGTGCGAACGTGACGAGATCCGACCCGCTCGATCCACCGAAGCTGACCTGCATCTCCGACAGCACGCTGGGCGCGAAGGCATTCAGATCGAGCGACCACGACAGCGAGTTCAGCACCGCGTTCGCGCCGACATCGATGAACCAGACCATGTTGCCGGCTTCGCCCTGCAGGTTGATGCTCTGCGCGCCGCCGACGTCGATGGCGACGGGTGTCGCCTGCGCGGGGGCGCTCGCGAGGCTCAACAGCGCGGAGGCGGCCATGACGGACGCGGCGAGGAGGTGATGGACTCTTTTCATGACGTCGGCTTTCAACGGGAGGCGGAAGCAGAGGAGGGGACCACGAACACGACCGCCGTGCGCGCCGGCACGTTGAAGCGGCCCGTGGTCCGATCGAAGGTGGCTTGTCGGGCGCGCGCGTCGGCGGCGGTCGGCGCCGTGTGCACCGGATGCAGCGCCAGCGCATGTCCCGCCAGCGTCGGCAGCGTCAGTTCCCTGGCGGTCTTGTCGACGTTGATCAGGTAGACCAGCTCGTTGAAGTTGGCGCCGGGATAGCCCACGCCATCGAGCTTCCCGACCAGTACCGTCGCCTCCTGCGCCGAGCCCGTGTTGAGGAAGCTCAACCGCGACTTGATGTCCTCCGCCGTGCGCAGCCGCAGCAGCGTCGAGCTCTTGCGGATGCGCAGCAGATCGCGGAAGGCATCGCGCGTCCACGCGATGTCCGCCGCGGCCGGCTTGATCAGCGCGTTCGCCAGCAGCGGCTTCGCAGACGGCCAGTTGTCCGCGTTGTCGCGCGACGGCGGCAGGCCGACGCCGAAGTTGTTGTCCGCGTAGGTCCAGTCCAGCCGGTTGAACCAGTCCCCGCTGTCGTAGCTGTTCCGGTCCAGCGACTTGCTGCGCAGCGTGTCCGTGCCCGCATGGAAGTAGGCCACCCCCTGGCTGAACGCATTGATCGCGCTCGCCAGGATCTGCACGCGCGCGCGGTCCTCGCGGCTCGTGCCCACGGGCAGCCGGAACGCGTTGTTGTCGAACAGGGTCACGTTGTCGTGGTTCTCCACGTAGTTGACGACCTCGCCCGGCTCCAGCACCCAGCCCGCCGGGATGCCGCCGACGTCGATCTGCTCCAGCCGCAGCGTGGCATCCCAGCTCGTCTGCATCTGGAAGCTCCGGATCGATCCCGCCAGCGCCGCGCGGATACGGTCGGCCTGCCACATCAGCTCGCCGCGCGTCTGGCCGGCGTTGTGGCCGTTGCTGTCGTAGAAGAAGCCGTTCACGTAGCCTTGGCTGGCGAGCAGCGCCTCGCCGGAATCGCAGCAGCCGCCGCCGCGCACCGCGTCGCGGATCAGCGGATTGAAGCTGCCGATGCCCGAGCCGTTCAGCGACAGCATCTCCGCCTGCACGAAGCGCGCGCCGTTGGCGACCTCGCCGAAGTTCCAGCCCTCGCCGACGATCTGCACCTCGCGGCCGGCGGCCTGCTGGACGCGGGCCTTCAGCGCCTCGATGACCGCGCGCGGGTGGTGACCCATGATGTCGAAACGCAGCGAGCTGATGCGGTAGTCCCGCGTCCACGTGACCGCCGAATCGATCATCAGCTTGGCCATCATGAGGTTCTCGGAGGCCGTGTTCTCGCAGCAGGTCGAGCGCTCGATGCCGCCGGCGGCGTTGTAGCGGAAGTAGTAGTTGGGCACGACCTTGTCGAGCACCGAGGTGGCGTTCTGCCCCGACGAGGTGGTGTGGTTGAAAACCAGGTCCATGCCCACGCGCAGGCCGGCGGCGTTGAGCGCCTGCACCATGCGGCGGAACTCGACGACGCGCGCGACCGGATCGTTCGCGTTGCTCGAGTAGCTGCCCTCCGGCGTCGAGAAGTGCTGCGGGTCGTAGCCCCAGTTGAAGCAGTCGGTGCCGGCCGTGGCGGCCACGGCGGCCTGCTGCGTCTCGCCGTCCGGCGCGCCGGCGGGCGAGGGCGTGACGCAGCCCTTCTCGTTGACGGTGGCGAAGTCGAACACCGGCAGCAGGTGCACGTCCGTCAGACCCGCGGCCGCGAGCGCGCTCAGATGGCGCATGCCGTTGGAGCCGGACTCGGCGAAGGCGAGGTACTTGCCGCGACGCGCGGCGGGCACGGTCGCGTCGTTGATCGAGAAGTCGCGGACGTGCAGCTCGTAGATGCTCAGGTCCGACGGCGCGGCCACCGTGGCAGGTGGCGCGCCGCCATCCCAGCCCGCGGGCTTGGTCGCGGCGGACTGCAGATCCATCACCACGCTCTGCTGCCCGCCGAGCGTCACGCCCAGCGAGTACGGATCGGCCACGAGGTTCTTCACCAGCCCTACGCCCTTCACGAAGACCTGGACCTGGTAGCGGTAGGTCGAGCCCTGCAGGCTGCCGGCCTTGGTGAGGCGCCAGATGCCGGTCGCGGCGTCGCGCGTCATCGGCTCGGTGGTGGTGCGGGTCAGCGTCGAGCCGGCGATCGGCGTGGTCAGCACGAGGGCCACGTCTTGCGCGGTCGGCGCCCACAGCCTGAAGCTGGTCGAGCCGTTGGCGACGACGGCGCCAAGGTCCGGCACGTCCTTGGCTGCGGCGTAGAGATCGTCGATCGCACCGGCGATCTGCGCGGTCGTCGCGTTCTGGACGCGGCCCTGCGCGTCCTCCTGCACGAGCACGAGTTGCCGCTGATGCAGCGACGGCAGGCGCGCGACATCGGCCGCGCGCACGGTGAAGACCGCGCCGCTGGCCACGTACTTGAAGCGCAGCGCATCGGCCGGCGGCACGGTGCCGGTGAACGCGTCCAGCGTGATGAAGCCGTCGGCGCCGCCCACCGGCGCGTTGGCCGCGACGGTGATCTGTCCCGTCGCCGAGTGATACAGCCGCACGGTGCCGGTACCCGGGGCGGAGGCGCTGATGCGCGGCCACTTCACGAGCGTCTTGTTGAGCCACACGGCGCGCGCGTCGGTGCTGGACACCTGGCGCAGGTCCGGCGTCGCGGTGTAGACCGTCGCGTCGCGTTCCACCAGCCACACGTGCCCGACCTGGTTCTGGATCGTCAGCGCGGAGAACTCGACACGGATGTTGTTGTCGCGGCCGTCCTTGTCGTTCTCGTTGGGCGGCATGCCGTGGACGATGAACTCCAGGCCCTTGCGGCTCGCGTCGCCCAGCGGGTTGAGCACGGGGATGTCGAAGACAACCTCGTCCGCACCCGCGGCGTAGCCCGGCATCGCGCTGAAGGCGACGGGCTGGTTCCATTGGTCGATCGTGACGCCGCCGGGCAGCGCCGCGGCGTTCAGGCCGCTGCCGTTCCACAGGTGCAGGCCCCAGGCGCTGTAGGCGCCGTCGAAGCGCTTGTAGTGCACCCGCACCGTCGTGATGTCGGGCGTGGCCAGCAGCAGCGGATTGCCCGGGTAGTTGGTGCCGTCGCCCTGCAGGCGCCAGATCTCGTTGGCGCCGGCTTGAAGCGCCAGGCTCTGGTCCGCGCCGCCGTTGTCCTTGTTGTCGCCGTTGTGGAAGAGGAAGCCCACGGTGCCGCTCGTCGCGGCCAGCGGCACGTCGTAGTAGACGCCGAAGGCGTCGCTGCCCGCGGCGTTCCAGCCCTCGTTCCAGTTGGGGCCCTGTGCGGCGCCCCAGGTGTGGATCTGCCAGCCGGCGTGGTTGCCGTCGGCGCGTCGGTAGTGGACGCGCAGCGAGGTCGCCGGGGTGTCATGTGTTGCCACCGCGGCGGCCTTCGCGCGGGTCGACGGCGGTGTCGAACTCGTCGGCACCTCGGCGATCAGCGCGACGCCGTTCTCATCGATGGCCGCCGCGTTGGCACCGGCCTTCTGGGCGAGGCTCGCCTCACCACCGCCGCACGCGGCGAGCAGCCCGCACAGGCTGAGCGCCAAGGCGCCCGCCACCCGCCGCGCCGCGCGCAACCCACCGTCAGCCCATGCCTGCATGTCCGAGCCCTCCTCAAAAGGTGGCCGGATGCTAAAGAAGTAAAACTACATCGTGAGACCGTGAAATCCCGGAGTCGGATTACATGTCGACGGTTCCAGGGACAGAAAACGAGCGACAAGGCGCGCCAAAACCTCCGAGGCCAGCTTCGACGGCGCCTTGGTCTGTAGTTTTGCTTCATGAATTCGACGACAAGCACGGCGGACCGATCGGCCCATCGTTTTCCCTAGCCGCGTGAATCGGCGAAAAAGATCGATGGACTGGCGAAAAAGCGGCGCGGACCCCAGAACTATTCTTTTCCCCATCGCGTCACCCCCGAGACGCGTTGAACGAATGGAGCCAGGCAATGCGGTCTCGACCCAGCAACCCTCTTCACCCGATGGCACTCGCCATCCTTGCCTTGGGCGTGGGAGGTGCCGGTGGCGAGGCGCTCGCGCAGACACAGGCCGGCAACGCCGACCGCGCCGACAGCGCCAGCAACGCAGACAAGACCGAGAAGTCCGAGAAGGCCGAGAAGGCCGAGAAGGCCGTGGCGCTCGACACCGTGGTCGTCACCGCCAGCAAGCGCAAGCAGACGCAGCGCGAGGTCGCGGGCACCGTGTCCGTCGTCGACGGCATGGCGCTGGAGAACCGCGGCGCGAAGGACCAGGAAGACCTGTTCAAGCTGACCCCCGGCGTGCAGGTCAACAAGGGCGATCCCAACCAGGCGGTGCCGACCATCCGCGGCATCGGCACCGCGAGCAGCGGCACCTTGCTCGGCATCCAGCAGGCGACGACGGGCTTCTACATCGAGGAAGTGCCGTTCACCGATCCCTTCGGCTTCGTCAGCGGCGCGGACCTCGCGCCCTTCGACCTGAAGCAGGTCGAGGTGCTGCGCGGTCCGCAGGGCGCAATGTTCGGGTCCGCGTCGCTGGGCGGCGCGGTGAGCTATTCGGTGAACAAGCCCGACCTGAAGCACTTCGAGGCCGCAGGACTCGTCGCCGGCGAGACCGTGAAGAACGGCGGCTGGGGCCACACCGTGCGCGCCATGCTGAACGCGCCGCTGCAGACGGATGTCGCCGGCCTGCGCATCGTCGCCTTCGACCGGCGCGATCCGGGCTACATCACCAACCTCGGCACCGGCCGGACGGAAGCCAACGAGCTGCACCAGACCGGCGGCCGCCTCATCGGCAGCTTGCGGCCGACGAAGGACGCGCTGGTCACGGCCATGGTGCTGACGCAGCGCACGAGCAACGACGACACCTTCGCCGTGTCGCCGGATCCGGAGCGCCTGAGCATCGATACCCACGTGGCGTCACCGCGCAGCAGCCGGTTCACCCTGGGGAACCTGCGCGCGGAATGGACGCTGCCCAGCGGCCTGGAGCTGACGTCGAACACCGGCTTCCTGGACAAGCAGGGCCAGGGCGTCGCGGATGGCACACGGGCCTTCGGCAAGGTCGGTTCGTTCGTCGGGCCGTCGCTCCATGTCGGGGCGCTGCCGGACCTGCCCCTGGTGACCTCGCTGCGGCCGGAGACGCGTCGCAGCCTCGCGGCATCGCAGGAACTGCGCATCGGCACGACCGGCAGTACCGGCTTCCAGTGGCTGGCCGGCGTCTTCTACCAGCACACGCGCTTCGACGCGCATGCCGTCAACGTCGCGCCGGGCGGCGCGGCGCTGTGGGGACCGTTCGGCGCGCTGCTGCCCGAGGACGTGTTCGCCACCGTCTACGCCGATGCCAGGACGACGGAACGCGCGGTGTTCGCCGATACCGAGATCCCGCTCGGCACGGCGTGGAGCCTGTCTCTGGGAGGGCGCTACTACGACGCGTCGTTGGCCTTCGACGCCGGCACGACCTTCCTCAGCGCGCCCACCCGGACCATCGCGAGCCTGTCGGAGAGCGGTTTCACGCCCAAGGCCGCGTTGAAGTACCGCTTCGGCGAGAACCTCGCCTACGTGCTGGCCTCCAAGGGATACCGCTTCGGCGGCATCAACGCCAATACGGCGCTCTCTCCCTACAAGTCCGATTCGCTCTGGAACTACGAGGCCGGCGTGCGGCTGCTGCCGGTGAAGGGCGTACGCCTGGACCTGTCGGCCTTCCTGCTGGACTGGAAGGACGCGCAGGTGTCCGCGGTGCTGCCGGGCACGACCCCGATCACCGGCGTGGCCAACGTCGGCCAGGCGCGCAGCACCGGGTTGGAAGCCAGCCTGCAATGGCAGGCCACGCGCGACCTGGACCTGAGCGCGACGCTGGCCCGCACGAACGCCCGGACCACCGCGCCGTTCGTGAGCAGCGCCACCGAGACGACCATCCCGTCCGGCACGCGCCTGCCCGGCACCGCGAAGTTCCAGTCGACGGTGCAGGCCGGCTACGCCTTCGCCGGCCCGGCCGACACCGCCGGCCGTGCCAGCGTCGCGCAGAGCTACACCGGCGCGCGCGTGTTCGACCTCGACGGCGCGGCGCGCGCGCCGGGCTTCTCGCAGACCGACCTGCGCCTGTCGCTGGCCTGGGGCGCGTGGGAAGCGGCGCTGTCGGTCGACAACGTCTTCGACAAGCGCGGCATCAACGGCGCCGCGACCACGACGCTGCCGCACGTGAGTTCGTTCACCGACTACTACCTCATCCGCCCGCGCACCGTGGGACTGTCCCTGCGCTACGACCTGTGAGCCCCGCATGACCGATGACTCCTTGCCTATCGACACGAGCAACACCAGCGACACGAGCGACCTGAACGATCCCGGCGATCCGGGCGATCCCGGCGATCCTCAACGGCGCTATCAGGCGCTCGAGAAAGACACCCCCGAGGTCCTGCAGTGGCAGACCGATCAGGACCGGGTCGCGCGCGATGCGTTGCACGGGAGCCCGTGCTTCGAGTCCTTCGAGGCCTTGCTGCGTCCCGCGTTCGCCGATGTGCTGAGCTTCCACGCGCCGCGCAAGGTGCAGGGGACGTGGTTCGCGCGCGTGGTGCCGCCGGGGGCGACGCAGCCGGTGGTCACCGTGGCGGAGGCCGCGGCCGACGGTGCGGTGGGGGAGGCGCGCGTGATCTTCGACCTCGCGTCGCTGGGCCAGCCCGACGCTCTCTTGCAGGACCTGCAGCCGTCGCCCGACGGCAAGCGGGTGCTGCTGATCATCGGGTCCGGTGACGGCTCGATGCGGACCACGGTGCGCATCATCGACGCCCAGAAGGAGCCGACCGCGGCGTGTCGCGACTTCACCGTCATCGGGCCCGTCAGCATGCCGGTGTGGAAGCCCGACGGCAGCGGTTTCCTGTACACGGGCCTGCCGCTGGGCGTCGATCCGGCGAGCCTGCCTCCGGCCCCCGGCCTGCGGATCTTCGAGCAGTTGCTGGACGACGCGCTCACGCGCACCGTGCTGCCGCTGCACCACGATCATCCGGTCGTCGCCGCACGCGTCTCGACGGATGGCCGCTACGCATTCCTCAATGAAGGGCAGGGCGCCGTCCACCCGGCCTATCTTCGGCGCCTGGAGGTATCGCGCGCGCCGACCGATGTCGACGGGCCGAGCCAATGGGTCCGGTCGGGGGCGTGGGGCGACGCGCAGGGATGGGTGCCTTTCCTCGACGAGAGCCACGGCCGCGTGAAGGGCACCATCGTCGGCGACGCGTTCATCGCCGTGACGAACGACGGCGCGCCGCGCGGCCGGCTGGTCAGCATTCCGCTGGCGAGTGCGCGCGATCACGCCACATGGCGCGAGCTGCTGCCGGAAGGCGAGGCGGTCCTCGTGAGCGTGACGCCCGCCGGCGGCAGGCTGGTGCTCGGGGAAAGCTTCGAAGGCCGCGCACGGCTGCGCGTGCTGTCGATGGAAGGCCGCGTCGAAGGCATCGTGCCGATCGATCCGGACGGCGCGGTCGGCAAGTTCGCGTTCGGCTTCGTCACCGGACTGATCGACGACCTCGTCTGGGCAGGTGGCGACGACCTCTCGTTCGTCTATTCGTCGCTCACGCAGCCGCCGGTGGCCTATCGCTACGACGTCGTCGCGGAACGGCTCGATGCCTTCCAGCCGGCCTCCGCGCGCCTCGACGGCCTTACGCTGACGGCAGCGCGGACGCCGGGCCTGCCGGCCGTGGCCTTGCTCGCGGGACCGTCCTCCGATTCAAGCGCTCCTGCCGTGACGTACCGTGTGATGAGCGGCGACGACGGCACCGATCCCCGGCCCACGATCGTGACCGGCTACGGCGGCTTCAACGTGCACTGGCTGCCGTGCTGGTCCAACCTCGCCGCGGCCTGGGTGAAGGCCGGCGGACGCTGGGTCCACGCGCACCTGCGCGGCGGCGGCGAGTTCGGCGACGACTTCTGGCAGGACGGCCGCATGGCGAGGAAGAGCCATGGCTTCGAGGATCTCTTCGCGGTGATCGACGATCTGACGCGTCGCGGGCTCTGCACCGCGGAGCAGCTCGGCGTGTTCGGCGCGTCCAACGGCGCGCTGCTGGTCGGAGCGGCGATCGCGTTCCGGCCGGCGTCGATCGCGGCCGGCGTGGCGCAGGTGCCCATCGTGGACGTCCTGGGCTGCGCGCGGGATCCGGGGACATTGACCATCGTCCGGTCCGAGTTCGGCGATCCCCTCGCCGAGGAGGACGCGTTGTGGATGCGCGCGTGGTCGCCGTTCCATCACCTGCCGACGGGTCAGCGCCTGCCGGCGCTGCTGGCGGACGCCGGGCTGCAGGACACGACCTGTCCCCCGTGGCATGCGCGCAAGCTCGTCGCCGCCGTGCGTGCGAAGGGCGCCGAAGGCAGCGGCCCGGTGCTCCTGCGCGTGCGGGAAGGCGTGGCCCACAACGTCACGAACGCCGCGCTGGCGATCGAGCGCGATGCGGAGACCTTGAGCTTCTTCGCGCGGCAGCTTGGGCTGGCCCCATGAGCGTCAGCGCGTCGATGCCCGTCGCCGTGGACCGCTCGGGACCGGCCCGCGCCGGCGCTGCAGCCTGGCTCGCGCTTGCCGTGCTGGTGCTGGCCACCATCGTCGGCGCCGTCGACCGTCAACTGCTGGTGCTGATGGCCGAACCGCTGAAGCACAGCCTGCATCTGAGCGACACGCAGCTGGGGCTGCTGCAAGGCGCCGGCGTCACGCTGTTCGCCGGCCTCGCGGCGTTTCCGATCGGCTGGCCGGCGGACCGCCATGACCGGCGCCTGGTGCTCGGCGGGTGCGTGCTCGTGTGGTCGGCGTCGACGGCGGCCTGCGGGCTGTCGCAGTCCTTCGGGCATCTGCTGCTGGCCGCCTCCGGCCTGGGCCTGGGCGAGGCGGGCCTGATCCCCATCGTCTACAGCCTGATCCCCGATCTCTTCCCGCGCGAGAAACGCGCGACGGCCAATGCCGTCTATGCCCTGGCCGCCGTGTTCGGCGCGGGCATCGGCATCTGGTCGAGCGCGGCCCTGCTCGCCTGGGCCGATGGCTTCGTCGCCACCGCGACGGGGAGCCTGGGACGGCTGGAGGGATGGCGGGTCGCGTTCCTCGTCGCCGCGGCGCTCGGCCCCCTGATCGCGCTGGCCATCGGCCTGCTGCGGCTGCGGCGCGCGGCGCCCGAGGGAACGGACGTCGAAGGCCCGTCATCGACGCTGCTGCCGTACCTGCGCCGCCATGCCGCGTCGCTGACGGGCATCTTCGGGGCGATGGGCCTGTGCACGCTGGGCATGACCGCCATCGCGACCTGGCTGCCGGTCATCGCCGTGCGCCACCTGGGCGCCTCGGTGCCGGACTCGGGCAAGGCCATCGGCCTGGCCTTCGCCGCGGGCACGCTCGCCGGCGGCGCGATCGGGGCGGCGCAGGCGCGACTGCAGCGCCGCTTCGGTCCGGTCGTGCTGGTGCGCCTGATGTGGGGATGCATCGGCGTGGCCGGTCTCGTCGCCGTGGCCATGCCGGTCATGCACGACCTGTCCGGACTCGCCGGCCTGTTCGCGATGCAGGTCATGGCCACCTTCGTCGGCTCCGTCGTGTACGCCTCGCTGATCCAGCTCATCACGCCCGCGGCCATCCGCTCGCGCGTGCTCGCGCTCAACGCCACGGTCGTCGCCTTGCTGTCCGCGGCGAGTCCGATCGCGGTCGGGCTGCTTTCCGATCACCTCCAGGGATCCGAGCGCCCGCTGCTGCTGGCCGTGACAGTCGTGACCGTGACCGCGATGGTCCTGGGCGCCGCGCTGCTGTGGCGCTTCGAATCCTCCGTGCTGCGCAGCGCGCATGAAGTCAACGCCTGACCCCTCGCCATTCCGACCATGTCTCCTGTCCCGATGAAGTCCTCCGATCCCGTCGCCCAGCGGCTCGCCGCCGTGCTGGCCGACTGGAACCGCAGCGACGCGCCCGGCCTGCTGGTCAGCGTCGTCCACCATGGCGCGCCGCTGCTGCGCACCGGCGTGGGTCTGGCCTCGCTGGAATCGATGCAGGCCAACCATCCCGGCACGCGCATGCGCATCGGCTCGACCACCAAGCACTTCACCAGTGCGCTGGCCCTGCTGATGGCGCGCGAGGGCCTGCTGCAGCTCGACGATCCGATCGGCCGCTGGCTGCCGGAGCTGCCCGCCGACCAAGGGCGCCGCACCTTGCGCCAGCTGATGAGCCACACCGGCGGCATGCGCGATGCGCTGGACCTGTCGCTGATCTCGAACGGCGGGACCGCCATGCCGGCGGAGGGTTCGCTCGACTACCAGTGCCGGCAGCGCGAGTCCAACTTCGAGCCGGGCGCGCGCTTCTCGTACAACAACGGCGGATACCGCCTGCTGTCGATCGCGATCGAGCGCATCCTCGGTCGGCCGTTCGGACAGGCGCTGCGCGACTGGGTGCTGGGGCCACTCGGCCTGCACGACACCGAGCTGTGGGAGTCCGACCTCCAGCTGCGGCGCGGCGTCGCGCAGGCACATGTGCGGCGTCCCGACGGCCGCTTCGACCGCGGCGTCTTCCCCGCGACGATGCTGGGCGAGGGCGGCCTGATCTCCACGCTGGACGACATGCAGCGCTGGCTGTCCCACCTGCTCAAGCCGACGCTGTGGTACGCCGGACTCACGGCGGCGCTGACCGCGCCGACCCGCCTGAACAACGGATTCATCACGCCGTACGGCCTGGGGCTGATCGACGAGACCTGGCGCGGACTGCGCGTGGTCCACCACGCGGGCGGCGTCGTCGGCGGCAGCGCGCAGATGATCGCGGTGCCGACGCGCGGACTGCAGGTCGTCGTGATGAGCAACCGCAGCGACGTCGCCGCGCCGGAGGTGGCGTTCCGCCTGATCGAGGCGGCGCTGGGCGACACCTTGGCGCCTGCCGCCGCAACCGTGTCCGTCACCGGCCGCGAGGCGATGCTCGGGCACTTCCATGACCCGGTG
This sequence comes from Mitsuaria sp. 7, assembly GCF_001653795.1. Taxonomy (NCBI): domain Bacteria; kingdom Pseudomonadati; phylum Pseudomonadota; class Betaproteobacteria; order Burkholderiales; family Sphaerotilaceae; genus Roseateles; species Mitsuaria sp. 7. Next base: position 1,121,520 of record NZ_CP011514.1, read on the forward strand.
AGCGGCCAGGCGGTGGAACTGGCCAGGCATGACGGCCAGATGATCGTGAAGCTGAACGGATCGCCGCTGCCGCTGGTGCACGGCGCAGGCGGCGACCTCGTCGTGGAGCCGCTGAGCCTGGTCGGCCTGAGCCTGGCGCCGGGCGGCATCGACGCCGACGGACGGTTGACGGACCTCGCGCTGCGGGAGCAGGGCCGGTCGCACGACTGCGTGCGCGTCGACCCGGCCGCGCTGGATCGCGAGCGGCTGCTGGCGAGCTTCGCGGGCCGCTGGCACAGCGACGAACTGGGCGCGGACATCGTCATCGGCGCCGCGCCGCAGGACGATCCGGCGCAGGCCTTCGCCCACATGGGGTTGCGAGGGGTGTACGGCCGTGCGCGTTTCCGTCTGCTGCCGCTGGTCGACGACACGGCGATCGTGCAGAACATCGATGGCGACGCGCCCTTGCACGGCGTGCTGCGGCGCAGGGGACGCGAGCTGTTCCTGACGACGATGCGGACCCGGCATCTCCGGCTGATCGCCGCGCCCCGCGGCGCATCCTCCGACACGTCGATGGAGTCCCGCGTCGACGCGCCTTCCGACGCGCCTTCCGACGCCCGGACGGATGCCCGGACGGATGCCGGCGCATGAACATCCTCGTCGCCGGCTTCCAGCACGAGACCAATACCTTCGCGACCAGCCCGGCGACGTATGAGCGCTTCCTGCTCGGGGAAGACTTCCCGGCCCTGCGTCGTGGCCGCGAGGTGCTGGATCTGGTCGGTGTGAACCTGCCGATCAGCGGTTTCATCGAGTGTGTGCGCGAACGCGGCCACTCGGTCAAGCCGGTGATCTGGGCCGGCGCGGGCGCCTCGGCGCACGTCACCACCGAGGCCTTCGAGCGCATCGCGGGCGAGATCGTCGACGCGGCGCGTGCGGGCGACGTCGACGCCGTCTACCTGGACCTGCACGGCGCGATGGTGACGCAGGACCTCGACGACGGCGAGGGCGAGCTGCTGGCGCGTCTGCGCGAGGTGGTCGGCCCGAGGATGATGATCGTCGCGTCGCTCGATTCCCACGCGAACGTCACCGATCGCATGCGGCGGCTCGCCGACGGGCTGGTGGCGTATCGCACCTATCCGCATGTCGACATGGCGGAGACCGGGCGGCGTGCCGCGGAACTCTTGATCGCGCTGTCGGCCGCCGGCGCGCCGCCGTTCCGGAGCGCGCGTCGCGTGCCTTTCCTGATTCCCGTCAACGGCATGTCGACGCTGCTGGAGCCGGCCCGCTCGACCTACGCGCTGCTGCGCGGGGAGGAGGGCGGCGACGTCCTGTCGCTGTCCTTCGCGCCGGGGTTCCCGGCGGCCGATTTCCCGGAGTGCGGCCCGGTGGTCTGGGGCTGCGGCTGGGACAAACGCGCCGTCGAGCAGGCCGTGCAACGCGTGTTCGACCATGTCTGCGCGGTGGAGGCCCGATGGCGCGTGGACTTCGAGACTCCGGACGCCGCCGTCCGGCGCGCGATCCGCGTGAGCGGATCCGCGGCCGGGCCGGTCCTCCTGGCCGACACGCAGGACAACCCAAGCGCCGGCGGGACGGCGTCCACGACCGGGCTCCTGAGATCGCTGCTGAAAGCCGGCGCCCGGGACGCGGCCATCGGATTGATCTGTGACCCCGATGCCGCCGCGGCGGCGCATGGGGCCGGCGTTGGCCGGCAGGTCACGCTCGACCTCGGCGGGTGTCCGCAGGCGGGATATGCGCCGCTGCGGGCGACCTACCGGGTGGAGCAGCTGTCGGACGGTCGCTGCGTGCTCGGCGGTCCGATGATGACGGGCAAGCCGGTCGACCTGGGGCCGATGGCCCGGCTGAGCCTCGAGGGTGTCGAGATCGCGGTCAGCTCGGTCAAGGCGCAACTGCTCGACCGGAACATGCTGCGCGTCGTGGGCATCGACCCGGAGCGAAAGAAGATCCTGGTGCTCAAGAGCTCGGTCCACTTCCGCGCGGACTTCGCCGGCATCGCGCAGGAGATCATCGTGGTGCGCGCGCCGGGGCCGTTCGTGGCCGATCCGTCGCAGCTGCCGTGGCGCCGGCTTGCGCCCGGCATGCGGACGGGGCCGTGCGGTCCGGTCTTCGATGGCCCCTGAATTCAGTACTGCCACCGCCGCTGGCCCTCACCCCCACCCTCTCCCGCAAGCGGGAGAGGGAGTCCGACCGGCTCTACTCGCAGCGCTGGCTCCTCTTTCTCCCTCTCCCGCTTGCGGGAGAGGGCAGGGGTGAGGGCCAGCGGACGTAGCAGTCAACGACCGTCATGCCGGCGAAGTTCAGCAGGATGACAATCGCTTCCATGCGATCTCTTTCCCCTCTGGCGCCGCCCGCCGCGCGCGATGTCTGGCCCACGGGCTCGACCCGGGTCTCGGCGTTGTGGACCGAGATCGTGGACCTGCCGCGCCACATCGGCGCCGGCGTCGTCGAGCGTCTGACGCACGGCGTCTACCGCTCCAACGCCGTCGTGCTCGGCGGCAGCGGCACGCAGATCTCGCTGTTCCTCTCCGACGTGCTGCGCGTGCAGCTCAGCAACTGGACGCTGCCGTCGCACACGCGGCTCCATTTCCTCGTCGACCGGCCGTTGCTGGTCCTGCGCGCCTCGCTCTCCAGCGACACGACCTACGCCGTGCCCGGCCTGCCCCCCATGCTCTTCAACCGGCCCGAGATCGTGCTCACGCATGTGCCGGTCGGTGCGCAGCTCATCATGGACACGGCGGCGGACCGCCGCTTCCACGGCGTGGTCGCCTTCATCGAGGCGACCGCCTTCCTGCCGACCTTCGGACTGTCGCTGGACGCGATCCCGCCGGCGCTGCGCGAGGCGCTGCAGGGCAGCAGCACGGCGGGGCGGCTCGTCACGCTGCCGCTGGACGCCCGGCTGGCGCAGCTCGTTGCGCTGATGACCGATCCCCCGCGTTCGCCGGAAGTGCTGCCGCTCTTCGTGCGGGGCAAGCTCCATGAACTGGTCGCGCTCACGCTCGACGCGGCCTGGCGCAACGCGCAGTTCGCGGGGCCGGCCGCGGTGCGCCAGCGCGACGTCTACCTGGCCCACGCGGCGCGCGATGCGCTGGACAAGGACTTCGTGAACCCGCCGCGCATCCCGGACCTGGCCGAGGCCCTGGGCACCAACCAGAGCCGCCTCGCCGCCGTGTTCCGCGAGGCCTTCCGCACGACGATGCAGGACTACTGGGTGTCGCGCCGCATCGTCGAGGCGCAACGCCTGCTGCTCATCGGCCACCTCAGCATCGGCCAGGTAGCGGAGCAGGTGGGTTACGCCCACCAGAGCAGTTTCACGACCGCGTTCCGCGCCTCGACAGGGATGTCGCCGCGGGAGTACCAGCAGCATCGCGCAGCGCTGGACCTGTCGTTGGGGTCAGGTCTGGTCTGAGACCGACGTCGGCGTCCGAATCCGGATTGGCCCCAGCGTCCAGGACGGTGTCGGACGACCGCCGTCGCGCGCTCGTCCGGAGTGCTCGCGGTGAGCACCCGAACTCCCGCCGGAACGCCCGGTTGAAGTTCGACAGATCGGCCCAGCCGCTGTCGTAGGCCACGTCGGTCACCGGGCGGCGGGTGTCGCGCAGCAGGTGCAGCGCGTGCATCAGGCGCTGACGGAGGAGGTACTGGTGCGGCGTCACGCCGATGGCCTGACGGAACACGCGCAGCAGATGGAAGGAACTCAGCCCCGCGGTCTGCGCGACCTCGTCCAGCGTGAGCGCCTCGGCGCTGCGCGTCTCGATGCAGAACGCCGCGGCCCGGGCGCGTTCGTCCTGACGAGGCAGCGGCTCGGGCGCTTCGCCATCGCCGAGCGCGCGGCGCACCAGGGCCACGATGGCCAGCGTCGCTTCCTCGAGGGCGAAACCTTCTTCGCCGCCGTCGTCCAACCCGCGGAAGAGACAGGCCACGCGCGGCAGCGGCGGCAGGCAGGCATGCGTGAAGCGCTCGGAGGCCTTGCCCGCGCCCGTCTGGCGGGCCGCGCCGAGGGCCGACAGCGTCCCGTCCAGCATCGATGCCGACATCGACAACACCGTGCAGTCGTCGCCCGCGCCGTCGCTGTCCTCGTGCGAGCACGCATAGCCGTCGCCGGCATTGCCCAGCATCAGCCAGCCGGGACCGAGTTCGGCCGCGCCGGTGCGCGTCCGGTAGGTGAAGCGGCCGCGATCGACCAGCGTGATCGAGAACTGCTGGTGCTCCTCGTCGACCGCACGCTCGCCGCGGGCGGCCCGGCACTGGCAGTGCATCAGCCGCAGGCCGGTGCCCGACTGCAGCGGGCGATAACGGCGGTCGGCAGCGACAGCGTCGACAAAGGAAGGGCGGGGCATTGGCATGCGTGGAATGCTAAGGAGAACCCGCTCCAAAGCCTGTCAGCAGCCATCGCAGTTTTTGCCAAGTTTTCCAGGGCGGCCATCCCTAGGCTTGCCGGCATGAAACACCTCATCACCCGCGCCATCGCCGCGCTCAGCAGCGCGATGTGCTTCGCCGTCGCGCCGTCCCGGGCTGCCGATCACCTCGACACGCCCACCGTCATCGCCGACCCCGCCGCCGACATCGGCGACCTCTTCGCCTGGACCTCCGCCGACGGGAAGCGTCTGAACCTCGTCATGGACATCGTCGGCAAGCGCTTCTCCGACCAGGTGCAGTACGTCTTCCACGTGGACAGCGGTCAGCGCTTCGGCGCCACGACCGTCGGCACGCGGCTGCTCTGCCAGTTCGACGCCACGGGCATCGTCCATTGCTGGGCCGGGCGGGAGGACAGCGTGCAGGGCGACGCCGGGGCGACGCTCGGCCTGAACAGCCGGAGCGGTCGCCTGCGCGTGTTCGCCGGTCAGCGCGACGATCCCTACTTCAACAACGTGCGAGGCACCCGCGCCGCGCTCAACGCGGCGGCGGACGCGGTCCGTTCGGATCATGCGCCGGCCGACCCCGGCGGCTTCCGCCGCTTCGACGAGCAGACGCTCCAGCGCATCCGCACGCTGTGGGGCCAGACCGAAGGCGGCCCCGCGCGCAACTTCCTCGCGGGCTGGACGACGTCGGCGCTGGTCGTGTCGGTGGATCTCGGCCTCGTGAACGCCGGTGGGCCGATGCTGGCGGTCTGGGGACGCACGGAACGCCGGCAGTCGGGATCGGACAACGGACCGCCACCGCCCGGCGCGCCCATCGATCGCATGGGCCGCGCGCTGACCGGCAACGCGCTGCTGGCCACGATCGGCACGGACGAGGCGGCGAACGCGTTGAAGGAGGCCTACAACCACGCCGGCCCCGCCGCCTGGCAGGACTTCGCCGGCGAGATCGGCCGCAACCTGGCGCTGTACGACGGCTTCGACGGCGTGGCCGGCAACCAGTGGCTGGCGGATGCGCAGGAGCCGTCGCCCGCGCGCTACCGGCGGCTTGCCGAACTGCTGGCCGATGACCGCCTCTGGGTGGACAGCCGGCAGACGCGCTGCGAGGTCTACCTGGCCGTCGAACGCCGCGCCGCCGGCGCCACGCTGGCGCCCGACTGCGGCGGGCGCACGCCGCTGGTCAACGTCAACGCGGTGTTCCGCTCGCTGCTGATCCGCGGCACGCCGGACCTGGCCGACGATGGCGTCACGCACGACGACCGCACCCATTCCACCGTCGACTTCCCGTTCCTCGCCGCGTCGGCGATGCCATCGACGACCACGGCACCCACGGCACCCACGGCACCCACGACACCGACGGCACCCACGACACCGACGGCGGCCACGACGCGCAGCGACATCGCGGTGGCCAACCTCGATCACCTGATCCGCCAGCACGGCACCGATCCGGCGGGATGGGAGTTCTCGCTGATGCGTCTGCAGTTCCTGGCCGACTACCGTGTGCTCGACCGCGCGGGCGAGGTCGCGGCGAGCCCAAAGGGCGACGTGATCCGCGATGCGGCCCGCCAGGCAATCCGCGACGGGACCGTCGGTCTGCAACGGGCGCGTGCGCTCGTGACCCTGCATCGATTCCAGGAAGCGGAGCGTGCTCTCGATGCCGTCGGCGCGACGCCGCTTCAGCGCGCGCCCTTGCTGGTCGCTACGGGCCGTGCGGGCCAGGTCTTGCCCGCGCTGAAGGACGAGGCCGAACGCCGGCCGGACTTCGCGAATCTCAGCGCCCTGGCCCGCGCTGAGGCCGCCGTCGGTTGCCTCGAAGACGCCGACCGCCACTACGCCCAGGCGCTGACGACGCTGGACACGACGTGGCCGTTCCCCGCCGCGGCCATCGCCTTTGCGCGAGGTCTGATGTGGGCGGAGCAGGGCGGCGACGCGGCGCGCGGCGCAGCCTTCTACGAGGAGGCGCTGCGCCTGCTGCCCGACTACGCGGCGGCCGGCATCCACCTTGCCGAGCTGGAGATCGCCCGGGGTGACGAGGCCTCGGCGCAGGCGCGGCTGACGCGTGTCGCCCGGAATACGGACGAGCCCGAGGCCCTCGCGCTGCTCGGCGAGCTGCACCTCCGCGAGGGCAGGACCTCGCTCGGCCGCGAGGAGATCGCCCGCGCGAAGCGTCGCTACGAGGCGCTGCTGTCCCGGCATCCGCAGGCGTTCGCCGATCACGCCGCCGAGTTCTACCTCGGTGCCGGCCGCGACCCCCGGCGTGCGTGGACCTGGGCCCGGCTCAACCTGGGCGAGCGGCCGACGCGGCGTGCCCATGCGCTCGCGATCCGGGCGGCCGAGGCGCTCGGCCTGACGCGGGAGGCTGCGGCGCTGCGCGACCGGATGGGCGCACGCCACGCATTGCGGGGGGCCTGAGCGCCGACGGCGGCGGACCCGGCTGCGATACTCCCGCCGTCCCCTTCGCTCCGGAAGGGCCCAGCTCCATCGCCCGCCATGACCGACGACCTGCGCCAGCCTTCCGATCTCCCCGCCGCGGCGGCGACCTCCGAGGGCCTCTCGGAAGCGTCAGCCCAGCGCCAGTCCAACGACCTCGCCCAGTTCCAGACGCTCTTCGAGCGCATGGACGAGGGCTACTGCGTCATCGAGTTCATCGACGGCCCGCACGGCCCGCTGAGCGACTACGTGCACGTGCTCGCCAACCCGGCGTACTACGCCAACGCCGGCATCGCCGACGTCGTCGGGCAGAAGGTGCGGGAGATGGTGCCGGCCGAAGCCGATGCCTGGGTCGAGACCTACCGCAAGGTCCTGCTCACGGGGATCCCGGTGCGCTTCGAGCGCGAGCTCGAACGGACCGGGCGCTACCTGGAGCTTTCCGCCTTCCGCATCGATCCGGTCGAGCGCCGCCAGGTGGCCGTGCTGTTCCAGGACGTGACGCGGCGCCATCGCGCCGACCAGGAACTGCGCGAGCTCAACGAGACGCTGGAACGCCGCGTGCAGGAGGAGGTCGAGCAGCGCCTGCGCACCGAGGAGGCGCTGCGCCAGTCCCAGAAGATGGAAGCCGTGGGTCAGTTGACCGGCGGCATCGCGCACGACTTCAACAACATGCTGGCCGTCGTGGTCAGCTCACTCGACCTGCTGGCGCGCAAGTTCCTGAAGGACGACCCGCAGGCCATGCGCTACGTCGACGCGGCGCGCAACGGCACGCAGCGCGCGGCGCAGCTGACGCAACGGCTGCTCGCGTTCTCGCGCCAGCAGCCGCTGCGGCCCGAGGCGCTCAACGCCAACCGGCTGGTGGCCGGCATGTCCGACCTGCTGCGCCATTCGATCGGCGGCGCCATCTCGCTGGAGGCGGTGCAGGCCGGCGGCCTGTGGCGCACGCATGCCGACCCGAACCAGCTGGAGAGCGCGATCCTCAACCTCGCCGTCAACGCGCGCGACGCGATGCCCGACGGCGGGCGCCTGACCATCGAGACCGCGAACGCCCACCTCGACGAGCGCTACGTCGCCGAGCAGGTCGGCGTGCTGCCCGGCCAGTACGTGATGGTCGCGGTGACCGACACCGGCAGCGGCATGACGCCGGACGTGCTGGCGCGGGCCTTCGATCCCTTCTTCACGACGAAGGAAGTGGGCCGCGGCACGGGCCTCGGCCTCAGCCAGGTCTACGGCTTCGTCAAGCAGTCCGGCGGCCACGTGAAGATCTACTCCGAGCCCGGTCAGGGCACGACGGTGAAGATCTATCTGCCGCGCCTGCTCAACGATCAGGAAGAGGAGATCGAGTCGCAGCGCGTGCCGCTGGTGTCCGCGTCGCAGGGCCAGGAGACGGTGCTGGTGGTCGAGGACGAACCCGCCGTGCGCGCGTCCTCCGTCGACGCGTTGACGGAGCTGGGCTACCGCGTGCTCGAGGCCGACGGCGGCGAGGCGGGCTTGAAGCTGTTGGACTCGCACCCCGAGATCGCGCTCGTCTTTGCCGACGTCGTGATGCCGGGCATGAACGGGCGCAAGCTCGCCGACGAGGCGCGCCGGCGCCGGCCCGGACTGAAGGTGCTGTTCACGACCGGCTACTCGCGCAACGCGGTCGTGCACAACGGCGTGCTCGATCCCGGCGTGGACCTGCTCGGCAAGCCGTTCACGCTGGACGAGCTGGCCGCGGCGGTCCGCGCGGTGCTGGACCGCGCGGATTGACGCTCAGAACCGGTAGGTCGCGTTGACCGACACCGCGCGCGGGGCGCCCCAGGAGTAGGTCGAGTAGTAGCTGAAGATCGTGTAGTACTTCTTGTCGAAGAGGTTGGTCACGTTGACCGACGCCGACAGGTTCTTGTTGAACTCGTAGCTCGCCATCGCGTCGAAGATCCAGTAGCCATCGACGGTGTGCTTCACCATGCCGCCGCCGGGCGTGCTGATGTCGCCCCAGGTCTTGTCCTGCCAGCGCGCGCCGCCGCCCACGCGCAGGCCGTTCAGAGCGCCGCCCAGCGCGCCGTCGAGCTTGTGCGTGGTGTACAGGCTGAACTGGTTGGCCGGCGTGAGCGTCGTGACGCGCTCGCCCTGCTGCTTGGACACGCTGTGCGTGTAGCCCGCCTGCAGCTGCCAACTCGGCGTGATCTGGCCGGAGATCTCGAACTCCACGCCCTTGGTCTTGATGCCGTCGGCCGCGCGATAGGCAACGCCGCCGGTGGGCGTCTTGCCGCCGGTCTCGATCGCGAAGTTGTCCTGCTGCAGCTGGAAGTAGGCCGCCGACGCGTTCAGGCGGCCGTTCAGCCACGACGCCTTCGCGCCCGCTTCGTAGTTCTTGCCGCGCAGCGGATCCAGCGTGCGGCCCGCCTCGTCCTGGGAGGACTGCGGCGAGAAGATGTCGGTGTAGCTCGCGTAGAGCGCGTACTCGCGGGTCAGGTCCCAGACCGCGCCGACATAGGGGATGAACACGCCGGACTCGTCCAGCCCCTGCGCCTTGTTGCGGTAGGCGGACCAGCGGCCGCCGGTGATCAGCTTCAGGTCGGCGGGCAGGTTCCAGCGCGCGGCGGCGTAGAGGCCGCGCTCGCGCGTCGTCTCGTCGTTGGTGAAGTCGGGCGTGCCGTGCCACACGGGCTCGGGCACCTGGCCGTTCCACTGGTAGTAGTTGGGCACGTTCACGTCGTAGCCGTCGGCGAGGTAGTAGCCGTCGTTCTTCCACTGCCGGCGGGCCAGGCTGCCGCCCACCACCAGTTCGTGCTTGCGGCCGGCCAGCGTGAAGGGGCCGGTGGCGTAGACGTCGGCGGCGTCGCTGGTCGTCTTGCCGATGTACTGGCCGATCCACATCGACACGCCGGCGCCGGTCGCCGGGTCGGGGAAGCCCGAGGCGCCCGCGCCGAGGTTGGCGTCGTAGCCGTTGATCTGGTGATTCAGCTGCAGCTTGGCGACCCAGCCGCTGTCGAAGTTGTGCTCCAGCGTCGCGAAGCCGGTGCGGGTGTACTGCTCCCAGCGGCTCCAGGTCGCGCCGTTGTTGAAGGAGCGCGGCCGGTCGTTGAACTCGCCCAGCGAATTCAGCAGCGGGATGCCGCCCCAGCTCGAGCCCTTGGGCTTGCTGTCCAGGTAGTCGAAGCCGACGGTGAGCAGCGTGTCGGGGGTCAGGTCGGCCTCGACGATGCCGTAGAGCACGGTGGTCTTGCGCTCGTAGTGGTCGACCTGCGACTGGCGGTCGGTGTAGGCGGCGACGCCGCGTGCACGGAGGCTGCCGCTCTCGTTGAGCGCGCCGCCGACGTCGACCTCGCTGCGCCAGGTGCCCCAGCTGCCGATGCCGGCCGAGGCGTGGCCGCGGAACTCGCGCGTGGGCTTCTTGCGGATCAGGTTGATCGTGGCGCCGGGCGAGCCGCTGCCGGTGAGCAGGCCGGTCGCGCCCTTGAGCACTTCCACGCGGTCGTAGATCGAGGTGTCGCTGAGCGTGTTGCCCGCGGAGTAGGACGAGTCCCGCGTCATCGGCACGCCGTCGTACTGGAAGTTCTGGACCGCGAAGCCGCGCGAGTAGTACTCGGTGCGCTCGCTGTCGTAGGTGACGATGCTGATGCCCGGGGTCTGGGCCATCACGTCGTCGATGGAGGTGAGGTTGAAGTCGTCCATCTTCTGGCGCGTGATCACGCTGATGGACTGCGGCGTCTCCTTGGGCGAAAGCACCAGGCGCGTCGCCGTGGCGATGGTGCCGGAGGCGTAGGAGCCGGACTTCTCGGTGATCTCGCCGAGGCGGTTGGCGTTGACGGTGACCGCGGGCAGCGCGACGTCGGCCGCGGTGGCCGAAGCCGCCGATGCTGCGGGCGCAGCGGGTGCGGCAGCCGCGGGCTTGGCCGGCGCTTCCTGCGCCAGGACGGGCGTGGAGATCAGCAGACCGGCGCCGGACAGGGCGACGACGAGCGAGGGAAACGCAGGGCGGGGCAAGCCGCGCGAGGACCGGAGCGAAGTGGACATGGCAGGGCGTCTCCTGCCGTGGCCCTCAACGAAGGGGCATCACGTCGGCCTGTGCCGCGGAGATCGGGGGTGGGAGTGGGACATGGTCGAGCGGACCGCGAGTTGTTGATAATAATTCTCAATTGAGAAGTTTCTCATTTGAGTTGATCGCGTATTCGCACGACGCGATGTCCAGTCGCACGGATGCGACGGTGGACGACCTCGGTCGGACTCCCTCTCCCGCAACGCGGGAGAGGGTGGGGGTGAGGGCCAGCGGCCGTGGAAGTCAGGCCAGTGCCGAATACCCCGAAACGAAGCGATGCGGCGTGCCATCGGCGTCGTAGGTCGACCGCTCGATGCGGCCGATGTCCGCGCCGTAGACGTGGATGCTGATGGAGACCTGACCCTCGACCGCGTTGTGGACGCGATGGATGTCCCCGAGCCGCGGCGAGACCGCCTCGACCTGACCCGGTGACAGGCGCACCGGCGGACCCTCCGGCACCAGCTCATGCGGCCCGGTGAAGCGGTACCCCTGCGAGACCTCCGCGCCGCGCAGCATGCCGATCAGCCCCCAGACGGTGTGGTCGTGGATGGGCGTGGCCTGACCCGGTCCCCAGACGAAGGACACGATGGAGAAGCGTCCCTGCGGGTCCACATGCAGCGGGTACTGCCGATAGCGATCGGCGCCCGGCCGCGCATGGCTCGACGGCAGCCAGTCGTCGTGCGCGACGAGCTCGGCGAGCAGCGGGCGCAGCGTCGTCAACAGCTCGGACTCGCGCAGGCCTTTGCCGATCAATGCCTCGACGGCGGCGATGAACCGTTGCAAGGGCTCCGGTGGCACGGGCTGGCGAAGGGCGCTCATGCGTCGCAGTGTGGGCGCCGTCGTGGCCGCCGTGAATCCTGCAATCCGAGCATGGAAAGTCGGATTCGTTCTTTGCCGCGGACGGCGCGGATCTCTACGTTCCGTTCCTGTCAGACCAACGCAGAGGCCACCGGCATGAGCATCCAATTCATCGGCATGATCCAGTCGCAGAAGACGTCCGAAATCCACCCGGCCAGCGGCCCGGTGGTGGATCCGGATTACGTGACCGCCTTCGCCCAGGCGCACGAGGCGGCGGGCTTCGACCGCATCCTCGTGCCGCACCATTCGACGGGACCCAGCGCGCAGCTGACGATCGCCCACGCGGCGGCGCACACCTCGCGCATCGGTTTCCTGCTGGCGCACCGGCCCGGCTTCATCGCGCCGACGCTGGCCGCGCGCGAGCTCGCGACGCTCGACCAGTTCACCGGCGGCCGGCTGGCGGTGCATGTGATCTCCGGCGGCTCGGACGCCGAGCAGCGCCGCGATGGCGACTACCTCGACCACGACCAGCGCTACGAGCGGACCGACGAATACGTCGGTCTGCTGCGACAGCTCTGGACCAGCGATCAGCCCTTCGATCACGAAGGCACGCACTACCGCTTCGACGGCGGCTTCAGCGAGGTCAAGCCGCGCCAGCAGCCGCACCTCCCAGTGTTCTTCGGCGGCGCGTCCGACGCGGCGCTGCCGGTGGCCGGCAAGCATGCGGATGTCTATGCGCTCTGGGGCGAATCGCTGGAACAGACCGCCGACCTGACGCGGCGCGTGCGCGCGGAGGCGGCGCGCCATGGGCGGAGCATCGGGTTCTCTGTGTCCTTCCGGCCGATCCTGGCGGATACCGAGGAGGCCGCCTGGGCCCGCGCAGAGCGCATCCTCGAGGACACACGCCGCCTGCGCGTCGCCGCCGGCTACAGCCGCGGCGGACCGCAGCAGAGCGAGGGGGCGCGGCGCCTGCTCGCCGCGGCGGAGAAGGGCAGCCGCGTCGACAAGCGCCTGTGGACCGAGATCGCGCGCGAGACCGGCGCGCGGCACAACAGCACCGCGCTGGTCGGCACGCCGGAGCAGGTGGCCGAGGCGCTGCTCGACTACTACGACCTGGGCGTCACGACCTTCCTGATCCGCGGCTTCGATCCGCTGGAGGACGCGATCGACTACGGCCGCGAGTTGATCCCGCGCACACGGGCGCTCGTCGAGCAGCGCCTCGCGCAGCGCCGGGCGGCTTGATCCCGGTTCGCATTTCCTTCTCCGCTTCGAGGACTGCATGAGTTCCCATTCCAACGACTTCTCGCGCCGCCGGGCGCTCACCGGCGGAGCCGCACTCGCGGCATTGGCTGCCATTCCCTACGTGCGCTCCGTGCGCGCACAGGGCCGCATCGTGGTGAAGGCCGGCGACCAGAAGGGCAATCTGCGCGCGTTGCTCGAGGCGGCGGATGAACTCCGCCAGCTGCCCTACGAGATCCAGTGGAGCGAGTTCCCCGCCGCCGCGCCGCTGGCCGAGGCGCTCAACGCGGAGGCCGTGGACTTCGGCCCGATCGGCGACGCGCCGCTGCTCTTCGCGATCGCCGCGGGCACGCGCATCAAGGCCTTCGCCGTGAACCGCTCCGATGCCTACGGCACGGCGGTGCTGGTGCGGCCGGACTCGCCGTTCAAGACGGCCGCCGACCTCAAGGGCAAGTCCATCGGCACGAACCGCGGCTCGATCGGGCACTTCATCGCGCTGAAGGCGCTGGCGTCGGCGGGGCTCAAGCCGGACGACGCGCAGGTCCGCTTCCTGCCGCCTGCGGAGGCGAAGCTCGCATTGACGCAGGGCTCGCTGGACGCGTGGGCGACGTGGGAGCCCTACACCGCGCTCGCGGAAACCGCGGGTCACGCCCGCGTGCTGGTGAGCGGGCGAGGGCAGTGGTCCGGGCTCAGCTTCCTGGCGGCGACCGACAAGGCGCTTGCAACCAAACGCGAGGCGCTGGCCGACCTGGCGCAGCGCGTGAAGCGCGCTCAGGCCTGGTCCTATCAGCACGTGCCGGAGTTCTCCGCGGCGCTGGCACGCATCATCGGCATCCCCGTCGAGGCCGCGCGCCTGCAGTTCGAGCGCCGCGCCACGCGCTGGATCGCGCTCGACGACCAGGTGCTCGCGGACCAGCAGCGCAGCGCGGATTTCTATCTGAGCGTGGGGCTGCTGAAACAGCGCCTGGATGTGAGACCGACCATCACGCTGGTGTGAGCGTCAGAATGCGGCATGCAACCAGCTGCCGAACTCCCTGAGAACCTGCTGAGCGTGACCAGCGCCAGCCGCACGTGGGCGGGCGTGAACGTCATCGCGGCGGAATTCGTCTGTGCCGGACGGGTCATGTATCAGGTGCCTCACCAGGAAGAGGCGCGACTCGGCATGATCTACGAGGAAGTGGGCACCCATCGTTCCGAGCCTCGATTGAATCGGGATGCCGCGTGTCCGGTCGACTACAAGCCGCGGCAGATCAACTATGTGCCCGCGGGGATGACGATCTGGGGATTCAGCGAGGACGCGCGACACGTCAAGGACGTGAGGCTGGGTTTCGACGTGGCCGCGCTCAGCGAACGCTGCCACCTGTCGCACACCGGCGGACTGGCGCAGACGCCGCTCCTGCGTTTCTCGGACGAGCGGATCATGACCTTGATGAAGCTGCTGGCCGATGCCGTCCCCGATCCCGATCCTTCGGTCCAGCTGTACGGGGATGCGCTCGTCACCGCGCTCGCGGTCCGCTTCCTCGGCCGGACGGACCCTCGCGGCGCGAAGGCGGGATCGAAGCTGTCGCCGCTCCAGTTGAGGGACGCCTTGAGCTTCCTCGAAGCCCACATGCCGCAGCGCGTGGAACTGGCCGCCTTGGCGAAGCTCGCGGGCCTGTCACCGTCGCACTACAACCGGGCGTTCAAGGCATCCACGGGTCTCGCCCCTTACCAGTGGCAGCTGCAGGCGCGGATCCAGCGTGCCCAGGCGCTGATGCTGGACAGCGCCGGCTCCCTGGAGGACATCGCCGAAGCGACCGGGTTTGCCGATGCGGTGCACTTCGGGCGGACCTTCCGCCGGTTGACCGGAGCGACGCCGTCGGCGTGGCGGAAGGACCGTCTCAGCTGACGCGCTGATCCACGATCCTTCGCGTCGATCTGCGACATCGGGCGACACCGGGTGACGAGCAATTCCAGGCGGATTCGAGCAATCGCGATCATTGTCCCGACGGCCCACGCGGTCGACACTTTTCCTTTGTCGGCGGAGACGACGGCGGGTATTCCATCCGCCGCCGGCCCGACTGAATCGAAGGAATGGACATGATCGACTTGAAGGGAAAGCGCGCGTTGGTGACCGGCGGATCGCGGGGCATAGGCGCGGCCATCGCCACGGCCCTGGCGGAGAACGGCGCCGAAGTGGCTTTCACTTATCGGCATTCGGCCGACAAGGCGCTGGCGCTGGCGCGCGCCATCGAGGGCACGGGACGTCGCGCCGTGGCGATCCAGGCCGACAGCGCGGATCCCGAGGCAATCACGCGCTCGGTGCGCGAGGCCGTCGCGGCGCTGGGCGGGATCGACATCCTCGTCAACAGCGCCGCCATCGGCCACAACGGTCTGATCGCCGATCTGGACCTGGGCGACTACCAGACCCTGATGGACACCAACGTGCGCGCCCCCGTGCTGTATGCCCAGGCCGTGATCCCGCATCTCGCCGAAGGCGGTCGGATCGTCTCGATCGGATCGGGGCTGGCGGAGCGGGTGCCGTTCCCCGGCGTCACCGCCTACGCGATGACGAAGGCGGCGCTGCTTGCCTTCACTCGCGGCCTGTCGCGCGAGCTGGGTCCGAAAGGCATCACGGTGAACATCGTCCATCCGGGATCCACCGACACGGACGCCAATCCCGCGGACGGCCCGGCCGCCGATTTCCAGCGCGGCATGACCTCGCTGGGTCGCTTCGGCCAGCCGAAGGAAATCGCAAACGCGGTGGTCTTCCTTGCCAGTCCCGCAGCGAGCGTGATCACGGGCGCGTCGCTGGTCGCGGACGCCGGGGCGATCGCCTGATTTCGCGAAACGGGGGGCGCCGTTCACCGCACCTGCTGGAACTCGATGGCGACGGGTCATCTCTCGTTCATTCGGCAGACCTGTCTGCGGCCTTCGACTCGAACTTCGCCAGCTCGCTGTCCGTGAAGTCCGCCGACAGGGCGACGGCCTGCTGCCTTTCCAATTCCGCGAGACGTGTCGACAGCGCCTGCCTGACATTCGCGTACGAGTCCGCGCCCAGCACCAGGCGTCGGGGCAGCGGGTCGCGACGATCGACGATCTCCAGCATCGACGTCGTCATCCGGTCCGGGTCGCCTTTGATGACCCAGCTGCCATCGAGCCCGTCGCGCAGCTGCTGCACCGGCGTGTCTTGGTAGGCCGGCGTGGGCGCCGTCTTCACGAGGTTGGTCCCGAACTCCGTGCGGGCCGGCCCGGGCTCCACGAGCGTGATCTCGATGCCGAACGAGGCGACCTCCTGGCACACCGCCTCCACGAAACCTTCCACGCCCCACTTGGTCGCGTGATACAGGCTGAAGCCGGGATAGGCGCATTGGCCGCCTTCGCTCGAGATCTGCAGGACGCGTCCGCCGCCTTGCGCACGCAGGTGCGGCAGCGCCGAGCGGATCAGCGCGATGGCGCCGATGAGGTTCACGTCGATGATGTCGCGCAGCTGGCGATCGTCCGTTTCCTCGGCCGCGCCGAAGACGCCGTAGCCCGCGTTGCTGACCAGGATGTCGATGCGCCCCGCGCGCTGGAACGCGTCGTCCACGGCGCCGCGGACTGCGGCCGGATCCTTGAGCTCGAGGGCCACGATCCGCAGACGCTCCGGATGATTCGCGCGCAGATCGGGCAGGGCATTGGCGTTGCG
Source organism: Mitsuaria sp. 7 (assembly GCF_001653795.1). NCBI lineage: Bacteria > Pseudomonadati > Pseudomonadota > Betaproteobacteria > Burkholderiales > Sphaerotilaceae > Roseateles > Mitsuaria sp. 7. The sequence goes on from NZ_CP011514.1 coordinate 1,138,027, forward strand.
GCTCGTGCCGATGACTTGATCGCCGCGTGACAGCGCCTTCTCGGCCAGCAGCCGGCCGATGCCGCTGGATACGCCGGTGATGAACCAGGTCTTGCTCATGCTTCGTTCCTGAAAGAATGGGATGGCCTTCAGCGTAGGTCCGCGTGCCTCCCGGATTGACCTGCCTCCGCGAACAGGCTGATGAAACCAGGCCATCAATCCCGCAGGAGTCTTCAACGACATGCCCCGTCCTTCCTTCAACGACCTGAACGCGTTCGTCCTGGTGGCGACGCACCGCAACTTCCGGCGCGCGGCGGAGGAGGTCGGGGTGGCGCCTTCCACGCTCAGCCACGCGATGAAGTCGCTGGAGAAGAGCCTGGGCGTGCGCCTGCTCAACCGGACCACGCGCAGCGTCGCGCTGACCGAGGCCGGCGAGCGGCTCTTCACCCGGCTGACGCCGGTGCTGGAAGACGTGGACGCCGCGCTGGCGGAGGCGTCCGCCACGCGCGGCGTGCCGGCCGGGACCGTGCGCCTCAATGCGCCGGAGACGGCGGCCTGGCTCCTGGTGCGGGAGGTGGTGCCGTGGGTGCTGGACCGGTTCGTCGACGTGTCGGTGGACCTGGTCACCGAGGGCCGCTTCGTGGACATCGTCGAGGCCGGCTTCGATGCCGGCGTGCGTCTGGGCGAGTCGGTGCCGCAGGACATGGTGGCGGTGAGATTCGGCGGCGACATCCGCTTCGTGACCGTCGCGTCGCCCAACTACCTGAAACGGGCGGGCCCGCCGACCTCGCCGCAGGACCTGCAGCGTCACGCCGGCATCCGGCACCGGATGCCGAGCGGCAAGCTGTACCGCTGGGAGTTCGAGCGCCGCGGCGAGAAGCTCGCCATCGATGTCCCGGGTCGCCTGACCCTGAACAGCATCGCGCTGATGGTGGAAGCGGCGCTCGAGGACCGGGGCATCGCGTATGTGCCGGAACCCGCGGTGGCGCCTTATCTCCGCAGCGGACGGCTGGAGACGGTCCTGGACGACTGGTGCCCGCCGGGGCCAGGTCTTGTCCTCTACTACCCGGGCCATCGGCAGGTGCCGTCGGCGCTCCAGGCGTTCATCCAGGTCCTGCGCGAGCGGCTGCCGTAGCTCAGTGCGGATCGGGGCGCCGGCGCGGGTCCCTGCGGGCCTGTGGCCTGGCGCTGCCATGCCAGGCGAGGGCGGCGCTGCAGGCCAGCAGCAGCGCCGATCCCAGGAAGTTGCCCAAGGCCTCTTCCGGCTGCGACGGTTGGAGTTCCCATCCCACCCGCGCATTCCACACCGCGATCGCCGCCAAGGCCACCGCCGCCACCGTGTGCGTGACTCGCATCCCGACTCCTCGTTCTTGTCAGGAAATCGTAGCCGGGAAATGTTCGGTAGCGAACATAGGACGTGGCGAAGTGGCCTCGTGGCTCCCCGGATCGAGGGGGATGGACCGCCGGCGAACACGCGGGAGGCGCCCCTTCAGGTCGACGCGAGCCTCGCCGCGACGCGAGCGCTCGACCTCGAAGCAACGATCGAGAAGATCGCCGCCACGCTCAGGCTGGCCCCGATGCACAGCATGGCGACCATCAGCGCCCGGGCCATGGACGCCGCACCCGGTGACGTGCCCGCGACGCTGAAGAACACGCCGCCGATGACTGCCACGCCGAGCGCCGCACTGATCTGCAAGGCTGAATTCGTGATGCCGGCGATCATCCCGGAACCGGTCGCCGGCGCGCGATTGATGATGGCGCGGACGAGCGTCGGCAACGCCCACCCTTGACCGAAGCCCAGCAGTCCGACCGCGGCGATCAGCGGACCTTGAGCCGGCATCTGTCCGGGCGTCGCCGCCACCAGCACGGCGAGGAGCACGCACCCGGCCACTTCGAGCAGCATGCCGATGGCGGGCATCCGGTCGCCGAAGACGCGGGTGGCCAGCGGCGTCGTCAACGGCCCGATGAAGGCGCCGACACCGAACGGCAGGAACACCAGCCCCGTCGCCAGGGGGCTCAAGCCGATCGCCGACTGCAGGTAGACGGAGAACACCAGGAAGAAGGCGGAGACGACGTAGAAGAAGAGCACGCCCGTGAGGCCGCTCATCAAGCCAGGCATGCGCACGAGGTCGACGCTGACGAGCGGAACGCCGCCCCGGCGTGCGAAGGCCTTCTCGTATTGCCAGAAGCAGAAGCCGGCGAGCGGACACGCGATCAGCATCGCGCAGGCCCACCAGGGCCAGCCCCGCTCACGCCCTTCGACCAGCGGCACGATCAGCAGGCCCAGCGTGAGCGCGCACAGCAGCACGCCGATCCGGTCGATGGGCGCCGGGCTGTCGCCGCGGACGTCGGGCAGCAAGGGCAGGCCGAAGATCAGGACCGCGACCACCACGGGCAGGTTGATGAGGAAGATGATTCGCCACTCGAGGTGGAGGATGTCCGCGGAGATCAACGCACCGCCCAGCGCCTGCGCGGCGACCGCCGCCAGCCCGACCGCCGCGCCGTAAAGGCCCAGCGCGCGTGAACGCTCCTGCTCCGGGAAGAGGGCGTGGATGGAGGCCAGCCCCTGCGGCGCCATGGCGGCGGCGCTAAGGCCTTGAAGCACCCGCCCGATGATCAGCATGGCGGGCGACGTTGCGAGGCCGCACATCACCGACGTCAGTCCGAAGCCGGTGATGCCGATCAGGAAGATCCGGCGCCGGCCGAAGAGGTCGCCCAGCCGTCCTCCGGTGATGAGGAAGACCGCATACGCCGCGGCATAGCCGGAGATCACGAGTTGCAGTTCTGCAGCGCTTGTTTGGAGCGTGCCTTGGATGGACGGCAGGGCGACATTCACGATGAAGAAGTCCAGCGGAGGCAGGAACGCCCCCACCAGCAACACCGCGAACGCCGACCACCGACGCGTGGCGGAGGTCGTCGTTTGCATGAGCTTGATGGCCGCGGTTCGGATCAGGCCGGGCGGCCGAAACGTTCTGTTCCCATGATGGGGACCCAGTTCTGGAGCGGGACGGCGTAGTGCATGGTGAAGGTGCGCTCCAGGAAAGCCCAGCGGCCGTCGCGCCGCTGATAGACGTCGCGGTACTGGCCGCTCACCTGCAGCGGCCCCTGGTCGACGTCGTAGAAGATGCAGTCCGCGGCGACCAGACCGTGGCCGTTGTCGCCGTCCACGGTGATCAGCGCATTCGCCATCCAGTGATGCATGTGGGGCATGCGTTTCATGTTGACGCTCGCCTGCGCCAGGATGGCCTCGAGTCCCTCGGCGTTGCCGTTCGCGCCCAGGAGCAGTCGCGACTCGGGATGCCAGAGGGTCGCCAGCAGTTCCTCGTTCATGGTGTCGAACGCCTCGGCGTAGTTGGCGATCAGCGCATCGATCGCGAAGCGGCTTTCGATCGCATCCAGGCGTGCTTCAAGTTCTTTGGACATGGGGGCTCCTGATTGAATACCGATTGGTACAAAAATAGAGAAAAAAATGCGAGGTCGTGTGAACACCTCGCCTGCGCTGATTTACGTATCGAGCGGTACAAATATAAGGCAGCGTCGAAGGCCGTGTCAACGGACTTGTGCGCGACGCGTCGTCGTGCGGAAGCGTATTGAGGACGACGGCATGGGGCGGAGGGCCGTGTGTTGTCCGATGATTGTGTATCGATTAGTATGTATCTTTTGACTGTGGGAGATCTCCATGGCTCAGCGGGGCCGACCACGCACCTTCGACCGCGATGCGGCGGTCACTTCGGCGATGCACCTGTTCTGGGAGCACGGCTTTGAATCGACGTCCTTGTCGCAGCTGAAGGCGGCGATGGGCGAGGGGATCTCCGCGCCCAGCTTCTACGCGGCCTTCGAGTCCAAGGAGGCGCTGTACAAGGAGGCCCTGGAGCGGTACATGGCGATCTACGGCAACCTGACCCGGAGCCTGCATGACACGTCGGTCCCGCCGCGGGAGGGCGTGTTCCTGGCGCTGCAACGGTCGGCGAAGATGCAGACGGAGAGCGGGCATCCGAAGGGCTGCATGGTGGCGCTGGGCGTCGTCGGCGCCGCCTCCACGGGCAGCGAGGCCGTCACCCAGCTGCTGCGGGAGGTGCGCAGTCGCACCCGCGCCGGCTTCCGCGCCTGCGTGGAGCGGGGCATCAAGAGCGGGGAGCTGCGCGACACCACGGATCCGGCGTCGCTGGCCATCGCGTTCGACAGCTTCTTCCAGGGCCTGTCGGTGCTCGCCCGCGATCGCGTCCGGCACGCCGTCATCGAGAAGGCCGTGACCGAGGCGATGGGGATGTGGGATGCCGCGACGGATCGGGCGACTCCGGCCCGATAGCGCGTGAAGCGAGGCGCCCGGTCAGGGCGCCAGCGCCAGCTCGATCGCGGACTCGCAGTGGATCAGCGTCGTGTCGAAGACCGGCACGGACACGTTGCCGGCGTCGAGCAGCATCCCGACCTCCGTGCAGCCGAGGATCATGCAATCCGCGCCGCCACTCACCAGGTGGCGCGCGACGTCCTCGAACCTCGATCGGCTGGGGCTCGTCGTGATGTCCTTGCAGAGCTCGTCGTAGATGATGCGATGCACGTCCGCGCGATCGTCGTCGTCGGGAATCAGGGGCTGCAGCCCGGCCGCCTTGAGGCGATCGACGTAGAAGCTCTGCTCCATCGTGAACGCCGTCGCGATGAGACCTGGTGTCTTGAGCGCGGACTTCCTGATGCGATCCGCCGTGGCGTCCGCGATGTGCAGCAATGGGATACCCACGCCAGCCATCATCTGGTCGGCCAGCTTGTGCATCGTGTTCGTGGCCAGGACGATGAAGTCGGCGCCGGCGCGTTCCAGGGCCTTGGCCTCCGCGTTCAGGATCTCGCCGGCTTCGTCCCAGCGTCCCTTGGCCTGCAGTTGCTCGATCGTCGCGAAATCGAGCGACCTGATGAGCAGCTCCGGGGAGTGCAGGCCGCCGAGACGCCGACGCGTGATCTCGCACAGCTGGCGGTAGTAGATCTGCGTCGAGGCCGCTGACATGCCGCCGAGGATTCCAATGAGCTTCATGGCGGTTCGGGTCGAATGTGGTTGCTGGGGTGGATGAGAGGCCAGCGTAGCACCCGGGCTCAGCCAGGCAACTCGGAGATGCGCGCAATCTACTAGTTGGTAGATAATGCAGTCAAGCCACGAGGATTCCCCATGACCGGCATCCGAGCACTTCCATCGACGCCTTACGTTCCGCCTACCGCCGCGAGGCCCGGCAGCGGGGCGCTGGCGAGCGCGACTGCAGCTGCGGCTGACTTCCCGACCGTGATGCGGGATCACCACAAGAAGCTGATATCGCCGACGGAGCCCACCAAGGCGCGCCCCAGGCCGGAGACGGACCTGCTCGCGACGATGTCGCGCCGGCCGGACATCGAAGCGATGATCGAACGGCAGCATGCGGCCAGGAAGGCGTCGTTGTGCGCCAAGGGTCCGGCCGTCGCGAGAGGTGATGACGACGATGCCGATCTCTGCGACGAGCACCACGAAGATCCGCCCGCGTGGCGGGTGGATCCCTGTGGGCACGGTCCTGTCCATGGCGCGCCGGTCGAATGCGCACCCATGGCGGAACCCAAGGCAACGCTGGTCACGAATTTCGTCCTTTGGTATCCGTTCGAAGCGGCTCGAACCACCCTGTCGACGGTCAAGGCTCAGCCGCGGCGCAGGCGCAGGCCGGCTTCGGCCGAGCAACATCGTGTTGATCAGCAGCAGGCAGAGGTGGACGAGGGCGAGACCTGACTGCGGGAGAAGGCGGAGGCCCTCGGTCGGACTCCCTCTCCCGCTTGCGGGAGAGGGCAGGGGTGAGGGCCAGCAGCCTCACGCAGGAACCGACTTCAGAGTTCGATCTTCGCGTTGATCCCCAGCGTCCGCGGCGCACCGACGAACGTGTACCCCGACGCCAGGAACCCCCAGTAGTTCCGGTTGAACACGTTGTCCACGCCCGCGCGCAGCGTCACCGGGTGGCTGGCGACGCGCGTCTGGTAGCTCACGCCCAGGTTGACCAGCGAGTAGCTCGGCAGCCGGTACTTGTTGCTGGCGTCCGCCGTGAGGCCGTCGAAGTAGTGCACTTCGGCATTCGCGCTCAAGCCGTCAACACCTGGCACCTTCTGAGTGACGCCGACTGACGCCTGCCACTTCGGGATGCCCTCCAGGCGGTTGCCTTCAAGGCTCGGATCGGTCCGGCGGTAGGTGCCGGTTGTGTAGGCGGCGCTCGCGGTCACGCGCGTTCCCGTGTCCACGTTGACGTAGCCGTTCAGCTCTGCCCCGCGCAGCCGCACCTGACCGTTGGAGACATAGTAGTTCTGTGCGTTCGCGTACTCCGCGCCGCGGTCGATCTCGAACAGCGCGCCCGTCACGCCCCAGCCGCGGCCGTCGTGCTTGGCGCCCACCTCGTACTGCTTGCTCTTCAGCGGCGCCAGCACCTCGTCGGCGTTCGCGTAGGTCGTGCCGACCGTGCTGCCTTGCTCGAGCGCCTCCACATAGCTCGCGTACACCAGCGTGTCCGCGCGCGGACGGAACATCACCGCCACCGTCGGCGTGACCGGCGTCTTCTTGTACTGGTTGGTCACCGCGCCGGCGGTGTTGTACGAGGTCTGGTCGTAGTCCGAGTAGCGCAGGCCCAGCAGCACCGACCACTGGTCCGAGAACGCCACCGTGTCGCTGGCGAAGACCGCCTTCTGCGCCGAGTGGTAGTTGTGATACTGCAGCGAGTCGTCGTAGCTGCCGTTCCACGGCAGCGGCGTGATCGGCTGGTAGAGGTTCTCGTCGCCGATCGGCGTGTAGAGCGACTTGGGCACCGTCTGCTTGTTCAAGCCCTGCCACGCCAGACCCGCCGTCACCTGGTGCTGGATGCCGGCCGTCGTGAAGCTGCCTTCGAGCAGCGCCTGCGCCTGCTCGTAGGTCGCCGCGCCTTGCGCCTTGTTCAGGTAGACCGTGTAGTCGCCGGACTCGTTGAGCAGGCCCATCCACTGGCCCGAGTAGCGGCGGCGATCCTGGCTGCGGCTGACGTCCACCTTGGCCGTCCACGTCGGATCGATCTTCCACTGCAGGCCCGTGGACACGAAGAACACGTTGGAGTTGAAGAAGGTCGTGTCGTGCGCGTTCAGGTCCTTGCGGCCGCTCGGTGCCTTCGGGATCTGCGTGCCGGTGAAGTCGTCCAGGAAGAAGTCCTGCACGCCGCCCTGGACCCGACGTGATTGATAGATCGCGTCCGCGGTCCAGGTCAGCGACGAGGTGAGCCTGGCATCCACCGAAACCGAACCCGAGTTGCGCTGCACCTGCGCGCCGTTGTAGGTCTCGCCCTGCTCGTGCGTGAGGTTGAGGCGATAGCCGTAGCGATCGGCATCTCCGTCGCCGAAGCCGACGCGGCCGCCCGCGTCGACGTGCTCGCTGAAGACGCCGTCGGACCGGTAGCCCACGTCGACGCTCAGCAGCGGCTTGTCCGTCGGCTTCTTGGTGACGAAGTTGATGATGCCGCCCGGCGCGCCGAAGCCGTACATGAAGCCCGACGAGCCCTTGAGCAGCTGCACCGACTCGAAGGTCTCGATCGGCAGCTCGACCGTGGTCATGAAGAACGGCAGGCCGTTGATCTTGTAGCCGTTGTAATCGTCCAGCGGAATGCCGCGTACGTTGATCGAATACGCGTTGAATGAATACGTGTCGCCCAGCGACATCACCGACGCATCGTTGGCGAAGACCTTGCCCAGCGACTTCACCTGGCGCGCGTCGAGGTCCTCCGCATCGACCTGGCGGACGGAGAAGGGCGTCTCCAGTTCAGACCTGGCACCGAGCGCGCCGGCGCCCAGCGAGCGCGTGCGCGTGCCTTGCACCGTCACGGTGGAGAGCGCCGTGCCAGCGCTGCTGCTTGTCCCTGCGGCGCTGGAGGCGTCGGGCGTGTTCTGAGCGCCCGTCGCGACGTCGGCGCCGGGCTGGGCCGACGCGCTACCGACCGTGCCGAACGAACCGGCGAGAAGGCTGGCGACCGCGAGGGAAACTGCTTTCAAATGGGCTTGCATTATTCTCAGGCGTTAATAAGACGTGAATATGTGCGATTACTGCAAAATGCTTTGCGGCTCACGTTTCACTCTATTCAGACGCTTGAAAATCCAGAGAAACCTTTCGGCGTATCGATATTCGATCGAGGGTGGTGGAACTGCGCTAGCCCCAGGGGAAATGAGCCGCAGAGCGCCCTGGGCCGCCGCTTGTGCGTATATCGATGCGCCGATTCCTTCGTCGCACGGAATCAGCGCGATTCCTAAAGTCGCCGCTGGCCCGGAAATACAACGGCCACCTTCGCCGCCCGCCACGGATGTGCACGGACCGGCCGGAGTCAGATCAACAAATGAAGAAGATCGGGATCGGTATGCGAGTGGGTAAACACGTGGGTGTGCGAAATGAATTGAAAGCGGTGTCGGCGGCCGTGCTGGCGGTGCTGGGCAGTTCGGCGATGGCGCAGGGCGCGCCCGCCGCCGCGGCCTCGGCGGCCACGCTGGACCGCGTCGAGGTGACCGCGCAGCGACGCGTCGAATCGGCGCAGGAGGTGGGCGTGGCGATTAGCGTGCTGTCCGGCGACGAGCTGCGCGCCAAGGGAATCACCAGCGTCAACAAGCTGCAGAACGAGATCCCCAGCCTGGAGATCGAGCCCGCCTTCGGCAGCGGCCAGCCGCAGTTCCGCATCCGCGGCATCGGCTTCCAGGACTACGGCAGCAACAACTCCTCGCCGGTCGGCGTCTACCTGGACGAGGTGTCCTTCGCCTTCCCGGTTCAGACGCAAGGCCTGCTGTTCGACCTCGAACGCGTCGAGGTGCTGCGCGGTCCGCAGGGCACGCTCTACGGCAAGAACACCACCGGCGGCGCGATCAACTTCGTGTCCAAGGCGCCGACGAAGCAGACCGAGTTCGGCGGCTCCGTCGGCATCGGCTCCTTCGGCGCGAAGACGGCGCAGGGCTTCGTCTCCGGCGCGCTCGGCGACACGGTGCGCGGCCGGCTCTCCGCCGCCACCGAGCAGGACGGCGGCTGGCAGCGCAACCGGACCACGGGTCAGAAGCTCGGCGACAAGAACATCAGCGCGCTGCGCGGCCAGCTCGAATGGGACGTGACCCGCGACCTGACCGCGAAGCTCAGCATCAACCACAACGTCGACAAGTCCGATGTCCAGGGGCTCTACCTCTTCACGGCGCGACCCACGTACGGCTTCGCCGCCGACACGAACCGCCGCGCGACCGGCTGGGGCTTCGCGAGCGACTTCGCCGCGCTGGTCGGCGAATCGGCCGACGCCAAGCCGCACAAGGACAACAGCGCCACCAACGTCGCACTGACCTTGAACTGGGACCTGGGCGCCACGCAGCTGACGAGCATCACCGCGCACCAGCGCTTCGATCGCAAGGAACTCGCGGACTGGGACGGCACCGAGATCAACCACTCCGACGTGTTCTGGAAGGACAAGGCGACCACGCTGAGCCAGGAGTTGCGCCTCGCGTCAAAGGGCACGGGCAGCTTCAACTGGGTCGGCGGCGTGTACGCGTCGCGCGAGAAGCTCAGCGAGGACTGGACCACCGACTTCCGCCGCGACTACGGCCTGATCACGCGAACGCGCTACGACCAGACCGGCCGCACCTGGGCCGTGTTCGGGCAGGTGGACCAGGCGCTGAGCAGCGATCTGAAGCTGGTCGCCGGCCTGCGCCAGGAGCATGAGAAGCGCGCCATCGACGACTTCAGCACCAACACCACGCCGGTCATCGCCGGGCTGGGCGTCAACGGCGCGGCGCAGTCGCTGTCGAAGAACAACACCTCGGGCAAGCTGGCGCTGGAATACACGCCGGCGGCGGGGCAGCTGCTGTACGGCTCGATCAGCCGCGGCGTGAAGTCCGGCGGCATCACCGCGCACAACACCTTCAACACGCTGGCGCTGGAGCCGTTCCAGCCCGAGAAGCTGCTGGCCTTCGAGCTCGGCTACAAGGCCGACCTGAGCCGCAGCCTGCGCGTCAACACGGCGATCTTCCATTACGACTACCGCGACCAGCAGTTCCAGGACGTGACCACGACCGCCACCGGCGCGCTGGTCGGCAAGATCATCAACATCGACAAGTCCAAGGTCGACGGCGGCGAGGTCGAGGTGCAGTGGCGTCCGCTGGCGGGGCTCAGCATCGGGCAGGCGCTGGGCTACAAGCGCGCGAAGTTCGACCGCTTCAACTCGCCGCTGCTGGGCGACCTGTCCGGTCGCGACCAGTTCCTGCCCAAGGTCAGCTACGGCGGCAACGTCGCGTATGCGTGGACGGCGGCCAGCTTCGACTGGCGCGTCGCGGCGGACTACAGCTATCACGCGAAGTACCCGTCGTGGCTGAACCTGCTCAACGTCGACGGCGGCAAGACCTACGACATCCCGAGCTACTGGCTCGCCAACGCGCGGGTGGAGGTGGCGCCGGTGAGCTCGCCGTGGTCGCTGCAGCTCGGCGTGCAGAACCTGTTCGACAAGCAGTACGACCTGACGCGCAACTTCTTCGGCAACCGGCCGAGCACGAAGGACGATTTGAATGTCGCCGCAGCGGGCGCCCCGAGGACAGTGACACTCACTCTGAGCTACAACTACTAGATCGCGGCCACGACCCCGCTTCGGATGCATCGCTGCACCTGAATCGGGGCGCGGCAAGGGTGTTGCTGTTCAGGGAAGGATCGTCATGCTGCTGAATGACGAATTGGGGAATCCGTTCCGTGCGGGGTCTGCGGACGTGCGCGCGGGGATCAACGATTTCATCGGGGGTCTGCTCGCGTACGAGACGCGCGCGGAGGGCATCCTGGCCGCCGCGCAGGCGCATCCGGATACCGTGCTGGCGCAGGTCTACGCGGGCTGGTTGTGGATGTTCCTGGAGTCACCCCAGGGACCGCCGCAGGCGCGGCCGTTCCTGCAGGCCGCCGAGCGGGCGCTGCGCGATCAACCCTCCGCCAGTGCCTCCGATGGCGCCGCCGCGTCGCCGGAGGCTCGCGCGGCCGCGGAGCGCGAGGCCCGGCACGTGAAGCTGCTGGCGCATTGGGTCGACGGCGACGTGCCCGCCGCGCAGCGCGAGGCCGATGCCTTGATCGAGCGCTTCCCGCGCGATCTGCTCGTGGTGAAGCTGCGCCAGTACTTCGCTTTCAACCGGGGCGACTCGCCGGCGATGCTGCGCGCGATCCTGCGCGTGCTGCCGCAGCATGCAGAGAACGCCTATGCGCATGGCATGGCCGCCTTCGCGTATGAGCAGTGCCACCTGCTGGAGGAAGCCGAAGCGGCCGCGCGTCGCGCGCTGGCGCTGCGGGCCGACGAGCGCGAGCCGTGGGCGCAGCACGCGCTTGCGCATGTGCTGCTGACGACCGGCCGGATCGAGGAGGGCACCCGCCTGCTCGAAGGCTGGCGCCCGGGCTGGACCGGCTTGAACTCGTTCATGTCCACGCATCTGGCCTGGCATCTGGCGCTGTTCTACCTCGCGCGCGGACGAGACGAGGAAGCACTCGCGCTCTACGACGGCGCGGTGTGGGGCGTGTCGAGGAGCTACTCGCAGGACCAGGCCGGCGCGGTGCAGTTGCTCGCGCGCCTGGAGTGGTGCGGCGTCGACGTCGGCGACCGGTGGTCGGAACTGGCCGGCTTCATCGCTGAACGCGGCATCGACACGGTCGAGCCCTTCCTGACGCTGCTGTATCTCTACGGCCTGGCGCGTGCCGCGCGGCCCGAAGCGGAGGCGCTGCTGGCGGCGGTGCGCGAGGCCGACCACGGTCGCCGCGCCGTGTGGGCCGACGTCGTCTGGCCCGCGGCGAACGGTCTGGTCGCGCATGCGCGCGGTGAGCCGGAGCGCGCCTGGCACCCGCTGAGCCAGGCGCTGCCCGGCCTCGTGCACATCGGCGGCAGCCACGCGCAGCGCGACCTGTTCGCGCTGCTGCACGTCGACGCCGCCACGCATGCCGGCGAGCTGGTCGATGCGCAGCAGGCGCTGGAAGCGAAGCGGCGCGTCGATCCGGATGAAGTGGCGATCAACCGCCGGCTCGCCGGGATCTATCGACAGCTCGATCTGCCAACGCTGGCGGACGAGGCGCGGCGGCGCGTGGCCCGAGTGACCAGAGAGACCCGAGTGACGGGAGTGACGGGAGTGACCGGAGTGACGGCAGAATCCGGTCCGCGCGCATGACGATGGGAGAGGGGATGACTTCAATGTTCGGGAACTGGGCCTCGCGAGCGAGCGCGGTGATCGCGATCGTGCTGATCGCGTTCTCGGGCGTGTTCCTCGGTACGTTCCCCGGCGCGCTCGCCGCGGCGCCCGCCGAGCGCGAAGTCCGCGTCGCGATGCAGCTGGAACCGCCCATCCTCGATCCCTCGTCGGGCGCCGCGGCGCCGATCGGCGAGCTGGTCTACGGCAACCTCTTCGAAGGCCTGCTCACCCTGGGCGAAGACGGTCAACCCAAGCCGCGCCTGGCCGCGAGCTGGGAGGTGCTGGACAACGGCTTGCACTACCGCTTCCAGCTGCATGACGGCGTGCGCTTCCATGACGGCACGGCGTTCGATGCGAGCGTCGCGAAGTTCGCGATCGATCGGGCGCGTGCGCCGGATTCGCCCAATCCGCAGCGCACGTCGCTGGCCGCGATCACGCGCGTGGCCGCGAGCAGCCCGCTCGTGCTCGACATCTGGCTGCGCGAGCGCTCGGGCCGCCTGCCGATCGCGCTGTCCAGCGCCGCGCTGGTGATGGTCGCGCCCGCCACCGCGGACAGCAACCGCACGGCGCCGGTCGGCACCGGGCCTTGGCGCTTCGAGCAGTGGCGCCGCGGTGACTCGGTGACCTTGCGTCGCAATGCCGACTACTGGGGGGCGGTCTCAGGATCGACGTCGAACCTCGAGCGCCTGCGCTACCGCTTCATCGCCGATCCGACCGCGGCGTATGCGGCGCTGATGGCCGGCGACGTCGACCTGTTCTCCAACTTCCCGTCGCCGGAGAACCTCGCGCAGTTCCACGCGGACCGCCGTTTCGCCGTCGAGATCGGCAGCAGCGAGGGCGAGACCATCCTCGCCTTCAACCATCGCAACCCGCTGCTGGCGCAACTCCCCGTGCGGCGCGCGATCTCCCACGCGATCGACCGGAAGGCGCTGATCGACGGCGCGATGTTCGGCTACGGCGAGCCGATCGGCAGCCACTTCCCGCCGCGCAATGCGGCCTACGTGGACCTGACGGCGGTGTCGAACTACGACCCGGTGCGCGCGCGGGCGGTGCTCGCGGAGGCGGGCATCGCGCCGTCGACCATCCCGCCGCTGCGGATGAAGCTGCCGCCGACCTCCTACGCGCGGCGTTGCGGCGAGATCCTCGCGGCGCAGCTCGCGGCGATCGGCCTGCGGGTGCAGATCCAGAACCTCGAGTGGGCGCAGTGGCTGGACCAGGTCTACACGCGGCATGACTTCGACCTCAGCGTCATCGTCCATGCGGAGCCGCAGGACTACGACATCTACGGCCGCGAGGGCTACTACTTCGGTTATCGCAGCCCGGCCTACCAGGCGCTGCTGCGCGGGCTCGACTCGACCACCGACCCGGCGGAGCAACGCCAGCGGCTCCAGGCGATCCAGCGCCAGCTCAGCGACGACGCGGTCAACGGCTTCCTGTTCCAGTACCCGCGGCTGCTGGTGCGTCGCGCGGACCTGCAGGGGCTGCGCATCAGCGGCATCGGCAACGTGGAGTTCGGACAGGCGTCCTTCGATGGCACCGGCACGACACGGGCGACCGGAGCGACCGGAGCGACCGGAGCGAGCGATGCCGCAGGAGGAGGGGCGGGCGCGTCGACCGTCGCACGTTGGCCTTTCCTCGCCATCGGACTCCTGGGCGCGGCGCTGGCGGCGGCGTGGCTCGTGTGGGTCGGTCGCCGCTGCGATCCGGGCTGGCTGGCGGCGCGCGGCGTGAGCCTCGCGCTGACCCTGGTCCTCGCGAGCTTCGTCGTGTTCGCGCTCGTGCAGTTGGCGCCGGGCGATCCGGCGCGGCAGATCCTCGGCCTTCAGGCCGATGAGGCGACGGTGGCGTCGTTGCGTCGGGAGCTCGGCCTTGATGCGCCATGGCCCAGCCGCTACCTCGACTGGGTCACCGGGCTGCTGCGCGGCGACTTCGGCAACAGCATCACCTATCGCGTGCCGGTCGTGGGCCTGCTGCTGGAGCGCCTGCCCTTGAGCGTGCCGCTGGCGCTGTACGCGCTGCTGCTGGCCATCGCGATCGCGGCGCCCGCGGGGCTGGGCGCGGCGTGGCGTCCCGGCAGCCGGCTGGACCGCCTCATCGACCAGCTCAGCCAGCTCGGCCTCGCGGTGCCGAACTTCTGGCTCGGCCTGCTGCTGAGCCTCGTCTTCGCCGTCGGCCTGCGATGGGTGCCCGCCGGCGGCTTCGAGGGCTGGGGTCAGGGCTTGTCCTCCGGACTCGCGGCGCTGACGCTGCCGGCCATCGCGCTCGCCTTGCCGCAGGCGGCCATCCTGGCGCGCGTGCTGCGCGGCAGTCTGCTCGACCTCGGCGGCGAGGACTTCCTGCGCACCGCGCGCGCCAAGGGCGCCGGCGACTGGCGCGTGCTGTGGCGCCACGCGCTGCCCAACGCGGCGCTGCCGTTGCTCACGCTGCTGGGCCTGCAACTCTCCTTCCTGCTGGCGGGGTCCGTGATCATCGAGAACGTCTTCTTCCTGCCCGGCCTGGGACGGCTGCTGTTCCAGGCCGTCGCGCAGCGCGACCTCGTGCTGGTGCAGAGCGTGGTGCTGCTGCTGGTCGCGACAGTGGTGCTGCTGTCCTTCGTCGTCGACCTCAGCGGCCGCGCCGCCGATCCGCGCCTGTCGCGCGCGGGAGGCCGGTCATGAGCGGGCGCTCCTCCGTCGTGCCGGCGGCAGGTCCGGACGCCGGTCCGGATGGCCGCTCGGACAACACCCCGGATGGCCGCCCGGGGAGCGGCACGGACGGCGGCACGGACAGCGACGCCCGGACTCGACTGGGCAGCCGGCTGCTCGCCGGTCTGGTGCTGAGCGCCGTGCTGTCCGCGCTGGCGTTGCTGTCGCTGTGGTGGACGCCTTGGGACCCCGCCGCGCTGGACCTGCCCGCGCGCCTGCAGGGGCCGTCGTGGACGCACTGGCTGGGTACCGACGCGCTGGGCCGCGATGTGCTGTCGCAGCTGATGCGCGGCGGTGCGACCTCGCTGGGCGTGTCGCTCGTGGCGGTGGCGCTGGGCGCCGGTGTCGGCGTGCCGCTGGGTCTGTGGGCGGCGGCGCGCGGCGGTGTGGTCGACGAGCTGCTGATGCGCGGCAACGACCTCGTCTTCGCGTTCCCGTCGCTGCTGCTGGCCGTGCTGCTGAGCACCACGCTCGGGCCGGGTGCGATCAACGCGATCCTGGCGGTGGGAGTGTTCAACATTCCCGTCTTCGCACGCCTCACGCGCGGTGCTGCGCTCCCGCTGTGGCAGCGCGAGTTCACGCTGGCCGCGCGCGTGGCGGGCAAGGGCGCGTGGCGCATCTCGATCGAACACGTGCTGCCCAATCTCGCCGGACTGCTGCTGGTGCAACTGAGCATCCAGCTCGCGCTCGGCCTGCTGGCGGAGACGGGGCTGTCCTACCTGGGCCTGGGCACGCAGCCGCCGCAGCCGAGCTGGGGCCGCATGCTGGCCGATGCGCAGACGCTGACGGCGCTCGCGCCCACGCTGGCGGTGTTTCCCGGCCTGGCGGTGGCGCTGTCGGCGCTGGCCTTCCAACTGCTGGGGGACGGATTGCGCGAGCGCTTGAACCCGCGACTCGCCCGCCTGGGTCGATTGGATCGGACTTTCCCATGACGGCGACGCTTTCTTCGACCCTCGATCCGGCCGCCGCCGCCGCCGCGTTGCTGCGCGTGCGCGACCTCTCGCTACGCGCTGGCGAGCGTCGCCTGCTGTTCGTGCCCGAGCTGGACGTGGCCGCCGGCGAGATCGTCGGCCTGGTCGGCGAATCCGGCTCCGGTAAGTCGCTGACGGCGTTGGCCTTGCTGGGCTTGCTGCCGCCGGAGTTGTCGCGGCGCGGCGCACTGCATCTGGAAGGCGTCGACCTCGCCGCACTCGACGAGGCTGGCTGGCGGCGGGTGCGCGGCGCTCGCGTGGGGTTGGTGTTCCAGGAGCCGATGACGGCGCTGAATCCGCTGATGCCCATCGGCGCGCAGATCGAGGAAGCGCTGCGCCTGCACGGCCGAGGCAACGCCGCCGAGCGGCGCGCGGAGGTCGACCGGTTGCTGGTGCGCGTCGGTCTCAGGACCTCAGGCGATGGCGCGGACGAAGCGACGGGCGTGGACGCGCGTCGTTATCCGCATGAGCTTTCCGGCGGTCAGCGCCAGCGCGTCGCCATCGCGATCGCGGTGGCCTGCCGACCTCGGCTGCTGATCGCCGACGAACCCACCACCGCGCTCGACGTCCGCAGCCAGGCGCAGATCCTCGATCTGCTGCGGCGTCTGGTGCGGGAGGACGGCTGCGGACTGCTGCTCATCACGCACGACCTCGGCGTGGTCGCGGAGATGGCGGACCGGCTGGTCGTGCTGCGGCAAGGCGAGGTGCAGGAGCAGGGACCGCTGCGGCAACTGCTCGATCCGCCGCGTCATCCGTACACGCGGGCGTTGGTCGAGCAATCACGGTTGAGTCCGGCGTTGCCTCGTGCGGCGGCACCGCCGGGTGAGGGGACTGCCGCGGCCGCTGGCCCTCACCCCCACCCTCTCCCGCAAGCGGGAGAGGGAGTAAGACAGCGCGGCGAGGCCGTCGTGCCCTTGCTGTCGTTGCGCGAGATCGTGTGCGAGTACCCGGCTGCCGATCGCAGCTTCTTCCGCCCGGGCCGGCGCGTGCGGGCCGTCGATCAGGTGAGTCTGGACGTGCTGCCGGGCGAGCGGGTCGGTCTGGTCGGCGAGTCGGGCAGCGGCAAGTCCACGCTGCTGCGCACGGTGCTCGGCCTGCAACGTCCGGCGTCGGGCGAGGTCCGCCTGGCCGGCGAGCGCTTCACCGGCGCGGAGACGGCCTTGCGCCGCCGCGTGCAGATCGTGTTCCAGGATCCTTATGGCAGCTTCGATCCGCGCTGGCGCGTGGAGCGGATCCTCGCGGAACCCTTGCATCTGCTGCGACCGGCGCTCGGCGGGACGCAGGCGCGCGAGCGCGCCGTCGAGCTGCTGCGGCAGGTGGGGCTGGAGGCGGACGCGCTGCGGCGCTTCCCGCACGAGTTCTCCGGCGGGCAGCGCCAGCGGCTCGCCATCGCGCGGGCGCTGATGGTCGAGCCCGACCTGCTGGTGCTGGACGAGGCGGTCTCGGCGCTGGACGTGTCCTTGCGGGCGCAAGTCCTGACCCTGCTGGAGCGCCTGTGCCGCGAGCGCGGCGTCGCCACGCTGTTCGTCACGCACGACCTGGCGGTGGTGCGCGCGGTCACGGATCGCGTGATCGTGCTGCAGCAAGGCCGCGTGGTGGAGGAGGGCGCCACCGCCGAGGTCTTCGCCGCGCCGCGTCATGCGTACACCCAGGCGCTGCTCGCGGCGGCGCCGGATCTGGACCGGGCGCTGGCGGCGAGGCGCCGCGCGGAGGCCGACGCCGCGTAGGCGCCGCGGCGGCACATCGCGCCAAATGGGTCGCCAATGGGTCGCCAAATGAGGCGCCGCGTGGGGCGTCACGGGGCCTCACATGACGTCACCTCACGCGGTGACGGCATTGCCACACGGACGCCACGGCACGCTCCTATACTCCGCGCCCAACACGCCAAAGCGGTCCCATCCGAAGGACTGCGGCGTCGGGAATATCAACGGGAGAGGAACCCATGATTTCAGCGAAGCGCACCCCTGCCGCCATCCTGGTGGCGATCTCGTCCCTCATCGTCGCGGCCTGCGGCGGCGGTGGCGAGGCCGGCTCGGACAAGGCCTCCGCGATGGCGGACAAGACGGGCCGGGCCCAGTCGGTCGAGCCGGTGCTCAGCACCAACCAGCAGATCTTCGAATCCTTCATCCTGGTGCCCAGCGAGGGCAGCTTCTTCCTGCACTGGAACCTGCCTTACGCCGGCGCCACCAGCCCCAGCGTGAACTACGCGTTCTCGGACTACGGCCTGCTGACGGCGTCGCCGCTGACGAACGGTCCGCAGCTCAGCGCGCAGAGCTCCCCCCAGAACATCACCACCACGCTGGGCTTGCCCACGCCGGGCGTGACGCGCGTGCTGAAGAACGGCGCCGTGATCGTCGCGGGCACGGTGAACCGGGTGTCGTACGTCGACGCCGACGTGCGCGTGGACACGCTCTCCGCGGACAACACCACGGTGGCCTTCTCCGAGATCCGCAGCAACTACGAGACCGTGCCGCTGACCGGCACCATCGCCTCGACGCCGGCGGACTTCGCGCACTTCCACAACTCGTTCTTCTCGAACGCGACCATCCTCGAAGCGACGGCGACTTACCTGCCCGGCGCCGCCTACCTCAAGTTCGCGCAGACCAACAAGGGCGACCGCTACAACGCCTTCGACTGCACGACGGCGACCACCGGCGCCAACGTCTCGCCGTGCCGCACCGGCACGACGCTGACGGCCGCGCTGACCGCCGGCATCGTGTCCAACAGCGACGGCACCACCTACCGCCTGGCAAACGGCAGCATCACTGTGGTCGACGGCGTGTCCGTCTGGGTGGCCACCAATCCGCGTCCGCAGTCGGCCACGCTGAGCGCGACGGTGCAGTACCGCGTCTACTTCGCGCTCAACGGCAACGTCTACACCGGTGCACTGACCAAGGACGGCGCGGTGCTGGGCGGCAGCGCCTACGTGTCGAATCCGGCCGGCACCACGGCCGTCGACCGGCTCACCTTCCTGCCCTTCGACATCCGCCTGAACAAGGCCGCGCACGACAGCATCGTGGCGGCGATGAAGATCTGAGGATGATTTGAAGGGAGCGCCACGCCGTCAGCGGACGGCGTGACGACGACCGTCGTTGTCGACCCAGTAGCGGCCGCCGTTGCCGTCCGAGTAGACCTCGCGCTCGCGGCCGTCGACGACCAGGCGTCCGATGACGGCGCCCGCGACGGCGCCGACCACCGCCCCCGTCACCGCGTTGCCGCCGGTCACCGCGCCGATGACCGCGCCGCCGACGGCGCCGACCCCGGCGTTGCGCACATCCCGGTTGTCCGAGGCGCAGCCGACCGTCAGGGCGGCACAGGCAGCGACCAGCGCCGCGCTTCTGAAGAATGACGTGTTCATGGGAACCTCCAACGCTATGGGTTGATTCGATGCCGCAGCGTGCCGTCCCATTGCTCGATGTTCATCGAACGTCGGGGACCGCAACGCCTGCGGGCGCTTGTTCCGGGGATACGGCAAGCGTCGTGCCGTGCGCCGTGATTCCGTTGAAAGGCCCCGCGCAGCGGCGTTTCGAGCCCGTGTGCGCGACGTGAAGCGGGGACCCGCTCAGAACACGGCGGGTGCCACGTTCGCGCCGCAGAGGACCAGGCAGACGTGGGCGCCAAGGCGGAGTTGGAGATCACCGCTTCGAACGGCGGCGAGCGGCACTGCCGCGGCCGGCTCGACCATCAGCCGGCACTCTTCCCACAAGGCCCGTTGAGCGGACAGGATGTCCTGTTCCGACACGAGGCTGGTGACGATGTCGTGGCCGCTGAGGACGCGGAACGGCGTCCGGCCGAGTTCGCGGCAACCCAGCGCGTCGGCCGCGATGCCGCCGGTCTTCACGGCCACCGGACCGCCCGCGCCGAGTGCGGAGTTCAAGGTCGGGCACAGCTCGGGTTCCGCGCCGACGACCAGGGTGGTGTCGCCGAACCATCCCGAGACGCCGCCGATGAGGCCGCCCCCGCCGACGGCGACCACGACGGCGTCGGGCACGCCGATCTGCTCCTCGATCTCCTTGGCCAGGGTGCCTTGCCCGGCCAGGGTGTCCGCGTGATCGAAGGCATGGATGGACAGGGCGCCGGTCTCCTGACTGCGGCGCTCGGACGCTTCCAGCGCCTCCACGTACACGTCCCCGTGCTCGATGACCGTGGCGCCGAAAGCGATCAGGCGGTCCCGCTTGAACTGCGAGGTCACGCGGGGCACGTAGACCTCGCAGGGCACGCCGAAGCGCTGCGCCGCGTAAGCCAGGGCGGCGCCATGATTGCCGCCGGACGCGCAGACCAGCCCGGCCGCGGGAATCCGCGCCTCAGCCAGACGGTTGAACACGCCCCGGGGTTTGAATGAGCCGGTGCGTTGCAGCTGCTCCAGCTTGAGCGTCAGCTGATACGGCGATCCCAGCGAACCGGCGGGCAGGGTGACGCAGGGCGTGCGGACGATGAAGGGCGCGATGCGCTCGTGTGCGGCGGCAATCCGCTCGCGCCAGCCGGACGAGAAGGAAGAGGAGGACGCGGGGGACGCGGGGGACGAAGTCGGGTTCATGCGAAGGGTCCTCCATTCGTCGTGACAGGTGCCTGGACGCGCTCATTGACGAACAGCTGGAAGACGTCCGGACGGGCGTAGTGACCCGTGACGTCCAGGTCGTACTTGCCGCGCACGATGTCCTCGCGGTCGATGGTGGCCAGGAGCACGGCTTCGCCTTCGAAGTCCGGACCTGCCAGGAAGTTGCCGAAGGGATCGACGATGCAGCTGCCTCCGCGGCTGAAGGGCTGGGTCGGGTCCGCGGTCCCGACACTGCCGACGCCGCCGGCGCTGCCGACGTTCGAGGCGATCGCGGCGTTCACGTACCCGGCGGGATAGTCCGCCGCGGTGGCGTACTGGTTGGCGCTCAGGACGAAGCAGCGTCCCTCGATGGCGATGTGCTGCATCGAGGCCGGCCACGAGTCCCGCCCGTCGAGCGTGGGCGCGCAGTACAGCTCGATGCCCTTGGCATACATGGCGGTGCGCAGCAGGGGCATGTAGTTCTCCCAGCAGATCACCGCGCCCAGCTTGCCGAGGTCGGTCTCGTAGACCGGCAGGGTGGAGCCATCGCCGAAGCCCCACACCGTGCGCTCGCTGCCGGTGGGCATCAGCTTGCGGTGCTTGCCGAGGAAGTTGCCGTGCCTGTCGAAGAAGACGACGGTGCAGTACAGCGTGCCGCCGGCGCGCTCGATCACGCCGGTGACCAGGTGGACGCCCAGGCCCTTGGCGAGCGCGGCGAGTTCGTCGATGAAGGGGCCGGGCACGTCGATCGCGTTCTGGTGGTAGCGCAGGAACTCGTCGCGGCCCTGAGGGCTTCTTCCGCCGACGAAGGCGCCGAAGGTGCTGCCTTTCGGATACGTGCCCAGCATGGCCTCGGGAAAGACGACCAGCGAGGCGCCCTGGCTCCGCGCCTGATCGGCCAGGCCTTTCATGCGGCGCAGGGTCTGCTCGTTGTCGAAGGCGACGGCTGCCGACTGCACGACGGCTGCGGTGAATGGTTTTTGCATGGTATCTATAGTGAACCAGTGGTATAAATAACGTACTTCACGGATCCGGATTATGCATACCGACGACGAGTCTTCAATGGCGCGCGATGAAAAGCCGCTGGTCAACACCGTCAGCCACGCCGTGCTGATGCTGGAAGCCTTCAGCGCCCAGCCGGTGCAGGGCCTCAATGAACTGAGCCGGGCCGTGGGCATTCCGCGGGCGAGCGCGCTGCGCATCCTGCGGACCCTCATGGCCCACGGCATCGTGGGCCGGGCGGAGACCAAGTACCGGCTGACGCGACGCCTGATGGAACTCGGCGCGTCGGCCGGCTCGCCGCAGGCCATGCAGACGGCAGTGGCGGAGGTGCTGCAGGCGCTGGTCGCGAAGACGGGCGAGACCTGTCACTTCGCGCAGCTGGCCGGCGCTCAGGTGGTGTACGTGGCCAAGCAGGATTCCCCGC
This sequence comes from Mitsuaria sp. 7, assembly GCF_001653795.1. NCBI lineage: Bacteria > Pseudomonadati > Pseudomonadota > Betaproteobacteria > Burkholderiales > Sphaerotilaceae > Roseateles > Mitsuaria sp. 7. The sequence continues at coordinate 1,159,798 of NZ_CP011514.1, forward strand.
ATCCGATCCGGATGAACAGCCACGTCGGCTGGCACGGGCCGGTGCATGCGACGGCCGTCGGGAAGGTGCTGCTGGCGCTCAAGCCCGCGGCGGAGGTGCGTGCGCTGCTTCCCGGCAAGCTCGAGAGATTCACGACCAGGACCATCGTCTCGAAACCGAAGTTGCTGGACGAGCTGTCGCGGATCGCCAGCCAGGGTCATGCGGTCGACGACGAGGAGCTGATCGACGGCCTGCGATGCGTGGCGGTCGCCGTGCCGCAGGCGGGGGGCGCGATCTCGGTGGCTGCGCCGGCGAGCCGGATGGACGACAAGCGCCTGATCGCCGTCGTGAGACAGATTCAGGCCACAGTGAAGGATTGGCGGCCGTAGCGGCGTCGCGCACAGTCGGTGTCCGGGCAACGCGTTTGCCCCGATCGGATCGGGCCGCTCCACGGTGGACGGCCGTCGGAAAGGAACACGACGATGATGATCATCATGGGTGCGTTCGGGCATGTGGGATCCGAGGTGGTGAAAGCCCTGCTTCGAGAGGAGCAGGACGTCATCGTCGTGACGCATGACCCGGGGCACGCGTGGCGATGGGAAGGGACCGGCGCGCAGGTCGCGCTGGCGGACGTGAACGATCCCGATGCCTTGCGCGCCGTGTTCAAGGAGGGGCGGCGGGCCTTCCTCCTCAACCCGCCGGCGGCGGTGGACGGGGACACCGACAAGACCGAGCGGCGCACGGTGGCTCGCCTCCTCGAGGCCTTGCAGGGCAGCGGCCTCGAGAAGGTGGTGGCCGAGTCCACCAGCGGCGCCCGCCCCGGCGAGCGCCTGGGCGACCTGAACGTGCTGTGGGAGCTCGAGGAACGGCTGCAGCATCAGCCGATTCCCGCGGCGATCAATCGGGCCGGGTTCTACATGTGCAACTGGGATGCGCAGCTCGACGCGGTGCGGGAGTCGGGAGATCTCGTCTCGCTGTTTCCCGCCGATCTGCGATTGCCGATGGCCGCCCCGCGCGATCTCGGCGAGATCGCGGCGCGCCGGCTGATGTCATCGCTCGACGATGTCGGCGTCCAGCACGTGGAGGGCCCTGAGCGCTACAGCGCGAACGACGTCGCCGCCGCCTTCGCCGCGGCGTTGCAGCGGGACGTCCGCGTGGTCGTCACGCCGCGCGAGCAGTGGGAGGCGTCGTTCCGCGGACTGGGCTTCTCGCAGGCCGCGGCGGAGTCCTACGCGCGGATGACCGGCGCCACGCTGGACGGCCTCGATCTGCCCGAGGTGTCCATCAAGGGACGCGTCACGATCGACGAGTACGTTCGCGATCTGGTGGAGGCGACGCGTCCGTCGGTGTGAGCAGCGTGGAGGGTAACGCCTCCAGTGCGTGACGTGCGAGGACACGAAGCGGAATCCAGGCCGGGTGCTGCATGGCAGCGAGGTTCGACGCCCGGTCTGAACCCGCGGGCAGTGTCGTCGCGGGCACCGCATCGAGCGCGCAGACGAGGGCTGAAATCCAGGCTTCCTGCTCGGCGTCGAGGTGACCTTTTCCAACGAGGTATCGGCCAGCCTGCACCTCATCCTTGAGCTCCCAGGCGACGTTGAAGTCGCCTACGGATTCGCATTGCTTCTCAGCTGCGGAGGCGAGGACGGCAAGCGCGTCGGCGAAGACGCGGTAAGCGTCGGGGAAGGTGTCGTCGGACATGCGCGATCATTCCTTGCTCACAAGCAGCGTCCCTGTACCGTGCATGCCGCGATCAGGAAAAGCACTGGTGCCACCGCGCCGGCGAAAGCCGAGAGGGTCAATGCCGCGGCGATCTTTCCCGGCAAGGACCAGCCTCGTAGCAGCGTCCGCATGAGGACGGACGTTCCCAGCAAGGGAGCGGCATACGCCGCCGCGAACGTCGGGAAATGAATCAGGCCGTCGTTGGGCGTAACCGCCCGCATCGCGACGTAGAGCACTGTTGTCGAAGCGAGCAGCGCGGCCATTGAAACGGCGCAGTACGCCTGCAGCGTGGAGTCGCGCATCCCGAACCATGCCAGGCCGATCATCGCGATCGCGAGCGGCACGAAAAAGAAGAGTTGCGCCCGAAGCATCAGCAACCGACCGACGTCAGATACGTCGTCGGCGCGTTCTTGCCGGGCTTGGCCTGGCTCGACAGCACCAGAGCGGAATTCAACGCATTCGGCCCGCCGATGTAGAACAGGAAATCTGGCCGCCCATCGCCGTCGAAATCGCCCAGCGCGTCGATCCGCACCTCCCAACCGTAGCCGCCGAGGTCGTACTCAAAACGTTGGCCGCCGACTTCCAGCGTGAACTGCGTGCCCTCGCCATACGGACGGCCGTCGGTCGTCCGGAATCCGTTCTGCAGCGTGAAGGCGTAGGGCAGTTCGCCGAGCTTGAGCTGGAAGCGGTAGCCCAGTTCCGGCACGAGGCTCGTCGTCCCGTTCTTGAATCGATGCAGCGGCACGACGCCGGCCTTCAGGCGCGATCCGGGGATCCGGACGTACAGGTCCCCGAGGTCGGAGATGCCGGATCGATCGCCGAGGTCGAACGACTCGGCCTGTTCTGCGATCTGCCGGTGGGCCAGGATGGGCTTCAGGGCGGACCTGGCCTCGGCGGGCTGGAGCGGCTGGAGCGTCATCGTGGCGGACTTGGGGTCGAGGCTCATCGACACCCAGCCGTCCATCGGCCACTTCGCGACGGGGATCTTCTCGAATGGCGGCGGCACCAGATGGCTGCCCACATCGCCGCGCCATTCGCCGTGCTGCAGCATCACGCCGGGCGGCGACAGCGCGGGCTCCGCGGCGTGGACCGCCGTGACCGCGGCGATCACTCCGACGCTCCATGCGAGGCATCGCAGCTGATGGCGACGAACGGGTGAAGGCAGGAGTCGAGAGAGGCGGTTCATAGGGTCCTGGGACGCTGACGTTCAGTGGTCAGGCGCCCTGTATTGTCTGACGGCGGACGCTTTCCATTGAGCTGCAACAGGATCGTTTCGTCCGGCGACACGAGGTCGAAGCGACCATCGGAGCGGGGATGGATTTCTCCGGAGAGCAGGCGGACGACGTCGCTTCCGATCGCAAGCCAAGCTTCCACGATGGCTCCTGCGGGGTCCCGTTGGACGCTCACTGTCACGGTGCCCGTCGGCAGTACCTCAAGCACACGGGTCCGGAAAATGTGGCCGGGCTTTTCCGGCTCCGGTGCCATCGGCGCTTCGGACCTCTCGAGAAAGAGGCCGTACTCGCGCCCGTCGCCGTGGTTGAATTCGGAAAGCAGTCGGTAGACGGTGCCGCCGCTGGTCTCCACGTCGATCGCCACGAACTGCCAGAACGGAACGTCCTCGTGCGTCCAGACGACGGGCGACTTTCCTGCAAGGTCGCTGACGACGGACTCGTCCATCGCCACGTCTTCGCCGCCGTTCAGTGCCATCTCATGCCCTGTCCATCGGGTGATGTGGGTGCCGGCTAGTTGCGTCAGAGTCTCAAAGTGAATCAAGGATGCGTTCGACGTTGGGATGGCTGTCGAGTGTATCGACGGCCTTGCCCTACCGTTGCCTCTCCAGGAACTGCCCCACATCCTTCGCCGACTGCTCCGGAATCTCCCGCTGCGGCAGGTGCCCGACGTTCGGGTACACGATCAACTTCGCGCCCGGGATCGCCGCGGCGAAGCGGCGCGAATGCTCGACCGGGATCAGCGGGTCGAAGTCGCCGTGCAGCACCAGCGTCGGCACCTTCACGGTGGCGAGCAGCTCCTTGGTCGCCGTCGCATGACTAGCGGGCGAGGCCGACATCAGGATGTCCCGATGACCCGGATAGCGCTGGTAGCGCGCCCAGCGATCGATCACCGCGTCGGTGATCAGTGCCTTGTCATGAACCTGCGCGGTCAGGCCCTGCTTGATCAGCGGACGGTTGTCGATGCTGGCCAGCAAGTCCCGACCCCACTTGTATTGCAGCAGCCGGAAGGCGAGCGAAGGACTTGCACCAGTGGCATCGCTGGGCCAGCCGGCCGCGGACACCAGCACCAGTGCCTGCACGCGCTCGGGCGCCGCCAGCGCGAGCTTCCACGCCACGCCGCCGCCCATCGAGTTGCCCGCCACGGCGAAGCGCTTCACGCCGATCTTGTCGGCGAAGCCCAGCACGATCGCGGTGACCGCGCCGCCATCGAGCACGAACCCGGCCGGCGCGGCCGTCAGGCCGTGACCCGGAAGGTCCAGGCTGATGATGCGCCACTTGTCGCGCAGCACGGGCGACCAGCCTTCCCAGGTGGCATAGGAATCGCCGTAGCCATGCAGGAGCAGCAGCACCGGCGCATCGGGCGGACCTTCGTCGCGGTAGTGCAGTCGCAGGCCTGGGCTGACCTCGACGTAGCGTTCATGGGCAGTCTGGAACTCGCGCTCCAGTTGCTCGGCGGGCAGGTCGGGCGCGCGCAGCGACCACCAGGCGATCGCCGCGAGCGCGACCAGCGCCAGCAGCACGATGAGGACGGTGTAGGAAAGGATCTTCAGCAAGGCGGCACTCCACTAGGAGGCGAGAGCCTAACCATCTAAGCGCCCCTCGCGCCACCGCCCCTTGGACGCATGCCGCATATGCAGATGCGGACGGCGTCCTTGGGGCGGTGTCAGGCCTCGATCACTTGATCGAGAAGCTGTCCCCGTACACCTTCCAGTTCAGCGGCGTCTTCAGGTCCAGGTTCCCCGCCTTGAGCCACACGCGCTGCGCGGTCTCCACGCGGGTCACGTCGCTGTGCGCCTCTTCGGTCTTCATCGCGGCCATGCGGGCGTCGAGGAAGGCGTTGAGGTAGGCGACTTCATTGCCGCCCTGCGCCGGCGTCTTGGCTTTCGCCATCGCCGCCTTGCGGATGCCGCCGAAGCTCACGCCGCTGTTGCCCGGGCCGTGCATCACGATCGCGTCGTAGTAGATGAACTGGCCCAGCGCCTTCAGCCCGTCGTTCTTGGCCTGCTGCACCGAGGGGTTGAAGTAGACGCGGTCGCGCTCGTGGTCCTGCGCCTGCTGGAACAGCGTGTCGCTCGCGGCCGTCTTCCAGTCGCCCTGGAAGTTGGGATCGAGGCCCGCATGCGAGTCGCTGCCGTTGACCGAGCGCAGCGCGTTCAGGTACTTCGCCAGCACGTTGTTCGGCTTGACCGAGTTGTAGTACTGCACCAGCTCCAGCATGTCGCCGGTGCCCGAACAGAACCCGATGATGCCGGCCGTGTAGCCGCGACCGTCGCGGATGTCCTGGATGTAGCGGTACTGCGCCTTCCAGTCCAGCGACGAGTTCTCCGCGCTGGAGACGATCTGCATCGCGATGTCCTTGACCTTGGGGTCGGACAGGCCGGCCGACGGCGCCGGAGCGGGCGCCGGAGCCGGTGCGGGAGCCGGCGCAGGAGCAGGAGCAGGTGAAGGCGCGGGCGCCGGCGAAGGGGCCGGTGCCGGCGACGGTGCGGGCGCGGGAGCGCCGACCGCCTTCAGCTTCCAGCGCTGGTTCGCGCCACCGGTGCAGTCCCACTGCTGGATCGCGCCGCCCGCGGCCGTCGAATGGTCCTTCACGTCGACGCACTTGCCGCTGTGGCGCGCCTTCAGCGTGTAGCCGTCGGCGGACGGCGCGACCAGGAAACGCTGGTTGTCGGTCGGCGCCGTCGCCCATTGCTGGATCAGCGCGCCGTTGCCGGTGGAGACGTCGGTCACGTCCAGCGACTTGCCGCTGGCCACGTTGACCAGGCGGTAGCTGCCGCCGGTGTCGGCGCGCAGCTCGAAGCGCTGCGAGGTCGACGTGCCGCAGCGGTTCTGCTGCGGCTTCGTGCCGTTGGCGCCGACGTTGCCGGCGATGTCCAGGCACAGGCCCGACTCGCCGGATTCGATGGTGTAGATGCCGGCCGCGACGGTGACCGCGCCGGCGGCGAGGGCGCGCGCGTCCGGCGCGTTCTCGCTGGCGGCGGCATCGGCGGCCGAGGCCGCCTCGGCGGCGGACTGGGCGAAAACGCTCTTGCCGGCGTCGTCACCGTCACCGCCGCCGCAGGCGGTCAGGCAGGCGCTGGCGACCGCGAGCAGCGCGGGCAGGGCCAGGACACTCGAAGCACGCGGTGGCCGCGGAGCGGCGGGGAAGCGATGGTTCATGGCGGAGGTTCCGGAAAGAGGGGGGAGGTGCCGGCAGGACCCGCCGCGTCACCGCGGGCTCGGCGCCCGGGTGCCGCGGACAGGTCTTGCCGGCGGGGGTGGCGCGCGTCGGTCGACGCGCGCCGGGTCGGGCGTACCGGATGGGCGCGCCCGGGGTGCGGATCGGACGACGCCCCGAGGGGCGCGTCATCCCCGCGGACTTACTTCCACTCGGAAGACTGCAGCAGCGGATCCGCCGTCAGGCCGAACGACGAACCGACCTTCTGGCCGACGGTGCCAGGTGTTGCCAGCGGCGCGGAGCCGCAGGTGCCGCCGCCCGTCTTGATGATGGCCCACAGCATCGCGCCGTCCCGCGCATTGCGGTTGGACGCGCTGCCGTTCAGCACCGCGGTCGTGTAGCGCTGCACCGAGTACGGCTGGTTGAGGTTGGCGCCGTACTGGCTCTTCAGGTTGCGCGAACCGGTGCACTGCGCGTCGGCGTCGTTGACCACCAGCAGACCGCCGGCCCAGCCTTCAGGCGACGGCTCCAGGCCGATGGACACGATGGTCTTGGCCGGGAACAGCGAGCGGTAGTCGTTGTACGCGGTCACGCCGTCGTAGTTCTCGAAGCGCGCGTCGTAGCTCATCACGTTGACCATGTCGAGCATGTTGGCCACGGCCGGGAACTTGCGCACCACCGCGCGCTCGCGTCCGGCGTTGCCGCCCCAGAACGACAGCCGGCCCGAGCAGCTCGGATCGGCCGAGGTCGCCGAGGTGCAGTCCGCGCCCGTCGACCAGCCGGCCAGCGTCAGCACGCGACCGTTGCCGGCGATGTCCACCGCGCGGCGCAGCGCCTTGATGACGTTGGCGTAGCGGTCGACGTCGCCGTCGGTCTCGTAGTCCACGTCCAGGCCGTCGAAGCCCAGCTCCGACTGGATCTTCGCCAGCGCGTTGATGGTCGGTCCGTTGCCGGCCGCGCCTTCCGCGGCCAGCGTGCCCCAGTTGTTGTAGGTCGCGCCGCCGACGGCCAGGATGACCTTCTGGTTGCGCTGGTGCAGCACGTCGATCGCGGCCTTGATGTCACGCGGCGTCGCGTTGAAGTTGATGCCGGTGCCCGAGAAGGTGTTGGCCGACAGCCCCGCCCACGAGAAGGCCGGATCCGCGAAGGACACCATCACGTGGGTGTAGGTGGCCGGCGTGCGCGCGAACTTGCTGGCCTTGTAGACGTCGTTGGCGGATTTGCCGGTGGCGTCGAACCAGTTGTCGCTCCAGGTCGGGTAGTAGCCGACGTAGACGCGGCGCGTCTGCACGGCCTTCAGCGCTTCGGGCAGCGTCAGCGCGCCGCCGGGCGAAGGCGCCGGCGCGGGGCTGGGCGACGGCGCAGGCGAGGGTGACGGAGCCGGGGACGGTGCGGGAGAAGGCGAGGGAGCCGGCGACGGCGCCGGTGTCGGAGCGGGCGCAGGCGCCGGCGAGCCGCCGCAGCTCGCCGAGGTCGGCGTCCACAGCGACGGCGTCGAGGCCGGGTTCCAGCCGGTGCCGACCCACGCGGTGTGGGTCACCAGCGCCTTGTAGGTCTTGCCTTGATAGCTGACCACCTGGCCGGCGGTGAAGGTCTTGCCTTCGGCCCAGGCCACGCAGGTGCCGGGGTTCGGCGCGGGAGCGGGCGATGGGCTAGGCGCGGGGCTCGGGCTCGGAGCCGGCGTGGGGGAGGGGGCAGGAGCCGGCGGCTGCGGGGCCGGCGGCGGAGTGGGCGTGCCGCTCTTCGCCGCGGCGAAGGCCTGCCAGTATTCGTAGTCGCGCGTGTTGGCGCGGCTGTATTCACCCAGGGCGCCGTTGCCCACGCGGTCGCGCTGCGCGGCCCAGTAGGACAGCAGGCCCACGCCCTTCTGCCTGGCGAAGTTGGCCACCGTCACCGCATCCGCCGGGGTGAAGGTCTCGGACGCCACGTCGTTCTGGCCGATCATCGGCGTGATGCCGATCATGGCCCACAGCTGCGCGTCGGTCTTGGCCGGATACAGCGACTTCAGCTGCGCCACGGTCTGCGTGGCGGCGGAGATGGCCAGGTCGCCCATCTTCTTGCCGCCGCTGTAGTAGCTGCCGTAGTCCATCGTCATCAGGTTGACGATGCTGATCTTCACGCCCGACTGCGACGCGCCGCGCAGCAGCTCGACCGCTTCGCGCTGCAGGCCGCCGGTGTCGTTGGCGTTGACGTAGGGCACCACCGGCAGCGTGAACGAGGTGTACAGGTCCGGATAGATCGATTGCAACTGCAGGATCGCGGCGTTGCGCACGCCGTTCAGGCGCGTGTCGCCGAGCTGGCCGCCTTCGATGTCCCAGTCGATGGAGCGCGTGCCGTTGGCGTCGATCAGGCGGCGCAGCTGCGCGACCAGGTCGTTCACCGAGCAGGTCGATTCCAGGTAGGTGCCGTTGGCGCCGCCGAAGGACAGGATCACCCGGCCGCCGGCCTTGATGTAGGCCTTGATGTCGGCCTGGAAGCTGGGGTTGCTGACGGTCGTTTCCAGACCGCCGCCCACCGTGCAGCCGCCGCCCGACACGCCGAAGGCCAGCGTCACCGCGTCGATGCCGGCCTTGGACTTGGCTTCGCTCAGCGTCTTGATGCCGTAGGACCCGCTACCGAATCCCCAGGTGAAGAAGTAGGGCGCGACGATCGTGCCCGCCTGGGCCTGCGATCCCGCGGCCAGCAGCGCGGCGGCCAGCGCCACCGCCTTGATTTGTCCAGTACGCATGTGAAATCACTCCTGCTGTCCTCGCACCGGTGGGCGTGCGGGCTTGTTGTTCGCGATAAAACCACCATGAAACCAGTGGCGGAATGTAGGAACAGCAGGAGCCGGGTGCTGTGACAAGCAGTATGCGAAGGCGGTATCGAACTGTGTCTGATACTGCAAAACATCGCCAGCCGTCAGCGCTGATGTCAGACCTGAGGCTCGAATATGGGACGGCGGCACCTGAGCGGTGCATTCACGCCGACGAGCGGCGGAAGCCATTGATGTGTAAGGGATTGAAGACCATCCGACGAACGGCGGATCAGGCCGATTCTCGTGTGGCGGATCTTCCTACCTCTTTAGGGCGGAGAATTGACAGGTTTGAAAACATTTGTTCCGGGCCGGTCTGTCATGAGCGGGGGAATGAGAGGGGGAGGAAAGGGGAAATCGGGTGGGAATGGGGTATTCCCGACCGTCGAGCGGAAACAGCCGGACACGGTCGGAGTATTCAACTGGTATTTCTTCTTCCTAGACTCGCGCCACTTTCAGGAGGATTCGTCATGGCATGGAATCAGGAACGGGCGTGGCCCGTGCACGCGCTGGTCGCGGCGGGCTGGATCGCCGCGCTGACGCTGTCGGCGCAGGACGCCGACGCGGCCACGCTGCGCGCGGTGGCCAACAACAACTTCGTGAGCGCGACGGCGACCGGCACGTCCTACCTCACCGCGACGGCGGGCGCGGCGCAGAGCTGGGAGCAGTTCGACGTCGTCAACAACGGCAACGGCACGGTGTCCTTCCGGGCGCGCATCAGCGGGAACTTCGTCTCCGCCGACCTCAACCTGACGCAGCCCAACACCGGCCGCCTGATCGCCAACCGGCGCACCGCCGACGCATGGGAGCAGTTCACCGTGGTGCCGCAGTCCAACGGGACGGTGGCGCTGCGCTCGGCGGCCAACGGGCAGTACGTCTCCGCCGACCTGAACCTCGGCGGCGTGCTCGTGGCCAACCGCAACGCGGTCCAGGCCTGGGAGCAGTTCGTCATCGCCGACCAGCCGACGACACCGCCGCCGACCAATCCGCCGCCGACGACCGGCACGCCGCCGGACTTCGGGTCCAGCGTGCACATCGTCAGCCCGACCACGCCCAACCTGCAGGGCGTGATCGACGGCATCTACAACGCGCAGCAGCCCAATCACTTCGGTCCGCGCCGTGACGCCATCCTGCTGACGCCGGGCACCTACAACAACCTGCGCATCCCGGTGGGCTTCTACACGCAGGTGCTGGGCCTGGGCAGCCATCCGGACCAGGTCCACGTCAACGGCGACCTGCGCTCCAACGCCTTCCTGGGCGGCGACAACGCGACGCAGAATTTCTGGCGCGGGGCGGAGAACTTCTCGGTCACGCCGAGCCTGGGCATCGGCAACAACACGATGCAGTGGGCGGTCTCGCAGGCGATCCCGTTCCGGCGCATGCATGTGCGCGGCAACATCAAGCTCAACCAGAACGGCGGCTGGTCCAGCGGCGGCTGGTTCTCCGACGTGCTGGTGGACGGGCAGGTCAACTCCGCCAGCCAGCAGCAATGGATCTCGCGCAACAGCCAGTGGGGCAGCTGGACGGGCTCCAACTGGAACATGGTGTTCGTCGGCGTGCCCAACGCGCCGGCGGGGAGCTTCCCGACCGCGGGCCAGCGCTACACCAAGATCGCGCAGACGCCGGTGATCCGGGAGAAGCCGTTCCTCTTCATCGACACCGACGGCAGCTACGCCGTGCGCGTGCCCGCGCTGCGCCAGAACAGCAGCGGCATCTCCTGGAACAACGGCGGCGCGACGCCGGGTCGCACGGTGCCCATCGGGCAGTTCTACATCGCCAAGCCGGGCGACACCGCCGCCGCGATCAACACGCAGCTGGCGGCCGGCAGGCACCTGCTGTTCACACCTGGCACCTACGTGCTGACGCAGCCGCTGCGGGTCAACAACCCGGACACGGTGGTGCTGGGCATCGGCTTCCCGACGCTGCGCTCGGACAACGGCCAGCCGCTGATGCAGACGGCGGACGTGGACGGCCTGACGATTTCAGGCCTGTTCTTCGACGCGGGCGCGACGGAGTCCGGCGTGCTGCTGGAGGTCGGCCCGAACGGCGCCGCCGCCAACCACGCGGCCAATCCGACGGTGCTGCACGACCTGTTCTTCCGCATCGGCGGCGCGGCCGCGGGCAAGGTCCGCATTGCGCTGAGCGTGAACGCGAACAACACCATCGTCGATCACACCTGGCTCTGGCGCGCCGACCACGGCGCCGGCGTGGGCTGGACGCAGAACCCGTCGGAGAACGGCCTCTGGGTCAACGGCAACGACGTGACCATGTACGGGCTGTTCGTCGAGCACTTCCAGAAGCATCAGGTGGTCTGGAACGGCAACGGCGGCCGGGTGTACTTCTATCAATCGGAGATCCCGTACGACCCGCAGAGCCAGGCCGGCTGGAACAGCCCGACGGGCCGCGGCTGGGCCTCGTACAAGGTGGCCGACAACGTCACCAGCCATGAGGCCTGGGGCCTGGGCGTCTACAGCGTGTTCACCAACGGCGGCATCCTGCTGGACCGCGCGATCGAGGCGCCGGTCAACGGCAACGTGCGCTTCCACAACATGATCTCGGTCTGCCTGGGCAACAACGGCGGGATCGTGCACGTGATCAACAACACCGGCGCGCAGACCGGCTGCAACGCGTCGTTCACGCCGACGGTGACGAACTTTCCCTGAGCCACCCTGAAGAACCGCCTGGGCCTTGCCTGCTCCCTCTCCCGCTTGCGGGAGAGGGTGGGGGGTGAGGGCCAGCGGCCTCGGCAGTCAACGATCGCCGACAGACGCCCGCAGGATGCGAGTCCTGCGGGCGTCTTGCGTTCCGGGCTTCAGCGCGACTCGGTCGCGCCCTCCAGCGCGTCGACGAACTTCGTCATCAGATGCACGAGGTCGTCGAGCTCCTCCTTGCTCCACTCGCCGAAGATCTCCCGGCCCATGCGCTGGCGCGCCGTGTCGATGCGATCGGTCATGGCCTGACCCTCGGCCGTGACGACGGCCTCGCGCACGCGGCTGTCCTGCGCGCTCTTCTGGCGGCTGACCAGGTTCAAGGACTCCAGCTTCGCCACCTGGCGGCTCACCGTCGTGTAGTCGCGCCCCACGCGCTCGGACAGGTCGACCACGCCGATCGGGCCCAGACGCTCGATGCCCACGAGCAGCGGGAACAGCGCCCGGTCCAGCAGCACGCCCGCTTCCTCGATCAGACGCTCGTCGTTGCGCGGGCGGTTCATCACGCTCGCGATGCGGATCAGCGCGCCGTGCAGCGCCTTCAGTTGGGTCGACATATGTGCATCTTGCACATTCTTTCGAGCCGGCATACCATCCCTTCAGTTATGTGCAAACTACACTCAATTGGAGCGACATGAACGAATCCATCCTCCCTGGCGCCTTGCCCGGCACCTTGCCTGACACCACCCAGGTCCTCATCGTCGGCGCCGGCGCGGCGGGCCTGACGCTCGCCATCGACCTCGCCCGTCGGGGTGTCGATTTTCAACTGATCGAGCAGGCATCCCAGCCTTTCCACGGTTCGCGCGGCAAAGGCATCCAGCCGCGCACGCAGGAGGTGCTGGAAGACCTCGGCCTGCTGGAGCGGCTGGTGGCGACCGGTGGGCCATATCCGCCGCAGCGTCACCATGCGGCGGACGGCAGTGTCACCGAGACGGCCTTCGAGACCTCGCCGCCGACGTCGGCCGAGCCGCATCAGATGGCGCTCATGGTGCCGCAGTTCCTCACCGAGGCGGCGATGCGCGAGCGGCTGGCGGAACTCGGCCATGCGCCGCGCTATGGATGCGCGCTGGTGGACTTCGAGCAGGACGAGGAGGGCGTCACCGCACGGGTGGCCGTCGGAGCCGACGGGAACGGCGGGGCCGTCCGCCAGAAGCGGATCCGCGCGCGCTACCTCGTCGGCGCCGATGGCGGTCGGAGCGACGTGCGCAAGCAGCTGGGCATCGAGTTCCCGGGCAAGACGCTCGGCGTGCGCGCCGTGGTGGCGGACGTGACCCTGACCGGATTGCCGCGCGATGCGTGGCACCAGTTCAACGACGGATCGATGGCGCGGCAGCTCGCGCTCTGTCCGCTGGCGGGGACGGCGCTGTTCCAGCTGCAGGCGCCGGTGCCGCTGGAGGGCGAGGTCGACCTCGGCGTCGACGGGCTCAACGCGATGGTGAAGGACCGCTCGGGCCGCGACGACATCCGCATCGAGGCCGTGTATTGGGCCTCCGCCTACAACATGAACGCGCGTCTGGCCGATCGCTATCGGGTGGGTCGGGTGTTCCTCGTCGGCGACGCCGCGCACATCCATCCGCCGACGGGCGGGCAGGGCCTCAACACCAGCGTCCAGGATGCCTACAACCTGGGCTGGAAGCTGGGCGCCGTGCTGCGCGGCGCGCCGGATGCGCTGCTCGACACGTATGAGGAAGAGCGCCGGCCGGTCGCCGAGGGCGTGCTGAAGCTGTCGTCCCGTCTGCTCGACGCAGCCAAGCGCGGAGACAACCGGCGTGGTCGCGACGTGCACCAGCTCGACATCGGGTATCCGGACTCCTCGCTCGCGCTGGAAGCGCCGGCGCGTGAGCGCGGCCTGCTGGCCGGCGACCGCGCACCCGATGCGCGCCTGCGTGGCGCAGCGGGGCAGGGCTCGCGGTTGTTCGAGCTGTTCAGGGGGCCGCAGTGGACGCTGCTGGCGTACGGGACGTCACGGACGGCGTTGAACTCGCTCGGCCTCGTGCCGGCGAGAGCCGGCCTGCGCATCCACGCGATCGGCGAGGCCGGCGATGGCGGCGACTACGTCGATGAGCACGGCGATCTCCGTAACGCCTACGCGCCGCAAGTCGGCGACTGGATCCTGGTGCGGCCGGATGGCTACGTCGCCGCGATCGTGGGGGAGGGGGCGCTCGATGCGCTGGAGCGGTTCATGGCTGCTTGCGGTCTGCAGCGCCCCTGAGTCGGGCCAGGGGCAAGCCGAAGGAGAGGGCTGAACGGCTGGCAAAAAAAGACCCGAGCCTCGGCCCGGGTCATGAATTGCAGGAGCTTCAGGAACCTCTCAGACGCGCGTCGAGCGCGCGTCGATCAGAGCTTGTAGTCCAGCGACACGCCGTAGTTGCGCGGTGCGCCGTAGATGGCGCCGTAGGCCAGGCCGCCGATGTACTTCTTGTCGAAGAGGTTGTTGACGTTGGCACGCAGCGTGGCGGCCTTGGACAGCTCGTAGGACGCGAAGGCGTTGGCCACGACGTAGGCGCCTTGCGTGGCGCTGCCGATCTTGCTCACCGCGGACTGCCAGCGGCCGCCCAGGCCGACACGCAGCGCCGGCAGCATAGTCACGCGGGTGTCCGCGCGGAAGTTCACCGTGTGGCGCGGCACCCATTCGTAGATGTCGTTGCCGTCCGGGCCGGTCAGGATCAGTCGGGTGTAGCCCAGGGTGAGCTTGGTGTCCTTGCCGACGCGTCCGGTGGCTTCCACTTCCCAGCCTTTGGACTTCACGTCCTTGGGCTCGTACCAGCTCTGTCCGTTGTTGGCGCCGCCGACGAACGTGCCGCCGAAGGTCGCGAGCCCCTCCTGCTTGGCCGTGAACACCGCCGCCGTCGTCAGCAGGGCCTTGTCCAGCCATTCCGCCTTGACGCCGGCCTCGGCGTTGACGCCCTTCATCGGCGCGAGCTGGTCGCCGCGGATGTCCGACTGCTCCTGCGCCTGGAAGATGTCCGAATAGGACACGTAGGTCATCAGGTCCGGCGTGATGTCGTAGGTGACGCCGACGTAGGGGCTGACCTTCTGCGTCTTCGGGTCCAGCAGCTGTCCGCTGCTGCCGTAGCGCGAGCCCCCCTCGCGGACGAGACGCGCGGCGTTCACGCCGAGCACCGTCTTCAGCGCGTCGGTCAGCGACAGGCGCGTCGCGCCGTAGAGGCGGGTCAGCGTCTGCCCGCCGCTGGTGGCCGGGGCGCGGGCGCCCCAGGCGGGTTCCGGGTACACGTCGCCGCCGTAGGGGAAGGCGGGCAGCGGCAGGAAGTTGTTGCTGAGCGCCGTGTAGGTGTCGGTCTCGTTCGTGGACTTGGAGCGGCTGGCGCCGAACTGCACCGTGTGCGCGCGGCCGAAGGCGTTGAACTGGCCCGTGACGTTGCCGTCCAGGATGCGGTCGTCCGTGCTGCCCTGGCTGCGATACGGCCAGCCGATCAGGCCGGTGTCGTCGGCGTTCAGCACGCCGGTCTGCGAGTAGGCATACAGCAGCCGCGTCGCCTCGTTGCTGTGGCGGTAGTTGTAGGTGAGCTTGGCTTCCCAGTCCTTGCCCAGCTGATGCGTGTACTCGGCGAAGGCGTTGTAGGACTTGGTGTTCCAGTAGGTCCACTTCTGCGAGGTCGACGAGCCCACCGGGAACTCCGCCTGCGAGCCGTCCGAGCGCAGCAGCGTCAGCGAGCCCCACATCGGCGAGTCCTGCTTCGCGTCCACGGCGGTGATGCCCACGGTCAGCACGCCGTTCGTGCCGATCTGGCCGTCGACGACGCCGTAGACCGAGGTGCGCTTGTCCTTGAGGTCGCGCAGGTAGGAATCCTTGTCCTCGGTCGCCACGACGAAGCGGCCGGCCCACGAGCCGTCTTCCGTCAGCACCTTGTTGTAGTCCAGCGCCGCGCGCTTCTTGCCGTAGGAGCCGAAGCTGACGTTGAACTCGCCGCTGTCCTCGTTCTTCGGGCGCTTGCGGATGTAGTTGATCGTGCCCGAGGAGTTGCCCACGCCGGTCAGCAGGCCGTTGGCGCCGCGGATCAGCTCGATGCGCTCGAACAGGAAGGTGTCCTCCTTGCCGACCACCGTGCCCCAGGAGTTCGTCATCCCCAGGCCGTCGACCTGGGTCAGCTGGATCTCGAAGCCGCGGGCGTTGAAGGTCGCCCGGTTGGTCTCGTACTGCTCGACGTTGATGCCGGTGGCCAGCGCCAGCGCGTCGTTGCTGCCGGTCACGCCGAAGTTGGCCATGTCTTCCTGGTCGATCGAGCTGATCGTCTGCGGCGTGTCCTTGATGTCCATCGGCAGGCCGGTCGCGCCCTTGGAGACGCGGTTCGCGCGCTTGCCGGTCACGACGATCTTGTCGAGCGTCGCGTCCTGGGCGTAGGCCAGGTCGCCGATCGCGAGGGACGCCGCCAGGGCGCACGCGGTCATCAGGAATTGCTGCTTCATCGAGGTGTCCGGAAGAGGTAGGAGGTGACTTTCGGCCGGGACTCTAACGCAGGTGAGAGTGATTCGCATTAAGAGAAATGACAAAAACGAGTCACGTCGTATCGCGCGTGGTAGCGATACCACGGTGCCGCCGTGGGCGCGGCCCAAGCGGCGGGCTGGACTTGGGGCAGGTCTTGAACAGGTCTTGAATCGGAGCCACGCGTGAGCGCGTGGGGCCAGGTCTTGCTCAACTGCAAGTGGCGCGAAAGCACCTATCCTCCCGCCAATCTCCCCGACCCCCTGGAGGACTGAGTTGTCCCGTTCCGCCCGCCTGCTCGACCTGATCCAGACCTTGCGCCGCCACCGTCGCCCCGTCACCGGCGAGGCACTCGCGACCGCGTTGGACATCAGCCTGCGCACGCTCTACCGCGACATCGCGACCCTGCAATCGCAAGGCGCGCGCATCGACGGCGCGCCCGGCCTGGGTTATGTGCTGCGCGAAGGTTTCGTCCTGCCGCCGCTGATGTTCTCCGTCGACGAGGTCGAGGCGCTCGTGCTCGGCTCGCGCTGGGTGGCGGGTCGCAACGATGCGCGATTGAGCATCGCGGCGCGCGACGCGTTGGCCAAGATCGCGGCCGTGCTGCCGCCGGCCATGCGCCATGAGTTGGACAACACCTCGCTGCTCCCCGGTCCCTCGGATCCGCCGGACGTCGACCGCGACGTCCTGTCGCTGATCCGCCGCGCGATACGCCACGAGCACAAGCTGCGCATCGCCTATCGCGACCTCAAGGGCAAGGACAGCGAGCGCACGGTCTGGCCCTTCGCGCTGGGCTATTTCGACCGGGTGCAGGTGCTCGTGGCCTGGTGTGAGCTGCGCGAGGAGATCCGCAGCTTCCGCACCGATCGCGTCACCGATCCCCTGCTGATCGAAGAGCGTTATCCCGAGCGCAAGGCCGCCTTGCTGAAGGCCTGGCGGGAACGCGAGGGCATCGCTGCTGCTGACGGAAATTGACAGACCGGGTTCCTAGCATCCGCTGCATCAACCAGCCAGGAACCTGTCATGAGCCATCCCAATTTCATCCTCCTGTACGTCGCCAGCCCGGCCGAGAGCAGCGCGTTCTACACGCGCCTGCTCGGCAAGCCGCCCGTCGAGAACTCGCCCACCTTCGCGATGTTCGCGTTGGACTCCGGCGTGATGCTGGGCCTGTGGGCCTCGGCGGGCGTCGAGCCCGCGGCCACTCCCGCAGGCGGCAGCGAACTGGCCTTCGCGGTCCAGGACGCGGCCGCGGTCGACGCGCAATTCGAAGCATGGAAGACCTTCGGGCTTCCCATCCTGCAGACGCCGACTGAGATGGACTTCGGCTACACCTTCACGGCGACCGATCCCGATGGACACCGCCTGCGCGTGTTCTCGCCGGGAGCGCGGGGATGAGCGCGCTGTTCGACGAGGCAGTCGTCCGGCAGCCGCGCTCGTGGATCGCCGTCGCTTCGGCGGAGCACGTCCGCCGCGGCCGGGCCGAGGGCTTCATGCAGGTCTGCCACGGCAAGGTCGCGCCGCTGCGCCGGGTGCGGCCGGGCGACCGGGTGGCCTACTACTCGCCTGCCACGCAGATGGGCGGCAAGGACCGTCTCCAATGCTTCACCGCGCTCGGCACGGTGCGCGACGGCGACGCCTACGAGGTCGACATGGGCGGCGGCTTCCGCCCGTTCCGGCGCGATGTCGATTGGCAGGCGTCCGTCCGCGAGGCGCCGATCCAGCCGCTGCTGGATCGCCTCGCGTTCACGGCCGGGAAGTCGAACTGGGGCTACGCCTTCCGCTTCGGACTGATCGAGATCGACGCTGACGACATGGGCCTGATCGCCGCCGAGATGGCGGCGAGGTGAGCACCGGACTGACGACGGTGGGGAGCCTCGCCGAGTCCCTGAGGAGCCCGGCTTCCCTCAACCGTCGCGCCCGATGCTCAGCGCCTGGTCGCCCATCCGGTCCGCCTCCGACTCCAGCCCGACGTCGTCGTTGATGTCGACGCCCTGCATCTGCATCGTCGGCTGCACGCGCCCCTCGCGCTGCTGCACGACGTGCCAGGCCTCATGCGGGAGGTGCTGCTCCTGACCCGGGCCGAGGTGGATGTCGTTCCCCTGCGCGTAGGCGAGCGCATTCAGCTGCGCCGGCTGCGAGGAGTTCCGATGCACCCGCACGTCCGACAGGTCCGCGCCGGACAGCGACTCCAGTCCCGACTTCAGGCCGTCCGGCATGCCCGTCCGGTTCTCCTGACGCTGCACCGGCGCGGCCTTGGCCTGCGCGGTGCCGAGCTCGTCCTCATCGAGCTCGTCGGTCGCGCGCTGCGCCACCTTCGCCTGTGCCGTGCCCAGTTCCTCCTCATCGAGCCCGGTCTCGCGCTGGGCGACCGGACCGAAGGCTGCATCCATGCGCCGTCGCTGCGCCAGCTGCCGCGGCGATCCGTCCAGCATCGCGGAGAGCTCGCCGCCCTCCTGCTCGCGCCGCTGCAGGGGCGAGGCCGCCGGCGCGTGTTCGAACGCGCCGCTGTCGTTGGTCGAGTCCTTCATCAGATGCTCCTTTCGTGATGGGTCTGCGCGTGGACCTCGTCTGTACTGCACATGTACTGCACATGTACTGCGTTTGTCCTGCGCGCGTCTTCCGGCGGCGCTCAGGGCGCTTCCACCCGGGGCTTGAAGGTGACGATCAGGCCGCCCACGATCAGCACGATCATGATCACGACCAGCAAGGTGTTGCCCGTCCTCAACTGCTCCAGCACCGGGTCGCAGGAGAAGATCGCGCTGGCCACCGCCAGCGTGATCAAGGCCCCGGCCCACAGCACCACCAGGATCACGTGGCCCATCCGCCGCACCCGGCAGTTCCAGCCGTACAGCAGCATCGTCGTGCCCACGATCAGCAGCAGCGCCTCCAGCGCCAGCCGCAGCGGCATGCGCATCGGACACACGATCTTGCAGAAGCGCGTGTCCTGGTCGAGGAAGGACCAGAAGCGGTCGTCGAGCTTGCCGAGCACGCTCTCGCCCGCGCCGATGCTGGCCACCGGCACCGGCCAGAACGCCACGCCGCCGAAGGACCAGCCGACGTAGACGAGGTCCCGGTCCAGCGCGTCGAGCGAGGCCGGCGGCAGGTCCAGCTTCTTGCCGCCCGGATACACCAGCACCGGCATGATGCTGCCCACCACCGCCATGCGGTCGGTGCCCGTGAGCTCGTCGTTGAAGTCGGTGCGGTTGCGCAGCTGCATCTTGTTGACGTCCGTCGCCAGTCCCAGCGGCGTCAGGAAGCGCACCGTGACGTCGGTCGTGCCGACGTAGTCCGGCGTGGACTTGTACGAGCCCGTCGCCGCGCCGCGCTCCTTGTGGTCGCCCAGGTCGGCCGTCCCGCGCTGGTGCTCCGCGCTCTTCATGATCGCCAGCAGGTTCCTGAACCGGAACGCCGTCGCAGTCTCCCCCACCAGGTGCTGCGGAATCACGAGGTTGAGGTTGAAGGCCCGCGACGGGCGCTTCTGCATCACCGCCACGAGGCGCTGCACGTACTCGAGGTAGAAGCGCTCGAACTCCGGCGCGGCCGCCTCGCGGTCGGTCGGCTCGAAGAAGACCGTCATGCCGCCGTAGACGTAGGCCGCCTCGCGCCAGCCCGGCGGCAGCAGCATCTCGAGGTCGCCCTGCAGGTCGCGGTGGCGCAGGTCCAGCAGCTCGCCGAGCCTGGCCTCGGTGGCCTGGAACATGCGCTCGCGCGCTTCGCCCTCCAGTCGCATCAGCACGTGGAAGTCGCGCCGGTACAGCACCAGGTCGAGTCCGACGCCGTGCTGGTCCACGCGCCGCGCGAAGCCGCCGCCGGGGCTCTCGTAGCCGGTCGGCAGCAGGTACTCCCCGTTGCTGCGCAGCAGCGCGCCCATGTACTGCATGCGCGTGAACTTGTCGAAACGCACCGGGATGGGCGCGTCGCCCTCGCCGTGCATCCAGTAGGGCAGGAAGGCGTAGACGTCGTTCTCGATGGCGGGCAGGCTGCAGCCGCAGCCGTCCGCCGTGAGATTCAGCGCCTTGGCCTGCGAGACCGGATGCTCCTCGCCCGCGGCATCGGTGATCTCCTCGCGCAGCGTCGCCGGCATCAGCATGTCGAGGAAGACGTTCACCGGCAGCGTGCCGGGCGGCAGCTTCGCCGACCCCGACCCCTTGTCCTGGACCGGCGTCGGCGCCGCGGCGTGGCCGGGGATAGGCGCGCGGTCCCGGACGGCGAGGTCGTCCATGCGCGGGCAACGCTCGATCGCGGCCTTGTTCTGCTCGAGGGCGACCTCGTTGACATGCCGCAGGAAGTAGACGCATTGCCGCGCCCGCAGCGAGTCCTGGAACACCGCGCGCGTCGGATGCTCCACGTCCTTCAGCGGCATCAGCATCTCGCGCAGCTGGTCCAGCGTCGGCCCCATCACCGGCGGCTTCACCGCGAGCGCCTTCGGGCCCGGCGTTTCGCCTTCCGCCGCCGCTTCGCCCGCCGCGGCCGCCGTCATCAACGACTCGCCCGCGGAGGCCTCCGCGTTCTTGAAGATCGCGTCGAGCTTCTCCTGCGTCAGCACGTAGGTCATCGGCGGCGGCGGGTCGTCGGGCACCGTGAAGGAGGTCTGGTCCTCGGTGATGGTCTTCAGCGCATCCGGCTTGCGGGCCTTGGCCGACGTGGGGGAGCGGCCCGTCGGGACCGACGCCGCCACGGCGGGTGCCGCGGCCGCGACGGGCTTGGGATCGATGACGCGGATCTCGTACAGCGCCTGTTCGAGGTTCCTCGTCCGCGACGCGTCGGTCGCGGTGAGCAGGAAGCGGAAGCTGCCCGTCTTCGTCGGCGTGCCGGCGAGCGCGCCATCCTCCTCGACGAACATGCCTGGCGGCAGCGCGCCGTCGATGGTGATGCGGTAGGGCGGCTTGCCGCCGCGCACGAGATCACGCGCCTTGTACGGACGGTCGAGCCGGCCAGTGGGCAGCGGGATCGTCTGGTAGACCAGCCACATCGGATCGCGACCGGCAGCCGAAGCCGCCGACGCCGCCGACGCGGACGACATGGTCGCAGGCAAGGCGGCCGATGCGATCGGTTCTTCGGGCCGCGGCGGCAGGGCGCGCGGCGTCGCCACGTAGATCGTCGCGTCGGAGGCGGCGGATGCAGCGACAGACGCGGAAGCCGAGGCCGCCGTCGGCTTCGATGCAGGCGCAGATGCCGGCGGTCGCGACGGCGACTGGGCGCCTGCGTGCAGCACCAGCAGCGCCGCGGCGAGCAGCGTGCCGCCGACGAACCAGCGCACGCGGGCGCAGTGGCGGCATGGCGTGTTCGTCCGGTCGGACCCGGGCGCGTCATCGGCCCATTCGTCGACGGATCCCCGCCGACGCAGCGATTGGAAGAAGGAGCGTGTTCCCATGGCGGCTACACCGTGCGTCCTTCCTTGCGCAGTTCCTTGGCGATGCCCCGGCGCAGGTCGGCCGACAGGATGCGATCGCGTCCCGCCTGCATCGCGTTGATCGCGCCGAAGCGCACCACGTTGGCGATCGCGCCGCCGGCGAGTTCATGTCGTTCGGCGAAGTCGGCCAGGTCCACGTCCACGTCCAGCCGTCCCGTGTGCCGCACCATGCCTTCCCACAGGCGCAGGCGCTGCTCGGCGTCCGGCATCGGGAAGTACACGGCGGACTGGAAACGCCGCGCGAAGGCGTCGTCGATGTTGCCCTTGAGGTTGCTCGCCAGGATCACCGTGCCGGGGAAGTCCTCGACGCGCTGCAGCAGGTAGGACACCTCCTGGTTGGCGTGGCGGTCGTTGCTGCTCGAGGTCGCGGTCCGCTTGCCGAAGAGCGCGTCCGCCTCGTCGAAGAACAGGATCCAGCGCCGGTGCTGCGCCTGGTCGAAGACCTGCGCGAGGTTCTTCTCCGTCTCGCCGATGTACTTGGAGACCACCATCGAGAGATCGATGCGGTAGACGTCCGCGCCCACCTTGTCGCCGATCAGCGTCGCGGTCAGCGTCTTGCCCGTGCCGGGCGGTCCGAAGAACAGGCAGCGGTAGCCGGGCTTGAGCGCCTTGTCGAGCTGCCAGTCCCGCATCAGCGTCTCGCCGTGGCGGGCCCAGGTGATGATGGCCTCGACCTCGTCCATCACGTCGGGGTCGAGCACGAGGTCGTTCCAGCCGAGCTTGGTCTCGATGAGCTTGGCGGGGAACTGCGTGCTGTAGTCGGGCTTGCGGGCCTCGCCGGTGCACAGCAGGTCCAGCGTGTCCGCGCCTGCGAGCAGCGCCGATCCGTACCAGGGCTCGCCGGGCGCTTCATGCGCGAGCCGCACCAGCCCCAGCCGGCGCAGCGGCGCCGTCTCGTCGAGCATCTGCCGCAGCGCGAAGCGGCGCGCCAGGTCCTCGCCGGCGATCAGGAAGGCGGCCGTCTCCACCGTCGGCAGGAAGCCGCCGTGGTGCCGGCCCTTCCAGCCGCCGAATTCGCAGAAGCCGCGATCCAGGTTGCGGTTGCTGACGAAGAGCAGATCCATCAGCTGCGGCCGCAGATGCGGCGCGAGCGCGAGCGCGAGCACCAGCCGCTCGGCCGGGCCGAGTCCGCCTTCGTGGATCAGGCGCGTGAGGTCGTCCGCCGGCTCGGCCGACGGCGCCGGGAGCGCAGGCGGCGGCGGCAGTTCGCCGCGATCCGTTGCGCTGAGCGGCGACGCCACCGCCTCGTCCTGTCCGAAGTGCCCGGCCAGGCGCAGCTGCAGCACGCGGTCCAGCCAGTGCAGCTCGGCTTCCAGCGCGCGCGCGTTGGTCGTCGCGCGCGGCGACGGGTCAGCGCCAGTCCACATGAATCACCCTTTCCATCCACGGATGACGCACGGTCGCGTAGCCCCATGGCAATTGATCGATCAGCATGTCGAAGGGGCCGGGCTCCACCGCGAGCTGCCATGCGTCGTCGCGGCGTTCGAGCACGCCGGTGCGGCGCAGGAAGCTGCCGCGCAGCCCGTCCATCGAGGTGGTGCCCAGGATCCGCCAGTGCTGGATCACCGCAGCGATCAGGCCCTCGATCGCCTCGCGTTCGGGGTCGGACAGCTCGATCAGCCGCGGCACCGTCGTCTCCAGCGGGATGCCGCACAGCAGCTTGTTGAGCGCGAGCTCCGGCTCCGGCGCGGCGGCATGGCCGGTCGCGAGCGCCTGCAGCAGCAGCGCGCCGCGCGCGGCCGCCTCCGGTCCGGTGAAGGCGCGGTCGTCGGCGAGGCCGAGCATCGAGAACAGCCGGGGCAGATAGGGCGAGACCAGCACGAGTCCCGCGTTGCCGACGGGGATCTGCTCGGCTGAAGGATCGATGCCGGGCATCTCCGCGGGGATCGTCGACGGGCGCGCCTCCTCGGCCGCCGGCGCTGCGGGGCCCTTGCGCCACGGCAGCCGCAACGACTTCAGCGCGGCCGCCAGCACCGACGTGGCCGCGCGCACGGCACGGTCATACCAACGCGCTGCCGGCTCTGCGCCGGGCGTCGCATGCCGTTCCAGATCCTCGCGAACCTCCGCTTCGTAGCTGGCCGGATCGAAGCTCGACGTCGGATGTCGCACGGCGTGGCCGAGTGTTGCCTGCCAGAGCCGGCGCCGACGCGCCTCGATCGTGGCGCCGTCCGTTGTCGACGGAGGAGGGCGGATCGACGAGGAGAACGGACTCGCCCCGCGCGATCCCGGCGCTCCTGCCGCGAAGCCGCCGGGCCGGTCGCCGGACACGGTGCCCGACGCCACGGCGGCGATCCACGCGGCGACGGCCTCGGCCGCGGGCTCGGCCATCCACAGGCTGAGCAGACGCGGCAACAGCGGCTCGGGCAAGGCCTGCACCAGGCGCTCGCGCACGGTCGCGGTCTCGCCGACGCGCTGCAGCGTGGCGCGCAGCCAGTCGCGGTCCTCGCGCAGCAGCGGCGCCCAGGCATGCGCGACGGCGTTCAACGGATCGCTGCCGGTCGAGAAGGATGCGCCCGCGTCCAGCGCCGCGAGCAGCTGTGCGCGCAGCAGCATCAGCGCGGCAGGCCGTGGGGCGATCGCATGGTCCATCGCCTGGCCGAGCACCGACTCCCACAACGCTGCCCGCGTGCGCGGCGACCGGCCGTCGCGACGGGCCTGCGCGACGATGTCGAGCAGCCGCGCCGCCGCCGCCGGCTCGCCGGGCATGAAGGCGTGGACCAGCGTGCCCAGCAGGTGCTCGTCGAATTGCGCGGCCAGACGCTGCAGCAGCGCCGCACGGTCCGGCGCGGCGCGCAGCGCGACGACAAGCTCGCCCGCGTCCTCGCGCAGCGCGTCGCGCGCGAGGCTGACCGGATCGTCTCCGCGCCCTTGCCAGGGCAGCCGGCCGTGTCGCAGGAAATGCAGCAGCGCCTCGCGTCGCGCCTGCGGCCGCGTGCTCACGCGCAGGCCGGTCGCGCGGCCGGAGGCGCTGGTCGCGCCGGGACCGCGCAGTTCCTCCAGCACGCGGCGCAGGCGCTCGCGCAGCAGGCGTGGCGCTTCGGTCTCCCACTCGGCCTCGGGCAGTTCGCCGAGGTCGATCTCCAGTTCATCCAGACGCCAGTGCTCCTCGGGCGGGCAGCAGGCATCGAAGACTTCGTCGATCACGCGCAGCATCGGCCCTTGGACGCAGGCGAGCAGGCGCGCCTCCAACTCACCCGGCGTCATGCCGATGCCCTGGCCGAAGCCCTGGCCGATGCCATCGCCGGAGCCCGGGCCGATGCCCGGGCCGCTCCCCTGGCCGAGACGCAGGCCCGCGCCGAAGTCCGCGTCGATCGTCATGCGTTCGACGAGGTGCGAGGAGGGGCGGTCGGACTCACGCATGGCCTTGCACGATCGGCCCGTGGCCGTCGTCCTCTCCGCGTCGCCCGCTACCGCTAACGCCGCCCAAGGTCGGGTCGTCGTCGACTCCCAGGCGCTCGATCACGCGGCACGCGGTCTCGTCCGCCAGCGTCCGCGCGCGGTCGTCGCCCGGCGCTTCCGTCCAGGCCAGGCGCGCCTCCAGCCAGGCGGCATAGGTGTCTTCGAAGCGCTGCATCGGCTCGGCATCCAGCCACAGGCAGCGCAGCGTCAGGTGCGACGGGCAACTGATGCGCAGCGTCTCTTCGGCGAAGTTCCGGAACGCCGGTTGCGAGGTGCGCTGCGTCCACCCCGGCAGCACCACCGTCACGCGCAGCTGATGGAAGTCCTTCGACAGTCCCAGCCGCGCATGCGAGAGCCCGTCCTGCCGCAGCGGACGCAGCAGCACGTGCTCGACGACGTGCAGGCCTTCGCTCTCCTGGTCGAGGTGACGGAGGAACAGCCGCAGGCTGGCGGCACCGCGACGCGCGGCGGCGGCGTCGGGGAAATCGCCCAGCAACCACCATTGCCTGTTCTCGTCCGGCCCGAGGATGAGGCGGCGCGCTTCGCCGCCGCCGCCTGCGCTGCCTGCACCGCCCGTGCCGCCCGTGCCACCACGGCTGCTCGCGCTGCCGAACCCGCTAGCCACCGGCATCAACCGGAAGCGTGCGCTGTGCTGGCCGGCGCGCAGCAGCCCCGCAGGAATCGGCAGACGCAGCCAGGGCATGCGCTGCAGGTCCTCGCGCACCTGCTCGCGGCCGGCCGGCTGCACCGCGTGGCCCGCGGACGGGGCGAGGCGCACCGCCTCGTCCTGGCCGTCGAGCAGCCAGGGCTGATGCGCGGCGCCCGGCTTTGCGACGAGGGTGAAGCGCTGCTCGCGCAGCGCGCGTGTCAGCGGCCGGTCGTGCGACTGCTTGAAGCCCAGCAGCAGGCTGGCGCGGCGCTGCAGCCCGCCGCAGTTGTCCACGACGTCCCACGACGGCCGGGTCGGATCGAAGCCGCCCGCGCGGTCGCGCGTCAGCTGCACGATGTCGCGCAGCCAGGTGGCCTTGTTCTCCAGCAGCAGCGTCTCGGACTCCTCGGGGCTGAGGTGGCCGAGGAACTGCCGCATCGAGTTCTGCGTGTAGGTCTCGCCGTGCAGCGCCAGCAGGTGGTCGAGCGCGCGGTTCTTGCGCCGCGCCGAACGGTCGAAGGGCTTGTACACGGCGTCGGACACGACCTCGGGCGCCTCCTTGTAGAGCTCCTTGAGGCCCGGCACGACCTTGGGGCCGATCATCTGCGTCCACAGGCCCTGGCGCGCGCCGGGCGCGACCGAGAACAGCTCGCGCAGATGCTGCAGCTGTGCCAGGCCTTGCGCGATGGCCTGCTCCTGCATCACCAGGTAGGCCTTGAGCTGCCTGGCGCGCGCCTGGCGCTGCGCCGGCGCGGTGGTCGGCACGCCGTAGCGCCCCAGGCCGTAGATCGCGGGGAGGTGGTCCTGCACCGAGACGTAGGTGTCGAGCTTGCGGTGCACGCCGCGCGGCAGCAGCTCGGCGGCGCGCGCGGCCTGCTCGGTGAGTCCGTGCGCCCGATGGGAGCGGCCGGCCGAGCGCAGGTCCTCCAGCCGCCGGCGCAGGTCGTTCCATGCCACCGGCACGACGTTGCCGCGGCGGCGCACGCTGATCGTCGAGGGCACGTCGCGGTCGGGCAGGCGCAGCGACAGCGCCCAGTCCGGGCCGCGCCATTCGACCGAGCCCGCCGTGGCCTCGCGGCCCTCGGCCCGCAGCGCGACCACGCGGGCGTCCACGACGCCGGGCACGGACAGCACCACCGTCGTCAGGTCCGAGAGGAACAGGCGCTCGGTGGCGTAGCCCGCTTCCGGCGCCGGTGCGTCCTCGATGAAGCCGTTGCGCAGCGCCGGCCCGGTGTAGATGCGCTCCAGCGGGTGGCCTTCGCGCAGCAGCTCGTCCAGCGTGCGCGAGACCGCCGCGCGCGCGATGTGCCGCGCGCAGCGGTCGTAGACCTCGGCCAGGATGTCGACGGCGTCGCGCGGGCCGGCGACGTCGATGTCGGCCTGCAGGTCGCAGGGCACGTCGCGCATGCGGACGATGTCGGGATGCAGGTCCTCGCCGAGGTTGCGGCGCTCGAAGTAGGCGGCGCGCGCGGCGGCGATGCGCTCCGCGGCGACGTCGTCGGAGAGGGCGGGATCGCGGCGTGATCCGCCCGGCGACGACATCGCCGATCCGCTCGTCAGGCCACTCGTCAGGCCGCTCGTCGATCCGGCCATGGATCGCCCTGTGTCCTGCGTCAGCTGCAACTGCAGCCGGTACAGGCCGGTACCGGGCTCGGGCACCAGCGTCGCGTCGTCCAGGCCGGGTGTGGCGTCGAGCAGGTGGCGCCGGTAGTCCGCCGGCGTGGTCGGCCGGCAGGGGAAGACCTCCGCCGGCGGATGCAGCGACAGGGCCTCGTAGTCGATGCTGCCGTCCGGTCCGGTCAGATGGTCCGCCACCGGGAAGCCCGCGCGGTAGACGACGTCGGTGAGTCCGAAGCACAGCTGCTCCAGCATCGTGATGCCGGGGTCGTGCAGGTTGTGGTCGGTCCACACGCCGCCGCTGAGCTGCTGCAGCAGCGTGATGCCGCGGGCGCGCAGTCCGTCGAAGCCGACGTCGCGCTCCTCGTCCGTCGTCGGCGTCAGCTTGGCCGGCGTCGTCGGTGGGGGCTGCACCACCGGACGCACGACCGGTCCCGACGGATCCGACGGATCGGACGGGAAGGCCGACGTGCGCGTCGTCGCGCCGCCCGCGCTCATGGCGTGCCTCCGAGGGCGATGCCGCCTGTCCGTGCGCTCATGGCGTGGCTCCCGACATCTCCGGGTCGAACCACAGCTGCGACACGGAGGCCTGGATCACCTTGCCCTCGCCGTAGTCGCATTGCGTGCGGATCTGCAGCCGGTAGCTCGCGCGCCGGCCGTGCTTGCCCTCCCAGCGCAGCTGGATGCGATCGCAGCGGCGGCCGTACCAGGCGTGCTGGCTGCGGATCCGCTTGCGCGGCGACAGGAACTCCAGCCAGCCCGGCAGCGGGTTGTAGGTGTTCATCGCGATCGCATGCAGCATCGCGAAGCGCCCGCCGTCCTTCTGCCCGACGCCGGCCATCACCTCGAAGGCCTGGCAGCCGTTCAGCGGACCGGTCAGGTTGTGCCATTCGCCGTCGGCCTTGAGCGGCTGGCCGACATCGTCCACGCTCCGCAAGTCGCCGAGCCGCCCCGTCGACGCGACCACGCCCGCGACCTCCAGCGCCTGGCGCGGCCTCGCGGTGCCGATGCCGACGCGGCCTTCGGTGTCCAGCGCCAGCACCGGGTCCCGCGTGCCGGCGGCGCGTGCGTCGCCGTGGTGGAACAGCAGCTGGTCGCGGTCGCCGCCGTAGGCCATCGACCAGATCGCCTCGCGGCCGCTCTGCTCGCGGTAGAAGCTGATCAGCGCGTCGTGGCTGACCGGCGTGGAGACCTCGAAGCCGTTCTCCGGCGTCTTGCGGAAGCCCTCGTCGCTCATGTTGAGCGTCGAGTCGATCAGGTCGCCGAAGTGGTCGCTGGTGGGCAGCCGGCCCTCCTGGAAGAACTGCTTGAGCGTGTCGCGGTTGCGGGTCGTCATGGCGCGCCCCTGCCGATCACGAAGGCGGGCCCGGCATCCTGCCGGTCCGGTCCGCCAATGACGAAGGTGCTGCCGACGGCCAGCCGGTCGACGCCCGTCGCGCGCGGCGACACCGTCTCCGGAAAGCGGTCGACCGCGGTGAGGATGTGCTGCGGCATCGGCAGCGCGATGCTCCACGGCAGCTGCGCGCGCGCATGGGCGGCGCCCGTGGCGGGCCGCGCGCCGTCCTGGCCGGGCGGATCGGCGCCCAGCGGCGCGCGGGCGGTGTCGGCCAGCGTGTAGACGTCGCGGTCGTCGCAGGCGATGGTGATCAGCGACAGCTGCGTCACGAAGCTCACGCCTTCCAGCGCGCGCAGCCGGGCCTCCAGGTCCTCGCTGCGCACCAGCCAGTCGAAGCGCGCGCCGTAGCCGTCGTCGAACCACGGCGACAGGTAGTGGACGATGGCCTCGTTGACGCGGCGCAGCGTCGCGCCTTCATGCGCGCCGCGGGTCAGGCCGAGCGTGGCGCGCAGCTGCAGCCGGTCGTAGGCGGGATTGCGGACCTGGAAGCGCGCGAAGGGCGAGCCGATCTCCGCCAGCGCCGCGGTCATGCGGGCCAGCTCCACGGCGTTGAAGCGGGGCGCGGCGCAGGCCAGGGCGGGCAGGTTGCGCGGCAGCGTCGGGATCACCACCGCGGTCACGCCGCCGCTGCCGTCCTGCGCGGGCAGGCAGCGCGCCTTCATCACGTCGGGGAAGCGCGAGAGCAGCAGCCGCTCGACATCCCAGCCGACCGAGGCGCGCCCCTTGTGCTGCAGCCGCTCGCCGGCGCGCGTGATCATGGCCCGCTCGTCCTCCTCGCGCTGCAGGCTGAAGGAGCGCCCGACCTGCGTCACCGAGGCCAGCCCCGGCAGCGTCGCCGACGGCCGCACGATGACGCCGTCGACCAGCGGCTCCGGCGGCGCGGGCGGCGCGCTGCCGTTGCGCGGCGCGGGGACGCTCCGGCCCGTGTCCCCGGCATCGCCCGGCATCTGCCGCCGCAGCCGCACGCCCTGCGTGCGCACGGACACCAGGCCGGCGAAGCTGTCGAACTCCGCGCGCGCCGACAGCCGCAGCCAGTACAGCCCGGCCGGCATCACGGTGTGGTCGGTGCTCATGTCGCGCGGCAGGTCCAGCGTCACGATGCCGGAAGTCAGGCAGCCGTGCGTCGTGTCGCCCAGCACGCGCGAGGGCGCCAGCGGCCGCCATTCGTCGTTGGCCAGCGTCGACCACTGCACCGTGCGCGGGCGGCTGCCGTTGAGCAGGCTGCGCGCCGACGACTCGCGCAGCTGGAACAGCAGCGTCAGCACGCCGCCGGGATCGCAGGAGGACAGGCCGATGTAGAGGTTGCCGTCGGCGCCCAGGCGCGGCAGCAGGTCGTGCCCGCCGCCCGACATCGCCGAATACAGCGTCTGCAGGCCGAAGGGATGGAGGTGGAACAGCCGCTCGCCGTCGACGCCCTCGGGCGGATCGTCGTCGCGGTCGAGCGCGATGACGCTGGCGGCCTGGTAGTTCAGCGAAATGCGCTCGATCACGGGGGTGTACGGCGGATTGGGCAGCGGGCCCGGTCGCTTCGTGCGCGCGTTGGCGGCCACGGTGGCGGCCAGCTCGATCGGATAGGCCGTGTGGCCGAAGGCCGCGCGCGGGCCGCTGAGCTGCAGCCGGCACAGGCCGTTGCGCGGGATGGGCATCGTCGACCAGTCCTCGTCCGTGGCGCGGCTGAGCTTGCGCACCGAGCCGGGATCGATCTCGATGTGCTGCGTCGCGATCAGCTCGCCCGCCGGGTTGGTGCCGGCGAACAGCGGCTGGTTGGCCGAGCGGTTGGCGCAGGCCTGCCACTGGCTGTCGCGCAGCCAGGAGATCTCGGTGTTGAAGTGGCCTTGTCGCAGTTCCTTGCCGGCGGGGCCGCCGTAGCCCGCGTAGTGCGTGTCGAAGCCGCCGGGCTCGAGCGGCAGGCCGCCCCATTCGATGTCCAGCGAGAGCCGCTCCAGCGTCTTGCGCGCCGCCTCGGGCGAGCCGACGACCAGGTAGGACGACAGGCCCGGCAACGGCCCGAAGGGCGCGAA
The DNA here is from genome assembly GCF_001653795.1 of Mitsuaria sp. 7. Lineage (NCBI taxonomy): Bacteria > Pseudomonadati > Pseudomonadota > Betaproteobacteria > Burkholderiales > Sphaerotilaceae > Roseateles > Mitsuaria sp. 7. Next base: position 1,190,326 of record NZ_CP011514.1, read on the forward strand.
GGCCTTCGACGGATCGAGCCGGCCCAGGCTGTTGGCCAGCCGCACGTCGCGCACGCCGCGCACGCAGACGCGCAGGTCGACCTCCGCCAGCGGCAGCCGCGCGAGCAGCGAGTACGGATAGAGCCGCCCCTGCGTCGCCACTTCCAGTCGCAGCACCGGCAGCCGCGTCGGCCACTCCGCGCCATGCACCCCGGGATCGACGCCGGTGATGGCCGGCGCGTCCGCGCGCAGCCGGATCAGCAGCGAGAGACCGGCGCCGGCGGCGCGGTCGAGCCGGCTCTCGACGGTCCACCAGCCCGTCGCCGTGCTCAGGCTCAGGCGGAACGCGCCTTGCAGCAGCCGGTCGAAGATCAGCGCGCGGTGGGGCGGGCCCGAGCCGTCGAACATCGCGGGCAGGCCTTCGCCCAGCAGGCGGTGCGCGGCGTTGCGCATCGAGACCCAGTCGGTGTCGCGGAGGTCGTCGGGGGAGGGCGTCGCCGCATCCCCTCCGGCCAGCAGCCACTGCGGCACCAGATCCCCGAAGGCATCGCGGAAGGCGTCCGCGGTCTTGGCGCGCAGCACCGCGTCGCGCAGGCTGCGCAGGTCCGGCGCGGCGCCGGACGAGGTCTGGCGCAGGATCACGCGGATCTCGCGCTCGCCCTCGCGCAGCAGGAGCAGCGGCGAGGCGATGGCCAGGCCGATGCGCGCATCCTCGGCGCCCGCGCCGCCGGCCGCGCCGAACAGCGGCCAGACCGTGCGGCCGTCCGCCACCGGCCGCGCGACCTTGGCGCGGGTGACGTAGTTGAGGTCGCGCTCGGGCGCGATCAGCCGGTCCCGTTCCAGCCGCAGCGTGCGCAGGGTCTCGACCTTCGCGTCGGTGACCGTCAGCGGCCCGTCGCTGACGAAGCGCACCGGCCGGCCCGCCGCGTCCTTGCCCGCGTCGAAGGCGGTGCCCGGCGGCAGGTGCACGTCGCCCGGCGCGCGCAGGTCGCGCTGGCAGGCGAGGTAGACGGTGTCGGCCCGCGACGGCGCGGGATCGAATCCCAGGCAGTCGCGGTAGTAGAACGCGGTGTGCCGCGCGGGGAACCGGTTGACCTCCTGCTGCGCCGTCTCGCACACCTTCAGGAAGGCGACCAGCAGCGCCGCCGCGGGTTCGTGGTTGGCCGTGGCGATGCTGTCGGGCAGCAGTTCGCGCGCCAGCCGGCGCACGTCGTCCACCGCGCTGAGGAAGGCGAAGAAGCGCTCGCGCAGCCGCTCGCGGTCCTCGCGCTCGGCGTCGGGATCGGCCGGCGCCTCCTCGCCGATCTGGCGATGCCACATGCGCGAGAGCTCGCGCTCCACCGGTCCCGGCGGCCGCGGGGCGGCGGGAGTGTCCTCGCCCTGCAGGAAGCGCCGTTCCACCCAGCGCAGGTCGGCGGCGAGCTGCTGGTCGACCAGCAGGTGGATGCGCTCGCGCAGCACGCGCGGCGCGGTGTCGCTGATGCCGGCCAGCGCGCGCCACCACAGGTCCAGCCAGCCGGCCAGCGTGAGCACCTGGCGCGCCAGCTGCGGCAGCGGCGCCGAGTCCACCTCGCGCCCGAAACGCTGCTGCAGCGGCCACGGATCGACCGCGGCGATGCGCGCCATCACCAGCGTCGGATCGGTGGCGAAGAGCGTGCTCCAGTCGCCCGCGTCGTGGTCGTCGAGGTCGATGAAGCGCAGGTGGCGCGCCAGTTGCGCCGTCATCTCCACGCGCTGCTCGAAGTCCAGGTCGTCGGGGCGGAAGTAGCCCGGCGCCAGGGCCATCGGGAAGCGCTCGCGCTGTTCGGTGCCGGTGCTCATGCGACCCCCCGTCCGGCCGTTTCGCCCCTGGTCATGCCGCTCCGCGGATCGTCCATCCCCAGCACCTCGCCCTCGCGCAGGTAGAGCGGGAACACGAAGTTGTGGCGGCTGTTGCTGCTGCGCAGCGTGTAGTCGAGCTGGATGCGCAGCACGCCGTCGTACAGCCCGGAGGTGTCGATGGCGATCGCGTTGAGCGTGATGCGCGCCTCGAAGAACAGGATGGCCTGCTCGATCAGGCTGCGGATCTCCGTCAGCGTGCTGTCGTTCATCGTCTCGAAGACCATGCGCCGCAGCGGGCAGCCGTAGCTCGGGTGCATCACGCGCTCGCCGGGCGCGGTGGTGAGCAGGATGCGCAGGCTTTCCTCGACGTCGGTCACGCCCGACACCATCACGCCGCCGCGCGTGCGCCGGTCGAAGGCCGGCGGGAAGGCCCAGCCGGTGCCCAGGAAGTCGTGTTGGCCGTCCATTTCAGCCCCCGATCAGCACGGTCGGCAGGCCGATCGCGATGTTGCCGCCGTGCGCGGTGGTGTCGCCGACGCGCGCCGCCGGCTTGTTGCCGATCAGCACCGTGGCCGAGCCCTTCACGATCGCGTCCGGCGGACCGACGCAGGTCGCGTTGTCGCCCACGACCGCGGCGGGCAGCATGCCGATGAGCACCGTCGGCACGCCCGGGCCGATGACCGGGCCGCCCACGTGCGGGATGGGCGGCAGGCCGGGCGTGACCATGGGGCAGACATGCAGGTCGGTGAGGCGGGCGGCGGGTGGCACGGGGACTCCTGACTCGGTCTCAATTGATCATGACCATCGCGCCCTTGACCACGGTCTGACCCGAGGCCGAGAGTTCCGCGGAGGCGTTGCCCTTGGCGGAGAAGGCGATCTGCGCTTCGCTGTTGACGTTCAGGCCGCTGGTCTTCACGTCGGCCTTGGACGTGATGGAGACCGCGCCGACCGCGTCCAGCTTGATCTGTCCCTTGGCGGTGACGGTGATGTCCTTGGGGCTGTCGAGCGCGATGCCCGAGGGACTGAGCTCCACCGTGTTGCCGTTCTGGTCCGAGAGCAGGATGGACTTGTCCTTGTCGCTCAGCACGATGCGGTTGTTGCCCGGCGTGGTGACGGTGATGACCTTGTCCTTCTCGTCGAACTCGAGCTTGTGCTTGCAGCGCGTGACGAAGGCCTTGGTGTCGTTGGGCGCGGCCAGCGCGTAGGGCGGCGCGCGCCCGCTGCTGTAGAGGCTGCCCAGGATCACCGGATGCGAGGGGTCGCCGGCGAAGTAGCCCAGCACGACCTCGTCGCCGACCTCCGGCAGGAAGAAGGCGCCGAAGCCGCTGCTCGCGTGCGACTGCAGCAGCCGCGCCCAGACGCCTTCGGTCTCGGCCTGCAGCACCGGCACCTTGACCTGGACGCGCTGCTCGCCGGCGGGGTCGGCGTCGAGCTTCATCACCACGCCGACCTGCAGCCCCGGCACCGGCGGCAGCAGGCCGGCGGCCGGTTGCGCCGGCACGTCGGCGCGCGCGCTGAACCAGTCGGGATCGAGGCCAAAGTCCGCCTCGGTCGTCCACGCGCCGTCCTCGATGTGGTGACGCAGCCCGGTGATGAAGACCGTGCCGCTGAAGCGCTTGCCCACGCCCTGCAGATCGATGAGTCCGCCGACCTTGGCCTTGGCGCTGCCCTGGAAGCTCAGCCGGCCGCGCAGCCGCGCGAGTCCCGACTTGAGCTGCTGCGCCTTGGCCCACTGCGTCAGCATGTCGCGCGACTGCGGCGCGCCGGCCTGCATCCGGAAGCTCGCCAGGCCGATGACCTCCGACAGCGTGCTGGTGTCCAGGTCGCCCTGCACCGGCAGAGACGCCGGATCGGCGGCGGTGCCTTCCAGCGCGGCCTGCGCCTTCGGGTCCCAGGACACCGCCATCGCGCTGCCGTACTGGTGGCGCGCGTCGACGTCGCCCTCGAAGGAGATCAGGTCGATGCCGTAGGTGACCGACAGCGCCGCCTCGCCCGTGGCCTTGGGCGCGACGACGGCCAGCGTGCCGTCGTTGACGAGCACCAGCATGCCGTTCGCATCGGCCCGCGTCAGCAGGAAGTCCCAGTCGCTGCAGAAGTGCTGCACCAGCTCGGGGTGCGTGATCGTGGTCGCGTCGATGTCGGTCGACAGGCCGTGCGCGCCGGCCAGCGTGCTCATGATGTCGCTGTCGAGTTGGTCGATGTAGTTCACGTTGCGGCGGCCGACCGTCATCTTCACGGCCTTGTCGCGGCAGTCGACGACCAGGCGCGCGTCGTTGTCGCCCTCGACCCGCAGGCCGTGGCGCACGACCAGGCCTTCGAAGATGGTCTCCTCCTGCTGGCCGTAGCCGGCCTGCACCGTCAGCGCGGCGCCCGGCTTGAAGTGGGCCGCGTCGCTGAGCGGGAACTCGCGGTCCGGCATGTCGCCGTCGTTGAACACCAGCCGCGCGCTGGGCACGGTGTTGGCGGCGCGGCGCACGGTCACCGACATCAGGTCGGCGCTTTCGGGCAGGCGCTCGCCGTCGATCAGCACGCTGAGCGTGACGACGCCGACGGTGTCCTGGAGGGGGGAGACGCCGGGCATGTCAGGTCCCGATGGGGGGGAACTTCAGCACCGTCCCCGCGGGGATGTTGCGGAAGTCGGTCAGGCCGTTGTAGCGGGCCACCTTCATGAAGGCGGAGGGGCTGCCGTAGACCTCCTCGCAGACGGCGCCGAGCGAGTCGCCTTCCTTCATCGTCACCGTGCGCGTGTTGGCGGCGCTGCTGGTGCGGTTGGTGACGCGTTGTTCCTCGTGCTTGCTCATCGCGCCGACGAAGGCCAGGTCGACCTTGGCCCGCAGCGGATCGCCGCCCGGCTTGAACAGCGTGTACTGCGCCTTCAACGACTCCAGCCGGCCGAAGAAGATCAGCGTGCCCCAGAGCACGCGCACATAGGGCGGCTCGGCGCGCAGGTCCACGTATTCGTAGACCACCTTGTTGAGCTGCGCGAGCTGGCCCTTCACGTCGGGCGGCTGGCCGGAGACGGGCGGCACGACGCCGGTGCCGTCCAGCACGATGCTGAAGTTGACGCGTTCGTCGCCGACGCTGGCGAACTTCGGCTCGATGCCGGCCGAGCCCTGCGACTTGGTGGTGTCGTACTTGATGCCGAAGCTGTGGCTGACATCGGCGGGGTTGATCTGCGCCTGGAAGTTGGTGTCCTTGTCGAGCTGGACCGTGCCCACCTTGCTGAGGCTGTAGCGCGTCAGCAGCAGCCGGGTCAGCTCCGGCGAAGCGCCGTCCACGGCGGGGCCGCGGGCGGTCGACGCGGAGGCGGGCGCGTTGTTGGCCGTGGCGTTCGAGGCGGCCGCCATCTCAGCGCTCCCGCTGCGCGCGCAGCCGGTCGGTCAGCCAGGCGCGGCATTCGGCGAGCAGCTGCTCCCGCAGGCGCTGCAGGTCCCGCGGCGCGATCGCGGGCGCGGGCGGCGCCGGGGCGGGCGTCACCTGCGAGCGGATCAGCAGTTGTCTGACTTCGATGCTCATGATGGGTCTCTGTCCTGGTCGTCTCACGCGGCGTCACACCGCGGTCCGTGCACCGGGGTCGTCACACCAGTCGGCTGGAGCCGGCGTAGGCGAACTCGATGCGCTCGATGGCGACCTCGTTGCGCGTGGCCTGGAAGGCCTCCACCGACCACTTCACCGGATACGCGTTCTGCACCGACCACACCCGCAGCGGGCCGCCTTCCTCGTCGAGCAGGAAGACGTGCAGCTGCTTGGGGATGATCCGCTGCGCCAACCCGCCTTCCAGCACCGTCTGGCACCACAGCAGCAGCCGCGACTCCATGGTCGCGATGCCGCGCGAGAGCACCAGCTTCGGGTGCTTCACCGCCTTGGGCAGCAGGTGCACGAAGGCGTTCTGCCCGCCCTCGACCACGCTCTCCGTCTCCATCTCCGGCCCCAGGCCGGTGACTTCGCGGAAGGCGCCGTCCGCGTCCTTCGCGCTGGCCCCGAAGGTCACCGCGAAGTGGAAGGCCGGGGGCGGGTAGAGCGCCGCCGCCTGCGGTCCCTGCGGACCCTGGGAAGGCGGCGCCCCCGTCGCGCCTGCGGGTCGCGGCGCCGGCGCGCGGGTCACCCGCGCCGACGGTCGCGCCGCGGGCGGCAGCGGCGGGGCGGGCGGGACCGCCATCAGGCGTTGGCGATGACGAGGCCTTCGTGCGCGATCACGATGGTCTCGATCGCCACCTCGTTGCCGGTGGACTTCAGGTCGGTGCTGGTGATCTTGGTCGGCCAGGCGTTGGTCAGCGTCCACACCATCGTGGGTTTGCCGGCCTCGTCCAGGAGACTGATGGTCACCGGCTTGCGCTTGATGGTGTTCATCTTGATCTCGTTGAACCAGTCCCAGAACTTGTTGTCGCCCTTGAAGACGCCCTTCTTCATCGTGACGTCGCTGTACTTCTTCATGCCGGGCATCTTGAGCACCGAGAACGCGGGGCTGTCCCCGTGCCGGTACTCGATGGGTTGCGCTTCCACGTCCAGTCCGGACACTTCCTGGAAGGACATCACCGCCGAATCCCACTTCACTTCGAAGCGGAACTTGGGAAGTGGCCATACCGTGGCCGATTGCGCTGATCCGTCGTCTGCCATTGCCTGCCTCCACGAGGGTTAAGAGGTCGAAAACTTGAGGGGTGCGCGATGCCGCGCCGCGGGCCGGATGCCCACGATGCCGATGGCATCGGGGCTTCGTCCCGTCACGACTTCTGCATCTGCTGCTGGAAGGTGATCTCGATGAACTCGGCCGGGCGGCTGATGGCGACCAGGACGGTCACGCGCAGGATGCCCTCGAGGATGTCCTCGGGCGTCATCGTCTCGCCCAGGCCGACGTGCACGCTGAAGGCGTCGTCGGGGACCGCGCCGGCCAGGCCGCCGCGCTTCCAGATCCCGGTGAGGAAGCTGGAGATCATGCTCTTGATGGTCACCCAGGTATTGGCCACGTTGGGCTCGAACACCATGGCCTTGGAGGCCAGCCGGCAGGACTCCTCCAGCATGATCATCGTGCGGCGCACGTTGATGTAGCGCCAGTCCAGGCTGTTGCCGTCCAGGGTCCGCGCGCCCCAGACCAGCACGCCTTCGCCGATGAAGGAGCGGATCGCGTTGATCGACTTGCCTTGCGTCGTGACGTTGAGGTCTTCCTGGTCCTCGTGCGAGATGGTGACCTCGGGCGACACGACGCCGTTGAGGCTGACGTTGGCGGGCGCCTTCCAGACGCCGCGGCTGTTGTCGACCATCGTGTACACGCCGGCCATCGCGGCCGAGGGCGGCAGCAGGTTGAGCCGGTTGCGCGCCTCGGTCATCACCGTGTTGTAGAGCGGGCTCATCGAGACCAGGCTCTTGTGCAGCAGCGACTTGTGCGTCTCCACCGCGACGGCGAGCGCGGCGGGCGTCAGCGCCTTCTGCTTCTCCAGGTCGGACTTGGTGGAGGTGTTCACCATGTCCGTCACGTACTTCGTCCAGTCCTCGTCGGTCTTGACGATGTCGGCCACGGCCTGCGTCTGCTGCGCGGTGCGCGGGGGCATGGCGGGGTCGACGGCCTCGGGCAGCGACAGCTCCTGGCGCAGCAGCTGGGCCAGCAGCGCCGGGTTGGCGATGCGGGTGTAGTCCAGGTCCTTGTCCTGCACGACGGTCGTGTTGACCCACGGGTAGTAGGCCGTCGCGAAGTCCAGGAAGTTGACGCCCAGGTCGTTGCGGAAGCCCTCGATGGGATCGCCGCCCGGGTCCTTGCGGTCCAGGTAGCCGTTCCAGACGTCCAGGATGGCGATGCGGTTGCGCATGCGGCCGCCGCAATGCTGCAGCATGGCCTGCTGGACCGCGACGCAGTCGGCGCGCTTGAGCAGCACCGCGTCGGGGATGACCAGCATGGTCGGCTCCTGCTCCTTGATGAGCGTGTCGATGCCGTCGGTCAGTTGCTGTGCCTCCACCAGGCCGCCGTAGTTGCCCACGGAGACGATGTAGCAGGGGCCGCCGCCGTTCTGGAAGAAGTGCACCATGCCGTGGTACAGCAGGAAGCGGCCGCCGTCGGCGCCGTCGGCCTGCGTCAGGGCGTAGTCCTTGTCGTCGCCGCGGAAGTCGGAGCGCGTGTTGGCCGGCGCCTCGGCGATGGTCAGGTGGGGATCGGGTCCGTGGCCGAAGTAGGTGTGGTACTCCGCCATCGAGCTGATGCGCCAGGGCTTGTTCAGCAGCGACTTGCCGCCGTTCTCGGCGCGCCGGGTGTAGCCGACGAAGGCGGGCACCGCGGTGGCCACCTCGACGACCGAGTTGGGGAATGCATTCTTCTCGACGATATAGACACCGGGTGTCTTCATAGCCATGGCGGCCTCCTCTGCGGGTTAGCGATGCACGTGGATCTCGGAGACGATCGCCGGTCGGCCGGCTATCGTTTCGCGGGCGAGCAGTTGCGCCGCTGCCGTGGGCAGTCGGCGGATCAGCACCTTGTCTTGAACCTTGCCGTTGCCGCCGGCCGGGCCGGCGGTCGTTCCGTGGGCCGGGGGCTCACCGCGGCTGCGCAGCTGGAAGCGGTGCGGCGAGCGCTGCGCCAGCGGCACGCGGACCAGCGAGCGGATGGCCAGCATGGGCGTGCCGTCGTCCAGGCGCTCGGGCACGGGCGCGGTGAAGCCGGTCTCGCCGGCCAGGTCGACCACGGCGAGCGCGGGCTCGGTCCAGTCGCCCAGCAGGCAGTACTTCCAGACCGTGGCGCGCGGCGCCAGCGGCCAGCGGTAGCGGACCGGCCAGGCCGCGGGATCGCGCGACGGTCCTTGTGACGGCAGGCGCGCCAGCGGCAGGTGGATCAGCGCGAAGGGCAGCACGCGGCGGTCGTGGGGCGTGAGCAGCGCGTGGAGCTCCGGCGTGTCGAGCGCCTTGGGGCGCGCTTCCATCGTCACCGTCGTCGCGTCGTCGCCGGTCTCGACCCACAGCAGCTCGCGCGGCCGGTCGGCCGCGTCCTCGGTGCCGCAGGCGAAGTCGTCGTCGGTGGCGAAGACGCGCCAGTTCAGCGCGTGGCCGTCGTCGAAGGCGCCGGACGCGTCCTCGGCGTCGGAACGCAAACGGGCGATCGCCTCGGCGGGCCCGTGGACGCGCAGCGATCCGCCGTCGGTCCGCACCAGCGCGTCGGCGCGGCGCAGCCGCTCGGCGGTCGAGCCGGCGGGGACGAAGCGCAGTCCGCGGCAGCGGCCGTCGGCGTAGTAGCCGTGGGCGACGTCCACCTGCAGCAACGGGAAGTAGGGACCCATGTTCCGCTCCCGCCGTTCAGCCGTGGACGCCGACGGCCGGCGTGCGCACCGACGGCAGTTGCGCGTCGGGCTTGCGGGCATCGATGGAGAGCAGGCGCACGCGGTAGAGCACCGACGGCACGTAACGGCCGCCGAGCACGCCCCACAGCGTGGCCAGGTCATGGATGCTCAGCGGCTCGATGTTGAGCGTGAGCTTGTCGATGCGCGGATCCAGCCCGGGGGAGTTCTGCGGATCGAGCACCGGCGTGGCCTGGAAGCAGGCGATGGTGCTGCTGATCAGCTTGAGCGCCTCCGGGTAGGTGCTGCCGCCGTAGTTGGCCGCGAACATCATCAGCAGGTTCAGCTGGACCGGCGGCGCGGCGCGCGCCATGCGGTCGCCGCTGCCCAGCGTGTGCGACGGCATGCCGGGCACGGCGTCGCGTTCCAGGTTGACCAGGAAGGCGCAGAGCCGGTGCGCCGCGCCTGCCGCCGGGGCGCCGTCCGCTTCGTGCAGCGCGGTCACGGCGACGAGGTCCTCCGCCGACTGGTGCGAGCGGCGCAGCACGGCGTTCAGGTGGCCGGCGATGTGGAGGAGGGCGGCGTCGATCATTGGGGGGCCGGTCGGTGGAGGAGGTGGGACACCGGGGTGTCGATGCGTTGAACGATAGGAGGGCGGGACCTCGCGTCCCATCCGACGGATGCCGATGTTGGGGGCCGGGTTTTCGGAGATTCGGCTAGTCGCTCCGGCGCTAGCGCATCGCGGCCTCAACTCAAGCGCGAGTTGTCCCCTGTCAAGCTGTCAATCCTTGCGGGGTGCGGATGCACACGCGCGGGGCTGCCGCTCCTAGACTCCGCGCTCACGGTCCGAAGAGACCGGGCTCAGGAGGTGAAGCAATGGATCCGAGGATCGAGGAGGGTCCGCTGCCCGCGACGTCCGCTCGTGGGATGAAGGCGGGCGAGCCGCTGAGTTTCCTGCTCGGCGACTGGATCGTCGACGTGCCCACGCGCCGGTTGCGCCGTGATGACGAGACCGTGACGCTGGAGCCCCGCCCGATGGCGGTGCTGGCCGCGCTGTGCCGTCATCCCGGCGAGGTGGTGTCCGCGGAGGCGCTGCTGCAGGACTGCTGGCCGGAGGCCACGACGCTCGGCGACAACCCGGTGCACAAGGTGGTGGCGGGACTGCGCCGGGCCCTGGGCGACAGCGCCACGACGCCGCGCTATCTGGAGACCATCCGCAAGCAGGGCTACCGGCTGGTGGCGACCATCGGCGTGCTGTCGGCGGAAGGTCCGCGCAGCCTCGCGGGCGGCTGGCGCGGGCTGTCGCCGTTCCGCGGGCTGGAGCCGTTCGACGCGGCGCACGCGAGCGTGTTCTTCGGCCGCGACGACGCCGTCGCCGCGCTGCACGCGCGTCTGACCCGGCAATGGCGGCTGGGGCATCCGCTGGTGCTGCTGCTGGGGCCGAGCGGCTCGGGCAAGACCTCGCTGGTGCAGGCCGGGCTGATGCCGGCGCTGACGCGGCCGGCTCCGGCGGCGGCACCGGCGGCGACGCCGATGGACAGCGGCGGACTCGGCAACGGCAACGGCAACGGCAACGGCGATCGGACTAACAAAGACAGCGGAGGCAGCGGCAGCAGCAGCAGCGGCGGCAGCGGCGAGCTGCTGCGCGTCAGCGCCGCGGCGCTGGTCGACCTCGGCGCGCTGGGCGGGCTGGACGCATGGGCGGGCGTGGCGGGCGCGATGCTGGATTGGGAGTGCCAGGGCGTGCCCCTCCTGTCGGGCTACAGCATCGACACCTTGTCCGCGGACCTGCGCAGCTCTCCCAAGGACGTGCTGCGGCAACTCGCGATCGGGCTGGACGCCACGCGCGCGTTGCGCGGTGGCGCGCAGGCGCCCCCGCTGCTGGTGCTGGACCGGCTGGAGGCGATCTTCCAGGACGACGACGCGCGCACCGGCGCGTGGCTCGAGATGCTCGACCGCCTGGTGGGCAGCGGACGCATGGTGGTGCTGGCGATCTGCCGCAACGATTTCTACGCCGCGCTGGCGCGCTGGCCGTCGCTGATGCGGGGCAAGGAGGGCGGCGCCCATCTGGACCTCGCGCCGCCCGATGCGCGCGCGATCGCCCAGATGATCCGGCTGCCCGCGCGCGCCGCGGGGCTGAGCTACGGCGCGGACGAGAGCGGGCTCAACCGCCTCGACGACCGGCTGTGCATCGACGCGATGCAGGCACAGGATGCCTTGCCGCTGCTGCAGTACACGCTGCAGCAGCTCTACCTGAACCGCGCGCCGGGGGATGTGCTGGCGTGGTCCGCGTACGAGGACCTCGGCGGGCTGGAAGGGGCCATCGGCCGCCGCGCGGAATCGCTGCTCGAGGAGCTGCCGGCGCCGCAGCAGGACGCGCTGCCGCGGCTGCTGCCCCGGCTGGTCTCGCTGGGCGACGACGACGCCTCGCCGACCAGCCGCTGGCTCGCCGCGTCCGAGCTGACGGACCCGCAGGAGCAGGCGCTGGTGCGCGCCTTCGTCGACGCGCGGCTGCTGGTGGCGGACCTGGCCGGCGGCTTGAACGGCGGCATCAGGAACGACACCAATGGCGGCACCAATGGCGGTTTGAATGGCGGTTTGAACGGCGATGCACGGGGCGGCGTGAGCGGCTACCGCGTCGCGCACGAGGCGCTGCTGCGGCGCTGGCCGCGCGTGACGGCGTGGGTCGCGCAGCACCGCGTCGCGCTGACGGCGCGCGACGAACTGCGGCCGTGGGTGGCGCGATGGATGGCCGCGGACCAGGCCGGCCCGCTGCTGATGCCGCGCGGCTCGACCTTGTGGACGGCGGCGCGCGCGCTGGCGGAGGCGCCGCAGCTCTTCGGCGATCTGGAGCGCCAGTTCATCGAGCGCTCGCAGCGGCGCCTGCGCCGCCAGCGCTGGGGACTGGGCGCGGCGAGCGCGGGCGCTTTCCTGCTGGCGGGCATCGCCGGCATCGCCGCGATCGGCTACGCGCGGCAGGCCGACGTCGCGGCGGAGCGCCAGCGGCAGAGCCGGCAGCTGGCGTCCTTCATGCTGGGCGAGCTGGCGGACAAGCTGCGGCCGATGGGCCAGCTGGACGTGCTCAGCCGCATCGGCGAGCAGGGCGTGAGGCTGCTCGCGCCGGCGGAGGGCGGCCGCGAGACGCCGGGCGACGCGCTGCAGCGCGCGAAGGCGCTGGTGGTGATCGGCGAGGTCAACAGCAGCCGCGGGCAGGGCCGCACCGACATCGCCGCGGACGCGCTGCACGCGGCGCTGCATCTGCTGACGCCCCTGGATCGCGCGGCGCAGCAGGATCCGGCCGCGTATTACAAGACGCTGGGGGCGGCCTCGTTCTGGCTCGGCCAGATGGCGTTCGACGCCGGCGACCTGGAGACGGCGTCTCTCGAGATGGCGCGGTACCGCGAGGCCTCCGAGGCCTGGCGCCGGGCCTTGCCCGAGGATGGCGACGCCCAGGCCGAACTGGGGTTCGCGGTGAACAGCCTCGGCTCCATCGCCTTCCGTCGCGCGTCCTGGGATGAGGCCCAGCGCTGGTTCGAGCAAGCCCTGACCCTCAAGCTGGCGGCCTTGGCGCGCAAGCCGGGCGATGCCGATGCGCAGGAGGCGGTGGCCAGTTCGCGCCTCTGGCTGGGACGGGTGGCCCATATCCGCGGCAATCCGGTGCAGGCGCTGGCCTTGTTCGACGTCGCGCGCCAGCCCCTGGCCGCGCTGGCCGCGCGCACGCCCGATGCGCTGGTGCGTCTGCGCGAGCTGGCGGCCGTGGACGGACGTCGCGGCGATGCCCTGCGGTCGTCGGGGCGGCTGGACGAAGCGATCGAGGTGATGAGCGCGAGTGTGGCGCTGCTCCGCGACGCCGAGCGCCGCGACGCCAGCAATCGCTTCTGGCTGTCGGACCGGCAGCATGCGCAGGCCAACCTGCTGCTGCTGCGGACCGATGCGGGCTTGGACGTGCGCGAGGCGCTGGACGCGTTGCGCGCGGAAGTGCCGCTGCGGCCCGAATCCGAGCCCGGCCGCGAGTTCCTCCGGCGCGAGGTGCTGGCGCGGCTGGCGGTGGCGGAAGCGGCGATCGCCGCCCGGGTGGGCAGCACCGGGGATTTCAATCGACGTCTGGCGGCCGCCGGCGCGGAGGTCGAGGCGCTGCTCGTGTCGGCGCCGCGGCACTGGCAGAGCCTGGAGCTGTCGGCGCGGCTGGGATTGCTGTCGCTGGCCGTGCCGGTCTCCGCGGAGCGCGCGCCGCGTGTCGGGGTGGAGGTCGGGGTCGGGGTCGGGGTCAGGTCTCGCGCGAGCTGCGAGCGCCTGCGGGACGGCCTGGCCGCGGCCGTGACGGCCGGGCAGGGCGGCCTGGTGCTCGAGGCCTGGCTCGCCGCCCGGCGCTGCCTGGGCGAGAACACGGACGCGGCCGCCCTGGCGCGACTGCGCCAGGGCGGTTACGTGCCGCTCTCCCCCTTGGTTTCCACGATGGTTTCAACCAACCGATTCACTGTTTCAACCGAAAGGAATGGGTCCTCATGACTGAACTTGCAAACACCGGCACCGACACCGGCACCGACCAGGCGGCGGCTGACACCGTCCAATTCTTCGTGGTGCCGTGGGACATGACGATGAACTCGGTGGGGGAGCCGGTCACGATCACCTGCCGCTATTTCGACAAGGACTGGAAGCAGGTGGAGACGATGCCGATGACCAGCAAGCTGCAGTTCTTCCGCATCGAGCAGCGCAAGACCACGGGCCTGACCTCCGCGCCCAAGCCGCCGGTTGAACTGGACGTCACGCTGTTCTCAGGCGTGGCCAAGACACTGAAGGAGACGTGCGGCCTCAACAACTCGTTCATGGCGACGGGTCCCGATCAGGCGACCGCCATCCTCGTTCCTGTCATGAAGGACACGACGCGCGGTCTCATCCTGGTGTTCCGCTACCCCGGCACGGGCTCCGATGTCAAAGCGCTCGTGGCCACCACCGACCCCGAGATCAAGAACACCAGCAATACGTCGGCGCTGCCGACGGGCTGAGCGGCCCCTGGCAAGTCCTGACCCCGTCCGCTCTCGCTGACGTCCGTTGTCTGAAGGCGAACCCGCGGCGTTGGTCCACGAGGCGGCGCTGCACTTGACGACTCGCCCTCCCGAGAGCCGGGGTGATTCATTGCGTCGTCCATTCGTCTATTCGTTCATTCGTTCGTTCATTCGTTCATTCGTTCATTCGTTCGTTCGTTCGTTCGTTCGTTCGTTCGGACGACTGGCCTTGCTGCTCACGGCACTGTCGCTGAGCGCCTGCGCAGTGCAGAAGCAACTGCGCGTCGTTGGCCGTGCGGATCAGCCGTCTCATGACCGACCACCGCGCTGCCTTCAGATCGCGCGACGTCGCAGCCGTCTGCAAGGACCTGGGCATCCCGCATCGCTTCACGCGACCCTGTCGACCGCAGACCGACTTGGCAAGGCGCAACGCCTTGTCCAGTCGGCGCCATTGCTTCAGGACATGAGGTCTTGACGCTTCACATCCAGGGTGGATCCGGAAGGTTTCAGGAAGGACACGGCATCGCGCCGTGAATAACCTGCATCCGTCGCCTCTCTTCGCCTCGGCAGCAGCAGCGACACCACGACGCCACGTCCACCCGTCGCAGCGGGCGCAGCGTCATTCCATTCCCTGCGGCATCGACAAGGAAACTCTCATGGACAGCCAAACCATTCAGCAACAGGCCCAGACGGTCCTCAACAATCCCTACATCAGCGTTCCGACACCGGTCAGCGTGCAGTCCAACGCCACCGGCTACCACCTCTTCCACTCGATCATCAACACCGGCGACGAGCCGAGTGTCGATCAGGTCCTTCCGGGTTCGATCGTTGTCAATCCGGCCATTACAGGGTCCAGCGCGATCGTGGTCCCCTGCTCGGGCCTGGTCAACGGAAAGCCGAGTCAGCGGCTGCTGTTCTCGGCACAGGGTCCGAACGGACCTGCCCAACTGAAGACCGTCGATCTGGTGCTTCCGGGTAGCAACTCGTCCGTCGGCGATAGCGGCTCCATGATGCCGGTCCTGTCGCTCCACGTCACCGATGGCCTGCTGCCCCCGTCGGAGGACATCGCCCACAGTTGGAGCAAGCTGGGCAGGGTCGGCGTGGCGGTGCCAGGTCTTTCCCTGACGGTGGCGCCGGACTCCGCGGTGATGGGTCCGCTCGATTCCCAGAGCCAGGCAACGCTGGCCCAGGTCGGCATCGACTTCTCGAGCATCCTGAACGTGGCCAAGGTCGTGGTGCCCGCTCTTGCGTCGACGGGCTATCAGATCTACCAGGAGCTGAACAAGTCGAAGCAGGCGTCCGCGACGGCAGACGTTGACGGATGGCTGGACGTCGTGGGCTCCATCGCGAAGGCCGCGGTGCCCATTGCCGGCCAGCTGCTGCCCCTGCTCTGAGCCGCCGATTGCGCTTGAGCCCTGGGGGCCGTCGTCAGGGCCCCCAGGGCAGGCGTTCCGCCCGCCCGACTCTGAACCGCGCATCGCGGCGGCCTTGGGTCGCCACGCGAGTCCCGCGACACGGATCCGAGAAGACCGATGAAGCTGAAACGGCCCATCCGTTCGAGGAGATCACGTCTTGTCCGCTATTACGTCACCTCCTTCGAGGTCGGTCGCGACACACCCGAAAGCCCCAGGGCTTTCCTCTTCCACACGGTTTTTGCTCGATGACTGGGTCGTCGATGTGGGCGCGCATTGCATTGAGCGTCAGGGCCAGCGCATCCGGCTGGAACCGCTTCCCGTCAGCGTCCTGGCAGCGTTGTGCCGGCGCGGTGGCGACATCGTCGGCAAGCAGGAGTTGCTCGATGCCTGCTGGCCTGATGACTCATGCGGGGACAGCCCGATTCACAAGGTCATTTCCGGACTTCGCCGCGCCCTGCAGGACCCCAGCGCCAAGCCCCGCTACATCGAGACCATACGCAAGCGCGGTTACCGCCTGGTCGCTCCGGTGCATGTGCTGTCGGCAACAGGCCCACGCAGCCACCGCAGCGCGTTGCGAGGGCGTTCGCCGTTCTGCGGGCTGGCGCCGTTCGACATGTCCGACGCGGGGACCTTCTTCGGTCGGGATGCCGCCATCGCTGCCCTGCACGGGCATCTGGATGCGCAGTGCAGGACAGGGTATCCAGTGGTGACCCTTTTCGGGGCCAGCGGATCCGGAAAGACATCGGTGGTGCAGGCCGGCCTGGTGCCTGCACTGCTGGCGCAGTCCCGGCCGGAATCCGGTTCGCCCGCGCTGCGCGTGTCGTCAGTGGGCTGGGTCGATCTCGGCATGGTGTCCGGCGATGACGCCTGGATCATGCTCGCCGGCGCCTTGCTCGATTGGGAACACGACGGCACGCCCGTGCTGTCGGGCTACAGCATGACGACGCTTGCCGACAAACTGCGTCTGGCTCCGGCGGAGGTACTTCAATCCCTCGCACTGGCGTTGCACGCGATCGCCGACGCTTCGTCGAGGGTACGCCGCCCACTGCTGGTCATCGATGGCTTCGAGGCCCTGTTCGGGCGCCAGATCTTTGCCAGCCGGTTCAGCGAGACGCTGCGCGCACTGGCGGAAAGCAAGCTGTTTGCCACGCTGCTGGTTTGCCGCAGCGACGCCTACGCCACGATGGCAGACCACGACATCTGGGCGCCCGCCATGAGGCGCGGCGCGCAATTCCATCTGCCGGCACCTGACGGCGTCTCGCTCGCACAGATGGTCCGCATGCCGGCACGCGCGGCGGGACTGGCATTCGGCAGCGATGCCACGGGGCTGGTCCAGCTCGACGACATCCTGTGCGCGGACGCGCTCATGGCGAGTGAAGCGCTGCCCCTGCTCGAACATACGCTGCAGCGACTCTACGACATGCGCACCGCAGGAGACGAGCTCTCGTGGGATGCCTACATGAGGCTGGGCGGCATGGACGGCGTGATCAGCCATTACGCGGAATCTGTCTTCGCGGCGCTGCCGCAGGACAGTCAGGACGCCTGCCTGAAGCTGATGCTGCGCTCGACCTGTATTGCCGCCGAAGATGCCGAGCCGATCGGCCGCTGGGTCAACGCGGAGGACTTGTCTGACGGCGGCGAGTGCCACCTCGCCGATGTACTTGTCGATGCACGATTGCTGCTGGTGGACCGCTGCGGACCCGCCCGCAGCTATCGCCCCGCGCATCTTGCATTGCTGCGCACCTGGCCGCGCATGGTGGCCACGGTCGCGCAGCATCGGGCGGCGCTGATTGCACGTGAGGCATTGCAGCCGTGGATCCGCCACTGGAAAGACGGCGGCCGATCGAATGCGCATCTCATGCCGCGCGGAGCGCTGCTCCAGAAGATCGCTTCAGCCATGGAGGCGTCGGCCGTCCTGTTCGGCATGGACGAGCTCACGTTCGTCCGCCGTTCCACTTCCCTTTCGCGGTGGCGCAGCGGCAAGCGCCGCCGCTCCTGACCGCGCGGCATGCAGAGAGGGCGTCACACCCTTCTGCGCGGCGTGCTTGTGCGGCTGCTCCGGATCCGTCGCCACCCGGAGCAGCGATTCCCGGCGATACCACCAGGAGTTCATCATGTCTTCCAGACTGACCATGACAGACACGTTCACGGCCATTGCCGCCATCACCACGACACCGCCGCTGTCCGTCGGCGCCTTCTACAGTCCTGCAGGACCCACCCCGGGGAATGTCGGGCTCTGCCTGTCCGGCGGGGGCACGCGGGCCTGCGTCGCCGGCATGGGCCAGCTGCGCGCATTGGCGCACCTGCAGGCCAACGGTGCCAGCCTGCTGTCACAGGTCAGGGCCCTGTCGACGGTATCCGGGGGATCGTGGCTGGGCGTGCCCTACCTGTTTCTCTCGTCAGGCGGGACGAGCGAGGCCGACTACCTCGGGGTCTACAACGCAGATCAAGGGACGTTGACACCGCATGAGCTGGGAGAACTGCCCACCGGCAATGCCGGTGCGCCCATGACCTCGCGCGCCTTCTCGATCGGGGGGATCGCGGCGAAGGCCGTGATGATCTACGCCTTGGCGTGGCTCAAGTCTCCCAACGACCCGCTGCCCGCCAACATGCTCTGGCAGTCCGTGATCGCACTCAATATCCTGACTCCCCAAGGCCTGTACCTGCACGGGAGCAACTATCTGCCGAGCGACATGTTCACGGCGACCGAAGGCAGCCTGGGCGACATCAAGGAGAGAAACCCCGACCTGTCGCTGGACACGGCCTATACCTTCGCCGCCGGCGCCTCTGATACACAGAGGCCCTTCATGATCTGCAACATGGCGATGTTCGATGATTCCGGCTCGCAGCTGGTGCCGGTGCAGGCGACGGGATTCTTCAGCGGGATCGTGGGGGCGCCTGGCGTCGCCGATGCCAACGACCTCAGCGTGGGTGGCGGTGGGGTGGATTCGTTTGCCCTGAACGCCACCTTCGTCAGCGCGTCCAATGGCCTGGCGACGGTGGAACAGCTCCGTCCATGGTCGCTCACCGACATCATGGGAACCAGCAGCGCCGCGTTCGCTGCGAAGGTCCAGGAGCTGATCAGGACGTGGCAGCGGGACAAACAGGCCTTCCGTGAGTGGATGGCAGCCGAGAGCAGTGTGTTGCACGACTGGATCGACCAGCATCTGCCACCCGAGCACCAAGCGGATGCCAAGCGTCTGGCGGACGGCGATCCGATGCTCGAAGATGCATTGGACAAGCTGTCGCTGGGCAGCCTCATCCCTTCATACCCGTCCTGGCCGGTGGCCGATCCGGGAGTGAATCCCGAGCCCAATCAGTATGCCGACGGAGGCAACCTCGAAAACACCGGCTTGCCCAGCATGCTCGCGTATGAGGACATCGACAGCGTGATCGTGTGCGTGAACTCGATGCAGCCGATCACCGTTGTGAACCGCGGCGTCGCGGACGGCCAGGGCAAATGGGTGCAAGG
Organism: Mitsuaria sp. 7; assembly: GCF_001653795.1. Lineage (NCBI taxonomy): Bacteria > Pseudomonadati > Pseudomonadota > Betaproteobacteria > Burkholderiales > Sphaerotilaceae > Roseateles > Mitsuaria sp. 7. The sequence continues at coordinate 1,209,272 of NZ_CP011514.1, forward strand.
AAGCCAGGTGCTCGTCGACGATGCGATTCCTCCGCTATTCGGGTACCGGCCGTACGACGTCGACAGCGGCTATGTGCCCTACGCTCAAGGCAAGAGCGGCATGACCGGCGACTCGCAGGCGTACGCGAACAATCAGGTCTTCGAGTCCGGCGAGTTTGCTCCCTTCCTCTCGGGTCTGCTGGCTGCGGCCAGTGCCGGGAGCAGGTCGCCCAACAAGGCGCCCGCCATCCTGGCGCAAGCCTTGGCCGTGCTCAAGAATGACTGGTTCGGGGTGCAGGCGCGAGACGGGGTGAACATCGTCTGGGTCTATCTGAACTTCAGCCACGACTGGCGCGCGCAATTCGAGAATCCGCAGACGCAGGCGCTCATCGACGCTCAAGCGCGAGATGAAACGTTCCCCAACTACAGCACTTTCTCCACCCACCTGAGCGCCCAGCAGATCAACCTGTTGGCCCATCTTTCCTCCTGGTCCCTGGTGAGTACCGAGGAGAAGGAACAGGTGTTCTCGCCGCTGTTCAGGAACGCACCGCCGCCATCTGGATCAGCCGCTCTTCCACCGCGCTCGCGGCGCCCTTGAGCATGCGGATCTGCGCGTCGTCGAAGTCGGCGTGCGGCCGATGGTCGATGACGCACAGCGAGCCCAGGCACACCCCGTTCAGGTGGATGGGCGCGCCGGCGTAGAAGCGGATGTGAGGCGCGTCCACCACGAGCGGGTTTCCCGAGAACCGCTCGTCCTGGCGGGTATCGAGGACCACCAGGGGCTCCGGCCACCACAGCACGTGGGCGCAGAAGGAGCAGCTCCGCGCGGTCTCGCGCACGGCCAGCCCGGTGATCGCCTTGAAGAACTGGCGGTCACGGTCGATGAAGGACACCGCGCTGATCGGGACCCGGAACGAGCGGGCCACCGTGAGGGTCAGCGCGTCCAGGAAGGGGTCGTGCGATTCCGACAACAGGCCATGGCGTTGCAGCGTGTCCAGCCGCCAGGCTTCATCCTCCGGATACGGCGCGCAGATCACGGCGCTTCACCGGGCGGTACGTGCACGCGCAGGTCGCCGCACAGGATCGCCGTCCGGCCCTCGAGCTCGAAGGCGATGGATCCGGTCAGGCACATCCAGCCGCCCTGCAGGGTCAGGTAGGGCCGTGTCAGCTGGACGGAGCCCGGGAAGGACACCGCGCGCCGGAAGTACTGGCGCCGCGACCAGCGGGCGCCGGAACAGTTGTGCAGGGGCTCGAACTGCTCGACGCGTTGCAGCCGCTCCCTCGCCGCATCGTCCCGGAAGGCGATGTCGTCGAGCTGCCGGCCCTGATCGTCGAGCAGGTAGCACATGGTCGCGTTGGGCGCGGACAGGAAGTCCGCGCAGGCCTCGTCCATCGGACGGCCCGCGGCCAGGGCGATGCTGGCCAGGCGAAGCCGGTCGCAGTGCAGGGCCATGGACTCCCGCCACCGGTCGTCCTTGCGGGACTGCGCGTCGTCGAAGCTGCTCCACGCGGCGTCCAGCGCCTCGCTGCCGTCCTCCGGCGCCAGGGCGGCCGGCTGCGGCCTGCCGAAGTAGTAGCCCTGGACGAAGTCGGCGTCGCAGGTGAGGGCGATGTGGGCGCCCTGCAGCGTCTCGATGCCTTCCACGAGGACCAGCGACCCGCATTCCTGCAGCAGGGACACCATGCGCTGGAGGATGCGCAGCGCCTTCGCGTCCTGCTTGGCCCGCATGAGCACGCGGCGGTCCAGCTTGACCAGGTGCGGGGCGAGGTCGAAGACGCGCTCGAAATTCGAATGCCCGGCGCCGAAGTCGTCGAGGGCGATCAGGCAGCCCTTGGCGCGCAGTTGCTGCAAGGCCGGGTAGACGCGTTCGTCCTCGAACAGCGGGGACTCCAGCACTTCGATCACGACGCGCGACGGCCGGATGCCGCTGGCGTCCAGCGCGCGTTCGATCTCATGGAGGGCGCCGGTCGACTCCAGCAGCGTCGCGGGATGGAGGTTCAGGAGCAGCCATTCGGACGCGTCGCGCTTGCCCATGGCGACGTAGGCCTGGAGATGCTGCCGCACGGCGCGGACGTCGAGGTCGGCGCGTGCGTGGTGATCGGGCAGTCCGTCGAAGAGGAGGTTGGGCGCGATGGGCCGGCCGTCGGCGTCGCTGGCGCGGAGCAGCGCTTCATGGCCGACCAGGCGGCCGTGGGTGAGGCTGAAGACCGGCTGGAACGCCGTGGCGAGCTCGCAGGACGCCAATCCTTGGGTGATGGGACTCATTGCGAGGACGCCGTGGCAGCTTTCATGCCCGCATCATCGGAGTCCTGCGGCTTCCGCGGCAGAGGGCAGTGTAGGAAGGGCGTGTCTGGCGTTTGCCTACAGCGAAGCCGGGGGCCGCGCAGCCTCATGCACCGGTCGGATCACTTCATTGGGGCGGTGGTGGGGACGGCCGTTGCCTTGGACCATACGGCCATCCAGCCGGCCGCCCGGCGCTCGTAGACATCCATGTGCCAGCAGTCGACGACCTTGCCCGACGGGAAGCTCAGTCGCGCGCGGTAGCGGAGGACGGCGAGGTCCTCGGAGGCGCGGACCTGCATGTCGCTGTGTTCCCAGCCGGAATAGAAGGGCGCCTCGGCGATCAGCGCGAGGTACTCGTCGCGGCGCAGGAGCCGGCCTGCGGGTGAGATGAGCTCGTACTCCGGCGCGTGCAGCGATTCGATGACCGGCATGTCGCGCTCGACGAGGGCGCGGGTGCGGCGGATCTCGAGGGCGGGGAAGAAGTCCTCGGGGGCGAGGGCGTTGGGGAGGGCATCGATGGATTTGCTCATCGTCAGCTTTCGACAACGACGCGAGGCCATCGCTCGCTGTAGCGCTTCGCGGCCGTCCGGTCCTTGAAGTTCTGGGCGCTGGCCCGGGTCGGGTCGGGTTGTGGCGCAAAGAAGGCCACGTCCACGTCCGACAGGGCGGACGGCTCGCGGTATCCGCTGAGGGCGTCCCACACCAGATTGCGGATGGCACCCGCCCCGATGCACCACGAGGTCAGCTGCAGCGAGCGCACTGCACGCAAGGCGCTCATCATCCAGGGACTGCCGTTGACAAGGCGTACCAGCCGCTCGGTGTCTTGCACGATGTCGTTGTTCCTCAGCCTGCACGCTCAGCCCTGTCTTGCTGCCACGGCATGACTTCACTTGCCCTTGGGCATCTCCAGGCCGAGTTGCTTGAAGGCAGCCACCAGACTGGTCCGGAAATTCTTGTGTTCTCGGGAGGGGCTGCCTCCCATCTCCGCCTTGCCCTTCCACACCAGGCGGCCGGTGGCGCGCTCGAAGATGCCGATTTCCATGTCCCCATAGGCGGCGCCCGGCTGATAGGTTCCCCAGGAGATCGGCACGACCTGCACGATGTGCGAGGCCCTTGCCAGCGTCGCGGGTGTCAGGTCACGCCGCTCCGAAGCACTCGCCGCATCGCCGTTGGCCACGAACTCCTCGTTGATGTCGGCTGTCGCCCGCCGGACGAACACGGCCATCGACGACGTGGCGCGACCCATCGCGTCCCAGTTCTGGTCCGGACGCAACAGCCGCTGGATGCTCCAATCCGACCGGGTCATGGCGCCGCTCGAGTCGACGATCACCACGAGCACGCGGGTCGCCGGCACGGTCGACGATGCCTCGATGCCAGTCACAGGCTGACCTTGCATCGATCCCCACGAGGTACAGGCGCTCAATGCCGCCAACACGAGGATCGCCGAGATGCGCTTGAGGCGACCCTGCATGCGAAAGGCAGTCTCGGCGCGGCGTTCTTTCATCGGGACACCGGGGCTTCGATCGATGGGCATGGCGTGGACGCAGTGCGTGCGAGTGGCAGTTGCGGCGATCATAGGGGCGGGCCCTGTGCCGCCATTGAGTTCAGGCGATGACGGTGCAACCCCAGCCGTCGTACTCGCCGCCATGGCGTTGCGCAGCGTCATACACCGGCTGGATCACCTCATCGATCTCCCGCATGGACGGCACGTCCACGCGCGCGAGGTGCACGCGGATCGCGTCGCGTTCGTCGTCATGCGTCGGCTCGTGCTTGAGCTGGTAGCCGAGCGGGCGCAGTTCGTCGATGAACGCGGTGGCCGAAGCCGCGTTCGGCAACCAGGCCAGGTGATCGATCTCGCGCGGCGCCGTGAGCTTGTCGCCGTTGTGCTCGAGCTGCTCGCAGACGCGGCGGTTCTGGATTCGCTCATGGTCCCAAGGGCTGGGCTGCAGGAAGTTCCTGTAGCTCGACCACTCGCGGTCCTCGCGGACGCCTTCCTGGAACTCGTAATCGGGGAAGGACTTCATCGTCGCCGCGACACGTTCCGTCCAGGTGTCGGGCGCGGAGACGTAGAAGTAGAAATCGCGGCAGCCATCCGACGTATTGCGGCCGACGTAGGCGGTGAGATCGTCGCAGAGTGCTGCTTCCAGCGCGTCCTCGATCACGATGAGCTGGTCGAATTCGGCCTGGCTGGAGAGCCCGTCATCGCGAGGCTGCCGCATGCGCAGGCGCAGGTAGGCCATGTGCGACAGCGCCGCCACCGGCGCCAAGGCTTCAGCGCCGAGGTCCACGTAGATCGAGGCCGGCTTGTCGTCGACAAGCGCGGAGTAGAAGTCCCAGTCGTCGGTCATGAGGCCGCCGTGTTGCGGAGTGAAAGTCGACGCGGATCATAGGGGTGAGGAAAACCACCTCGAATCGTCACTTGTCTGAACCGCCCGACTGACTCTGTTCTGCTCAGCCGGCCGCGCGTCCCGACTCGGGAGCGCAGCCGGCTCGAATCAGACCGTCGTCTTGATCAGCCCCAGCTGCGTCAACGCCTTCACGCCGTCATCCAGCCCGATCTCCTCGACGATCTTGCCGTCCCTGAGTCGCAGCACCGTCGTGCCGGTGAATCGCATCTTGCGCCCCGTCGCCGCCGGCAGCCCGCCGACGAGGAAGTCGTCGAACGCCGGACCGGTGTGCGTTCCGCCCCCTTCCCATCGACCGACGACATAGTCGCCCTCGGCGATCAGCTCCGCCGCGCCCCAGAAGTTCAAATCGGGGAAGGCCTCGCGGAAGTCGGTCATGAAGGCCTTGATGTCGTCCCGGCCGCGACGGGGCTCGTGGAGCGAGTAGTGCAGCAGCATGTCGGGCGATGCGATCTCGTCGACGATGGACAGATCGCAGGTCTCGCCCCAGAAGCTGGTGAACCAGCGACCGACGATGGCCTTGTTGTTTTCTTCGATGGACATGGAGAACTCCTTGGGAGTGGTGGTGGGGAATCAGTGGGGGAAGCGTAGACATCGCGAGCGATGCGAAACATCCGTTTCTTGCCACCGAATCGCCAGAATCGATGCCACTTCAGACCTGACCCCAAGACCACGCCAAAGCCCACGTCACGCCCACGCCGATGCGATCCGAATTCGACCGCAAGGATCGGAGTTTCTGAATTCCGGGGCGTTCCTAGACTGCGTCCATCCCATCGACTTGAAGGAACTGAGATGACCGATGCCACTGTCTCCGCCGCCCGCGAGAGCGTCCGATCAGGGCCGGCTTCGCGGGATTGGGGAGCGGTCGAACGCGCGCTCGACGCGGACGGCAACGCCGTCCTGCCGCGTCTGTTGACGGCGGACCAGTGCCGGCGGCTCGCGGCGCTGTACGCGCGGGAGGACGGCTTCCGATCGACCGTCGTGATGGCTCGCCACGGCTTCGGCCGTGGGGAGTACAAGTACTTCTCCTACCCGCTGCCGCCGCTGTTGCAAGATCTGCGTCACTCGCTGTATCCGATGCTGGTGCCCATCGCGAATCGCTGGAACCGGCAACTCGGAATCGACGTGAGTTATCCGGCCACGCTGACGGAGTTCCTGGACCGATGCCATCGCGCAGGACAGCAGCGGCCCACGCCGCTGATCCTGCAGTACGGGGAGGGCGACTACAACTGCCTCCACCAGGATCTCTACGGCGAGCACGTGTTCCCGTTGCAGGTCGCGATCCTGCTGTCGCAACCCGGGGAGGACTTCCATGGCGGAGAGTTCGTGATGACGGAAACGGGCTCGGACCGGCAGCGCGCGGAGGTCCTCCCGCTGACGCAGGGCGACGCCGTGGTGTTCACCGTGAACCGGCGCCCCGTCGCCGGCAAACGGGGTGGCTCTCGTGCCGTCGCCATGCGTCACGGCGTCAGCCGGATCAGCAGCGGGCGGCGTCATACGGTGGGCTTGATCTTTCACGACGCGAGGTGACGCCATGAGCACACGGGGACTGTTCGACGACATGCCCATCGATGGAGGCATCGATGGAGGCATCGATGGCAGCCAGGAGATCGGCCCACGGGCGCGCGTGCTGCGGGCATTTGCGCGGCCTGTCGCCGGCGAGTTGCTGAAGGCGATCGCCGCGGTGGAGAGGATCTCTCCGTTCCGGCATCTGGTGACGCCGGGCGGCTACACCATGTCCGTCGCGATGACCAACTGCGGCGCGCTCGGGTGGACGTCGGATCGGCGGGGGTATCGGTACTCGTCGATCGATCCCGAGACGGGGACACCTTGGCCGGCGATGCCGGACGTGATGAGGCGCCTCGCGCACGATGCCGCGGCGGCGGCGGGCTTCGAGCGCTTCGAGCCGGACGCCTGCCTGGTCAACCGCTACGTGCCCGGCGCGAAGCTGAGTCTCCATCAGGACAAGGACGAGCAGGACCTGGATGCGCCCATCGTGTCCGTGTCGCTGGGCATGCCGGCCGTCTTCCTGTTCGGCGGGCTGCGACGCGACGACCCGACCGCGAAGGTCCCGCTGTTCCACGGCGACGTGGCCGTCTGGGGCGCCGAGGACCGGCTGCGCTATCACGGCGTCATGGCGTTGAAGGACCACCCGCATCCCGATCTGGGTAGCCACCGGATCAACCTGACGTTCCGCAAGGCGGGATGAGCCGTCCGTGATCAGGCGTCGATCAGACGTCGATCAGGCCGCTGATCCGACAAGAAATTCGATCGCAAGAAACGAGGTGCCTGCGACCGGGCGCCGTTCGACACTGCGTTCACAGGATTGAGACCATGAACACCACCAAGCACCTTCTTCCCGACAACGGCACGGATGAGTACGCCAGCGAGGCGCAGCGCTGGGCTGCCGTCCAGGCGCGCGACGTCCGTGCCGATGGGCACTTCGTCTACGGCGTCCGCACGACGGGCATCTACTGCCGGCCGAGCTCCTCGGCCCGCTTGCCCAAGCGGGAGAACGTCGAGTTCTTCGACACCGAACAGGCCGCCGTGGCCGCCGGTTACCGGGCCAGTCAGCGCGCGTCCGGCGATCGGACCGCGATGGCCAGACAACACGCGGCCGCGATCGCGAAGGCCTGCCGCATGATCGAGCGCGCGGAAACGCCGCCCAGCCTCGATGAACTGGCCGGGGAAGCGGGGATGAGTCCGTTCCACTTCCATCGCATCTTCAAGGCCGAGACAGGGCTGACGCCCAAGGGCTATGCCTCGGCATTCCGCGCGAACAAGCTGCGGCAGGAGCTGGGTCAGAAGGGCGCGAAGGTGACGGCGGCCATCTACGACGCCGGCTTCAACTCCAACAGCCGCTTCTACGCGGAGGCGGACCACATGCTCGGCATGCAGGCGCGCGAGTACCGCGCCGGTGCGCCCAACATGCAGATCCGGTTCGCGGTGGCGCAATGCTCGCTCGGCGCCATCCTGGTCGCGCAGAGCCAGGTCGGCATCTGCGCCATCCTGATGGATGACGACCCGGAGCAGTTGGTGGAAGACCTGCAGGACCAGTTCCCGAAGGCGGAGCTGATCGGCGGTGATGCCGACTTCGAGCTGCTCGTGGCGCAGGTCGTCGGATTCATCGAGGCGCCGTCGCTCGGACTCAACCTGCCGCTGGACGTGCAGGGCACGGCCTTCCAGGAACGGGTCTGGCAGGCGCTGCGGGAGATTCCCCCCGGCGCCACCGTCAGCTACGCGCAGGTGGCCGCGCGCATCGGGCAACCGAAGGCGGTCCGCGCCGTCGCGCAGGCCTGCGGCGCGAATCCCCTGGCGGTCGCCATCCCTTGCCATCGCGTGGTGCGCCGCAACGGGGAGCTGTCGGGCTACCGGTGGGGCGTCGATCGCAAGCGTGAGCTGCTGCTGCGTGAAGCGGCGCCGGTCACTCAGCCATGAGCCTGGACGACGCCATCGCCCGATTGGATTGGCCGCGGATCGAGGCGCAACTGAACGAGGAGGGCTGCGCGATCCTTCCCGGTGTGCTGGATGACGACGTGATCGCCGAGCTGTTGTTGCTGCCGGCGGTGATGCCCGTATCCATCGCGGATCTGCGCCGCCGCTGCTACGAGCGCCTGGTGCCGGTCGCCAACCACTGGAACGCCCTGCGCGACGTGTCGGAGAGGTTTCCGGACACGCTCGACGAGCTCACCGCGCATCGCCACGGCGTTGCAGGCGATCAAGCGCATTCCGCCTTCACGCGTCTGGGCGCCGGCGACGATGAGGCGCTCCATCAGTTCGCGGGGAGTCCGGACGCATTTCCCTTGCAGCTCGTGGCCTTGCTCAGCGAGCCCGGGAAGGATTTCACCGGCGGCGAGTTCGTCCTGACCGAGCAGCGGCCGCGCATGCAATCGCGGCCGATGGTGTTGCCGCTGCGGCGCGGCGACCTGGCCGTCATCGCCGTGGCGCAGCGCCCGCACAAGGGGGCCAAGGGCTATTACCGCGTGAACCTCAAGCATGCGATCAGCCGGGTGCGGAGCGGCGAACGGATCGGGCTCGAACTTCTCTTCGACGACATAACGCCAGGCGTCTGACCCTGGCACCTTGCTTGCTCACTCACCGTTCCTGCCCCGGGTTCGACCGGGCACGCCCCCATCAAGGAGAACTGGACATGAGCATCACGAAGTTCACGGCCGCCTCGGCCATCGTGCTGGCCGCGGGACTCTCCAGCTGCGACCGCTCGGCCCCCACCACATCGGAACCGGCTTCCCCGACCCCAGCCGCCTCAGCGCCGGCCGCAGCCACGTCAACGGCCCCTGCAACGTCGACGGCAACGCCTGACCCCGCGCAAGCCTGGCTGGGCCGCTGGAACGGACCGGAAGGCACCTACCTGCAACTCAACGCCGCCGACGCCGGTTACGAAGTCCGCATCAAGGACCTGGACGCGGAACGGACGTTCAAGGGCGTCGGCAAGGACGGCGCCATCCAGTTCGAGCGCGATGGGAAGCAGGAGTCGATCAAGGCCACCGACGGTGATGCCACGGGCATGAAGTGGCTGGCGGGCAAGAAGACGTGTCTGACGGTTCGCACCGGGGAGGGCTACTGCCGGGACTGAGGCGCCGCCGCTTCTGTCTCCGACCGGAGCGGGTTGCTGCGGTGCTTTAATGCGTTGATGCGAATCGCTCACCGGTCCATCGTCGTCTCGCCGCTGCCGGTCGGGCAGGGGCAGCCTCTCCTGCGAGGCGCTCTGCTCGCCCTGGCGATATGCGCGGCTGGAACCTCAGTCCGCGCGGAGGGGCAGTACCCGTCCGCGCAGGACATGGTGGCGATGATCGAAGTGGTGGCCGTCGAGTGTGTGCGGCAGGACCATCTGAAGATCGAGGACGTGAATCAGATGCGGCGCAATCTTCCCCGGCACCTCCACCGGGCGACCTATGCGCAGTACCTGGCCAGCCCTGCGTACGAGCGTAGCGCGGCAGCCTTTCGCGCGGACATCGCCAAGGACGGCGTGACGAAGAAGTTCTGCGAAAGGCTGCGTGACCTGAGAACGGTCGAGCCGAACGACATCATCTTTGCCGAGCGCGGACTGGACTATCCGGACAGGCCGGAGCGCTGACCAAGGCGCGCGGCTTGCTCCCTTCGAAGCGGTTGACTTCGACAAGGAGACGTCAATGGCAAAGTTCATCACCGTGGGGTACGGCGACGAGGCCGGCTACAAGCGGACCGATGCCGCCGTGCGCGACGCGGCGCATGCGCACGACGCGCGGCTCAAGGCGGGCGGCGCGCTGATCGGCATCGCGGGCGCGCCGGTGCAGGTCCGCAACCCTGACGACTCGGGTGTTCAGACGACATCGGGCGCCTACCTGCGCAGCACCTTGCCCATCGCCGGATTTGCCGTGATCGAGGCGAGGGACCTGCAGGAAGCGATCGCGATGGTGTCGAAGGCGCCTTGCGCGGTGGCGCACGGCGTCGTGGAGATCTGGCCGCTTCAGGAGCCGCCGCATTGAGGCGGACAGCCAGGAAGAAGCGTTGCGCATCGCCTCCATGCACCCGGCCGCCACGCTGGGCGAAGCGGGCGGGTGAGCCGTCGAGCTGATTCCGATGGACTTCTACCTGAGCCGCTGAGGGCTCGCGCACGCTCAGTTGCGAAGCCAGAACCTCAGCGTCTGCGAAGCCCGGCGCTCATGGGGCGAAAGCCCCGCACGTTCCAGACGATCGAGCTCGGCGAGGATCTGCTCCGTGCCGACGAGCCAGCCCAGGTACTGCGGGAGTTGCTCCACGCTCAGCTCGTAGCGGCCGAGGAGGGGAGGAAGCACCTTGCCGAGGTCGATGTCGATCCTTGGACGGAGCACCGCGAGCAGTTGGCCAGCAAGCTCCTGAGCGGCTGAACCTTCCGGCGGCGCGGGTCCGTCCGTGAACACGCCGAGCAGGCCCTGTGCGACCGCCTCTTCCTCGACGGCGCGCAGTCGTGCGGTCAGGTATTCGAGCTGCTGAGGATCCCGATCACCAAACCGAGACGCCCTGTCGGCGATCAAGGCGGCGATCTATGCGGCGTTCATGTTGGCGTCAGGTGCTGATCGCGTTCGTGAACGTCAACCGGTTCCCGAACGGATCGTTCACCGTGACGTCCTTGGACCCCCACGGCGTCTCCTCCAGCCCGGGACGGGCGTAGCCGTACTGCCGGGCGATCAATTCCGCGTGGAAGCCTTCGATGTCGTCCGTCTCGATGCGCATCGCCGCACCCGGACAGCCGTCGCCATGGTGTTCCGAGAGGTGCAGCAGGCAGCCGTCCCGGGAGACCTGCAGGTAGAGCGGCAGTCCGGGTTCGAAGCGATGGTCCCAGTCGACCTGGAAGCCCAGGAACTGCACGCAGAACTCCAGCGCCTTGGCTTCGTCGAAGATGCGCAGGATCGGGGTGGTCTTGGCGAATTTCATGGACGTGATCTTCCTACGGCTGCAGTTGCCAACACCGTCATTCGACAGCCGCGGGCTCGTTCTCCGTATGCCGGTCGGGCTCCGTGGTGCGGAGGATCTCGTTCAGGACGGACGTCGCGTAATTCCCTGCGGGCAGGGAGAACGTGATCACCAGTTGATCGGCTTGCGGCCATTCCCAGGACATGTCCAGCGGGCTCGCCACCAGGGAGCGACGCTCCTGGTCCAGGCCGGCGTGTTCCATGCCGTCGCACAAGGTGGCGTGAGGTTCGGCCACGCCGTTCTCCAGGGCCTGCGCTTCATCGGTGGTGCTCACGCGGCCCCGTCCCCAGAGCGGTCCGGTGGGCCGGCCCGCCTCGTCCATCACGTCGCCGGGCAGGGTCTTGCCCCAGAGTCCCTGACGGATGCGCAGCGCCAGCACTTCATTGAAGACGAAGGAGCGCACCGCCGACAGGTAGATGCCTTTCTTCTTCGGATTGCGCACGCGGATCTCGCGCGCCAGCATGGCGCGGCCCTGCTCGACGTTGCCGCCCTCGAAACCGAAACGCTGGGCGCCGAAGTAGTTGGGCACGCCCTGTGACGCCACGGCTTTGAGGTTGGACTCGATGGCGTCTCGGTCGCCGGTCACGTCACGCAGCACGATGCGGAACCGGTTGCCCTGCAGATCACCGGGGCGCAGCTTCTTCACATGGCGGCTCTGGCTCAGCACCTTGAATTCGGGGTGCTGAAGCAGGGTCAGGTCTGGTGTGTCGCCCTTGGGCAGATAGATGCTGAACCACTGACGGGTGATGGCGTAGCGGTCCTTGAGGCCGGCATAGCCCACGTCCTTGTCCTCGACGCCGGCGGCCTCGGCCAGTTGCTGGGCGACGAAGGCGGTGTTGGCGCCGTTCTTTTCGATGTCGAGCCAGATGTGTTCGCCGGCACCGGAGGGCAGTTGCAGCGGCAGTTCGGTCACGACGAAATCCTCGTTGAGGAGTTTCAGCGTGGCGGTGGCGCCGCTGGCCGGATAGGCGTTCGGCCAGAGCGGCAAGGTCGTGTATTGAGCGTCGGTCATGAGTGGTGCGGATTCTCTCCTACCCGCATGCCTTGACGAGCGGCGATAGATGCGAGGTCAGTGGGGCGAGCTCGTCGCCGATACTGCGCGTCATGACGACCTCCCTCCCGCATCAAGCCCGTGCCTTCGCCGTTGCCGCGCATGGCGCGCAGAGGTACGGGGAGCATCCCTACGTGCATCACCTGGACGCCGTGGCCGCGATCGCCGAGCCGTTTGGCGAGGCCGCGGTCGTCGCCGCGTACCTGCACGACACGGTGGAAGACACGGCCGCGACGCTGACGGAAGTCACCGAGCAGTTCGGGCCTGAGATCGCCGCCTGCGTGTCCCTGCTGACCGATGAGCCCGGCGCCGACCGCAAGGAGCGCAAGGCGAAGACCTACGCGAAGCTGGCCGAGGTCACCGGCTCGCTGGAGCTGGCGTTGATCGTGAAGGCGTCGGACCGCCTGGCCAACGTGAGAGCTTCCGTGAAGGACCGCAACGAGCGCATGCTGCGGGTGTACTGCAGCGAGCATCCGACGTTCCGGAAGGCCGCTTATCGGCCGGGGCTCTGCGATGCGCTGTGGGCTGAACTGGATGCGCTGCTGAGCTGAAGTCGCGGGAACGCATCAGGGTTTCAGAGTCGCTGGTTCTCAGCGACTCAGCCAGGACGCGAGGACATCGAGGACGCCGCGCTCATCGAGCCCGAGCAGTTGCACTTCTCCGACCCGCTCCTGCTTCTGGTCGGGCAACGCTCTCCAGAGTGTGAGCCACCCCTCGCGATGGTCGCAGACCACTTCCAGTCGATCGGAACCTGTCTGGATCCGAGACCGCCAGTTCCCGAAGAAGCCCGGATGGTCTTCAAACACGAGCACCTGTCCGCCTGCGCGACGGATGCAGTCATAGAGCGCCGCTTGATCCATAGGCTGATTGTGCCGATTGGACGGAGGGTAAGCCGGGCAGGAGACTCAACGCGGCTTGCGTCGCCGCCAAAGCTTGCGACCGATCCAGAACAGCAGCCCGAGGACGACGGACCAGGGCAGCAGGTAGGCCACGCCCGTGATGGCCGACGAGATGCCCTGCGAAAGACTCCCGCCGAAGTCCGACGCGGCAAGCGAGATCGGCCGCCAGAACGACTTGTCGCGCCCGGCCTGGATGTTGATGGTGAGGATCTCCGTCTCCACGCGGCGCAGCAGGTTGGCCTGTCTGCCATCCGCGGCCTCCAGCTCGCTCTGCACCTGCGCCAGTTCGCGGGTGAGCTTGATCAGGGCATCCGCGTCGTTCCCCGGGCGCTTGCGCAAGGCTTCAAGCTCCGAGCGATAGGTGGTCAGCATGGCCTGCTTCTTCTCGACGTCCTGGATCGGTCCGGCCAGATCCTCGGTGCTCGTGGACTGACCGGTGATCTCTCCCTGTTTGCCCATCGAGGCGATCAGCTTCTGGATGCCGCTCGGCTTTGCGCGCAGGCGCAGGCTCGAGGAGGCGTACTTGCCCGTGTTGATGCGCGAGTCCAGCACCTCGCACAGATCCGCGGAGGCCTCGCGGCAGGCCGCCAGCGCCGCCTGATGAGTCGCAGCGAGCTTCTCCTCGGCGATCTCGATCTGGAGGGTGTGTTCGTACGCGAGCGTGCGGCGCGGTGCCGCAGCACCGGGAGGGCGTACCACCTCAGCCGCAGTGGTCCCTTCTCTGGCTATGACACCGGCAGGAGCAGACTCGCTCTTCGGGGAGCACCCGGTGACGACAACGAGGAACAGGCACGCGATCAGCAGACGATGCATCGGCACTCCGACGGGGAGGGACAGGGGGCGCGTTGGTGCAGGCGTCTTGCACAGCCTGAGTTCCAACTTGAGAGGCTCCGCAGTTTGCCTCACCCATTCGGGAGCCAGAGGTCTCGGCCTCTGGTCGGCTTCCGTTTCGGCACGACCCGCAGCCGTCTCATTCTGATCACCTCATCGTGCCTTGAGCCAAGGCCCGAGGGGGCGCACGCAGTCGCCAGGGCTGTGTCAGCAAGATCGCCGCCAAACCCAACGCCGCACCCGCCGGCACATCCAGCACATGGTGCTGATACGTGGTGAGTACCGAGACCCCGATCAGCACGAACCACGCATGCAGGCCCACGGCCCACCCGCCGCGCAGCACCGGCGCGAAGCGCGCCCACATCAGCACCAGCACGCCGATGTGCAGCGACGGCGCGCGGTTGTAGGGCATGTCGCAGTGGCCGAGCAGATCGAACATCACACCGAGCGCGCCTTCAGTCGCCGGCCGCTCGAACGTGAAGCGCAGCGGGAACGCCGCGTAGCAGAGCACCGACACGACGAGCACGATGAGCAGCCGCAGCACATGGCGGCGCAGCCGATCGCCGTCCGCGTCGATGAAGAACGACAGCACGAAGAAGACGCAGATCGACAGGTAGGGCACCACCGTCCAGCTCACGAAGGGGATCGCGCGTTCCCACGCGAACACACCGGCGCCCACGTCCGTCCGCAGACTGGTCAGCTGGTTGGACAGCGTGTACAGCGCGGCGTAAGCCGCCGAGGTCGCCACGGCGCAGGGCAGGGGGCGCCAGTGCAGCGGTTGCATGGCCGGTGTGGTACGGCCTTCGGATCTGGCACGGCCCTCGGATGCGGCGCGGGCTTCGGGCCACGGGATCGGATAGCTCATCGGGGATCTCCGGCGCGGATGCCTTCATCCGCCTATCCCTGATTACGAGATCCCGATCTCAAAGCGGACATCGCCGCCCCTCGTCACGGCAGTTCGACCGGCTTCCGCTGAGCGGCACGAATCGCGCGGACCTGCTCCAGCAGGCGGTTGGCCTCGGCGTCGTTGCGCAGCGCGCGTTCGGTTTGCGCCAAGGCCTCGATGGCATCGGCCAGCGCGAGACTCAGCGCCGGGTCGTAGAGCTGACGGTGCAATCGCACGGCGTCCCGCAGCAGCGGTGCCGCGGCCTCGGCCTTGCGTTGCCGGAGCAAGGCCTGACCCAGCACCAGCGTGGCGATGGCCTGGTTGTCCCGTTGGTAGTCGGCATTCCCGCGGCTGACGATGGCGGCGAGCGCCTGTCGCGCCTGCGCTTCTGCGACCTCGAGATGGCCGGCGTTCAGCTCGAGCCACGCGGACTCGGCCTGCTCCGTCACGGGCTCGCTCGCGGCGGGGGCGGGCGGCACCTTCCTCGCGGCGCGCTGCGCCTGCAGGCCCGCCAGCGCCTCGCGCGCCTGGCCGCTTGCGACCTGCCAGCGCCGCAGCGCCAGGCTGTAGAGCCTGCCCGGCGGCTTGCCGGCGGGGGTGGCCTGTCGCTGGCGCTCCAGCAAGGTCTGCGCTTCGGCCAATCGACCGAGGCTCGTCAGCGCCAACGCGCGGTCCGTCAGCACCTGCTCGTCCATGCCGTCGACCGGGTGGGGCTTGTCGAGCACTGCCACGTCATCGCTGCTGACGGCCAGCGCGGCTTGCGTCTGGCCGTAGTTCGCCAGCGCGCGCGCCTGCCACATGCGGACCCATCGACGCTGCGGAAGATCGGCCGGCGCGGTCCCGCTCCAGCGCCAGGCCGGCGCCAGCGCCGTCAGGGCGTCGCGGAAGCGCCCGCCCAGGTTGAGGAAGATCGCGAGGTGCGTCTGCGTCTCCGCCACGCGCACCGCGTTGGCGTTGCGCGCGACCTCCGCCTCCACGCCCTTGCGCATGCTGGTCTCGGCTTCGGCGTACCGGTTCAGCGCGCGCTGGGAGTGGCCGAGGAATTCGTAGAGCAGCGACAGCTCGCCGGCACCCAGCGGCGGGTTCGCTTCGCAGAGCTGGACGGCTTCGGCATAGGCCGCCTGCGCGCGCTCGAACGACCGGTCGTACAGGGCCGCGTCGCCCAGGATGTGCAGCACCAGCAGCAGGTCGGCTTTGGAGTCGCCGCGGCGGGCGATCGCCAAGGCGCGCTCGGCGAAGGCCATCGCCAGGACCGGTTCCGCGCGTCGGTTCAGCGATGCCTGGCCGATCTCCACCTGCAGCCGCGTCGGCGAGGTGCTGTCCTGTCGCGCATCCAGCAGGGCCGTGGCTTCCTTCAACAGCGCCGTCGCTTCATCCCGCTTGGTGTTGAGCGCCAACGCGTTGGCCAGCGCCGTCATCGCCAGCACCGCCTCGTCGCTGGTCGGTCCGTGCCACTCGCGCGCCACCGTCAGGCGCTGACGTTGCAGGTCGACCTCGCGCTCGTTCAAGCCCAGGTCCTGGTACATCGAGGCCAGCACCGTCAGCAAGCGCAGCCGCGCCGCCGGCGCGTCCTTGAGTTCGGCATTGATCCGGTCCGCGCCGCGGTCCAGCAACTCACGGGCGGTCGTGTCGCGGGCCTTCGCCGGATCGGCCTGGTCGGCCGTGTTCGCGCGGAACACGCCTTCCAGGAAGCCCTGCACGGCGCGCGCGGTGGCGGCCTCGGCCTGCGCGCGTTGTGTCTGCAGCCCGGCCTGGTGCGCCTGCCACAGCGCGACCGACGCGCCACCGATCAGCGCCAGTGTCGCGATGGCGCCGGCCGTGACGGGGAGCCGGTGTCGTCGCACGAGCTTGGCCATCCGATAGGCCAATCCATCAGGCCTCGCCTGGACCGGCTCTCCGTCCATCCAGCGGCGCAGGTCCTGCGCGAACGCTTCCATCGTCGGGTAGCGATCGGTGGGGGACTTCTTCAGCGCGTGGTTCAGGATCGCGTCGAGGTCGCCGCGCAACTGCCTGCGCAGCGCGCGGTCGGCGCTCGCGTCAGGCGTGCCGGCCCCGCTCGCACCGGTCGTACCGCTCGGACCGCTCGAACCGGTCACACCGATGGCACCGGCCGCACTGCCGATGCTGCTCGCCAAGGGAATCTCCGCCGCGGCGATCACCTCTTCCAGCTCGGCCGCGCTGCCGCGCTTCAGGCGATACGGCCGTGCGCCTGCGAGCACTTCATACGCGACCACGCCCATGCTGTACACATCGCTGGGCGTGCCCAGCGGGTCGCCGCGGATCTGCTCGGGGCTCGCGTAGTCCAGCGTCAGCGCGCGGCCGGAGAGCTCGGTCAGCGCGGTGCGCTCCGTGCTGTCGCCTTCGAGCAGTTTGGCGATCCCGAAGTCCAGCAGCTTCACGCTGCCATCGGGCGTCACCAGGATGTTGCTCGGCTTCAGGTCTCGATGGACGACCAGCCGCGAGTGCGCATGCCCGACCGCCGCCATCACCTGCAGCAGCAGCGCGACCCGCTCACGCACCGACAGCGCGTGCGCGCGGCAGTACGCGTCGATCGGCAGGCCGTCGACATGCTCCATCGCGAGGAAGGGCCGGCCCTGCGCGTCGACGCCGGCGTCGTACAGGCGGGCGATGTGCTCGTGCTCGAGCGTGCCGAGGATCTCCCGCTCCCTGTCCATCCGCTCGGCCAGGCTGCCGCCCCAGACGATGCGCGGCAGCTTGAGCGCGACCCGCCGGTTCATCAGGCCGTCCGCCCGTTCGGCGAGCCAGACCGTGCCCATGCCGCCGCGGCCGATCTCGGTGATCAGCCGATAGGCGCCGACACTGCTGCCCGGAAGGAGACCGTCGAAGGGCAGGGGCGTGTCGGCCGGGCCTTCCGCCGGGAACAGCCGGGGCAGCGTGTCGAGGAAGTCATCGGTCTCCACCTCGGCCTGGTGCGCGAGCAGCATGCGCAGCGTCTCGCGATGCGCGGCGTGCTCGCCGATCAGGCCCTCGAGCCAGGCCTTGCGCGAGGTCGGCGAGAGGTTGAGCGCCTCGTCCAGCAAGGCGCTGATCGCGGGCCAGTCGCCTTCGAATTTCGAGAGCATCGTCATGGGCGGGCCGTCATCGATTCATCCGACCCGCGACGGCGTCGTCAGTCCCGCAGCGCGTGCGCCAGCAGCAGCCGCGCCTTGTCCCAGTCGCGGCGCACGGTGCGGGCCGACAGGCCCAGCGCCTCGGCGATCTCCTCGTCCTCGAGGCCGCCGAAGTAGCGCATCTCGACCACGCGCCCCAGCCGCTCGTCGACGCGGCCGAGGTCCTCCAGCGCCGCATGCACGGCCAGGATCTCGTCGGACGCGGCGGGCAGGGCCCCGATGAGCTCGGAGTTCAGCGTGACCTGCTCGGCGTCGCCGCCGCGGCGGTCCGTCTTCGCCTGACGCGCCGCGTCGACGATGATCGATCGCATCACCGTGGCCGCGTAGGCCAGGAAGTGGGCGCGGTCCGAGGGCGTCAGCGACTCGCGCTGCAGGAACTTGAGGTAGCACTCGTTGACCAGCGCCGTGGTCGCCATCAGCCCGTCGCCGGAACCGCGCGAGAGGCGCCGGTGGGCGACCTGACGGAGCTCGGGATAGAGCAGCTCGAAGATCCTGTCGAACGCTTCGCGATCGCCTTCGCGCGCCTGTCCGATCAACTGCGTCACTTCCCCCATGCCGTGCTTCCGTCCAAAACCAGGTTGGTGACGGCGATGGTAGCGCGCGCTCCTGACGGTCCGGACGGCCGCACGTCCCTGAGTCCTGACGGGCTTGTGTCATCTCGTGTCACTCCGTCCGGCGTGAGGGGCGCAGCGTCCAGGGCGACGCGCCCGGAGGGGGCAGTCGAAGTCGTACGGTCGACAGCAGGCACGCGCAGGCGCAGGCGAGGGTCAAGGCCGCGATCGCTCCCGTGCGAGGAGCGAGCAGCACGAACACGGTGCCGAAGGCCGCCTTGCCGAAGAGCCCGCCCACATAGCCGCGCAGGAAGTGCGCGGCGGCGCGGTGACCGCCGTTGGCGTGCTCGGCCATGGCGACCGGACCGGTGATCAGCGGGAGCGACGACAGCAGTCCCGCCGCGAAGCCGCCCATGGCGGGACCGATGAGCGTCGCGATCGCGGTCAGCCCGCCGGCCATCGCGGCGACGAGCCACATGGAGCAGCGGGCCCGCTGGCGCGACACGATCTCCGCACCGAGTCGGGGCATCGCCACGAATGTGATCGCGCAGCTGCCGAGCGCCAGCATCAGCGCGGCGCTCAGGTCGGCGCTGGCGGCTTTCGCGGGGAGCGCCATCGCGACCGCGCCGCCCAGCCCGCAGACCAGCGCGATCGCGCCGCCGCCGTAGCGTGCGGCGCGCGCATAGCCCAGCGCGAAGACCGCCAGCATCGCGCAGGCGGCGACGCTGCCGATCGCCGCGCTGATCGCGAAGGCCATGCCCTCGTCGTGCGCCAGCCACGCCAGCGTCGGCGCGGTGATCGTCGGCAGCGCGGCGACAAGACCTGCCACCCGGCGACCGCCGTGTCGCGCCGCCGCCATCACCAGCACCACGGTGCCTGCCGTCAGCAGGCCCTTGAACAACTCGTCCATCGCGCTCGCTCCCCTTGGGGACGGCGGGAAAACACGCCGTCCTGCCCAGATGAACGAGATGGGCGGTCGAGGACGGCCACGTGTCCGGAACCTCAAGCAGGGGACAGGGATTCCGATCGTCGACGGCCGTCGGATGTCCGGCGCGTGGCCGGGACTTCGTTCAGTGAGGTAGCAGGCGCTGCGACGGTGTGACGGTGTGACGACGCGGCGCTCCCTTCCCTCGCTCCTCTCTCCTCATTGCGGAGTCGCCATGTTCAGTGTTGACTGGTTCTCGGTGGAACGGCGGCTGCATGCCGCCGCGGTCGCCGTTCTTTGCGCCCTCCTGGTCGCCTGCGGGGGCGGCGACGATCCGGCGCCCGTCGACGGCGCGGCGCCGACGGCCCCGCCCGTGGTGACGCCGCCTGTCGTCACACCGCCCGTGGTGACCCCGCCGGTGGTCGCGCCGCCGGTGCTCACCATCACGCAGCAGCCTGCCGACGCCGCGGTCATCGCGGGCGCGCAGGCGAGCTTCGTCGTCGCCGGGACCTGCAGCGCGGGCACGCTCAACATCCAGTGGCAGCGCAACACCGGCGCCGACGGGGCCTTCGTCGCGATCGCCTCGGCGACGACGCCGAGCTACGCGCTCACCAGCGCCATCGCCGACAACGGCGCGAAGTTCCGCGCGGCGCTGGACTGCGGCGGCGAGAGCGCGACCACCAGCGCGGCGGCCACGCTGAGCGTGACCAACCCCGTGGCCAGCGTGCTGTCGCCGGTGGCGGTGACCGGCCTGCGCTACCAGGCACCGATCACGTTCTCGCGGGGCATCGTCCGGGAGAGCTCGGGCAGCTACGCCTTCGTGTCGGGCAATGCGGTGCTCCGCCTGTCGGCGGATCTGCAGTCGATCACGCCGATCGCCGGCTCGGTCGCCGACACGTCGGGCACCACGGTGGACGGCCTGGGCGCCGCCGCGAAGTTCAACACCCCGTACGGCATCACGGTCGAC
Source organism: Mitsuaria sp. 7 (assembly GCF_001653795.1). Classification (NCBI taxonomy): domain Bacteria; kingdom Pseudomonadati; phylum Pseudomonadota; class Betaproteobacteria; order Burkholderiales; family Sphaerotilaceae; genus Roseateles; species Mitsuaria sp. 7. Next base: position 1,229,634 of record NZ_CP011514.1, read on the forward strand.
GCCGCCGGCAACCTCTATGTCACCGAACGCTTCGGCTACGTGATCCGCCGCATCGCCACCGACGGTGCGGTGACGACGATCGCGGGCGCCGCGGGCCAGCTCGGCAGCGCCGACGGGACCGGCGCCGCGGCCCGGTTCTATCTGCCCAGCGCGATCGCGATCGGTCCGGACGGGGATCTGTACGTCGCGGACCGCAGCAATCATCTGGTCCGTCGGGTCACGACCGCCGGGGTCGTGAGCACCTATGCCGGCTCGGCGGGCCAGGCCGGTTACCTGGACGGCGCTGCCGGCGCGGCGAAGTTCTCCTACCCGTCCGGCCTCGCGGTCGGGAGCGACGGCACGGTCTATGTGTCCAGCGAGGACAGCCGCGTCCGCCGCATCCTGCGCAACGGCAGTGTCGCGGGGGCCGTCCAGACCCTGGCCGGCAGCGGCAGCGGGACGGTGTCGCCGACGATGGACGGCACGGGCACCGCGGCGATCATCGTGGCGCCGCAGCAGATGGCGATTGCCGGGACCACGCTGTACGTCCGTGACAGTGCCGGCCTGGTGCGCACGATAGACACCGCCACCGCCGTGGTCACGACGCTGGCGGGAACGGCCGGTGCGACCGTGCCCAGGGATGGGCCGAAGGGGGCCGCCACCATCGATTCGGCGTTCAACGGCGGCGGTCTGACGCCGACGGCGGACGGCGGGCTGATGCTCACGGAAACCAACCTGTTCCTGGGGGCCGTTCGCCGGATCGACGCGAGCGGCGTGGTCACCACGCTGGCCACCGCGCATCCGCTCGGCTTCAACGGCACGACGCCGGGTACCGGCGTGCTCGCGCAACTGCCGTTCGCCTGGTTCCCCGAGGACGCCATGATCGACGGGCTCAGTCACTTCAGCCGCGCGGTCGCCGTCGCGGGCGCGCCCGACGGCGGCCTGGTCGTCGGCTCGATCGCCTCGCTGCGCCGCATCGCACCGGGCGGTGCCGTCTCGCCCATCGCCGGGCTCTTTGGCTTCGGCACCTTCGACGGCATCGGCAGCGCCGCCGATGTGGTGAACGCGAGCCAGGCGATCGTGGTCGATCCGGCCGGGGTGATCTACTTCTCCGACGTGTCGACCATTCGCGCCGTCGACTCGACCCGCTCGGTGCGGACGATCGCGGGTACGCCGTCCGTCTTCGGCGATTCATCGGGGCAGGGGCAGGGCGCGGTGGACGGACCCGGCGCGACCGCGCGCTTCTCCAACGTGACAGGTCTTGCCCGTGCCGCGAATGGAGACCTGTTCGCGTCCGACTCGACGAACTGCGCCATCCGCCGCATCGACCCGGCCGGCAACGTCAGCACCTATGCCGGCGTGATGGGGGAGAAGGCCGCCACCGACGGCCCGCGGGCGACGGCGCGTTTCACGGGACCGCTCGACCTGTCGCTGTCGCCGGACGGCTCGCTGTGGCTGCTCGACGGCGGCAGGAACGAGACGCCCACGGTGCGCCGTGTCGCGCCGGACGGGACCGTCAGCTCGCTGCCCGCGAAAGTCCGGCGACTGACCGTCGACCCGGCGGGGAACATCTACGTGATCTCGGAAGGCGGCGACCTGGCGAGCCTGGATCCCGCCACCGGCGCGCTGACGGTGCTGGTCCCGCAAGGAACCCGACTCACCTTCGGCAGCGATCCGCGCGTCGGCGGCGACGCCGGCTGGGCGTTCAACGCGGTGGGGATCAAGCAACTGGTGCTGATGTCGGAGCACCAGCTGATCCGGGCGACGCTGCCGTGAGGGCTCGGTTCGATTGGCCCGTGCGTGTCGCCTTGATTGCCGGCTTGGCATCGGGTCTCGCGGTCGCCGCACAGCCGGTCGCATCGACTGCATCGGCTGTCTCGACCGAACTGCTCTGCAGCATGCGCACCAGCGGCACGACCGCGACCCTTCGCGTGGCGGCGGGCAGCGATCCGCTGGCGGCGTCGACGGTCAACGTGGGGGAAAGCTTCGAATTCCGTGCCGTCGCGTTGCGCGACGAGCCGGAGGCTGCGGCGATCGGCCGCGTCGTGGTCACGGTGCTGGGTCGCTTTGGCGCAGAGGGCGCTGCGGGCCGCGTCGTGCTCTCGCAGAGTCGATGGGCAACCACGGGCCAGGAAGTCGTCGCACAGCACGCGCGATGGCGACCGACCTTGTCGGGCTGGCAGCGCGCCTACCTGCCCGGGCTCGGACGGGAGCTGGCCTGGGGCTGCGCCCTGGTCCGACCGGGCGCGACGCCGGAAGGCTGGGATCTGGCCGACGCGACCGGCGACATCGCGATCCCCGCGATACAGCCTGCTCGCGTGGCCCGGCCGGCTCCCAGCGCGGCGGCAGTACAGATCGCGTGGATGGGCGATGTCATGCTGGCCGACGGGCCGGGCCGTGTGATCGCCCGCGGCCACGATCCCTTCGGCGCGGTCATGGGCGCGATGAAGGGCGCGGACCTGCGCATCGCCAACCTCGAGTGCGTCGTCGCCACCGGCGGCCGGCCGATCGACAAACCTTGGACCTTCCGTGCCCACCCGCGCGTGCTGGACGTGCTGCGACGCCATGTCGACGCAGTCTCGCTGGCCAACAACCATTCGGGCGACTTCGGTCCCGAGGCTTTCGCCCAGATGCTGACCCGGCTGGACCGCGCCGGCCTGCCGCACTTCGGCGGCGGGACCGACCTGCGCTCGGCGCATCGCCCCGTGATCATCGAGCGCCAGGGCTTGCGCATCGCCTTGCTGGGCTACAACGAGATGTTCCCGCGCCAGTTCGAGGCCGGTCCGGACAGCCCCGGCATCGCCTGGGCGGACGAGGAACAGATCGTCGCCGACATCGACGCGGCGAGAGCGCAGGCCGACGTCGTCATCCCCTTCATGCACTGGGGGGAGGAGCACAGCGAGACCTCGCACGCCCGTCAGCGCGCGCTGGCCCGCGTGATGATCCGGGCCGGCGCGGATGCCGTGGTCGGCACGCATCCGCATGTCCGGCAGGATACCGAGGTCATCGACGGCAAGCCGGTGATTTACAGCCTGGGCAACTTCGTCTTCGACGGCTTCAAGGACGCGGACAACAACACCGGGTCCATCCTGTGGATGACGGTCACCGCGGACGGGGTCAAGGACTGGCACCTGCAGGAGGTGCACATCGATGCGGCCGGGCGGCCGCATGCGGGGAGGGTGGCGGCGGCGCCGTGAGGTCAGGCAGGCCTGTCAGGCCCTGGTTCGCCGGCGGCATCCAGCGCTTCGGGCCAGTATTCGTGAAGATGGGTCTTGAACTGATGCCCGTCGGAATCCTCGATGGACAACAGGGTCGTCTCGGCGAGAGCACTGCCGCCATCGAGCGTGACCAGCGCGGAGTGAAGAAGACCGCCGAGCAATTCATCGATCACGGTTGCCCATGCGGCCTGATCTTCCGCCGTGCAGAGACGGGACCTCAACCGGGCCCATGCCTCGGCAGTCTCGCTCCACGGCTCGGTGCCCTGCTCAGAGGCGAGGGCGCGTTGCGCTGCGGTGAGCCAGCTGTTCTTGGCCACCGCGAGTTGCGCGAGGAATGCCGACTCGGAAGGGTGAAGGGACATCGTTGGATCTTCCGCGACCTCAATGGCCGACTCGTTGAACCCGTTCAAGACCGAAGGGTCGGCGCCGCGAGCGATCAGGAGCGCCGCGATGAAGCGGTGTTTCTCCCAACCCGGTTCTTGCGTTCAGCAACTCGGGGCGCTGCGCTGAGCAGCGCATCGCCTTCAGAGAGAGCCGCCTCGTACGCACGAACGAGCGTCACGATGGCTTCGTCATGCATGGGCAGATCGCCCCTTACGCGTAGGCGTAGAACAGCGCCGCGAAGAAGTGGCAGACGCTGCCGCCCAGCACGAACAGGTGCCAGACGAAGTGGGCGTAGCGCAGCTTGTTGTCGAGCAGGAAGACGACCGCGCCCAGCGTGTAGCTCAGGCCGCCCGCCACCAGCAGCGCAAGACCCGGCCCCGGGGTGCGCTCGACGAGCGGGCCGATCGCGAAGACGACCACCCAGCCCATGGCGAGGTAGAGCGCCGTCGACACCAGCGGATGGCGCAGGCGGTTCAGCAGCTTGATCGTGACGCCGAAGGCGGCCGCGGCCCAGACCGCGATCAGCAGCGTCACGCCGGGTCCCGATTGCAGGACGCCCAGCGTGAAGGGCGTGTAGCTGCCGGCGATGAAGACGTAGATCGCCGCATGGTCCAGGCGCATCAGCCAGGCTTTCAGTCGGCCGTTGGCCAGCTTCGCGGGCAGGGCGTGGTACAGCGTGGAGATGCCGTACAGCAGGATGCCTGTGGACGCGAAGATGGCCGCGGCCACGACGTCCGCGGCCTCGCCGTGATGCATCGCGCGGATCACGAGGATGGGCAGGGCGGCGATGGCCAGCAGCGCGCCCAGCCCGTGGCTGATGGCGTTGGCGATCTCTTCGCCCAGGGTCTGCGGGCGGTCGGCGGGGAGGGTGCGGTGCGTCATGAAGCGGGTCATGTGATCTTGCGAACGGTCCAATGATCGCTCATCGGCACCGGGTCGAGGAAGTCGGCCTGCTCCGATGCCCGACGCAGGCCCGCGACGTGATCGCGAGGCCGATCATGCCCGGTTGAATTCCTTGACCTCGACGTTGCCCGTCTGGATCCGCACGCCGGCCTGGGCATCGACCAGGAGGAACCCGTCGACGTCGTCGACCGCGATCTCGATGTCCGCACCGGACCAGGACACCGGCGCCTGGATGTACAACGGATCGATGCAGGCAATGCTCAGGAATCCGCCTCGGTCGGGCGATTGAAGGACGAGCCGGAGCGTTCGATGACTCCAGGTCATCTCCCGTAGCAGCGCATCAGCGCCTTGCCATCGCTTCAGAAGCGCGGGGATGTGCCTCAGCATGTCGTTGCGGCGATCCGGACTGCGCGGACCTGCTGGACCGGTCGACACGTGATCGGGGTTGGCCGTCGCCATCGTCTTCTCCAGGTAGCCAGCGATTGAGCGCTCGAAGTTTATGTCCGCGACCCGCAGATGGCTCCAACGTGGGCAGTGCTTCCGGGCGCAGCGCGGCGCGTCGATCGAGGTCGACCTATCATGGGCAAAACCTGGAGTTCCGCCTTGCCACATTTCATCCTTCATCACAGCGCCAACCTGAACGAACTCCACGTGGGTCGCTGCCTCACGGCAGTGAACGCCGCGCTCGCGGCGTCGGGCCACTTCGAGGAGATCGACATCAAGAGCCGGGCGTTCCAGGCGGAGCAGTTCCTCGTCGGCGTGGAGGCGCGCGGTCGCGCGTTCGTGGCCGGCACGCTCTCCGTGCTGACCGGGCGCAGCGACGACACGCGGCGCGAGATGGGCGCGATCGCCCTGAAGGCGCTGGTGTCGGCCATTGCGCCGACGTCGGAACTCCACATCCAGGTGTCCGTCGAGGTCGTCGAGATCCAGCGCGAGACCTACGCGAAGGCGGTCATCGCCGGCTGAGCGTGAGCCTCTTGTCTCAGGTGCCCAGCAGCGCCTGATACGCCTGCCGCTTGAACCTCAATCCATACGGATGGGCGTAGCCGAAGTAGCGCTGCGTGAGCAGCACCGCCGAGATGTTCAGGCGCGGATTGATCCACCACAGCGTGCCCGCGAGGCCGCCCCAGCCCACTTCCCCGATCGTCTCGGCCGGCTCCCCCGGATCTGCGAACGCGCGCACCGCCGAGCCGAGGCCGAAGACGCGGCCCGGTGTCGGCGGCGTGTCATCGAAGCGCACATGCAGCCCCGGTGCGAGCTGATTGCTGAACATCATGTCCAGCGTGGTGGGCTTGAGCAGCGTCGGACCGCCGGGGGTCAGGCTTTGCATCAGGCGGATGGAATCGTCCAGGGTGCTCACCAGCCCGCCGCCGCCGGACTCGAACGGCACGCGCTCGACATACGCGCCGGGATAGGGCTTGTCGTCGACACGAGGCAGGCCGGGCTTGTCGGGGTCGTTGAAGTCCGCGCCCTCATACAGCACCGTCAGCCGGTCGCGTTTGGCAGGCGGCACCCAGAAGTCCGTGTCCACCATGCCGAGCGGCTCGAAGATGTGCCGGGCCAGGAACTGGCCGAAGCGCTCGCCGCTCACCACCTCCACCAGGCGCCCCAGCACGTCCATGGACACCGAGTACTCCCACTGCGTGCCCGGATGGAAGAGCAGCGGCAGGTCCGCCAGCGCCTTCATCATCCCGGCCAAGTCCTTGCGACGGTCGAGGACGCCCGCACGGTTGTAGGCGTCGAACATCGGCGAGCCGGGATCGAAGACACCGTAGGTGAGGCCCGAGGTGTGCGTCAGCAGGTGGCGCGTCGTGATCGGCGAGCGGGCGGGCTCGGTGTCCGACAGGTCCCGCGCGCCGGGGCGCAGGACCCGGCGGTTGGCGAGCTCGGGGAGATGGACGTCGACGGGATCGTCCAGCCCGAGCCGTCCTTGTTCCACGAGCAGGAGCACGGCGCAGGCCGTGATCAGCTTGGTGCTGGAGAACATGCGGAAGAGGTGGTCCTCCCGCAGCGCGATGCCGGCCTCGCGGTCGGCGGCGCCGTAGCAGAAGCGGTCTACGACCGTGCGTCCGCGCAGCAGCGCGGTCGCCACGTTCGGCAGGAACTGCTGGTCGACCTCCGCGCGCAAGGAGGCGTGGAGGGCGTCGAAGGTGCTGTCCGTCATCTGGGGTTTCCGGCGTTGAAGCGGCGACTGTAAAGGCCGCCGCGGGCTCGATCACACCAGCAACAACCCCAGCACATGCTCATCGACGTAGTGCGCCTGGTCGGCGCGCTTGTAGAAGTCCCTGAGCGTGCCTTCGACGACGAACCCGAGCCGCTGGTAGAACGCCAGCGCCTGCTCGTTGTCGGTCTCCGCGTAGAGCTCGACGCGGCGGATGCCGGCGTCGCGGAAGTGGCGGAGGGCGTCGTCGATCATGGCCCGGCCAATGCCTTGTCCATGCCGACCCGGATCGACGGCCAGCGTGCCCAGCAGGAGCACGTGGCTCACGCGACCCGGATAACGCGTCGCCCGGTAGAAGCCGGCGATCGCGCCGTCCACCTCCCAGATCCAGAAGGCGCCGCTGCGCACGAGCTCATCGAAGATAGTCACGAAGGACGCGAGGTCCATCGGCTCGTAGGTCAGGTAGGGAACGACCTTCGGATGGGAGTAGATCGCGAAGACCGGTTCGAGGTCTTCGGGTCGGGCGAGGCGTCGTGCGGAGGTGGTCATCGTAGGGATTCAACCGGGGACAGTCGTTGCCCCAGTGTCCCTCAGCTTCAAGCCGTTTCAGGCAGCTTGGCGATGACCTTGATCTCGAACTGGAAGCCGGCCAGCCAGGTGACGCCGATGGCCGTGGCGGTCGGGTAGGGCGCTTCGCCCCAGAACTCCGCGGCGACTTCCCAGGCGCGCTCGAAACGGGTGTGCGGGTCCACCATGAAGACCGTCACGTCGATGACGTCCTTGAAGGTGCAGCCCGCCGCGGCGAGGATGGCGTTGAGGTTCTTGAACGCGAGGCGCACCTGGTCGTCGAGTTCGGGTTCGGGAGAGCCGTCGGCCCGGCTGCCGACCTGGCCCGACACGAAGAGCAGACCGTTGGACCGGATGGCCGGGGAGTAGCGGTGCAGTTCGTACAGGGCGTGACGGTTGGGCGGGAAGACGACGTCGCGGGTGGTCATGAAAGGCGTTCCTTCAAAGTGATGGCAGATGCAGTCACTTTAGGAATTCGCCGGTCGCCGATAAACAGGCCGTCCGCACAATCACTTTTTGTGGTCGCCAAACAATCCATCAAGGCTTGGCGGGCGCGTCCAGCGCCGCCAGTGCCCGCTCCAGCGCACCGCGCTTCTCGGGGTGCGTGGTCGTCGGCAGCAGCTGTTGGATGGCCAGTCGCTGCGCGACGGCCAGCGCCTCGGGCGCGGGCACCGCGTGGTCGGGTTCGACGCCTTTGCCTTCCCAGTTGCCGCCGATCAAGGGGTCCACCGAACGACCCGTCGGGATGAAGACCACGAGTTCCGGGCTCAGCCGGAAGATGTCGCCCGGGTGCGCACCGCCGCCCGTGGTCTCGCCCACCAGCGTGGCGCGATGGCGGAACTTCATGCCCCACGCGAAGTCCTCGGCCGCCGAGAAGGTGTTGCGCTCGGTCAGCACGTAGACCGGGCGGCGCTGGCCGTAGCGCGGGCCGGGCACCTTGGCGCTGGTCCAGTGCGTCTCGACGCGGTTGCCGGCGCGCCAGTGGATGTCGACGAGGTGCGTGGGCTTGTCGAACAGGTAGCTGGCCAGCAGCGCCACGGTCTCGGGCTCGCCGCCGCCGTTGCGGCGCAGGTCGATGATGAGCGCGTCGGACTGCGCCAGCAGGGTCATCGCCGCGGTGAGCGCCGGGCCGGCCTGGCGCGCCGGCGCGAACTGGCGCAGGTCCAGGTAGCCGATGTTGCCGCGCAGACGCTCCACGCGCGCCACGCCGTAGTTGCCGTAGCGGAAGCTCTCCGCCATCTCGGCGGCCTCGGCCTTCGCGCCGCCGGGCATCTCGGGCATGGGATCCACGCGCAGGTGCTTGTCCTGCGTGGCCTCGGCCAGCGTGGCGCTCAGCTTCCCGGCGAGCTGCCGCGCATCGGCCTCATCCGCCGCGGCGGCCTGCAGCTTGGGCTCGATGTCCTTGATGCGGTCCGGGAAGACGTAGCGCTCGCGCAGTTGCTTGGCCAGCTCGCGGGCAATCTGGGCGCGCGCGGCGGGGGCGAGGGGCTCCGCGGGCGGTCCCTCGGGCGCCGGCTGGCTCCATGCGTTCAGGCTGACCAGCAGCAGGGCAACGAGGGCGATGGGCTTCATGTCTTGGGGTTCCCGGTGATGGATGAAAGCAGCGATGAGGCGAAATTTATAAGCGCTTATGCATTCATCCGAAAGTCACGGCAGCAAGCGATCTCCCGTGCTCGGCCTGTCGGTTTCCGCCGATCGCCTGGCGGCTCGGCCGCGCGGCCTTCTTCTCGGTGTTCCTGAACCCCGAAATTGGCTTTCTTCCGATGTCGCATGTCGCGTTATCGCTCTAGATTCGGCCAGCCCATGCGTGCAATGCAGCCCGCGCCACGTGGGTGTTTCCGATTCTCAAAGCTTGGAGATCCCTGCGATGGAGCATGCCGCGAAGCCTCGATCCGCCAGCCAGAGCCATGGCCCCGCTGCCGAGCCCGTCTCCCAGGCTCGCGCGGTGGCAGGGGTTGCCGGCAGCAGTCAAGCCTCGATCGCCCAGCGCAAGCTGGCGGAGGCGATCGAGGCGAGCCCGCGCGTCGCCGGTCAGCGCTCACGGATGGCCGCGATGCAGGGCAGATCCGATGGCGGAGCCCCGCACGAAGGCCTCGCGGGCAGCGATGGCGACACCGCGCAGCGGATGGCCTCCGCCGCCGTCGTGCAACGGGAATTCGTGCTGGATCAAATGTTCACGGCCAACACCGGAGTTCTTGCCAGCTACCTGGAGGATCTCAAAGGGCTGCAGGAAATGGTGGCAGCCATCGAAACTCATCCGCTGAACAAGGCCATGCGAATCGACATTTATGTCGAGGGCGGGGTTCAGGACCAGAAGACCAAGGCGGGCTCAACCATCGTGAGTGTCATCGACGGCGAAGAGGCGCCGCTGCGTTTTCATGAAGTGCCGATGGTCAAGCAGCTCATCGACGCCAAAGACATGACGATCAAGGTGAAGATCAATGTGTCGAAGGCGGACTACGAGCTATTCGAGGAGAACGATGCGCACGATGCTCCCCAGACCACGGGCGACATGATTGCCACTCTTCTGCATGAGACCTATCTGCACGTATTGCCGGCGATGGATCACATGCTGACGCTGAAAGGCCGACACCTTGGGAAGGGTCTCGTGCTTGATTTCGGGGCGGAGGAACTGGGCGGCAGTTTGAAGAATCTGCAGGAGGCGATGACCCATGTCATGGGGGTTGATCGCTCTGCGGAGCAGCAGCACGAGAACTCCGGCAACTGGTTCAAGGTTCTGGGAAAGGTGACGGAAATACGCGATCAGCTGATTCAAGGCGATGACCAGCAGCAGTGGGACCTGGCGTATGCCATCGTCATGAGCGCCGTGAACGACGTGATGACGCACACGGCGCCGGATCCGGGCAAACTCGGGCTGCCAAACCTGACCCCGAACATGCCCCCGGAGCTCAAGCTGCAGCTTTTCACCGCGGCGGACAAGCTTGCCGAGGCCTTCAAAGAGACCTACGCGTCAAGATTCCCCGACTCAGACAGCAGCGAAGAATCGGAAAGTCACGGCTCGAACGAGGAGTTTTGAGTCCGCCTCGGTAAAAGCCTCGACGCCGGAGATCCAGATCGCCTTTGACGACGTATAGGCAGCGTCCTCCGCTTCTGGGCGCCCCCATGGATCTCGACATTTCCTCGATCGCCGTCCGGCTCGCCGAGCGCGGCCTGCTGCCGCAAGCCGCCGTTCGGCTGGGCATCCGCCGCCTGCTGCGCCAGCGGCTCGATGAATCGCATCACCACGACTACGAGACGGCCGCGGCGCTGACGCAGTCCTTCCTCGCCTCGCTGCGCGCCGCGCCGCTCGCGGTGCAGACGGAGAAGGCCAACGAGCAGCATTACGAGTTGCCCGCAGCGCTGTTCGAAGCCATGCTCGGCCCCCAGCGCAAGTACAGCTGCTGCTGGTGGCCCGAAGGCGTCGACACGCTCGAAGCGGCCGAGGAGGCAGCGCTCGAAGAGACCGTCTCCCGCGCCGGGCTTGCTGACGGGCAATCCATCTTGGAGCTCGGTTGCGGCTGGGGCTCGCTGAGCCTGTGGATGGCCGCGCGGTTTCCGGCGGCGCAGATCCTGGCGGTGTCGAACTCCGCCTCGCAGCGCGCCTTCATCGAGGGCCAGGCCCAGGCGCGCGGACTCCGCAACCTGCGCGTGATGACCTGCGACTTCAACGCGTTCGGCGAGGACGGCAGCCTCGACCGCCGCTTCGACCGCGTCGTGTCCGTCGAGATGTTCGAACACCTGCGCAACTGGCCGCGTGCGTTCCGGAAAGTCTCCGGCTGGCTGCGCGACGACGGCCGATTCTTCATGCATGTCTTCGCGCACCGCGAGGCGCCTTACACCTTCGAGGTCCGTGACGCCACCGACTGGATGAGCCAGTATTTCTTCTCCGGCGGGATGATGCCCAGCGATGACCTCGCACTGCTGTGCCAGGATGACCTCGCGCTGCAGGAGCGCTGGCGCTGGGACGGACGCCACTACGCGCGCACCGCCGCCGCGTGGCTGGAACGCTTCGACGCGCATCGCGCCGCCCTGTGGCCGGTCTTCGAGTCGGTCTACGGCGCTGCCGACGCGCCGATGTGGTGGCAACGATGGCGCCTCTTCCTGCTGTCCGTCGAGGAGCTGTTCGGCTATGACCACGGGCAGCAGTGGTGGGTCAGCCACTACCTTTTCGCGCCCAGGCGCTGAGGCCGTCGCCATGGCATTCCTCGAATCGCTGCCGGCAGTGGCCGCGCTGGGCCTCACGGGTCTGTTGATCGCCGTCGCCATCGCGGTGCCGACCTGGCTCGCGAGTCTCCCGCTGCGCGATGCAAGCCTCGCCGATCGCGTCTGGTCGGCGTTCATCGCGGTGCCCGTCGTGTTCTACGTGTGGAAGACCGGCGGCGACGCCCGCGCGAACGTCATGCTGATCATCACGCTCGCCTGGGCGGTGCGGCTTGGCGTCTATGTCACGGTTCGCAATTGGGGGCATGGGGAGGATCGCCGCTATCAGGCCATCCGCGAGCGCAACCAGCCGAACTTCGCGCTCAAGAGCCTGTGGCTCGTGTTCCTGCTTCAGGCCGTGCTGGGATGGATCGTCGGCTGGCCGATGCTGGCGGCCAGCGTGGCCGGGATGGCCGGCGCTGCCGCCGGCGAAGCGGGCAGGGCGACGTGGGGCATGTGGGACAGCCTCGGTGCCGCGCTGGCGGCCGGCGGGCTGCTGATGGAGACGGTCGCCGATGCGCAGCTCGCGCGCTTCCGTCGCGATCCGGCCCATCACGGTCAGGTGATGGACGGCGGCCTGTGGCGCTACTCGCGGCATCCCAACTACTTCGGCGAAACCTGCGTCTGGTGGGGCCTCGGCGTGATGGGGCTGGCCGCCGGCGGATGGACTTGCGCCTGGGTGCTGGTGTCCCCGTTGCTGATGACGATCCTGCTGTTGAAAGTCTCCGGTGTCTCGCTGCTGGAGAAGGACATCGGCGAGCGCCGTCCCGCCTATCGCGACTACATCGCACGCACGAGCGCCTTCATCCCGTGGCCGCCCAAGCGGGGGGCCGTGCGATGACCGCGATCTCATCGTCCCGCGCATTCCCCAAAGCCGCCGTCGTTGCGGCCTTTGTTGCCGTCGGGGCCTTAGGCGCTGTCGGGCTGGCGGCGCCGGCCAGGGCCGAGACCTGGAACTTCGAGGTGCGTCTCGACGGCAAGCCGATCGGCACGCATCGCTTCACCGTCGATGGTCCGGCCGAGGCGCGCGACGTCACGAGCAAAGCCGCCTTCGACGTCCGGCTGCTTGGCATCACTGTCTTCCGCTATCGGCACGAGGCCCGAGAGCGCTGGCGCGGCGATTGCCTGCAGGAGATCCACAGCCGCACCGATGACGACGGGAAACCCGTCGAAGTCGATCGGCGACTGGAACCCACCGCGGCCGGCGAGGCGACCTGCCTCATGAGCTACGCGTATTGGCATCCTGCGCTGGTCCGCCAGCAGCGTCTGTTGAATCCGCAGACCGGCGACGTGGACGAGGTCCGCATCGAGCGCCTGCCCGATGCCAGCATTCCCGTCGGCGGTCGCGACGTTGATGCGTCGCGTTGGCGGATCACGTCGACGTCGACGGCGACATCGGCAGGAAAGTCGCCGCCTGCCCGTCAAGTGCTCACGCTGTGGCGCGACCGCGCGGACGGACGCTGGATCGGCCTCGATGCCCAGGTGAAGGGCGACCGCCTGTTGACCTACCGCCTGCCTTGAATCGGAGATTCCCATGAGCTTTCGAGACGATCCGATCGCCACGCGCGCGCCGGCCTGGCGCTGGCCGCTGGCCTATGTGCTGACGCTCGTCGTCTTCCTGGCGATGGATGCGGTCTGGCTGAGCACCACGTCGAGCGCGCTCTATCAACCGGCCATCGGTCACCTGATGGCGCCCGTGATCGACTGGCGCGCCGTGGCCGTGTTCTATCCGCTGTACGTCGGCGGGCTGGTGTTCTTCGCCGTGGCGCCTGCGCTGAATGAAAGACGCGCCGTCGTGGCGCTCTGGCGCGGCGCGCTGTTCGGCTTCCTCGCCTATGCGACCTACGACTTCACCAACCAGGCCACGCTGCGCGACTGGCCCTGGCACATCACCGCCATCGACCTCGCCTGGGGCGCGATCGTCAGCGGCGTGTCGTCCGGTACCGGCGCGGCGATCACCGCGGCGATCACCGCGGCCATCACTGCGGCTACATCCCGACGAGCGATCCGAACCAACGGGCGATGAGCCCGTCGAAATGCAGCCGGCCTTCGACGGCCGCCACGCAGATGCACTCACAGCCGTCCTGCACCACCGGCTGATGGTGGACGTCGCCGTCGGCGAGGTCGAAGTCGCCCGGCCCGAACAGCGCGCGGCCGTCGTGGAAACGGCCATAGATGATCTGCGTCAGCTCGGTGCCGCGGTGCGTGTGCTGCGGCAGGTACTTGCCGGCACCGATGCGCAGCAGGAAGACGTTGGCCTCCGGCGCGTCCGGCACGGTCACGCGGCTCCAGCGCATGCCCGGGCCTATCCACCGCCAGCGCGTCGCGCTGCAGCCTTCCAAGGCCTTCGGCCACAGCGCACCGGCCGGCAGCGGCGGCGGGGCCGGCACCTTGCGAGGCAGCCATGTGCCGGCGGCTCTCTGGGCTCTTTCGGAGTGCTCCAGCTGGTCGATGCGGGCCAAGGTCCGCGCCAGCGCGTCCTCGTGCATCGCCGCCTCGGGTTGTTCCTCCAGCACCACGCCGCCCAGCGCGCGCAGCATCGCCACGCGCTCGCGGCAGGCCGGGCACAGCTCCAGGTGGGTGTCCGTCACCAGCCGCAGGCCGATCGGCAGCGCGCCGCTGACGAGCGACAGCAGCAGCTCGTCGGCGGGGTGGTGGCGGATGGCGAGGGGCGGCAGCATGGTCGGGGAGGGCAGCGGGATTCTGGACATCACAGATCGATCAGCCGGCGCAGGTGCGCCACGGCCAGCCGGATGCGCGACTTGACGGTGCCCAGCGGCAGGCCGAGCTCGGCCGCGATGCGGGCATGCGGTTCGTCGTCGTAGAAGGACAGGCGCAAGACCTGGGCCTGCTCGGGCGGGAGCCGGTTGAGCGCCTCGCGCACACGGCGGGACAGGCGCGTCGCGTCGGCGTGTTCGGCGACGCCGGGCTGGTCGGCCTCGAGCCGGTCGAATTCGAAACACTCGTCGCCGGCGCCGTCCAGCTGGTGGCGCCGCGCGGCGTCGATGCGCAGGCGGCGGGCGATGGTGAAGATCCAGGTCGACACCGCCGCCTGCGCGGAATCGTAGAGCGCCGCCTTGCGCCAGACCATCACCAGCGCGTCCTGCGCCAGGTCCTCGGCGGCGCCGTCCGTGCTGCCGGTGCGGATCAGGTAGCTCTTCACCCGCGGGGCGAAGTGCGAGAACAGCTGTCCGAACGCCTCCCGGTCCCGCAGCTCGGCCACGCGGTGCATCAGCGCCGGCCAGTCGTCCCCGGCCGGGGTCGGCGACGCGCTGCGGTCGGGATCGATCGGGACGATCTTCAAGTGGCGGGCTTTCGGGGCCGAGGCCCGCGTCGATCCGGCGTTGGACGCCAAGGTCGGCACGGTGGTCGGCGCACAGGGCAATGACAAGGACGCGACGCCCGGCGAAAGGGCCGGGGCCGGGGAGGGTTCGTCGCGTCTCAAGGGGCCCATGGACGCTCTTACGCGGCGAACGGCGTCCCGGATCATCGCTCGGCCCGCCGAGGAGCGCCATGCGGGCGATTCTCGCCCGGGCGATGGGGAGATCCTTCACGCGGGAGGAATCCAAAACGCGGGCGCCCGCGTAGAAGCCCGAAACCAGAATGAACAAGGACGCGCCCATGGACCGCCCCGACCACCGACCGAGCCTGCCGATGCCGCTCCTTGAGGAAGGACGCCGGTTGCGGGTGGCCGTCGTCGGCGCGGGGATCTCCGGCTTGTCCTGCGCCTGGCTGCTGTCGCAGCGGCACGACGTGCAGGTCTTCGAGGCCGACGGTCGCATCGGCGGCCACAGCCACACCGTCGACGCGCCTTGCGGCTTGCTGCAGGTGCCGGTCGACACCGGCTTCATCGTCTACAACGAGCCCGCCTATCCCAACCTGAGCGCCTTGTTCCGACACCTGGACGTGCCGACGCGGGCGTCGGACATGTCCTTCGCGGTCAGCCTGAACGACGGGGGGCTGGAATACGCGGGCACCGACCTCAACGGCCTGTTCGCGCAGCGCGGCAACCTGGTCCGCCCGCGCTTCTGGGGGATGCTGCGGGATCTGCTGCGCTTCTACCGCGAGGCGCCGCGCGATGCGGCCCAGTGCGGCGATCTGGCGCTCGACGACTACCTCGACGCGCGCGGCTACGGCCGCGCCTTCCGCGACGATCACCTGTACCCGATGGGCGCGGCGATCTGGTCCTCGGCGGCGGCGGACATCGGGCGCTATCCGGTGGCCGCGTTCGTGCGCTTCTGCGAGAACCACGGCTTGCTGAAGCTGACCGACCGACCGGTCTGGCGGACCGTCGACGGCGGCAGCCGCGAGTATGTGCGTCGGCTGACGCGCGGCTTCGAGGATCGCCTGCATCGCGACGAAGCGGTCATCGCCGTCGCCCGCGACGCCGAGGGCGTGCGGCTGCGCACGCGGCGCGGCGCCTGGACGCCGGTGTTCGATCACGTCGTGCTGGCGACGCACGCGGACCAGTCGCTGCGCATGCTGACCACGCCGACGTCGGAGGAGCGACGGCTGCTGGGCGCCTTCCCCTACACGCGCAACCTCGCGGTGCTGCATCGCGATCCGGCGCTGATGCCGCGTCGCCGGGCCGTGTGGTCGAGCTGGAACTACCTCTCGGCGCGACGTGACGATCCCTTCCAGCTGCCACCGACGGTCACGTACTGGATGAACCGGCTGCAGCCGCACCTGCCGCAGGGCCGCAGCGCGGCGCCGTTGTTCGTGTCGCTGAACCCGTCCGTGGCACCGCGCCCCGAGCACCTGATCCGCACCGACGTGTACGAACATCCCCGCTTCGATCTCGCCGCGATCGCCGCGCAACGCGAGTTGTGGTCGTTGCAGGGCCGCCAGCGCACCTGGTTCTGCGGCGCGTACTTCGGTTCCGGATTCCATGAGGACGGGCTGCAGGCGGGACTCGCCGTGGCCGAGGCCCTCGGCGGCGTGCGCCGGCCGTGGACCGTCGCCGGCGAGTCCGATCGCATCCACCTGCCGCAAACACCGCAGGCGGTGTCCGCATGAGCACGCGGCCCGATGTCGCCCTGCACTCGGCGATCTATCGCGGGCGGGTGATGCATCAGCGCCTGAAACCGCTGCGGCACCGGCTGCAGTACCGGATGTTCACGCTGCTGCTCGACATCGACGAGTTGCCGGCGCTGCACGCCCGGCTGCGCTGGTTTTCTGTCGGACGCTTCAACCTGTTCAGCTTCCGGCCGTCCGATCATGGCGACGGCACGGCCACGGACGTGCCGGGTCTGCGCGCCCACATCGACGCGCGGCTGGCGCTGGCCGGGCTCCCGATAGGCGGCGCGATCCGGCTGCTCGCGATGCCGCGCCTCCTCGGCTACGCGTTCAATCCGTTGAGCGTCTGGTTCTGCGACGGGCCCGACGGCGCCTTGCGCGCGATCGTCTACGAGGTCAACAACACCTTCGGCGAGCGGCACAGCTACCTGATCGAGGTCGACGAGGCGCAACGCACGGCGCCGCTCATCGAGCAGCGCAGCGGCAAGCGGCTGTACGTGTCGCCCTTCCTCGGCATGGCCCTGCAGTACCGCTTCCGGATCGAACCGCCGCGGGAGCGGCTTTCCATCGGCGTCAGCGTGCATGAGCGCGGCGAGGGCGTTGGAGAGGCCACCGTTGGAGACGGCGTTGGACGCAGCGCTGGAGAAGCCGATCGCACCACCGAAGGCGCGGCGGTGCTGAACGCCCGGCTCGACGCCGCCCACACACCGCTCACCGATGGCGCGCTGCTTGGTCTGCTGGTGACGCATCCGCTGCTGACGCTGAAGGTGGTGGTCGGCATCCATTGGGAAGCGCTGCGGCTGTGGCTCAAGGGCGCGAAGCTGCAGCAGCGGCCTGCCGCGCCGGACCATCCGATGACCATCGTCCGTGCGGGAGGCTCGACCCGAGCTGAAGCGCCTCGACCTGAGTCGATGCCTCCTCAGCCGATGGCCTCCGAGCCGACGTCCCCTGAACATCCCGATTCTTCCAAGGCGACCTTGCATGCATGACGAGAGCTCGTTCATGACCGCGCCCGCGGTCCTCGAGATCACCCCGGCGACAGTGAGCGGCGACCGGCTCGGCGCACGCCATGAATCGCTGCGGCGCGTGCTGTCCCGCATCCAGCTCGGGCGGCTCGCGCTGACCTTGCCCGACGGTCGCTGCGTCGAGGTGGTCGGCCCTTATCCCGGTCCGGCCGCCGCCCTGCACCTGCATCGCTGGCGACCGGCGTTGCGACTGCTGCTGCAAGGCGACCTCGGACTCGCGTTCTCGTACCGCGACGGCGACTGGAGCACGCCCGACCTGACGGCGCTGCTGTCGTTCGGGATCGCCAATGAGAAGGCGATCGGTGCCGTCGCAGAAACGCGCGGCCCTGCGCGCTGGTTCTCACGTTTCCTGCACCGCGCGAACGCCAACACGCGCAGCGGCAGCCGCCACAACATCGCCGCGCACTACGACCTCGGCAACCGCTTCTACGAGCGGTGGCTCGATGACAGCATGCTGTATTCGAGTGCCTTGTATGAGGAAGAAAACGGTGCGTCGCGCCACCCGGACCACGGCGTCGACGTCGACCTGCCATCGCTGGAGCAGGCGCAGGCGAGACGACTGGATCGCATCATCGAGTTGCTGGACCTGCGTGCCGGCCAGCGCGTGCTGGAGATCGGCTGCGGCTGGGGCACGCTGGCGGCGACCCTGGCCAAGCGCTGCGGTGTGGAGGTGGTCGGTCTCACGCTGTCGACCGAGCAGCTGCGTTTCGCGCAGGCGCGCGCCGAACAGTGGGGCGTGGCCGACCAGGTCGACCTGCGCTTGCAGGACTACCGCGATGTCGAAGGACGCTTCGATCGCATCGTGTCGATCGAGATGATCGAGGCGGTGGGCGAGGCGTACTGGCCGGTCTATTTCTCGACGCTGCGCGACCGGCTCGCGCCCGGCGGCGCGGCCGTGCTGCAGGCGATCACGATCGACGAGCAGCATTTCGAGCGCTATCGCGCGAACCCGGATTTCATCCAGCGCTGCATCTTCCCCGGCGGCATGCTGCCGACGCCGGAGCGCATGGCCGAGGAGGCCCGCAAGGCGCGCCTCAGCTTCTCGACGCAGGCGCGTTTCGGGCGCGGTTATGCGGCGACCCTGGTCGAGTGGCGCCGCCGTTTCCTGGCCGAGTGGCCCGCGATCGAGGCGCAGGGCTTCGACCTGCCGTTCAAGCGGTTGTGGGAGTACTACCTCTGCTATTGCGAAGCGGGCTTCCGCTCCGGGCGGGTGGATGTCGGGCTGTACCGGCTGGCCCACGCGGGCTGAGGTGCCCCGGCGTGCAGGCGCCCGGACGAGTTCCTACAAGCGGTAACCGCCGCGACCCTTCGCTGCCGTGGCCTGCGCCGCTTGGGTAGCATGTCCCTTCCGATTCCATCCTCACTCTGCCTGCGCCGATGTACGACCGCCCGTTCACCGCTCATTCCCTCGAAGTTGCCATTTCCGAGCTGCTCGCCGCGACATCGGACGGATACGACCCTGACCTCGACGCGCGGATCACGGGTGTGCTGAAGGGGCTGCGTGAGCAGCTCGACATGGACGTCGTCTTCGTGTCGGAGTTCCAGGACGGCGAGCGGGTGTTCCGTTTCGTGGATGGCGAGTCGGCGATCGCTGTGAAGGTCGGTGATTCGGCGCCGCTGGAGCAGAGCTACTGCCAGCGGATCGTCGAGGGCCGCGCGCCGGAACTGATGACCAACGCCGCAGCCGTGGCGGCCGAGCTGGCACTCCCGCCGACGCCGGTGCCCATCGGCGTGCACCTGAGCACGCCCGTCGTGCTGTCCGACGGCCGCATCTTCGGCACGGTGTGCTGCTTCAGCCTCCAGCCGAACCCGGCGCTGCGCTCCGAGGACCTGTCCCGGTTGAAGGGCTGCGCGCGCCTCGTGGCACGCAAGGTCGAGGCGCAGGACTTCCTGGACACGCTGCCGTTCGAGAACGATTGAGCGCAAGGCGCGGAGGTAGTTGGTCGTACCGCTTAGGCAACCTGCCTGACGCTTTCAACCTCACGGATAGCGGTGATGTCCTTTTAAGCAGTGACGCAAATGTCAGTGCACAAAGGGACACGAAAAGCGTCGAATATCTTTACATAATCCTCACGTGGTCATGATCGCGCCCAAACGAATCAACGACTTACGCGTTTGGCATGTCCCTTGCTTTTGTTACGTCGGTTCAAACGACAACAGAGGGAAGAGGAATGTTCAAGAAGACGTTGATGGCGCTGGCCATGACCGTGATGGCAGGCGTCGCCGCGGCGGCACCGGTGGTGGTCAAGGGCTCCATCTACAACCTCGATCGCGACGGCGACGGTCGGCAAGAGAGTCGGAAGATCTCGCAAGTGGCGTTCAGCGTTTCGGCAGGTACGCACGTGTTTTTCGATTCGCTGGTGCGTGAGTCCACGGGCGTGGACTTGAACGGCGACGGCCGCATCACCGGGTTCGACAACTTCATGATGCTGCTGCGCGGCAGCACCGAACTCTTCGAACAGGACGACTCCAGCGAGACATTCGCCGACGGCTCGGTCCACTCGTACGATTCGGCCTATGGCTACACGTTCTCGCAAGCCGGCACCTACATGATCACGCTGAGTCAGCTGTCCTACAGTGTCGCGGACGCGTTGGCGGGCTACACGACGACCTCCCTTTTCCGCAACTACGACGGCCCGGACAACACGTTCGGCGCGTGGCAACTGACGATGACCGCCACCAACGGCACGCTGAACGTGCTGTCCGTTGACGGCCAGAGCGTTCCCGAGCCGGCTTCGCTGGCGCTGGCCGGCCTGGCGCTGGCGGGTGTGGGCGTGGCGCGTCGCAAGCAGGCCCGCAAGGCCTGATCGACACGCTGAGTCGCGCGACCTCCGGGTCGCCTTCGGATGCAGAGGAACGGGAGGCCGACGGCCTCCCTTTTTTCGTTCTGCGTTCAGTGCGAGCGCTGTTGCAGTGGCCGCTTCTCGCGGATGGGGTCAGGACTTGAGGTCCGGCCGCGGCACCGCCCAGCGATAAAGCTGCTCCTCGAAGCCGGCCAAGGCGACGACGCGCAGCAGCACGTCGAGTTCATCGAGCACCTGGCCGATCACCGCATGGTCATGGGCGAGCCGGGCTGCGGAGTCGTCGGCGCGCATCACCGCCACGTGGTGCTGCAGCAGGTGGATGCGGTCGCAGAGGCCGTCGAAGGCCGCGCGGGTCGTGATCTTGCGGTTCAGCACGACGCACCTCGATTCGAGGCTTCATGCGTCGTGAGGCCGAAGGCCGTCGTCGCGATCGGGGAGGGGGAGGGATGGAAGTTCGGCATGGGTCTGAAGGGTCATGGCTGTGGAACACCTGAGACCTATCGTCGCGAACGGCGGCGATTCGCGCCATGACCGACTTCAGTGAACGTGGCCG
The DNA here is from genome assembly GCF_001653795.1 of Mitsuaria sp. 7. NCBI lineage: Bacteria > Pseudomonadati > Pseudomonadota > Betaproteobacteria > Burkholderiales > Sphaerotilaceae > Roseateles > Mitsuaria sp. 7. Next base: position 1,250,444 of record NZ_CP011514.1, read on the forward strand.
GTCCTATGCCTGGGATCAGTAGGGAGGCCGACTTGGACCCGGGAGGTCGCAGGGGTTCCCGACGTGTCACTTCAGCTTGTGATCCTCGCGCTTGGCCTCTTGCATGGCCTCGGGCTCGAGTTCCTCGGCGGAGCGGTTCAGATGGATGAACAGGCCCCAGCCGGTGAGCAGCGCCCCCACCGCGAAGACCATCGCCGCGGCGTGCAGCAGCAGCGTGGAGTCGGAATGCGCCGCGCGGAAGGTGGCGACCAGGGCCTCGATCGCGAGCGCGACGACGATGACGACCATGAATCGCGACAGGAAGCGTCGCACGCGCGTCGGCGCGCTGATGTGGGCGCTGCGGATGACTTCCTCTTCGGTGATCGTCTGCGCGATCTGCAGCGCCACGACGGCGGCGGCGAGCACGCCCATCGCCTCGATCACCAGTTGCGCGGCCTCGTCGTTCCAGTCGAGGTGGAGCGCCATCCACGCCTCCTTCGCCGCGATGGCGAGCAGCAGCAGCGCCATGGCCGTGAAGAGCAGCGCCAGTGCCGCATGCACGACGGAAAACCCGCGCAGCAGCAGCGGGACGGTGTCCTCGTCGGAAGAGGGCGGCTCGCGGTCGGGGGAGGGCGCGTTCGGCTTCATCCAACCACGTTAGGCGACGCGGACGGCGAAGTCTGTAGGAAGGGCCGCCATGTCGGTGACGGACGAGGCGCGAGGCTTCACGAAACGGACCCGAAATGGACCCCAAACGGACCGGAATCGTCCCTCATACTATTGTTCGGTCGGCGTGGCGGAACGTAGACGCCCTGCCTCAGCAGGCCCTGCAAAGGGTGCAGGCTTCGACACCTGTCGCCGGCCCCCCACAAGAAGGAAGTGAAGTGAAGACGATCGACGAGATGTTGAACCTGGACCTGATCACGGTGGCCCAGCACCAGGAGATCGATGCGTGGATCGCCCGGGCCAGCTCGCCGGAGGAGATCCTGCAGATGCCCGCCGAGCTCTGGCAGGCCGTCGAGCGCGCCAGCGAAGCGATGGGCGTCGACGTGGACCTGCTTCGCCCGCCGGCGCTGGACGCCGGCGGTCACGCGATCGAGTAAGCCTCAGCGCTTCAGACTGGCCGACAGCTCGGCCAGTCTGGCGAACTCCGCGCGGTGACCGTAGCGGTCCTCACCGCGCGCGCCACGCGCCAGCGGCACGAACTGGTCCGGGCCGTAGTCGCCGATCAGCGAACTGCCGCGCAACCACTGACCCCACGCGGCCACCGCCACCGCGAAGCGCGTGTCGGCATCCTGCTCGGCCAGTGCCGGCATCGTCGCCGGCCTGGCGACCGGCAGTTCGACCAGTTGGCTCGCCGACTGGCCCGGCGCCTTGTAGCGCAGCTTGATCCACGCCAGCTCGCCGTGCTTGTCGGTGCGTGGCGCCTCTTTCGCCGTCCGCTTCGTCGACGCCTTGCCTTCGCTGCCCCCATTTCCGTAGCGCAGCGGATCGACCGTGCCCTTCGCGCCAGCCGGGATGAATTCGTACAGGGCCGTGACCTGATGACCGGCGCCGATGTCGCCCGCGTCGACCTTGTCGTTGTTGAAGTCCTCGCGCTTGAGCGCATGCAGTTCGTAGCCGATCAGCCGGTACTCCTGCACCGTCGCCGGGTTGAACTCGACCTGCAGCTTCAGGTCCTGCGCGATCGTCGCCAGCGTCGAGGTCATCTCGTTGACCAGCACCTTGTGCGCTTCCTGCAGCGAATCCAGGTAGTGGTAGCTGCCGTTGCCGGTGTCGGCCAGCTTCTTCATCAGCGCTTCGTTGAAGTTGGACTGGCCCACGCCCAGCGCCGTCAGCGTCACGCCGCTCTGGCGCTCGCCTTCGATCATCTTCTTGAGCGCCTCCTGGCTGGTCTCGCCGACGTTGAGGTCGCCGTCGGTGGCGAGCAGCACGCGGTTGATGCCTTCCGGGATGAAGGAGTCGCGGGCCTGCGCGTAGGCGAGCTTGAGGCCGCCTTCGCCGTAGGTGCCGCCGCCGGCCTGGAGCTGGTCGATCGCACTGTTGATCACCGACTTCCGGTCGCCGGGCGTCGGCGGCAGCGCGATGCGCGTGCCGTTGGCGTAGGTGACGAGGCTCACCCGGTCCACCGGACGCAGCTGCGCGGTCAGCAGCTTCAGCGCCGACTGCACGAGGGGCAGGCGATCCTCCGGGCCCATCGAGCCGGAGACGTCGACCAGGAACACCAGGTTCGCCGGCGGCAGGCTCGCCTTGGCGATGTCCTTGCCCTTGATCGCGATGCGGATCAGGCCGCGCTCGGTGTTCCACGGCGAGGCCAGCACCTGGGCGCGGACCTTGAACGGATCGCGCTCGCCGGCTTCGGGGCCGGCGGCGTCGAAGCCGAAGTAGTTGACCAGTTCCTCGACCCGCACCGCGTCCTGCGGCGGCAGTTGGCCGCGGTTGATGAAGCGGCGGACGTTCGAATAGCTGCCCGTGTCGACGCTCGCGCTGAAGGTGGAGACGGGATTCTCGGAAGACCGCTGCCACGGGTTCTCCGCGTACGTCGTGTACTTGGCCGTGGACACCGGCCCGATGTACGCCGGCGGGCTGGCCCAGCGCTGGACGAGGCCGGAACTCGCCACCGCGACGCGGTCCGGCAAGGTCGAGGCCGGAGCGGGTGCAACCGGCGCCGCGGCGGTGATCGGCTTGAGGGGCTCCGTGGCGCGTCGCGCCGCCTCCTGTCGGGGCGGCGCCGTCTTGGCCTCGGTGGCGCGCGATGCTTCCTGCGAGCGTTCGTCCGCGGCGCGCTGATCCGGCGCCGGGGAGGTGGTGCAAGCGGCCAACGTGGCCAGCGAGGCCGCCAGCAGGACAACCTGCACGGTGGCGGAACGGGACGGCAATGGCATGGGTTTCTCCCTCTGTGGTGCGGCCGGCCGGCGCCTCGGACACCGTCCTGGCCGGATGCGAGTCATCGTCGCAATGACCCGATCGACGGTCAACGGAACCGAGGGGGGATGGTTGACAGGCCGCCGTCCCCGCAGCGGGGGAGAGCGGGGACCCCTCCGGCGCGTGTAAACTCCCGCCCTTCACCGTATTTCCGACGCTGCTCCAGGCAACCGGTCGCCCATTCGGGTCCGAGGCCGGCGAGTCTGTGACTTCGGGCAGGTGTTTTTCAGTTCATTTACCGGAGCCAACATGGGCAACAAGATCATCACCGAAGCCGATCGCAAGGCTTCCCCCCGTCCGACCGCACCGAATGGCGTGACCATCACCACCCATCGCGGCCAGAAGAGCAGCCTCGAGCGCGGTTCGCACACCCGCTCGAAGAAGAACCCGGGCAAGCGTCCGCACTCGGGTTGAGGTCGCGGGGAGTCCCTCCCCATCGATCCGACAACAGGCCCATGCCCTCCGGCGGGGCCTGTTTTGTTTTCAGCGAGGCGCATGGCCTGAATGCATGACCTGCGCGCATGACCTGACCCTCGCGCCGCTGCCCGATCAATCGCCATGATCCGCATCAACGAACTCCGACTGCCCCTCCACCATCCCGAGGAGGCGCTGCGCCCCGCCGTCGTCGAACGGCTCGGCATCCCCGATGCGCAGCTCACCGCCTTCACCGTCTTCAAGCGCAGCTACGACGCCCGCAAGAAGTCCGCGATGGTGCTGATCTATTCCATCGACTGCGAAATCAACGGTGGCGGCGACGCCGCCGCCGAAGACGCGCTGCTCCAGCGCCACGCCGGCGACACGCACATCAAGCCCTCGCCCGACACCGCCTACCGGTTCGCCGGTCATGCGCCGGACGACTTCTTCACCGCGTACGCCGGTGGCCCTGGCGAGGCCGGCGAACGTCCGCGTCCCCTCGTCATCGGCTTCGGCCCCTGCGGCCTCTTCGCGGCGCTGATCCTGGCGCAGATGGGCCTGCGGCCCATCGTGCTCGAACGCGGCAAGCAGGTCCGCGAGCGCACCAAGGACACCTGGGGCCTGTGGCGCGAAAGCGTGCTCGACCCCGAATCGAACGTCCAGTTCGGAGAAGGCGGCGCGGGCACCTTCTCCGACGGCAAGCTCTACAGCCAGATCTCCGATCCGCGCTTCCTCACGCGCAAGGTGCTGACCGAGTTCGTCAAGGCCGGCGCGCCGGAAGAGATCCTCTTCGTCAGCAAGCCGCACATCGGCACCTTCCGCCTAGTGAGCATGATCATCAAGATGCGGGCCGACATCGAGAGCCTGGGCGGCGAGATCCGTTTCCAGCAGAAGGTCACCGACCTCCTCATCGAGCCCGGCGCGGACGGCCAGCGGCACGTGCGGGGCGTGACGCTCGCGTCCGGCGAGCAGCTGCGCGCCGACCATGTTGTCATCGCGCTCGGCCACAGCGCGCGCGACACCTTCACGATGCTCCACGCGCGCGGCGTCCACATGGAGGCCAAGCCGTTCTCCATCGGCTACCGCATCGAGCATCCGCAGTCGATCATCGACAAGGCCCGCTTCGGCCCCAACGCCGGTCATCCCATCCTCGGCGCGGCCGACTACAAGCTGGTCCACCACGCGGGCAACGGCCGCTCGGTCTACAGCTTCTGCATGTGCCCCGGCGGCACCGTGGTCGCGGCGACGTCGGAGCCCAACCGCGTCGTCACCAACGGCATGAGCCAGTACTCCCGCAACGAGCGCAACGCGAATGCGGGCATCGTCGTCGGCATCACGCCCGAGGACTACCGGCAGGATGGGAAGAAGGACGGCAGCGCCGTCAATCCGCTGGACGGCTTCGCGTTCCAGCGCTTCTGGGAATCGCGCGCCTATGAACTCGGCGAAGGCAACTACCTGGCGCCGGCGGCGCTGGTCGGCGACTTCGTCAAGCGCCAGCGCAGCACTGCGCTGGGCAGTGTCGAGCCGAGCTACAAGCCGGGCGTCACGATGACCGACCTGCAGCAGAAGGGCAATGGCAGCCTGCCGCCGTACGCGCTGGACGCGATCCGCGAGGCGCTGCCGGCCTTCGAGCGCCAGATCCGCGGCTTCGCGATGAACGACGCGGTGCTGACGGGCGTGGAGACGCGGACGTCATCGCCGCTGCGCATTACGCGCGGCAAGGACTACCAGAGTCTGAACGTCCGCGGCCTGTATCCGGCGGGCGAGGGCGCCGGCTATGCCGGCGGCATCATGTCCGCAGGGGTGGACGGCATCGAGGTGGCCGAGGCGGTGGGGAAGTCGCTGCTGGGTCTCGACGGGGTCAAGGACTGACCCCGACTGCCTGTCGCGTCGGACGCCCCCCGCGCACCATGCCGCATCGCGGCAGAGGGTGCCGGGGTCGCCGGGGAGGAATGCGGAGCCTGCGACGCGATTGACGACACGGTGACCCCGGCACCCTCTGCCGGCGCTCAGTGGTGGCAGTTCAGACCGGCTGCCAGAGCGTTGTCGCGACCGCAGGATTCCATCCCGCGCCGACATAGGCCGTGTGCGCCTGCAGGCAGCGGTACTGCTTGCCGGCGTAGCTCACGATCTGCCCGACGGTATAGCTGGGTCCTTCGGTCCAGGTGGTCGTGCCCGGCGGGGTCGTCGGAGGGGTCGTCGGCGGCGTCGGCAGGATCACGTCCAGCGCATAGCTCGCGCCGGAGTTCGCGTTCTGCAGGTAGACGTCCATGACCGTCGCGCCGCCCGGCACGACGACGCTGCCGCCCTGCAGGGTGCCGACCTTCACGTAGCCCGAGGTCTGGTTGACCTTGGTTGCGAGCTGGCCCAGCCACGCGGCCTTGGTCGTTGCCGCGGTCAGCACTACCGGGATCGTCTCCAAGTCATTGCCTGCGCTGTTGAACACCCGCAGCTTCACCTGGCTGCCCGACGGCAGGTCCTGCGCCGCCGAGACCTGGCCGATCTGCTTCAATCCCGTCGGGGTGCCGGGCGGCACCGTGCCTCCGCCGAAATCCACGTCGGAGCAGGCATAGAAGGCCTCGGTGCTGTCCGCCCGTTGCCAGGCCGAGAACAGCACATGCTTGCCGGTGCGCCGGGGCAGGTTCAGCTTCATCGTGTAGGTCTTGCCCACCGTGACGATCTGGTCCGGGCCGAGCTGCTGGACCTGCTCCAGGTCCGACCAGCGCAGCGGCGAGGTCGTGGGATTCCAGCCGTCGCGCGTCATGAAGAAGGTCCAGTTCAACGAGCGGTGCGGCGCGGTGGCGTTGTAGCGGTACTCGTACTTGCCGTCGGCGCCTGGCGAGTAGGCCGTGCTGGGCCAGTCCGCCCGGGCGAGGTCGAAGCCCTTGAACTTCTCCTGTCCGCCGGCGCAGATCTTGAGGTCGGGCACCACCGCCTTGTGGTTGCCGTTGGCGGCGGCCTGGTTGACGCCGTTCCAGTCGTAGATGGCCTGCTCGCCGCCGAACGCGATCGCGGCCTGGCAGGCTGGCAGCGACGGGTTCTTGTAGCAGTTGTACTGGCGCGAGATCGGGAACTCCGGCGCGCCGTGGGCGAGGGCGGCGCTCGGGGCGAGCGCGGCGGACAGCGAAGCCAACGCGAATGCGCCGGCGAATCGGGCACGGAAAAGCATCAGGGTCTCCTTGAGGTGGTGGTGATGCCGTGACGCGCGGGCCCGACGCGCACCAAAGCAAGACCACCTTATTACCTCAAAGAGACCAATACAAGTTCAAGACCGGTAACAGGCGTCGCCGGTCATGCCGTTACAGCGGCTGCCACAGCACGTTGATCGAGCCGACGGCGTCCGGACTCCAGCCCGCGCCCTTGTAGGCGGTATGAGCCTGCAGGCAGCGGTACCGGCGATCCTTGCGGGTCACGACGTCGCCCACCCGATAGGTCTGACCTTCGACCCAGGTGTCGGACGAGGAGATCGGCTGCTGGACCGGCGTCTTCGCGACGCCAGCGGGAGGCTGGGGCGGCGTCGCCACAGGCTGCGTGCTCGGCAGCTTGAACTCCAGCACGGCGCTGACGCCGCTGGTGGCCTGGACCGCATAGACATCCATGACGGTGATGTTGGCCGGTACGACGACGGTACCGCCTTGCAGCGCGCCCATCTTCACGTCGGGCGAGCTCGCGTTGACCTGCTGCGCGATGCGCGCCAGCCAGGCGGCCTTGGCCGTCGGGCTGTTCAGCGTCGTGACGATCTTGTCGCGATCGCCGCCCTGCTTGTCGAAGACGCGCAGGGTGATCTGGGCGCCCGCCGGCAGGTCCTGTGCCGCGGACACCTGGGCGATCTGCTTCAGCGCGGAGGCGATGGCCGGCGGCGTGGCGCCGGTGCCGCCGAAGTCCACGTCGGAGCATGCGTAGAACGCCTCGCCGCTGTCCGAGCGCTGCCACACCGAGTACAGCACCTGCTTGCCGGTGCGCCGGGGGAGGGACAGCTTCATTGTGTAGGTCTTGCCGACGGTCTGCATCTGGTCCGGACCCAGCTCGGCCACCAGGTCGAGATCGGACCATTTCATCGCACGCGCCGACGCGTCGAAGCCATCGCGCGTCAGGTAGAACTTCCAGTTCAGCGTGCGGTGGGGGGCGGTGGCGTTGTAGCGGTATTCATACTTGCCGTCGGCGCCTGGAGAGTAGGGCGTCGCGACCCAGTCGGCCCGCGGCAGGTCGAAGCCCTTGAACTTCTCCTGGCCGCCAGCGCACAGCTGGTGGTCGGGCACCACCGCCTGGTGGTTGCCGTAGGCACCGCCCTGGTTGACGCCGTTCCAGTCGTAGATGGCCTGCGGGCCGCCGAAGGCGATCGCGGCCTGGCAGGCGGGCAGCGAGGGGGTGCTGAAGCAGTTGTAGACACGTGCGATGGGGTAGTCCGGGGCGCCGTGCGCTTGTGCGGGCGCCTGCGGCGTCAGGGTGCCGGCGAGTGCGGCGAGCGCCGCAGCGCTCAAGTGTCGAATCTGGGAGAAGGTCACTCGATGTCCTCGGGAAGGTTTGAGACCCGAATTCTTCGAAATTCGAACCGTCAGGTCACTTGCACCGGCTGAGAGGCTTCGTGATCGGGACTGCTTCACATCTGCTACGGGGTCCTGCAAAGAGGGATGAGGTCACAGCGAAGCCGCCACGCCTCCGTCATCGTGGATTGAAAATTCAAGACTTCGCATATCGCGAAGTTGATATCATTAATGCCGGTAGTCTTCAATTTGGGACGAAGGCTAAAGTTCAACCCAGCCGCCGCCACACCATGCGCCTCGACCTCACCACCTTGAATCTCGTGCTGGCGATCGAACAGACTCGATCCATCACCCGCGGGGCCGAGCGCGAACATCTGGCGCTGGCCGCGGCCAGCAAACGGATCTCCGACCTGGAGACGCGCCTCGGCGTGCAGCTGTTCGAGCGCCGCGCCCGCGGCGTCGAGCCCACCGAGGCCTGCCGGGCCCTGGTCCGCCACATCCGCTCGCTGCATGCGTCGCTGCATGCGCTGGAGAGCGAGGTCGTCGAGTTCGCCCGCGGCATCAAAGGCCACCTGCGCATCGCCGCCAACGCCGGCGCGATCGCGGAGGCGCTGCCGCCCGATCTGGCCGCGTTCTCGCAGGCCCATCCGCAGATCCGCATCAGCCTGGAAGACCAAACCAGTGCCGAGGTGCAGGCCGCCGTGGCCGAAGGCCGGGCCGATGTCGGCGTCTTCACCGCGCCGCTGCTGGACAACCGGCTGCAGACCTGGTCCTACCGCAGCGGCCGCCTCGCGGTGCTGGTGCCTGCAGGTCACGAGCTCGCCGGGCGCGAGTCGGTCAGCTTCGACGACCTGCTGGATCATGACCTCGTCGGCCTGCACAGCGGCGCCGCGGCGCAGGAGCTGATGATGCAGGAAGCCATGACCCGCGGCCGCACGCTCAAGGCGCGGCTGCAGGTGCGCGGCTTCGACGCGATCGCGCAGCTGGTCGAGGCCGGTCTGGGTGTCGCGGTGATGCCCGACGCGCCGTCGCGCCGTTTCGCGCAGGTTTTCGACGTGAAGCGGCTGACCCTCGATGAAGCCTGGGCCCAGCGCGACTATGTTCTGGGTGTGGCCCGTCAGGAACGCCTGCCGACCGTCGTCCAGCGTTTCGTCGACGCGCTGTGTCCGGCCGCCAAGGAAGCGGCCGCCACGTCCGTGAATCCCTCGATTCCTGCGAATCCTGTTTCCAAGGCCGGCTCGAAGTGAGCCGCAACGACAGCCATCTTTCCCTGAAGTGATGGAGAGCCATCCCATGACCGCCAACATCTCCAACGCCGCAAACGCCGTTCCGGCCGGTTCGCCCCGCACCCTCTACGACAAGCTCTGGGACGAACACGTGGTGCACACCGAGGAGGACGGCACGTCCGTCCTCTACATCGACCGCCACCTCGTCCACGAGGTCACCAGCCCGCAGGCCTTCGAAGGCCTGGACCTGGCCGGCCGCAAGGTCTGGCGCCTGTCGGCCAACCTGGCCGTCAGCGACCACAACGTGCCCACGACCGATCGCAGCCAGGGCATCGCCGATCCGGTGTCGCGCCTGCAGGTCGACACGCTGGACAAGAACTGCGACCGCTTCGGCATCACGCAGTTCAAGATGAACGACAAGCGCCAGGGCATCGTCCACGTGATCGGGCCGGAGCAGGGCGCCACGCTGCCCGGCATGACGGTCGTCTGCGGCGACAGCCACACCTCCACGCACGGCGCCTTCGGCGCGCTGGCGCACGGCATCGGCACCTCCGAGGTGGAGCACGTGCTGGCCACGCAGACGCTGCTCGCAAAGAAGGCGAAGAACCTGCTGATCAAGGTCGAGGGTCAGGTCATGCCCGGCGTCGGCGCCAAGGACATCGTGCTGGCGATCATCGGCCGCATCGGTACCGCCGGCGGTACCGGCTACACGATCGAGTTCGCCGGTAGCGCCATCCGCGCGCTGTCGATGGAAGGCCGCATGACCGTCTGCAACATGGCGATCGAGGCGGGGGCGCGCGCCGGCCTGATCGCCGTCGACGAGACGACGATCCAGTACGTGAAGGGCCGTCCGTTCACGCCGTCCGGCGTCGAATGGGACCAGGCCGTCCAGTACTGGCGCACGCTGCACACGGACGCCGGCGCGAAGTTCGACGCGGTCGTGGAGCTCGACGCCGCGCAGATCCGTCCGCAGGTCACCTGGGGCACTTCGCCCGAGATGGTCCTGTCCATCGACGACCGCGTGCCCGATCCCGACAAGGAGAAGGACGCCGTCAAGCGCGGCGCCATCGAGCGCGCGCTGCAGTACATGGCGCTGGAGCCCAACAAGGCGATCAACGACATCCGCATCGACAAGGTCTTCATCGGCAGCTGCACCAACAGCCGCATCGAGGACATGCGCGAGGCCGCGGCCGTCGTGAAGCGGCTGGGCGGACGCGTCGCCGGCAACGTCAAGCTGGCGATGGTCGTGCCGGGCTCGGGCCTGGTGAAAGCGCAGGCCGAGGCCGAAGGACTCGACCAGATCTTCAAGGCCGCGGGCTTCGAATGGCGCGAGCCGGGCTGCTCGATGTGCCTGGCGATGAACGCCGACCGGCTGGAGCCGGGCGAGCGCTGCGCCTCCACCAGCAACCGCAATTTCGAAGGCCGGCAGGGCGCCGGCGGCCGCACCCACCTGGTGAGCCCCGCGATGGCCGCCGCCGCCGCGATGGAAGGCCACTTCGTCGACGTTCGCAGAATCGCCTGAGCCCCGAGGACCGACAGGACACCCGCCATGGACAAGTTCACCGTGCACAAGGGCCTCGTGGCCCCGATGGATCGCGAGAACGTCGACACCGACGCGATCATCCCCAAGCAATTCCTGAAGTCGATCAAGCGCAGCGGCTTCGGCCCGAATCTCTTCGACGAGTGGCGCTACCTCGATCACGGCGAGCCGGGCCAGGACCCGGCCAGCCGCAAGCCCAATCCGGACTTCGTGCTGAACCAGCCGCGTTATCAAGGCGCGTCGGTGCTGATCGCACGCGGCAACTTCGGCTGCGGCTCCAGCCGCGAGCACGCGCCCTGGGCACTGCAGCAGTACGGCTTCCGCGCGCTGATCGCGCCGAGCTTCGCCGACATCTTCTTCAACAACACCTTCAAGAACGGCGTGCTGCCGATCGTGTTGCCGGAGAGCCAGGTCGCGCGCCTGTTCGACGAGGTGTTCGCCTTCCCCGGCTACCAGCTGACGGTGGACCTGGAGCGCCAGGTCGTCGTCAAGGCTGACGGCGAGGAGCTGCCCTTCGACGTCCAGCCGTTCCGCAAGTACTGCCTGCTGAATGGCTTCGACGACATCGCGCTGACGCTGCGTCACGCCGACAAGATCAAGGCCTTCGAGGCCGAACGCATCGCCACCAAGCCGTGGCTCAACAACCGAATTACTCGCTGAGGACCTTATGAAGATCGCAGTCCTGCCCGGTGACGGCATCGGCACCGAAATCGTCGCGGAGGCCGTCAAGGTCCTGAACGTGCTCGACCTCCCGTTCGAGCTCGAGACCGCGCCTGTCGGCGGCGCCGCCTACGAGGCCTCCGGCCACCCGCTGCCCGAGGCGACGCTCAAGCTCGCGCAGGACGCGGACGCGGTGCTCTTCGGCGCCGTCGGCGACTGGAAGTACGACAAGCTCGAGCGCGCGCTGCGTCCCGAGCAGGCCATCCTCGGGCTGCGCAAGGCGCTGGGGCTGTTCGCCAACTTCCGCCCGGCGATCTGCTACGAGCAGCTCACGCATGCGTCCAGCCTCAAGCCCGAGCTGGTCGCCGGCCTGGACATCCTGATCATCCGCGAGCTCACCGGCGACATCTACTTCGGCCAGCCGCGCGGCCGCCGCACCGCCGTCGACGGCCACTTCCCCGGCAGCGAGGAAGCCTTCGACACGATGCGCTACTCGCGCCCCGAGATCGAGCGCATCGCCCACGTCGCCTTCCAGGCCGCGCGCAAGCGCAGCAAGCGGGTCACGTCGGTCGACAAGGCCAACGTGCTGGAGACCTTCCAGTTCTGGAAGGACGTGGTCACCGAGGTCCACAAGGACTACCCGGACGTGGCGCTCGACCACATGTACGTCGACAACGCCGCGATGCAGCTGGTCAAGGCGCCCAAGAAGTTCGACGTCGTCGTCACCGGCAACATGTTCGGCGACATCCTGTCGGACGAGGCCGCCATGCTGACCGGTTCCATCGGCATGCTGCCCAGCGCCTCGTTGGACAAGAACAACAAGGGGCTCTACGAACCCAGCCACGGCAGCGCGCCGGACATCGCCGGCAAGGGAATCGCCAATCCGCTGGCTACAATCCTTTCTGCTGCCATGATGCTCAAGTTCTCCCTCAACCAGCCCGAAGCCGCCGCTCGCATCGAGTCGGCGGTTCAAGCCGTGCTGGCCCAGGGTCTGCGTACCGCGGACATCTGGAGCGAGGGCACCCAGAAGGTGAGCACCCGCGAGATGGGTGATGCCGTCGTCGCCGCCATTGCTTCGGGCAAAGGCGTCGCCACGACCGCTTCGACCATTGCGACCACGACCAAAACCATCAAGAGCTAGTCCGCTCCGGTTCGTCTCGCCCCACCTCACACACCCGGCGAAGCGAGCCGGGCAGGCTCCCAGGGTGTGTGACGGTGTTTGGGCGATGCTCGGCCAGCAGTGCCGGGCCTTTCAATGAACGAAGGTACGCAAATGACGACATTGGTTGGTTTGGTGGGATGGCGCGGCATGGTCGGCTCGGTGCTGATGGACCGCATGGCGCAGGAGCGCGATTTCGACCTGATCGAGCCGCTGTTCTTCAGCACTTCGAACGCCGGTGGCACCGCCCCGGCCTTCGCGAAGAACGAGACGGCGCTGCAGAACGCTTTCGACATCGACCAGCTCAAGCGCTGCGAGATCATCATCACCTGCCAGGGCGGCGACTACACCAGCGAGGTCTATCCCAAGCTGCGCGCCGCGGGCTGGAACGGTCACTGGATCGACGCCGCGTCCACGCTGCGCATGGCCGACAACGCCGTGATCGTGCTGGACCCGGTCAACATGCCGGTCATCAAGAACGCGCTGTCCAAGGGCGGCCGCGACTGGATCGGCGGCAACTGCACCGTCAGCTGCATGTTGATGGGCGTGGGGGCGCTGTACAAGGCCGGCCTGGTCGAGTGGATGTCCACGCAGACCTACCAGGCCGCGTCCGGCGGCGGCGCGCAGCATATGCGCGAGCTGCTGACCCAGTACGGCACGCTGAACGCGGAAGTGAAGTCGCTGCTGGACGACCCCAAGAGCGCCATCCTCGAGATCGACCGCAAGGTCATCGCCAAGCAGCGCGGGCTGTCCGCCGACGAGATCGCCAACTTCGGCGTGCCGCTGGGCGGCTCGCTGATCCCGTGGATCGACAAGGACCTGGGCAACGGCACTTCCAAGGAAGAGTGGAAGGGCATGGCCGAGACCAACAAGATCCTCGGCCAGGGCGAAGGCTTCGGCACCGCCGCCATCCCGGTCGACGGCTTCTGCGTGCGCGTGGGCGCGATGCGCTGCCACTCGCAAGCCCTGACCCTCAAGCTGCGCAAGGACGTGCCGCTGGACGAGATCGAGGCCATGATCGCCGCGGACAACGAGTGGGTGAAGGTCGTGCCCAACACGCGCGAGGCCACGATCAAGGACCTGACCCCCGTCGCCGTCACCGGCACGATGACGATCCCGGTCGGTCGCATCCGCAAGCTGGCCATGGGGCCGGAATACGTCGGCGCGTTCACCGTCGGTGACCAGTTGCTGTGGGGCGCGGCGGAGCCGCTGCGTCGGATGCTGCGCATCCTGCTGGATCGTTGATCGGCAGCTTGCCGGTCGTCGTCGACACGACGCCGGCTGGCGCCCGAAGTTCTGAAAGCGGTGGCCATGCCACCGCTTTTTTCATGCCGGTTAGGGATTGCCAGGGGACGTGCGCGTTGCCTTCTAGCGACAAGCCCGTAACGAGCTGTGAATCAAGACTGACTCATCGTTGTTATTCATGAGCTACCTCAGCAACGATGCGTATATGCTTGCCACCGTTGTGATTTTCTACCGCGGGAATGGCTGGGAGCCTGCCCGGGCGCATCAGTCGCACAACAACAATACGTCAGACAGGCGGTCCTTTGGATGGGCCGCCTTGTTGCTTTGGGGGACGCCTTGAAAAAACATGCGAGCGCATATGCGCGATTTGCGCTGAGCCAGGTGGCCGCGGTCACCGCGCTGGGACTGGCGGCGGGTTCCGCTTACGGCCTGGGGCTTGGAAAACTGACGGTGCAATCCGCGCTCGGCGAAACGCTGCGCGCGGAAATCGACGTCAGCAGCCTCACGCCGGAGGAAGCCAGCTCGCTCAAGCTGCGCGTCGCGCCGCCCGAGTCCTATCGGGCTTCGGGTCTGGACTACAACGCGGTGCTGGCCAGCACGCAGGTGCAACTGGCCCGTCGCGCCGACGGCCGGCCTTTCCTGCGCCTGAGCAGCGACCGCGCGGTCCAGGAACCGTTCGTCGATGTCATCCTCGAGGTGAACTGGTCGAGCGGCCGCCTGACCCGCGAGTTCACGCTGCTGTTCGATCCGCCGAGCAACACCAATGTCGCGCGTACGGTCGAGCCGACCACGTCTCCGGTGATCTCGGCGCCCGCGTCGACGCCGTCCGTTGTCGCGCCGCCGCCGGTGGCTCGCGCGCAGGCGCCGGTGTCGTCCGGACCCGCCACGCCGGTGGCACAGCCGCCCGCGCCGGCCACGGCCCGCGCGCCTCGTCCCGCGCCGTCGCCCGCTGCGGCGGCACCGGCCACGCCCGGCTCCGAATACACGGTCCAGCCCGGCGATACGCTGTCGCGCATCGCGGGTCGCACCCAGCCGTCCGGCGTGTCGCTGGACCAGATGCTGGTCGGCCTGTACCGCAGCAACCCGGACGCGTTCATCAGCCAGAACATGAACCGGCTGAAGTCGGGCGCCGTGCTGTCGGTGCCGGGCAGCGAGTCGGTCCAGTCGATCACGCCGCAGGAGGCGCGCCGCGTCATCCAGGCGCAGAGCAGCGACTTCGGCGGTTATCGCCAGCGTCTGGCGGAAGCCGCGCCCGCGCTGAAGGCCGAAGAGAACAGCCGTCAGGCCAAGGGCTCCGTGCAGGCGTCCGTCGAGGACCGCAAGCCCGCGACCTCCGCCGCTCCGGACAAGCTGACGCTGAGCAAGCCCAGTGGCGTTGCCGGTGCCGAGAGCAAGGTGTCCAAGGACACCGAGAAGAAGGATTCGGCGGCCAGAGTCGCTGAGCTGACGCGCAATGTGGAAGAGCTGAAGAAGCTCTCGACCGCCGCGTCGAAGCCGGCTGCGGCGACCACCGCGGCTGCTCCGGCTCCCGCGCCTACGCCGGCTCCCGCACCCGCACCCGCTCCGGCTGTTGTGCCACCGGTGACCGTCGCCGCGAATGTGCCGGTTGCCGCGTCGGAAGCGCCCGCCGCTTCCGCGCCGGCCTCGGCCGCCGTGGCTGAAGTCCCGGCTTCGCGCCCGGTCGCCGCCTCCGCGCCGCGCGCCGTGCCGGCGCCCAAGCCCGAACCCGAGGAGCCCGGCTTCCTCGACTCGCTGAGCGACTATCTGCCCGCGCTCGTGGCCGCCCTGGCCGTGATCGCCGGCGGCATCGGCTACAACCGCTGGCGCGCTCGCCGCGACGCGGCCTCGCGTTCCGAGACGGCCTTCGCGGAAAGCCGCCTGGCGCCCGACTCGTTCTTCGGTCACAGCGGCGGACAGCGCGTCGACACGCGCGACGCGTCGACGACCGGCCAGTCGTCGATGAGCTACTCGCTGAGCCAGCTCGATGCGATCGGCGATGTGGATCCGGTCGCCGAAGCCGACGTCTACCTGGCTTATGGCCGCGACCTGCAGGCCGAGGAAATCCTGAAGGAAGCGCTGCGCGCCAATCCGGAGCGCCTGGCCATCCGCCTGAAGCTCCTGGAGGTCTACGGCAAGCGTCGCGACATCAAGGGCTTCGAGCAACTGGCCGTCCAGCTGTTCGCCGAGACCAGAGGTCAGGGCGAGGATTGGGCGAAGGTCCAGGAACTCGGCCGTCAGGCCGATCCGGAAAATCCGCTGTACCAGCCCGGCGGCGCGCCGACGATGTTCGAGAACGACGACGAGCGTCCCGAGCCGATGAACGCGAGCACCTTGCCCGCGACCGGCATGGCGCATCCGGGTGGCGGCGCGTTGGCCCGCGCGGCGGCGACCGCCGCGGCCGCCGCTGCAGCCACCCCGCGCGACAGCGGTCCGTCCAGCCTGATGGATCTGGATCTGGATCTGGACCTGGGTTCACCGCCGGCGCCGGCCCCTGCGATGGCCGCCACGCAAGCGCTGCCGTCCTCCGCCAGCCAGGCCCCGATGAACATGGACCTGGACCTGAGCACGCCGCCGGCACCGGCCGCCGCCAGCGCCCGTGAACTCGAGTTCGACCTCGGCGACCTGGATGACCTGGGTGGCAGCACGCCGGCCTCGGCGCCCGCGCAGGATCCGTCGTCGCTGGACTTCGATCTGTCGAGCATCGACCTGGACTTGCCGGCCGACGCGCTGGCCGGCCGCGACGAGCGCACGATCGGCAAGGTGAACGACGTCGAGGACATCTCGTCCATCGATCTGCCTGATCTGGACGCGCTGCCTGATGCGAAGCCGACGACGCGCGACACGATGAGCCTGGACGACCTGGGCGTCGACCTCGACAGCATCGATCCGAACGACGGCGAGGCCCTGCAACGTCAGTTGGAGCTGGCCGAGGAGTTCCGCCAGATCGGCGACACCGAAGGCGCGCGCGACGTGCTGCAGGAGCTGGTCGGCAAGGCCGACGGTCCGATGCGCGCCCGTGCGCAGCAGATGCTGGACCAGCTTCGCTAAACTGCGGTCGGTTCACGACAAGGCGCTCGGCCTGGCCGGGCGCCTTTTCTTTTTGGCCGTTCACTTTCCGGCCATCCTTTGCTGACATCGAATGTCCGAGAGCTGGAGACCTGCATGCGCGTGGCGCTGGGCGTGAGTTACCGCGGCGAGGCCTACAAGGGCTGGCAGAGCCAGCCGGGCGGCGGGACCGTGCAGGATGCGCTGGAGGCGGCGCTCGCCCAGTTCATCGCGCAGCCGGTCCGCACGATCTGCGCCGGCCGCACCGACACCGGCGTCCATGGTCTGAACCAGGTCGTCCACTTCGATTCGCCGGTGGAGCGGGAAGTCTTCTCGTGGGTTCGCGGCGTCAACCGTTACCTGCCCCGCGACATCGCGGTCCAGTGGGCCGCATTTCCCGGCGAGGACTTCCACGCGCGCAACCTGGCGCGCGGTCGCCGCTACTGGTATCTGCTGCTGGAATCGAACGTGCGACCCTCGATCCAGGCCGGCGGCGTCGGCTGGACCTTCCGGCCGCTGGACGGCGACGCGATGCGGGACGCGGCCTCGCGGCTGGTCGGCGAGCACGACTTCAGCTCCTTCCGTTCCGCGGAGTGCCAGGCGGCCTCCCCGGTGAAGATCCTGCGCGGCATCGAGATCCACAAGCGCGGTCCTTACTGGCGCTTCGAGTTCGATGGCATCGCCTTCCTGCATCACATGATCCGCAACATCATGGGCTGCCTGATCGCCGTGGGCGCCGGACAAAAGCCGCCGTCATGGATGGACGAGGTCCTGGCCGCGCGGTCCCGCGATGCCGCGGCGCCGACCTTTCCTCCGGACGGGCTGTACTTCGTCGGCCCGAGCTACGACGATCACCTGAACCTGCCGCGCCACACGGCGCCCATGGATTGGCTGCCGTGAAAGGCCGATCCCGACACCGATGAGTCCCATGAGCCGAACCCGCATCAAGATCTGCGGCCTGACCCGCGAAGCCGATGTCGACGCCGCCGTCGAGGCCGGCGCCGACGCGATCGGGCTGGTCTTCTACGAGAAGAGCCCACGCGCCGTCACCGTCGAACGAGCCGCCACGCTGGCGCGGCGCCTGCCGCCGTTCGTGACGCCGGTGGGCCTGTTCGTCAACGCGTCGCCCGATTCGATCCATGCGGCGCTGGCCGCGATCCCGACCTTGACGCTGCAGTTCCACGGCGATGAAACGCCCGAGGACTGCGATCGCTGGACGCGTCCGTATCTGCGGGCGGCACGGATGGCGCCGGGCTTCGATTTGCTAGACTTCGCCACTCGGTTCTCCCACGCCCAGGCCGTGCTGCTCGACGCTTTCGTCGACGGCTACGGTGGCGGCGGAAAGGTCTTCGATTGGTCACTGCTGCCTCCAAGCGTTCCCTCTCCGGTCGTTTTGTCTGGTGGGTTGAGTGCAGCCAACGTGATCGATGGCGTGCTGAAGGTGCGGCCCTGGGCCGTTGATGTCAGCTCCGGCGTGGAGGCCTCCAAGGGCCTCAAGGACGCCGGCAAGATCCGCCAGTTCTGCGATGCCGTGCGCGAGGCCGACCGCCTGAAGTCGACCTGAATCCCTGCTTCCGATCCCTGCGGGGTCACGCACGCGCCATCCTCATTGAGGACCCCTCATGTCCAAGACTTCCATTCCGTTCGTGACCGGCCCGCTCGCGGGCTACGCGCAGCCGGACGCGCAAGGCCGTTTCGGCCCCGTGTCCACCGCCAACTCCCACGGCTACTACGGTGGCCGCTTCGTCGCCGAGACGCTGATCCACGCGCTCGACGAGCTCAACGAGGCTTACGCGCGCTACAGCCAGGACCCGGAGTTCATCCGCGAGTTCCAGTACGAGCTGGCGCATTTCGTCGGCCGGCCGAGTCCGATCTATCACGCCAAGCGGCTGAGCAGCGAGCTGGGCGGCGCGCAGATCTTCCTCAAGCGCGAGGACCTGAACCACACCGGCGCGCACAAGGTCAACAACACCATCGGCCAGGCGCTGCTGGCCAGACGCATGGGCAAGAAGCGCGTCATCGCCGAGACCGGCGCCGGCCAGCACGGCGTGGCCACCGCGACGATCTGCGCCCGCTACGGCATGGAGTGCGTGGTGTACATGGGCTCCGAGGACGTGAAGCGCCAATCGCCGAACGTGTACCGGATGAACCTGCTCGGCGCGCGCGTCGTGCCGGTGGAGTCCGGGTCGAAGACGCTCAAGGATGCGCTCAACGAAGCGATGCGCGATTGGGTCACCAACATCGAGTCGACCTTCTACATCATCGGCACCGTGGCCGGCCCGCACCCCTATCCGATGATGGTCCGCGACTTCCAGCGCGTCATCGGCGACGAGTGCCTCGTGCAGATGCCCGAGATGACCGGCAGACAACCCGACGCGGTCATCGCCTGTGTCGGTGGGGGCAGCAACTCGATCGGGATCTTCTATCCGTACATCCCGCACCAGGACGTCCGCCTGATCGGCGTCGAGCCGGCGGGGCAGGGCGTCGAGACCGGCAAGCACGCCGCTACCTTGACGGCGGGGTCGCCGGGGGTGCTCCATGGCAACCGGACCTACCTGCTGCAGGACGACGCGGGGCAGATCATCGAGACCCATTCGATCTCCGCCGGCCTGGACTATCCGGGCGTCGGACCGGAACACGCCTACCTGAAGGACACCGGCCGCGCCGAGTACGTTGTCGCCTCCGACGCCGAGGCGCTCGCCGCCTTCCACCGGCTGTGCCGCACCGAGGGCATCATCCCCGCGCTCGAATCGAGCCATGCGCTGGCGCATGCGCTCAAGCTCGCGCCGACGATGCGTCCCGACCAGCATCTGCTGGTCAACCTGTCCGGTCGCGGTGACAAGGACATCGGCACCGTCGCCGATCTGTCGGGCGCCGAGTACTTCGACCGGCCCTCGATGGCCGGGCACGCCGTGAAGGGAGGTGCGCAATGAGCCGCATCCAAGCCACCTTCGCCCGCCTGGGCGCCGAAGGCCGCAAGGCGTTGATCCCGTACGTCACCGCCGGCGATCCGTATGCCGACGTGACCGTCGAGCTGATGCTGGCGATGGCGAAGGCCGGTGCCGACGTCATCGAGCTCGGCGTGCCGTTCTCCGACCCCATGGCCGACGGCCCGGTGATCCAGAAGGCCAGCGAACGCGCGCTGGCCAAGGGCATCACGCTGACGCACGTGCTGGAAATCGTCCGGGACTTCCGCAAGCAGGATGACGCGACGCCGGTCGTGCTGATGGGCTACGCGAACCCGGTCGAGCGCTTCGGCCTGGAGCGTTTCGTCACCGAGGCCAAGGCCGCCGGCGTCGACGGCGTGCTGGTCGTCGACTATCCGCCCGAGGAATGCGAGCACTTCGCCGCCGCGCTGAAGGCGCAGGGGCTGGATCCGATCTTCCTGCTGGCACCGACCTCCACCGACGATCGCGTCGCGCGCCTGGGGCGGCTGGCCAGCGGTTACGTCTACTACGTCTCCCTGAAGGGCGTGACCGGCGCCGGCCACCTGGACACCGACGCCGTCGCCCAGGCGATGCCCCGCCTGCGCCAGCACGTGAGCATCCCTCTCGGGGTCGGATTCGGCATCCGGGACGGGGCCACGGCAGCCGCCGTGGCGCGCCATGCGGACGCGGTGGTGATCGGTTCGGCCCTCGTCCAGCTGATCGAGTCCCAGACAAGGGATAATGTCGCGATCCAGGCGGCGGCCTTCATCCGAGACATCCGCGCCGCGCTGGACGCCTGAACGGGGCCGATTGCGGCGATTTCCCGTTCGATCGTCCGGCCTTAGCTATAGGAGCCCGCCATGAGTTGGCTTGAGAAACTGCTTCCCCCGAAGATCCAGCAGACCGATCCCGACCAGCGCCGCACGGTGCCGGAAGGCCTCTGGATCAAGTGCCCGTCCTGCGAAACGGTGCTGTACAAGACCGACCTCGAGCAGAACGTCAACGTCTGCCCGAAGTGCGGCCACCACCACCGCATCGGTGCCCGCGCCCGCCTGGACGCGTTCCTGGACGGCGAAGGCCGTTACGAAGTCGGCCAGGAAGTGCTGCCTGTGGACGCGCTGAAGTTCAAGGACAGCAAGAAGTATCCCGACCGGCTCAAGGAAGCGCTGGAATCGACCGGCGAGACCGACGCGCTGGTCGTCATGGGCGGCGCGGTGATGAGCATCCCGGTCGTCACCGCCTGCTTCGAGTTCGACTTCATGGGTGGCTCCATGGGCTCCGTGGTCGGCGAGCGCTTCGCGCGCGGCGTCGAGACCGCGCTGGAACAGAAGACCCCGTTCATCTGCTTCACCGCCACCGGCGGCGCGCGGATGCAGGAAGGCCTGCTCTCGCTGATGCAGATGGCCAAGTCCAACGCCGCGCTCACGCGCCTGGCCAAGGCGAAGCTGCCCTACGTCAGCGTGCTGACCGACCCGACGATGGGCGGTGTTTCGGCGAGCTTCGCCTTCGTCGGTGACATCGTCATCGCCGAGCCCAAGGCGCTGATCGGCTTCGCCGGCCCGCGCGTCATCGAGAACACCGTGCGTGAGAAGCTGCCCCCCGGCTTCCAGCGCGCCGAGTTCCTGATGGAGAAGGGCGCCATCGACATGATCGTCGACCGCCGCAAGCTCCGTGAGGTCATCGCCCGCAATCTGGCCATCCTGCAGCGGCAGAGCTCCGACGCGGTCGCCTGACGTTCGCGGCTGCGAACCACCCCCGGGGTGGTGACGGTACTCAGCACGGCCAGACCACTCCCGGTCTGGCCGTCTTCATTTGAGCCTTGGAATTCCCGATGTCCTCCTCTTCGTCCCCCTCAGCCGTCTCGAACGATCTGTCCATTCCCGTGTTGACCCCCGGCGGCAACGCGCAGCAGGTGCTCGACGCCTGGCTGGCCCGCTGCGAGCGGCTGCATCCGAAGGAGATCGACATGACGCTGGCCCGCGTCGCCGAGATGCGCCAGCGCCTGAACCTGAACTTCGGTCCGGACACGCCGGTCGTGATGGTCGCCGGCACGAATGGCAAAGGCTCGACCTGCGCCATGCTGGAGAGCGTCGCGCTGCAGGCGGGATACCGCGTCGGTCTGTACATCAAGCCGCACCTGGTGCACTTCCAGGAGCGCTGCCGCGTCGGCGGCCGGCCGGTCGACGCCGCGGCGCTGCTGCCGCACTTCGAGGCGGTGGAAAAGGCCCGAGGCGAACTGGCGCTGACCTACTTTGAATTCACCACGCTGGCGATCCTGCACAAGCTGGCGTCGGAGCCGCTGGACCTGGTGATCCTGGAAGTCGGCCTCGGCGGTCGCCTGGACGCGGTGAACGTCATCGACGCCGACTGCAGCGTCATTACCAGCATCGATCTGGATCACACCGAGTACCTCGGCCCCGACCGCGAGTCCGTCGGCCGCGAGAAGGCGCACATCATGCGGCCGGGCAAGCCGGCGATCGTGTCCGATCCGATGCCGCCGGCCTCGATCGCCGCGTATGCCGACTCCATCGGTGCCGACGTGCGCCAGCTCGGGCGCGACTTCAGCTATTCGGGCGACCGCCAGCAATGGCAGTGGGTCGGACGTGCGCGTCGCTACAGCGGCATGTCCTACCCGGCGCTGCGCGGCGTCAACCAGTTGCTGAACGCCTCCGGCGTGCTGGCGGTTTTCGAGGCCCTGTATGAGCGGCTCCCGATCTCCGCGCAGGCGGTGCGCGCAGGCCTGGCGCTGGTCGAGTTGCCGGGACGGTTCCAGGTGATCCCGGGCTCGCCGATGCTGGTGCTGGACGTCGCGCACAACCCGCACGCGGTCGCGGCGCTGGCGCAGAACCTCGACCAGATGGGCTTCTACCCGCGTACCCGGGCCGTCTTCGGCGCGATGGCGGACAAGGACCTCGCCAACATCCTCGCGCGCATCGCTCCGCTGATCGATCACTGGCATTTCTGCGACCTGCCGATCGCACGTGCGGCGACCGCCCAGGCGCTGCAGGCGCGTTTCGACGAGGCGCGCGCGGCCGGCACGCTGCAAACGCCGAAGGAGGTCGGTGCGTCGCTGCATCCGGACCCCGCATCCGCCCTGGCCGCGGCAGCGGCCGAGGCGGACCCCGCTGATAGAATTTTGGTCTTCGGTTCGTTCTTCACCGTGGGCGGCGTGCTCAGGAACGGCATCCCGAGACTGGGCGGCGGCGTCCAGCCGGAAGCCGAGTCTTGAAGCGGGCGGCATTGAGCGCTTCGCAACGCTGCATTCGAAACGTTCGCAGTTGAAGTCGGCGGCCCTGTCCGTACTTACGGAGGGGCCGCTTTCCACTCCGGGGCCCAGGGTCCCGGAGACACTCCCGCGGCGACGGCGCGGCATCAACCAGGTCCTCCGAGTACATGGGTTTTCTGTCCTTCCTGAAGCGCGGCGAAGCGAACGACTCCGGCGACCGAGGCGGTGAACGGGCCGAACGAGGCCGTTCCGGCGACGGTGGACGCGGTCGCGCCCGCGGCGGCGCCGAGGCGGTCGACGATGTCCAGCAATTGCGCCTGCGTGCGCGCCGGCGCCTGATCGGCGCCGCGGTGCTGGTGGGGGTCGCGGTGATCGTGTTCCCCTTGCTGTTCGAGACCCAGCCGCGGCCGATCGCCGTCGACCTGCCGATCGACATCCCGCGCAAGGACGGCGCAACGCCGTTGACGATTCCCACGCCGACTGCCCAGACCTCCCGCAGCCAGGCTGCTGGCGCCGATGCCGGTCGCGGCATCATCACGGAGTCCGCCGAACAGGCAGCG
Organism: Mitsuaria sp. 7; assembly: GCF_001653795.1. NCBI lineage: Bacteria > Pseudomonadati > Pseudomonadota > Betaproteobacteria > Burkholderiales > Sphaerotilaceae > Roseateles > Mitsuaria sp. 7. The sequence goes on from NZ_CP011514.1 coordinate 1,273,834, forward strand.
ACTGATCGCCCGGTCCCGCCGCCGGAAGCGCCTCGCGACCCGGTCGCCGATCAGGTGGCCCAGGCCATGCCGCCGACGCGCATGGAGACCAAGCCCGACGATCGCGCGACGATCGCCGAGCCCGCCCGCCAGGCGCGGGTGGAGCCCAAGCCGGAGCACAAGCCCGAGGTCAGACCCGAGACGAAGCCGGAGCGCAAGCCCGAACCCAAGGTCGACGCCAAGCCCGAACGCAAGCCTGACCCGAAACCCGATCCGAAACCCGACACGCGCTCGGCGGATGCCGCGCGCGCGCAGGCGCTGCTGGAAGGGCGTCCGTCCTCCGACAAGAAGCCCGACGCGGCGGCGGCCGGCACGCGCTTCATCGTGCAGGTCGGCGCCTACGCGGATGGCAAGGCGGCGCAGGACGTGCGGGCGAAGGTCGAGCGCATGGGGCTCAAGACCTACACGCAGGCCGTCGACACGGCGGACGGCAAACGCATCCGCGTGCGGGTGGGGCCGTTCAACTCGCGGGAAGAGGCGGACAAGGTCGCGACCAAGGTTCGCGGCGGCGGCCTGTCCTCGGCCGTGCTGACGCTCTGACGGGCCGGCACGGAGCACCTCACGATGCACGACCATGAATCCTGCGCGCAAGCCCGATCGCCGCGATGAACTGGGTCGACCTCGCGCTGCTGGGCCTGCTGGTCGTCTCGGTGCTGTTGGGCGCCTGGCGCGGCCTGGTCTTCGAGCTGATGACGATCGCCGGCTGGCTGGTCGCCTATGCCGCCGCGCCCTTCGTGGCGCCGTTCATCGAGGGCCTGCTGCCGGCGGAGAAGATCGGCCCGGCGCTGATCCATGCTGTCGGACTGGTGCTGGCCTTCATGCTGGTGCTGCTGATCTGGGGCCTGGGCGCGAAGTTGATCCGGGCGCTGATCCACGCGACGCCGCTGGGCGTGCTGGACCGGCTCGGCGGCGCGGGCTTCGGCGTGCTGCGCGCGGTGCTGCTGGCGCTGCTGGCGACCGTCATCGTCGACATGACGCCGGCCGTGCGGTCGCAGCCGTGGACCGAATCGCAGATCGCGCCCTGGCTGCAGGCCACGCTCACGCAGGTGAAGCCGCTGTTGCCCGCGGCCCTGCAAGACTACATTCCGGCCTGAGCGTCACAAGCGCCCCGGCCGTCGCTTTTTCGTCGTTTCCCTCCCGTTCCCGAAGCATTAAGGACTCCCCATGTGCGGCATCGTCGGTGTGATTTCCAAGGCGCCGGTCAACCAGCTGATCTATGACGCGCTGCTGCTGCTGCAGCATCGCGGCCAGGACGCGGCCGGCATCGTCACGATGCAGGGTCAGAAGTGCTTCATGCACAAGGCGCGCGGCATGGTGCGCGACGTGTTCCGCACCCGCAACATGCGCGGGCTGCCCGGCACGGTCGGCCTCGGCCAGGTCCGCTATCCGACGGCCGGCAACGCCTATTCCGAGGAAGAGGCGCAGCCGTTCTACGTCAACGCGCCCTACGGCATCGTGCTGGTCCACAACGGCAACCTCACCAATGCGCATGCGCTGAAGGACGAGCTGTTCGAGGTCGATCGCCGCCACATCAACACCGAGAGCGACACCGAAGTCCTGATCAACGTGCTCGCGCACGAACTCGAAATGGCCGGCCGCGACCTGCCGCTGACGCCGGCGCAGATCTTCAAGGCCGTGGGCACCGTGCACAAGCGCATCAAGGGCTCCTACGCCGTGATCGCGCTGATCGCCGGTCACGGTCTGCTGGCCTTCCGTGATCCGTACGGCATCCGCCCGCTGTGCTTCGGCCAGGCGGCCGATGGCGAGGTCATGGTCGCCAGCGAAAGCGTGGCGCTCGAAGGTACGGGTCACGTGCTCACGCGCGACCTTGCGCCCGGCGAAGCGCTGTTCATCGACACCGCAGGCACCGTCCACACGCAGCAATGCGCCGAGAACCCGACGCTGAACCCCTGCATGTTCGAGTTCGTCTACCTGGCGCGCCCGGACTCGGTGATGGACGGCATCTCGGTCTACCAAGCCCGCCTGAACATGGGCGAGACGCTGGCCCAGCGCCTGATCTCGACGATCCCGCCGAGCGAGATCGACGTCGTCATCCCCATCCCTGAATCGAGCCGCCCGTCAGCGATGCAACTGGCGCACCGCATCGGCAAGCCGTACCGCGAGGGCTTCGTCAAGAACCGCTACGTCGGCCGGACCTTCATCATGCCGGGCCAGTCCACGCGCAAGAAGTCGGTGCGCCAGAAGCTCAATGCGATCGGCCTCGAATTCAAGGGCCGCAACGTGCTGCTGGTCGACGACTCCATCGTGCGCGGCACGACCTCCAAGGAGATCGTCCAGATGGCCCGCGAGGCCGGCGCGAACAAGGTCTACCTGGCCTCGGCCGCGCCGCCGGTGCGTTTCCCCAACGTCTACGGCATCGACATGCCGACGAAGGAGGAACTGATCGCCCACGGCCGTTCGATCGAGGAGATCCGCCAGTTCATCGGCGCCGACGCGCTGATCTACCAGGACGTCGACGCGATGAAGCGCGTGGTGGGCCAACTCCGCCCGGGGCTGAACGGCTTCGAGGCCTCCTGCTTCGACGGCACGTATATCACCGGCGACGTGTCGGTCGAGGACTTCGCGACCATGCAGGCGCAGCGCAAGTCGCAGCCCGAGGAAGAGGACCTGCCGGCGCGCAGCCGCCTGGCGCTGCAGAGCGGCGGAGACCAGTGATGAGCCATGAGAAGAAGGGCGGCATTCCGCGCGTAGACCTGCCGGCCGACGTCCGGCTGGACACGCTTGCCGTGCGCGAGGGCCTGCCGCCTTCGCCCTGGGGTGAGAACTCGGAAGCGCTGTACCTGACCAGCTCCTTCGTGCATCCGGACGCGGCCACCGCCGCGCGCCGTTTCGCCAACGAGGAAGAGGCCTTCGTCTACAGCCGCTTCTCGAATCCGACGGTCATGATGATGGAGCGCCGGCTGGCCGCGCTCGAAGGCACCGAGGCCTGCATCGCGACCTCGTCGGGCATGTCCGCGATCATGCTGCTGGTCATGGGCCTGCTGAAGTCCGGCGATCACGTGGTGTGCTCGCGCTCGGTGTTCGGCTCGACCATCAAGCTGCTGCAGGGCGAGTTCGGCAAGTTCGGCGTGCAGACGACCTTCGTATCGCAGACCGACCTGGCCGAGTGGAAGAACGCGCTGCAGCCCAATACCAAGCTGCTGTTTGCCGAGACGCCGACCAACCCGCTGACCGAGGTCTGCGACGTCGCCGCGCTGGCGGAGATCGCGCATGCGCACGGCGCGCTGCTGGCGGTCGACAACTGCTTCGCGTCGCCTGCGTTGCAGCAGCCCACGAAGATGGGGGCGGACTTCATCATTCATTCCGGCACCAAGTACCTGGACGGTCAGGGCCGCGTGATCGCCGGCGCGATCTGCGCCTCGGCCAGGCACGTCGACGAGGTGTTCACGCCGGTGATGCGCTCGGTGGGCATGTCGCTGTCGCCGTTCAATGCGTGGGTCGTGCTCAAGGGCATGGAGACGCTGTCGGTGCGCATGAAGGCGCAGACCGCCAGTGCCGCGGTGCTGGCCGGATGGCTGGAAGCGCATCCCGCCGTCGAGCGCGTCTACTACCCGGGCCTGAAGTCCCATCCGCAGCATGAGCTCGCGATGCGCCAGCAAGGCGGGCAGGGCGGGGCGGTGGTGTCGTTCATCGTGAAGAGCCATGCGGACGACAAGGGCCGCGCCGCGGCCTTCCACGTGATCGACCGGACGAAGATCTGCTCGATCACCGCCAATCTCGGCGACACCAAGACCACTATCACGCATCCGGCCAGCACCTCGCACGGTCGGCTCACCGAGCCGCAGCGCCAGGCGGCCGGCATCACGCAGGGCCTGATCCGCGTCGCGGTCGGCCTGGAAGACATCGAAGACATCAAGGCCGACCTGGCCCGCGGTTTGAATTCCCTATGACGACTCCCTCCACCCCGGTCCGCACCCGCATCGCCCCGTCGCCGACGGGTTTCCTGCACCTCGGCACGGCGCGCACGGCGCTGTTCTCGTGGGCCTACGCGCGGCATCACGGCGGCGAATTCGTGCTGCGCATCGAGGACACCGACGTCGCGCGTTCCACGCAGGACTCGGTCGACCAGATCCTGGCCTCGATGAAGTGGCTGGGCCTCGACTACGACGAGGGTCCGGTCTACCAGATGCAGCGCCTGGAGCGCTATCACGCGGTCATCGAGCAGATGATCGCGGCCGGCACCGCCTACCGCTGCTACTGCTCGCCCGAAGAACTCGCCACGATGAAGGCGGGCCAGGAGGCGCGCGGCGAGAAGCGCCGCTACGACGGCACCTGGCGTCCGGAACCGGGCAAGACGCTGCCCGCGATTCCCGCGGGCATCGAGCCGGTGGTGCGCTTCAAGAATCCGATCGACGGCGACGTGACCTGGGACGACCTGGTCAAGGGATCGATCACGATCAACAACCGCGAGATCGACGACCTCATCCTGCTGCGTCCGGACGGCGTGCCGACCTACAACTTCGCGGTCGTGATCGACGACTGGGACATGAAGATCACGCACGTCTTCCGCGGCGACGAGCACATCAACAACACGCCGTGGCAGATCAACCTCTTCCACGCGCTGGGCGCGGCGCTGCCGGCGTTCGGCCACATTCCCGTGATCCTGGGCGACGACGGCCTGAAGCTGTCCAAGCGCCGCGGCGCGGTCAGCGTCACGGCGTATGAGGAGAACGGCTACCTGCCCGAGGCGATGCTGAACTACCTGTCGCGCCTGGGCTGGAGCCACGGCGACGACGAGCTGTACAGCGTGGCGCAACTGGTGTCGTGGTTCGACGGCAGCCATCTCTCGAAGAGTCCCGCTCAATGGGATCCGGCCAAGCTGGAATGGGTCAACGCCCATTACATCAAGCAGGCCGACGACGCACGTCTGGCGGCATTGGTCGCGGCGCAGTTGGCCAAGCGCGGTCTGGCTGCGCCGGAGCGCCTCGAAGCGATGTGCGGGGTGTTCAAGGATCGTTGCAGCACCACGGTGGCGTTGGCGGACTGGCTGGCGATGTATGTGTCGCCCGTGACGCCGACCGATGCCGATCGAGCCCAGCACCTGACCGATGCGGTGAAGCCGGCTGTGCTGGCGTTGGCGGACAAACTCGAAGCGCTGCCCGTGTGGGACAAGGCCTCGATCAGCGGCGCCATCAAGGAAACGATTGGCGCTCACGGCTTGAAGATGCCGCAACTGGCGATTCCCGTGCGCGTGCTGGCCTGCGGTCGTTCGCAGACGCCGTCGGTGGATGCGGTGCTGGAACTTTTCGACAAAGAAATTTTGTTGAACCGCTTGCGTTCCGTTTAAAACTCGATCTATACTCTCGTTCTCGCTTGAACAGCGCGACGTTCGAAACGAACTTCGAAGCGGCAGACGATGAATCAAAACGGGGAGCGCGAGCTCCCCGATGAAATTCAAGAAGCCGAAAAGAATTCGAATCGAATCCCCGAAGGGGGTATAGCTCAGCTGGGAGAGCGCTTGCATGGCATGCAAGAGGTCAGCGGTTCGATCCCGCTTACCTCCACCAAACTTCAGTTTGTGTGGCGCGCGGTTCAAGGGAAAAAAGTCCAGTCCCCTTCGTCTAGAGGCCTAGGACACCACCCTTTCACGGTGGCTACAGGGGTTCGAATCCCCTAGGGGACGCCAAGTTTCGAACTTGGTTACTGTCCAGAGATTGAACGAGAAAATCAAAAAATTCTTCGGAAATCGATTTGATCGTTATCAAAATCAGGTACAGTAACGAAATCGACGCAGCGATGTCATCAAGTAGTTCTTGATGATGTTTAAGCGGGAAGAGTTTGATGCGACAGATCCAAAGATCTTGAGTATCTGGAGTGGTAGTTCAGTTGGTTAGAATACCGGCCTGTCACGCCGGGGGTCGCGGGTTCGAGCCCCGTCCACTCCGCCAACACAGTTGAGACTCGGGCGGCGTACCGATTCGATGCGAAAGCATTCGGGGGTATAGCTCAGCTGGGAGAGCGCTTGCATGGCATGCAAGAGGTCAGCGGTTCGATCCCGCTTACCTCCACCAGAATACCTTCGGGTGTGACGGTTGCACAGTACGCGCAGTTCGAGTCAAGACAAGCAGGTCCTGTCCCCTTCGTCTAGAGGCCTAGGACACCACCCTTTCACGGTGGCTACAGGGGTTCGAATCCCCTAGGGGACGCCAAGTTTGACAAGGCTTGGCTGCACTCGGTTCTGAATGGAATCGATGGTTTGCAGCGAAACTTGTTCGCAAATGATATCGATGCACTCAATAGCGTCGTATCTGGAGTGGTAGTTCAGTTGGTTAGAATACCGGCCTGTCACGCCGGGGGTCGCGGGTTCGAGCCCCGTCCACTCCGCCAACATTAAAACCCTGTCGATGCAAATCGGCAGGGTTTTTTCTTTGGCTGTTTGTTGTTTGATTTCCGATCAGAGATCTGGATACTCGCGCTTTCGTTGCGCCGTATAACTCCACCAATCTCGGGGAGGGCTGCCATTCATGAAGTCGACGGCGGCCATATAGGTATCGAGGACGCAGGGATCGTGGCGTTGACCGGTGAGCCTGCAAATCCGCTGATAAAGCGAGAAAGCATCGGCACCCACGAGATCCGCCGGCTGTCGAATCCCCATCAACTCAAAATTCCGCACCATTGCCGGTCCGATGTTGGGGATCTGTCGCAAGCTCGCACATTCGGCGGCCGAGGCCGCCTTGATGTGCGTCTTTCGCGCGCTCATGGCGTGAGCGCAGCAGTCAGTGGAAACCGCCGGAGCGGATCAACCCGACCGCCAGGCCTTCGATCGAGAACTCTTCGTCGGGCGTGACCTCGATGGGGGCGAAGTCCGAGTTCTCGGGCAGCAGGCGAATGCCGTCGGCATGACGCTGGAAGCGCTTCACGGTGACTTCTTCACCGATGCGCGCCACGACGATCTGGCCATTGCGCGCCTCGCTGATCTTCTGCACGGCGAGCAGGTCGCCGTCCATGATGCCGATGTCCTTCATGCTCATGCCCTTCACACGCAGCAGGAAGTCCGGCGCCTTCGAGAACATCGAAGGGTCGACGCTATAGTGCTGCTCGACATGTTGCTCGGCGAGGATCGGCTCACCCGCAGCGACCCGGCCGACCAGCGGCAGCGTCAGTTGCGCGAGGCTGGCGAGTGGCAGCGCGAACTGGCTCTGTTCGCGAGCGCGGTTGACCTGGCGCAGCGCCGTCGACGGCAGCCGGATTCCGCGCGCGGTGCCGCCCACCAGTTCGATGACGCCCTTGCGCGCCAAGGCCTGCAGGTGTTCTTCAGCCGCGTTGGCGGACTTGAATCCCAGCTGCTGCGCGATTTCGGCGCGTGTGGGCGGCGAGCCGGTGCTCTCGATGCTGTCGCGGACCAGATCGAAGATCTGCTGTTGCCGGGCAGTGAGTTTGGGCGGTGTATCCACGAGCAAGCCTTTATTCCATTGAGGACCGGATGTCGAAGACGCGGCGACCTTGATGGTTCGAAAGCCGCCTGAGAATTCATCCAGCATCTGGATTTTTATACAGGAGACGGGAAATTGCAAAGTGCGGCTGAAATCGTCGTGATCATCGGCACCGGCGGGACCATCGCCGGCGCCTCCGGCAGCGCCACGGACAACGTCGGCTACAAGGCCGGATCATTGTCGGTCGCGTCCCTGGTCGGTGCGGTGCCGGCCCTGGCGGCGAAGAGGCTGGAGGCGGAACAGCTCGCCCAGCTCGACAGCAAGGACATGGACCATGCGACCTGGGCGCGACTCGCGCGTCGCGTGAGGGAGCATCTGGATCGCCCGGAGGTCCGGGGGATCGTGATCACGCACGGCACGGACACGCTAGAAGAGACGGCCTATCTGCTGCAGCGCGTGCTGGCGCCGGAGAAGCCGGTCGTCCTGACGGCTGCCATGAGGCCTGCGACGGCGATCCAGGCGGACGGACCGCAGAACCTGCTCGACGCGGTGGCCGTCGCCGAGTCGGAGGGCGTGCGAGGCGTCGTCGCGGTCGTGGCGGGGCAGGTGTGGTCCGGGCTGGAGCTGCGCAAGACGCACAGCTACCGCCTGGACGCCTTCGAGGCCGGGCCGGACGCCGGCCCGCTGGCCGTGGTGGAAGAGGGCGTGCTGCGCCGCTTCCGTGACTGGCCGCGGGGTGAGGCACTGGGCGCGGGCCTGTTGCCTGAGGACGCATCGACATGGCCGTGGGTGGAGGTGCTCGGCAGCCACGCGGGCGCTGATGCCCGCTCGCTCGAAGCGTGGCGCCATGCAGGCCTGCAGGGACTGGTGCTGGCCTGCACCGGGAATGGCACGCTGAACGTCGCGCTCGACGCCCCGGTCCGTGCCATGAAGGAGGCCGGTGTTCCTGTCTGGCGCACGACGCGGTGCGCGCAGGGGCGCATCATCGGCGCGAGCGAGGAGCCCGCTGCCGCGCTGTCGCCCTGGGCCGCGCGGATTGAATTGATGCTCACGCTGCTGCGTCAACGTTGAGCGGGTCGTTCGGCGCCTGTGCCCTCAACGACAAAGCGCCGGCAGTGCCGGCGCTTTTTTCATGGGGAGTCCGGAACGAACCGGACCCTGGGCATCAGACGATCGTCAGCGTGACGTCGATGTTGCCGCGGGTGGCGTTCGAATACGGGCAGACTTCGTGCGCGTCGGCGACCAGCTTTTCCAGTTCAGCGCGGTCCATGCCCGGCACCGAGATCTTCATGGCCACGGCGATGCCGAAGGCGCCCGGCTTGTTGGCGTGAGGGCCGATGCCGACTTCGCTGGTGATCGAGACTTCGGCCGGCAGCGAGACCTTGTTGCGACCCGAGACGGCCTTCATCGCGCCGATGAAGCAGGCCGAATAACCCGCCGCGAACAGCTGTTCCGGATTGGTGCCGGCACCGCCGCCGCCGCCGAGTTCCTTCGGCGTGGACAGGTCGACCTTCAGCGCGCCGTCGGACGATTGCGCGGTGCCTTGACGGCCGCCGGTGGCGGTGGCGGTGGCGGTGTAGAGGGCTTTTTCGATGGCCATGTGAGGCTCCTTGGTGGTGATGGGTTGGGGTGAACGGAAAACTCGGGGGTCAGGTCTCGCCATCCTCGTCGGAGGCGGCGGGATCGCGTGACAGGTGGGTCAGTACGTTGGCACGCAATTCATGCAGGCGGCTTGTCAGCGACTCCGCTTCGGTCGGACCGCAGGCGCTGGCGCAGGCCAGTTGTTCGGGGATGGCGACCGCCTGCTCGCGCAGGGCGCGGCCGGCAGGCGTCAGGTGGATCTCGACGCGGCGCTCGTCGGCCAGCGCGCGGCGGCGCTCGATGAGGCCGTTGGATTCCAGTCGCTTCAACAGCGGCGTCAGCGTGCCGGAGTCCAGGTTCAGACGTTGCCCCAGATCGGAAACGCTGGGGCCGTCCGTCTCCCACAGCACCAGCATCACCAGGTACTGGGGATACGTCAGGCCCAGGGGAGCCAGCAGCGGCTTGTAGAGCTTCGTCATCGCCAGCGAGGTCGAATACAGCGCGAAGCACAGCTGGACATCGAGCTTCAGCCAGTCCGTGCCTGCGGGCACCGGCTGGGTCTGCCGGTCGACCGTCGTGACGGCAACCGGCGGGTTGAAGGGCTTCGTGTTCGGCATGGACTGAACTATAGCGAGCAATTAAATTGCGCGCAATTGAAATGGTCTTTGATCGCGGTTGACGGGAACTATCGGCGGACGGCGTCGGAAGTTCCAGAAAGAACAACGCCCCGAGGACAGGTGTCGCCGGGGCGTTCATGCGGGGAGTGGGAATGACGTCGGACTCAGCCGGTCGCCTGAATCGCGTCTACCTGCTCGCTGAGCTCAAGCCAACGCAGTTCGGCGACTTCGATCTCGTCGCCGATGGCCTTCAGGCGCTTGCCGGCGTCGGCGATCTGCGCGGGCGTGCGGCCCGCGCCGGACAACTGGCCTTCAAGCGCGGCGCGCTCTTCCGCCCAGGCCTTCATGCGCGCGTCGATCTGCTCCATCTCCTTGCGCAGCGGACGGGTCTGCTCGGACAGCTTCTGCCGGGCCTGGCCGCTGAGCTTGCGGTCGTCGCGCTTGACAGGGGCGGGCGGCGGCGGCGCGACGACCACGGGGGCCGCAGCCACCGGCGCGGGGGCAGGCGTCGCGCTGCTGGCGCGCGCGCTGCGCAGCGCCTGCTTGGCCTCTTCCTTCGCCAGCTTCGCGGCTTCCTTGGAACGGTCCAGCAACCAGCGCTGGTAGTCGTCCAGGTCGCCGTCGAAGGGGGCCAGCTTGCCGTCGGCCACCAGCCAGAACTCGTCGCAGACCTCGCGCAGCAGCGCGCGGTCATGGCTGACGAGCATGACGGTGCCCTCGAACTCGTTGAGCGCCATCGACAGGGCCTCGCGGGTCTGCAGGTCCAGGTGGTTGGTCGGCTCGTCCAGCAGCAGCAGGTTGGGGCGCTGCCAGACCAGCATCGCCAGCACCAGGCGGGCCTTCTCGCCGCCGGACAGGCTGCCCACTTCCTGGTTGACCATGTCGCCGACGAAGCGGAACTGGCCGAGGAAGTCGCGCAGCTCCTGCTCGCGGGCGTTGGGGCTGACCTCCTTGGCCAGCCGGATCATGTGCATCAGCGGGCCCTCGTCGGGCCGCAGCACGTCCATCTCCTGCTGCGCGAAGTAGCCGATCGACAGGCCCTTGCCTTCGGTGATGGTGCCGCCCATCGCGCGCTGCATGCGCGCCACCGTCTTCACGAAGGTGGACTTGCCCTGGCCGTTCGCGCCCAGGATGCCGAAGCGCTGGCCGGCCAGCACCGAGCGGTCGATGCCGCGCACGATGACCTTCTCGCTCTCGTCGGTGTCGTAGCCCACCGAGACCGTGTCGAACATCAGCATCGGATTGGGCAGGTTCAGCGGCTCGCGGAACTCGAAGCTGAAGTCCGACGCCATCATCACCGGCGCCAGTCGCTCCATGCGCTCGAGTGCCTTCACGCGGCTCTGCGCCTGCTTGGCCTTGCTGGCCTTGGCCTTGAAGCGGTCGATGAACTTCTGCAGATGCGCCATGCGCTCCTGCTGCTTGCTGAAGGCCTGCTGCTGCTGGAGCATGCGCTCGGCGCGCATGGACTCGAAGGCCGTGTAGTTGCCGCCGTAGCGGTGCAGCTTGGCCTCGTCCAGATGCAGCGTGACCTTGGTGATCGCGTCCAGGAACTCGCGGTCATGGCTGATGATGATCATCGTGCCTTCATAGCGCTGCAGCCACGCTTCCAGCCAGACCAGGGCGTCCAGGTCCAAGTGGTTGGTGGGCTCGTCCAGCAGCATGAGGTCGGACGGGCACATCAGCGCGCGCGCCAGCTGCAGACGCATGCGCCAGCCGCCGGAGAAGCTGTTGACCGGCGCATCGACCTGCGCGCCCTTGAAGCCCAGGCCCATCATCAGCGCCTGCGCGCGGGCGGGGGCGTCGAGGCTGCCCGCGTCCATCAGTTGCGCGTAGGCATCGGCGATGGCGTGGCCGTCGTCGGCCGCCTCGGCCTCGGCCAGCGCCTTGCGCGCGGCCATCAGGCGGACGTCGCCCTCCAGCACGAACTCGGTGGCGGGCATCTCGGTCTCGGGCATGTGCTGCGCCACTTCGGCGAGCGCCCAGTGACGCGGGATCTCCACGTCGCCCTTGTCGCTGTGCAGGCGATCGGTCAGCAGCGAGAACAGGCTGGACTTGCCCGCGCCGTTGCGGCCCACCAGGCCGACCTTCTCGCCGGGTTGCAGCACGACGCTCGCGTCATCGAGGACGACCTTGGTGCCGCGGCGCAGCACGACGTTGCGCAGCGTGATCATGGGGAAACTCCTTGTGTGTCGCTGGGGTCGTCATGGCCGAAGCCCGCGGCGACCAGCGCCTCTCGGGTCAGCAGCAAGACCTGGTCCTCGCCGGCGGAGGTCTCCAGCCAGGCGGATTCAAGTCGGGGGAAAGCGGCTTCGAAGAACTCGCGCTCGTTGCCGATCTCCAGGACCAGCACCGCGTGCGGCGTCATCCGCTCAGGCGCGTCGGAGAGCAGCCTGCGGATGAAGTCCATGCCGTCGGCGCCGCCCGCGAGCGCGAGCTCGGGTTCGGCGCGGTACTCGTGCGGCAGCGCCGCCATCGAGGTGCTGTTCACGTACGGCGGATTGCACAGGATCAGGTCGTACGGACCTTGCGCCGGCGCGAGGCCGTCACCCTGCAGCAGCCGGATGCGGTCACCCAACTGATGGCGCTCGACGTTGATCGCCGCGACCGCGAGCGCATCGGCGCTGAGGTCGATCGCGTCGACCGCGACGTCCGGCCAGGCCATGGCGGCCAGCACGGCCAGGCTGCCGTTGCCGGTGCACAGGTCCAGCACGCGGGTGGTCTGGTCGGACAGCCACGCGTCGATGGTCGCGTCGGCCAGCAGTTCGGCGATGAAGCTGCGCGGCACGATGGCGCGCTCGTCGACGTAGAACGGCACGCCCTGCAGCCACGCTTCGCGTGTCAGGTAGGCGGCGGGCTTGCGCGTCGCGATGCGCTCGGCGACGAGCGCCTCGACCTTCGTCCGGCCCGCGTCGTCGACGGCGTCGGTCTCGTGCGCGTCCAGCGTGTCCAGCGGCAGGTCCAGCGCCCACAGGCTCAGCCAGGCGGCCTCGTCGAAAGCATTCGTCGTGCCGTGCCCAAACGAAACGCCCGCCTCACGGAGGCGGGCGGCCTGGGCCTCGATCAATTCCAGCAGCGTCACAACAGCAGATTCTCCAGGGTGCGCCGGTAGATGCGCGTCAGCGGCGCGATCTGGTCCAGCGGCACGTATTCATCGATCTTGTGGATGCTCGCATTGAGCGGTCCGAATTCAACCACCTGCGGGCAGAGCTTGGCGATGAAGCGGCCATCCGAGGTGCCCCCCGTCGTGGACAACTCGGCGGACACGCCGGTCTCCGCCTCGATGGCCGCGCTGATCGCAGCCGACAGCTCGCCCACCGGTGTCAGGAAGGGCTCGCCGGACAGCGTCCAGTCCAGCGTGTACTCGAGGCCGTGGCGGCCCAGCAGCGCATGCACACGCTGACGAAGCGAACCGGGCGTCGATTCGGTGGAAAAGCGGAAGTTGAAGTCCACCACCATCTCGCCGGGGATCACGTTGCCGGCACCGGTGCCGGCGGCGATGTTGGAGATCTGGAAGGTGGTCGGCGGGAAGTAGCGGTTGCCATTATCCCATTCGCTGACGGCCAGCTCGGCCAACGCCGGCGCGGCCTGGTGGACCGGGTTGCGCGCCAGCTGCGGATAGGCGACATGGCCCTGCACGCCGATCACGCGCAGCTTGCCGGAGAGCGAGCCGCGGCGCCCGTTCTTGACGGTGTCGCCGAGGCGTTCGACCGAGGTCGGCTCGCCGACGATGCAGTAGTCGAGCCGCTCGCCGCGGTCGCGCAGTCGCTCGACGCAGACGACGGTGCCGTCACGCGCCGGACCTTCCTCGTCGCTGGTCAGCAGGAAGGCGACACTGCCGCGATGGTCAGGGTGCATCGCCGCGAAGTCTTCGGCGGCGACGACCATGGCCGCCAGCGAAGTCTTCATGTCCGCCACGCCGCGTCCGTACAGGCGGTCGCCGCGCACGGTGGGGACGAAGGGATCGCTGGTCCACTTCGAGAGATCGCCGGTGGGCACGACGTCGGTATGGCCGGCGAAGACCAGCAGCGGACCGTCGGCCGACTGGCCGCGGCGCACGGCCCACAGGTTGCTGACGTGGAAGTCGTCCGGCCCGCTGTCCATGCGTTCGAGCGTGAAGCCCGCGCCGGCCAGCCGCGAGCCGATCAGTTCCAGGCAACCGGCGTCGGCCGGCGTCACCGAGGGGCGGGCGATCAGCTGCTCCAGCAGCGCGAGGGTCAGGTCGTCCATCGGTGGTCGGTCGTCGGGATCGTCGCTGCCTTCAGGGCCTCGCAGGCCTCAGCCCGGCTGCACGTCCAGCGTGATGGAGGTGAAGTTGGCGGTGTCCTCGGCCGGCTCTTCCTTTTTGGTCGCGCCGGGGCCGCCGGGCTTGACGCCGGGACCGTCGTTCTGCAGGCGCCAGAGCAGGTTGGTCGGCGAGTCGGCGAAGGCCAGGCCTTCCTCGCGCGTGATCGTGCCGTCGGTGATGAGGCGGGCGAAGTGTTCCTCGAAGCTCTGCGAGCCCTCGGCCATCGACTTCTCCATCGCCTCCTTCACGCCGGCGAAGTCGCCTTGCTCGATCAGCTCGGCCACCAGCTTGGTGTTCAGCAGGATTTCCGTGACCGGGACACGGCCGCCCGCGGCGGCGCGCACCAGGCGCTGCGAGACCACCGCCTTCAGGCCGGCGCCCAGGTCGTTCAGCATCGCCGGGCGCGATTCCGGCGTGTAGAAGGACATGATCCGGTTGAGCGCGTGGTAGCTGTTGTTGCCGTGCAGCGTGGCGACGACCAGGTGACCCGACAGCGCGTACGAGATCGCCGCGGTCATGGTCTCGCGATCGCGGATCTCGCCGATCAGGATGCAGTCCGGCGCCTGGCGCAGCGCGTTCTTCAGCGCGATCTGCAGCGACGCCGTGTCGCGGCCCACCTCGCGCTGGTTGACCAGCGAGCGCTTGTTGGTGAACAGGTATTCCAGCGGGTCCTCGATGGTGAGGATGTGGCCGGTCATCGTCTGGTTGCGGTGCTCCAGCATGGACGCGAGCGTGGTGCTCTTGCCGGTGCCGGTCGCGCCGACCATCAGGATCAGGCCGCGCTTCTCGGTGATCAGCTTGGCCAGGATGGGCGGCAGGCCCAGGCTGTCCAGCGTCGGGATGACGTGCGGGATGTGCCGGAACACGGCCGCGATCGAGCCGCGCTGGCGGAAGCCCGACAACCGGAAGCTGCCGACCTTGGGGATGGAGACGGCGAGGTTCAGTTCGCCGTTGGCATCGAGCTCGGCCAGATGCTGCGGATCGATGACCTCGGAGATCAGCGCGCGCGGCTGGGCCGGGGTCAGGAGTTGATCCGACAGCTGCAGCATCTGTCCGTTGATCCGGATCAGCACCGGCATGTTGGCCGACAGGTAGGTGTCGGATGCGCCCTTTTCGGCCATCAGGCGCAGGATGCGCTCCATGTTTCCCGTGCTCATCTCCATCCCTTCTTGCCGACAACCCTGTCCGGCATCCTAAGCGTTGTATTCACCAAGCGGAGCCCTGAGTCCGGCTTCGCCGGACACATGGGCTCGCCCCCTCCTGAGGGGGCCGGCGTCAGCCGGTAGGGGGTGGGCCCAATTACGCGCGCAGCAGTTCGTTGATGGACGTCTTCGCGCGGGTGCCGGCGTCGACCTTCTTGACGATGATGGCGGCGTACAGGCTGTACTTGTCGTTCTTCGGCAGGCTGCCGCTGATCACGACGGAGCCCGCCGGCACGCGGCCGTAGGAGACGGTGTCCGTCTCGCGGTCGTAGATCGGGGTGCTCTGGCCGATGTAGACGCCCATCGAGATGACCGAGTTCTCCTCGACGATCACGCCCTCGACGATCTCGGAACGGGCGCCGATGAAGCAGTTGTCCTCGATGATGGTCGGGTTGGCCTGCAGCGGTTCCAGCACGCCGCCGATGCCGACGCCGCCGGACAGGTGGACGTTCCTGCCGATCTGCGCGCAGGAGCCGACGGTGGCCCAGGTGTCGACCATCGTGCCTTCGTCGACGTAGGCGCCGATGTTGACGTACGACGGCATCAGCACGACGTTCTTCGCCATGAAGCTGCCGCGGCGCGCGACGGCCGGGGGCACGACGCGCACGCCGGCGGCGCGCAGCTGTTCGTCGGACTGGCCGCCGAACTTGGTCGGGACCTTGTCGAAGAAGGTCATGTCGCCGGCGCCCATCTGGCGGTTGTCGTTCAGGCGGAAGGACAGCAGCACGGCCTTCTTGACCCACTGGTGCACGGTCCACTCACCGACGGCCTTGCGCTCGGCCACGCGCAGCGTGCCGGCGTCCAGTCCGGCAATCACTTCGTCCACCGCGGCCCGCACTTCGGGGCTGTTGGCGGAGGTCAGGTTGGCGCGGCCTTCCCAGGCGAGGTCGATGATGGATTGCAGGTCTTGCGTCATGGTGCGGAGGGGTTCGGGGAAAGAGGGTGGATTCGGGGCGAATGCGGGGTGGATGCGTGAGGCGTATTCGCGAAGCGGATCGTGGGGCGGACGGTGGGGCGGACCGGCGGGGCCGGATCAGGCGGACGTCTTGAGTGGCTTCACGAAGGAGACGATGCGATGGGCGGCTTCCAGGCATTCGGCCTGTTCGGCCACCAGCGCCAGGCGGATGCGGCCGGCGCCGGGGTTGATCCCATGGGCGTCGCGGGCCAGCAGGCTGCCGGGCAGAACGCCGACATTGTATTGAGCGAGCAGCCCCTGGGCGAAGCCAATATCGTTACCGTCTGGCACGGCCGCCCACAGGTAGAAACCCGCGTCGGGCAGGGCGACGTCCAGCACCTCGGCCAGCAGCGGCGTGACGGTGGCGAACTTGGCGCGGTACTGCGCGCGGTTGGCGACGACGTGGTCCTCGTCGTTCCAGGCGGCGATGCTGGCGGCCTGGATCATCGGGTTCATCGCCGAGCCGTGATAGGTCCGGTACAGCAGGAAGCGCTTGATCCACGCGGCGTCGCCGGCGACGAAGCCCGAGCGCATGCCGGGCACGTTGGAGCGCTTGGACAGGCTGGTGAACGCGATCAGGTTGCGGAAGTCCGGACGACCCAGTTGCGCGGCGGCCTGCAGGCCCGACAGCGGGGCGGCGTCGGGGCCGTCGCGGAAGTAGATCTCGGAGTAGCACTCGTCGGAGGCGATCACGAAGCCGTAGCGGTCGCTGAGCTCGAACAGCGTCTGCCATTCGGACAGCGGCATGACGGCGCCGGTCGGATTGCCGGGCGAGCAGACGTACAGCAGTTGCGTGCGCGACCAGGTCGCCTCGTCGATCTGCGACCAGTCGGGGGCGAAGTTGCGCGCCGGGTCGGAGTTGGCGAAGGCGGGCGTCGCGCCGGCCAGCAGCGCGGCGCCTTCGTAGATCTGATAGAACGGATTGGGGCAGACCACGGTCGCGCCGGGGCGGGACGGATCGATCACCACCTGCGCGAGGGCGAACAGCGCCTCCCGCGACCCGTTGACGGGCAGGATCTGTGTGGCCGGGTCGAGGCTCAGTGCATAACGCCGCTGCAGCCAGCCGGCGATGGCCTCGCGCAGCGGCAGTTGACCGGCAGTCGCCGGATAGCCGGACAGCCCCTTGAGGTTGGCCATCAGCGCGTCTTCGACCAGCTTCGGTGCCGGGTGCTTCGGCTCCCCGATGCCGAGCGAGATCGGACGGTAGTCGGGGTTGGGAACGATGCCCTTTGTCAGGGCGCTCAGCCGCTCGAACGGGTAGGGGTTCAGCAGGGCCAGGCGGGGATTGACCGGTGGATGGACCGGCGGTTGGACCGGCTGCGAAGCAGGGGTGGAGCTCATGCGCGGAATCATAGGGCGACGGGACGCCGCCCCTGGTACTTACGTTGACAACGCAGACTTGCCGATCAGAGTGAACCGCGGCATCCGGGCGCGCCACAGCGGCACGTCAGGCGACCCTCGTGATGCGTGAGGCCGTAGTCGACGGTGATCTCGTCGCCGGCCTGCAGATCGCGCAGCGCGAAGAAGCTGATCTCGCCGTCCTCGACCTGGATGCGGGCGTTGGGCGAGCAGCTGTGGTTGGTGAAGCGCATCGCATCCTGCGAGCGGCTCGCGTCGATCGCCCGCGCCGGCGACAGCTCGACCAGCATCAGCCGCTGGCTCTCCTGCGCGCGGCGCCGCGCCTCGGCGACGGTGATCGATTCGCCGGTCAGCAGGCCCAGCCGCGTGAAGGCGGGGACGGCCTCGGCCGCGAACACGCCGTAGCCGTCGATGCGGCTGCGCTTGAGCGCGACCGCGACGAACTGCGTGTCCGGGTCATAGGCGAGGGCCATCCTGTGATGCCAGGCTCAGCCGCTCAGCGCAGCAGGCCGGTCTCGAAGCCGTGCGCCGGCAGGTCCACCGCGGGCAGCGGCTTCCAGCCCTTCTTGCGGTGCTCGGTGACGACGTTCGTGTAGATGCCGCCGCGCACGTACCACTTCGCGGTGATGCGGATGAAGCGCGGGTTCGTGACCTTCACGATGTCCTCAAGGATGGTGTTGGTCACCTTCTCGTGGAACGCGCCCTCGTCGCGGTAGCTCCAGAAGTACATCTTCAGGCTCTTGAGCTCGACGCAGTACTGGTCCGCGATCATGTCGATCGTGAAGTGCGCGAAGTCCGGCTGGCCCGTCAGCGGGCAATGGCAGGTGAACTCGGGGATCTGGAACTGGATGACGTAGTCGCGTTCCGGCGCCGGGTTGGGGAAGACGTGGATCTCCTTGCTCGGGCGGCTCGGCGGATTGGGCGGCATGTCGCGCATCTTGGGCGGCACGGCGGTGTCCGGCTTGACGTTCTTCGCCGCCTTGATCGGCTCGACGAACTTCAGCGCCTTGGAGGCCTTGGGCGCCTTGGCGGCCTTGGCGTCGCTGGCTTTGGAAGGGGAAACGGCGGCCGGCGCGGCCGGCTTGGCGGAGGGGTTCTTGGCCATGGGCGGGGGATGAATGCGGGTGGCGGCCGGGTCGCTGCTTCAGAGGGCGGCGGCGGCCGGAATGCGAAGGGCGCGATGGTATCATCCGCCGCGAATCGAGCGCCCCGTGAAGGGGCGTTTCCACAATCAAATCAAAGGCTTAGATCACGTGAGGGCCACAGGGTCCGGTGATCCCACCCGATGCGACTGAACTCGATCAAGCTCTCGGGCTTCAAGTCCTTTGCCGATCCGACGACCTTCCAACTGCCCGGGCAGCTGGTCGGCGTGGTCGGCCCCAACGGCTGCGGCAAGTCCAACATCATGGACGCGGTGCGCTGGGTGCTGGGCGAAAGCAAGGCCAGCGAACTGCGCGGCGAGTCCATGCAGGACGTGATCTTCAACGGCTCGGGCAACCGCAAGCCGGCCAGCCGGTCCAGCGTGGAACTGGTGTTCGACAACACCAGCGCCCGCGCCGGCGGCCAGTGGAACCAGTTCACCGAGATCGCCGTCAAGCGCGTGCTGACCCGCGACGGCACCAGCAGCTACTTCATCAACAACCAGCCGGTGCGCCGCCGCGACGTGCAGGACGTGTTCCTCGGCACCGGCCTGGGGCCGCGCGCCTACGCCATCATCGGCCAGGGCACGATCAGCCGGATCATCGAATCCAAGCCCGAGGAACTGCGCATGTTCCTCGAGGAGGCCGCGGGCGTCTCCAAGTACAAGGAACGCAGGCGCGAGACGGAACTGCGCCTGCGCGACACGCGCGAGAACCTGACCCGCGTCGAGGACATCCTCCGCGAGCTCAACAACAACCTCGAGAAGCTGGAGCGCCAGGCCGAGGTCGCCGCGAACTACCGCAACCTGCAGGAGCAGGGCACGCTGAAGCTGCACCAGCTGTGGTTCCTGAAGCACCGCGACGCGGCCGGCGAGGCCACGCGGGTGAAGACCGAGCACTCGGAGGCGGTCAACGCGCTCGAGGCCAAGATGGCCGAGCTGCGCCAGCTCGAGGCCGAACTGGAGACCATCCGCCAGGCCCACTACGGCGCCGGCGACGAACTGCACGTCGCGCAGGGTCGCATGGCCGAGGCGCAGATGGAGGTCAGCCGGCTCGAGGAGCGCATCCGCTACGTCGTCGAAGGCCGCCAGCGGCTGGAGCAGCGGCTCATCGAACTGCAGGCGCAGAACCAGCAGTGGCAGGACCGTGCCGGGCAGGCGCAGGTCGAGCTCGAGGACGTCGCCACGCAGATCGCCCAGGCCGAGGAGCAGAGCGAGATCCTCGCCGCCCAGGCCGAGGAGCAGGCGATGAAGCTGCCCGATGTCGAGGACCAGGTGCGCGCCGCGCAAGGTCGCGCCAACGAGCAGCGCACGCAGGTCACGCAGGTCCAGCAGCAGATCCAGGTGCTGGCCGCGGAGAGCCGCAGCGTCGACGAGCAGCTCAAGGGCCTGCGGGGCCGGCGCGAGCGCCTTGCGCAGGAGCGCCAGGGTCTGGCCGCGCCGCAGCACGACAAGCTCGACGAGGTGAAGCGCCTGTCGGTCGCCGCCGATGAACAGCAGGCCGTCGCCGATGCGCGTCTCGCGGAACTCGCCGAGGCCGCGCCCGCCGCCGACGAGGCGCGCCAGCACGCGCAGCGCGAATCGCAGCAGCAGGCCGCGAAGCTGACGGACATCGTCGCCCGGCTGACCGCGCTGCGCGCGCTGCAGGAGAAGGTGCAGACCGAGGGCAAGCTCAAGCCCTGGCTGGCCAAGCACGGCCTGCAGGACATCAAGGGCCTGTGGACGCAGCTGCACATCACGCCGGGCTGGGAGAACGCCCTCGAGGCCGCGATGCGCGAGCGCATGGGCGCGCTGTCGGTCGGCCGGCTGGAGACGGTGCAGGCCTTCGCGTCCGATCCGCCGCCGGCGCGGCTCGCGTTCTATTCGCTGCCCAGCGGCGAGATCGTCAACACGCACCGCGCGCTGTCGCCGCTGAGCGACCTGCTGAAGCTGGAGTCCAACGGCCTGAAGGCGCTGCTGAACGACTGGCTGGAAGGCATCTACACGGCGGAGTCCATCGGCGATGCGCTGGCGCAGCGTCCGAAGCTGAGCCACGGCGAACTGATCATGACCCGCGAGGGCCATGCGGTGAGCCAGTTCGCGGTGAGCTTCTACGCCCCGGACAGCGAGACCGCCGGCTTGCTGGCGCGCGCCCAGGAGATCGAGAACCTCGAGCGCGAGCAGCGCGCGCAGACCCTGATCGCCGATGAGGCGCGCGCCCAGTCCGTGCGCGCCGAGGCGGTCTACACGGACGCGTCGCAGCGCCTGGCCGTGGTGCGCCGCGAGGCGTCGGAAACGCAGGCCCGAGCGCACCAGCTGCAGGTCGAGTTGCTGCGCCTGGCGCAGCAGACCGAGGCCGCCGTCGCGCGCCGCACGCAGCTCGACGACGAGCTCGGCGAGATCGATGCGCAGAACGAAGCGCTGATGGAACGCCGCATGGAAGGCGAGGCGCGCTTCGAGGAGCTGGACCTGCAGCTCGCGACCACGCAGGAGAAACACGCCGAACTCGACGACGCGGTGATCAACACCGAGCGCAAGCTCACGGAGGCCCGCGAGCACCAGCGCGTGCTGGAGCGGCGCGCGCAGGAAGCGGTCTTCAGCGCCCGCTCGCTGGCGGCCAAGCGCGGTGAACTGCAGCGCGGGATCGAGACCTCGCGCCAGCAGATCCAGGTCAACGAGCAGACGGTGCAGAGCATGGCGCAGGAACGCGCCGAGCTCGACGACGCCGCCGCGCAGGCCGGCCTGCAGGATGCCTTGGCGCTGAAGATGGAGCGCGAACAGGCGCTGGCCGTCGTCCGGGCCAACTACGACGACCTCAGCCTGCGCCTCAAGCGCAGCGAGGAGCAGCGCATGACGATCGAGCGCGCGCTCGAGCCGCTGCGCGAGCGCATCACCAAGCTGCAGCTCGACGAGCAGGCGGCGGCCCTCGGCGGTCAGCAGTTCATGGAACAGCTGGTGGCGCAGAACGTCGACCTGGAGGCGCTCGCCAGGAGCGTCGAGGACGGCGCCGTCAAGCTCTACGGCCTGCAGGGCGAGATCGACCGCATCAACCGCGAGATCGCAGCGCTGGGCGCGGTGAACCTCGCCGCGCTCGACGAGCTGGGCGCCGCGCGCGAGCGCAAGACCTTCCTCGACTCGCAGATGGCCGACCTCACCAGCGCGATCACGACGCTGGAGGACGCGATCCACAAGATCGACCTGGAGACGCGCGACCTGCTGGGCTCGACCTTCACGCAGGTCAACGAACACTTCGGGCGCATGTTCCCCAGCCTGTTCGGCGGCGGGCAGGCCAAGCTGGTCATGACCGGCGACGAGATCCTCGACGCCGGCGTGCAGGTGATGGCGCAGCCGCCGGGCAAGAAGAACTCGACCATCCACCTGCTGTCGGGCGGCGAGAAGGCGCTGACGGCGATCGCGCTGGTGTTCGCGATCTTCCAGCTGAATCCGGCGCCGTTCTGCCTGCTCGACGAGGTGGACGCGCCGCTGGACGACGCCAACACCGAGCGCTATGCGCGGCTGGTGTCGGAGATGAGCAAGATCACGCAGTTCCTCTTCATCTCGCACAACAAGATCGCGATGGAGATGGCCAAGCAACTGATCGGCGTGACGATGCAGGAACAGGGCGTGTCGCGCATCGTGGCGGTGGACATGGAATCCGCGCTGGCGATGGCCGAGCAATGAGAATGACGACGGTGTCCGCGACGCACAAGGCACACGAGGCGCGCGGGACCGCAGGAGCAAATGAGCGATGACGACGGACTGGAACCTGACGACGCTGTTGGCCGCGCTGGGCGGCGTGGTGCTGGTGGGGCTGCTGGCGCAGGGCTGGTGGAGCGCGCGCAAGGCGGGCCCGCGGCGCGCCGAGGCCATCGTGCCGGCGGGCGATCGCCAGGAGCCGAGCCTGGGCGCCGGCGGCGCCGCGGCGGGCCAGTCGACCGTCACGCTGGACGGCACGGCCGACGGCGAGGCGGTGGACTCGCGGACGATGGACCTGCGCACGCTGGACGAGACCGTGCCGGCGATGGCGCGCGCACGCAAGGCGTCGACGCGGATCGACGCGCTGATCGATGCGATCGCGACGATGACGCCGGAGTCGCCGGTGAGCGGCGAGATGGCGCTGTCGCACCTGCCGGGCAGCCGGCGCGCGGGCACCAAGCCTTTCCACATCGAAGGCCTGAACGCGGACAGCGGCGAGTGGGAACTGCCGCATCCGGGCCAACGCTACGGTGAGTTCCAGGCGGGACTGCAGATGGCCAACCGGAGCGGGGCGCTCAACGAGATCGAGTATTCGGAGTTCGTGCAGAAGATCCAGGGCTTCGCGGACGGCATCGGTGCGATGCCGGAGTTCCCGGACATGCTGGACGTGGTCGGCCGGGCGCGAGAGCTCGACCAGTTCGCGGCGGGTCACGACGCGCAGCTGGCGATCGTGCTGAAGGCGCGCGGCGCGGCGTGGACGCTGGGCTTCGTGCAGCAGGGCGCGCTGCGCCACGGCTTCATGCCCGGATCGATTCCCGGCCGCCTCGTGATGCCGGCGGGCGAGGACGGGGCGCCGCCGCTGCTGACGTTGAACTTCGACGCCCAGGCGGCGCTGGCGGAGGACCCGCAGGCCTCGTCGCTGCGGGAGCTGACGCTGTCGCTGGACGTGCTGCAGACGCCGGAGGCGCTGGAGCCGTTCGCGACCTGGCAGGAGTCGGCGCGCAACCTGGCGCGCGACTTCGAGGCCGATGTCTGCGACGACCGCAACCAGATCCTGAACCTGCACGCGTTCCAGTCGATCGGCCAGGAGTTGTCCGAACTCTACAAGTCGCTGGCCGCGCGCGATCTCGCCGCGGGCAGCCCGGTGGCCAGGCGCCTGTTCAGCTGATCGCGGAACGCGTCTTCGACTGAGAAACGGGCACCCGCTAGGTGCCCGTTTCTCATTCCGGCCGGTGTTCTTCTTGACGTCCACTGGCCGGTTCAAACAGCCAGGCGCAAATTCGTGTCATCACGACTCCGTGTTCATCTAGGTCGCGAAGCAGTTCGTAGAACTTTCAGTCATGGCGTGACAAACGCACCGTCGGCACAGTGAGGGCTTCTGTGTTGATGGACGCGCCCAGCAATGGCACGCGGTGGCAAGTGATGACGATGGAACGTGAGCATGTGAAGGGGTATGCCGAGACGCGCGGGTTCGTCTCGATCGCCCCCAATCTGTGTGCGCTGAGCAAGGAGCGCGCACCGGAAACCCGCCCTGAAGTCTTCGCGGTAGCGACCGCTGAGGGCACTGCGCATCAACTCGCAGAGTTGTTGGGCATTCCGGTCGAGGAGGTCGTCCGGCTCGAGCAGGAGCATCGGCTCTTCTCCGTGTACGACCCCACACTGGGACGTTCGGTGTATCCCCTTTTCCAGGCAATGCCCGACATCGCCGGGCCACATCTGGAGGCGATCCTGGCCCAGCTTTTCGAAGCGATGAAGGATCCCGGCGTATGGTTGGACCGCCTTGCGATCTGGGGATTCTTCACGACGCCGCACATGATGCTGGCATGGTCCACGCCACTGGAAGTCCTGCTCGGGCATCGGATCTACGACATGCCGATCGATTCCGAAGTCGAACTCTACTTTTCTAAGGACGCCGAACTGCGGTTCAGCGCAGTCCTCGGAGCGGTTCACGATGAGATCTGGCACCGGAGGCACTGATTGTCATGCGCGAATCTTCTCTTCCGACCTTCCAAGGCTGGCAACTGGACGCCGAACTGTTTGATGCCGGGAGCATCGAACTGATGCGCGGCTTCGTTCGGCCCGGCGGCGCCTGGACACCGGCTCCGCCCGAATTTCGCAACGGTCGCGTCGATCCTCCGCCCGGCCACAAGTCAGAGTACTCGGTGCTCTACACCGCGACCGACATTCAATGCGTCGCTGCGGAAATGCGGGTGCTGGAAAGCAGCGGCCGAGGGCGGCGCTGGTTTCCGGAACGGGCAAAGGCTGTCCAGGTCGCAAGCTTCATCACGCGCCGCGCTGCCTTGTTCATTCCTCTCGATGGGCGCAACCGCACGGCTTTCGGCGTGCGCGGCAACTGTGACGTGAAATATCGCGACTACCAATGGCTTGGCCTTGAGCTTTTTCGCCGATATGGACATTTGGCGAACGGTCTGTCATGGGAGTCATTCCATGGCGATCAGCCGGGACGTTGCTATGCAATCTGGCACTCTCGCAAGGACGACATGGAGATTACCGTCAACGAGGCGTTTCAATGCCTTCATGACCATGCGGGTTGGAACGCGTTCCTTTCGGACTACTCCCATGTTCAATCGTGGCCGGAAGCTGCCACGCCGGAGGAATCGACCTTGGGAGACGAGGCGATCGTCAACTGACGTCTTCCGTGCGGTGGTGACGAGGTGCGGTTGCCAAGAGGTGCCGCACCTCCTCATCCGTCGTCTGCTCGAACCGCTCGTACCACTGTCCGACGGAGCGGAAACGCTCCGGCGTCCGCGCGCAGATGACCTCATCCGCATCCTGCGAGATCAGGTGGCAGGTCTCCGCAGCAGATACGGGCACCGCGACGACGATCCTCGCCGGCCGCATCTCGCGCAGCGCCTGCACGCCCGCGCGCATCGAAGCACCCGTCGCCATGCCGTCGTCCACCAGGATCACCTGCCGGCCCGCGATCGGCGGCATCAGGCGATCGCCGCGGTAGAGCTTCTCGCGCCGGTGCAGCTCACGCACCTCCGCGCGGGTCACGAGCTCCACCGCCGAATAGCTGATCGCCAGCTGCTGCAGCACCTGCGTATTGAGCACGCGCACGTCGCCCGAGGCGATGGCGCCCATGGCGTATTCGGGCTGACCCGGCAGTCCCAGCTTGCGCACGACCAGGATGTCCAATGGTGCCTCCAGCGCCCGCGCGATCTCCGCTGCCACCGGCACGCCGCCGCGCGGCAGTGCCAGCACCGTCACGTCGTCGCGATGCGCATAGGCCGTCAGTCGAGTCGCCAACTGTCGGCCTGCATCGCGCCGATCCACGAACCGTCGCTCGGCGTCCATCAGCAGTCGGGCGCGCGACTCCGGATCCGGGATGTCGGAGGGTGGGCGGACTGGCGGCATGACAGGGGCTTCCGGGGACATGATGGCCTCGCAACGACGGCGTTTCTATCCCCAGGACGGAGCAAGCCGGATGCCCGCCGCCAGGCGGGTGACGCAGCGCCTCTCTTCCCCATTGCGGCCCCCCGTTAGCCCACGGGCGCGCGATTTGCCGATGAGTCGATTCCACCGAATCCGCCGTCGAGGTCCCCATGCCGAGCAGAACCGCCTCCACGTCCTCCCGGAGTGCCCGCAAGACGGCCCCGCGCGCCGGCACCGCCAGCTCGCACGTGGCCAGCCGCAAGCGTGCCTCCAACGCCGACCGCGCCTCGCCCGGCAAGTCGCAGGGCGCGCGGGCCAGGTCCAACAGCAAGTCGGGCGCCCCGGCATCGACCCGCGGCGACAGCGACGAGGCGCCCGCCGCCCGCCGCGCGATCTGGAAGGGAGCCATCAGCTTCGGCCTGCTGCATGTGCCGGTCGCTCTGTACCCGGCTTCGCGCGACCAGCGCGTGGACTTCGACTGGCTCGACAAGCGCACCATGGATCCGGTCGGCTACAAGCGCATCAACAAGCGCACCGGCAAGGACATCGACAAGACGCAGATCGTCAAGGGCGTGAAGCAGGAGAACGGCGACTACGTCCTGGTTTCCGACGACGAGATCCGCAAGGCCTATCCGACCACCACCCAGACCATCGAGATCGAGACCTTCGTCCCCGCCACGCAGGTGTCCTTCGTCTACCTCGAGAAGCCGTACTACCTGGAGCCGATCGGCAAGTCCGGCAAGGTCTACGCGCTGCTGCGCGAGGCGATGGCGGATGCCGGACTGATCGCCATCGCGCGGCTCGTGATCCACAGCAAGGAACATCTGGCCGCGCTGCTGCCGGCGGGGCCGGCGCTGATGATCGGCATGCTGCGCTGGGCCAACGAGATCCGCCCCTGCGACGACCTCAACCTGCCCGCCGAAGGCAAGTCCGCGCACGGCTTCAAGCCTGCCGAACTGCAGATGGCCCGCCAGTTGATCGACGAGATGAGCCACGACTGGCACCCGGAGGATTACCACGACGAGTTCACCGCCGCGATCCGCGACATGATCGCGCGCAAGGTCGATGAAGGCGAGACCGAGACCGTGACCCCGCTCGAGGCCGCGCCCGAGGAGTCGGGCGAAGGCGGCAAGGTCGTCGATCTCACCGAGCTGTTGCGCCGCAGCCTGGGCGGCAAGTCGAAGAAGAAGGCGGCCTGAGCGCCGCGCGAAACGCCAGGAGTCGCCGATGCCGACCGCGCCGCGCCAGGATCCGCTGACCCGTTACCGGCAGAAGCGGGACTTCCGCATCACGCCCGAACCGGACGACGCCGATCACGGCCCCGGACAGGCCGCCAAGCGGGCGAAGCGGCCGGCGCGCGCCGCCGGGACCGGCGCCAAGACCACTGCAAAGGCGTCGGCGCAGACGCTCTCCTTCGTCATCCAGAAGCACTGGGCGAGCCATCTGCATTACGACTTCCGTCTGGAGCTCGACGGCGTGCTGCTGAGCTGGGCCGTTCCCAAAGGGCCGTCGTACGACACGAAGGAACGCCGCATGGCGATCCACGTCGAGGACCACCCGCTGTCCTACGGCGGCTTCGAAGGCACCATCCCTCCGAAGCAGTACGGCGCCGGTGAGGTCATCGTCTGGGACAACGGCACCTGGACGCCGGAAGGCGATCCGCACGACGGGCTGCGCGACGGCAAGCTGGTGTTCCGGCTGCACGGGCAGAAGCTCGCCGGCCTGTGGCAACTCATCCGCACCTCGCGTGATGCGTCCAAGCGCGAGCAGTGGCTGCTGATCAAGAAGCACGACGGCCTGGAGCGCCCGCATGCGGACTACGACGTCACCCTAGAGCTACCCGACAGCGTGATCCAGCGTCCATTGGGAAAGGCCAAGGTCGATGCCGAGGTAATGACGGCGACGGAGACGGCGGGAAGCACTGAGCCCGACCTGAGCCGCGCGAAGAAGGCGCGGCTGCCCGCCGAGCTCACGCCGCAGCTCGCGACGCTGGTCAGTGCCACTCCGCCCGGCGACTGGATCGCCGAGGCCAAGTTCGACGGCTACCGGCTGATGGCCCGGGTCGACAAGGGCAAGGTCCGGCTGATGACGCGAGGGGGCAACGACTGGACGGCGCGGCTGCCCTCGCTGGCGGAGGCGATCACGGGTCTCGGCATCGACAACGGCTGGCTGGACGGCGAGATCGTCGTGCTGCGCGACGACGGCGCGCCCGATTTCAGCCTGCTGCAGAACGCGATCGGCCATCCGACGCGGACTCGGCATGAGGACATCGTGTACTTCCTCTTCGATCTGCCGTTCCTCAACGGCCATGACCTGCGCGAAGTGCCGCTGATCCACCGCCGCGCCGTGCTGCGCGCGCTGATGGAAGGCCATGAAGACGGCGATGCGGGCGGTCATGCGGACGGTCATGCGGACGGACGGCTGCGCTTCAGCGAGGACTTTGCGGTACCGCCCGAGGAGATGCTCGCCGCCGCGTGCCAGATGCGGCTCGAGGGCCTGATCCTGAAGCGGCCCGACAGCGGCTACGTGTCCGCCCGCAGCGAGGCGTGGGTGAAGCTGAAGTGCCAGCAGCGGCAGGAGTTCGTCGTCGTCGGATTCACGGACCGCTCCGACGGCGCGAAGGCGCTGGGCAGCCTGCTGCTCGGGTACTACGAAGACGGCGCGCTCCGCTACGCCGGGCGTGTCGGCACAGGCTGGTCGCTGAAGCTGGCCGGCGAGATGCACAAGCAGCTCGCGGCGCTGGAGGTCAAGACGCCGCACTTCGATGAACAGACCATCGCCCGCAGCCATTGGGCCCGCATGAGCGGGCGCACCGGCGGCGATGCGCGCTGGGTGAAACCCAAGCTCGTCGTGGAAGTCGCCTTCGCGGAATGGACGCCCGATGGCCACGTGCGCCACGCCTCGTTCCAGGGCCAGCGCGAGGACAAGGCGCCGAAGGACGTCGGGCGGGAGTCTGCCAAGCCGGCAGAGGAGCTCAAAGTGTCGAAGTCCCCATCGTCCAAGTCCCCCAAGTCGTCCAGGTCCCCAAAGTCCCCCAAGTCTTCCGAGCCGACGACCTCAGGCGCTTTGGGGCAACTCCGCATCACGCATCCGGAGCGCGTGATCGATCCGTCCACCGGCCACACGAAGATCGAGCTGATCCGCTACTACGAGAGCGTGGTCGAGTGGATGCAACCCCACCTCGGCCGGCGGCCCGTGGCGATCGTGCGCGCGCCCGACGGCGTCGAGGGACAGCTGTTCTTCCAGAAGCACGTGGATGGCGACGAGCTCATCGTCCTGCGCGACCCGGTGGCGCTGATGCAACTGACGCAGATGAACGCCATCGAGTTCCACACCTGGAACGCGCAGGACGACAAGCCGGCCCGCGCGGACCGCTTCATCATCGACCTGGATCCGGGCGAGGGCGTGGCCTTCCCCGCGGTCGTCGATGCGGCGCGCATCACGCGCGCGCTGCTCAAGGAACTCGGCCTGCAAGCCTGGCTCAAGACCAGCGGCGGCAAGGGGCTGCACGTGGTCGTCCCGCTGGCGCGTCGCCACGACCACGCGACGGCGAAGGCCTTCAGCCAGGCGCTGGTACAGCATCTGGCCGAGACCTTCCCGAAGAAGTTCTCGGCGAAGAGCGGACCGAAGAACCGCGTCGGGAAGATCTTCCCGGACTACCTCCGCAACGGGGAAGGGCAGACCACCGCCTGCGCCTTCACGGTCCGTGCGCGGCCCGGCCTGGGCGTCTCGATGCCCATCGCCTGGGACGAGCTCGATGACGTGAAGCGAGGCGACCAGTGGACCCTCGCCAACGCGCGGGACCGGCTCAGCTTCCAGAAGCTCGATCCGTGGAAGGACTACTGGACGACGAACCAGACGCTGACGGCGGGGCTCAGGCTACTCGGCCTGAAGTGAGCGGCGTGAGCGGCGGGGCGGTCGCGATCAACGGGACGCGGAGCTCGAACCGCGCGCCGCATCCGGTGCCCTCGCTGTGCACCGAGACGCTACCGCCGTGCCGCTCGATCAATTGCCGGACCAGCGAGAGACCGATGCCCAGGCCGCCCTGCGAGCGGTCCAGCGCGCGGTCGCCCTGGACGAACAGGTCGAACATCGTCACCTGCAACGCGTGCGGCACACCGATGCCGTCGTCGCTGACGCGGATCAGCGCCACGCCGGGTCCGCCGTCGGGCGCGCGCTCCTCGCTCATGGCCAAGTCGATGCGACCTCCGGGATCGGTGTACTTCGCGGCGTTCGTGAGCACGTTGGCCACGCACTGCACCAGCCGCGCCAGATCGCCGTGCACGCGCAGCGGCTGGCTGCTGCTGGTCACCGAGAACTGGTGGCGCCGTTCCCGCATCAGGGGTTCCGCCGTCTCCACCGCCTGCGCGACGACCTCCGACAGCAGCAGCGGTCCGAGCTGCAGTTCCACCCGTCCCTGCGTGATCCGCGAGACGTCCAGCAGGTCGTCCACCAGCCGCGTCAGCGTGTCGACCTGCCGGCGGATGATGGCCACCATCTTCCTGGAACGCTCATCGGGCAGGCCGAGCCGCGCCAGCACGTCGCCCGCGCTGCGGATGGGCGCGATCGGGTTGCGCAGTTCGTGCGCCAGCATGGCCAGGAACTGGTCCTTCTGCCGGTCCGCGGCCTCCAGCCGTCGCCGGGCCTTCAGGGGCGCGGAGATCTCGCGGTAGTAGCACACCACGCCGGGCGAGCCGTCCGGCAGCGGGATCCGGCTGATCTGCCATTCGTAGGCCTCGGTGATGCCGAGGTCGCTGCGCTCCTGGATGAACTCGGGCGTGTGGTACGGATCGCCGGTCTCCAGCGTGCGCTGGAAGAGCGACACGATCTGGTCCGACAGCGGATGCCCCCACTGCCGCTCCAGCAGCGCGTCGAAGCGCTCGCCGATCAGGTCCGGCGGATCGCCGAAGGTCGCGCGCGCCGTCGGATTGGCCTCGCGCAGCCGCAGCGTCGCTCCGTCGTGCTCGACCAGGAAGACGCCCATCGGCGCCTCGTTGAGCAGGGTCTCGAACTGCTCGGTGCGGCGCCGGAAGGCCGCCTCCGCCGATTGCCGCAGACGCCGCAGCTCCAGCAGCGCCCCGAGTCGCGCGAGCAGTTCCCGCGACGAGAAGGGCTTGATCATGTAGTCGTCGGCGCCGGAGTCCAGGCCCTCGATGCGGGCCTCCTCGCCGGCGCGCGCCGACAGCAGCACCACCGGCACGCCGCCCAGCCGCGCATCCACGCGGATCGCCGTCAGCAAGGCCAGGCCGTCGAGCCGCGGCATCATGACGTCGCTCAGCAGCAGGTCCGGCGGTTCGCGCCGGGCGGCCTCCAGCGCCTGCAGTCCGTCCGCCGCGAGTTCGACGGCGTAGAACGGCGACAGCAGGTCGCGCAGGTAGGCGCGCATGTCCGCGTTGTCGTCGGCGACGATGATCCGCGCGCCGAAGGTGGCGGCGAAGCGCTGGTCGACGGTCGGCCAGGCGCCGCTCTCCGCGCGATCGGCGGCCACACCGACCGCGCCGACGCGACCGGGCGCGACATCCCGCAGCGGTTCCGGCGCGGGCAGCCAGCGCAGCGCTTCCTCGACATAGGCGCGCGCGCCGGTCGTGGTGGCGGGCAAGGCCGGCGGGACAGGCGGGGCGCCGATGCGCCCGGTCCGCTCCTCCATGGGTTCGACGCGCTCCTGCGGCAGATGCTCGCGACCCAGGGGGAGCAGGACGCGGAACAGCGTCCCTTCGCCGTGCACGCTGGACGCCTCGATCCGGCCGCCGTGCAGGCGCACGAGCTCCTGCACCAGCGCCAGTCCGATGCCGGAGCCTTCATGCGTGCGGCCCTCCGCGCCGGCGACGCGGTGGAAGCGCTCGAAGACCTTGGGCAGTTCGTCCGCCGGGATCCCGGCGCCGGTGTCGGCCACCTCCAGCACGGCCTGGCCGCGGCCGCCTTCCTGCCGCTCACGCAGTCGCACCGTCACCTGGCCGCGCATCGTGAACTTGAAGGCGTTGGACAACAGGTTCAGGACGATCTTCTCCCACATCTCCCGGTCGACGTAGGCGTAGGCGGACAGCGGGGCGCAGTCGACCTCGAAGCCCAGGCTGACCCGCTCCATCGCGGACCGGAAGGTGCTCGCCAGGTCGCGGGTCAGCGCCGCGAGGTCCGTCGCCTGATAGCGCGCCTGCGAGCGGCCCGCCTCGATGCGCGAGAAGTCCAGCAGCGTGTTCACCAGCCGTTGCAGCCGCGCGGCATTGCGCAGCACCAGCGCCAGCCGGTCCCGCATCGGGCCGTCCAGCTGGGGCGCGGTCACCAGTTCCTCGAGCGGGCCCAGCATCAGCGTCAGCGGCGTGCGGAACTCGTGGCTGATGTTGGAGAAGAAGGCCGTCTTCGCCCGGTCCAGCTCGGCCAGCGATTCGGCGCGACGGCGCTCGGCCTCGTAGGCCGACGCGTCGGCGAGCGCGGCCGACACCTGGCCGGCGACCAGGTTCAGGAAGTCGCGGTAGTCCTCGTCCAGCGGGAGGCGCGGGCTGACGCCCAGCACCAGGAAACCGGCGAGGTCCTTGCCGGCGCTTCGCAGCGGCAGCAGCACGGCGCGCGTCAGCGTCTCCGGCCAGGGCGGCAGCGTGAGCGACACGCCCAGCGCCGGCATGTCCGGCAGGTCCCGTGCCGCGCCGCTCGCGGCCAGGTCCGGCAGCGGCCAGCCGTCCGGCGGATCGATCAGGCTGAGCGCCTCGGGGAAGGGCACGGGGCCGCCGTCCGCCTGCGCCGCCGCGGCCGCCTCCGAACCCGGCGGCAGGCTGAAGCAGATCCGCCGCGCGCTCTGCCCGCCGGCTTCCGTCAGGTAGAGCGCGGAGAACGGCAGGTCCAGCGCGGAGTCGGAGACCACGCCGCAGACGCGCCGCGCGCATTCGTGCGTCTCGTCCGCGCCGACGGTGCGCGCCGCGAGGTCGCGCAGCACGCGCAGGCGGCGTTCGCCGATCACGCGGTCCGTGACCTCGGTGACGACGCACCACATGCCGTCCACGCGCAGGTCGTCGTCGTAGACCGGGCTGTACGAGAAGGTGTGATACGTCTCCTCGGGGAAGCCGCTGCGCTCCAGGAACAGCAGCAGGCCCTCGTCCCACGTCGCCTCGCCGGTCGTCTGCACGTGGCGGATGCGGCTGTAGGCGGCGTCCCAGACCTCGGCCCAGACGCGCTGCGACGGGGCGCCGAGCGCCCATTCGCGCTTCAGCCCCAGCGTGGGCAGGTAGGCGTCATTGCAGAAGAAGGTCATCTCGGACCCCCACGCCATCCACATGGCGTAGCGCGAGTCCAGCATCATCCGCACCACCGTCTTCAGCGAGGCCGGCCAGCCGTCCGACGGACCGAGCGGCGTGGCGGTCCAGTCCAGCGCGCGCATGCGCCCGCCCATCTCGCCGCCGCCGTCCAGGAAATGACGGCGGCGCGGGGCCGCGATGGGCGTCGGGATCGTCTCGTCAGCGGGCGGGCCGAGCTGCGGTCCGGGCGGCTCGGGAGGCAGGCCAGCGGAACCGGCGGGCGAAGCGTGCATCGGCAGAAATTTCCTGGTGAGGGCCGGGGTCGGTCGAGTCTATGGGGGGCGAAGCAAGCCGCGCACCCGCATCAGCCCTGGGGCTCCCCTGGCCTTCTTGGGTCGGTGACCGGCGTGGTTCTGGCCTGGATGAGGGGCCGGCGCCGCAGGGGGCGCCCGGTACACTGGGCGCTCCTC
This sequence comes from Mitsuaria sp. 7, assembly GCF_001653795.1. Classification (NCBI taxonomy): domain Bacteria; kingdom Pseudomonadati; phylum Pseudomonadota; class Betaproteobacteria; order Burkholderiales; family Sphaerotilaceae; genus Roseateles; species Mitsuaria sp. 7. The sequence continues at coordinate 1,307,171 of NZ_CP011514.1, forward strand.
CATTCCGAAAGCCGCCTTGAGTTCCAGCCTGCTGCTCATCCTCCTGCTGATCTGTGCCAGCGCGTTCTTCTCGATGGCGGAACTGTCGCTGGCCGCGTCGCGTCGGCTCAAGCTGCGACAGCTGGCGGACGAGGGCGACCCCCGCGCCGCGCAGGTGCTGAAGGTCCAGGAGCAGCCCGGCTACTACTTCACCGTCGTGCAGATCGGCGTCAACACATTGGCCATCCTGGCCGGCGTGGTCGGGGAGGGCGCGCTGACGCCGCATTTCGAGTCGCTGCTGCGCCCGCTGATCGACATCGACACGGCGCAGAAGACCGCCTTCGCGCTGTCCTTCACCTGCGTCACCATCCTCTTCGTCGTGCTGGCGGACCTGCTGCCCAAGCGGCTGTCGATGAACGAGCCCGAAAGCGTCGCGATGGCGCTGATCCGGCCGATGCTCTTCCTCACCCTCGTGCTGCGGCCGATCGCCTGGGCGCTGAACCACGTGGCCGACGGCCTGCTGCGGCTGCTCGGCCGGCCGATGAGTCCGGACAACACGATCACCCATGACGACATCCTCGCCCTGGCCGCGGCGGGCCAGCGGGCCGGCGTCGTCTCGGCGGCCGACCAGCAGGTGATCGAGAACGTCTTCGAGCTGGAGACCCGGACCGTCGAGTCCTCGATGACCTCGCGCGAACGCGTCGTCTACTTCTCCCTGGACGACGACGAGGCGCTGATCCGCACGCGGATCGCGGACGCGCCGCACTCGACCTACCTGGTCTGCGCCGGGGAGATCGACCAGGTCGTCGGCTACGTCGACGCGACCGACCTGTTCCAGCGCGTGCTGCGCGGCGAGGTCATCTCGCTGCGCGCCGAGCCGGCGCTGGTCAAGAAGGTGCTGATCGTGCCCGACCGCCTCACGCTGGCCGAGGTGCTGCAGCATTTCAAGATCGCGCACGAGGACTTCGCGGTCATCGTCAACGAATACTCGCTGGTCGTCGGCGTCATCACGCTGAACGACGTGATGAGCACGGTGATGGGCTCCATGGTCTCCACCGCCGAGGAGGAGCAGCAGATCATCCGGCGCGACGACGGCAGCTTCCTGGCCGACGGCATCACGCCCATCCCCGACGTGCAGCGCGCGCTGGGCGTGGACGACTTCCCCCACCACGGCCAGTACGACACGCTGGCCGGTTTCCTGATGGTGATGCTGCGCCGCATCCCCAAGCGCACCGACGTCGTGGAATGGCACGGCTGGCGCTTCGAGGTCGTCGACGTCGACAGCCACCGCGTCGACCAGGTCATGATCGCCCGGGTGGGCGGTCCGCCGTCGGGGGACGCACCCGCGCCGGGATCACCGGACCTGGCGGACTGAGCGCGGCCCAGCCGGCCCGGTGCCGGGCCCGGCGCCCAGCCTCGCATGGAGCCCGGTGTTCAGCCGCTCGCTGAGCTCTTCGCTGAGTTCCTCGTTGAGGGCGACGTAGTGCCGCAGCACCTGCCGCGCATACGCCTGGCGCTTGACCGGGTCGCGGGCGTTGTAGGCCCCCAGCGCGTCGACCGTCCTGCCCATCGAGCGGAAGTTGCTGCCCAGGATCCAGGCACCGACGAGGATGTTGGCGCAGGGCACGTTCAGGTCGCCTTCCTTGACGCCATGCCGCGCCAGCGTCGGCAGCCATGACGAGTTGATCTGCATCAGGCCGATGTCGGTCGAGCCATTGGTATTGCGGTTGACCGCCGCGGGGTTCAGACCTGACTCCTGGCGCGCGATGGCCTTCAACAGCAGCGGCGAGACGCCGTAGCGTTCCCCCGCCAGCACGAAGCAGCGGTCGAAACGCGTCACGTCGGTGGGAACGGCCGGTCGAGTCGGTCGAGCCTTCTGCGTCTGCGTCGGCGTCTGCGTCCGCGCCTTTGCCTGTGGATCCTGCTGGGCCTGTGCCGGCAACGAGGCCGCCAACGCCGCCAGCAGTCCTGCCGTGATCGCGCGCATCACAGGCCTCCCATGTCGGATTGAAGGCTGCTCTGCGCCTCCATCACGGTGGCCAGGAAGCCGCCGAGCAGGAACAGCAGCAGCATCGCCGCGGCGACCATCAGCAGGCCGTTCAGCCGCGCGGCGGAATCGGCGATGCCCAGCTGCAGGCGGTCGATCGAGCCGATGCCGATCCGCACGAAGGCGGCCACGGGATCGCGGCGCTCGGCGGCGTCCTCCACGCGTTCCTCCATGCGGGGATTGAGCACGCCGGTGGCGAAGGCGCGGCCGAACTGCGCCGACTCCCGCCCGGACAGCCGCGACAGGATCTGGCGCAGGTGCCAGCGCATCCAGGGCGCGCTGAAGCGGCCGGCGCGTTCCAGCGACGCGCGCAGCGACACGCCGGCCCGCATCAGCGACGACAGCGAGATCACCAGCATCGCCCCGGAGAAATCGCGGTAGAGGCTGAAGGGCGGATGCCGGTCCAGCCAGCGCCGCGCGCGGCCCTGCCAGCGCGGCAGGCACCACACGAACAGACCGCCCGCGCCCAGCACCGCGGCGCCCAGCATCAGGCCGTGGTGGCGGATGGTCCATGCGACCGCGTACAGCGCGCGCCCCAGCGGCGGCCAGCGTTCCGGCGCGATCAGATCGGCCAGCACGGGCACCGCATGCAGCGAGAACGCCACCAGGATGCCGGTCATCGCGCCCAGCAGCAGCAGCGGATAGGCCACCGCCTTGCGCACCGCGCGGAACATGCCGTCGACCTTCTCGACGGTGCCGGACAGGAAGTGCAGGCCCTGGGAGAGGCGATCGTCGCCGCCGCCCTGCAGCGCGTCGATCATGAGCAGCTCCGTCGGCGGCACCACGCCGTGCAGCGCGCGGGCCAGCGAGCCGCCCATCGCCGCGCGCAGCATCCGGCGGTACAGCAGCTGGTCGCCGCGCGAGCGACGACGCGCGCGGGCCTCGAGCTTGCGCAGGATCGTGTACAGCGGGACGCGGTCCTCCAGCGCCGAGGCCAGGTCGTAGTAGAAGTCGCCGCGCCGGCGGCGCAGGCGCCGGGCCGCCGCGCGCAGCAGCAGCCAGTCGAGGGGATTGGTCATGGGGGCGGGGTCAGGTGTCGTCCGCGGCGAGCGTCTGCGCCAGCAGCGCCGCGCTGCCGAAGGTGCGCTCGAAGTGGTAGGGATCGACGCGCCCGTGGGCCACGTCGTAGAGCACATGGCCCCAGGCGTCCTTGCCGTCCATGTCCGGATCGGTGAACGGCGCCGTGCGGCGGCGGCGCCAGTGGCGCCGGGCCTCCGCGTCCCGGCCCTGACGCAACAGGTCCAGCAGGCGCAGGTCCGGCACGATCACTTCGGCGCCGACCTTGACGCCGGCCGTGCCGTCGTGGACGTCGGGCGCCTCGGCGCCGGAGCGGGGGCCGTCGGAGGCCAGGGGGTTGTCGGGGAACATGCTGTCCCCGTAGTCGATGCCGGGCCGCCGGCAGTGCGTGCAACCGTGCGCCCTGGCGCAGTAAATCTTGTCCGGATCGAGGCCGAACCCTGTCCGGAAGGTCTGGAGCGCGTCCGCGCCCAGGACGGCGGCGGCGGGCCGCTTGCAGTGCTCGCAATTGATGGGCATCAACACCTGGTAGACCATCGCGGAGAGGAACTCCGGATCGCACAGGTCCTCGCGGGCCAGTCCCAGCAGCCGGGACGAGAGCCGGCCGACGATGCCCAGCGCGGAGGTCGCATGGACCGTCGACAGGATCTTGTGGCCGGTCTGGATGGCCGCCTGCGCCATGGCCGCCGAGAGCCCGTCGCGGATCTCCCCGAACAGGCCGACGTCGGGATCCATCCGCAGGAAGGCCAGCATCGCGCCGTGGAAGGGATCGGCGCCGCCGGCCGCGCCGCGCTGGATGGAGAGATGGCTGACGCCGGGCGTCTCGTATTCGACCGGGTCCTCGATGGTGAAGAGCTTGCGCGAACCGTCCCGGGCCAGCATCGTCATCATCGCGTTGAGCGTCGTGGTCTTGCCCGAACCGGTGACGCCGGCGACGAACACGCCGCCCCAGGCCGAGGCCAGCGCCTCCCGCAGGTGGCCGGCCTGCCACGGCGTGAACCCCAGCGGCTCCAGCGCGGCCGGGCGGCCCCGGCCGGCGTCGCGAGTGCCGGCCGGGCCCGACTGGCCCGCCTGGCCGCTGCCCGACGCGCGCAGCAGCCGGATCACCACGTCCATGCCGCCGACCGCGGGATGGCTCTGGTAACGCAGCGTCAGACGGAGCCCGGGCAGTTCCAGCGGGATCATCGCGGCCTGCGGCACCGAGCCGTTGAAGGCGACCTCGCTGCGGGACCGCTCCTCCGCCAGCATCGTGTAGGCCGCCGAGAGTCCGTCGACGGCGGTGCGCGCGGGATGACGGCCCAGCACGCGCATGCGGCCGTCCAGCCGGACCCGCGCGAGCGCGACGGGGCCGCGCAGCTCGATGTGCAGGTCGCTGGCGCCGGCCAGACGGCAGCGCTGCACGATGGCGCGGAACCACTCCAGCGGTGAGGACCCCGCCACCATCGCGTCGATGTCGCGGGCCGTCTCGGCTGCATGACGCTCGTCGGCGGTGGGGGCGGGCTGGGTTTCCAGCGGGGCGCTGGCGGCCGACGGCAAGCGCGGCGCGTTCCCCGGCGTTGCCGCGCCGTCGAGCAGCGCGGCGAAGACCGCGGGCGACGCCGTCAGGTGGCCGGCATAGGTCAGGCCGCTGGCCTTGCCGGCCTGGACGAGGCGATACCAGTCCGGTCGATGGACCTCGTCCGCCGCCGACACGACGAGGAATCGCCCGCCGTCCAGCGCCAGCGCCGCCAACCGGTCCTGCTTGTGGCTGGCGACCGGCAGCAGGTCGGCCCTGGGGACGGCGAGCAATGCGTCGGCGGCGCCGGACAGCACGCGTTCGAACGGAGGCAGGCGCGCCGGGTCGTCGATGTGGCGGCTCACGGGAGGGCTCAAGGGGCGGAGGCGCGGGAAGGGGCCGCGGCGGGCGCGTGGGCCGCCGTATTTGGGGCCGCCGTATCCGGGACGGCTGGGGACATCGACAGCGGCAATGCGGCGGCGCGCTGGACGGCGTCGTCACTGTTTTCGCCGCCGTCGGCGGCGGGTGATCCGGCGCTGACGAAACGATGGCTCGCCGCCGCGACCCCTCGCGCGGGTGGTGGGAGCACGAGCTGTCGGAGCGGCGGGTGCGCGTGACCGCCTGTCGCGACCTGCTCGACGCGCAGCCCCTCCGTTGCCAGTCCGAGAACGCGCCACGGCCCGATGCGGGTCTGCGGGCCGGTCGGGCCGTCGACGACATGCAGACGCCCGCTCCACAGCACTTCGGCCCGCCAGCGATCGCCCGCGGCCACGAGCGACCAGAGTCTGGGGCCGCCGTCCGGTTTCTCCCGCTGTGCCCGTGCCGGCGCCGCCACGATCGGATCAGCGGACCAGTGGGCCGTGCCCGCCAGGCGCGCCGTGGCTGCGGCCAGTTCGGCCGCCTTGTTGCGTCGCGCGACTTCGACCAGATGGCGCAAGGTCACGCCCGGCGGGGTCTCGGACGCGGGACGCGGGTCGTCCCCGGCCCAGGCCGTCGACAGGGCCGCGAGCAGGCCCAGCCCCAGCGCCGTCGTGCGGCCCGGAGGCGCGAGCCGGGGCGCACGGACGTCAGGCGCACGGCGATCAATAACGCGTGCCATGGGCGAAGAGGGATCCGGAAAGCTCATAGCTGATCTGTGACGCGGCGAAATTCAGGGTGAGGGTCTCCACGACGACGTACGGCGGGACCTGGACCAGCGGCAGCGACCAGACGCCGTCCTTCAGCCGCCAGACCATGCGGACGACCGGCAGCGTGGCGGGGTCGGCGCCTTCCTCGCGGGTGGGGGTCAGGTCTGTCGCATCGGCCTCGCCCCCGCCCTTGAGGGGCGCCGCCGGCGTGAGCGACGCCTCGGCGCCGCCGACGGTGGCCAGTTCCTGCAGATGGCTGCCCCAGACGTTCATGGCCAGGCGCAACGGCGGCAGGCGCGCGGCGATGAGCGCCTCGCGGGCCGTCAGCGGCGGTTCGGCGGTCTCCGCCAGCGCGGTCTGCATCGAGGCCGCGAGGGCGTCCTCGCCGGCCGACGGGTCGGGCCGCGGCGACGGTGCGCCGAGCGCGCCGACCGGCAGGCGGTCCAGTGTCTCGAGGCTGCCGTGGTGGCGCGCCCAGGTGGCGACGCAGCCGCCCGAGCGGTCGCAGTCGACCTGCTGGAGCGTCCAACCGGCGCGGCTCAAGGGCAGCGCGGCGATGGCGTCGCGCCAGCGGTCCAGCGGGGCGCTGCCGGGCCGGCCCGCCTGCTCGAGCAGCCGGGTCAGCCGACGGGCGCGCAGGTCGGCGGCTTGCGCACGGGACGCGGCCGTCGCGGCGAGATGGCGCGCCGCGTCGATCGCCGCGCGACCCATCTCGCGCTCATGCCGTATCCACATCGCGAAGCCGGCGCCGAGACCCAGCACGGCCACGCCCGCGGCGACCGCGGCCGGCCAGCGCGCGGGCAGCAGGGGTCGCAGACGCGTGTCGCCGTCGGGTTGTCCGAACAGCAGGTCCGGGACCAGCGCGTCGCCGAGGCGGTCCCGTCCGGGCAGGTGGCTGGCCACGCGGACCTCCTGGTCCGGATGCATGTCGCGGAACTCCTGCAGCACCGCCAGCGCGGCGTCGAGATCGGGCAGCACGCGGTCGAAGCCGGGCACCGGGCGGCGGTCCATCAGACCGACGAACGCGACCTGCGCGGTGCTGCCGGCGATCAGGCAGGCCTCCGCGCCGCGTTCCGCGAATCGGGCCACCAGCAAGGCCACGGCCGAATGGGCGCGGCGATGCGTGTCGACCCGGCGCGCCAGGCCCACCAGGGCGCCGTCCGGCAGCCGCGCGACGAAGCGGTAGCCGGCCGCGCGCGCGCGGCGCAGATCGGCCCCTGGCTCATCGGGTCTCGCGAGCGGGTGCCACTCCAACCCGAAGGCCAGCCGCACGCCGGCGACGGCGATCACCCGGGCCACGCCGCCCCCGTCGCGCTCGTCGCCGCGTTCGGCATGGTCGCCGCGGTCGGCGCGGTCGGTCGGCATCGATGGTGCGCGCCTCATGGCTCCACCAGCCGCGGCGTGATCAGCACGACCGTGCCCTGCCGGGTCCGCACGCCGCGCCGCGCCAGCGGCACCAGCCCGCGCACCAGGTCCGCCTCGTCGAGCTGGGTCTGCTGGCGCTCGAAACCGGCCAGCACCAGCGTGCGCCCGGCCGGCACGCTGATGCGCTGCAGGGTGCTGAAGCTCATCGTCTCGGGCAGCTGCACGGCGCGCGCCCACTGGCCGCTGCCGCTGGTGAAGGCGCGCAGCTGCCGCAGCTCGCTGATCTGCAGCGCGGTCTGCAGCAGCACGAGGTGCGAGTCCAGGATCACCGGCAGCACCGTCAGGCCCAGTCCGGTCGTGAGCTTGCCGGGCTCCAGCGCGCCGGCGGTGGTCAGGCCGGTGGTCGGGCTCACGGTCGGCGCCGTCGCGCGCTGCACGTACGAGCGCGTCTGCAGCGCGCCGACCGGCACCGGCATCCGGTTCGTCGTCGTGACGACGCTGGAATAGGCGGTGGACACGCGGCCGTACTCCTGCAGCGCCTTGGCGACCCACTCGCTGGGCGATCCGCGCGAGCCCGACGGACCGAGCACGATGCTCAAGGCCGCGGGCGCGCCGGCGCCCAGCGGACCGAGCGCCGTCGGCGCGACGAAGTCCAGCTGCGGGCCCTGGCCGAGCCGTCCCAGCATCAGCCGCCAGTCGATGCCGTTGCTGAACTCGTCGGTGAAGCTCACCTGCAGCACCTCGATCTCGAGCACGACCTGTCGCAGCAGGTTGGCGTTGAGCGCGTCGAGGTAGGTCTGCACCCGCTCCACGTTGGCCAGCGCATCCGTGACGGTCACGAGTCCCGCGCGCGGATCCACCTGCAGGGCCGCGGCCGGGGAGAGCATCGGCTTGAGCGCGTCGGGCAGGCCGGCCCAGTAATCGCTCTGCGTGTTGCCGTCGATCTTGGCGGCGCCGCCGCCGGCGCCCTCCGCGCCGCCGAGCGCGTCGAACGACGCGTTCGCGTCCAGTCCGCCCGGCAGCGCCTTGACGGGCATCGCGCGCGTGACCACGCGGGAGAACACGATGCGTCCCCCGGTGTGGCGCCAGTGCAGCCCGGCCTGCGCCGCGATGCGGTCCAGCAGCGGGCGCAATGGGCCGGCGTGGTCGATCTCCACGGTGTTCTGGTGTTCCGGGGCGGAGATGTCCAGCCGCATCGCGCCCGCGCGGCCGGCCTGGCGAAGCGCGGCGGTCTCCTCGGGCGCGGCGATCGCGGCGTCGAAGGCGGATCGTGCCGCCGGGCCGGGCGCGTAGTCGGCGGCGCTGTGCAGCGCGTCCGGCGTCATGACCACCGGCAGGCCGATGGCGCGCGAGAGCAGCTCCGCCACCGCGGCCAGCGGCAGCCGGCCCGGCGCGTGCAGGCGCACATGGCCGAGGTGGTCCGGCAGCCGCTCGTCGCGGTGCAGCGCGATGGACCGGCTCGCGAAGCGGGGCGCGTCGTCCGCCACGACCAGCGGCGGCGGTGCGACCGCTTCGCGCAGCCGGGACTGCAGCGCGCTCGTGCGATCGAGCATCTCCCGATGGGCCTGTTCGGTCTGGTGCGCGGCCGGCACCGCGCATCCGCCGAGGGTGACGCAGGCCGCCACCCCGCCGACGATCACGAGGCGGCGCTTCACCGGCGCGCTCCATCGGGCAGGTGGCGGCCGATGCGCACGACGCGGCTCTCCGCCTGGATGCTGGCCTGCAGCGGAAAGTCGGTGTCGCGCAGCACGGCCATCGCCTGGTTCATCGCCGCGAGCAGATTGCCGTGCAGCGTGACCTCGGCGTCGATGGGGAAGTCGCGCTCCACGTCCCAGACCAGTTGCCAGCCGGCCTCGCGCATCCAGCGCTGGAGCGCCTGATGCACGGTGCCGTCGGCGCACAGGAAGGTCCACGCGGTCGGGGGCTCGGCTTCCAGCGCCCGCCAGGCGATCGACGCCGGGGCGTGAGCGGCCACGGGGGGCGCACCCGGCGAGTCCTGCGCATCCTGCGCGTGCGTCGTGTCCGGTACGTCCGGTACGTCCGGCACGTCCGGTGTCTGGGCCGCGACCGCGGGACGCGGGGCCAGCGCGGCCAGGACGATCAAGGTCGCGGCGAGGTGGGGAATGGACTGCACGGCGTTTCCGATCTCACACGCCCATCAGCACATGGATGCTCACGGTGTCGCCCGTCGCCGGCGAACACTGCCGTGCCAGCGCGCTGATGTCGATGGGCGCGTCCGAGCCCGGTGCGCGGAGCATCGCCGCCGATGCGGGCATGGCCGGGGGCGAGGCGACGGCGGCATCGATCCAGAGGCCTTCACCCAGCATCGCCAGGCCGCGGGCGACGCCGGCGCATTGCTCCACCGGGATGCCGGCATAGGTGAGCGAGAAGGCCCGCCCCCCCTTCAACGGCAGCAGGTCCTGCGCGAGACCCTTGGCGTGGATCTGACCGCCGAACGGGTGGGTGACCTTGGCGTCGGCGCCCGAGCCCGTGACCATCTCCCTGGGGAAGGCGCCCATGGCGATGGCGCCGGCGGTGTCGAGCCTGGAGAAGTCGGCGGCCGCGCCGTAGCCGGCCAGGCTCACCTTGATCTGGGGCGCCTGGCGCAGCAGCGCCGACCGGTCCATCTGCGCGTTCAGGCTGCGCAGTCCCATCAGCACGATGACCATGACGACGATGATCACGCCGACCCCGATCAGGAGTTCCAGCAGCGTGACGCCGCGTTGCGGGCGGGTTCCGGCGCGGCGGCGCGACGGACGGGCGAGGGGAGCGGATGCGGTGACGACGTCGAGGGTCATGGAGCGGACCTCCTTTCCAGAGAGTGCGAGAAGACAGGGATGCCGGCGTGACCAGCGGCGGCTCAGTGGGGGTGCGCCACAATGCGCGCATGACTCCCTCGAGGTCCGCTTCCGTGTCTTCGCCCTCCGCCCCACAGACCGTCCCACAGACCGCCGTACAGGCCGCCGCGCGCGCCGCGGAACTCCGCGCGCAGCTCCATCACCACGCCCACCTCTACTACGTGCTCGACACGCCGTCGCTGCCCGACGCCGAGTACGACAAGCTGTTCCAGGAACTGCAGGCGATCGAGGCCGCGTTCCCGGCGCTGCTGACGCCGGACTCGCCGACGCAGCGCGTGGGCGGGCAGGTGCTGGACGGCTTCGAGCCGGTCAGGCACGTGGTGCCGATGCTGTCGATCCGCACCGAGACCGACACCGAGGCCAGCGGCGCCGAGAACTTCGACGCGCGCGTGCGCCGCGAGCTGGACCTGGGCGAGAACGCCGCGCCGGTCGAGTACGCGGCCGAGCTGAAATTCGACGGGCTGGCGATCAGTCTGCGTTACGAGCACGGCGTGCTGGTGCAGGCCGCCACGCGCGGCAACGGCGAGACCGGCGAGGACGTGACGCAGAACGTGCGCACGATCAAGCAGATCCCGTTGAAGCTCAAGGGCGAGGGCGCGAAAGCCGCGGTGCTGGAAGTGCGCGGCGAGGCCTACATGCGCCGCGACGATTTCGAGGCGCTCAACGAGCGCCAGCGCGCCGCCAACGAGAAGACCTTCGTGAACCCGCGCAACACGGCTGCGGGCGCGATCCGGCAACTGGATCCGGCGCTGGTGCGGCAGCGGCCGCTGAGCTTCTTCGCCTACGGCATCGGCGAGACGCAGGGCTGGGAGATCCCGGCCACGCACGGTGCGATGCTGGAGGCGCTGCAGAGCTACGGCCTACCGGTCAACGCCGACCGCGCGGTGGTGCGCGGCGCCGAAGGCCTGGTGGCCTTCCATCGTTCGATCGGCGGGAAGCGCGACGAACTGCCCTTCGACATCGATGGCGTCGTCTACAAGGTCAACAGCCGCGAGCTGCAGCGGCGCCTGGGATTCGTCTCGCGCGAGCCGCGCTGGGCGGTGGCCCACAAGTACCCCGCGCAGGAGCAGGTCACCAGGCTGGATCGCATCGACATCCAGGTCGGACGCACCGGCAAGCTGACGCCGGTGGCCAAGCTGGAGCCGGTCTTCGTCGGCGGCACGACGGTCAGCAACGCGACGCTGCACAACCTCTTCGAGATGCGCCGCAAGGGCATCCGCGTCGGGGACCAGGTCATCATCCGGCGCGCCGGCGACGTGATCCCGGAAGTGGTCGGCAAGGTCGACGCGAAGCGCGCGAGCTACGTGCCCAACTTCCGCATGCCCAGGCACTGCCCGATCTGCGGCAGCGACGTCGTGCGCGAGAGGGGCGGCATCGACCACCGCTGCAGCGGCGGCATCTTCTGCCCGGCGCAGCGCAAGCAGGCGATGCTGCACTTCGCCGGACGTCGGGCCATGGACATTGAAGGACTGGGCGACAAGCTCGTCGACCAGCTCGTGGACGGCGGCATCGTCACCAGCCTGCCGGGGCTCTACAAGCTCGGCGTGGCCAAGCTCACCGCGCTGGAACGCATGGGCGACCGGAGCGCGCTGAACCTCATCGATGCGCTGGAGAAGAGCAAGCGCACGACGATGGCGCGCTTCCTCTTCGCGCTGGGCATCCGGCAGGTCGGTGAGACGACGGCGAAGGATCTCGCCAAGCACTTCGGCAACATGGACGGGTTGATGAGCGCGACCGAGGAGCAGCTGCTTGCGGTCAAGGACGTCGGTCCGATCGTTGCGAAGAGCATCGCCGCCTTCTTTGCCGAGGCGCACAACCGCGAGGTCGTCGAGCAGCTGTTCGCCGCGGGCGTCGAGTTCCCGCAATCGGAAGGGGCCGCCGCGGCGCCGGCCGGTCCTCAGCCGCTCGCCGGCAAGACGCTGGTGCTGACCGGCACGCTGCCGACGCTGTCGCGCGACGAGGCCAAGGAACTGATCGAGGCCGCCGGCGGCAAGGTCAGCGGCTCGGTGTCGAAGAAGACCAGCTACGTGATCGCGGGCGAGGAGGCCGGTTCCAAGCTCGACAAGGCGCGCGAGCTGGGCGTCACCGTCCTCGACGAGGAAGGTCTGCAGGCGCTATTGGCCGCGCCGCCGGACGTCCTCGCGGCTGGCTGACTGCACAGGCCGCTGGCCCTCACCCCTGCCCTCTCCCGCAAGCGGGAGAGGGAGTGAGAATGCACCGAGCTGACCCAGCGGCGGCGGAAGTACTGAACCCTTCTTGCTCCCTCTCCCGCTTGCGGGAGAGGGCAGGGGTGAGGGCCAGCGGCGGCGGAAGTACTGAACCCTTCCTTCTTGCTCCCTCTCCCGCTTGCGGGAGAGGGCAGGGGTGAGGGCCAGCGGCGGTGGCAGTACTGAAGCCTTCGGCGCTCAGGCTGCCGCAGTCTTCCGGCGGATCACCATCGCCATCACCGCCGCGATCAGGCAGGCCGCACCAGCGACGTACAGCGCGGGCGAGTAGCTCAGCAGCAGGCTGCGGCTCAGCCCCGCGCCGTACGCCGCGACCGCCGCGCCGATCTGATGGCCCGCGAAGATCCATCCGAACACCATCCCCACCTTCGCCGCGCCGAAGCGCTCGGCGGTGAGTCGCACCGTCGGCGGCACGGTCGCGATCCAGTCGAGTCCGTAGAACACCGCGAACAGCGACAGGCCGTAGAGCGTGAACTCCGCGTTCGGCAGCCACAGCAGCGACAGCCCGCGCAGCGCGTAGTACCAGCACAGCAGCTTGCGCGTGTCGTAGCGGTCGCTGAGCCAGCCCGACAGGATCGTGCCGATGAAATCGAAGATCCCCATCATCGCGAGCACCGAAGCCGCCGGCACCGCCGCCAGGCCGTAGTCGCCGCACAGCGAGATGAAATGGGTCTGCACCAGTCCGTTGGTCGACAGCCCGCAGATGAAGAAGGTGCCGAAGAGCAGCCAGAAGGTCGGCTGCGTGGACGCCTCACGCAGCGCGGTGAACGGCGTGAGCCAGGTCACCTTCGCAGCGGGCGCCGCAGGCGCCGTGGCGACTTCAGGATCGGCGCCATACGGCGCCAGACCCACGTCGGACGGCCGGTCGCGCATGAACAGCAGCACCAGGCTCATCACCGCCAGGCACAGCGCGGCCAGCGGCAGCAGCGGCGCGCGCCAGCCCCAGCGCTCGATCATCCACGCGGCGATCGGCAGGCAGATCAACTGGCCGGTCGCGGCGCTCGCGGTCAGGATGCCCATGATCAGCCCCCGGCGCGTCGCGAACCAGCGGTTGGACACGATCGCGCCCAGCACCAGCGCCGTCATCCCGCTGCCCAGGCCCAGCACCACGCCCCACAGCACGACCAGGTGCCAGAGCTGCGTGACCAGGCCGGCCATCAGCATGCCGCCGCCGACCAGCCCCAGCGCCACGCTCACGACCGCGCGCACGCCGAAGCGCTCCATCAGCACCGCCGCGAACGGCCCCATCAACCCGAACAGCGCGAACCGCAGCGCCAGCGCCGACGAGATCTGGCTGGTGGACCAGCCGAACTCTGTCGCCAGCGGCTGCAGCATCGCGCCGGGCAGGCCCAGCGCCGCCGACATGAACAGCATCGTCAGGAAGGTCAGCCCGGCGATCACCCAGCTGAAGTGCAGACCCCGATGGGTCATGCGTCGGGACATGGCGGCGGCAAGCATGCGGGAGGATCCTTCCAGGGGCGCTTGTTTTAATGATGGTCGACATCGTATCGAGATTTCCGATGCTCGCCGCAGATTTGATGATGACCCTACTCAAAATCGTGACTTCGCGCTGTCGACGGAAGCGGCAGGCGGTCTTCCTACAATGGTGCTCATCATGAAAGTCACCAAAGAGCAATCGGCCGCCAACCGCAAGGCGCTGGTCGACGCGGCGTCCAGGCTGTACCTGGAGCGCGGCGTGGCCGGCGTCGGGCTGGCGGAGATCTCCCGCGAGGCCGGCTTCACGCACGGCGGCTTCTACGGGCGCTTCGCGTCCAAGGAGGAACTCGCGGCCGAGGCCTGCGACGTGGCCTTCGAGGGCTCGCTGGCGCGGCTGGGGGCGCAGCTCGAGAAACACGGCGGCGACTACCAGCCCTTCCTCAAGCGCTACTTCGGCGCGGCGCATCGCGACGCGCCGGGCGCGGGGTGTCCGATGGCGGCGCTGGGCGTCGACGCGGCGCGCGAGGGCGGCCTGCTGCGCGAATCGATGAGCGGCGGCATCGCCGCCTACCTGCGCGAACTCGCCGTGCACCGGCCTGACGGCACGGTCGTCGACGAGCCGACCGCGGAGGACGAGGCCCGCGCGATCGGCGTGCTGACGACGATGGTCGGCGGGATGATCCTGGCCCGGGCCTGCGCGGGCGCGGCGCCGGGCCTGTCCGACAGGATCCTCAGGACGTCGCTGGAGGCGACGTCGAAGGCAGCTTGAGCACGCCCACCGCCAGCGCGGTCCCGAGCAGCACCACGAGGCATCCCGCGGCCATGCTGGTGCTCAGCGTCTCGCCGAGGAAGATCCAGCCCCACAGCAGTCCGAAGACCGGGATCAGGAAGGTCACCGAGATCGTGTTGGTCGGGCCGACGCGCTTCATGAGCCGGAAGAACAGGATGTACGCGATGCCGGTGCACAGGAGCGCCAGCAGGGCGACCGCGCCCCACGCGTGACCGCTGGGCAGCGCGGCCGGACGCAGCGTCCACGCCGGCGCGGCCAGCAGCAACGCGGCGGCGAACTGGCTGCCGGTGGCCACGGCCAGCGGGCTGGCGCCGGTGAGGTAGCGCTTGGTGGCGCTGGCGGCGATGCCGTAGCTCAGCGCGGCGATCAGGCAGGCGACGATGGCGAAGCCGCTGCCGCCGGGCTTGAACGAGGCCTTGTCCCAGGCCAGCAGCACGACGCCGGCGAAACCCAGCGCCAGGCCCAGCATCCGCGATCCATCCAGGCGTTGCCCGAACCAGGCCCACGCGACCAGCGCGCCCCACATGGGCGTGGTGGCGTTGAGGATGCTCGACAGGCCGGCGTTGATCGACAGCGCGGCGAAGCTGAACAGCGCGAACGGGAAGGCGCTGTTGAGCAGACCGACCAGCAGCAGGCCCTTCCAGTGGGTGCGCAGGTCGCCGAGGCCCTCGCGCAGGCCCAGCAGCGGGAGCAGGAACAGCGAGGCGCCGGCCACGCGCACGGCGGCCGTCGCGACCGCGCCGAACTCGGGCGCGGCGACCCGCATGAACAGGAACGAGGCGCCCCAGATGGCGGCCAGGACCAGCAGTTCGATCAGATCGCTACGCTTCACGCGGGGGCCTCTTGATTGTTGTCGTGCTTGCCGGGACGGCGCGTGGCCGCATTCCCGGGAGGAGTCTCTGTCGGCGAGGGGCGAAGCTTAGCGGGCAGTCCACCTTCGATTGTCAGTAGGGCTTCCTTGCGGTGGAGGCCGCCGGCATAGCCGGTCAGGCTGCCGTCGGCGCCGAGCACGCGGTGGCACGGGATCAGCACCGAGACCGGGTTGCGGCCCACCGCTGCCGCGACGGCGCGCACGGCGTCGGGCCGGCCCAGGCGCGCGGCGAGCTGGCCGTAGGTGACGGTCTCGCCCGCCGGGATGCCGAGCAGCGCCTGCCACACGGCCTGCTGGAAGGCGGTGCCGGATGGGGACATCGGCGGCAAGGTCGCGGCACGACCGGCGAAGTAGTCCTTCATCGCCGCGACGGTGTCGCGCAGCAGCGCATCGTCATCGACGCGAGGAGCGCTCAGGGCGCCCGGGTGATACTTCTGGTCCTCGAACCAGAGGCCCGACAGACCCTCGGCGTTGCGCGCGATCAGCAGGCGGCCGAGCGGGGTGTCGGTGTCGGTCCAGGCGGTGTGCGTCGGCTTCATGACGGGATTCCTTTGACGGTCTTGACCTTGGGTTTGAGCGCCGCATCCCGCCATAGTTGCAACACGGCGTAGCTGCGGTAAGGCGCGAAATGCTCGGCGGCGGCGATCAGCTCGCGGGGGCGCAGCGGCTGGCCGGCGCGTTCCTCGAGGCATTGCTTCAGCACGACGTCGCCCGGCAGGTAGGCGTCGGGCCAGCTCCAGCCGCGCATCAGCATGTAGTGCGCGGTCCAGGGGCCGAGGCCGGGCAGGGCGGCGAGCTCCGCGATCGCGTCCTCCACCGTGCCGCGACCATGGGCGAAGGCGAGCGTGGGCCATTGGCGGGCGAGGTGGATCAACGCCTCGGCGCGGCGGCCCGGCATGCCGAGCGGGGCGATGTCGTCGACGGTCGCGGCGGCCAGCGTGGCCGGTGTCGGGAACACGTGCGTGACGCCGGGCGGCGCGCCTGCGGCATCGGGCAACGGCTCGCCGAACTTGGCGATCAGGCGCGTGGCCAGCGTGCGGGCGGCGGCGACCGTGATCTGCTGGCCGAGCACGGCGCGGATCGCGAGCTCGAACCGGTCGAGCGACCCCGGCAGTCGCAGCCCAGCGGCGGCGGGACCGAGCGTCTCGCCGAGCGCCGCGGCGATGGCGTGAGGATCGGCGTCGAGGTCGAGCCAGCGACGCAGGCGCGGCATCAGCGGCGCGATCACGGGCCACAGCGAAGGGCTCAGCGACAGGCGCACGCGGGGCCGTTCGTCCCCGTCGGCGGGCAGGCGCACCGACAGCCAGCCGAGCACATCGGGCAGACCCGGTCGCACAAAGCGCACGCTGCGCGACAGCGAGAGGCGCTCTACATCGACCTGCTCAACACCTGGCACCGCGCGGGCGGCGAGGAAGTTCAGCAGCGCCGAACTCAGCAAGGGCGGACGCAGGTCCAGGCGCAACTCGGCCGTTTCCAGCGCATTGCCGGGCGGGCTCGCGTCGGCCTCGGCGCCGCCCTTGCGCAGCGCGGACGGACTCAGTCGGTAATGCTCCTGGAAGGCGGCGTTGAAGCGGCGCAGACTGGAGAAGCCCGCCGCGAGCGCGACCTCGCCGATCGGCAGGCGCGTGTCGGTCAGCAACTGCTTGGCGAGCAGCAGGCGGCGTGTCTGCAGGTACTGGAGCGGCGCCACGCCGTGCACGGCCGTGAACACGCGGCGCACGTGACGTTCGCTCACACCCAGGTGCGCGGCGAGCGCCGGCAACGAGGCCTCTTCCGGCGCGCATTCGTCGAGCCACCGCGCCGCTTCGCGGGCCAGCACCTCGGCGGCGTCCATCGTGCTCCACGGTCGTGCGGCGGGCGCCAACTCGGGGCGGCATTTCAGGCACGGGCGGAAGCGTGCGGCTTCCGCCAGCGTCGCGCTGGGGAAGAAGCGGCAGTTCTCGCGCCGCGGCGCACGCACCCGGCAGATCGGTCGGCAATAGACGCCGGTCGACGTCACGCCAACGAACCATTGACCGTCGAAGCGCGCATCGCGCGCCAGCAGTGCCGGGTAGCAGTGATCGGGGTCGAGGAGGAAGTCCATGGAAAGGATCATAGGAGCCGGGGTCCTGCGGTTCTCGCCGTTTTCGGACATGTCCCTGAAGGCCCCTGGCCCGGGAATTGCCCTCTAGGGACCTCCGTGCACCGGGTTACACGGAGGCCTCATACGCGCTGCCTACAATGCGCCCCAGTTCGAATCTCCACCAATTCCTGCAAGGAAGCACATGCAAGTTCACGCATCCATCTTCAAGGCTTACGACATCCGCGGCGTCGTGGGTACGACGCTGGACGAGGCGCTGGCCGAGGCGCTCGGCAAGGCCTTCGGCACCGAGGCGATCAACGGCGGTGAGAAGGCGGTTGCTGTCGGCCGTGACGGCCGCCTGTCGGGCCCGTCGCTGGTGGACGCGCTGATCCGCGGTCTGAAGTCGACCGGACTGGACGTCGTCGACATCGGCGCGGTCACGACGCCGATGCTGTACTACGTCGCCGCCACGCGCGGCAAGCACGGCTGCAACTCCGGCATCATGGTCACGGGCAGCCACAACCCGAAGGATTACAACGGCTTCAAGATGGTCCTGAAGGGTGCCGCCGTCTACGGCGAGCAGATCCAGGGCCTGAAGCGCCGCATCGAGGCCGAGGACTACGTCACCGGCAACGGCCGTGTCGGTCAGATGGACGTCATCGCCGAGTACACGCAGCGCATCGTCAAGGATGCCAAGCTGTCGCGTCCGATGAAGGTCGTGGTCGACAGCGGCAACGGCATCCCGGGCGCGACCGCTCCGGCGATCCTGCGCGCGCTGGGCTGCGAGGTGATCGACATCTTCTCGAAGGTGGACGGCGACTTCCCCAACCACCATCCGGATCCGTCGCGTCCCGAGAACCTCGAGGACCTCAAGCGCATCGTGCACGCGACCGACGCCGAGCTGGGCCTGGCCTTCGACGGCGACGGCGACCGCCTGGGCATCGTGACCAAGGAAGGCACGATGATCATGCCGGACCGTCAGATCATGCTGATCGCCGCGGACATCCTGACGCGCCTGCCGGGCTCGGAGATCATCTTCGACGTCAAGTGCACGCAACGCCTGGCGCCGTGGATCGAAGAGCACGGCGGCAAGCCGCTGATGTGGATGACGGGCCACTCGCTGGCCAAGGCCAAGCTGAAGGAAACCGGCGCGCCGCTGGCCGGCGAGCTGTCGGGCCACATCTTCTTCGCCGAGCGCTGGTACGGCTTCGACGACGCGATGTACACCGCCGCGCGCATGCTGGAGATCCTGTCGCGCAGCGATGACCCGAGCAAGGTCCTCAACGACCTGCCCAACAGCGTCAACACGCCGGAACTGAACGTCCCCTGCAAGGAAGGCGAGCACCACGAGGTCGTCGCCAAGCTCAAGGAGATCGCCGAGTTCCCGAACGCCAAGGACATCATCACGATCGACGGCATCCGCGTGGAATACGACGACGGCTTCGGCCTGGTGCGTGCGTCCAACACGACGCCGGTGCTGGTGCTGCGCTTCGAAGGCCACACCCAGGAAGCGCTGGAGCGCATCCAGAAGGAAGTGCTGGCCCAGCTCAAGCGCGTGAAGCCGGACATCACCTTCACGTCCGGCCACTGATCGTCCCTTGCCCGCCGATTCGTTCAAGGAGCGCCTGGCGCGCGGCGTCTTCAGCACGGTGCTGAGGCTCGCCTCGCCAGCGTACTTCCTGCGCCTGTTCCTGCGCGGACGCCAGGAACCGCTCTATGCGGTGCATCCGGGCGAGCGCTTCGGCTTCGGCGAGGCGATCGCGCCGGGCGCGATCTGGGTGCATGCGGTCTCGCTGGGCGAGACGCGCGCGGCGGCGGCGCTGATCGAGCGCCTGCGCCAGGAGCGGCCCGGCATGCGACTGCTGCTCACGCACACGACGGCGACCGGCCGGGAGGCCGGCGGCTCGTTGCTGCGCGACGGCGACACGCAGCGCTGGCTGCCCTTCGACACGCCCGGCGCGGTGCGTCGTTTCCTGAAGCGCACGCGACCGGCGGTCGGCGTGCTGATGGAAACCGAGATCTGGCCCAACGTCCAGCACGAGTCGCAGAAGGCGGGCGTGCCCATGGTGCTCGCCAACGCGCGGCTCTCCGCGCGCAGCCTGCGTCGCGGCGAGAAGTTCAAGGCGCTGCTCGCGCCGGCGGCGCGCAGCCTGAAGCTCGCGCTCGCGCAGACGGCCGCTGATGCCGAGCGCCTGCGGCAGGCCGGGGTCGAGGACGTGCGCGTCTGCGGCAACCTGAAGTTCGACCTTCAGCCCGATGAAGCGCTGCTTGCGCGCGGCCGCGCGTGGCGTGCCGCGTTGAATCGACCGGTGGTGATGCTGGCGGTCTCTCGCGAAGGCGAGGAAGCCGCGATGCTGGCCGCCTGGAAGGCTGCCAGCGAGGCGAGGGCGGCCGCGGGTTCACCGCTGCTGCTGATCGTGCCGCGTCACCCGCAGCGCTTCGATGAGATCGCCGCGATGGTGACCGATGCGGGGCTCACGCTTGCGCGACGCAGTGCCTTCGGCACCAGCGACATCGCCACGCCGCCATTGAGCGCGGGAGTGGCGGACGTGTGGCTGGGCGATTCAATGCGCGAGATGGCGCTGTATTACGGCCTGGCCGATGTCGCGCTGCTCGGCGGCAGCTTCGAGAAGCTGGGCGGCCAGAACCTGATCGAGACGGCGGCGTGCGGCGTGCCGCTGTTCATGGGACCTCACACCTTCAACTTCGCCGAGGCGGCGGAGCTGTCGCTGCAGGCGGGGGCGGCGCGGCGCGTCGAGACGCTGTCGCAAGGGCTAGATGAAGCGCTGACGCTGCTGACGAAGTCTGGCGAGCGCGACGCCATGGCCGCAGCGGCCACGGCCTTCGCCGCGGCGCATCGCGGCGCGGCCGCGCGGATGGCGGCGCCTATCCTGGCGCTTCTGGGTCGTTAGGCCCGGGCGATCCTGCGAGGAGGGTCAGGTCATGCGCGCGCCTGGACGCCATGGCATCAGAGTTCCTCGGCGGCCTGAACCGAGAGCCACTTTTCGAAGTTCTTCCTGGCCAGCGTCGCCAGCATGCCTTGGAACAGTGTCTTGTCGCCTAGATAGAGGCTGTGACGTATCACGGTAAAGGGGTTCATCCGGTTCTCGGAACTGTCTTCAAAGTGAACCTGGTACCGCTTGACGATGCCGATGTTCTCGCGCAGATATTGGTTGAACTCCGAGCGCGAAATGGACGGCTGCGCTGTCACGATCTCCTGAACGAAGCCATCCACCTTCTGCGGCACAAAGTCGAAGGCGGGGAAGAAATGGCTGGCGATCTTCAGGAAATTGAATGCGTTGAGTTTCGCGCTGCGACGCTCGATGGCGGGGGACGCGGGAGGCTCGGTGCGCGGCGCTTCAACCGGTCCTGCACCGTTGACGCCCTGCGCCGCCGCCGTGTCGGCGGGTTCGGCCGGCTCGTCCTCCTCCTTCTGGATCTCTTCTTCGGTGGAGTCCCGGATCTGCCGGAACTCCCGGTCGGCCAGTTCGAAGAGTGCGGCCAGCGTGTTGATCCGGCGCTTCAGATGGTTGGGGATGGACTTCTTGTACTTGATCTTGTGATCCAGCACGCTCCATGAGTCCTGGACGATTGTTCGTACCTGCACTTCGAACTGAAGGTCCGCATAGGCGCGGTACTCGGGCAACTCAAGTCGCGGGTTCTTGAGCTTGAGATCGAAATGCAGACCCTTGTAGCCGAACGATGCCTCCGTGTTCTCGATGGTCGAAATCTTGTCCGTGACTTCGACAACCTCGAACTCGCTCTGGAGAATCGCGCCGATCTTCTCTATGTCGTCCTCATAGAGGCAGACGATACGAAGACCGACCAGGTCACTGATGTGACTTCTGATCTCGTAGTCCGTCGATTCGGTCTCCAGTGCCTGGCGGTACTTGAGATTGAATTTCTTGATGCACTCCTCACGGTCCTTCAGCCGCGATTCGATCTTGGAGAAAGGCACCGAGCCGAGTTGTGGGAGGAGGTCCGTGAGGAGGCTGACAAGCGAGCGGCCAGCATTCTGCAGCCTCGCTGAATTGGCTTCGTAGAAAACCCGGAACCGTGCCTTCTCGCCCTCGAAATCCAGACTGCCCATATTTTTCCTCCCTGTTGCCAAGGCGCACCGGATGGGCGCCGCAGGCCTGTGTGTGCCAGTGCACAGACGGCACAGTTGAATGCGCCCAACCTGACCCTTCACGGCGCCGCCCCGGCGCCAGGGAGGTCTTGTGAAACCCGCCGCGTTCTACGACCTGAGTTCAGGGACCATCCGCTTCTGGGTGCTCGTGGATGAGCAATTCGTCGGCGCTTCCGTCCGGCGCGAGTCGCTCCACTATCGCTACAGCCCCCACAACACGAACGACGATCCGCTGCAGACCTTCCAGGCCCATACGGAAGAGCTCGAGGGGATCGTTCGACGACGCATCGCCAGCGGCTCGCGCGAACCGGTGATGCTGCGTGACCATGACCTGATGGCCGGGTAGGGGCCCGCTACTGATTGCTGGTCGACCTGACCTCACCCAGCGTCGTCACGCCCTGCAGCACCTTCGCGATGCCGTCCTGGCGCAGCGTCGTCATGCCTTCGGCCATGCCCAGGTGCATGAGCTCTTCCGCGCGTCCACCGGTCTGGATGAGCCGGCGGATCGGCCGCGTGACGCTCAGCAGTTCATGCAGCCCCGCGCGGCCCTTGAAGCCGGTGTGGTCGCACTTCTCGCAACCGGGCGCGTGGTACTGGAGCAGGTTGGGCTGGCCGTAGAGGCGCTTCCACTCGGCGAGCACCTTCTCGCGATCCGGCCGGTTGTCGGCCGAGAACACGTGCAGGTAGTCGTCGAGCAGCTCGTTGAGCGTCGCGTCCGACATCGGCTCCGACGTGCGGCACGACGAGCAGATGCGCCGCACCAGCCGCTGCGCCAGCACCGCGAGCAGCGAGTCGGCGAAGTTGAACGGGTCCATCCCCATGTCCAGCAGCCGCGTGACCGTTTCCGGCGCGCTGTTGGTGTGCAGCGTGGAGAGCACCAGGTGGCCCGTCAGCGAGGCTTCCACGGCGATCTCCGCGGTTTCCTCGTCGCGGATTTCGCCGACCATGATCACGTCCGGGTCCGCGCGCAGGAAGGCGCGCAGCGCCTTGGCGAAGGTCCAGTCGATCTTCGGGTTGACCTGCACCTGCCGCAGGCCGGCCTGCGTGATTTCGACCGGGTCCTCGGCCGTCCAGATCTTGCGCTCCGGCTTGTTGATGTTGGAGAGCACCGAGTGCAGCGTCGTCGTCTTGCCCGACCCCGTCGGGCCCACGCACAGCACCATGCCGTAGGGCCGCTCCGACGCCGCCTTCAGCTCGCGCAGGTTGCGCTCCGAGAACCCCAGCTTCTCCATCGGGATCGGCTTGGCCGACGCCAGGATCCGCATCACCACGTCCTCGAGGCTGTTGTTGGTCGGGATGGTCGCGACCCGCAGCTCGATCTTGTGGCGCTCCGAGAACTTGGCGAAGTTGATCTTGCCGTCCTGCGGCTTGCGGCGCTCGGAGATGTCGAGGTCGCACATGATCTTGATCCGCGCGATCATCGCGCTGCGGTAGGTGTGCGGCAGCTCCAGGTGGGGCTGCAGCACGCCGTCCTTGCGGAAGCGGATCTTGACCTTCTCCTTGCCCGGATAGGTCTCGATGTGGATGTCCGACACGTTCTGGTTGTGCGCGTCGATGATCATCGTGTTGATCAGCCGCACCAGCGAGTTGTCGCTCTGCTCGATCTGCCGGTCCTTCTCCTCCTCGCGGGCGGTCTCGCGGGCGGACTGCTCCTGGCCCTCGCGCTCCAGCGTCTCGATCAGCTTGTCGGAGCTGTCGAGCTCGAAGTCCATCGTCAGCGCGGGCAGGGCGTTGCCGATGGCGGAGGCCGGCATCGAGCCGAAGCGCTCGTAGGCGCCGGGGATCGCGAAGGTCAGCGAGCCCAGGCGCGCCAGCGCCGGCACGACCTTGAGCTGGGTGATGAACTCGACCTCGTCGATGCAGTCGCGCCGCGTGGGATCCTCCATCGCCACGATCAGGCGGCCGTCGCGCAGCACCAGCGGCAGCACCTCCAGCCGCTTGGCGACGGAGAAGGGCAGCTTGCGCACCGAGTCCGGCTCGATCGCGAAGTTGTCCGCGTCGACCAGCGGATATCCCATCTTGCGGGCCAGCGCCGATTGCAGCTGCGCGCGCGTGACGATGCCCTTGCGCACGAGCAGCTCGCCCAGCGGGACCGAGCGGTCCTGCTTCTGCTGCGCGAGCGCCTCGTCGAGCTGCGCCTGCGTGATCAGCTCCAGCGCGAGCAGCGCCTCGCCGATGCGCACCATCGGCATCTTGGCCTGCTGCTCGATCGCCTGCATCAGCTGCTCGGCGCTGACGATGTGCGTGGCCACCAGGATGTCGCCGACGCGGCGGTCGCGCAATTCGCGCTGCTCATCGGCCGCGGCGTCGACCTGCGCCTGCGTCGCGACCTCCTGGCGCACCAGCAGGTCGCCGATGCGCTCGCCGACCTCGAAGCTGCTCAGCACCTCGCGCGGCACGAACATGCACCGCACCCAGTCGCTGGTCTCGCTCACCGGCGGGAACAGGAACAGGCCCAGCTCGGTCTCATGGTGGCCGATGGTCGTGCCCTTCTGCTCCTCGCCGCCCTGGTAGACCAGCTTGAAGTCGGTGCGCGGGCGCTGGTCCAGCGAGGTCGGGTCGTTGGCCGAGGCCGGATCGCGCGGCGGGACCTCGATCGCGTGCAGCAGCTTGAGCGCCTTGAACTGCGAGAACTTCAGCGGCATCGCGTTGCGCGCCGGCGGCACGACGACCTGCGCCAGCCGCTCGGCCGGCACCATCAGGATCACCTTGCCGACCGTGCGACTGCCGTTCAGGCCGAGGATCTCGCAGGCCTGGGGCTCGCGCTGCGGGCGCGGCCGCGGGTAGGCGGCGTAGGGCGGGGTGGGCCATTCGAACGGCGGTGACGCTTCGGCCGCCGCGCTGGCTGGCTGGGCTGTGGGCCATTGAAGCGGCACGGACGGGTCGGTCATCGGGCGGTCTCCGCGGGGAATTTGTATCTGGACATTCTTGAGGCGGGAGATTAACCCGTTTGAAGAGTGCTCACTACCCAGATAAGCAGGTGGCATGCCCGGCTGCGGCTGCGGTCGGACCGCCCGCGGCCGCTCGAGAAAGCGACGGGGGTCAGGACTCGCGTCTAGACTCGTCCCCATGAAAAACCTTCTGGTCACGGGCTTCGATCCGTTCGGGGGCGAAGTCGTCAATCCGTCCTGGGAACTGGCGCGGTCGCTGAACGGCGAGGTGATCGCCGGCGCCCGCGTCGTGGCCGTGCAACTGCCCTGCGTGTTCGGAGAGGCCCTGCAGCGCCTGGACGAGGCCCTGCAGCGCGTGCGGCCCGCGATGGTGCTGGCGATCGGCCAGGCCGGCGGACGCTGCGACCTGTCGCTGGAGCGGGTCGCCATCAATGTGGACGATGCGCGCATCCCGGACAACGCCGGCGCGCAGCCGGTGGACGAACCCATCGTGGCCGAGGGCCCGGCGGCGTATTTCTCGACGCTGCCCATCAAGGCGATCGTGGCCGGGCTGCGGGCGGCGGGGTATCCGGCGTCCGTCTCGCAGACGGCGGGCACCTTCGTCTGCAACCACCTGTTCTACGGCTTGCAGCACCGCTTGCACGGCCTGGGCGTGCGCAGCGGGTTCATGCACATCCCCTACCTGCCGGAACAGGCCGCGCGCCATCCCGGCGCACCCAGCCTGCCATTGCCGACGCTGGTCGCGGCGACCCGCCTGGCCATGGAACTGGCCGTCACCGCCGAGGAGATCCGCGCCGGGGGCGGGCAACTGGACTGAGGCGGGCGGGGCCTGGGGGCATGGGGCGAGCACGCTCTTGACCGATGTCAATGAACGGGGCCCAGGTGCAGAGCGAGGGGACGCGATGGCCCAACTGAGGAGCCAGGCGTGGCGAGGCGGTCGATCCGATCGATGACCGCCGCCATCGCCCGTCACCTCGCGGGAACCGCCCCGCTCATCGGAGTCCCCATGTCCATTCGCCAGATCGTCCTCACCGCGCTGACGGCCGCGCTGTCCGCCGGCACGTCCGCCGGCGCGTCGGGCGGCGCGCAAGCCACCGACCGCAAGGCCAGGGGCCAATGCCACGACCTGGCCAAGGCGGGCCAGCACCTGTGCACCGGCCCCTCGACCGTCGACCCCGCGCCCGGCGAATGGGTCTACGGCGCCAAGGGCGCGCGGTGAAGCGCGGCGCGACCTTGTGGCCGGTGGCCGTCGGCGTCGGCTGGCGCCAGCCCCACTACCGGGAGGTGATGGCGCCTGGCGCACTCGATCTCGATTTCCTGGAGGTGCATACCGAGAATTTCCTGGCACCCGGCGGTGCGTCCCGGCAGCTGCTGCTGGACGCCGCGTGCCGGTTTCCGATCAGTCTGCATGGGGTGGGGCTGGGCCTGGGCTCGGCGGCCGGCATCGACCCCGGGCACCTCCGGCGCGTGCGCGCGCTGGTGGACGCGGTCCAGCCCGCGGTGGTGTCGGAACACGCCGCGTTCGCCCGCGCGTGGCAGGGGAATGGGCAGGGGAGCGGGCAGGGGAATGGGCAAGGGGGAGGGATCGCGCATGCGCACCAGCAACTGCCGGTGCCGCTGAGCCCGCGCGGCCTGTCGCTGCTGGCGTCGCAGGTGGATGCGGCGCAGCAGGGCCTGGGTCGGCAGATCCTGATCGAGAACCTCGGCGCCTGCATGGCGTGGGAGGAGGACGTGATCAGCGAGCCCGACTTCCTGAACGCGCTGGCGGACCGCACCGGGTGCGGGCTGCTGCTCGACCTGAACGGCGTGTTCGTCCAGGCGCTCAATCGGGGGCTGGACGACGAGGCCGCGCTGCGCGCCGGCCTGGCCTGGCTGGACGGCGTGGCGCCGGCCGCCGTCGGCCAGTACCACGTGGCGGGCCATTCGCGCGCAGACGGCCTGGTGCTCGCGGACCACGGCGGCCCGGTCGACGAACCCGTGTGGTCGCTGTACCGCCATGCGTTGACGCACATCGGCGCGCGACCGACGCTGATCGAATGGGACCACGCGCTGCCCGCGCTGGCGACCCTGTGCGGGGAGGTGGCCCGGGCCCGCCGGGAGCAGGCCGCGCTGGACCGGGAATTGATCGCCCCGCCGCCGGTGCGGCCGTCCTCGCGTCAGGAGCGTCTGCGGACCTCGCGCGTGGCGAACGGCGAGACCGGTGCGATGCCGTCGATGGTGTCGTCCCGGTCACCCGCCCGCAACATGGTGGACCAGCAAGCCCCGCAGGACCACCGAGACCAGCAGCAGGAGGCGCAAGCCCGGCAGGACCTATCGGCTCAGCAGGCCGGCCTGATGACCGCGCTGCTGGCCGCGCCGGGCGTCGACATCGCGCTCCTGGCACCCGTCGGACTGCGCGCGCTGGCCGGCATCTCCGGCGGGCTGCCGCGGGTGCTGCGCGCGCATCAGGCGCAGCTCAGCGTGCAGGCGGAGCGCACGCTCGCGGCGGTGTATCCGCGCCTGCGCGATCTCATGGAGGCCGATCGGCCCGGGAGCTTCGCGTCGCTGGCCTGGGCCTGCTGGCGTCGCGATCCGCCCTCGCAGGGCGATCTGGGCGAGTGGGGCGAGGCGCTCATCGGCCTGCTCTCCGGCGCCGAAGCCGACGGCCTGCCGCCGCTCTGGACGGCGACGGCCCGCATCGAATGGGAACTGCACGGCGTGGAGCGCATCGCGGATCCTCGGACGGACCTGGACTCGCTCGCGCTGCTGGGACGTCTGCCGGCCGGTGGGGTGCGCCTCGTGCTCGCGGACCACGTCGCGCTGCATGGCGGCGACGCACCCGGCCTGAAAGCCTTGCTCGCCCTCGCGGACGAGTCCTTCGGCGACGGCCCGCGCACCGCGCTGCTGGTGTGGCGGGACGGCTGGCGCGGTCAGTCGATCGCGCTGGACGCCGTGGCCGCGCGCTGGTTCGAATCGCTGCGCGCCGGGCTCGATCTGGAACGCGCGCTGCTGGACGCGGGGGCGGCTTTCGACTTCAGCGCCTGGTTGTCGACGGCGGTCACGCGCGGCTGGCTGGCCCGGGTCCAGACCGTGGAGACGGCCCCGACCTTCCCGATCCTGTCGGCGCTTCCCACCCTGCCCATCCTTCCGACGCTCCCGAACACGCTGAGCCTCCCGATCATCGGAGGCGTGCTCATTCCCTGGGGCGGAAGGTGATGATCATCACCTTGGGCACGGTGCCGTCGGTGTCCGCGGGGAAGGTCTCGGTCTTGTCCAGGGCCCGCAGCACGGCGTTGTCGAAGTCCGGCAGGCCGCTGGACTTGACGATCTTGCGTCCGATGATCGAGCCGCCAGGACCCGTGCGCACCTCGACTTCCGCTTCCGGATTCGAATCGCCACCCGGATCGTTGTAGATGATGTTCGGACGCACGCGGGCCTTGATCCGGCCCGCGTAGTTCGCCGACGGCCCGGAGCTTCTCGCGGCCGTGCCGGTCGCGCCCGGCGCGCCGGTACCACCTGCCATGCCCTGGATGCGCTTGAGGTTCTCCTGGCGCTGCGCTTCCTGCTTGGCCTCGGCGTCCTTGCGGGCCTTCTCGGCCTTCGCCTTGTCGGCGGCCTTGGTCTCGTCCTTCTTGGCCTCGTCCTTCTTCGCCTGCTCTTCCTTGGCCTTGCGGTCGCGTTCCTTCTGGTCCGCCTCGTCCTTCTTGCGCTGTTCCTGCTTGCGCTTGTCCTCGGCCTCGCGCTGCTCCTGGTCTTCCTTGAGCTTGCGTTCCTTGGCCTTGGCGATCGCGATGTCCGCGTCGCGTTGCGCCTGCACTTCCTGCGGGGTCGGTTGTTGCGGTTTCGGGGGCTCGGGCTGTGGCTTGGGCGGTTCGGGTTGCTTCTCGGTCGGCAACTGCTCCTTGGGCGCGGCCGCCTGCGGGATGGCGGACCAGAGTTCGGCGTCCATCGCCGGCACCGGCGCCGAGCGCCAGCTCACGCCGAAGCTCAGCGCGGCCACCAGCAGGATGTGCGCGACGACGGCGAAACTGAAACCGCGGCCCAGTCCGGGCGCGGGCGGCGGACGCAGGGGATCGCGGTCCGGGTGGAATCGGGAGACCAGGGTGCTCATCGCGTGCGATCGTGTCCCGGTCTCAGCGGTCCGCCGCGGCGCCGTTCTTCACGGACAGGCCCACGCGCTGGATGCCCGCGCGCTGCAGCACGTCCATCGTCTTGACCACCGCTTCGTACTTGACGTTGCGGTCGGCGGAGATCACGACCGGCGTGGCCGCGTCGCCCTTCTGCGCGTCCTTGACCCGGGCGGCCAGCGCCTTGAGCGGCACCGGCGACGGATCCTGGTCGCCGTCGAGCTTGATCTTCAGCTGCTCGTCGGTGCCGACGATCACCTGGATCACGTGCTGCGGCTGCGTGCGGCTGCTGCCCACGCTGGGCAGGTCGACGACGCCGGTGGTGATGAGGGGCGCGCTGACCATGAAGATGATCAGCAGCACCAGCATGACGTCGATGAACGGGACCATGTTGATCTCGTTCATCGTGCGGCGGCGCGAGCCGCTGCGGGAGGACATTCCAGCCATGGCCTGCCTCCCGGATCAGCGCTGCGCGGCCGGCGCGGGCTGGCCGGCGTTGCGCTGGAGGATGTTGGAGAACTCCTCGATGAAGGTCTCCAGCGTGATCGCGTTGCGGTCGATCTGGCGCGCGAAGCGGTTGAAGGCCAGCACGGCCGGGATCGCGGCGAACAGGCCGATCGCGGTCGCGACCAGCGCTTCGGCGATGCCGGGCGCGACGGTGGCCAGCGTCACCTGCGTCAGGTTGGACAGGCCGACGAAGGCATGCATGATCCCCCAGATGGTGCCGAACAGGCCCACGTACGGTGACACCGAGCCCACCGATGCGAGGAAGGACAGGTGCGATTCCATCGCGTCGAGCTCGCGCTGGAAGCTGGCGCGCATCGCGCGGCGGGCGCCGTCCAGCAACTGGCCGGAGTCGACCACGCGCTTCTCGCGCAGCTTGAGGAACTCGCGCATGCCGGACGCGAAGATGCGTTCCAGCGGCGCGCCGTCCTGGCGGTTGGAGACGCTGTTGTAGAGGTCGTTGAGGTTCTTGCCCGACCAGAACTCCTGCTCGAAGCCCTCGTTGCGCGAGCGGATGCGGCCCAGCGAGATCAGCTTGCTGAAGATCACGCTCCAGCTGGCCAGCGAGACCAGCAGCAGCGCGGCGATCACCAGCTGCACCGTGAGGCTGGCATGGGCGATCAGGGAAACGATGGAGAGGTCTTGGTTCATGAGGTCGGCGGTGGGTGGTCGCGGATCAGGGACGGAGCAAGGGGGCGATCAATGGACGATCAAGGGGGAATTGTGACAAGACTGGCGGGGTCCCAGGCAATCGGCGGACCAGCCACATGCAAAGAAGCGTGTCGGCGGGCGCTGCACGTCGTCGCGGTCCGGACGCCAAGGCGCGGCTAGACGGGGGCGACGGTCCCCGGCGACGGCTGCAAGGCTTGCAGGATGCGTGCCGGGATGCGCGCGGGTTTCAGGCTGATCGCATCGACGCAACCGATGCGGATGCGACCCTGGGTCAGGAGTTGCTCGCCGCGCCAGACCTGCTGGTCGATGACCAGGCTGGCGCGACCGACCTCGGCCGGCACGACGCTGACGCGCAGCCAGTCGTCCAGCCGCGCCGGCGCGAGGTAGCGCAGGGCGGTGTCGCTGACGACGAACATCAGCCCCTCGTCGCGGCGCATCGTCTCCTGCTCGAAGCCCAGGCCGCGCAGCCATTCGGTGCGGGCGCGTTCCATGAACTTCAGGTAGTTGGCGTAGAAGACGACGCCGCCGGCGTCGGTGTCTTCCCAGTAGATGCGCAGCTCGTGCTGATGGACGGGCGGGGCGGGCGAGGCGCCGGTGACGGCGAGCGGGCCGCCGAGCAGGGCGGGGACGGTGGCGTCGCCGCCGTCGGCGCGGGGATCGGAATGGGAATCGGAAGAGGAACCGGAACTCATGCCGGGATGATAGGGCGTTTGCCGCGGGCGCCCGGAGCGACGGGCCGACACGGTGGGCTGGCACGCCGCGTGCCCTGTCGGCTCGTGTTCCTCTTGCGACGCGCCATGCACCCCTTCGATCTCGACTACATCGGCCAGCTGGCCGCCGCGGCGGTCACGCCCAAGGGCCGGCAGGCGTCCAAGGCGTCTCGCGCGGCCTCCCGGCGCATCACGGCGATGCGCACCTCCGACGACCCGCATCAGCGGGTGCTGGGCGCCGGCGGGATCCCCGGTCTGGGTCAGCCCGCCGATCTGGCGAAGACGGGTCGCATCCTCAAGCCGACCAACCTGTAGCGGGCGACCCCACGACGCCACGACTTTGCAACGCTGCGGCGTTGCGATCTCGTCAGGTCCGCGCTTTCAACTGGCCGAGACGGACGCTGACGCGGGCGAGCGCCTCGCGCAGGTCGTCCATGCTGCTGGCGAAGGACAGGCGCAGGAAACGTTCGCCGAAGGCCGGGCCGAAATCGCGGCCGGGTGTCAGCGCGACCTGCGCGTGTTCCATCAGATCCATGCACAGGTCCCAGCTGGACAGGCCCGTGCCCGACGCATCGGCCCAGGCGTAGAACGCGCCGTCGGGCATGACCGGCACCGGCAGTCCCATGGCCTCGAGCGCGGGCACGACGACGTCGCGGCGGCGGCGGAGTTCTTCGCGACGGCGTTCGTATTCGGTGATCGACGCGGGCTCGAAGCAGGCCAGCGCGGCGTGCTGCGCGATCGTCGACGGGCAGATGTAGAGGTTCTGCGCGAGCTTCTCGATGGCGCCGACCATCGCGGGCGGCAGCACCAGCCAGCCGAGCCGCCAGCCGGTCATGCCGAAGTATTTGGAGAAGCTGTTGATCGAGACGACGTCGTCGCCGAGCGTCAGCGCGCTGCGCGCATAGCGGTCGTCGTAGCCGAGCGGCTGGTAGATCTCGTCGACGATGGTGACGCCGCCGCGCTCGCGCACGAAGGCGTGGATGGCGGCAAGTTCCTCCGGCGGGATCGAGGTGCCGGTCGGGTTGCTCGGCGAGGCGAGCAGCACGCCGCGGCTGCGTTCGTTCCAGTGCGCGCGCAACCGGTCGAGGCTTAGCTGGAAACGCTCGCCGGCGGTCGACGGGATCAGCACCGGCGTCGCGTCGACGGCGGCGACGAAATGCCGGTTGCAGGGATAGCTGGGGTCCGGCATCAGGACCTCGTCGCCGGCCTGGAACAGCGCCAGGCAGACCAGCTGCAATGCCGCCGACGCGCCCGCGGTGATCACGATGCGATCGGGGTCCAGGGTCAGGTGTTGCGTCTGGCCGTACCAGTCGGCGATGCGCTGGCGCAGCGCGCGCAGGCCGTTCGCCTGCGTGTAGGGGATGCGGCCCTCGGCGGTGAAACGCGCGGCGGCCTCGCGGACGGCGGGGCTGG
The DNA here is from genome assembly GCF_001653795.1 of Mitsuaria sp. 7. Taxonomy (NCBI): domain Bacteria; kingdom Pseudomonadati; phylum Pseudomonadota; class Betaproteobacteria; order Burkholderiales; family Sphaerotilaceae; genus Roseateles; species Mitsuaria sp. 7. Next base: position 1,338,869 of record NZ_CP011514.1, read on the forward strand.
CGCCGAAGTCGGGCTCGCCGATGTTCAGGTAGATCATGCGCCGGCCGCCCTGGGCCGGATCGCAGATCGCGGAGCGCGCGATCTCGTCGGCCCGCTTGGCGCATTCCATGACGTAGAACGGGTCGATGCGCGCTACTCGATCGGACAGTTTCATGGGCCAATGATAGGGGGTTCGTCAGTCCCCCATCGATCGCGCCTTGAATCGTCCGTGGCCCGTCTTGAAGCGATCGTGAGGCCTCCTTGAAGCGGTGTTGAAGCGACTTTGAGGGGCTCGTGAAGCGCCCTTGACGAGGCCTTGAAGTGCCTGACAAGCCGATACGGATGAGGCGCGAAACCTGTCAACGACGGGGCTCGAAGTCCCGTTGGCAAGGGCATCGCAGTCAATCCGATCACCCCCATGAGCCACCCGTTCCGTCTTGCCGCGCCGGCCGCGGCCGTCCTCGCGTTGCTCCTCGCCGGATGCGCCGCGCCGACGCACACCAGCGTCCATGCCGACGCGTCCTACCGCACGTCGCCGACCTGGGCGCCCCTGCCGCCACCGCCGCCGCCGGCACCGGTCGTCAGCGTGTACGTCGAGCCTCCGCTGGTGCAGCCCGAGCCCGTCTTCATCGACGTCGCGCCGCCGCCGATGCTGGTCGAGGTCCCGCCGCCGCAACCCTATCCCGGCGCCGTGTGGACCGGCGGCTACTGGGGCTGGCAGGGCCGGTGGGTCTGGTGCGTCGGGCGCTGGTCGTCGCCACCGCGTGCCGACTATGTCTGGGTCCAGCCGTATTACGAGCATCGCGACGGCGCCGTCGTGTTCGTGTCCGGCTACTGGGCGGCGCATGGGGTGGGATTCGTCCCGCCGCCGCCGGGGCTGCACCTCTCGGTCCAGATCGCGATCGGCGGCGGCGCCCGTCCGATGGGGCCGATGGGCGTGTTCGTGCCGCCGCCGCCGGGATCGCGTCTGGGCCTGATCGTCCCGGCACCGGTCGGGACACCGCCCGCCGTGGTGGTCAGCGCGCCGCCGGTCACCAACGTCGGCATGCGCATCCAGCACAACATCAACAACATGCAGATCAACCACACGGTCATCAACAACTCGGTGGTCAACAACAACACGACGGTGAACAACGTCCGCAACGAGACGAACATCACCAACGTGACCATCGTGGCACCGCCCAACGCGACGGCGAACGGCAAGGCCTTCCAGGGCGAGGTGCCGGCCGCCGCGCATCTGGCAGCGGCACTCCCGGCGGTCGTGCACGCGCCGGCTCCGGTGCTGCAACAGCAGCCGCAGGCATCGCAGCATCAAGAGCCGCAGCCTCAGCCGCAGCCGCAGCCGCAGCAGGTGAACCACCCGGCGCCGACGCCGTCATCGAGCAACGTGGTGTCGCCACCGTCGATCCCTTCACGCGCGATGCCGGAGCAGATCCTTCCCCCTCCTGTGCGCGACCGGGCGCCTGAGCAGGCACATCCGCGCGACGGCGTGCGGGAGCAGGAACTCCAACGCGAGCGTGAAGCCGCTCAGGCCCATGACGCAGCGCGCGAACGCGAAGCCGCGCGGCAGCGAGAACTCGCGGCACAGGCACCCCGTCCCGCGGCGAGCGCGCCACCGCCGCGCAAGGCCGCGCCTGCCGATGATCGTCGTGAAGGCGGCCGGGCCCACGACCACGATCACGATCACGACAAGCCGCATGCGAAGGACAACGACAAGCAGCGCGAACTCGAGAAGGAGAAGGAGAAGGAACGTGAGCGCTGAGCCTCAGCGGACGAAGCGGTTGCCTTCGCCGACGATGGAGAGGTCCGCGAAGTCCAGGCCGGAGTGGTCGCTCGGGCTGTAGCTGATCTCCAGCCCGCCGATGTTGACCTTCTGCATGTTCTCCAGCGTGTCGCGCAGCTTCTGGCGCGTCGGGTGCGGGCCGGCGCGGCGCAGCGCTTCCACCAGCACCTTGGCGCCGGCGAAGCCCTCGATCATGGCCGGCGTGATGTCGCCGTGGCCCTGCGCGGTGGCCAGGCCTTGCGCCTCGGTCACGATGGCCGCGTTGCGCGAGCGCTCGTAGGGGAACACCTGCCCGACGATGATGCCGCGCGCGTTCTTGCCCAGCGAGGCGACGAAGCCCGACGAGGCGTTGTTGGACAGGGTCACGATCTGCACGCGCGAGCCGCTGTCGCGGATCGCGGCCACGCCGTCGACCACGGCCTGGCCCGACCCCAGGAAGATCACGGCCTGCGCCGAGGTCGACTGGGTCTTGGCGACCGAGGCCTTGAAGTCCGGGTGGGCGCGGTCGAACTTCTCCAGGAAGGCCGCCGTCTTGCCGACCGCGGCGAAGCCCGCCATCACGCCGACCACCGCGTCCGCGCCGAACGAGTCGTCGACCTGGACCACGCCGATCTTCTCGATGCCGATCAGGCTCAGATGCTTGACGGCGCGTTCCGCTTCGCGCTGGTAGGTCGCGCGCACGTTGAAGAGCCACGGATGGACCGGCTTGTGCAGCGCCATCGCGCCGGTGGACGGGGCGATCAGGGGCACGCGGTGCTCGGTGAGCAGCGGCATGATGGCCTGGTTGTGGGGCGTGCCGCGCGTGAGGAACAGCGCCAGCACGTTGTCGTTGACGATCAGCGTCTTCGCGTTCTCCGCCGCGAGCTTCGGATCGAACTTGTCGTCCAGCGAGATCAGCTTGATCTTTTCGCCGTGCACGCCGCCGGCCTTGTTGACCGAGTCGAGGTAGAGCTTGGCGCCGTCGGTCGTTTCCTTGACGCTGGCGGCGACAGGTCCCGTGAATCCGGACGTCTGGCCGATGAGCACATCGGCGTGGCAGGTCGTCGCGGTCATGGCCGCGAAGAGGAGGGAGAGCATCAGCCCACTGAGGTTTCTCACGTGCATTCCTGGCAAGAGGTAGGGGCGCCATGATCAGGCGCCTCGCGGACTTCGACGTCGTCGGCGCGCCACGTCGGTGCGCGCGGGCGGCTGGCGATGCGAAGGGTCGTGTCGAGGTGCGAAGCGCCGCATCGCGGTGCCTCACGCAGCGGAATGTACGGCGATGCGGGAACACCGCTTGCAGGGGCTTCCCGGGTTTGCTCACCAGGAGTTGCATGAGTTACCCCGAAATAGCAGCGCATGGCGTGATAGGCAACCTGCGCACGGCGGCGCTGGTGTGCACCGACGGCACCATCGACTTCTTCTGCTTCCCCCGCTTCGACTCGCCCAGCGTGTTCCTGTCCCTGCTGGATGACCGGCGGGGCGGGCATTTCGCCATCCGGCCCGTCGCCGGCGCCGACATGCACACGCGGCAGATGTATCTGCCCGACACGAACGTGCTGCTGACCCGCTACATGTCCGCCGCCGGATTGGTCGAGGTCATCGATTACATGCCTTTGCGCACAAACGGTCCGCAGAGCGCCCTGGTGCGCCGGGTCCGTTGCATCCGAGGCGAGCAATCCTTCGAGATGCGCTGCGAGCCGAGGTTCGATTACGGCCGCGCCGACTGCGCGGCCCACATCGGCGACGACGGTCTGCTGGCGACCTTCACCGTGGATGCGTCGCCGGGACCGATGCAGTTGCGCAGCACGGTCGCGCTGCAGGTGGATGGCGATGAGGTCGGCGCGGTCGGCGCCGTGATGCACCTGAAGGCCGGCGACGAGGTGGGCTTCGTCTTTGAATGCACGACCGAGCGTCCCACCGACGACGAGGACCTCCATGACTTCCTCGAAGCCTCCTTCACCGAGACGGTGGCGTACTGGGAGGCCTGGAGCGAACGCTCCTCCTACCGCGGCCGATGGCGCGAGATCGTGCTGCGCTCCGCGCTGATCCTGAAGCTGCTGAGCTCGGCCGAGCACGGCGCGATCATCGGCGCCGCGACCTTCGGCCTGCCCGAGCATGTGGGCGGCGTGCGCAACTGGGACTACCGCTACTGCTGGATCCGCGACGCGGCGTTCACCGTCCATGCGCTGCTGCGGCTGGGCTACACCGAGGAGGCGGACCGCTTCATCGCCTGGGCCAAGGGCCGCGCGGACGACGACGAGGCAGGCTCGACGCCGCAGGTGCTCTACGCCGTCGACGGCGGCCGCATCGAGCAGGAGATCGAGCTCGACCACCTGTCGGGCTACCGCGGCTCGCGGCCGGTGCGTGTGGGGAATGCGGCGGCGACGCAGTTGCAGCTCGACGTGGTGGGGGAGCTGGTCGACGCGATGTACCTGGCCGACAAGCACGGTCCCGCGCCTTCCATCGATGTGTGGCGCCGGCTCGCGTCGCGCATCGACTGGCTGTGCGAGCACTGGGACCAGCCGGACGACGGCATCTGGGAGATGCGCGGCGAGCGGCGCGACTTCCTCTCCGGACGGCTGCTCAGCTGGGTGGCGCTGGACCGCGCGCTGCGCATGTCCAAGCGCTATGCGCGTCCGGCGCCCATGCTGCGCTGGGTCGAGACGCGGGACGCCATCGCCTCGCAGATCATCGATGAGTTCTGGCATCCGGGGAAGCAGGCCTTCGTGCAGTACCGCGGCGGCGACACGCTGGACGCCGTGGTGCTGCTGATGCCGATGGTCAAGTTCATCGGCTCCAGCGATCCGCGCTGGCTGTCCACGCTGGACGCCGTGGGCCGGGAACTGAGCGTGGACGGACTCGTGGCGCGCTACGGCACGGTGGACGGGCCGGACGCCGCCAACCTGGACGGGTTGCACGGACAGGAGGGCTCGTTCACGGCGTGCTCGTTCTGGTACGTCGAATGCCTGGCGAGGGCAGGGCGCGTCGACGAGGCGCGGCTGCACTTCGACAAGATGCTCACCTACGCGAACCACCTCGGCCTTTACGCCGAGGAGATCGGGCGCGGCGGCGAACACCTCGGCAACTTCCCGCAGGCGCTCACCCATCTGGCGCTGATCAGCGCCGCGCTGGCGCTGGATCACGCCATCGAGAAAGGAAGATCACCGTCATGAACGCACATACGCTGGAGCAACGGCTGGAGCAACAGGTGGCCCTCGTCACCGGGGCGAGTTCGGGCATCGGCAAGGGCATCGCCGTCGCGATGGCCGAGGCCGGCGCGGCCGTCATCGTCAACTACCACTCGCAGCCGGATGCGGCCAAGGAGGTGGTCGAGCACATCACACGATCCGGCGGCCGCGCGATCGCGGTGAAGGCCGATGTCGGCTCGGAGCCCGAGGTCGAACAGCTGTTCGAGAAGGCGGTCGAGGCGTTCGGTCGGGTCGACATCCTCGTGGCCAACTCCGGCATCCAGCGCGATGCGCCCATCGGTGAGATGACGCTCGATCAGTGGAACGAGGTGATCGCCACCAACCTCACCGGACAGTTCCTCTGCGCGCGCGCGGCGGTCCGCCTGTTCCGTCGACAGGGCCGGGATGAAGCGCGCTCACGCGCGCTGGGCAAGATCATCCACATCAGCTCCGTCCACCAGCTCATCCCGTGGGCCGGCCATGCGAACTACGCGGCGTCCAAGGGCGGCATCGACCTGTTCATGCGCAGCCTTGCGCAGGAGGTGGCGCAGGAGGGCATCCGGGTCAACGCCATCGCGCCCGGCGCCATCGCCACCGCCATCAACCGCGAATCGGTCGAAGACGACACCGCACGGAAGAAGATGCTGTCCCTCATCCCCTACGGCCGCATCGGCGCGCCCGAGGACGTGGCCGCCGCCGCGTTGTGGCTGGCGAGCGATGCCTCGGACTACGTGGTCGGCACGACCTTGTTCATCGACGGGGGGATGAGCCTGTATCCGGAGTTCCGGGACGGGGGCTGAGCGGGAACCGCAGCTCCCTGAGGATGTGCTCGAGGTCCTTCAACGCGGCGGCCGCCGTGCCATAGGGACTCGATCCGCCGCCGACGAGGGTCAGGTCTCCCATGAGGTCGGTCACGACGTGCACCGCCTTCGTCCGGCCATGGGCCTGCGCGAACGGGTGGTCGGGACCGCAGAGCTCGATGCCCACCGATGCCTCGCAGACGCCGGCGGAGCGGTCGACGCGGCCCACCAGTCGTGGCACGACGCCCTGCGACTTCCAGCGGCGGACGTCATCGAGCGTCACGTGATCGATGCCTTGACGCTTCATCGCCTGCACGTCGATGACGTCGCCGAACGCCGCGCTGCACAGGATCGCGATCTTGCAGGCGGTGTCCCAGCCGTGCGTGTCGAGCGTCGGATCGGATTCCGCGACGCCCAGGCGCTGCGCTTCGGCGAGCGCGTCGGCGAAGTCGCATTCCCTGTCCATCATCTCGGACAGGATGATGTTGGTCGTGCCGGTCACGATGGCGGCGAGCGAGCTGACCTCGCAGCCCGCCAGGTTGTACTGGACGAGATCGACGATCGGCATCGCCGAGCCGGCCGCGCCGCTGACCTTGAGTGCCAGGCCTTGACGGGACGCCAGCGCCTGCAGTCCGGGGAAGTCGTGGACCAGCGCGCCCTTGGAGATCGCGATCACATGCATCTGCCGGCGCAGCGCCGTCCGGAGATAGCCGAGCGCCGCGCCGCCGGTGCGGAAGTCCGTGGGGCTCGCCTCGATCAGGAGGTCGGCGGGGACCTGCCCGATGAAGGTGTCGCCGGTCAGGCCGGGTGTGTAGCCCGCGCGATCCGACAAGGCGTCCAGGCCCAGACCGGTTTCGTCGATGAGACCGGCGGAGGAGCCGCAGACGCCGACGATGCGGACGTCGAGGCCGTAGTGGCGCTGGTAGCGCTCCGCGCGGGCCGAGAGCAGTTCAGCCACCTTGCGGCCGATGCCGCCGAAGCCGGTGATGGCGATGTTGAGTCGGGACATGAGGAGAAGCGCTGAGCGCGAGTAGGGGGAGCGAGGTGAACGTGGATTCTGCGTGATGGGCGCCAAGGGGCCGGCGCCGACCGGATCGGGCAAGCGATCTGGAGGATCGTGCCAGCCGTCCTCCCGGCTCACGGCCACAGTGATCCTGTCATCAAGACCTGGAGAGACCGACATGCAAAGCGCCCATGCCCCTCGTCGATGGACCCGCGCGATCGCGCCGCTCCTGGTGGGGATCGTCCCGCTGCTGTTCCCGCCGCTGCTTCATGCGGAGTCGGCGCCGACGGCCTCCGTCCCCGTGGACGCGCGGAACGCGGAGCGCAACCGCGCCCGTGTCGCCGAGGCCTTCGAGGCCTGGGCCAAGGGCGGCAACACCTTCTTCGACGATCTGCTGTCGCCGTCGGTGCGCTGGACCATCCGGGGCAGTGGGCCTTATGCGGGGACCTACGTCGGACTGGAGGACTTCGTGGCCCGCGCGGTGCGTCCCTTCGCATCGAGGCTGTCGAAACCCGTGAGGCCGGTCGCCGTGCATCAGGTGTTCGCGCAGGGCGACGAGGTGGCCGTGCATTGGGACGGGGCGGCCGTGGCCCGTGACGGACAGCCGTATCGCAACAGCTACGTCTGGATCTTCCGCATGAAGGACGGGCGCGTCGCGGAGGCCACCGCCTTTCTCGATCTCGCGCCGTATGAAGACGTCATCCGGCGCGTGCCGCAGCCGAAGTGACTGCGCGATGTCGCGGCTGGATCAAGGGGATGAAGGCGCCGCCATCGATCGGCACAGTTCGAACACCATCCCGCGCAGCCACTGGTGCGCCGGATCCTTCTCCAATCGCGGGTGCCACATCTGGGAGACGGTGATGGGCTCGGTCGGCACGGGCAGCGGCATGGCGCGCAGCGCGCCCTGGGCCAGGTCGGGCCGGAAGAAGGAGGAGGGCACCAGCGCCACCAGGTCCGTCGCGGCCGCGATCGACAGCGCCGCGCGGAAGCTCGGGACGACCACCGCGACGCGGCGCTTCAACCCGCGCGCGGCGAGCGCCTCGTCGACCGGACCGGCGCGACGGCCCCGCCGCGACGTGACGACGTGGGCGCAGGCCGCGTAACGCGCTGCATCGAGTTCACGCTCGTCCAGCAGTTCGTGGCCCGCGCGCACCGCCGCGACGAAGTGGTCGCGATAGAGCGCCTGGATCCGCACCTCGGGGCCGGACTCGCCGAGCACGCCGATGTCGAGATCGATCAGACCCTCGCGCAGCGGGCGCACCTCCTTGTCGGGCTTGGGCGCGAAACGAAGGCACACGCCCGGTGCTTCTTCCGCCGCGCGGGCGACCAGCGCCGGCGCGAAGGCCTCGATGAAGCCGTCGTTCGCGCGCAGCGTGAAAGTGCGCTGGAGCTCGCGCAGGTCCCAGCCCGCGCCGGCCGGTTGCAGCACGGCGCGCGCCCCCTGGGCGAGCTCCCGGACCTGGTCGCGCAGCGCGAGCGCGTGCGGCGTCGGCACCATGGTGCGGCCCGCGCGCACGAGCAGCGGATCGCCGGTGGCCTCGCGCAGTCGGGCCAGCGTGCGGCTCATCGCGGATTCGCTGAGCCGCAGGCGCTCGGCGGCCCGCGCCACACTGCCCTCGGCGAGCAGCGCGTCGAGCGCGGTGAGCAGGTTGAGATCGATGTCGTCGGCCATCCGGCACGCTAGCACGCGCGCGAGCAGTGCGGATGGCGTCGCGTGCAGGGACTCCCTGCGCCCGGCGCGCTGGTCGCGTCGCCGGGCGGCTCCTATGCTGGACGCACCGCCTTACGAGTCGCCGTCCCGATGTCCGCCATGCCGTCCGCTTCCACTGCTTCCGCCGCTCCCGCCACTCCCACTGGAACCTCGCCGGGCATGCCCGACGCAGACACCGACGGCGTGCCGCTGCCGCGCCGTCACGCCGCGGTGACCGCATTGCTCGGTGCGATCGCGCTGGTCGTGCTGGACGGCGCGATCGCCAACGTCGCGCTGCCCAACATCGCGCAGACGCTGAACAGCTCGCCGGCCGATGCCATCTGGGTAGCGACGGCCTATCAACTCGCGGTGGTGATGTTCCTGCTGCCCGCATCGGCGCTCGGCGAGCGGCTCGGCTACCGTCGAGTCTTCGTCGCTGGCGTCTCGCTGTTCACCGCGGCGTCAGCGCTGTGCGCGCTGGCGCCCTCGCTGGGATGGCTGGTGGCGGGGCGTTGCCTGCAGGGCCTGGGCAGCGCGGCGGTGATGCCACTGGGTCTCGCGCTGCTGCGCTTCACCTATCCGAAGCGACTGCTCGGGCAGGCCATCGCGTACAACGCGCTGGCCGTCGCAGGCGCGTCGGCGGCGGGGCCCGCCATCGGCGCTGCAATCCTGTCGGTGGCCGGCTGGCCGTGGCTGTTCGCGGTGAACCTGCCGGTCGGTCTGCTGGTGCTGGTCGCCGCTCGCGGATTGCCGAACACGCCCGGCACGCGGCGCCCGCTCGACGTGGTGAGCGTCGCCCTCAATGCGGGGATGTTCGCGACCTTCGTGCTCGGTGGCGATCGGGTGCTGGCGAATCCGCTGGAAGGCGGCGCGCTGCTGGCCGCAGCGGTCGTCTGCGGCACGCTGCTGGTCCGTCGCGAGCTGCCGCGCGCGGCACCGCTGATCCCGCTCGACCTGCTACGCTCGCCGTCGTTCCGGATGTCGATCATCGCGTCGGTGTGCTGCTTCACCGGACAGATGGCGAGCTACGTCGCACTGCCGTTCTACATGCATCACGTGCTGGGGCTGAGCGTGCTAGAGACGGGATTGCTGATGACGCCGTGGCCGTTGGCGGTGATGCTCGCCGCGCCGTTGTCCGGACGACTGGCCGATCGCCTGCCGACCGCCTGGCTCTGCGCGGCGGGCGCCGGTTGTCTTGCCGCGGGGCTCGCGCTCTGCGCGGCCTGGCCGGTGCAGGCCGATCCGCGACCGTCTCTGGTCGTCTTCACCGCGCTGGCGGGGCTGGGCTTCGGCTTCTTCCAGACGCCCAACAACCGCAACATGCTGCTGTCCGCGCCGAAGGAGCGCAGCGGCGCCGCCGGCGGCGCGCAAGGCGTGGCACGGCTCACCGGTCAGACGCTGGGCAGCCTGTTGATGGGGCTGCTGTTCACGTGGCTGCCGGCGTCACGAGCCTCGCATGCGGGCCTGGGGATGGCTGCGGGATTCGCACTGGTGGCAGGGCTGGTGAGCGTGTTGCGAGGGCGGGCGACGTAGGCGACGCGCTGGCTCCAGCCGCCAGCACGGTGCTCGCAACAATGAAAAAGGCCGACGCCTCCCATACGGGAGAAACGTCGGCCTTGCTCCGTGTGGAGATCAGCTGCCGCGAACGGCCTTGACCTCGACGGGACGCAGGTCGATCGCCGCGCGGTCCAGCACGCCGTTGACGTACTTGTGGCCGTCGGTGCCGCCGAAGGACTTGGCCAGTTCGACGGCCTCGTTGATCGCGACCTTGTACGGGATGTCGATGCAGTTCTTCAGCTCGTACGCGCCGATCATCAGGACCGCGTGCTCGATGGGCGACAGCTCGGTCGTCTTGCGGTCGGCGTGGCGGGCCAGCACCGCGTCCAGATCGGCCGCTTCCTCGATCGCGCCGTTGAACAGCTTGTCGTAGTGACCGCGGTCGGCCTTCTCGAAGCCCTCTTGCTCACGCGTGTGCGCGTCGATGACGCCGACGTCGTCGCCGGTCACCAGCCATTGGTAGATGCCTTGCAGCGCGTGCTCGCGCGAGCGGCGGCGGGCCGACTTGGCCGGGGCCTTCTTCGCGGCCGGCTTGCCGCCCGCGTTGCCACCGTTCTTGGGAGCGGGCTTGCCGGCGGGAGAGTTGTCGTTCGTGTTCACTTGAGTTCTTTCAGCAGCTGTGCCATTTCAACGGCCACGGTCCCGGCATCGCGGCCCTTGTCTTCGGCCCGCGCCCAGGCCTGTTCCTCGTTCTCGACCGTCAGGATCGCGTTGGCGATCGGCAGGCGGTGGTCCAGCGTCAGGCGCGTCACGCCGGCACCGCTCTCGTTGGCGACCAGTTCGAAGTGGTAGGTCTCGCCGCGGATGATGCAGCCCAGCGCGACGAGCGCGTCGAACTTCCCGCTGACGGCCATGGCCTGCAGCGCCAGCGGCACTTCCAGCGCGCCCGGCACGGTCACGTGGCGGATGTCGGCGTTCTGCACGCCCAGCCGGGCCAGTTCGCCCAGGCAGGCCTTGGCCAGCGCCGTCGTCAGTTCGTCATTGAAGCGCGCCTGGACGATGCCGACGCGCAGACCGCGTCCGTCCAGTCGGGTCGATTGACCCTTGTCAGATCCTTGCATGCGGGCCTCGGTTCAGCAGTTCTTGTCAGTGGCGCCAGCGGCGCCTTCCTGGGCGGCCTGGAAGCCGGTCACTTCCAGCCCGTAGCCGGTCATGCTCGGCATGCGGCGCGGGCTGCCCAGCAGCTTCATCCGCTGCACGCCGAGTTCGCGCAGGATCTGCGCACCGACGCCATAGGTGCGCAGGTCCATGGTCTGGCGGGCGTCTTCCGAGGCGGTGGGCTGCAGGCGCGCCAGCAGGGCGTCCGCGTCCTCGCCGCAGTTCAGCAGCACCGCGACGCCGGCGCCTTCGCGCTGGATCGCCGCCAGCGCCTGCGGCAGCGGCCAGCTGTGGCCGCAGCGGCCGGCGTCGAGCAGGTCCATCGCCGAGAACGGCTCATGCACGCGCACCAGGACTTCCTGGTCCGGCTGCCATTGGCCCAGCGCCAGCGCCATGTGGACGTTGTTCGAGCGGTCGCGGAAGACGTGGCACTCGAAGCGGCCCTCGCGCGTGTCCAGCGGACGCTGCGCGATGCGCTGCACGATCGATTCGTTGCGGCTGCGGTACTCGATCAGGTCGGCGATGGTGCCGATCTTCAGGCCGTGTTCCTTGGCGAAGATCTCCAGGTCCGGCAGGCGGGCCATGGTGCCGTCGTCGTTCATGATCTCGCAGATCACGCCGGCGGGCGTCAGGCCGGCCATGCGCGACAGGTCGCAGCCGGCTTCCGTGTGGCCGGCGCGCATGAGCACGCCGCCGTCCTGCGCCTGCAGCGGGAAGATGTGGCCCGGCTGCACCAGGTCGGCCGCGACCGCGCCCTTGGCGACCGCCGCCTGCACGGTGCGCGCGCGGTCGGCGGCGGAGATGCCGGTGGTGACGCCGGTGGTCGCCTCGATCGAGACGGTGAAGGCGGTGCCGTGCTTGGTGCCGTTGCGCGTGGCCATCGGCGGCAGTTGCAGCAGTTCGCAGCGCTCGCGGGTCAGGGTCAGGCAGATCAGGCCACGGCCGTGCTTGGCCATGAAGTTGATCGCTTCCGGCGTGACGTGGTCGGCGGCCAGGACGAGGTCACCCTCGTTCTCGCGGTCCTCTTCGTCGACGAGGATGACCATGCGGCCGGCTGCCAGCTCGGCGACCAGCTCGGGAATCGGTGAAATAGGCATGGGGCGATTGTAGGCGGGGCGGCCCGGGCATCCGGCGCGCGAGGTTCCTCGGGAAGCGTGGGTGTCGTGGGCACTACAGGGGTGCTACGCGGGGACCGGCCGCAGTCTCAGCCGCAGATCGCCCCCGACGGCCTGGCAGTCGACCATCCGGAAGCGCGGCGCCCCGTCGAGGGCCGTCAGTCCGCCCAGGTCGACCATGCCGCGGCCTTCGCCCAGCAACATCGGCGCGACGTAGATCAGCAGCTCGTCGATCAGCCCGGCGCGCAGCAGCGAACCGTTGAGCTTGTAGCCGGCCTCGATGTGGAGCTCGTTGACCTGGCGCCTGCCCAGGTCGCGGATCGCCGCACCGAGGTCGACCTTGCCCCTGACCGGATCGGCGACGGAAACCAGTTCCGCCCCGCGAGCCGCGAGCGCGGCGCCGCGCTCGCCCGGCTCGGCCAGCGCGTGATAGATCAGCAGTTGGCCGGGCGGCGCCAGCAGGCGCGCGTCGGGGGCCAGCTCCAGACGAGAGTCGATCAGCACGCGCTGCGGCTGCAGCACGGTGTCGACGTCCCGCACGTCCAGGCGCGGATCGTCCTCGCGCGCGGTGCCGATGCCGGTCAGCACCGCACCGGCACGGCGTCGCCAGGCATGGCCGTCGCGCCGGGCCTCGGGGCCGGTGATCCATTGGCTCACGCCGTTCGACAGCGCGGTCCGCCCGTCCAGGGACGCGGCGATCTTCATCCGCACGAAGGGGCGTCCGTGACGCATGCGGGTCAGGAAACCGACGTTGAGCTCGTGCGCCTCGACCGCGGACGGATGGTCGGTCGGCAGGACCTCGGTGGCGATGCCGGCGGCGCGCATCCGTGCCAGTCCTTGACCGGCGACCTGCGGATTGGGATCGTCGAGCGCGACCACGACCCGTCCGACGCCGGCCGCGATCAGCGCGTCGCAGCAGGGCGGGGTGCGGCCGTGGTGGGCGCACGGTTCGAGGGTCACGTAGACGGTCGCGCCGCGCACGTCCTGACCCCGGGCCTGGGCGTCGCGCAGGGCCATGACCTCGGCATGCGCCTGCCCGGCGGCCTGCGTGTGCCCCTGGCCGAGCACGCGATCCTGGCCGTCGACGATGACGCAGCCGACACGGGGGTTCGGGTCGGTGAGGCCGACCGCGGCCTGGGCCAGGCGCACGGCCTCGGCCATCCAGCGGTCGTCGCGCGGCGGCGTGACCGGGCTGCGTTCATGCGACGGAGCGGGCGACAAGGCGGGCGATGGAACGTCTTGCATGGCGCGGAGTCTAGCGGTGCGATCCCGGAGGCAGCTGCAGCAGGCCGGAGAGGGCCGGATCGGTGACGGGAAGCAGGCTCTCGAGGGTGACGGACTGGGACCTGCCGGTGCGATCCGTCCACTGCACGCGCACCTGCACCGGGCGCAGCGGCGGCGTGAGGGCCACAGCCTCCGACCCGCCCTCGTCGGCGCCGCGGCCCAGTGCGTCGGTCGCGGGCGCCGCACGGCCCGCGACGGCGTACTCGATGTCGGGCCCTTCCCATGACAGCGTGGGGGAGGGACCGTCCGGCTGCCAGCGCCAGCGCTCGAGTTCGTTGTGGGCGAGCCGCAGGGCCTGGTCGTGGTGGCGGGCTTCGTCCGCGACCACGCGCAGCCGCACCTGGAGCGTCATGAGGGCGATCGCGCCGATGGACAGCAGCACGAGCGCGACCAGCGCCTCGATCAGCGTGAATCCGCTGCCGACGCGGTGCCGGACGCGGCCGCATCGTGGATCGCGGGGGAAGGGGGCCGAATGCTTCATCGGGGACGTCGTCGGGGGCTTCATGGGGGCTTCATTGGGGGCTTTATCGGGTGGGTGTCCAACCGCCGGGGACCGGCACGAAGCTCCCCATCTGTCGATGGATGCGATAGAGGACGGCGGCGTCATGGATCAGTTCGACCGAGCCGGCCTTGTCGACGCGGGCCTCGCTGATCACCGCGCCGCGCAGCGAGGTCGACAGGCCGGCAGGCGGATGCCAGTCGACGCCGTCCTTCGCGTAGAGCACCCCTTGCGGATGACCGGCGGCCGTCAGGTCCAGCCGGCCGTCGACGATCAGCACGAGCGGCGTGCCGTCGAGCGCCGATTCGGGCCACTGGGACAGGTGCGCGTCACCGTCTATCCAGATCAGGCGGCGTCCGCGCGCCAGCGCCTGCGCGAGCGATCCGTCGCAATCGCCGCTGCAGCGCAGCCGGGTGAGGGCAGGCTGGTCGCGATAACGTCCCGGCGGATAACCGAAGACCCGGAGAAAGCTCCCCGGCCCTTCGATCACTGCGGTGGGCGGCGGCACACGCAACGCGCTGAGGAGCGCCAGATGCTGCGCGACCTCGGCCACGCCGATCGGGCCGTTGGAGATGTCGTCGCAGTCCGCCCGGCGGTCGCTGCAGCCGCGTGCGATGAGCTTCAACTGCCCGGGGCGGCCCGCGTCGGCGAAGCGGATGCTGAACTGCGGTTGCGCTTCGCCGTCTGCGCGCGGCACGGCTGCGTCCGCGTTCCCGCCGACCGCGCAGCGACAGGACCAACGCAGCGGCCCTGAGTTCGCGCAGAACGGCGCGGCAGTCGTCGTTGCCGCGGGTGCCGCCGCGGACGGCGGACTGGGCGCGTGATAGTGGCCGTCGGCGCCGATCAGCAGGAAGCGGCCGCGGAAGTCCGAGGACGCCCCGCCGTCGGCCGCCGATCGAACCGTCGCGGGTCGGCAGGCGTCATCGATGGCGCCGCCGTTGAGCATCGCGACCGCCCAGGCCATGCCGGACTCCGCGGCCTCGCCGGCCGCGGCGGCGCGCAGGTCGTTGGCGGCCACCCGCTGCGCCGTCGTCAGCTGCCGCGCCGCCCAGGCGGCTCCCAGCGCGAGCACGCCCAGCAGCACCACGCACATCGCCAGCGTGCCCAGTCCCCGCTCCTTGCGCCGCATCATGAGCAGGCTCCCGACAGTGCGTGGTTGTGCAACGGGCTCAGCAGTTCGAGGTGATGAGTCACGCGTGGGTCGTGCGCTGCCTCGGCATCGACGATCAGGGTCACCAGACGCGCGGACAGCGTCGGCGCGCAGGCGGCGCCACCGACGGCGCAGGACGGGTCGCAGGCGTCGCCCAGCGGATGCCCCTGCGACGCGAGACGCACTTCGAGCCGCCGCACGCGCAGCAGGTCGGGGTCCGTCAGCGGCTGGTAGCGGCCGGAGATCAACTGGTCGATCCGACCCTCGCTCAGGCGGAAGCCGGAGGTCTCGCGGACGCTTGCGCCGCCGGAGGCGCTCCCGTCCCGGGCGAAGCTGTAGGTCAGTCGCCGGCCGGTGTCCTCCACCGTGACATCCGCGTAGGGATTGCGGACCGGCACGTCCGGGTCGTCCTGCCAGACGCCGTCCTGCGCGCGGTCCCAGAACGCCGCGCGCCTGAGATCGCGCAGCATGAGTTCGGCCGTCGCGCGCAGTTCCTGCTGGACCTGCAGCTCCAGCATCAGCCGGTGGTGTTCGCCCAGCTGGACGCCCGCCATCGCGAAGGCACCGGCCAGCAGCAGGAGACCGATCGTCAGGCCGATCATGAATTCGACCAGGGTGAAGCCGCGTGTGGATCCTGGCGAGCGGCGGCGCGGCACGGCGCCTTGG
Organism: Mitsuaria sp. 7; assembly: GCF_001653795.1. Classification (NCBI taxonomy): domain Bacteria; kingdom Pseudomonadati; phylum Pseudomonadota; class Betaproteobacteria; order Burkholderiales; family Sphaerotilaceae; genus Roseateles; species Mitsuaria sp. 7. The sequence goes on from NZ_CP011514.1 coordinate 1,354,663, forward strand.
CGGTGATGGCTCATTGCTTTCTCCCTCACTGCGGCCAGCAGGCGTTGGACTGCTCGACGCCCTGCGCGTCGAAGCCGGTCGTGGTGACGGAACCGACCTCGAGCCGCAGCGTCAGCACGCGGCACTTCGCGTCCGCGGTCTGACTGCCTTGCGCTGTCGCCTCGACGCGGTAGCGGGTGGCATCGGCCTGAACGATCCGCAGTCGATAGAGACCGCTGGTCGTCGTCGCGGGCTGCTCGATGTCTTCCAGGCGGTCGGCGTATCGAGGGTTGCGCGAGCGGAAGCGTTCCTGCGCAAGCTGGATCGCCTGCAAGGCGTCACGCGCCTCGGCGCGACGGCCCTTCACGACCTGATCGCGGAAGCCGGGCAGCGTGAGCGTCGCCAGCACGGCCACGATCGCCAGCACGGTCAGCAGCTCGATCAGCGAAAAGCCGCGGCGTTTGATCCAGGCGGTCGTTCGCTCATCCATGCGCTCATCCATGCGCGCGGTCATGCGATGGTTCATGCGATGGCTCAAGGGATGGTTCGTGCGCGCGGTCATGTGCACCTCGGCAGGCGGTTCAGCGCGCCATCGGGCGTGCAGCTGCGCACGCGGCCCGTGATGCTGACGATGTGACGGACCGAGCCGATGCCGGCCATGCGGACCTCCACCGTGCCGCTGACCGACACGGTCCCCTGGCGTCCGCTGAACAGCATCGAGGGCACGTTGGCCGTGACCTCCGGCCGGCCGAGGTCGCGCACCCATCGCACCTGCTTGATCGCCTGCGCCTCGGCGCGGCAGGTGGGCGGCGCGTCCAGATGGCAGTCGCAGCCGCCGGCGGCCCCGGTGTGCAGCACGTAGCAGCGTCCGCTGCCACTGACGGCGGATTCATCGCCGCCGAATCGCAGGATCACATTGCGCGAGCCCTGGATCGCCTCGCTGCGCGCGAGCTGAAGATCGCCGAGGACCGCCTGCGCGGCGTTCGCGAGTCGTTGACGCCACAGCCAGTCGCGCAGTTCGGGCCCGGCGAGCAGGGCCACGAGCACGACCAGCGCAACGCTGACCAGCACTTCGATGAGGCTGATGCCGCGCGGGGCGGTCAGGGCAGGGGATGTGAACGGGGAAGCGGAGGACGGAGCGGAGGGCGGAGCGGTGGAGGGCTGCAAGGAAGATCTCCCGAAGAGTTGCTGAGAACTCTAGGGAGATGGCCTGCGTTGCGCTTCGCCTTCAGGAGGGAAACGCCGACCCGCTGAAGGGGGCCGGCTTTTGGGGGAGAAGTCGGGCAGAAAACGGGCGGAAACGGAGGCGATGGGGGATACGCCTGAAATGCCCGTGAAGGGCGCGTGATCCCGGACCACGCGCTGACGAACTGGGGGGGCTGCTCAGCGGTCGCTGAGCGCTCGCTCAGATGTCGCGGATCAGCTGCCGGAACTCGTCGACGTCCTCGAACGAGCGGTACACCGACGCGAAGCGCACGTAGGCGACCTTGTCGATGCGCTTGAGCTCGCGCATCACGTGCTCGCCCAGCTTGGTCGACGGGATCTCGCGCACGCCCGTGCTGAGCAGCTTCTCCTGGATGCGCTCCAGCGCCGCGTCGATCTGCTCGATGCTCACCGGCCGCTTGCGCAGCGCCAGCGTCATCGACGCGCGCAGCTTGCCCATGTCGAACTCGGCGCGCGTGCCGTCCTTCTTCACGACCATGGGCAGCGCGATGTCCGCGCGCTCGTAGGTCGTGAAGCGCTTGTCACAGGACTGGCAGCGACGGCGGCGACGGACCACGTCGCCTTCGTCGGACTCCCGGGTCTCCGACACTTGCGTGTCACCGTGACCGCAGAACGGGCATCGCATGCGCCGCGGCCCCGCTTCAGCGGTAGACCGGGAACTGACGCGTCAGCTCGGCCACCTGCTCGCGCACGCGGGCCAGGTTGGCCTCGTCATGCGGGTTGTCCAGCACGTCGGCGATCAGGTGGGCGGTCTTGCGGACCTGCTCCTCCTTGAAGCCGCGCGTGGTCATGGCCGGCGTGCCCAGGCGGACGCCGCTGGTCACCATCGGCTTCTGCGGGTCGTTCGGGATGCCGTTCTTGTTGCAGGTCATGTGGGCGGCGCCCAGGATGGCCTCGGCTTCCTTGCCGGTCAGGTTCTTCGGACGCAGGTCGACCAGCATCACGTGGCTTTCCGTGCGGCCGGAGACGATGCGCAGGCCGCGCTCGATCAGCGTGTCGGCCAGCACCTTGGCGTTGGCGACGACCTGCTGCTGGTAGGCCTTGAACTCGGGTGTCAGCGCCTCCTTGAAGGCCACCGCCTTGCCGGCGATGACGTGCATCAGCGGACCGCCCTGGATGCCGGGGAAGATCGCCGAGTTGATCTTCTTGGCGATCGCTTCGTCGTTGGTCAGGATGATGCCGCCGCGCGGGCCGCGCAGGCTCTTGTGCGTCGTGGAGGTGACGACGTCGGCATGCGGCAGCGGGTTCGGGTAGGCGCCCGCGGCGATCAGGCCGGCGTAGTGCGCCATGTCCACCATGAAGTAGGCGCCGATCTCCTTGGCGATCTTGCCGAAGCGCTCGAAGTCGATGCGCAGCGAGTACGCCGAGGCGCCCGCGATGATCAGCTTGGGCTTCTTCTCGCGCGCCAGCGCTTCCATCGCGTCGTAGTCGATCTCTTCCTTGGCGTCCAGGCCGTAGGAGATGACGTTGAACCACTTGCCGCTCATGTTCAGCGCCATGCCGTGGGTCAGGTGGCCGCCTTCGGCCAGGCTCATGCCCATGATGGTGTCGCCGGGCTGCAGCAGCGCGAAGAACACGCCCTGGTTGGCCTGCGAGCCGCTGTTGGGCTGCACGTTGGCGAACTCGGCGCCGTAGAGCTGCTTCAGGCGGTCGATCGCCAGCTGCTCGACGATGTCCACGTACTCGCAGCCGCCGTAGTAGCGCTTGCCGGGGTAGCCCTCGGCGTACTTGTTGGTCAGCTGGCTGCCCTGGGCTTCCATCACCGCCGGAGAGGTGTAGTTCTCCGAGGCGATCAGCTCGATGTGGTCTTCCTGGCGCCGGGTCTCCTGCTGGATGGCAGCGAAGACTTCGGCATCGACGGTGGCGAGGGTCTGTTGGGTGCGGTCAAACATGATGATGTCGGCTCAAGGGTTGGCGCCGCCCGGCCGTCAACGCATCGTCGTGGTCGCCGGTCAAGGATGACAGGGCGACCCGGCGACGGAGGACGGAACGACGGCGGCCCAGGCGAACGGCACGGACAGCCAGGGAGATCCCCGGCCGTTCGCGCTTCCCGGTGGTGGCCCACCTCGGGCGACGCCTGCGCCGGAGACAGATCCGTCTCCGGTCAGGGCGCCCTGATCGCCAGTTGCGCGAAGCCCGCAGTGTAGCCGCACCAGCCAGGGGCGCCGGCCGACTCGTGACATTGTTCCCACGGCAGTGGGGCGTAGGCTTCACCCAATGAAGAACGGGTTCCGATGGAACCCGTTTTCAGGACTGCGCCCCATGGCGTCGGAAGACCGGGGAACGTCCGCTCAGTGCATGACGGTCATCGCGACCTGCTCGCCGGTCGACGCCGGCGCGGACGCCGGCTCGCGGATCGGGCGCGGCGCCGACGGGCTGACGTTGCGGCCCTGGGCGACGGCCTTCAGCAGGTCCTGCTCGGCCAGCACGCGCGAGGCGTAGCCGGTGTCGTCGGGCAGGTTGGCGGCGCCGACGTAGCGGCGCAGGCCTTCCTCCAGGCTGCCGGCGCGCTGGATGCATTCCTTGAGCACCTGCACGCCGACGCGCAGGTTGGTGACCGGGTCGAAGGCGGCGAAGTTGCCGCCGAAGGCCTCGTACTTGTCGTCGTGGACGCGCGTCATGACCTGCATCAGGCCCTGGGCGCCGACGGCGCTCTGGGCGAAGGGGTTGAAGCCCGATTCGATCGCCATGATGGACAGGATCAGCGTCGGCTCGACGCGGGCGCGCTGGCCGACTTCCCAGGCTTCCTTGACCAGGCGGCTGACAGGCTCCGGCGCGACGCGGTAGCGGCGGGCCAGGTAGTTGGCCACCAGCGCCTGCTGTCGGGTGAGCTCCTTCGGATCCACTGCGGTGGCACGGGTGATCGCGTCGGGCTCGGCCATCAGGGCGAGCACGTCGCCGGAGGCTTCGACGCGGGCCTCGTGGCGGGCATTCAGCCACCCCAGCACCTGGCCTTCCAGTTGCTGGCGCAGGTCGGCCTGGCTGGCGAAGACCAGCCCGACGGCGACGACGGCGAAGCCCACCAGGGCGAGCGTGTTGTGACTGACGACCAGGAGGCCCTGGCCGATGTCCTTGACGAAAAGCACCAGGGCGGCTTGCGCCTGGCGGGGCAGGGATAGCAGGTCTGAACGCGCTGTCATGCGACTCCTTTCTTCGACCACACCCGGTGTTTGTCTGGCGAGCCGCTCGAAGCGTTCACTCGCGAAACAGCCACCTGGGGGTGGTGATAATGGGCCGGCTCGGGCGTCGTCGACAGCCTGGAGGGCTCTCAGAGGGCTCCAGGCTCTTGATGCGACAGACGGGCGATCCAGCGTCCATTGGCAGCACACCGGTTTTGCGTCCCACAGCAAAGACCGGGATAACCCTGGGGTCAGGGCAGGGCGCGATTTTATGGATCAAAAATAACCCGTCAACCGTATGGGCCTTGTTCTTAACTACTTTGGGTTATGAAGTACCGAGATCTGCGTGACTTTATGGGCGCTTTGGAGGCCATGGGCGAGCTGCGCCGCGTGGCCGAGCCGGTGTCGCCGGTCCTCGAGATGACGGCCGTCAGCGACCTCGTCCTCAAGGCGGAGGGCCCGGCCCTGCTGTTCGAACAGCCGACCGGCTATCGCATGCCGGTGCTGGCCAACCTGTTCGGCACCCCGAGACGGGTGGCGCTGGGCATGGGCGCCGAGTCGACCACCCAGTTGAGGGAGGTCGGCCAGCTGCTGGCGACGCTGAAGGAGCCGGAGCCGCCGCGCGGCCTGCGCGACGTGGGCAAGCTGGCCCAGATGGGCAAGGCGCTGTGGGACATGAAGCCGTCGCTGGTGAAGCGGCCGGCCTGCCAGGAGCAGGTGGTCGAGGGCGACGACGTCGACCTCAAGCGCCTGCCCATCCAGACCTGCTGGCCCGGCGACGTCGGTCCGCTGCTGACCTGGGGTCTGGTGGTGACGCGGGGGCCGCAGAAGATCGCCAATCCGCGGCTGCGTCAGAACCTCGGTATCTATAGACAGCAGCTGATCGGGAAGCGGCAGCTGATCATGCGCTGGCTGGCCCATCGCGGGGGTGCCCTGGATTTCCGCGACTTCGGCATCGCGAATCCGGGACAGCCGTTCCCCATCGCCGTGGCGCTGGGCGCCGACCCGGCGACGACGCTGGGCGCGGTGACGCCGGTGCCGGACACGCTGTCCGAATACCAGTTCGCCGGCCTGCTGCGGGGCTCGCGGACCGAGGTCGCCGACACGAACGTCGGTGAGGCAGGCCGCATGCTGCAGGTGCCGGCGACGGCGGAGATCGTGCTCGAAGGCCATATCCCGCCGGCCGCGCCCGGCTTCACCGGCCACAGCGAGGACGGCATCCCGCTGAAGGAGAAGGGCGGCTACCTCCACGCGCTGGAAGGCCCTTACGGCGACCACACCGGCTATTACAACGAGCAGGACTGGTTCCCCGTCTTCGAGGTGAACCGGATCACGCAACGCGACGGCGCGATCTACCACTCGACCTACACCGGCAAGCCGCCCGACGAGCCCGCCGTGCTGGGCGTGGCGCTGAACGAGGTGTTCGTCCCCATTCTCCAGAAGCAGTTCCCGGAGATCGTCGACTTCTATCTGCCGCCGGAAGGCTGCAGCTACCGGATGGCGGTCATCTCGATCAAGAAGGCTTATCCGGGCCACGCCAAGCGGCTGATGTTCGGCCTGTGGAGCTACCTGCGCCAGTTCATGTACACGAAGTTCATCGTGATCGTCGACGAGGACGTCGACATCCGCAGCTGGCAGGACGTGATCTGGGCGATCACGACGCGCATGGACCCGGTGCGGGACACGACGCTGGTCGAAGGCACGCCGATCGACTACCTGGACTTCGCCTCCCCGGTGAGCGGCCTGGGCGGGAAGATGGGCCTGGACGCGACCAACAAGTGGCCGGGCGAGACGCCGCGCGAATGGGGCCGCGTGATCGAGATGCCGGCCGAGCAGAAAGCCCGTGCCGCGGATCTCTATCAGCGTTTGTTCGGGGGCTAGGAAAGTACGGGTTCGGGCGGGTCAGGCCTTGAAAGGGCCGTCGCGCGGACCTACTGTTGTTGGGCCTTTCCGGCACTTCAACTGGCGCAGTCTCTGCGCGCCAGGAGCCCTGCGGCAATTCGCCGCGGAGCCCCAAAGGCGGCTGGTCCGCCCACCCCTTCCTCGTCCGGCACGCCCGGCGCGGAGGGGGTTTCTATTTGGGTCGACGATGTCCTGTCGAGGGGTTCGACGCCTCGTCGCCCCGTCGGCTCAATGACCGCCGACGTAGCCCAGCCATTCGTAGCCCAGGTAACGCGCCCGCGAGATGCCCTCCTGCGAAGGCAGCAGGTCGCGCCATTCGAAGCCGGGCAGCGCCAGGCCGAGCGGTGCGGGGACGACTTCCACCTCCGGCGGCAGCGCCTCGCGGAAGGCGCGCAGCGAGCGGCGCATGTGCACGTCGTGCGTGACCAGCACGACGCGCCGGATCGGCTGCCCGCGCAGCAGTTCGGCGGTGAATTCGGCGTTCTCGCGGGTGTCGGTGGCGCGGTCTTCCTTGGCCGCGAGCGTGAAGCCGAATTCCTGTGCCGCGGTGCGCTCGGCCAGGGCCGCTTCGGTCATGCGCTCGTCCGACGAGTCGCGCGGCGTGCCGCCGGTGAACATCAGCGGGATGCCGGTCTGCCGCGACAGCCAGATGCCGTAACGCAGCCGCTCGATCGACAGGGCCTTGAGCTGGGCGCCGCCGTATTCCGGCATCAGCTTGCGCGCGCCGCCGCCTAGCACCACGATCATGGTCTCCTTCGGCGGAACGTCCTTCAGACGCTCGACCTGCACGGCCTGCTGAGGCCCCAGCAGCCGGTCCTGCAGCCACAGTGCGCCGAGCTCGGTGCTGCCGATCCACACGGCGATCAGTCCGGTCGCGAACAACGCACCGGAGAGCCAGCGGCGGCGGTGCCGCAGCCACCACGCGAGCAGCAGCAGCGGAAAGGCGCCGGTGGGCGGCAGCAGGAGCGCCGCGACCGCATGTATCAGGTCGTTCATCGAGAGCCGGGGATCGGTGTCAGGTGTTGAGGCCCGCCAGCATAATCAGCTTCCTTGACGACTCGTCCGGGTTCCGCCGGCTGCTCCCGTGTTCTTCTCTGCTCTTCCCGTCTGGCCGCGGCGCGCCTTGCGCGTGCTCGTGGGTCTGGTGCTGTCCGTCGTCGCGCTGCTCCTAGCGGCGTGGATCGCGCTGCCGATGTGGATCGAACGGGCGGGCGTGCGGATCGCGTCGGACCAACTGGGACGTCCCGTCACCCTGGGCAGCGCGAGCTTCACGCCGTGGCGGCTCGCGCTCACGCTGGATGAGCTGAAGATCGCCGGCCCGACGACCAGCGCGCCGCCGCTGTTCGAGGTCAGGCAGGTCCGCACGGTGCTGTCGCCGCGCTCGCTGTGGCATCTGGCGCCGGTGCTGTCCTCGCTGACGGTGGCGTCGCCGCGGGTGCGCGTCGCGCTGCTGGCCGACGGCAAGACGGACCTGGACGACATCGTCGCCCGGCTGGCCGCGGCGCCCAAGGCGCCGACCGCGCCGGACGAGGGCCCCGCCGAAGCGGCCCTCTACAACATCGAACTCACCGACGGCGAGTTCCGCCTGGACGACCGCGGCGCGGGGATGGTCCATGAACTGAAGGCGCTCCACCTCGGCATTCCGTTCCTGTCGACGCTGGATGCGGACGTCGAGGTGCATGTGCAGCCGCGGCTGTCGGGGCGACTGAACGGCGTCGGGTTCCAGAGCGAGGGCGAGGTGCAGCCCTTCGCTGACACGCGCAGCGCGAGCATGACGGTCAAGCTCGATGCGCTGGACCTGTCGGCCTACCGCGCCTACTGGCCGAAGGAGCTGCCGATGCGGCTGGCCAAGGGCCTCGTCGATTCGCAGTTGACGCTGAATTTCAAGCAGGCGCCGAAGCAGCCGCCCGAGGTCAAGGTCAGCGGCAAGGCGTCGGTGCGCGAGCTGTCGCTGCAGCGGCGCGCGGGTGTTGGATCGGACGTGAAGGCGGACACTGGCTGGGAAGACTGGCTGCGCTGGCAGGCGCTGACCGTCGACCTGGCGGACGTGCAGCCGTTGAAGCGGCAGGTGCTGCTGGGCGCGGTGACCTTGAAGCAGCCGGAACTGCTGATGGGCCGCGACGCGCAAGGGCGCCTGTGGCTGCCGGAGATGCCCGCGGCGTCGACGCCAGCATCGTCCGATGCGGACAGGACGCCGGCAAAGACGCCAGCGAAGGCCGCCGCACCCTGGCGCGTCGGCGTGCAGCAACTGGCGCTGGAAGGCGGTCGCGTCGGCTGGACCGACGAGACGCTGCGTCCGGTGGCCCGGTGGAACGTGGACGGTCTGACGGTCAAGGGCAGCGGGCTGAACTGGCCGCTGGCCGCCAAGGCCGCGCCGGTGGAGATCGGCGCGACGCTGTCGCCCGAGGGCGGGAAGAGCCCGGCCGCGTTCAGCGGCAAGGGTGAGGTCGGCACGGCGGGCATCGCGCTCGACTGGGCGCTCAAGGACCTCGCGCTGGACGGCTTCGCGCCGTATCTGAAAGCGGCGACGCCGCTGTCGGTGCAGGGCCGCTTCGCGACTCAGGGCACATTGCGCGCGGGCCCGGCGGGTGAGGACCTCAAGCTGTCGTTGAAGGCGCTCAGCCTCGACGAGGTGCAATTGGCGGACGGCAAGACGCCGGTGCTGACGTTGAAGCAGTTGAGCCTCGATCAGGCGGAGCTTGCGCTGGACAGCCGCAGGCTGACGGCCGGGCGACTGGCGCTGGTGGCGCCGAAGGCGCAACTGGGTCGGGACAAGGCCGGGAAGTGGAGTTGGGACGCCTGGAAGGGCGCTTCGACGTCGACGCCTGCTGCGAGCGGGCAGGGGGCCGCGACGGCCACGTCGACTTCGCGTCGGCGCGGATCCGAGGGGCGCGGCGATCGCTTGACGCTGGACGTGCCCGAAGTGCTCGAACGCCCCGCGGCCGCGGCGGTACCGGCCAACGACGCGCCCTGGACGGCGCAGATCGCGGAGATCGCCGTCGAAGGCGGCGAGGCGACCTTGCTGGACCTCGCCACGCACGTGCTCGACGACGAGCCGGCCCGGCCGATCGGCGTGCAGGACCTGGTGCTGAAGGTGTCGGGCATCGACTGGGACGGCCGCCAGCTGCGCAAGCCGCTGCCGGTGCAACTGGGCGCCACGCTGCGCCGACCCGACGCCACGCGCCGCAGCGCGCGCGAGGTGCCGAAGTTCCGCTGGGACGGTCAACTGGCGCTGGCGCCGCTGAAGGCGTCGGGCCGCCTCACCGCCGAGCACCTGCCGTTGCATTGGGCCGATCCCTACCTCGATCCGGCCATCGGCATCCACCTGCAGCGCGCCGAGGGGTCGATGCGCGGCGGCTTCGATTTCACCGAAACGCCCAAGGGACCGTCCGTGCGCGCCGGCGGCGAACTGGTGATCGCGGATCTCCGGCTGCGCCAGGCGCGGCTGCAGGACGGCAGACGCCGTTCGGCCGAAGACCTGCTGAGCTGGCAGAGCATGAAGCTGGTCGGGCTGCGACTGGCGCTCGCGCCCGGCGGCGCGCCGGACGTGAAGATCCAGCAGGCCGTGCTGGACGAGTTCTACGCGCGCCTGATCATCAACGAGCAGGGGCGCCTCAACCTGCGCGACCTGAACCAGACCGAGCAGGGTCAGGCCGTGCCCGCCGTGCCGGGCTCGCCGGCGGCGTCCGCGCCGGTCGCGGCGACGGTGGCCCGCGCGACCTCGGCACCGGGTCCGGCAGCGAACGTTGTATCGAACTCAGTTGCGGTCGCGACCGGCGCTCCGGCGTCGGCCGGCGCCGCCTCGTCCGCGGCCGGCGATCCGCCGCTGCGCATCAGCATCGCCGAGACCCGCCTCAACGGCGGCAAGGTCGACTTCAACGACCGCTTCATCAAGCCCAACTACAGCGCCAACCTCAGCGAGCTGACGGGGACGCTGGGCGCGTTCTCCGCAGGTTCCGCGGCGATGGCGCCGCTGCAGCTCAAGGGCAAGGTCGAGGGCACCGGCCTGCTCGACATCAGCGGCCAGTTGAACCCCAGCGGCGCGCCGCTGGCGCTGGACATCACCGCCAGCGCGACCGACATCGAGCTCGCGCCGCTGTCGCCCTATGCCGGCAAGTACGCGGGCTACGCGATCGAGCGCGGCAAGCTGTCCACGCGGGTGCATTACCAGATCGAGCCCGGCGGCCGGCTGGAGGCCGACAACAAGATCGTGCTCAACCAGCTGACCTTCGGCGACCGCATCGACAGCCCGACGGCGACGCGGCTGCCGGTCAAGCTGGCGGTGGCGCTGCTCAAGGACAGCGACGGCGTCATCGACGTCAACCTGCCGGTGAGCGGCTCGCTCAACGATCCGGAGTTCAGCGTCGGCGGGCTGGTCGTGAAGCTGATCGTGAACCTGTTGACGAAGGCGCTGATGGCGCCGTTCTCGCTGCTGTCGGGCGGGGGCGGTGGCGCCGAGATGAGTCAGCTGGAGTTCAAGCCGGGCACGGCGGCACTGCAGACGGAGGCGGCGAAGAAGCTCGAGCCGTTGACCAAGGTGCTGGCCGACAAACCGACGCTGCAGTTGAGCATCACGGGCTGGGTCGATCCCGAGGGCGAACGCCGCGCGGCGCAGGGGGCCCGGCTGGAGGACGCGATGATCGCCGAGCGTCGCCGCGAACTGCGGCGCACGGCGGTGACCCAGGCGGTCACGCAGGCGGCGAGCGCGCCGGGGGGCGCTGCATCGGGCGCGTCGGGCGCCGTCGACGCGGGCCCGGCCCCGGTCGTGCTCGACGACGCACAACGCGCGCGGCTGCTCAAGGTCGTCTACGACAACGCCAAGCTGCCCAACAAGCCGCGCAACCTGATCGGTCTCGCCAAGGACATCCCGGCGGCGCAGATGCGCGAGCTGCTGATGGACAGCTACACCGTCACCGACCAACAGCTGCGCGAACTCGCCCTGCAGCGCGCGGTGACCGTCCGCGACGCGCTGCTCGAGCGCGGTGTGCCGAACGCGCGCATGTTCCTGGCCTCGCCGAAACTGCATGCGAAGGACGACGAGCGCGGTGCCGACAAGGACAAGGCCTGGCAACCGCGCGTCGATCTGGCGCTGAGCGCACAGTAGGTCCGGGGCGCCCGGGCTTGATCGCCGATGATCCGCCCACAAGTGACCCGGCTGACCGACACATGAGGACCCCGCCATGACCACCACCCCGAACTCCGTTCCACTCCAAGCCGGCGAGGACCTCATCACCCTCGGCGGCGGCTGCTTCTGGTGCACCGAGGCGGTCTTCCTGCGCGTCAAGGGAGTGCTCGGCGTGGAGTCGGGCTACACCAACGGCCCGCTTGCCAACCCGACCTACGAGCAGGTCTGCTCGGGCAGCACCGGCCATGCCGAGGTGGTGCGGGTGCGCTTCGACACGAAGGTCGTCAGCCTGGAGGACCTGCTGCAGGTCTTCTTCACCATCCACGACCCGACCACGCTCAACCGCCAGGGCGCCGACGTCGGCACCCAGTACCGCTCCGGCATCTACTACACGAGCCCCGCGCAGCTCGGCGTGATCCGCCAGGTCGTCGACGAGGCGCAGCGCGCGCACGGCGGCAAGGTCGTCACCGAGATCCAGCCCGAGCAGAACTACTGGCCTGCCGAGGCCTATCACCAGGACTACTTCGCCAATCATCCGGAGCAGGGCTACTGCGCCTTCGTCGTCGCGCCCAAGGTCGACAAGTTCGCGAAGAAGTTCAAGGAGCTGCTGAAGGACGAGGCCGCGAGCTGATGGTCGTCCTGGACGGGCTGCGGTATCGCTACGGCGGGCAGGCCAGGGCGGGCGAGGGCGAGGGCCAGGGCGAGACTCCCGTCGCTGCCGACCTGCGCTTCCCGGACTTCGTGCTGCCCGTCGATGGACATCTTCTGTTGAGGGGCGCATCGGGAAGCGGAAAGAGCACGCTGCTCGCGCTGATGGCGGGCCTGTTGACGCCGACCAGCGGACGACTCGTGATGGGAGAGGTCGAGGTCGGCACGCTCGCGCCCGCGGCGCGCGATGCCTGGCGTGGCGCGCACCTCGGCTTCGTGCCGCAACGGCTGCACCTGAGCCCGTCGCTCACCGTGCGCGACAACCTGTCGCTGCCGTATGTGGCCGCCGGCTTGTCGCCGGACCTCGGGCGCATCCAAGCGGTACTGGATGAGCTCGGTGTGGGCGCGCTCCAGGATCGCCGTCCGCACGCGCTCAGCCAGGGGCAGGCGCAGCGCGTGGCGCTCGCGCGGGCGCTGCTGCGCGCGCCGCGATTCGTGCTGGCCGACGAGCCCACCGCCAATCTCGACGACGAGGCCTGCGACGCGACGCTGGTCATGCTGCGACGCGCGGCCGCCGAGCACGGCGTGTGCCTCGTCATCGCCTCGCACGACGCGCGCATCGAAGCCGCCTGGGCTGACTGGCCTGCGCTGCACCGGCTGCGGCTCACGGGCCGCAGCGCTGTGTCTGCCGGCTCGGCCTCCGGCCATGCCGAGGCTTCGGCGGCTTCGACTTCATGAGCCGCGCGCCCTTGAACCTGCCGCGCCTCGCGTGGCGCTACCTCTGGGCGCGTCCGATGCTGACGGCGCTCAACCTGATGCTGCTGAGCCTCGGGCTGGCGGCGATCGGCTTCGTTGTCCTGGTCAGCGAGCAGATGGAGCAGGGCCTGAAGCGCGATCTCGGCGGCATCGACCTGGTCGTCGGCGCCAAGGGCAGCCCGATGCAGATCCTGCTGGCGGGCGTGTTCCACCTCGACCAGTCGACCGGCAACATCCCGCTGGCCACGGTGTCGCAGCTGCGTGCGCAGCCACTGGTCGCGCAGGCGGTGCCGATCTCGCTGGGCGACAGCTTCCAGGGCTTCCGCATCGTCGGGACGACGGGCGACTATCTGTCGCTCTATCAGCTCAGCCTGACTCAAGGTCAGGCGTGGAAGGCGCCGATGCAGGCCTTGGTCGGTGCCGAGGTGGCGAGGCGGTCGGGGTTGAAGCCGGGCGACCGGTTCCACGGCACGCACGGCCTCGCGTCCGGCGGCGACGAGCATGAGGAAGCCTACGAGGTCACCGGCGTGCTGGCGCCGACGGGCGGCGTCGTCGATCGGCTCGTGCTGACGGACCTGGCTTCCGTATGGGAAGCGCATGCGGCGCATGGACATGGCGAGGCTGCGCATCAGGACGAGGCCTCGCTCGAAGTCAGCATGGTGCTGGTCCGCTACCGCAGCCCGCTGGCCGCGGTGATGCTGCCACGCTGGGTGAATGCGCAGCCAGGTCTTCAGGCCTCCGTGCCGGCGCTGGAAACGGCGCGGTTGCTGAGCATGGTCGGCGTCGGTGTCGACGTGCTGCGCGGCTTCGGCGGCGTGCTGCTGCTGGCGGCGGCCTTGTCCGTGCTGGTGGCCCTGCTGCACGCCGTCCGTGAACGCCAGGGCGATCTCGCGATGCTGCGCATGCTCGGCGCCACGCCGACGCGCGTGGCCGCGCTGATCGCGATGGAGGCGCTGATGCTGGCGGCCCTGGCCACGGTGCTCGCGCTGGTCCTGTCCCACGCACTGACCGCCGGCCTTGGCGCGGTGCTGGCGCAGCAGCAGTCGGTCCGGATCTCCGGCGCCTGGATGTCCGCTTGGGAAACGCTCGTGCCGGCACTGGCGCTCGGACTGGCCCTGCTCGCCGCCGCGTGGCCGGCGTGGCGCGGCTATCGGCTCGACGTCACCGAACTGCTCCAGACGCCTCGGTGAGGCCGTGCCGGACGCTGCGCTGGACCTCGTGGCGACCTTGACGCGGAACGTGGCTCGCCCGCCGGTTGCTTCGGGCGGTCACCGAGCCGGTGCACAATGGTGAGCTTCACGCGGCCCTGCCTCTGCATTGAAGCCGCATTGACGCCGCACCGACGCCGACGCCCTCGATGACCCCTCGCTCCACCACCGCTGCAACGCAGGCCCGCCGGGCTTTGCTCGCGCTCGTGACGACCGTCATGGCGGGCGCCGTGTTCGCGCAGGCCGCCTCGTCCACGCCGGCCATGCCGGCCACCTCCGGCGCCGCGGTGACCATGGGCTCCGGCCCCGGCTATCACGACCCCCGCAGCCCCTTCAAGCCGCTGCAGGAGGTCGAGGGCGTTGTCAGCTGGAAGCTGCTGTCCTCGGTCACCGTGAAAGCGGACAAGAGCAAGGTCACCCCGAGCTTCCCCTCCGGCGTGCTGGCGCTGAACCAGCGCACCGTGAAGGTCCAGGGCTTCATGATGCCGCTGGAGCCGGGCGACAAGCAGAGCCACTTCCTGCTGTCGTCGGTGCCCACGAGCTGCTCGTTCTGCGTGCCCGCGGGTCCGGAAGGGCTGGTCGAGGTCCGCAGCAAGACGCCGGTCCGCTACACGCTGGACGTCGTGACCGTGGAAGGCCAGATGGCCGTCCTCAACGACGATCCCTACGGCATGTTCTATCGCGTGACGGACGCCGTCCGTTCGACGCGTTGAAGTGCTGAAGCGCTGAAACACTGAGGCCCATGTCCCGTTCGCCCGCCATCGTCATGACCCGCCAGCAGCGCTGGTGGATCTGGCTGTGCGTGGTGACCGTCGTGGGTTTCCAGGCGCTGGGCCTGGTCCACCGGGCCTTGCACGGTGGGCCCATGCCCGAGCCGATCCGTCTCGCGGCGGCCGCTGCGAAGCAGGCCGCGGCGATCGAGCGCGCCCAGCAGATCGCGCTGGCCGAGCTGGGTGATGCCGACGCCGATGCCGACGCTGGTCCGATCCTGAAGTTCGGGCACATCGCCGGTTCCGGCGATTGCCAGTTGCTCGACCAGCTCAGCCATGTGCTGGGTCCCATCGTCCAGGCCTCTGCCTGGGCCGCGTTGCCGCCGGACATGCCCACGGGCATCGATCAGCCGCATGACGCCACGCTCGCGCAGCTCTGGCGCAAGGGCGCCCGCGGGCCGCCGAGAGCCTGACACCTCCATCGATTCCGCCCTTGCTCAGGCGCGTCCGTTCCGGGCGTGTCCGTTCACGCGACCGGGCCGTTCGCGCATGCCTTCGGCATCGCGGCGTGCCGGCATGGGCCCTCCAAGAATTTGATGGCGCCGCGGCGTTCCGCCGCCGGTGCTCGAGAGTGTTTCCATGGCCATCCTGTCCTCTTCGATCCGTTCGTCGGCGTCCTCGCGCGCCCCTTTCCAACCCACGCTGCTGGCCGTCGCGCTGAGCATCGCCGCCGGAGGCGCCTGGGCGCAGCAGGCCCCGGCCGCACCTGCGCCGGCACCCGCCGCGACTGACAGCGCCGCGGACGCCGGCACGCCCTCCGGCGGCGCGGACCGTCCCCACAAGCACAAGCTCGACGTGGTCGTCGTGACGGGCAATCCGCTGAGCCAGAAGGAACTGGCCTCGCCCGTGCAGGTGCTGAGCGGCGACGCGCTGACCCTCAAGCGCGGCGCCAGCCTCGGCGAGACGCTGGACGGGCTGGCCGGCGTGGGCTCGACCTACTTCGGACCGAACAGCAACCGTCCGACGATGCGCGGCCTCGACGGCGACCGCGTGCGGATGCTCAGCAACTCCGGCGCCTCGGTCGATGCGTCGAGCCTGAGCTTCGACCACGCGCTGCCGGTCGATCCGCTGGTGCTGACGCGCGTCGAGGTGCTGCGCGGCGCGGCCGCGCTGCAGTACGGCGGCAACGCGATCGGCGGCGTCGTCAACGCGATCGACAACCGCATCCCGCGCCTGGCGCAGCCCGGCCTGAACGGTGCGGCGGAACTGCGCCTGGGCGGCGCATCGAACGAACGCGGCGGTGCCGTGGTGCTCGACGGCGGCACGACCGGTTTCGCCTGGCACGTGGATGCGGCCGACCGCCGCGCCGACGACCAGCGCGTGCCGCGCTTCGAGAGCGAGGACGGTTCGTCGACGCATGTGCGCAACTCCGACAGCCATGGCCGCAGCGGCGCCGTGGGCGGCTCGCTGCTGTTCTCGAAGGGTTACGCCGGCGTGTCGGTCGAGGACTATCACAACGAGTACGGCGTCACCGTCGAGCCCGACGTGCGCATCGAGATGCAGCGTCAACGCCTGGCGACCGCCGGCGAATGGCGCGATCCGCTGCCGGGCCTGGCGCGCGTGACCTGGCAGTTCGCCAGCAGCCGCTACAAGCACCAGGAAGTGGAGGGCAGCGGGGCGGTCGGTACCGTCTTCTCCTCCGACGGCAAGGACGGCCGCGTCGAGGCGACGCATTCGGCCTTCCAGGGCGACTGGGGCTCGGTGCAGGGCGTGCTCGGCTGGCAGTGGGAACTCAGCGATTTTTCCGCGCTCGGCGAAGAGGCGCTGGTGCCCGGCACCAAGACGCGCAACAACGCGCTGTTCCTGATCGAGCAGTTCCGCTCGGGCCCCTGGAGCCTGCAGGCCGGCGCGCGCGCGGAGCGCGTCAACATCGGCTCGACCGGCGGCGACGAGGAGCGCTTCGGCGATCCGGCGACGCGGCGCTTCAGCCCGAAGAGCTTCTCCCTGAGCGGCGCCTATGAGCTGGGCAACGGCTTCAGCCTGTCGAGCAACCTCAGCAGCAGCGAACGCGCGCCGACCTTCTACGAGCTCTTCGCCAACGGCGTGCACGTGGCGTCGGGCGCGTACGAGGTGGGCGACATCAACATCGGCCTCGAGCGCGCGAAGTCGGTCGACCTCGGCCTGCACTGGAAACAGGGCGATGCGAAGTGGAGCGTGCAGGTCTACCAGACGCGCTTCTCCAACTACATCGCGCTGGACGCGAGCGGTCGCAGCATCGACGAGGTCGGCGAGGATGGCGAGATCGCGTCGATCCCCGAGTACCTCTACCGCGGCGTTCGCGCCCGGATGCACGGCGTGGAGTTGGAAGGCAAGCAGCCCCTGCCGAAACTGGCGGGCTGGGACCTGACGCTGGGCACGACGATCGACCTGGTCCGCGGCACCAACCGCGACACCAACGAGGCGCTGCCGCGTCTGGCGCCGGTTCGAGGCGGCGTGTCGCTCCAGGCGGAGAGCGGCCCGTGGCTGCTTCAGGCTGAACTGCGCGGCGCGATGCGCCAGGACCGCGTGCCGGCGCTGGACGCGCCGACGGCCGGCTACGGCATCCTGCGGCTGAACATCGCGCGCCACTTCGACATCGGCAACCTGGACGCGATGTGGTACGTCAAGCTGGACAACCTGGCCAACAAGCTGGCCTACAACGCCAGCAGCGTGCAGACGATCCGTGAGCTGACGCCGCTGCCGGGTCGCAGCCTCTTCGCGGGGCTGCAGGTCAAGTTCTGACGCTGCTCATCTCCCTCTCCCGCTTGCGGGAGAGGGCAGGGGTGAGGGCCAGCGGCGGTGGCAGTGCTTAAGCCTCGTGATTAGGGCGCGAGCCGTTCGCGGATCCACGCGTTGCCTTCACGACGATAGACCAGCCGATCATGCAGCCGCGACTTGCGCCCCTGCCAGAACTCCCAGCGCTCGGGCACCAGCCGGTAGCCGCCCCAATGCGGAGGCCGGCTCGGGTTCAGCCCGTGCTGCGCGGCGGCCTTGGCCGCATTGGCCACCAGCACGGCACGCGAGGAGATCACCTGGCTCTGCGGCGACGCCCACGCGCCAAGCCTCGAGTCCAGCGGCCGCGACGCGAAGTAGGCATCGGACTGGGCGCCGTCGACCTGCTCGACGGTGCCCTCGATGCGGACCACGCGTTCCAGCTCCACCCAGTGGAACTGCAGTGCGGCGTACGGATGCAGCGCCAGCTCGCGGCCCTTGCGGCTGTCATAGTTGGTGTACCAGACGAGGCCGCGTTCCTCGATGTCCTTGATCAGCACGATGCGGGTGGACGGACGTCCCTCCGCGCCGACGGTGGCCAGCGTCATCGCGTTGGGCTCGGGCACCTGCGCGTCCAGCGCCTGCTGGAACCACTCGCGGAACTGGCGCAGCGGTTCGCCCGCGGACTGGTGTTCGTCGAGCTCGGCGCGCTCGTAGCTCTTTCGAAGGTCGGAGAGTTTGTCCATCCTTCGGAGTATCGGGCGAATCCTTAGGTAAAGCTCCCACTCTGGAAACTCCGGGTGGGAGCGCTTTCGTGCCGCAGGCATGCTTGGTCCCGTCGAGCCACGCCGCAGAGCGGGGCCCAGGGGGATCGGGACCAAACCAGAAGGAAGTTCGCATGAATCAGCGACGACCCGCCGTCGTCGTGCTCGCGGCAGGGCGCGGCCAGCGCTTTCGCGGCGAGGGCCACAAGCTGGAACAGGTCTTGAACGGAGAGTCCGTGCTGGCGCTGACCTTGCGCCAGACGATGGCCTCCGGCCTGCCGATGCTGGTGGTGACCTCGACCGCGTTGGCGCCTCTGGTCCGACGCCATGTGGCCTCGCGCGACATGCTGGTGCTGCCCGACCAGGACCGCCTCGGGCGCCCCGCGCCGCTGGGCATGGGGCATTCGATCGCGGCCGGCGTCGCCGCGACCGGGGACGCGCCGGGCTGGCTGATCCTGCCCGCCGACATGCCGATGGTGCGGTCGACCACATTGGCCGCGGTCGCGCAGGCGATCGAGCGCGATCCGATCGCGTATGCCCAGCACCGCGGACGGCGCGGACATCCCGTGGGCTTCAACGCGGAGCTCTTCTCCGAACTCACCAGCCTCCAGGGCGACGAGGGCGCGCGCCGGTTGCTGGCACGTTATCCGGCGCAGGCGGTCGACGTCGACGATCCGGGCGTGCTCATCGACGTCGATACCGTCGAGGACCTCCAGCGCCTCGCCGTCGATCCGTCGACGCCGCGTCCCAGCGGTGAAGGCGTGCGGACGCTGGGCTGATTCAAAGTCCGTTCGATCGGGCCAGCGCCAGCTGGCGCTCCAGCGCACGGTCATGGATGCCGTGCTCCCGCAGACAGGTCACCGCGCGCTGCAGGTAGTCGAGCGTCGTGCCGTAACGCCCCCGCGCGTGCCGCAGGATGTGCAGCAGCCGGTCGTCGGCGATGTCGCCGACCCAGCCCGGACTGCGTCGCGACAGCGTGAAGGCCAGCGCCTTGCGCGTGCCCAGGCCGTCCCCGCAGTGGCAGTCCAGCCAGCGCGGCACATAGGTGCCGACCACCATCTCGCGCAGCCACAACCGGTGCAGCGTCGCCTCGCTGTCCTTGGGCTCGACGCGGTACATCAGGCCTCGGCAACTGCCGCCCGACAGCAGCGTCATCACGAGGCCCGGCTGCTCGTTGCTGCCGCGGTTCACCAGCGAGCGCAACCGCAGCGCGCGGTGGTAGCCCTGGACCCTTGCCACTGAAGTCTGCGCGGGTTCAAACCCCGGGTTCCACATCAGCGAGCCATAAGCGAACATCATCAGGCCGTGCCCGCGGTCCCAGGTGCGTTCGGCCACCTCCAGCAGCTGCTGGCTGTGGGCGGGGAGGTCTTCCAATCTGGCTTCGGCGAGTGGGTCGGCGATCATGGGAGAGATGCTGCCATAGGGCGGTCGGCTACCTGCAACGATCGGTGCGCTGGTCGCGAGGACATGGGGCCCCCGCGGCGAGCGCGGAAACCCCACGCCCTCCCGCCCCCGACCACTGTCCGACGTCCACGGTCTTGCTACCGAGGACTTCAGCGTAGGAACGTGGCGTGCCGCGTGTTGGTTGCTCCCGGAACGTTTCTGTAACCAGCTTGTACCCGGGAAAGGCCTGTTGGAGAGCCGTTGAGCCTCTCGGGCGTGTAATATGGTTACCAATCTAACCCTGGCCGAGTTACATCGGCAGTCGGCATGAACAAGACACTTCTGGAGGTCACCGCGCGGATCAAGGCGCGCAGCGCCGCGTCGCGCGAGCGCTATCTGGACCTGATCGAGCGCATGGCGGGTCGACAGCGCGGCGTGCAACGCCTGGGCTGCGCGAACGTGGCCCACGCGGTGGCCGCGATGCCGGCCAACGACAAGCTCCGCATCGTGGCCGAGAAGGCGCCCCACCTGGGCATCGTCACGGCCTACAACGACATGCTGTCGGCGCACCAGCCGTACGAGACCTACCCCGCGATCATCCGCGACGAGGTCCACCGCCTGGGCGCGACCGCGCAGGTCGCCGGCGGCGTGCCGGCGATGTGCGACGGCGTCACGCAAGGCACGCCGGGCATGGAGCTCAGCCTGTTCTCGCGCGACACGATCGCGATGGGCACGGCGGTGGCGCTGTCGCACGACGTGTTCGACGCGGCGCTGCTGCTGGGCATCTGCGACAAGATCGTGCCGGGCCTGCTGATCGGCGCGCTGCACTTCGGGCATCTGCCCTGCGTGTTCGTGCCGGCGGGACCGATGAGCTCGGGTCTGTCCAACAACGACAAGGCCAAGGTGCGCGAGCTCTACGCGCAAGGGAAGGTCGGCCGCGACGAGCTGCTGCAGGCCGAGTCCCAGGCCTATCACGGCGCGGGCACCTGCACCTTCTACGGCACGGCCAACAGCAACCAGATGCTGCTGGAGGCCATGGGCCTGCACGTGCCGGGCGCGGCCTTCGTGCATCCGCACGACGGCCTGCGCGAGGCGCTGACCCGCGAGGCCGTGCGCCAGGCGCTGAAGATCATTCCGCAGCGCGACTACACGCCGATCGGCCGCATGGTCGACGAGCGCAGCATCGTCAACGCGATGGCCGCGCTGCTGGCCACGGGCGGCTCGACGAACCACCTGATCCATTGGGTGGCGGTGGCGCGTTCGGCGGGCATCCTGATCGACTGGAGCGACTTCTCCGAGCTGTCGGGCGTCGTGCCGCTGCTGTCGCGCGTGTACCCGAACGGCAGCGCCGACGTGAACCAGTTCCAGGCCGCGGGCGGCCCGGGCTTCGTGATCAAGGAACTGATCGGCGCCGGGCTGATGCACGGCGACGTGCTGACCTCGGTGTCGGGCCAGAACCTGAGCGCCTTCGGACGCCTGCCGCATCGCGCGGACGACGGTTCGGTCAGCTGGACCGACCTGCCGGCCAAGAGCGGCGACGACACCGTCGTGCGCACGGCCGCCGCGCCGTTCTCGCCGACCGGCGGCTTGAAGCTGCTGGCGGGCAACCTGGGCCGCGCGGTGATCAAGGTGTCCGCGGTGCCGGAGGACCGGCACACGGTCGAGGCGCCGGCGCGCATCTTCGACAGCCAGGAAGCGATGCAGGCCGCCTTCAAGGCCGGCGAGCTGGAACGCGACGTGGTCGTCGTGGTCCGCTTCCAGGGCCCGCAGGCCAACGGCATGCCGGAGCTGCACAAGCTGACGCCGCCGCTGGCGGTGCTGCAGGGCAAGGGCTTCAAGGTGGCGCTGGTGACGGACGGCCGCATGAGCGGCGCGTCGGGCAAGGTGCCGGCGGCCATCCATGTGAGCCCCGAGGCGTTGGCCGGCGGTCCGCTGGCGAAGCTACGCGACGGCGACCTGGTGCGCGTCTGCGCCAACACCGGCGTGCTGAGCGCGCTGGTGCCGGCCGACGAATGGGACCGCCGCGAACTGGCGCAGATCACGGCCGATGCGGTGATCGAGAACGGCGCCGGCATGGGCCGGGAGCTGTTCGCGGGCATGCGGCGCAACGTGACGACGGCGGAGGAGGGCGCGATCAGCTGGCTGTGAGGCCGAGTTGAACGCCCACTGATTTCGACTACAAGGACATCCACATGACTTCCATCAAGGACACCCTGAGCCTGGCCGAGTTCGGTCCGGTGATTCCGGTCATCGTCATCGACCGCGTCGAGGACGCGGTGCCGCTGGCGCGCGCCCTGGTGGCGGGCGGCGTGCGGGTGCTGGAGGTGACGCTGCGCACGCCGGTGGCGCTGGAGGCGATCGCCGCGATCTCGCGCGAGGTGCCCGAAGCCATCCTCGGCGCGGGCACGCTGCGCACGTCGGCGGATGCCGTGGCGGCGAAGAAGGCCGGTGCGTGTTTCGCCGTCAGCCCGGGCTTCACGCAGGACGTGGCCGGCTCCTGCGAGGCCAACTTCCTGCCGCTGCTGCCGGGCGTGTCGACGGCCAGCGAGGTGATGATGGCCAGCGATGCCGGCTACAAGTTCCTGAAGCTGTTCCCGGCCACGGCGGTGGGCGGCGTGAACCTGCTGAAGGCGCTGGCCGGACCGTTCACCGACGTCGTGTTCTGCCCCACGGGCGGCATCACGGTGCAGACCGCGCCGGACTTCCTGGCGCTGCCGAACGTGAAGGTCTGCGGCGGTTCGTGGCTGACGCCGGCGGATGCGGTGAAGGCGGGCGACTGGGCCCGCATCACGCAACTGGCGAAGGAAGCGAGCGCGCTACGCGCTTGAATTCACCCGGTGAACGAGGCTCTGGCAGCCGCGTTTTATCGTTTCGCTCCCACCCCATCCCCGCCCTCCAAGCGGGCGGGGCAGATGTCACCCCACCCCGGCCCGCCCCCAAGGGGCGGGTGAGCGGCGGCAGTCTTGGCGCTGAGGGCGGGCTTAGCGCTTAGGCGGATCGAAGACCAGGCACGTGGTGCTGGCGTGCGCATACAGCTTGCCATCGTGGCCGACCAGGTCGGCCTCGGCCGTCGCCATCTGGCGGCCGACGTGCCGCACACGGCCGATGGCGCGCACGACCGGCACCTTGTCGCTGAGCGCGCGCACGAGGTTGATCTTCAGCTCGAGCGTCGTGTAGGCGCGGCCCGCGTCCATCGTCGTGTGCACGGCGCAGCCCAGCGCCGAATCCAGCAGCGTGGCGTACCAGCCGCCGTGCACCGTGCCCATCGGGTTGTAGTGCCGGAACTTCGGCGTGCCCTGGAAGATCACCTCGCCCTTGGCCGCGCGCAGCAGCGTGAAGTCCAGCGTCTGCGCGATCGGCGGCGGCGGGAGCTGGCCGTCGAGCATCGCCAGCATCTGTTCAAGGCCGTTCATGCCGGCGATCTGCGCCATCGTGGCCACACCAGGCTCCGGACGGATCTTCGCGCGGACTTCGCGCTCCTCCTCCTGCCATTGAGCCAGCGCTTCGTCGTGAGACACGACGCCCGATGCGACGGGTGAAGCGGTGGGCGAGGGAGTCAGTGCTGCGCTCATCATGAAATCCTGTGAAAGTGGCCGGAAGGTCTGCGGCGTGAAAGCGTGGAAGCTTGTGGCTGCAATGGTTGCAGCTACAATCATTCGCTGTCAAGCCTCCCGGCGACAGCCTGAGAGATCACTCCAATGAGCCCCTCTGTCTCGCCCTCGAAGATCACGCCCGCGCAGGGGCAGACCCTGGCGCAGGCGGAGCCGATCTCGCCCAAGGGCTGCACGAACTTCAAGCTGCGTCAGGTGACGCGGCTGGTGTCCAACCACTGCGAGGCGCAGTTCGCCGAGTCCGGCCTGACGACGACGCAGTACGCGCTGCTGTCGCACATCGTGGTGCTGGGGCCGATCCAGCCGAGCGAGCTCGCGCGGCGCATGGACATCGATCTCTCGACGCTGTCGCGCAACGTGCAGCCGCTGCAGGCGCTGGGTCTGGTGGAGACGCTGCCCGGCGTCGACGCACGCAGCCGGCAGCTGCAGGCGACGGAGGAAGGCCACGCGCGGCGCAAGCAGTTGAAGGCGACGTGGAAGCGCGCGCAGCTCTCGCTCAACGAGCGGCTGGGCGACGAGCGCGTGCAGCGTCTGCACGCGTTGCTGGACGAATGCGCCGCGCTGATGCGGGGCGAGGCCGCGCCGGACTGACCGGAGCGCGGGCGCTCCGGCTGGGGCTCAGTCGATCGTGACGATCACCGGCGCGTGGTCGCTGGGCTTGGGCAGCTTGCGCATGGCCCGGTCGATCGTGCAGGCGGTGACCTGGTCCTTCAGCGCCGCGCTCACGAGGATGTGGTCGATGCGCAGGCCCTTGTTCTTCTGGAAGCCCAGCATCCGGTAGTCCCACCAGCTGTAGCTCTTGGGCGGCTGCTCGAACATCCGGTAGGCGTCGGTCAGTCCCAGGTCGAGCAGCGCCTGGAAGTGCGCGCGCTCCTGCGGCGAGGTGTGCGTCTGGCCGACGAAGGCGGCCGGGTCGTAGCAGTCGCGGTCCTCGGGGGCGATGTTGAAGTCGCCCATCAGCACCAGCTTCTCGTGCTGCTGCATCTCGGTGGCGAGCCAGGCGCGCAGGCCGTCCAGCCACGCCATCTTGTAGACGAACTTGTCGCTGTCCAGCGCCTGCCCGTTCGGGAAGTAGCCGCCGATCACGCGCACGTCGCCCACCGTGCCCGCGATCAGCCGCGCCTGCTCGTCCGCATAGCCGGTGATGTTCTTGACCACGTCCTTGGCCGGCGTCTTGCTAAGCAGAGCGACGCCGTTGTAGGTCTTCTGACCGAACCACTGCACCTGGTAGCCGGCGTCGGCGATCTCCATCGTCGGGAACTTGTCGTCGGTGAGCTTGGTCTCCTGCAGCACGAGTGCATCGACCGGGTTGGCGGCCAGCCAGTCGAGCAGCTGCGGCAGGCGCACGGCCAGGGAGTTGACGTTCCAGGTGGCGAATTTCATGACTTCTCTAAGCGATTGCGCAACGCGCCATCGTATCCAACTGGATGGCGTCCCGCCGACAGTCCGCGTCGCGGAGTCAGGACCTTGCCAGGCGCTCCGCGGCGATCTGCAGGCCTTCAAGGATGCTGCTGGCCACCGACTCGGGAAAATCGTCCGGCAAGACGGCGCGCACTGCCTGCACGACGGCGGGCGTGCTGCCGATCAGATCGTCGATCAGCAGATCGACCTCGCGGCCGTCCTCGGTGATCACACCGTGCCTGGTCCCGAGGGCCACCCAGTGACGACGCAGGATGTCGCGCATCTTCCAGTGCGCATTCTTCGAGCGCACGGCCATGGCCATCTTGATCTTGTGAGGCGAGATCTTCGCAGGACCTTCGCCGAGCACCGGATAGGCGGACAACACGTCATACAACGGCGTCAACTGATAGCGGCCGCCTGGGCGCAGGAACAAGCTGAAGTTCTTGGCGTGGCCGTCTGTAGCGCAGAGCATCCAGAAGAGCAGTTGCGCCTTGAAGAAGTCGCGCCGGTCCTGTTCCCTGGTGATCGAGCCGTCGAGCAGTTCCAGGATGCGATCCATGCCCGGGCCACCCTCAGCCTCGTATTTGGCTTCCGGGGCGACGCCCGTCGCCTGGCACATGTCTTCCTGCGGCAAGCGCAGAAGGTGTCGACCGCCGTCCGAGGACGTCCACCACGAGCGGTCGAACCGTTCGACGACCAGCGCCGCGATGTCCTCGAACTGCATCGGCTGGCAGGGGGCAACCGGCAGACCGAACGCCTTCAGGATCAGCGCACACAGCCACTCGTTCTCGACGGAGTGGCGCATGTCCAGCTTCATGCCGCCGATCAGACCCAGCGGCAGCTTGAAGATGTGGGTGGTTGGAGTGTTGGCTCGCGGCAGACACCATTGCCCGTCCCGCAGGAGGAGCGCAGTCTTCTCCTGCGCTCCTGCGATGGAAATGCGGAATTCGTTGTCCTCGTCTCCCCAGCCAAGAGCCTGTGGCGTTGTCGCGCTCCGCAAGACCTGCGCAATTTGTGCGTGGTTCAACGCCTCGGCCTGTACGCTGCTCGGCCCGGACGAGACCTGACCCTCAGGCAGGATCTCCAGCGCACCGACGCAATCCCTGCCGATCTCGGCGAGAAGTTCGAATGCATCCGTCGAGCCGGTGCTGAATCGGCGGGCGAGGCGCTCGCGAATGTCCTTGCTGTCTGGCAGTAGGTTCTCGAAATAGGCGCGCACCTTGTCGCCGCGGTGCGCACTGTTGCCTGGCTTGAAGGGCAACGACAAGGACAAGGGGCGTCCTTGCTCCGACTCGACCCACGCCTCGTCGTATTGCAGCGTGTCGGGCGCATTCGGCGCGAGGCTCCATTGCCCAACCCGGGCACCGTTCATCCAGAGCCCGAGCGTGCGGGTATGAGAGCGACGTCCCATCGTGTCACCAAACGGGCTTGTCGGTGCCCGGAGACGCGCTTGGACCGCCTGGGGTCGACAGGTGGGGTGGGGAGGGCTTGTTCAGGTCCAATTCAACACCCAGGATGTTCAACAGCTTCAGCAATCGTGCGGCCCCGACCGTGTCGGCATTGCGCTCCAGTGCGGAGTACGTCTGCTGCGTGACACCCAGGCGCAGTGCCACTTCCGCCTGGGTCAGACCGGCTTCCTTCCGGTAGGCCTGCAGGAGGGTGGGCAACTGATCGGCGGTCCGTATCGTGAATCTGGGCATACAGTCTATATGCTGTATCTTTGTTTTACAGCATTTGATATGTTTTCTCAGAATACGCACTGCAGGCTGTGAACGCAACCCTGTGCGCTTCTCCAAACCGCGACGGCCATGTCGTCGAGACGAAAAAGACCGGCTCCACCGAGCCGGTCTTTCGTGAGCAGATCGTCGACACGCGAACGGCCGCAGTCCGGCAGGTTTCAGTCAGAAGCGCAGGTCGCCCTCGATCGAGTCGTCCAGCGTCTTGCCGATCGCAGCGCCGATGGCCATCTTGGCGCCGGCCACGATGTCGCCATGCTTGTTGTCCCAGTAGTAGCCTGACATCGGCGTCACGGCAATGGTCGTGATGCGCGGATCGTCCTTGCCTTCGGTGAACCAAGTCTTCATCAAGGGGCTCCAGAGCTCCTCGATCCTGGCCTGGTCTCGGGACACGGTCGCGCGCCCGTGCAGCGTGACGAAACCCGAATGCTCCGACGCCTGGAAGAAGAGCCAGACCAGCGGGTTCTGCGCGATCTCGGCATTCTTGTGGCTGTCGGACGCGCTCATGAACCAGAGCGTGCCGGCGTCGTCGACCTGCAAGGCGCCCATGGGACGGGTCGCCTGTGACCCGCCGGTGCTCACGCCCGTACAGAAGAAGCAGGTCTGATTCTTCTTCACGGCGCTGCGGACGCGCTCGATGGCGTCTTCGCCGCTCAGGTCGGCGCGGTTGATCTCGGGCTGTTGACGATTGATCGAGTCCATGGCGAGCTTCGGGAGTGGGGATAGCCCTCGATGGCAAATGGCGCTCCGCGCTTGGTGCATGATGAAAGCGATGAACTCCTCAACAAGCGGCCAAGTCAGATCCCGGCCCATCGCGATGGCGTTGACTGCCGCGCTCGTCTCACTCGCCGCGTTCAGTCCGGCCTGTGAGGCGGCGCCGTCCAACTTCGGCATGCTGGCCTTGTGGGACCAGTCGCCTCGCAGCTATGAGGGGCGGGTGCCACCGGGCAGTCTGGTCGTCATCGGCCCCGTGCAGGGCGTGCAGCGCCTCGATGCGACGCAGCGGGCCAACTGGAAAGCGGTCATCCGGACCATCCGGTTGCAAGGGGGCAAGGTGCTCGGCTACATCGCCATGGGGCACGGCGGCGTGACGCAGGACCAGCAGGCCAGCTTTGCCGCGGTGCCGCTGGAGATCGCTGCCTATCGGGATGTCCTGGACGGGGTGGACGGCTTCTTCTTCGATCAGGCGGGACCCGATCCGATGATCGCCGGCAAGCCCGACGCGTGCGAGACCGCGAATACCCGCTGGCAGGGCGTGCGTGCGCATCTGTCCGCGCTCAACGTCGGGGGCACCGTGGTCTGGAATGCGGGCGCCCCCGGACCCAACCATTGCTTCCTGCGATCGGCCCGCGCCGGCGAGCATGTGGTGAGCTTCGACGGCCCGGCCGACGACGGGCGCGGGCAGTCCTTCGACGCGCAGGCACGAGCAGTCGCCGACACGCTCCAAGTCAACACCTGGACGCTCGTCCATTCGGCCACACCAGCCCAGATGCAGGACGCGCTGAAGCGGGCCCGCACGCATTACGTCTATGTTACGGACGGGGCACGCGCGTTTGCGTGGGGCGGGCCGGTCTGGAACTACCCGCCCGGCTACTGGGGAACGGACAGCGACCCGCGGTCGGAGCGCGGGTGTCTGCGGCGGGTGCAAGCCGGCGCGGCCTGCAACTGAGGGGGCGGGCGCGTCCGGACGAAAAAAAACCGACTCGGAGGAGTCGGTTCTTCTTCGGGCCTGCCGGGATCAGTAACGACCGCCGCCGAAACCGCCGTTGCCGTAGCCGACGTCCGAGCGCTTGGTCGAGCGGAACTCGCCCGAGCCGCTGTTGCTGCGGCCGCCTGCGTCATTGCCGCCTTCGCGGGGGCGGGCCAGGCTGACGACGATGGAACGTCCGTCGACCTGCATGCCGTGCAAGGCGGTGATGGCCGCCTGGGCGACTTCGGCGGAGTCCATTTCCACGAAGCCGAAGCCCTTGGAGTTGCCGGTGTCCCGGTCGATCATGACCTTGGCGGACTTGACGGTGCCGAACTCTCCGAAATTGCTTCGGAGGCTGGCGTCGGTCACGGAGTAGGGCAGATTCCCAACATAGATCTTGGTGCTCAAGTCGAGCCTTTCTGAGTCATGGCGCACCGTCGGAAGACCGAGGTGCAGATGGCGCGCGCGGCGCACGAAGCGTAGACAGGATCCCGGGTCGGCAGATCGTCGATACGCAGGGGGCAATGGTCTGGGCGGTTGCCAGCCAGCCTTGGGTCAGCTCGAAAGCCGCAGCGATTATAGCGCGCCCGGGGCTTCAGCCCCCCATCGTCAGCCGGTACCACTCGTGGAAGTGGCGCATGCCGTCCTCCATCGGCGATTGATAGGGGCCGGCATCCGTGGTGCCGCGCCGGCAGAGCGCCCGGCGTCCGGCGTCCATGCGTTCGGCGATTTCGTCGTCTTCCACGACGGTCTCGTTGTACGCGGCCTGATGCGCCTCGACGAACTCGCGCTCGAACGCGACGATGTCCTCGGGGTAGTAGAACTCGGTGACGTTGAGCGTCTCCTGCGGGCCGCGCGGGTGCAGCGTCGAGCGCACCAGCGCGTGCGGGTAGAGCTCGATCATGTGGGTCGGGTAGTAGGTCACCCAGATCGCGCCGAAGTCCGGCGGCACGCCGCCGCGGTAGGCGAGCAGACGTTCATGCCAGGCGCGGTAGACCGGTGAGCCCGGCGAGTCGAGCTCGCGGTGCACGCCCACGCGCTGCACGCTGAAAGGCGCGGCGAACTCCCAGTCGAGGTCGTCGCAGGTCACGAAGCTGCCCAGGCCGGGATGGAAGGGGCCGACGTGGTAGTCCTCCAGATAGACCTCGATGAAGGTCTTCCAGTTGTAGCGGCAGGTGTGGGTCTCGATGCGGTCCAGCACATAGTCCGAGAAGTCGAACTCGGGGCGTTTGAACAGACCGGCCAGGTCGCGCGCCGGATCGCGCGGGCCTTCGAAGAAGGCACCGTCGAATTCCTTCAGCGGATAACGCGGCAGATGCGCGCAGGGCTGCGGCGAGAAGTGCGGCGCGCCCACGAGCTCGCCGGCATCGGTGTAGGTCCACCGGTGCAGCGGGCAGACGATGTGTCCGCCCGAGGCCGCCGGCAGGCGGCCGTGCGAGGTGCCGGACGTCACCGCGCCCGGGTCGCCGCCGAGGATCAGCGCCTGGCGGTGGCGGCACACGTTCGACAGCAGTTTCACGCCGTCGCGTCCGTTCACCAGCACGCGGCCGTTGTCCTCGTGCGCGAGGGTGCGCCAGTCGCCGGTCTCCGGCACCCATTGGCGATGCCCGACGTACCGCGGGGCCTGGCGCGCGAACATCGCCATCTCGCGTTGAAAGAGCTCGTCGTCGAAGTAGGCCTGCGCCGGCAGTTGCGGCTGGGTGGACAGCAGGTGCGCGCGTCGGACGATGTCGTTCATGCGGAGTTCCGGAGATCTTGGGCGCCCAGCCGCCGCAGCCGTTCGGCGCGCGGCAGGCGCGGGCAGGTGTTGCACATGTCGCCGCCGGCGCGCCTGTCGTCGAGGCAGCACACGCCGCGGTCCAGCGCCAGGCACGTGGTGCCGGGCGCGGTGTCAAAGGCCAGGTAGCCGCTGTCGCCGGACGCGCCCAGGAGGCGGAGCCAGTCGGCGCCGATGTCGTGCAGGTCATCGTCGGTCTGCCTCGTGAGCGGTTGCACTCTCAGCAGTGCCGCGAGCACGCAGTCGGCGAGCTGTCGCCGCGCCGCCTTGGGATGCAGCGGCAGGTTGGCCTGCACCGCGACCAGCAGCGTCGCCGACAGCGTCCGCAATTGCTCGGCCGCCCTGGCACGACCTGACCCCGACGTCGTCGCCGCGAAGCTGGCCGCCGGAATGGCAAAGCCGGTCACGTCCGCCTCGTCGATGTCCACGTCCCAGCCGAGGCCGGCCAGCGGCAGCACGCCGCCCGCGAGCTCGACGGCAAACACGCTGGCGTAGGTCGGCTGCCAGACCAGCCGCGACCAGGCGCGCAGCGCCCAGTACGCGCGGCCCGCCTGGGGATCACGCGCCCGCAGCGCGGCGACGAGGCCTTCGGCGGCCACGTCCGCGGACTGCGCCGCCGCGTCGGCGTCGCAACGCCCGTGCAGCGACGGCACCACGGTGCGCGCCCGCGCGAAGAACGCGGCGAGGGTCAGGATGCGACCTCTGCCGGCGCCGGCGCCGCCGACGCCGACGCCGACGCCGACGCCGACGCCGACGCCGACGCCGTTCCGCGCTTCGCCGCGCCGGGCGCGACGGACGACGCCGGCGCGAACGGGTACAGCGGGTTGTCCAGCGTGCCGACGATCTTCAGGTTGGCCGCCGGATCGGACAGGTTGATCATCTGCGTGTTGTTGCCCATCTGCAGCCGGTTCAGGCAGGACTGCCGGAACGTCGGCACGAAGAGGTCGTAGCGGGCGTACTTGTCGCGGTACTGCGGATGCTCGTCCTGGTAGACGCGGATGTTGTCGGCCACCTCGCCCCAGAAGTCCTGCTCGCTGCACGTGCCGTGCTCGACGAGGATCTGGTTCATGTACCGGAAGAAGCCGTCGAAGATGTCGATGAAGACGGCGAGCGTCTTCAGGTCGTCCGGGAAGTCCATCACCAGCCGGCGGACGTTCTCCGGCAGCTGCGCCGCGGTGTTGAAGATCGCGGCCTCCTCGGCGATGTCCTTCATCATCACGCGCACCGGCACGTGGTCCTGCATGACGAGGATCAGGTTCTCGCCGTGCGGCATGAAGACCAGGTCGTAGGCATAGAAGCAGTGGATCAGCGGCGTGAGGTAGGCCTGGAGGTAGCGCTTCAGCCAGGCCCGGGCGCTGAGCCCCGAGGCTTCGATGAGCGCCGGCAGCAGGGCCACGCCGTCGCGGTCGACGTGCAGCAGGCTGGCCATGGTCATCAGCCGCTCGCCGGCCTTCAGCAGGGGCAGCGGGTTCTCGCGCCACAGGGCCGAGAACATCTTCTTGTAGGGCGTGTCGGTCTCGACGGCGGCTTCGTAGTAGTGGTTGCGGAAGCCCATCGAGGCGACCTCGCGCAGCATCGTGAAGCCGTTGGCGCGCAGCTCGTCGTCGCGGTCCAGCAGCTCCTTGATCCACTGGTTGATCGCCGGCGTGCCGGACATGTAGTACGGCGAGAGCCCGCGCATGAAGCCCATGTTGAGGATGGACAGCGAGGTCTTCACATAGCGCTTGTGCCGCGCGCTGACGTTGAACATCGTGCGGATGGACTGCTGCGCGAGGTACTGGTCCTCGCCCAGGCCCAGGAAGACGATGCGCCGCTGCGCGACGTAGGGCGCGAAGGCCACCGACAGCTTGTTGGCCCACTGCCAGGGATGCGCGGGCACGACGAGGTAGTCCGTCGGGGTCAGGCCTTGCCCGCGCAGCTGGCGGTCGAAGCGGGCCAGCGTCTCGTCGCCGAGTTCCTCGCGCAGGAGCTGCTCGTAGCTGAGGTCGGGCACGCAGTGGAAGGCCGCCTGGTCGCGGTGCACGGCCAGCCACACGATCTGGAAGGGCGAGGCGGCCTCCGGCGCATAGGCGCGGTAGTCGGCGCCGTCGAAGCCGAGGCGGCCGTTGTTGGCGACGAAGGCGGGGTGGCCCTCGGTCATCGAGGTCTCGACCACCTGGAAGTCGGTTTCATGGATCAGCGCGCGGCTGCCGTGCACGGTGTTGAGCCGCTTGTAGGCGCTGCTGTAGAGCGTGCTGCAGATCTCGTCCAGGTAGATGGGCAGCTGCTCGGGCTTGAGGCCCAGCGCCTGCTTGAAGTCCGTCATGAAGCGCAGCGCGTCGACCTCGCGGCTGACGCCACCCGCCAGGCATTCGATGGAATCGACGTCGACGGCCCAGTGGCCGAGGGCCATCAGACGCGCCTCGAAGCGGTAGACGGTGTGGCCGTCGGGCGTGGCCAGCGAATAACACTGGTGGAGCGGGCGTCGCGCGGCGATCGCGGGTTCGGGCCGCGGCTCGACGATGCGCTCATGCGCGTACTCGGAGAGCGCCTTGCGCACGAGCAGCCGGTTGACCTTGCGCCAGACCTCAGGGTTGAGGTGGTCGATCACCGCGGCAGGCGAGGAGGGCGAGGTCGTGGAAAGCGAGGTCGTGGAAGGCGATGCAGTGGAATGCGAGGTCATGCGGGGATCTCATGGAGGTGTTGCAGGGCGGTGCGGTAGTCCGCGCGGGTGCACAGCGCGAGGCTCGCCACCTTTTCGCGCAGCTGCACGTCGCCGCGGTAGACGAAGCCGAAGGTCTTGTTGAGCACGTGGATGCGGTCGTTGTGCGCGTCGGGCTCGACGACGACGCGGCGCGCGCCCAGGCCGTCGAACATCAGGTCCATCACGGCCTGGAAGACCCGGCGCGAGAAGCCGCGCACGGGCCGGCGGGCCGGCGCCACGCAGATGTGCATGCCGAGGTCGCCGGGCAGCACGGCGTAGTGGTCGGCCAACTGGTCGAAGCGCGGGTCGTAGGACTCGGCCAGCACCACGGGCTCGCCATCCAGGGAGCCGATGTGCACGTCGCGGAAACCGCTGGCGAGCTGCGCGGCGTAGAGCTCGCGCACCTCCGCGACGCTGCTGCCCTGCAGGCACCAGAACTTCGCGTGCGGCTGCTGGAACCAGCCGTGGATCAGCGGGATGTCGTCCGGGATGACGAGGCGGCGGAACACCAGGCCGCCGGGCGAGGTGTAGGTCGCTGGCGCTGAAGCGAGGGCGGATTCAGGCGACGGGCGCATGGGAAGAGTCCTCCGGGTTGGGGTTGAGGGCGGACGCGTGTCCCGCGGGGCGCGCCTTCGGGAAGCTCCACAGCCACAGCGCGGCCGCGAGCAGGAAGGCCACGCAGGCCACGATGAACGGCGCCCGCAGCCCGAGCGTCGCCACCAGCGAGCCCGCGGTGAACGACGCGAGCAGCACGCCGCAGTTCTGGAAGATGTTGATGACGCCGTAGTCGCGGCCGAAGTCGTCCGGCGTGCTGAGCTGGTAGAGCTGCACGTCGAAGTTGATGACCAGCTGGTACAGCGCCCAGCCGAGCAGCACGCGCCCGATCAGCAGCGTCGCCATGTCGGGCACGGCCTGGAGCCCCAGGCCGACGGCGCCCAGCATCAGGTTGGCGAGCGTGCGGCGCGTGGGATGCTGCTCCGGCAGCGTCAGCCAGCGGTGGATCAGCAGCGCGCAGACCGCGACGATCTTGGGCACCGCGAAGGCCGCGCCGGCCACCACCTCTCCGCCTGCTTCGCTGATGCTGGACCAGTAGAGCGAGAAGAAGGGCCGCACCAGCGCCGCGCCGAAGTCGAACAGCAGCATCACCACGGCCAGCTTCAGGATGGCCGTGTGACCGGTGAGGCTGAAGCGTCGCGGGGCGGTGCGTTCCTCGGCATCCTCGGCCAGCACCGGCACCATGCGCCGGCTGCGGATCAGCCAGGTGCACAGGCCCATCTGCACGACATCGGCGAGCGCCATCAGCAGCACGCATCCGCGCACACCCCAGTGCTCGATCACCGCGCCGCCCGCCACCGCGCCGAGGACCACGCCCAGATGCGCCGTCACCGACAGCAAGCCGATGGTGCCGCCGCGCGTCTCGTCGGACTCGGTGCGCATCAGGTAGGGGAAGTTGAGCAGGTAGCTGCTCTTGAAGGCGAACATCGCCATCGACAACCCCCAGTAGCTCACCAGGTCCGGCGCCCAGTAGCTGGCCAGGCACAGCGCCGCGGCGATGCCCTGCGTGTACTGCAGGATGTGCAGCGTTTCGACGCGGCGCGCGACGCGCACCCACAGCGGGAACACGCACATCACCGTGATGGAGATGAAGGCCACGTAGGCGCCGACGTGCCAGGGGCTGGCTTCGCCGTAGCGCTCCGCGAAGAACTGCGGATAGAACGGGATCAGCAGGGCGTCGCTGATGACGGCGAACAGCGTCATCAGGATCAGTCCGTGTTTCAGGCGCATGCTTTGTCCTGCGGTGAATGCGGTGAATGCGGCGAATGCGGGAAGAGGGCGGCGGACGGGAGCGCCCTGAACAGCGGCGAGCGCGGCACGCCGAAGCTCTGCAGCGCGAAGCCGGTCTCGATGGGGTAGTGCTCCCTGCCGGTGAGCTCGCGGATCAGGCAGGAGTTGCGGTAGCAGGCCAGGCCCAGCTCGGGGTTGCTCAGCCCGTGGCTGTGCAGGCCGCCGTTCTGCACGTAGACCTCGCTGCCCGCGCTGTCGACCGCATAGTTGCGCGTCGGCTGATAGCGGCCCTGGCGGTCGAAGCGCAGGCGATGCTCGATGCCGCCGAGGAAGCGCGGCACGCGCTGCCGGTAGCCGGTGGCGAAGATCAGTCCGTCCGTCTGATGCTCGAAGACCTCACCCGTGTCGGTGCGATGGAACTCCAGCACGTGCTGCCCGCTGGCCTCGTCGAATCGGCAGCGGCGCAGCTCCGACTGGGTGACCAGATGCGCCGGGTGGCTGCGACGCTGCCGCGCGCGCTCGAGCTGGTGGTAGATGTCGTCCATCAGCCGCGCGTTGATGCCCTTGTAGAGGCTGTCCTGCCGGGCCAGCACGGCGGGCTTGCGGTCCTCGGGCAGGTCGTAGAAGTAGTCGGTGTAGTCCGGGGAGAACATCTCCAGCGTGAGCCGGGTCGTCTCCATCTGGAAGAAGTAGGGGGAGCGCGTGATCCAGTTGACCGTGGTGCCGCGTGACGCGGCTTCCTTCAGCAGGTCGTGACAGACCTCGGCGGCGCTCTGGCCGCTGCCGACGATGGTCACGGAGCGCTTGTCCAGCAGCTGCGCCTTGTGCTGCAGGTAGTGGGCCGTGTGCAGGTAGGGATGGGCGTCGCCCTCGCAGCAGGCCGGCAGGCTGGGTTGGGCGCCGACGCCCAGCACCAGCTTGCGCGCGAGGAACTCGACCAGCGCGCCGTCCGCGCGGCGCGCATGGACGCGGTAGGCGGCGCCGCCCGCGGCGTGGGCGTCATGGGACACGGCCACCACCTCGTGGCCGAAGCGCACGTTGGGCAGGCGCCGCGAGGCCCACTGGCAGTAGCGGTTGAAAGCCTCGCGGGTGATGTAGTGCGGACCGTTGATGTAGTGCGAGTAGATCTCGCCGCTGTGCTTGCAGTAGTTGAGGTAGCTGTATTCGCTGGTCGGGTCGGCCAGGCTGACGAGGTCGGCCAGGCAGGGGTTCTGCAGCGTGGTCTCGTCGATCAGCATGCCGGGGTGCCAGTTGAATTCCCGGTGGCTGTCGAGGAAGAGCGCGCGGCACGGCACCGGCGCGTCGGCCAGCGGCGCCATCAGGCACGCGAGGCTGAGATTGAAGGGGCCGAGGCCGATGCCGATGACATCAAGGACCTCGGCGTCGGTGGATCGGGGATCGTTGCCAGGCATCGTGGCCGCCTTCCAGTCGCTGAGAGTGGGGTGCGCGGTGGTCGACCGCGCGCTACCTCCCTTTGACGGATCCCGCGCCGGAATTTTCAGGAAGAGGACCTGCGATCCGAGGGGCTACTCCGGGGACGCTCAGTTCGAACGGCCGAGTTCCGGGCACCGCGTCAACGCCCGCAGTGCGTCCTGCACCATGGCGTTCACGAGCGTGGTCGAGACGTCCAGCCGCTGCGCCACTTCCTGCTGCGTGTGGCCGTGCACGCGGTGCAGCACGAAGGCCTGGCGCGTGCGCGCGGGCAGACCGCGCAGGCATCGATCGACACACTGCAGGAGCTGGCGGCCCATGGCCTGGTGTTCGGGCGTGCCGGTGCCGGCTTCGAGGTCCTGGCCCTCGCCCTCGTCCTCCTCGCCGATCAGTTGCCGCTCGGTCTGGCGGCGGCGGAGGTGGTCGATGCAGAGGTGCTTCACGACCCGCATGCAATAGGCCACCGGCTGTTGCACGCCGGGCGGCGGCGTGCTCTGCATCAGCTTCATGTAGGCCTCCTGCACCACGTCGTCGGCGAGGTCGCGGTCGCCCATCCAGCGCCACGCCGCGCGCTTGAGCAGCGGACGGTGGGCGATGAAGTCGGCGACGACGGGGTGGGTGGACGGCGACTGCGGCGCCGTCATGTCAGAGCTTCCAGTTCAAGGTGAGCTGGCCGTTGCGCCCGGCGCCCTGCAGGCTCTGGTCCCAGTAGAGGCTGGCCAGGTACTTCCGGTCGGTCACGTTGTTGATCAGCAGATGGGCGCTCAGCCGGTCGCTGAAGTCGTAGCGCGCCATCAGGCCCAGCACGGCATAACCGGACTGCCGGGAAATGATGTCGCTGCCGTCCGGCGCGGCCTGCGTGCCGTTGACGCGGTGGATGGCGCTCTGCCAGCGCAAGGTCGTGCCGAGCTTGAGTTGAGGCAGCGCGGGCACGCGGTAGCGCGCCGACAGGCGCGCCGTGCGACGCGGAATGAAGGTGCGGGCGTCGGCGCCGGCGGCGTCCTCGATGCGCAGCTGCGTGTAGCCGGCCGTCAGGTCCCAGTCGGCACTCAGCCGGCCCGTCATCTCGAGCTCGAACCCCTTGGACGCCGCATCGATGCGGCGGTAGTACGAGAACCCGCCGTCGGTGTCGAAGCCGGCGTACTCGGCCAGGTTGTTCTGTTTGGTGCGGAACACGGCGACCGAGCCGTTCAACTCGCCGTTGAGCCATTCGCCCTTGGCGCCGAGTTCCACGTTGCTCCCGGTGATCGGCCCGAGCAGCGCCTGGCGCGCATCGACCTGCGTCTGCGGGTTCACGATCTTGGTGTAGCTCGCGTAGAGCGAGTGGTGCGCGTCGACGTCGACGACCGTGCCGACGTAGGGGACGGTCTCGGCCTCCTTGTAGACGCGCGGCACCGCGCGGAAGCCCAGGCCCTCGCTGCGCATGCGGGTGTGGTTGAGTCCGAGCAGCAGCTTCCACGGATCGGCCAGGTTCACGCGCGTCATGGCGTAGATCGACTCGCGCCGGTTGACGAAGTCGGCCGAGCCGGTCCCGCCGCTCCAGGCCGGCTCGGGATAGCTGCCCCAGCCGTCGGGCGCCGTGATCGCCGTGCCGTTGCCGGCGCCGCGCTGGTAGGATGCCTCGTTGTGCACCCGCGCCGTGTTGATGCCGACCACCGCATCGTGGCGGCGACCCAGCAGCTCGAAGGGGCCGGAGGCGCTGACGTCGAACAGCTTCTGGGTTTCGTCGGTCACCTGCGTGGAGAGCCAGCTCTCCGTGCCGGTCCCCGTCGTGCGGTCGGGCAGGGCGCCCGCGATGCTGAACAGCTTGCCGTCGGCGCGCAGCGTGCGGTAGCTCGCCATCGCCTTGGCGTTCCAGCCGTTGCCCAGCGCGTGCGCGAGCTCGACGAAGCCCGTCGTGTCGGTGTTGTCCCAGTGGGACCAGCGCGGCGCCGCCGCGGTCGAGCGCGGGTAGTCGGTGGGCGAGCCGTCCGCATAGTTCAGCGGCAGGCCGCCCCAGGCCGTGCCTTCGGGGCGGTTGGCCTGCCGCGACAGCCCCAGCGTCAGCGTCGTGCGCGGCGTGAGCGAGGCTTCGAGCAGCCCGGCCGCCAGGTTCTTGGTGAGCGCGTAGTTGTCCATGAAGGACTCGTTGCGCTGGGCCATGACGATGGCGCGACCGCGCAGCGTGCCGGCCTCGTTGAGCGGACCCGACACATCGCCTTCGGCGCGCTTCTTGTTCCACGAGCCGAGCGTGAGGCCGACCGAGCCCTGGAAGTCCGCCGTGGGCCGCTTGCGCACGTAGTTCACGGTGGCCGCGGGATTGCCGGTGGACGACAGCAGGCCGTTGGCGCCGCGCAGCACTTCGACGCGGTCGTAGAGGGCGGTGTCGATGTCGCCAAGCTGGTCGCCGTTCGTGAACGGCATGCCGACGCCGTCGATCTGGAAGTTGGAGATGTCGAAACCGCGGGCGTTGAAGTAGGTCCGGTCGGTCTCGACCACGTCGACCGAGACGCCGGTGGTGCTGGCGAGCACGTCGTTGGCGTTGAGCAGGCCGAAGTCGTCCATGCGCGCGCGGGTGACGACGGTGACGGACTGCGGCGTCTCGCGCGGCGACAGCGCCAGCCGCGTGGCCGTGCTGGAGGCGAGTGCGCCGTAGCGGTCGGTCGTCTCGCTCGCCGCCAGGCCGTTGCGGGCCTTGATCCGCACCGCCGGCAGGATGCCCGACGGCATCGCGGCCGCCTCATCGGGCGTTGCGCGCTCGACGACGAAGCTGCCGTCGGCCTGGGCCACCGCCTTCAGCGAGGTGTCGGTCAACAGGCTGCGCAGGCCGGCGTCCACCGTGTAGTTCCCGTTCAGTCCGGCGCTTTGACGACCCTCGACCAGCTTGGGGTCGAAGGACAGCAGGACGCCCGCGCTGCGGGCCAGGCGGTTGAGCGCCAGATCGAGCGGACCAGGCGGGATGTTGAAGCTGCGTGCGGCCGATGCCGCCGGCGCGACGCCACCGCTGGCGTTGGCGTTGTTGCTAGCGCTCTGTTGCGCGAGAACGGCTGCCGGCGCGAGCGGCAGGGCGAAACAGGCCGCCATGCTCGCGGCGGACAGGGAGGAACGCTTGAACAGGATCGTGGAAGCAGCAGGGGCGGCGCGGAGGCGTCGGGCGGTCATGGAAACCTTTCGTCGGAGAGTGGTGGTTTTCCTGTGAACCGAACGAGTCGCCGAAAACTGCAGTCCCTTCTCAAAAATTTCTCGAAAAAATTTTCAGCGCGCCTCCAGGGTCACCCACCAGGAGGTGCGCGCGCGTGCCCGGACCGGCAAGGTGCGCTGGATCGCGGCCACCACGCGGTTCAGGTCGTCGACGGGAAACACCCCCGAGATGCGCAGCCTGGCCACGGCCGGGTCGCAGCGCAGCCAGCCGTGGCGGTAGCGCGCCAGCTCCGCGGCCAGTGCCGCGAGCGGCATGTCGCGCGCCACGAGCAGGCCATCGACCCAGGCGCCGGCGCCGCCGTCGGCCGCCTCGATGGCGCCCGCGCCGCGGGCGTCGAAGTCCCATTGCTCACCCGGGGCGAGTCGGCGGCGGGGCAGTTCCCCGCTGCCCGGGCTCACGTCGACCCAGCCCTCCAGCGCCTGCACCATCGTTCGTGCGGCGAGTTGGCGCACGATGAAGCGGCCTTCTTCCGTCTGGATCCTGCCCTGCGCCGTACGGACGACGAAGGGCCGTGACGCCGCGGCGTCGGTGCGGTTGCCGTTTCCCTTGCCGTTGCCGTTGCTGCGGGCGCACTCGACCAGCACCTCGCCGGCAAAGAGGTCCACGCAACGTTCTTGAGCGTCGACGCGGGCATCCAGCGCCGTGGCGGTGTTGAGATGCAGCACGCTGCCGTCCGCCAGCGCCACGCGTCGTCGCTCGCCCACGCCGGTGCGGTGCGAGGCCGCCAGACATTGCCAGCCGCCGTCGGGCGAGCTCGCGAGTCCGATGCCCGCGGTCCCGGCCAGCAGCGCCAGACCCTTGAGCATCGACCGGCGTCGCGGCGCGGGCTCCGGCTCGCGCGTCGCTGCCAGCGTGCTTCGCGCCAGCGCAGGCGGCAAGGCCTTCAGCCTCAGGCTGAACGCACTCATCAGGGCCCACGCCTGCGCATGCTCCGGCCGTTCGTGCTGCCAGCGCTCGCAGGCCTGGTAGTCCTGGGGCGTCGCGCGTCCGGATTGGAGCTTGACCATCCAGGCCACGGCGGCCTCGACGGCCGCGTCTGCGACCGGCGGGTGCAACTCGCCCGGTGCCAGGCCGGGGCTCGTCATTGCAGCGACATGCCTTGCCGAGCCTGGTAGCAGGCGTTGAAGGCCTTGGTCATGTACTGCTGGACGGAGCTGAGCGAGACGCCGAGTTCCTTGGCGATCTGGCTGTACGGCAGCCCGTCGATCTGCGACAGCAGGAAGGCCTGCTGGACCTTGGCGGGCAGTCCGCGGAGCACCGCATCGACCTCGACCAGGGTCTCCAGCATGACCTGCTGGTCCTCGACCGACGGCGTCTGGTCTTGCGAGATCAGCGAGAGGGCTTCGAGGAACGCGCGCTCCAGCGCCGCCCGCCGCAGGTGGTCGACCATCAGCCCGTGGGCGATGGTGCTGAGCAGGGCCTTGCCGCCGCCCAGATCGGCATGCCAGGTGAGGGCGTCCCGGCGCACCAGCACGCGCGCGAAGGTGTCGTGCGCCAGGTCCGCCGCATGATGGGGACACCCGAGGCGGCGCCGCAGCCAGCCGACCAACCACTGGTGATGGCCACGGTAGAGGTGGCCCACGGCGGTGAGGTTGAGGGTGTGCGTGTCTTGCATGGGGCGGCTCGAACGGGCGACCTGCGTGTCGTTTACAAATAAAAACGATTCGCATTTACGCACAAACCGCCGCGACAGGTCAATGCTTGGGCCCAGAGGTCCTGGGTGCTCCCAGGGGGCTTCAGCCCTTGAGCATGGCCCCGAACAGGTGGCGCCTGAACCGCTCCAGCGGCGCGGTGCTGTGATGCAGCCGGGACATCAGGATCGCGCCCGGAGACCTCCGCCATGACCCTGCAAGACACCCGGCGCGCCCTCGTCGGCGATTGGCGCAGCCTCGCGCCCGAAGTGCGACCCAGCGCCGCGAAGAACCCGGACGGGACGCTGCGGCCGTTCTATCTGAGCCGCGCGTTCACCGCGTTCAGCGACGACCGTTTCGAGCTGACGATCCGCAACTGGGCGGACCCGTATGGAAAGGTGGAGGTCGCGCGCATCGTCCTGCGGGGCCACATCGGCTGGCCCGGGCCGCATCCGCTGATAGCTGGCGCGCAGAAGGCCGATTTCACCGCTGACGAGGCTTACGAGGTCACGCCGATGGCGCAGGGCTTCGCGGATCTGCTCAACCAGGTGGCGACCATCGACGGAGGACCGTGGGTGGTGGGGCAGGGACGCAGCGTGTTGGGGCGGCGCTTCTTGCCGTTCGGGCTGGTCGAGGGGCAGCACTTCAAGGAGTACGACCTGATCCACCTGGACGGCGACTTGCTGTTCTGGGGAGCGCGACACATCGACGGGCGCGGGTTCGATTCGGAGGAGAACCGGCCGACGAATCTGCAGATCCCGATGCGTCGGGTCGCGAGGTCCTGAAACGGAGTCCTGGCGCCCGCACCGCGAGTCGTGAACTACGTCACGGCAAATGGCGTGCCCGATGTGTCGATTTTGTTTACGTTCATGCCCCTAGTACTAGGGGTGATTGAAAAAATCTCATATGAATCATTGAGTTAATGAAGTGGCACGACGGTTGCTTTTGCACCTGCATCAACCATCAGCCGACCTCCCCGTCGCCACGACCATGAAAACCAAGATCGCCGCTCTGCTCGCCACCCTGGCCTTCGTTGGCGCCGCCCAGGCGGCCCCGACCTACCTGCCGGTGGGCGCCCAGACCAACGTCGACATCAACAGCGTCCTGAACGGCGGCTGGACCCAGTGCTACGTCGGCACGATGGACCTGGCCATCGGCAGCAACGCCCAGAACGTGCTGAGCGCCTGCTCCGGCGACTACCTGATGATGGCCGGCCGCGCGACCGGTTCGAACACGCTGCTGTCGCTGGCCGCCGCCCTGCGCGCCGACACCATCATCGACACGGGCCACACCAGCAACACGCATGTGGCCAACGGCGCGAACTGGTACTACTCGCCGAACTGGTCCTGGGGCTTCACCGCGCTGGGCGACGGCGTCGCTAACGGCGAGTGCGACACCAGCAGCGGCGCGCAGAGCATGTGCCTGCATACCTTCGATTTCGTCGGCGGCTACCGCATCAACGACCTCCAGGGTCTGAACGGCAGCACCGACTACCAGAAGATCTTCTTCCAGGCTTCCGCCGCGGAAGTGCCGGAACCCGCCACGCTGGCGCTGGCCGGCCTGGCGCTGGTCGGTGTCGCCGTGTCGCGTCGTCGCAAGGCGGCCTGATCGGCAGGTCACGTGATCCTCACGTGACCGCGTGATCCGGCGCCGCCCTCCATGGGCGGCGCGAAAGCAGGAAAGCCCCGCGGCGTGAGTCGCGGGGCTTTCCTGTTTCTGGCGTCAGCGCTTCAGCGCTTCAGCGCAACCGCTCGGTGAAGCTGCGCTGGGACGGCCATTCGTTGTGCGTCGTCGCCTTGAAGTCCTCGATCTCCGTGAAGGTCTTGAGCTTGTGCTCGTCGGTCTTGCGCATGGCGCGCGAGAGCGAGTCCTTCACCGTGTCGATCAGCGTCGTGACGGTCTTGCTGTCCTTGACGGTGGCGGCGTCGTAGTTGCCCTTGCCGCGGTCGAGCGTGAAGGTGCGCGACTTCTCGTAGTGGGCGTCCATCTCTTCGGTCTGCGTCTGCGTGATCGCGCGACCGCCGGTCGCCGCGTTGGGCCGCTCGGTGGTGGTCTGGCTGATCTTGTAATCGGCGTGGCCGGCTTCCTTGACGCTGCCGATGCGGCTCGTGCGCTGCGAGTCGGCGCTGAAGTCCGCCTTGAAGTCCGCCAGCCCGCTCTGCAGCGACTGCACCTGCGAGCGCAGGCCGTCGCTCATCGCCGGCAGGGCGGCGGCGACATCGTCCGCACCTCCCGCCTTCGCGGCGTTGGTGGTGAGCGCGATCGCGGTGGGCTTCGCGGGATCGCCGCCCGACGCGTCACCTGAAGCGTTGCCCGATGCGCCGGCGGCATCGGCGTCGATCGGCGGCGCCTGCAGTTGCTGGAATGCGTCCTTGAACGACTTCGTCATGGCGGCATCGGCGTGACCGCGATCGGCGGCCGCGTCGATCTGCTTGAGCAGCTGATCGATCGACGACCAGCGCTGCCCGCTGTTGGCGGCGCCCGTGGGCGGCGTGGCGTCGACCTCCAGGTTCATCTCGCCGCTGGTGGTGCGCAGCGACACCGACTTCGTGTCCGAGCCCAGGTGCAGCGAGAACGCCTGCATCGCGCCGGGAACGTTGGCCGGCGCGTCCGGGTTCTCGATCTTCAGATCGAGCCCGGACAGCACGCCGTCCCGGTCGAAGGCCATCAGCTTGGACAGATCCAGCGTGGGTGCGCCTTCGCCGAGGCCTTCGAGCGCCTGGTCGAGCCCGTCGCCCAGGTCGGCGAGCGCCTTGCGCTCCGCGCTGCTGAGCGCGCCGGAGCTCTTGACCTCGACCTGAAGGCCGCGCGTGCCGCCCTGGTCGCCGCTGTTGACGGCGATCTTGAGCTCGACGGTGTGGCCGGAGCGCGTCTGGATCTGGAGGTTGACCTCGGCGGCGTTCGTGCCGACGCCGCCGACGGCCTGCTCCTGCAGCGCCGCCGCGGCGGCAGCGGCTTCACTGCCGCTGGTGCCGTCCGCCGCGCCGACGCCGTCGGCGGGCGGCACGTAGTCGGCGAGCGTCTGCTTGTAGGCCGTGCCGGTGTCCGCCAGCTGCTTCAGCAATCCGCCGCCCAGCCCGCGCCAGCGGTCGGACAGCGTCACCGCATCCTTGCCGCTGTTGCGGGTCATCTGTTCGCTGAGGCGGTCATCGCGCGCGTTGGCCCAGAAACGCTGGGGGCCGAAGCCCGGCGTTTTCGGCTTCGCGTACACGAGGTCGCTGGCGTCGGCGGCGTCAAGCGTCACGCGCGTGGGCGCGGATGAACTGGAGGAGGCGGACGACGAGGACGATGCGAGCTTGGCGGCGGCGTTGGCCGCTTGCGCTGACACGCCCGCGGGGCGGAAGGTCGACGCCGTGCGGCTGGCGGCGATGCGGTCGAGCACGCCGGCGCCGGTCGAGGGGATGAGGGTCATGCGAAGCGCCTCCCTGGCGGCTTGTCCCGCAGTGCTCTGATGGCGTGGCGGTGATCCCTTCGCTATCGACCGATCGTTCTCGAACTTGAGCGTCCTCCCCCGACGGAGGGAGGCCCGCCGGGGCGCACGGTGCGACCTGCGATCAGACGTGGACCCAGGCGGCGATGCCCAGGCCGATGCCGATCGCCCCGGCGCCCAGCGTCGCGTATTCCATCCAGCGGCGCTTGGTCAGCAGCGCGATCGCGGCGAGCGCGATGGCGACTTGCAGCGCCGTCGTGGCCTGCGCCCA
This sequence comes from Mitsuaria sp. 7, assembly GCF_001653795.1. Classification (NCBI taxonomy): domain Bacteria; kingdom Pseudomonadati; phylum Pseudomonadota; class Betaproteobacteria; order Burkholderiales; family Sphaerotilaceae; genus Roseateles; species Mitsuaria sp. 7. The sequence continues at coordinate 1,398,859 of NZ_CP011514.1, forward strand.
GCGGTGGTGGAGGTGCAACTGCTCGTCGCTCTTGTGGTCCCACTCGGTGGACTCGGCCTCGAGCTTCTCGGCCTGGACCTTGATCTCGTTCTTCTCGGTCTCGTAGCGGGCGATCTTCTCGCGGTACTTGGCGCGCTGCTCTTCGCTGGGGGTCAGGTCGAGCGCGAACTCGGCCAGGTTCTGCTTGCTGCTCTTGGCCTGGAAGTAGTTCCAGCGGTTGGCGGCCTCGGTCTTGGTGATCGCGGCGTTGTTCTTGAAGAGGCCGGCGTTGGCTTGAGTGGCTCCGCCCATGTACGAGAAGCACGCGCCCAGCGTGGCCAGGACGGCGGTGATGACCGCCAGCTGGCCGGCGAGCCCGTGGGGCTCGTGCTGCGCGGCGTGTTCGAGCTCGTGGTCGTGCGGACCGTGGACGTGGAAATGGTTGCCGGACATGGTTCGGGATTCGGTGGAGGTGGCGAATTCGGTGAAGGCGGCGCAGGTGAAGGCGCCGGAAATCTCAGTCGCGCCGCTCGTAGCGGACGAAGTCGTAGTGCCAGTCGTGCCCGCGGTCGGCGGGACTGTGGTGGCGCTCTCTGCGCACCTCGGCGAAGACCGACGGATCGACGGCGGGGAAGAACGCGTCGGCGTCGAAGGCGGCGGCGATCTCGGTGAGTTCGAGGGCGTCGGCGCGGGGCAGGGTGAGCTCGTAGACCTGGGCGCCGCCCATGACGAACACGGCCTCGTCGGCCGCGCAGGCGGCGAGCGCATCGTCGAGCGTCGCGAAGACCTCGGCGCCGTCGAGCGTCAGCCCCGGCTGCCGCGACAGCACGAGGTTGCGCCGCTGCACGAGCGGCCGGAACTTCGCGGGGATGGAGTCCCAGGTCTTGCGTCCCATGACGACGGTGTGACCGATCGTGAGCGCCTTGAAGCGCGCCATGTCCTCGGGCAGGCGGACCAGCAGTTCGTTGTCGCGGCCGATGCCGCGCGCGCGGTCGAGGGCGGCGATGAGGGTCAGGTGGGGCATGGGAACTTCAGTGGCGGCGAGGGCGTCGGCAGGGCAGGAGTTTAGGCCGGCTCGGGCGCGTGACGGATCAAGGACGCCGGCGCCCATCCCTCGTCGGAGGGAGCCTCCACCAGCGCGGCCGCATAGGAACCGAGGTCGATGCCGAAGACAGACTTGGCTGCGGCGGCGCCGGCGTCCTCGGACCCTCCCGCCGCGCGCAGGAAGGCGAGGAAGCCGTCCCATTCGCGGGACATCTGTTCGACGATGATCCGCGCGAGTTCGTACGACAACAACGAGCTGTCGTCCCCCGATTTCAGGAAGGACTCACCGGACCAGAAGCCCTGGATGCGGGCGGCGTCCCAGTGCCGGACATGCATCGCATGCAGCTCGTGCGGCGTGTACAGCGACCCTTGCGGACCGGCGACGCGACGCTCGGTGTTGACCGCGACGCCCTCGTCGAGCCAGCGCGGGAGTTGCAGATGGGCGAGGGCGGCATGCGTCAGCTCATGCGCGATCACCGGCTCGACGTGCTGCAGATGCCCGCGCACCACGACGAAGTGCGGGCAGCCAGCGTCGATGAACATGCCGCTCGACGTGGAGAACTCGCCGTCCGGTTGGTAGATGGAGACGTAGCGGTAGTAGTCGTCCTCGTCGTCGAGGACCAGCAGGATGCTGCGATGACCGGTGGGGAACTGGACGACGTCGCCCATCAGCCGCTGGATGCGCGCCCGGGCGGTCGCGACGTAGTCGGCCGTGCTGCGTTCCAGCTTCCGGTCCAGCGACGAGAGCACGAAGGCCTCGTCGGTGACGAACAGCCCCATGTGCGCGCCCAACTGCTCACGCAGGTGCAGCAGCCAGGCGTGACGGCCGCGCTCGATGGCATCGGCGCTCGCGCCCGTTGCGACGGCGTCGGCCCCGTCACCTGCCGTCGGTGCCCACTCGGCCAGGGCCTGCCAGTCCAGGATCGGAAGACCGTTGGCCTGTTGCATGCGCTCGATGAGTGGAAACTCGCCGCCCTCGGCCGAGGTCAGGACGGTCGGCGGCGGGCCGTAGTCGCCGCTCCGGTCATGGTGCGTCGCGCCTTTGACGACGCCTTCGGCGACCCGGCGCGATGGCGTGTTCCCCAGGGCCATGAGCGCGCCGATGAACGGCAGCAGCCAGATCGTCGCGACGAGCATGCGCTGGGGCAGATGAACCAACTGGCCGATCGTCAGTACGCGGCGGGTGGCGAAAAGATTGAGGGCGAGCCAGAGGCCCGCCACGATGGCGAGTTCGAACATGCCGGGATTGTCATCCCGCCGCGCCGGCCACCACCTCGTAATGCGACACCGTCGGCACCGGGTCGTAGAAGTGATGCAGCAGCGCGCGCCAGTCCTGGTACTGCGGCGACTTGCGGAAGCCGATCTCGTGGTCCTCGAGTGTGCGCCAGCGGACGAGCAGAACGTAGTCGCTCGTCCGCTCCAGGCAGCGCTGCAGTTCGTGCCCCAGGTAGCCGGGCATGGACGCGATGATGGCCTGCGCCTGCAGGAAGGCGGCTTCGAACGCGGCCTCGTGGCCGGGGCGGACGGGGAGCAGGGCGACTTCAAGGATCATGGGGACCTCCGGGGCCGCATTCTCGCCAGACATTGATGGATCTGTGCGACCACCGCCGCCCCTTCGCCGATCGCGCCGCCGACCCGCTTCACCGATCCCGAGCGCACGTCGCCGACCGCGAACACGCCGGGCACGCTGGACTCCAGCGCCGCCGGGCCGCTCTCGATCTGCCATTCGAGGTCCGCGGCCAGCGTCGGGTCCGCCTTGCGCTGCGCACGTCTCACGTCCGCGCCGGTCAGCACGAAGCCCTTGTCATCGGACAGCACCGGACAGCCCGCCAGCCAATCGATCTCGGGCTCGGCGCCGACGAACAGGAAGACGTTGCGCGTGTCCTGGCGCGACTCGGTGCCGGTGCGGCCGCAGCGCCAGGTCACCGCTTCCAGTCCGCGCAGCGGATCGCCGTGCAGTTCGGTGATCTCCGTGTAGGGGCGCAACTCGATGTTGGACGTCGCCTCGATGCGGTCGATCAGGTAGCGCGACATGCTGTCGGCAAGACCCGGCCCCCGCACCAGCACGTGCACGCGCGAGGCGTGCTCGGACAGGAACACCGCCGCCTGTCCCGCCGAGTTGCCGCCGCCGACCAGCACCACCTCGCTGTCCACGCACAGCGGCGCCTCCAGGGCCGAGGCCCAGTACCAGATGCCGCGGCCTTCGAAGTCGCTCAGGCGCGGCACCGCCAGCCGGCGGTAGCGCGCGCCGCTGGCGATGACCGCCGTGCGTGCGCGCAGCTTGCGGCCGTCGGTGAGGGCGATGAGGAGCTCGCCCTCCGGGCCTTCGCGGGCGCAGTCCAGCGACTGGACTTCGGTGGGGATCAGCAGCTCGGCGCCGAATTTCTCGGCCTGCACGCAGGCGCGGCCCGTGAGCGCGCCGCCGGAGATGCCGGTCGGGAAACCGAGGTAGTTCTCGATCCGCGCGCTGTTGCCCGCCTGGCCGCCGTAGGCCCGGCGATCGAGCACGACCACCTTCAGCCCCTCGGAGGCCGCGTACACCGCGGTCGCCAGTCCCGCCGGACCCGCGCCGGCGATGGCGACGTCGAAGAGCTCCTCGCGCGGCGTCGCGTCCACCATGCCGATGCAGCGCGCCAGCGTCGCCTCCGGCGGATTCACCAGCACCGCGCCGTCCGGGCAGACCGCGACGACGTCGCCCGGCGCGGCGCCGTACTCCTCGATCAGCGCCGCCGCCGCCGCGTCCTGCGCGACGTCGACCACGCGGTACGGCTCGCCGTTGCTGTGCAGGAAGCTCTGCAGCCGCAGCAGCGCCGCCGAGTTGGGCCGGGCGATCAGCACCGGCCCGCTCGCGCCCGATTCGATCAGTCCCACGCGGCGCAGGATCATCGCCCGCACCAGCCGCTCGCCGAGGTCGGCCTCCGCGATGATCAGCGCGCGCAGCTGGCTGGGCGGGAGCAGCAGCGTCTCGACCGTGTCCACCGCGATCGCGTCGACCAGCGAGGGCTTGCCCGACATCGCCGCCAGCTCGCCCGAGAAATTGCCCCGCGTGTGCCGGATCAGCGGCGTCGTGTTGCCCATGCCGTCGCGATGGCACACGTCCACCGTGCCGCCCAGGATCAGGTAGAGCCCCGGTCCGGGCTTGCCCGCGCTGAGCAGCGTCTGGCCGGGCTGGAACGTCAGCGGCGTGCCGAAGCGTTGCATGCGGGCCATGTCGCAGGCGCTCAGCCGCGGATACATCTGGTGGCGGCGGGTTTCCAGCGAGTGGTGCGAGGCTTCTGCGTTCATGGCGTGTCCCCTGCGTCGGTGCGCGGGTTGGTTGCGGTACCGCTACTCGCGGAATTACATTGGGTCGGGAGTCTAGAGCGCCGGGGTGTCACCCCGGACCAGCACAACGAGGTGCGCGACCATGTCTCATCTTGGACCGACCTTCATCCAGATCGTCCACGAGGAAGCCCTGACCTGCGCGGGATGCGCGGCGGTGCTGAGCCAGCGGCCCGACTTCGCGGCCTCGATCTGCAGCCTGTCGCACGCGGTGCGGATCGTGTCGGGGGAGTCGCCCGAGCGATGCGACCTCCTCATCGCCGACTACACCAGCGCACTGGCTTTGGCGCTGACCGCGCGGCAGGCGGCGCGACGCCATGGGGGACATCCGGCGGGCCGATGTCCCCGCATCCTGGTCCTGACGGCGATGGACCGCGAATGGGATGTCCGCGCCGCGATGGAGGCGGGCGTGCAGGGCTACCTGCTGCAGCGCTGTCGTCCCGAGCAGCTGGTCGAGGCGGTGGACGCGGTGATGCTCGGCGTGCAGTTCGTGTCCGTCGAACTGGCGCCCAAGCTCGCACGCAGCCTGACCCAGGACCGGCTCACCAAGCGCGAGATGGAGGTGCTGCTGGCGATGTCCACCGGTGCGTCGAACAAGGACATCTCGCAGCACCTGGGCATCACCGACGCCACCGTCAAGACGCATGTGCGGGCCATCCTCAGCAAGGTCGGCGCGGGCGCGCGCACCGAGGCCGTCGCGATCGCCGCGCGCAGCGGACTGACCGCGCGGCCACCTCACTTCGCCGGGCAGAAGGCGCCGGTCCTGATCCAGGCGTCGACGAGTTCCCCGAACTGAGCCTGCGTGCCCGGCGCGGGCTCCCGATGCGCGCCCGGCATCCACGCCCAGCCGACCAGCGTGTCGTGCGCCATGTGCTCGTGGATCTGCGCCAGCGTGCGCCTGCCGTTGCGCGCGGGATCCTTGATCTGCTCGCAGATCTCGCCGAGCGACAGGTTCTGCCACGCCATCTCGCGCGGCGCGACGTGCCACAGGGCATGACCCGGCACTCCGGAGGCGTCGTTGTTCTTCACCTGGTGGCAGCTTGAGCAGCGCAGGGCGGGCACGCCCTTGCCGTCGGCGCCGCGCGTGACGTTGGGGATGTGCAGCCGCGTCTGCACGCCCTGACCCTGCAAGGGGCGGTCGCCGCTGGGATGGCAGTTCACGCAGCGCGGGCTCTGGATGACGCGGCCCGCCTCGACGAAGAGCGCGCGCGAGCGCTCCTGCGGATCGGCGATCGCGTCGAAGCTCTGCACGGTGCGCAGCGGCGTGACGGAGGTCGGGCGTGCGTCCTGCGCCGAAGCGGGGGCCGTGAAGGCCGCGAGGACCGTCAGCACCGTCAGCACCGCAAGGGCGGACGGCGTCATGGGGGCGTTCGGGTGGTTCATGCCTTCAGCTCCTCGGCGGCGACGGGATAGCTGCGGAAACGCCGGCCGGTGGCGGCGTACAGCGCGTTGATGTAGGCCGGCGCGATGATCGCGGTGCCGATCTCGCCGACGCCGCCCGGCTCCGCGCCGGAGCGGACCAGGTGCACGTCGATGCGCGGCGTCTGGTCGATGCGCATCAGCGGGAAGTCGTGGAAGTTGCTCTGCTCCACGCGGCCCTTGGCGATGGTGAGCTTGCCCAGCATCACCGCCGTGAGGCCGAAGATGTGGCCGCCTTCCATCTGCGCGACGACGCTGTCCGGATTGACCGCGATGCCGCAGTCCAGCGCCGTGGTCAGGCGGCGCAGCATCACCGCGCCGTCGGGCGTGACGCCCAGCTCCATCACCATCGCGATGTGGCTGCCCCACGCGTTGAGCACGGCCACGCCGCGCCCCGTGCGCGCCGGCAGCGGGGTGCCCCAGCCGGACTTCGCCGCGGCCGTTTCCAGCACCGCCTTGAGCCGCGGGTTGTCGCCCAGGTGCGCGAGCCGGAAGGCCACGGGATCGGCCTTGGCCGTGACGGCGAGCTCGTCCATGAAGCCCTCGACGGCCCAGGCGTTGTGGTTGGGCCCGACGCCGCGCCAGAACGCGGTCATGTAGCCGGGCGGCGGCTCTACCGGGACGTACTCGACGATCTTCGCGGGGATCGAATAGGGGGTCTCGGCCGCCTCGACGGCATCCGGATCAGCGACGCCGGGCTGCAGCCATTGGGGCGCGTAGCGGGCCACGATGGACGAGCCCGACAGGCGGTGCGAGAACGCCGTGATCTTCCCGGCGCCGTCCAGCGTCGCGGCCATCTCGTCGCAGTAGAGCGGGCGGAAGCTGCCATGGCGGATGTCCTCCTCGCGGCTGTAGATGACCTTGAGCGGGAAGTCGACCTGCCTGGCGAGCTTCGCGGCCTGGCCGACGTACTCGGCGTCGAGCCGGCGCCCGAAGCCGCCGCCGATCAGGAAGTTGTGGACCTGGATCTTCTCGACCGGTACGTTGGTGACGGCGGCGATCGCCTGCTGCGTCTTCACCGGCGCCTGCGTGCCCAGCCACACGTCGCAGGCGCCGTCGTGGAAGTGCAGGGTGCAGTTCATCGGCTCCAGCGGCGCGTGGACCATGGTGGGCGCGTCGTACTCGACCTCGACGAGCCGGGCGCCCGGCGCGGCCTTGGCTGCGGCGAAGTCGCCATCCTGCTTGGACACGATGCCCTTGCGCTTGAGCGCGTCGCGCACCGAGGCCTTCCAGGCCGTCGTCGAGAAGTCCGCATTGGGCCCGTCGTCCCAGTCGATGACCAGCGCGGCGAGGCCCTTGCGCGCGGCGCCGTAGTGGTCCGCGACGACGCCGACGATGTCGTCCGCGACCAGCACCCGACGCACGCCGCGCACGGCGAGCGCCTTGCTGTCATCGACGCGGCGCACCTTGCCGCCGACGACGGGGCAATGGGTGATCGCGGCGACCTTCATGCCGGGCAGCCGCGTGTCGATGCCGAACTGCGCGCTGCCGTTGGTCTTGCTCTTCGTGTCCAGCCGTTTGGCCGGCGTGCCGACGAGCTTGTAGGCCTTCGGGTCCTTGGGCGACACGTCCTTGGGCACCGGCAGCGCGGCGGCCTTGGTCACGAGCGCGCCGTACGACAACTGCTTCCCGGTGGCCGCCTGCACGACCTTGCCGTCCCGCGTGACGCACTCCTGCGCCGTGCATTGCCAGGTGTCGGCGGCGGCGTTGACGAGCATCGCGCGGCAGGTCGCGCCGGCGGTGCGCACGGCCTTCCACGCGGCGATCATCGACGCCGAGCCGCCCGTGATCTGCATGCCGAAGACCGGATTGGCGTAGCGCTTCTCGTCGGCCGGGGCCTGCTCGACGGTGATGGTCGAGAGCGGAACGTCCATCTCCTCGGCCAGCATCATCGGGATCGCGGTGAACGAGCCCTGGCCCATCTCGACGAAGGGGATCACATAGGTGACCTGACCCGAGGGCGCGATGCGGATGTAGACGTTGGGTTCGAAGGCGGCGCCCGCGGAGGCGGCGGTCGCCGAGGTCGCCGCGGTGGCGGCCTTCGCGCCTTTGGCGCCGGTCGCGGCACCGGCGGCATTCGTGGGCAGAGGCAGGCAGAACGAGGCCACGAAGGCGCCGCCCGTGCCGGCACCGATCTTGAGGAAGTCACGGCGTTCCATGGCTTACCCCTTGACCGGCGCGCCGGCAGCCGCCGACAGGATGGCGGACTTGATGCGCGGGTAGGTGCCGCAGCGGCACAGGTTGCCCGACATCGCGGCGTCGACGTCGGCCTCGGTGGGGCGCGGGTTCTGCTTGAGCAGCGCGCAGGCCGACATGATCTGGCCGGACTGGCAGTAGCCGCACTGCGGCACGTCCTTGTCGACCCAGACGGTCTGGATGCGCTTGCCGACGGGTGTCTGGCCGATGGCCTCGATGGTGGTGACGGCCTGCCTGCCGACGCCCTCGACGGGGAAGGAGCAGGACCGGACCGGATTGCCGTCCAGGTGCACGGTGCACGCGCCGCACATCGCCATGCCGCATCCGAACTTGGTGCCGGTCAGGCCGACGACGTCGCGCAGCACCCAGAGCAGCGGGGTGTCGCCGTCGACGTCGACGGACTGTGTCTTGCCGTTGATCTTGAGCTGATAGGCCATGGGCGGGGTCCTCCTGTGGAAGACCCACTGTCCGGCGACGCCCGGCCGGTGTCGTCAGCACGGGGGATGCGTGGCGCCTCCTTCCAGGCGGGGAGGCCGGGCTCATCCTTTGGGAGGACGCGAAAGGATGCGGTCAAGGCGTCGTCACGACGCCGTCACCGGCGAGGCGGATGATCGAGGCTTCCGCAATTCCGTCTTCTGCCGCCATGAGCTCAGCATCCGACCGCGACGACCTCGTCGAACGCATCCGCCGCGACCTGCAGGACGGCTACGACGAGGAGCTGGAGCTGGAGATCGAGGACCGTCACGTCGACGAGGCGCTGCGCGCGCTGGACGAGAGCGGTTCCGACAGCGCGCACAACGAGCGCATCGCGTATTTCAAGCACCTGTTCCGCCTGCAGCGCGAGCTGGTGAAGCTGCAGGACTGGGTGCAGCACACGCGGCAGAAGGTGGTGATCCTCTTCGAGGGCCGCGACGCCGCAGGCAAGGGCGGCGCGATCAAGCGCATCACGCAGCGGCTCAACCCGCGCGTCTGCCGCGTGGTGGCGCTGCCCGCGCCCAACGACCGCGAGCGCACGCAGTGGTACTTCCAGCGATACGTGCCGCATCTGCCGGCGGCGGGCGAGATCGTGCTCTTCGACCGCAGCTGGTACAACCGCGCCGGCGTCGAACGGGTCATGGGCTTCTGCGGCGAGGACGACGTCGAGGAGTTCTTCCGCTCGGTGCCCGAGTTCGAGCGCATGCTGGTGCGCTCCGGCATCACGCTGATCAAGTACTGGTTCTCCATCAGCGACGAGGAGCAGCATCTGCGCTTCCTCGGCCGCATCCATGATCCGCTCAAGCAGTGGAAGCTGTCGCCGATGGACCTGGAGTCGCGCCGGCGCTGGGAGGACTACACGCGGGCCAAGGAAGTGATGCTGGACCGCACGCACATCCCGGAGGCGCCGTGGTGGGTGGTCGCGGCCGACGACAAGAAGCGCGCGCGGCTGAACTGCATCCAGCATCTGCTGGACCACTTCCCTTACCACGAGGTCGAACGTCCCGAGATCCGCCTGCCGGATCGCGAGCGCCACGAGGACTACCAGCGCCATCCGGTGCCGGAGGCCATGTTCGTGCCGGCGAAGTACTGAGCCCCCCGCGTTCACGGGGTTACCCGCTCCGGTCGACACGCATCGGCGCTTAACAATCCCGACATCGGACCGCCGCCCGCGCCTCCCAGGCGCGACAACAAGCACATCCGTTCGGCGCGGCGGTCGAGGGAGGATTTTTCCGTGATGCGACCGTTCCTGCGCTGGCGCCAGACCGCCGGCTTGCTTGTGCTTGTCCTGATGACCGCCTGCGGCGGTGGTGGCGGCGACGCCCCGGCGGCCAACCCCGGTACGTCGACCGGGCAGCCACCGCCTCAGGCATTGGGCGGATGGAAACTCGAGGCCGTCCCGGTGGCCGGGCAGGTCCCGACCGAAAGAGGCCCGATGGTGCTGTTCAAGGCGTCCGGCACCGGCACGGTCGTCTCGGTCGAGTGGGACTTCGGCGACGGCGTGAAGCTGATCAACACCACCAGTCAGGAGGCTTCGCACACCTTTCTGAAGTCGGGCGACCTCACCGTCACGGTCACCCTCGTCGGCGCGGCCGGTGACCGGGTGGCGGCCACGGCGACCGTCAAGGTGCTGCCGTCGCTGTTGGAGGTGGCCATCGATCAGACCGGCAATCCGGACCAGCCGCTGCTGCGCAGTGCGCGAGTGCGCTTCGCGGCACGCGTCGTGACGCCGTTCAGCGACCACATCCGCGCAGCGCAGACGCCCGCCGGACTGCGATACCGCTGGACCTTCAGCGACGGCGCGACCTCCGACGCCTCCGCGCCGGCGCATGTCTTCGAGGCCGCGGGCGACCACGACGTCACGCTGGCGGTGACCGATGCGCAGGGCCGTGTCGTGACCGCCAAGCGCGTGGTCACGGTCAACGGCGATATCCGGCCGACGATGATCCAGACCAATCTGGGCGGATCGGGGGCCTCGAACGACGGGGCGATGAGCCTGCTGGGTTCGCCTGACGGGATGGCGCGCGACAAGGATGGGTCGGTGTACGTGCTGGACTTCGCGAACACGGTCATCCGGAAAGTGGCGCCCAACGGCGAGGTCTCGGACTTCGCCGGCGCGAGTGGCGTGCCCGGATTCCTCGACGGCACGGGCGGTGAGGCGCGACTGGGCAATCTTGCCCATGGACTCACGATCGACGCCGCGGGAACGCTGTATTTCTCGGATGGGGGCGCTCTGCGCAGCGTGTCGTCGGGCGGCGTGGTGAAGACCTTCGACAAGGCGGTGCTGGTCGACAACGACGAGGCCGAGTTGAAGCGCAACTGGATCGTCGACGGTCTGGCGGCGGCGCCGGACGGCACGCTCTACTTCATGGACAGCTCGCGGGTGATGAAGCTGAAGGACGGCAAGGTGAGCGTGCTCGCCGGCAGCCTCGAGCACACGGTGGCGCGCGTGGACGGCCCGGGGGCGCAGGCGCGCTTCGGCCGCATGTCCGCGATGACCATGCGGCCCGACGGGAAGTTGGTGCTGCTCGACAGCTGCTACGGCGTGCGCACGATCGACCCCGACGGCAGGGTCGGCACCTTGATCCCGGACGCCGACACGTCGAAGACGCCGAACCAGTTCAACGCCTGCAGCCAGCAGGGTCGCAGCCTGGCGGCCATGGCGGACGGGCGCGTGCTGATGCTGTGGGACTCGTCGCTGCGCGTGATCGAGGCGGACGGCTCGGTGCGCACCGTGGCTTTCCCGCTCGGCGGTGAGCACGTGATGGCCGTGAACGCGACGACGGCCTGGGTCAGCAATCAGCAGCGGCACATCATCGAGTGGGTCCGACTGGATAACGGCAGCCATGGCACGCAGCTCGGCCGCCCTTCCGACATCGGCGAAGCCGTCCCGGCCCTGGCGCCGACAGTGCCGGCGTACGTGGAACCCTGGCAATCGATCGCGATCGACCAGAACGGCAAGGTGCTGTTCACGTACTTCGGCGAGATCCATCGCTACGACGCGGCAACGAAGAGCTCGCAGAAGCTGGCGGCCGGCAGTGGGCCGGCGATGCTGGACGGCCTTCCGGGGAACGCGCAGGTGGTTGCCGCCGTCCATGTGGCCACCGATGCAGCAGGCAACCTGTATTTCACGGACAGTTATCGTGCGATACGGCGCATGGCGGCGTCCGACGGCGCCATTCGCACCCTGTCGGGTTCGTCCACCGGCGGCACGGCCGACGGCCCTGGCGTGGGGGCGCGTTTCGAGCAGATCTCCGACATGACGGCCGCGGCCGACGGCACGGTGTATGTGATCGACAAGCGTCGGCGGCTGGTGCGCGTCAGGCCGGATGGGGAGACGACCACCTTGCTGACGCTGCCGGAAGAGGTGACGACCGGCATGGCGGTCACGCCGTCGGGGCAACTGCTGGTGGCGTACCAGGGACTTCTGAGACGACTGGAGCACGACAACTCGCTGACGACGATCGCCGGTGAGCTCTATGGGACGACCCCTCAACTGCCGCTGGCGCGCAGGCTTTCGACCAGCGCCCAGCCGCTGGTGTCGTCGAGCGGGCAGGTCTACCTGATCGACTGGAGCGCGAAGCAACGGGTGTTACGCCGCCTCGAAGCCGATGGCTCGTTCGTCGACCTCGCCCAGGACGGGCCGCTGGCCCTCGCGCTGGTGGACGGGCACGGTCCGGTGGAGCTGTCGTTCTCGTTCAGCCGCGCGGCGTTCATGCCCGATGGCCGGCTGATGGTGTGGGCCGGTCAACCGCACTCGTGGTGGACGCTGGACGGTCTGCGTTGAGTCGATGCGCATTCCGGCTGAGCCGGCGTGTTCCCCCGTCGTCCGGGTCGGCGTCGACCCGAGTCAACCCCGGTCTGCAAGTGCCACCGCGTCCGGCCCCGCCGCGCGATGCAGTCGGTTCGTCGTGTCGTTGGCGGCGAGCCAGACGGCCTCTGCCACGTCTTCAGGCGTGGTCGTGAGCGTGGCGCCCATGAACTCCGCGAAGACGCCCTGCGCGTACGCCGCGTACGGTTCGGTGATCAGACCCTGGATGCGGTCGTCGGCGTTGGCGGAGAAGTTCGTGCCCGGACCGTAGCCGGGTTCGACGAGCCGCACGCGCACGTCGAAGTCGTGCAGTTCGAGGGCGAGCGACGCGCTGAAGCCCTCGATCGCCGTCTTGCTGGCCGTGTACGCGGCCACGAGCGGAAAGGGCGCCAGCGTCGCGCTGGACGTCACGTTGACGATGGTGCCCGAGCGCTGCGCGCGCAGACGCGGAATGACGGCCTGGCACATCGCCATCGTCCCGAAGGTGTTGGTCTCGAAGACCTCGCGCACGGTGGCCATCGGCGTGGCCTCGAAGGCGCCGAACAGGCCGATGCCGGCGTTATTCACGAGCACGTCGAGGGGGCCGATGTCGTCGAGTGCGCGGCCGATGCTCTCCGGCCGCGTCACGTCCAGCGCGACGACCCGGAAGCGCGAGGATGGGGCGATGTCGAGTTCGCGCGGTGTGCGCATCGTGGCGATGACCTTCCACCCCTGGGCGTGGAAGTGGCGGGCGGTGGCGAGGCCGTAGCCGGACGAGCAGCCGGTGATCAGGACAGTCTTCATCGGGAATCTCCGTGGGTGGGTGGACACAGGGAGCAACGATAGGGATCGGGCGCCGGACGGGCGACGGTGTATCGTCCACTTTTCTTTGGCCAACGTCCGGACATGAGCGATCCGCTTTCCGATGTCGTGCGCCTGCTGCGTCCGCGCGCGGTCATGGCCAACGTGATCAGCGGCAAGGGCGGCTGGGCGGTGCGCTACAGCGAGTACGGCCAACCGAGCTTCTGCATCGTGCTGGAGGGGCACAGCCGGTTGGCGGTCGACGGCCATGAACCGGTGGCGCTCCAGGCCGGGGACTTCGTCCTGCTGCCGACGACGCCGGCCTTCACGCTGTCGAGCGTCGACGCGGTGCCGGCGATGCCGATGGATCCGCGGGAGGCCGCGAAGACGCGCGGTGAACTGCGCTACGGCGAGCGCCGAGGCGCGGCGGACATGCGCTCGCTCGGCGGCGCGTTCGAGTTCGACTGCGCCGACCCCGGTCTGCTGGTGGCGCTGCTGCCGCGCGTGGTGCACGTGCGAGGCTCATCGCGGCTGGCGCTGCTCGTGCAATTGGTCAGCGAGGAGGCGATGACGCCCCGGCCGGGCGGCGACTTCATGATGACGCGCCTGGTCGAAGCGATGCTCATCGAGGCGATGCGCGCGAGCGCCACGGCCGACGCGCCGGCAGGGATGCTGCGCGGGCTCGGGGACGATCGGCTGGCGAAAGCATTGGAGCAGATGCACGCGAAGGTCGAGCGCCCCTGGACGGTGGCTCAACTGGCGAAACTGGCGGCGTTGTCGCGTTCCGCGTTCTACGAGCGTTTCACGCGCACGGTCGGCGTGGCGCCGATGGCGTATCTGCTGGCCTGGCGCATGGAGATCGCCAAAGAACTGCTACGGGCGGGAAAGCTGACGGTGTCGGGGGCTGCGGAGCGCGTCGGCTACGGTTCGACGAGCACGTTCAGCACGGCGTTCAGCCGGCAGGTGGGAATGGCGCCGAGTCGATATGCGCGTGGAGCGCCGAACCGCGAGAATGCGCGCGTTCCAACAACGACAGAGGGAGTGGAATCATGAAACGCACACACCGGAATGCCCTGATCGGACTGGTCGCCTCGCTGGCGGCCGTCAGCGCACAGGCCGCGGGCTACGACGCTGCGAGCGGTCCGCGGGCGATCAAGGAGATCAATTTCCAGATGACGCCGGAGACGGCGGGCGGGGCCTATTACATCGTGGCCGAAGGCGGATGGCAGGCGACCGGCTGCCCCAACGCGCGCTTCGCCTACGTGCCGGAATCGTGGAGCGGCGCCAAGTCCGCGCTGGCGATGGCGCTGACCGCCAAGGCGTCCGGCCGCATGGTCCGCGTGTCGGGCTACTGCGGCGACTCTGCCGGAGACCCGGCCTACATGCGGCTCTACTACATCACCATCGAGTGATGGGAGACGCGGCAGGGGGCGCATGGGCTCGTCAGAGAAAGGCCCGGATGGGCCCTGTGTCTCGTCGGCGTTGATCAGCTCAGTTGCCGGTTCGACTGGTTCTCGTCGACGAGGCGGCGATAGACGCGGAAGTGGGCGGCGGAGGCGCGCGGCTCGCCGAGCTGTTCGCACAGCGCGCCCAGGCGGTAATGCGCTTCGGCGAGTGCCGGGTTCAGGTCGAGCGCCTGCTCGTACGCCGCGATGGCCTTCGTCACGCGACCGGCGCTCTGCTGGACCTCGCCGGCGAAGAAGTACAGCGAGGCGATGTCGCTGCACCAGCCCACGGCCTGGTCGATCAGCTCGAGCGCGTCGTCATGACGGCCTTGCCGGCTGAGCAGCGAGGTCAGTTGCGAGAACGCCTCGATGTGGCACGGATCGTTGGCGATGGCCTGACGGTAGCCCGCTTCGGCGGCGGCTTCGTCCGTCGTCTCCGTGATGGCCGCGAGTTCCACCAGCGCATCCAGCGCCGCGTTGCTCAGGCCGCGCGCCGAGCTGTGCAGTTCGACGTCCTCCACGTGTTGCGTGGGTCGTGCGGAAACGATGCGGAGGAGGATGTCGGCGGCGGAGATCGGCGGGTTGGTCGTCATGGCTGTTCCTGGTGGATTGCCGTGAATGGTGCCCAGGGTCGGGTGTTGCCTCTGCCGGAGAGCGGTGGGATCGCGTGTAGGACAAGCGGAAGTGAGCCCACCTCACTTGAGCGTGACGAGCTCTTCCGCGATGGTCGGATGCAGGGCGACCGTGCTGCGGAAGTCCAGCCAGGTCGCGTTCGCCTTCAAGGCGACCGCGATGAACTGGATCATCTCCGCGACGCCTTCGCCGAGCAGGTGCACGCCCACCACGCGGTCCGTCGCGTCATCGACGAGCACCTTGAAGAAGACCTGATCCTGCGAGCCGGCGAAAGCCTGCGCCATTGAGCGGAATCGCGTCTTCAGCACGCGCAGCTGGGGATGACGTTCTCGCGCCTGCGCCTCGGTCAGGCCCACGACGCCGATCTCGGGCGTCGTGAAGACGGCGGTCGGGACCAGCGCGTAGTCGATCTCCGGTGACTCGATGCCGCCGTAGTGGCGGTCCGAGAACGCCTGGCCCTCGCGAATGGCCACCGGCGTCAGGTTCAGACGATCGGTGACGTCGCCGATGGCGAAGATGGAAGCGACGCTCGTGCGGCCGCCAGGGCCAACCACGATGGCGCCCTTGTCGTTGACCTCGACGCCGGCTGTCTCAAGCCCGAGTCCCTCGATGTTCGGGCGACGGCCGGTGCTGAGCAGGACCGTGTCCACCTCGAAGGAGCGACCGCCGGTCGTTTCGACCTGCAAGGCCGCGCCTTCGCGCCGGACCCGTTCGATGCGGTCATCGAAGACCAGATCGACCCCGCGCAGGGACAGGTGCTCGCGCAGCGTCCCGGCGATCTCGTCGTCGAAGCCCCGAAGCAGCGCAGGGCCCCGCACAAGCTGCGTCACCTGACTGCCCAGACCGGCGAAGACGCCGGCGAACTCCACGGCGATGTAGCCGCCGCCGACGATCAGGAGGCGACGCGGCTGCTTGTTCAGATGGAAGAGCTCGTCGGACGTGATCGCCAGGTCGACGCCGGGGAAGCGGGGACGGTCAGGGGCGGCGCCGGTGGCGATGAGGATCCGCTCGGCCGTCACGACCTTGCCGCTGGTGCGCAGCCGCACCGAGTGGGCGTCCAGCAGCGTGGCGTGTTCGGAAAAGGTCTGGACGCCGACCCCGTGGAGATTGCGCTCGTAGACGTTCTCCAGACGATTGATCTCCGTGTCCTTGTGGTCCAT
This sequence comes from Mitsuaria sp. 7, assembly GCF_001653795.1. NCBI lineage: Bacteria > Pseudomonadati > Pseudomonadota > Betaproteobacteria > Burkholderiales > Sphaerotilaceae > Roseateles > Mitsuaria sp. 7. The sequence continues at coordinate 1,415,121 of NZ_CP011514.1, forward strand.
CAACGCGTGCCAGTCGAAGCTGGCCTCCGGCGCGTGCCATCCGAAGGCCTTGCCGGCCTTGAACGCATCGGGGAAGCGGCTGGCGTAGACCATCAGCTTCTTGGGGACGCAACCGCGGTTGACGCAGGTGCCGCCGAAGTTGGCGCCCTCGGCGATGCCCACGCGGGCGCCATGTTTTGCGGCGACCCGGGCGGCGCGTGCGCCGCCGGAACCTGCGCCGATCACGAAGAGATCAAAGTCGAACTGCTGCATACGTCAATGGCCCGGATGTGGTCCCGGGCCCTCCAATCGATACGGGAGAGTAACGACGCATGCTCCGGCCATCAACGAGGGGCGGGGGAACAGGGAATTGTCCGGGTCGGAACAATGCGGTCGCCGGGTCAGGTCTGAGGTTCGAGCGGGGCAAGCGACGCTCGCGCTCCGGACGCATCCGCGAGCGGCAGCGTGACGGCGACTTCCAACCCGCTGCTCGTGCCGTCGGTGCCAACGGTGCCAACGGTGCCAACGGTGCCGTCGTGGCGATCGCGCATCTCGATCCTCCCGCCGAGCTGGTCCAGCACCGCCTTGACGATGGCCAGCCCCAGCCCGCTGCCGGGCTCGCGCTGCGCGGGATCGCGGAAGAAGCGGTCGAACACGCGCCCGCGCAGCGCCGGCGGGATGCCGGGGCCCTGATCCGTCACGTACAGCACGGCCTCGCCGCCGGCGCGCTTCAACATCACGCGCACCGTGCCGCCGACCGGGCCGTACTTGACGGCGTTCTCGACGAGGTTGTCGACCAGCGACTCCAGCGACGTCATCTGCGCCGCGACGCAGAGGCCGGGCTCGGCGCTCAACTCCAGTTCCACCGACCGCGCCGAGGCCAGCGGCGATAGCACCGCCAGGCGGTCCTGCAGGAGGCGGTCCAACTCGACGCGCTCGACCGGATCGGCGCCGTGCGCCTCGCTGCGCATCAGGCGCAGCAGCTGGTTGACCATGCGCGTCGCGCGATGGCCGCTGCTCATCACGCCGGCCATGAGCTGGCGTTCCCGCTCGTCGCGCGCGTCCGCCTTCAGCGCCTCCACGTTGACGAGCATCGCCGCCAACGGCGTGCGCAATTCGTGGGCGGCGTCGGCGACGAAGCTGCGCTCGCGTTCGCTGCTGTCGCGGACGCGCCGCATCCAGCCGTTGATCGCGTCGACCATGACCGCGAGTTCGCGATGACCGCCGCGATAGGCGAGCGGGGACAGGTCTTGCGGACCGCGCGCGGTCATCTCGCGGGCGACGCCGGTCCAGGGCCGCATGGCCAGGCGGATCGACAGCCAGGCCGGCAGCAGCAGGAAGGGCAGGCTGATGAAGAGCGGCAGCAGGTAGAAGCTCTTGGAGAAGATCGTGATGAAGACGTTCATCCCGTGGTTCTGGGCGAGGAACGTCGTCCGTGTTCCGCTGGGCGCCATCACCGTCTTGGCAACGTAGCCCACGCCGTCGATGCGAAGCGGGTACTCCTCGTCCAACGGTCCGGACGGAACGACCGCAGGCGCCTGCGGGCTGCGATAGGCGACCTGCCCGCGCTGCTCGACGATGAAGCTGGGTTTCGGATCGTTGAGTTCGTCGAACTCATCGACGATCGCCTCATGGGCGCGGGTCAGGACGCGGTGGCGGCGGGCGGGATCGTCGACGAGCTCGTCGGCGATCGCATTGATCGTCTCGTAGATGCGATGGCTCTGGAGCAGCGGCCGCGCCCCTTGGAACAGCAGGTAGGCGAATCCGATCGACCAGAGCAGCGTCAGCAGCAGCATCTGCGCCACGAGCAGCCGACGGACGAGGCTGGGCCTGAAGACGGCGGCCATCGCGACCTTCGGCCATCGGAGGGCCGACGCGCTCATGCCCCCTCCTGCAGATCGATGACGTAGCCGACGCCGCGCACGGTGCGGACATACCCGTCGCCGATCTTGCGGCGCAGGTTGGCCATGTGCACGTCGAGCGAGTTGCTCGCGTTGCTCTGACCGCCGGGGAGCACCTGCTCCTCCAGCGTGCGGCGGGTGACGATGCGGTCGGTGCGCATCATCAGCAGTCGCAGCAGGTCGTACTCGCTGACGGTGAGTTCGACGGCGCGTCCCGAGACGGTGACGCGACGCGTGGGGATGTGCAGCTGCAGCTCGCGCACGGCGAGCACGTCGCCGTCGAAGCCGTAGCTGCGGCGGGCGAGGGCGCGGATGCGCGAGACCAGCTCGGCGATCTCGAAGGGCTTCACCAGGTAGTCGTCCGCGCCGGAGTCGAGGCCCTGCAGCCGGTCCTTCAACGCGTCGCGCGCGCTGAGGATGAGCACGGGGAGGGAGCCTTGCTCGCGTCGCAGCCGCGCGAGCAGATGCAGGCCGTCGCCGTCGGGCAGACCGAGGTCGAGCAGGACCAGGTCGCAGGGCGTGTCCTGGAGCTGGCGGAGTGCGCCTTCGATGTTGCGCGCCCAGACGATGTCCATGCCGTGGTCGGTCAGCGCGATGCGCACGCCGTTGCCCAGGTCCAGGTCGTCTTCGATGAGCAGGATCTTCATGCCGCCATTGGACCAGTCCGGCGGGCCGGAAAGTGCCGTGGCGACGGGCGCTTCATCCTTTCTTCATGTGCGGCTCAGGTGGGGTTCATGGGGTGTTTCGACACTGCCCTTGGCGGTCCGGTGTGTTGCCGGGCGCTGTTCAGGGAGTGACGACATGACTGCTGCATCTCAAGACCGTCCGCAGGCACGCGGACAAGACCTGGCCCCGCGGAACGCGACGCGCGCGCCGTCGCTGGTCCTGATCGTCTGCGCGCTGGGCGCGGGCGCGGCGGCCCTCGATCCGCTCCTCGCGGCGCAGGAGCGCAAGGACTTCGTCGTCACCTGCGCCGGTCCTGAAGGCTGGGCCGCGTGCGACCGGACGGCGGCGGAATGGTGCAAGGGCAACTTCCGGATCACCGCGCGCAAGGCGGAGGGCATGCGGCTCTCCGGCGAATGCCGTCCTTTCAAGCGCTTCGAGTGAGCGCCATCCACTTTTCAATGACATCCATGACCACCACCATGAAGCTCTCTCCTGTTGTTCTCGTCTCCCTGATGCTGCCGATCTGCGGCGGCGCGCAGGCGCAATCCACCGCGGCGGATGCGTCGTCGGCCACGGTGGTCGTTCAAGCCGGCGTGGCCGTCGCGACGCGCTATGCGGGCTCCGACGAGCGGGCGGTGGTCCCGCTGCTCGGCCTCGAGTACGCGCATCCCAGCGGCTTCTTCGCGAGCACGCAACGCGGCCTCGGCTACGCGGGATCGGCGGGACCGCTGAGCTACAGCGCGGCGCTCGGGTATCGCGGCAAGCGGGAGGAGAAGAAGACCACCGGCCTCGGCTTCAGCAGCGGCAGCAAGTACCTGCGCGGCATGGGGGAAGTGAAGGGCAGTGCGACGGCGAACCTGACGCTGAGCTATGCCGTGATGGAACGGCTGCAGCTGCAGGTGGCGACGGAGCAGCCGGTCTCCAACCGGGACAACGGCGCGCTCTACAGCGTGGGGGCGGCGGCGACGCTGCTGGAGGATGGGAAGAACACGATGGTGCTGTCGGTGGCGGCGAACGCGGCCGACAGGAAGTACATGCAGACGTACCACGGGGTGACGGCGGCGCAGTCGGCGAGGTCCGGCTATGCGGCCTATACGCCCAAGGCCGGCGCGCATCTCGCAGAGGCCGGTGTGAGCTGGCAGCACAAGCTCTCTTCGGAGTGGAGCGTCACCGGGATGGTCGGCGCGCAGACGCTGCTCGGGGATGCGAAGAAGAGCCCGCTCACCCGGCGCACGACGTCGCTGGTGGGGGCGGTGTTTGTGAGTTATTCGTATTGAGGGGCCGACCGCAAAGATGTCGACCTGCCCGTGCTCGCTCAACCCGACTTCAACGCTTTCAGGTGCTTGTCCACGGCGGAGAACAAGCTTTCGCCAGCCTCCGCATGGCCTCGGTGCTTGAGCTCGCCCGCGAGCTGGCGCAGTTGATCCGCCGTCAGCCCGACATTCAGACTGATGCGAACGTGCGCCAGCAACTGCGACTCGACGCCGACCATCGCCGACAGTGCCGCCACGGTGGCCAGTTCCCGGCTCCCCCAATCGAGCGCGTCACGGACGAAGATGTCGCCGAACAGATGCGTCTTGAGGAACTGGTCGATGGTCGGCGCGAAATCGAAGAGCGCCCCGCGCACCGGCGCCCCCGCCAGCTTCGTCTGGTTGGCCGTGCCGGCGGCGAGCAACGCGGCGCCGGTCGGCCCGGGACCGGACTCTTTGCCGGCGGTGTCCTGCACGCCGCGGGCGCGCCGCTTGTCGAGCACCCCCATCAGCTCGCCCAATGCATTGAGCGAGCGCGGAAAGCCGGCATAGGCGTAGAGCTGCACCAGCACTTCCTTGGTCTCGCTGACGGTGAGGCCCGCATTCAATCCTTGATCGAGCGCAGCGGCCAGTCGAGGCATGTCGCCAACGGCACAGGCGGCGGCGATGGGGCCGATGGCCAGCTGCCGGTCGGTCAAGGCGTTTGTCGAGGGTGTCGTCATGCAAGAAGGTCCGGAAGCGCTTGAAGGGTCAGTCCTTGCCTGGCCGAGTGCGACGCCCGGGGCAGCGGCGACCAGCAGGGTCAGCAGTTCGCGGCGCGTCGCCGTGCCGTCGTCAGCGGGCGAGGTACTGCTCATCGCTGACCTTTTCCATCCAGTCGACGTTCTTGCCGTCGAGGGCGCCGGTCACAGCCATGTGCGTCATCGCCGTCGTAGGCGCTGCGCCGTGCCAGTGCTTCACGCCAGGCGGGCACCAGACGACGTCGCCGGGGCGGATCACCTGGATCGACCGGCCCCATTCCTGCGTCAGTCCGACGCCGGCCGTGACCACCAGATATTGGCCCAGCGGATGCGTGTGCCACGCGGAACGCGCGCCCGGCTCGAAGGTCACCAGGCCGCCAGAAGCGTTGATGGTCTCGTTGGCGGGATAGACCGGATCGATGCGTACGCGGCCGGTGAAGAACTCCGCCGGCCCGGGGATCGAGGCGGACGCGCCGGCGGGCGTGATCTGCTGTATGGCGGTCTTCGCAGGCAACTTGGTTTCGGCTTCGGCTTCGGCGCCGGCGCTCGCGAGTGCCGCGTAGGCGAGGCAGACGAATGGGCGATTCAGCATGGAGATGCTCCTCAACGTTCGGGTCAAGCGACGAAGCCGCCGTCCACGGGAAGTGCCACGCCCAGCACCATGCTGGCGGCCGGGCTGCACAGCCACAGCACCGCAGCCGCCACTTCCTCCGGACGTCCCATGCGGCCGATGGGTTGCAGCTTCAGGAACGCCGTCATGGCGGCGGGATCGATCTCATCGCCCATGGGCGTCTCGATGCACCCGGGGCAGACGGCGTTGACGCGGATGCCGCGGCTGGCCACGTCCAGCGCGGCGCTCTTGGTGAGCCCGATCACGCCATGCTTGCTGGCGTGATAAGCCGCGCGCCCCGAGAGTCCCACGAGCCCGCCAAGCGACGAGCAGTTGACGATGGCGCCGCTGCCCTGCTTCTTCATCTGCAGCAGCTCGTGCTTCATGAAGGCCCAGACGCCGCGCAGGTTGACGGCTTGCGTGGCGTCGAAGCCTTCGACGGTCTCTTCCGACATCTCGCACATCGGGCCGAGGATGCCGGCGTTGTTGTAGGCCATGTCGAGGCGTCCGAATTCGGACACGGTATGTTCGACGGCGGCCTTGGCCTGCGCTTCATCGGACACGTCGCACACGATGGCGATGGCGCGATGGCCCGCGTCCGTCAGCGTCCGGGCCGCAGCGGCAACCCGCACGGCGTCACGGTCCACGAGCGCCACGGCGGCGCCGGACTGGGCGAAGGCCTGGGCAGTGGCCAGCCCGAGACCGGAGCTTGCGCCGGTGACCAGAGCGACCTGGCCGTTGAAGTTGTAGGTGGGGTTCACGAGTGCTTTCTCCAAGGGTGGGGGCTGCGTCTTGCAGGGGATGGAGGCACTGTAGGGACGTGACCTTTGCCTGACTAGACATCACAATCCGCATGCACTTGTGAATGGGATTCAACGATGGCGCGCGACAGGATCAGTGATGTGCAGGCGTTTCTCCTCGTGGCGAGAGAGCGGAGCTTCACCCGTGCGGCGGCCCAGCTGGGTGTGTCGCCTTCGGCGTTGAGCCACACCGTGCGCAGCCTGGAGGAAGGGCTGGGCGTGCGTCTTCTGACCCGGACCACGCGCAGCGTCTCGGTGACGGAAGCGGGCGAGCGGCTGTTGAAGTCGGTGGGACCGCGGTTGGCGGAGGTGGACGCGGAGCTCAACGCGGTCAGCGACCTGGCCGACAAGCCCAAGGGGACCATCCGCATCACGTCGACGGACTACGCCGTGGACACGGCGCTGTGGCCGAGGCTCGCGCCGCTGCTCATCGACTATCCCGACCTGAAGGTGGACGTCACGATCGACTACGGTCTGGTCGACGTCGTGGCGCAGCGCTACGACCTGGGCATCCGCTCGGGCGACCAGGTCGCGAAGGACATGATCGCGGTCCGCATCGGCCCGGACCGCCGGATGGTGATCGTCGGGACGCCGGGTTATCTGCAGTCGAGGGCGGCGCCGCGCAAGCCGGAGGACCTGCTCGGACACAACTGCATCGCGCTGCGTTTTGCGAGCGGCGGGCTCTACGCGTGGGAGTTGAAGAAGGGCAAGCGCGAGCTGCAGGTTCGTGCGGAGGGGCAGGCCACGTTCAACGGGGCGTATCAGACGCTCAATGCGGCGCTCGCCGGGTGTGGGTTGGCGTTCGTGCCGGAGGACCTGGCGGAGCCGCATGTGGCGGCGGGCAGGTTGCAGTACGTGCTGGAGGACTGGTTTCCGACGTTCCCCGGGTTGCACATGTACTACGCCAGCCGGCGGCAGCCGTCGCGGGCGTTGTCGTTGATCATCGACGCGTTGAGGTACAGGGGTTGATCGCTGACTTGGCCGCTTTGCTTCATCCCGATGCAGCGTCTCCCTAACGGAGGAACTTGTACCCCCGCCGATGAAGCGTGATCAGGTGTTTCGGGTTGCGGGGATCCGCTTCGATCTTCTGCCGGATACCCGCCACATGGACATCGATGGTTCGCGTGGTGGGGAGGAAGTCGTAGCCCCACACGTCCTTCAGGATCTTGCTGCGGGTCAGCACCAGCCCCTTGTTCTCGATGAAGTAGCGCAGCAGCTTGAACTCCATCGGCGGCAAGGTCAGCCGCTCGGCGCCGCGGATGATCTCCTCGCGACCCAGATCCACGGCGATGCCGCCGAAGGTGACGACCCGCTCCTCGGTCCTTGCCGCGTACCGCCCGGAAGCTCCCCGCCGCTGCAGCGCCTCCAGACGGGCCAGGAGTTCAGCCGTGTGGAACGGCTTCACCACATAGTCGTCCGCGCCCGACTTGAGTCCCTGGACCCGATCCTCGGCCTGCCCCCGTGCGGTCAGCATCAGGATAGGTACGGACCGTCCCGCGGACCGGATGCCCTTGCAGACCTCGAAGCCATCCTTCCTGGGCAGGCGGACGTCCAGGATCACGACGTCGAAGGACTCTTCGATCGCCATGGCCAGGCCCCGTTCTCCGTCGGTGGCCTGCGACACCGCATACCCCTCGCTCGACAGGCGATCGGTCAGGGACATCATCAGACCTTCCTCGTCCTCCACCAGCAGAATCCGTGGATACACCGACCGCTCCCTATGCCTGATCGCCGACGTATTCCGGCAGCCACATCGTCACGACCGTGCCCTGGTCGGCACGGCTGCGGATCTCGACGGATCCGCCGTGACTCTCCGCGACGCGTTTGACCAGGCTCAGTCCGATCCCGGTGCCGGGGATGTTCCGCTCGATGGCCTGCCGGCCCCGCTTGAAGGGTTGGAACATCTGATCCAGTTCCGCCGCCGGAATGCCGATCCCGCGGTCCTCGACCGACACCCCCACCCAGGACCCCGATGCGTCGTCGCGCGTCAGCACCGACACGGTGATCTGACGCACGGCGTCCGAGTACTTGAGCGCGTTCGACAGGAGATTCTGGACGGCGCGTTCCACCGCGTGCGCGTCGCCCATGACGCGGTTCGTCGCCTCGTCACCGATGACGACGCAGGAGAACTTCCATTCGCGGATCAAGGCCTCGTGGGCGTCGAGCGCGGCATGAACCACCTGGGCGAGGGGAAACGGCAAGCGCTGCGGTGATTCGTTCGAGTCGATCCTGGCGAAGGCCAGGACCTGTTCCGTCATTTCCGCCAGCCGACGCCCTTCCCGGAGAATGACCTGGCCGTACTGCTGTACCTGGCTGGGCTGAGAGACCACCCCGTCCGCCAGATTCGCCCCTGACATGCACACCACCGACACGGGGGTCCGCAGCTCGTGGGAGATGCCGGCGACGAATTCCAGCTGTTGTCGCCGCAGGTCGGCGGAGCGTTGCCACGCCAGGAGCGCGGCGGACGCGGCGGTCAACAGCAGCAGCAGGACGCCGGCGCTGATCATGAGGTTGCGCCGCCACGTGGCGTCCACGAACGACGCCAGGGATCCCGAACGGTGCAGCGCCGTCAGGCGCCAGGGAGCCGCTGGGGGTTCCGACCCCAGGGGAAGCGCGGGCGTCGCGACGCCTGCCCTCACGATGTTGATCGCCGGAGGCATCCGCTGGGAAGACGCCGCCGGTGCTGTCGCACTGGCGGCCGCCACCCCGGCGATCATGACGGGCTGGAACGCGAATGTCGGCGGCTCGAGCTGCAGCAGGGGCACGCTGGCATCGGGGGCGTGCTGTTCTTCTTCGACGTTGCTGAACGTCGAAAAGACAATGTCTCCCGCCGGCGTGTTCTTGCGGACTGCGATGTCGTAGTCGCCCGCATCGCGCGAACCGGAAGTCCCGATCTGGAAGTGCTTCATCGCCAATGCCGGAAGCACGGTGTTCAGGATCCGGGACCGATCCAGGACGATGAACGCGAACCCCTGAGGCCCCCCTGCTGCGACGGCGGTCGGCTCATCCTGATCCGAAGGCCGGGTGGGCGTCGACGCATTGAACATCGGGGCGATGAGCGTCAGCGACTGCTCGTCCAGCCAGGTGGGTTCGCGCCACGCGACCGTCGAGGAAGGGCCGGTGGCGGTGGTGGTGGTGGGAAAGATCCCGAGGCTCACCGCCGCTTCGTCCAGCAGCGGCGTCAAGTGCTTCGGCAGGTCTTCGGTCATCAACCGCTTGGTCGCCGGGTCGAAGCGTCTGGCGGTCCACGACCGTTTGCCGGGCGCGGCAGCGATCGCCGGCCCGCCGTTGTCCGACGCCACCACGACCCAGATCTCCTGGATCAACGCCGGAAACCTGGCCTGCCGCCGCCAGGCGTCGTAGTGCCCGGCCAGACCGTCGGCGCCCGCCTGGAAGGCGGAGGCCGCGTTCAACTGGAACCGCAGCTGGAGCTCCGACAGCTCGCCATCGAAGTCCTCCGCGAAGCTGGTCAGGCTGGTCTTGAGGCTGCGCATCTGCCTCTCCTTGTCCAGCTCGCCGACCTTCGCCATCCACTGGTACTGGAGGACACCGAAGGCGGCCACCAGCAGGGCCAGCACGACGGCGGCGATGCGCGCTCCCTTGCCTTGAAGGGCCTTCAGAAGAACTTGCATGGATCATCTGTCCTGGATGAAGCGGGCCGTCACGTTGGAGGCGTCGCCGAACAGGATAAGCGAGTACACCCGCTGCGTCGTCAGCGTGGCGCCGGGTTCATCGGTCTTGAACAGGGGCGTCGTGGTAGACGGCGTGGTCACCTCGATGCGCACGGGAGATCCGGCGGTCACGTCGGCGGGCGAGGAGACGGTCCCGAAGGCGATGCTGTCGGCGATCGACTGGTAACCCGCGCTCAGCGCCATGGTGCCGGGCAGACCGTCGACGAGATGCATCAGGCGCAGCCTGGCGCGGCCCGGCACGTCGGTGAGGGCGTTGTTGTCGGCGAACAGCTTCACGCGCGGTGACGCGGCCGTCCCGTAGACCGCCAGCGTGGCCTCCGTGCCGGCCTGCAGCGACAGTCCGGACACGTCGACGGCGGCGCCGTTCACGGTCACGCTCAATCCCGTCAATGCGGCGGGCACGAACACATAGGACGACTCGACCGAGGGCGCCTGAACCGCCTTGTCGAGGCTGGCGTCCGTCGTCTTCACGGTCACCCTCGGGTTGCCCCCGGTCACCGCCGCGACGCGAAGCAGCGCATGCGTGCCCTTGTACGAGGTCACGCCGCCGCCTTGCGTCATCATCAGACCGTTGAGCAGCCGGCTCGACGGGATGCCGGTCACGGCGAAGGTCGCGATCTGCTGGTCCGAGACCGTGACGTCGGGGATGTCCAGCCGCAGGTCCGTCTTGCTTCCCGTGCCCGTGACCCGCAGCCGGTAGGTGCCTTTGCCCAGTTCCACGTAGGTCGAGACGTTGGTCGGCGACACATTGGACGCAGTGGGGGATACGGCGCTGAGGGCGGCGTCCTGCGCGGTCATGTAGATGTCCACGCTGCCGGACGACACGGCGGCATTGAAGAAGCGCAGCGCCGCCGTTCCGGTGCTGGGCGGCGCCTTGTCGTCCGCGAAGTTGGTGAGCCTGAGCACCCCGGCCTCGTTGTACGCGAGCAGGGTATAGATCTTCTTCTTCGTCAGCGTCAGGGAGACGGCGGCCGCGGTCGCGTTGTTGCCAGCCTGCTTGACGCGGAAGTCGTAGGTGCCTTCATCGAAGGACAGGTAGTCCGTCCCCTTCGTCGCCTCGATCTGCGACTGGACCTTCTTGTCCACGTTGTAGAAATCCAGCGCGCCGTACTGGGCCGTGGCGTTGACGAGCCGGATCCGGGCCTGACTGCCGTCGTCGCCCCCTCCGCCGCACGCCTGCAACATCACTGCGGACATCAGCAGCAACGACTTCCAACCAAACCTTCCGATCACGTTCGCTCCTCACGAAATGGGATGGTCGGAATGCTCGCTGCTGGTGGTTGGCGAGAAGTTAGCGATTTGCAAAATCGGAAGAGGGCGGCGCAATGCCATCGGCAGGCGCTTTGAGGATCGCCGGTGTGAGGTTGTGGGGCTGGGGCTCGTCCTACGCGAGATGCACGCTCAACGCCGGCAGCATCGACCCACCGCTCTCATTTACGAGCCTTTGGTCATGCACGTAGTCCTGCGTCACCTCGACCACCCAATCCCGCTCGAACTTCTTCCCCAGCCGCTGAACCAGTTGATCGAACGTCATCGCATCCAACGCATTGCTGTCCAGATGAACCGGCCCGCCGGTGCCTTCCTGAACGAGATCGCAGAGCGCCGCCGCCGTATCGGACATGAACGAGCACGCCGGTCGCCAGGCTGAACTCGCGCGGATGCGCCCATCCCGGGCGTGCTGCTCATCCAGGTGGCGGAGCATGTTGTTGCCGACAGCGTCCGCCGCGATCTGCCAACCGATGCGGGCCACCGTCGCCGACGGGCAGGCCGTCAGCACCGCGTCCTCGCATCGGATCTTGTACTGCCCGTAGTCGTCCTTGGCGGTCCGCGGGTCGCGGGGACGATGAGGTCCGCCTGACGATGCGTCGAAGACCATCGCGGTGCTCACGAAGACCATGTGCACGCCGTGCAGCCTCGCGAAGCCCGCCAGTTGACCTGCCCAGGATTCGGCGCCCATCGCCAGATGGACGATGGCATCCGGCGCCTCGGCGCGCAGGAAGGCCAGGGCCGCCGACTCATTGGCGGGGTCCACCACGCCGCGGTCCCAACCCACCACGTCCCAGCCTCGCGTCTGCGCTTCACGGCTGACCCAGGGCGCCACGGTGCCGTTCAGTCCGGTGATGAGGAACTTCATGTCCGGTGCCCATCCTTGGCTGTTTGAGGGTCAGAGTTCGGCGATCTTGAGCGTCGACCGCGTCGGCGGGGTCGGGGCATCCGCGATCACGATCAGCGCCTGCACCAGACGGTCCAGGTCATGGATCTTGTCGTAGTAGCCGTCGATGCCCGCGGCGATGCACAGCGGCCCGAACACGCTTTCGTCCCCGCAGGTCACGGCATACGCCGTGCCTTGAAACCCGCTGGCCCGGAGTCGCTCGACCGCCGAGAAGCCGTTGCCCGTGCACAGGGTCAGGTCGGTGAGGATGACGTCCGGCCTGCACAGGCCGGCGGCCATGACGGCTTGATCCTCATGCTCGGCCTCTCCCACCACTGCCGCACCGGGCACCCGGGTCAGCCGGTCTTGCAGCCGACGTCGGAAGGAGGACGAAGCGTCGATTAGCAGAATTCGCATTTTTGTCGGTTGACGGCAGCCATCCCACTTTGCTGCGCGAGCAAAAAAAGTAGCCCGAGCCGCTTGCACGGCCGGGCGTAATCGACTTCTGTCGACCCCGCTCAGGGAGGAAAGCGGGGACGTTGCCTTCGCTCTTCGCGACCTGACAACGTGAAATGAATTTTGCATTTCTATCATTTGTGCGGATGCCGGCAAATCCATTAAACGGTTGTCGGGAAATGACCTACAAAGCGGTCCCCGCCGTCACTCCGCATCGTTCATGTCCGTCCTCTCCGGCAGATCCGTCTCTCCGTTTTCCTCGCCCCGCGCATGCCTGATTGCCATCCTCTCTTGCAGCTTGCTCGGTACCGCCAGCGCAGCGACGCTCCGCGGCGAAGTCGTCGGCCTCGCTGACGGAGACACGCTGACCGTGCTCGACAAAGAGCGCCAACAGCATCGCGTTCGGCTCGTTGGCATCGACGCACCGGAGAAGCGCCAAGCCTTCGGGGAGCGTTCGCGCCAGAACCTCTCGGCGCTGGTGCTCCGGCAGGATGTGGTGGTGGACTGGAAGAAGAGAGACCGCTACGGCCGCATCCTCGGGGTCGTCCACGTGCGGTCGGTCGATGTCGGCCAAGCTCAACTGAGAGCAGGCCTGGCCTGGCACTACAAGGCGTACGAGCGGGAGCAGGCTGCCGAGCAGCGCATCCTGTACTCGGCCGAGGAGGTCGATGCCAGACGCGCGAGACGCGGGCTGTGGAGCGAAGCGGCGCCGACTCCTCCCTGGGAGTTCCGCCGCAGCAAGGTGACCGGCGCCAGAGCCGCTGCGGAAGATCCGGCTGCCCGTTGAGGTGCCAGGTCTTGCGCCGTGGCCCTAGTGATAGTTCACAAGTCCGGGATCACGAATTGAACGACCGCCACAGCTCCGTCTCAGTGAACCACCTTGGCATCGCCCCGGCCTCGATCTCCATCGACTCCCCGTCGATGACCTGCACCAGCAGCTTGTGCTTGTCCCCGGAGTTGTCGAAGACGTAGGCCCGGTTGGCCGTGCCGGCGGCCTCGGTCAGCAGGTCGATGGACCGGACATACCGCTCGCGGATCTTGTCTTCCGGCACCGGATGGCCGCCTTGCTTCACGCGGATCTTCACGCGGTCCACGTTGATCGCCGGGTCCTTCGTCGCCACGAAGTAGAGGTACACGCGGTAGCCGCGCTCCCGCGCTTCCCGCATGAAATCGACCTTGTCGCCCGATGACATGACCGTCTCGAACGTGAAGGTCTTGCCTTCGTCGAGCAGCTCCCGCCGGATGGCATCGGCCAGGACCGACGCCAGGTAGGAATTGAAGGGCCCCGGCACCTGGAGCATCAGCGCGCCATCGACGCGCATCTTCCCCAGCACCGCATGCAGTCCCAGCTTGCGGGCGAAGGCGGACTCGCGGATGTGGGTCTCCAGGCTGTCCAGGACGCGCTCAGGCGCCGCCGTGATCCCGAGCGAGGCGAGGTCGAGGCGTCCCTCGGACTCGCGCAGCGTGCGCTCGATCTCGTCGGCGTTGATGAACACGCCGATCCATTGAGGTCTGAGTTCGCGCTTGATCGTGCTCTTGCCGGAGCCGTTGGGCCCGGCCAGCACGCGAAGGCGTGGCTGCGACGCCTGGGGGCCGTCAGGCAGCTTCTTGCTTGACACGCTTGAGCACGACGCCGACCTTGACGCGCTTGTCCGGCGGCAGGGCCTTGATGACCGTGACGGACCCGTCCGACTTGCGCTCCACCAGTTGGCCCTTGCTCGTCGCCACCACCACGGCGCCGGTCTCCGCCATCGCCTGCTTGTACGCCGCCCGGCCCGCCTTGGCGGCGAGCTCCGGGAAGCGGCGCTCGGCGGCGCGCATCGCGGATTCGGTCAGGTCTTCAGGGCGGCGGGCCATGGCGGGTTGCTTTCGGGGGGAACGTGAGTGCCAGTCTAGCGTCAGACCGCCACCGGCGCCTTGATCGCCGCGTGGTGCTCGTACGCCTGCAGCTCGAAGTCCTCGAACTCGTAGTCGAAGATCGACGCCGGCTTGCGCTTGATGTGCATCGTCGGATAGGGGAAGGGGCTGCGCGCCAGCTGCGTCTCCACCTGCTCGAAGTGGTTCGAATAGATGTGGCAATCCCCGCCCGTCCAGATGAAGTCCCCCAGACCCAGCCCGCATTGCTGCGCCACCATCTGCGTCAGCAGCGCGTAGCTCGCGATGTTGAAGGGCACGCCCAGGAAGATGTCCGCGCTGCGCTGGTACAGCTGGCACGACAACTTGCCGTCCGCCACGTAGAACTGGAAGAACGCGTGGCAGGGCATCAGCGCCATCTGGTCCAGCTCCGCCACGTTCCACGCCGAGACGATGATCCGGCGCGAGTCCGGATTGGTCTTCAGCTGCTTCACGACCTCCGCGATCTGGTCCACGTGCCCGCCGCCGGCCTTCGGCCAGCTGCGCCACTGCACGCCGTACACCGGGCCCAGGTCGCCGTCCTCGCGCGCCCACTCGTCCCAGATCGTGCAGCCGCGCTCCTGCAGCCACTTGACGTTGGAGTCGCCGCGCAGGAACCACAACAGCTCCAGGATGATGGACTTCAGGTGCACCTTCTTCGTCGTGACCAGCGGGAAACCCTCGCTCAGGTCGAAACGCATCTGGTGGCCGAACACGCTCCGCGTGCCCGTCCCCGTCCGGTCGCCCTTGGCCACGCCGTGCTCGTACACGTGGCGCATGAAGTCTTCGTACTGGCTGCGCACAGGGCGCACGGAGGTGAGGTCGGCGGTCATGGGAAAGGATTTTAGAGGGGTGGACGGGCACGGCCGCTGGCCCTCACCCCAACCCTCTCCCGCAAGCGGGAGAGGGAGTAAGAGTCAGGCCTTCTCCCCGCAGCGGGAGAGGGGAGAAAGAGACGGGGGTCAGGCGTTGAATTGGAGCGCGGCCAGGCGGGCGTAGAGACCGCCGCGGGCGACCAGCTCGGCATGCGTGCCTTGCTCGACGATGCGGCCGTGGTCCATCACCACGATGCGATCGGCGCGTTGCACCGTCGACAGACGGTGCGCGATGACCAGCGTCGTGCGGTCACGCATCGCCTCGTCCAGCGCCTGCTGGACCAGCCGTTCGCTCTCGGCGTCCAGTGCGCTCGTGGCCTCGTCGAGCAGCAGCAACGGCGCGTCCTGCAGCATCGCCCGCGCGATGGCGATGCGTTGGCGCTGTCCGCCGGACAGGCGCACGCCGCGCTCGCCGAGGAAGCTGTCGTAGCCCTGCGGCAACTGGCAGATGAACTCGTCCGCATGCGCGGCCTTGGCCGCGGCGATGACGGCCTCGCGGCTCGCGTCAGGGCGGCCGTAGCGGATGTTGTCCAGCGCGCTGGCCGAGAAGATCACGCTCTGCTGCGGCACCAGCGCCATGCGACCGCGCAGGTCGGCCAGCTTCACGCGGTCCAGCGACACGCCGTCCAGCTGCAGCTTGCCGCCCTGCACATCGAAGAAGCGCTGCAGCAGCTGCAGCACCGTGCTCTTGCCGGCGCCGCTCGGGCCGACCAGCGCGACGGTCTCGCCGGGCTCGATGCGCAGCGTGAAGTCGTCCAGCGCCGCGCGGTCAGGGCGCGACGGGTAGTGGAAGCGGACCTGTTCGAAGCTCACGCGCGCCGGGCCGGTCGAGGCGGGCAGGGCGACCGGCGCCGCCGGATCGGCCACCGGCGATTGCGCCGCGAGCAGCTCCATCAGCCGCTCCATCGCGCCCGCCGCGCGCAGCAGGTCGCCCCAGACTTCCGCCAGCACCGCCACCGACGACACCAGCAGGATCACGTAGACCACCGTCTGTCCCAGGTGGCCCGCGGAGATCTTGCCGGCCATCACCGCCTGCGTGCCCTGGTACAGGCCCCACAGCAGCGCGCCGAAGGTCGCCGTGATGATGAACGCGACCAGGAAGGACCGCACCTTGGTCCGCTTGCGCGCGGTGTCGAAGGCGGCCTCGCTCGCGACGTCGAAGCGCACGGCCTCGCGCGCCTCCTGCGCATGCGACTGCACGACGGTGATCGCGTTGAGCATCTCCGCCGCGATCGCGCTGGTGTCGGCGATGCGGTCCTGGCTCGAGCGCGACAGCCGTCGCACGCGGCGTCCGAAGAACATCGCCGGCGCCACGACCAGCACCAGGATGCCCAGCACCTGCGTCATCACCCACGGGTTGCTGTAGATCAGCAGCGCCACCGCGCCCAGGCCCATGATCACGTTGCGCAGCCCCATCGACAGGCTGGAGCCGACGATGCTCTGGATCACCGTCGTGTCCGTCGTGATGCGGCTGATGACCTCGCCGGTCTGCGTGGTCTCGAAGAACTCGGGGCTCTGGCGCAGCACGTGGCTGTAGACCGCCGTGCGCAGGTCGGCGCTGACCCGCTCGCCCAGCCAGGTCACCGCGTAGAAGCGCAGCGCGGAGAACACGCCCAGCGCCGCGCCGGTCGCGAACAGCCAGACGAAGTGCTCCCGCAGCGCCATCAGCCGGTCGCCTGGGTCGGCGGAGATCAGCCCCTGGTCGATCAGCTGGCGCAGCGCGAGCGGGAAGACCAGCGTCGCCGCCGCCGCCAGCACGAGGAAGACGATCGCCGCGGCGATCCGTCCCCGGTAGGGCTGCAGGAAGGGCCACAGCGCCGGCGCCATTGCCCGCAGCGGGGGCGATGCCTTGGGCGGCGTGCGCACGGCGTTTGCCTGTCCGCCGGAAGGAGGAGCCGACTCGGGGCGGGTGGCCGTCGCCGAGGGGGGCGCGGAGGGAGAAGAAGGGGACATGGCGGACATGGGCTCAGTTTAGGGGCCACGTGTTGCGGGAATGTCCCTACGCACGGAAAGCCCATCCCAGGCAGTGATTGGCACGGCAATCATTGCCTAAGCAATAATTGTCATCAAGCATTTCCGCAAAGTCCGTCCCGGAAATCCGAAGTCACGAAAGACGACGCCATGAATGCCAAGCTGCCCCCGCCCGCCGATTTCTACAGCGCCGACAGCTTCACGTCGGAGCCCAGCCTGGGCTGGCTGCTGCGGCAGATCAAGCAGTCCATGGTGCTGCAGGCCGACAAGATGCTCGGTGAGCATGACCTGACCCATGCGCAGTGGGCGCCGATGTTGCGTCTGCGCTTCAACGGTCCGATGTCCAGCGCCGCGCTCGCCCGCGAGCTCGCGATGGACGGCGGCGCGATGACGCGCCTGCTGGACCGGCTTGAAGCCAAGAACCTGGTGCGCCGAGAGCGCTCGGTCGAGGACCGGCGTGTCGTCATGGTCTCGCTGACCGAGGTCGGCGTGAACGCGATGGCGGCCGCCCCGGGCGTGCTGTCCAAGGTGTTCAACGACCACCTGGCCGGCTTCACCGACCAGGAGTTCCGCACGCTGATCGGCCTGCTGCAGCGCATCGTCGTCAACGGCCAGGCGATCCGCGACGCGGGCCTGACCTCCGAGTCGTCGACGCTGGTCGACAAGTGCGAATGACGAGCGACTGACCGGCGAGTCACGACGAACAAGTGCGAACGATGCTTCCTTTTTCAATTGCCTGCTCCCTCCAAAAGAACAACATTGAGGACCCCCCGATGACCTCCCGATTCCTTCACCGCACCACGCTGGCCCTGGCCATGGGCGCGGCGCTGCTGATGGTGCTCACCGCCTGCGCGCCCATCCCCAAGCTGGCCGAACCCGGCCGCCCGATCGACGGCGCCGAAGCGGCCCGCCTGGGCCTCGACGACAGCCAGACCCAGGCGCTCGACGTGTCCTGGTGGAAGACCTTCCGCGATCCGCAACTGGACGCGCTGGTCGACCAGGCGATCGCGAACTCGCCGAACCTGGCGCTGGCCCGGGCCCGCATCGCGCGCGCCGCGGCGATGACCGAGAACGCCGAGGCTGCGAAGCGTCCGGCCGCCGAGCTCGAAGCCGACGCGACCCGCCAGCGCCTCACCGAGCACGGCATCTACCCGCCGCCGCTGGGCGGCAGCGTGGTGACCCTGGCCAACATCCAGGCCGGGCTGAGCTACGAGTTCGACTTCTTCGGCAAGCATGACGCGGCGCTGCAGGCCGCGCTCGGGCAGCAGCGCGCCGCCGAGGCGGACGCCGCCGCCGCGCGGTTGAGCGTGTCCAACGCCGTGGCCAAGGCCTACGTCGCGCTGGCGCGCAGCCAGGCGCAAGGCCGCCTGCTGGCGCAGCAGAAGTCGCTGCGCGACCAGTCCTTCGACCTCGTGCGCCAACGCAGCGCCGCCGGCCTGGACAACGGCCAGGACCTGCGCGTCGCCGAGGCGCCGCTGCCCGACATCCAACGCCAGCAGGTCGTGCTGCGCGAGCAGCAGGCGCTGTTGCGTCATCAGCTCGCCGCGCTGACCGGGCAGGGCCCGAAGGCGACGGAGTCGCTGGACGCCGCGCTGCCGGTCGCGCTCGACTGGCAGCAGGCGCCTCACCTGGACCTGCTGGGCCGCCGCCCGGACCTTGCCGCCGCGCGCGCCCGGGTCGAGGCGACGGCGCAGGACATCCGCGTCGCCCGCGCGCAGTTCTATCCGAGCGTGAGCCTGACGGCCTTCGTCGGCCTGAACGCGATCGGGCTGGATGAGCTGTTCAAGAGCGGCAGCCGCCAGTACGGCGCAGGTCCCGCGCTGCATCTGCCGCTGTTCGACAGCGGCCGGCTGCGCGCCAACCTGCGCGGCAGCGCCGCCGAGCAGGACGCTGCGATCGCGAGCTACAACGTCGCGGTGCTGGACGCGGTGCGTGATGCCAGCGACCAGTTCACGACGCTCGAATCGCTGCGCCAGCAGCGCACGCAGCAGGACGCGCTGGTGGCCAACGCCGACAGCCAGGCGACGCTGGCCGATCAGCGCCACCGCGCCGGCCTGACCGGCCGCATCGCGGTGCTGAGCGCGCAGCAGAACCAGTTGCTGCAACAGCGCGGCCAGATCGATCTGCAGGCCTTGACGGTCGACGCTCAGATAAACCTGATGCGCGCGCTGGGCGGCGGTTACGCCGAGCCCGCCCGAGGCGCCGCGCAGACGACGGCTTCCGCGGATCGCAACTGACCGAGCGCCCGCTGACAGGCATTGAATCCGACTTGACGCGCCGGCCTCCACCACGCCGCCGACGCCCCGAATCACAAGAATCCCGAAGAGCACACCATGAGCGCAACGCCTCCGAACAACACGCAAGCTCCCGCCAAGAACGGCACCCGCAAGAAGGGCCTGACGGCCATCGCCGCCGTCGTCATCGTGGCGGGCCTGGGATACGTCGCCTATGAATGGATCGTCGGCAGCCGCTACGAGTCCACCGACAACGCCTACGTGCAGGCCAACGTCGTGCAGATCACGCCGCTGGTCGGCGGCACGGTGCGCGCGGTCTACGCCGACGACACCGACTTCGTGAAGGCCGGCCAGAAGCTGGTGAGCCTGGACCCGGTCGACGCCCGCGTCGCGCTCGAGCAGGCCCAGGCGCAGCTGGCGCAGACGGTCCGCGAGGTCCGCACGCTGTATGCGAACAACAGCGGCTTCGAAGCCCAGGTCAAGGTCCGCGAGGCCGACCTGAAGCGCGTCACCGTCGACCTGGATCGCCTGCAGTCCGACGTCACCCGCCGCCAGCCGCTGGTCGCCACCGGCGCCGTCGGCAAGGAAGAGCTGGAACACGCGCAGTCGCAACTGACCTCGGCCCGCGCGCAGGCCGCCGCCGCGCAATCGGCGTTGCAGGCCGCGAAGGATCAGCTGAGCTCGAACCAGGTGCTGACCGACGGCGTCAAGGTCGAGGAACACCCGAACGTGCTGCGCGCCGCCGCGCGTCTGCGCGAGAGCTACCTCGCGCTGCAGCGCGCCGAGCTGATCGCGCCGGTGGACGGCTGGGTCGCCCGCCGCTCGGTGCAACTGGGCCAGCGCGTCGCGGCCGGTTCACCGCTGATGGCGGTGGTCGGACTGCAGCAGGTCTGGGTCGACGCCAACTTCAAGGAAAGCCAGCTGGCCAAGCTGCGCATCGGCCAGAAGGCGACGCTGGAAGCGGACGTCTACGGCAAGAAGACCGAGTACCACGGCACGGTGCAGGGCCTGGGCGCGGGCACGGGCGCGGCCTTCGCGCTGCTGCCGGCGCAGAACGCGACGGGCAACTGGATCAAGGTCGTGCAGCGCGTGCCGGTGCGCATCGCGCTGGACCCGAAGGAAGTGCAGGAACATCCGCTGCGCGTGGGCCTGTCGATGGACGTGCAGATCGACATCCGTGACCAGGGCGGCGCGATGCTGGCCGCCGCGACCGGCGCCAGCGCGCCGCGTCTGCAGACCACGATCTTCGACGTCCAGGAGAAGGCCGCCGACGAGCAGGTGAACAAGATCATCGCGACCAACCTCGGCAAGGCCGCGGCCAAGGCGAACACCAACCGCGTGCAATGAGCGATTCCACTCCAACCGCGCCCGGCGCGCCGGCGGCTCCCGGGCCGTCCGCGACGCCTGCGACGCCCGCTCCGGCGGGACCACCGGCGGGTCCCGCGCCGCTGACCGGCACCGCGCTGGTGCTGGGCACCATCTCGCTGTCGCTGGCGACCTTCATGAACGTGCTGGACTCGTCCATCGCGAACGTGTCGCTGCCCGCGATCGCCGGGGACCTCGGCGTCAGCCCGGTGCAGGGCACCTGGGTCATCACGAGCTTCGGCGTGGCCAACGCGATCTCCGTCCCGCTGACGGGCTGGCTGACGCAGCGCTTCGGCGCGGTGCGGCTGTTCACGACCAGCGTGCTGCTGTTCGTGCTGGCGTCCTGGCTGTGCGGCTTCGCGCACTCGCTGGAGATGCTGGTCGTGGCGCGCGTGTTCCAGGGCCTGGTGGCGGGGCCGATGATCCCGCTGTCGCAGACGCTGCTGCTGTCGAGTTATCCCAAGCACAAGGCGGGCACGGCGCTCGCGTTATGGGGGATGACGACGCTGGTCGCGCCGGTGGTCGGGCCGCTGCTGGGCGGCTGGATCACCGACAACGTCACCTGGCCGTGGATCTTCTACATCAACGTGCCGGTGGGCCTGTTCGCGGCCGGCCTGACGTGGAGCATCTACCGCACCCGCGAGACGCCGACCAAGAAGCTGCCGATCGACACCGTCGGGTTGTCGCTGCTGGTGCTGTGGGTGGGCTCGCTGCAGGTGATGCTGGACAAGGGCAAGGAGCTGGACTGGTTCGAGTCCAACCAGATCATCGCGCTGGCCGTGGTTGCGGTCGTGGGGCTGGCGGTGTTCATCGTCTGGGAGCTGACGAACGATCATCCGGTCGTCGACCTGCGGCTCTTCGCGCGGCGCAACTTCCTGTTCGGGGCCTCGGTGCTGTCGATCGCCTACGGCCTGTTCTTCGGCAACGTGGTGCTGCTGCCGCTGTGGCTGCAGCAGCACATGGGCTACACCGCGACGGCGGCGGGCTTCGCGCTGGCGCCGGTGGGGGTGCTGGCCATCCTGCTCTCACCGGTGGTGGGGAAGAAGGTCTCGGTCTGGGATCCGCGGATGATGGCGAGCTTCGCCTTCGTGATGTTCGCCATCGTGCTGTGGATGCGCTCGCTGTTCACGACGGACACGGACCTCGGGACCATCATGATCCCGACGATCCTGCAGGGCGGGGCGCTGGCGTTCTTCTTCATCCCGCTGACGACGCTGACCCTGTCGGGCATCACGCCGGACCGGATCGCCGCGGCGGCGGGGCTGTCGAACTTCGTGCGGATCACGGCGGGGGCGATGGGGACGTCGATCTCCACGACCTTGTGGGAGAACCGCGCGGCGCTGCACCACCATCATCTGGCGGAGCGGCTCGCGCTGGGCGACCCGGCGGAGACGGCGGCGCTGGACACGCTGCAGCGCCAGGGCTTCAGCCACGACCAGGCACTGGCCTACATCAACCGGCTGGTCGACCAGCAGGCGTTCACGCGCGCGGCGGACGACATCTTCCTGGCGTCGGCGGTGCTGTTCGTGGTGCTGATCGCCTTCGTGTGGCTGACCAAGCGGCCGCCGAAGATGGGGGCGCCGGTCGATGCCGGCGGGGCGCATTGACGCCTTGATCGGAGAGGCGGCAGTCGTCGCCCGACAACGAAAAGGGGTCCTGCGGGACCCCTTTTTCCTGTGCGACCGGCGCTTGCCGGTCGCGCTGCAATACGCGTCTGCGTACGGCGTCAAGCCTTGGAAGACGCCAGCTCCAGGCAGTACGCGATCAGCTCGTCCAGTTCGCTGGACTTGTCGAAGACCTTGTCGGCGCCCAGCCCCTCGCAGCGCTGGCGCATGTCGGCCGTGGCGTAGTTGGTCAGCACGATCACCTTGGCCTCGGGCTGCAGCAGCCGCGCCTTGGGCAGCAGCGAGATGCCCGATCCGCGCTTGAGGAAGAGGTCGATGATGAGGATGTCGCACGGGACCGCGTCGTCGTGCAGCCAGCGCAGCGCGCCGGCCTCGTCCTCGGCCGTGCCGACCACGTCGAGGTCGAGCATCTCCTGCAAGGTGGCGATGAGGTTCTCGCGGATCAGCGGGCTGTCCTCGACCAGGAAACAGTTCAGCGTGCCGGGCGTCGGTGCGGTGACGGGAACGGTGGACATGGGAATGGGCGTGAGCGAGGCGCCCATTATCACGAACCCGAGCCCCGCTTCGATGTCGGCGTCAGCCGCGCGTTGCATTCAGACAGCGCCTTCAGACTCTCGGGGTCCGCGTCCTCGCCCAGGTCGATCAGCGGCACGATCGCCGCCAGCGGCGTCACCGCGACGCCCAGCACCGCGGCCGGCAGCAGCTTGCGCAGCAGCGGCGCCTTCTGCAGGCTGAGTTGCGGATCGCCCAATGTCCCCTGGATGTTCAGCGGCGTGCGCAGCGTCAGCGGACTCTTGTCCTTGGGATCGACCTTGGCCGTCAAGGCCAGCCGCTCCGTCGCCAGCGACATGCCGCCATCCACCAGGACCACCGAATCCTTCGTGTCGATGACCATGGGCTTGGGCGTCACGACCCCGTCCTTGACCTGCAGGTCGGCGACGCCGCAGTAGACCTGCAGCGGCTCGTCGCCCTTCACCAGCATGCCCAGGCCCTGCGCGATGTCGATGCCCGCGGCCTCCACGATCAGGTGGGAGATGGTGCCGTCGGTCCAGTACAGCACCATGCGGCCGTCCGCGCTCGCCAGCAGGTCGGCCGTGGACTTGCCCTCGCCATCCAGCGCGATGCGCCCGCCCATCAGCCCCGTCACCCAGCGCTGGCCGTTCTTGCGCTCGAGGTTCAGCCACTGCTCCAGATGCACGCCGCCGACGCGCAACCGCGCCTGCCACTTCGCCTGTGGGCCGCGGCCATCCAGCTTCATGGTGCCCGCCACCTGACCGCGCGCCACGCGCGCGTCGATGTCGCGCAGCTCCAGCACGCCGTCCTGCAGCACGATGCGGGCGTTGAGCGGCTCGGCCGCCTGCAGGATCGCGGTGCCGGATTCGAAACGCGCCAGCTTCACGTTGACATTGGCGTTCATGGCCCGCAGCGAGGGCAGGTCGAACTGCTTGTCCGGCAGCACGCGCGAGGGCGCCTTCTTCACCTTGGGCGCGCCCGGTTCGGCCGGCACACCGATCGTCGGTCCCAGGTCCGCCAGCCACAGCTCGCGGCCGCGCAGTTCGCCGGTCAGCGTCGGCAGTCCCTCCGCCTTCTTGTCGTACTGGAACTCGCCGCTCAGATGGCTCTTGCCGATCGTGGCCTGACTGACCGCGGTGGTCCAGCGCGAGCCGTCGCGCGTCAGCTTGCCCTTCATCGCGAAGGCCGGCGTCGTCGGCAGCGTGACGCCGAGCGGCTCGCCGACCGCGGCCAGCGAGGGGCCCGCCAGCGTGTACTGCCCGGACAGGCCCTGGCTGACGAGCAGGTCGCGGACCTGGCCGTCGAAGCTCAGTTGGGCCTTGCCGATGTTGCCCCGCAACGTGACCGGCACGGCCGGTGCGTTCGGGTCCGAGGACAACCACGGCAGCGCGGAGCCGGTCTGCAGCGCGGCCTTGATGGGCAGGTCGCGCCAATGGCCCTCGGCCTGCGCGGTCACACCGTTGCGGCCGCCTTCTCCCGGACCGGGTTCATCAGCGGCGGCCGACGCGCCCTTGGGCTTGCCCGCCACCCGCTCGCCGAAGTCCACGGCGAGCCGGGTGCCCGAAGCGGCCGCGCTGGCCACGCGTGCCGCCGTCGTGGGCGCGCGCTGAGCGGAAGCCGCAGTCGCCGCGGTCACCGCGGTCGAGGCCGCGCCCGATGCGGCGAGGCTCGAACGCACCGCCGACGCGGCGTCCTCCGGCGTCGCCCAGGTCTCGCGCAGCGCGAAACGACCGAGCAGCGACAGCTGCTGGATCTTGTCGTCTACCACCACCGTGCCCCGGCCCACTTCGAGCAGGTCGAAGCGGATGCCGTCGACGTTCGGACGCTTGCGCACCTGCGTGTCGCTGGGCGGCTGCTTGCCGAACTGCCAGCTCGCGCGGCCTTCGACGTCGCGTTCCAGCTTCATGCTCAGTTCGCCCGCGCGCAGCGCCTTCACCTGCAAGGCCTGACCCTCGTGGCGCAGGGCCAGCAGATCCGAATATCGCAGCGTCAGCGCGGCGTCCTGCGCCTGCAGCATGGGGCCGCCCAGCGTGCTCCAGCTCGGGCCGGCGATCGTGAGGCTGTGGGTGCGCAGACGCAGGTTGCCGATCAGCCGGAGCTGCCAGGCGGTGTTGTCCTCGTCACCGTCGAAACGCACCTGACGGTCCAGTTTCTGGCTCAGCCATTGCTCCGCGGGACGGCGCAGGAAAGGCCATCCCAGCCATTCGCAGACACCGACCGCGATCAGCAGCATCGCCAGCAGCACGAGCAGGCTCATGGCCCAGCCGCGGCGGGCACGTCGTCGAGGACCGGGCGTGGGCGCCGGCGCGGAGGAGGGCGCGTTGTTTACCACCATTGTTCAAACATCCTCGAAAAGTATTCCTTGCCCCGTTGCCACAGCCCGCGGTCCTGCCAGCGCTGCAGTTCGATCGTCTTGGAGGCGGTGCGATCGCGCTCGAACATTCGCGTCATCGCACCGCCGAAGTCCTCGCCCAGCACGACGGCGTTGACCTCGTTGTTGTGCACGAAGCTGCGCCAGTCCATGTTGCTGGACCCGATCGTGGAGACCACGCCGTCGATGACGGCGGTCTTGGCGTGCAGCACCGCGTCCTGCAGTTCATGGATGTGCACGCCCGCCTTCAGCATGCGCTCGTAATGGCTGCGGCCCGCCTGCATCACCGGGCCGAAGTCGCTGCGCGAGGGCAGGATCAGCTGGACGTCGACGCCGCGCTGCGCGGCTTCGCTCAGGGCGTCCACCATGTCCTGGCCCGGCGCGAAATAGGCCATCGTCAGGTACACGCTGCGTTGCGAAGCGCGGATGCTGCCCAGCAGCAGCGTGTAGATGCGGTTCTCGGTGTCCTGCGGCGTGGACGGGATGACGCGCATCAGCTGCTGGCCGGCGGGCGGGCCGGGCGGGGGCGCGATCTCGGCGACGGCGCCTTCGCAATGCTGCTGCGCCCAGACCTCGCGGAACAGCGTGTGCAGCTTCTGCGTCGCCGGTCCGCGCACCTGGATCATCGTGTCGCGCCAGCCGTTCTCATCGGCCTTGTCTCCGGACTTGCCGTCGGACCTGGCTTTGCCGTCGGCGGACTCGCTGGCCACGGCCTTGGGCCTGGGCGGCTTCGACGGTCCGCGGCTGCCGAAGCCGCCCGAGCCCGACGAGTACACCGCGCTGATGTTGATGCCGCCGGTGAAGCCGGTTTCGCCGTCCACGACCAGCATCTTGCGATGGTCGCGCTGCGTGATCTTGTGATATTTCGTGCGCTGCTTCAGCGGGTTGACCGGATTGAAGGCGCACACGGCGACGCCGCCTTGACGGAGGCGGTCGAAGTAGGTCTCGTCCGTGCCCATCGAGCCGACGCCGTCATAGAGGACCGCCACCTCGAGCCCGTCCGCCCGCCGCTTCAGCAGTAGATCGGCCAGTTGTCGCGAGACGTCGGCGTCCTCGATGATGTAGCTTTCCAGGACGATCTGCCGGCGCGCCTTGTCGATCGCCGCGAACATCGCGGCGAAGGTGGCAGGGCCGTCGACCAGCAGTTGCGCATCGTTGCCGGCGTAGAGGTCCACGTCGCCGAACGCGGACATGGCCGCGATCTGGCGCTTCAGCAGGTCGGCCTTGCCCTGCGCGGCGGCGGCCTGCACGGCCTGCTCGCGGCTGGCCTGGTTCATCGGTCCGCGCGGGCCGACGACGTCGACCTGGGCGGCCACCCGCGTCAGCGTCGGCGCAGTCCCCGGCGGGTCCGGGACCCGGCCGTTGACCGGCGCGCGCGGCGTGCCGCAGGCCACGAGACCGACGCTCGCGCCGAGCGCGAAGAGCAGGGCGGCGACGCGTCGGCCCATGGCGTCAGTCCCTCAGCAGGTCGGCGAGGTCGTCGGCATGCTCTTCCTCTTCCGCGAGGACTTCCTCGAGGATGCGGCGCGTCGTCGGGTCCTTGTCGCCGATGAGCTGGATCATCTGGCGGTAGGCCTCGACGGCGATGCGCTCGGCGATCAGGTTCGATCGCAGCATCGCCTTCAGGTCCTTGGACTCGTCGTACTCCGCGTGGCTGCGCTGGGTCAGCGAGTCCGGCCGGAAGTCCGGATCGCCGCCCAGCTGCACGATGCGCTCGGCGATGCGGTCGGCATGGACCGCCTCCTGCGTGGCGTGCTCGAGGAACTCCTCGGCGATGCGCGGCGAGTTCAGGCCGTGCGCGGTGAAGTAGTGGCGCTTGTAGCGCAGCACGCAGACGAGCTCGGTCGCGAGCGCGTCGTTGAGCAGGCGGATCACGTCGTCGCGCCACGGGCCGTAGCTCGGCGTGACCGGGCCTTCGTCGAGGTGCTGGCGAGCGCGCTGCAGGGCCTGTTCGTCAAGCTTCAGGTGCTTGTGTTCGGGGGCGTTCATGGGCTGGCTCCTCTGGGTTCAGGAAACGGTGAGCGTCACTTTCGAAGCGCGTTCACGCCGGTGATGCCGAGTACCAGCAGCACCAGGAAGATGACGAGGAAGATCCCGAACAGGATCTTGGCGATGCCCGCCGCGCCCGCGGCGAGACCGGTGAATCCGAGTACACCCGCGACCAGCGAGATCACGGCAAAGATCAAGGCCCACTTCAACATGACGATGTCCTTTCCATCTGTTGGCCGCGGCGCGGCGCTTGAGGCCACTGTAGAAGCGGCAGGGAGCCGGAAGGATCAGCAGGGCCCACGTCCGGGTGTAGGACAGGACGCCGCCCGGGCGCGGTGGAAGGCGATGCCGGACTCGTCCTACACACGGCTCCGGCGCGGTACGACAGACGGCGGCCGACGACGGGCCTAGCCTTGCTTCATCTTCTCCCCCCGTCTTCCGACCCCGGCGCCCAGCGCTGCAAAGGAACCAAGATGATCAAGCTCAACAAGACCTTCACATCGCCCTCCGCCGCTGCCTGGATCACCGCCGGCGCGGTGCTGTCGGCCGTCATGATCGTGACCACGCCGGCGTTCGCGGCCGGGGCGTCGTCCCATGCGTCCAAGTCCGACATCCAGTCGACTTACGAGCAGGAACGCGCCAACTGCCTCGCCGGCAAGACCGGCCAGGCGCAGGCCGCCTGCCTGAAGGAAGCCGGGGCGGCGCGCCAGGAAATGCAGCGCGGCAACCTCCGGACGGCGAGCACGCAGGATCTGGCCAACAACGCGATGCTGCGCTGCCAGCGCGTCGCCGAGGAAGACCGCGAGGACTGCCGCATGATGGTCATGGGGCAGGGCACGCGCGACGGCAGCGTGCAGAGCGGCGGCATCCTGACCCGCATCGACCGCATGGTGCAGGAGAACCCGACGGCGGCGGGCATTCCGTCCGCCCCGGCCACGCCGCCCAGCGCCACGATGCGTCCGGGTCCCGACGTCCCGCCCCCGCGCCAGCCCAAGGCCAGCGCGCCGGCCCGTTGATCTCTCGAAGAGGAGCGACACCATGCTGATCAAACGCCTCCTGCCGCTCGCGCTGTCGAGCCTGGCCGGCTACGCCCTCTGGCAATGGCAGACCCGGCGCTTCGAGCAACGGCACAAGACGTCGCACGCGCATCCCGAGGAAGTCACCACCTGGGAAGGCGAGGGCGGCGCGCTGCACGGCACGGGTCCGCACATGGGACCCGAGCCCGTCAAGACCACGCCTTGACGCCACTCACGACTTGACCCTGCCGACGGCAGTTGACGAGCGACAAGAAAAAGGCGCCTCTTGCGAGGCGCCTTTGTCATGCGAGCGCCGGAGCGCTTCCGCGGAGGATCAACCGCCCGAGCCTTGTTGCGGTTCGCGCAGGAATATCTCGACGCGGCGGTTCTTGGCGCGGCTCTCGGCCGTGTCGTTGGACACGAGCGGCTCGCGCGAGCCACGACCGGCGACCTCGACGCGATCGGCACGGACACCACGGTCGGCCAGGTAGCCCCGCACGCTCTCCGCTCGACGCAGCGACAAGGGGTCGTTGATCGCATCGGAGCCGGTGTTGTCGGTGTGGCCGACCACCCGCACCACCGTCGGCGACGGATTGCTGTTCAACCCGTTCGCGAAGGCGTCCAGCACCGGACGCAGCCGCGGTTCGACCGTGGCGCTGTTGGTCGCGAACGAGATGTCGCTGGGCACGTCCAGTTTCAGCTGGTTGTCCGCAGTGCGCGTCACTTCGACGCCGGTGCCCTGCGTGGCCTGTTCCATCGCGCGGCGCTTGTCCTCCATGTGGCGTGACCAGACGTTGCCGGCCACGGCGCCGAGCGCGCCGCCGATCAGCGCGCCGGTGCCCGCCTTGCCGCCCGTGGCGGAACTGAGGACGGCGCCCGAGACGGCCCCGATCGCCGCGCCGCCCGCGGTGCCGCGCTGGCGGTCGTCCATGTTGGCGCAGCCGGCCAGGACGGCGGCCGCCAGGGCGGCCGCGGCCAGTCGGGTATGTCGCATCTGCATGTTGCTTCTCCTTGTGATCCGGGAAAGAAAACCCAACGACCCGGGAGGCGGTGCCGCCGCCCGCGCGAGGCAGTATCCCCGCGCGGCAGCGGACCCGTTCCAGGTCCGGAGGGTGAGTTGCCCGCGCCTCGCACCGGGGTTCCGGTCCGGGCGCGTGTCCGACGGGTGACGGAAGAGGGCAAGTGCGGCACCCGCCTCATCCCTCGTGTCGCCCCCCTTGTTCCAGTCGGTGGCCCCCTCCCATAACTGCTATCCCCTCCCGGGGGATGACACGTGTTTGTTATTCAGCGTCCGGCCCCGGGTTCTTAGCATGAAGCCTTCTTCGCTACCCGCTCCGCGGAGTGCCCATGTCCCGCTCGTCCGAACCCGGTCACACCCCCGTCAGCGGTGTGGATCTCTCCCCCATTCCGCCGTCCCCGCCGTCCCCGCTGCCATTGTGCGACCAGGCGGACTGGCAGGCCGAACACCTCGGCTCCCACCTCCGCTACGCCATGCAACCGGTCATCGATCGGGCCGGTCGCGTCGTGGCCACCGAACTGCTGTTCCGCTGGAATGCCAGCGACGACGGCGTCGGCCCGGAACTCGGCGCCTACGCGACGGCCGCGGCCCTCTCCGGCGCGCTGATCGATGGCGAGCTGCTGATCGATGCGCCCGCCGCGGAGCACCCCATCGGCGATCTGCTGGTCAACATGGACCGCCGCACGCTGATGAGTCCGATCGCCGAAGCGTTGACGCCCGATGTCGGTGTGATCGAGCTGCTGGAAACCGTCGTCGTGGACGCCCCGCTCATGCGGCGCATCCAGGACCTTCATGGCCGGGGCTACCGTTTCGCCCTGGACGACATCGTCCGCGCGGACGACGCGCGATGGGCGCTGGCCCCCTGGGTGCAGTTCGCCAAGATCGATGTCGTCGGACTTGACGCGGAGCAACTGCCGGCACTGGTCCGCCAGGCGCATGGCCTCGGCCTGGCGGTCATCGCCGAGAAGATCGAGGATGACGAGGCTTTCCAGCGCGCGCGCCGTGCGGGCGCCGACTATTTCCAAGGCTACGGCATCGCCCGCCCGACGACCCAGGCCGTGCCCGCGTTGCCGGGCTGCGATGCGAACGTGGTCGGACAGCTGTTCCTGCTGGCGCGCTCGGGGGTCTCGGCCTCGTCGCTCGCGCTGATCGCGGGACGTCACCCGGCCTTGGTCGCGCGACTGCTGCGTGTCCAGGCGATCCATGCGCCCCACGGCGCGGCGACCGCGGAATCGCTGACGGATGTGCTGATGGCGCTGCCGCGCGCGGTGCTGGTCGCCTGGTTGGCGGTGTTCAACATCGCCGCCGTGCATGGACGGGATCGGGACCTGGCGCGGCTGCTGCGCGGTGAATTGGCCGAAGGGCGGCTGCGGCTGCGTCGTGAGGGACTGGGGAGTACGTCGGGCGCGCTGGAGCGGGCCTCCTTCGTGCTGTGCAAGCAGCTGCTGCGCATGCGCCTGTTGTCCAGGCCCGCCGCGGCGTTCTCGTCGATCTTCGGTCCCGGCAAGTCCGCTCGAGGCGGCACATCCGGCGGAGGCCTGGCGATGGCCGCCGCTTGAGACCTCACTCGTCGATCAACCCGTGCAGCCGGGCCACGCTGGTGGCCATGGCACGGGAGTTGACGTTCAGCTTGCGATAGATCGACCGCAGGTGCTGATTCACCGTGAAGCGGGAGATGGACAGGCGGCTGCCGATGTCGACGATCGGCAGCCCTTCGATCAGCAGGTTCAGAACGCTCCATTCGCGTTGACCCAGGCCGAGTTCCTTGAGCTTCTGCCCCTTGTCCACCTTGGGCTTCACGCCGGTCTCCAGGCTCTCGAGCTTGTCGAGCACCAGGCGGGACACGGCGGGGCTCAGGGGCGCGTGGCCGTTGTGGGTGGCGATGATCTTGTCGATCAGGCTGGGCTGGATCTCTTCCTTCAGCAGGTAGCCGGAAGCCCCCGAGCGCAGGCTGCGCATCACGTGCTTGGCATCGCCGAAGGTGCTGATCACGATGCTGTGCGCATCGGGGCACTTCTCGTCGATCAGCTTGATCAGGTCGATGCCGTCCACGTCAGGCAGGCCGAGGTCGACCAGGTAGATGTCGGCACGATTGGCGAGGATCGCGGAGACCGATTCCCCGCGATTGCGGCCGATGCCCACGATCTGGCAGGCACTGCTGGCCGACACGACGTCGATCAGGCGCTGGAGGACGGTGGCATCGTCTTCGATGATGGTGACGGTGATCATGGCATGTTCCCCTGTAGTTCGGAGTTGTTGTTGCTGATGGTCGATGAAGAGGGATGACGTGAAGTGAGTGGTGCTCGCGCAAGCGTCGTGCGGTCGCCACGGCTTTCAGCGCTCGCCGAGGGATTCCGACACCGTTTTCCTGACCGGCTTGAGCAGGTAGTCCAGCACCGTGTGACGGCCCGTGATGATCTCCGCCGTCGCCGTCATGCCGGGCTGGATCACGATGCGATCGGCCTTCTCGCCCTTGAAACGCTTCCCGCTGATGCGGATGTGGGTGCGGTAGTAGGCCTGTTCGCCTTGCGCGGTGCGCTCGGTCAGGGCGTCCGGGCTGACGTAGGTCACGCTGCCGTCGAGGGCGCCGTAGATGCTGTAGTCGAAGGCGTCCACCTTGACCACGGCCGGCATGCCGGGCCGGATGAATCCGATGTCGACGGCGCGCAGCCGGGCCTCGATGATCAGGTCTTCCCCGGTGGGCAGCAGCTGCATGATCTCGTCGCCCGGTCGCAGGACCGCGCCCTCGGTGGTCAGCGTGATCAGGTTGACGATGCCGTCGACCGGCGCTCGCAGCTGCGTGTGTTCCAGGTTGCCGCGACGGTCGTTCAGCATCTGCTGCACGCTGGCGAGCTCCTCTTCGGTCTTGGCCAGTTCGGCCTGGGAATCCTGGAGGAAGCGGTTGCGGCGCAAGGTGACCTGGCCCGCCGCCTCGTTCGCGGTGCGCTGCAGCCGCAGATACTCGGCCGCGCTGATGTCGCCGGCCTTGTAAAGGGGCTCGTTGAGTTCGGCCTCGCGCCGGGCGAGATCGGCGGACGTCGTCAGCACCGCCAGCTCTTCCTGCAGGGCCGTGCGGCGGCGTTCGTAGAGCTTGCGCTGCAGCTCGTTGAACGGGCCCGAGCCGGCGGGGCGGTAGGGCGTCCCCAGCGTCTCGGCCCGCAGGCGCGCCAGCGATGCGTTCAGCGCATCGGCCTTTTCGCTGGAGTCCGCCAGCGCGGCGCTGGCCTTGGTGTTGTCGAGTTGCGCCAGCAGGGCGCCCTTGCGGACCGCGTCTCCCTCGCGCACAAAGAGCTTTTCCACCACACCTCCGTCGGGCGCCTGGATCACCTGTGTGCGAGAGGATGCCATGACCTTGCCGCCAGCGCGAGTCACCTGCTCGATCTGCGCCTGCGAGGCCCACCACAAGCCGGCACCCAGCGCCGTCACCGTGGCGAGGACGGTCCAGCGCACCCGCGCTTGACTGTCGTGGAAGGGGTTGGTCGTTGTCATCTACGTTCTCTTGATGTCGGGAGTTCCGGGGGCGTTCGCGCGGCTCTTCAAAGGACGCTTCACGCGGCCTGCTCGGCGGCCACGGGCCCCGCTGCCAGTGCCGGTCGGCCCTGCAGCCTGGCCAGCACCTCGTCCCGCGGTCCATCGGCCAGGACGCCCTGCGGCGAGAGCACGATGACGCGGTCGACCAGCGCCAGCATCGACAGGCGATGGGTCACCAGCAGCAGCGTCGCCTCGGGCTTGAGCAGGTGCTGCATCAGGCGGACGGTGGCCTGTTCGAGTCCGTCGTCCATGCCCGAGGTCGGCTCGTCGAGCAGCCATACCGCGCGATCGGCCAGGACGAGGCGCGTCAGCGCCACGAGTTGACGCTGCCCGCCCGACAGGCCGCGGCCGCCTTCCGAGAGCTTGCGGTCCAGGCCCAGCGGATGCCGGGCGACCATGGACCACAGGCCGGTCTTCTGGCAGGCGGCGACCAGGTGGTCATCGCTGACGTCGGGCAGTCCGAACAGGAGGTTGTCGCGCAGCGTGCCGGAGAACAGCCATGCGTGCTGCGGGCAATAGGCCAGGTGGCTCGCACGCCATCCGGCGTGGATCTGCTGCTGGTCGATGCCGTCCAGATAGACAGTGCCCCGCGTCGGTTTGCTCAGGCCGCAGGCGAGCGACAGGAGCGTGGTCTTGCCGGCGCCGATGGTCCCCAGGATGGCGACCTTCTCGCCGGGGAGGAACCGCAGGTGGCCGAAACGCAGGGGCTCCTTCTGGCCGGGATAGGCGAATTCGACGTCCTCGAAGCGCAGTTCGCCGTGCAGGACCTGCGGCACGATGGCGCGGTCCATGCCGTCGTTGTCCACCTGCAGCCGGAAGATCGCGTCGAGCGCCTTCATGGACGCCCGGGCGCTGCCCAGTTGCACGAGCAAGGGCGGGATGGAGGCCAGCGGCGACAGCACGCGACCCGACAGGATCGAGCAGGCCACGATCGCGCCTTGCGTCAGATGCCCGTCGATGGCGAGCACGGCGCCGACACAGATCAGGGCGATGTAGCTCGCCTGCTGCAGGGCGGCGGAGATGTACGAGGTGGTGTCGCTCTCATGCTTGAGGGCCAGGCTTTGCGCGGCGTTCACCTCGCACAGCGCCGCCCAGCGGGCCTCGAAGCGCCAGGTCGCGCCGAGGCCCTTGATCGCCTCGGTCCCTTCGATGGTCTCGACCAGCAGGCCGGTCTTGGCATTCGCCCCGGACTGGCTGCTCGCGGTCAGCCGGGCGATGCGTCGGGCCCGCATCAGTCCCGTCAGCACGGTCACGCCGAAGAGCACCACCGCAGGCAGTGCCATCCAGAAGCCGCCGATCGCCGCGATCACAAGCGCGAAGATCAGCGCCATCGGCATGTCGAAGAGGAGGAACAGCGTGCTGGCCGACAGGATGCCGCGGATCGACTCGAAGCTCTGCACCTGCGATGCCAGCGTCCCGACGGAACCGGGGCGCTGATCCATCCGGACCGCGTTCAGCCGTGCCATCAACGCATTGGAGATGCCGACATCCAGTTGCTTCAACCGCGGTTCGAGCAGCGAGGCCCGCGCCAGCTTCAGCAGGAACTCGATCACCACCGCCAGACCCACGCCCAGGGTGAGGACCCACAGGGTCTCGTGCCCCTGGCTCGGGATGACGCGGTCGTAGACCTGCATCGAGAAGAACGAGATGGCGATGCCGATCGTCGCAAGCACCAGCGACAGGCCTGCGGCTTCCATGAAGATCGGCCACTGGCCCCGGACTTGCGCGAGCATCATGCCGCGCGCGCTGCGGCTCGTGGCGCGGTGGGTCTCGTGGTCCACCACCGCGTGCAGGCAGGGCTGGTCGTCCAGCACGAGTTCACGGCGGACCTGATCGGGGCCCGCGCAGGTCCAGAGCCCTTCGGGCGTGCGCGCGGTGATCACCTGCCAGCCGTGCTCGGCGTGGTGGCACACCAGCGGCAACGCGGCGAGCTGCGGTGCGTCGAGCAGCACGAAACGGCTCTGCTGATCCAGCGCACCAGCCAGCAGGCGCGCGCCGTCGAGTTCCTCGCCGGTCAGCCCCAACTCCGCCTGACGTTGGCGGACCAGCGCGGCGGGCACGGGGCGTCCCTTCAGGCGCAACCAGTGGGTGAGGGTGGTCACAAGGGCGACCGAGGGAAGCGACGACGCGGGCGTCGTTCGCTTGAAGGGATTCCATGTCATGGCGGGCGTCTCGCGGGTGGCGATGGGCAGGGGGGCGCTGCGGGAGGTGCTGCGGGAGTTACGGCGGACGTTGCTGAAGAAGACGGACGTCGACCCGCTCAACCGGGCGACGGGCCGCCGTCCAGGAGCAGGCGCAGGCGGTACAGGCCGGCGCGTTCGTCGATCGCGGCGTCGCGCTGGGACTGACGGGTGGCGTAGGCCTCGCGGACCATGTTCAGCAGGTCCAGCCACGCGCGTTTGCCGGCATCGAACTGGCGTCGGTACGAGGCCAGCACCTCGTCGCCGGTCGCGGCCGTGAGCTCGGCGTTGCGCAGCGAGGCGACCGCCGCGGCATGGCGGGTGAATTCCAGCTGGTAGTTGCTCAATTGGTCCTGTTCGGTCGCGGCGACCTGAGCCTCGGCCGCGGCGATCCGGGACCGGGCGGCATTCACGCCGGACAGGGCCGACAGTCCCCCCGGCAGTCCGGCCTGGATCACGAAGCCGATGCGATCGTCCTTGTAGGCACCGCTCTGACGGTCCAGGCGAAGGCTGACGGTCGGCAGCAACGCGGCCTTGGCCTTGGTCAGTTCCTCGCGGTACAGGTCGACGTTGGCGCGCGCGATCGCCATCTCGGGCGAGAGCTGGATGCGGTCGAGCACCTGGTTCAGCGCCGGCGGCGCGGGGAGCTCCCCATCGAGCACGAGGCGCACGCCATCGTCGACGGGGCGGCGTGCCAGACGCTGCAGGCGGTCCCGCTGCAGGGCTTCCTCCAGCCGGGCCTGCGCCAGCTCGGCCTGCACGGCGCTCAGCCGGGAGGCCGCCAGCGCCGCGTCGGCATTGGTGGCCACGCCCGCCTGGTTGCGACGGCGGATCATCTCCAGCAGCCGCTGGTGCTCCGCGCGCAGCGCCTCCAGGCTGTCGACGCGACCGCGGACCTTGGCCCAGTCGGCCCAGGTCTGCACGATCCGCAGCTTCAATTGCAGCTGCGCGGACCGCAACTCCATCTCGCTGCTGCGCAGGCTGGTCCGTGCGGCGTTCAGGTTGGCCGACAGCAGCCCGCCCGTGTAGAGGGGCTGCTGGAGGCTCAGCATATTGACATACCGGCTGGTGCCGGCGGCGAGCTGGCGGGAGAAGCTGGGCGAGGGTCCGAACTGCCACTTCGCGGCGGTGACGCCATCCTCGGCGGCGGCGATCGAGGCACGGGCGCGCTCGATCGACGGATCCGCGGACAAGGCGCCGCCCAGGAAGTCGTCCATGGCGAACCCCCAGGGCGCGGCGTTCGCAGGCAGCGGCGCGCTCGTGGATGACGCCACGAGGGGCGCTTCAGGCACGGGCTCGTCTGCCGCCTGACGCCCGTCGTCCGCGTGGGCCGCCAGGCAGATCAAAGCCAGCGCGGCGAGCGGATATCGCCAGCCGGCGGCGGTATCGATATTCGCCGATCGGAATGAGCGCAAGGGGCGCAAAGGAGTTTGGCGGTTCAAGGGGAAACCCATCGGGCTGTTTTCTATGCCCTCAGTTTCGTTTCCCGTCCTGCCGTCTCACAATGACATTTCCTTGCTAGCCTTTTGACGTCGACAACCATTGGTGGTTCATTTGTGCAAAGAAACTAGCAAGTATTTGCTAGTACCTTCCGGCATTCGAATGTCCCGCGAGTGCGCCATGTGGCCGTGCCCCGGGGGAATGGCGGTTGCCGGATGGCGGCACCTCTTACCTTGAGAAGGACCCGCGATGACCAACCCCACTGAAGACCTGGAACCCTGCATGAAGGCGTGTGCCGAAGCGCTGCTCGCCACGCGTCAGTGCGCCAATGCGTGCATCCGCTCCGGCGATCGCCTGCTGGAGGCCTGCGCTCTGCTGGATCTGGATTGCGCCGCCGTCTGTGAAGCGACGATCGGCGTGCTCTCGCGGGAGTCCGCTCACCATGGAGATTTCTGTGCGTTGTGCGCCCATCTGTGCCGGGCTTGCGCCGATGAGTGCGAGAAGCATCAGCACGCGCATTGCAGACGTTGTGCCCAGGCCTGCCGGGCTTGCGCGGCGGCTTGTGACGTCCATGCGGGAGAGCGCCACGCGCTGGGGGCCCACGCTTGAGCGCCGGTCCGACTTACTGCTGCCGGATCACTGATTAATTGCAGTAATGGGTTTCGGGGCGGTGTCAACTTTGAATTTCACGGATTTAATTTCCTTTGGGTGATCGCGAGTCGTCAACTGTTCCAGAAACGGTGACGCTTCACGGCTAACATGCGGGCATAGCCGCTCAGAGCCAGCCGACTGGCCGATGCAACTCGGGACGGAGGACGCCCGTTGGCCCAAGACGCCGCGGACGGTGCGAGAAAGCAGTGATCACCCCTCATTTCCATATCTGCGCCTTTTTCGACAGCCGGGAGGACGCGTGCCAGGTGCTGGCGCCGTTCTACCGGGAAGCGGAACAGAACAACGAACGCAACCTGCATCTGATCGAGCCGGGCGGTCTCGACGAGCACCGGGCACGCCTGGTGGGCGCCGGGATCGACGTCGTGGCGTGCGAACACCGCGGCCAGCTGGCCTTGTGGCCCTGGCCGCAGGCGTCGGGCGCGCTCGACGTGGAGGCCCTGCTGGCGGCCATGGCGCTGGCCACGTCGGCGCAAGGCGGCGCCCAGGCCGGATTCGACGGGCTGCGCGTCATGTCGCAGATGGGCTGGGCCGTCCGGCACGGCTTCGACCGTCTGGACCTGCTGGAGTACGAGGCGCGCCTCAACGGCGTCCTCGACACGAATCGCCGGCTGGCGATCTGCGTCTACGACCTCGCGCCGCTGGACGGCGCCACCATGATGGATCTGCTGCGCACGCATCCGCTCACGATGATCGGCGGCGTGCTGCGAGAGAATCCGTTCTTCACGCCGCCGGCCGAGATGCTGCGCGAGCTGTCCGCGCGCCGTGCCACGGGGCGACGTCGCGCTCGCTCCGCTCCGGTGGCCCTCCCAGTGCCGGCACGACACCGGCGGGCCGAATGACCACGATGTCCCGAGAAAGAGAACCGTCCGCCGCCGATCAGGCGCTGCGCGACCTGATGGGCCTGCTCGCGCTGCCGGCCCTCTGGGTCGGGCGTGACGCGGCCACCGTCCTGCAACTGACGACCGAGGCCGTGAACCGGATCGTCGGCACGGCGGTCTGCCTGCTGCATGCGCCGCTGGTGCCGGACGCCGCGCCGGCGACGGTCCTGCAGCTCGGCGGCGTGCGCGTGTCGCAGGAGGCCTGGACCGATTTCATCCTCGCCTGCCGCCAGATGCCCGACACCGCGGACCACGCGACCGCGCTGGAATCGCCGCTGGGCACCTTGCGCGTGGTGCGGCTCTACCTGGGGCCGGC
The DNA here is from genome assembly GCF_001653795.1 of Mitsuaria sp. 7. Taxonomy (NCBI): domain Bacteria; kingdom Pseudomonadati; phylum Pseudomonadota; class Betaproteobacteria; order Burkholderiales; family Sphaerotilaceae; genus Roseateles; species Mitsuaria sp. 7. The sequence goes on from NZ_CP011514.1 coordinate 1,453,254, forward strand.
GGGCCGGGCGGGCAGCCTGTGGTTCGGCTCCTCGCGACCGGACTTCCCGTCGCCGCACCAGAGTGCCTTCATGCGCGCCGCGGCGACGCTGGCGTCGACCGGCCTGCACGCGGCGCGACTGGATCACGAGCGTGAACGTGCCGCGAGCGCGAAGGACGAGTTCCTCGCCATGCTCGGTCACGAGCTGCGCAACCCGCTGGCGCCGATCTCCACCGCGCTGCACCTGATCCGCCTGCAGACGGGCCAGCTGTCGCGCGAGCACGAGATCATCGAGCGCCAGGTCGGCCACCTGTCCAAGCTGGTCGACGACTTGCTCGACATCACGCGCATCACGCGCGGCAAGATCGAGCTGTCGCGCGAACCGGTGGACGTGCCTTTCCTGCTGAGCGACGCGATCGAGGGCGTGAGCCCGCTGCTCGAGGAACGCAACCACCTGCTGCGGGTGGCCTGCGAGGTCGGGCCGGAACTGCGGCTGGTGGGCGACCGGGCGCGGCTGCGGCAGGTCGTCGTCAACCTGCTGAGCAACGCCGCCAAGTACACGCCGACGAACGGCGAGATCCGCGTCGGGGCGCGCGCTGTCGGCAACGCGCTGGTGATCGAGGTGCAGGACAACGGCGCCGGCATCGATGCGGACATGCTGCCGCGGGTGTTCGAACTGTTCGAGCAGGGCTCGACGACGCTGGACCGCTCCAAGGGCGGGCTCGGCATCGGGCTGGCGATCGTGAAGCAGCTGGTCGAGATGCATCACGGCCAGGTGGCGGTGTTCAGCGCCGGACCGGGGCAGGGCGCGACCTTCCGCGTGACGCTGCCGGCGGAAGTGCATGCGGAGCCGCCCACGCCCGGCCCGGCCACCGAGGCGCTGGACACGCTGCCGCCGGTGCAGGGGCGGGTCCTGGTCGTCGACGACAACCGCGACGCCGCCGAGACGCTGGGCATGGCGCTGCGCTATGCCGGGTACGACGTCGTCACGACGACGCTGCCGCAGGAAGCGCTGGACCGGGTGCGCGCCGCCCGGTTCGACGCCGCGGTGCTCGACATCGGCATGCCGGTGATCGATGGCTACCAGCTCGCGACGCTGATCCACCACGAACTCGGTGCAGCCGCGCCGCGGCTGATCGCGCTCACCGGGTATGGCCAGGCCTCCGATCGCGACAAGGCGCTGAGCAGCGGCTTCGACGAACACATGGTCAAGCCGATCGACCTGGATCGCCTGACGCGCACGCTGGAGCGGCTGATGCGTGCGGACGCGCTCTAATCGGGGCTCATGACCGCGCCTGATTTCCCTCCTTCCACGACCGCCCCGGCGAGCGCGCCCGCACCGGCGTCTGCGCCATCGTCCGCGCCCGTGCCTGCGCACCTGGCGATCCTCGACGACGAGCCCGACATCACCCAGTTGCTGGCCGGTTACCTGGCGTCGCACGGCTTCCGCACGACGCAGCTCCACACCGGCCGCGCGTTGATGGACCTGATGGCGACGGACACGCCCGACCTGGTGCTGCTGGACCTGGGTCTGCCCGGCGAGGACGGATTCGTGATCGCGCGTCAGTTGCGCGAGCACTGGCGCTGCGGCCTGGTGATCGTCACCGGGCGCGGCGATGCCGTCGACAAGGTCGTCGGACTGGAGGTCGGCGCCGACGACTACGTGACCAAGCCTTTCGACCTGCGCGAGCTGGTGGCCCGTGTGAAGGCCGTGCTGCGTCGCCTTGCCCCCGGGCCGGCGGCGCCTGCTTCCGCACCGACATATCCCGTGAGTTCGGGCACCTCCCTGGGGTCGATGTCGGCGGCGTCGTCGTCTGCGTCCATGCTGCGCGGACAGCCGGGCGAAATCGTCCACGACCTGTCCGCCGGTCGTGAGCGGCTCCACTTCGAAGGCTGGACCGTGGACGTGTCCGCTCGTCGCGTGACCGGGCCGGACGGCGTGGACGTCGCACTGACCACCGGCGAGTTCGATCTGCTGCACATCCTCATGCTGCATCCCGGGCGCGTGCTGTCGCGGGACTTCCTGCTGGAGCACACGCGGGGCCGCGAGTCCGGCCCGTTCGACCGCACGATCGACGTCCAGGTCGGACGCCTGCGTCGCAAGCTCGGCGCCGAGTCGGGCGAGGGCCAATGGATCAAGTCGGTGCGAGGCGCCGGCTACCTGTTCGCGCCGAGGGTGACCTCGACGATCTCGACCTGAGCGTGCCATGGGCGACGCGACCAACGACGCCACTGCCGGCGCGATCAATGCGATCGATGACGGGGTGCCCGCCCTCGACGAGTCCGCGATCTTCCGCGCGTTGTTCGCCGCGTCGCCGGACGGGCTGCTGCTGGTCGACGACCAGGGGCTGATCCGGCTTGCGAATCCGACCGCGTCCCAACTGCTGGGTTATGCGAACGAGGCGTTGATCGGCGCCTCCGTCGAGATGCTGGTGCCTGACAGCATCCGTCCGCGCCACGCGTCTTACCGGCATGCCTACGAAGGGGCGCCGCGATCGCGGCCCATGGGGGGCACGGCCACCGAGCTGGTCGCGCGTCGGCGTGACGGGTCGGAGGTCCTGGTGGAGATCGCCTTGAGCCCGTTGCAGCCGCTCGGGCTGCCCTACACGATGGCCTCGATCCGCAGCGTCGCCGAATACCCGCGCGTGCGCCAGGCCTTGCAGCGGGCGCGCTACAGCGAGCATCTGGCGCAACTGGGCAAGATCGCCGTCGATTCGCTCGATCCGCAGGAGGTGCTGCGCCAGGTGCCGGCTATCGCCGCGCAGGCGCTCGAAGCCGACGTGGCGGTGGTGTTCCTGCTCGAGCCGGGCCGCACCGAGTTGCGCCTGGCTGGCGGCGTCGGCCTGCTGGAGGACGAGGCCCTCGGCGCGAAAGTCCCCAACCGTCCCGCGACGCCTCAGGGTTTCGTGCTGACGCAGGGCGGTCCGGTCGTGGTCGAGGACTACGGCAACGAGCATCGGTTCACCGTGCCCGACGCCTATCGAGAGGCGGGCCTGGTGTCCTCGCTGGCGGTGCCGCTGTCCGATCGGGGGCGGCCCGTGGGCACGCTGGCCGTGCGCTCGCGCCAGCCGAAACGATTCGGCGACGCGGAGGTGCGCTTCCTGGAATCGGTCGCCAACCTGCTCGGCACCTGCCTGCAGCGGGCGCAGACCGAAGAGGCGCTGCACCACTCGCAACGGCTGGAGGCCGTGGGCCAATTGACGGGCGGCATCGCGCACGATTTCAACAACCTGCTGACGGTCATCCAGGGCAACCTGCAGGTGCTGGCCGAGCTGCCGGCGGTGACCGACGACGGCTTCGCGCCGCAACTGGTCGCGGCGGCGACGCGGGCCTCGCGCCGCGGCGCGGAGCTGACCGGCAAGCTGCTGGCGTTCTCGCGCCGGCAGCGGTTGCAGCCGGCCAGCGTCGATGTGGGCGCGATGGTGCGGTCGCTGGCCGACATGCTGCGCCGCACGCTCGACCAGCGCATCCGCATCCGCATCGAGGTGGCGCCCGATTGCCCCGACGTGCAGGCCGATCCGGCGCAGTTGGAATCGGCGCTCCTGAACATCGCCATCAATGCGCGCGATGCGATGCCCGAGGGCGGGGAACTGGTCTTCGAAGCCGGGCCGCTGAGGGCGATTCCACCGGCGCTGCGCCGCGAGCTGGAAGAGGATGTCGAGGATCCGACGCCCGCGAGTTCCGGAGCGGGCGCGACGCGCTACGTTCGCATCGCCATCTCCGACAGCGGCACGGGCATGCCGGAGGACGTCAAGGAACGCGCCTTCGAACCTTTCTTCACGACGAAGCAGGCCGGCCGGGGCACCGGACTGGGACTGAGCACCGTCTACGGCTTCGCGCGCCAGTCGCGTGGAGCGATCGGCATCGACAGCACGCCGGGCCACGGGACGACCTTGTCGTTGATCCTGCCCCAGCCGCCGGCCGCGAAGCGCGAGGCCATCGAGCACGATGCGGCAGCCGCGGCCGTGCCGCCAGGACTGCGCGTGCTGCTGGTGGAGGATGACGCTGAGGTGCGCGCGGTCGCGCGTCGCTACCTGGCCGACCTCGGCTGCAGCGTCACGGCCTGCGCCAGCGCGGAAGAGGCTTTGCGGCATCTGCGCGAGCTGGAGGCCGCGGCTGATCCTGCGGGGGGCGGCCCGTTGCCACATCTGCTGCTCAGCGACATTGCGTTGGGCGCGGGCATGCGCGGCACCGAGCTGGCGTCGCAAGTGCAGAAGCAATGGCCCGACATCGCCGTGCTGCTGATGTCGGGGTTCTCGGCGGAGCTGCTGTCGTCAGGGCATGAGAGCGCGCTGGACTGGGCGCTGCTGCCCAAGCCCTATGAGCGCGCCGCGCTGGCGCGGGCGATCGGTAAGGTCCTGTCGCGCTGAGGGGCATCCGCGGCCGGAAAGCGCCGGCCTCTCGCTATCCTGTCGATTTCCCGCATCGCCATTCGTCGTGGAAGAGGGGCGGCAACGAGCCGCGCCAACAACCGGAGAACCGCAATGGACTATGTCGATGGATTCGTGGTCGCCGTGCCGACCGCCAAGCGCGAGGCCTATCGCCAGCTGGCGCAGGACGCCTCGGCCGTGTTCAAGGACCACGGCGCGCTCAGCGTCGTCGAGTGCTGGGGTGACGACGTGCCGGAGGGCAAGGTGACCTCGTTCCCCATGGCCGTGCAGCGCAAGCCCGACGAGACCGTCGTCTTCTCGTGGATCGTCTGGCCGTCGCGCCAGGTGCGCGACGAAGGGATGAAGAAGTCGATGGAAGACCCGCGCATGAACCACGATCCGAAGAACATGCCGTTCGACGGTCAGCGCATGATCTTCGGCGGCTTCGAAATCATCGTCCAAGCCTGAACCGTCGAGGCGGCACGCCGCCTCGCGCCGCCCGGCTCACGCCGCCGCCGCCAGCTTCCCCCGCGCCATCGAACCCCCGATCACGAACTGCTCGAGGCGTTCCCGGCTCGGGATCGAGATCTGGCGACGGCCGCGCTCGCCGAACAGGATCAGGCCTTCGCGGTTCAGCTTGGACAGGCAGCGGCTGACCGTCTCCAGCGTCATGCCCAGGTAGTTGCCCAGGTCGGCGCGCGTCATCCGCAGCGTGAGTTCATCGGCGCGCAGGCCGCGCTGATGCATGCTGCGCGCCCAGGCGCAGAGGAACTCCGCCACCCGCGCCAGTGACGCCAGGGTGCACACCGACATCAGCGACTGACGTTCATGGGTGATCTCGGCACTCATGCCTTCGTGGACCACGGCCATCATCTCCGGGTAGCGCGCGCAGGCCTGCAGCAGCTGGTCGTACGGAATGATCGAGATGTTGCCGGTGTCCATCGCGACCGCGTCGCAGGGATGGCGTTCGTGCGCGATGCCGCTGAAACCCAGCCAGTCGCCGCGGAACTTCAGGCTCACGATCTGCTCGCGGCCGTCCAGGCTGCGGCTCACCAGCTTGAACGCGCCTGCGTTGATCAGGTACACGGTGTTGAAGGGCTGGGAGGCGCGGAAGACCATGTCGCCGGCGCGCACGACCTTGGCGGCCGGCTGGATGATGTCCCGGATGGTGCGCATCACGTCGAGCATGCGCTGCTGCGGATCGCGGGAGACGACGCGCGGTTCGCACAGGGTCACGTGCAGCGGTGGGCGCAGTTGCGGACGCAGGTCTGGCGCGATCAGGCCGGGGGTGGTGCTGGCGACGATCGCGGCGGTCGACAGCGGGGCCGCGCCGTCACGAGGCGGCTTGGCCGCCGGCGCCACGCGAGGCCGGCCGGCCGGGGCATCGCGCAGGCGGTCGCGGGGGAGGTCGCTCGGAGGGGAGGCGAGGGCGATGGCGCTGTGCATGATGATCTCGTGGTTGAAAGGATTGCTGGGGATGCTAGAAACGGCCCGCAACGGCGGCACCAATCCTTGACATCGATCAGCAACAGTCGGTGAACCCACGGTGACGGTTCAGTAACGGCCCGTCGGGCCCGCACAGGGCGCACGGTTCCCGTCGGCAACGAGGCCTTCGCGTTGACATCGGTCAACGCGTCTTTCCGTGAGCTGACTACGCTGCGCAGCTCGCCTTTCACGCCTAGCGCCCGACCATGCCGCCGCCCGCCTCGTCTTCCCGAACGACGCTTCCGCCCTTGCTGGGTCTCCGGATGGGGATGGTGTGTGGGGACGGGGGCGCGCCCGCAGCGATGCTGTTCCAGCAGGCGGTGCTCGAACTGGGCGCGCAGGTGACCGTGCTCGATCCCGCGCGGGTGCTGGAGGACGGCGCCGCGCTGGAGGAGATCGCCCGCCTGCTGGGGCACCTGTACGGCGCGATCGCGTGCGACGGCCTGCCGCCCGCAGTCGTGCGGCGGCTGACGGCGGCGGCCGTGGTGCCGGTGGTGGAGGTGCAGGCGCTCCTCACGCCCGCCCAGGGGCTGGGCGCCGATGCGCAGGAACGGCGCCGCGCCGCGCAGGCGGCGTTGATCGCCGCGCTGCGCTGATCGCTCAGGCCTTGGGCAGGCTCTTGTACTGCTGGCCGACCTGGGTCAGCACGCCGGACGCGCCGAACAGGCTCGTGAAGTGCGGATCGGGCGACATCCGGCCAATGAACCACGAGTAGCGGAGCACGTCGCTGCGCGACTCGCAGATGCCGACCATGTCGGCCATCTGCGCCATCTGCTTGGCGGGCGTGTCGATCTGCGCGCTGCCGTCGCCGTTGTGCCAGTTGGCCATCTCGGTGACCCAGAACGGCTTGCCGTATTTCTTGAGCCGGTCCAACTGGCCTGCGAGACCGTAGTCGTACCAATGGAACGCCAGGGCGTCGATCTGCGGATCGCGCCCGTTGGCGCCGCGGAAGGCGGCGAGGAAGGCGTCCATCCACTTGATCGGATCCTCGTAGCCGGCCATCGTGCCCCAGTTGAGCGCCGGCCCGATCAGCCGCACGCCGGTCTGGCGCGCGATGTCCTCCAGCTTGAGCCACTGCACGGCGGCGTCTGCCGGCGACAGGTTGGCCTGATCGGTCAGGTTGGGCTCGTTGACCACGAGCAGGTCCTTCACCGCGGGACGCGCCTTCAGCGCCGCGACGACGTTGGCGACGTTGACGTCCTTGGAAGTCCAGACCATGGGCACGTGCTGCATCGCGCCGGCGATCGACGGGTTCGACCGGACGTTCGCGTCGGGCTGGAGCGCCCAGTTGTACCACCAGCCCACGCTGCCGCCGGACAGCGCGTTGAAGTCGGCCGCATCCTTGAGGTCGTAGGCGATGCCACGCTTGACCGACGGTGCCGGCGGAGGAGGCGGCGGCGGGGGCGGGGGTGGCGATGCGGGAGGCGGGGGCGACGCCGGGGGCGGCGGTGAAGCCGGGGGCGATCCCGAGGGCGGCGGCGCAGCCGGAGGGGGTGGTGACGCCGGTGGCGGCGGAGCGGCCGGGGGTGGCGGTGAGGCCGGCGGTGGTGGTGAAGCGGGCGGCGATCCTGGCGGGGGCGCCGCGGGTATTGCAGGCGAGTCCCCGCCACTGCCACCACCGCCGCAGGCGGCCAGGGTGACGGACAGCGCGCCCGCGCCGGCCAGCGTCAGCAGGCGACGACGGTCGGCGTCGGGCGGCGGCGGCGCGACGAGCGTCGTCGCGGTCGGGGCCGCCAGTGCGTTCAAGGAGGATTCAGCCGGATGCTTCATGGAGGAGCTCTTGCAGCGTTGGAGCGATCTGTCCCTCGCGAAGGGGACAGGTCTTGCGGGCCGCAGTATGGGTGGCTCGACATGTTCTTGTCCCGCACCGAAACACATTGTTAATGTTGCTGACGGCTCGCATTCATCCTGCTACCTCGGAAGAGGGTGTCGCGCGTGATGACGACGTGCCTCCCCTTGACTTGCGCGGGGCGGCAATCCCTAGCCTGAGCGCCCCTGTGTCGAGCCAAAGTGACTTTCGACCACTGCGCTCGGTTACAGCCCTCAATAGAGTCCATGGCATGCAACCGTTTTGCTGCCTCCGACGCGATGGCTGACCTCGACCTGATTTCGCTGCTTGCCCCCTTGCAGGACGACGCCCCATGCGGCGCCGACCTGGAGTACGACGCTGCCTTCCTCGCCCTGGAAGCGGCGGGTGCGGGCAAACCCGAGCAGCAATTCGGCGACACCATCATCCCGGCCGAGGAACCCGACTGGCACGCCGTCCACGAACAGGCCCTGGCGCTGGCCAAGCGGACGCGCGACCTGCGCGTCGCCGTCTGGCTGGTGCGCGCCGGCGCCCGGCTGCAAGGCTTGAGCGCCGCCATCGATGGCCTGGCGCTCATCCGCGGTCTGCTGGAACAACAGTGGGCGCATGTGCATCCTCAACTGGACGCCTCCGACCACGACGACCCGACGATGCGCATGAACGCGCTGCAGCCGCTGACCAGCGTCATGGCTGGCATCGCCGACCTGCGCGCCGCGAGCCTGACCGGCCAGCGCGGCGGTCCCCGCGTGCGCGACGTGGAACTGGCGCTCGGCAATGCCGATCCGATGGGCGAGGAGTCCGTGCCGTCGACCGAAGGCCTGATGGCCGGACTGTCGGCGCAGGCCGCGAACGATCCCGCCTTCGCCGCCCGACTGCACGAGGCGCTGCCGACGGTGCAAGGCATCGTCGCGGCGATCGAGGCGCCGCTCGGCACCGGACAGGGCCCTGATTTCTCGCCGCTGCTGCGTCTGTTCAAGCCGCTCGCCGCGGCCGCCGGACAACTGCAGGGGCAGGGCGGCGATGCCGCCGCCGCTTCGGACGATGCGACCGGCGCGCCGGCCGCGGATTTCGGTGGCGGGGCCGTCGGCGCGGTGTCCGCGCCCGGCGCGATCGCCAGCCGCGACGACGCGGTCCGGGCGCTGCAACGCGTCTGCGACTGGATCGAGCGCCACGAGCCCAGCAATCCCGCGCCGCTGCTGATCCGCCGCGCGCAGCGGCTGATGAGCAAGAGCTTCCTGGAGATCATGCGCGACCTCAATCCCGAGGGCGTGCACGAGATCGAGAAGCTCGCCGGCACGACCAGCGAGTAGGCGCCCGACAGCGACACCGAGACCGACGCCGTTCTTCAACCTTCCGCCTTTCACCCGATCCCCGCTTCAAGGAGCACCCCATGGCCACCAGCAGCCAGAAGTTCATCGCCAGGAATCGCGCCCCGCGCGTGCAGATCGAGTACGACGTCGAGCTCTACGGCGCCGAGAAGAAGGTGCAGCTGCCCTTCGTGATGGGCGTGCTGTCGGACCTGTCGGGCAAGCCCACGGAGCCGCTGCCGCCGGTGTCGGACCGCAAGTTCCTGGACTTCGACGTCGACAACTTCGACGCCCGCATGAAGGCCATGAAGCCGCGCGTCTCGTTCGCCGTGCCCAACACGCTGACCGGCGAAGGCAACCTGATGGTCGACCTGACCTTCGAGTCGATGGACGACTTCTCGCCGGCCGCGGTCGCGCGCAAGGTCGACGGCCTCAAGCAGCTGCTCGAGGCGCGCCAGCAGCTCGCCAACCTGATCACCTACATGGACGGCAAGGCCGGCGCCGAGCAGCTGATCGCCAAGGTCGTCAAGGACGAGGCGTTGCTGAAGTCCCTGGCCACGGCCCAGAAGCCGGCCGACGGCGGCGCGCAGTAAGCGCGGCGCCGACACCTTCCAGAACCCGACGGACCCCACGGAGCACGCACCATGGCCGATGAGACCCTCGCGCAATCAGCGCCTTCACTGCAGGGCATCGAGTACGAAGGCGGCGAGTTCGCCTCGCTGCTGAACAAGGAATTCAAGCCCAAGACCGACGAGGCCAAGTCCGCCGTCGAGCAGGCGGTGCTGACGCTGGCGCAGCAGGCGCTGTCGCAGACCACGCTGATCGGCAGCGACGTCATCGTCTCGATCGAGGCCATGATCGCCGAGATCGACAAGAAGCTGTCGGAGCAGGTCAACGCGATCCTGCATCACGCCGAGTTCCAGCAGCTGGAGTCGGCCTGGCGCGGCCTGCACTACCTCGTCAACAACACCGAGACCGACGAGCAGCTCAAGATCCGCGTGATGAGCATCTCGAAGAACGACCTCGGCAAGACGCTCAAGCGCTACAAGGGCACGGCCTGGGATCAGAGCCCGATCTTCAAGCGCGTCTACGAAGAGGAATTCGGCCAGTTCGGCGGCGAGCCTTTCGGCTCCATCGTCGGCGACTACTACTTCGACCACAGCCCGCCGGACGTCGAGCTGCTGGGCGAGATCGCCAAGGTCGCGGCCGCCGCGCACTCGCCCTTCATCGCCGCGGTGAACCCGTCGCTGATGCAGATGGGCTCGTGGCAGGAGCTCGCGAATCCGCGCGACCTGACCAAGATCTTCAGCACGCCCGAGTATGCCGCCTGGAAGTCGCTGCGCGAGTCCGACGACGCGCGCTACATCGGCCTGGCCATGCCGCGTTTCCTGGCGCGCCTGCCCTACGGCGCGAAGACGAATCCCGTCGAGGAATTCAACTTCGAGGAAGAGACCGGCGGCGGCGAACACGCCAAGTACACGTGGGCCAACTCGGCCTACGCGATGGCGACCAACATCAACCGCTCGTTCAAGACCTACGGCTGGTGCACCCGCATCCGCGGCGTGGAAGCGGGCGGCGCGGTCGAAGGCCTGCCGGCCCACACCTTCCCGACCGACGAAGGCGGCGTGGCCATGAAGTGCCCGACGGAGATCGCGATCAGCGACCGCCGCGAGGCCGAGCTGGCCAAGAACGGCTTCATGCCGCTGGTGCACCGCAAGAACTCGGACTTCGCCGCGTTCATCGGCGCCCAGTCGCTGCAGAAGCCCGCCGAATACGACGACCCCGACGCCACCGCCAACGCCAACCTGGCCGCGCGCCTGCCTTACCTGTTCGCCTGCAACCGCTTCGCGCATTACCTGAAGTGCATCGTGCGCGACAAGGTCGGCTCGTTCAAGGAACGCGGCGACATGGAGAAGTGGCTCAACAAGTGGATCATGAACTACGTCGACGGTGATCCGGCGAACTCGTCGGAGACGACGAAGTCGCAGAAGCCGCTGGCCTCCGCGGAAGTGGTCGTCGAGGAGATCCCGGGCAACCCCGGCTACTACTCGTCGAAATTCTTCCTGCGTCCGCATTACCAGCTCGAAGGCCTGACCGTGTCGCTGCGTCTGGTCTCGACGCTGCCGTCGCAGAAGGGCAAGTAAACGCAAGACCCAGGCGATGACTGCGAGGCGGTCATCGCCGGCACAAGAATTTGAGAATCGCGCGCGACGACGCGCGACGTGTTGAAGGGAGCGCCTCCGAAGGCGCGTTCTGAACTTTCGAGGCACCCCGCCATCCGGACCTTCCAAGGTCCGAAATCCCTGGTCTCCGTCGCGGTCAGCGTCGAGTCGGAGACCGTATTCACAGAGTTCATCTAGGAGAAATCGACCATGACGATCGACGCCAATCTGAAGTTCGCCGGAGTCGAAGGCGAATCCACCCACAAGGACCACAAGGGCGAGATCGACCTGCTGGCCTGGTCGTGGGACGTGCGTCAGGAAAGCACCGCCGCCGCCGGTACCGGTTCGGGCAAGGGCAAGGGCGTTCCTGGCCAGTTCGTGTTCGCGCACTACTACGACAAGGCCTCCCCGGTGCTGGCCAAGGCCTGCGCCTCGGGCAAGCATTTCGACCAGGCCGTGCTGACCTGCCGCAAGGCCGGTGAAGGCCAGCAGGACTTCCTGAAGGTCACCCTGAAGCAAGTCCTCGTGACCGCCGTCTCCCCGTCCGCTTCGGCCGGCGGCGAGATCAGCGAAAGCGTGTCGGTGTCCTACGCCGACATCGAGTTCGAGTACAAGGCTCAGGACGCCAAGGGCGGTCTGGGCGGCGCGGTCAAGTTCGGCTGGAACGTGGCCACGACCGAAACGCGTTGATGCATTGAGGGCGGTGCGCCGGCTTCGCGCTGGCGTATCCGCCGTCGATGATCCCCGCGGCGCGACGGACCCCGGTCTGTCGCGCCGCGCTCGGACAACGAATGACGGTGCGGCGGTGCGCGACACCGTCGAGTGCTGTCGAGTGCCTTGAGGCGCCGACAGGTGCCGTCATCCGTTGTCCATGCCGGAGCGAAAGATGAATCCGTTGACCAGCGGCGCGAGCAGCGCCGACATGTACCTGGACCTGTCGCTCAAGCGCGCGGGCAAGGTCAAGGGCGAGTCCACCTCGGCGGGCCACGCCAACGACGTCGTCGTGCGCGGCTTCAGCTGGGGCGTGGGCGCCGCGGGCGATGCCGTGGCCGGTCAGCAGACCGGTCGCCGCAGCTACCGCCAGCTGACGATCACCAAGGGCCTCGACAGCGCCAGCACCGCGCTGATGAGCGCGGTGGCGACCAACGACGAGGTCAAGAGCGCCAAGCTCTACCTGCGCAAGGCCGGCGGCGCGCAGGAGGACTACTTCTGCCTGACGCTGGAGAAGGCGCGCATCGCGTCCTACGACATCGAGTGCGACGAGACCGGCGCGCCGGTGGAGCGCATCTCGATGAGCTTCCAGAAGGTCAACATCGAGTACCGCACCCAGAACGCCAAGGGCGCGATGGGCGGCACGCACACCTTCGACGACGACCTCACCTGAGGTCCTTCCGGCGCGCCCGCGGGCCCGCCGGGGCATTGAATTCCACGGGAGTCTTGAATGAGCGCAGTGCAGGAACTGCTGGCGGCGGGCCGCCCGACCGAGGCCTTGGCCGCGGCGCAGGCGGAAGTGCGCCAGCGTCCGCAGGATGCGAAGCTGCGCACGATGCTGTTCCAGCTGCTGGCGGTGACGGGCCAATGGGCCCGCGCGGCCGCGCAGCTGGAAGTCTGCGGCGAGCTCGACGCGGGCACGCTGGCGATGGTCAACACCTACCGCGAGGCGCTCAAGTGCGAGCTGGTGCGCGAGGCCGTCTTCGAGGGCCGCACCACGCCGATGGTGATGGGCGAGCCGGCCGAGTGGGTCGCGAATTTCGTGCACTCGCTCAAGCTCGAACATGACGGCGACGTCGCCGGTGCGCGGCAGCTGCGCGCGCAGGCGCTGGACGCCGCGCCTGCGACGCCCGGATCCATCGACGGCCAGGCTTTCGACTGGATCTGCGACGGCGACTCGCGCATCGGCCCGGTGCTGGAGGCGGTGATCAACGGCCGCTACTGCTGGGTGCCGTTCTCCGCGATCAAGGAGATCCACATCGAGGCGCCGACGGACCTGCGCGATCTCGTGTGGTCCGCGGCGCACCTCGAATTCCCCAACGGCGGCGGCTCCGTCGCCCTGATCCCGACGCGTTATCCGCGCAGCGTGGCCTTCGACGACGAGCGCGTCTGGATGGCGCGCCGCACCGAATGGCAGCCGCTGCCGGGCTCGCAGGACGACCAGTACGCCGGCGTCGGCCAGCGCGTGCTGATGACCGACCAGGGCGAGACCGGCCTGCTCGACGCGCGCCTGATCGAACTGCGCCAGTCGTGAGCGCGACGCGCTCATGAGCCAGATCCACCGCGACCGCCTGCAACCGGCCCTGCTGGACCGGTTGACCGACGACGATCCCTACCACCGCGTCGAGGCGGAGGAGCGCCGCGTCATGACCAAGTCGCAGCTGCGCCAGGCCGTGCTGCGCGACCTGGGCTGGCTGTTCAACGCCATCCAGCCGATGGGCAAGGCGTGCGATCCCTACTCGCACGTCGGCGACAGCGTGCTGAACTTCGGACTGCCGGCGCTGTCGGGGCAACTGGCCTCGCGCGTGGACGTGCACCTGCTGGAGAAGCAGATCCGCCAGGCCATCCTGCGCTTCGAGCCGCGCATCCTGCCCGACACGCTGGAGGTCCGCGCGATCGAGACGCAGAGCGTCATGGACACCCACAACGTGATCGAGTTCGACATCCGCGGTCACCTGTGGGCGCAGCCGATCCCGCTGGAGATCCTGCTGCGCACGCAGATGGACCTCGAGGCCGGCCAGGTCGAAGTGCGCGAGGGCTGAGGACATGGATCCGCGCCTGCTGCGCCTGTACAACGACGAGCTCGCCCACCTGCGCGAGGTCGGCGCCGAGTTCGCGCGCGACTTCCCGAAGATCGCCGCCCGGCTCGGGCTGGAGGACGCCGAAGTCGCCGACCCCTACGTCGAGCGGCTGCTGGAGGGCTTCGCCTTCCTGTCGGCGCGGGTCCAGCTCAAGCTGGACGCCGAACATCCGCGGCTGATCTCGCACCTGCTCGAATCGATCTACCCGAACTTCCTCGCGCCCATCCCGTCGATGATGATCGCGCGCCTGAGCGTCGATCCGACCGACCCCAACCTGTCCAAGGGCCATCCCGTGCCGCGCGGCAGCGTGCTGCAGTCCGCCATCCCGCGCGGGCAGGACACGCGCTGCGAATTCCGCACCGCCCATGACGTCACGCTGTGGCCGCTGACGCTGGACGACGTCCAGTACTTCACCCATGCGCCGGACCTGCCGGTCTCGCGCCTGCCGGATGCGGCCGGCAGCCGCGGCGGCGTGCGGCTCAAGCTCAAGACCGGCGGCGGCATCCCCGTGCGGCAACTCGGACTGGACCGGCTCGCGCTGTACCTGAGCGCGCCGGACGAGGTCGCGTACCGCCTGCATGAGCTCGCGCTCGGCGCGCCGCTGGGGACCTACGTCACCGGCGACGGCATCGACGCCGCCGCCGTGCCCGTGCAGTGGCGACCCGCGACGAGCATCCGTCCGGTCGGCTTCGCGCCCGACGAGACGCTGCTGCCCGAGACGCATCGCAACTTCTCCGGCAGCCGCCTGATGCAGGAGCTCGCCGCGATGCCGCGGCGCTTCCTGTTCCTCGAGGTCGATCAACTCGCCGACCGCCTCGCGCGCATCGACGGCACCTCCTTCGAGATCGTGCTGTTCTTCTCCCGCGGCGACGGCGCGCTGGAGGCGATGGTCGATGTCGACAGCGTCTCGCTGCACTGCACGCCGGCGATCAACCTGTTCCCGAAACGGCTGGACCGCATCCAGCTGGGTACCGGCAGCTGGGAGTACCACGTCGTGCCGGACCGCACCCGGCCGATGGACTACGAGATCCACAGCCTGCAGTCCGTCACCGGCTATGGCGCCGGTGCGCTCGGCCAGCAGGGCTTCGAGCCGCTCTACGCGACGTACCACGAGGCGCCGCCCGACGCGCCCGGCTTCTACACCGCGCGGCGCGAGCCGCGGCTGATGTCCTCGCGCCAGAAGGAGCAGGGGCCGCGCACCGGCTACATCGGCGACGAGGTCTTCCTCTCGCTGGTCGATCCGCGCCATGCGCCGTATCGCGAGGACATCCGACAGCTGTCGGTCTCCGCGCTGGTCACCAACCGCGACCTGCCGATGCTGCTGCCGCACAACGGCGCCGGTGTGTGGCGGCTCGATGCGGCGGGTCCGGTGCTCAAGGTCGATGCGGTGCACGGCCCGACGCGACCGGTCAATCGCCAACCGGCGGGCGAAGCGGGCTGGAGTCTGGTCGGCCTGCTGACGCAGCAGCAACTGCCGTGGGGCGACGAGCCGCCCGCGCAGGCGGCCGCGACGCTGCGGCGTCTGCTCGCGCTGTACGGTCCGCCGGGCGACCCCGGCTGGTTGCGGCAGGTCGAAGGCGTGCGCGCCGTCGAGTCGAAACCCGTCGTGCGACGCCTGCCGTTCACCGGGCCGTTGAGCTTCGGCACCGGCGCCGAGATCGTGCTGGAACTCGATGAGCACGCCTTCCAGGGCCACAGCACCTTCCTCTTCGCGAGCGTGCTGGAGCGCTACTTCACGCGCCACGCGGCGATCAACAGCTTCACGCAGCTGAGCCTGCGCACGACGCAGCGCGGCCTCGTGAAGCGCTGGGCGCCGCGCATCGGCGGCGATGCCGAAGGACGCAGCGACCGCGCCAACGGACGCGACGGGGACCGCGGATGAACATCCACGGGCCTGGCTCGACCCCCGACGACGACGCCACCGGAGAGTCCGGCGGCGGCGCTGTCGCGCAGGCGTCCGACGCCAAGTCCGATGGCAAGTCCGATGGCAAGTCGGATGGCAAGGCCGACGCCAAGTCCGACGACACATACGACGACGTCGAGCCGACGCCCGAACCGACGCCTGAATCCCTGCTCGCGCGCCGGCCCGAGAAGCGCAACGAGCGCGATGCCGCGCTGCGTGCCTTGTTCGAGGGCGTCGAGGCCACACCCTGGGCCTTCGACTTCTTCGCGCTGCTGCGACGCATCGAGGGCCTGACGCCGGACGTGCCGCGGCTGGGTCGCGGCCTGCGTCCGTCGCAGGAGGCGATCCGTCTGGGCCAGGAGCCCGAACTCGACTTCGCGCCGGCGGCGCTCGCCAGCCTGACGCGCGGCCAGAACCCCGCGCCGCGGCTGGGCGTGCGCTTCTTCGGCCTGCTCGGACCGCAGGGGCCGATGCCGCTGCACCTGACCGAGTACACCCGCGAGCGGCTGCACCAGCGCGGCGATCCGACGCTGAGCCGCTTCCTCGACGTCTTCCATCACCGCCTGCTGCTGCACTTCTACCGCGCGTGGGCGCAGTCGCAGCCCGCCGTGCAGCACGACCGGCCCGCGACCGACCGCTACGCGGCGTGGCTGGGCGCGGCGACGGGACTCGACGGCGCGCAACGCCCCGGCGACTCGCTGCCGCAGACGGCGCGCCTGTTCCAGGCCGGCCTGCACGGCGGCCGCGCGCAGCATCCGGAAGGCCTGGCCAAGATCCTGTCGTCCCACTTCAAGGTGCCCGTGCGCATCGAGCAGCACGTGCCGCACTGGCTGCCCGTCGAGGACGGCGAGCGCACGCGGCTGGGCTTCGCGCGCCAGCGGCCCGAGCGCATCGGCAGCGAGCTGCCGCGCCTGGGCCGCAACACCTCCGCGGGCAACAAGGCCTGGGACCGGCAGTACCGCTTCCGCGTCGTCCTGGGGCCGCTGACGCTGCGCCAGTACGAGGGCTTCCTGCCCGACGGCGACGCGTGGCGGCCGCTGAACGACTGGATCCGGCAGTACGTCGGCCACAACCTGCAATGGGAGCTGCAGCCCGTGCTGCGCCGCGACGAGGTGCCCGCCGCGGCGCTCAGCGGCAACGCGCGACTGGGCTTCACCTCCTGGACGGGCCGCTCGGGCGGCCGTCCGCATCGTCACGACCGGGGCGACCTGCACCTGCATCCGCATCAGCGGGTGAAGGGGCGGGCCACGCCGCCGGCATCACAGGGAGCATCGTCATGACTGAAATCGCCCGCACCAGCCTCTTCGGCAAGCTCAACCCGCTGGCCTACAAGGCGATCGAAGGCGCCACCGTGTTCTGCAAGCTGCGGGGCAATCCGTACGTCGAGCTGCAGCACTGGCTCTACCAGATCCTCAACACGCCCGATTCCGACCTGCATCGCATCGTCAAGCATTACGGGCTGGACGCGGCGCAGCTGTCGACGGACCTGATGGCCTCGCTGGACCGGCTGCCGCGCGGCGCGACCTCGGTCACCGACCTGTCGAGCTGGGTCGAGAACGCGGTCGAGCGCGGCTGGGTCTACGGCTCGCTGATGTTCGGCGACCAGCAGGTGCGCACCGGCCACCTGGTGCTGGGTCTGCTGAAGACGGCGTCGATGCGCAACGTGCTGCTGTCGGTCTCGAAGCAGTTCGAGAAGATCAACGTCGACGACCTGGGCGAGAAGTTCAACCAGATCCTCGAAGGCTCGCCCGAACGCGCGATGCGCGCCGCCGAGCCGGGTGCCGCGCCGGGCGATGCCAGCGGTGCCATCGCGCCTGCCGCGATGGGCAAGCAGGAAGCGCTCAAGCGTTACGCCGTCGACCTGACCGAGCGCGCGCGCAACGGCGAGATCGACCCGATCGCCGGCCGCGATGAAGAGATCCGCCAGATCGTCGACATCCTGATGCGCCGCCGCCAGAACAACCCCATCCTCACGGGCGAGGCCGGCGTCGGCAAGACGGCCGTGGTGGAAGGCTTCGCGCTGCGCCTGGCGCAGGGCGACGTGCCGCCGCAGTTGAAGGACGTGTCGCTATACATGCTCGACATCGGCCTGCTGCAGGCCGGCGCGAGCATGAAGGGCGAGTTCGAGAACCGCCTGCGTCAGGTCATCGACGAGGTGCAGGCCTCGCCCAAGCCCATCATCCTGTTCATCGACGAAGCGCACACGCTGATCGGCGCGGGCGGCGCGGCGGGGACGGGCGACGCGGCCAACCTGCTCAAGCCCGCGCTCGCGCGCGGCAAGCTGCGCACGATCGCGGCGACGACCTGGGCCGAGTACAAGAAGCACATCGAGAAGGACCCGGCGCTGACCCGGCGCTTCCAGGTCGTGCAGGTGCCTGAGCCCGATGAGCACAAGGCCGTCCTGATGCTGCGCGGCGTGGCCTCGATCCTGGAGAAGCACCACCGCGTGGCGCTGCTCGACGAGGGCATCGAGGCGGCGGTGCGTCTGAGCCACCGCTACATCCCGGCGCGTCAGCTGCCCGACAAGGCGGTGAGCCTGCTCGACACGGCCTGCGCGCGCGTGGCGGTGAGCCAGCATGCGACGCCGGCGGAACTCGAGGACTGCCTGCGCCGCATCCAGGCGCTGGAGATCGAGCGCGAGATCATCGGCCGCGAAGGCGCGATCGGCATGGACGTCGCGGAGCGCAAGCAGCGCGTGGCGACGCAGCTCGACGAGGCGCAGACGCGCAAGGCCGAGCTCGAAGCGCGCCACCTGAAGGAAAAGGGCATGGTCGACCGCGTGCTGGAACTGCACGCGCTGCTGCGCAAGGACGGCGAGGGCGCGCCGGAAGAGGCCGAACGCGAGACGCTGCTGACCGAGCTGCACGGCCTGCGTTCGGAACTGACGACGCTGCAAGGCGATGCGCCGCTGATCCTGCCGCAGGTCGACGAACAGGCGGTGGCGGCTGTGGTGCAGGACTGGACCGGCATCCCCGTGGGCCGCATGGTGCGCAACGAGGTGCAGGCGGTGCTGCAGCTGGCGGACACGCTGAACCAGCGCGTCGTCGGCCAGCGCCACGCGCTGGAGATGATCGCCAAACGCATCGAGGTCTCGCGCGCCGGGCTGGACAACCCGAGCAAGCCGATCGGCGTGTTCCTGCTGGCGGGCACCTCGGGCGTGGGCAAGACGGAGACGGCGCTCGCGCTGGCCGAGGCGCTCTATGGCGGCGAGCAGAACGTCATCACGATCAACATGAGCGAGTTCCAGGAGGCGCACACGGTCTCCACGCTCAAGGGCTCGCCCCCGGGCTACGTCGGTTACGGCGAAGGCGGCGTGCTGACCGAGGCGGTGCGTCGGCGCCCCTACAGCATCGTGCTGCTGGACGAGGTCGAGAAGGCCCATCCGGACGTGCACGAGCTGTTCTTCCAGGTCTTCGACAAGGGCCGCATGGAGGACGGCGAGGGCCGCCACATCGACTTCAAGAACACCATCATCCTGCTGACCAGCAACGCGGGCAGCGACCTGATCATGAAGCTGTGCGCGGACCCGGAGCTGATGCCCGAGCCGGACGGCATCGCCAAGGCGCTGCGCGAGCCGCTGCTGAAGATCTTCCCGGCGGCGCTGCTGGGCCGCCTGGTGACGATCCCGTACTACCCGCTGAGCGAGGAGATGCTGGGCCAGATCGTGCGTCTGCAGCTGGGCCGCATCCAGAAGCGCGTGGGCGAGAACCTGGGCGTGCCGCTGACCTTCGGCGAGGACGTGGTCAAGCTGATCATCAGCCGCTGCAACGAGGTGGAGAGCGGCGGCCGCGTGGTCGACGCGATCCTCACGAACACGGTGCTGCCGCGCATCAGCCGCGAGTACCTCACCCGTGTCACCAACGGCCAGGCGATCACCAAGGTCGAGCTGGCGGTGAAGGACGGGGACTTCGCGTACGCGTTCGACTGAGGGCGACAGGAAGGGTGTCCGGCCGGCGGCGCAGCGCCTCGCCGCTAGGCAAAGGGATCGGACTTTTCAAGCGGCATGCCCACGATTCGTGAACTATGTCCCATGAACAAGTGTCGAACTCCTTTACAGCTTGTCACTGATGCAAGGGGCACGGCTGCGTTAAGTCATTGACGCGGCTGGGAATTTTCCGGGTGGCACGGTCGGTGCAATGGGTGGGTTGGTTCCAACCTCATTCAAACGACAACACCATGACCTTCCGCTCGATGATCACCACCGCCCGTCTGTCCCTGGGCGCCGTGGCGCTGGCCTGCGCTTCGCTGCCGATGACCGCTTCCGCGGACGTCGTGTTCCAGTCGCTGCCCAGCCTCACCGGCAACTCGGCCACCTCGCCGTGGTGCTCGGGCTGCGGCGGCAGCTACCGCGTCTTCGACCAGTTCACGCTGAACTCGGCCAGCGACATCACCGGCTTCAGCGTCAACATCTACAACGTGGGCCAGTACTGGAACAGCGGCATGACGTTCTCGGTGTGGAGCCTCGGCGGCAACGGCCTGCCGGGCACGCAGGTGTTCAGCCAGACGCTGGGCGCCAGCGACTTCACGACGACGGACCTCGGCGGCGGCCAGGCCACGGCCACCACCGACGATCTGCTCCACCTGAATCTGGCGGCCGGTACGTACTACGCCAGCTTCTACAACACCAACCTGGCGGTGTGGGGCTACCGCAATGCGGGCGGCGTGCTGTATCAGCAAGGCGCCTCCCTGCGCAACGGCGAAAGCGCCGCGTTCGCGCTGGAAGGCAACGCCGTGCCGGAACCCGCGTCGCTGGCCCTGGCCGGTCTGGCGCTGGCGGCGGTCGGCGTCGTGCGCCGCCGCAAGTCGGCCTGATCGCCGACGTCATCGTCGGACCCGACGGTCCGACGCCGCCGCCGTCAGGCGGTTGAAGGAACGCCCGCGCTCGCGGGCGTTTTCACGTGCGGTCCCGGATCGACGGCGGCAGTCGCTCAGCGCGCGGTGATCGACAGCGAGCCGTCTTCGCCGGTGGGATCGCCGCCGATGACGCGGCGGTCGATCTGCCCCTCGCAGCCCTTGGCGCTGCACTGCTGGTTCACGAGCCGCAAGGGCTTAGCCGCCGTCGGCTCGCCGCGCTCGATGACCGGCAGCACGACCTGACCCTGCGTCGACCCGGCTTGCAGCGAATCACATCCGGCCCAGTAGCCGACGAAGCGATGCGCCGTGCCGGCGGGCTTGCCGCCGCTGAACGGCACCAGCACCACGCTGCTCCAGCGCTGGTACACGCCGCTCTTGCCGATGCCGGTGTGCGTGAACTCCAGGCAGCTGCCCCAGCGCTGGCCGCCGGCCGTCACGCGGTAGGCGTCCGTCGAGGTCCAGTCGATGTCCGGCAGCGGCTCGCCGCCCATGGCCTTGTGTTCGACGAGGACGAGCTGCCTGCCGCCCGGCGCCTTGGCGAAGCCGCCCTTGTCGCGGTCGAGGCGCAGCTCGCCGACGTCGACGAAGCAGCCCTGCGGTCCGCACCAGCCTTCCGTCCTGATCGGTTCCAAAGCTGCGGGCGTCGCGGTGCCGCGCAGCAGATCCCGCAGCTCGGTCGCGTTCTTGACCAGGGCATCGGCATGCGCAGCGCATGCGGTGAAGAGCGAGACGGCGAGGGCGGTCGCCGCGATCGGCGGCAGTCGGGACAGGCGAGGCATCAGTCGTACACCTTGTTGTTGGTGGCCTTCACGAAGTCGTCGTTGTACTTCCAGAAGATCGTGCCGCCATACGCGGCGGTGGACTCGTACTTGTAATCCCATTTGCCGCGCAGCTTGGTCTTGGCGCCCGCCGCGCTGCGCCACCATTCTTCACCGGGGACGTCCTTGTCCTTGATGTCGTAGATGTTGTGCTTCGGATCGGTGATGTGGATGCCGGCCTTGACCTTGGGGTGCTTGTCGTAGTTCGACTTGATGTCGGCGCCGTCCCAGAAGTAGCCGCCGTTGGCGTAGTCCGTCCCGGTGGGGCTGAGCGCGTTGCGCGCACCGCGCACGGCGTCGTTCATGCCGGTGTCCGCGGCGATCTCTTCCGCAGTGGCCTTCTTGAGCTTGTTGTGCCGCTGGTTGCCGTCATGCGCGGCGAACGCGAAGGTCTTGTCCGTCTTGATGAACGCGCTGATCGTCGCGAAGCCGCGCGCCTTCTGCTGACGCACGAGCACGTTGGCGATCGCGGCCATCTCCTCGTAGACGTTGCCGGTCGAGCCCTCGCCGTAGGCGACGGCGGCCAGCGCGCGGGTGTCGTCGTCGATGGCGGCGGCCTTCTCGGCGCGGGGCGCGGCGCCGACCGGCGACACCAGCGGCGAGGCGGCGCGGATCATCGTGCCGTCGTCGATCTCGTGGGTATTGGCCCCGGCGCCCAGGGGTCCGGGAATGCGTGCAGCAGGCATCGGCGCCTCTTCAGAATGCGGATGGACCCGAAGGTACCGGGCGGGACGGTCGGGCCGAAGTGACTTTGGCCTCTGCCCAGGCGGGAATTCGCAACGGGATGTTTCTCAGAGGGCAAGACCTGGCCCGTCTATCCGTTGATCCGCCGTGTCGGCATCGGCGCCGGCAGCCCGCGGACAATCACTTGGCCAGGTTCGAAGAGGGATTCCAGACGCTTGAGAAGCTGCTCGGCAGGCTGCTTGATCACGCCCAGATTGCCCAGGCCGATGGCGTACACGCTGATGCGGACCGAATAACGATCGCCATCGGGCAGGGCCACCGCGGTGACCGAGATCGGCTCGATGCGGCCGCCGAAGCAGCTGTCCGCGTCGTCGACCTTCAGGTTGTGCTCCGCGCAGGGCCGAAGCCCATGCTCGACGGCCCAGGCCGCGAAGATCTCCCGGACCTCCTGGTCCTTGCCATCGGGCAGGCTGAACTCGCGTGTGCCGAAGCTCTGGCAGGCGGTCAGCAGCAGGCTGGCGGCCAAGGCGGCGAACGGCGCGACGGCGATGCGGGGTGGGCGGGCGAAGTGGGGCATGAATGAGTTCCTGGGTCGATGGCTGAGGTTTCCAGGACGACGCGCGTCGGCGCGGGTGCCATGTCTTGCGCAGGCGGACTCCCCCATCATCGCCGCCGACGTGGCGTGCTTGCTGGTGCAGATGTCTTCTCGCCGCCGAACTTCGCGAGCCACGTGCCCTTGATGATCAGCACGAACAGCGCCATCCCGATGCTCAGCCAGAGCGCGACGCAGAGCACAAACATCATCGGTGACCGCGCAGCGACGAGGTCCGGCGCGCTCCAGAGCGGCGGGATCACGCCTCGCGCCAGCCCGCGGATCGCGATGAAGATCGGCGCGCCGCCGAAGATGACGGCCAGGAAGACGCCGAACACGCGGCCGGACCGTTGACCCAGCACGGAGTTGTCGAAGCCGCTGTCTTCCCACTGCCTATCACCGAAGACCTTGAGGTTGAAGATCGCCGCTGCCAGCGCCAGGATGCCGATGATCACCGCCATGATCGCGAAGGCGCCGCCCACCATGCCGAAGGTGCCTCGTCGACTCTCCTGGAAGGTCCAGACGCAGCCGGCGAGGACGGCGAAGGCGATGACGCGGCGGAGGAGGGACATGGCGCGCTTCAGGCGTTGGGCAAGCAGTAGTGGGCGATTGGCGAGCGAGCGGAGTATCGAGCGTTTCTCGCCCGGAATGACCTTCGCCGCTGACTTGCGTGATCGGGCGTCCTATCGTGCGCGCCTGAGAACACCTCAGGAAAACGCGGCAGCGAGCTCGACCCATGAACCTGGAAATCGATGTGATCGACGGACGTGTCACCGTCGACGGAAAGCTCGTCTGGCAAGCTGGCGCGTTGGGCGTGGCGGGTCTGGAAGGTGGGCCGGTCCGGTACTTGGACCTCTCGGCGAAACTGGTGATCGACGCCCGCAGTGGCCGAGCCCCTGCGGCATTCGTGCTGTTCGACGAGGAGGAGTTTCCGGAGTCGATCCTGACCTCGCGGATGGTGAAGCGCTTCGTCAAGAAGACCGGTGTCGAGCCCGAGATGGCGGCGCAGTCCCGAGCGGTGGCCCGATTCCCTTGGGGCGAGGTTGAGTTCTACGTCGATCGGAGGCTGGGCGATCTGTCGATCGAAGTCCGCGGTTGACGTGCGGCTAAGGCCGTCAGGCAGGCAGGACCTGACCCCCGTGGGGTGCCATTCTGATAATTCTGCGGAATTCACCTGAGGCTTTCGAACCGTCGGAGTGACTTTCGACCGTTGTGGTGATCGCGGGTGATCCCTAGCCTCCGGGTGTCGACCTGACCCTTGGTGCCATGGCCTCTCCTTTCCGCCTCAAGACCGCCTTGCCTGAAGAGACCCTGCGCGTGCACAGCTGTGTATCGCGGGAGGGTCTGAGCGACGCCGGAGACACCACGCTGACGCTGTTGAGCGAACGCAAGGACATCCAGGCCTCGGACCTGCTGGGCAAGCCCGCGACGCTGACGATCGCGCTGCGGGACGACGCGCCGCGATACCTCAGCGGCTACGTGACGCGCTTCGCGCAACGCGGCTTCGAGGGCAAGCACTGCGTCTACGAGATGCAGCTCAAGCCGTGGCTGTGGCTGCTGTCGCGCACCTCGGACTGCCGGATCTTCCAGGAGCTGTCGGTCCCCGACATCGTCAAGCAGGTCTTCGAGGACCACCCGGTGGCGCGCTACGAGTTCAAGCTGCTGCGCCCGTACCGGACCTGGAACTACTGCGTCCAGTACCGCGAGACGGACTTCAACTTCGTCGCTCGACTGCTGGAGCACGAAGGCATCTACTGGTACGTCGAGCACGACGAGGGCGGCCACAAGGTGGTGCTGTGCGACTCGGCCAGCGGACACGATGCACGCCCGGGTTGCGAGTCGCTGCCGTTCTATGGCTCGGGGGCGCAGGCCACGCCGGCGCTGGAGTACGTGCAGGCCTGGGGCAGCGCGGAGTGCGTGAAGCCGGGCAAGGTCGTGATCACCGACTACGACTTCCAGCGGCCGTCGACGTCGCTGGAGACGGACCAGAGCGTGGCGCGCAACTACGACCTGTCCGACGGCGAGATCTTCGACTACCCGGGCGGCTACATCCAGACGGGCGACGGCTCGCAGTACGTCGAGGACCGCCTGGACGAGCTGCAGACGCAGTTCCAGACCTACGACGGCACGACGAATGCGCAGGGCGTGAGCACGGGGCATCTGCTGTCGCTGTCGCGCCATCCGCGCGAGACCGAGAACGCGCAGTACCTGATCACGGGCACGCAGATCAGCCTGAGCCAGGCGGCCAACGAGGCCGGCTCGGGCGAGACGGGGCTGCGCTGCAGCTTCAGCTGCATCCCGGCGGCGCAGCAGTACCGGCCCGCGCGACGCACCCCCAAGCCGCTGGTGGCGGGGCCGCAGACGGCCATCGTGAGCGGTCCGGCGGGCGAGGAGATCCACACCGACAAGTACGGCCGGGTGAAAGTGCAGTTCCACTGGGACCGCCGCGGCAAGCGCGACGAGCGCAGCTCGTGCTGGGTGAGCGTGGCGCATCCGTGGGCGGGCTCGAACTTCGGGGGCATCCATATCCCGCGCATCGGGCAGGAAGTGATCATCGGGTTCATCGAAGGCGACCCGGACGCGCCCATCATCATGGGGCGCACCTACAACGGCGAGAACCTGCCGCCGTGGGACCTGCCGGCCAACGCCACGCAGAGCGGCTTCCTGACGCGCTCGACCAAGGGCGGCAGCTACGGCAACGCCAACGCGATCCGCTTCGAGGACAAGCACGGCGACGAGCAGCTGTGGATCCACGCGGAGAAGAACCAGGACATCGAGGTCGAGAACGACGAGACGCACTGGGTCGGGCGGGACCGGACCAAGACGATCGACCGGCATGAGACGACGCTGGTCAAGGGCAACCGCACGGAGACGGTGAACCTGGACGAGACGATCACGATCCATCAGAACCGCACCGAGCGCGTCGACCTCGACGAGAAGATCTCGATCGGGATGAACCGGACCGAAGATGTCGGCATCAACGAGACGATCAGCGTCGGGTCGAATCGGTCGGTGACGATCGGCGGCGTGAAAACGGAGACCATCGCCTTGGCGAAGGCCGAGACGATCGGACTGGGCAAGGCCCTGACCATCGGTGCGGCCTATCAGACGACCGTCGGCGGGCTGATGAACACGACGGTCGGACTGCAGCAGTCGGAGCAGGTAGGGTTGAGCAAGACCACGCGCGTCGGCAAGACCTACGAGTTGGTCGCGGGCGACGCGATCCGCTTCGTCGTCGGCAAGGCCAGTCTGACGATGACGAAGGACGGCAAGGTGACGATCGTTGGATCGGAGTTCCTGTTCGACGCGTCGGGTCCGGTGCAGATCAACGGCAAGGACATCGACCTCAACTGAGGTCGGAGCTCCGTATGGAACTGGTCAACCTCACGCCGTTCGGCGCGGCGGGTTATCGCGGCATCGACACCCAGGACCGCGAGCATGAAATCGTGGTGGTACGCACGGTCTACAAGCTCGTGCCGGCATGGCAACTCGAGGGCGCTCAGCCGACGACCGCCGGTCCGATGCGCCTGGTGCCGCAACTGATCGACGAAGGCGCCCCCCCGCTGGTCACCGAGGATCAATACGTCGGTGAGGTCGGCCTGAGCAGCGTACGCACGGAAAGCGATCTCGCGCCGTTCAAGCCGAAGTGCGACGTCCTGGTCACCGGCACCAGCCATGCGCCGGCAGGACGGCCGAGCGAAGGCTGGTTGGCCCGGCTGCGCGTCAGCCAACCGTCGCGTCATCCCCAGGCGGACCCGGCGGCCGGTTATGTGCCGCCGTTGACGGATCCCGACACGAGCTTTGCGGACCGCGTGGCGTGGCAGGAGGAGCGACGCGTCGCGATCGACGGCTGGCTGCGCGCGCCGGGACCGAACGGGGATCGCAGCCGCGAGATGCTGCTGGACAAGGCCTTGCATTTGCATGCGCCGTCGGAATTCGTGCGCGACGCCAAGGGCGCGTGGGCACGGCGGACGCTGAGTGCCGCGACCAGCGTCCCGCTGCTGTATGAACTCGCCTACGGCGGCAGCAGCCGCGTGCCGCATCCCGATTTCGGACGCGATGCGGAGGCGCCGGAACTGCTGCTCAACGAGGTTTGTTTCCTGAATCCTCTGGGCCGCGGCTGGATGCATGCGGATCTGGAACGCGCGTCGCGGGAGGCCCGTGTACCGGTGCCGACGTCGTGGCCCGCGCCGCAGATCGAGGCGCCGGATCTTCCGGTCGATCGACCGGACATCACGGCGCAGGCCGCAGGTCAGCAGCCGCCGCAGATGCTGGAGCAGGCCAGGGCTTATGCGCATCGTCCCGCGGGTTTCGGTCCGGTCGGACGCGCCTGGACGCCACGCATCCAGCGCGCAGGTTCCTATGACGATCGATGGCTGGCGGAGCGCTGGCCGAATCTGCCCAAGGATTTCGACATGGCGTACTGGAACGCCGCGCCGCAGGATCAGCAGATCGCCTTTCCGCGGCCCGACTGCTACATCGAGCTCGGGAACCTGATCGCCCCCGCGCTCTGCCCGAGCGGTCACGCCTTCGTCGCGCTGCCGGGGCATCGCGTGTCGGTGCTGTTCCATCTCGCCAGCGGCCTGATGCTCGGCGGCGTGTGCGCGATCGATACCTTGCACGTCGATACGGACGCGATGGAACTCGCTATCGTCTGGCGCGCGAGCGTGTCGGCGGAGATGGGCGTGAAGACGACCGAACTGCGTTTCGAGACCGACCTGACAGCGCCGCTGTTCAAGATGGAGGAGGCGGCTCATGGCCAATAACCTGGGAGCGCGCAAGGAAGGTGGCTGGGTCGTCTACAGCATGCCGCCGGACGTCTGCAAGACGCCGATGGGCAGTTCGATGGTCCCGGTGCCTTATCCGATCACTTCGCAGCTCAGCGATGCGACGGGCGTCGTGAAGAGCGTGAAGATCAATGGCAATCCCGTCGTGGTCTTCGACCAGAGCAAGACGCCCAGCAGCGCGGGCGACACGCCCGGCAGCGGCACCGGCATCAAGAGTGGCACGGTGGGCAAGAAGTGCGAGCCGCTGGACAAGAGCTCCACGGTGCGTGCCGGCAAGAAGTGGATGGTCCGCCACGGTGACAAGTTCTGGATGAACGGCGGCTGATCGCATGGGAAGCTACAACACGACGGGCGTCCTGCAGAAGCCGGCGGCCAGCGCAGGGAAGGCGGAGGACGCGAACGCGGCGGTCAAGGTGGAGACCATGGAGATCTCCAAGCTGGACGCGCTGCAGATGCTCCTGGATGTGGTGGGGTTGATCCCGGGCCTTGGGGCGCCGGCGGACATCCTCAACGGGCTGATCAGCGTGGCGCGCGGGGACTGGATCGGTGCGGGCCTCTCGCTGATCGGCGTTGTTCCCATCGCCGGCGAGGCGGCCGTGGCGGGCAAGATCGCCAAGAACGCCGACCGCTATGCGGCCGGCGTCCGCAAGGTCGCCGACGAGATCCTTCCTCATCTTCCGGAAGGCGTTCAGCGCAAGCTTCGCGATGCGATCGAGAAGGCCGAGGCCAAGATCGATGAACTGGCCGGGAAGGAAGCCAAGCCCAAGGCCAAGCCCGACGAGGCTCCGAAGGCGAAGGACGAAGGCGACGACGGCTTCAAGGGCAAGCCCAAACCGAAGCCCAAGTGCGGCCAGACGGGCCCTTACAAGGATCGCGACAGTCACGACAACGCGGGATTCAACTGGGATCACGTGCCATCCAAGGCCGCGCTCCTGAAGCGAGCGGAAGAGCTTGCCGGTGACGTGCTGTCCAAGGATCAGATCAAGGCCATCATCGAGAATGCGCCGACCATCGCGATCCCCGACAAACTGCACCAGAAGCACAGTGAGACTTACGGTGGTCGCCAGAACCAGATCGTCGACGACGAACGGCGCATCAAGCGCGACTCCGGCAACCTGCAGCGGGCGGCCAAGGAGAATACGGACGCGCTTCTCAAGCACGTCGACGACTTTGATCCGGGCTGCAAAGGCGCTTACAGTGAGGCCGCAAAGGCTTTCTCGGCCATCACCAATGACGATTGGGACAAGTGGTTGAAGAAGACGATGAAGGCCGCGAAGAAGAAGTGATTTCAAAGAGGTAATTGATGAACATCGAAGACTTTCACCAACTCCTCGGTCTGTCGAATACGGACCAAGAGCTCGTCGCGGCGATCGCGGAGCATGGCGGCAATGTGGCGGACCTGTCCGCGAAGAATATTCGCGAACTGGGTACCGACTACGTCAACCTGAGCGAGAAGGGACTCTCGCTGGCATTCCAGTCGCGCGCACGATTTGAAGATTCGCGGGGGACGCCGCGTGGCGAAGGCCCGTACGTGCTGTCCGGCATGTTCTATTACCCGCATGGCGGCACCGATCTCAGCACGTATGCGGGCCCGGCGCCGTTCGCGTCCGACAGTGTCCGCAATCGGGAAGACGCGCTTCGCGCTTACGGCGAGCCCAGCCGCACGGAAGAGGATGACGACGAGATCGAGTGGGATCAGTGGAGCAAGGACGGTCGCCAGCTGCGCACCAGCTACAGCGAAGATCTGCAGATCGACACGGTCTCGGTATCGGTGCCGATGGTGAAACGGTGACCATGTCGCCCGTGGATCATCTGGGTCGAGGGTGGAGCGACCCCGCAGTCCAGCGGGCGGTTGCCGATTGGCCGGATCGCCCCTATATCGATCGGGAGTCGATCGACAAGGCTGTGGAGGACGGCAGGTTCTCGCTTTTCAACCTCGAACAGGGCATCTTTCTGTTCTTCACGGACGGGCCTTCGTACATGGCCCGTTTCGGACTCGCAAAAAGCGAGGGTCCGATCGTCATCAGCCGTGTGGTGCTCTTCGGGACGTACCACGACGACGTTGACCCCTTTCAAGGACCGGTCCTCGGCGAACTGACGACGCGGTCCCGGCTCGACGCCTGGGCGGATGCGCTGGGTCGTGCCGAATGGACTCATGAGGTCGCGGGCACGGTCCGGAAGGCGCGATGGCTCGCGGACGGCGTGCTCGTCGATGTGAGCTTCACTCCGTCGGGAGAGTGCAAGCTGGTGTCGTTGATGCCGCCGTACGCCCTCGAAGCTGAGGCAATGCGCAGCGAGGCGAGGCAACGTCATGGCGCGCTGCCGGGCCCGGAGCAGATTCTGGTCGCGTTGGGAACCCCGGTCTCAGCCGATGCGATGAAGGTGGCGTTTGATGCAGTCGGCTACGCCGGAAAGCTTGAAGAAGCCAACAGCCATGGAGAAATGGATTTCTCCAGGACGGACGGCTTCGAGCTCTACGCCGCGCCTGCCGAAGTGCTGAACCCGCGGCGCGCGATCGACGCACCGCCGGCCACGCTGTGCTTGTCCGGCGCTCGTTATCGCTGTGATCTCGACTTCAAGAGCCTTCAGTGGCAAGGGCCGCTGCTCTTCGGCATCACGTTCGATGATGGACCCGATACGGTGATCGCCAAGGTCGGACGCCGGCCTGACCGGCAGAGCATGGATGAGATGCAAGGACATCATCGATGGCACCTCGGTGCCTACGACCTGCACATCCTCTACAGCCTGGCCGAGGACCATGTTTCTCGCGTGACCCTGCTTGGCAGGAAGAAGGACGGCGATTGACCGTCCTCCGGCTTGGCCGAACGGCGAGCTGACCGCCTGGGTTCCATCCGGATCGCCCGCCCGGCCCAACGACCCCAATACGGGTTATCGTTCAGCCTCATGACCACCACCACCATTCCGATGCTCCCCGAGCTCCCGAGCCTCCTCGGCCTGACCGAAGTCGACGCTCCGCTGATCGCCGCGGTTCTCGCGTACACCACGCCCGCGGGCACGCCGGCCCCGACCGAGCTCTCCCAGAAGCGCAAGAAGGAGATACGCGCCGGTTTCGTGCACCTGAAGGAGGCCGGCGTCGTGCTGTCCTTCTCCCCGCGCGAGACCCACGCGGTCGACTACGGCGAGCCGCTGGGCACCGGCACCCACGTGCTGAGCGCGATCTTCTACTACCCCGAAGGCAGCGAGGAAGTCGATCCCTACAAGGGGAACGGCCCGCTCGCCACCACGCCGGTGGACACCCGCGAGGCCGCCACCGCCGCCTACGGCGAAGCGGTCGACGGCGAGGAGGAAGAGGGCGTCTTCGAGTGGGAACAGTGGGAAGTCGAAGGCCGTGAGATCACCGTCGACTACGCCGACGACGGCGCCGTGCTGACGATCACCGTCTCGCTGACGCTGCCGATGTAACGGCCCAACGTGCGCCGCCGCACCGTGCGGCGCACGCGTCACCCACACCAGTGACACGCCCGGGGCTGCCGTATCACCCCTTTACATGGGGCGCCCCCGGGAATGACTTTGGTCGCTTTCGGCGGTGTTCGCACGAGCCTACCGTGAAGGTCCGATTGCTCCGGTCCGCCTTCACGGTCCGCCCATGGCAGCTCCATTCCGCCTCCAGACCGCCCTCGACGCCGATGTCCTCCGCGTGCACGCCTGCGCGTCGCGGGAGGCCCTGAGCGACCTCGGCGAAACCACGCTGACCCTGCTCAGCGAGCGCAAGGACATCCGCGCCTCGGAGCTGCTCGGCAAGTCCGCGACGCTGACGATGGCCCTGCGCGACGACGACCCGCGGCACCTCGCCGGCTATGTCACGCGCTTCGCGCAGACCGGCTTCGAGGGCAAGCACACCGTCTACCAGATGACGATGCGCCCCTGGCTGTGGCTGCTCACGCGCACCGCGGACTGCCGCATCTTCCAGGAGATGACCGTCCCCGACATCGTCAAGGCGGTCTTCGACGACCACCCGGTCGCCCGCCACGAGTTCAAGCTGATGCGCGCCTACCGGCCCTGGACCTACTGCGTCCAGTACCGCGAGACCGACTTCAACTTCGTCGCCCGGCTGCTCGAGAACGAGGGCATCTACTGGTACTTCACCCACGACGAGTCCGGCCACACGCTCGTGCTGACCGACGCCGCCTCGGCCCACGACTGCGCCCCCGGCTGCGAGACGCTGCCGTTCTACGGCGGCGCGAACAACGCGCCCCCGGAGCTCGAATACGTCGACACCTGGGTCACGCAGGAGAGCCTCAAGCCCGGCAAGGTCGTCATCACCGACTACGACTTCGAACGGCCCTCGACCTCGCTGGAAACCAAGCTGGACCGCGCCCGCGACTACGACCTGTCCGACGGCGAGGTCTTCGACTACCCCGGCGGCTACGTGCAGGGCAGCGACGGGGCGCAGTACGTCGAGGACCGCCTCGACGAGATCCAGACCGCCTACGCCCGCTTCGACGGCGACACCAACGCCCAGGGCGTGCGCACCGGTCATCTGCTGTCGTTGAGCCGCCATCCCCGCGACGACCAGAACGCCAAGTACCTCATCACCGGCACGGTCACGCAGCTGCGCCAGGCGTCGACGGAGTCGGCCTCCGGCGAGTCCGAGCTGCGCTGCCGCTTCAACGCCATCCCCGCCGACCAGCAGTTCCGGCCCGAGCGCCGCACGCCCAAGCCGATGGCGCCCGGCCCGCAGACCGCGATCGTGACCGGCCCGTCGGGCGAGGAGATCTTCACCGACAAGTACGGCCGCGTGAAAGTGCAGTTCCACTGGGACCGCCGCGGCCAGCGCAACGAGACCAGCTCGTGCTGGATCCGCGTCTCGCAGCCCTGGGCCGGCAAGGGCTGGGGCGGCGTGTCCATCCCGCGCATCGGGCAGGAGGTCGTGGTCGACTTCGTCGAGGGCGATCCCGACCAGCCGCTCATCACCGGCCGCGTCTACAACGCCGAGCAGATGCCCCCGTACGGCCTGCCGGCCGCCGCCGTCATCAGCGGCATGAAGTCCAAGACCCACAAGGGCGCCGGCTACAACGAGATGTCGATGGACGACACGGCCGGCAAGGAGATGATCACGATCCACGGCCAGTACGACATGGCCACCACGATCGAGCACGACCAGACCTCCACCATCCACAACAACCGCACCGACACGGTGGACGTGGACGACTCGGAGACCGTCGGCAACAACCAGACGCAGTCGATCGGCGTCAACCAGACCGCCACGATCGGGTCCAACCAGACGATCTCCGTCGGCAGCAACCGCAGCAAGACGGTCGGCGTGGACGAGACGCTCACCGTGGGCGCCAACCAGATCGAGACCATAGGCGCGACCCGCACGCTGAGCGTCGGCGCGGCCGACACGCAGAGCTTCGGCAGCACGCAGACGGTCACCGTCGCGCTGCTCAAGGCCGAGACCATCGGCGCGGCCTATGCGCTGACCGTCGGCGCGGCGATGAACCAGGCCATCGGCGCGGCGCTGCTGCAGGAAGTGGGCGCGGCCAAGGTGGTCGGCGTCGGCGGCCTGAGTTCCGAGACCATCGGGCTGAGCAAGTCCGTCAAGGCCGGCACGCACATCAGCCACGAGGCCGGCGGCAAGATCGCCCACAAGTCCGGCGCGGCCTACTCGGCGCAGGCCGGCGCGACAATGAGCTTCAAGTCCAGCGGCGACTACAGCGTCAACAGCGGCGGCAAGGGCGCGATCGACGCCGCCTCCGAGCTGGTGCTCAAGTGCGGCAGCGCGCAACTGGTGCTCAAGAGCAGCGGCGAGATCCTGCTCAAGGGCTCGGAGCTGACGATCCAGGGCAGCGGCAAGATCTCGGTGAAGGCGGGCGGCGACCTGAACCTCAAGGGTTCGCCCAACATCAACCAGAACAGCTGACGGAACGCCCATGGCCCACCCTTTCGATCTGGCGCCCCTGATAGGCGCCACCACCACCGGCTCGGCGCTGCGACGCGGCGAGGCGATCGCCCTGGACGACGACGGCTGCATGCGCGTGTCGGTGCCGGGGCTGGACCAGCCGCTGCGCTGCGAGGTCCTGCACCCCGAGACGCCCGGCGCGATGGTCTCCGGCGGCGACGCGGTGCTGGTCTGGCTGGAGGGCGGCGACCGGGGCGTGATCCTGGGCCGCATCGGTCCGGCGCGCGCGGCGTCCCCGGCGGTGACGGAGGCTGCGGCCTTCGCGGCGCGGCCCAAGACGCTGGTGCTCGAGGCGCAGGGCGACATCGTGCTGCGCAACGGACACTCGCGCCTGCGGCTGGGCGAGAACGGCGATGTCGAAATCGTCTGCAACAGCTTCGCCACGCGCAGCCAGCGCCTGTTGCGCCTGCTGTCGCCCTTGATCAAGTTCAACTGAGTGCGCGCCGCGCCTACGCGCACCATCGCCGGCCCGCCATGAACTCGACTGTCCTGCTGTCGGACGTGCCTCGCTGCCTGCGCCTGTCCGACGTGTTCGTCGGCGATCCCGCGGTGCGCGTGGTCGCCTCGCCCGGCTGGCGCGACGCGTGGCGCGACCGCGCCACGCCGACCGACGGCGCCGAGGCTTTCCGGCGCGACGCCGTCGAGCAGTGCCTCGATCTGGTCGGCGTGCTGCGCGGCTACCGCGAGCCGCAGGACGGCGAGCACTGGCGCACGCCCGCGGGCTCGGAAGAGCGGCTGCTCGCGCAGGTCAGCGCCATCCTCGGACTGGGCGGGACGGCCTTGCATCACGTGCGCGCGCTGGCGATCGACGAGGACCTGCCCGATCCCGGCCGCGTCTTCGCCGCGCTGTTCGTGCTCGGTTGCGTCGAGGGATCGACGTGGCTGGAGGCGATCCGCGAGGTCTTCGTCACCGCCGTCGCGCGTCATCCGCAGGAGGCCGCCGCGGCGGTCGAGGCGCTGTGCCTGGCCCCCAATCCCGGCATCGCCGACCTCCTTCATCCCTTGCTGGCCGATGAGCGCTGGCGCCTGCGCGCTGCCGCCGTGCGCGTGCTGGCGTACCGCGAGGCGCTCGACGATGCCGCCTGGCGGCACGCCGCGCAAGACCTGGAACCGGGCGTGGCGCAGGCCGCGCTGGGCGCGCCGCTGTGGCGCCTCGATCCGGGCGGCTGCGAGACCGTGCTGGCGTCGATCGCGGCGCGCACGGAGGCGCCGGAGGCGCTGGTCGCCGCGGCCTTGCGCGCCGGTGCGACCCACGGCATGAACGCGCTCCACGGCATTGCGCTGAAGCGCGCCGCGCACAGCGCGGCCTGGGCCGACGCGCTCCATGCCGTGGCCCTGCACGGCCGGCCGGAGGACGCGCCCTTGCTGCGCGCCGCGCTGGGCACGGGCGATCGCTGGCTGGCGGTACGGGCGGCGGGGCGGCTGGGCGCGGTGTCGCTGATGCCGGACCTGGTCGGCCTGCTGCTGGAAACGCCCTGCACGCCGGAAGAGGCGAAGCAGCTGCACGCGGCGATCCACGCGATCAGCGGCTTGCCGGTGGATGCGAAGGGCGTCTGGCGGCAGACCTGGCATGACCGCGCCGAGGCCTACCGGGAGGACCGCCGCTACATCGAAGGCCAGGAGGCCGCGCCGCGCTGGCTGCTGAGCCTGCTGTGCGCGCCGACCGCGGCCCGGCCGACGCGTCAGGCCCTGTACGCGTCGCTGTGCCTGGCCGCGCGCACGTCGCTGCCGCGCTTCAATGCCTACGATTTCGTCGGGGAACAGGTCCAGGCGCTGTGCCGGATCGGCGCGGCGCTGGGCATCTCGCGATCCGCCGCCGAGCATGCCGCAGCCGAGCATGCCGCCGCCGGACAGCCCATGGCCGGACCACCCACTGGCGGACAGACCAGCGATGGGCACGCCGATGCCGGCCACGCGCCGGCCGCCGGCGGCCAGAGGATCCCTCATGGATGAGCCGGCCTTCTACAACCACAGCGGCCATGCGGCGACGCTGCTGCCCATCGTCGATCGCGACGGCGCCCAGGCGCGGCTGGTGATCGTCAAGGCGGTCTATGCGATCACGCCGATCCGGCAGGGCCAGCCGGGGCCCGCCGCCGCGCAGTCGCTGCGTCCGGCCGACGCG
This sequence comes from Mitsuaria sp. 7, assembly GCF_001653795.1. Classification (NCBI taxonomy): domain Bacteria; kingdom Pseudomonadati; phylum Pseudomonadota; class Betaproteobacteria; order Burkholderiales; family Sphaerotilaceae; genus Roseateles; species Mitsuaria sp. 7. The sequence continues at coordinate 1,488,839 of NZ_CP011514.1, forward strand.
CCGCGCGAGATCCGTCTGGGCGACGAGCCCTGGGGCGCGCCCGAGATCGCCGACCTGCGCCTGCCGGCGGACTTCGGCCTGCCCAAGCCGGGCACCGACTTCATCCTCGCCGGCCACGCCGTGCCGCCGCGCGGCGCGACGGCCACGCGCATGGACGTGGGCGTGCGCGTCGCCGATCGCATGAAGGTCCTGCGCATCCACGGTCCCCGGACCTGGCGCCGCTCGCTGACCGGCGTGGTCCCCGGCCCGGCGGGTCCGGTCGAGCGCACGCCGCTGGCCTGGTCGCGTGCCTACGGCGGCGCCGACTTCAGCGACCCGCGTCGGCCGCTCGAGGACGCGCGCAATCCCGTGGGCATCGGCATCACGCGCCACACCGAGCACCTGATCGGCCGCCCCGCGCCGCAGATCGAGTCGCCCGACGAGCCGGTCGCCTCGGCCGGGGGCTCGTACGCGCCGGTGGGCTGCGCGCCGCTGGGCCGGCACTTCGATCCGCGTCGCCGCACCGCGGGCACCTACGACGCGGCCTGGCTCCAGGGCGCCTATCCCGGCCGACCCGCCGACTACCGCCCCGAACACGAACACTGCGCGCCGCCGGACTTCGTCTTCCAGGAGCCGCTGCGCGGCGGGGAATCGGTCCGCATCGTCGGTGTGCATCCGGACGCGCTGCTCGATTTCCTGCTGCCCAAGTGGCTGGTCCGCGTCGACGCGACGATCGACGGACAGGTGCGCGAACAGCGTCCGCACCTGGACACGGTCGTCGTCGACAGCGACGCGATGGTCGTCGAACTGGTGTGGCGCGCGCTCTTCCGTTGCCCGCCCAAGATGCGCGACCGCTTCACCGCGGTGAAGGTCCAGGCCAAGGAGTTCCTCGCATGAGCGCGCGCATGCCCACGGCCAAGTGGCAGGCCGGCCTGAGCCATGCGGAGGCGGTCACCAGCCTGGGCGAATCGCTGGCCGAGACCGCGCTGCTGTACCGCGCCGGGTTGAGCGCGGTGGCCATGTCCGACCTGGTCGACGGCGACGGCGAGCGCGTGATGCTGTGCGCCTCGCCCGCGCTGCCGCGCGACCTGCCGGTCGTCGAACGGATGCTGACGATGGCGGCCCACGCGCTGGCCGGCGTCGAGCGCAAGCTGCATGCGTCCGGCGAGGCGCATGCCGCCGGACGTCCGCCGGTCATCCTGCTGTGCCTGCCGGCGCGCTGGTCGCGCGCGGGGCGGCACTTCGAGATCAATGCCGAAGGCCGCGCCTTCGTCCAACGACTGGGCGAGCTGCTGCCCGAGCGCTGGCGCGGCGCGGACATCGAGCCCTTCCCGGTCGGCCGCGCGGCCGGCGCGATGGCGCTGGCGCGCGCGCTGCAGCTGGTCGAGGGCGCGCGCGACATCATCTGGGGCGGCGTCGACAGCCAGGTCGACTGGCCGGTGCTGGAGGCGCTGGCCGCCGCCGACCGGCTGCTGACGATGAAGCAGGTCGACGGCCTGCGTCCCGGCGAGGCTGCCGCCTTCGCGGTGGTGATGCCGGGCACCCGCGCGGATGCCTTCGTGCTCGGCCTGGGCCTGGGCCGCGAGCCCGCGCCCGTCGGCGCCGAGGCGCCGTGCCGCTCCGACGGTTTCGCGCAGGCGCTGGGCGCGGCCGTGGCGCCGCTGCGCGCCTCGGGGCAGCGCAGCCGCGGCTGGTGGCTGGACACCTCGCATGAGAGCCACACCACGAACGAATTGCAGAACCTGATCGCGCGCTTCGGCGACGTGCTCGCGCCGCGCACCACCTTGCAGACGCCGCTCAAGGAACTCGGCGACGCCGGGGCCGCGACAACGCCGCTGCTGGCCGCGCTGGCGATGCAGTTCTGGGCGCACGGCGTGGCCGACGACGACGTCGCGGTGCTGGCCGCCGGCTCCGACGACGGCACGCGCGGCGCGCTGCTGCTGGCGGCCCGCGATCCGAAGACGGGCGTGCGCCAGCGCCGCGCCGAAGACATGGAGTTGCCCGCATGAGCGTCGTCGCCAACAACCGCGAGGTGGCCGGGGAATCGACCGGCCACAAGATCGTCTACATGACGCCCAGCGTGTGCCTCACGCCGGCCGCGCCCAGCCCCGTGCCCATCCCGTATCCGATCATGACGCCCGCGGGCACGGGCAACCTCGACGACGACGCGCGCAAGGTCAAGATAGGCGGCAAGCCGCTGTTCCACGTCGACGGCATCGTCCACAACTGCGTCGGCAACGAGCCCGGCTCGCAGAAGGAAGTCGTCAGCCACAAGACCAGCTCCAGCGCCTTCATCCTCGACGGCAGCCCGAACGTGAAGGCCGAGGGCAAGGCCGTGGTCTTCACCGGCAGCAAGTCGATGGGCAACCAGGCATGAAAGCAGGCAACGGCCATGGCTAGCAGCGCGGCGATGGTCCAGGCCCTGATCGTCAAGGCCGGCGGGATCGGGGGGATCGGCAAGCTGGACTGCTCGGAGGTCAAGGCCGCCTTCGGCATCGTGTCGGGCCGCTACAAGGACCTGGACATCAACAAGGGCGAGAACCGCGAGCACGGCGGCGCGCCGGCGAGCTCGTTCTACGAGAGCGGCCGCGGCCACGCTGGCGACGTGAAGCTGGACGGCTGCGGGAGCTACGATCCCGCCAACGCCTGGTGCTGGAACGTCGACGACGGACAGACCCACAACACCGAGCACCGCTACCTGACGGATAGGATGGCGGAGTTCCAGTCCTCCAACGGGGGCGGGCAGAAGACGCTCACCGAGCACATGGACGCGTACCAGAAGGCGGCCGAGGACTGTCTCGTCGACGGCGACCGGGCGCGCGACCTCAAGGACCCCGAACGCCGCGAGATGGCCAAGCGCGCCGCCGAGTGCATGCGCGAGGAACAGGAAGCGGCGTTCGCCAAGGAAGACTGCAAGGTCGAGGGCAAGACCAAGCTGCGCGCCCAGTCGCTGCCGCTGCGCTCGGAGCGGCCGAAGACGCTGCGCCGCCGATGAATTCACGAAAGGATTTCCGATGACCGACCCCACCGCCGCGCCCGCCCCCTCCGCCGATGCCGACGAGCCTGAATTCGTCGAGGACATCGTCGTCGTGCAGGAGAACGCCGGCCTGGTGCACCTGCTGATGATCACCTACCTGCCGGGCCACTCGGGCAACGCGTCCGGCTACGTGTTCCGGCGCCCGGTCGGCAGCGACGATCCGGCCGAGAACATCCTCGCCACCAACGACACGCTGCGCCAGCTGTGGGTCACGCCCGAGGGCAGCGTCTGGGCCGCCAGCAGCACCGGGCTGATCTGGACCACGGCCTCGGTCGACTGGCCCGACGAGATGGCGCCCGACCTCGAGTTCGACACGCCCGAAGGCGACATGACCTGGCACCACGTCGCCCTGCCGGCGCAGGAGCACAACGGCGCGCGGCCCAATCCGATGGCGATCTGGGGCAGCTCCGACCAGGACCTGCACGTCGCGACCTTCGGCGGCGTGCTGTACCACTGGAACGGCCGCGCGTGGTCGCAGTGGAATCCGGGCATCGGCCAGCCGATCGGCGCCTTGCGCGGCCGCGCGGCCGACGACGTCTACGCCGCCGGCTACGGCAGCACGCTGCTGCATTACGACGGCAAGCAGTGGACGCGCCTGGCCGATCCCGACGGCCCGGACATGTCGGACCTGCTCGCGGGCATCGCCTTCGACGACGCCGGCGAGGTCTATATCTGCGGCAAGTCCCGCGGCGGCCGCGTGCTGCGCGGCACGGCGGCGCAGGGCTTCTCGGTGCTGGGCCGCTATGACGCGCCGCTGATCGACATCGCGCAGGTCGACGGCCGGGTGTTCCTCGCCGCGACGAAGCAGGGCGTGCTCGAGCTGACACCGCAGGGGCCCGTGTCCATCGGCGAGGACTTGGTCCCCTGGTCCGTCGTCCCGGGCGAAGGCCGCATCTACGTCACCGAGACGCCGGGCGAAGCGGCGTACTCGGAACTCGACCTCGCCAGCGGGCAGTGGACCCGCCGCTACTACTGAGCCGGGCAGGCGGCATGGACCTCGGAACGCGGGACTTCGTCGCGGCCTGCCGCGCCACCGTCTACGTGGCGTCGCCGGACCAGCTCGGCGGCGACGCGGTCATGGCGGTGGTGGAGCGCCTGCGCGCGGGCGGCGCGGCGCTGCGCGTCCGCAGCGCCTCAGGCGCCGCCTGGCGATCGCTCGATCAAGGGGAACTGACCCGCCGTCTGCACGCCTGGTCCGAGCATCCCGATCGCGATGCGGTGCTCCAGTTCTCGCGCGACGGGGCGTCGGCACGCGACGCGTGGGATGAGGTCGACGCCGCCATCGTGCGGCGAGGCGCGTTCGTCACCACGCCGCGCGCCAGCGAACTGAGTTTCCGTTTCGAGGAGACAGCCCCGGCCGCGGAGCTGGCCGCCTTCGGGCTCTGGGCGATGGAACGGCTGCCGGTCTGGTGGGGCTGCGCGGGCTGGCAGTTCGTGCGCCGCGCGGGGTGGGGGTTCTGGATGGAGGACCGCGCGCTGATCGCGCGCGCGCGCCGCTACTGGACGATCCAGCCGCTCGATCCGGTGCTGATGCAGTGGGACGCGCTCGACGGGCTGCCCGGCGTCAACTGGCTGACGATGCTCGGCGACGCCTTCCTCCAGCAGCGCGAGCTCGATGTGGACGGGCTGTGCGCCGCCGCCGCCGCGCTCGGGCCGGAGGGCGTCTATCTGCGTCGCGCCGGGGCCGGCGTCGTGATGGCCGCCGGACCGCAGCCCTTGCCGGGCGACATCAACGCCCGGGCGGCGCTGGCGCCGTACGTCCGGATCGCCGAGCTGCTGTCGCCGCTGCTGCTCACGGCGCACGGCACGCGGGGCGGGGAGGGCGGTGGTAACGAGGTGTTCGCCGATCATCTCGCGCGTTTCCTGCAGCCGGACCGCTGGCTGGCGGCGCCTCTCCCGACGCGGTAGGGCAAGGGCGGCGGCGCGCCTGGTGACTTTCGTTCATTGCCCCCGATCCCCGTGACAGGGACGATGCGCATCGGGCGGCGATTCTCGTCGCGGCGAGGCGTTCGATGTCACGAAAAGAAGGCAATCCCCGCTCGGCCAAGCCGGGCAATGCACCGGCGGCGGCCGACGATCCCACGCTCGATCCGGACGCGACACGCATCGTGCCGGCCGGCGCGCCGCTCGACCGCATGCCGCCCAACACCGCCGCCAACCGCGCCGCGCCGGCCCCCGAGCCTCTCCCCGAGCCGCCCCCCGAGGCGGACAAGGAACCGCCGCACGACGACGGCCCCGAGACGGTCCAGCATGAGCGCGAGATCAGCTTCATCGATCCGACCTTCCCGGACACCTTCTCGATGCGCGCCGGCCGCAAGCCGGCCGACATCCCCGTCGACACCGATCACACCGTCATCGCGCCCGCCGCGCTGTTGACGCCACGCCCGCCCGCCGAATCCGCCGTTCCCGCCGTTCCCGCCGTTCCCGTCATTCCCGCTGAAGCCTCTTCCGTGACTCCCTCCCCGACGCCTTCGGCACCCGCTCCCTCCATGACACCGCCCGCCGCCCCCGTCGAGCCGCCCGCCGCGCCGCCCAAGTCGCTCGCCGAGCTCTCGGCGACCGGCAATGAAACGGTGATCGTTCCGGCGTCGGCACTGCCGCCTTCCACCAGGCCGGCGCCGTCCGCCGTTGTCGCAACGCCGGCCGCTCCCGCCACGCCGGCAGCGAGCCTGCCGCCTGCCGCGGCGACCGGCAACGAGACCGTGATCGCCCCGGCGGCGAAGCCGGTCGTGGCCAAGCAGCCGGCCGTCGAGGCCGCTCAACCCCCGGTGGAGCCGCCGGCGCCTGCAGTGGCGCCGCCCGCGCCGGTTGCCGCGCCGGTTGCCGTGCCCGTGGCCTCGGCGCCTCGGGCGGCCCCGCCGGTGGCCGATGAGGAGGAATCCGAATTCGGCGCCTCCGAGTTCGCCGAGACCGTCTTCGATCCCGACGCCGCCGCCGCCATGGCGGCGCTGCGCGCGATGCCGCCCGAGCCCGAGCGTCGTCCCTCCACCGGCACGCTGCCCGGCGGCACGCTGGCCGCCAAGGTCGCCAGCAACGATGCCCCGGTCCGCCAGGTCGGCCGTTTCCAGGTGCTGGACCGCATCGGTCGCGGCGGCATGGCCAGCGTGTTCAAGGCCCACGATCCGAGCATCGGCCGCGACGTGGCGATCAAGTTCCTGCACGCCTCGCTGTGCGAGGACGAGGAGTACCACGCCCGCTTCCTGCGCGAGGCGCGTGCCTCCGGCAGCCTGTCGCATCCCAACATCGTCACCGTGCACGACGTGGGCGAGGTCGACGGCCGGCCCTACATGGCCATGGAGCTGCTGGACGGGGATCCGCTCGCCGACCTGCTCGAACCCGGCACGCCGCTGCCCATCCGCGACACCGTCGTGATGGCCATCCAGCTGGCGCGCGCGCTGGACTACGCGCACAAGCGCGGCATCGTCCACCGCGACATCAAGCCCGGCAACATCGCCCGCGTGCGCGGCACGCTCGACATCAAGGTGATGGACTTCGGCATCGCCCACATGGAGTCGACCAAGGGGGAGCAGCGCACCCGCGTCGGCGACGTGCTGGGCACGCCGCAATACATGGCCCCCGAGCAGATGAACGGCGAAAAGATCGACGGCCGCTCGGACCTGTTCTCGGTCGGCATCGTGCTGTACCAGATGCTCACCGGGGTGCGCCCGTTCACCGGCGACAGCGTGGTGAACCTGGCGCTCAAGATCGCCAAGGACGATCCGACGCCGCTGAACAAGCTGCGCCCGGAGATCCCCGCGTCGCTGCGCCGCGTCGTCGACCGCTGCATGGCCAAGGCGCCGGACAACCGCTTCCAGACCGGCGCGGAGCTGGCGGACGCGCTGGTCAAGGTGCTCACCGAGATCGACGAGGAAGCGCGCAACAAGGGCCGCGCCAAGCTGATCCCGCTGCGCGTGAAGTGGGCGGCCATGATGGCCGGCATCGTCGCCATCGTGATGGCGGTGAGCGGCTCCATCATCAGCCAGCGCCAGAACGCGGCGCTGATGCAGCAGGTGGCCGACTACGGCACCGCGCTGTCGCGCTTCATCGCCGCGCAGAACGCCACGGCGGCGCTGGGCGAGGACTGGGTCTCCGTCGACGTGTCGCTGCAGGAGATCATGAAGACGGGCGACTTCGAAAGCGTCTCCGTCATCGACCGCGCCGGCGTGGTCGCGGCGTCCAGCCTGCCCGACACCGTCGGCAAGCCCTACCAGGCGCCGCCGGGCGAGACGCTGGGCGAGCAGGGCGTCGTCAAGCGCACGCGGTATCACGCGGCCGGCGGCGCGGCGATCCTGGGCTTCGACTCGCCGATCACCTTCCAGGACAAGACGGTGGGGCGCGTCGCGCTGGGCCTGCCGGAGCGTCCGCTGGAAAGCGTCGCGCGGCTGTCGCGCACGCTGATGGCGGTGCTCGCGGTGACGACGGTGCTCGCGGTCGCGATCGCGATGTTCTTCGTCGCCAACTGGTTCTCACGGCCGATCAAGCTGGTCGTGGAAGCGCTGGACGAGATCGGCCGCGGCCGCGTCGACTTCCGCATCCGCGAGCAGCGCAAGGATGAGTTCGGTCTGCTGTACGCCGCCTTCGACCGCATGGCGCAGGCGCTGCAGGACAAGCAGGCGCTGGCGGCCTCCGCCGCCAAGGCCGAGGCGCCGACGACGATCGGGCGCAAGTCCGGTGCCTTGGCCGCGGCGCGCAAGCAGGCTGCGGAGGCTGCTCAGGCCTCGTCGGCCGAGCCCAAGGCGCCGGTCGCCGCCGCGCCTTCGGACGAGCAGACGCAGCCCGCGCCGCCGGTGCCTCCGTCGACGCCGGGAGCCGCCTGATGTCCGTGTTGAATGGATTCATGGCCGGCGGTACTTCGCCGGCCGCTGGCCCTCACCCCCGCCCTCTCCCGCGAGCGGGAGAGGGAGAGGGAGTCCGACTGCGGCTTGCTGGCGCTGTCGCGGCTGCGGTGCTTGCGCTGACCGGCTGCGTCACGACGCCGACCGCGACCCCGCCGCTCAACGAGCCCGCGCCCGCGAAGGCGCCCTCGACCACGAGCAACGGCGAGATCGTCGCCCGCAGCGACCGGCTGCTGATCTACGTGCCGGTGGCCGGTGAATCGCTGCGCGGCATCGCGGGCCGGCTGCTCGGCAGCGAGGACCGCGACTGGCAGATCAGCGAGGCCAACGCCGGCGCCACCAAGGCCGAGCCGGGCCAGCCGCTGATCGTGCCGCTCAAGCCGATGAACCCGCTGGGCGTGCGCTCCGGCAACCTCCAGACGGTGCCCATCCTCTGCTATCACCGGCTCGGCACGGTGGGCGGGAAGATGGCCGTGTCGCAGGGCAACTTCGCGGCGCAGATGGAGTGGCTGGCGAAGAACGACTACCGCGTCGTCAAGCTGTCGCAGCTCGCGGGCTACCTCGACGGCAAGGAGCCGCTGCCGCCCAAGGCCGTGGTGATCACCTTCGACGACGGCTACGAGTCGGTCTACAAGCTCGCCTATCCGGTGCTGCGCAAGCTCGGCCTGCCGGCGACGATGTTCGTCTACACCGACTTCGTCGGCGCGGGCGGCGACGCGGTGAGCTGGCCGCAGCTGGCGGAGATGCAGGCCTCGGGACTGATGGACATCCAGTCGCATTCGAAGTCGCACCGCAACCTGATCGAGCGCACCACCGGCGAGAACGAGGAGCGCTACAAGCGCAACCTCGACACCGAGACCGCCGGCCCGCGCGACCTGATCGAGCAGAAGCTCGGCACGGCCGGCCAGGTGCGCCATTACGCCTATCCCTACGGCGACGCCAACGAGCTGGTCCTGGACACCCTGACGCGACAGAAGTACACGCTGGCGGTGACCGTCAACCCGGGCGGCAACGCCTTCTATGCGCAGCCGCTGATGCTGCGCCGCACGATGATCTTTGGCGACCACGACCTCGAGGCCTTCAAGGCCCGGCTGCAGACCAGCCGACGCATCGGACAGACCCCATGAGGGCGGCCGTTGCACTGGCCCTGGTGATGACCGCCGCGCTGGCGGCGTGTACCGGCGGTCCCGGCGGGCTGCGCAATCCGGAGGGGACCGCGGGCGCGCCGCCGTCGGCATTCGAGCTGGCGCAGGTCCAGCGCGCGCAGGAGCAGACGAAGGACGGCCAGCTCTCCGATGCCGCGTGGACCTGGGAGGCGCTGACGGTCCTGCGCCCGGACAACGCCGGTTATCGCGACAGCCTGGCCGCGACGCGGCAGCAGATCGACAGCGGCGTGAGCGAGCGCCTGGACAAGGCCAGGGCCGCGCAGAAGCGGGGTGACCTCGACGGCGCGACCACGCAGTACCTCGGCGCGCTGTCGCTGCAACCGGACAACGAAACCGCCGCCGATGCGCTGCGTGCGCTCGAGAAGGAACGCAACCAGAAGAGCTACCTCGGCAAGCCGGCGCGCGTGACCTTGCGCAAGGCCGCGCCGCCGCCGGTCGCGGCGAAGCCGGCGCCCGCGGCGAAGGCGCAGGCGTCCGCCTCGGGTGCGCCGGCGAAGGAGTCGGCCCAGGCCGCGGCGGCCGCCGCCGGTCCGGACCGCAACGAGCTGGAGCACATCGCGATGCTGGCCGCGCAGGGCGAGGTCGACGAGCCGATCCGTCTGCTCGAGAAGCGCGCGCCGCTGGACCGCAACGATCCGTCGGCGAAGCGGCTGCTGGCCGATCTCTACGTGCGCAAGGCCGAGAAGCTCGCGGTCATCGACAAGTCCGGCGCGATCATGGTGCTGCAGAAGTGCCTGCGCGTGGACCCGAAGAACGCGCGCGCGACGGCCATGATGCGGCAGCTCATCGACGAATCGGCTGCGAAGACGGCGTCGCCCCCGCCCACGCAAGCACCCGCCGCCGCGGCGACGGCGAAGAACAAGGTGGACAAGAAGTGATGGCGTAAGGGCCGGACGGGCGCCGGCTCAGGCGTCGTCTCGAGCGCCGATTCAAATACCGGCTCAGCGGCAGACCAGCCCGGCGCTCAGAACGTCACCTTCACCGACGCCGCGCTGCGCTTGGCCTCGCCGTGGAAGACGGCCTCGATGTTGTTGCCATCGGGGTCGAGCACGAACGCCGCGTAGTAGCCCGGGTGGTAGGGCCGCTCGCCGGGCGCGCCGTTGTCGGTGCCGCCGTTGGCCAGCGCGGTCTTGTGGAAGGCGTCCACCGCGGCGCGGTCCCTGGCCTGGAAGGCCAGGTGATGGCGACCCGTGAGGTGACCCTGCGCGGCCTTGCTGTCCGCGGTCGACACGAACAGCTCGTCGGCCCAGAAGTAGTCGTCGCCCGAGCCCCCGATCGGCACGCCCAGCGGCGGCAGGATCGCCTCGTAGAACTTCCGGCTCGCGGGCAGATCCCGCACGACGAGCTGGAGGTGGTCGATGAGACGTCCGCGATGCAGTTCCTGCGTTTCCATGGGGATCTCCTTGAAGTCGTGGCGGGGCGTCCGGTGAAGCCGCCCATTGAAGCCGATCAGCGATGAGGACGGGGCAAACGGCGTTCTTGTCCGTTGGCGATGCCGGCGCGTAGCCATTCGTTTTTCCCCGCGATACGTTCGGCGCCCCCGGAGTCCGGGACAGCGCGCGCGCTCGACGGGCCCCGCGTTTGCTCGCTTTGCCGCTCTCGTGCTTCGCACGTCTCCGAAGGCAGCCTTTTCATGAAACCGCTTCTTCTTGCCGCACTGTTCTGGGCCGTCGTGCCCCAAGCGCAGGCGCAGTTCAATCCGCCCGCCGGGCCCGAACAGACCATCGACCTGCACGCCGGCAATGCGACCGACAGCCGATCGAGCCATGGCTCCCCGGGATGGCTGAACGCCTCGGCCAGCGAGCACGGCATCGATGCCTCCGGCAACGCCTTCAGCTCGAGCGCGTCGGCCTCCACACGCATCGGCCCGGGCTACCTGTCGGGCAGCCTCGCCACGAGCGTGACGGGCAGCGGCAGCTCGACGAGCACCCTGACGGCCTACCAGACCGACGCGCTGACCTTCACGCGCAAGGACGGGAGCTTCGATCCGGAGTTGATCGTCCACTACAACATCGTGATCGCGGGCGGCACTTCAGCCTCGATGAGCGGCGGCGACGGCGGCACCACGCAGGCGGGGTCACTGGACTGGACCCTGGTCCACCAGCTCGACGGCTTCTACACGACCGCGTGGCAGAGCACGACCACGCTGGCCCACGACGGCAGCGTCGTCACCGACACCCAGTGGAACAGCAGCCCGATCAACGGCGTGTACGCGGTCTACAGCTTCTCCGCGGCGATCTCCGCGGGGTACGCGACCGACATGGATTTCTACCTCGAGATGAACAGCCATCTGAATGCGGCGGGGCAGGGGGGCACCGCCTCGATGGCGGCCAATGCGCCGACCATCCTCTGGGGCGGCATCTCGCAGGTCACCGACTGGAACGGCAACGTCATCGACTACTCGGTGTCGTCGGCGTCGGGCTTCAACTACGCGCTGTCGGCGGCCTTGTCGCCGGCGCCCGAACCGTCGACCTGGGCGCTGCTGATCGCCGGCGTCGCGGCGCTGGGCCTGCGGGCCCGTTCGATCTCGCGGATGCGGCGCGGCGAGGTCGGTCCGGCGTCCAGCATCGTCTGAACCCGGCCCTCGGCCTGCGCGACCAGCGGCTCGATCAACGCCGCTTCCGGCAGGTTCGCCCAGTAGCGGCGCGGCATCTCGCGTTCCATCATCGCGACCTTCAGCCGCGCCGGGTTGAAGATGCTGCGGTAGTAGGTGAGCCAGAGCTCGGCCCCGGCGTCCGGCGGCGGCGCGTCCTCGCGCCGGCCGCCGGGACCGGTCTGCAGCGTCGCGCCGTCCCACGACACCGAGCAGCGCGGCGACAGGATCGCCCATCGCAGGTTGGCGAAGCGCCGCGCGAAGAACGGCGCGGCGGCCTCGAGCGTGTGGTGCGTCGGCTCGAACCACGCGACCAGGCGCTCGCCATCGGCGTCCTGGACCGGCACGAAGCGGACGAACGCATGGGTCTTGTGGATCTCGTGCCGGACCTCGCGTTCGAGCCGCTCCGCGCGGCGGCGGTCAGCGTCCAGCGTGTCGCGCCAGTAGCCGGGCTCGGTCTTCAGGCGGAACAGCATCCGGTACAGCAGCGTGAAGCGCTGAGGCTCGGTGTGGAGCAGGGCGGTGCGACACAGTGACAGGAATGCGGCCGGCACGGTGAACGCGACCGGCGAGGACCCGGCCTGCGCTTCCTGCTGAAGCGGTAGCTCGGCGAGGGCGGGCCCGTTCTCGTGAGCCTCCTCTCCCCACAGGCCATCCGACTCGTGGCCCGTGGTCCAGACGACATCGGAGGGCGGGATGCCGAGCGCCATCAGCCTCTTCGCTGCCTGGCGGAAGCCATCGAGATCGATGGGGCCGTCGAGCTGGACGCGGACCATCAGAACAAGCCCATCTGCATGGGCATCGGCATTGCGGGGAAGGTCGTCGGATCGGTGAGATCCGTTGGCGATGCGGAACGCGCGGCCAAGGACGTCGTGGCCGTCAACATCGCTCCGGGTCTGTGCCCATCGACGATCACGAACGGCAGCACCTTGCGGGCCGGCACCTTCAGCTGCTTGAGATCCTCGGCGCGCAGGCGGCGGACGCGGCGCGCGACGATCAGCTTGTCGACCGAGCCGACGCCCAGTCCCGGCACACGCAGCAGCATCTCGCGTGGCGCCACGTTGAGGTCGACGGGGAAACGTTCCGGATGCGCCAGCGCCCACGCGTGCTTGGGATCGACGTCGAGCCGCAGCAGGCCGGTGCCGTCGTCGACGATCTCCTCGTGGTCGAAACCGTAGAAACGCATCAGCCAGTCGGCCTGGTAGAGCCGATGCTCGCGCACCAGCGGCGGCGCCTTCAGCGGCAGCGCCTGCGCGGCGTCGGGGATGGGACTGAAGGCCGAGTAGTACACGCGCCGCATCCGGAAGCGGACATAGAGCGCTGCGCTGCTGCGCAGGATGCTGCGGTCGTCGCTCGCATCGGCGCCGACGATCATCTGCGTGCTCTGGCCGGCGGGCGCGAAACGCGGCGGGCGCGCCGGCCGTGCGGTCGCGCCCGGCATCACGCGGATGGGCACCGCGGCCGAGGCCTTGTGCGCTTCCTTCGCATCGTCGATGTGCAGCCGCAGGCGGCCCATGGACCGGTGGATGGCGGCGGTGTCCTTTTCAGGCGCCAGCTCCTTCAGGCCTTCATCGGTCGGCAGCTCGACGTTGATGCTGAGCCGGTCGGCATACCGGCCGGCGCGCTGCAGCAGTTCCTCGCTGGCATCGGGGATGGTCTTCAGATGGATGTAGCCGCGGAAGTCGTGCTCCTCGCGCAGCACCTGCGCGACGCGCACGACCTGCTCCATCGTGAAGTCCGGGCTCTTGATGATCCCGCTGCTGAGGAAGAGGCCTTCGATGGTGTTGCGGCGGTAGAAGTCGAGGGTCAGTGCGACCACTTCCTCGACGCTGAACTTCGCGCGCGGCACGTTGCTCGACGACCGGTTCACGCAGTACAGGCAGTCGTACTGGCAATGGTTGGTGAGCAGGATCTTCAGCAGCGAGATGCAGCGGCCATCGGGTGCGTAGCTGTGGCAGATGCCCATGCCTTCGGTCGAGCCGATGCCGCTCCCGCCGCGGGAGTCGCGCGGGTCGGTGCCGCTGGAGGCGCAGGACGCGTCGTACTTTGCGGCGTCGGCCAGGATGGCGAGCTTGCGGGAGAGGTCCATGAACTGCCGGGGGGATTGAATACTGTATGAATATACAGCTTCATCGGCAGATGCCCGTCAGTTGCCGGGTGAGATGTCCGCTGCGTCCGTGCGGGTTTGCCACGTCCCCCGCATCGCGCGCGTCGCCAGTCCGGTGAGGCGCTTCATGACGCCCTCCAGCGCCACCGCGAGCCCGACGCTCGCGATGACCGCCGGCACATACACGACGAAGGTCCATGCCTGCGACGGGCCGAGCAGCGCGCGATAGAGCGCGACCGTGCCCAGCACGACGAACATGTGGCTCAGGTAGAGCTCGTAGCTGAGCCGTCCCATCCGGGCGAGCCAGTTCAAGGCGCCATGCGGGGAGGGCACCAGCGCGCGGAATGCGATCAGCATCGCGCCGGTGCCCACGCACAGGCCATACATGCCGCTCTTGAAGAGATGGCGGTGGACGAGGTCCCCCCACCCGATCACCAGCAGCACGCAGAAGCCGCCGAAGAGCGCGAGCGCCCGCGCATCACGCGGGCCTGGCCGCCAGCGCTGCGCGACCAGCGCGGTCAGCACGCCCCAGGCGATGGCGGACATGCCAGGCAGATAGGCCTTCTCCCACCAGACCTCGTCGCTCACGGGCACGAGGGCGCGCAAGGGCAGCAGGCTGAGCGCCAGCGCGGCGAGGACGACGATGAGCAGCGGGCGCGGCAGCGCCAGGCACAGCAGCGGAAAGGAGACGTAGAAGACTTCCTCGATCGACAGCGACCACAGCACGTCCCACGCGGCCGGTGCCCAGCCGGTCCGGCCCTCGTACCAGTTGAAGGTGAAGGTGAGCGCCGAACCCAGCAGGCCGCCCAGCGATTGCGCCGATGAGGGCGCGAAGTCCGGGACATCGAGCGCGGCGAGCAGCGTCAACACGCTCAGCACGACCAGCAGCAGCGGCACGATGCGACGCGCGCGGGCGAGGTAGAAGGCGCCCAGGTCGACACGCCGCAGATCGCCGTGCCGCTCGAGGAGTCGCGTCGTGATCAGGAATCCCGAGATCACGAAGAACATGAACACGGCTTCGTAGCCGTTGAAGCTGACGGCGTCGATGAGCCGCTTGGGGATCCACGGGCCGAGCAGGCTGGGCGCGAGCGGCAGCCGGAACGGCAGCGCCAGGTGGTGCACGACCACCAGCAGGATGGCCACACCGCGCAGGCAGTCGATGGCGAAGTTGCGTGGAGGGCGGAGAGACATGCGTGGAATTCGGCTCGGCAGGACGGGACGCCGCGCATGTTAGCGGCGTCCCGCGTCGAGTCACCGGGGATTCGCGCGGCCCGTGGGCAGAAGCGCCAGCTTGCGGATCAAAGAGGAGTCGCGAATACCGAAGCGTTCCACCACCTGGTCGACAGGCACACCCGCCCGGACGGCGGGCGCGGCCACCTCGTTGAACGACAGAATTTCCATTTGCCGGACAACGGCGTTGCATTCGTTGTCCGACCCGATGCCGAACTCTTGCTGGACTTTGCGACAGCTTTCTCCGGAGAGGATGCGCTGTCGGGCCGTGCGCTCGAACACGAGCTGTTCCATCAGCTCGAGAAATTCGCGGTCCTGGATGTCGTTGCGATAGGCGATATGGCCGACATGGGCCCCCGGGCTCAGCAGGGCCGTCCGCACTTCCTGTTGCCCGGACCAGCGTGCCAGTCGACGGACTTCGAACAGGTTCTTGATGCCGAAACGCCCTGCCACTTCCAAGGGCGCTTCACCAGCGCTGACGCAGTCTCCCGCAGCGTGGCAGATCGCGAGTGTGTGAAGCGTGTGGTGACTGTCGTACCCTTGAAGTTCAAAACGCTCGATCGCCTGCTGGACGGTGTCGCCCGCCCGGATCATGTCCCCCGCCGCATGGTCGACGAAGAACGCTTCAAGGGTGGAGGTGCTTGGATACCCCACCAAGCCCTGGTCTTTCACGAGATCCCTCACATCGCAGCCAGCCTTGGCCTGATTCAACAAACGCATCGCGGCGAATTGTTCCAACACCTCGCAGGCGCAATGGTCGTGACTGAGCCGATGTTCCGACACGACTTTGCGCACCGGTTCGCCTTGCCGGATCTTCTCGACTGCCGCAAGCACATTCGCCAGATCGACATCCTTGAAACAGGCTTCACAGACTGTCCGGATATCTTCATCCGCCGTAATGGCTTCCACGAAGTCGGAATGCTGCAGGACGCGCATCAGACGGCGCAAGTGATCCGTCTCCGCCGTTCTGGGCAACCTGGCGGAGGCCGCATCGAGTGACTCCAACATGAGGCTCACTTCACCGGGTAACACTTGGAGGTGAGCGATGGTCCTTGCCGCCGCAATGAGGGGCCACTGCCGATGGCGGACATCCAGAGTGGCACTGACCGCGAGCTTCCTTTCGAGCTCCGGCCACGTCTTCGTCTCCGATATCTCTGCCGCCAGTTGTTTCGCGAGAAGAACTCCCTCCATGGCCGCATTGATGCGGGCGGAGCCGGCCATCTTCAACGCCATCAGATCGCTGTGGGCCATGCTGCCCCCGATCTTCTCCAGGAGCTCAGGCGGCATGTCGTTCAGCGTGGGACGCCCGCTCTGCGCATCCCCTGATTCAGCAGCGTCCGGTGATCCTTCGGCGCTCGACGCCGCGAGGTCGAAGGGAGACATCGCGGTCAGGCTGTCAGTATGGGTTTGAATGAGCACGTGTCGGTTTTCGTTTCTATTCGTTGATCGAACGTCATTGCTGGAATTCCAGAAACGGCGAAGGAGTCGATATGTAGAAACGACGGAGCCGTGGGTTCACGTGAAAACTGGAGGGGACGTTGAGGCGCAGAAAAGCGAAAGGGCGCCGAAGCGCCCCTATCGCATGCGGTCAAGGACCAGTCACTTCAGCTGATCCGCCTTCGCCTTCAGCGTGACGGCCTTCTGGCGTTCCAGCTTGGCGAGCTCGTTGTCCGGGTCGAGCTGCAGCACGCTGTCCCAGCCCTTGATCGCGCCGGCCAGATCCTGCTTGGCGAACGCGGTGCGCGCCGTCAGCGTGGCCTTGGCGATCTGCTTCTTGCGGACGGCCTCGATCTTGGCGCCGGCGCCCGGCTGATCGGCGGCCTCGGCGCGGCGGTATTCCTCCAGCGCCTTGTCGAAGCGGCCCGCGCGGTCGTGCGCATCGCCGGCGCGCATGGCCTTCTCGCCGGGCGTGAGTTCCGGCGGCGGAGGCGGCGGGGGAGGCGCAGCCGGCGTCGGGGCTGCGGCGACCGTCGTCGTGGCGGGCGGCGTCTGGGCCTGTGCGGCAGCGGCCGCTGCGGCAGCCGCTGCGGCGGCCGCCTTCGGATCCGGCTTGGACGAGGGACGCGGATACAGCGGGCCCGCCGGCGGCTTGCCGGGGATGCGCAGCACCTGGCCGCCCGACACCTGGCGCGGCACGCGGATGTCGTTGTAGCGGGCCAGGATGTAGAACGAGTAGATGTCGCCCATGAAGCGGCCTGCGATCCGCGACAGCGTGTCGCTGGACTGCACCGTGTAGGCGAAGGATTCGCGGCCCAGCTGCTGCACCGGATCGACCGTGATCTGGCGCATCAGGTTGTTGGCCAGCTTGTTGGCGGGATCCAGCTGCAGCGCGCGCTGCAGCTCGTTGCGGGCCTGGTCTTCCTGGCCGGCCTCCAGCAGCTCGATCGCCTGCATGGCGGTCTTCTGCGACAGCGCCTGCTCGGCCGCGGTCGGCGGCACGGGCTCAGGCGGAGGCGGGGGCGGCGGCGGTGCCGTCACCACCGGATCCACCGGCGGCGGAGGCGGGGGCGCGGGTGTGACGCAGGCCGCGAGCGCCAGGCTCAGCAGCAGGGCCGTACCGGCCGCCAGGGGGGAATGACCACGACCCCGCGCCGCTTGCGCGGTCGGGGTCAGGGGATTCGGAGCATCGGAACGGAAGGTGGTCGACATCGGCATCACGTCGGGATTCGAGCGGGGTGGAGTATGAAACAGCGACAAGCCCCTCTCAGGTGACTTTCGTTCATTGAAGCGGAGCCATTGTCACGCAAACATCCCATGCCAGTCTCCCGAGGTCCCAAAGGCAGCCACATGACCCTCACCCTGCGCGCGGTGTCGCTCAACGACCTGCCCCTGACGCAGCCCATCACCGCGCGCTTCGACGCCACCGGGGGAACCATCGGTCGCGCCGACAACAACACCATGGCGCTGCCGGACCCGGAGCGCCACATCTCGCGCCAGCAGGCCGAGATCAGCGCCGAAGCCGGCGGCTATGTCATCCGCAACGTCGGCAGCGCCAACCCCATCACCGTCGCCGGCCAGCCCGTGGGCCAGGGCCAGGCCGTGCCGTTGCGTCATCTGGACATGGTCCGGATCGGCGGCTACCTGCTGGAAGTCCAGAGCGAGGCCGGCGCCGACAACGGCGCCACGGTCATCCGCCGCGCGCCCGACCTGAGCCGGCCCGTGACGCAGGGACCGGCTATCGCCGCGGCCCCGTCGCCGGCCGCCTTGTCCAGCTCCAACCCGTTCGCCGACCTGTTCGGCGGCACGTCGCCGCCGCCCGACGTCTTCAACGCCTCGCCGTCGCCGGCGCCGCACGTCTCCGCCTTCGCGGCCCCGCCCGTGCAGGCGCCGCCGCCCGCGTCGGCCGGTCCGATGATGCTGCCCGACGACTTCGATCCGTTCGCGCCGCCGCCGTCGCGGGCCGCGCCGGTGTCGTCGCCCTTGTCGCCCTCGTCATCGTCTTCCTCGTCGATGTCCGGCGGTGCCTCGTCCTTCGATCCGTTCGGCGGGCTCGATCTGGCGCCGCCGCCCGCGCCGGCCCTGCCGCCGGCGCGCAACGACGACCTGGGCTTCGGCGGTGCCTTCGCCGACCTCGTGCCGGGCGACAACAACCGGTCGCTGGACGACCTCTTCGGCCTGCAGCCCGGTGGCAGCGATCCGCTGGCCGGCTTCATGGCCGGCGCGTCCAAGCCCGGCGATGCGCTGCGCGACACGGTGGCCTCGGATCCGCTGGCGCTGTTCGGCGCCGCCGCCCCCGCGACGAACACCGAGCCTCAGACCCCCGCGCTACCGGACCACACCCCGGCGCTGAACTCGGCCTTCCGGCCGCCGGAGATCCGGACGCCGCCGCCGGTTCAACCGGTTCAACCGGTTCAGCCACCCGTGGCCGCCCTCCCGCCAGCGGTCGTCGCGCCGGTCATGCCGCCCGTGACGGCCCCGGTCGCGGCGCCCGTGATGCCGCCTGTGGCGCCGCCGCCGCTGGCGGTCGTCCCGCCGCCGTACATGCCGCCCGCTTATGTGCCGCCGCCCGCGCCGACGGTGGCCGCCGCGCCGACGGCCCCAGCGGCTCCGGGCCAGGCGGCCGACACCGCCGCGCTCTGGCAGGCTTTCTGCGAGGGCGCGGGCATCCGCATGGCCGCGCCGCCGCAAGGCTTGAACCCGGATCTGATGCGCGTCATCGGCTCCCTGCTGAACGCCTCCGTCGACGGCGCGTTGCGCATGATGGCCGTGCGCGCCGCGACGAAACACGAGCTGCGCGCGCAGGTGACCGTCATCCGCTCGCGCGAGAACAACCCGCTGAAGTTCTCGCCCGATGCGCAGTCGGCGCTCGAGCAGCTGCTCCAGCCGCCGGTGCGGGGATTCCTGCCCGGTCCCGCGGCGATGCAGGACGCGATGCGCGACCTGGTCGGCCACACGATCGGCACGATGGCCGGCACGCGCGCCGCGTTGGAGGGCGTGCTGACGCGCTTCCAGCCCAAGGCGCTGGAGGCCAAGCTCACGAGCCGGTCGGTGCTGGACAGCGTCCTGGCGATGAACCGCAAGGCCAAGCTCTGGGAGCTCTACCTGCAGCATTTCGAGTCCATCAAGGACGAGGCGCAGGAGGACTTCCACACGCTGTTCGGCAAGGCCTTCCTGGAGGCCTATGAAGACCAGCTCGAGCGCCTGAGCCAGCATGGGCAGAGCGCGTCCGCGTCTTCGCCGTCACCACAACAACAAGCACAGCAGAGCGGGGCTTGAGCCCCGCCACTTGTCCTACACGTCGTTCATACCATGCTCAAGATCAGGGTTGCCGCCTGCAGCGAACAAGGCGCGCGCAACAACAACGAGGACGCCATCGTGGCGCACGAGAACGGCCCCGGCTGGTATGCCGTGCTGGCCGACGGCGCCGGCGGCCACCGCAACGGGGCCGAGGCCGCGCGCCGGGCCGTGCACCGCATGCAGACCAGCCTGGGCGACGCGACGCTGCCGTGGCGCCCGGAGCTGCTCACCGGCGCGGTGCTGGCCGCGCACGACGACGTGCGTCGCGGCGTCGAAGGCACCGGCCGCGACCGCATGCACACGACGCTGGTCGCGCTGTGCGTCGACGCGCAGCGCAACTTCGCGCTGTGGACGCACGTGGGCGACTCGCGCCTGTACCGCATCCGCGGCGGGCAGATCGACACGATCACGCAGGACGACAGCGTCGTGCAGATGCTGATCGAGGCCGGCCTCCTGACGCCCGAGCAGGCGGAAGACCACCCGCACAAGAACCACCTCGTGGCCGCGCTCGGCATCGAGGACGACCTGAACCCGCACACCACCTCGCCGCAGCCGCTGCAGGACGGGGACGTCTTCCTGCTGTGCAGCGACGGCTGGTGGGGCAGCGCGGGCGACACCCTGATCCACGACACGCTGGGTGCCGCCGGGTCGCCGGACGACTGGCTGGCGGCGATGCGCGGGGTGATCGAGGAACGGCGGCTGCCGGATCAGGACAACTTCAGCGCGATCGCGCTGTGGGTGGGCGAACCGGTGCTGGCCTCCGTGGCGCAGACGCCCACGGACGAAGCGGGCAGCGCAGCGCAGGAGTCGACGGTCGACTCCGGCCCGATCCCGCTGGAAGAGGAAGAAGAGGACGACTCGACGCGGCGCATGCCGCTCTGAGTCTCGGCGCGGCTTCAGGTCGCTCGCGCGCGTTTCGTGGGTTTCGTGGGTTTCGTCGATTTTTCGGGCTTGGCGCGCTTCGTCGCGCCATCGGGGTCAGATCTTGCCGCCGACCACTGCGTCGGCGACGCCACGAACGCGCTCAACCGCAGCGCGGTCCTCGACAACGCCGCCGCCGTCTCCAGGTTGCTCTGCGCGACCTGTTCCGCATCGGCCGTCGCGCGGCCGACGTCGGTCAGCGCGACCTCCAGCTGACGTCCGGCGCTGGACTGCTGGTGCGTGGCCATCTTGATCTCCTTGCTCGCGATGTCCGACGCGGCCACGCGCTCCGAGATCAGTGTGAACATGGCCTCCGCTTCCGAGAACAGCGATGAGTTCGCCGCCACCGCCTTCACGCCCGCTTCCGTCGACATGATGGTGGCGTTGGAGACGTTGCGGATCGAGTCCAGCTGCCGCCGGATGTCCACCGCGTCGGCGCGCACCTTCTCGGCCAGGCGGCGGATCTCGTCGGCGACCGCGCGGAAGCGTTCACCGGCATCGCCCGCGGCGTAGGCCTCGATGGTGGCGTTGATCGCGAGGATGTTGGTGCGCTCTGCCAGTTCCTCGATGGCGCCGAGCACGGTGGAGGCGCCCTGGACCTCCTTGCCCAGCGTCGTCATCTGCGTGACGACCATGTCGATCTGCTGGCTCAGCCCGACGGTGGCCTCGCGTGCGCGGGCCATCGCGTGGCTGCCGGCATTGGCGGCGCGGGTGCTGGCCGAGGCCATCTCCTCGACCTCGGTCGAGCGCTGCGCGATCTGGTTCGCGGCGGCCTGCACCTCGTGCATCGTGGCGGTGAGCTCGATGGCGGCGGAGGAGGTCTGCTTCGTCGCCGCGGCCTGCCGCAGCGAGGAGGCCTCGAGTTCCCGCGAGCGGTCCGCCACGTCGACGGCGGATGCGCCCACCATCTGCGTCAGGAGGCGCTGCAGCAGCAGACCGGTGACGGCGACGATCAGCAGGCCGAGCGCCGTGCCTCCGAGCCCCACGGCCTTGATCGTCCGCGTGGTGTCGCCCATCTCGGCCGAACGCGCCTCCAGGTGCCGGACCTCGTCCTGCTCCATGTCGTTGAAACGGGCGCGCAGCCGCTCCATGCGCTGACGGACCTGGTTGACCTTGGGGGACCGGGTGACCTCTTCCAGCGTCATCGTCTGGCGGTCGGCGATGCGTTCACGGAACAGCACGAGGAGCGCCGAGATGTCCTTCTCCGTGTTGTCCAGGTCCACGGCGCGCGCCCGCCAGGCGGGCGTCACGCGGATCTCGGCCATGTCGGCGTTGACCTCGGCGGTCGACTTGTCGAGCGCCGTCAGATAGCCCGGGTCCTTGGTCAGCATGAAACCGCGCTGCGCCGCTTCGGCCTCGGCCACGTCGTTCAGCAGCTCGGCCAGGATGCGCAGGCCCTGGTGGCTCTGCGTCACGCCGGCGGCGGCCGACTCCATCAGGTAGGCGCTCCGCATGGCGACGGCGCCGACGCCGCACAGCACCGCCGCGGCCAGCAGGAATCCCAGCGCGAGGCTGTGTCCGAAGGTCTTCATGTGCGTGTTCTCCCTGGGACGCAATGTCGCACAGGTGGCGCCGCAGGTCTCGTGCCTTCCATGTGGGGGGTGGACGAGGCGCGGTCTTCAGGGCTTAGGCAAACCCATCTGCGGGCAAATCCAGATTGACGCGCTACCGGTGCTCGCCGCCAATCCATGCGGATATCGCAGAACGGAAGGCTGGTTCAGTCATCGATAGACCGCATCAAGGAGGTGGGATGGAGATTTCCCTTGTCGATCCGATCGAATGGGCGCGTAGTCATCCCGAGATGTTCTTCGGGACAGACGCAGTCGAACCCGTTCACTTGCTTTGGTACTTGTTGGGCGACGTCATTGAACTGGGGAGAGGAACTTGCGTCGTCTTCCAGGAAGGTGAGTGGACGGTCGTCGGGAGCGACGTGGACTGGCTGCAGCATGATCAGTACGCGCCGGAGGAACTGTTCGCCCACGTGGTGGCCGAGCCGAAACGCGGCGTTCATTCGATGAGAGGGGAGATCCTCGTCGGCGCCTTCGCACGACACATCTCCCTGGGGCTCGAAGGCAAGCTACACAGGATCGTTGGCGAGCTGCCACCCAAGCAAGTGCAGGATCGCGCGAGCCAACTCCATCAGGCCATCTTCTTCTCATTGCCCCCGCCGTAGATCCGGCGGCGACATCAGCCCGCCTTCTTCTCCAGCATCGCCGCGAACGCCTCCACGTACGGCAAGCCCGGCCCCCAGCGCATGTGGACCGGCTGCCCGGGCTCCGGGTTGGGCGACCACACCGTGCAACCGGCCAGGCGTTCCAGCAGTTCACCCGCCGCCAGCATCGGCACCGCCGCGGTGAGCAGGCTCGCCGGGGCGGTGTAGGTCACCCACTGCACCGCGTTCTCCGGCGCGGGCAAGGTCGCCGCGTGGCTGGAAGGCCAGGGCGGCGCGGCGGCCAGCGCCGCCTCCAGCGAGTTCACCGTCGCCGTGTCGTCCAGCGTGCGCATCGCCGCGTTGGCCAGCACCGTGTACCAGCGGTCCAGGTGATCCAGCCCGGCGCGGTCCACCGGCGGCTGCGCGCGCGGCTGCGCGATCACCAGCGGGAAGTAGCGCCCGACGTTGTCGCAGCTGGCCATCAGCACGCCGAACCACCACTTCATGTCGACCACGCCCGGCGCCCACGCGAAGCGCAGCACCGGCGCGGTCAGGTAGGTGTCGAGCCAGCGGGGACCGAGCGTCTTCGGCAGGTCCTGCATCATTCCGGACAGCCACGCGTCGCAATGCTGCACGCAGTGCTGCGGTAGGCGCCGCTGGGCGAAGTCGCCCAGTGCGGCGACCTTGCCGTACCAGCCGGGGACGGCGTCGCCGGCGGTGTTCAGTGCTTCGGGCAGCGCGCTCATGATCGGGCTCTCCTGATGTGGCTCACAGACCGCCCGGGCAGCGGAACTCGTTGAGTTCCTGCAGGCGGAACGGATTGCGGACGCTGCTGGCGGTGACCTCGAAGACCGCCTTGCGGCCTTCGATCTCGAAGGTGGCCTTGAAGCGCTCCGGCGCGGCGGTCTTCTCGATCTTGACGCGGTCGAAGAGCCGGAACAGCGCCCACGGGCCGTCGTTGACCAGACCCGACGAACCGCTCGCGCTGACCGGGCTCAGCTGCACCCGCACCTGCGAGCTGCCGCGCGGTCCCGGCCACTGCACCGAGGTCGGGATCTGCGGACCGTGGCTGTAGCGCACGATCTGGCCGTCCACGTCCAGGATGAACTGCTGGATCGTGGTGTCCATCTCGATGGGCTTGAAGTCCAGCCGCAGCGACGGCGCGTTGCTGCCGGGGAAGAAGGTCTCCTTGATCGCCTGCGCGCGCTGGAACTGCGGCAGCGTGCCGCTGTCCCCGCCCAGCGGCGTGCCCTCGACCGCGCGGAACTTCCACGGCCGCGTCGTCGTGTCCACGTAGGGCGCGAGCTTCTGCTGGAAGAGCTGGTCGATCTTGCCGCCCGGTCCGAACAGCATCGCGAAGTCCGCCTGCGTGGCGTCGCGCGGCGAGTTGCGGTCCAGCGGATAACGTCCGGCCACGGCCTGGTTGCAGAACTCGCCGACCTGCGAGCGCACCTCCATGCCGAGGTTCTGGCGCATCGCGCCCTGCGACACGCGGGCGCTGCTGCTGCCCAGGTCGTCGAGCATGGTGCGCAGCGGCTCGGGGCTCATCGCGGCGGCGGCCTTCAGGCGCGTGGGCACCGGCGACGGCGGCGGGGCGCTGCCGCCCTTGAGCGCGGAGTCGGCCGCCGTCAGCATGATGTTGGCCTCGGCGATCAGGCCGACCGTCTCGTCCAGCGGCGCCTTGCCGCCGCCCGGTGGGGCCGTGACCATGCTGCGCAGGCCGACGAAGCGCTCGTCGACGATGTTCTCGATGCGCGGTGCGTTCGGGTCCGCGGCGTTCGGCTGGCCGGGCTTGTTCGAGAAGATGCCCGCCACCTTTTCGCGGGTCTGCTGGACCAGGTCCGCGGCACGGCGCTCGGCGTTCTCGATCGCGTTGCCGGGCTGCGCGAGCGTGGTCTCGCGCGAGGCCGCCCGCAGGAACGGACCCAGCGGGCTGTCCGGCGCGGACAGCATGCGCGAGCGCTCCACCGACTGCGGCACCGTGGCCATCGGCAGCAGCTTCACGCTGTTGAGGAAGGACTCCCAGGAGGCCGCGTAGTCGTTGAGGTAGAGCCGGCGCACGTCGTCGACCAGCGGCGCGTTGGCGCGCACGATCGCCGACGCGTCCTTGGGGGCGGCGGCGACGCCGAGCACCCAGGGCTCTTCCGCGGCGAGCTCGTCCGCGACCTGGCCGACCCGCGGCTGGAAGCCGCGCAGGTAGGCGTCACGGGTGAAGAAGCCCGGCACGCCCTGCGTCAGCGGCGCGCCGTTGGCCCGTGTGAACAGCAGCGGCGCGTTGTGGCCGCCGGCGCGCGCGACGGTGAAGTCGGGGTACTCGGTGCCCAGGCCTTGCGCCCGCAGCCGGTTGTAGATCCGCTGCGGCAGCGGCTGCGTCGCGAGCTGCGTGCGCACCGAGGTCAGCAGCGAGGCGTCCTCCGGCAGCGGCGAGGCGATGCCGCCCTGCGACAGCAACGCGTCCAGGTGGGCGCCGAGCGCCTCGCGCTGGTCCGGCGTGAGCTCGCGGCGCGTGCTCTCCCAGTCGCCCTCGATGTGCTGCTTCAGCGCCGGCGCGTCGAAGTGCTGCGGGTCGTGCAGCATCACGTAGGCCTTGAGCGCCTCGTACAGCGTGACGGGGGTGGCCGCGCCCTGGCGCAGCTGTTCCTCGATGCGCAGCACCAGCCGCGGCAGGACCGCGTCGCCCAGCATCCGCTGGTAGGCCGCGCGGGCCGCGCTGTCGAGCTTCTTGCCCTGGAAGAGGCCCAGCCGCATCGACCAGGGCACCTTGTCGTCGACCGCCGCCAACGCGCGCGTCGCTTGCAGCGCGGGCAGGATGGGCAGCAGGTCGGCGGAGGCGCGGTTGGGCGTCGCCTGCAGCAGCTCGCGGACTTGGTCCGCGCGCGCCGAGGTCTCTTCCAGGTACTTCTTGTTGTTGAAGTAGCTGACGGTCCAGGCCGTGAGCATGCCGATGCCCGCCACCGCGACGACCGCATAGCCCGCCAGTGCCATCGCGTTGCGTCGGCGCTCCCAGCCGCGGTGCGTGCCGCCCAGGCCGGCTTCGGCGAAGACGACCTCGTTGAGCAGCCGGTTCAGGAAGTAGCTGCGACCGCTGGCCTGGTTGGGCGCCTGCACCGCGTTCTCGATCTGGTAGCTGCGCGCGACCGAGCCGAGCACCCGGTCGATCGGCGTGCCTTCCTGCGTGCCGCTGACGAAGTAGACGCCGCGCAGCAGCGGCTGGGATTCGTAAGGGGAGGGCGCGAAGACGCCCTCGGCGAACTCGGCCAGCAGCGCGCGCAGGCTCGCGAACTGCGCCGGGAAACCGTAGATGCGCGCGCGGCGCTGCGGGTCGCGCTCGGCTTGCAGGCGGTCGATCAGGCCGTTCTGCAGGCGCTGCTCGAGGGCGTCGAACTCCGCGCCGTAGCCGGCCAGCGGCGAGGTGCTGTTGCGCGGGAAGGTGAAGCCCCAGGGCGCGGCGCGCTGGTCCTTGTCGACCGTCGCGAAGTAGTCCATGAAGCCCGACAGCAGGTCGGCCTTGGTGACCAGCAGGTAGACCGGGAAGCGGATGTCCAGGTCCTTCTGCAGCTCCTGCACGCGGGCGCGCACGGTGGCGGCATGCTGGGCGCGCTCCGACGGGCTGCGCGCGAGCAGGTCCGTCACCGAGACCGTCACCAGCGCGCCGTTGATCGGCTGGCGCGGACGCGAGCGGCGCAGCATCTGCAGGAAGCCGCTCCAGGTCGCCTTGTCGTTGGTGGGATCGCTGTCCTGCGTGGTGAAGCGGCCGGCGGTGTCGATCAGCACGGCGCGATCGGTGAACCACCAGTCGCAATGCCGCGTGCCGCCGACGCCGCGGATGGCGTGGTCGCCCATCTGGTCGGCCAGCGGGAAGTTCAGCCCGCTGTGGCGCAACGCCGTGGTCTTGCCCGAACCGGGCGCGCCGATGATCAGGTACCAGGGCAGTTCGTAGAGATAGCGGCCGCCGAAGCGCGAGCGCAGCTTCGCGCCGAAACCGGCCGAGCCCTCCGCGCCGAAGCGCGAGCGCTGCAGCATCTGCAGGGCCTGGCGGAAGCGTTCGCGCACGGCCAGCATGTCGGCGGTCTCGCGCTCGGGCGTGTCCGCGGCGGGCTGCTGCATCAGCTGGTTGACGACGGCGCTGTTGCCGCGCTTGGCGCGCCAGCGGCTCCACGCGATGCTCAGCGCGACGATCAGGACCAGCACGCCGATCGTGATCCAGCGCGAGCGCTCGGTGTCGAGCGGCCGGGCCTCGCCGACGGCCACCAGCGGACCGACGATCCAGATCAGCAGTGCGACCGCCAGCACGAGGACCGCCAGCAGCACCCAGCGGTTGAAAATCCATCCCAGGACGCGTTTCATCGGGAAGCTCCGCGCGCCGGCGCTTCGGGCGCGCGGCCATTGACCATCAGACTGACTTCGACGCGGCGGTTCAGCGCGCGGTTGGCCGGGGTGTCGTTGGGGGCGACCGGCTCGGCCTCGGCGCGGCCCTCGGCGCGGATGCGCTCGGGCGCGACGCGGCGCGCGAT
Source organism: Mitsuaria sp. 7 (assembly GCF_001653795.1). Classification (NCBI taxonomy): domain Bacteria; kingdom Pseudomonadati; phylum Pseudomonadota; class Betaproteobacteria; order Burkholderiales; family Sphaerotilaceae; genus Roseateles; species Mitsuaria sp. 7. Next base: position 1,516,110 of record NZ_CP011514.1, read on the forward strand.
CAGCAGCTCGCGCACGGTGTTCGCGCGCTCTTCGGACAGGTGCCAGTTCGACGGGAAACGCGCCGTGCGGATCGGCGTGTTGTCGCTGTGGCCGGTCACCAGCACGGTGCCCTGGACCTGCGTCAGCGCATCGGCGATGCGCCCCATGAGCGCCTCGCGCTCCGGCACGATCGTCGCGCTGGCCGGCGCGAACAGGCCGTCGCCGCGGATGATGACGACGCTTCGGTCGACCTCGTCGCGCACGGTGACCAGGTTGGCCTTGATGTCCGATTGGAGGAACTGCGCCAGGCGCGGCTTGGCCGGCGGCGGCGGGGGCGCGACCACGGGCGGCGACAGTCGCAGTCCCTGGATCTGCCCGAAGACCGGATCGGAACGCTCCGCCAGCGACAGCGTCAGCGACAGGTACACGCCCACCAGCAGCAGCGCCGTGAGCGCGGCGGTCGCCGCCAGCGGCAGCCAGCCGATGTGGCGACGCTGGGTGATGGCCTCGACCTGCCAGTGCTGCGCCAGCGCGGCGGGGTAGTCGCCGCGCTGCTGCTTGAGGATCTGGGCGAGGCGGTCGCGCACCGCCTCCAGCTGGGCCGGACCGTTGTCGATCACGCGGTAACGACCGGCGAAACCCAGCGTCAGCGCGGCGTAGATCAGTTCGAGCAGATCGCGGTTGGCCTCGGGCTTCTCGGCCAGGCGGGCCATCAGCTGGAAGACCTTCTCACCGCCCCAGGTCTCGTTGTGGAACATCGACAGCAGGCTGTGCCGCGCCCAGACGCCGGAGCCGCCCCAGGGCGTGTCGGCGCAGGCCTCGTCGATCATCGTGCACAGCACGTAGCGCGTGGCCATGACGCGCTCCGGCGGGATGCCGGCGGCGGCGGCGCGGGCCGCGAAGTCGCGGATGCCCTGCGCCAGGTTGTTGCGCAGCACGGCCACGTCGTCGACGCGGCGCGTCCCGCGCAGTTGCGGCACCAGCAGCAGCAGCGGATTGGCCAGCGTCAGCAGCGGGTTCAGCCCGGCGGCCGGCGGCGCGGCATCGGGCTGCACGGAGTCGGGCGGTGGCGTGGCGCCGCGCGGCGCCTGGGCGCCGCCCGGACGGGGCTTGATGAAGGTGCGCTGATCGTCGAAGCCTGCGAACGGATCGTTGAGCGCGGAGGGGTCCATGCCGGCTCCCGGAGGTTACTGGTGTCTTGGATCGGTGGATGCGTGGGGCAGGGGCCCGGTGTCGCCGCGGACGGCGATCACTGACGGATGGCCCAGAGCTCCAGTTCCAGTCCGGGGAAATCGCCGGCCACGTGCAGCGCCAGACTGCCGCTGCGCTCGAGCTGCTTCCAGAGGTCGCCGCCGCGGTCCAGCTCGAAATAGTGGAAGCCCGCGTGGAACGGCAACTGGCGCGGCGCCACCGGCAGCGCGCGCATGCTGATGCCCGGCAACTGCAGGTTGACGAGGTCGCGGATGCGGTCCACCGGACCCAGCTTGGATTGCGCGGGGAAGCGCTGGCGCAGCTGTTCCGCGGCCACCTGCGCGTTGACCGCGATGACGAAGCTGGCGCTGCGCAGCAGGTCGGCGTCGGGGACGATGGCGGTGCGCACGCCGTGGGTGCGCTCGGTCAGGTCGATCTGCAGCGCGTTGCGCTCCAGCACGACGCTGAGCATGCGGCGCAGGTCCTCCAGCAGCGGGGCGAAACTGCCGCGCAGGTCGTCGTGGCGGTACAGCGGGTATTCGGACGCCAGGCGGCTGTCGCTGACGAAGGTGGCCATGTCGCCGGCCAGTTGCAGGCAGTCGCGGTGCAGCGTTTCCGGGTGCACGTGCGGGGACGCCGCATGTTGGCGGAACAGCGGGTCGGCGCGGTTCAGCGCCTGCAGCATCAGGAAGTCGGCGAGCTCGGACACGCCGTTGCCCAGCTGCCCCATGCGCGACGACAGCAGCTGCGCGCGCTGGCGCACGAGGCCGTGCAGCAGCGAGGCCATCGCGGACAGGTGGCCGCTGGCGTCGATGCGGGTCTGCGGCGGGATGTAGCTGCGGTCCAGCACCAGTTGCTGGTCGGCGCGGCGCTCCGCGATGCGGGCCACGCCCAGCGCGGCGTAGGCGTCGTTGAGTTCGCGGGCGGGCAGCAGGCGCAGCGTCAGCGCGCCGGTCTGCACGGGTTCAGGTTCGTCGCCGGCGCTGGTCTGGTCGCGCAGGTCCTGGTCGACGACGTGATAGCGGTGCAGTTCCCCTGCGTCATGACCGTTGAACGCGACCTGGTCCGTGCCCGGACGCGCGATCGGCGCCGCGAGGACGACCATGTCGCCCTTCAGGTCCGCCGGCACTTCCAGCGGCGCCATCGCGGCGTCCGCCTGCGGGATCTGGAAGGGCGTGCCGTCGGGCAGCACGCCGCTGGCGCGCACGATGCCCAGCCGGCCGACGCTCAGCAGCGCCTCGTCCAGCACGAGTTCGGTGAAGCCCCAGCCATGCGGCGCCAGCGCGCGGGCGCGGCTGTCCACCAGATGCTCGAGGTAACGGGTTTCCTGCTGAAAATGGTGAGGCAGCAGGAACATGCCCTGCGACCAGATGACCTTGCTGTGCCAGCTCACGGCAGCCTGACCGTGGCGCTGACGGACAGCTCGTCAGCCTGGATGAGGATCTCCTGCTTGCGGCCGACCACCACCGGCACGATCGCGCGCCAGCGCGCACGCTCCAGGTCGCGGTAGGCGGCGAAGACCGCGACGAAGCGCGTCTCGGGCGACAGCGTCTTCTTCGTCCACGGACGTGCTTCGCCGGGCTGCAGCGTCATCTCCTCGCGGGAAACGAGCTCGGTGCCCAGCTCGGTCTGGTCCTTCTGGTACAGGCTGACGAAGTCGGCGGAATTGAAGCCGACGTCCGATTTCAGCTCATACACCCGCACCAGCAGCGGGGAAGGCCGCTTGGTGACGCTCGGATTCACCTGGGCCGAGGCCTGGATGCTGCCCTTGGTCACCTCGGTGGGCTTGTCCGAACTGGAGAACGGGTTGATCTTGTCGAGGGACGAGCAGCCCCCCAGGGCGCCCAGGGCAAGCAACGCCCCCAAGGCCAGCGGGGCCGCGACAGCAGCCCTGCGAGTGAGGGAAAGGGTTCTTGGGTGTCCCGAACGCGGCGTGAGCATCTTGGCTGTCCTTCTTTACCGGAAGAAAGGATAGCCAGCGGGGGGCGCTCGGGGTGGTGACTTAGGTAATCGTCCCCCACAAGCCGCCGTCAGGCGGTGGCGCCGACTCTGAACTGGCTCACCAGCTTCGCCAGTTGCTGGGCCTGGCTGTTGAGGCTTTCGGCGGCGGCGGCGCTTTCCTCCACCAGCGCGGCGTTCTGCTGCGTGACCTGGTCCAGGTGGGTGACAGCGTCGCCGACCTGCTGGATGCCGCCGTTCTGCTCCTGCGTGGCGGCGGAGATCTCGCGGATCAGGGTGTCGACCTGGCCGACCTGCGCCACCACCCGCTGCATCACCTCGCCGGCGCTCTGCGCCTGACGGGCGCCCGTGTCCACGCGCTGGGTGCTGGCCTGGATCAGGTCCTTGATCTCCTTGGCCGCGCCGGCCGAGCGCTGCGCCAGCGCCCGCACCTCGGAAGCGACGACCGCGAAGCCGCGACCCTGCTCGCCGGCCCGGGCCGCCTCGACGGCGGCGTTCAGCGCCAGGATGTTGGTCTGGAAGGCGATGCCGTCGATCGTGCCGATGATGTCGCCGATGCGGCGCGAGGCGTCGCTGATGCCCTGCATGGTCTCGACCAGGGCGCTCACGGCGTGACCGCCTTCGCCGGCGGCACCGGACGCGTCGGCCGCCATGCGGCTGGCCTGGCCCGCGGACTGGGCGTTCTGCGCGACCGAGCTGGTCAGCTCTTCCATCGACGCGGCGGTCTGCTGCAGGCTGCTGGCCTGGGTCTCGGTGCGCGAACTCAGGTCCGCGTTCCCTTGGGCGATCTCCTTGGAGCCGTTGGCGATGCTCTCGCTGCTGTCGCGCACCTGGCCGACCAGGGTCCCCAGCTGTTCCACCATGCGGCCCATCGCGCGCAGCAGGTCGGCGGGTTCGTCGCGGCCTTCCGCGTGGATGCGGACGGTGAGGTCGCCGCTGGCGACGTCTTCGGTCGCGCGAACGGCCTGGGCAATCGGCGTGGTGATGGATCGCGTCACCTGCAGCGCCAGGGCGATGCCGATGGCCAGCGCCACGGCGACCACGGCCAGGGTCACGCGCAGGCCATTGGCGTAGGAGGCGGCGGCGTCCTTGGCGGCCTGGTCGCCGCCTTCCCGGTTGTAGCTCACGTCGGCGTCGACGGCCTTGGAGAGGGCGCTGAAGAGCGACGAGGAACTGCCGCCGGCCAGCTTGCGGGCCGCTTCATGTTGCGACTCTCCGCCGGCGACGGCACGCTGCAGTTCGGCATCGGCGCCGAGGTAGGCCTTCCATGCGTCCCGGATCTGGTCGTAGAGCTGTCGCTCCTTGTCGCCGGAGATGGAGGGCTCGTACGCGCCCGCGGCCTTGTCGAAGGCCAGCACCGACGCGTCATGCTGCTGGATCAGCTTGGCGCGGGCGCCGTCGTCGTTCTCCAGCGCACCGCGCAGCGACAGGCGGCGCGTCTCGTTGGCGGCGGCCTGCATGTCGGCCAGCTTGGCGACGCTGGGCAGCCAGTTGGTGTTCAGGTCCTGCACGTTGTCGTTGATGCGCGCCATCTGCTGGACGCCGAATGCCGCGATGAAACACAGCAGCACCAGCACGGCGGCGAAGGCCAGCGCCAGGCGCTTGCCGATGCGGAAGTTGCGGAGGATGGACATGGTCTTGACCGGGGGAGGCCGGGTGTTACGAGAGGTGTCCCCAGGTTGCGCCAGACACCCTTCAGAAACCTTGCTGTGAAGGACCCCTGAACGTGGGGTGAAGCCCTCGTCCCAACGTCCGGCGACTTGCCGCGCAGTCGTTCACACCGCCGGAGAAAGCCGTACGGCGCACGACCTGAACCCGAGGGCGGGACCGCTTCGCGGCAGCGCATCTCGTCGCAGGCGATCGTCTCCGCACTTGCCCGGGTATGACAACGTTGTCAGCGTGCTCTATGCTTCGGTCCATAAGAGGAGACAAGTCGATGAGTGCAGATCTTTCCCAGGTCGCCGCTGGCGGTGCGCATCCGCGTCCTGGAGACGCCCCGGCGGGAGAGGCGCCGGGTGGCGGGACGGCGACGACGCATGCCCGTCATCCGCTGACCTGGGTGCCCTCCGTGTACCTGGCGATGGGCCTGCCGAATGTGCTGGTCGGCCTGGTCGCGGCCATCCTGTACAAGAACCTGGGCGTGTCCAACGAGGACATCGCGCTCTATACCTCGCAGATGTACCTGCCCTGGGTGCTCAAGCCCCTGTGGTCGCCGCTGCTGGAACCCTACCGGACCAAGCGCTGGTGGGTGATCACGATGCAGTTCCTGATGATGGCGTCGATCGGCGCCGTCGCGTTCTGCCTGCCGCTGGAAGGCTTCTTCCGCGCGTCGCTGGCCTTCTTCTGGGTCACGGGCTTCGCGTCGGCGACGCAGGACATCGTGGCCGACGGCGTGTTCATGACGACGATGAGCCCGCGCGAGCAGGCCCGCTACGCCGGGGTGCAGGGGATGTGCTGGAACCTCGGCGCGGTGGTGGCGTCCGGGCTGCTGGTGTCGCTGACCGGCTGGCTGCACGGGTCGCTGGGCTGGAGCTGGGTGCAGTGCTGGATGGCGGTGATGCTGGGCGCGGCGGCGATGATGGGCGGCTTCGGACTGTGGCACCTGCGCGTGCTGCCGCCGGGCGCGCCCTCGGCCGTGCAGGGGCGGGACCTGTCCAGCGCGATGGTGTCGCTGCGGGAATCGTGGGTCACGCTGTTCCAGAAGCCGTCGATCTGGATGATGCTGGCGGTGGTCTTCTTCTACCGTTTCGGCGAGGGCTTCATCGAGAAGTTCGGGCCGCTGTTCCTGCTCGATCCGCGCTCGGCGGGCGGGCTGGGGCTGGACAACGCGGCGCTGGGCCACATCTACGGCAGCGCCGGCACGATCGCGTTCATCGCGGGGGCGTTCCTCGGCGGCTTCATCGCCGCGAAGATGACGCTGCGGCGCTCGTTCCTGCTGCTGGCGATCGCGCTCAACCTGCCGCACCTGACCTACTACTACCTCAGCCACGCGCTGCCGACGGACCTGTGGTGGATAGGCGCCGTGGTCGCGATCGAGAAGTTCGGCTTCGGCATGGGCTCCGTCGGCCACATGCTGTACATGATGCAGCAGATCGCGCCGGGGCCCTTCAAGATGACGCATTACGCGATGGCCACCGGCGTGATGGCACTGACCAAGTGGGCCACGGGCAGCGTCAGCGGCTGGCTCTACGCGGGCCTGGGGCAGCACTACGCGAGCTTCTTCGGCTGGGTGCTGGTGTTCTCGATTCCGCCTATCGTGCTGGCGTGGCTGGCGCCGTTCCCGGTCGACAGCTCGCGGAATCAGGATGCGTCCGGCCCTGCCGGACATTGACGGTCACCTCACCACCACCTGGCCGCCACCTCGACGTCAAGGAGGTGCCGCATCGCGTGCGTGCGTCGCGGCGGACGCTGACAGCCTGGACCCGGCGAACGGGATCCCTCCTTCGAGTTTTCCTGCAATTCGCGTCACATGCGCTCCGCACTGACGTCGCGGGTGCTGTTGTTGGCACCCGGGGCCGCCGGATAGCCAAGGCCATCGGCGCTCCTTCTCTTTTCCAAAGGAGTTGGCAATGAGAGTCTTGAACGAGACGGAAGTGGTCCAGGTCAGCGGTGGCAGCGTGCCGTGGTGGCAGTGGGCGCTCGGCGTGTTCTGCCCGCCGGTCATGGTGTACAACGTGGCCGAAGAGGCGTCCGCTACGACGGACACGAACGTCGCTCGTCGGGCGGCCAGCACGACGCGCCTGCTCTCCGTCGGCGTTTGAACCCTCTGGATGAGCCGGGGAATGTGTCGCGCGTGTCGACCGAGCAGGCCCGGTGACGGTCACTGATCCAGGCCTCCCGCTGTTCCGTGAAGAGGCCTTGACGCGCGGCGCCGCGTCGGCAGGTGCCATCCTGCTGGCGCGGCCGGTGAGCTTCAAGATGTTGACGGCCATGGCCGCGCTCATCGTGGTCGGCTCGCTGGCGTTTTTCATGTGCTTTTCGACGAACGCGACGGCGCGTCTGCCCGGCGTCCTCACGCCGGAGTCGGGCGTGCTCCGCGTCGTGGCCGACCGCGACGCGTTCGTGGCGGAGCGCCACGTGTCAGAGGGGCAGGCCGTCAAGGCCGGCGAGGTGCTCTTCCTCCTGCGCGCCGGCCGCGACGATCCGCAGCGGGAGAACGTGGACGCCACGGTCGCGCGCCTCATGGCGCAGCGTCGCCACAGCGTCCTTGCGGACGCGCGCCATCGCCGCATGCAGGACGAACAGCGCCTGGCCGCCGCCAGTCGCCGGGTCGACGCCTTGGGGGACGAGCAGCGCCGCCTGGAAAGCGAATTGGCGTTGCAAGCCCGTCGCGTGGCGCTCTGCGACGCGGCATTGGCGCGACAACAGCAGCTGCAGCGCGCCGGCATGGGCACGGTGGCCGCCACGCAAGACCGTGAGATCGCGGCGATCGATGCGCGTCAGCGCCAGTCCCAGCTGGAAGGCGCGTTGGCATCGTCCCATCGTGACGAGGAAGCGGCGACGCGCGAACTGAGCGCGGCCAGGCTTCAGAGGGACCGCGACGAGGAAGGCCATGCCCGCGCGCTGGCCGTGCTCGACCAGGAAGTTGTCGAGCATCAAACCCGCCGCGAGACGCTGGTCCGCGCGCCGGCCCAAGGGCGCGTGTCGGCCTTGCAGGTCGGGCCCGGTCAGCCCGTCGCCGCCAGGGAGACGCTCGCCCAGCTGTGGCCCGAGGGCAGCGCGCTCGAGGCCGAATTGCAGGCCCCGTCTCGCGCCGCGGCCTTCATGGCCGAAGGCATGGCCGTCAGGCTCCAGCTGGAGGCATTCCCTCATCAGACGTTCGGTGCGCTCACGGGGCAGGTGCGCTCGGTGGACCTGGTGACTTCCGGACCGGAGTCCACCTACCGCGTCCGCGTGCGCTTGAGCCGACCCTCGCTGTTGGCGCGCGGCATCGAGCATCCCCTGCGCCCCGGCATGAGGCTGGAGGCGATCGTGCCGTTGGAGCGCCGCCGGCTGTACGAATGGATCCTCGACCCGATCAAGCGGCTCTCTCCCGCGCAGTCCCCGCTGGAGCGATGAAGCACTGTCCCCCTGTGCGAACGCCGACGCTCGCGTTCCGGCCTCGACGACGAACGCCCGAACTGCTGCAGGACGAGGCCGCCGAGTGCGGCGCGGCGTGCGTGGCGATGATCGCCGGCTACTGGGGGCGGCCGCTCGACATGCCGGCGATGCGGCGGCGTTTCTCCCTGTCCGTGCATGGCGCCACGCTGGCGGGCCTGATCGACATGGCGGGCGCGTTGCGGCTGAGCGGCAGGCCGCTGCAGCTCTCGCTCGAGGAACTCCCCGGCTTGAGTCTGCCCTGCATCCTGCACTGGGGCATTGACCACTTCGTGGTGCTGGAACGCGTCGATCGCGGCGGCGTGACGCTGCTCGATCCTGCCGTCGGGCGTCGGCGCCTGCCGATGGCGGAGGTGTCGCGCGGCTTCACCGGCATCGCGCTCGAACTCACGCCGGACGAGGGCTTCGATGACGAGGCCGTGGCCCCCGGCGGCGACGTGCGGGCGTGGCGATGGCGCGCCTTGCTCGGTCGCGTCACCGGCCTCAAGCGCTCGCTCGCGCAGGTCCTGGTGCTCGGCGTCGCGATGCAGACGCTGGGACTGATCGCGCCGTTCCACCTCCAATGGCTGACCGACCATGCGCTCGCGACCGGCGACCGCGATCTCATCCTCGTGCTGGGCATCGGCTTCCTGTCGCTCGCGGCGATGCGTGTCGCGCTGGGGGCCGTCCGCTCCTGGATGACGACGGTGCTGTCCACCAGCCTCGCGTTCCAATGGCAGGGCCGCGCGTTCGGCCACCTGATGCGACTGCCGCTGGACTGGTTCGAGAAGCGCCATCTGGGCGATATCGTCTCGCGCTTCGGATCGATCGAGACGATCCAGAACACGGTCACGACGCAGTTCGTCGGCAGCGTGATCGACGGTCTCCTGGTGGCGGTGACCCTGGTCGTGATGGTCCTGTACAGCACGGCGCTGACGGCCGTGGCCGTGGGGGCCGTGTTGCTGTATGCGCTGCTGCGCTGGGCTGTGTTCCACGGCCTGCGCGGTGCGACGGCCGAGACGATACGCCGCGCCGCCCTCCAGCAGACGCATTTCATCGAATCGGTGCGCGGTGTCCAGGCCGTGCGGCTGTTCGACCGCGGCGAGCAGCGCCGGGCCGGCTGGCTCGGACTGCTCGCCGACGAATTCAACGGCCGGCTGCGCCTGGCCCGCTGGTCGGTGGGCTACGAGACGGCCCGCGGCCTGATCTTCGGTCTCGAACGCGTCGCGGTGGTCTGGCTGGCCGCGCTGGCCGTGCTGGACATGCGGATGACCGTGGGCATGCTGCTGGCTTTCCTCGCCTATCAGGACCAGTTCAGCGACCGCGTGGCGGCGCTGGTCGACCGGCTCTTCGAATTCAGGATGTTGCGCCTGCACGGCGAGCGGCTGGCGGACATCCTGACGACGCCCGTCGAGGAGACGGGGACGCAGGACGCGGTGGACCTGGGCGTCCTGCCTGCCTCGATCGAACTCCGCGACGTCGCCTTCCGTTACGGCGATGGCGAGGAGGAAGTGCTGTCCGGCATCGACCTTCGCATCGAGGCCGGCGAGTGCGTCGCGGTGACCGGCGCCTCCGGCAGCGGGAAGACGACGCTGGTGAAGCTGCTGCTCGGTCTGTTGACGCCCACGCGGGGAGAGATCCTGGTCGGCGGCCGTCCGGTGCGACGACTGGGACTGGGCGCCTACCGCCGCATCGTCGGCACCGTGATGCAGGATGACCTGCTCTTCGCCGGCAGCATCGAGGAGAACATCAGTTTCTTCGATCCCGTGCACGATCCTGCGCGCGTGATCGACTGCGCCGGCCGGGCCGCGCTGCACGACGAGATCGTGGCGCTGCCGATGGGTTACCGGACGCGGGTCGGCGACATCGGCACGGGGCTCTCAGGCGGCCAACGCCAGCGGCTGCTGCTGGCGCGCGCGCTCTACAAGCAGCCGCGCCTCCTGGTGCTCGACGAGGCCACCAGCCACCTCGACGTGAACGCGGAGCGCCGCGTCAACGCGGCCGTCGAGGCGCTGGGCGCGACGCGCGTCGTCGTGGCGCACCGGCCGGAGACGATCGCCATGGCGGACCGGGTGATCGTGATCGACCGGGGGCGCGTTGCGTCTGACGAGCGACGCTGAACTCGGCGGCTGCGGTGCACGAGTCTTGAGTGCCCCCCCAATAATTCTCGAACGGCAGATCGATCCGCGACGCCGCTTCGCTCGGGCGGAGAAAGGACTTCGAAGTTGTCGAAGACGCGCGCGACAAGGGGCATTCACTCAGGTGACGGGTTGGCTGATGCCGACCCGGCCTCTCTTTCGCCATCCCGGCGGAGGTCGTGTTCATCTTGATCTAAGGAGTTTTGTATGCGAGTTCTGAACAGCAAGGAAACGCTCGTTGTCGCTGGTGGCAGGCAGCAGCCGTCCCAGCGCCGTGTCCGGTCGTTTTCCAGCCCAGCCGACATTGACCGGATGCTGGTGCTGGCCGAGCAATTGCGAAACGTGATGAACAAGCCGGCGACCTGAAGACCTGCGACGCGGTGACAGCTTGCGCCGCATACCGGAGTTGCGTCATCGGTGATGGGTGTTAGTCCGGCACTTCAATCCCCGATGGGCCTCGGCGCCGCCCGGCGCCGAGGCGGCGAGCGACGCTTCGGTTGGAGGCCAGCGATGCTGGATGCAAATTATTGAATCTTCGCGGCGGGACACAGGGCGGCAGATGGGTTTTCCTGAGGAGTCAAGTGAAATTTCAAGCCTTGGGTTGTCGGATGCTCAATCAAATGACAACACTGAGAGGTTTCCTTGTGAACTCTTGAGCTTTCGATGAAGCCAGAATCTCTTTCAAATCTGCGTGCCAGAATTTTTCAACTCGTTTTCGCTTGCACCGCTGGGCTGGGTGTCGCGCAGGCGGCAACTCCCAGTGTCAACGTCGTCACGGAATGGGTGCCGGAACCTCAGATTCTGAGTGGGAATTGGGGCAAAGGTATTGAAGCGCTCCAACATTATCGTTTTGATCAAAATGGCGACTTCGAGTGTTACAGCACGGATGGGAAAAACTGCCAACCCGGGCTGCCTGATGGCAATGTGGCAACGTGGCAGCCGGTGAATTGCAGGACGATCGTCGATGAACATCTTGGCTTTAACGGATATGACACTCTCGACCACTGGTGCAATAAAAAGATGCACCCGGTGGCCAGCAAGATTGACAGGATGACCGCCGCCAGTGGCACTTGGGTGAAAATCGCTGATTCACACGTATTGTGGCACAGGCCAGGAAATTACAGCGGGTACCCGCGGGTTCCTAAAACTCGCTGGATGAAGGTCCGTGATCAGTACTATCGTCTCGATTGGCTAGGATATTTCAGCTGCTATAGCGAGGACGGCGAGACTTGTAAACCTGGGGAGCGGACGAAAGGAGCGACCGACGTTAAGCCGAGAGTCTGCAACAGGAAGTCCGACTACGCCGACCCGAAACACTGGTGCACCATGGCCTTCGCCCAGACCTTTGCCGACTGGAAAGACTACGCGTTGCTCGGCTTGCCGTTTAATATGGCGAAGAATCTTGATGGCCGCATGATGTGTAGGAGTGCCGACGGGGAGGAATGTTTCGATATTCGCGCACTTAAAAACGACCAAAAACTAGCGGATGTGGCGCAAAAAATCATTGTCTGCAGCGAGCGAAAAAACTCTGGCGCGTGGCCAAGAAGCCGTCAATGGTGCAATTCGGACGAGATCGGCGAAGAAGTTTCGGGGTATTTGTCGACCGATAGTCCAAATTTCACGATGCCATATTTCTATATGCTTGGTCATGAGCATGCGGTCATCGTGATTGACAGTAGCAAAGAAGTCCCGGACGGAATTGAAACGATACTTTCGACGTTAGAAACGTCCTTTGCCGGACCGGCACAATTCTCTTCCATCAAGTCGGATCTGTTGAAGCATTTAAGTCTGATTTCCCTCGAGCGAAAGAAGGTAGATCCGAGGGCGGTGAATGAAATAGATCCGAAAGCGGTGAATGAAGAATTGATCTCTAAGAATAACGACGTGATCGTATGGGCAAACAATGTGGCGACCAAACGTGAAATGAAATTGAACGATTGGTGGGCGGGATTGGAGCTCAGACTCAAGCCTGATACCGATGTCGAAGCATCGGTCCAGGTCTTCAAGATCCTCAAGGCGCTGCCGTCAGTGGAATTGAAGGACTGAGGCGGTAAGACGTCGCCGTTGGTACCCCTGCATCAATATTCCTTCGCCACGGCGCTCATTGCCTGCTCAGCGTGTTCAGTGGAATCTTCAAATAGCTGACCCCGTTGTCCTCCGCGGGCGGCAACTGGCCGGCGCGGATGTTGATCTGGATCGAGGGCAGGATCAGCGCCGGCACTTCTAGCTGCGCATCGCGACCGTTGCGCAGCGCAACGAATTCGGCTTCGCTCACACCGTCGTGGACGTGGATGTTGCCGGCGCGCTGCTCGGCGACCGTTGTCTCCCAGGCGGGGGCGCGGCCTCCGGGCGGATAGTCGTGGCAGACGAAGAGACGCGTTGCCGCCGGCAGCGCCAGCAGGCGGCGGATCGAGCGGTAGAGCGTCGCCGCGTCGCCGCCGGGGAAGTCGGCGCGCGCAGTGCCGACGTCGGGCATGAACATGGTGTCGCCGACGAAGACCGCATCGCCGCTTCCGTCCTCGCGTCCGTCCTCGGCGTGGCCCTCGATCCGGTAGGCCATGCAAGCCGGCGTATGTCCCGGCACGAGCAGCGCCTGCGCCTCGACGCCGCCGATCATGAAGGTCTCGCCGTCACGGAACAGGTGATCGAACTGGCGGCCGTCGGGCAGGAAATCACGCTCCAGGTTGTAGAGCTTGCGGAACACCGCCTGCACCTCGCGGATGTGCTCGCCGATGGCGATGCGACCGCCGACATGCGCCTGCAGATAGCGCGCCGCCGACAGGTGGTCCGCATGGGCGTGGGTCTCGAGGATCCATTGCACCGTGAGTCCGGCCTGCGCCAGGTGCGCCAGCACGCGGGCGGCCTGGATCGTGGACGTGCGGCCGGACTTCAGGTCGAAGTCGAGCACCGGATCGACGACCGCGGCCTGGCGGGTCGCGGGGTCCGCCAGCACGTAGCTGACGGTGCCGGTCCGGTCGTCGTGGAAGGCGTGGATCGTGAAGGCGGAAGGAACGGGGCTCATGGCCTGGGGCGCGCGCGGCGGGGTGACGGTAAAAGTCACTATACCGAGCGCCGCGCTCAACCCCAGGGAGCGGCCGGCCTCAGACCAGTTCGAGGCCGACGTTGATGTTGCCGCGGGTCATCTTCGAATACGGGCAGGTGTCGTGCGCGCGCTTGATCAGCTCGTAGGCGGTGTCGCGCGGCAGTCCTGGCAGGCTGACGCGGAGCTTGGCGCTCAGGAAATAGCCGTCGGCGCCCTTGTTGAGGTCGACCGATGCGTCGACGGCGGCCTCGGCGGGCAGCCTGACGCCGATCGCGTGGGCGGCCAGACCCATGGCGCCGATGAAGCAGGCCGACCAGCCGACGGCGAACAGCTGTTCCGGATTCGTGCCGGGACGCGACGTGCCGGGTGAGCCCAGCTGGACGTCGAGGCGGCTGTCGTCGGACTGGCCGCGGCCGTCGCGGCCACCGGTCGTGTGCGTGTTGGCGGTGTAGAGGACTTGAACGTGATCTGTGGTCGAGGGCATGTGGGACTCCAGTGGCGCAGCATCGTCTGCTGCATGACCCGCATTGCATCGGTCCGATGTATCGACGGTGTGTGAGGTCGCCGGTGAATTGGCGCGGCGCGTGTCGCGGCGAGCCGTGGACACACTGGCATACAAAGCGGCGTCGTCGTGACGATCCAGGCGCGGCGTGTGACGGTCCGTGACGACGACGTTGCCGCCGCGTAAAACCTTGGGCGCCGAGCGCCGCGACGGCGCCCGGAGCGCCCGATCGAAGGAATTCTTAAGCACACCCTAATTCGATGGGCGCACCTTACGTCCAAGGCAACACGATGTTGCCGAGCTTCAGGAGATGCACATGAGCAAGTCCACCCCGATCCTCGCCATGGTCGCCGCGTTCGCCGCGGCGTCGGCCCAGGCCTCGACGAACCCCGACGACCTGACGCGCCGGTCGGAGCGCCGCGCGATGGTGCAGCAGCAGCTGCGCGCCGTGCAGGTCGAGCTCTACTGCGATCACCAGGACAACGCGATGCACTTGTTGCGCGATGCCCGTCGCCAGCTGATGGCGCAGCGGGATCCGGACAACACGCGCGATCTGCGTCAGCTCGAGAAGGTCAGCTGGCTGGTCCGCCACGGCGACACGGTGGAGGCGATCGCGACGATCGACGCAGCCCGCAGCCTGCAGGCCTGAGCAGGCAAGACCCGCCCCCGGGGGCGGCGGTGGCGGTCGCCGGAACGCGCTTCGTCGTATTCGACGGTATATTGCGAAGCGTTGTCAGCCCCGGCCCGCCATGCACAAACCCCCGTTCAAGCTCAATCCCGGTGGATGGAGCGCGCCCGTCGTCGAGGATCAGCCACCGGCGGATGCCTCGAACCGGGCGCGACTGCATCAGCTCGATCCGCACCTGCATTGCTCGGTGATCGGGAATTGCCTGGGCACGGCCGAGCTGCGCCGCCTGATGAGCCGCCACGTCGACGTGACGGGGATGAGCGACCTGGACATCCACCACGCGGCGGTGTCCCTGGCGCCGCAGGGCGGCGAGGTGTCGAAGGCACTGCACAAGGCCCTTGACCAGCGCCATGCCGGCGCTGTCCGGACCCTGGCTGCAGCAGCGGATGAGGCTGCGCTCGACGCGGCCTGGCGCGAGGCCTGGCGGCGCGGCGACATCCAAGGCGCCTACTGGGCGGTGTTGACGCACAAGGCGGTGACGGTGGCCTTGAGACAGGCCGTGTTCGGCGAGGTGCACATGCTCTCGCACCTGATGGCGTCGGCGAACCGGCATGATCTGCAGCGCTTCGTCACGCTCGAGAAGGGGCACGCGGAGCTGGAAGACAGACTGGAGCGCGAGCAGGCGCGTCGGCACGACGCGCTGCAGGAACGCGACCGCATGGCCGAACAGTTGCGCCAGCAGGCGATCGACTTCGAACGCCAGTTGGCGGAAGTTCGAGCGACGGTCCCGGACTCGACGGCGTCAGCGGGGGACCTTCCTGCGCAGGTCGCCTTGCAGACGGAACGTCGCGAGCGCGCGGAACGCGTGGCCGAGGACGCCGCGCGACAGCTGGAAAGTTTGAGGGAACAACTGGAGCGCACCCAGGCGCATGCCCGTGCGCAGGCCGAGGAGTTGACCGCTGCCGAAGCCGAGCTTCAGCGCCTCAGCGCCGGAACGCCTGACGCGGGCAGTGACGGATCGGCCCTGCTGACGGGGCGACGCATCCTCTATGTCGGCGGACGGCCGAGCTCCACGCCAGCGATCCGCGATTTCGTCGAAGGTCGGGACGGTGAGTTCCTGCACCACGACGGCGGCCTCGAAACCCGCAAGGGCCTGCTGGCGGCGCTGCTGCCGCGGGCGGACCTGGTGGTGTTCCCGGTCGACTGCATCGATCACGACTCGGCGCTCAACCTCAAGCGCCTCAGCGAGCGCCATCGGGTGCCGTTCCTGGCGCTGCGCAGCGCCAGCCTGGCGAGTTTCGCCGCCGCGGTGCGGCGGGAACTCGTGCCGTCGGGAGACGGCGCGGCGCCAGGGCAGGGCGCCCCGCGCTTCTGTCTGCGCCACGGCTGAACAGGGGTATTTACCCATCGATCCGCGGCTCGTTCGGCGCGGTTCGCTAGCCCCAATCTGTCCTGCGGCGCCGCCGGACTACTTGTTTGCATCATTTTGATGGCAAGAACCTCGCAAAACGCGGGGTGGGCTCATTTGTGAGTCCTCCGGGCAGTTCTAGGATCGTCTTCATCTGCAGTACTTGGAGATGAAATGACGTCGGAGGCATTGACATATTGGCTGGCGGGCACCATTCCCGCCGCAGCGACGTGGGCATTGAATGTGACGCTGCGAGGTCAGCCGGCCCTGAATAGTTCTCCAGCGGACTGGGCCTTGATGCTTCTCGCATTCGACGGAGCGATCGCCATCGGCATCCAGGATCTGGCTTGCTACGTGCCGAACGCGGCCATCCGGCAGCTTCTCCCAGCCATCACGCCGGCGCTGATTTTCCTCTCCTTCCTGAATTGGCTGCTCATCGTCCGCTGGATTGAGCCGACCTTCCTGGTGCCGCCGGAGCACCGCCCATCACTCGGCGTCAGGGTGGCAATAGCGATGAGTATGTGGGCATTTGTTGGCTCCAATATATATTTTCATTACTACCTTCTTGGAAGGGGATTCAATGTTGTCTGAGCTCCTGATCGGTGTCTTTGCGGCTTTTGTTTTCTACTTGATTTTCTTTGGCACGATCTTCTATATCGCCGGTCGACTGGGATACCTAGATACCGAGGAGGAAAAAGCCATCCGGCGTCGTAACAAGACGAGGGCCACTTCGACGGCAACTGAAGTGTGAGTTCCGCAGAGGATCCATGTGGAAAGACACTAGCCGACACCGCAAACCGTCGCGCTAGCATCGCGCGCCATGCGGATCCTCCTCGTCGAAGACGAAAAGCCCCTGGCCGACTGGCTGGTGAAGGCGCTTGGCCAGAACGACTTCGTGGTCGACTGGATCGACGATGGCCGGCTGGTGATGAACCAGCTCGCCGCCACCCGCTACGACGCGATGATCCTGGACCTCGGGCTGCCCGGCCTGGGCGGCCACGAGGTGCTGGCCCGGCTGCGCGATGCCGATTCGCGGGTGCCCGTGCTGGTGCTCACCGCACGCGACTCGCTGATGGAACGCGTCAGCACGCTGCACGAGGGCGCCGACGACTTCCTCGCCAAACCCTTCGAGCTGCAGGAACTCGAAGCCCGGCTGGTCGCGCTCATCCGCCGCTCCCGCGGCCGCGACCAGCCCCGCTTCGCCTGCGGCCCGCTGGTCTACGACGCGGCGTCCAAGCTCTTCACGCTGGACCGCGAACCGCTGGCGCTCTCGCCGCGCGAGCACGCGGTCCTGCGCACGCTGATCCAGCACAGCGGCGAGCCCCTGTCCAAGCAGGAGATCCTCGAGCGTCTGTTCTCCGACGAGCAGGACGTCCGGCCCGAAGCCGTCGAGGTCCTCGTCCACCGGCTGCGCCGCCGCATCGAGTCCGGCAAGGTCCGCATCACCACGCTGCGCGGCCTGGGCTACGTGCTGGAAGCGGCATGAGCATCGCGGCCCCAGGGGCGTCCGCGGCGACCGACGCGTCGGGTGCCCCGGGGGCCTCGCGAACTCCCGCCATGCATGGCCTCGGCCTTCGCTGGCCCTCCTTGCCGACCCGCTGGCATCGTTTCAGCGTCCGCCGCACGCTTCTTGCGCTGGTGTTGCCGGTGATGCTGGCCGCCGTCGGCATCGAGCTGGCGCTGACCTGGGGCACCGCGCTGCAGGCTGCGAATTCCGCCTATGACCGCTCGCTGCTGGGCGCCATCAAGGCCATCGACAGCAACGTGTCGACCGAGACCGGCGGCCTGTCCGTCGAGATGCCATATCGGCTGCTGGAGTTCTTCGAGCTCACCGCCAGCGGCCAGGTCTTCTTCCGCGTCAGCACCGAGGACGGTCTCGTCGAGATCGGCAACGCCGGCCTGCCGCTGCCGGGACAGCCGCTGAAGACCGGCGTGCCGCGCTTCATCGATGCCGAGTACTTCGGCGCCCCGGTCCGCGTGGGCGCCTGGGCCCGCGAGCTCGATCCCGAACGCCCCGGGCGGCGTCTGGTCATCCAGGTGGCCGAGAGCACCAATTCGCGCAATGCGTTCTCGCGTGCGCTGCTGATGCAGGCGATGTGGCGCGACCTGCTGACCGTGTCCATCGTCGCGGGCACGCTGGCGCTGGTGATCGGCTGGGCGCTGCGTCCGCTGGACCGGCTGCGGCGCGAAGTCGAGGCGCGCGCCGACGACGACTTGTCGCCCGTCGACGAGACGGAGGTGCCCGCCGACGCCGCGCCGCTGGTGCGCGCGATCAACCACCACCTCGCCCGGCAGCGCGAGCTGATCGACGGCCGCCGGCGTTTCGTCGACGACGCCTCGCACCAACTGCGCACGCCGCTGGCGACCTTGGCGACGATGGTGGGCTACGCACGCCGGGAGCGCGACCCGGCACTGCTCACCGAGGCGCTGACCGCGCTCAAGGGCCAGATCGACGACACCGTGCGGCGCACCAACCAGATGCTGGCGCTGGCGCGCGCCGATACCGCGCCCGTGGCGATGACGCCGCTGGCGCTGGACCGCCTGGCCGATCGATGCGCGCGGGAGTCCTGGCCGCTCGCGCGGGAGCAGGGCATCGACCTCGGCTTCGATCACGCGGGCGGCGACATCATCGTGCTGGGCCACGAAGGCCAGTTGCGCGAGGCGCTGCTGAACCTGCTGCACAACGCGCTGCGCTACACGCCGCGCGGCGGCGTGGTGACGCTGCAGGTCGGGGTGGATCGCAGCCACGGCGACACCGCCGTGATCCGCGTCGTCGACGACGGCCCCGGCATTCCCGCCGATGAGCGGCCCCGCGCGGGCGAGCGCTTCTTCCGCGGCAGCAATGTCGACCTGCCGGGCTCGGGCCTGGGCCTGGCGATCGTGCGGGCGATCGTCCGCCGTCACTTCGGCGAGATGGAGGTCGCCGCGGCGCGCCTCGACGCCGACGGGCTGGAGCGTGGTACCACCGTCACGCTGCGGCTGCCGCTGCGGGTCCCGACGGAAATTCCTTCCCCGCTGAAAGCCGGCTGAAAGCGCCGCTTTCCTAGAGTCGCGGCAAGCAGGTGGCGGGCGACCGCGCGGGCCTGCCGACGAAGCGCCACGGGGCGCGATCGGCGGCGGCCGGCGGCGACACAGATCACCGCGAGGAGACAAGACATGGAATCGATCTCGACCTTTCGGGCGGGTTGGCGTTCGGCTGTCCGGACAGGGGCGGCGCGGATCCGGGCCACCCGGCCTTGCGCGGCGGCCCTCATCGCGACCGTCTGGCTGGGCGTGCTCCCCGGTGCGTGGGCGCAGCCGGGCCGCAATGCCTCGACACCCGCGATGCCACCAGTGATTGCGCCCGCGACGGCCTCGTTGCCCGGCGGCGACGCCGCGCCCGAATGCATCGCCCCGGCCAAGCCCGGCGGCGGCTTCGACCAGAGCTGCAAGCTCGCGCAGGCTGCGTTCCAGCAGGCGGGCCTGACGACGACGCCGATGCGCATCAGCTACATGCCGGGCGGCGTCGGCGCGATCGCCTTCGACCAGATCGTCACGCGCCGCCCCGCCGAGCCGCGCACGCTGGTGGCCTTCTCCAGCGGCTCGCTGCTGAACCTCTCGCACGGCCGCTTCGGCAAGCGCAGCGTCGACGACGTGCGCTGGGTCGCCGCCGTCGGCGTCGACTACGGCGTGGTCCTGGTCGGCCGGCAGGCGCCGTGGAAGACGCTGCCCGAACTGCTGGTCGCGCTCAAGGCGGATCCCAACCGGATCAGCTTCGCCGCCGGCGGCACCATCGGCAGCCAGGACTGGGTCAAGTCGGCGCTGGTCGCCGGGGCCGGCGGCGTGGACCACAAGGCGATGCGTTTCGTCGCCTTCGAAGGCGGCGGCGAGGCCATCGCCGCGCTCAAGGGCGGCCACGTCCAGGTCTACATGGGCGACGCCTCGGAGGTCTTCGACAAGCTCGGCCCGAACAGCCCGTTCCGTGCGCTGGCGGTGCTCTCCGACCAGCGACTGCCCGGACCGCTGTCCGGCGTGCCGACGGCGCGCGAGCAGGGCGTCGACATCGTGTGGCCCGCGATCCGCGGTTTCTATGTCGGACCGAAGGTGTCCGACGGCGACGTCGCCGCGTGGACCGCCACCTTCGAGCGCCTGATGGCCGCGCCGGCCTTCGGCGAGGTCCGCGCGCGACACGGCCTGTTCCCGCTCGCACTCACCGGTGCGGCGCTGCGCGCGGTCATCGACCGTCAGAACCGCGAGTACGTCGAACTCGCCACGCGCTTCGGCCTCAGACGCTGAGCGCGCCGACGAACCGGTCCCGCGTCCGCTTCCGTTCCCGCTTCCCGCTCATCCGACTCACCGAACCGCGGTCCTCGACCAGGAGGACCGCGGGAGCCCCTGCGCCCGGATTTTTCAACCACAACAAGGAGACTCCCTTGACACCCTCCCGCCACACCGCGATCCGACAGACCACGATCCGACAGACCACGACCCGACAGACCACGACCCGACTGAACACCCTGTGCGCCGCCGGCCTGCTGGCCCTGTGCGCCGCGCCGTCCGCCTTCGCGCAGAGCAGCGTCACCGTCTATGGCATCGCCGACGTCCTGCTGGAATACCGCGACCACATGAACGCCGCCGGCGACCACCGGTTCGGCGTGACTTCGGGCGGCATGAACACTTCGCGCTGGGGCCTGCGCGGCGCCGAGGACCTCGGCGGCGGCCTGAAGGCCGTGTTCCAGCTCGAGGCCGAGGTCGCCTTCGACACCGGCATGGCCGGCTCGTCGTACTGGGGCCGCCAGGCCAACGTCGGGCTGGAGGGCGACTTCGGCCGCGTCGTCGCCGGACGCTCGTACACGACCACCTACGACTTCCTGCTGCCCTTCGACCCGATGGGCTACGCGCCGTTCTATTCGTGGGCCACCTCCGGCGGCCAGATCGCGACGCTGCCGCGCAAGGACGGGATGATCACGGGCATGTCCAACCTGATCAAGTACCAGGGAACCTTCGGCCCGGTGAAGGTCGGCGCGACCTACGCGCTGGGCGAGGTGACGGGCTCCGACTCGGCGGGCCGCTTCTTCGCACTGGCGGGCGCGTACACGGCGGGACCGTTCTCGGCGACGCTGGTCGTGGACCAGCGCAACGGCGCGACCATCGCCGCCAACGGCCGCTACGACAAGGAGAAGGCGCTGCACTGGGCCGCCTCCTACGACTGGAAGCCGGTCAAGCTGTTCCTGGCGCAGCGCGTCTACAAGAAGGAGTTGGCCGTCGGCGGCGCGGACGCGAAGAGCACGATGACCTGGCTGGGCGCGACCTGGCAGGCGACGCCCGCGCTGAGCATCACGCCGGCCGTGTACTTCCAGAACATCTCCAGCGGCGCCAGCGGTACCGACGATCCCAAGCTCTACGCCTTGCGCGCCAAGTACGAGCTGTCCAAGCGCACCAGCCTCTACGCGGTCACCTCGACGGCGAAGTCCGGCAGCGGCGGCCTGGTCAGCGTCTCGCGCGACGACAACGGCTTCGCGGACTCTCAGTCCAGCGTCGGCGTGGGCATTCAGCACCGGTTCTGACCGGCCGGGTCCGCTCCCCGCGGCGTCAGCCCGCCGCGGGCGTGTCCGGCACGACGATGGATTCCCCGATCGCGTAGAACTGGCCGCCCGCGATGTAGTGCAGCGTGCGCAGCTCGGGCGGCGCGGACTCGAAGTGCCAATGCCCGTCGCTGAACACGCGGGCATCGGCCCAGGCGGCGACCACCTCGCCGATGAACAGGTCGTAGATCCACTGGTTGCGGGGCTCGGGCAAGACCCGGCACACCAGCCACGCGGCGCAGCCGTTGACCAGCGGGACGGGACCCGCGGCGGTGTCGCCCGCGCCCGAAGCGCCACCTGCGTCGACGGGAAGCTCGACATCGATCAGCCTCGCCCCCGCGTGGGCGATCTTCTCCGGGTCCTGGTGCAGGCTGCGGTTGCCGAGCCGGTGCGTCAGCCCGGCCTGCGCGGCGGTCGGCACCTGCAGCACGAAGAAGCCGCTGGCTTCGACCAGTTCGCGGGTGCGCGTGGCCTTGTCGAGCACCACCGTCACCTTGGGCGGCAGGAAGTCCAGCGCGCAGGACCAGGCCGCGGCCATCGCGTTGCGTACGCCGCCGTGCGCGGCGGAGACCAGCACCGTCGGTCCGTGATTGAGGAGCCGGTAGGCCTTGTTCAGCGGGACCGGCGCGACGTGGTCGTTCAGGCGCTCATTCAGGGGCGTGTTCATGGCGGCGACCATTGTGACGGCGGTCGCCGGATCGTGCTTCAAGGCGGAGTTCAGACCGGCGCCGGCGGCGAGGTCTGGCCGGGCAGCAGGCCCTCGGCGCGCAGCCGCGACAGCACGGCGAAGAGCAGCTCGCTCTTGATGCCGTAGGCCGCGCGCGGCGAGTTCACGAAGCCCGACGCGTTGAGCACCAGGTTGGTCCCGTCCACGCCGTCGAGCTGCACGTTCGGCGCGGGCGTCGCCAGCACGCCGCCGTGCGCCTGGAAGGCTTCGAGCACCAGCGCCTTCACGCGGTCGGTGTCGGTGGCCAGCGGCATCGGCAGCTTGAACTGCACCATGCCGAGCGACTCGCCGTAGGTCACGTTGCGCACGATCTTGGTGATGAACTCGGAGTTCGGCACGATGACCGTCGAGCGGTCGCCCATCTGGATCTCCGTGGCCCGCACGCTGATGCGGCGGATGTCGCCCTCGACGCCGGACAGCGAGACCCAGTCGCCCACCTTCACCGGCCGCTCGGCCAGCAGGATCAGGCCGGAGACGAAGTTCTGCACGATGGACTGCAAGCCGAAGCCGATGCCCACCGACAGCGCGCTGGCGACCCAGGCCACGCTCTGCAGGCTGAAGCCGACGGCGGTCAGCGCCGCGGCGATCGCGGCCACGGTGCCGACGTAGCCGAACAGCGTCGTGGTCGACGAGCGCATGCCGACGTCCATGCGCGTGGTCGGCATGTAGCGCTCGGACAGCCAGCCCTTGAGCAGTCTCACGGCGGCCAGCCCGACGAAGAGGACGGCCAGGGCCTGCAGCAGCTTGATCGGATTGAGCTCCAGCGTGCCGATGGTGAGCCCGTCCTGCAGGCTGCCGGAGCGGCGCACCAGATCCATCGGTCCTTCGCCGTACGGCGCGAGCAGCAGCAGGAGCGCGAAGAAGGCGATCGACACGCGGCAGACGGCGGACAGCAGCAGGGCGGTCTGCTCGCGCGTGCGCGGCGGGGCGGGGCCGTCGTCGCCGGAGGAGGCGGCGGTGCCAGGTCTTGCGCCCGCGTTGCCCTTGCCGTCGTTCTTCCCATCCCCCGGGGTTGCGACGGGCGAAGGGGCCAGCAAGGTCATGAAGAGGTCGTCGACCAGCACGGTCAGCAGGTAGGCGCCGCCCAGCACGATCAACCCCCACACCACCTGGTTCAGCACGAACATCGCCAGCGACACGAAGCCGGTGAGCAGCGCCAGGGAGGCACCGACCAGCGTCAGCCACGAGGCGGCGCGCAGCACCGACAACCACAGCGGGCGGATCGTGAGCGCGGGATGCGCGCCCGTGCCGGCGTCGTCGGCGTCCGCCTTGTCCTCCGGCGCACCGGTGTGGCGCCGCAGCTGCGCGATGGCCAGGCCCAGCACCGCGACGAAGGTCAGCGACGCCAGCGTCTGCACGGCGCCGCTCGCGGCCACGCTCAGATCCAGGGTCGCCGCGGTCCGGGACGACAACCAGCCCAGCACGACGGCGGCCGCGAGCGTGCGCGGCAGCCAGGCCAGCCGCAGGGCGGCCGCGTCGGGCACCGGCAGCAGACGCCACGAGGGCTTGCGCGCCATCAGCAGCGCGGACCCGAGGCCGGCGATGAAGCCGCCGAACCAGACGATCATCTCGGCGGTGTCCAGCCATTGCGCGAGCGAGTCCGGACCGTCCGGCGCGCCCTCGACCAGGCTGGCCGTCAGGGTCAGCACCAGGCCGTGCGCGATCAGGCCGGGCCGCAGCGTGCGCAGGATCACCTCGCTGACCGCGAACAGCGATCGGCGCAGGCGCCCCGGCGGCAGGCGCGTCGCGCACAGGCGTGCGGTCAGGCGACGGGCGCCCAGGCACAGGAGCAGCCACGCCGCCACCGCGGCGACGAAGGTGATCCAGGCGGTGGTCGGCACCGTGGTCCACAGCGCACCGAGTTCAACCCCGAATACGCGGGCGCGTTCGACGTCCGCCGCGCCGTCGGTGCGCAGCGAGCGCCAGAAGCCCGACTGCAGGAACGACGGCACGCGCTCGCCGAGCCGCGCGCTCAACTGCAGCCGCTGCGCGGCTGTCGCATGGCGCAGCGTGCCCTCGGCCTGACCCTTCAGGTCGTTCGCCACCTTGATCTGCCCGTCGATCGTGGCGACCTCGCGACCCAGCTGCGCACGCAACTGCGCCACTTCAGGCGTCTCCTTGACATCGGCCTGCGGCGCGCCGAGCTGCGCCAGCCGGTTCTTGGCATCGTCCAGCCTCGGCTGCAGGGCGGAGACCGCCTGGTCGAGTCGGGACTGCACCCGCTCGACCTTGTCCTTGATGCCGCCCAGGTCCTCGGTCGTCAATTCCTTGCCCGGCTTGGGCTGGGTCGCCTTGAGTTCCGTGCGGGCGGCGTCGAGCAGTTTCGCTGGGTCGGTCGACTCCGGCGCCGGGTCTTGCGCGTGGGCGGGCAGCGCCGCGAACGCCGTGAATGCCGGGATGGCCGCCGCGGCGACGCACAGCAGCCAGGTCGCGAAGATCCGCGACACGCCCACGGTCAGGTCCTTGATCCGTCGCATCTTGAGTCGTGCGTGAGTCGTCAGTGAAGGTGCGCCAGGAGGGCAATCCGTCTGCCCGGTTGAACGTTTCGCTACATCGCATGAAAAACCCGGGAGGGCGGACGATCGTCAAGGAGGAGGATGCGCGCGGGGGCAGGAAGCTCTAAAAGCCATCTTGCGCGACTCACCGATGAAAGTACGCCGATGCCCTCACTCATGGTCTGCAGGACACGTCTGCCCACGCCGGAAGAAGCACAGCGGGCGAAGCTCCTCGCTCGCAGCCTGATCCCCATCGTTGAGCCCATCGTCGGCGATCTGCCGGGTCACGGTCGGCGCGGTGAAGACCGACGACTGGCCTTGCTGACCGCGCGTCGCTGGCCCGCCCAGGGCGCGTACCTCACGGTCCAGTTCCTGGATAACCCGTCGCAAGCCCTGCGCAAGCGGCTGCTGTCCCACATGAACGCATGGGGCGAGCACGCAAATGTCCGTTTCGATGAAACGCGCGAACTCGGCATGGTGCGGATCGCCCGCATTGAGGCACCTGAGGAGGATGCGGGTTTCTGGTCCTACATCGGCACCGAGATCCTCGGCATCGCCCCGGACAAGCCGACGATGAATCTGCAGGGGTTCACGATGAGGACCGAGGAGGCGGAGTTCCTCCGCGTGGTGCGCCATGAAGCCGGACACACCCTGGGCTTTGAACACGAGCATCTGCGGGCCGATCTGGTCGCACGCATCGACCCGCGCAAGGCCATCGCGCACTTCCGCGGTTCCGATGACTGGACCGCGGCACAGACGCGAGCGCAGGTGCTGACGCCGATCGGCGCCGGCGACCTGACCGCGACCCCGTCCAGCGATCCGCTGTCGATCATGTGCTATCAGATTCCGGGGGATATCACCCGGGACGGCCAGCCGATTCTCGGCGGTGTCGACATCGATGCACGCGATCACGCCTTCATCGCGCGCATCTATCCGAAGAACCGATCTTCTGTGCCGACGATCGAACCGATGGCCCCGCTTGCGCCGGCGTCCGGCTCAACCGAGGTGCTGGTCGACGACGAACGGGAAGGCGCAGCGCCGTCCTGGCGCGACGCGGACCGCGACGACGCGATGCAGATCACTGTCCTTGACGGATTCGACCCGTCCTCGGGCCGGACCGCCCCAAGATCCGGCACCGCCAACTTCGCGCGGGTGTTCGCCAGCTTCGGCGGTGCCCGGGTGATGGAGACGCTGCAGTTGAAGAAGACCGACAGGTCGCCGACGCGGTTCGGAAATATCATCGATGTGCACGAACGGATCAAGGCGTACACCGGCCGAGACATCGGTACCCTGCCTTCGGACGAGGAGATGCTCGAGCTGGGCGGAGATCTCTTCGAGACGCTGTTCACCGGTCAGGTCAGGCGTCTGTACGACGAAGCGCGTTCCCGACAGAACGGCAGGAAGCTGGACGTCGTGTTGACGTCGATGATTCCGTGGATTGCCGAAAAGCCGTGGGAGTTCGCCTACGACCGATCCCGACGCAGCTTCCTGGCGACGGAGGAGGTGCACTTCATCCGCAATGCGCTGGCCGCGATCCCCGCGGAGCGCATCGCGCCGCGGCGCGGACCGCTCAGGATCCTCGTGATCGCCGCGCAGCCGGTGAGCCTCGCGACGTTGTCGGTGGCGCAGGAGGAAGCCGTGATTCGTCGCGGCTTCGATTCGCTGGTGACGCACGGGCTCGCTGTCGTGGAGACGATCTCCCGGATCACGGCGACCCGGCTGCTCGAGCGGCTGGCGACGCGCCGCTACGACGTCGTGCATTTCATCGGTCACGGCGACGTCGACGAGGACACCGGCATTGGCGCGCTGTTGTTCGAGGACGGGAGCGGCAGGCCGGCGCGGATAGAGGAGCGCGCGTTGCGCGAGATTTTCTGCGGACGGGGCGTGAGGCTCGTCTTTCTCAACGCGTGCAAGACCGGAGCGGGGAATCCCAGCGAATTCAACAGGGGCGCGGCGCAGGCCTTGGTCTCACACGGCATTCCCGTGTTGGTTGCCAACCAGTACAGCGTGCTGGATGCCTCGGCGACCACTTTCGCCCAGCACTTCTACTGGGCGTTGGCGCAGGGCATGAGCGTCGGACAGGCCGCGCGGGAAGCCCGCATCGCGATCAATTGCTCGCTGCAGGGCGACAGCATCGACTGGGCCGTGCCGGTGGTCTACGCGCGCGACCCTTCGCAGCCGCTTTGCGAGCGGCCATCGGCCATCGCGCCGGCGCCGGCCGCCGCAGCCGCGTTCACGGCGCGGGACCTCGACCGCACGGTCGCGACGGCGCGCGTCCATTTTGCGGTGTGGGACATGGACAATCTGTTCCCCGGCCTGGATCGCACATTGAGCCGGATGAACGAGGCGCAACAGCTGTTCAGCTTCGAGCGGATCGATCTGTCCGCGCCCTTGGACATCTGGGACGCCAGGCGCAAGGCGGAGGATGGTCGACCGTATCTGCTGGCGCACCGGCTGGCATCCCGCATGGCAAGGGCACCGGCGGACGCGGGCGTGGAAGCCTTGCTGTGCCTCACCCGTCATTGGATGCGCGACAGCGACAGCGCGCGCATCTATGGGTGGTGGCCTGACGAACGGACGCCGCCCGTCACCCTGATGTCGTTTGCGGGCTTCCAGGACCTGCTGGCCGAGGGAGCTCAGACCGACCGCGCGATCGTCAACGTGGTCGTCACGGTGCTTGCCGGCTACGTCACCGGGATGGGGACGCACGGTGGCGGTTCGCACGCCTGCCCGATGTGGGAGAACCCGCGGCGCGATCCCGCGCATCTGACACTCCGCCAACGTTTTGACGCGGGCTGTCGCCGGGGGCTGGCGCGGCACTATGCGCCGGAGTTGCAGGCATTCGAAGGGCTGCTCCGCGTCTTCGACTGAACCGCCGTGCCGAATCCTCGTCGGTGGGGGACAGGCAGGCAACGTGCCCCCGGCAGGTCGGGTATGGGCGTCACCCGTGCGGCCCCCGCCAACGAGCGGGTAGAGTTGGCCGATCAAGTCTCCTATCGTCTTCGAGGACCCCACGATGACCACGACTGCTTCCTATCCCGACACCCGACTGCTGATCGCCAACGAATGGGTCGATGCCGCCGGCGGCAAGACGATCGATGTGCGCAACCCCGCGACGGGCGCCGTCATCGGCAAGGTCGCCCACGCGAGCAGGGCGGACCTGGATCGCGCACTCGAAGCGGCGCAGAAGGGCTTCGAAGCCTGGCGGAGCGTGTCCGCCCATGAACGCGCCGCGACGATGCGCCGCGCCGCCGCGCTGCTGCGCGAGCGCGCGCCCGAGATCGCGAAGCTGCTCACCCAGGAACAGGGCAAGCCCGTCGGCGAGGCCAAGGTCGAGGTCCTCGCCGGCGCCGACATCATCGAGTGGTTCGCCGACGAAGGCCGCCGCGTCTACGGCCGCATCGTGCCGTCCCGCAACCTCGCCGCGCAGCAGCTCGTGCTCAAGGAGCCCGTCGGCCCCGTCGCCGCGTTCACGCCGTGGAACTTCCCCGTCAACCAGATCGTGCGCAAGCTCGGCGCGGCGCTGGCCACCGGCTGCTCGTTCCTCGTGAAGGCGCCGGAAGAAACGCCGGCCTCGCCCGCGGCGCTGCTGCAGACCTTCGTCGATGCCGGCGTTCCTCCGGGCGCCGTCGGCCTGGTCTTCGGCGACCCGCATGAGATCTCCAGTTACCTGATCCCCCATCCGGTCATCCGCAAGGTCACCTTCACCGGCTCCACGCCGGTCGGCAAGCAGCTCGCGTCGCTGGCCGGCGCGCACATGAAGCGCGTCACCATGGAACTCGGCGGCCACGCGCCCGTCATCGTCGCGGAAGACGCGGACGTTGCCCTCGCGGTCAAGGCCGCCGGCGCCGCGAAGTTCCGCAACGCCGGGCAGGTCTGCATCTCGCCGACACGCTTCCTGGTGCACAACAGCCTCAAGGACGAGTTCACGGCCGCGCTCGTCAAGCACGCCCAAGGGCTCAAGCTCGGCGACGGCCTCGCCGAAGGCACCACCCTCGGGCCGCTCGCCAACGAGCGTCGCGTCGTCGCCATGTCCAAGATCGTCGCGCAAGCCCGCGAACGCGGCGCCAAGATCGCCACCGGCGGGGAACGCGTCGGCAGCGCCGGCAACTTCTTCGCGCCCACCGTGCTGGCCGATGTGCCGCTGGACGCCTCCGTCTTCAACGACGAACCGTTCGGGCCGATCGCCGCGATCCGCGGGTTCGACGCGCTCGAGGACGCCATCGCGGAAGCCAACCGGCTCCCGTTCGGACTCGCCGGCTACGCCTTCACCAAGTCCATCAGGAACGCCCATCTGCTTGCGCAGCGCATGGAGGTCGGCATGCTGTGGGTCAACCAGCCCGCCACCCCCTCCGCGGAAATGCCGTTCGGCGGGGTGAAGGACTCCGGCTACGGCTCCGAAGGCGGGCCGGAAGCGCTGGAGGCCTACCTCAACACCAAGGCAGTCTCGCTGCTCGGCGTCTGACTGGCCTCATGCCACCAGACGTGGCCACCACACGGTGATCACGCCCTGCACGCAGAGCGATCCCCACAGCAGCACCACCGCCTCGCGCGTGGCGTGCTGTCGGGGCCGGATCAGCCCACTCGCCAGCCGCGCGCCGTAGTACAGCGCCAGCATCAGTGCGACCGCGATCTGCAATCCCTGCAGGCTGTGCAGCGCGGCGAGCGTGCCCGTCCACGCGTCCAAGGTCGGCGGCCGCTCCGCGGGCCACGCCGTTTGCAGGCCGCTGTAGAACGCCAGCACCGCAAGCCCGAACGCCGGGACAAGCAACACCGCTCGCCACCTCGACACCTGCGCGCGCCGGGCCCCTGAACCCGCCCACATGACGAAGACCAGACTCAGCGCGTAGCCCAGCGTCTGCATCAGCAAGGCCGCATTGCCCGCCAGTCCCACGCCCGGCGGCGGGCACACGTCCAGCTTCATCGCCGCATGCAGATGCGCGAAAGCCATGGACGCGAAGATCGTCGCCTCCACCACGATCAAGATCACCACGCCCCAGAACGACGGCGCCTGCCGCCCCGTCACCCCCATCGGCAGGATCACGCCGTCCGCCGCCTCCGCTTCCTCGAACGGCGGTGCCCGGTCCGTCTGCCACAACCACGCCCAGATCGCGACGATGGCCAGCACGCCGCCCGCCACCGTGCCGCTCACGTGCTTCACCGTCATGAGCAGGAAGAAGGCCGCCGTGCCGATCGCCGCCAGCATCGGCCACAAGCTGTCCCGCGCCAGCGTCACCACACGCAGCGCATGCGCCTGCACGGGACTCGTCAACAAGGTCTCGCGCTCGCCCGTGATGGTGCCCGGCAGCCAGTGCGCACCCGACTCGACCTCCTCGTGCAACGCCGGGCGGTGCCACAGCGGCTCGTGGTGCTCGACGTGCGGAATGCTGCGCGTGCCGTAGGCCTCGCTCGGCAACCACTCCAGCGTCGAGGAGCGCCACGGATCGTCGTGATCCTGCTCCGGACCGCGCTGGCTGCGCACCAGGTCGATGACGAAGAGCAGCACGCCCGCCGCGATCACGAAGGCGCCGAGGGACGACAGCAGGTTCGGCAACTCCAGCCCCAGTCCCGCCGGGTAGGTGTGCACGCGGCGCGGCATGCCCAGCATGCCGGCGATGTGCATCGGGAAGAAGGTCAGGTGGAAGCCGCCGAAGATCAGCCCGAAGACCCAGCGCCCCGCGCGCTCAGACATCGCGCGCCCCTTCCACAGCGGGATCCAGTGGTACAACGCCGCGAACATCGGCAGCACCATGCCGCCGATCAGCACGTAGTGGAAATGCGCGACGACGAAGTAGGTGTCGTGCACCTGCCAGTCGATCGGCAGCAGGGCCAGCATCACGCCCGTCAGCCCGCCCACGACGAAGGTCACGAGGAAGCCGAGCAGGAACCACGTCGCCGTCGTCCATTGCAGCCGCCCGCGCCACAGGGTCCCGATCCACGCGAAGATCTGGAGCGCGCCCGGGATCGCGATCGCGACGCTGAAGATCGAGACCAGGCTCAGACCCAGTCCGCCGAGTCCCGCCGTGAACATGTGATGCAGCCACAGCAGGAAGCTCGCGGCACCGATCGCCACCAGCGCCGCGCTGACCGCGTGACGGCCGATCAGCGTGGTCCGCGCCAGCGCCGGCACCATCGTCGAGACCAGCCCCGCCGCCGGCAGGAAGATGATGTAGACCTCGGGATGGCCGAAGAACCAGAACAGGTGCTGCCACAGCAGCGGATCGCCGCCGCGCGTGGCGTCGAAGATCGGCCAGTCGAAGGCGCGCTCGATCTCCAGCAGGGCCGTGCCCGCGATCACCGCCGGGAAGGCCAGCACGATCATCAGGCCCACGACCAGCATGGACCACGCGTAGACCGGCATGCGCGCGAGGGTCATGCCCGGCGCGCGCGTCATCAGGATGCCGGTGATCAGCTCGATCGCACCCGCGATCGCGGAGATCTCGATGAAGCCGATGCCCAGCAGCCAGAAGTCCGCGTTCAGCCCCGGCGAGTACTTCGCGCTGCTCAGCGGCGGATACATGAACCAGCCCGCGTCCGGCGCCAGCTGCCAGAACAGCGTGGCGTAGAAGGCCAGCCCGCCGATCGCATACATCCAGTACGAATAGGCCGACAGGCGCGGGAAGGGCAGGTCGCGCGCGCCCAGCATGTTGGGCAGCAGGAAGACGGCGATCGCCTCCACCATCGGCACGGCGAAGAGAAACATCATCACCGTGCCGTGCATCGTGAACAGCTGCTGGAAGACCGGCGCGCTGAACAGCGTCTGCTCCGGTGCCGCCAGCTGCGCCCGCATCAGCAGCGCCAGCACGCCGCCCAGCAGCAGGAACACGAAGGCCGTCGCGATGTAGAGCTTGCCGATGAAGACGTTGTTGACGCTGCCGATCACGCGCCAACCCTGCGGCGGGGCCCACGCCGCGCGCAGACGATCGAGCTCGCCGTCCGGTCGCGGCAGGCGGTTATCGGGCCGGTGCATGCCCGGCGACGGGACGTCGCTCGCGGTGCTCATGGCGTGGACGCGACCAAGGGCCGCTCGGAGCCGCCGCCCGCCACGGGCGGCCCGGCGAGGAACTCGACCATCGCATCGATCTCGTCGGCCTTCAGCTGCCGGTAGGACGGCATGCGCGCGCCCGGCTTGATCTGCTGCACGTCGGTGATCCATTGCCGCAGCGCCGTGCGCGGGTCGCCGAGCGGATCGCGGTTGCGCAGCGCGCCGGCACCCAGCCACAGGCGGCTCGCGACATGCGTGAGGTCCGGACCGAGCGGCGGCGCCTGTGCCAGGTCTTGCTTCGCGGCGCCGCCCGGCCCCGCCTCCCCTGCGACCTTCGTGCCCCGGACCGCGTGGCAGGCCACGCAGCCGTTCTCGCGGAAGAGCGCCGCGCCGCGCAGCGCCTCGCGCGAGACGGGCTCCGGCGCGTCGCCGGCCTGCGCGCGCCGCCACTTCGCGAATTCCTCGGGCGGCATCGCGACGACCTGCAGCACCATCGCCGCGTGCTGCGTGCCGCAGTACTCCGAGCACGGCCCGCGGAACACGCCAGCCTGCGACGCGGTGAACGTCAGCCGGTTGAGCCGTCCCGGCACCAGATCGACCTTGCCGCCCAGCGCCGGCACCCAGTAGCTGTGGATCACGTCCTCCGACGCCAGCGTCAAGGTCACCGGACGGCCCACCGGCACGCGCAGCTCGTTGGCCGTGGCGAAGGCGGGCGCGTCCGGCTCGGCCTCGTACCGCATCGACCACCACCACAGGTGCCCGGTGACGGCCACGCGCAGCGCGCCGGGCGGGGACGGGTCGTCCAGGCCATGGGCCAGACGCTCGCCGTTGAGCAGCAGCCCCCCGAAGACCAGGACCGGCAATACCAGGCCGCCGCCCCAGAGCCACAGCGCCGTCGGGACGGGCCGGCGGCCCTTCCACCACAGCGCCGCGGCCAGGCAGACCATCGCGAACACGAAGGCGAAGGCGCAGACCACCAGCGTGGTGTTCATGACGCCGGCGAGCGCCTCCGCCTGGGGACCGGCCGGCCGGAGCATGCCGCCCGCGCTCATCGCAGCGACAGCAGATAGCCGGCGACGTCGCGCGCGTCGCGCTCGGACAGGCCCAGGCGCGGCATCGTCGTGCCGGGCAGCATCTGCGGCGGGTCCAGCAGCCAGCGTTGAAGGATCTCCGGCGAGTTGGGCAACTGCCCGGCGATGTAGGCACGCCGACCGAAACGCTCCAGCGCTGGCGCCCGCTGGCCGCCGCCCGGCACGCCGGGGACGGCGTGGCAGCTGCCGCATTGGAATTGGGACATCAGCATCCGGCCCCGCTCCAGGTCGGCAGCCTCGACCTGCCAGCGTCGCAGGGGCTCGTCCGGGGCCGGGCCGCAGGCCGAGAGCAGCAGACCGAAGGAGATGGCGAGGAGGCAGCGGCGCGTCATGCGCGCTCCCTGGCACGCGAAGTGCCCGCCCCGGCATCGCGCTTGCCTTGCTGCCGCCATGACTGAGCCGTCGCGTCGTTTTTCTCCAGTGAAAGCCGTGCTGGTCGCGGGCGCCGCGGCCGGCGTCCTCGGGGCTGCGGGCGCGGCGGCCTTCGTCTGGTTCGGCGTTTACGACGTGTCCGCGACCGGGCCGCATCTGCAGCCGGTGCATTCCTTGCTGGAAATCGCGCTGCAGCGCGCGGTCCAGCGCCGCGCGGACGCCCATCCGCCGCCGCGCGACCTGCTCACCCGCGAGCGCGTGATGCAGGGGGCCGCCTGCTTCCGCGACCGCTGCGTCGTCTGCCACGGCGCGCCGGGCGTGGCGCCGCAGGCCTTCGCGCTCGGCATGCAGCCGGTGCCCAGCTCGCTCGTGGAGGCCACGCGCCACTGGCGCCCGCAGGACCTCTACTGGATCACCCGCAACGGGATCAAGATGAGCGGCATGCCGGCCTGGGAATACCGGCTGGAGGAGGGCGAACTCTGGTCCGTCGTCGCCTTCCTCGACGCGCTGCCGCTGATGACGCCCGACCAGTACCGGGCATTGACCGCCTCGCGGTCAGGCGCGGCGCCGGTCACGGTCGGGCCGGCCGGCGCAGCGGACGCCGCGCCGCGTTGCGACGGCGTCGTCGACGCCCCGGCACCGCTGGTGCCGCCGCTGCCGACCGTGGAGCTCGCCCAGCGCGCCTTCCGCCAGCATGGCTGCACGGCCTGCCACACGATCCCGGGCGTGGTGGGACCGGACACCTCCAACGGCCCGCGCCTGAGCGGCCTCGCCGGACGCGACCGCATCGGCGGCAAGGCCTTCCCGACCGAGGACGGCCTGGCCGCCTGGATCCGCGATCCGCAGGCGATCGACGCGCATACCGCGATGCCGACGCTCGGCATCAGCGAGACGCAGGCGCGGCTGATGGCGCGCTACCTGCTCACGCATTGACGACACCGGCGACCGCGTGCGGCGGGTCGCCGGGGTGCGTTCACGACGACCTCACCGGCCGCCTGGCTCACCGCGTCTGCAACGACCTCACTGACGCGGCATCAGCCGGTCAGCCGGCGCCACGGGGAAGGGCGAGCCCAGCGAGCGCGCCTGGCCCTTGACCTGGTTCTGCGCCTGGCACTTGTGGGTGCAGATGGTCGCGGGCGGCGCGACCTCGGTCGCGTCCTCGCCGAAGACCATGCCCATGCGGCCGCCGCTGCTCACGTCCCAGCGCGAAGTCAGTCCGCAATGGCTGACCTTGGCGAGGGTGCCGTCGCGCTTGACGATGTTGTTCACGCAGGCCGCGTCGTTGATGCGCGTGGCCACCTGCGGGCTGTCGCGCCCGACGAAACGCGGCGAGTAGTCGTTGCCGAAGTTGACCCGCGGCGTCACCACGACGGTCGTCTCCTTGTAGGGCACGGCGTCGCCCTCCAGGTTGCGGAAGTTGCGGTTGTCGAAGTAGAAGGCATTCAGGCTCGGGCTCGTCGGATGCGTGGCCAGCGTGTGCGTGAACACGGTCGACGTGCCGTCGGTGCGCGCGACCTCCATCTGGAACACGCCGCCGTTGGCGCAGTCCTTCGCCTGGATCTTCATCGCGACCTGCGGGCCTTCGCGCATCAGCACGATGTCGGTCGTGTCCAGCTCGACGTCCACGCCGCCGGTCAGCGTCGCGCCGCGATGGTCGGGCAGCTTGGAGGCGAACACGGGCGTCGGCACGCCGCCGGTCATGTCCAGCGGATTGGCCGCGCCGGTCAGCACGTAGTCGCGGATGCCGAAGCTCGCGGCGTCGACTTCGAACTGCACGTACTTGCCCTGCACCAGGAATCGCGCCGGCACGCTGCCCGCCGCCACGGTCTGGGTGGCCTTGCCGCTCAGTCCGAGCACGCGGAAGCCGCCGCCGTCGCAGCCCTTGGAGGAGGCGGCCATCGCCACGCCGCTGAGCGCGGTCAACGCCAGGGCCGTCAGCAGCGCGCGGCCGCGATGCAGGGAAGTGGAGGAACGGGTCGATGTCATGCGCAAGCTCCGGTGTGTGGATGAGAACGGCGCCATGCTAGGAATCCGGCGCCCGCGCGCCCAGGGCACAAGGGCGGGATCTCGTCGGCACCAAGGTCGCGACCGGTCGGGACCTTGGTCCATGGGCGGGCCGGAATCACGCTGTTACAGTGCCGCCGGATGCCTCCTCCGACCCCGCCCCAGACGCCCCGGCGCCTGTCGCTGTCGCAGCAGTTCCTGCTGGTCAGCTTCCCGGTGCTGCTCGCGTCCACGCTGGTCATCGGCTGGTGGGTGGGCCGGCAGGTCGAGGAGAGCGTCGTGCACCGCATCGGCGGCGACACGGCGCTGTACGTGGACGGCTTCATCGCGCCCCATCTCGAAGGGCTGGCCCGCGACGGCCGGATCGGCGACGCGGACCGCCGCGCGCTGGAGGCGCTGGTCGTCGACGCGGACTGGGCCAGGCGAATCGTGTCGCTGCGCATCTGGCGGCCGGACGGCGTCGTGCTGTTCAGCAGCGACGGCGAGGGCGTCGGTCAGAAGCTCGAGATCGACGAAGGCCTGGAGGCCGCGGCGGCCGGCAGCATCTATGCCGAGATCAGCGTGCGGCGCGGCAGCCGGCAGACCGATCACGGCCAGCCGCTGGAGCGGATGATCGAGACCTACACACCGATCCACACCGCGCGACGGGGGCACATCGGCGCCATCGCCGAGTTCTACCAGATGCCCGACGAGATCGACCGCGAGGCGGGCATCGCGCAGCGGCGCAGCTGGCTGATCGTCGCCGCGGTCATGCTCGCCACCTATCTGCTGCTGTTCCTGATCGTGCGGCGCGGCAGTCTCACCATCGTCAACCAGCGCAACGAGCTGCGCGAGAAGCTGGCGCAGCTCACCGCGATGCACGCGCAGAACGAGGCCCTGAACGCCCGCGTGCGACGCGCGGCCGAGGAGGCGATCTCGATCAACGAGGCGCTGCTGCAGCGCGTGTCGGCCGACGTGCATGACGGACCGAGCCAGGACCTCGGTTTTGCGCTGATGCAGATCAAGAACCTGCGCGACGCGCGGAGCTCCCCCGCGCCGGACGTTCCCCCCGGAATGATCCCAGGGGGAACAGCCGAAGCGGCGCTGCCGCAGGACCTGGATCGCATCAGCGATGCGGTGCAGGCCGCGATGCGCGACCTGCGGGCCATCTCCGCGGACCTGGAGCTTCCGGAACTGGAGCCGTTGTCGCTGGCGGCCGTCGCCGCGCGCGTGGTGCGCGATTTCGAGGCGAAGACCCAAGGCGCCGTGCCGGTGACGCTGGAGGCGCCCGTCGATCCGGACCGGCCGGCGCCGATGCGGATCAAGACGACGCTGTACCGGTTGCTGCAGGAGTCGCTGGCCAACGTGTTCCGGCATGCGCGCGGCAGCCGATGCCGCGTCGAGCTGCGGACCGACGCGGCGGGCATCCGGCTGGCCGTCGACGACGACGGTCCGGGCTTCGACCTCCCGGAGGCGGGCGCGCGTCGGCGGCTCGGCCTGAGCGGCATGCGCCAGCGCGTGGAGTCGCAGGGCGGGACCTTCGCCGTGACCAGCGCGCCGGGGCAGGGCACGCGGATCCGCGTCGTCCTGCCGTTGGCGGCGCACGGCGGCGCGGAAGGCGGCATGAGCACGACGGACACGACGAATGCAACGAATGCGACGAACACGGACGAGGACGGACGATGAGCAGTGACGCGATCGAGGTGCTGGTGGTCGACGACCATCCGCTGTTCCGCCAGGGCGTGGTGCATTCGCTGGCGCTGGATCCGGGCTTCCGGGTCGTCGGGGAAACCGCGTCCGGCGAGGAGGCCCTCGCGCTGGCGCAGGCCTTGCTGCCGGATGCCGTGCTGCTCGACATCAGCATGCCGGGCTGGAACGGGATCACGACCGCGGAACGCATCGCGATGGCCTGCCCGGCGACGGCGATCGTGATGCTCACGATGTCGGAGGACAAGGACAAGCTGCTCGCGGCGCTCAAGGCCGGCGCGCGGGGTTACGTGCTCAAGGGCGTGTCGGGGAAGGAACTCGCCGGCGTGCTGCGCGCCGCCGTGGCCGGCGAGGTCTACGTGTCGCCGTCGATCGCCGCGGAGATGCTGGTGTCGCTGACGCAGCACAAGGCGCCCGATCCGTTGCAGGAACTGACCGAGCGGGAGCGTCGCATCCTGTCCTTGATCGGCGGCGGCAAGACCAACCGCGAGATCGGCGACGCGCTGTTCCTGTCGGAGAAGACCATCAAGCACCACGTGACCAACATCCTGCAGAAGCTGCAGGTCCGCAGCCGCGTGGAGGCGGCGCTGCTCGCCAGCCGTCATGCCGACGCGGAGCGCGGCGTTTGAAGAGCGCGCACGCGCCGGGTCGGTCGCGATAGACTGGTTTGAACCGACGCGCCCTTTCCGGGCGCGTCCGCATTCCCATTCTCGTGAAAGGCCCCCCATGAAATCCCGTGCCGCCGTCGCATTCGCAGCGGGCCAGCCGCTGCAGATCGTCGAGATCGATGTCGAGCCGCCCCGCAAGGGCGAGGTGCTGGTGAAGATCACCCACACCGGCGTCTGCCACACGGACGCGTTCACGCTCAGCGGCGACGATCCGGAAGGCCTGTTCCCCGCAGTGCTCGGCCATGAAGGCGCGGGCATCGTCGTCGAGGTCGGCGAAGGCGTCACCAGCGTCAAGCCCGGCGACCACGTGATCCCGCTCTACACCGCCGAATGCGGCGAATGCCTGTTCTGCAAGTCCGGCAAGACCAACCTGTGCGTGGCCGTGCGCGCGACGCAGGGCAAGGGCGTGATGCCGGACGGCACCTCGCGCTTCTCCTACGAAGGCCAGCCGATCTACCACTACATGGGCTGCTCGACCTTCAGCGAGTACACCGTGGTGGCCGAGGTCTCGCTGGCCAGGATCAGCCCGGACGCCAACCCCGAGCAGGTCTGCCTGCTGGGCTGCGGCGTGACGACCGGGCTGGGCGCGGTGAAGAACACGGCCAAGGTGCAGCCGGGTGATTCGGTGGCGGTGTTCGGCCTGGGCGGCATCGGTCTGGCGGTGATCCAGGGCGCGAAGCTGGCGCAGGCCGGCCGCATCATCGCGATCGACACCAACCCGTCGAAGTTCGAGCTGGCCAAGGTCTTCGGCGCGACCGACTTCGTGAACCCGAAGGATCACGAGAAGCCGATCCAGCAGGTGATCGTCGAGATGACCGGCTGGGGCGTCGACCACTCGTTCGAATGCATCGGCAACATCCACGTCATGCGCGCGGCGCTCGAGTGCGCGCATCGCGGCTGGGGCCAGTCGATCGTGATCGGCGTGGCGGGCTCGGGTCAGGAGATCTCGACCCGGCCGTTCCAGCTGGTGACGGGCCGCACCTGGAAGGGCACGGCCTTCGGCGGCGTCAAGGGCCGCTCGCAGCTGCCGGGCATGGTCGAGGAAGCGATGCGCGGAGACATCCAGCTCGCGCCGTTCGTGACCCACACGATGCCGCTCACGGGCATCAACGAGGCCTTCGACCTGATGCACGAGGGCAAGTCGATCCGCTCGGTGGTGCACTACTGACGCGAGGGCCGCCGCGGCGCGCGGCGGCATGGTGCTGCCCGCGGCGTGTGATCGCCGCTTGCAGCGACCGCGGCTCAGCCCGGTGACTTCCGCCCGAGCATGATGATGGCCATGCCGACCAGGCTGACGGCCACGCCCAGCCAGTCGGTGGCGGAAGGCTTCACCTTGTCCACCAGCATCAGCCACACCATCGCGACGGCGATGTAGACGCCGCCGTATGCGGCGTAGACACGACCCGCGGCGGTCGGGTGCAGCGACAGCAGCCAGGCGAAGAGTGCCAGGCTGCCGGCCGCCGGCACGAGCAGCCAGACCGGCTTGTCCTGCTTCAGCCAGAGGTAGGGCAGGTAGCAGCCGACGATCTCGGCCAGCGCGGTGACGACGAAGAGCAGGAAGGTCTTGAGCAGGTCCATGCGGGGATTGTCGTGTCCCCTCGTCCACTCAGCGTGACTCGCGCCAGCCGAGCACCCTGGCCGGCAGGAACAGGATGGCCTTGAGCAGCGCGAAGACCGCCTCGACGCTCAGTCCGATCAGCCGGAACGGCAGCGTCAGCAGCCAGAGGATCGGCCACATCACCAGCGCCAGCAAGGCCAGCGGCCAGCACAGCACGAACAGGACCAACCAGAACAGCAGGCCGACGAAGCCCATGACGCACTCCTTGTTGACGCCGTGATCGGTCGACACGGCACGACAGCACCTTAGCGCGCGTGACGGTCGATCGCCTCGGCCTTGCGACGGACCGGGTGATCGGACTTCCAGGATGCAGCGGCGTCCGACGCGCGGGCGCCGCCACTCCCCCATCGACCCTCGTCCCTCCCACCTTCGGGTGAGCGCCATGGCCGGAATTTGACGCGCCTCAAGGAGTCCTCAGATCGACGTCAGACCGATGGGGGAAGAGGGGGGATTTTCGGTTTCTGAGCCCGTCAGCGGTGGCAGAGTTGCTCTCCATGGCGGGCAGGGGCCCGCTGTTGATCGAGGTGGCGACGATGCAGATGAATCCCTATGAGAGCAGTTCGGCAGAGCGCGCGATGAGGTCCGATCCGGATCTGATCGCTCGGGTGCAAGCCATCGAGACGGTCCTCCCAACCCTGGCCACGCGTGTCCAACTGGAGCAGCTCCGCGGAGAAATGAAGGAGGGTTTCGGAGCGGTGCGTACCGAAATGCAGGCCATGCGCGCGGATCTGCAGGCCAGCATGGGCGAGATGCGCGTCGACATGCACCGGACCGTCAACAACACGATGAAATGGTCGATCGGCGTCGCCATCAGCTGCGTCGGTCTTGCGGCCACCTTCGTGACGACGGTCATGCCTCTCATCGTCAATCACGCGAGGTAATCAATGCAAATGAATCCCTTTGAGAACGGCGCGGCCGGGTGCGTCGCGAAAACCGATACCGAGATGGCAGCGCGTGTTCAGTCGATCGAGGCGGTCATGCCTACGCTCGCGACTCGTGTGCAGTTGGAGCAGCTCCGAGGCGAAATGAAGGAAGGTTTCGGGGCAGCTCGCTCAGAACTGAAGGAGGAAATCGGCACGCTTCGCGCCGAAATGAAAGAAGAGATCGGCAGCCTTCGCGCAGAAATGAAAGATGGTTTTGCAGCGGTGAACGAGACGATTGGTGCGCTACGCGCGGAAATGAAAGACGGCACTGCTGCTGTCAACCAGACGATCGGCGCGCTGCGCGCGGAGATCAAAGAGGGGCTCGGTGCAAATCGAGCGGAGATGTACAAGGCGACCGGCGACCGTCACCTCGAGACGCAGGAAGTGATCTTCGGTGCAATCAAGTGGGCCGTCGGCGTCACGTTCGGTCTGGTCGGGTTGATGGTGACGGTCTTCGCCGCCGTGTCTCCCCTCATCAAGTTGCACTAGCAACGGCGAGTGCCGTGGGCCGCTTCGCTTGGCCGGCAGGGAAATCGATCATCCCGACTTCCCCAATGCCGTGGCCATATGCTCGACGAACTGCCTCACCCGCGCCGTGCCTTGAACCCGCTGCGGGTACACCGCATAGATGTCCGCATCGGGCGTTTCCCAATCAGGCAAGACCTGGACCAGTCGCCCGGTCGCGAGGTAGCGCGCGATGTCCCATTCCGCGCGCATCAGGATCCCGTGACCGGCCAGTGCCCAGTTCACTGCGATCTCGCCGTCGTTGGTCGTCAACGTCCCGCGTGTCTTCACGGCTTCGGTGACGGTCTTGCGGCCGCGCTTGGAAGACAGCCGCCACAGGCCATACGCCTCCTCTCCCTGTCGGATGCCGATGCAGTCGTGCCGTACCAGTTCTGCCGGTGTCTTCGGTGTGCCGTGCGCGGCGAGATAAACGGGTGAGGCGCACAGCAGACGACGGTTCGCCGCGATGCGTCGGGCGATGACCCGCGCATCCGGCGGCGGGCCGAAACGGATGCAGACATCGAAGGCGTCCTCGCTCAGCGGCGGCGGATTGACCGACAGCTGCAGTTGCACCTGCAGCTTCGGATGCTGGCGCACGAAGCCGGAGATCAACGGCGCAATGTGCGTCCGCCCGAACCCGAGCGTCGCATTGACGCGCAGCAGCCCGCTTGCCATGCCGCCGCTCGCGCTCATCACCTCCTGCAGATCGTCGATCGAAGCGAGGATCCGCCGCGCGTGCTCCAGGTAGAGCTCGCCCTCCTGCGTCAGGCTCATCCGGCGCGTGGTGCGGCTCAGCAGCGCCGTACCGAGCCGGCTTTCCATCTGCGTCAGGTGCTTGCTGACCGCCGCGGTCGTGATGCCGAGCTCGCGCGCCGCGGCGCTCAGGCTGCCTGCGCTGCACAGCGCCGAGAAGAAGCCCAGATCGGCCGGGGCGATCGTCGCCGCGTTGGTCGCCGTCCTGGTCGCCGTCCTGGTCTTTGAAGCCATGGGCATGCTCTTCGGATTGTTGAATCCAGGTTGAAGACGGATTGACTTTATCCGCGATCCGCAGGGCAGGGCGCTCCTAGAGTCGGACCAGGATTTTTCGACATCACCAGGAGACGGAACCCCATGAAGACCTATCGCATCGCCACCATCCCCGGTGACGGCATCGGCAAGGAAGTGATCCCCGCGGGCCGCGAGGTCCTCGAGGCGCTGGCCGCGACGACCGACCGCTTCCGCTTCGAGTTCGAGGACTTCGGCTGGGGCGGCGACTGGTACCGCGCGCACGGCGAGATGATGCCGGCCGACGGCCTCGATGCGCTGCGCGACAAGGACGCGATCCTGTTCGGCTCCGCCGGCGATCCCGACATCCCCGACCACATCACGCTGTGGGGCCTGCGGCTGAAGATCTGCCAGGGCTTCGACCAGTACGCCAACGTGCGCCCGACCCGGGTGCTGCCCGGCATCGACGCACCGCTCAAGCGCTGCGGACCCGACGACCTCGACTGGGTGATCGTCCGCGAGAACTCGGAGGGCGAATACGCCGGCGTCGGCGGCCGCGTCCACCAGGGCCACCCGATCGAGGCGGCCACCGACGTGTCCATCATGACCCGCGCCGGCGTCGAGCGGATCATGCGCTACGCGTTCAAGCTGGCGCAGTCGCGGCCGCGCAAGCTGCTGACGGTGATCACCAAGAGCAACGCGCAGCGCCACGCGATGGTGATGTGGGACGAGATCGCCGCGCAGATCGCCAAGGAGTTCCCCGATGTCATCTGGGGCAAGGAGCTGGTCGACGCGGCGACCGCGCGCATGGTCAACAAGCCGGCGACGCTGGACACCATCGTCGCGACCAACCTGCACGCGGACATCCTCAGCGACCTGGCGGCGGCGCTCGCCGGCAGCCTGGGCATCGCGCCGACCGGGAACATCGATCCGGAGCGTCGTTATCCGTCGATGTTCGAGCCGATCCACGGCTCGGCCTTCGACATCATGGGCAAGGGCCTGGCGAATCCCGTCGGAACCTTCTGGTCGGTGGTGATGCTGCTGGAGCACCTCGGCGAAACCGACGCCGCCCAGCGCCTGATGCGCGCCATCGAAGCTGTGACGGCGAACCCGTCCTTGCACACAGGCGACCTCGGCGGGAAGGCGAAGACGACCGACGTCACCGCCGCCGTCGTCGCGGCGCTGCGTCAACCCCGCTGACGTTTCTCACTTCCACGGCCGCTGGCCCTCACCCCCGCCCTCTCCCGCAAGCTGTATGGACCGAGGACATAGGTAACAGGCGTGCCAGGACATGGGTGACACTTTTCCCGCCTAGTCAGCGGGAGGACGAAGTTGCCCTGGMGCCAAGACACCCGTGAAGGATCAACGAGAGGAATTTGTTCGACTGGCCCGACAGCCTGGCGCCAATATCAGCGAGCTATGTCGACGCAGCGGGATCAGCCGCAAGACAGGCTACAAGTGGCTCAGCCGAGACGATCTCGAGGATCGATCTCGGCGACCACACACCTCGCCGACTCGTACGCCCGAACAGCTGCAGGCGCAGGTGCTTGCAGTGCGGGCCGAATGTTCTGCTTGGGGCGGTCGCAAGATCGCGAAGGTGCTGGCGCGCGATCATGGTGTGCACGTAGCAGCCAGCACAGCCAACTGGGTGCTGCGCCGAAACGGCCTGATCGACCCGGCAGCAAGCCAGGCCGCGACGGCATGGCAGCGCTTCGAGCACGAGACGCCCAATGCACTGTGGCAGATGGACTTCAAGGGCCACTTCGCCACCGACACTGAGCGCTGCCATCCGCTGACCGTGCTGGACGATCACTCGCGCTTCAACATCGTGCTGCAAGCGCTGAGTAACGAGCGGCTAGAGTCCGTGCAGCCGGTGCTGCAGCGCGCCTTTGAGCGCTATGGGCTGCCTGAGCGCATCAACGCCGACAACGGTCCGCCCTGGGGCTCGCCGACGCGCGGAGCACTCACCGAGCTGGGCGTCTGGCTGATTCGCTTGGGAGTGCGGTTGAGCCACAGCCGACCGATGCATCCTCAGACCAACGGCAAGGACGAGCGATTCCATCGCACCCTGAAAGCCGAGTTGCTGGCCAGTCGGCACTTCAAGGACCTGGACGATGCCCAGCACCACTTCATCCAGTGGCGGCATCTGTACAACGCCAAGCGCCCGCATCAAGCGCTGGGCATGGACACGCCAGCCAGCCGCTACGCGGCCAGCCCGCGCTCGATGCCAAGCTCTTTGCGGCCCGTCGAATATGGCGATGGCGCCATCGTGCGCCGGGTCGGATACGGTGGACGGATCGCCTTCAAAGGCAACACCTACCGCGTCGGCAGAGGCCTCATCGGCCAGCCTGTAGCCCTACGACCTCACCTGGATCTTGATGGCAGCTTCGATGTCTTCTTCTGCCATCAAAAAGTACGCATGATTGACCTGTGCCAGGCTGACTAACCTGGACCTGACCTGTTACCCATGTCCTGGCACACCTGTCACCCATGTCCTCGGTCCATACAGCAAGCGGGAGAGGGAGTCCGACCGGTTCTGCTCGCAGCGCAGGCTCCTCTTGCTCCCTCTCCCGCTTGCGGGAGAGGGCAGGGGTGAGGGCTGCGGTCTCGCGCAGTACCACCCTTCGAATGGCCGTCAGAGCCATCGACCAGGAGACAAACCATGACCCTCGTCCCGACCTCCTTCCGCCGCCGGCTGCTGATCGCAGCGGCGATGACTGCTGCAGCCACCGGCGCGCTCGGCATTGCATCCCCTGCCTTCGCCCAGCCCTGGCCCGCCAAGCCCATCACCCTGATCGTCCCGTTCCCCGCCGGCGGCACGACCGATGTGCTCGCACGCGCACTGGCCGAGAAGCTCCAGCAGAGCCTGGGCCAGCCCGTGATCGTCGAGAGCCGACCCGGCGCCGGCGCCACGCTGGGCGCGGACTATGTCGCCAAGGCCAGGCCCGACGGCTATACGCTCCTCATCGGCGCGGTCCACCACACCATCGCCAGCAGCGTCTACAAGAAGCTGCCCTACGACTTCCAGAAGGACTTCGTGCCCATCACCGGCATCGCGCTGGTCCCCAACGTCC
Source organism: Mitsuaria sp. 7 (assembly GCF_001653795.1). Taxonomy (NCBI): domain Bacteria; kingdom Pseudomonadati; phylum Pseudomonadota; class Betaproteobacteria; order Burkholderiales; family Sphaerotilaceae; genus Roseateles; species Mitsuaria sp. 7. The sequence goes on from NZ_CP011514.1 coordinate 1,560,730, forward strand.
TGGTGGTCAACGCGAGCCAGACCTCGGCCAAGACGGTGCAGGAACTGGTCGCGCAGCTCAAGGCCAAGCCCGGCGAGTGGACCTACGGCTCCAACGGCAACGGCACCGCGCAGCACCTGATCGGCACGCAGTTCCAGAACCTGACCGGCACCACGCTGCTGCACGTGCCCTACAAGGGCAGCGGGCCGCTGGCCACGGACCTGCTGGGCGGGCAGATCCAGATGTCCTTCGACACGGTCACGCCGGTGCTGCCGCACATCAAGGCGGGCAAGCTGCGCGCGCTCGCGGTGACCACGGCCCGGCGTTCCAGCGCGCTGCCCGACGTCCCCACGCTCGAGGAGGCCGGCCTGAAGGGCTTCGACATCGGCACCTGGTTCGGCGTGCTGGCGCCGGCGGCCACGCCCAAGGACATCGTCGCGAAACTGAACACCGAGATGGTCAAGGTGCTGCAGGCGCCGGAGTTCCGCAGGCGCATGGAGGAGATCGGCGCCGAGACCACCGGCGGCACGAGTGAGCAACTCGCGTCGCAGATCCGCAATGAGACCGGCAAGTTCGCCAGGCTCGTGAAGGAGGCGAACGTGCAGATCGAGTGAATACGCAAAGACGAGGGCGGTCGCCGACCGAACACGCCCTGGGGTTTGTCGACTGACAGGGGTTGTCAACTCCGCCCCTCGTCATGCTCGATCCTCAGGAAGCCGACACGCGCTTTGCGCAACTTCTCGCTGCGTTGTCGCGGCGCACCGCCACGCCCCTGGAGGCCCGGGACGGCTTGCTGGTCCTGATTGACAGCGACGAAGCCGTCCAGCTCGTCGTCGAGCTGGCTAGCCCCGGCGACCGTGTGGTGATCGTCGCGCGGGTCATGTCCGTTCCGCAGGAAGATCCGGCGGGAACGCTCGCGTTGAGGCTGCTGCGCCTGAACGCCGATCGCGAGGCGCTGGACGGCGTCGTGATCGCGGCGGACGGCCTGCGCCAGTTCGTGCTGATCCGCGAGCTGCCGCTCGACCAGGAGGCCGAGACGCTGGCCGATGCCGTCGAGGCCCTGCTGGAACTCGCCGCCCTCGTGCGGGCCGAGGCCCCGGTCGACCGTGTCCGTGGACCGCGGACGGCCACGCTGCTGCGGGCGAACGGGAGCGCCCGATGAGCCGCATCGAGACGTCGCGACCGCAGTTCCACATCGAGACGCCGGGCGACCTGCGGTGTCTGGCATCGCAGGAGGGGCCGCCGCCGCCGTCCCGCCCCGGTGGCCGGCTCGACGGTCTGCGCCAGGCGACGGAGACCTTCAGCACACCGGGACCCGTCGCGCGGCGAGGGGCGTTCCGGCGGGATCCCGCCAAGGCGGGCCGGGTCGGCGGGGCATCGACACCCGCATCGGCAGCGGCGAATACCGCCAGGCTGGCGTCGCTGCGTCCTCAGCCGCAGCAGCAGGCCCTGAATGCGCACTACGAGAAGCGCGCCATGCCCACCGATTCACAGTCGTTGGAGGACCTGCAATGCAATGCCGCCCTCGCCAGATTCCCTTACGAGCGTGAGCAGGGAGAACTGCCCGCCGGCTGGGCGACCCGCGAGGATCTGGCGCAAGCGCTTCGTCAGACACTCGGCTTCCAGTCGACCCGTGTCGAGAATCCCGCAGGCTCCGTCGTCGATCGCGCGACGGGGCTGACGGCCGTCGTGCTGCACAACCCGCAGACGCGCGAGGTGGTGCTGTCCTTCGGCGGCACCACGGCGGGCAAGAAGACGGGTGAGACGGTGGGCGAGCGCTTCAAGCCCGGCCAAAACTTCAGTTCGACCATGACGCAGTGGGGCGCCAACCTGAAAGCCGGTCGCGGCGTCCTGCCGGAGAGCTACCGGCAGGCTGGCGAGCTGTTGCAGGCCCTGCAGGCGCAACTGCGCCTGCCTTCTTCCGCGCCCGAGGGCTGCACGGTCCGGGTGGTGGGACATTCCAAAGGCGGCGGCGAAGCCATCTTCGCGGGACTGATGTCGCCGGATCCGGTTCGCGTCACCGCGTTCTGCCCATCGCATCTGAGCGATGGTCTGGTCAAGCTGCTGCCCCCCGAGAACCTGAAGAAGGCCAAGGACCTGGTCGAGAGCTTCTCCCCGCGTGGCGACATCGTCTCTGGCCTGCGCGGCCTGCTGCCCAACGTGCACGGCGTCGGTGTCGGGCATCACTTCGACGGCATTCCCGGCAAGCGCTGGATCCATGTGCACGACCGATTCGACGAGCATGTGAAGCACTATTGCGGGGAGACCGAGGCTTCCCGGAAACGCGCGTGACCGCGCAATAACGTGTATTAATGTGCACAATCGCGTCTCGCTTCCAGGGACGCCATGTCGCTCGCAGATCTTCCCCACGCCCGTCGCCACGTCATCGCGGACCGGCTGTCCGCCGGCCATGCGGTGGTCGCGGCCGACCTGGCCGTTGAATTCAAGCTGTCCGAGGACGCCATCCGGCGCGACCTCCGCGCGCTGGCCGCGGACGGCCTGTGCCGGCGCGTCTACGGCGGCGCCGTGCCGATCGCCGCCAACGACCGGCCGCTCGCCGCGCGGATGAAGGAGGCGCCGGCCCGCAAGTCCGCGTTGGCCCGGGCCGGCGCGGCCACGGTCCGGCCGGGCGAGCTGGTGTTCCTGGACACCGGCAGCACCAACCTCGCGCTGGTCGAATTCCTGCCGGAGGACGCGGACCTGACGGTCGCGACCAACGCGGTCGACGTCGCCGCCGCCGTGCTGCGGCGGCAGGACCTGCGCCTGCTGATGATAGGCGGCGAGGTCGACCCGCACCTGGGCGGCTGCGTCGACGCGGCCGCGGTGGACAGCCTCTCGCGCCTGCGCATCGACCGCGGTTTCGTGGGCGTGTGCGCGCTGTCGATGAGCGACGGCGTGCTGACCACCCATTTCCGCGAGGCCGTCTTCAAACGCACGCTGATCGAGCGCAGCCGGCATGTCGTCGGCCTGGTCACGAGCGACAAGCTGCAGGCCGCGGCCGCCCATCGCGTCGCGGGTCTGGCCGCGCTGAACACCGTCGTCATCGAGCGCGACGTCGGCGCGAACGTCCTGAAGGCGCTGCGCAAGAGCGGGGCGGAGGTCCTGCCGGTCGATCCGGCGCAATGAGCCCATCGGACGGCCGCTCGTTCTTCCCTGAGCCTGCCAGGGACAGGCCCGAGGCGCGCCTGGCCGCGCGCCTGGCCTTCATCGTGGCCGGCTGCGGCGTCACCTGCGCGGCGGCGCTCATGCCTGGCCTGGCGCATAGGCTGGGGCTCGACGGGTGGGACCTGGTGATGGCGGGGGTCTTGCTGCTGTCGGGGGCTTGCATCGGAGCCAAGGGCGTCGCCACTGGCGCTGGCTCTGGCTCTTGCTCTGGCGCTGGCAGCAAGCTGCGTCGACTCGGCCCGCGCACGGCGGTGCTCGTGGGCGGCCTGGGTTCGGCGCTGATGCTGCCCACGGTCGCGTTCTCGGGATCGCTGGCGATGCTGCTCGCGGCCTTGTTCGCCTTCGGCCTCTGCGCCGGCGCGCTGGATGCCGCGATGCAGGCCACGGCCGACGAGGTCGCGCGTTCGATCTCCAGGCCGCGCAGGCCCGGACTGTCCGCGATCTACCTCGCCGCGGGCGTGGGCGGTGCGCTCGTGACGACGCTGCTGCTGGCCGTCGGCTTCGAGCCGCCGCTGGCGGCCGCGCTGGTCGCGGCGCCGATGGCGATCGCCGTCGTGGTGGCGTGGCCCTATGTGCTGGAGGCGCCGGATCGGGAACGCTGAACACGGGACTTGAGGCCCGACCTGAGGGCCGGTTTCGAGGGCATGGCGGTGGTGTTTAGCGGAGTCGCCTAAACACTTGGGAAACTCACGGGACTTTGTTGACCCCTGCCAGGGGCACTTCAAGAATCGTCCCCACCCATGAGCAGCACCACCATCCGCGATATCGCCAAGGCGTCCGGCCTGTCCATCGGCACGGTCTCGCGCGGTCTCCGCAACCAGTCCGGCCTGTCGGAGGAGACCCGCCAGGTCGTCCGCGACACCGCCCTGCGCCTGGGTTACGACTTCACGCAGCTGCGCAAGAACAGGATCCGGCGCATCGGCTTCCTGCTGCACAGCCAGCACAACACGCTCGCGTCCAGCCCGTTCTTCTCCGCCGTGCTGCACGGCGCCGAGCAGGTCTGCCGGCGCGAGGGCCTGTCGCTGTCCTTCATCGTCGCCGGCCCCGGCCAGACGATCGTGGAGCAGACCCGCGGCCATCAGCTCGACGCCTTCCTGTGCGTCGGCTACTTCGAGCCCGAGGTGCTCGAGGCCCTCAAGCGCAGCGGCAAGCCGACGGTGCTCGTGGACCTGCATCGCCGGGGCATGACCTCGGTCAATCCGGACCACCAGCACGGCAGCTTCCTCGCGACCAGCCACCTGCTGCGCAGCGGGCGTCGGACGATCGCGCTGATCTCGGGATCGCCGGCGCATTACAGCCTGGAGCAGCGGGCCCGCGGCTACCGGCGGGCGCTGTTCGAAGCCCAGGTGCAGGCCGATCCGGACCTCGAGGTCATCGCCCCGCAGCTGGGCGACGGCGAGGCCGGCGTGATCGAGGCCATGCGCCAGCTGCTGGCCCGTCGCAAGCGGCCCGACGCGGTGGTCTGCTTCAACGACAGCGCGGCGCTGGTGGCCATGCGCCAGTGCCTCAACGAGGGGCTGCGCATCCCCGAGGACATCGCCGTCGTCGGCTTCGACGACATCGGCGGCGCCTCCGTCGCCCATCCGCCGCTCAGCACCGTGCGCGTCGACAAGGAGTCGCTGGGCGCCAAGGGCGTGGAGCTGCTGCTGGGCATGTCGGCGGACGAGCCTCAAGAACTGACCCTGCCGGTGGTGCTGATCGTGCGCGAGAGCACCAGCAGCAACGACTGACCCCGGCGGGTTCCGACGACCACGTCCGCAAGATCCACTGTACGACCGACCGCACGACCGACCGCATGACCGACCGCATGACCGAGACGACAACCCCCGTGACCAGCGATCTGCCCGACTTCCGTTCCCGCGAGGTGCTGCTCGCGCACGCGCGGCACACGATGGACTTCTACCACCCGCGCTGCGTCGACCCGAGCGGCGGCTTCTTCCACTTCTTCAAGGACGACGGCACCGTCTACGACGCGCATCAACGGCACCTGGTAAGCAGCACGCGCTACGTGTTCACCTACGCGATGGCCTACCGGCGCTTCGGCGACGTGAACTACCTGGACGGCGTCAGGCACGGCGTGCGCTTTCTGCGCGAGGCGCATTACGACGACGCGCTGCGCGGCTACGCCTGGCTGCTGGATTGGCGCGATGGCAAGGCCGAGGTGCTCGACGGCACCCGCCACGCCTACGGCCTGGCCTTCGTGCTGCTGGCCTACGCGCATGCGGCCATGGCCGGCGTCGAGGAAGCCCGCCCGTGGATCGCCGAGACCTTCGCGCTGATGGAAGAGCGCTTCTGGGACGAGGCCGCCGGCCTCTATGCCGACGAAGCGAGTCCGCAGTGGAACGTGCTGTCGCCGTACCGCGGCCAGAACGCCAACATGCATGCGTGCGAGGCGCTGCTGGCCGCCTTCGACGCGACGGGCGAGCGGCGCTACCTCGAGCGTGCCGCGCTGCTGGCGCAGAACATCACCCGCCGCCAGGCCGAACGCTGCGGCGGTCTGATCTGGGAGCACTACGACACGCACTGGCAGCCGGACTGGCTGTACAACCGCGACGACCCGGCCAATCTCTTCCGCCCCTGGGGCTACCAGCCGGGCCATTTCACCGAGTGGACCAAACTGCTGCTGCAGCTCGAGGCGCGCGGCGAGTTCCTGGACCGGAATCACGACCTGTCCTGGGTGCTGCCGACCGCGAGCAGGCTGTTCCTCGTGGCGGTGCGGCGCGGCTGGGATGAGGCGCACGGCGGGCTGTGCTATTCGCTGGCGCCGGACCTGAGCATCTGCGACCCTGACAAGTACTTCTGGGTGCAGGCCGAAAGCGCGGCCGCCGCGGCCCGGCTGGCCGCGCGCACCGGCGACACCGTCTACTGGGACTGGTACCAGCGCCTGTGGGCCTACAGCTGGACGCACTTCGTCGATCACGCGCATGGCGCGTGGTACCGCATCCTCGACGCCGAGAACCGCAAGTACAGCGACGAGAAGAGCCCGGCGGGCAAGGTCGATTACCACACGATGGGCGCGTGCTACGACATCGTCGACGTGCTGGACGGCGCGGCCTCGATCGGAGGTCCTCGTCATGCATGACGCGATGCAGGACGCCCCCGAGTTCCTGTGCCTCGGCGAGGCGCTGACCGACATGCTGCAGCAGGCGCCCGATCAATGGATCAGCCGCGTCGGCGGCTCGACCTGGAACGTGGCACGGGCGCTGGCGGCGCTGGGCGGGCGCACGGCCTTCGTCGGCTCGGTGAGTCGTGACCTGTTCGGCGACGAACTGGTGCGGGCGAGCGAAGCGGTCGGGCTGGACACGCGACTGCTGCAGCAGGTGGACCGCGCGCCGCTGCTGGCGATCGTCGAGCAGGGCGAGCCGCCGCGCTACTTCTTCGTCGGCAACGACAGCGCCGACCTGCACTTCGATCCCGACGCGCTGCCGGCGGGCTGGGACGGCGCCGCGCGCCGCGCGCACTTCGGCGGCATCAGCCTGGCGCGCGAGCCGCTGGCCTCGCGGCTCGTCGCGCTGGCCGCTCGCTTGAAGGGGCAGGGCGTGTCCATCAGCTACGACCCCAACTTCCGCAACCTCATGGCCCACGGCTACGAGCCGACGCTGCGCCGGATGTGCGCGCTGGCCGATGTGATCAAGGTGTCCGACGACGACCTGCGCGGCCTGTTCCCGGACCTCGCGCTGGACGACGCGATGACGCGGCTGCGAGCGTTCAATCCCGAGGCGCTGTTCCTGCTGACGCGCGGCGGCGGCGTGGCCTACCTGTCGCGCGGCGACGCGGCCTGCATGGCCCGCGCACCGGCGGTCACCGTGGCCGACACCGTCGGTGCCGGCGACGCCGCAGTCGCAGGGCTGCTGCACAGCCTGCACGCCCACCCGGAGCGCCCGCTGCGCGCGCATCTGCATGCGGCGCTCGCGGCCGGTTCCGCCGCCTGCCTGCAGCGCGGCGCCACGCCGCCGGTGGCGGGCGCCGTGTCGCGCCTGTTCGAGGAGCTGCAAGCGGAAAGGGTGAGCTGACTTTCCGTTCCCGCCGATCAGCCTGGCCGATCAGGCTGGCCGATCGACCCCATCGATCACGACAACCACTCCCTCCGGGGAGACAAAGAGGAGACAACGATGAAGACATCGATCAAGAAGACGACCGCCCACCGTCCGTGGACCCGCCGCGCCCTGCTGGCCACCGCCGCGATGGCGACGATGGCCAGCCTGGCCGCGCCCGCGCAGGCCGGCGACCTGGAGGTCCTGCACTGGTGGACCAGCGGCGGCGAGGCCAAGGCCATCTCCGGCCTGAAGGACCAGCTGCAGGCCAAGGGCCACAAGTGGAAGGACTTCGCCGTGGCCGGCGGCGCCGGCGACGCGGCGATGACGGTGCTGAAGTCGCGCGCCATCTCGGGCAACGCGCCCACGGCCGCGCAGATCAAGGGACCGCTGCTGCAGGACTGGGCGGCCGAAGGGATGCTCGCCAACATCGACGACGTCGCCAAGGCCGAGCACTGGGACGACCTGCTGCTGCCGGTGATCAGCAACATCGTCAAGTACAAGGGCCACTACATCGCGGTGCCGGTCAACGTGCACCGGGTCAACTGGCTGTGGATCAACCCCGAGGTGATGCGCAAGGCCGGCGTCAAGCCGCCGACGACCTGGGACGAGTTCTTCGTCGCGGCCGACGCGCTGAAGAAGGCCGGCGTCACGCCGCTGGCGCATGGCGGCCAGTCGTGGCAGGACTTCACCACCTTCGAGACCGTGGTGCTGGGCACCGGCGGGCCGGAGTTCTATCGCAAGGCGCTGATCCAGCTCGACCCCGCGAGCCTGAAGAGCCCGACGATGGAGAAGTCGTTGACGACCTTCCGCCGGCTGAAGGCCTACACCGACCGCAACGCGCCGGGCCGCGACTGGAACCTCGCCACCGCGATGGTCATGAAGGGCGAGGCCGCCATGCAGATCATGGGCGACTGGGCCAAGGGCGAGTTCCTGGCCGCCGGCAAGACCGCGGGCAAGGACTTCCTGTGCGTGCCCGCGCCGGGCACGGCCAAGTCCTACACCTTCAACGTCGACTCGTTCGCGATGTTCAAGGTCAAGGGCGACGCCAACCAGCAGGCCCAGCGCGAGATGGCCTCGGCCATCCTCTCGCCGGCGGTGCAGGAATCCTTCAACCTCGAGAAGGGCTCGATCCCGGTGCGCAAGGGCGTCAGCCTCGCCAAGTACGACGACTGCGCCAAGGCCTCGGCCGCGGACTTCGCCGAAGCGGGCAAGGCCAACACGCTGCTGCCCTCCATCGCGCATGGCATGGCCGTGCGGCCCGCGGCGGAAGGCGCGATCAAGGACGTCGTCAGCCAGTTCTGGAACAGCGAGTCCATCACGCCGGCGCAGGCGATGGACCGCCTGGTTTCCGCGGCGAAGACGCAGTGATGCGGCGTTGAGGGGGAGCCCGCGACTCCGCGTGGTCGAGCGCGGGCACTCCACGGGGCATGGGGCGCCCCTCCAGGGACCCCAAGCCCCATTCCGGCCCCACCGGCATTCGCTGACCTCGGGCCTTGGGCGTGCGGGGTTCTTGCGGGAGGCCTTCGGAGGCGAGGCGTTCGCTTCGCTTTCGAGGAGGGCTCCGGCGCAAGGAGGACGAGACTCGTCGCTCCATCCCCTGGAGGCTCCATGGACGAGGTGCTCATCGATACGGCCCGGCCCCACGACCGCGTGGACGTGGACCGCTGGCTGTGGGACGGCTATCGGCGCATCGACACGATGCCCGATTCGCCGCAGCGTCGGCGCGCGCACATGACCCACGTGCTGGACTGCCAGCATCGGGTGCTCGCGTTGATGCCCCGGGACGATGACACCTCACCGGCCGACGAGCGCGCGCGCCAGCTCTCGCTGATGTCCTATGGCACCGAGCGGTGGCTGGCCTTGCTCGCGCAGGTCCGGCTGCAACATCGCGAGCGCGTCGCGCGTCGCGAGTACTCGGCCGAATACGCCGGTGAACCGCCGTTCCGCGATGCGGACCATGGCGTGGTCCACGTCGTCGACGTGCTCGACCGCGCGGAGGACTTCGCCGACGTCGAGCCCTACACCGATGCGCGCGTGGGTCGACGCACCCGGGCCTCGCACGCGCTGCGCCTGCTGGAGCCGCGTCGCATCGAGGCCGCGGATCTGCGATCGCCGCAGGAGGCCGCGCTCATTGGCCAGCGCGGGCTCTTCGCGCGTCGCGACATCCCGGCCGGGACCTGCCTGGGCGTCTACGGCGGACAGTTGCTCGACGAGGTCGACCTCTTCCTGCTCGACGACGACCGCTACCTGATGTCGGCCTCCGACCCCATCGGCAGTGTGGCCGTCAACGGCGAGAACCTGCTGTCGCTGATGAACACCTTGTTTCTCTTCGATGCCGAGGGCCAGCCCGGCGGCCATCCGCCCGCCGGCTACAACGTGCGCGGCGAGTCCTTCCCCGTGCGTCTGCGTCATGGCTGGACCGCGCGCATCCACGCGTTCCGCGCGTCGGAAGACATTCCCGCAGGCCGTGAGTTGCGCTGGAACTACGACCTCGGGGCCAGGCGCTGACATGACCAAAGTTGCACCACGTGCGCGCACGGGGTGGACCGGATGCCCCATGAACACGCACATCGCGGCCGTTCTGCGGGCCAGCGCTCTGACATCCTCCTGACAGCTGTGCGGGATTCCGCACGCCTTCCGTCACCGCGATCGTCATGCCGCAGACATGGGCGCGACAGTCAACGCTGTCAAGGCCTGACCCCCTCCGGGAACGTCCCGAGTTCCCTGGACGTTGTCATGACGCACCCTTAAACTCGCGCCCACTTTCGTGACCTCTGCCTCGCAACACGCGGGGAGATCAGGGGTGCGATGGCGTACGGCGTGCAGGGTCCTGCCGTCGGTGACAGCCATGAAGGGCAAGCTGAAGTGACGAGTCGTTTTCGCTTCGAAGGGTTGGTGCTTGACATGGCCTCGCGCGTCCTCCTGTCCGAGGAGGGCGTGCCCGTGCCGCTCAGCGGCCGGCAGATCGATCTGCTGGGCGTGCTGGTCGCGCATCGCGGCGCGGTCGTGTCCAAGAACGAATTGTTGAATCGCGTCTGGCCCGGTCAGGCCGTGGAAGAGAACAACGCGGCCGTCCACGTGTCGGCCTTGCGTCGCGCGCTGGGACGCGAGTCCATCGCCACGGTGGCCGGGCAGGGATATCGGTTCGCGCTGCCGGTGCGGCACGACGAGGACACGCCCCACGACTCGACCGACCGGCCGGTCGAAGCGGCATCCCCCATCGTCCGTCCGCGGGCCCTGCCGTCCGCGCCGGTGGGGATGCACGGCCGCGGCGCCGATCTGCAGGCGCTGTTGAGCCGCCTGGTGCGTCATCGGCTGGTCACGGTGGTGGGGGCGCCGGGTGTGGGCAAGTCGACGCTCGCGCTGGCCTGCGCGCATGAACGCCGGCAGGCGGCGCGCGACGGCGCGGTGTGGGTGGATCTGTTGAGCGGCGATGATCCTTCCGATCCGTTGCCGGCGGTGGCGGCCGCGCTCGGACTGGATCCGGGCACCGACCTGCAGACGCTGCTGGCGCTGCTGCGGCCGATGTCGCTGCTGCTGGTGCTGGACAACGCGGAGATCGCCGGCGCGCGCGCCGCGACCTTCTGCCACGCGGTGCTCGAGAACACCGAGGACGTGGCGCTGATGGTGACCAGCCGCAAGGTGCTGCGCGTGCCGGGCGAGCGTGTCCTGCGGACACCGCCGCTGTCGGTGCCGCCGCCCGGCGCGGGCGTGGACGAGTCGCTGATGCACGGCAGCGTCGCGCTGTTCGTCGACCAGGTGCGGGCGCAGGGGCAGCCCTTCGCGCTGGGCATGCACAACGTGGCCCAGGTGACGGGGCTGTGCCGCCGGCTGGACGGCATTCCGCTGGCCCTGCAACTGGCTGCGGGCCGGCTGGCGATGTTCGGCATCGATCAACTGTGCGAGCGCCTCAGCGACCGCTATCGCCTGCTGACGCGCGGCACGCAGGCGGGACCGCGCCGCCATCAGTCGCTGCGCGCCTGCATGGACGCGAGCCTCGCGTTGCTGGATGACGTCGAGCAGCTGGTGCTGCGGCGGCTGGAGCCTTTCGAGGGCGGCTTCACGCTGGAGATGGCGACGGCCGCGCTGTCGGACCGTCAGCTCGATGCCTGGACCGTGGCGGAGGCGCTCGAGGGACTCGTGGACCATTCGCTGGTGCAGGTCGACGCGGAGGATCGCCCTCGTTATCGGCTCTTCGACGGCATCCGCGCGTACGGGCTGCTGCTGCTGGAGGAGACCGGCGAGATCGACATCGCGCGCGGCCAGCATGCGCGCGCGATGAGCCAGCTGTTCGATCGCGCGGAGCGGGCGCTGCAGATGATGCCGGACGCGCGCTGGATCGCGGAGTTCTCGCCCGAGCTCGGCAACGTGCGCGCGGCGCTCGACTGGTGCCTGGAGCACGAGCCGGTGCGGGGACTCGGCCTGCTCGCGCATTCGCGGGCGCTGTTCGAGCTGCTGTCGCTGTCGCCGGAGACGGCCTGGCGCCACGCCGCCTACGAAGCCGAGCTGCCGAACGAACTGCCGCCGGCGGTGCTGGCGCGTTACTGCATCGATCACGCGGGACTGCTCGCGCCGCACGATCCCAAACGCGCGGCGATCTGGTACCGGCGCGGTGTCACGGTGTCGCGCACCGCGGAGGATCCCGCGCTGCGGTATCTGGCGCTGTGCCGGCAGGTCGTCGAGGACCGTGAGCTGAGCCAGGCCGCGATGCGCTACGCGATGGGCGAACTGGTCGCGCTCGCGGGCCGCTGCGAGGGTGCGCATGCGGCGCGCCTGAAGCTGTGGGGACTCGCGGCGCGCGCGCATGTGTGGCGCGTCGAAGGTCAGGCGGCCGAGGCTGACGAGGCGATGTGCGCCTCGCTGCAACTGGCGCAGGAGATCGGCGCGTCGCGATGGGTGCTGGACGATCTGCACCGGCTCATGAGCCTGCAGGTCGGGCATGGCGAGCCGCTGCGGTCCGCGGCGCTGGTGCGCCAGTGGGAAGACGGCGCCAGCCGCGCCAGCGGCATCAACACCGCCAACGGCGAGTTCCTGCAGCGCGTGCTGGGTTGCCTCTCCGCGGTGCTGCTGGCCGAAGGACGGACCGAGGCGGCGCGCGACGTGCTGACCGGCATCGTGTCGCCGAAGTCAGCGCGAGGGGCCTCGCGCGAGGCCTATCGCGACAGTCGGGCCGAGGGGCCTCATCACGTGCCCCACCACGGCCCGGGACAGGGCGAGCATCCGGGCGACTACGTGGGTGACTACGCGGGTGACAGCCAGAGCGAGGCCTTCGATCGTCTGCTGCCGGTGTTCGCGTGGCTGGCGTTCGAAGAAGGGCGCGATCAGGACGCCGCGCGCCTGACGGGGTACGCGGGCCAGGCGTATTCGCCGATCCGCGCGGATCCCTTGCCGCCGTGGGGCCGCCTGGTGCAGCGCATGCGCACGCGGCTGGACGGGTTCTCGATGGCGCGCCTGCAGGACGAAGGCAACCGCTGGGACGAGCCGCGGGCGATGATCGCCGCGCTGGCCCGGATGGCGGGCGTCACGGCGTCGTTCGGCGACTGAGGCCGCGGCGGCCGCGGCGGCCACTGAGGGCGAAGCGGCTCGCCACTGCGCGAAGCGTTCGCGAGGGGACCATGCCCGTACCGTCCCGGGCGTCACGCGCGGGTCATGCGGGCTGTCGAGAGTGGAAGCAGCTCATTGCAGGACCGCTTCCATGTCGATCACCTTGCCGCCCGGCGGTTTGCCCGCCGCTTCATCCAGTGCCACGTCCAACGGCATCGAACTCGATCGGCTGCAGCATGCGCCCACGCCCACGACGCCGGCGACTCCGGGATCGCCGACCTCGACGGGCGGCGGTGCGGCACCGCTTCGCCGGATGTCGTCCGAACTCGGCGGTCTGAACGCACGACGCAATTCCGATCCTGGCCCTTCGCGCAACGGGGAGGGGGCGCTCGCGCCGCGGCAGTCGCTCGAACAGCTGCGCCGTCCGGCGCGCCCTGCCGGTGAGGCCACGCCGCCCTTGCCATTGCCGCTGACCTTGACGCGGACCTCGTCGACGACCTCCATCGCTTCTACCGCGTCGTCCGCCTCAACGGCGTCCACCGCGTCGGGCGCGTCATCCCAGGCTGGCGCTGTCGACCTCCAAGTCCAGCGTCCGGCTCACGGAGCCCCAGCGGGCACTCAGGTGAACGCCAACGCCAACGCCAACGCCAACGCGAATGCCAACGCGAATGCCAATGCCAATGCCAACGCGCATGGGCATGGGCATGGGCATGCACCGCGCGAGGCCGGTGCGGCGTCTTTCTTCCTGATGCAGAACGTGCGTCACGCGATCCCGGTGGCGGGCGTGCGGACGGTGGTGCAGGGCGTGATCGCGCCCGAACTCGCGCGGGCGGTGGTGTCGCACCCGACCGCCGCGGTGGCGGCGCAGACCGCGCTGGCGGCCTACTCGCTGGGGCGTCGCATCGTGTCGCAGATCCACAGCGAAAGCAGCGCCCAGGTCGCCAACCAGGCGTTCGCCGGCGACATCGGACAGCAGAACAACAGCGTGCCGCGTCGCGTCTGGCAGGGCATCCAGTCGGCGGGCATCGCCGGCGGCGACTTCGCCGCGCTGGCGCTGACGATCGCCTCGCGCAGCAATCCCGCGCTGCAGGGCGCGGCGCAGGCCGCGGCGGCGATCCAGGTCGTCGCGCATCTGCAGGCGCAGTTCCGCGAGGCGCTCCGTCCCGCGATCAACACGGTGCACGTCGGCAACGGCGATCCCAACGTCGCGCAGCCGCCCGAGGGCCGCAACCTGCGTCCCGCCGACGTCACCTTGACGATGCGCGGCACCTTCGGCGCCGCCGCCGCGGTCATCGACATGGGCACGCAGCTGCTGATGCAGCGCGCGCTGGGCGGCCAGCCGGCGTGGCAGGCCGCGCGCGGCCTGGCCATCGGCGCGGGCGCCATCGCGGGCGTGGGGAACATGCTGACGTCCTCGGTCGAGGATCACCTCGTCGACACCGCGTCCGCGCGGCGCATGCAGCAGACCGATGCGTCACACGTCCGCCATCTCCACACGGATCTGCGCAACCCGTTCACCCGCAACGAGCTCGGCCGCCAGGCCGAACGCGCCGATGCCCGCGTCTTCAACACGATGGTGCCGGGCATGATCGCGCTGGGCATCGTGCAGGCGCTGCAGTCGACGCTGACCCAGCCCGGTGTCAGCCCCGATCAGCGCCAGGCCTCGCAGGCCGGCGTGCACGCGCTGGTCACGGGCCTGGTGGGCGGCGCGCTGCTCGCGCTGACCGTCGCGTCGTATCAGATGAACGACACGGTGCGCAGCCGCAATGCCGGCCAGCGCGCCGCGGCGCAACGCGCACAGCCTTGAGCCTGACTCCCTCTCCCGCTTGCGGGAGAGGGCAGGGGTGAGGGCCAGCGGCCGGGGCAGGACCGCAGCCTCTTTTCTCTTTCAAACGTCGAGGCGGTACCCGACCCCGTACACCGTCTGGATGCGCGGCACCGGCGTGCCGTCCATCGTGCGGGCCCGCGACCGCGGGCCGCCCGGGTTCAACTTGAGCCGCAGCTTGTAGACGTGCTGCTCCAGCGTGCGCTTGCCGATGTCGCTGGAACGTCCCCAGATCTCGGTCGACAGCGTATGCGTGCTCACCACGCGCCCGAGGTTCTCGAACAGCGTCCACGCCAGCGCGAACTCGCGCGCCGTGAGGCTCACCTCGCGCGCGCCGGTGGACAGGCTCTGCGTCGGCGCATGCAGCGCATACGGCCCCGCGCGCAGGGACGTGGCGCGCACGCTGTCCGTGCGGGTCTGGATGCGCGCGCGCAGTCGATGGATCAACGGCCCCGCGCCGTCGGAGATCACCGCGTAATCATCCGCGCCGCGTTGCAGCGCACGCGAGATCCCCACCGAGTCGCCCAGTCCGAGCACGACGATGGGCACGCTGCGTCCCGCATGCAGACGGACGGCGGTCAGCCAGCCCTCGATGTGGGCGTCGTGGTCTTCCAGCAGCACCGCGTCGGTGCCGGGCGCGCGCAACGCCGCGATCAACAGGCTCAGGTGAGTGTGAGGGGTGGGGTCGTAGCCGGCATCGCGCAGCGCGGCTGCGGCGAAGTGTTCCAGCGAACGGGAAGGGCAGAGGGTGGCGACTTTCACGTGGACCTTGAAAACCGGGGGACGTCCGCACTGTCGCCAACGCCGGCGTTTCATGTCCTTTACGGCACATTCATTTTCATTTATGACCCCCCGTTCAGGGGGTGAAAGCGGTTTCAGGCACGCCAACCAAGGTCGTGATCCGACGCACGTAATCTTCGGTCTCGGGGAAGGGCGGCACGCGTTGTCCGAAGCGTTGGACGGCGCCTTCGCCGGCGTTGTACGCGGCCAGGATCAGGTCCACGCGACCGTCGTAGCGGTCGTGCAGCGCGCGCAGATGGCGCACGCCGATGTCCACGTTCACGCGCGGGTCGAGCAGATCGGCGCGCGTGTACACGCCGTAGCGCGCCGCGGTCGCCGGCATCAGCTGCATCAGTCCCATGGCGCCCTTGGGTGAGCGGGCGTCGGCGCGGTAGCGGGACTCCACGAAGATCAACGCCGACACCAGCGCGGGATTGAGGCGGTGGCGATCGCTCGCGGCGCGGACCATCGAGGCGATCTCCGGCGGCATCGGTCGCGCGGCGTCGCGCAGGAAGCCGCTCAGGTCGGGCAGCGGGCCTCCGGCGCCAGGCGCTCCTTGAATGAGTCGTGCGGCGAAGCCGACCCATGGCGGGGTGTCGTCCGAGGCGCCGGGGCGAAGCGGCGCGACGGCCACGCGCACGAGGGTGCAGTCTTCCGCGAGGCCGGGATGGCGTTCGCGCGGATCTTCGATGAGCAGCCGCGTGCTGCCGTCGATGAGCGTGCAGCGGTAGCGGGTCACCTGCTCGGCGGGCCGGTCGTTCGCGGTGGTGAAGCTGGCGGCGCTGGCCACGCTGGTGGCGCCTATCGATTGCGCCATCGCGCCCGTCGTCGTGACGACGAGGGTCGTCACGATGGACGTGCGGAGGAAGGAAACGAACGAACGATCGTTCATATGGCACTCCATCGATGACTGCGAAGGGCGCGACGCTAGGGGTTGCCTGGATGGAGGGCGCCTTGCGATGCGAAGCGCGTGATGGCGGACCGAACTCACTCGTCGGAGGTAGTGCCAGGTCTTGTCCCTCGGAGTCCTCGGTAGCAGAGCCGATGGAGTGCGACGGTGGTTGGATGAGTGGTGTGCGACGGCCGCTGGCCCTCACCCCCACCCTCTCCCGCAAGCGGGAGAGGGAGTCCGACCGGCTCGACTCGAAGCGCTGGCGCCTCTTGCTCCCTCTTGCTCCCTCTCCCGCTTGCGGGAGAGGGCAGGGGTGAGGGCCAGCGGCGGTGGAAGTACTACAGCCTTCGCATCCCACGCACCGCCTTCGCATGGTCTCAATACTGCCGGGCGCCCGGTCCCTATGTTCCGCTCCATCTCATCAACCGGAGCCCTGCCATGACCACTCCCATCGTCGCCAACGCCCCGACCACGCCGGCTGCCGCCACGGGACCGACCGACATGCAGCAGATGGAATCGATGATGGCGCAGCGAATGATGATGAGCGTGCAGCAGGGTCAGCAGGCGATGAGCAAGTCCATGACCAAGGTGTCGGACCAGATCAAGGCCTCGATGCAGGACGACGAGTAAGCCGAACCCGCCTCCCGCACTGTGATCCTCATGACCCGACGTCTTCGTTCTCCTGGCCGCGCGTTGCGCGTCGGTCGTCTGCCGGTGGCGCTCATGCTCTGCGCGGCGGCGCCGCTCAGTTGGTCGGCGCGTGCCGGCGAGTCGCCGTCGGCGGTGATCACGCCGACGTCCACGCCGACATCGACGTCGGGCGCCAGCGCCGCTGCGGGATCCAGTGCGAGTCCGATCGCGGTGCCGCTTGCCGCGCCGCCCGCCAGGACCCTGACGCAGGCGCAGACGACGTCGCCGGCCGGATCGTCGACGGCGCCGGCCGCCGCGCCCTCGTCGAAGTCCGCGAAGTCGGATCGCATCGCGACGAAGAACGTCTCGCGCCAATGGCGCAGCCCGCGCTTCATCTACAAGGCCGAGGGCAAGCGCGTGAACGAGGTGCTGCTCGACTTCGCCGCGAGCCAGGGCCTGCCGGCCGTGCTCGCCGAGGGCATCGACGGCATGGTGCAGGCCAACTTCGACACCACGCCCGACAAGTTCCTCGACTCGATGAACCGGGCCTACGGCGTCATCTGGTACCACGACGGCACCGCGCTGTATTTCTACCCGGCGGGCGCCGTGCAGAGCCGGCTCTTCCGGCTCAAGGGCTTCCGCCGCGAGCAGGTCTCCGACCTGCTGGATTCGCTGCAGCTCGGCGACGCGCGTTTCCCGCTGCGCTTCAACGCGGCGGAAAGCACGCTGCTGGTCTACGGCCCGCCGCGCCACGTGGAGCTGATCGCCGCGGCGATCGAATCGCTGGACGTCGGCGCGATGGAGCGCAACCGCAAGGCGGTGCGCGTGGTGCCGCTGCGCTTCGCCTCCGCCGGCGACCGCACCTTCGGCCAGACGCGCATCCGCGGCGTCGCCTCGGTGCTGACCTCGCTGTACAGCGGCGGCGTCAGCGGCAACAACGGCGCGCAGGGCGACGAGGACACCCCGTCGATGGCCGAGGTCCATCCGGGCAAGCTCACCGCGCTGCAGGGCGTCATGGGTCGCGACACGCGCCTGGCCGACATCATGGCGCGCAAGCCCAACCAGGTCACCGCGGGACAGTCGGCCAAGTCCGGCGCCGGCGCGGCCTCGCAAGGCAGCGCGCGCGGCCTGCAGAGCCCGGTCGACGACGACGCGCCGCCCATCTTCCAGGCCGACGAAGGCACCAACACCGTCATCATCCACGGCCGCCCGCAGCGCATGGACGAATACGTCGAGCTGATCCGCCGCCTGGACGTGCAGCCGGTGCTGGTCGAGCTCGAAGCCACCATCATCGACGTCAGCAGCGACAGCATCGATTCCCTGGGCATCGACTGGAGCGTGCGCGGCAGCAAGGGCAGCTTCGGCGTCCAGCAGCCGGCGGGCAGCAACAACGCCGGCACCTTCACGCTGAGCACGCTGTGGTCCAACGCCGGCCGCGAACTGATGGCGCGCATCGACGCGCTGAGCGCGCGCGGCAAGGCCCGCGTGATCGCCAAGCCCAAGGTGCTGGGCGTCGCCAACCGGCCCGCGGTCATGCGCGAGAAACGCGTCGTCACCGTCAAGGTCGCCGGCAACCTCGAGGCCAATCTCTTCCAGGTCGAGGCCGGCACGCTGCTGCAGGTCACGCCGCAGATCACGTCCGTGCCCGACAACGGCGGCGTGTCGCGCCGCATCAAGCTCTCGCTCTACATCGAGGACGGCAGCTTCGAGGACCGTGTCGTCGACACCATCCCCATCGTCAAGCGCACCGAGATCATGACCGAGGCCCATGTGGGCGAGGGCGAGAGCCTGCTCATCGGCGGCATCACCACGACCAGCCAGGCCTCGCAGCGCGACGAGGTGCCGGTGCTCGGCCGCGTGCCGCTGCTGGGCGGGCTGTTCCGCCACACCAACCAGACCGCGGGCCAGACCGAACGGCTGTTCCTGATCTCGCCGCGGATCATCCGCGAGCCGACCTTCCCGGCGGGCCCGTACGGCGCCGCGACCGCGGGCGCGATGGGCATGACGGCGGACGGTCGACCGGTTCAATCGCCGCAATCGTCGTCGTCATCGGGTCAGTCGCCGGGTCAGTCCTCGGGTCTGTTGCCTTCCGGACCGGCCCCGACGACGGAGCCTCGCGCGCCGTCGTCGACGCCTGAATCGTTCCTGCAGGGCGGCGGCGGCTGAGCCGCGACGCCACCGACAGGTCTCCACGAAGCGACAAAGAAGTTCGGGATTCGCAAACCATGAAGCAGCTTCGCATCCTCACAGGCTTGCATGCCGGGGTCCAGCTACGGTTGACCCGTCGGCAGTACCGCATCGCCAGCGATGAGGACGCCGATCTCCAGATCAGCGACTGGGCCCACGCCCCGCTGATCCTGACGTTCGAGGAAGAAGGCTCCGACGTGTCTCCCGCGCTCCACCTCATCGCCGACGACGGAACGCCCGCCAGGACGACAGCGGGAGCGCAGGGCCTGCTGGAGGACTTCCTGCCCCGGCGCTTCGGTGACATCGTGTTGTGCGCCGGCCCCGATGCCGCCGCGTGGCCCAGCGACATGGCGCTGATGGATGCGCTGATGCGCCCCGTCGCGAAGATCAAGGCCACGGCCGCGGTGGTGGCGGAAGCCGCACCGCGGGCGAAGGCGGCGCTCGGCCTGAAGCTGAGCGCGCTGGTCGCCGCCGCGGGACTGATCGCGGGACTCGCGTCGGTGCTCAGCACGCAGACCGCCGCCTCGACCGCGCCGCCCGTCAGTCCGATGGAGCAGACCTTGCAGGCGCTGCGCCAGGCCGGCGTCGAAGGCCTCACGGTGCGTCGCGTCGACCGCCGCCTCGTCGTCGAGGGCCTGCTGCCCGGCAGCGCCGAGATGGCCCGCGCGCGCGCCGCGCTGCAGCCCTTCGGCGAGGGTCAGCTCCTGCATCGCTACGCCTCCGCCAGCGACATCGTCCGCCAGATCGGCGACGCGCTGAACCGGCCCGGCGTGCGCGTGGTCCACCGCGGCCAGGGCGTCTTCGTCGTCGAAGGCCAGGCCGCCGATCCCGCCGAACTGCAGGACGAGGTCCGCCGCATCGCCGGCGACATCGGCCCGCTGGTGCGTCGCATCGACGTCGCCGTCGAGCAGACGCTGCCCACGGCGCGCGTGCGCGTCGGCTCCATGCTGGCCGGCGACGACGGCCTGCAGTACGTGCAGACGGCCGACGGCACGAAGCACCTGTCGCTCCGGACCCCTGTGGATGACGGCGCCGCCGTCGCCGGGGATCCGTCTTCCTCATCCCCTACCGGAGAACCGTGATGGACAACCCCTTGGAACAGACCGTGTTCGCGGATCTCGCGCACATCGAGAAGACCCTGACCGACGACCTCAGCGGCGAGCGCACCCGCGCGATGCTGAGCTACTTCGACCAGGTCGCGCAGAGCACCGAAGCGCACATGCAGACGCCGCTGGCCGATGCCGAGCGCCAGTTGAGCTCGCAGCTGATCGAAGGTTTCCGCGCCTCGCAGCGCATCGTGCGGCACGTGTGGGAAACCATCCACACCGCTTCGCTGCCCGCCTGAGTGCCCAAGGAGCGTCCCATGTCCGCGTTGCCCATTGAAGCCTCGATCCCTGACGCTGCCGGTGCCGACGGCGCGTCCGCCAGCTACCCGCTGGTCTACCGCAACCTCATGGCCGTGGGACTGCTGGGCGCCGTGTACCGCGCCCGCGACGACGCCGCCCTGGTGAGCGCGGCGGTGGAGCTGACGATGGCCGACCCGTCGCCGTTCCGCATCTGCCGCGCCATCGCGCACAGCATAGGCGGCGACGCCGAGTACGCGTCGGCCACGCTGGTGCAGCACGTCGAGGACCACCCGCAGGACGAGGGCGCGAAGGTGGCGCTGGCCACGGCCTTCCTGCTGGCGCGCGACGCGCGCTGGAAGGGCGTGCTCGACGAGGTGCTGGCCACCAGCGCCGACCACAACGTGCGGCAGGCCGCGAACGGCGTGCTCGAGTACGCGGCGACGCTGCAGTGACGTTCCGATCGACAGCGACCGATATCCACGATTGACGTCGGCCGGCCCGCCTCACGCGGACCGACCGATCCCCCCGATCCGATGGGACGACGGACTCGTCCCACGGTTATCCGGTGCCTCGAGCACCTTCATTCCGGAAGTGATCTTCCGACCATCAGGAGAGAGCCATGAGTGTCAACAATACCAGCGCACAAGGTGCAGGTGCTTCTTCCGACATGAACCAGATGATGGGCGAGATGCGCGCCCAGAACGCGGAGCAGATGAAGAACAACCTGGAAATGGGCCGCATGAGCCAACAGGCTTCCATGTCGGAAGCGCTGGGCAAGAAGTTCAAGGCTTCCGGCGACAGCGTCAAAGGCCTGGTCTGACGCCGCGGCGGCCGCGCCGGCCCGTTCCGGGTCCGTCGCGGCCGCTCCGTGCCCCGCAAGGAGAACCCCATGTCCGCAACCTTCCCGGGAGCGCCCCTGGTTCAGTCCCAGTCGGCCGAGGCCTCCGCGTCGTCGCGGATGTTCATGGACGAGCTCAAGGCTCAGAGCAAGCAGACCGTCTCCAACAACCTGGAGATGGGCCGCATGAGCCAGCAGGCCGCCATGTCGGAAGCGCTGGGCAAGAAGTTCAAGGCCAGCGGCGACAGCGTCAAGGGACTGGTGTGACCCGCGCTGCGCGCACGACGCGTCACCGCATCCAACCTCTGTCGGAGCGAATTACATGAGCATTCAACAACTGATGCAGTCGCCGCTGAACATGCTGCAAGGGGCACAGAGCCCCCTGGCAGGCATCCAGCAGGCGCTGCAAGGACTTCAACAAGGTCTGCAAGGCCTGACCCAGCTGCTGCGGCCGCTGGAGCAGCTGATGCAGAACCCGATCCAGTCCGCGCTGAGCGGCGCGGGTCAGAGCATCGGTCAGGCCATCGGCCAGATGAGCCAGCTGGCCAACGCGCCGCTGGGCGGTCTGGGCCAGGCGCTGGGCGGCATCGGCCAGAGCCTCGGCGGCATCGGCCAGGCGCTGGGCGGCCTGACGCAAGGGCTGAACGCCCTGGGCGGCCAGGGTGGCGGCGCGGCCAACCCGTTCGGCGCGGCCATGGGCGCGCTGGGCGGCCTGACGCAGGGCCTCAACGGCCTGAACCAGGCCCTGGGCGGCCTCGGTCAGGCGGCAGGCGGTCTGGGACAAGCCGCGGGCGGTCTGGGCGGTGGCGGCCTGGGCGGCGCCAACCAGCTGCTGGGCGGCCTGAGCCAGGCCATCGGCGGACTGAGCAGCGCCCTGGGCGCGGCCGGTGCGCTGGCTGGCGCGGGTGCCGGCGGCGCGGGCGGTGCCGCACCGCTGGGCGGATCGATCAGCCCGCAGGGCGAGACCGGTCCGATGGACGGCAATCGCGCGGAACGCGCGCTGTTCAAGGCCATGTCGGACTCCGGCATGAAGATGATCAGCGGCAAGGAACTGGACGACGCCGCCAACGGCATCTGCCCCAAGGGCATGCGTCCCCAGGACTTCACGCCTGAGTTCCAGCAGGCGGCGAAGTTCCTGCGCAGCGAAGCCGGCGAGAAGAAGATGGGTCAGCTGGACACGGCCGACCGCGACAACGCCCTCGGCAAGATGGGCCTGGCCCTGAAGGACAAGGGCGGCGACGACAAGATCGGCATCGGCGATCTGACCGCGTCCATCCAGAAGCAGGGTCTGAACGCCGACCAGCACTCGACGATCTCGACGTTGAAGAACAACTTCGACGCGCTGTCCAAGGACGGCAAGACCTTCGACCTGGACACGATGAAGGACGTCGCTCAAGGCAAGCAGATGCCCAACGGCATCCTGCCGTCGTTCGAGCTGCAACAGGCCGCCCAGAAGTTCGTGAACGACACCGCGCTCAACAAGGGCACGGACGTCGCTCAGCAGACCTCTGACGGCAAGTTCAACCAGCAGGGCGACAACAAGTACAGCATGAGCGATCTCGAAAAGACGCTCAAGCGCGGCTGATGAGCCCGGGCCCCCGGGCGGTTCGCCCGGGGGCCTCTCAAGTTTCCTTTCAATGCGGCCATTTCCCCAAGCCCGCCGTGCCTGGCACGTGTGATGGAGCAGACATGATCGATTCCTCGTTGCAACGCAAAGATTTCGTCTCCGGCCTGGTCGGCCTGGTGAGCCTGGCGGTGGACCGCGAGCTGCTGGACGACGCCGAGACCCTGCTGGGCGCCGTGCGCCTGCTGCGTCCCAAGGTGTCGCAGCTGGACTTCTTCGAAGCCTGGATCGCGATGAAACGCGGCCACTGGACCGATGCGATGCGCACGCTGCGCAACCTCGACGCCACCGCGCCCGAATGGTCGACCGCGAAGGCCTTCCTCGCCTACTGCCAGTTCGCCACCGGCGACGCAGGCTGGCGCGCCACCGCGGAAGACGTGCTGCACACCTCCACCAACGCCGAGGCGCTGGACATGGTGCGCTCGCTGCTGCACCCGGACGAAGCCGCCGCGGAATCCGCCGGCGATGACGCCGAGGCCGGCACGACCACGCCGCCCGCGCTGACGATCGACCTCTCGCAGATGGCCTACATGCGGGCCTGAGGAACAGCCATGACCGATCCCATCCAAGCCATTTCCGCGCACGAGATGATCCGGCAGGCGGCGACGCCGACGCCGGACCTGCAGGCGCAGACGCAGAAGTTCGAGCAGCTGATGGCGCGCGAGCCGCAGGCCGATCCGTCGGCGGCGCACGCGGTCGGTCACACGGACACCACGATGACCAAGACGCTGCACACGCTGGACGACGCCTCGCGCCAGGTCACCGCGGACATGCAGCGCTACGTCGCCGACGCGCCCAACATGAACCTGCAGGAACTGACCGCGCGCTCGATGGAGCTGAACCTGCAGGTCGCCACGCAGGGCCTGCAGTTCTCGGCCTGCACCTCGGTCGCGCAGAGCAGCAAGAACGGCCTGCAGACCTTGATGAAGAACCAGTGACATGAGCGCCCATCCTGCTGCGGACCGCTTCGCCACGTTCGACCGTTCCAGGCCGACCTGGAACCTGGTCTACATGCTGGCGCTGATCCTGCTGATCACGCTGCTGGCCGGATGCAAGACCGACCTCTACACCAAGCGCACCGAGGCGGAGGCCAACGACATGGTCGCCGCGCTGCTGCAGCGCGGCGTGGAGGCGGAGAAGAAGAGCGGCGACGCGGGCAAGACCTGGAACGTCGCCGTCGACGAGCAGGAGGTGGTGAACGCGCTGGACATCCTGCGCGCCAACGGCCTGCCGTCGGACAAGTACGTGTCGCTGGGCGACATGTTCAAGAAGGAAGGGCTGATCTCTACGCCGACGGAGGAGCGGGTGCGCTTCATCCACGGCGTGTCGCAGGAGCTCTCCAGCACGCTGTCCAAGATCGACGGCGTGATCGTGGCCAAGGTGCACATCGTGCTGCCCAACAACGACCCGATGGCCACGACGGTGAAGCCCTCGAGCGCGTCGGTGTTCGTCAAGTACCGGCCCGAGATCGACGTGCCGCAGCTGGCGCCGTCGATCAAGAGCATGGTCGCGCGCAGCGTCGAAGGCCTGACCTATGACAACGTCACCGTGACGCTGGTGCCGGGCGCGATGCTGCCGACCTCGCCGCGGCATGCGGTGGCGGATGCGACCTGGGCCTGGGTCGCCGGCGGAGTGCTGGCGGTGCTGCTGATCATCGGCGGCGCGATCGGCGTGATCGCCTGGAAGAAGCCGGGCCTGCTGCCGCAGGGACTGGCCCGTCGACTCGCGCCAGGGGCTGCAGGCGCGGCGGTGCCCGTGGCCGAAGCCGGCGCATGACGATGGCCGCGCCCGAGCAGCTCGCGGGCTGGGCCGTCAGTTTCGACGGCAAGTTGCGCGGCCTGGTCGACGACCTCGATGCGAGCTGGCAGGACGAACTGCTCGGTCCGTGGGGCTTCCTCGACGCGCTGCCTCCGGAAAACGCCGCGGCGCTGTGGCCGCGGCTGTGGCGCGATCGCATGGCGCCGGGCGGCGGACTGCCCGCGCTGGGTCGCTTCGCCGATCCGTTGCCGCGACTCGGACTGCTGCCGCGCGGAGAGTTGCTTCAACGCCTGTGCACGCTCGCGCTGGCGCGCCGACCCGGCGTGCTGCGCTGCTGCATCGACCGCGCCGTACGGGCGCCGCTGCAACGCGCGCTGGGTGATCACTTCGCGCCGTTGGCTGCCATGAGCGCGCGAGGTCGCCCCGTCGAAGCCGAGCAGGCCGCGTGGTCGCCGGTGCAATGGGCGTGTGTCGGTTTCTCGGACTGGTCCGCGGCCTTGTCCAAGGACGATGAACCGGTGCGGCAACTGGTGCGCTGGTCGCTGCCGCGTGCGACGGTGGATGACGTGCTCGCCGCCGCGCCGGTCGCGGCGGAACGCAACGTGGCCGTGTCGATCGCGGCACTCGCCGAAGCCGAAGTGGAGTGGCCATGCTGATCTGGTGGAAGACCTCGACGGGCGTGGACGACGCCGCCGCGGCGGGAGCGCCTCACGGCATCCTGCGGGCCGCGGACGTCACGCTGCTGCGTCACGACGACGAGATCCGGCAGGCCGCGACCGCGCGCGCCGAGGTGCTGGTCGCACAGGCGCAGGCGGAAGCGGAGCGCATCGTGTCCGACGCGCAGGCGAGGGCGGAGACGATGCTGCGCGACGCGCAGGCCCAGATCGACGCCGCGTGCGAGGCCGGCCGATCCGAAGGTGAACGTCAGGCGGCGATCGCCTGGCACGAACGCCAGGCGGGGCGCGCGGTCGACCAGGCCGACGCCGTGCGCGGCCTGCATGAACGCATGGCCGAGGTCGTGACGAGCGCCGTCGAGCGCATCGTGCAGACCGAGGGCCGGGCCGCGCTGTACCAGCGCGCGCTGCGCAGCGTGCAGGCGCTGTCGCGCTCGGCGACGGCGCTGACGCTGAAGGTCAGCAGCGCCGACTTCGACGCCGCGCGCGACGGCATCGCCGCCGTGCCGGAACTTCAATCGGCCGGGCTGTCCGTCGAGGTCATCGTCGATCCGGCACTGCCGGCCGGCAGCTGCCTCTTCGAATCCGACATGGGCGTCGTCGACGCCAGCCTGAAGACGCAGCTCGACGCGCTCCGCTCCGCGATGTCGCGCGCCGTCAAACGCGCGGTCGCCGAGAGCTGATGTCAAGATGAACGCCCCTGATCGCCTCGCACCGATGAACCTGGACGAGCTCGGCCGCTGGATGGAGCTCGAGCTCGCCGGCGCCGAGACGCTGAACCGCACCGGCAAGGTCGTCGAGGTGATCGGCACGCTGGTGCGCGCGAGCGGGCTGTCGGCCAAGCTCGGCGAGATGTGCCACCTGCTCGACGCCAACGGCGGACTGCTGCAGGTGGCGGAGGTGATCGGCTTCTCCAACGGCCAGACCATCCTGTCGCCGTTCGGCTCCATCCTGGGCGTGGCGGCGGGGCAGACGCAGGTCGTCGGGCTCGGCGAGATCCAGAGCATCGCCGTCGGCGACGAACTGCTGGGGCGCGTGGTCGACAGCCTCGGGCAGCCGGTGGACGGCGGACCGCCCATCGTCTGCGAGGAGCGGCGACCGGTCTTCGCGATGCCGCCCAGTCCGATGGACCGGGAGATGATCGAGCATCCGCTGCCGACCGGCGTGAAGATCATCGACGGGATGATCACGCTGGGCGAAGGCCAGCGGATGGGCATCTTCGCGCCCGCGGGCGTCGGCAAGAGCACCTTGATGGGCATGCTCGCCCGCGGCACCGAGTGCGACATCAGCGTGATCGCGCTGATCGGCGAACGCGGTCGCGAGGTGCGCGAGTTCATCGAGATCATCATGGGCAAGGAAGGCATGGCGCGCTCGGTGGTCGTGTGCGCGACCTCGGACCGCTCCTCGATCGAGCGCGCCAAGGCGGCGCACGTCGCCACGGCCATCGCCGAGTACTTCCGCGACCGCGGGCTGCGGGTGCTGCTGATGATGGACTCGCTGACCCGCTTCGCCCGCGCGCAGCGCGAGATCGGCTTGGCGGCGGGCGAGTCGCCCGCACGGCGCGGTTATCCGCCGTCGGTGTTCGCGGAGATCCCGCGCCTGCTGGAGCGCACGGGCATGGGCGCGAAGGGCTCGATCACCGCGCTGTACACGGTGCTGGCCGAGGACGACAGCGGCAGCGACCCGATCGCGGAAGAGGTGCGAGGCATCCTGGACGGCCACTTGATCCTGTCGCGCAAGATCGCCGCGCGCAACCAGTACCCGGCCATCGACGTGCTGGGCAGCCTGAGCCGGGTGATGTCGCAGATCGTGCCCAAGGACCACCAGGCCGCCAACGGCGGGCTGCGCAAGCTGATGGCCAAGTACGACGAGATGGAGCTGCTGATCCAGATGGGCGAATACAAGCCCGGCAACGACGCGTTCGCCGACGAGGCGGTGCGCAAGCACGCGGCGATCCGCGAGTTCCTGAATCAGGCGACCTCGGACCTGCGGCCGATCGCGCAGACGGTGGCCGAGCTTCAGGCGCTGGTGAACGGCTGAGCGTCGCTCGCCGTTGATCCCCACGTCCTCACAGACGCTCACGCTCGAACTCTGGATCGCACGCCTGCATGAACGATCTGCGCTCGCTCAAACTGCTGTTGTGGGCCAAGCGCCGCCGGCTCGAACCGCTGGAGCTGCAGGTGAAGGGCGAGTCCGCGCAGCGCGACGCCGCGGTGGCCGCGCATCAGGCGGCGCAGTTGCGTCACGAGCGCTGCGTCGCCGATGAAGAGGCGTGCACCGCGCAGATCGAGGCGTTGGCCACCTCGGCGTCGTTCGTGCCGCAGGACGCGGTGACGCTGGGCTACGTGCGCGACGGTCTGCGGGACCTGGTCCGACAGGCCGAGGAGGGCGTCCGCACCGCGGCCACGCAGGTCGCGCAGGCCGAGGCCCGCGTGCAGGCCGCGAAGCAGGCCCTGCAGCGCGCGGAGCAGCAGATCGAGCAGCTCGAGGAGCGTCGCCGCAAGCGCCTCGTCGAGATCGACCAGGAGGCCGAGGACACGCAGGACGAAGAGAGCGAGGAGGCCGCGGTCGCGCGCCGCGTGGCGCAGCGGCGCGCGACCGAAGCGGCGGTGAGGGCTGCAAAGGCGGAGAGGGCGGAGGCCGGCGCATGAACGAGATGTTCAACACCTTCGCCGGCGTGATCGGTTTCGGCACGACGCTGCAGGACGGCGTGATGCTGCTGGCGGTGTGCCTGCTGCGCGTCTACGCCGTGTTCCTGGTGCTGCCGGCGACGACGGACCAGGTGCTGCAGGGACCGATCCGCAACGGCGTGTGCATCTGCCTGGCGCTGTTCATCGCCTGGGGTCAGCCGGCGGGACTGGTGCACGGCATGGACATGGTCCAGCTGGTCGCCACGATCGCGAAGGAGGCGCTGATCGGCGTGGTGCTGGGCTTCGCCGCGTCGACGGTGTTCTGGGTCGCGGAGGGGGTCGGCGTGCTGATCGACAACCAGGCCGGCTACAACAACGTCCAGCAGACCAACCCGCTCAGCGGCGAGCAGAGCACGCCGATCGGCAACCTGCTGTCGCAGCTGGCGATCAGCGGCTTCTACCTGCTGGGCGGGATGCTGATGCTCACGGGCATCCTGTTCGACTCCTTCCACTGGTGGCCGATCGGGAGCCTGTCGCCGGCGTGGGGAACGATCCTGGAGGACTTCGTCCGCGTGCAGACGGGGCACTACCTGGAGCTGATGATCAAGATCGCCGCGCCGGCGCTGCTGGTGCTGATGCTGATCGACCTGGGCTTCGGCATCCTGTCGAAGACGGCGGAGAAGCTTGAGCCTAACAACCTCGCGCAGCCGGTGAAGGGCGCGGTCGCGATCGCGCTGCTGTCGCTGCTGGTGGCGGTGTTCTTCGAGCAGGTGCGGCCGGCGCTATCGATGCAGAACCTGTCGGCGGAGATGGCCAAGTGGGCGAGGGCGGCGGAGGTGGCGAAGGCGGGGCCGCAGGCGGCCTCGGCGCCGGTCGCGAAGCCGCCGGTCGCGGCGGGTTCCTCGGACAGCGCGATGCCGGCGGGATCGGCGGCGTCGACACCACCGGCGGCGTCGGAACCGGATCGCACGTTGGCGTTGCCGCCCTGATCACGGCGGACCTGACGATTCAGCCCCGCCGCCGCAACCGGCGGTGATCAGCGCCGCCATCGAGATGATGAGCGTTCTTCGGTCTATCCGAGTGCCTTTCCTTGCTAAGTTTTATCCGGGGCTGCTGAGCCAGTGGCCATGCCAACTGATAGCAATCACGCCGATGCCGAGGACCCCCGCCGAAATCAAGGCCGACACAGCGAGATGCCTCTTCATTACCGTGGCCTGCAGCGCCGCCACGATCAGGGCATGAGCGATCGCCAGCGCCAACAGGTTGCGACCGACGACCGCATTGATGGCGTACCAAAGTTCGGGATCCGCGAGAGTCGCGGCAACACGAAAGCCCGTGGTGCGGTTGGGAGGCACCAGGCCCTGCCACATCGGGATCGCTGCCACTGCGAGGACGACGTCACCGACCCAGAAAAGGATCGCAGTCATCCAGGCGAGACCGTTCGTGCTCATCCTCGAATCGCCCTTCTCGACAAGTGATGACATGCGTCCACGGTCGCGTTCGCAACCGTCCTCCCTGGGTCGCAGGTTCTGGATCTCTCGCCCCGACGAGTGGCGACATGTCAGATGACAACTGACGATCACAACCTGATGGCGCGACTCTAAGTTCGCGACCATTCAGATCCTGTTAGGCGGCCGTTGGGAAGGTGGGAGATTCGACCTGTCAGAACTTTCGGGTTGACGCAGGTATCGACGACGCTTAGCCACGGTGATCGCAATGGAAGCGAGGGGGCGCTCTCCCGCGCCTTCCGATCTCAGACGGGCCGCTCGCCGAGAGAGTGGCGAAAGGAAGTGCTGCAGCACTAGGCGGCTCGTCACCCGAGCTATGTGCGTCGGGAGCCGTCGATCTCACGTTCGACGCTGAGGGCCGCGTCGATGGCTGCCAGCTCCTGCGAGGACAGAGGGGGCGCCTTGAGAGCGCCCAGGCTGTCGTCGATCTGCGATAGGCGACTGGCGCCGATCAACACCGACGTCATGCCTTGATGACGGAGCACCCACGACACGGCGAGTTGCGCCACCGTTTGCCCTCGCGCCTGCGCGATCTCCTGAAGCTTGCGCACTGCAGTCAGGCGGCCTGGCGAAATGTCGCCCGGCTTCAGGAAGTGGGCACGGGCGGCTCTCGAATCTTCTGGAATGCCGTCGCGCAGGTAGCGATCAGTCAGGATGCCTTGTGCCAATGGGGAGAATGCAATGCAACCGATGCCTTCTTCCGCCAACACCTGCAGCAGGCCTTCTTCGATCTCACGCGAAAGCATGCTGTAGCGCGGCTGATGAATGAGGCAAGGCGTTCCAAGGCGCCGCAGGATTGCGCTGGCGGCGCGTGTCTGGTCGGGAGAATAGTTTGACAGTCCTACGTACAGCGCACGCCCGCTTCTTACCGCATGGTCGAGTGCCGACATCGTCTCTTCCAACGGCGTCTCCGGATCGGGACGGTGGCTGTAGAAGATGTCGACGTAGTCCAACCCCATGCGCTTGAGACTCGCATCGAGGCTGGACAGCAATGACTTTCTCGATCCCCATTCGCCATAGGGTCCCGGCGTCATCCAGTAGCCGGCCTTCGTCGAGATCACCAACTCGTCCCGATAGGCGCTCAGATCCTCGCGCAGGATGCGTCCAAGGGTCCGTTCCGCCGACCCTTCCGGCGGACCATAGTTGTTGGCAAGGTCGAGGTGAGTGATGCCTCGGTCGAATGCACCAAGCACCATCGAGCGTGCATTGTCGAAACGGTCGACGTCGCCGAAGTTGTGCCACAGGCCCAGAGACAGACTGGGTAGTAGAAGACCGCTTCGTCCCGTCCTTCGATAGGGTTGTCGGTCGTATCGGGTTGAATCGGGTCGATGGGTCATTGTGAGATCTAGGTTGGGAGCGCCAGATATTCGCCTCAGTTTACGAACACTTTCGTTTTAATGGATACGGGACTTGTACCGAGCATTTTTTCTTTCGAATTCAAAGCGTCGGAAGTTTCGGGAGCGCAGATGGGTTCGGCGCCCAGGCGTCGAGCAAGGACTTCGCGACCTCGGGGACGCTTTGCAGCGCGCGCTCGATCGAGAGACTGCCCTCCGGTCCCTTCACGCCTTCGGCGCGCAGGACACGGACGTCGTTGATACCGATGAATCCGAGGACGGCGCGGAGGTAGTCCTCCTGGAAATCCAGGACACCCGCCAATGCGGGACCGTAGACACCGCCGCGTGACGAGGCGACCACCGCGCGTATGCCCGTGGCCTTGCCGATGGCGCCGGTCGGGGAGTATTGGAAGGTTCGACCCGGCTGCACGATCCGGTCGATCCAGGCCTTGAGCTGGCTCGGCACCGAGAAGTTGTACATCGGCGCGCCGATGACAAGCACGTCGCTGCTCAGCAGTTCGGTCACCAGGAACTCCGAGCGGGCGCGTTCCGCCGCCGTGAACTCGTCGAAGGGCGGATCGCCGATGTCCCGGAAACCCGCGGCGATCGCGGGATCGAGATGCGCAACGGGATTCGCGACGAGGTCTGCAGCTGCTGCTGCAGAGCGCGGTCGCTGGCGTCGGCGTCGCGCAGCTGCCCTTGAACCTGTGCGCGGCGCTGATCGAGGAAGGCCGCCTGCTGGCGCTGCTGCCCACGCATGCGTTGGCGCCGCATCAGGTGCATGCCGTCTTCCCGACGCGGCGCGGCATGATGCCGGCGGTGCGGGCCTTCCTCGACATGCTGGCGGCGGAGGTGCCCGCGATCCTGGACAGGAAACGGACATCCCGCAGGTCAGGCTGACGCGGCGTCAGCGGTCAGCGGGTCCATCACGCATGCGGCACCGATGTTGCTCCGCGATCCTGCCGCCTTCCGTTGTTACCGGCGGCGCGTATAGCTGTAGCGCTTGCCCAGCCACTTGACGGGCGCATCCCCCGCCGGCGTGAAGTACTGGTCCTTCTGCTCGTGGTCGGCGTCCAGACGCGAGATGACCTGCTCCATGCGCCACATCTGTCCGGTCGCGACCGGACCCGCGAAGCCGGTCCCGGGCGTCGCGAACGGCTGGAAGCTGACGAAGATGCGTTGTTCCGGATCGGCGTCCAGGCTCCACGCCGGCATGAGCCCGAGCGGAACGCGGCTGTCCATCGACATGTACTGCCAGCGGCCTTCGATGCGGCTGAAGGTCAGGTAGTCCGCCCGGCTGAACGGCGGCACCGTGGCGTCGGGGCCGGGACTCAGGATCTCCTCGAGCATCGGACCGATCATGCGGCGCTGGGCGATCAGCCCCGTGACGGTGACGGGCGCCGCGCCCGGCCCGTCCCAGGCGCCCACCCGGCGGGCCAGCGCCTGCGCCTCCGGACCGGGTTCGTTGAGGCGGTCGGACGCCGTGGGTGCCGCCGTGGTTGTCGCCGCGCCGGCGGACGGCACCATGCCGAGGGTGGAGACGACGGCGGCGGCAGCCATCGTCGTGCGCAGCAGTTGAGCGATGTTCATCGGGAAGGGCGCTTTCGGTGAGGACGTCACTGGGGCACGTCGAAGTTGCCCGGGCTGGCGTCGGTCGCCCGCCACTCCGGCGTGCGCGCGGCGCTCGCGGCCTGCAGCGCCGCGCGAACCCCCGCCGCGTCGAAGTCGCGGCAGTAGCCGGGTGAGCCGGGCTGCTGCCGCCAGGAGTCGGCGATCGTGCCGGCATCGACGCTGTCGAAGCCGAGCTCATCGAGCAGCGTCGCGACGATGGCCTTCTCCTGCGGCAGGTCCCCGGCGACCGCCAGCGCGATCCGGCCCGGCGTGCCCTTGGGGCGGCCGTTCTCGAGCAGGCTCTGCGCGAAGATCGAATTGAAGACCTTCACCACCCGTCGCCCGATCTGGCGCTGTACCCAGGCGCTCTCGGGGGTCCCGGATTCGATGTCCGCGATCCGCCCGTCGCGATGACGCGGGTAGTAGTTGCCGGTATCGATCACGACCTGACCCCGCGGGCCCTTCGCGAACAGGTCCGGTGCGAGCGACTCGACATTTCTCAGGGGGATCGTCAGGACCACGAGTTCGGCGTCCCGCACCACCTCGTCGGGCGTCGCGGCGAGCGCGCCGGTCTCGCGCGCCAGCGCCGCGAGCGAAGCCGGTCCCCGCGAGTTGGCCACCATCACTTCATGACCGACGGCGCGCAGGCGCCGCGTCAGCGTCCCGCCGATCTGGCCGGCACCAATGATTCCGATCTTCATCGTCTTTCCTTTCGCAGGCGTCGAGGCGACGCTCGATGGAAAGCAGTCTATTGATGATCGGCTTGAAGATAATCTCCATTCTTTGCCTCAGTCCCGCTACCAAGAGTGGTGAATGGATCGCCTCAGCAGCATGGCCACGTTCGTCAAGGCGGTCGACCTCGGTTCGTTCGCGGCGGCGGCCGCCGCGCTGACGATGTCGCCGCAGATGGTGGCCAAGCACGTCGCCTACCTGGAGGCGCGGCTCGGGACCCGGCTGCTCAACCGGACGACGCGACGTCAGAGCCTTACCGAGATCGGCCGCACCTACTACGAGCGCTGCAAGGCGGTGCTGGCGGAGGCGGAGTGGGCGGACGCGGCCGGCGACCACGCCACGGGGACGCCGCGCGGCCGCTTGCGGATCAACGCGCCGGTTTCGTTCGGCACCCACACGCTGACGCCGGTGGTGACGCGCTACCTCCGGCAGTACCCGGAGGTGGAGATCGACCTCACGCTCTCGGACCGCTACGTGGACCTGGTGGAGGAGGGCTTCGAGGCCGTCTTCCGCATCGGACGGCTCGCCGATTCATCCATGACGGCCCGCGCGCTGCGGCCGTTCCGCGTGGTGGCCTGCGCCTCGCCGGCCTACCTGCGCGAGCGGGGGGCGCCCGCCGACCCGTCGGAGCTCCACGCCCATCAGTGCCTGGTCTATGCCGGCACCCGGGCGGGGGCGTCCGATTGGCGCTTCGTGCGCGAGGGTCGACCCGTCGAGGTGAAGGTCCGCGGCCAGCTGCAGGTGAACAACGCCACGGCGCTGCTGTCGGGCGCGCTGGCCGGATTCGGCATCGCCTTCATCGCGGAAGACCTCGCACGGGCGCCGTTGGCCAGCGGCCAACTGATGCGGGTGTTGCCGGACTTCGACACCCCGTCCCGGCCAATGCATCTGCTGTATCACGCGGATCGGCGGTTGACGACCAAGCTACGCAGCTTCATCGACGTGATCGTCCATGAGCTGGGGCCGGAATCGCCCGCTCAAGCCGCTCTTGACGCTCAAACCGGATGAGCCGGGCGCGGCGCAGTCCGGGCGCGCACGACCTGACCCTGTCTCACAGGGAGGCCGCCAGCGCGGCGATCTCCTCCCGCAGCCATTGCTGCGCGGGATGGGCGTCATTGCGGCGGTGCCACATGAGGTCGTAGGCGATGTCCGGCAGCGCCACCGGCGGAGTGAACTGGTCCAGTTGCGCCCCGTGCGGCGACTGCCCGGCGACGCGTTTCATGACGGTGCAGACCATGTCGGAGTGGGCCACGATGGTGGGCGCCGCGAACATCTGCGGCAGGCTGAGCGCAACCCGACGACGCTTGCCGAGGTACGCCAGCGCCTGATCGACCAGGCCATGTCGATCGCCCTCGGGCGAGACCAGCAGGTGGTCCAGTTCGAGGAACAGCGCGAGGTCCAGGCCTGCTTCCTTCGTGATCGATGGCGTCCCCGATGGCGCGGCCGCTTTCGTCGCTGATCTGGACGTCGGTCTTGTCGACGATTTCTTGGTCGCCAATTTCTTGGGCGACTGCAGGGCCGGATGCCCGCGACGCAGGAGGCACACGAACTGGTCCTGCATGATCGATCGCGACAGGATGCGGCGCTCCGCCTGGGTCGGCGGCACGCCCACGGCCACGTCGATCGTGCCTGCGTCGAGCAGGTCGACGGCGTTGTCGCGGCTCCCGATGCCGTGGATGGCCAGGGAGAGTCCCGGGCCCCGCGCCTTCAATGCGCTCGCCAGGGCAGGGAGCAGGACGAAGGCCGGATATTCGGACATCCCGATGTTGAAGGTCAGCGACGCGCTGGCGGGCTCGAACAGCGGCTTGGGCAGCAGCGCGGTCTTGATCTGCTGGAGCGCCTGGGAGATCGGTTCCGCCATCTCCCGGGCCTTGGGCGTCGGCAGCAGACCTTGCGCGCTGCGCAGGAACAAGGGGTCGCCGAACAGCGTCCGCAGGCGCGACAGGGCCGCGCTCATCGCCGGCTGACTGACGCCCACCCGCGCCGCCGCGCGGGTCACGTGGCACTCGCTCATCAGCGCATCAAACGCGGCCAGCAGGTTCAGATCGATGCCGTGGAAATCCATATTTTGTATAAAGAGTCATACAGGCTATTTGTTGGACTGATTGGACCAGACTGCCCAGAATTCCGCCACGCCCTACCTCAGGCAGTCGCGGCGAGCCTGCCCGGCTTCGCCGCTTTCTTCCACGTCCACAGGTCCTCCAATGAAAAAGTTCTACCTCGCCACCACCTTCGCCTTCATGGCCTTGCTCTCCAGCGTCGGCGCTGCCCACGCCGCGGACGACCGGGCGGTCGTCGAATCGTTCTACAAGCTGCTGCTGAGCGGCACGACCAGTCCCGACCTCCAGGAGCGCATGAACGACGTGCTGTCGCCCGCGTGGGAGAGCTATGGCGGCTACGGCCAACCGGCAAAGACGCGGGCGCAGTTCCTGGCGCAGCTGCAGGGGACGGGCACCGTCGTTCCGAACCTGGTGTGGAAGGTCGAGGAGGTCCTGCAGGAGGGCAATCGATTCGTGGTCCGGGGTCGGGCGACCGCCACGCCGGTCCGCCCCTTCCTCGGCGTCGAACCGAGCAACCGGAGCTTCGAGATCATGTCGATCGACATCCACACGGTGGAGAACCACAAGATCGTGAAGTCCTATCACGTCGAGGACTGGCACGCTGCGATCGAGCAGCTGCAAGGCAAATGAACGCGATCGCAGGACGGCACAGGACCCACCCATGACAACGCTCAAGCTCATCGCCGCGGGCCTCGCGCTCGCCGGACTCATGACCGGCACCGCGGCGGTTGCCGCCGGCAAAGACGTCTCGCGGGAGAAGGTCGTGCGCGTGGCCAACCTCACCGAGGTCAGCCCCGGCGTGCACGTGATCGAGGACAAGCAGCACATCTTCCTGGTGCCCAACGTCACCATCATCGTCGGCCGCGATGCGGCGCTGGTCGTCGACACGGGCCTGGGCATTGATAGCGCCAGACTGGTCCTGCAGACCGCGAGGAAGCTGGCGGGCCATCGCAAGCTCTACCTGACGGTGACCCACTTCCATCCGGAACACGGCTTCGGCGCGCAGGTCTTCAAGGGTCAGGCGACCATCATCTACAACCGCGCGCAGCGCGATGAGCTGCTGAAGAAGGGCCCCGAGTTCCGGACCCTCTTCGCCGACAAGCTCGACGTCGCGCAGGCGATGAAGGGCGTGACGCTGACCTTGCCGGACGTGGTCTACGACAACGAGGCCGAGATCGATCTGGGCGGTCGCGTGGTCAAGCTCAATTACTACCAGCCGGCGCACACGCTCGGGGACCAGGTCATCGCCGTGCCGGACCAGGGCGTGGTGATCCTCGGCGACCTGCTGGAGACCCGGTCCTTCCCGATCATGCCGTGGTTCCCCGACCTCCAGGACACCGACGTCAACCCGCAGAACTGGCGGGAGATCTTCCGCATCGTCGCGGCGACGCAACCCAAGGTCGTGATCCCGGGCCACGGCAGCATCGGCACTGCGGCCGACCTCGAGGCAGCGGCCAATCACATGGATGTCGCGCGCGCCGAAGTGACCCGGGGGTGCGCCGCCGGCAAGGACCTGTCGACGCTGCAGAAGGAGCTCACGCCGCTGCTCGCGGCCCAGCATCCGGACTGGGATCTGCAGGACTGGATCCCGATGGAGATCCAGGTCTATTACGAGCGGCTCTGCCGCCAATGACACGCACACTGCGGTGACGGACGTTGGTGATGCGCCGACCGACGTCCAGGTCACCCAGTCGCCGGGTGTGGCAGGTCTGTTGAAGTGAAAGGGTGGACATGCATGTCGGATTGATCGTCGGAATCGGCCCTGCGGCGACCGACTACTACTACCGCCTGCTGATCGCAGCGGCGGCGCGAGCGGGCGTCGCGCTGGAGCTGACGATGTCCCATGCCGACGTGAGCACCTTGCTGCGGCACCAGGCGGCCGGGGACGTGCAGGCGCAGGTCGAGGTCTATCTCCGCCTGGCCGAGCGCCTGGCGAGGGCAGGGGCCCAGCAGATCGCCGTCACCTCGATCGCCGGTCATTTCTGCATCGACGCCTTCAAGGCCGTGTCGCCGCGCCCCGTCATCGACCTGCTGCAGGTCATGAGAGCGGACCTGCAGGCCCGCGGGCTCCAGCGCGTCGGCCTGCTGGGGACGCGCGGGGTCATGGCATCGCGCTTCTACGGCGTGCTGGACGGCGTCGACGTCATCGCCCCGGTCGACGATCTGCTCGACGTCCACGAGGCCTACGCCGCGATGGCCAGCGCCGGGATCGCGACGCCGGCGCAGCGCGAGGTGTTCATGCGCGCCGGGCGCTCGCTGACCCGGGAGCACGGGTGCGAGGCGGTCCTGCTGGCCGGCACCGACCTGGCCCTCGTCTTCGGGCCCGATGACGACCCCGGCTTCCCGGTGCTGGACTGCGCCGCGATCCATGCCGCGGTCATTGCCCGGACGGCCCTCCAGTCGCCATGACCTTCAGCGGTTCACGCCGGTTGGCCGCACTATCCGCATCAGCCGCGTGGTCCCTGATCGCACCGATCGCGCCCGCCGCTGTGATTTGTCCTTCCTCCTGAGTGCCGACCATGCATCGCGCCGCCTGGCCCCCGCTGAACCGCTGATGACCTGCGTGTCCGCCCGTCGGCGGACACCATGAGCTGCCGCGCCGCCCTCGATGGCCGACGCGGTGGTGTTGCCGCGTCGACCCGTGCCTGATCGTTCACGGGTGGCGGCCTCCTTTCATCAGTCAGTCACTCATGTCCTATTTTGATTTCGCGGTGTCCCGCGCGATCGGCCTTCTGCCGCGCGCTTTCGTGGGTCGCATCGCGGCCCGTTACTTCGCAGGTCCTCATCTCAGCGACGCCATGGCCTGCACCCGTCGGCTGAACGCGGAGGGCTTCGCCGTCACGCTCGACGTGCTGGGCGAGTCCGCGTCCAGCCTGGAAGAGGCCGCGCCGAAAGAGGCGGAGTACCTCACGCTGCTCGACGCGATCGGCCAGGAGAACCTGAGCGCCGACATCTCCATCAAGCCGACGGCGCTGGGACTGCTGCTGGACAGCGCGTGGTGCGAGGCGGCCATCCGGCGCATCGCGGGTCGCGCCGCGGCGATCCGTCGCGGGGTCTGTCTCGACATGGAAGACAGCCGGTGCACCCAGTCCGAGATCGATCTCTTCGATCGCCTGCGCGAGCGGGACGCACCGATCTCGCTGGCGCTGCAGGCCTACCTGCTCCGGACGCCCCTCGACGTCCAGACCCTGGCCGCCCTGGGCGATCCCTTGCGGATCTGCAAGGGCATCTACACCGAGCCCGCTTCGCTGCTGGTGCCCGGCGCGGGCCGCAACCGGCGGCTGATCAACGAGCCCTTCCTTGAGGCCGTGAAGGTCTGCTTCAAGGAGGGCAACTTCGTCAGCATCGCGACGCACGACGCCGGGCTCATCGACGACGTCCTGACGCTGGTGAAGGAATGGAAGGTGCCGCGCACGCGATTCGAGTTCCAGATGCTGCTCGGCGTGTGCGAGCCGCTGAGGGACACCCTTCGCGATCAAGGATTCGCGGTGCGCATCTACGTGCCGTTCGGCGGCGACTGGTACGGCTACGGCGTGCGTCGCATGACGGAGAACCCGCGTCTTGCCGGGCAGATCGCACGGGCGCTGCTGCGCGGATGAGGGAGAGCCAGGGCCCCACACCTATCTCCCGCATCGCGCTCCCAAGCCGGCTCCTTGCGCGTACCCACCCATCAATACAGGAGAACCAATGCACCTTCTCACCACCGTCCCGGGCTTCTCGCGTCTCGCCCTCGGACTGGTCCTGATCTTCACTGCGAATGCTGCGAAGCCACAATCGCCTGCCGCCGATCTGGCGCCGACCGCCACGCAGGCGCGCCTGCGCGACACGCAGACGGACATCGACCGTGCGCTCGAACGCTTTGACGTCCCGGGTATGGCCATCGCCGTCGTGCTCGACGGCAAGGTGGTCGACTCCCGCGGCTTCGGCGTGCGCAAGCGCGGCGAGACGGCTCCCGTCGATGGTCGGACCCTGTTCGACATCGCCGCGAACTCGAAGGCATTCACGGCAGCGATGCTGGGGATCCTCGTCGACGAGGGCAAGCTGGCATGGGATGACCCGGTCATTCGACATCTGCCGGACTTCCAGATGTTCGACCCCTACGTGACCCGGGAAATCACCGTGAGGGACCTGCTCGCCAACCGCAGTGGATTGGGGGAAGCCGCCGGCGATTTGATGTGGTGGCCGAATTCGACTTTCAGTACGGACGAGATCATCCACAACATCCGGTTCCTCGCCCCTGCCACCAGTTTCCGCAGCCGCTTCACCTACGAATACCTGCCCTACATCGTGGCAGGAAAAATCATCGCCCTGAAGACCGGAAAGCCTTGGGGCGAGGCCGTCCGGGAACGCATTCTCAGTCCCCTGGAAATGACGCGTACGACCACCCGTCCTGCGGAGAATTTCGACCTGATCGATCAGGCGGCGCCGCACAGCCACATCGACGGCAAGATCGCCGTCATTAAGCCGGCGTCCATGGAGAACGCGGCTGGCGCGATGGGTGTCCGCACCAGCGCCGACGACATCGCCAAGTGGATGAAGATGCTGCTGGACGACGGCAGACTGGACGCACCGGGTCAAGACGGGAAAAGCCGTCGACTCATCAGCGCCAAGCAACTGCGCGAATTGATGACGCCCCAGACGCTGATCCGCCTCAGCGAACCCCCTCCGAAACTGGCCGCGACCCGGGCGACGTTCGCCGCCTACGGACTGGGCTTCGACGTGCGCGACTACCAGGGGGTCAAGGTCGTGTCACATCGGGGATGGCAATTCGGTTTCTATTCAACGGTGGTGCTGGTGCCTTCGGCGCGATTGGGCATCGCGATCATGACGAATGCAGAAAGCGGCCCGGCATTGAGCGCGCTCAAGTACCGGCTGCTCGACAGGTACCTGGGTCTGCCTCCTGCCGACTGGATCGCCGCCTTGACGGATGACGCAGATGAATCCAGCGCCGACGCCATCGCGCCGTCGCGTGAGGTGATCGGGACGGAAGGGCGCCGGATCGGCCCGTCCCTGCCGCTGGCGGCCTACGACGGCGAGTACCGCGATCGCTGGTACGGCGCCGCGACGATCAGGACCTCAGGCACCCGACAAGTACTCAGCCTCGCCAAGACCCCGGAGCTCACCGGCGAGCTTGAGCATTTCCGACACGACACCTTCATCGTGCGCTGGAAGGCGCGCCATTTGAATGCCGACGCCTATGTCACCTTTTCACTGAAGCCGGACGGCAGTGTCAATCGGATGACGATGGCGCCGATCTCGGCCGAGACCGATTCCAGCTTCGACTTTGCCGACTTGTCGTTCGAGCCAGTCAAGCTTGCGCACTGATGCGGCGCGTTGTCTTCCGCGTGTTTTCAGACGCCAGGCGATTGCTCCGGATTCGCACGTTGGCGTTCCCGCCCTGATCACGCGCCCCTGATCCCGGCTTCACGCCCTGGAAAGGCGTCGACCTCCCGCTTAGGCTTCCTGCCGCGACCGATCCGGTCGACGATAAGACTCAAAGGGGAGTTGTCATGAATGCACTGTCATCGTGCCTTGCCCGCTGTCGCCTGCTGTGTGCGCTGACGCTCACGGCGGTGCTGTCGGCCGGCGGGTCGCCCGCCGTCGCGGAGGAACTCCGCTATCACTACACGGGCAATGTCTTCCAGATGCGCATGGAGAATATCCGCGCGAATCCCGGAGACCCCAACGAATTCAGGATCCTGGACGTCTTCCTCAGCGCGGACATCTACATGCCTGTCACCCGGCTGCTGCAGGCGGGCGACACTCTGGAAGACGTCTCGCGCTTCTCCATGACGCTGCACGTGGACTCGGGCAGCGGCTTCAACATCAGCGAGGTGCTGACCTATCCCTTCAAGCCCTATTGCGACGTGCCGCAATGCCCGGTGCAGCGGGACATGGACGGGAGCCTGTCGATCGGGGCCATCGGCATGTTCGCGCTGCCGACCGATTGGGATTTCTCCATTTCGCGCCGCGACCTCGTTCCCCCAGGACGGGTCGACTACCTGCAGCTCGCAAGCACCGATACGCGGGAAGCGGTGTCCGGGTTCTACGAGACCTACACGAATTCATTCGGCCAATTGAACAACGCCCGCGGCGTCTGGACACTGGCAGTCGTGCCGGAACCATCGACGTATGGGTTGATGCTGGGCGGGCTGGGATTGCTGGCGTGGGTGGCGCGGCGCAGGGTGGCGCCGACCGTCTCGTTTCTGCTGAAGCGCGGCAAGGTGTTCTTCGGACTAGGGCTTGCGGCGGCTTTGTCCGCGGTCGCGTCGCCCAGTTGGGCGTCGGAGATCCGATACCACTACACCAGCGATCCATTCCAGATGCGCACGCTGCAT
The DNA here is from genome assembly GCF_001653795.1 of Mitsuaria sp. 7. NCBI lineage: Bacteria > Pseudomonadati > Pseudomonadota > Betaproteobacteria > Burkholderiales > Sphaerotilaceae > Roseateles > Mitsuaria sp. 7. The sequence goes on from NZ_CP011514.1 coordinate 1,602,222, forward strand.
GTGCGGGCTGATCCTGACGACCCTGACCGATACACCTTCTCGGACGTGGTGCTGAACGCCGACATCTACATGCCCATCGACCGACCGCTCGCGGCCGGGGACACGCTCGATGACGTGCTGCGTTTCACCATGACGCTGCACATCAATGATGGCGGCGTACTCCGCAGCGATACCTTGTACTTTCCATTCAAGCCCTACTGCGACGAGCCGCAATGCGTGGTCCAGCGGGAGATGAACGCGAGCCTGTCGATCGGCGCCATCGGTGCCTTCGCATTGCCGACCGAATGGAATCTCTTCATGTCGCGGCTGGACATCCCGCCCACCGGCCGGCACGAGTACCTCGAGCTGAGCAGCACCAACACGCAGGAGCGGCTCGCCGGGTATTACGAGACGTGGAGCGCCACTGACGGCGTATTGAACAACTCCCGCGGCGTGTGGACACTGGCGGTCGTGCCGGAGCCGGCGACGTATGGATTGATGCTGGCGGGGGCCGGGCTGCTGGCGTGGGTGCGGCGACGCAGTCTCGCGCCGATGCAATAGCACCCGTCCGCCCCTGATCTCCGAACAGGCCCACCACGGGAACACCCGTGGTGGGCCTGTTCGCGTGTCCACGGAGAATGCGCCTCGCCTCCACCATGTCCGATTTCCTTTGACCACCCAGATCCTTGGTGACGAGTTCGACGAAGCGCTTCGTTTGAAGCTCGGCGAAGTGCTGCGTCAATCCGGCGCTCGAATGAATGAGCCGGCGGCACACGCACTCGGTGGCTCGCAGGAGTCGGTGTCGATGGTCTTCGACCTTGATGGTGAAGTGCTGACCGTGATGTCGGAGACCTACATCGGGCTTTCCATTCACGGACCGGAGGACCTGGTCTTGAAGATCAGAAGGGCCGTGCTTGATGAGCCATGAACACATGCTCATCGAGCTCCATCTGATTCCGCCGCTGTGCTTCGACGCTCGCGGCTATCGTGACGATGAGGATGACGTCCGCTCGATGCTGATGGACGTCTGCGGCGCGCTCGACCCGCGGAGCAAGTTCCGCGTGTCCGGATTCGGACAAGAGCGCTGGCCGGTGGATGTGTCGTGTGATCTCGGAATCTTCCTGGAGCAATTGCCCTATGCGCTGCGTCGACTGCAGACGGGTCAAGCCGCGCAGATCGACCTTTATGAGCAGGGTGTCGAGCGTTCCATTGAATGGGTTCCCGACGGAACGGTTTGCGTGGCGACTTGCCGCAGCTGGACGGACTGGAAGCCGGAACCTTCGGTGGAGACCGTCGCGATGCGCGACGTCATCGAGATGATGTCGACGGCGCTGGAGACGTTTCTTTCGACCATGTCGCAGATGGCATCGGGACTGCTCGCGCATCCATGGATCGTCGAGTGGCGCGCGGGCCTCACAGAGGTCTGAAGCTCTGACCATGCGGGCTCGAAGCTTGTGGTGCGATACCCCGCAGGGAGAGGCTAGACCGACGATGCCCGGGCAAGCCGCCTAGGGATTCCGAAGGTGTTGATGAGCAGATGCATCAGCGGCTCCTTGTCGCGGATCCTCTCAATGAAGGCGATGCCGAGGTGATGGCGAAGGAGATGTGCATGATGAATAACTTCTTGATGTCAGTACTTCTGGCTTGCAGTTCTGGGTGCGCATTCGCCGCGCAGGAAGGCTTGAGAGGCGCGGAGGCTTGTATAGAGAATCGAATCTATGCCCGCGCAATGAAGGCCTATGAGAAAGGCATTGCTGCACTTGAACGAAAAGACTTCGGCAGTGCTGCTCAGATCCTTGATGACGGCCTTGGGATTCTGGGCGATGCCTACCTCTACGAAGGTCTTGTCGACGATACCGGCATGAAACTCGTTCTCGCTGAAGTCGAGGAGAGTAAAGGCGCTTTCGAAGCTGCGGCGAAGATGAAAGGTCGAGTGCTGGACTCAAGGCTGATTGCCTTCCATGCAAGAATCAGATGCAATGAAAAGCCGTCCGTCGAGTAGCCCCGGCCCGGTCGGAGTTTCTGTTGTACGCGGCCAGATCTGGCTTGGCAGGGGTAGGAAATCGAGAAACAGGTTGATGCACGACACTCAAAGCGTCCGATGACCAGCGACGTCAAGATGCCACTGGAGGATCTGCTCCTGTGCCTGGATGACCTTGAGTACCTGGTTCCCTCTTTGGCTCAAATCGGGTCGGCCTCGTTGGGCCACGAAGAACGGGCGCTGGAACTCCAGCGATTCGCGATCGAGGGCAATGTGTTCCGCCGACTGGCGACCATGAGGAACCGGCTGACGCTCGTGTTGGAAGCGCAGCTTTCGAAGGCCGAGGTCGAGCGATTCGACGCCCGCATGGAGAAGATTGAGACCTGGAAAGTTCGATCGACGCAGTGATGTGCGTCGAACTCGTCAGAGCGGCGTCGTCACGCCCTCATCCACGTGTACTCCCCCAACGACAGGCTCTCGAACATCTCGTCTTCGGCGAGCAGGATGTTCTCGCGCCAATAGCGGCCGTGTTCGATGTAGTGGTTGATGGTGTCGGCGAGGTAGGGCCCGTCGACGCCGTCGAGCATCGGCACGCGCACCACGAGGAGCACCACGCCTGAATCGGCATCCAGGCCGAGCTGTGCCTGGTCTTGCGCGTAGAGGCTCAGGTTCGCCTCCAGCATCAATCGATAGACCCGCAGGCTGCGCCCCGACGTCACGCTGCCGAACGTGAAGTTCAGATACATCGCCTCGGGGTCGTTGTCGTAGTAGCCGAGCAGCACCTCGAAGCCTTCGACCTCGATCGCGCTGCGAGCGAGCGCGGTCTCGGCGTCGGGCAGGCCGACCGCTTCGCACAGGCCGACGATCAGGTGCTGGTAGTGCTCGACGCTCATGGCTGGATGTCCTTCTTGAGGAACGCTTGGTCGGAAGGGGGCGACGTCAGCGCGCGTTGCAGTTGACCGCTGCGCACCTCCGCGCCGTCGCGCAACGCGTCGAGGGGGCGGAAGAGGGCACGCAGCCCGTTCAGCGGAAACAGCAGGTTGGCATTCTTCTGGGCGTCGGTCGTCGACGGCGGCGGTCCGTTGGCCGCGCACCAGGCCACCGCCGCGGCCTTCACGACGGACAGCGAGGGCGTTGAATCCGCCGGCAGATGCCGAGCCACTGCCGTCATCGCCGCCAGTCGCATCGCGCCGACGGCAATGCCCGCGCCGCCACCCTTGAAGTACAGCGACGCCAACGCATCGAGCAGCACCGCCGGCGGCTTGCCCTCCGGCGTGGGTGTCGCGCGCAGCATCACCGCCGCCGGCAGCGCGCTGCGTCTCAGCGCCGCGCCTTCACGCACCTCCGGCGGCGGTGGCGGCATGCGCGTGCGCGGCGGCGAGCTCAGCGATCCCTTCTCCTGACGCTCCCCGGCATCCTGCTTCTGCTGCTTGGCGCCCGTGCCCTGCACCGGCTGCATCGTGTTCGCACCGGCGCCGCCCGCGGCCATCTGCCGCGGATCGTCCATTGGCATCTGCGGGTGCTCGTCCTCGGGATGCGCGCCCTGCGCGCCGCTAGCCGGCGGCCGCGGTCGGGGCTTGGGCGCCGGTCCCGTGTTGCGCCGCGCCGGCAGCTGCGCGCGCGGCGCATGCCGGTAGGCATTGCCCTTGTGCATGCCGCCCGCATACCCGGACGAGCCGCTCCCGCGCGCCTGCCCCTTGCCCGCGGCCTCCTGCGCTTCCCGCGCCTGCTGGGCCTCGGCGCCCTGGCGCGCGCGGTCGAGCTTCATTTCTGGAACACCGCCGTGAAGAGGTTCTCGCTGAACTTCATCAGCGTCGATCCCGCCCACGGCGCCGTCACCACGACCACGCCCGTCACCGCCAGCAGCTTGATGCCCTGCGAGATGCTCGAGTCCTGCAGCGACGTGATCGCCTGGAAGAACGACACGATCAGGCCCATCACCGCCGACACCACCACCGCCGGCAGCGACAGCAGCACGCACATCATCAGCGCCTCGGAGGTCAGCTGCACCACCACGTCGTAGTTCATGGACCGGTCCTCATCGGTAGGTCAGCACCAGCCCGTGCACCAGCCGCGACCAGCCGTCCAGTGTGACGAACAGCAGCAGCTTGAACGGGATGGCGACGTTGGTCGGCGTCACCTGCGACAGGCCCATCGCCAGCAGCACGTTGGCGATGACGATGTCGATCACGATGAAGGCCAGGTAGAGCAGGAAGCCGATGCGGAAGGCCGCCGTCAGCTCGCTGAGCAGGAAGGCGGGCGCCAGCACGATCAGATCGTCCTTCTTCAGCGCCGCGGCCTTGTCGGCCGGCCAGATGATGGCGGCGGACTTCAGGAAGAACTGCTTCTCGCGCTCCTCCGCGTGCTTGTCGAGGAACTTGCGGAAGGGCTCACGCGCCGAGTCGGCAGCCTCCATCAGCGTCTGCGTGCTGGAGCCGCCGGCGGACGCCGCGCTCATGCCCTTGGTCGCCTCGATGAAGACCGGCGCCATGATGTAGCAGGAGATGATGATCGCCACGCCGTTGAGCACCATGTTGGGCGGCACCTGCTGCACGCCGATCGCGTTGCGCAGCAGGCCCAGCACGATCGAGATCTTGGTGTACGAGGTGACCACCATGGCGGCGAACGGCAGCGCCGCCAGCGCCAGCAGCACCAGGAAGAGCGCAACCGGATCAGCGTGCTGCAGCGGCGACATGCGCGAACTCCAGCCGGGTGATGCGCACGCCGAGGTGGTCGCCGATGGCGATCAGCTGCCCCACGCCCAGCGTGCGGCCGTGGCAGACCAGGCGCACCGTCGCCTCGCGCAGCGGCACGTCGAGCTCGACGGCGTAGCCCGGCTGCATGCTGGCCAGCTCCGCGAGGCTGACCCGCGCGGTGTCCAGCTCGAAGGCCACCGGCAGCTGCAGCTCGTCGAGCGAGCCGGCGGATTGCGGCGCCTCGGTGCTTTCAGCGGCCGTCTGCTCCGCCTCGTAGGCGGCCGGGTCGTCGGAGAGGGCGGGCGGCTCGGCAAGGTGCACGGTGAACTCCTGGGGATCGATGTGAAGGGAAGCCCGCAGCGAACGGCCGACGCCGCAGCGCAGCAGCGCGGGCTGATCGCCCGCCAGCACGGTGTCGCCCGGACGGAGTCCGCGCAGCACGTGAAGCGGGAAGGCGCGGGCGAAGAGGCGGATCACCGGTCGCAGCGGCAATTGCGCGAGCGGGGTCAGGTCGACACCGGACGCGGCGACGGTCGCGAGGACGCGCTCCAGCACGGCCGGGTCGGCGTCCAGCAGCGCGATGGGCATCGCGCCGCCGAGGATGAAAGGGACGAGTCGTCGCGACGCTTCGACATCGGCGAGCGGCTCGTTGATCGGCTCGATGTCCACGACACGCACCGTTCCGAGCATCGGGGCGAAGGCCTCGGCCCAGCCGGCCAGCAGCAGCGTCACGACCGCGCATGCGGTATCGCGCGGTTGATGCGCGCAGGCGAGCTGCAACGCGGGCGAGTCCACGGCGTCGAGCCCGAGCTGGAAGCGGCCCTGCGCCGACTCGACGGTGAGTCGCCACGGCATCGCCTCGCGCTGCCGCGTGATGCCGATGCCCGCGTGCTGGAGCGTCGCGCGCAGCCAGTCGGCGAAGCGGCCATCGTGGGCCACGCGTGACAGCGAGGCGTCGGCCGCGCTCATCGACGGCAGGCGGCCGGCGAGGGTGGTCGATTCGGCCAGGGCGACGCCGGCGTCGCTGGAGGCGCTCGCCGGGGGCATCGATGCGGAGGAGGGCGGCCGGTTCATGTGATGTCGATCTCGATGTGGCGGTCGCCGGGCAGCGCGCGGACCAGCAGCGCGCGCAGTTGCGACTGGTGGGCCGAAATTAGGGCGAGCGAGCGCGTCGACTGCGTGCTGAAGCGAAGCGTCAGTTGGTGAGGCGAAAACGAGAGACGAAGCTCCGTGTGGGGCAGGGTCTCGGCGTCGACCGGCACCTGGATGGTCCAGCTGTGGAAGTTGGGCTCGCTGCTGCGGCACAGCGTCGCCACCGTGTCGGCGAGCTCGCGCTCCCAGCCCTCCGGCAGCGGCGTCCAGGCCACGTGCGGGATGGGCATGCTCGGCGCGGTGACGGTCTGGTCGAGCGCCGCTTCCTGCCCGGCGTCGGCCTCCTGCGCCTCGCTGGCTTCGCGCGCGCCGGTCTCCGCCACGGCCATCACGGGCGGTCGTGGACGATGGCCGTCGACGAGGAGGGCACCGTCGTTGCGCGACGCTTCCTTCTTGCGGGAAGGCGAGCCGGACTCCTTCCGATCGTGCCGCTCAGCGCGGTCCGAGCGCTCGCGCGACGGCACGGCGATCGCCACGACCGGCGCGTGCGTCGCCTCGTGCCGAGGCGGCGGGGCCTGCTCGGAAGGCGGCTGTGGTGCGGGCGCCGGAGACTCGGTCGCGGCGTCGGTCGCCGACGCCGCGCGCCGCACGGCACCGAGCGCGCGATGGAAGCGCTCCGCCTGGCGCGGATCCACCGCCAGCGGCATCAGCGGGATCTGCGGATCCGCGACGACGAGGCGCCGGATGCGGCGGATCTCTTCGTCGTTCATGGCGATCCACTTCCCGGTGAAACGCTCATCGCGGTCCGCGCCATGGACTTGCGATCACGGTTGCCTCGCCACGCCGGGGCGGCACATTCAGGCCGCCACACGGCCCAGCGGCCGCAGCTCGACCTGGTTGCCCAGCTCCTGGTACGAGTAGACGCGCAGCCCTTCCATGCGCGACTCGATGATCTTCTTGACGTAGCGCCGGATGTCCATGGACGTGATCACCGCCACGCCGGCCTCGGGCACCTCGCCGGCGATGCGCATCACCTTCTCGGTGATCGCGGCGGCGCTCTCCGGCGGCATGGCCAGGTAGTTGCCGGTGGGCGTGGGCTTGATGCACTGGCGGATCGCCTGCTCCACTCCCGCGTCCAGCAGGATCGCCGAGACGTAGTTGCGGCCGCCGCTGGCCTCGAACGCGAGGTAGCGACCGAGGTCGCCGCGCACGTACTCGGTCAGCAGCAGCATGTCCTTCTCCTTCGGGCCCCAGGTGATCAGGCTCTCGAAGATGGTGCGCACGTTGCGGATGGGCACCTGCTCCTCGAGCAGCCGCCGCATCACCTCCGCGATCCGCTGCACCGGCAGGATCTTCTGCACCTCGGCGACCAGGCCCGGGTAGTCCGCGGTGGCCTTGTCGACGATCCACTGGATCTCCTGCACGCCCATGAACTGGTGCGCGTTGCGACGCAGCAGCAGCATCACCTGGCGCGCCATCACCTGCTCGATGTCCAGGCACTTCGCGCGCTCGGCCTCGGGCACCTGCGCGGCCGGCAGCCACTGCGATTCCGGCTGGTCCAACAGGGCCCCGTGCGTCGCCGCCGACGCGGCCCAGGGCTCGCGCGCGAGCGCCGTCGGCACCATCAGCAGCCGGCCCGGCAGCGCGATGTGGCGTACCGGCACGTCGTTGATCAGCACCTCGAAATTCAGGTCCTGCAAGGCCGCCTCGACCCACATGCAGACCCCGGGGAAGGGCACGCCCAGCATGGACTGCAGCTGCAGCCGCTCGCGCTCCATCGCCTGGTCGAGCATGTGCGGCAGCAGCAGCTCGGCCAGCGCCGGGGACATGCGCACGGCCAGCGGCCGCGAGAAGTGCGGCGCCTCCTGCATGATCGACGGCGCGTCGCCCTTGGCGCCTTCGCGCTGCAGCGCGGCGATCGGGGCGGAGACGCTCTGCGCCTCGCCGCTCTTGCGCTGGCGCGCCAGGTAGCGGCCGGCCGCCGCCAGGCCGATGCCCAGGGCCATGAACTGCAGCGCCGGGAAACCCGGCACCGCCGCGAACGCCACCGTCAGCCCCGCGGCGAGGTACATCGCCCGCACGTTGGTGGTCAACTGCGCGAAGATCTCCTGGCCCAGCGACCGCGGCTTCTTCTGATGCTCGTCGGCCACCCGGGTGATCAGCACGCCGGCCGCCACGCAGATGAACAGCGACGGGATCTGCGACACCATCGCGTCGCCGATCGACAGCACCGCGAAGCGGTTGGCCGCCTCGCCGGCCGTCATGCCGTGGTACATGATCCCGACGACGATGCCCGCCAGGATGTTGACCATGGTGATGATCAGCCCTGCGATGGCGTCGCCCTTGACGAACTTCATCGCGCCGTCCATGCCGCCGTGCATCTGGCTTTCCATGCCGAGCAGCGCGCGCTTGCGGCGCGCCTCGTCGCCGCTGAGCAGGCCCGCGCGCAGGTCGGCGTCGATGCTCATCTGCTTGCCCGGCATCGCGTCCAGCGTGAAACGCGCGCCGACTTCGGCCACCCGCTCCGAGCCCTTGGAGATCACGATGAACTGCACCACCGTGATGATGATGAACACCACGATGCCGACCACGAGGTTGCCGCCGACCACCAGCTCGCCGAAGCTCTCGATCAGGTGACCGGCGTCGGCGTGCAGCAGGATGGACTTGGTCGACGCGATGTTCAGCGACAGCCGGAACAGCGTCGTGAACAGCAGCAGCGACGGGAAGGAGGACAGCGCCACCGCGTTCGGAATGAACAGCGAGGTCATCAGCAGCAGCACGCTCACCGCCAGGTTGACCGCCAGCAGCGTGTCGATGGCCACCGTGGGCAGCGGCAGGATCATCAGCCCGACGATCGCCACCACCAGGAAGCTCATCGCGAGGTCGTTGCCGAGGGTGCTCTTGTCACCCAGTGCCTTGCTCATGCCTTGCTCCCGCTTGGTTTACTTCCACCGCCACTGCCGCCGCCGCCGCCGCCGCCGCCGCCCTTGGCGCCCACGCCGTCCAGCATCGCCACCCAGCGCAGCACGGTGGCCACGGCCTCGAACAGCGCCTCGGGCACCGTCTCGTCGACCGGCATCTTGAACAGGGCGCGCGCCAGCGGCGGATCGCCGACGATGGGCACGCCCGAGGCTTCGGCGATGCGGCGGATCTCCATCGCCTGCGCGTCCGCGCCCTTGGCCACGATCAGCGGCAGCGGCGTCACGCCGGGCTGGTAGCGCAGCGCGACCGCGTAGTGCGTCGGGTTGGTGACGACCACGGTCGCGTTGGGGACCGTCTTCTTCGGATCGCTGTTGGCCATCTCGAAGGCCAGGCGCTTGCGCTGGCCCTTGACCATCGGATCGCCTTCCATTTCCTTGTATTCGCGCTTGAGCTCGTCCTTGTCCATGCGCTGGTCGCGGATGAAGAGCCAGCGCTGCAGCGCGAAGTCCACGGGGCCCAGCACCACCAGCGCGATCACCGCCGCGACGAAGAGCTTGAGCATCGCGGTCCACGCGATGGTGGCCACGCCCATCGGCGTCTGCGTCGCGGCGCCCACCATCAGCGGGACCAGCCCCATCGTGATGATCGCGATCACGCAGCCGACCAGGATGGCCTTGAACACGGTCTTCGCGAACTCGATGATGGAGCGCAGCGAGATCAGCTTCTTGAGCCCGGAGCCCGGATTGACCTTGTCGAAGTTGGGCGTCAGCGGCTCGAAGGTGATGTTGAAGCCGACCTGCGCGAAGGACGCGAGCAGGCCGACGAAGACCGCCGCGACGACGAAGGGCAGCACGATCCACACCCCCTCGATAGCGATGTCGTAGGCGACGGCGAAGACGTCGCTGTCCGTCTTGGCCTGCAGTCCCACGCCGCTGGCCAGGGAGAACAGCCGCTCCAGGTGGCTGAGCGCGGTGGCGCTGGCCGCGCTCAGGCAGACGGTGATCACCAGCAGCCCGGCCGCGGCGTTGATGTCCTGGCTCTTGGGCGACTGGCCCTTCTTCTTCGCATCGTCCAGCTTCTTCTGGCTGGGTTGTTCGGTCTTTTCCCCCATGGCTCAGGGGGCCGCGGCGTCCGTGGCGTGCGATGCATCCCCTGCCGCCGGAACGTCCCCGTCCCCGGCGCCGGCGAAGTCCGCGGCCTGCGTGTCCTCGAAGTCCCGCGGCACGTCCGCCAGCGTCATGCCGAGCAGCACCATGTCGCGGCGCTTGCCGAAGGCGGTGATCGCGCCGGGCAGCTCACCCCACGAACTGAAGCCGGCCCGGCGCAGCACCGACAGGCTGGCCGCGTTGTCGCTCCAGACCATGGCCAGCAGGCGGTCCACGCGCCACACCGGCGCCTGCGTGATCAGGTGCTTGATCAGCCGCGTGCCGACGCCGCGTCCGCGCCAGCGCGGCGCGACGTAATAGGACAGCTCGAACAGCGAGGACAGCCCGGGCCGGTCGTGCAGGCCCAGCGATCCCATCCAGCCGACGGTCTCGCCGCGCTGCGTGGCGATCACCATCGGGCGGCGATAGAACTGGTGGAGCTCGATCTGCAGCTTGGCCATCGGCACGCTCATCGGACCGATGTAGTTGGCGTCCTTCACCGCGTCCTTGTCCTTGACCTTGGCGAGCTGCTCCGCGACCCAGCGCGCGCCGTCGGTTTCGCTGACGCCGTCGGGTTGATAGGGCTGCGTGCGCAGCGAGGCGTTGTAGATCGCCGCGACCGAGGTCGCGTCCTGCGTCGTCGCGGGCCGCAGCGAGAGGAGGTCGGAGATCGCGTTGGCGTTCTTCTCGGCGAGCGGAAGGGCTAGGGACACGGGGGCTCCTCGGGGTTGAGGCGCACTGTCCCTGCCGGCACCGATGCGAGGCGAGGAGGGGGCGAAGCGATTTGCGCAGACGCGAAATCGAGGCGTCTTGCTCCCTCTCCCGCTTGCGGAAGAGGGCAGGAGTGAGGGCCAGCGGCCATGGAAGTGAGACAGCCGTGTGACCCTCCCTCCCTATCACTTCGTGTTGAGGATTGTTGAGGATTTCATCGTGAAGACATGAGCCCTTCCGCGAGGTCGGCTGCCTAGCATGGGCCCACGCCGAAGCGAACCGCCGGCGAACGAAGGCAGGCGGCGGATCCCCGATGAACACGGGGTAAACCCGCGAGGACACGCGTTCAGAACGCATCCGCAAACGCATCCGAAAACGCATCCGAAACGCATTGAAGAGGAGTTCACATGTTGTTGCTGACCCTGGGCAGTTTGAGGCTCGATCAACAGGATGGCGATGTCGCCGCCGCCGTGGCGCGCGGCGATGTGCAGGAAGCCTTGCGGCTCGGACTGGGGCGCCTCGATCGTGGGGCAGGCGGCGATCCCGAGCGGCTCGCGGCGCTGGGCCAGGTGCTGGGTCAGGCCTTGCTGGCCGCTGGCCGCGACGAGCAGGCCGAGGAGCTCTTCCAGAAACAGCTGAAGATGTATGAAGGTCTGCCGCGGGCGCAGGTGCGCTGGCTGTCGTCCATGGACCGGGGCTTCATGTTCCTGCACCTGAACAAGCCGGGCCGCGCGGCGGAGACCTTCAACGTGGTCGCCGATGCCGACGACGCGCCGCCGGTGCTGCGGGTCGAGGCGCTGGCCGGCATGGCGCAGGCGATGCAGTCCATGGGCGAGCACCGCCGGGCGGCGCGCACCCTGGCCTTCGCGGTGGCGATCGCCGAGGCGATGGAGGCGCCGTCGCTGATGATGCCGCTGCTGACGGCGATCGAGCTGGAGCTGCAGGTCTGCCGCGCGCTGCGGCACTACGACGACCTCGCCGGCGCGGAGCTGCCGCGCGACCGCGACGTGCGCGCATCGTTGCGGTCGTCGGCGCTCGCGCTGGCGGCATTGCCGGGCGTGGTGGCGCGAATCGAGTTCCTGATCGCGCTCGCGGCGCATGAGCCCGCGACCATCGGCGGCCAGAACGGTCACGGCGGTCAAGGCAACGGCCAAGGCGCAGAAGGCGTGGACGGTCTCTTCGACGGCGTGCGCTGGTATCGCGACCGCCGTCTGGCGCCGATGGAAGAGCGCGCCCGCGTCGAGGCCGCGCTCGCGCTGCTGGACCGCGGCCAGGCGCGCACCGCCTACGACATCCTCGGGCCGCTGGCCATCGACGATGCGCGCCAGCTCCACCACCGCCATGCGATCGAGCTGCGCTACTGCGCGTCCAAGCTGCATGCGATGAACGGCCGCCACTCCGACGCGCTGCGCTGCTACCGCCAGCATGCGCAGCTGTCGCTGGCGCGGCTGCGCTTCGAGCTGACGCGGGTGCCGTACTCGCGCTTCCTCGAACAGCAGGAACGCGCCGAGCAGGCCGATGCCGATCAACTGCGCCTGCCGCCGCGGTATCGCCGCGCCTATCAGTACATCCTGGACCACCTGCACGACCGCGCGCTGTCGGTCCGCCGCATCGCCGCGGAGATCGATGTCACCGAGCGTGCGCTGCAGATGGCCTTCCGCGCCAACCTCGGCCTGACGCCGGCCGAGGTGATCCGCAAGCTGCGCATGGCCTGCATCCGCACCGAGCTGCAGCAGATGGCCGGGCGCGACAGCGTGCTGGCGGTCGCGGCACGCTGGGGCATGGCCAACCGCTCGACGCTCGCGCACAACTACCGCCAGCAGTTCGGCGAGACGCCGAGCGCCACGGCGAGCCTGCCGAGCTTCGCGGAGCTGCCGTCCATCGCCGCCACCGTGGCGGCGGCGGTCGCCGGCGGTGGGACGGGGATCGGGACAGGCATGGGTAGCGCAATGGGTAGCGCAATGGGTGTCGGCATGGGCACGGCGATCGAGCCTGTGTTGCCGATCTCCCTCGCTGCCGGAGTCGGCGCCGAAACCAGCCGGCGCGAGTTCTCCGTCGACGGCGTGTGAGTCCGCGCCATGCGTGGCGATCCGCCCCGACTCCCGGCGCGACCCTCGTCGTCGTCGGCCAGTTCCTCGGCGGCTTCTGCCGAGGAGGTCCGACCGCTGCCCGGGGATCCGTCGGCGCGCCGGCGCGATGAGGCCAGCGGCCGTCGGCAGGCGTCGGCCAGCCGGTTGATGGGCGCGGTGACGCGGCATCTGCTGGAGGACGAGGAAGAGCGCGTCACCGGCGATGCCTCGCATGACAAGGGTTCAGACCTGGCACCGGCGGCGTCGAGCTCGGGCTCGGACGGCGCCGCGAAGACGAGCGCGCGCGCCGCGGCCGGCGGCGGCAAGGGCAAGACGCCAGCGCGCGGAACGCCGGGGCCGGTCGTGCGTCGCGGTGCGTCGTCGGCGCGACGCAGGCCTCCGCCGGAGGACGACGTGTGGGCGCAGAGCGTCGACGCGGCGGACGGCGCGGGGCGTGTCGTCGGGCCCGAGTCGCGCATCCAGCCGCGGCGTAGCGCGGCGCGCATCGAGGGTGTCCGGCCCGAGGCGGCGGAGCGTGTCGGCCGCTCGCCCAGCATGCGCATCGCCAGCTGGGGCGCGGTGCTGGCGGCCGTCGCCGTGTTGGTCGTGATGATCGCGGCGGGCTGGCTGGACGTCGGGCCTCGTGAACCGTCCGGCGATGGGGCAGGGGAGCCGCACAAAGAGGCCCGTTGACTGCCACGGCCGCTGGCCCTCACCCCCGCCCTCTCCCGCAAGCGGGAGAGGGAGTCCGACCGGCTCTGCTCGTTACGCCGGCTCCTCTTTCCCCCTCTCCCGCTTGCGGGAGAGGGCAGGGGTGAGGGCCAGCAGCCGTCGATGAGCCAGGATCAAGGGACGTCGCGCCCCCTTCGCATGGCCGATGGACGCTTCGTTCCGCGGTTACCTTCCGATGCGAATCCATCCACAGTGGTGTGAAAACGTATCAGGAGGAACGTTGATGTTGAATGTCCACCAGGGGCGGCCTTCTACGCTGCCAATGCCGGGCGGCACCGCGATCACCGACATCGCGGGTCTCTTCGTCACTTCCAACACACCGCAGCCCGCCGTCAGCGCGCGGCTGCGCGCGCGGCAGGCCGCGCAGGCGCTGCTGGCTCGCAAGGCCGCGCGCGAGGGCGTCCTGGCCCTGGCCATCGAGACGATGCAGGAGGCCCGCCAGGCGCTGCCGCTGCGCATGGATCGGGTGCTGGCGGCCGAAGCCGATCACGCCGAATGCGAGAACGCGATCCTCGCGATCCGGCAACTGGTGACGGCCACGCTCGGCGCCGCCGGGACGGCACTGGCCGCGCGGCATGCCATGAGCAACAAGGCCCAGGAGGCGCTGGACGAAGCCGCCGCCAGCCTGCGGCGCAGCGAGGAGCGGATGAGCCGGCGCGCGCCCGCGCTGTCGGAGCATGCCGCCGCGCTCGCGAGGGCGACCGGCGCCTACCGGGATGCGCAATGGGCGGCGCTGACGCGCCGGGACGTGGCTCGGAAGGCGGAGATGCGGCTGCGCGACGCGATCGTGGCGTTGCACCGGACCGCCGGGACGCACATGCCGTTCATCGTCGGTCATGCCGGCACGGCCGAGATCGCGCTCGACGACGCCAGGAAGGCGCTGTCCGAGCACCGGCGCGCGGTCGCCGCGGCGGCGCGGGTGGTGGAGGACATCGGCCACACCGACGCGGCCAGCGACGCCTTGACGGTGCAACTGGCGCAGCACGCGCGTTGCGTCCAGGCGCACGCCGACGCGATGGCGGCCCTCGCGCCCGGCGCGAGGCTGCAGTGGCAGGCCCAGGATTGCGGGGCGGCGATCGCGATGCAGCGGGCCGGGATCCGCCGCCTCACCGGCGAGGTCGACGCGGAGCACATCGTCGTGGTGATGCGTCGCACCGACCTGATGCGCCACCAGGGCGCCGAGGCGGCCGCCGTCCAGAACCGGTCCGCGCGCCGGGGTGCGGCGGCCAAGGCGGACCAGCGCGCCGAAGCCAGCGCGCGGACCTTCGACGATCGCCGCGAGGCGGCCGACGCGGCCGCCGCCATGATCGAGCAGGCCATCGAGCGTCTGCGCGAGGTCTTGACCGGCGAGCCGCCCCAGGCCTGATCGCAGTGCTCTTGCCCCCTCTCCCGCTTGCGGGAGAGGGCGGGGGTGAGGGCCAGCGGCCTCGGCAGTCAACAGGCTTGTGCCCGCTGGCGCGCGCGCCGGAACTTCGCGTCGCCGACAGCCGCTTCGGCTGGCGATGATCCACCGAACGGACTACGCCCGACAGTCTTGCGAAAGACATCAGGGGACGGTCGATGGTCCAGTTCTTCGCGCGCACCCGCGGCATGCCACCGCCGCCCCTGACGACGCCGCCGCCCACGACCGGCGGCACGGGCGCGGCAGGAACGCAGAACGCGACGACAGCCGGCACGCTGCAAGGCCTGACCCCCGCCAGCGGCACCGTGGCCACGCGGCAGAGCCAGCGGCCGCGGATGAACCTGTTCGGCCGGAACGGCACTGCGCCGGCTCAAACGCAGCCACAGACACCCGTCGTGTTGCCGGACATCGCGACAGCGATGGGGCAGGCGCACGGCGCGCACGGCCAGGTCGCGGCGCGTGTCGACGGCGAGGCCACGGCCAGCGCCGCGCTCAGCAAGCGCCAGCAATCGATCCAGGATCTCCAGCAGCGCGGCACCGCCGCGGCCGCCGCAGCGGCGGCCGAAGCACCGCTCCGGCAGGCCGAGCTGACCGCGGCGCAGGCACACGCCCAGCAGACCGCCGCGGCCTTGCCCAATCTCCAGGCGGACGTGGACCAGCATCGGAACCTGCGGGACACGGCGCAGGGACGGGTGCCCACGCTGGACGCCGCGGTGAGCGCCGCCCGCAACGATCCCGCCTGGGGCACGGAGCGGACCAACCTGCGCGACGCGGAGCGCGCGCTGCGGCGTGCGCAAAGCCTGCCCCCCGATCCACCGGCGACGGCACAGCCAGCGGCTCCCGGCGCGGGGCCCGCCGCGCCCACCCGCGCGCAGCAGATCACGCAGGCGACGACGGCCCGGGACAACGCCAACGCGGCCCTGGGTCAGTTGAGACAGGCGGTCACCGACGCCGAGGGCGACAAGACCCGCAACGCCGCGGACATCGTCACGCACACCGCCAACCACGCGACCGCGGAGGTAGCCCAGCGCACGGGCATCGCGGCGGACACCGCCGCCCGGCAGCGCGTGACGGCGGCCACCGATGCGATCACGCGGCTCGCCAATGCCCGCGGGGATCTGAACACGCTGACCCTCGCGACCGCGCCGGAGCAGGCGGCCATGCAGGCCCATGCCACGGCCGCGCAGGCCGCCGTGCCCGATGCGGTCGCCGCTACACAGGCCCATCGCACGTTCGCTCAATCCACGGCCGACGCGGCGGAAAGCACCCGTACCGCCGCCACGCATCGCGATGCGCAGGCCAGGCAGCAGGTGATCACCGACGCGGCCATCGACCGCCACGCACAGGCGCGCGACAGGCTGCAGCCCGGCGGCGACCTGCATGCCCATCACCAGGCCTGCGTGCAGGCCGTGAACGCCGCCCAGGCCGCGATGCCCGCGCCGGCGCCGGGCGCGCCGCCGCCGGCGCCCAGCCGCGCGCTGCAGCGGGCCAACGCGGATCTGACGCTGGCGCAGAACGCCAACGCCGCGCAGCAGACCGTGGTGGCGCAACTCCTCGCCGCCGCCAATACCGAGCGCGGTCATCTGGCCACGTGCCAGAACAATGTGGCGACGAGCACGCCGCTCGAGACCACCGCCAATCAGCAGCGGGACCAGCACCGTGTCGCGGCCGGCCACGCGGACGCCACCGCCCTGACCAGCGCGCAGGCGCGCGACGCGCTCAAGCCCGCCGCCGATCAGGCACAGCAGCGGATCGAGCACGCGATCGACGCGTTGTGCGAGGAGATCCGCCCCAAGCCCTCGCCGCCGCCGCCGGACGAACGCGCCCTTGGCCACAAGGCCAAGGACAACCTGCTGAGCCGGCCGCTGGCCGCGGTGGAACGGCGCATGGCGCCCGTCAAATACGACTTCGCCGTCGGGCCGATCGCCGGATCGAGCAGCGGCACCGCGCCGACGAAGTTCAACAACGGCGTTCCGCCGGTCCGGACACCGACGGACACGGTCCTCAGCGACCGCGCCCTGAGGCGGGTCGACGCCCATGTGAAGGTCGCCGCCAGCGGCGCGGCGAATCTGCTGACGGACGCGTCGATCCGGACGAACCGGGCGGCGCAGACGCCGCCAGCCTTCGGCAATGCGCAGGCCTTCGCCTCGGAGGTCGGGCGCATGTTCGCGAGCGAGACGCACGCCACCGAATCCACGCCGGTCGGCACGACACTGGCGCAGGCGCTGCTCTCGCATCCCAACCCCGATCCGGCGGGCCGGCCCGACGGCCACCCGCTGCGGCACGAGCAGGCGCTGCTGATCGCGACGACGCTGCGCACGGTGACCGACGACCCGACCGTCGCCGCGCATGTCTACAACGCGCTCTGGAACAGCGCCGGTGCAGGCTTGCAGGACATGGTGCCGCGCGCCCCGGCGCAGTCGCCGCTGGCCGGCATGACGACGGCGCCGCCCGGTCCGGAGGTGGCGCGGCTCACCAACGCCGCCAAGCGGGCGCTCGCGGCGACGTCCGGCGGCATGCAGGCGTTGCTGGATCTGCAGGGTCAGTCCTTGCCACCGCCGGCGCCGTTCCCGGCACCGCTCGGTCCGAATCCCACGCCCGCCGAGCAGGCCACGCACCAGGCGGATCTCACGGCCTTCCAGACGCGCCAGCATGCCGAGCGGGCGGTCGAGCACTGCAAGCTCGGCCTGCGCGCCGAGAGCGCCCTGCTCGCGCAGGGCCTCAACGTCGGCGGCAACCAGACGCCGGCGGACTTCCGCACGGCGATCATGAATGCTCCCCCGGGCGTTGCGGCGGCCGAGCACGCGAAGCTCGTCGACCCCGCGCGCCTGGGCACCGGCAACATGCGCCGCGGCCCGGCGCAACGTCGCGATCCGGAGCACCGGTCCACGCTGGCCGCGCAGGCCTTCCTCTACGCCGCGGACAACGTGGGCCGGGCGCGGGGCACGCCGGAGGCGAACACCGCGATGAAGCCCGCCTACGTCGCGCTGCGCAACGGCTTCACGGAAAGCGGGGCGGGCTCCGACTTCCACCTGATGGCCAAGCGGCTGCACAAGTTCTGCAAGTACATCGACCTGGCCTGCAAGACGCAGGTCTCGGGGCCCGGCGTGCGGGACTCGCTCCGTCATCCGGTCGATTCGATGCGGCGCAAGGTCGGCAAGGACAAGACGCCGCTGAAGACGCTGATGCAGGCGGGACCGCTGGGGTCGGAGATCGGCACCGTGCCGGGCGAGCATGCCAAGCGGCTCAAGGGCGCGCTGGACCGGAGCAAAACCCTCCTCATGACTGACGTGCGGGCCAACGCCGCGACCATGACGGGCGACGAGCGCACCCGCGCGGTGATGCGCCTGGCCGTGATGGACGCGTGGAACGCGAAGGTGCCTCCGGGCGCCGATCCGTTGATCGACCTGACGCAGGGACTGCGACTGACGAAGGCCGAGATCAGCGCGGCCGCGGCCCGCGTCAACGACGAGATCTCCAATCCGCCGCCGCCGGCCGGCACGCCCGCAGGGACGCCGCCGCCGGCGCACGTGGCGCCGCCGGCGCTGAACCAGACCCTCGTGGATGCCGGTGCCGCCGCGCACGCGGACAAGACGCTGCTGCCCGGCACGCTGAACGACTGGGTGAAGTCAGGCGGGCTCAGCGCGTCCGGCGCGCCCGGAACGGTGCCGCAGGGCGGCGCGGCCGCGGTCACGCAGCTCCGGACGGACTTGAAGGTCCTGCGCGGCAAGGCGGCGATGGACAGCGAGCTCGCGCAGTTGCAGCGCGACTTCGACGCCGCCACGCCGCAGGACCGGCAGGACATCCTGCGCAAGGTGCTGGTCACCGTCGTCGCCGGCGGCGACATGACGGACTACAGCGACGGCCGCAAGTTCGGCATCGGCGGCATGTTCGGCTACGGCGTGGCCAGCGTCGACGGGATAGGCGGGGTGACCACGGGCATCACGCCGGTGGGCGAGTTCAACGTCGACCACAGCCGCACGGCGGTGCTCAAGGCGGGCGTGGCCTCCAACACCGGCGTGATCTTCCTCGGCAACGAGACCAAGGTCACCGAGATGCTGGGCGGCGGCGTGCGCGTGGGCGCGCAGGTGGGCAAGCTGGGCGGCAGCGTGCAGGCGATGGCACGGCTGGGCGGCGCGCACCTGTTCAGCAAGGGGCTGATGATCCGCACCAACAAGACGGGCGCGGAGCACCAGGAACTGACGGCCTCGCTCACGCCCGCGCAGTCCGCGGCCATGCGGGCGCCCGAGGGCAGCTGGAAGCGCATGAGCGAGAAGACGGTGAACTCGATCTTCGAGCTCGCGGCGCAGAACGGTCCGGGCGGACCGGGCAACGCGCCGGCGCGACCCGCCAACGGCGGCGAGATGTGGGCGCAGATGGTGGGCAAGGTCGGCGACTACCGCGACATCTCCTTCGGCTGGAACGAGGGCAAGTCCCACCAGATCAACGGCTCGCTCAGCGCCGACGGCAGCGGCGGCGGCAAGATCGCGGGCGTGGTCGGCGCGTCGGGCACGGCGGGCGTCGCGCTCAAGCACACCTTCATGAACCGCAGCAAGGCCAAGGACACGGCCGGCGCGACGCAGACGGTGCAGGCGGGCAGCGGCTCGCGCACATCGCTGGGCGCGGCGGCCAGCGTGGGCGTGTCGCATCCGACGATCAAGCGCGACGACCAGCCCGACGTGGGCGTCTTCGCGCGACACAAGGTCGGCGTGGAGACGGAGCTGGTGATCCAGGCGAAGAACGGCTTCGTGCGCATCACCACGGAGGACGGCAAGGTCAAGCCCAACATCTCGTACAAACACCGCGAGTACGCCGT
The DNA here is from genome assembly GCF_001653795.1 of Mitsuaria sp. 7. Taxonomy (NCBI): domain Bacteria; kingdom Pseudomonadati; phylum Pseudomonadota; class Betaproteobacteria; order Burkholderiales; family Sphaerotilaceae; genus Roseateles; species Mitsuaria sp. 7. The sequence goes on from NZ_CP011514.1 coordinate 1,621,767, forward strand.
GCAGGACGACTTCATCAAGCTGGTGAACAAGGAGAGCGGCGCGTGGGAGGCGCGGCTGGGCCAGCGCGGGCCGGACGGCGTGCTGCGCGGCGGCGACGAGGCGCTGAAGGGCTTCATCCAGCAGATGGTCAACCTGCCGCCGGGCAACAACCGGCTGTTCATCGAGCGCAAGTGCCTGACGCAGGACGCGGCGGACACGATCAACGCCTGCCTGGAGCGCATCAACGTGCTGGAGCGCCCGGGCGCGACGGTGGACGCGGGCGCGGCGGCGCAGATCAAGGATCTGCAGAAGCAGATCGCGGCCCATGTCGAGGCGGAGGCCAGCTGGCAGCCGTTCCGGCTGTTCGTCAACGAGGCGAATCAGCGCGCGAAGGACTCGTCGGTGGTGGGCGGCGAGTTCCGGGCCACGCCGAAGGCGGCGACGGACAAGGACGCTGGCCCGCAGAGCTTCGCCGAGCGCTTCCTCGGCGGCGGCAAGATCACGCTGGGCGGGAAGATCAACACCGCCCACGGCGGGCGGGACCTGATCACGATCGATGCGCAGCCGGCGAGGGTGTGAGGCCGGCGACCGGCGCCGGCGGCAGCGTGAATTCGAACGCGGCGCCTGGGGCGTCCAGCAACCGGATCTCCGCGCCGTGCAGCGCCAGGATGCGGTGGACGATGCGCAGACCCAGGCCGCCGCCCCGGCGCGCGCCGTCGACGTTGAAGGGGCGCTGGAAGAGGTCCGCGCGTCGCGCCGGATCGATGCCCGGGCCGGTGTCGGCGATCCGCACGCGCACGTGCGCGGGCATCTGAGCGGGCACCTGAGCAGGTGTTGACGCAGGCATAGGAACGGTGACCTCCGCGGTGGCCGGCACGGTCCGGTCCAGCGTGACGCGCACCTCGCCGCCCGCCGGCGTGTGACGCAGCGCGTTGTCCAGCAGATTGGTCAGGACCCGCTCGATGAGTCCGAGATCCGCTTCCACCGGCGGGACCGCGTCGTCGAACTGCGCGCTTAGCGTGACCTCCCGCTGGGCGGCGATCAGCTCGAATTTCTGGAAGACGTCCTGCACCAGATCCGTCAGTTGGAAGGTCTCCCTCTGCGGCTCCACGAATCCCTGCTCCAGCCGCGCGAGCTCGAACAGCGAGCGCGCGAGGCCACCCACCGCGGTGCTCTGCTCGATGGCGATCTCGAGGTAGCGGCGGCGCTGGGCCGCATCGAGCTGGCCGTCCTTCAGCAGCAGCGTCTCGAGGTAGCCGTGCAGCGACGACAGCGGCGTGCGCAGGTCGTGGGAGATCGTGGTCACCATCTCCCGGCGCTGCTCGTCCTGGCGCGACAGACGCCGCCATTGCTCGCCGAGGCGCGTCGCCATCTGCGAGAACGCCGCGCGTAGCACGGCGATCTCATCGCGCTGCGCCGTGACCGGCGATCCGTCGTCGACAAGCAATGCGGGCGCCGCGGCGGCGTCGATGTCGTAGCCGCGCACGGCCTCCGCCAATCGTCGCAGCGGCCGCGTGATCAGGCCGAAGGCGATCAACCCGGCCGCCAGGCACAGCAGCGCCACGATCGCGATGGACCACAGCGCCGCGCGCAGCGCGTTGCCGGTCGCGTCGAGTCCCGCCAGCCGGTCGTGCGCCTCGCCCAGCAGCACGACGTAGACGAAGCCCGCGTCGCGGTCGCCGACGCGCAAGGGCGCCGCGCTGAACACCTTGCGCGCGGAGCTCCGCGGATCGTCGCCGGTGATCGGCAACGGCGCGCGGTCGAGGAAACGGCGGACCGGATCGAGATCGACGCGCTCCCGCACCAGCCGGCCCTGCGGGGCCGCGTGCTCGACGATGCGTCCGTCCCTGTCGAGCAGATAGACCTCGACGCTGGGATTCACCGCCATCAACTGGCCGAAGAGCCGTCGCACCGCGCCGGGCATCGGGCCGCGTTCGTCCATCAACGGCGCCTGGGCCGCGATGTGCGCGGCGAGCTGGCGCGACAGGCCTTGCACGACCTCCTGCTCGTGCATCCGGCTGGACTGCACCTGCAGCCAAGCCGAAGCGCCGGAGCACAGCAGCAGCAGGCCGGCGAAGACCAGGGCCAGTCGTTGCGTCAGGTTCAACGGCCATCTCATCGTCAGGTCCCCGCCGGCGGCGCCATCTTGTAGCCGCGGCCCCAGACGGTGAGGATGCGCGCGGGGTTCGACGGGTCGGCCTCGATCTTGGCGCGCAGCCGGTTGATGTGCGTGTTGACGGTGTGCTCGTAGCCTTCGTGGTTGTAGCCCCAGACGGCGTTGAGCAGATCGAGCCGCGAGAACACCTGGCCCGGCTGCCGGGCGAAGAAGTAGAGCAGGTCGAACTCGCGCGGCGTGAGCTCGATCGCGCGGCCGTCCAGTTGGGCCAGCCGCGCGACGGGATCGATGAACAGCCCGTCCAGGCCGACGCTGCCGGCGTCCAGCCTGGCGCTGCGGGACATCGCCTCGGCCCGGCGCAGCAGCGCCTTCACGCGCGCCACCAGCTCGAGTACCGAGAAGGGCTTGGCCAGGTAGTCGTCCGCGCCCAGCTCCAGGCCGAGGATGCGATGCAGTTCGCCACCGCGCGCGCTGATGATCACGATGGGCACGTAATGCGGCATCGCCCGCGCGCGGCGGCAGATCTCCAGCCCGTCCACGCCCGGGAGCATCACGTCCAGGACCAGCAGGTCCCAGCCGCCTTGCTCGGCCAGGCGCAGCCCTTCGCGTCCGTCGGCGCAGTGCACGACCTCATAACGCTCGTCGCGCAGGTGCAGCGCGAGCAGTTCGGCGATGTGCGCGTCGTCCTCGACGAGCAGCAGGCGCTTGGGCTGATGCGCAGGCGGCGGGGGGGACGGCGGGGTGGGCGGGGTGGGCGGCTGTTTGGATGGATCGCTGACCATGCCGGGCATTCTCTCCGCTGGGCCGGCCCGCGGGCTCATCTGGAGTTCTCACATTTATTTGAACTTTGCGTGAGGACTTCGGGAGGCCTGCTGCGTACGCTGACGACCATCGTCCCCGGAGCGGGACTTCGATCGGGAGCCACGCCATGAGCACACGACGCCGATTCCTCGTCCTGGGCGGCACAGCAGCCGGAGCCGTCCTTGTCGGCGCCGCCGCGCGTCATTGGCCGTCGCCGCTGTCGCAGGACGCCGCCGGTCTGATCCCCGCGGCCGAGGCCGCCCCGTCGAGCGAGCGCTTCGAGGTCGTCTTCACCGAGGCTGAATGGCGCGCCAAACTGTCGCCCGCCAGTTTCGCCGTGCTGCGGCAGGAAGCCACCGAGCGGCCCTACAGCAGTCCGCTCAACGGCGAGCATCGCCGCGGCACCTTCGCCTGCGCGGGGTGCGCGCTGCCGCTGTTCTCCTCGACGACGAAATTCGAGAGCGGCACCGGCTGGCCGAGCTTCTGGCAGCCGCTGACCGACGCGGTGGCGGTCCGCACGGACTCGACGCTGGGCATGGCGCGGATGGAGGTCCACTGCCGTCGCTGCGGCGGACACCTCGGCCATGTCTTCGACGACGGGCCGCGTCCCACCGGCCTGCGCTATTGCATGAACGGCGTGGCGATGAGCTTCGCCGCCGCCACGACGTGATCCCTTCTTCGATCTCCAGATTCCGGACTTCCGAATGCTGCTGCTCCTCCTGACCTACCTCGGCGGCGTGCTGACCATCGTCAGCCCCTGCATCCTGCCGGTGCTGCCCTTCGTCTTCGCCCGCGCGGGCCAGCCCTTCACGCGCTCGGTGCTGCCGATGCTCGCGGGCATGGCGCTGATGTTCACGCTGGTGGCCACGCTGGCCGCGGTCGGCGGCGGCTGGGTGGTGCATGCCAACCAGGCGGGCCGCGTGCTGGCGCTCGTGCTGATGGCGGTGTTCGCGCTGGCGCTGCTGTGGCCGCGCCTGGCCGATCTCGTCGCGCGTCCCTTCGTGGCGGCGGGCGATCGCCTGTCGTCGAGCGCGCAGTCGGCGCAGACGTCCGGGCGCGGCGGACCGTGGTCCTCGCTGGTGCTGGGCATCGCGACCGGGCTGCTCTGGGCGCCGTGCGCGGGCCCCATCCTCGGCCTGGTGCTGACGACGGCGGCGCTGCAAGGGGCCGGCGTCCATACGAGTCTGCTGCTGCTGGCCTACGGGCTTGGCGCCGTGACCTCGCTGGCGGTCGCGCTGCTGGCGGGTCAACGCGTGTTCGCGGCCATGAAGCGCAACCTGGGCGGCGGCGAATGGCTGCGTCGCGGTCTGGGCGTTGCGATGCTCGCGGGCGTCGCGGCGATCGCGCTCGGACTCGACACCGGCGCCTTGTCGCAGCTGTCGGTCGCTTCCACGGGAGGCCTCGAGCAGCGCTTGCTGGAGCGCCTCCAGAACGACGGCGCACCCGCCGCGATGGCACCGCAACCGCAGTCGGCCATGATGGCGGCCGCCGACACCGGCAACGCGATGGCGCCGAAGAACGCCATGCAAGGCGCAATGACCGGGGCGATGTCAGGTGCGATGACCGGCGCCATGTCGGGCAGCGCCGAGGGATCCGGGGTCGCTGGTGGCGCCATGATGATGTCGGGCGGCCACGGTGGCGCTGGTGCCGGCGCCTTGCCGGACCTGGGCGGTCTGCCGTCGCTCGATGGCGCCGTGCAATGGCTGAACTCGAAGCCCCTGACCGCCGAAGCGCTGCGCGGCAAGGTCGTGCTGATCGACTTCTGGACCTACTCCTGCATCAACTGCCTGCGCAGCCTGCCGTACGTGAAGGCGTGGGCGGAGAAGTACCGCGACCAGGGGCTGGTCGTGATCGGCGTGCATGCGCCGGAGTTCGCTTTCGAACGTGACGTGGACAACGTGCGCAAGGCCGCGCGCGACCTGGGTGTCGGCTATCCGATCGCCGTCGACAACAACTTCGCGATCTGGCGCGCGTTCGCCAACCGCTACTGGCCGGCGCACTATTTCATCGACGGGCAGGGGCGGGTCCGCTTCAAGCATTTCGGCGAAGGCGAATACGCGCACTCGGAAGCGGTCATCCAGCAACTGCTGCGCGAGAACGGCAGCGGCCGCATGGATTCCGGCACGGTCGAAGTGCAGGCGAAGGGCGTCGAGTCGGCCGGCGGCAGGCAGGAGGTCTCTTCCCCCGAGACCTACGTCGGATATGAGCGGGCCGAGCGCTTCGCATCCAAGCCCGCCGCCGCGCACGACCAGCCGGGCACTTACGCGGCGCCTGCGCAACTCGCGCTCAACGACTGGGCGCTCGACGGGACCTGGCGCGTCGGGCCGCAGCAGGCGACCGCGCTGAAGCCGCAGGCGAGGGTGGTCTACCGCTTCCATGCGCGGGACCTGCACCTGGTGCTCGGCTCTCCGGCAGGGACGTCCGTGAGATTCCGCGTCACGCTGGACGGTCAGCGACCGGGTGCGGCGCATGGCGTCGACGTGGACGCCGACGGCAGCGGCACCGTCAGCGGCCAGCGCCTGTACCAGTTGATCCGGCAAGGCGAAGGTCCGTTGAAGGACCATGGCTTCAGCATCGAGTTCCTCGATCCCGGCGTGCTCGTCTACGCCTTCACCTTCGGTTGAACCGGGCCCGCGAGGCCTTGAAAGGATGACCATGATCACGCCCTCCAATCCCCGACCGGACCGCTCGGCCACCACGACTTCCAACAACGCCGCGAGCCGTCGGCGACTGCTCCTGCTCGGCGCCGTGGCATTGCCGCTGGCGGTGCTAGGCATGCAGCAGCTGGCGGTGGGACGGTCGGCCACGCCGGCGATGGTCGTCGTGGCGCCGACCTCCGATATCGCGCCCGACGCGGCCCGGCCCACGGAGACCGCCATCTTCGCGGGCGGCTGCTTCTGGGGCGTGCAGGGCGTCTTCCAGCACGTCAAGGGCGTGACGCGCGTCGTCTCGGGCTATGCCGGCGGCAATGCCGGCACCGCGCACTACGAGATGGTGGGCAGCGGCCTGACGGGTCACGCCGAGGCCGTGGAGATCACCTACGACCCCAGGCAGGTCAGCTACGGCGCCTTGCTGCAGATCTTCTTCTCGGTGGCGCACGATCCGACGGAGCTCAACCGGCAGGGACCGGACACCGGGCCGCAATACCGCTCGGCGATCTTCCCGAAGGATGCGGAGCAGGCGCGCGTCGCGCAGGCCTACATCGCCCAGCTGGACGCCGCTCGGGCGTATCCGAAATCGCTCGCGACCAAGGTGGAGGCAGACAAGGCCTTCTTTCCGGCGGAGGGCTATCACCAGGACTTCCTCGAACGCAACCCGCGCCATCCGTACATCGTGATCAACGATCTGCCGAAGGTGGATCAACTCCGCCAGCTGTTCCCGCAGCGCTGGCGGGCGACGGCGGTGCTGACCCGCACGCCGTGACGCCAGCAGCAAGGCCGGCGACGATCGCCAGACGCGCGATCCTTCACGGCGTTCCGTAGAGATCGGTGCGCACCGCCTGGCTGTAGTGCGCGTCGATCTGCGCGATCTCGGCCTCGCCCAATTCACCGGCTTCTCGCAGCCGGTTCACGTCCGAGATGATCCGGCCGACCGAGGGCAGGCTGTGTCGATCGAGTCGCGATTCCTCGTCCCACAGGTGCGCCCGGTTGATGGCCTTGCCGCAATGCATCAGCACCTCGTCGATCAGGACGACCGTGGCCGTCTTCGGCGTGTGCTGGCCTTCGCGCAGGTCGCGCAGCAGGTCCTCGTCGGTCGAGATGCGCCCGCGGCCGTTGATGCGCAGGAAAATGTCGAGCCCCGGGAACAGGAACACCATCGCCAGCCGGTCGTCGCGCTGCAGGTTGCGCAGCGACTCGATGCGGTTGTTGCCCGGCCAGTCCGCGAAAGCCACGGTGAACGGGTCCAGCACGTGCACGAAGCCGGGCGGCCCGCCACGCGGGGAGGCGTCCAGTCCGCGCTCGCTGCCAGTCGACAGGCAGAAGAAGGTGGCTTTCGCGAGGTAGTCGCGGTGGAACGCCATCAACCGGTCGAGCACCGCCTTCTGGATCATCTCGGAAGGGGGTGAGTACAGGGCGTCCAGGTCGGGAGGGGCCAGGTCTTGCATGGGAGGTCTCGTGGTCGTGATGACCCGAGCGTACGGACCAATGGCGTGGCGGCCATACACTACCGGCGCCATCAAGTAGCTTGAATCCGCCAATGTCGAAGAGACTGGACGACGCGTATCAATGGGCCAACTCGGCCGACGGCCCCGTGCTGGTCGCCGTCGAGGGGCGCGAGGAGCAAGGCATCGCGGCGGAATCGCACAGTCACGCGCGCGGACAGCTCTTCGGATCGCTGAACGGCGTGTTGTCCGTGGACGTGGAGGAGGGTGTCTGGCTGGTGCCCAGCAGCCACGCGGTGTGGTTGCCGCCGCACGAGGCGCATGCGGGGCGCTCCCACGGGGCGTTCCGCGGCTGGAGCGTGTACGTGGCCGAGCCGGCCTGCGCGGACCTGCCGCAGCGTCCCTGCACGATCCGCACGTCGGGACTGTTGCGCGAAGCGGTGCTGCGTGCCTGCACCTGGCCGATCGACGCGTCGACGCCGCCGCTCGACGCGGGACGCGCGCATCTGGCCGAGGTCGTCCTGGAGGAGATCCGCAGCTCGCCGCCGGAGCCGCTGGGACTGCCGCTGCCGAGCGATCCTCGATTGCAGCGCATCGCCAGGGCCCTGATCGAGGATCCCGCCGATGAGCGCGACCTCGATCAATGGGCCGACTGGGGCGCGGTCAGCGCGCGCACCTTGAGCCGGCGCTTCGTGTCGGAGACGGGTTTCAACTTCAGCGCGTGGCGGCAGCGCGCGCGGATGATGCGATCGCTGGAGATGCTGGCCGCAGGCGCGGCGGTGTCCGCGATCGCGCTCGATCTGGGCTACTCGACGGCGAGCGCGTTCATCCAGGTCTTCCGCCGGACGTTCGGGCAGACGCCGACGGCGTATCGCGCGCGGCTCTGATCGACGATCCGACGAGAGGGATCAAGCCGCCGCGGCCAGTTGCCGCAGCTTGGGCTGATGGAAGGTCAGCGGGGTGTCCGCGAACACGCACAGCGTGTCCAGCAGCGCATCCAGTTCGGACTCGCGGCTGTAGAAGGCGTTGAAGCCGGCCTCCATGCAGCGGGGCCCGAACAGCACCTCGTCCGCGTTGCTGATGGCGAAGGCCACGCCGCGGAAGCCCGACTTGCGCATGCGGGCGACCGTGTTCAGGCCGGAACCTTCGCTCAAGGCCACATCGCAGATGACGACGTCCGGCTGGCACAGCGCGGCGGTGATCACCGCGTGCTCCTCGCAGGCGCACTGCGCGACCACGACGGCGCCGGGCACGTCGCCCAGGCGGTGGCGCAGGGTGGCGATCCAGGTCGGGGAGGGATCAACGAGGAGGATCTTCATGGCGGGGCGTCCCAGGCGATTGCGTTGCCGCAGTGTGTCGCGACGCCCCGCCGCGCGGTATCTCCGGACTTCCGTGCCGCGCGTCCGGCTTGTGCCGCATTGCGTGTCAGCAAATTGCCGACAGCCAGCGTCCTCGCCCTTCAGCCTTCAGGAGACCGACGGACTGAACGCCCTCAACCGCGCCACCTCGTCCACCGGCGTGGCGCCGAAGTAGCGCTTGAACTCCCGGCTGAACTGGGACGGGCTCTCGTAGCCCACGCGCGTCGCCGCGACGCCGGCCTTCACGCCTTCGTTGAGCATGATCAGCCGCGCCTTGTGCAGCTTGTAGCTCTTCACGTACTGCAGCGGCGAGGTGTTGGTCACCGCCTTGAAGTTGTGATGGAAGGCGGACACGCTCATGTTCACCAGGCCGGCCAGCTGCTCGACGCTGAGCGGCTTGGCGTAGTGGGATTCGATGTGCTGCAGCGCCTTGGTCACCTGCGCGAAGTGCGTGTGCCGGTTGGCGAGCGCCTGCAGCGCCGCGCCGCTCTCGCCGCACAGCACGTGATAGATGATTTCCTTGAGGATGAGCTTGCCCAGCACCTTCGCGTCGCGCGGCTGGTGCATCGCGTCGAACAGGCGTTCGATGGCGCAGAGGACTTCCTCGGTGAACGCGGCGCTGTTGACGCCCGTGGTCTCCAGGCTCGTGCGGCGGTCCAGGCCCTCGTCCTCCAGATCGATCAGCAGCTCCTGCAGCACCGCCGTGTCGATGTCGATCGACACGCCGACGAAGGGCTTGGCCTTGCTCGCGATCGTCTGGCACTCGAAGGGCAGGGGGACCGTCAGCAGCAGGTAGTTGTCCGCGTCGTAGCGGAAGGTCTTCTCGCCGAGGAAGCCCACCTTCGCGCCCTGCGCCACGATGACGATCGAGGGCTCGTACAGCACCGGCGTGCGCGGGTGGGAGGTCTCGGAATAGAGGATCCGGACGCCCGCCACCGGCGACGGCGTCGAGAAGGAACCCGACTTGTAGCGGGTCGCGGCTTCGATGATGCGCCGGCGGATGCTGTCGTTGAGGGTGGTCGCCATGGGTGCTTCAAAAGACTTCGGGCGCACGCGGACGGATGCCCGCGTGCGCCTTGAAGGGAGGGATCAGCGGAAGATCAGCGGGCCGCTTCGAGGATGCGCTGGCTGTCCTCGATCGTGATGTCCTGGTGCTCGCCCAGGGCCGTGCCGCCGTGTTCCTTCAGCTTGGCGATCATCGCCGGGATCGAGCTGCCGTCCAGTCCGTAAGCGGACAGGCGAGTGCCGACGCCCAGTTGCTCGAAGAAGGCGCGCGTGGCGGCGATCGCGCCGTCTATGCGCTGCGCCTCGCTGCCGTCGCGCAGGCCCCAGACGCGGTCCGCGTACTGCAGAAGCTTCGCGCGCTTCTGCTCCTTCTTGTACTCGAGCACCGAGGGCAGCACCACCGCCAGCGTCTGCGCATGGTCCAGGCCATGCATCGCGGTCAGCTCGTGGCCGATCATGTGCGTTGCCCAATCCTGCGGAACGCCGGCGCCGATCAGGCCGTTCAGCGCCTGCGTCGCGCTCCACATGACGTTGGCGCGGACGTCGTAGTTCTCCGGCTCGGCCAGGGCGCGCGGGCCTTCCTCGATGAGCGTCAGCAGGATCCCCTCGGAGAAGCGGTCCTGGATGCGGCCTTCGGCGGGGTAGGTCAGGTACTGCTCGACCGTGTGGACGAAGGCGTCCACGACGCCGTTGGCCACCTGGCGCGCGGGCAGGCTGTACGTGGTCACCGGATCGAGGACCGCGAACACCGGGTAGGTGTAGGCAGAGAAGAACGGCAGCTTGTCGCCGGTCGCCTTGCGGCTGACGACGGCGCCGTTGTTGGACTCCGAGCCGGTGGCCGGCAGCGTCAGCACCACGCCCATCTTCACGGCGCCGGTGACCTTGGCGCCGCGCTTCAGCAGGATCTCCCACGGGTCGCGCGCTTCGTCGTACCGGGCCGCCGCAGCGATGAACTTCGTGCCGTCCGCGACGGAGCCGCCGCCGACGGCGAGCAGGAAGTCGACCTGCTCGGCCTTGACGACCTCGACGGCCTTCATCAGGGTTTCAAACGTCGGGTTGGGCTCGATGCCGCCGAACTCGAACACCGTGCGGCCGGTCAGCGCGGCGCGGACCTGGTCGAGCACGCCGTTCTTCTTGATGCTGCCGCCGCCGTAGGTGATCAGGATGCGGGCGTCCGCGGGGATCTCTTTGCCGAGCTCGGCGATCTGGCCCTTCCCGAACAGGATCTTGGTGGGCGTATTCAGGCTGAAGTTGTTCATGGCTTTCGGCTCCGCAAAGGGTGAACGAGGATTCGTGTCGATGGAGCGGATTGTTCGCTCCGGACCGGATCCGGGCAACGCACGAAGCTGCCTTTGTTTTGCCCAATCCTGTTTCATCGGAGATGAATGGGCAAGGGCTCGCGACCGCCTGTGGGCTAGGCGCGCCCGTTGCCGGAGCACGGCATGAACGCTGCAACGTCCTGGTCAGGCCGGTCGCTCAAGACCTGGTGGCTCCTGCTGAAAGACTCGCTGTCGGCCTGGATCGACGACTACGCGCCCAGCATGGGGGCGGCGCTGTCGTACTACACGGTGTTCTCGCTGGGGCCGCTGCTGGTGATCGTCATCTCGATCGCGGGGCTGGTCTTCGGCGAGGACGCCGTGCGCGGAGAACTCTTCGGCCAGATCGAGGGGGTCATGGGCGCCGAGGCGGCCAAGGGCATCCAGGAGGTGCTGAGCAGCGTCAGCAAGCCCAGCACCGGCATCCTGGGCACGGTGCTCGGCGTTGGCGTCCTGCTGATCGGCGCGACCAGCGTCTTCGGCGAGCTGCAGGATGCCCTCGACCGCATCTGGCGCGCGCCGGTGCGCCAGGGCACGAGCGGCCTCTGGTCGCTGGTGCGGGCCCGGCTGCTCAGCTTCGGGATGATCGTCGGCGTGGCCTTCCTGCTGCTCGTGTCGCTGGTGACCGGCGCTGTGGTCGCGGCGCTCGGCAAGTGGTGGGGCGGCTGGTTCGGCGGCTGGGAATGGCTGCTGCAGAGCCTCAACGCCCTCGTCGGCTTCGCCATGACGGCGGCGGTGTTTGCCTTGATCTACAAGGTCATGCCGCGGGTGAAGGTGGCCTGGTCGGACGTGTGGGTGGGCGCCACGGTGACGGCCACGCTGTTCACCATCGGCCGGATCCTGATCAGCCTGTACATCGGCAAGACCGGCGTGGCGAGCGGCTTCGGCGCGGCCGGCTCCGTGGCGGTCGTGTTCGTGTGGGTCTACTACTCGGCCCAGGTGTTCCTGGTCGGCGCCGAATTCACGTGGCTCTACGCTCAGCGCCTGGGCTCGCGCCGGCGTGTTCCCGCCCGGGACCGGACGGCGCCGGGGCGGTCGACGCCATCAGCGCCTTGATCGCCTCCGTGCTGACGGGCTTCACGAGGTGGGCGTCGAAGCCCGCCTCGCGCGACTGGCGGCGGTCCTTCTCCTGTCCCCAGCCGGTGAGCGCCACCACCACCATGTCGCGACCCCACGGCGACGCCTTGATCCGGGCGCACGCCTCGTAGCCGCTGAGCCCCGGCATGCCGAGATCGAGCAGCACCAGTTCCGGCTGGCACCGCTCGGCCTGCGCCACGGCGTCCAGGCCGTCGTGCGCGACGCGCGGCCTGGCGCCCATGAGTTCGAACAGCAGGGCCAGGCTGTCCGCGGCGTCGACGTTGTCGTCGGCGATCAGCACGCGACGCCCGGCCAGGCTCGGCAGGTCGTCGGACCGGTCGCTTTCGCCGACCGGCCGTGCGGCGTCGGCCGCCATCGGCAGACGCACGATGAAGGCACTCCCTCGCCCCGGTCCGTCGCTGCGCGCCTCGATGCTGCCGCCGTGCAGTTCGACCAGGCCTCGCGCAAGCGACAGGCCGATGCCCAGCCCGCTGCGTTCGCGCTCACGGTCCTGCGCGCGGTCCACCTGCACGAACATCTCGAAGATCCGCGACAGCATGTCGGGCGGGATGCCTTCTCCGTCATCGCGGACGGTGACGACGACGTCGCGCCCTTGCTGCTCGGTGACGATCTGGAGATGACCGCCGGGCGCGGTGAACTTCGCCGCGTTGGTCAGCAGATTCAGGAACACCTGCGCCAGCCGCGTCGCGTCCGCGTCGACGAAGACGGGGCGGCCCGGTGCGGCGATGCTCAAGCGGTGCCCCTGGAGATCGATCGCCGGCTGGCTGGTCTCGACGGCCGCCTGCACCACCTCGGCCAGCGCCACGCGCGACCGGCTCATGCGGATCTTGCCGCTGGAGATGCGCGTGACGTCGAGCAGGTCGTCGATGAGGCGCACCATCTGCACCAGCTGGCGGTCCATCATGGCCTGCACCTTCTGGAGCGTTGGCTCATCGCGCGCTCCCAGGCGGCGGAACACTTCCAGGCCGTTCTTCAGCGGTGCCAGCGGATTGCGCAGCTCGTGCGCCAGGATGCCGAGGAACTCGTCCTTGCGCTGGTCGTTCTCCCGCAGCTGGTCCGCCTGGCTGCGCAGCGTCTCCTGCATCGCCTTGATCTCGGTGATGTCGCGCGTGGTGCCGGCGACGGCGATCACCTCGCCGCCCGGACCGAACACGGGCACGAAGATGTAGTCGTAGATGCGCCGGCCGAAGGCGCCCGCGAAGGGCACCTCGCCGCGGACCGGCTGGCCGGTCGCGACGACACGCTCGATCTCCTCGTCGTGCATGGCCGCATGCCAGGGTTCGTAGCCCAGTTCCAGGCAGTTCCTGCCGATCGCCTCGTCCCAGGTCTTGCCCCACATCCGCAGCAGCACCTCGTTGGCGTAGACGAAGCGGTGGGACAGGTCGAACACGTAGGCCAGGTCCGGCGTGTTGGCCAGGATGGCCTCGTAGAGCCGGCGCTGGCCCTGCGTCTGCTGCAGGGCCGCGGCGAGCGCGGACTCGGCGCGCCGTTGCGCGGTCACGTCGAAGCCTTCGCAGAACACGCCGGTGACGCGGCCGCTCTCGTCGCGGATCGGCTCGTAGATGAAGTCCAGCAGCCGCTCTTCTTCGGCGCTGCCGGGGGCGTAGCGGTAGCGCACCGGCGCCGAGGCGGCAACGAAGCGGTTGCCGGTCCGGTACACCTCGTCCAGCTGCTCGAAGTAGCCCTGTCCGGCGATGTCCGGGAAGGCTTCCCGCGCCGGCTTGCCCAGCCATGCCGCGCTGTTGAACAGGCGCAGGTGGGCGCGGTTGACGAACTCGAACACATGGTCCGGGCCCTTCAGGATGCAGACGAAGCTCGGGGCCTGTTCGAAGATCCGGCGGAGCTCCTGTTCCGCATGCAGGCGCGCCCGTTCCAGCGCCAGGGCGTTGACGTCGGAGATGGATCGTCCGATCTGCCGGCCGATCAGCGCGATGAACGTCCGGTAGTCGTCGTCCAGCGGGCGCTGCGGATTGAGCACGGCGACGAAGGTGCCGAGCCGCTCGGCTCTGCCTTCGATCTGGATCGGCACCGCGATGGCGCAGGGGATCGGGCAGGCGGTCGCCGGCGTGCCGCTGGCGTCGCCGGCTGCGAGGTCCGCGGTCAGCTCCGCGGGCCAGTCGACCGGTCGTCCGATGGGAGACGCGGTCTGCGCGACCCGCATTTCCGCGTGGCCGGATTGGCGCAGATACAGCGCGGCTTGCGGCACATCCTGCGTGCCCGCGCCCAGGACCGTCATCGCCCGCGAGCACACGTCCCGGGCATCGACGGCGTCGGCGGTGGCGTCGTCCAGCGCCTTGAGGAAAGCGAGCCGCCTTTCGCCGACGACGCGCTGCGTCGTCTCCATCGTGACCGCGAGGATGCCGCCGACGCTGCCGTCCTCCACGCGCACGGGACCGAAGGAATAGGAGAAGTAGGTCTCCTCCGCGGCGCCGTGCCGTTCCAGCGCGAGGTAGCCGTCGGGGATCCAGGTCGCTTCGCCGGTGCTCATCACGCCGGCCATGAGCGGCGCGATGACGTCGGCGATCTCGGTCCACACGTCGTGGATGCTGCAACCCAGCGCGCCGGGATGCTTGTCGCCGAGCAGCGGCGCATAGGCGTCGTTGTAGAGCATGACGAGCCGCGGGCCCCAGAGCACGACCATCGGGAAGCGCGAGCCCAGGCAGATGCTGACGGCGGAGCGCAGGCTCTGCGGCCAGGTCTGCAGCGGACCCAGCGGATGGTCGCGCCAGTCCATGTTTCGCATGCGCGCGCCCATGTCCCCGCCGCCGTCGAGCCAGCGCTGGCTGTCCGTCGGGGAAGGCGAGGGCGTTGAAGGCGGCTGGCTCATGGCCAGAATGCTACTTGAGCGGGAGGGCCCGGCTCACCGGGAGAGCCCCGCAGCCATTCCAGCAACCATGACGGCGTTCCAGGCGAGGGGGCGTTGTCCTACACGGCTTTGGAGGCTTCTCCGGTCTCCGCCTGAATCCGCCGACAGTACCGTCGAGGCTCAGACCCACCAGGAGCAATTCCATGCGCACTGCCCATGCCACCGCCCCGTTCTCGATGAGCCAGGCCGGCGCCATCACCGGACTGCCGTCGAGCTATATCAAGGCATTGATCTCGGAGGACCTGCTGGCACCGAGCCGGGACATGCGATTCACGTTCCAGGATCTGGTGCTGCTCCGGGCGGCGCGTCGGCTCCTCGCGTCGGGGGTGCCGTCCTACAAGGTGGTCGCCGCGTTGGCGCACGTGCGTGAAAGCCTCGCCGCGGACTATCGGAAGAGTCTGAACTGATCCCGAGGGATCACGCCCGGACACGGCGGCCCCGGCAGGGCGGACGTGCATGTCGAACATCGGGCATGGCTCTTTCAGATTCGCCGGATCGTGCGACGGATCAACCGGTCACTTCGGCGGCTTGATTTCCTGGCGGTAAGTGCCCACGAGTTCGCCCTTGCCGAGCACGTGTCCCTTGGCCGCCGCCAGCACGTCGTCGCGGTTCGCGCCCAAGGGCAGCTGCAGCAGGATGTCCAGCGCCAGGACCTGGAAGTGGTAGTGATGCGACGGATCGCCGACGGGCGGCCGAGGGCCGTAGTAGCCGACGGAGCCGCGGCTGGTGGTGCCCTGCATCAGTCCCGCGGGCTCGGTGAGCCGCTCCTGTTCCTGGAGACCTTCTGGCAGCGCGGTCACATCGGCGGGGATGTTCCAGGCGACCCAGTGCACGAAGGGCGTGATGGGCCTGGCATCGGGGTCCTCGACGAGCAGCACGTAGCTCCTCGCCCCGGCGACCGCCTTCCAGGTCAAGGCCGGCGAGACGCCGTCGGCGTACTCGCTGTGCCTGGTCGGGATGGGCGCGCCTGAGGCGAAGGCGGTAGAGCTCAGCTCAATGACGGCCGACGTGCGCGGGGTCGTCTCCGGCCTGTCATTCGCGAGCGGCACGCCGACGCCGCGTTGCGCCTGGCGCTTCATCTCGTCCGCGGGTGTCTGCATCGCTGCCGCCGGCTGGGCGTTCCCCTGATAGGCCACGCGATAGAGGACGCCGTTCGCGTCGTCCGACATCAGCAGTGCGCCATCCCGGGCCCAGGCCAGGCCGACCGGCCGCGCGATGTGCGTGCGACCGCGGTCGGTCAGGAAGCCGGTGACGAAGGGCTCGATGCGTTGCGGCTTGCCGTCGGCGAAACGGATGCGGACGATCTCATAGCCCGATGCCTCCTTGCGGTTCCAGGAGCCGCGCATCGTCACGAAGGCGTCGCCCGCGTACTCCGCGGGGAAGCGGCCGCCGCCCTTGTCGAAGACCATCTGCATCGGCGCCGCATGGGCCTTGTAGCCCAGCGCCATCGGCACGCTGTCGTTCTTCCACTGCGCCTTGGTGATCTCGCCCGGCGGCGTGCTCTGCGGGTTGATGCCGCCCGGGCCCCAGACATGCGGCCAGCCGTAGCGTCTGCCTTGTTCGATGAGATTCAGTTCCTCGGGCTGCACGTCGTCGCCCAGGAAGTCGATGCCATGGTCCATGCCCCACAGCGCGCCCGTGGCCGGATGCCAGTCGAAGCCGATCGTGTTGCGCAATCCGCTGGCCACGATGACGCGGCTCTGACCGTCCGGCGAGGCCCGCAGGATCGTGGCGTTCTCGGGGTTGCTCTCGTTGCACGCATTGCAGGTCGAGCCGGCGGTGATGTAGAGCATGCCGTCCGGCCCGAAAGCGATCGTCCGGTTCGGATGCTGGCCGGCATCGGGCAGGTCGCCGACGATGAGCGTCGGTTCGCCGACGCGACCGTCGGCTTGCAACGGCGCGACGAAGATCTCCTTGACGGTCGCCACGTACAGCTTGCCGTCGTGGATGGCCAGGCCATGAGTGCCGGCCCGGGCTAGCACCTTCACCGGCGGCCCGTCGGCGACACCATCGCCATCGCGGTCCTCGAGCATCAGGACGTCGCCCGTATCGCGCCGGCTGACGTAGATTTTCCCGTCGGGCGCCACGGCGATGATCCGCGCGTTTTTCAGGTTCCTTGCGAAGACGGACACCTTGAACCCGGCCGGCGCCTTGAGGGCCGCGACCTGGGCGTCGGTAGCGTCGACCTTGTCGGGCTTGAAGACGTGACTGCGGATCGGCACGTCGGTGCCGTCACCTTGCTGCGCACTGGCGGTCAGCGCCAGGCAGGCGCCGGTGATCAGGATCAAGAGCCGGGAACGGGGAAACATGGGAATCCTAGGAGTGGATCCCATGGCAATCGGCAGACGACGCTCCCGCGATCTGCGTGCCCGTTCCCGACGCAGGCGATGGCATCGCGGCCGTGATGCCCGTGATGCCCGTGACGCCTTTCGACGCCGTCTGCGGCGCGACGGCTCCGCAGGATCAGTGCAGCGCCACGTTCAGCTGGTCGACGGCCTCGGCCCAGTCCGCGTCCTGAAGCAGCAGCTCCTTGAGCAGGCGCGACTGCTGCTCGGACCAGAACGGCGCCTCGGTGATCTTCACGTCACCGGGCAGCGGTCGGTGCACCGAGATGAACTCGCGGATCTCCGCCTCGGAAGAGGGCAGACCGAGCTGGTCGAACAACTCGTGAAACTGGTGGTTGGGCGCTTCCATGAGGTCTCCTTCAAAGTTCGGTCGCGTTCGAGATTAACGCCAAGCGCGGCGCGGCGGTGTAGGACAGTGTTCCATTCAGGACACCGCTGCGCTTACCTCGGCGGTGCTTGCCTCGGCGGTGCCACAAGCGCCCCTTCGATCCCATGCCGGCGCAGCGCCTCCGCCACGAAGCCGGAAGCCTTCATCTCCTCAACGAATCCGCTCAGCCATCGCTGCGCGGCCACGCGTCCCTTGGGCACGCCCATCGCCTGCTCGATCACCATGAAGCGGCCCGGCAGCAGGCGCACGCCGCCCACGCGGCGCGCGTCGGCTTCGAGCTGCTGACGCACACCCGCGGCGACATCGAGCTGGTCGGCGAGGAACATGTCGGTGACCGCCGGCGACGTCGGCGCGCGCACCAGCGTGGCGGACCTGATCTCGCGGGTCAGGTACAGGTCGTAGGCGCTGCCGCGGCCGACGACGATGCGCCGGCCCGTGCGGTCGACGTCCTCGTTGCGCTGCAGCGGCGAGTCGTTGCGGACCAGGTAGGCGCCTTCGATGATCACGTAGGGCGCGGTGTAGTCGGTGTCGGCGCCGCGCAGCGGATCGATGGCGACGAAGGCGAGGTCGACCTGCTTGTCCTTGATCGCCTCGACGACCTTGCCCGCCGCGTTGAAGGCGACGAGCTCGATGCTCACGCCCAGTCGCCGCGCCGCCTCGCGCGCGAGGTCCACCGAGACGCCGCGCAGTTCGCCGTCGGCGCCACGGCTGGCCAGGATGGGATTGCCGAGGTTGATCGCGGCGCGGAGCTTGCCGTTGCCGGCCAACTCAGCTGCGGCGGCGCAGGCCTCAGACGAGCCTGGCGACGCGCACGCGCTCAGCAGCAGTGTGGCGGCGCCGGCGGCGCAGAGTTCGCGACGTTGCACGTTCATGTCGATGTCCTTGTCGTTGTTCAGTCCGCACTTCCCGCCAGCACGATCTTGCCGAGATGCTCGGCGTGTTCCATCGAGGCCTTGGCCTGCGCCAGGTCCTCGAAGCGGAACACGCGGTCCACCACGGGCCGCAGGCGACCGTCGGCGAACAGCGGGAGCCAGTCCGTCCTGAACCCTGGCACCGGTTCCGCGCGCTGCCGCGGAGTTCGGAGCTTGTTCGAGACGCCGAAGAGATGAAGACGCCGTGCGTGCAACGCTTCGAGGTCGAGCTCGGCCTTGAGCACGCCGTCCACGTAACCGACCATCGCAAGCCTTCCCTGGAAGCCCAGCGACCGCACGCATTCGGCGAACACGGTGCCGCCGACGGTGTCGATGGCGAGGTCCGCGCCACGACCATCCGTCGCCTCGCGCACCGCGGTGGCGAACTCTGGCGCGCGGGTCTCGAGACCGAGGTCCAGCCCCAGCGTCTTCAGCCGGGCGAGCTTGGTCGCGCTGCCCGACGTGGCGATCACCGTCGCGCCCATGGCCTTGGCCGCCGACAGCGCGGCGACGCCGACGCCTGAGCTACCTCCCGCCACGAGCAGGGTCTCGCCCGCCATCAACCGGCCCTGGACCACCAGCATGTCGTAGACGACGAGGAAGGTGAGCGGGATCGCGCCCGCGGCTGTCCAGTCGAGGGCTTCGGGCACGTGCAGCGCCTCCGCCTCGCTGATCAGCGCGAAGTCGGCGAAGCCGCCGGCGCACCGACCCATGACGCGATCGCCGACGCGCCACCCCTGGACGCCGCCGCCGACTTCGATGACTTCGCCGGCCGCTTCCGCGCCCACCGGCTTCGGGGCGCCGCCAGCGCCGCCAGCGCCGTGAAGGCCGTGACCGGCCAGGAACTCACCGCGGTTCAGACCCGCCGCGCGCACGCGGATGAGCAGTTGACCGGGACCGGGGACAGGGCGGGGCAGGTCCTCGCGGAGCACCAGCTCCGCGTGGCCGTCGTGGTGTTGGAGGGTGTAGCCGCGCATCGTGTGCTTGTCTCCGCTCATCGAAACTGATCGAAGCCGATCGAAGCCGACCGAACTCAGGGCCGCGCCAGTGCTGTCAGCTCGCGCACGTCGGCCAGGTCGCCGAGCTTCCAGCAGGCCGCGATCAACGCGTCGCTGCGCGCGGCGCCGATGACGACGTCCGATTGCGAGTGGAATTTCGCGTCCAGCGCCGCGTCGCTCATCGGCTTGTGCAGCGAGCCGATCGCGTGCTCGACGAAGACGTGGACGCGACGGCCGTCGCGCAGCACCGCCGTCATGTCGACCGAGGCCTCGTCGATGTTGTCGTCGATCGTCGCCACGACCTTGCGGCGCAACGCCACGACGTCCTCGCGGTTGACGATCGCGTCGTCGTACTCGGGCTCGCCCGCGCGGCCGAAGATCAGGCCGGCCGAGACGCCGTGATAGACGCTGAACTTGCCCTGCAGGCCGTCCGCCGGTTCCTTCTTGCCGGTGAGCTCCAGCACCAGCGAATGCACCTTCAGCTCGATGCGCTCGACGTCCTCGGGCCGCACGCCCTGCTCGCGCAGCTGCACGGCGGCGTCGATGCTCGGGTGGATGACGATGCCGCAGGCGAAGGGCTTGTAGGTGTTGAAGGAAATCTCGAAGCGCTCGCCGAGCTCGTCGGTGGCCTCGTTCCAGGCGTACTTCGTCGACACCACCTGCGCAAAGCCGCGCGGTGCCTCGAGGGCGCGCGGGCTGGCGGTGTAGCCGTGCCTGGCCAGCAGCGCCGACAGCAGTCCGGCGCGCGCGGCGCCACCAGGATGGAAGGGCTTGGTCATCGTCCCGAACTGCTCGCGCAGGCCCACGGGCTGCGAGGCGGCGATGCCCAGCGCCATCTGCGTCCGGTACTCGTCCAGTCCGAGCAGCCGCGCGCAGGCCGCCGCGGCCCCCAGCGTCCCGGTGGAGCCGGTGATGTGCCAGCCGCGGTCGTAGTGCTCCGGGTAGACGAGGTTGCCCATGCGGCAGGACACGTCGATGCCCAGGACCATCGCGTCGATCAGCTGCCGGCCGGACAGGCCGAGGTGCTCGGCCAGCGCCAGCGCCGCCGAGGCCACCGGACCGGCCGGATGGATGATGGTCTTCAGGTGCGTGTCGTCGAAGTCGAAGGTGTGCGAGCTGATGCCGTTCAGCAGCGCGGCGCCGGCCATGTCGACCTTCTCGGCGCGGCCGAGGATGCTGGCCTGCGCGGAAGGCTCCAGCATCTGCACGGCGGCCAGCGCCGCGTGCATCGCCTCATGACCGGCGGCGCCGACGGCGCAACCCGCCCAGTTCATGAAGGTGCGATGGGCCTCGTGGTCCACCGCGTCGCTCCAGCCGCGCGAGGGATGCGTGGCCACGTAGCGGGCGAGGATCTGGGTGATGGGCGGGGCGTTGTGGTCGGCGGCGACCTGGGTATTGCGTGCCATGAAGTGCTTTCGTCCTTGAGTCGTTCTTCGGGCCGAGGAGTTGGCCTGGGTCGGGTTGTCGATCGGTGGGTCAATCGTCGACCTGGATCTTGCGTTCGCGGGCCAGCGTGGTCCACCGGGCCACCTCGGCCTGGATGTGACGGCCGAACTGCTCGGGGCTCATGGCCGTCGGATCGACGGCTTCCGCGGCCAGCTTCTCGCGCATGTCGGACGCCTTGAGCACCGCGTTCAGCGTGGCGTTGAGCTGCTTGACCAGCGGCGCGGGGATGCCGGCGGGGCCGACGACGCCGTACCACTGCATCGCGTCGAAGCCCTTGAATCCGGACTCGATCAGCGTGGGCACGTCCTTGAGCGTCGGATTGCGCGCGGTGCCGGTGACGGCCAGCGGTTTCACGCGGCCGGAGCGGATGTGCGGCAGCGCTGCGGCCAGGCCGGGGAACATCGCGTGGGTCTGGCCGCCCATCAGGTCGGTGAAGGCCGGCGAGATGCCGCGGTAGGGCACGTGCAGCATGAAGACGCCGGCCTGCTGCTTGAAGAGCTCCATCACGAGCTGCGTCAGCGAGCCCACGCCGGAGGAGCCGTAGCTCAGCTTGCCGGGGTTCTTGCGGGCGTACTCGATGAAGCCCTTGAGGTCGTTGACCGGCACCGCGCTGTTGACCACCAGCACGTTGGGCGTGCCGCCAATCATGCCGATGGGGCTGAAGTCCTTGACCGCGTCGTAGGGCAGCTTGCGCGTGGCCGGGCTGGTGCCGTGCGTGGCCACGTAGCCCTGCATCAGCGTGTAGCCGTCGGGCGGCGCCTTGGCCGTGGCCTGCGTGGCGATCACGCCGCCTCCGCCGCCGATGTTGTCGACGACGAACGTCTGGTTGAGCGCATGGCCCCAGCGTTCGCAGACGGCGCGGCCGATGAAGTCGCTGCCGCCGCCCGCGGCCACGGGCACGATGTATCGGATCGGCTTGCTGGGGAAGGTGTCCGCCGCCCATGAGCGCCTGGCGAGCAGGAGCGCGGGAGCGGCGATCAGCACGGATCGTCGGTTCGTCATCGGTTTGTCTCCGTATGAAGCGGGGCTCTTTGGCGGCCCTCGTTCTTGCTTGGGTGGGATGTGCGCCGGCGCGCGCCCGGGATCCGGCCTAGCTCATGCCGTCGCCCGGGTCGCCGCCGCCGTTCTTTCCTTCCGTCTCCAGCAGACGCCCGTGCGCCGCGTTGACGTGGTGTTCCTGCAGCCGCTGGCACAGCGCGGCGTCACCGTCGTCGAGCGCGGCGACGATCTGGTCGTGCTCCAGGATCGAGACCTTCATGCCCACGTCGCGCGACAGGTTCCGCAGCCGCGACAGGTGCAGCTGCTGGACGATCCCCTGGTAGGTGCGCGTCAGCGGCTCGTTGTCGGTGGCCTCGACGATGGCCCAGTGGAAGGCGAGGTTGGCGGCGTAATAGGCCTGCACGTCGCGACGGCGCGCGTTGGCCTTCATCTCGCGGCCCAGCGTCACGAGCCGCTTCACGAGGGCATCGCGACGGGGACGGTCCAGCGCCGCGGCGCGGCGGCCGGCGTGGCCGTCGAGCAGGCTGCGCAGCTCGTAGAGGTTGGAGATTTCCTTGGGGTCGAGGACCCGCACGAACACGCCGGCGTGCTTGCGCGCGGCGACCAGGCCGGTGCTTTCAAGCTCGCGCAGCGCCTCCCGCACGGGGACGCGCGAAACGCGCAGGCGGGCCGCGACGTCCGGTTCGTTGATGCGCTGTCCCGGCGGCAGGTCCCCGCGGAGGATGGCGTTCAGCACCTCGTCGCGGACGAGCTTGGCGAGCGACGTGTCCCGCACCTCGGCGAGCAGGTCGGGGGAGGTGTCGGTGATCCAGGGCAGCATTCGTCTATCGTATACGATCAGACGAAATGAACAAGGTCGGGATCCAGGTCTTGCCTGTCACGGTGCGAATGGCGATTTCTCCCTCTCCCGCTTGCGGGAGAGGGCAGGGGTGAGGGCCAGCGGCGGCGGCAGTACGGAAGCTCAGGCCGCGACCGGCGCCAGATGACATCCCGCCGAATCGCCGTCGGTGGACAGCGCGCGGCCCACGTCGACCGGCAGCTGCAGTCCGGGCCCGCCGCACGCGGTCGCTCGCACCAGCGGCGCGAACGGCGCCTGGATCTGCCCGAACAGCGTCGCGAACGGCACATCCGCCGCATCGCGTCCGGTGCCGATGCGCACGAAGCCCATCGGGATCCCGTTCCCCGACGCGTCGAAGATGTACCAGCGCCTGCCGAGGTAGACCTCCACATAGGCATGGAAGTCCGGCGCCTTCGTCGGATCGGCGCCGTAGTCCGTGCCGGTCACATACCTCGCCGGCATCGACAGCGCCCGGCACAGCGCGATCATCACGTGCGCCTGGTCCCGGCAGACGCCGACCCGGTCCGTCAAGGTATCGAGCGCGGTGGTCTGCGTCGTCGACCCATAGGAGGAATAGGCGATGTGCCGCTGCACCCACGCCGCGATCGCCGCGGCGCGCGCATAACCCGGCGGCACGTGCCCGAACTCGGCCTCGGCCCACGGCGTGAGCCGATCGGATTCGCAGTAGCGGCTGGGTGCGAGGTAGGACAGGAACTCGACAGGCAACTGGTCGATCGGGCATTCCTCGATGAAGGCCGGATCGCCGACCGCATGCTCGATCGTGACGCTCGCCGTGTAGGTCAGATGGAAGTTCCCCTGCGGCGCGCGCACGCGCAGCAGCCGGTTGCGGCTGCTGGCCACCGTCTCCGACCGCCACGGCACGTCGGGCGTCAGCACGACGCTTTCCTGCAGCACCCGCTGCGCCGCCGTGTGCGCCGGCTGGATGCTGAAGACGAAATCGCCGTACGGCGAGTCGATCTGGTAGTCCAGTTCGAAGTGGAGATCGAGGCGAATCATGGGGTCCTGCCGTGCTCGACGACGCAATGGATGAAGTGCAGCTTCGGGACGACCCGGCGCTGCAGCACGAAGGGATAGAAGTCGGGTTGGCCCATCGCGCGGGACATCTCGTTCATCACGCTGGTGATGGCGAGCCAGTCGCGCAGCAGGCGCAGGAAGGCGGGTCCGGTGGCGTGGCCGGGCGACCAGAGGTCGGCGAGGGCGTAGGGCCACGGCCGCAGCTCGTCGACGGTGCTGAGCAGCTTGAAGCTGCCCGCGGTGTCGATGGTGTCGCGCAGGTGGAGGTAGTGGGCCCAGGTCTCCGCCCAATCCTCCCACGGATGCGCGCTGGCGTACGACGTGATGAAGCGCTGCGGCCAGTCCGCCGGCGCGCCGGTGTGGTGATGGCGCTGAAGCGCCTCGGCGTAGTTGGTCCGCTCATCCCCGAACAGCGCGCGGAAGGGCTCGTGCCATTCCGACCCGGCGACCAGCCGGTCCCAGTAGTAATGACCGATCTCGTGGCGGAAATGCCCGAGCAGCGTCCGGTAGGACTCGCCCATGCGCTGCCGGGCGGCTTCGCGCTTGGCGTCGTCGGCTTCCTCGATGTTGATGGTGATGACCCCCCAGGCGTGGCCGGTCATCACGCGCGGCTGGCCGGGGAGGGTGCGCAGGAAGTCGAAGGCGAGGCCGCGATCCGGGGCTTCGAACTTCGGCACCACCGGCAGGTGGAGCCCGAGGAGTTGCGACACCAGCCGCCGCTTGGCGCGCTCCATGCGGCCCCAGAGTTCGGCGTTGATGGGGTCCGATAGATCGGGAATGGTGCGGTTGAGCGCGCAAGCCACGCAGAGAGGGCTCTTACGTCGGTCATCCAGCGGCAGCAGCCAGTTGCAGCCAGCGGCGGTGTGGAAGTTCGCGCAACGGGTGAAGACGCCGTCCACGCCGTCGATGCGCCAGGTTTCGGTGGTCGGACCGGGCAGCAGCGCGTGCAGCGCGAGGTCGTCGGGCAGGAAGCCGAGCGGCGCCTTGCACACCAGGCAGGCGCTGTTGCGGAAGTAGAGGCGGTGGCCGCAGGTGCAGCGATAGACGCGGGGAGAGCTCATGGTCAGGATCCCCTTGGCAAGGATGGGGCCTGATGACTGCGACGGCCGCTGGCCCTCACCCCCACCCTCTCCCGCAAGCGGGAGAGGGAGTTCGACCGGCTCCCTTCTTACCCCCTCTCCCGCTTGCGGGAGAGGGTAGGGGTGAGGGTCGCGTCCTGTGCCCACCACACCGGCAGCAGCCGCTGCACCTCCGCCCGCGCGAAGCGGTCGTCGATCAGGTGCACGACGCCGCGGTCCTCGGTCGTCCGGATCACGCGACCCGCCGCCTGCACGACTTTCTGCAAACCCGGGTACAGGTAGGTGTAGTCGTAGCCCGCGCCGAACAGCTGGTCCATGCGCGCCCGGATCTGTTCGTTGACGGCGTTGACCTGCGGCAGTCCCAGCGTCGACAGGAACGCGCCGATGAGCCGCCGCCCCGGCAGGTCGACGCCCTCCGCGAACGCGCCGCCCAGCACCGCGAAGCCGACGCCTCGACCGTCGACGGTGAAGCGGTCGAGGAACTGGCGCTGTTGGGCCTCGCTCATGCGGCGCGACTGGCGCCATTGCGGCACGTCGGGGTGGCGTTCGCCGAGCAGGTCCGCCACCTGTTCCAGATAGTCGTAGCTGCTCAGGAACGCCAGATAGTTGCCCGGCGCGCGACCGTACTGCGCCGCGATCAGATCGGCGATCGGCTGCAGCGACGCGCGTCGATGCTGGTAGCGCGTCGAGATGTGCGAGGCCACATGCACCTGCAGCTGGCTCGCGTCGAAGGGCGAGGCCACCTCGACGCTCACGTGGTTCTCCGGCAGCCCCAGAAGATCGGCATGGAAGCCTTGCGGCTGCAGCGTGGCGGAGAACAGCGTGCTCGTGTGCGCCGCCGCCAGGCGCGGTTTCAGGAACGGCGCGGGAACGATGTTGCGGATGCAGAGCACCGACGGGGCCGTCTTGCCGTGGAGGCTGGGCGGCTTCTGGACATCGACCAGCGAATGAGGCCCGAAGGATTCCACCGCGCGCGTGACGTGCAGCGTCTCGAAGTGGAAGTCGAGCAGCGCGGGCTCGACCTCGTCGGGATGCGCGGCCAGATGTTCCGAGACCACGGCGATGCTGTGCTGGAGGGCGCTCAGCAGCGCTTCCGGAAATGTCTCGTAGGCCGCGTAGGGCTCGGCCTGCGCCTTGTCGATCGCGCGCCAGGCGCGGCGCACCTTGTCCAGTGCCTTGCGGACGAGAGGCGACGCTGAGGCGCCCGACGACTGCCGTGCCTGGAACAGCCGCTCCGGCGACAACGTCGCGCTGAACATCTTGCGTCCGCGTTCGACGAGGTTGTGCGCCTCGTCGACCAGCAGGCCGATGCGCCATTGGTTCACCTGCGTCAATCCGTGGAGGAGGGCGCCGTGGTCGAAGTAGTAGTTGTAGTCGCCGACCACCACGTCGGCCCAGCGCGTCAATTCCTGGCTCAGGTAGTACGGGCAGACGTCGTGGGCCAGTGCCGCCTCGCGCACGGCGGCCCGCGTCAATGCGACGCCCGTGTCATGACCGATGCGCAGCGCCGCCGACCGGGCGGCCGGCAGGCGGTCGTAGAAGCCCTTGGCCAGCGGACAGGACTCGCCGTTGCAGGCGAGGTCCGGGTGCTCGCACGCCTTGTCGCGCGCGACGAGTTCGAGCACACGCAGCGGGACCGATGTGTTCGGCGTCACCGATGCGCCCGATGCATCGTCGCGATCAACCAGCCGCTCGATCGCATCCAGCGCCGTCTGCCGGCCCGAGGTCTTCGCCGCCAGGAAGAAGACCTTGTCGACGCGCTGCCCGGGCGCGGCCTTCAGCAACGGGAAGATCGTGCCCATCGTCTTGCCGATGCCGGTCGGCGCCTGCGCGAGCAGGCAACGGCCCGTCGCCGCCGCGCGATAGACCGCTTCCGCCAGCGGCCGCTGTCCCACGCGGAAGTCGCCGAACGGGAAGCTCAGCGTCTGCAGCGCGGCATCGCGTCGCTCCCGATGGTCGAGCTCGAGGACGGCCCAGGCAAGAAACCGCTCGCACAGGGATTCGAAGTGGGCTTGCAGCTCCGCCGCCGTGCAGCGTTCGAGCAGGACCGTTTCCTCCTGGCTGCCGAGGTCCAGGTAGACCAGCGCGACCTCGATGTCGGGCAGCGCCTCGGCCTGGCACAGCAGCCACGCGTAGACCTTGGCCTGGGCCCAATGAAGCCGGCGATGCGTGGGGCGCTGACGGTCGATGCTGCCGCGGAAGGTCTTGATCTCCTCGAGGCGACGGCGTTCGGGATCGAAGCCGTCGGCGCGACCTCGCACGCGGAGTTCCCCGAACTCACCGCTGAGCGTCACTTCCCGCCGATAGCTCGGGCCCCGGCGCTCATACACCAGCGCATGTCCCGCGATGCCTTCCTGCGCCGTCGGCGCGGGCGTGAAGCGCAGGTCCAGGTCGCCTTGCTTGGCGGTGAACTCGCAGAGTTCGCGGACGGCGACGGTGTAGGGCACGGGGAGGGGTCAGGCTTGAATGCTGTTGTTGCATACAGTATCTCAAATCCTTGTACATCGCCCCTGCCAAGGCGCCTCACGGTGTCTTGACTGCCGCGGCCGCCAGCGCCGCGGCGGTCGCGATGAACTGCTCCCGCTCCGGCGCATCGGCGATGTGACGCGCGAGCGATCGTGAGAGCTCCTCGACGTTGGCGCTGTGCGCCAGATCGCGCGAGACGAGGTGCCTGGCCAGCGGCCCGATGTGCGACGCGAGGGCGCGCTCGACCTGGAAGATCAGCGCGGCATCGAGCGCGCGGCTCGCGCCTGAGCCTGCGGTCGATGCGCCCGTCGGGGTGGCGCCTGAGCCGTGGCGAGGCTGC
Source organism: Mitsuaria sp. 7 (assembly GCF_001653795.1). Classification (NCBI taxonomy): domain Bacteria; kingdom Pseudomonadati; phylum Pseudomonadota; class Betaproteobacteria; order Burkholderiales; family Sphaerotilaceae; genus Roseateles; species Mitsuaria sp. 7. The sequence continues at coordinate 1,649,254 of NZ_CP011514.1, forward strand.
ACCAGCGTGCGATCGTCGAAGCCACCGCCGGTGTTGGGGGCCAGGCCCCCGCCCGCCGCGATCTCCGCCAGCGCGACGCGCATCGCCGCCGCATCGGCGAATCGATGGCGCGGATCCCGGGCCATCGCGCGCCGCACCACGGCATCGAGCGCCGGCGGCAGTTCGCCGGGACGCAACGCGCTCGGCGCCGCGGGCTCCTGATGCAGCGTCTGGTACATCACCGCTTCGGGCGCGCCGCTGAACGGCGTGCGTCCGGTTGTCAGCCGGTACAGCAGCACGCCGCAGGCGAAGAGATCGGCGCGGTGGTCGATCGGACCGCCGAGGTACTGCTCAGGCGCCATGTAGCCCGGTGTCCCGATCTGCGAAGCGACCTGCGTGAGGTGGCGGTCGGCGATGCGCGCGATGCCGAAGTCGGTCAGTTTCACGCGGTTGTCGCGGGTGATGAGCAGGTTGCCGGGCTTGATGTCGCGGTGCCAGACGCCGCGGTCATGCGCGCAGCCGAGCGCGTCCAGCAACTGGTCCATGACGTTGAGCGACCAGGTCAGCGGCGGCCGGGCGATCTTCAACATCTGATCGAGCCCGCGGCCGTCCACGAGCTCCATGACGAGGAAGGCGAAGCTGCCGGCGCCGGCGAGAGCCCCGGCGCTTGCACCGGCCCCAGCACCAGTACCTGTGCCGGCGTTCGGCGATGCGGACGTCGCCTCGGTGATCTCACCGAAGTCGTGGATGGTCACGACGCCGGGATGGGCGATGCGCCCGACCGCGCGGGCCTCGTTGCGGAAGCGCGCGGTGATCGAGTCTTCGGGCGCGGTCTCCCCGACGATGTCCTCGAACTGGCGTCGCAGTACCTTGATGGCGACCTCGCGCTGGATGTGCGGATCGAAGGCGCGGTAGACGACGCCCATCGCGCCTTCGCCGAGCCGGCCGCGGATGAGGTACTTGCCGATGCGCGCCGGGCCGCCCGCCGGGGCGCCGTCGGCCGGGGGGCGGGTGTTGTCGTCGGTCATGCGTTGCCCTCCAGCATCGCCATCGCCTGATCGAGGCTGCGGCGCATGCGGCCGAAGGACACGGTCAGCACGCCGATCTCGTCACTCGAGCGCGCGTCGAAAGGCGGTGCGTCCTCGCCGAGCGACACGCGGTCGGCGATCCGCGCGAGGCGGGTCACCGGCCGGATCACCAGGCGCCAGAGCATCAGGTTGAGTGCCGCGCCCATCGCGAGGAAAGCCGCCGTCAGCGCGCCCATCACCAGCCAGAAGGTCTGCGAGGCCTGCTTCAGCGGCAGCGTCATGGGCACGCTGACGACCTCGGCGCCCAGGGTCTCGTTGAGCCGCCAGCCGAAGCCGTTGGACGGGCCGTAGCGCGCGACCAGCGTCGCCGGTGCCGTCTGCGGCGACGCGTGGCAACCGAGACACGCCGCATTGCTGATCCGGATCGGCCGCGCGATGTAGAGCGCCTCGCCGCCGGGCGTCTCGCGACGTCCGATGAACTCCGTCAGCGCGGGCCGGCGCGCGAACTGCGAGATCACGTCCTCCTCCCAGCTCACCGCCCGGTTGCGCGGGTTGGTCGGATTGAGCATCGCCGCCTTGTAGCTGTAGTCCTCGTAGGCCTTGGACAACGTGGCCAGCACCTCGTGCGCGGAGAACGCGGGGACGGCCTCGGGCACGAATCGCTCGCGCAGCTGGCCCTCGAGCAGCGGGCGGATGTGGTCCGCGGTGTACTGGTTGACGGCGCCGGCGCTGTGCATCAGCAGCCGGGCGCGATCGGCGACCTGCTCCTGCGCGCCGTCCTGCAGCCATCGACGCGCCAGGACGCCGGTGGCCGTCAGTCCCACCAGGAACACCGCGAGGAAGATCAGGTTGAACTTCGCTAGCAGGCTGAGATGGGGCAGGCGGTCCCAGGGCAGGGCGCGTGCGGGGCCACGCCCGGAGGGGGCGTGCGTGGGGCGTGTTCCGGTGCGGCTGGCGGTGTCGATGCGGCTCATGGTCGTCCTCGGGTCCGACCGGACGGGTGGGTCCGGTCTCAACATCGGGACTTACGGAGACAGCCGAGACACGGATGCAGCCGGGACGGAAAAAGAGGGGGGCGATCGACGGATCGGGGCGTTCAGCGCCCCGCCGTGATCAGGTCGAACTGCTCCCACGCCCCGATCGCCGTGCGGTTCGCGATGAGCGAGCCCGCGCCGGCGTTCTCGGCCGTGACGTAGCGGTTGTTCGCGATCGCCTGCAGCGACACCGAGCCGTTGGCGTTGCGGATCAGCTTGAACGACTCCCACGGGCCGATGGCCGTCCGGTTGGCAATCAGCGCGGAGCCGCCGCCGTTCTCGGCGCAGACCAGCTTGCCGTTGGCATGCGCGCGCAGCGCGATGTTGCCGCCGCCGGCGTCCAGCAGGTCGAACTGCTCCCAGCCGCCGATGGCGTCGCGGTTGGCGATCAGCGACGCCCCGCCGGCGTTCTCCGCCGTCACGTAGCGGTTGTTCACGCGGGCGCGCAGGGTCACGACTTGCGTGGTCGGCGTCGTGGGGCCCACCACCGGCTGCGTCGGACGCGTCGGCGTCAGCGGCAGCTGGCCCTTCAGCATGCGGCCGCCGTCGTTGGTCAGGCGCAGGTAGTAGTCGGACGAGCAGGCCGTGCCGTCCTCGTCCAGCGCGAGGATGCCCGAGCCCGCGGGCACGAAGGCCGCGCTCTCGGCGGTCTTGGCGATCTGGTTGCCCTCGTTGAACTCGTCGAACATCGAGATGTAGATCCCCTGCGCGCCGATCCGGACCATGTTGTAGAACTGGCGCCACATGAAGTCGCCGTGCGCGCGCTGGCGCACGCTCAGGTCGCCGGGCAGCACGCAGGGCTGGTAGTCGATGCCGCGCGCATTGCAGTCGGCCTGGTCGGCGAGGTTGACGTTCTGGTAGAACCAGTCGGACCCGGCGACGTCGCCGATGCGGCCGACCATCCACGGCGAGATCATGTTGAACGCGTGATACGCGTCGAGGTAGCCGGCGCGCGAATCGTTCTTGCCTTCGCGCCAGTAGGTCGGCACGCCGCCCATCACGTAGCAGCCCTGGCTCTTGAACCAGTTGATGACGTCCAGGCAGGCCGCGGCGGACCAGGGATGGTTGTCGTCGTTGAAGCCGAAGCCCCAGAGGCCCACGACCGGCTTGCCGTTCTGGCGCGCGTAGGCCGAGGACGCCACCAGCGCGGCCATCTTGTTGAGCCAGTCCGCCTTGATCTCGGGCTGCATGTTGCGCCAGCCGCTCACGTCGTACATGACGTAGAACTTGCGGCCGTAGGACTCGGCGGCGCTGCGCACCTTCAAGGCCATCGCGTCGCGGGTCGCGCCCTCGCCCCCGTTGGGGTTGAAGCGCTGCAGCGCGGCGGTGTCGCAGCCGTTCTGCTGCATCCAGCGGAAGTGCGTGTCGACGGTGGCCTGGTCGTAGGACGAGAACAGCGTGGCAGGCCCGCCGTTGCCCAGTCTGGCGAAGGCGGTTGTGTAACCCGACGCGTACTCGCGCATGTCGGGCCACGAGACGATGGCGCGGTTGGTCGGGGAGGGCGTGCGGCCCCAGTCCTGCGCCCAGTGCCACCAGCCGTTGATCGGGGCGCTGTCGCCGGCGCAGGCGAACCAGCCCTGGTAGCCCACGGTGATCTTGCCGACGACGTCGCCGACCGGACTGGCGGCGATGGCGCCTGACAGCGGCAGCGTGGAGGCAGCGACGCCGGCGGCGGCGGTGCCCAGGAAGGTACGACGGGACAAGGTCAAGGCGGTCTCCAGCAGGGACGCCATGACCGGCGTCGAAGTGGCGCCACTGTAGGGAGCGCCTGGCGGGGCCTGTGTCGAGGTGCGTCGTTGCGGCGCCAACGAGGGGACGGCGTTGCAATGCTTGCAGACACGCAACGAGGCTTGCGTGGAACTCTACCTCTTCGGAGGTGGGTACCGTTTCGTGCCCGGCACCGGATACGCAGCAACACCTGGCACTGATCACGCCTTCAAGTCGACCAGCAGCTCGGCCTTCCACCACTGCTTGCGCTTGATCAGGCCGCCGATGTGGCGCAGGAGCAGCCGCCGGCCTTCGACGACCGCTGCCGAGTGGGCGCGGGCCTGGTTCTCCCAGAGCGCCCAGGTGACCTGCTGGGCCCGCAGCGGCGCCCAGCTGAACGACGGGTCATCGACGATGCCGGGCAGCGCGGAGGCCGGCACGACGCTGAGGGCCAGACCCCGCCGGGCCATGTCGAGGCAGATGTCGACCGAGTCGGTCTCCACGGCGACGCGGCAGTCGAGGCTGCGACGGGCCATCGCCTGCTCGAGCTGGACGCGCAGGACGTTCGGCCGCTCGGGGAGCACCAGGTTCCTGCCGTCCAGGTCCGCGAGCGGCACCGGCCTGTCCGGCGTCATCAGGTCGGAGGCGAGGCCCACGACGACGATGGGTTCGCGCAACAGGGCGGTCTGCGTGTGCTTGTGCGCCGGCGTCGCGCTGAAGGGCACGATGCCGAGGTCCAGCAGGCCCGCGGCCATGTCGTCCTGCAACTCGTCGCTGAGCCCCTCGCAGACGCGCAGCTTGACGCCCGGCAGCTGCGCGGCGATGGCCTCGATGAAGGGGCACGACACGATCTGCCGCCAGGCCGGCGGCATGCCGATGGCGAGCTGTCCGGCAGCCTGCTCCCCGACCTGCTGCTTCAGCAGGTTGAACTGCCTGAGCAGCGGGCGGGCCCGGTCCGAGAGCAGGCGGCCGGCCTCGGTCAGCAGCACGCCGCCCTGTGACCGGCTGAAGAGCAGCACGCCCATGTCCCGCTCCAGCAGGGCGATCTGACGCGACAGGGCTGGCTGCGACAGCTGCAGTGTCTGGGCGGCGCGGTTGATGCTTCCCAACTCCGCGACGCGGAGGAACAGATCCAGCTGGCGGACTTCCATCGTGTTATCCAATCCTTCGATAACGGTCATCGACCTTCAACATTATTCAGCCAACGGACCGATGACTAGAGTGACGGCTTGGATCAACCGAGAAGGATCGACATGATTGCCATCACTGGAGCCGCTGGACACCTCGGCGGCCTGGCCGTGCGACAGCTGCTGAAAAAACTGCCGGCCAACGAGATCGTCGCCGTCGTGCGCGACCTGGAGAAGGCCGACGAGCTGCGCGAGCTGGGCGTGCAGTTGCGCGTGGGCGACTACGACCGCCCCGACACCCTGCGTGCGGCGTTCGAAGGCGTGGAGAAGCTGCTGCTCGTATCGGCCGTCGTGCCGGGGCAGCGCCTGAGGCAGCACCAGGCCGTCATCGACGCGGCGAAGGACACGGGCGTCCAGCTGGTCGCCTACACGAGCATGCTGCGCGCGGACAGCAGCACGCTGTCACTGGCGCGGGAACACCACCAGACCGAGGAGTATCTGAAGCGCTCGGGCCTGGCCCATGTCCTGCTGCGCAACGGCTGGTACTTCGAGAACACCACGGCCGGCCTGGCCGATGCCGTGACGCACGGCGCCATCATCGGCAGTTCGGGGCAGGGGAGGCTGGCCTCGGCCTCGCGTGAAGACTATGCCGGGGCCGCGGTCGAGGTGCTCACCCAACCGGGCCATGCAGGCAAGACTTACGAACTGGTCGGCGACCAGAGCTTCTCGATGACCGGGTTCGCCGAGGAAGTGTCCAGGCAGGCTGGCCGGCCCGTGGTCTACCGGGACCTCGCGCCCACGGACTTCGCCGCGGCGCTGCTGAGCTGGGGGCTGCCGCAGATGATCGTCGACGTCGTGGTCGACGCCAGCGTGAAGTCGGGGCACGGCGAACTGGATGACGCGTCGCGGGACCTGTCGCGCCTGCTGGGGCGGCCAACGACATCGCTGGCAGACGCCGTCGCAACTGCCCTGCGCGGTTGATCATCCGCGTGTGGCGATGGTCGTCGGATGACCGGCCACCCGTCTCACAGCGGCGTGTGGGCGGCTGAAGGCGCGCGCTGCCTTGCGCTGTCCGCAACGGTGCTTTGCCGCCCGGCACGTTGTCCCGCGATGCGCGCGGAATCAGACTGTGACCTCTGTTCACCGACGATGCGGAGCGGCCATGTTCTCCATGCAATACGGCTTCGATTTCCCCGAGACCTTCGACATCGACGCCGTCCGCCGACGCGCCGTCGAGATCGGGCCTCGCTTCGACGAGCTGCCGGGACTGCGCTACAAGGGCTTTCTCGTGAGCGGACACACGGCGCTGGCGCCCGCGCGCTACTCACCGTTCTACGTGTGGGAGGACGTCGAGGGCATGCAGTCCTTCCTGGCCTCGGCGGCATTCCAGGCGCTGGTCGACAAGTACGGCCGGCCCATCGTCGACCAATGGCTCCCGCTTGCTCACCATCAGGCGGAAGATGCGGCCGCGACGACGCCGCTTTACGCGACCCAGGAGATCGTCGCTATCGGCGATGTGCAGAACATCGGCGAGCTTGCGTCCAGGGCTGCGGCGCGGGTGCGGGAACTCACCGGGCACCCTGGCTTCCACACTGCCATCGCCGCGCTGGACGCGTCGACCTGGCGACATGCATTGACGGTGTTCTGGAGCGCGACGCCGGAGGCGTCGTGGGGGCGCGTGTACGAGGTGCCGTACTTCTCGCGTCCGACGAAGCGCTGAACGGGTGGCAGACGCACGAACTCGCGACGGGAACGATCCCGCCGCGAGTTTGAAAGCCAAAACGGAGACGCCTGCCGCGCTGTGATGCGGCGGCAGGCGAGGCTGCTTACTTCATCGCCTTCTTGTCGGCCTCAGCCTTCTCCTTCATGGCCTTGGCATCCGCCTCGGCCTTTTCGTGTGTCGCCTTGGCGTCCTTTTCGCATTGCTTCTCGGCATCGCCCTTCATGGCGTTGCACGCCTTCTTGGCGGCCTTGTAGTCGGCGTCGGCTTGCTTCTTCAGGGCCTTGGCCTGATCAACAGTGCCGGAGGTCGGGCTGGAGGCGGCTTGTGCCATGGCCGAGCCGGTGGCGACGCCCAGGGACAGAACGGTCGCCGTGGCGGCGATGAGCAGGGAACGCTTCATAAGGAATCTCCTTGTCGTTAAAACAACGTGAACGGCGACGAGGTCGCCGGCCTGCGAGCAAGGTGTTCTAGCAATCGGCGATCCCAGGGTGCATTGCTCCTCCATCGGGATTCGAGATTTCGCCTCCAGTCCCGCCGGTGGAAACGTCAAACTGTCATCTACCAACGTCTTGTTTTCAAACGAAAAATCTTCATCTCGGCGACTGGTTGCAGATCCTTCCTCGAACCTTCCGTGTCAAGTTCTCCGCGCAGACAGTCATGCCGAAATTCTTTGCATTGCCGGATCTCCCTATTGGTTCCCCTCACCGGAACGTTCGCGAGTACATCGAATCACTTGCTCGACGCCACCGCGTCTCATCCGAAGACAGTGGTCTTGACTGCTGGACCGAAGCCGTCAGCCGAGCTGCCGGCGACACGGTCCAACTCGACGACATTGGTCGTCTCCTAGTAAGGCTGCGACAGCAGCGCCTGATCACCGGAACACAGATGGCTCACCTCATGAATTACTACATGACGGAGCAAGAAGGGGTACGACCCGAACGCTGATCCATCGAAGGACGCCAGCGTTGCCGACGTCTTTTTGCCGCACCTTCGAGTCGGCGCGGAGAAGTCCTTCCAATGGCCCCAAACTCCTGAAGACAGGTGCCGGATCGAGTTTCCGGCAACTGATCCACGCGCCGCTGCCTGCGCGGTTCAAGGCGCCTGGAACTTCCACCGCGCGTTGTCCCCCGCACAATCCCACTGCTGCACGCCTGCGCCGTCCGCTGCCGACACGTCGGTCACGTCCAGGCACTTGTTGCTGTGCGAGGCGCGCAGGTAGAAGAAGCCGTTGCCCTGGTCTTCCAGGCGGAACAGCTGGTTGCCGCCGCCCGTGCAGGTCCATTGCTGGATGGCCGCGCCGTTGGCGGTGCTGACGCCGCTGACGTCCACGCACTTGTTGCTCGACGTCGAGCGCAACTGCCACAGGCCGTTGCCCGCGCTTTGCGCCACCCATTTCTGATTGGCGCCCGCGCCGTAGGCCCATTGCTGCAGCAATCCGCCGTCCTGCGTCGAGCGCTCGCGCACGTCGAGCGCCTTGCCGCTGTGCTTGGCGATCAGCGCGTAGGTCTGGCCTGAGACCGGTGCCGCAGAGCCCGGAGGATTCGTCGGCGGCGTCGTCGGGGGCGTGGTCGGCGGCGTCGGCGTGTTGGTGCCCGTCGAGTCCTCGAACTGCAGCCAGTCGAGGTTGGCGACGCCCGTGCCGCCCTTGGCCACCAGGTAGAGATTGCGCACGCCGGTGCTGCGCTGGATCGGCGTCGTCACTTCCTGGAAGCTCGTCCATCCGCCAGTGCTCGGCACGGTGACTGTGCCGATCTGCGCGCCGGTCGGGCTGTCCAGACGGACTTCGATCTGTTTGCCGGCGCTGCTCGCATCCACCGCCAGACGCAGCTTCAGGCGGTCGACGCCGCTGCCGAAGTCCACGTCGATGTAGCGCAGCCAGTCGCCCGCGTCGAAGCTGCCGATGCCGGTGCTGTCGAAGCTCACGCCGCTCTGCGCATAGAACATCTCCGCCTCGAGCCGCGTGGTCGCGCGCCAGGTGCCTTCGAAGGGCAGGTTGCGGATCAGGCTGTTCTTTCCCGTCAGCGCGGCCTTGAACACGCTGTTCAGCATCGTGTTGGGCGCCATGTTCTTCTCGACGTCCCAGCTGCGCCACTTGGCCTCGATGGTGGCGTAGCTGTCGCTGTTCACGTTGGGCGTGTTGGCGCCGGCGTTGGTGCTGTTGTAGAGCGCCCAGTTGCCGATGTTGGTGCCCTTGTAGGTCCAGCTCGTCCAGTGCCAGCCGGCCTCGTTGTAGCGGCGCAGGCCGTACTCCCAGCTGCTCTGCAGGTTGAAGTACATGAACTCGCCGACGTAGTGCGGCACGTTGTACGAGAGGTACTGCTTCTCCTGGTTGATCTTGGCCTCGGTGAAATTCACCTGCGACTGGTAGTTCGAGTCGTTGCCCCAGTTGTAGTAGTGGAACTCGTAGATGACGTTGGTCCAGCCGTAGTCGGACGGCCGCGTGATCGCGGACCAGTCCCAGATGCCTTCCATGATCACGATGTGGTTCGGGTCGACCGCGCGGATCTCCCTGTAGATCCGGTCGTACATGTCGAGCACCGGCCGCGTCGCGGGCGCCGGGTAGTTGAGCGAAGGCTCGTTGAGCACGTCGTAGCCGGCGACCGTGGGCTCGTTGCGGAAGCGCGTGGCCAGCTCGCGCCAGAAGGTCAGCGTCTGGTTCTGGTAGGTCGTGTTGTTCCACAGCTGGCCCGAGCCGCCGATGCGGCCGCTGTGGTCCGCGCCGTTCTGCGAGCCCGGCGCGCCGTGCAGGTCGAGGATGACGTACATCCGGTACTTCTTCGCCATCGCGACCGTCCACTCGATGCGGCGGAAATCGATGCGGCCGGCGGCGTCGCGCTTCCACGACCCGTCCTCGTTCATGTGGTTCAGGTAGTAGATGGGCAGGCGCACGGCGCTCATGCCGAGGTCCGAGAGGATCCTGAAATCCTTCTCCTGCAGGTAGCTGTCCTGGTAGGCGTTGATCAGCGCGTCGCGGCCGCCGTCGCCGAAGCGCTGGCTCAGCGTCTTGCGCATCGTGTAGTCGTCGCCGGCGCCGCCCAGCGGCGACATCCAGCCTTCATGCACCTGCCAGCCGCCGAGGTTCACGCCGCGGAGGTAGACGGCGTCGCCGGTGCCGTTCTGGTTCCGGACGGTGCGCCCGTCGACCTTCAGGAAGCTGCTGTGGGCGAGGGCGGTGCCAGTCGTTGCCAGCGAGGCGACCAACGCGACCAGAGGCAGGAGAGCGAAGCGCTGAAGGGAGTTCATTGACGTCGTGGTGATGAAGTGGAGGGACGGACCCGCGGCTCCGCGGGCGAGCTGCGCATCTTCATCTTCACGGGATCGGAACGTTGTGCGCGAACGCTACGGGACTGCTCTCTTTGTCATGAGCTGCAACGGGGAGGCACCCGGAAGAGGTAGCGCCTCGATCGGCGTGTAATCTGCTGCGCCATGAACAAGCTTTACCAATCCCTGCACGACCGACTTCCCCTGTGGCTGGCCGAATGGCTGGACATCTTCGTCCCGCTGATCGAGGTGGCCGTCATCGGTGTCGGCGCCTGGCTGCTGATGCGCGTGGCACGGCTCATCTCGCGGCGCCTGACGACACGCTACGGTTTCCCCGTCAAGGTGGCGTCGCTGTTCCTGCGCAGCATCGGCGTGCTGATCTACGGCGGCGCGCTGCTGTGGTCGCTGGAGCGCCTGGGCGTCTCGGGCTCGGTGCTGTGGACGGCGTTCACGGGATTCGCCGCGGTGGGCGCGGTCGCCTTCTTCGCGGCCTGGAGCGTGCTCTCGAACCTGTTCTGCACGCTACTGATCTACATCACGCATGCGTTCCGGATCGGCGACGTCGTGGAGCTGCTGGAGGCCGGCGACCGGCCCGGCGTGAAGGGCCGGGTGGTGGACATCAACCTGGTCTACACGACGCTGCTGGAAAGCGGCGACGCGCAGAACGGGACCATGCTGCAGCTGCCGAACAGCCTGTTCTTCCAGAGGGCGTTGAGGAAATGGAACGGGATCCCGGCGGATGGCCCCTTGTCGCCATTGACGTCGCGGACGCTGGAGACGCTGCAGACGCCGCACTGAAAAGCGTCCGATGGGGCCGCATCGGACGTAGCAAGTTGCAAGGCTTGTTGCCGGATGGACGGCGTCGCGAGGGCCGTGTCGGCTTTCCATCGGGCAACACCTGGCACCAGACGTTTTGCATATGGCGGCTACGGTTCTTCGTATTGGCATTGAAACGGAGGCGTTCCTAGACTCGCGCCCTCGATCAAACCGCCCCTGCGAGGAGCCTCATGCATCAACGTCGCGCATCCCGGATGACCGCATTCGGAAGAACGGTCACGGCCGCCGCCATCCTCCTGCCGCTGGGCGCGTCCGCCGCGGACGTCTGCTTCTTTGAGCACTACAACTACCAGGGCGCGAGCCATTGCACCTCGGCCGCGAGCGGTGAGGTCGGGGCCGCCGTCGCGGATCGCATCTCGTCGGTGCGCGTGCCCGCGGGCACGCGGGTCACGCTGTACCAGCATCCGGGCTTCTCCGGGAGCACGCTGGAGCTCGCCGGCGACGTGCCCGATCTCACCGCTCGGGGCTTCAACAACCTGACCTCGTCGTTCAAGGTCGCAGCGGCGCCGCCGCCGCCGCCACCGGCTGGGCCGGTGTGCTTCTACGAGGACTACGACTTCCGCGGGCAGAGCGAGTGCACCAGCGCGACCGGCGGCGAGATCCAGGTGCTCACCGACCGAGTGTCCTCGGTGAAGGTGCCGGCCGGCGTGAAGCTCTCGCTCTACGAGAACGGCGGCGCGTCGGGCCGCATGCTCGTGTTGTCGGGCGACGCGCCCAATCTGGCGATGGCGGGCTTCAACAACCGCACGTCCTCGTTCAGGCGCGAGAGCACGGGCACCGGCGCGCCGCAGGTGGTGTTCATCGGCAACAGCTTCACGCACGGCAATGCCAATCCGGTGCTGCACTACAACTCGGTCAGCGTCACCGACCTGAACGGGTCCGGCTACGGCGGCATGCCGGGGCTCTTCAAGCAGCTGACGGTGGAGGCTGGCCTGAACTATCAGGTGGCCATCGAGGCTGTCAGCTCGCAGACGCTCAAGTTCCACTACACGAGCAAGCGGGCGGTGCTGGACAACCAGCGCTGGGACGCGGTGGTCATGCAGGACCAGAGCAACCTCGATCCCGCCGCGCCGGGCAATCCGGCCAGCCTCATCACCTATTCGGGCCTGCTGGAGAAGTTCATCCACGGGGTCGACGTGAATGCCAACGTGAACGCCAACCCCAAGGCCAACGTGTGGCTGCTGGCCACCTGGCCGCGGCCGGATGAGGTCTATCAACCGGGCGGACACTGGTACGGACAGACGCTGGAGCAGGCCGCGGCCGTGTTGAGCAACGGCTACAAGGGCGCCGCGACGCAGAACCGCGGGACGGCCGGGATGATCCCGGTCGGCGATGCGTTCGTGCGTGCGGTCGGGCAGGGCGTCGCGGACCGCAATCCCTACGACGGCATCGACGGCGACAAGCTCAACCTCTGGTCCGGCGACAACCACCATGCCAGCGCGGCGGGCAGCTATCTGGAAGCGTTGATGGCCTTCGCCCGATTGACCGGTCGCGATCCACGCGGCCTGGGCGCGAACAGCGTGGCGGCGCGGGCGATGAACCTGACGGCGGCGCAGACGACGGCGTTGCAGGAGATCGCCTATCGGCAGCTGCTGGCGAGTCAGGCGCCGTGAGGCCTGCCGCGTCCTGAGCCACCGGAGTCGAGCAGGCCACGCGCGATCGTGTTGATGGCGAGGTCGATGGCGGCACCTGGAGCGCCATCGTCGCCATCGCCGATGAACCAAGCCGCGGACAGCCCCGTCCACGCCACGATCCAGCGAAGGAGCCGCTGGGGATCGAGCCCTGCAGCCGCGACAACGATCTCCAGCCGGCGCTCGAAGCGGCCCGGCAGCGTGGCCAGCGGTCGGCCCGGATCGCTGAGGTCGGGGTTGGTGAAGAGGTTGGCGTAGTCGAACGTGCGCTCGCCCCGCAGGCCGTGCGGGTCGATGGCGAGCCATCCGCGTTCGCCGAAATCGAGCACGTTCTCGTGGTGCAGGTCGCCGTGGAGCGCAACGACCTCGCGCGGCGTGGCCAGGAGTTCGCTTGCGATCTCGGCGGCCGGCGCGAGTGTCGTGTTCGTGGTCGCCAACTCGAGGAGCGGCCGAAACCAGTCTTCCAGCGGATGAAGCTCGGGCATCGCGCCCCTGCGCGGCGCGTGCAGACGGGCCGCCGTGTCGCAGAGGATCCTGCACGCTTCGTCGTCCTGGCCGGACCAGGCCATCTGCGCGAGATCTCCGGCGCCCGACGCCCGCTCGATGAGCAGAACGCCTTGGGCCGATTCGAAGACCCGGGCGGCGCCTTGCCCCTCCCACCAGCTCAGCAGGCGGAAGCCCGCCGCTTCATCGGGGATGCGGGCCACCTTCAGCATGGCGGTCGACGCTTCGTGCCGGACATGCAGCACCCAGCTCGATCGCGTGGTCAGCAGGTCCCCGTCGGGGACGAGCGCCCAGCGTTCGAGCCACCGGGCGACGTCGGGCGGAAGTTCAGACAGTGGTTCCATGGCTGTCAGCGCCGGCGACGAACGCCCCGACGTCGCGACGCCTATCGTCGCGCGCCGGGGCTTCGATGATCAGAAGCGGTAACCGACGTTCAGGTTCACGCCGTCGACCGTATCGCCGTCCTTCTTGTAGTACTGCATGTAGTCGAGGCCGCCGTAGATGGTCTTGCTGAAGTTGTAGCGGCCGCCCAGGCCCCAGGCGAAGCTGCCGTCGCTGTTCGAGCTGCTCAGGCCGAAGCCGGAGGCCTTGATCTTGCTGTTGGCATAACCGACGCGACCGAAGACCTCGAACTGGTCGAAGCTGTACTTCGGCGTCACGAAGAGGCCGTAGCTGCGCGTGACCTTGAACTTGACGCCGTCCACGGTGTCGTCCTTCAAGCCGGTGGCCAGCATGGCTTCGATGGCCACGTTGGGGTGCAGGTCCCAGCCGATGATGCCGCGCAGCGCGCCCGGCTTGACGGTCGGACCGTCGGACTTGAGGTTGAGGAAGGTGTAGCCCACGTCGCCATACAGACCGCTCGTCGCGGGAGCGGTCTGAGCCTGGGCGGCGCCGGCGCCGGCGGCGAGCAGCAGGGCCGCCGTGAGGATGGAAATCTTGGTCATTCGAGCACTTCTTTGAATGGAGGGGAACCCCGCCTCGCGGAGGCGGGTCAGAAGGTCGCGATGACTCCCAATTCATTGGCGCGCGCAGAAGTCACTGCGCTCGAGGAAACGCCCGCCTGGCGACCGTGGTTGACCGCGACACAAACCTTCACACTGTGAGCAAAGGTCGCGCCGCCAGACAAGCAAGACCTGGCCCCGGCGTGTCCCGCATCAGGGGCTCAGGACAGCGCCTTCACCAGGACCGGCAGGCTGATGTCCATCCGGTAGTCGACGGCCGTGTGATCGTCGTCGAACTCCTCGTAGTGGTGCTTCACGCCCATCGCATCCAGCCGCCGGTGCATGCGGCGGGCGCCGTAGACGAGGTTGTACTGGTCGACGTTGCCGCAGTCGATGTAGAGCGCCTTGAGCGCGCTCAGGCCGGGGCCATGCGATTCCACCAGCGTCAGCGGGTCCCAGGCCAGCCAGTGGGCCCAGCGGTCCGGGATCAGCTCGCAGGTGTCGGAAGTCACCGGCAGCCGGACGCCGTAGGGCGCCGCAGGATCTGGATCGAAGCTCGCCGCCTGCGCGAACATCATCAGGATGTGGACGTCGCTGTCCTTGGGCTTCATCGCAGCCCAGAAGGCATCGACCCATTGGCCGATGTCGGGCTGCTTGGCCAGCGCACGCAGCACCGGGACGAACTCGTGGCGATAGAGCAGTTCGAAGCCCATGTCGCCGGAGTGCACGGCGGCCGCGGACCAGAAGTCCGGATGGAGCAGGGCGTGGACCATCGCGCCGTAGCCGCCGCTGGACTTGCCGAACAGGCCGCGACGGCCGTTGCCGCCGCAGTCGAAACGCTGCTCGACGAAGGGCACCACCTCGTCGCGGAGGAAGTCGTCCCAGCGCCCCATGGCGACCGAGTTGACGTACTGGTTGCCGCCGAGTTTCGTGAAGCAGTCCGGGAAGGCCACGACGACGGGCGGCATCGCTCCGGAAGCGATCAGACGGTCCAGCCGCTCAGGCAGGTTCTCGCCGAAGTTCTTCCAGTTCGTGTGCACCGGGCCGCCGGCGGTGAAGCCCACGATGTCCACCAGCAGCGGCAGCCCACGACCGTCATGGCCGTGCGGGATGTAGACGTTCACGCGACGCCGGGTGGGGGCGCCGACCAGGTTGCCGGCGAGCAACTCGCTGTCGAGGGTCAGGCGATGGACAGTGCCAGTGGGCGTGCTCGGATCTTTGTGCATGGGGCTCCAATGCGGACGGTTGTTCGAGGGGAATCCTGTCTTGATTGAACCATGCAGGAGAAGTCGCGTCGGGAGTGGGGAGGGCTCGTTGCTACGATCCACGGGGCGCCAGTTCGCGCTCAGACATCTTCAAGGGGACAGGGATGACAAGCCGTTTCGCCGCATGGCTGCTGGTCGGTGCGCTCATCGGCGTGCCGGTGGCCGCCGCACCGTCGACAGCCTCGCCGCTCGTGGGCGAATGGACGCTGGATGTCGCCACCTTGCCGATGCCGCCCGAGCTGCGGCCCAAGCGGGTGGCGTTGTCCTTCCGCGATGGCTCCGACGGCAGGTGGTCGACGCAGGTCGAGATCATCGACGCGAAGGGCACGCGGCTGCATTCATCGTCCACGGTGGCGCTGGACGGGACGACGGGCCGTGCGACCGGGACCTATCAGGTCGACGTGGTCGCGGCCAAGATGCCGGAGCCCAATGTGCTGGTGATGCAATTCGTCTACGAGGGGATCCCGCGCTCGACCCGGGTCTATTCGGTCAGCGGCGATGGCGCCGTGCTCACCGAGACCGAGGTGTACTTCAGGGACGGCGCGCCGGTGCTGCGCACCGCGCACTTCACGCGGGCCGCCGGCAACCCTTGACCCCGGCGGGCGCGGCCGTCGTCCTTCGAGCACGGCGAGGGGCCATCGGACATCTGCCGGTTTTCTGCCGGCGGTTTTTCCTGGAGTAGGATTTGCCGGATACCGACGACTCGCAATCAAAATATGCGCCCGCGCCGCGTCGCGATTGTTGCGAACAACCTGCACACGTACCAGATCAAGATCGTCTGCGGGATCAGTGACGTGCTCCGCGTCAACGGGGTGGATTCACTGCTGATCCTCGGCCAGTCCCTGCGACCGCCCGATACCGGCCCGATGCACGCCAACGACGTCTACGGCTTGATCGACGGCCGGAACTTCTGCGGCGTGATCGTGCTGTCGACGGTGGTCGGGCCCCAGGTGTCCGACGAGGCCTTGAGCGAGTGGATCAGGACCTTCTCACTGCCCGTCGTCAGCATCGGACGCCCGCTGCGGCACGCCGGCAACGTCCTGATCGACAACGTGCCCGGCATGTCGGCGCTGATGACGCACCTGCTCGACACGATGGGCTACCGCAAGCTGGCCATGCTGAGGGGAATCCCCGGCAACGCGGATTCAGAGGAGCGGGAGTCCGTCTTCCGCGCCAGCCTCGAGGGGCGAGGCATTCCTGTTGAAGACGATCTGCTGATGACCGGCGACTTCGCCTCGGTGAAGGCTTTCCGCCTCGTGCAGGAACTCCTGAACCGCAGGCGCGATGTCCAGGCCATCGTCTGCGCCAACGACGACATGGCGGACGGCTGCGTCCGGGCCGTCAACGCCGCCGGGCTGCGTGTCCCGCAGGACGTCGCGGTGGTCGGCTTCGACGACGCGATCCACCACGTCGTGCCCGCCCTGACCACGGTACGCATGCCGGTCTACGAGCAGGGCCGGGAAGCGGCACTGATGCTGCTCACGATGCTTGAAGCGCCGGCCCCCCAGGGCTGGCCCGACACGCGGGTGCTCCAGGCCGAACTGGTCGTGCGGGAGTCCTGCGGCGCCGGCGGCCGGCACGCCAGTGCGCGCTCGATGCCGGCCGGCGCCAGTGTGTCCAAGGGCGGCATCGAGAGCTATCTGGCCGATCCCCTGCGTCGATGGATGGCGCGGTTCGACGAGATGGCCCCGGACGCCGAGCGGCATCAGGCGTTCCTGGAGGCCTGGAACGAGGCGCTGTCCCGCCGCCCGCTCATCGAAGTGGAATACCCGATGTGGCGCGACCAGTTCGCCGGTGTGGTCGACCGTGATCACGCCGATCCCACGGTGGCCCGGCTGGCGCTGGCGGCGCTCTCGTCCCTGGCCGGCGTGATCCAGCGGGACAACTCCCGCCGTCACAGTCTGCGCGCCGGCTTCGGCGAGATGGTGCCGCGGCTGTTCAATTGCGAGAGCCACGAGCATCTCCGGCACGAGCTGTCGAGGTTCCTGAGGCATGTCGGCCTGGACCGCCATGCGATGGTGCTCTACGAGCGGTTCGAGTCCGTGATACCGGAGCGGTCGCGCCTGGTACTGGACAGCTCGGGCACTGCGGCGGCGGATGAATCCTGGTTCCCCACCCGGGACATCCTGCCGGCCGCCGTGTGGGGGCGGCTCACCGGCGAGCTGCTGGTGTTGACGCCGCTCCTCGTCAACGCGATCCACTACGGCCTGATCGTGTACGAGCCGCCGTCCTGGTGGGGGCCGTACCCCGATACCAGCTTCAGTCACACCATCAGCCACGCCATCAGCCAGGTCGAGAACACCATCGCCGCCCGGGACTACGCGCTGCAGCTCGAAGGCCTGGTCAAGGCGCGCACCGCTGCGCTGGAGGCCCAGGTCGCGGAGACCTTGAGGGCCCAACAGGCCTTGCGCCTCGCCAATGCCTCGCTGCAGCACACGGCGTTCCACGACGGCCTGACGCAGCTGTTCAACCGGACGGCCTTCGACACGCACTTCGAGAATCAATGGAACCAGCACATGGCGCGGCAACGACCGCTGTCGGTGCTCCTGTGCGACGTCGACCACTTCAAGAAATACAACGACCTGCATGGGCACGTCATGGGCGACGAGTGCCTGCGGCAGATCGCCCAGGCCCTGCGCAGCGCGGTCCGCGGCGAGCACGACATCGTGGCGCGCTATGGCGGCGAGGAGTTCGTCCTCGTCCTGCCGTCCACCGACCTGACCCTCGCGGTCGTCGTCGCCGAGCGCATCCAGCAGGAAGTCCGCAAGCTGCAGCTGCGTCACGGGGCGGACGGCGCCGGAGAGCACGTGACCGTCAGCATCGGCGTGGCCACCACCCATCCCCGCAGCGACGTGACGAAGCAGTCCCTCATCGAGCTGGCGGATGACTGCCTCTACCAGGCCAAGTCGACGGGACGGGCGCGCTGCGTGTCGGCCGACATGGCCTGAGACCATTCACGGCGCATGAGGCAGCGCCTCAGCGCCTCAGCGCTGCAGCCTGTCCCGCAGGTCGTACCAGAAAGCCCCCAGCGCGGTGAACGGGACGCGCAGCAGCCGCCCGCCGGGGAAGGGATAGTGCGGCAGCGAAGCGAACGCGTCGAAGCGCTCCGCCTGACCCTGGAGGGCTTCAGCCAGGACCCGGCCGATCAGGTGCGTGAAGGTGACGCCGTGACCGGAGCAGCCTTGCGAGTAGTAGATGTTCGGTGAGAGCCGGCCGACCTCCGGCAACCGGGAGAGGGTGAGCAGGAAATTGCCTGTCCATCCGAAGTCGATGCGCACGTCGCGCAACTGGGGGAAGGTCTTCAGCAGCTTGGGCCGGATCATCGCTTCCACGTGGGCGGGGTCGCGCGCGCCATAGGTGACACCGCCGCCGTACAGCAGGCGCCGGTCGGCGGACAGGCGGAAGTAGTCGAGCAGGAAGTTGCAGTCTTCCACGCAGAGGTTCTGCGGGAGGATCTCGGCGAAGCGTTCCCCCAGCGGTTCGGTCGCCACGACCTGGCTGCCGCAAGGCATGGTGCGGGCCGCGAGTTCCGGCACCAGGCCACCCAGGTAGGCATTGCCCGCCACGATCACGTAGCGCGCCTGCACTTCGCCGTCGGCCGTATGCACCACGGCCGGCTCGCCGCGCTCGATGCGCGTCACGGTCGAGTCTTCGTGGATCACGCCTCCCAGCGACTCGAAGGCCTGGGCCTCGCCCTGTGCCAGCCGCAGGGGATGCACGTGGCCGGCGCTGCGATCGAGCAAGGCGGCGCGGTAGCGGGTCGATCCGACCGCGGCTTCGCATTGCCCTGTATCCAGCATCTCGAGCTCGGCATGACCGAAGCGTTCCCACAGGGCCTTGTGATGCGCCAGCTGGTCGACCTGCCGGCTGTTGATGGCGGCGAACAGGCCGCCGGGCCGGAAGTGACAGTCGATGCCGTAGTGCCGGATGCGCTGCTTGATGATGGCCGCGCCTTCGAACGCCATGCTGCCGAGCGCCCGGGCCGTGTCGACGCCATGGCGGGCCTCGATCACGTCGAGGTCGCGCGAGTAGCTGTGCACCAGCTGGCCGCCGTTGCGGCCGGAAGCGCCCCAGCCCACGCGCCGGGCTTCCAGCACCACGACACGGAATCCAGCCTCGGCCAGGTGCAGGGCGGCGGAGAGACCCGTGTAGCCGGCGCCGATCACGGCGACGTCGGCCTCGGCCCGGCCTCGCAAGGGTGGACGAGGCGGTTGCGGCAGGGCGGTGGCGGCGTAGTAGCTGGGCGCGTGGGTGTCGTTCGTCGCGGGGCGTGGATGGGGCGCCTGGCCGGGTTGGCCGGGTCGCCCGTGTTGTCCGGATTGGCTGAAGACAGTCGTCTGCATGGCGTCGTCGGCTAGGCCCGGTCCGGCGACCCGGCGATGCGCAGCCAGGTCGTCTTGAGCTCGGTGTATTTCTCGAATGCGTGCAGCGACTTGTCGCGGCCATTGCCGCTCTGCTTGAACCCGCCGAACGGGACGGTGATGTCGTCCTCGTCGTACTGGTTCACGTGCACGGTGCCGGCGCGCAGGCGCCTTGCCACGCGGTGGGCGCGATCGACCTGGCCGGTCCAGACGCTGGCCTGCAGTCCGTACGGGCTGTCGTTGGCCATCGCGATGGCCTCGTGCTCGTCGTCGAAGCTCATCACGCCCACCACCGGTCCGAAGATCTCTTCCCGGGCGATGCGCATGCCGTTGTCCACGCCGCGGAAGATCGTCGGTTCCACATAGAAGCCGCCGCTGGACGTACGCGCCCGCTGGCCGCCCAGGTCGAGCTGCGCCCCTTCCTCGCGGCCCGCGGCCACGTAGCCGAGGACCGTCTGCATCTGCGCCTCGTCCACCAGCGCGCCCATCCTGCAGGCGTCGTCCAGGGGATCGCCAGGGACGAAGCGCCTGGCCTCGTCCTTCATCACAGCCAGGCACTCGTCCAGCCGGGAGCGATGCACCAGCAGCCGGGTCGGCGCGTTGCAGCTCTCCCCCTGGTTGAAGAACACGCTGGCCGCGGCGGTTCGCGCAGCGCGTTCCAGGTCGGCGTCGGCGAAGATCAGGAAGGCCGACTTGCCGCCCAGCTCGTTGTAGACCCGCTTGAGATTGGATTGCGCGGCGCACGCCAGCATCCGTCGCCCCACGCGCGTGGAGCCGGTGAACCCCATGGCGTCCACGTCCATGTGCAAGGCGAGGGCCTCGCCCGCTTCCGCGCCGAATCCGGGCACCACGTTCAGCACACCGGGAGGGAGTCCGGCCTCCAGGGCCAGCTCGGCCAGGCGCAGCGCGGTGAACGGCGACCTCTCGCTGGGCTTGAGCACCACGCTGTTGCCGGCGGCCAGTGCCGGCCCCAGCTTCCAGGCGGCCATGATCAGCGGATAGTTCCAGGGCACGATCGCGCCGACCACGCCCATGGGCTCGCGCGTGATCAGGGCCAGCGCCTGGCTGGAGGTAGGCGCGATCTCGTCGTAGATCTTGTCGACCGCCTCGCCGTACCAGGCCAGGCAGTGGGCGCTGGAGGGCACGTCCACATCCCGGCTGTGGGTGATGGGCTTGCCCATATCCAGCGTTTCAAGTAGCGCTAGTTCGTCCCGGTGGGACAACAGCAGGTCGGACCATCGCTGCAGCACGCGCTTGCGCTCGCGCGGCGAGCGCTCGCGCCAGCGACCGTCTTCGAAAGCCTGGCGTGCGCTGGCCACGGCGGCGTCGATGTCCTCGGCGCTGCCGCGAGCCACGGGGCCGAGCAGCCGGCCGTCCACCGGCGAATGCTTGGCGAAGGTCGCGCCGCTGAGGCTGGCGCGTCGTTCACCGTTGATCAGGAGGCGGCCATCCGGGCGCAGCGCCGCGGCGCGGGCGGTCCAGTCGTTCTTCGGCAACGGAAGTGACGCGTTCATCCTTGGTTCCTTTCTGTCGAGGTGGCGGCCTGGCGCTGATCGCGCCACGCCCGGCAGGCCGCGCCGAACGCCTGGAGAATGGCGATGGAAGCCGTGTTCTGCCCGGCCTGCCACTCGGGATGCCATTGCACGCAGAGCGCAAAGCCCCGGCCGTGCACCGGCGTGAACGCTTCCACGAGCCCGTCGGGCGCGCGCGCCTCGACGCGCAGGCCGGGTGCCAAGCGATCGATGCCCTGGCCGTGGAGACTGTTCACCGTGAGTTCGCTCCCGGTCGTCAGGCGCGCCAGCAGGCCTCCCGGCTCGATCAGGACGCGGTGTGCCGGCCCGTACTGCAGATCGATCGGTTGATCGTCGTCCGCGCGATGGTCCGCCAGGCCCTCCTGCTCATGTACCGCCTGATGCAGACTGCCGCCCAACGCGACGTTGGCCTCCTGGAAGCCGCGGCAGATCGCCAGCAGCGGAAGCCCTCGGGCCAAGGCCAGCCGGATCAGCGGCAGGGTCCAGGTGTCGCGGAGCGGATCCAGCGGCAGCGCCGGGTCGTGCACCTCGGCACCGAAGTGCGTCGGATGCACGTTGGACGGCGAACCGGTGAGCAGCACGCCGTCCGCCTGATCGAGCCACCCCTCCAGTTCGTCGGGATGGGCGGCCGGCACGATCACCGGATAGGCACCGGCCAGGCGCACGGCCTCCACGTACTTTCGACCCACGACGTGGAAGGGGTGGACCCCGAGCGAGAGATTGCACGCGGGCAGCAGCACACGCGGCGCGTTGCGGGCCAGCGGGGCTTCGATGGGTTCGCTTGCAGAGCGCATGTTCAAGTCCTCATTCCGGATGGGCCGAGACCGCATCGAGTACCTCTGCCAGCACCTGCAGCGCGGCGTCGAACTGGGGCTCGGGAATGGTCAGCGGATACAGGAAGCGGATCACGTTGCCGTCCTGTCCGCAGGTCAGCAACAGCAGGTCGCGCCACAGCGCCGCCTGTTGCACGCGTTGGGCGAATCTGGCGCTGGGTCGGCCGTCTTGCGGGTCCGCAAATTCCGCCGCCACCATGGAACCCAGGCCACGGACTTCGACCAGCGATGGACAGCGCGCCTGTCGGGACCGGAGGAACTGGACGAGGCGCGGGCCGAGCTGGCGGGACCGCTCGCAGAGTGCCTCCTCCTCGATCACGTCGAGCACGGCGTGCGCCGCCGCCACGGCGAGCGGGTTGGCGGCGTACGTCCCGCCGAGACCGCCCGGTGCCGGTGCGTCCATGACTTCGGCACGGCCGCAGACCGCCGACAGCGGCATGCCGCCCGCCAGGCTCTTGGCCATGGTGATCAGGTCCGGCTTGACCTGATGCTGTTCCATGGCGAACAGGGTGCCTGTGCGCCCGAAGCCGGTCTGGATCTCGTCGGCGATCAGCAGGATGCCGTGCTCATCGCACACGCGCCGAAGAGCGGCGGTGAGTTCGGGCGGCGCTGGGTGGAAGCCTCCCTCGCCCTGCACCGGTTCCAGGATGACGGCCGCCACCCGCGCGGGCTCGATGTCGCACTGGAACAGCTGGCGCAGCGCCCCCAGGCTTTGTTCGACCGTGATCCCCCGCCTGGCGGCGGGGAAGGGCAGGTGATACACCTCGCCGGGGAAAGGACCGAAGCCTTGCTTGTAGGGGATCGTCTTTCCCGTGAGCGCCAGCCCCATGAGCGTGCGGCCGTGAAAGGCCCCGCCGAACGAGACAACCCCCGGACGGCCCGTGGCCGCGCGAGCGATCTTGATCGCGTTCTCCACGGCCTCGGCCCCGGTCGTGAAGAACGCCGTCTTGGCGGCCCCGTCGATGGGCGCCAAGGCGTTGATGCGTTCAGCCAAGGCGATGGCGCTCTCGTAAGGGACGATCTGATAGGCCGTGTGGGTGAACCGCTGCAACTGCTGCTCGATGGCCTGCACGATGCGCGGGTGGCGGTGGCCGGTGTTCAGCACGGCGATGCCAGCCGCGAAGTCCGTGAAGGCGCGACCCTCCACATCCCACAGCGTGGCGTTCTCCGCGCGGTCGGCATGGAAGTCGCACATCACGCCCACGCCGCGTGGGGTTGCAAGGCGCCGGCGCCCTTCGAGATCCTGGTTCTTCGACATCGATGTTCCTCGTCAGGCCTCGTCCTCGTAGGCCACGAAAAGTTTCCGGGTGGGCTCAATCACTTCCCAGCAGCCACGAAATCCGCGCGGGATGACGAAGCGATCGCCAGCGCGCAAGGTGCTGGTGTGGCCCTGCGCATCCGTGAGCAGGCTGACCCCTTCCAGGATTTCGCAGAACTCCTCCTCGGTGTAGGCCACGTGCCACTTGCCGACTTCGCTGTGCCAGTAGCCGGCGCTGAAGCGCTGCCTGGCATCCACGTGATGCACCCACAGCGTCTGCAGGGGATCGCCCTCGATCAACTTCTCAGGCGGCAGGCGGTAGCGCGAAGGCTCGACGGGATCGCTCCATGGCTTCACGGTGATGCACATGCGCCGGCCCTCACACGTGCAGCAGCAGGTGTTCGCGTTCCCAAGGGGAGATCACCTTCATGAACTCATCGTGTTCCAGGGCCTTGACCTCCGAATACACCGTGATGAACTCGTGGCCCAGCACCTCGCGCAGGTCCTTCTCGTCCGCCAGCAGCGCCAGGGCTTCGCCCAGCGAGCGCGGCAGCTGGTGATCGCCGAGGTAGGCGTCGCCCTCGCATTCCGGTGAGGGCTCGATGCGGTTGCGGATGCCCAGGTAGCCGCAGGCCAGCGTCGCCGCCAGCGCCACGTAGGGGTTGGCGTCCGCGCCTATCACCCGGTTCTCGATGCGCCGGGCGTTGGGCGTGGCCAGCGGAGAGCGGATGCCCACCGTGCGGTTGTCGGTGCCCCACTGGATGTTGATCGGGGCCGCGGTCGACCGCGCGAGTCGCCGGTAGGAGTTGACGTAGGGCGCGAACAGCGCCATCGCCGCAGGGGTGTACTTCTGCAGTCCGCCGATGTACCAGAGGAACTCCTGGCTGGGCGATCCGTCGGCGTTGCTGAAGATGTTGCGGCCGCTGGCCCGGTCCACCACGCTCTGGTGGATGTGCATCGCGCTGCCCGGCTCGCCCGCCATGGGCTTGGCCATGAAGGTGGCGTACATCTCGTGGCGCAGCGCGGTCTCGCGGATGATGCGCTTGAAGAAGAAGACCTCGTCGGCCAGCCCCAGCGGCTCGTCGTGGAAGAAGTTGATCTCCATCTGGCCGGCTCCGACTTCGTGGATCAGGGTGTCCACGTTGAGCTCCATCTTTTCGCAGTAGGAGTAGATGTCCTCGAACAGCGGATCGAACTCGTTCACCGCATCGATCGAGTAGGCCTGGCGCGAGGTCTCCGCGCGGCCGCTGCGGCCGCGCGGCGGCTTCAGCGGCGTGTTCGGATCGCTGTTGCGCTCGATCAGATAGAACTCCAGCTCGGGCGCCACGATGGGCGTCCAGCCCTCCGCGGCGAACAGGTCGCAGACCCGCCGCAGCACCGAACGGGGCGCGAAGGGCACCAGTTTTCCGTCGCGGTCGAAGCAGTCGTGGATCACCTGCGCCGTCGGGTCGGACGCCCAGGGCACGATGCGCACGCTGCTCGGATCGGGCCGCAGGTGCATGTCGCGATCCGTGGGGTGGATGACGTCGTAATACGGGCCCTCGTCGGGGAAGTTGCCCGTGACGCCCAGGCCCACCACGGCCTCGGGCAGGCGCATGCCGCGGTCCTCGGTGAACTTCTCGCGCGGCAGGATCTTTCCGCGGGCCACGCCGGTGAGGTCGGGCACCAGGCATTCGATCTCGGTGACGCGATGCTGGTCCAGCCAGTGTTCCAGGTCGGTGAAGGTGAAGGTGCTCTTGTCCATGTCGCTTCTCGATGGGCGAGCGCATCCCGCCGCGTGCCGTGCACGGGCTGCCTGCGCTGTCGTTGATGTGGGGGAGGGCGGGGCCGTCAGCGGAGGCCGTCGGGAGGTTCCGGCTCCCGGACGGACACGCGTTGCCACGCGCGGCGTGATCCCCGGATGGGCGTGCGGCTCATAGCAGGTCCTTCAGGCGGTAATAGGCCATGCCCGCGACCAGCGCGGGAGTCCTCAGCCAGCGGCCACCCGGGAAGGCGCGATGGCGCAACGCGGCGAAGGTGTCGAAGCGCTGCGCGTCGCCGGCCATGGCCTCGGCCACCAGGCGGCCGGAGAGTCCGGTCAGCGCCAGGCCGTGGCCCGAGAAGCCTTGCAGGTAGTAGATGTTGTCGGGTTGGCCGCGGGCGGCCGGCAGGCGGCCGAAGTCGGGCGCGCGGTTCATCGTCACGTCGACGAAACCGCCCCACGCATGCGTGATCTGCACCTGCGCGAGTTGCGGGAAGACTGTCGCAATGCGCTTGCGCATGCTGTCCGCGAGGCCGGAGGGCGTGAGCGTGCTGTAGCTCGCACGCCCTCCGAAGATCAAACGGCCGTCCTGGGAGGGGCGGAAGTAGTCCAGGACGAAGTTGTTGTCGCAGACGGCGGCGCCGCACGGGATGAGCGCGCGCAGTTGGTCGGGCGGCAGCGGCGCGGTCGCCGCGATGTAGGTGCCGACCGGCATGATGCGCGGGGCCAGTGCCGGCGCCAGGCCCTGGAGGTAGACGTTGCCGGCCAGCAGCACCTTGCGGGCCTTCAGTCGCCCGCCCGCCGTGACGAGCACGGGGCGTCGTCCGGGTTCCACGGCCGTGACCTGGCTGTGTTCGTGGAGGGTGACGCCCAGCGAGGCCGCGGCGCGGCCCACGCCCAGCGTGTACCGGAGCGGGTGCAGGTGGCCGGAGCGGGGGTCGTGCACCGCCGCGACGTAGCGTGCGCTGGCGATCCAGGCCGGCAGATCCGCGCGGGCGATGCGCCTCATCGGGTAGTCGTAATGCCGCTCCAGATGATCGGCGTGGGAGAGCAGCTCGCGCGCCTTGCGTCCGTTGACGGCCACGCCGAGGAAACCGTCCCGCCATTGCGCATCGATGTCGAAGCGCGCGATGCGCTCGCGCAGGATGTCGAGCGCCTCGATGCTCATCTTCCAGACTTCGCGGGCGCGCGTTTCGCCGAGTTGACGCTCGATCTCCCGCTGGTCGCAGGCCAGTCCGTGGATGGCTTGTCCGCCATTGCGTCCGCTGGCGCCGGAGCCCAGTTCGCGTGCCTCCAGCACCGTGACACGGAACCCTCGTTCCGCCAGCTCGATGGCGGCGGACAGGCCCGCCAGCCCGCCGCCCACGATGGCCACATCGCAGTCCTGCTCGCCCTGCAGCGGCGCGTGGACGGGATCGCGCGTCGTGCCTTCGAGGTAGTAGGAGTCGCGCGCCAGCGCCAGATCCTCGTTCAGATAGTTCATGTCCGCTCCACGGGCATGAAGCCAACGAGTTGGCCGTCCGCGACGGCGCTCCAGGCCTGCCGGCACAGCGCCGTGCCTGCGCGCATGACCGAGTCGCGCCAGCCGTGATCGCTCGGCATGAAGGCTTCGGCATATTCGGCGCGCGCCGCGCGCGCGGCAGGCGTTGCGGCGGCGTCCCCGGTCTGCCGGCGCAGCCACATCAGCGCCAGGTGGGCGCGCTGCATGACGCGGCGCTCGCGGGTGCCGAATTCGATGGCCACGGCGGACGTGCGGCAGTGCGGCAGTTCGTCGGCGAAGGCGTCGAGCAGCAGACCCTGGAAGGTCGCCAGGGCCTTGTGGGTGGAACCCTTGCCGCTGAGCGCTTCCTCGCCCCAGACGCTCAGTGCGAGCTCGCGCGCCGGCGACGCCGGCGGGTCGACGTTGATCAGGAACGGCTCACCGTAAGGACCGATGCCCGTGTGCAGGTCGACGAAGAGGCAAGCCCTGGCACCGGCGAGTCGACTGCGCAGCAGGCCACGCAGGGTCGTGTTGGCCCAGCAGGGGCTGGTGCCGCCGAAGAAGATCCCATCGGGTCGGCTGTACTGTCCGCCGTTGAAGGCATCGGAGAACGCCTTCTCACCCATCCGTTCGCGGTAGGCGTCCATGGCGGCGAAGGCGCGGGCGATCTCCTCCTCGTCCCAGTGCGCCAGCGCCAGCTGCGGATGCAGCTCGTCGTAGCCCGGGTTGTCCGGCGTCGGCGTCGTCCCGTGATGGCGGAAGTTCCGGTTCAGGTCCACGTTGTCTTCCGTGACCCGCTGCCGATGGGCGAAGCCCCAGGGATTGACCGCGTGGATCAGCAGCACCGCGGTGTCGGCCGGAGGGTTCGCGGGGCCGCCTTGGGCCAGCCAGGCGGTCTGGACGGCCGAGCCCGCATACCCTTCGATGCCATGCGTGCCGCAGGCCACGACCAACACCTGCCGCGCCGCAGGTTCGCCGAACCACGCGGCATCCATCCAGAGCACTTCACCGTCAGGACCGAGCCCCGGGTGTTGGAAGCCCTGCCACTCGCCGCCCAGCCGCTGGACTTCCGCCAGCCAGGCGGTGCGTGCCTCGGCGTAGGTGTCGGGGAAACGGGCGGAAGCGGCGGCGGGGGCGGAAGGGGAGGACGGGCCGGAGGAGGGGGAGGAGTCGGCTTGCAGCATGCATGGGATGCTAGGCAGGAGCCCTGCCGACGGCCATAGCCGGCCCGGCATACGAGTTAACCCTGCATCAGCGCGCCTGCACCTGCACGAGCGGATCCACGGGCTGGTCGGGGTCGGCGAAGGGGATGCACTGGATGAAGAGCGAGAACAGCTCGGCCTGGGACCCCGTCTCGAGCTTGCGATGGATGCTCTTGCGCTGGTTGCGGATGGTGCCTTCGGCGGTGTGCAGCCGGTCGGCGGTCTGCTCCGAGGAGTAGCCGCTCAGCATGTAGAAGAGCACCTCGCGTTCGCGCTTGGTGAGCAGCGACGCGCCGAACTGCTCCATGGTGGTCTGCACCTTGCGATGCACCAGGTGGTTGGCCTCGTCGCGCGCGGCGGGCGCCGCGAGGTCGTGATGCCGGCGCAGCGCGCTGAACAGCAGCGGCAGCGTGTGGCGGATCAATGCGATCTCGGCGGCCTCGAAGGGGGGCGTCTCGTCCTCCCGTCCCAGACAGATGGCGATGCCGCTGCGCTCGTCGATCCGCCAGAAGATGTCGATCGTGTCGATCAGGTGCGTGTTGCGGAAGAAGATCTCGAAGAACTCCCCTTGCTGGAAGTTGTCCGGCACGTACTCGGACATGGCGTAGGCGCCGTCGGCCTGGCCGCTCATGAACAGCTGATACGCCGGGTCCAGGATGTAGGGGCCGTTGATGTAGACCTCCTCGCGCGCGCCGCGCTGCCGCGCCGCGGGGGCGTCGATGGCGAGGTAGGACGGGCGTTCATCCACGGCGTATCGCAGCATCACGCCCTGTTCCGCATCGATCAGCAGGCGCAGGAAGCTCAGCATCGCTGCGAAGAAGCCCGGCAGTCCGATGGCGGCGTTCATCGCCGCCAGGTGGTCGATGCCGTCGGCATCCAGGGCCAGCGCGAAGCAGGTCCGGCGGCGGTTCTTGCGAGGGGAGGGACGGTTCGGCAACGCGGGGATCTCGACCATGTCCTGGATCATGCAGCGTCCAGGCACCCCGGACCCATGGGTTACAGCTTAGCTCGCGGGGGATATTTCAGTGGCATGACAGGCTCCCTACGATGCGCTCCATGCGATGCGGCGGCCCCGGCCACCGCTGTCGACAGCAGCCCGAACGCCCCCACTTCGGAGAAATTGCATGGTCCTTCGAGAATCGCCCTCACGACCCCTTTACAGACCTGTTTCGAGGCAGACGCTTCACTGCTCACTGCTGGTACTCGGCAGTGTGATCAGCCTCGGTGCCTCGGCGCAGACCGCGCCCGCGACGGGGCCCGACGAGCCCCCGGCCAGCAGGAAGGTCGACGCGGACAAGACGGCCGACAAGCCGATCGGCAAACCGGTCGCCGAACTGGATCGGGTCGAAGTCACCTCCAGCAAGCGACGTCAACTGCAGGACGAGGTCGCGGGGACCGTCACCGCGCTGTCGGGCAGCAAGCTGGAGCAGATGGGCGTCAAGGACGCGGAGGATCTCTTCAAGCTGACGCCGGGCGTGCAGTTCAACAAGGGCAATGCCGACGGCGCGCTCTACAGCATCCGCGGCATCGGCACCAACACCAGCTCCGACAACGTCATCTTCGGCCAGACCCCCACGGGGATCTACATCGAGGACATCCCGTTCACCGACCCCTACGTCTACATCTCCAGCCCCGACGTTCCCCCCTTCGACCTGGAGCGGGTGGAAGTGCTGCGCGGACCGCAAGGCGCGCTGTACGGCTCGGCGTCGCTGGGCGGCGCGGTGCGCTACCTGTTCGCCAAGCCGCAGCTGCGGCAGCAGCAGTTCTCCGTGCTCACGGGCGTATCGAGCGTGGGGCAGGGCGGCACGGGCTACACCACCAACCTGATGGCCAACCTGCCCTTGTTCAGCGACGTGGCCGCCTTGCGCGTCGTGCTGACGAAACGTCGGGACGCCGGGTACGTGGACAACAAGGGCACCGGCCGCAAGGACATCAACGCCAACGATGCGGAGTCGGCCCGCGTCATCCTGGCCTTCAAGCCCAGCGCCACGCTGGACCTGACGGCCACCTACATGCGGCAGCACAGCAAGCAGAACGGGGACTCCGGCGTCTTTCCGGATCCGGAGAAGCTCAGCATCGATACGCCGACCGATGCCCGCATCGATTCGCGCATCGACCTGAGTAGCCTGCAGGCCAACTGGGACATGGGCGGGCTCAAGCTCACTTCGCTCACCGGCTACCAGACCAAGCGTCGCGAGCAGCAGACGGACGTCACCTACCTGCTGGTGCCCGACTTCACCTTGTATGGCGGGGTGAACTATCCCAACGTGGACCGCGCGATCAACGTCGAGCCCCGTCGTTCCAACGGATTCACCCAGGAGTTCCGGCTGGCGCCGACCGAGACCGGCGACCTCAGCTGGCTGGTGGGCGTGTTCCACCAGAAGGTCAACTTCTTCCGGTCGCAGGTGGTGACCCTGCCGGGCGCGAACGATCCGGTCGACCTGCCGGGCGATGTCTACTTCGAGACCGTGCGTCAGGGCAGCGCGACCGAGAACTCCCTGTTCGCCGACTTCGACTGGAAGCTGACGCCGAAGTGGACGGCGGGCGCCGGCGCGCGCTACTTCAAGACCCGCGTGAACTTCGACCGCTCCAACTTCGGCGCGCCGTTCACCCGCTTCGAGAGCGACGAGAGCGGGACCACGCCCCGGTTCAGCACGCGCTACGAGCTGTCGTCGCAGGCCTCCGTCTATGCGACCGCGTCGCGCGGCTATCGCTTCGGAGGCATCAACACGACGGGATCGCTCCCCTACAAGTCCGATTCGCTGTGGAACTACGAGATCGGCGCGCGCCTGCGGCCGTCACGCCAGCTGTCGCTGGAGCTGAGCGCCTTCACGCTGCGATGGAAAGACATCCAGGTCTCCACCTCGGATCCCAACGGCTTCATCGTCACCACCAACGTGGCCTCCGCCCGGTCGAACGGCCTGGAGGCGACGCTCGGATGGCGGCCGGTGAACAGCTTCGCGCTCAATCTGTCGACGGCCATCACCAGCGCCCAGATCAAGGCGCCGTTCGTCTCGGGCAACGGCCGCGACGTGGCCTCCGGCACGGACCTGCCGGGCGCGGCCAAGTTCCAGGCCACGGCCGACGCCAGCTACAACTTCGCCGGTCCGCTGGACAGCAGTGGCAGCGTCAGCGCCGTGCTGCAGTACCTCGGCAAGCGCAAGGCGCAGCTGGATGCCGACCTCGTGCTTCCGGCCTACACCACGCTGGACCTGCGAACGAACTTCGGCTGGACCCATTGGGAGCTGGGCGCCTTCGTGCAGAACGTGACCGACAAGCGCGGTCAGTCCAGCGCCGCCGTCAACTACTCGAGCTATCAGAATCCGGGCGCGGTGAACTTCACCCAGTGGTATCCCATCCGTCCCCGGACCGTTGGCGTGACACTGCGCTATGACTACTGAGCGCGTGGCGAGGATAGCCGTGGGAACGATCGCCGTGGAGAGGCAGGGCCTCAGGGGACACGCCCTCGTGGTGCTGGGCGTGCTGACCCTGGTCAATACCGTCTCGCAGTCGGGGGGCACGCTGCTGTCGGCCGTGCTGCCGCTGATCAAGGCGGAATTCGGCTTCTCCGACTCGGCCCTCGGGCTGCTGACCGGCTACGGGTCGGCGGTGTCCTTCGCGCTGCTGACGCTGCCGATCTCGCACTGGGCCGCCCGATACGGCAATTCGCTGGTGCTGGCCCTGAGCATGCTGGTCTGCGCGCTCACCAACATGATGACGGCCGGCTGCCATGCGTTGTGGCAACTGATCGCGGCCCGCTTCGTCTCGGGGGCCGGCCCTGCCGCGGCATGGCCCCTTGGACAGGCGCTCGTGGCCGAGCACTTCCCGCCTCACAGGCGGTCCGGTGCCATGGCCGTGTACACGGCGGGTGACTTCGTCGGCAGCACGCTGCCGCTGGTACTCGGCGGCTGGTTGGCCGTGCAGTATGGATGGCGCACCGCGTTCGTGGTGTTCGGCCTGCTGACCCTGGTCGCGCCGGTGCTGCAGTGGTGGCTGGTGCCCAACCATCCCGCCGTCCCGGTGGAGCAGGGCGCCGCGACCGACGACGAGCCGCTTCGCTGGAAGGACGGATTGCGCGAGTTGTGGCGGCTTCCCGCCTACGTGCACATCATGTTCGGGTTCAGCTGGGCGTCCTTCGCCGTGTACGGCCTGTCGCAGTGGATGCCCAGTTTCTACAACCGCCAGTTCGGCCTGGCGCCGGACGAGGCGGCGGCCTTCTTCGGCGGCGCCTACGCGTCCGGCGCCATGCTCGGCCTCGTGCTGGGAGGCGCACTGGGCAACCGCCTCGGTCGGGGCGGCAACGAGCGGCTGCTGCCCTTCTGCATGCTCACCTACCTGCTGACCTTCCCCTGCATCCTCGGCGTGCTGTTCGCGCCCAACCTCAAGTTCGCGTTCGCAGCCCATGTCGCGGCCACCGTCTTCGGCGCGATGCCCAACGGCCCGGTGCTCTCCATGCTGCATGGCAGCGTCCCGCGTCGCCTGCGCGTGCTGGGCTCCTCCATCTTCCTGCTGGTCATGACCCTGCTCGGCGCCGGTGGCGGCCCCTTGCTGATCGGCATCGGCAGCGACCTGCTGGCCCCCACGCTGGGGCCCGAGGCCCTGAAGTACGCCATGCTCTGCGTGAAGCTGCTGGGCGTGCTGCTCTTCGTCCATCTCGGCATCGCCTGGCGCAACGCGCGCCGGGATGCTGCCCTCACTCTAGGAGACGGCCCATGACGGTGGCCTCGGCAGTCCAAGGTTTCCATCCCGAAGACTTCTTCTCGCTCCGCCTTCCTGGCGATCCTCAGATCTCGCCCGACGGGCGATGGGTGGCGCACACGCTGATCCAACCCCGGGTGGAAGAAGACGTCTGGGGCGAACAGGTGTGCGTGATCGAGCGCGCGTCACGCCAGACTCAATCCCTGGGCAAGGGGGGGCAACCGCGATGGGCCCCCGACAGTCGGCGACTGGCGTTCACGCGGGGCACTGCAGACGGTTGTGAGGTCGTGCTGTGGGACAGCGCCACGCAGCAGACCACCGTGCTGGCCACCTTGCCCGAGGCCGCGGAGGGACTGGCATGGTCGCCCGACGGCGGCACCCTGGCCTTCGTGATGCTCGTGCGCGAACCTGCGCCCACCGGTCGTGTGGGCGGGCCGCCCGCCTGGCATGCCTTGCGCACGCCCCGCTGGGCCAAGCCGGCGCGCTACACCGAGCGCCTGGTGCGCCGCGTGGAAGGCGTGGACGCCGACGAACTGCCGCATGGCCACCACCAGATCTTCCTGATGGACACCACGAGCGGCCGCCATCGCCAGCTCACGGTCGATCCGTTCGACCATGGCAGTCCCGTGAGCGGCATCACCAAGCTGAATCTGGCGGGCCGGATCTCGTGGACACCGGACAGCCGATACGTCGTGATGTCCATGCGACGGGAGGCCATGCCCGACGGCCCCTGGGATCCGGAGGCGATGCTGGCCACGGAGGTCCACGAGTTCTGTGTCGCCGATGGATCGGTGCGCACGCTGAGCCGGTTCAAGGGGGTGATCTGCCGTGCGGTGGTGTCGCCGGACGGGCAGTGGATCGCCTTCGTCGGCTTCAAGAACCGGCGTCGCGCCTTCCATACCTGCATCGTGCATGTGATGCCGCGCGCCGGCGGAGAAGCCCGCGCCTTGCCTCATCCGCAAGGACTGGAGATTCATCAGGAGTTGCAATGGCTGCCTGACAGCTCGGGCCTGCTCGCCCTCTATCCCTACCAGGGGGATGGCTGCCTCGCCCGCGTGGATCTGCAGGGCGAGTGGTCGCAGATCCGTGGCGGAGTCGGCGGCTCCCTGTCCACCGGGTACGTCATGTGGATGAAGGGCTTCACCGTGTCACGCGACGGCGACATCGCGATGCTGGACGCCCATGAAGGGCGCAGTGACGAGATCGCGGTGCTGGACGCGCATCGGCATCACACCGAGGTGCTCAGCAGCCACGGCAGCTGGTTGAGCGAACGCGCGCTGGCAAGGCCGGAAGCCTTCTGGGCGCCCACGCCGACACCCATGCATGGCTGGCTGCTGCGCCCGCCCGATGCGCCTGCGGACAAGACGCTGCCGCTGCTCGTGTGGCTGCATGGTGGACCTTACCTGAGCTGGGGGCCGCAGTTCGCCGCCGTTCCCCAGATCTGGGCCTCGGCCGGATACGCGGTGCTCATGCTGAACCCGCGGGGGTCGCTGGGCTATGGCGAGGCTTACAGCGACGCCTTGCACCATGACCTGCCAGGCCAGGACGACCTGCAGATCGTCGACGCCGTGGACCACGTCGTGAGCCAGGGCGGCATCGACCCCGACCGGGTGTTCCTCGCCGGCGAATCGGCGGGCGGGCTCATGACCGCCTGGCTGATCGGTCATTCGGACCGGTTCGCCGCAGCGGCGGTGATCTATGGGGTCATGGACTGGACCAGTGCGGTGCTCACCCAGGATCGGCCCGATTACTACCCCTTCTACTGGCGGCCCGCGCCGCCGTGGGCCCCCGGCATGCAGGAGGACTACTGGAAGCGTTCCCCGTTGTCCGTGGTCGATCGCGTGAAGACGCCGACCATCGTGATGTGCGGCGAGCGGGATTGGCGCACGCCGATGTCCCAGTCCGAGCAGTACTACGCCGCGCTCAAGCTCTGCGGGGTGGATGCGGCGCTCGCGAGCTTCGAAGGCAACAACCACGGGCTGGAGCTGCATCCCAGCCAATGGATGGACCTGGTGGACCTCGTCGACCATTGGTTCCAGCGCCACGACCCGGCGAGGCCATGACGGGGCTCCGGCCCTGATTCAGCCGCTTGATCCATCCAGCTGAATCGCGCCTGCCGGTGGACAGTTCCTGACGGGGACTCAGGGGCGACGGGCCGCGTCCCAGATCTGCATGACCTGTGCAATCGCCGCATGCAGGCGGCTGACCTTGGCGCCATCGCGCGCGAGGGTCGACAGTCCGATGAGGAAGCTGTCGAATGCCGTGGCAAGCGCGGCGATGTCGGTGTCCGCACGGAGTTCTCCGCCGTCGACACCGCGTCGGACGCAGGCGCGCAGACCGGCGCGCGTCTCGGCGCGCGAATCCAGCAGCGGCTGCGCCACGGCGGCAGTCGTCGGCGACGACCCGCCCATGGTGCCCAACGCCACCATGCACCCCCGCGGATGGCCCGCCTCGCATTGCATCGCGGCGGAGCGGCGCAGCGCTGTCTCGATGGCCTGGCGCGGCGGCAGGCTGCCGTCCCGCAGACTGTCCGTGACCCGCCCGTGGGTCTGCAGATAGAGGTCCACGCATTCGCGGAACAACGCCTCCTTCGACCCGAACGCCGCATAGAAGCTGGGCGCGGAAATGCCTCCGCCGAGACTGTCCTTGAGCTGCGCCAGTGAGGTCGCGTCATAGCCCTGTTCCCAGAACAGATGCATGGCGTCCGACACCGCCGTGTCCCGATCGAACGCGCGAGGGCGACCCATCTTGGCCATGGTGAATTCCTGCAAGCGACGAGGTTGATCAACTTACATACTAGTTGATACAGAAGTTGTTGGCAAGCGACGACCACGGAGTCCGACATTTGTCCTTGTCGATACAAAAGTCGTTGACCTCGCCAAAAGCCAGGACCTACATTTGCACTCATCGATACAGAAGTCGGGTTGAGCAGATGAAGGCAAGGGTTTTTGAAGCAGAAGCAACACGGGGGCGAGGTGGCCCATTCCAGGAGGCCGGAGAACGTCTGCCGATGGCGGCACTGCTCGCCCTGGCCATGACCGGGTTCATCTGCATCGTGACCGAGACGCTGCCCGCCGGTCTGCTGCCGCAGGTGGGGGCGGGGATGGGGGTGTCGCAAGCCCTGGCCGGTCAGCTGGTGACGGCGTATGCGCTCGGTTCGCTCGTCGCCGCCATCCCGTTGACGATCCTCACCCGGCGCTGGTCGCGGCGCCGTGTGCTGCTACTCACCCTCGTCGGATTCCTGCTCTTCAACACGGTCACCGCGGCGTCGGCCCACATGGGATTGACGCTCGCGGCGCGCTTCATGGCCGGCGCATCCGCAGGGCTGGCCTGGAGCCTGATCGCGGGTTATGCGCGACGCATGGTGGCCCCGCACCAGCAGGGCAGGGCGCTGGCGATCGCGATGGTCGGCACGCCGATCGCGCTCTCCCTCGGGGTTCCGCTGGGGACCCTGCTGGGTGGATGGGTCGGCTGGCGCACCGCATTCGCCGTCATGTCCGGACTGACGCTGCTCCTCGTCTTCTGGGTATTGGCCAAGGTGCCGGACTATCCGGGCCAGGCTGATGCGGAACGCGTGCCATTGCGTCAGGTGCTGACCACGCCAGGTGTGCGCGCCGTGCTCGGGGTCGTCGTCACCTGGATGCTGGCGCACAACCTGCTCTACACCTACGTCGCGCCCTTCGTGGCGCAGGCGGGGCTGCGCGATCGGGTGGACCTGGTCCTTCTCACGTTCGGCGTGGCCGCCTTGGCGGGCATCGCCGTGTCGGGACGCCTCGTGGACCACCATCTGCGGCTGGCAGTCCTGGGAAGCCTTGCAGCTTTTGCCGGGGTAGGCCTGCTGTTCATCGCCTGGGCCGACACGCCGCTGGCGGTCTTTGCCGGCGTCGCCGTCTGGGGCGTGAGCTTCGGCGGCGCGGCCACGCTGCTTCAGACGGCCCTCGCCGATGCCGCGGGCGACGGCGCCGATGTGGCCTTGTCGCTGAACGTCGTGGTCTGGAACAGCGCCATTGCCGGCGGCGGCGTCATGGGCGGCGCGCTGCTCGATTCGTGGGGGCCGTCGTCATTCCCGTGGGCGGTGACCGTGCTGACGCTGATGGCGCTGCTGATCACACGTGCCGCGCATGCGCACGGCTTTCCACCCAGGCGGCGCCACGACATCTAGCCGGGCGAGGCTGTCGTGCCGACACCGGCGACGTTCGCTGCGCCCCTTTTTTTCCTACTCGATCTTTCAACAGGAGAGCTCATGCTTCCACCCACCCTCCGCGCGCTCTGCGCTGCAATCTCCCTCGCCCTGGCGGCCCCCGCATTCGCCGCGGACGAGTTCCCGCTGCCCGCCGGCTTCACCAGTGAGTACCAGACCGTCGACGGCGTGAAGCTGCACTACGTCAAAGGGGGCTCGGGGCCGCTCGTGTATCTGGTCCACGGCTTCGGCCAGTCCTGGTATGAGTGGCATCAATTGATGCCAAGGCTGGCCGAAAAATTCACGGTGGTCGCGCCCGACCTGCCCGGTCTGGGGCAGTCCGCCGTACCGCCGTCGTTCCGTGCGACCGATGTCGCGCCGCTGCTCTACGGTCTGGCGAAGAACCTCAGCGGCGGCCAGAAGTTCGACCTGGTCGCGCACGACATCGGCATCTGGAATACGTATCCGATGCTCGTGGCGCACCAGGACCAGATCCGGCGGGTCGTCTACATGGAGGCGCCTATCCCTGACGAGAGCATGTACACCTTCCCGGCCTTCACCGCCGAGGGGGAGTCCCTGGTCTGGCACTTCAGCTTCTTTGCGGCCGGGGGCAACATGGCTGAGAAGTTGATTGCCGGCAAGGAGCGGTTCTTCTTCGAACACTTCATCAAGGTGCACGCCACCAACAAGGAAGTGTTCACGCCCAAGCTGCTGGATCTCTACGCCAGGTCGTATGCCAAGCCGCACAGCTTGAACGCCGCGTTCGAGTACTACCGGGTGGTGAACCAGGGCGTGCAGGACAACAAGGTGCTGGCGAACAGGAAGATCACCGTCCCGGCCATGGCCATCGGCGGTGGCGGGCATGGTGGCCTGGGGCAGTTCCAGGCCGACCAGATGAAGCGATATGCCACCGATGTCACGGGGGTGGTGCTGCCTGCCTGCGGTCATTGGCTTCCGGAGGAATGCGCGGCGCCATTGAATGACGCGGTCACGGGATTCCTCAGCCAGCCGTAACAAGCACACAGGATGCTGTCGCCGCGATGGCATCCGCCCACTACTCCGGGATGGTGGGCCGGGATGGTGGGCGCCTTCTGATAGAGTCTATCAACTAGTAGATTGAGTCTGCATGACTGATTCCATCGAGCAGATGAAGGATCGAATCAAGATCGCCTCGCTGCCGTTCGAACCGGTCGTGCAAAGTGTTGCCAGTCGGGCAGGAGTTGAGTCATGAAGGAACTTGTCGCCCTCGCGGGCATCGTCGGCGTCATGTCGGTGGGCGTCGTCAGCCCAGGGCCGAGCTTCGTGATGGTGGCGCGAATGTCGGTCGCAGGCTCCCGATCTCAAGGCGTGGCGGCCGCGCTTGGCATGGGACTCGGCGGCATGGTGTTCGCGATCATGGCGCTGCTCGGAATGCAGGCGGTGCTGATAGCCGTGCCGACGCTGTATTTCGCGCTGAAGCTCTGTGGCGGGCTCTACCTCTGTTACCTCGGTTTCCTGATCCTGCGCGGTGCGAGCGAGCCGCTGGCGATCAACGTCACGCCGGCGGGCGCTTCCCGGCAGTTCGCCCGTTCGTTGTGGCGTGGATTGGCCACGCAGCTCAGCAATCCGAAGACGTCCATCGTCTACGCGAGCGTGTTCGCAGCGTTCCTTCCCCAAAGCTATTCGTTGGGCTTCGGCATCGGGGTGGCGCTGGCGCTGTTTGCTGTGGAGACGAGCTGGTACACGTTCGTTGCGCTGCTGCTGTCATCGGAGGCTCCGCGGAAGGTTTACCTCGGTTGCAAGACCTGGATCGACCGCGTGGCCGGCGCTCTGCTGTTCGGCCTCGGGGTCCGGCTCATCGTCACCGCCCTGGACGAGTGAGCGGCGTCTCGCGTCCAGAGGGGCAGGTCCTCATGCGTCCCGCGAATCCCGGCGAGCGTCCTCAGACATGAACCATCCGTAGCCGCGGGTTCGACCCCGTTCCAGGCGCAGGCCTGCGTCCGGCGTTTTCATAGATAATCTATAAAATGTCGTCGTGGAGAAAATCGGACCATGGGCCAGATCGTCATCCTGAATGGGGTCAGTCTCACCGCTGAAGCCGTTGTCGCGATCGCTCGCGATGGCGCGCGAGTCGGCCTGGAGGAGCGCGCGCGCGAAGCCTTGACGGCCACGCGTCAGTACATCGAAGAGCACTGGCTGGGGGTCGACGCGCCGCTGATGTACGCCTTCAACACAGGCGTGGGAGCCCTCAAGAGTCAGCGCATCGCCCCTGGAGACATCGAGGCGTTCCAGACGAATCTGGTGCGGTCTCATTCCGCAGGCGCGGGCGATGCCATGCCCACCGAGGTGGTCCGGGCAATGATGGCATTGCGCGTCAACGCGTTCGCCAGCAACCATTCAGGCGTGCGCGTGGAGATCCTCGACCGGCTCATCGCGATGTTGAACCATGGCATCACGCCCGTGGTGGCCGCCAAGGGGAGCGTCGGCGCCAGCGGCGATCTTGCGCCGTTGGCGCTGATGAGCGGAGCGATGATGGGGCTGCCGCACAGCCGGGTCCGTTTCGATGGTCAGGAGATGCCGGCGGCGCGAGCCTTCGAGCGGTGTGACCTGCCACCGACGATCGATGTCCAGGCCAAGGATGCGACCGCCTTGATCAACGGCGCCACCGCGTCCCTGGCCTACGCGGTGCTGGCGGCGTTTGACGCGCGATCGCTGCTGACCGATGCCATGATCTCCGCAGCGATGACCATCGAGGCCTTGCGCGGGGAGGTGTCGTCCTTCGACGCTCGCGTCATGCGGGCGCGACCGCATGCAGGTCAGGCGCGGACCGCTTTCGCTCTACGGCAGATGTTGTCCGGGAGCCAGCGATGCAGCGAACCGGCCAGGCAAGTCCGTCTGACTGGCGCGCAGGGCCCGGCGGGCCAGCGGCACTCGCCGCCGCTGGCGCCGCGGATCCAGGATGCCTATTCCTTGCGATGCATACCGCAGGTCCACGGGCCCGTGCTGGATGCCCTTGATTATGTCGACGCGATCGTCGCCACCGAGATCAACAGCGCCACCGACAACCCGCTCATCTTCCCGGAAGAGGAGGGCTACGCGATCGTGTCCGGGGGGCACTTCCATGGGCAGTACATCGCGCAGGCCATGGACTTCCTGGCGCTGGCGGTGACGGACCTCTCCGCCATCTGTGATCGACGGAGCGCCCGACTGATCGATCCCTCCTGCAACTTCGAATTGCCAGGCAATCTGATCGCGCAGCGTCCGGGGATCAATTCGGGCTTTGCCGTGGCCCAGAGCATGGGCACAGGGCTTGTGCTAGAAAACATGGGCTTGTGCAGCCCTGCCAGTGCGACGAGCCTGCCTGCGAAGGGGAACACCGAGGATCACATCAGCAATTCCTGCTTCGCGGCGCGACGCACCCGGACGATCGTGGACAACGCCCGGTCCGTGATTGCCGTGGAGACGCTGCTCGCCGCGCAGGCGCTGGATCTCTGCGAGCGGGACCTTGCCGACTTCCCCCTCGGCATCGGTACTTCAGCATCGTGGCGGGCGTTACGGGAAACCGTTCCCGCGATGCTGGGTGATGATCGATGGATGCACGATGACATTGCGCAGGTGACGGCCTTGCTGGCCGATGGCACTCTGCGCAAGCGGGTTGGCGTCAGCTGTGGCCCCCTCTGGCCCGCCAGGGACTCGTGGTGAACCCCAAGTACGACGAAGACGACAACACCCTCCCTGCGCGCATCGCACGTGCGCTCATCGAGCGCATCGTGACCGGTGTCTTGCGACCGGGAGAGCGTGTCGGCCAGGACGCGATCGCGGCCGAATTCGGAGCCAGTCATGTGCCGGTGCGGGAGGCCTTCCGCCGGGTCGAGGCGCGTGGGTTGCTGATCAGCGAGCCGAGAAAGGGCGTGCGCGTCAGTGCATTGGACGACGCTTCCATCGTGGAAATCACCGCCATGCGTGCCGCATTGGAACCTCTGGCACTCCGCAGCGCCTGGCCGTCGATCGCGCCGGCGGACCTTGTCCATGCGCAGTCCGCGATCAACGAGGGTGCCAAGGCCAAGGACATGCAGGCGTGGGAAGCTGCGAACCGGGAATTCCACTTTGCGCTGTATCGGCCGAGTGGGATGCGCCGTCTGCTGGCAAGCATCGACGTGCTGCATGAGGCGCGCACCCGATGCATGTACGCCACCGCGCCGTTCATTGCCTGGGACCCCGGCTCTCAACGAGAACACAGGGAAATGCTGGCGGCCGTCCGAAAGGGTGATGTCGAGCGCGCATGCATGCTGCTGGAGCGGCATATTGCAGAGGCCGGGCAGACCCTGATTCAGGGCTTGACGCGTTGGCGCGCTTCCCAGGGGTAGGGCGCCGCCGGGCTACCAATGCAGGGATCGAGGCGCAGGCGATGGCCGGCCCCCGGCCCCGGCGCACGCATCCATCACGGCCTTGACTGCAAGATCTCTTCGAGCACCCGGCCGGTCCAGCTCCGGGCGGTGTCGTCCCAGCGGCGATGGATGACGGTGCGGACTGGAAGCGACTGTCCCGATATGACCTGTCCATCGCTGGTCGTCGTCCGGGTCACCATCACGTTGACGGTGGCGATCGGCTTGTCCTGCTGAGCGGCGTTGGTTCCCAAGGCTGTCCGCCAGATGCCCTCGCGGTAATGAAGCGTCAACGGCAGCCTCCTGAAATTGGAGTCGCCGCTGTCAGGCAGTCCGAAGGCGTTCGCACGTGGACCGAGCTTCGCCAGAATGTTCCATGCAAAGCCAGAGCATGAAGAGACGCAGTTGTCGTCGAGGATCAGGGAGACTTTTCCCGCGAAGCCGTGCGGCTTTGGTTTGACCAATGTGCCTTCGCAGGTCAGGTCCTCCTCCGCGCAGAACATCGCCACCGGGGGAAGATATCCGCCGACATTCCGCCAGGCCCTGCTGTTGGTCAGCTTGATTCCGGCCAGCCACCGCTCGTGTGCTTGATCGTCCGGCAACTCGGCAGCGATTGCCGGATCATCGAATGCCTTCAGGCGACGGTATTGAGCGTATTGCTCCTGGTAGGGCTGGTCGAAAAGGAGCGAATACCAGGGGAGGGGAACATCGCCCCCGCCGTTGCCGGACACGTCGATGATGAGTTCCTTCACCGAGGATGCGGCGGTGCTCCAATGTTTTTCCCACAGTCCTTCAACTTCGGTTTTCGGGGAATCGAATGTGGCCTCGGTGCCGTAGCTGAAACTTTTCAGGCGCCAGATCTCCACGCCGGGTCGGGCGGCACTGCGAAAGGCGCAGAGGTTCCAGCCTGTATAGACCGCAGTGAAGCCTTCATAGCGCTCATCGTCCTGACCGCAGCCGGTGCGAACGCGCGGATCAGCAGGGTCGGGCGTCGACGGCGCCTGGTAGGTGATGGTCTTCCGGCTGCCGTTCCTGCTGATTCCCAAGGTGAGAGGGCGTCGCGGGTCCCATCCGAGCAGTCCCGTACGAAGTTGCTTGTCAAAGTCGCCATAGCATTGCCATCGGCTGTTTCTCCGGCACACCTGCGCTGATTTGGAGAGCCAATGCCCGATCGGGCGACCATTGATCGTCAAGACCTGGTCGCCGACCGCTGCACCCGGGCCGGCCAGTCCGATCTGAACCTTCGCCGTATCCGCGATGAGGACGGCGTCGGGAATGATGTCGGGCCCCAGTTCTCTCACCTTCATGGTGAAGGGAATGCTGCGATGGCCGAGCGTCGTCCTGTAGTCCAGATCGGATCGAAGATCGATCCGGCTGTGCAGACTCGGATAGCTGGCGTAGAGCGTCCTGAGCGTGAGACCAAACGCCGCCGGGTCCTCCGCCGCCGTGGCGTTCACTTCAGCCCGGCGTACGGCCTTGTCCCACCCCTGTTTCCCCTGCCAACCCACCTGGATGGCCTCTGAATCGTTATCCGCAATGCCCGCGGCAAATGCTTTCACCGCCTGGACTCGCAGCGCCGACGTCTCCAAACCGTCCGGCCACGGCATCGAGGGATTGGCGACGGCAGGCGA
Organism: Mitsuaria sp. 7; assembly: GCF_001653795.1. Classification (NCBI taxonomy): domain Bacteria; kingdom Pseudomonadati; phylum Pseudomonadota; class Betaproteobacteria; order Burkholderiales; family Sphaerotilaceae; genus Roseateles; species Mitsuaria sp. 7. The sequence continues at coordinate 1,691,571 of NZ_CP011514.1, forward strand.
TATCCCCATGCCGAGCCCTGCGCTCAAGACTGCGCAGGCAGTCCACGCCGACCTGTCGACGAAGCCATTTCTCAATGGTTGGAGAGGGTTCCACCGCACAGTTTCTTCCTTGTTCGTGAAGGGTCCGTTCAGGGCCTAGCCGGCGATGTCGGATGCAGCAAGCTCAAAGCTTGCCGTGCAGCCGACGCAGGCCTCGGCTCATCGCTGCTCCCATGATGGATTCATGGCTCTCCTCGGGGAAGACATGGGCTTCGACCGAGAACTGATCGCCGCGCCATCCGCTCAGGATCTGCTCCATCATGAACATGTCGCCCGGCATGTCGACGCTGCCCAACGCGTGGCTGACGATCGACTTGATGTGCTCGGGCATCGGCCCGTTGAACTGCCGGCCGAAGCGCGCCTTGTTCTCCAGCTCTCCCGCGCACAGGTAGACGCTGGCCGTGGGTGCGGGATGCTCGGACACGATGCGCGCCGCCGCCTCCAGCAGCGAGCGGTCGTCCCACCACAATGACGGGCTGACCGCGAGATACCGTTTGAAGACTTCCGGACGGGTCAGCAGCGCATAGAGCGTGAACAGCCCGCCGAAGGACTGGCCCGCCAAGGTGGCCTCGGCGAGGTCGATGGGGAAGGCTTCGGCAAGCGCCGGCTTCAGCTCCTCCGCCAGGAAGTCGAGGAAGCTGTCGGCGCCTCCGGTCGGCGCGACGCCGGGGAGACCTGCCATCGCCGCCGTGACGGGTTCGAAGGCGAACCACTTCGTCGTCAGGTCGCGGTTGCGCTTGATGACGAACGGCGGATTGGCGTTCAGCGGATACCCGATGCTGACGCCATAGACATGAGGCAGGTCCAGCCCGACGGCGCAGCTCTTCAGCGTGCTGATGAGGGTGCCGGCGCTCAATTCCGCATCCGTGGCGATGACCAGGCCGGCGCGATGTCCCTCGGGCGGCACCCGGTTGGGGGTGATGCACACCCGCAGGATGTCGTCGATGTTGTCGGGCTGGACCAGCCACACGTCGGTAGCGGACAACAGCGTGTCCTTGTGCTTTTCAATGATCTTCACGCCTTGCTCCAGATTGCAGGATCGAATGGTGGGTTGAAAGGGTCCGCATGCCCGGCCGACGGCGCGAGCCAGCGGAGGTCATGCAGGTGCTCGAATGCGGCGGACGACGGCGTCGTCTCGAAGCGGTGCGCCCACTTGGCGCTACCCGGCACCTGGACGTAGTCCTGCTGCCAGCGCCGCCAGTGGAGCGCCACGGCCGCCACCGCGTCGCACGCGGCGTGGATCTCCGCGTCGCTGCTCACGGGGTGGAAGGAGAGGCGGGTCCAGCCCGGCTTGGCGGCGGCATCGCCGGCGTCGATGCGGTCGGTGATGGCGCGCGACTGCTCGGGGCCGATGCCCAGCAGGTGGTGACCGTAGCTGCCCGCGCAGGAACAGCCGCCGCGCGCCTGCACGCCGAAGCGGTCATTCAACAGGCGGACGACGAGATCGTGCGGGCAGTCCTCGATGCACAGCGAGAACACCGGCAGCCGCTCGCGCTGATGACCGGCCAGGATCTGCAGCCCTGGTACGCCTTGGAGGCTGTCGAACACCAGCGCGCACTGTGCGCGTTCGCGCGCCGCGATCGCCTCGACGCTCATGGCTTCCTTCAGCTGGATCGCCATGCTGGCGCGCAGCAGCTGCAGGATGGCGGGCGTGCCGCCGTCCTCGCGTTCCTCGATGTCGTCGACGTACCGATGCGCGCCCCACGGGTTGGTCCACTGCACGGTGCCGCCGCCGGGCTGGTCGGGCACCGCCGCGGTGTAGAGCGCGCGCTTGAACAGCAGAACGCCGCACGACCCCGGTCCGCCGAGGAACTTGTGCGGCGAGAAGTAGATCGCGTCGAGCCGGCGCATGGGGTCCGACGGATTCATGTCGATGTCGACGGACGGCGCCGCCGCGGCGTAGTCGACGAAGCACAGCCCGCCGGCCGCGTGCATGCGCGCGGCGATCTCGTGCACCGGCGTCGTGATGCCGGTGACGTTGGAGCAGGCCGTGACGGCGGCGACACGCATCTCGCGATCGGGATGGCGCGCCAGGATGGCGGGAATGGCGTCGACGTCCACCAGCCCCTGCGGCGTCGCCGGGATCATCTCGACGTCGGCACAGCACTCCAGCCACGAGGTGTGGTTGGAGTGGTGCTCCATGTGGGTCACCAGCACCAGCGGACGACGCCGCGCCGGCACCTCGACCGTCCCGATGAAGCCCGATGGCATGCGCCATCCGAGCAGCCGCTGCAGCTTGTTGACGGCGCCGGTGGCCCCCGTCCCCGTGGCCAGCATCACGTCGTCGTCCTGCGCGTTCACATGGCGCTTGACCACCCGGCGCGCATGCGCCGTGGCGACAGTCATCGCACGTCCCGTGGCACTGTCCTCGCTGTGCACGTTGGCCATCCACGGTCCCACGATGCGCAGCAGGTGCTGCTCGATCGGTTCGAACAGGCGACCGCTCGCCGTCCAGTCCGCGTAGATCGCGCCGCGGCTGCCGTAGGGGGTGGCGATCCGCAGGTCGCGTCCCACCACGCCCTCCGCGAATCGATCGAATCGCGCGCGCAGGCGAAGCGCCTCGCCGTCATCTCGTGAGGAGCTCATGGAACGGCGAGGTGCTCGGACGACCAATCCCGCAGCTCCGCTTCAGCGGTCGCGGCGCCGCGTGCGAGATTCTCGAAGGCCGACGTGCGCTGCACGCGCAGGCTCGATATCAGCGAACGGGCCTGGTCCTGGGGAAGGGGCCGGCCGAAGAAATAGCCCTGGATCTCGTCGCAGCCCAGGGCCACGAGCCGCGCCCGCTGCTCAAAGGTCTCGACCCCCTCAGCGAGCACCACGAGCTGCATCGCATGGGCCAGGTCGACCACCGCGCGGACGATGCAGGCATCTCCCCGGGGGCACCCTCGACTCATCTCGCTGATGAAGGTCCGATCCATCTTGATCTTGTCCAGCGGCAGACGATGCAGGTGTGCCAGGCTGGAGTAGCCGGTCCCGAAATCGTCGATGGCCACCGACACGCCGATGGCTCGTATTTCCTGCAGAACCTCGCGCACCTTCTCGGGCTCCTGCATGGCCGTGCTTTCCGTCAACTCGATCTCCAGCCATCGGGCGTCCAGACCCGACATGGACAGACACGCGCGCACCATGTCGACGAAGCCGGGGTGCTGGATCTGTTGCATCGCCACGTTGACGGCAATCACGAGGGGCCGCCTGAAATCGGCGTTCCATTCGGCGTTCCATTCGGCTGCCTGCAGGCATGCCTGCTCGAGCACCCACGCGCCGATGGGCACGATGAGTCCGGACGCTTCCGCCACCGGGATGAACTCGGAAGGAGCAACGTCCGTCCCCGATCGACGCCATCGAAGCAACGCCTCGAAGCCGCGAAGCTCACCCGATGCCAGGTCCTGCTGCGGCTGATAGTGCAACGCCAGCTCCCCTCGTTTCATGGCGCAGGCGAGGTCTTCGGCCATGCTGGTCGGCTCAAAGGCGGGAGAGGGCAGGCGAGGGGAGTCGCGATGCCGGCTGAGGTGATGTTCACCCGGAGCGGGACGGTTCATATCGGGCGTGTTCCAGGGACCGGAGTCCGGACAATAAGCGATCTACTAGTTGGTAGACAGAAGTTTGGAGCAAGGGGTGGGCGACAATCGCATCTCAATGGGATGGGGGAGTGACGAGCGCGCCGCGACGCGCCCAGGCGTCTTCGTCAGCTGGGAAAACGCAGCTCGAACCGGATGGTCCCGCTCGTCGAGCACGTCACGCGCGCCTCGCCGCGATGCAGGTCCATGATGGCCTTCACGATGGACAGGCCCAGGCCGCTGGAGTCAGCAGGGCGCTCCCCGGTGGCGTCCGCCCGGTAGAAGCGATCGAACAGCCGCTCGAGCTGCTCGGCGGGGATGAACGCCCCGTCGTTCTCCACGGCGATGAGGGCACCGGACGCGAGCGGCTCGCCGATCAGGCGAACGGTCGTGTCCGGACGGCTGTAGCGAAGCGCGTTCACCACCAGGTTGTGGAGGGCGCGTCGCACCAACGGCGCGTTGGCCATCGCGGTGCCGCTCGCCTGCACCGAGAACCGCAGTCCCGCCTCTTCCGCAGGTCCTTCGAAATAGTCGGCGATGCCCTGCAGCTCGTCGGCCATCGCCAGCGGCGCGCGCGCGATGTCGAGCATGGCGTGGTCGGCCCGCGCGAGGAACAGGATGTTGTCCACGATGAGGCTGAGGCGGGTCAGCTCCTCCAGATTCGACTCCAGCAGCTGCTGATACTCCGCCGGCGTGCGCACGCGGTTGAGCGCCACCTGCGTCTGCCCGATCAATGCGCCGACCGGCGTGCGGATCTCATGCGCCAGGTCGGCCGAGAACTGGGACAGACGGTCGTAGCCCTGGGCGATCCGATCCAGCATGGCGTTGAACACCGTCACCATGTCGCGCAGTTCCCGCGGCGCGTCGTGTTCGGGGAACCGGATGGAGAGGTTGATCGGATGGATCTCCGCGGCCTGCGCCGCCACGCGACGAAGCGGACGCAGCCCGTGGCGCAACGCCAGATAGACCAGCAGCACGGACACGACGATGGACATCAGCGTGCTGCGCAGGATGTGGAAGCGGCTCTGGTCGATCATCTGCAGCTCGCTCTCGAGCGGGTGTCCGGTCAGCACTTCCACCATCGCGCCGTCGTGTCCCGATCGGGCAAAGCCCGCCACCCAATGCATCTGCGGGTGATCCGCGGTGCGCAGCACGTCCTGTGTCGTCATCCGCCGGTCCGTGGGCACCAGGGGCAGGGCAGGGGGCACCGCGACGCGCCCGGGATTCACCTCGACGAAGGCGCGCTCCCCGACGCGGCGCAGGATCAGCACGTCCGCGGTCGCGCCCAGGAGCGCCGCGAACATCAGCGACTGATCGCGCAGGTCCTGGACCGTGCGCGCGTCGCCGACCAGCGTCCGGAAGTGCTCGGCCCTGCCGATGAGTTGATCGTCCGCATGCGCGTTGATGGCGTTGCGCGCGAAGAGGAAGAAGTAGCCGCCCAGCATGCCGGTCATCGCGAAGGCGATCAGGCCGCACAGCAGGGTCACGCGGACCGCGAGCGATTGGGGGAGCCAGCGCCCGCTCATGTCGCGGTCTCTTCCTCGTCCTGGTCTTCGCCGCCGGGCGCGTCTCCGAAAACATAACCGACGTTGCGCACCGTGTGGATCAGCGGCGTCGCGAAGGGACGGTCCACCTTGGCCCGCAGCCGCTTGATCGCGACGTCGACCACGTTGGTGTCGCTGTCGAAGTTCATGTTCCAGACCTCGGAGGCGATGAGCGTGCGGGAGAGAGCCTCGCCCTGGTGCTTCACCAGCAGGTGCAGCAGCAGGTATTCCTTGTTGGTCAAGGTGATCTCCACGCCTTCGCGCGTCACCTTGCGCCGCAGCGCATCCAGCTTGAGATCGGCGACCTGGTACACGTCGGCGTCTCCGGAGACGCCCCGCCTCAACAGCGTGCGGATGCGCAGCACCAGCTCGGTGAAGGAGAAGGGCTTGACGAGGTAATCGTCGGCCCCCAGTTCGAGTCCGCGGATGCGATCGCTCAACTGGTCGCGCGCCGTGAGGAACATGACGCGCACGTCGCCCTTCTCGCGCAGCGCCGGCATGATCTGCCATCCGTCGATGCCCGGCAGGGTCACGTCGAGGACGACGAGGTCGTAATCGTTGTTCAACGCCATGTGCAGGCCGTCGCGCCCGGTGCGCGACAGGTCGACGGCGTAGCCGCTCTCCCGGAGACCCTTCTTCAGGTAGTCGCCGGTCTTGGGATCGTCCTCGATGACCAGGATCTTCATGCGACGGGATTCTGCATTCGCGCGGGCGGCGTCGCATGACGTTTTTGTCATCGACCTGTCACCCCCCTCGGGCGGCCGAATTCCTACAGTCGCTCCGACCGCAACACCTGACGCTTCCAACGCAGGTCTGCCGTCTGCGCGCTGTCCTCGGCACGAGGCGCCGCGCAGCCCTCACGCCCAACGCGTCGAACACCCCACGCGTCGAACACCACCATTCCAACTGAAGGAATTTCCCATGCGTCAACGTCTTCATTCGATCCTCGCCGCCGGCCTCGTTGCGCTGGCCGTCGCTGTTCCTGCGGTCGCCTCCGCGGCCGACGCGGGCGTTCGCGTTCGCGGCACCGTGATCGCCCGCAACGGCGATGTCCTCGAAGTGAAGGCCCGCGAAGGCGACGTCGTCAAGATCAAGCTCAAGGAAGGCTTCCACATCAACGCCGTCGCCAAGGCCGCCATCACCGACATCAAGCAGGGCGACTACGTCGGCATCGCCTCCCTGCCCAAGGCGCAGGGCGGCGACGGCGCGCTGGAAGTGCTGATCTTCCCGGCCGCGATGAAGGGCATGGGCGAAGGCAGCTTCGGCTGGGACCTCAAGCCCAAGAGCTCGATGACCAACGCCACGGTGTCCAACGCCGTGAAGTCGGTGGACGGCAGCACGGTCACCGTGACCTACCACGGTCAGGAAAAGAAGATCTCGATCCAGAACGGCACGCCGATCGTGACGCTGATCCAGGCCACGCCGGACGATCTGCGCGCCGGCGCGTCGGTGTTCGTCTCCGCCGAAAAGGCCGCCGACGGCAGCCTGTCCTCCGGACAGCTGGTGGTCGGCAAGGACGGCGTCGTTCCTCCGATGTGATCGTGAGGCGGCCGGCCACGCGCCGGCCGCGCCACCGATGTGGAGCCCGCCATGCTGTTGACCACCCCGCCGCCGCCCTTCGATCCACCGCGCCGCACGCTTGTCCATCGACATGCCGTGTTCGTGCGGCTGAGTCATTGGCTCAACGTCGTCTACCTGATCTTCCTGCTCGCGAGCGGGCTGCAGATCTTCAACGCCCACCCGCGTCTGTACCTCGGCAAGTTCGGCGCGGACAACGACCCCGCGGTGCTCGAGATCGCCAGCACGGGGGACGGCGAGGCGCGCCGGGGCCGCCTGCGCGTCGGCAGTCTGAGCGTGCCCACGACCGGCGTGCTGGGCGCCAGCAAGGAAGACGGCGCGATCGTCGAGCGCGCGTTCCCGGGCTGGATGACGCTGCCGTCGTATCACGACCTCGGCGCCGGCCGTCGCTGGCACTTCACCTTCGCCTGGCTGCTGCTGCTCAACGGCCTGGGCTACATGGCCTACGGCTTCTTCAGAGGGCACTTCCGGCGCGATCTTCTCCCCACCCGCGACCAGCTGACACGGCGCAACCTGTGGCACGAAGTGCGTGACCACGCGCGCCTGCGCTTTCCCAAGGGCGAGGAGGCGCGTCGCTACAACGCCTTGCAGAAGCTGACCTACCTGCTGGTGATCTTCGGCCTGCTGCCCGCGATGGTGGTGACGGGACTCGCCATGTCGCCGGGGGGCAATGCGGTCCTCCCGCATCTGGTCGATGCCCTGGGTGGGCGGGCGACCGCCCGGACCCTCCATTTCTTCAGCGCGTTCTCCATCGTCGCCTTCGTCGTCGTGCATGTGGCCATGGTCGTGGCGTCGGGGCTGTGGAACAACCTGCGCTCGATGATCACCGGCCGATATGCGATCGACAGGGGCCCCGACACCGACATCCACATCGACATCGACACCGTCGGTGAGGTCGACATCAACGTCGATATCAACGTCGATATCGAGATCGACAGCGATCCCGGAAAGGGCAAGCCATGACACGACTTCTATCGCGCCGCCGTCTGCTCGGCGGCGCAGTGACGGGCCTGGGCGCACTCGCGCTGTCCGGGTGCGACCGCCTGGTCACGAGCCCCGGCGTGGACGCCGTGGTGCGAAACACTGAACACCTCACCCAGGGCGCCCAGCGCCTCTTCCTGGAGCGGGGCAGGCTGGCGACCGAATTCACTGAAGCGGACCTCTCACCGGTGTTCCGCGCCAACGGGACGAGCATGCCCGACTCCGAGGAGTACGCGCAGCTCCTCAGCGGCAAGTTCGCGGACTGGCGACTGCGGGTCGACGGCCTGGTGCAACGTCCGCTGTCGCTGTCGCTGGAAGACCTCATGGGTCTGCCGTCACGCACGCAGATCACGCGGCACGACTGTGTCGAGGGATGGAGCGCGATCGCCAAGTGGCAGGGCGTGCAGCTCAGCCGGGTCCTGGATGCGGCACGCCTGTCGCCCGGCGCCCGGTATGTCGTCCTGCACTGCGCCGATGAACTCGAACAGACATTGGACGGCAGCGGGCGCTACTACGAGAGCATCGACCTGATCGACGCGTGGCACCCGCAGACGATCCTGGCCTACGCGATGAACGATCGACGACTGCCCGTGGCGCATGGCGCGCCGCTGCGGCTCCGGGTCGAACGGCACCTTGGCTACAAGCACGCGAAGTACCTGATGCGTCTCGAGGTGGTGTCCAGCTTCACCCACCTCTGGGGCGGCAAGGGCGGCTACTGGGAAGACCGCGGCTACGAGTGGTACGCCGGCATCTGATCAACAACGGGATCAACAACGGAACTCACCTCATCATGTCCAAGCACACCGACACCGCCGTCCTCCAGCAGGACCAATGGCTCAAGCGCTACTACTTTGCGCGGGCGCTCTTCTCCATGCTCTGGGTCGCCGCCGCGTTCCTGGTCGGCACCCGGTCGGCGGTCATCGCCGCTGCGCTGCTGGTCCTCTACCCGGCATGGGACGCGGCCGCGAACTGGGTCGACGCCAACGCCAGCGGAGGCTTGCAGGCCAACCGCACGCAGCGCATCAACGTGTGGGCGAGCGGCCTCACGACCATCGCCGTGTGCCTGGCGCTGACGGCAGGAATGAATGCCGTCCTCGGCATCTTCGGCCTCTGGGCCATCGCCTCCGGCCTGCTGCAACTCGGCACGGCGCTGCGTCGCTGGAAGTCGCAGGGGGCGCAGTGGGTCATGGTCCTGAGCGGCGCCCAGTCCGCGCTGGCCGGTGGCTTCTTCATCGCCCAGTCGCAGATGCCGACCACGCCGTCGATCGCCAACGTCGCCGGCTACGCAGGCGTCGGTGCCGTGTATTTCGCCATCTCCGGCGTGTGGCTCCTGGTGCGCCAGATGCGGCGCAGGCAGGCCGCGACCTGAGAGCCTGCCATCCGCCGCTTCATCCCCGCCGCTTCATCCCCGCCGGTTCGCTTCGATCGAGGCGGCGGCGATGCGCGCGACGGCGTGCAGCACGTCGGCCGTCGCACCGTCCCGGGCTTGGACCGACATGCCCAGCATGACGCTGGCGATGTACCAGGCCCAGTGGTCGCAATCGAAGCCGGCGGACATCTGGCCCTCCTGCACGCCGCGCTTCAGGCGGGCAGAGATCCTCGCCACGCTGTCGGTGCGCAGCTGCCGCGCGTAGGCCGACAGGGACGGCTCGGCCACCTCGGCGGCGGCGGTCGCGATCATGCAGCCCGGCGTGCCGGTGGTGCGCGCGAAGTTGACTGCCGCCTCGTCCAGGAAACGGATGACCGCCCGGATGGCGTCGGACTCCGCCTCCAGCGCGCGGGCGCCGAATCCGCCGACGGTCCTGCTGTAGTAGTCCAGCGCCTCGCGGAAGAGGGCCTCCTTGGACCCGAAGGCCGCATAGAGGCTCTGCACCGAGATGCCCATGGCGCCCGCCAGCAGCGGCACCGAGGCGCCCTCGTACCCGGCCGACCAAAAGGCCTGCATCGCGTGCTCCAGCACCGCTTCCCGATTGAACGCACGGGGTCGCCCCCGACCTCGTTTAATTTCCACATCAGTCATTGCGAAAATTCTAGCACGGGCATATATTAGAACGCTCATTGTGCTAATTGGAGGACTGTCTTGAACCCCTCGTACCTCGTCTCGCCCGGCCAATCGCTCAGCGAGTTCTTCCGCCCCGACGCCATCTCCGCCGACACCCGCGCGGTGAACGAGAAGCTGGCCGGTTTCCTGGCCACCCTGCAGGCGCCCGCGGATCTGGCGGGCCTGCGCGACGCCTATGTCCGTGGGGGCCTCGGCCTCCCGGCGTCGCCGAAGTCGCCGTCTGCGACGACCATGACCATCGCCGGGCCCGCAGGACCCGTCGAGCTTCGCATCCTGGTGCCGGAAGTCGTCCGGGGCGTGTATCTGCACCTCCATGGCGGCGGCTGGATGCTCGGCAGCAACGACACCTGGGATGAACCGCTGGAGATGTTCGGACGGGAGGCCGGCCTGGTGTCCGTCAGCGTCAACTATCGGCTCGCACCGGAGCATGTCTTCCCGGCCGCGGTCGACGATGGCGTGGCGGCGGCGTCCTGGCTGATCGAGCATGCGCAGCGCCTGTTCGGTTCGTCCTGGCTCGCCATCGGCGGTGAATCGGCGGGCGCGAACCTGGCGGCGTTGACGCTGCTGCGGCTGCGCGACGAGGGGCGCAGCCAGGCCTTCCGCGCGGCCAACCTGCTGTTCGGGTGCTTCGACCTGTCGCAGACCCCGAGCGTGCGAAAGGGACTGGATTCACCGCTGGTCAATCGCGACGCGATGGCCCATTTCGCCTCGGCCTTCGCGGGCACGCGCGAGCTGCAGGATCCGGCCCTCTCCCCGTTGTATGCCGATCTGTCCGATCTGCCGCCGGCGCTGTTCACCGTCGGCACGATGGATCTGCTGCTCGACGACAGCCTCTTCATGCACAGCCGGTGGCAGGCCGCCGGCAACGAGGCCCGACTGGCGATCTATCCCGGCGGCATCCATGGTTTCAACTCCCTCGGCGGGGCACTTGCGGATGCGGCCAATCTGGGCATGGCGCACTTCCTGGCGCGGGTGCGCGAAGAAGACCGCTGAAGCAGCAGCCCCCTTTCGAGCCCCTGTCGAGCCCCCTTTCGTCAACGCGCGAGGGGGCATTGCCAGCCATCGATCAACCGCCACCCCGTACTCAAGCAGTCAAGAATGAAAATGCAACACGCCATCCATGCCTCGAATGCCGTCCTCCTCGGGTGGCTGCTGGGCGCGCCACTCGCTCAGGCGGCCGACCACGGCAATCATTCGGCGAGCCGCCCCGAAGCCGTTGCGGCCAGTGCCGACAAGGACAAGGCACCGGTGCCGAAGCTCACGCTGCTTGCCCCGGATCCGGAGATCCTGAAAGGCGGCTATGTCTATCTGCCGTTCCGCGTCGATCACATGACGCTGCTGCCGATGTACACCGAGATCAACGGCGAGGAGCTGCTGCAGCTCAAGCCGAAGGTCGGGCATCTGCACGTCGGCGTCGACGACACGCCGTGGGTCTGGATCCATGCGCTGAACGATCCGATCTATTTCGGCCCATTGCCCCCGGGCGCCCACAAGGTCAAGGTCGAGATCGTGGACTCGGCGCATCAGGTGATCGATATCAAGACCATCCACTTCGTCATTCCGAAGCCCTGACATTCCCGACGCGCCGCATCCATTCAACGCTGCGCGTCGAATCCCTTGCCATCTGGTAGTCATGAACATTCATTCCATCACCACGTCATTCCTTCCCCGTCTGAGTTCGACCCTTGGCGGCGTGATCGCGGGAGCCGCGATCGCAACGCTGACGGGCGTGAGCCTGCCCGCGGCCGCCGCAATGGCCGCAACGACCGCAACGACCGCAGATCAGGGCGACCTGGTGGCACGAGCCGAATCGGCGCTCGACGCGTGGCGCATGGACGAGGTCGGCGCCATGCTTCCCCGTCTGCCGGATACCGTCGGCGGCCACTACGTGCGAGGCATTGCCGCGAACCGCGCCAACGACATCGCCACCTCCAAGCGGGAGCTCCTGCGTGCACTGCCGGCGCTTGAACGGGAGCCTTCGGAGCGAACGGTCAAGGCGCTGCTGGCGCTCGCGGATGACTATCGGAAGACCTCGGCCTATGCGGACCAGGCGAAGACGCTGCGCCTGGCCGTGGCGCGTTACGCCGACCAGATGAAGCCGGGGGAACTGGCGGGCGTCAAGACCGATCTGGCATTGGCCAGCGCGCTTGGCACCTCGCCGCCGCAGACCGTGAGCCTGTCCGGCGAGTCGCGCCTGCCGATCCGCCGGAATCCTTTGGGAACCTTGGACGTGGATGCGGTTGCCAACGGCGTCAGCGCGGCCTGGATGCTCGACTCGGGCGCCAACTACTCGATCGTCAGCGAGAGCTTCGCCAAGCGTCTCGGACTCGATGTCACGGGCGACATCGGCGGCGTCGGCAGCAGCACCGAGATCAAGGTCGACAGCAAGGTGGCCGTCGTGAAGGAGATCCGCCTGGGGAGCGCCACGCTTCACAACGTGGTGGTGCTGGTGGTCAGCGACGACCATCTGCTCATTCAACTGCCGACGGGGACACACCAGATCTCCGCCGCACTGGGGTATCCCGTCTTCCAGGCTTTGGGCCGGGTCAGTTTCCATGGCGACAAGGCCATCTCCATCGGGGCTACATCGCCTGCGGGCAAGGAGGGCGCCCGTCTCTACATGAATGAACTGACGCCCGTGGTCCTGCTGGGCAACGATGGCACGATGATGCCGTTCTCCCTCGATACAGGCGCCAACGCCACGGACTTCTCCCATACCTACTGGATGAAGGTGAAGGACCGCGCCGCCGACTGGCCGCGCAAGCAGAGCCATGCCGCCGGCCTGGGGGGAGAAATGGCCCGTGAGACGGCGGTACTGCCCGAGTGGCGGACCTTCGTCGGCTCCCACGCGGTCGTGCTCAGGAACGTGGACGTGGACACGCAGCCCAAGCCGGGCGATGACGCGCAGCCCATGTTCGGCAACCTCGGGCAGGACCTGTGGCGCGACGCCTCCGGCTTCACGCTCGATTTCAGGGCCATGCGTTTCCGGATCGACAAGTGATGTCTTTCTCGGCCGGCGTGCGGTGGCCTCAGAACAGGTAGAGCGCGCTCAAGGTCCAGCTACGCGTCTGTCCGGGCGTGATCCAGCGTGCCACATGCAGGTGGCTCGACGCGTAGTAACGCTTGTCGAAGAGATTGCGCACTGACAGCTGCCACTGCAGTTCATCCTTGCCGCTCATTCGCATCGCCCAGCTCTGCGCCAGATCCACGCGGGCATAGCCGGGAAGCACCGTGGTGTTGGCCTCGTCCGCGAAGCGCCGTCCTTGAACCGAAAGGCCGCCGGAGGTCTTCCACGCGTCGTTCCACGCGTACTGGGCCCACAGGTTGGCCGTCTGTCGAGCGACGTTGGGGACGCGCTTGCCCCCATAGACCGCGTTGTAGCCGTAGGCGGCATCGGTGTAGGCGGCGCTGGCGCTGACTCGCCACCGGTCGGTCCATTGGCCGGTCAACGAAGCCTCCACGCCTTGCGATCGCGCCTTGCCCGCCACGTTGAAATCGAAGTTGTCTGCCGTGCTCAAGTCCGAAGAGATCAGGTTCGATTGGTCCAGCCGATAGACGGCGACATCGGTGCTGAGCCGGCCGCCGTTCCAGAGCGACTTCCAGCCCAGTTCCATCTGCGACGACTGTCTGCTGGGCAAGGACTGGTTGGTGGAGGACGCCACCTGATTGGGCGCAATGCCGGTGGCGACGTTGGCGTAGACGGTGTGTCGATCGCCGAACCGGCGGAGGACCGCGAGCTTTGGAGACCCATGCGATTCGCTGATCGCCTGGACACCGGCGGCGCCGTAGAGGAAGCGTTGACGGTCCAGCCGCACGCCGGCGACGAGACTCCAGTCCCCGAGGTCGATCTGGTCTTGAAGCGACACCCCGGCCGCACGCAGGTTCTGCGTGGTGAGGCTTCGCGACGTCGTGACGCCAGCACCCGGCGCGGTCACCAGCCCGTAGACCGGGTCGTACACGTTGATGGGCGCGCCGGTCGATTGCGGCAGCGACAGCGTCGGCTGGTCCAAGATCTCGCGATAGAGATCCAGTCCCAGATACAGCTGGTGCTCCACACCGGCGATCGCATGGCGACTGTTGACGGATGCGCTGCCTGAGTCGATGCGCCGCGTGGTCCCGGGCTCCCAGCTCGTCACCCGTCCCCAGGTGCCGGCGGGTCGACTCGGCAACGGTGCGCCGGCGAGGACATGCCTGATCGACGTGGACTCCGCCTCGAGGTGGGTGACATCAAGGGCCAGGCGCGTGGTGGGTGTCCATGCGACGTCACCGTGCAGATCGATGATGCGGTTGCGCGTGGAGGAGTCTCCGAACGGCTCGCTCAGTTGCCGGTCCGGTGGGACCGCCACGGGTCGCCCATTCAGGGCGGGGAGTCCGTAGTCGGGCCGGTAGACCTGGTCCGTCGCTTCGATGCCGGCGCGAAGGTGGTAGCGCTCGCCGTCGTGCTTGGCGATGCCGAGCTTGATCCCGTCCAGGCGGTCGGGCACATGTCGCCATTCACTGGCATTCGAGCGCGTCACGGTGACGCGTGCCGCGAGTTGCCTGTCAGCAGAAAGCAGCCGGTTCATGTCGAACGACACCTCCTGTTGTCGATCGCTCCCACCGCTCAACAACAGCGAACCGAAATTGCTGAACTCCGGCTGGAGGGTGCGGATGTTCACCGTCCCACCCGGCTCGCTGCGAACCCCGACGGCGGCGCCTGGGCCACGAAGCACGTCGACGCTCTCCACGAACGCTGGCGTGTAGGGGTAGTTGGACAGCCGGACGCCATCGCGCAGGATGCGATTCGAGCCGGTGCCGCTGTCGGCGACGGCGCCTCGCAGGATGAAGAACTGGGTGTGTGAGCCGTTGAAGCCGGAGTCCGCCTGTGCGCCAGGCACGTTGCGCAGGGCCTCTTGCAGCGAAGTCACGACCTGATCGCGCAGCAGTTCGGCGCCGATACGGCTGACGGAAAACGGCGTCTCCAACGCGGTGGTGTTGTTGCCGAGTGCCAGGCCGCTGGCTGAGGTCGCGGAGCGTGGGCTGGAGATCCTCACTTCGGGCAATGCCGTGGGGACGGCGTCCGAGTGGTCGTGCGCTGAATCCTGCTGAGCGTGCAGAGGGAGCGAATGAACCAGCAAAGGCCAGAGCAGGGCGCTCCAGAGGAGATGAGATGTCATGGAATGAATCGCCGAATGGAAGACGAGATCGACACGAGCCGAAAGCCGGGCTCAGTCGAAGCTTCGAAGAGACAGGGGCACGCGCGAGGCAGTGGTCGTCCACTGCCTCGCATCGGAACCATCGAAGGACGTAGGCGTCGCCGAAGTGGTGCAGGGCGCCAGGCGCCGCGTCTTCACAGACCGCGGGCCGGGCCTTGCTTCGCGACGATCAGGCGGCGTGAGGGGGGCCGCGAGCGAGCGATGGCGCCCAGACGAAAAGCGTCCGCGGCGCGACGAAGAAGAGACGGGGCCGCTCGAAGGTCAACGCGTCAGGCGGCGCCCACTGCAAGGCGGCCGGAGGCAGTGCCGGCGTGCCGTGGTGGATGGCGCAATACGGGCAGTCCATCGAGGACGTCTTGAACCCCGGTGCGCCATCGGTGGGATCGGACGCGTCGGCCGCATCGATGACCACGAACCTGGAGCCGGTGGCGCTGCAGATCTCCGCATAGGTGACGCCCTTGCGGGCCACCATGGCATGCGACAGCGACGGCATGAGCGCCGCGAACATGATCGTGAAACTCACGAGCCATGCCCAGCGTCTGACCGATGTCCGCAAGACTTGCATCGAGGGCATTCTAGAAAGAAGGCATGCGTTCTGCGCGCCGCTGCTGCACCTTCCGCAAGATTTCAAACTTGTAATGCGAATGTGGCTTTGGCGTGGGGGATCGATTCCTACAGTGCATTCCCAGCAGACGACGAAACGCGCTGCAGAACCCGACCAACGACTCAAAGGAAATTGCAATGACCATTCGCCAGCAACCAGCTTCCCGTTCCGGTCGTCTGATCAGGAGGACGCTTGTGCGCGTCGCAGGTCTGATCGTCGCCGTTGCGCCGGTGCTCTCGCACGCCCAATCCGCCGGCGCCGACCAGACCGTCTCCGAATCGGCCAAGTCGGCCCCGGTCGCCGTCCACAACGTCGTGCTGGTGCACGGCTTCTATGCCGACGGCTCCAGCTGGGGCAAGGTGATCCCGCTGCTGCAGGCCCAGGGCCTGCACGTGACCTCGGTGCAGAACCCGCTGACCAGCCTGCAGGACGACGTCGATGCCGTGAAGCGGGCGCTGGCGCAGCAGGATGGCCCGGCCCTGCTGGTCGGTCATTCCTGGGGCGGCATGGTGATCAGCGAGGCCGGCATGGACGCCAAGGTCAGCGGCCTGGTCTTCGTCTCGGCACGCGCGCCGGATGCCGGCGAGGACTGGGCGGCGCTGGCGCGCAAGTTCCCGGCGAAGCCCGCGTCCGCCGGCCTGAAGTGGAACGGTGACTGGGGCGCACTGTCCCAGGAGTCCTTTGTGAAGTACTTCGTGGGCGACCTGCCGGAAACCGAGGCGCTGAGCTACTACGCCGTTCAGCAACCGATTGGTCGAGCCGCGACCAACTCGACCACGACGGTTGCCGCATGGCGCGTGAAGCCGAGCTGGTTCATCGTGCCGAAGCAAGACCAGACCCTCAACCCCGACGTGCAGCGCTTCGTGGCGCGGCGCATGGGCGCCGCGACGATCGAGGTCGATTGCGGCCACGTCCCGATGCTGTCGCAGCCGCAGGCGGTCGCAGACCTCATCGTCAAGGCGGCGCAGGGCAAGCGCTGATCGCCGCCGGACGGGCGCGCCGGAGTGCCGGCGCGCACGATCACCGCTTCTGATAGACGCGCACGTAGTCGACCTCGAAGCTGCGCGGAAGGACGGCGGGGTCGACCCAGCCGGCCATCTCGCCGCCGATGGCCAGGTTCAGCAGCAGGTACTGCGGCTTGTCGAAAGGCCAGCTCGCCGCGCCCGTCCCCTTGTTCAGATAGGTGTGATACGTCTTCCCGTCGACAGCGAAGACGATGCGATCCGGTGTCCACGTCGCCTGGTAGTTGTGGAAGGCCGTGCAGGCGTCCGCGACCTTGAATTCCGCGCCGTTGCCGCTGGTGCCGGCCGTGGACCGGGTGTGGATCGTCGCGGACACCGTGTCGGGATACATCCCCACCTGCTCCATGATGTCGATCTCGCCGCTGTCGGGCCAGTTGTCAGAGGTGGCCAGCATCCAGATCGCGGGCCAGGTGCCCTGGCCGCACGGCATCTTGGCGCGCACCTCGAAGAATCCGTAGGTCCAACTGGCCTTGCCGCGCGTGATCAGGCGCGCGGAGGTGTAGATCTGGCCGCCCCAGTCCGGTTCGTTGCTCAGCGAGGCCTTGCGCGCGGTGATGAACAGCTTGCCGTCCTGCTGGCGCGAGTAATCGGTCTTGGCCACCGCGTAGTACTGCTCCTCGTTGTTGTACCAGCCGGTGCGATTGGCCTCGGTGTCGTAGGTCCACTTGGCCGCATCCGGCAGACCGGACCCGTTGAACTCGTCGTTCCACACCATCGAATAGCCCGCGGGCACGTTGGCCGAGTGCTGGACAACAGGCGTCGTCGGCAGGGTCGGGTCTGGCGCAGGCGCAGGCGCAGGCGCAGGTGCAGGTGCAGGTGCAGGTGCAGGCGCAGGCGCAGGCGCAGGTGCAGGCGCAGGTGCAGGTGCAGGTGCAGGTGCAGGCGCAGGCGCAGGCGCAGGCGCAGGTGCAGGTGCAGGTGCAGGTGCAGGTGCAGGTGAGGGCGCAGGTGCAGGTGAGGGCGCAGCGCCGACTGGCATTTGGGGGCCGGTCGTGTCGCTGCCACCCCCGCCGCAAGAAGCGAGCAGCAGGCTGGCGAGGAGAGGGGCGAGTTGCTTGGGTTGCATCTTTGTTGGCATGGGATGACGCGGCCATCTTAGAGGTACCATCAACCAACTAGTAGATTGAATAGGTCAGCAGATGTACAAGCCTCTCGAGCGGGTTCGCGGAAAACTCCGGGTGTTTTCTCTGCCGCTCTGGCCGTTCGTGCCAGGTGTTTCCGAGACCTTGATCCGCATGCCGTGGACGAGCCCGTACATCGCGGGTTCGGAGCAGTCCTGGAGTCCGGGAAATGCCTGCACCTGGCTCTTCATCCTGGCTGCGGGGTTCTCGCTTCGGCGAGGCGACAGGCGGATCAGGAAGGCGCCCTAGTCGCGCATTCGGTCCGGTGGCCCTGAGTGCAGGGCTCGCACCGGCAGACGGCTGGGGTCAGGGTTGAAGCGCGGGAGGTACGCGCGCGCGGATGAAGCGCTGAACCTCCCGGTCCAGCTCCTGGTCTTCGGCCGTGCCGCCCTGGAAGCCACCGTGCGGCATCGCTTCAAAGACGTGCAGCTCGGCGTCCACGCCCGCCTGGCGCAGGGCCCGATGCATCCGCACGGTGTTGGAGAGGAACAGGTCGCGGGTCCCGCACTGCAGGAAAGTCGGCGGAAAGCCGCGGAGATCCCCGAACAGCGGCGACAGGTGGGGATCGGCCAGGTCCGCGCCGTTGGCGTAGAGCAGGTTGTTCGACATGAGCGAGCGCGGAAGCACGACGTCGACCATCTGATGGGTCTGGAAGCTGTCCCCGGATTCGGTCAGGTCCACCTCTGGAGACAGCAGCACAAGGCCGGCCGGCATCGGGAGGCCTTCCTCCCGGCACCGAAGCAGCAAGGCGGCAGCCAGGTTGCCGCCGGCTGACCTGCCGATGATGACGATCTGCTCAGGGAGATGCTGATCCAGCACGTGGCGGTAGGCGACGACGCAGTCGTCCAGCGCCGCGGGATAAGGGTGCTCGGGCGGCATGCGGTAGTCGACGCCATAGCACGCGACACCGTGCAGGTCGGCCTGGCGGCGCGCGCCGACCTGGCAGGCTTCACCACCGCCAAACACCAGCGCACCGCCGTGCAGGTCGATCAATGCCACGCGCTGGTCGAATGCCTGATGCGGCGTGGCGACATGGAGGGTCGCTCCCAGGACCTGGCGGGTCTCTATCGTTGAATGCAGGGTGCCTGCGAGCCTGCTCATGGCGGCCGCATATTGCGCACCCGCTGCGGCCTTCATCTTCATCCACGAGGCGACGTCGTCGGGGGCGGGCATCTCATGACGCGCATACAAAGGAATGCCGTCTTCGCCCACCAGGCGTTCGAGAGCCCCTCGGGCCTCTTCGCTGATGGACCTGGGGAACGGGATGGTTCTTGCGCCGAGCGCGATGCCTGGCTTCTGGTCGGTCATGCAACTTCCTCCTGGCGTCGTTCAGGAGCCGGAGGGCTCTGGCGAAGCTTGGCCTGGCCTTGCGGCCGATGGGCTGAGCGGCGGCCGTACGACGACCTCCTGCAACAGGGCTTGTGCCGGTTCGCTCCCATCCATCGGATGCAGGGTCCGACTCTTGATCCGCCAGCCGTGTGCCGTACGCACGACGAGCCAGCGGTTCACCAGCACCCGGAATACCTGATGGCCGCGGGAAAGTCCGTGATTGGCCAGTTCCGTTTCAGGGCTGTCCCCTTGGAATCGGATGAGCATCAGGTAGGACGTGACCCGGGCCGTGTCCCCGTCCAGCTCCACGTAGGGCAGGTTGCCGAAGTGGGCCAGACCGCCCGCGATGGCCTGCTTGTGCGCGGCGCTCTCCACGAGGGCGACCAACTGTTCGCGGCCGACGGCGCCGGGTGCCGCGCTGCCGCGGTCGAACACGGCATCCTCCGTGTACACCTCCGGAAAGAACGGGCCATGGCCGGTGTCGGCACTCAGCGGGTGAGAGGCGATCAGGTTGTAGATGGCGAGCCTGTCCTCCATCGCGGCCAGGCGTTGCTCGAGGGAAACGGTTGCTGCATTGTTCATGGGATTCACGAGAGATGGATTCGGTCCTGCGGGGGCTTGAACATCCTGTCGCCCGGCTGTCGGAAAACCACATCCTACTAGTTGATAGATTGTCGGTATGAAATTCATTCTCGCGCCCCACGCCACTCGTCATCAGGTATCGACGCCGCTCTAACGCACCTGCACGGCTCTTTCGGTGAACGTTGTCGACAGCGGACAAGCGGGCGGGCTCAACTCGAGCGGCGTGACTGCAGCGTCGCGGATGATCATGCATCGTCATACGCGCGACGCGACGCCAATACGGCGTCCTTCCTGGAGAGCGCGAAGGTCGCCAGTGCGTTCATGGGCTGCAGCGCTTCACGACCAAGACGCGTCAACTGGTATTCCACACGCACGACGGATCCTGGAAGGATCGTCCGGCTCACAAAACCGTCGCGCTCAAGGCCTCGCAATGTCGAGGTCAGCATCTTCTGCGTGATGACGCCGATCTCCCGCCGCAACGCGTTGAAGGTCCACGGCTGATCCGAGAGCAGCACCATGATCAGGATCGACCACTTGTTGCCGATCTGGCCGAGGATGTCGCCGACCAGCCGACAGGTATCGGAGGGGATGTTCCGCCCACCCAGTTTCATTGAAGTGCCTCCTTGCGGCGACCGACACGCGCGTCTCTAATCCAGTTCCCTTTGGAAACTGGTGCGACGAATTATGGCAAATGGCAAGACCTTGACCCTCGTGACCGGCGGCTCGGGCTATGTCGCCGGCTGGGTGATCGCCCGGCTGCTCGACGACGGTCATGACGTGCGTGCCACCCTGCGCGACCCGACAAAGGCACAGGCCGTGCGGGCCAACATCGCCGGCGTGGCGACTGATACGGACCGGCTCGAATTCGTGGCTGCCGACCTTCTCGACGACGCAGGTTGGGATGAGGCGATGCACGGCGTCCGGCATGTCGCGCACGTCGCCTCTCCCGTCATGGCGCTCCCCGGCGTGGACACGATCGCAGTCGCTGTGGAGGGCACGAAGCGCGTGCTCGAAGCGGCAGCGCGAGCTGGTGTCGAACGCGTCGTCGTCACCTCGTCGGCGGCCGCGGCGAGCGCCGGAGACGGATCCTCACGCGCCGCCGATGAACAGGACTGGACAGACCCTCGCGGAGAAGGTGTGGGCACCTATGCAGCATCCAAGACCTTGGCGGAACTCGCCGCGTGGGATTTCGTTCGCGAGCATCCGACCGGACCGAAGGTGGCCACCATCCTGCCCGGCTTCGTGTTGGGGCCGATGCTGGGAACGAATGCCAGTGCGACCCTGAGCCTGGTGAGCCAGATGCTCACTGGCAAGATGCCGGCGGTCGCCAGGCTCGGCTTCTCGATGATCGACGTGCGTGATCTCGCTGCGCTGCACGCGCTGGTGCTCACCGATGCCCAGGGAATGGGCGAGCGCTGGATCGCAGGCGCGGACTTCCTCTGGCTTTCGGATGTCGCCGCCTTGTTGAAGTCGGAGTTGGGCGGCGTCGCATCGAAGGTGCCGACACGCACCATGCCCGACTGGCTGGTCCATCTGTTCGCGCTCATCAATACGCCGATGAAACCGCTGCTTCCGGATCTGGGAAAGCGCCGGGCAGTGTCTTCGGCGAAGGCCGCGCGCCTCCTTGGCTGGCATCCGAGGGCGGCACGGGAGGCCATCCTGGCAACGGCGGAAAGTGTGATCCAGCACGGGCGACTCTGAGCTGGTGACTCAGGGCCTAGAGTCGGCAGCCGAGTACGGTTTCCAGAGCTGATCGGGAACGCCGGCGTCGGGCGACATGACCAGATGGTGGGACTGCTGACCAAGCAACTGACCGCTGAGGCGGTTGCGGATCTTGAACTGGCCGCCGCCGGCGTCGACCAGCGCCCAGTGAAGATGCTCGGCATCCCCATCCCTGGCCAACTCGGCGGTCGTCCCGACCTTCTGTCCACTCTTGGTTCTTGCGCCCGCACTCAGGACGTCGCCGGTGGTGACGCCGCGAATCTTGAACCACCCGGCACCGGCATCCACCAGTTCCCACACCGACTCGGCCGCTGGGGCGCCTGTGGCCCGCGACGTCGACATCGCTGCGACCATCGGCCCCCCGCTGTCCACGTTGACGAACTGGAACACCGGCTTGCCGAAGGCTTGCAGTTCGCTCAGTCCCCAGCCGGTACCGCTGCCGTTGGGCGCGCTCACCCGCAGCTTCGACGCGGTGAGTTTGGGAAAGGTGATGGACACGGCCGCGTTCGGCGTCACCGCGGATCGAGTCTGGCCGGGGATGTCGAGCCAGGTCTTGCCGTCCCAGTACTGCAGATCGAAGTTGGCGGGCAGACGCACGCCGGCCTGGTCGTCGTAGAAGGTGAGGCGCACCTCGCTGAGCGTCGCCGGTCGCTGGAAGTCCACTCCGACGTCGTCGACCGCGTGGGGGCTGCCGCTGGACGTCCAGCGGCTGTTCTGCGGCAAGCCGGTGCGGAACACGATGCCGTCGGTGGCCTTCCACGGGCTGTCCTTGGGACCGGTGAAGCTCGCGAAGGGCTGCGCGCCGTGGCTGAACTTCTGCGTGTTGGCGGCGAGGTTGACGACGCCGTCGCGGTTGTCCTGCAGCAGCGGCCTGGGGACTGCGACCGTCACGGCGGTGGGCAGCCCGCGCGCGGCGGCCAGCACGCCATCGACATACACCTTGAACCCGGCCCCCTGGCCATACCGCTTGCCGGTGCGGTCCCAGAGCACGGTGAGGTTGTGCCCGTGATAGGGCGTGTTCTCCAGCAGGAAGTAATCCCAGGATGCGGGCGCGAGCGGCTTGATCCGCACGGCATCGCCCGCCTGCCCGCGCACGCCGATGAGGCCGGAGATCACGTTGTCGACGAAGGTCGAATGGTTGTAGTCCTCGCTGTGGTTGGGGCTGTCGTAGAGCCATCGGTCGGCGTCGGCATCGTGGGCCTCGGCCACGTACGGCTCGCCATCGCGGTACTGCGTCGCGGCATAGGTGTGCAGCAGCTCGACATAGTCAGCCGCCGTGATCGTGGATTGCTTCGGGTAGTCGATCAGCAGATTGGCCACGGCGGTCAGGACTTGGGCCGTCTCGTAGGGCCATGACGGACCGTTCCAGCGGCAGCAGCCTTTGTCGACCTCGTGGTTGAACCACTTGCTGCGCCGCTCGGCCGTGGTCGGTCCGAACGGGGCCTTGAACCCCTGGGGGGCCAGCAGCTGCGCCATCGCCGGCGTCTGTGCCGGCGTGGGCACGTGGAACATCCATGGCACGAAACCCTGCAGCTCGCGTGTCGTCAGCAGCTTGTGCGCCGGGTTGTCGTCGCGATGCATGTGGAAGTAGAACTTCGCTCGGCTGTCCCACAGACGCGAGTTCATGGCCGTCTGCAACGCGGAGGCCCGACCGTTGTATTCCTCGGCCAAGGCCGTGTTGCCCGCCAGCCGGGCAATCGCCGCGATGGCGCGTGCGTCTCCGTACTGGTAGGCGTTGATCGTGGGTCGATAACCGGCGCCTCCGTGGTACGGATCGCTCGATTCATACGAGGCCGGCGTGTATTCGGTGGCGTCCCAGACCGGGACCTGCCAGTACAAGCCGAGCGTCGCGTTGAAGTGCGTGTCGTACCCCCGGTAGTGGCGGACCAGGTGGGGCAGGGCGTTGATCGCGAACTGCCGATCGCCCGTGGCGAGCGCCACCTGCCAGACCGAAGTGGCCGCCCAGAAGCTGTACTCGTGCGCCCAGTCCGACGTGTCCTTGTTGACGCTCTCGTTCATGGGCTTGGAGAACTGTCCTGGCCCGTTGAGCCAGTAGTGGACGATGTCCTTCACATACTGGTGGTTGCGCAGCCAGCGGCCTTCGTTGATGTGATGACCCGCGGCGGCAGAGATGCCGCCGTAAGGCGCGCCGTAGTCCACGGGCTCCAGGAACTCCGACGACAGCCAGCCGTAGACCGATCCGGTGTAGACCAGATGCCCCTTGTAGGACTGCCAGCGGAAGTAGTAGATCTGCTGAATCTGGGCGTCGGGCACGTCCAGGAACGGGATGTTGTGCTTGAACCAGGCCGGGTCGTCGAACCCGGCCAGCAACTCATCCTTGTCAAGGAACCGGGTGGCCCCGGGCGCAGCCCCCGGGTACTGCGCGGTGGGCTCGATGGCCTGCGCCAGGTTGGCCACCAGGACTGCTGCGGCGCAGGCGGCGCGGATCATCAGGATGCGGAAAGCCATGAGTCGCTTGTGTCTCCAGGACGCGGAAGTGTTTCCCGCTGCCAGAAGCACACTGGCAGCGGGTCGCATCCATTGTCACCAAGCAATTGGTTATAAACAAGTTGAAGTGATGGTTTCTGACCGGCAGCGGCAGGTCTGCCGCCGTCAGCCACCTGGCATTGGAGTGCGGCGGCAAGACCTGGCACCGGCTTGGACCGGCTTCCATCAATGATCACATAATGCACATTGTCAGTCTTATGGATGCATCGACCAGGAAGTGACATCGCCTCCCTAGAACCGCAGCTCCTTCTCATCAGTCGATGGGATGTGCAGCCTCCTGTGAATGTTCAGACTTCAAAGTCCTGCCATACAGGGGTGATCATGTCTGCCACGCCGTCCGATCTGAGCGGTGAGATTCCGGTCGCCGATCCGTTCTCCATCTTTCTCGCCGCCCATGCGCAGGCTGCAGGCAGCTGCTTGGCCAAGAAGCGCTTCAACGGCGGAGAACATGCCTGGTTGGGCGGCTGCGGTGCAGAAGTTGCGGTTAGCCGCCTGGCGCGCCAAAACATAGGGATCGATCCCGACCTGTTCAAGGCCATTCGCCGTAAGGACGATCGCGAATCGATGCAGTATGGAGAGCTGGTGGCGCTGTCCGGGGACTTCTATGAATCTCCCGAGGCTCTCTTTGAGGAAAGGCCTTCCCCCCTACCCTGGTTGTGGGAAAGCAATGACCTGTCGGACATTCGAAGTCTCTTTGCCAAAGAGCTCCGCTGGATCGACCAGCGGCTGGCACGCACCGATCCAGAGGCCGCACCGTACCCGGACGCCAACATCCGTCTGGCCTGGAATGCCAAGTCTTATGTCGAGTTGGCCCTTCGCAACGTCGACCATTTTGGGTGGCACAACCAGTTGGCCTACGTGCGCCATCATCGAGCGGCATTGGAACTGGCTCTTCAGGCCAAAGGGCCGGACGACGTGCGCCTGCGTCAGGCGCTCTACACCAATGCCTTTGCCGACCACTTCCTGACCGACGGTTTTGCAGCTGGCCACATCCGCGTGCCACGCCTCGAGATCTGCGAGTGGGCCGACGGCCTAGGACTGGACGCGCGCGTGGCAGGTGCTCTGTCTAAGGTGTTGCACGATCAGGATGGGCATGCAGATCTTCTGTCTCTGCACGGCGAAGCCGAACCACATTCTTCCGACCAGGGCGTTCCCCATCGCCATGGTCTGGGCCTGCCGGTCGTGAATGCCACAGACGTGCGGTGGGAAACCTTCTGCGACGGGCAACTCTTTCTCAACCGATCAGAGCGAGATCCTGCCGTACAACAAGCCGTTGAAGCAGTGGCTGATTCCGTGGAGGAGCTGCTGCTGGCATGGCGCCATCATCAGTTGCCGGACGGCCGCTACCGCGCTACCTCCCGCGTGCCCTGGCCGGCCCCGCAAGAACCAACTCTGATCGAAAAGTTTTCTGCTCGCATGGCTGATGAAGATTTGGAGCGTCTCTGGGGAAGCGTTGCCTGGTATGGCCGCATTTCCTGGCTCTCCGGTCTCAAGCGGGAACACCTGTCGCAGCTATTCAACGCGCTTCCAGACCTGATGGCTGCCTTTCGAAGAAATGTCGATAGGCAGTCCAGATCCCCCGACGCGGCGCTTCTGGATCCGCGTTACGTGGAGGGCATGCGTCATGTTGCCTGATCTGACGAGGCTGATGACGTCCTCGCGGTCAGAGTCTCTACTGACCTTGGAACGCAACTTCTTTGTCGTTGAGCTGGCCGAGAACGACGGGTTGACCCACGCAGACGCGCTGGCGCTGATGGACGCCCATCCTTCGGCCGCTTGGTTCTTGCTGCGTTGGTGGAAGCAAGGCGACTATCAGCAGACCGTTCTGCGCCGGCAGCACCTTCGCGCGTTCCTCGACGCTGACAGGCGACATAGGGACCGTCCACTGGCGATGCGCCTAGGCTTCGCTCCGCCTCCCCTGGCACCCGTGCACGATCTCCAGAGCTACGAGGCCGCCGGAGACGTTGGCGCAGTCGTCGTGGACGAAGACAGAGTTCCCGTCGGGGTGAGCGTCCCACGCCGTCCGAGCACGAGGGGCGGCTGGCTACCGCAGCCAGATCTCTACAAGGCGGATGCAGTAGGGAGAATGGCATCATCGGACGATGAATCCGCCGCGGCCCCTTACCGCCTGGATGCAGCCATTCCTGTGGAGGTCCGCGTCGGCGATACGACCACCCTAGTGGTCACGCTTGACCGCGTCGAGTGCGCCGAGTCCTTCCTCGGCGATATCGACTTGCGCCCGGATCAGCCTCTGGAGATCAGCGTCCAAGGCGATCCCCAGCTACAGCCAGTGAACGGCAATTCCGAAATGCTCGTCGTGCCGGCTACGGAGACTTTCCGAGCCGTGCGTTTTGAGTTCAAGGCCATAAACGTTGGCCCGGCCAGGATCAGGGTGTTTGCCTTCCGCGACGGCGTCTCCGTGGCCCGAATCCTTGTTGGAGTCAACGTGGTGCTGCCCCACGAAGCACCGCAGCAACTCCAGATTCGGGAAATCATCTCACTGCCCTCGTCATCAGCCGGCCCACAACCCGATCTGCGTCTGCTCGTGATGGAGTCCCCGAGGGGGCTGCGCTTCCAATTGCGCGGCGCCGACGGCATGGCCGAGGACTACCCGCCATCGACCCTCAACGACCTTCCCATGCGCATGCGCGATTTCGTTGGCGCCATCGAAGGACTTTCCATCGGCACGCCGGCGGCGGCGCAGGACGCCTTGCGCAAATTGGAGGTATGGGGCGCGGACCTCTTCAACCAACTGATTCCCGAGTCGTTGCAGTCGCTGCTCTGGAAGCATCAGGGTGCAGGAACACTCACGCTCCAGATCTGCTCGGACGACGGCTGGATTCCCTGGGAAGCCTGCCGCCTAGTCAAGAAAGATGCCAGCGGTCATATCGTAGAAGGGCCTTTCCTGGCCGAGGCCTTTGCCATGACACGCTGGCTTCACGGCGGTCCGGCCCCCTCCACCTTTCGTCTCTCCCGCTGTGCGCTTGTAGTGCCCGGAGACAGCCGCCTTGCCACCTCCCGGCGGGAGCGCGACTTTTACCTGGCGCTAGCGGTCAACGGCCGGACGGTGACCGAGGTCACCCCGCGATACCTGCCATTGACGCGTGCGCTGGAGGCCGGCACCTTTGACGCGTGGCACTTCTGCGGGCACGCCAACGCCGGGGCGCAGCAGCAGGGCGACCGCGCGACCCTCCGGCTGGAAGGCAACGAGACCATGACCGCAAGCCTGTTCGCCGGCACGGTGGAGAACGCGCTGATTCCGCGGCCTTTTATCTTCTTCAATGCGTGCCAGAGCGCGCTCGGCGGCAGCGGTCTCACCGGCGTCGGCGGTTGGGCTCACCGGTTCATCCGCCCCAACCGCGAACGCCATGGTGCGGCGGTGTTCATCGGCACCTATTGGTCGGTGTATGACGAGGCGGCACATGCCTTCGCCACAGCCTTGTACAAAGAACTCCAGCAAGGGCTGCCGATCGGCGCGGCAGTCCTGCAGGCCAGACGCCAGGCGCGCAACCAGCGCACCGGCGATCAACCTTGCGACCCTCTGAGCTGGTTGGCCTACACGGTCTACGCCGATCCTTTGGCCAAATTGGAGGTTCTTCATGAAGCTACCGATGCCGGATCCTGAATTCAAGCTCGGCGGATCGTTTGACATGAGCCCGCTTCAACTAGGTTACGCCTCTGCACGGCCTAGCCTGCGCGGCGACCTGCTGGCCGACCTGTCACCGCCGCAGGCCCCCCGCCTGCGCATGGACCTGCCACTGGCCGCCTTGGCCCAAGTGCCGCTGGGTATTGCTCGGGTGGATCGGCTGGGGCGCTTGACCTATGCAAATCCCACCATGTTGACCATCGCAGGAATCGAGGACTGGGATGGCATCACAGTGCTGGACCTCTTCGAAGGCAAAGACCTGGATGCCGTGCTTGACGGCCTGCGCCGCCGCATCGAACTGCGCGAGGGCGATCAATACGAAGTCCATCTCAGAAAGCGGAGTGATCACTCCCGTGTGCCCATCTCGATCACTGCCTTCCCAGAGACGACGGATGACGGCGAAGTGCAGGGCACGTTAGCGTTCGTGCGCGACCTCACCCTGGATAAAGCTACCCAGCAGATCGTCACTCACGTGGAGAGCATTTCCAGGACGAAGGAACTGATCGATGCTGTCTCGGACGTCCTGCGGCCTTTGGTTCCGTTCGACCTTCTCCAGGTACTGAGACTCAACAAGTCACGCACTCACCTGCGCACTATCTATCCGGACTGCATTACCGAGGAGCGGAGCTACCGCTGGTGGCACATTCCCCATGCGATGCGCCATCTGCTGGAGAGTCGTACTCCGCTGGTGATCAATGACCTACCGGCGTGGTATGCGGACCAGCGTCTCAAAGGGCTTCCGCCGGACGAGGCCATCCAGCAGTTCCTGCAGCAAGGCTACACAGGAACACTCAGCCTGCCGGTGTTCCAGGATAAGGGACAGGTGGCGAGCGTCGTGCTTTGCCGTAAAGGGCACGTTCCCTTCACTGAACAGGAGGTCCTCATCGCGGAGCGCCTGCCGCTGACCGAAGCGGTTAGCGTCGCGCAGCGCAACGAGACGGAAAGCGATCTGAATTTCCTGATCCAGTTGATCCACGACATCGCGGGCGCCTACGACTCCGTGCAGAACGTGGCCCAGACGGTGGTGAAGCGTATCGCCGAGCACTACGGCTGGGACTATGTCTCCATCCACCGGGTCGAGGAGTCCCAAGGAAAGATCCACATGATCGCCCAGACGGCCAGGACGCCAGCGCTCATGTCAGAGCTGTTCGAACTCGACATCGCGTGTGGCGTTATCGGCAGCGTCTATCGTGACCGCACAGCCGCGCTCATCAGCGATGTAGCGTCAGATCCGAAGTACAAGAGTCTCTTTGTCGCGCATCGCAAGACGGTCACCCGCTCAGAGCTATGCGTGCCGATCGGCAAGGATGCGCATTGGCTGCTCAATGTGGAAGACGAGAAGATGCAGGCCTTCTGTCCGGAGGACCAGAGCAGCCTGGAGAAGGTCGCCACCTCGCTGGAGGCCCTGCTCCGCCGCACGCAGGACTACAACTACCGAAAGGCAGTGGTCGACAATGCCAAGGACGCCATCCTGCTGGTGAATCCGGGCAACGTCATTGTGGATGCTAACGAGGCGGCAGCGGAACTGCTGCGCAAGCGCAAGGCCGAGTTGATAGGTAGCCCTATTGGTATCTACTTCCACGACCCGAAGCGGGCCGCCGTCGTGTTGGAAGGCGACACCTTCGTCAATCATGGCGCGCTCATGCAACGCCCCGGCACCGATGGCAACCCAGAGACCGTCCAGGTGCTGCTGTCCGTGGCTATGCTGCCGGAAGACAGCCCCGGGCGCGTGTTCATCGCCAGCGACCTTTCGAGTTTCGTGCGCGCTGACGAATTAGAGCTGGCACGCGACCTCTTCCGCGAGATCAGCGGGCAGGTCAAGACACCAATGTCGCTTGCCATCGCCTGGTTGCGTCGTTTCGCCCAGCAGTCTGTACCGTTGAGCGTAGATCTCCCGGAAAAGGTTATCCAACAGCTCCAAAAGGCCGAACTCACGCTGGACCGCATGCTGTTGATCGAACGAGGCGGGCGAACGGGACCGCACTTTCCCACGCTTCTCCCGCTGGACGATGTCATCACTCAGTCGCTGGACGACCTGCCCGAGCGGGAACGCCAGGCGGTTGACCAAGTCAGTGCGGCGCCGCAGGGCTGGGTGCGTGCGGACGCTTTTGAACTTCGATATTGCGTGCTGACCGTGGTGGCTTACCTGTTGAGACTGGCGGCTAACGCACGTCGTATTGAGTTGCGTACTTGGCAGGACGGCGATCAGGTCCATCTGGACATTGGCGGCACTGCGGATGCGTTGCAGACATCGGACTTTGAGGCTAATTGCCGCGGTGGTCAGGCTGTGGCCGAACTTGCTCTGGGGAGCCAGACCTTGGCGGAGATCGTCTCCCGCAATGGCGGCCAATTCCAGGAACGGCGCGATGGCGATCGCGCGACCTTCTCCTTCTCATTTCCACGGTCGCTTTCCGGGGGGTTGCCATGAGCCTGCTCATCGTTCATCGCAATGACTACATGACGGAAGAGCTCGACGCCTGGGCGCTTGGCATGGTGCCGGCAAACTTCCATCCGGCGCGCATCTGCCACGACCTTCACAGCGCCCGGGTCGCGCTGGCGTCGGGCGATCCGCCAGACTTGCTCGTGGTTGAGAGCGATCTGCCGGGTGGTGGCCCTCACGACGGTCTCAATACAGGCTTGACCTTGGCCATGGAGATGCGTGCACGCTGGACCGGTGGCAAGCCCGTGCCGGTACTGATCGTGGCAGCGGCCGCAGACAACGCACTGCGGAATTCAGCGCTGACGATGCCGGTCTGCTCGCTGATTCACTTGGGTGGAGACCTGCAGCGAGACTATCAGTACGCTCTGCGGTGCCTCCTCAACGAAGTGGACGGTAAAGCGGCGCCGCTAACCCAACGCCCACCGTGCTACTACATCGATGTCCAGGTGGGTGCCAACGGCAAGTGCGGATACCAGGTGCGATCAGAAAAGACGGCCGTCGATCTGAGCAGCAACGTCCGCTTCAGCGTGGATCCGGCGCGACTGCAAGCACTGCTGGCGCGTATGCCCCGAAGCCATGATGGCCGAACGCCCGAACTCAGGGAATGGATCGATGCCTATCGCAGCGTCGGCGAGGAATTGACGCGTGCGCTTTTCCGTGAGCATGCCGAGGTATTGGAAGAGTTCACCACTATGAAGGGCGTCACCATGGCCACCCCTGGCATCCGAGTCGGCCTGTGCTTCTCCGTGGACAAGACCTTCTATCGGCTCCCCTTTGAGGCGTTGCAATTCCCGGGGCGTGGCAGCAGTCAGTATTGGATGGAGTCTTCGCCACTGTGGCGGCGGCTGCCGGAGTTCAGCTCCAGCGGGAGGAAGCTGTTTGCGGAAATGAACGTACCGCATGAGCCGCTGAACTGCCTGCTCATCAACGCGAAGTGCGGCGGAGAAGTGGACATGTCAAACCCGATTGCGGGAAGCACGGAACGTCTGCATCGCAAGTTGGATCCCTTGGTCCATGCCGATCATGAGATCGAGGACATCATTAAATCGATAGAGAGGTTCATCCCGCATCGAGTCAGACGTGTCGTCGCCATATCCCTAGAGGGCGGAAAGGTGGTGACATCAACCACAGATGGCAACAACCCTCAGGGGGGCCGAGCCGCCGTTTCGGAAAAGGCTGGAAATTTCGAAGACGTCCTGGAAGACTTACTAACAAAGTCCGGTCCTTGGGACATCGTGCATTTCACGGGCCATTCCCATTACGAAGGCACGGAGGAAGACGGCACTGGCTATGTTTTCGTTCCGAGGAAGGCGCCAAGAACGGATGTCATGCCCACGCCGCAACCCGTGGGCATGAACAAAATCGCTGCTTGGCTGAAGGGCGTGCGCTTCGTCTTCCTCAGCGGTTGCTCCAGCTCGCACCGGGATTTCGTGGTCCAGCTTTGCGCTCGCAACGTGCCGGCGCTCTCTGGCTATCCCTGGCCAGTAACAGAGAATGTGGCCTGGGAGCACTCGGGCCATTTCTACCGCCGATTGTTGGACTCCTGCTCTATCGAGGAGGCATTGCAGAAAAGCTGGATGGACATGTATGCCGATCACCGCGAGAACTGGGCGTGGGCGTCGTCTCAGTTTGTCATTCAGGGCTGAGGGGAATAGCGGGAGGTCACCATCGGGCAAGGCATCTTCTACTGACCGCAAGAACAGGCGTATCTCTGCCGCCGAGTTCCCTCGTGTCGATCCGAGCCCACACGCGTCGCCCTGGCGAGACCTCCTATCGCTCGACCTTAGTGCTTCCCCCCACCTCCGACGCATCAAACACCATCCTTGCCGGCCAGTTCGGCCAAGCCGTCCCCAGGCTGGCGTTGTTCGGATCCCCCGTCGCTGCGAACGCCCCGATCGACTTCATCATCGCGTCCGACAGCGCGAGCCGCCCCGGCTCATTCGCCTTGCTGAACGCGAACGACAGCGCGCTCCGACCGAAGTTCCCGAACGCGAACGGCAGGTCCATCGCATGCGCCGCGCCGTAGACCGTGTTGAACGGCGCCGGCTCCTGGTCCCAGTCGAACCGGTAGTACCAGGTCTGCGCCGGCTGCTGGAAGGACAAGGCGCTCATCGACTCGATGATCCCTTTGCCGAACACCGCCACGGTCGCCAGCGACGAGATCGTGTTCCAGCCCGTGATCGGCTTGTCGACCGGCAGGAACAGCGGGCTGAGCAGATCACCTTCGCTCAAGGTCGGCGGCGCATCCGGATCGAAGCCGTACTGCATCGTGAACCGGTCGTACTCGTTCGGCTTGAACGGCCCGAAGAGCTTGCCTTCGTCCCGCGTGTTCCCAGCCAGCATAGGCACACGGTTGTACTGGCCCAGCAGGATCGCGCCGATCGGGTTCTGCGGCAGCACCGTGCCGTCGGTGAAGACCGCCGGCGACTTGCCGGACAGGCCCGCCGCCTGTTCCGCCTGGATCAGCTGCTGCGTCGTCCGGGACCGCAGGAACGCCGCCACCTGTTGCCGCGTCTGGCTCAGCAGATAGAGCTCCGCCGTGAAGTCGTTGAAGGCCTTGCCATCGGCGATCACCAGCGCACGCAGCAGGGCGCTCGCGTACAACTTCGGCGTCAGTCCATCGGCGGTCTGCACGCCGCCGCTCATGGCCACAGCCTTGTGGAACAGCCCCTTCGCCAGCGGCGACACGAGCAGCGCCCAGATGTTCACCGAGCCCGCCGATTCCCCCATCAACGTGACGCTGCCCGGATCGCCGCCGAAAGCCGCGGCGTTGGCGCGGATGTACTTCAGCGCCTGGATGTGGTCCAGCGTCGCGAAGTTGCCCGAGTCCGCCCTCGCCTCGCCGGTCTTGAGCTGCGCCATGTCCAGCCAGCCGAACATGCCGAGCCGGTAGTTGATCGTCACGACCACCGCCTTGGCCTTGGCCGCGAGCGCGCCGCCCAGGTAGATCGGGTCGGACGAGTAGCCGCTGATGTTGCTGCCGCCGTGGATGAAGACGATCACCGGCAGCGCGCCGGTCTCGCCGACCGGGCGCCAGATGTTGAGCGTCAGGCAGTCCTCGGAACCCACGAGCTTGCCGAAGCCGTCGCGCACCGCGAGGCCGAACGGCGCGTTGTCCGGTGCCGGGCTGAAGAAGCGCCCCGTCTGCGCGCACGAGGGGCCGAAGGCGCTCGCGTCGCGCGTGCCGCGCCACGCGTCCGGATCGACCGGCGGCATCCATCGCAACGCGCCCGTCGGGGCCTTCGCATACGGCAGCCCGAGCCACCGGAATGTCCCGGTCCGTGCTTCCGTCGAGCCGAGCACCGTCCCTTGTGCTGTCACGCGCCGCAAGCGCGCGTCCCGCCGATCCGCATCTGAATCCGCAATCGCGTCTGCGCCCTCGCTCGCCGTCTGCGAGGACGTGCTCGCGATGCGCGCCGCGTCCGCAGGACCACTGTCGGAACCGCCACCACCGCACGCGGCAAGCAGCACCGCGCTGAGCGCCACCACCATCTGAGCCTTCCATCGGGAACGAAGCATCGTTGTCTCCTGGTTGTCGTCGTTGGAACCAAGCGCGCGAGCAGCGGCCGACGGCCGCGACCCTACGCGGGGGGAACGCCGTCGATGCGCTGCGGCCCTGCACTCGACGCGGCGGCGAGCTGCTGGTCGACCTGGACGCTGCCGGCGGCGGGAATGCAATCACCCGCGCGCTCGCTGATGGCGTCCCAGTGCGACAGCACCCGCTCGCCCGCGTCGGGTCCGACGCCGATGTGGCGCCCTGCCGTCAGCGACACGTAGGCACGCGCGTAATGGCCGGCGCCGGCGCACAGGATGGCGCGCGTCGGCGCGTCCTCGCCGACCAGCGCCAGCAGCGCGGGGCTCACCGCCTCGGGCACGAGCGCGCGCTTGGCCTCGGGCGTCAGCAGGCTGTCGGTCATGCCGGTGGCCGCCGTCGGCGCCAGGCAGTTGACGCGGATGTCGTACTTGGCGCCTTCCAGCGCCAGCGTCTGCATCAGCCCGACCACCGCCATCTTGGCCGCGCCGTAATTCGCCTGGCCGAAGTTGCCGTACAAGCCCGAGGAGGAGCTCATCATCACGATGCGGCCGTAGTTCTGCCGACGCATCATTTCCCAGACGGCCTTGCTGCAGATCACCGATCCCATGAGGTGCACGTCCAGCACCAGGCGGAACTCGTCGAGGCTCATCTTCGCGAAGCTCTTGTCGCGCAGGAAGCCGGCGTTGTTGACGAGGATGTCCACCCTGCCCCAGCGCCGCCGCGTGTCCTCGACGACCGCCTGGATCTGCGCCTCGTCCGTCACCGAGGCCTGGTGCGCCACGGCCTCGCCGCCGGCGCGGACGATCTCCTCGGCGACCGCCGCGGCGCTCTCGCCCAGGTCCACCAGCACCACGCGCGCGCCCTGCCCCGCGAGGTACTTCGCGTGCGCCCGGCCCAGGCCCGCGCCCGCGCCGGTGACGATGGCCACGCGGCCCTGCAGCGCCGCCGATCCCGCCTGGCGACGCGGCGAGGGATCTGCCGATGGCGGCGGCTCGCGCAACTCGCGCCGCAGCACCTTGCCCACCGACGAGGTGGGCAGGCTCGCCATGAACACCACCCGCCGCGGTACTTTGTAGGCCGCCAGCTGCCCGCGGCAGAACGTGAGCACCTCGTCCTCGCTCAGCGCCGGATCACGCCGCACGACGAAGGCCCGCACCGCCTCGCCGGTCTTCTCGTCGGGCACGCCCGTCACCGCGCAGCCGGCCACGCCGGGCATCGCGGCGATCACGCCCTCGACCTCATTGGGGTACACGTTGAAGCCCGACACCAGCACCATGTCCTTCTGCCGGTCGCAGATGCGCAGCAGGCCTTGCTCGTCCAGGATGCCGATGTCGCCGGTGCGGAAGTAGCCGTCCTGTGTGAACGCCCCTTCGTTGGCCTGCGGCTGGCGCCAGTAGCCGCGCATCACCTGCGGACCCTTCACGCAGATCTCGCCCTGTTCGCCAAAGGGCAGCGGTCGCCCCGCGGCATCGGCGATGCGCAGGTCCGTGGACGGCACCGGCAGCCCCACCGTGCCGCTGAACCGCAGCTGCGCGAAGGAGTTGACCGTCAGCACCGGCGCGGTCTCGCTCAGGCCGTAGCCCTCCAGGATGTGCCGGCCGCTGCGCGCGTACCAGCGCTCGGACGTCGCGCGTTGCACCGCGGCGCCGCCGCCGATGGCCAGCTTCACCCGCCGCAGGTGTTCGTCGCTCACCTGCGGCAGCGCCAGCAGGGTGCTGAACAAGGTGTTGACGCCGGTGACCACCGTGACGGCCTCGTGCGTGAACCCCCGCGAGAGCGCGTCCGCATCGCGCGGATTGGCCACCAGCACGTTGCGCGCGCCCAGGCTCGCGAAGGTCAGCAGGTTCACCGTCAGCGCGAAGATGTGATACAGCGGCAATGCCGTCAGGATGGTCTCGGCGCCCGGCGTGATCGCGCCGCCCAGCATCGCGCGCATCTGCAGCAGGTTGGCGATGAGGTTGCCGTGCGTCAGCTCCGCGCCCTTGGAGATGCCCGTCGTGCCGCCCGTGTATTGCAGCAGCGCCAGGTCGTCGCGACCCAGGGTCGGGGGCCGCCAGTTGCCCGCCACCGCGCCCAGCGCCAGCGCATCGTCGAACGACACGGCCGCCAGCTTCGTGCGCCCGACCGTAGTCGGTGTACTGCCCACCACGACAATGCGCGTCACCGCCGCGGCGTCCAGCGCGTTCACCGCCACCGGCAGCGCCTGCGCGGACACGACCAGCACCCGCGCACCGGCGTCCTTCAGTTGATGCCGCAGCTCCCGCACCGTGTATTGCGGATTGACGCTGACCTGCACCGCGCCTGCCTTCAGGCAGCCCAGCAGCACGACCGGGAAGGCCGACACGTTGCCCAGCATCACCGCGACGCGATCGCCCGGCATGACGCCGGCGACCGCGCCCAGCCAGGCGGCCCAGGCGGCCGCGCGGGCATGGAGTTCCGCGAAGCTCAGGTGGTCGTCGCCGCTCGAGATCGCCACCTGCCGCGCGTAAGGCTCGGTCAGCGTGCCCAGCATCGCGGACACGTTCTCGTGCGCGGTGGGATCGATCTCGGCCTCTGCGCCGGGCGGATAGTGGGCGAGCCAGGGACGCGCCGCGATGAGGGTTCTTGAGTTCATGGGGTTCAGACTTCCAGCCATTCCTTGCGCACCGCCGTGTCGCCCAGCAGGCGCTGCGGCGTTCCTTCGAAGACGATGCTGCCGTGGCCCATCACGAGCACGCGGTCGGAGATGTCCAGCGCGATGGTCAGCTTTTGCTCGATCAGCAGTACCGCGATGCCGCGCGACTTCAAGGTCCGCAGGTACTGCCCGACCAGTTCGACGATCTTGGGCGCCAGGCCCTCGGTGGGCTCGTCGATGATGATCAGCGCGGGATCGCCCATCAGCGCGCGGCACAGCGTCAGCATCTGCTGCTCGCCGCCGGAGAGCACGCCGGCCTCGACGTGCTGGCGCTCCTTCAGGCGCGGGAACATCCCGTACATGTCGTCGAAGGTCCAGCGGCCGGGTCTGGTCGCGCTCTTCTGGCCGAGCATCAGGTTCTGATGCACCGTGAGTCGCGGAAAGATGTCGCGGCTCTCCGGCACGTAGGCGATGCCGAGATGCGCGATCTCGTGCGGCGCGAGGCCGACCAGGGACCGGCCTTGCCAGCACAGTCCGCCGCGCGCGTCCACCATGCCCATGATGGCCTTGGCCGTCGTGGAACGGCCCGAGCCGTTGCGACCCAGCAGGGCGACGATCTCGCCCGGCGCCACGCTGAAGCGCACGCCGTGCAGCACGTGGCTCTTGCCGTAGTACGCGTGCAGGTCGTCGATGTCGAGCGCCGTGTCGACGGCGATGTCCGTGGTCATCAGTGTCCTCCTCCCTGCGCGTCCGCCACCGCGGAGCCGAGGTAGGCCTCCTGCACCCGCGGATCGGCGCGCACGTTCTCCGGCGTGTCGAAGGCGATGACCTCGCCGTACACGACCACCGCGATGCGGTCGGCCAGGCCGAACACCACGCCCATGTCGTGCTCCACCGTCAGCAGCGTGCGGCCCTGCATCACGTCCTTGACCAGCGCGATGAAGTGCCGGGTCTCGGCGCGGCTCATGCCGGCGGTCGGCTCGTCCAGCAGGATCACGCTGGCGCCGCCGGCGATCGTGACGCCGACCTCCAGCGCGCGCTGCTCGGCGTAGGTCAGGTCCATCGCCGGCACGTCACGCCGGTCGACGAGGCGCAGGCGTTCGAGCAACTGCTCGACGCGCTCGTTCGCGTCGCCCAGTCCCGAGAGGAA
Organism: Mitsuaria sp. 7; assembly: GCF_001653795.1. NCBI lineage: Bacteria > Pseudomonadati > Pseudomonadota > Betaproteobacteria > Burkholderiales > Sphaerotilaceae > Roseateles > Mitsuaria sp. 7. Next base: position 1,728,800 of record NZ_CP011514.1, read on the forward strand.
ACGCAGGAAGGTGTAGCGGTAGCCCAGGCTCCACAACACGGCGCAGCGCAGGTTCTCGAAGACCGACAGCGTCGGGAAGATGTTGGTGATCTGGAAGCTGCGCGACAGCCCGCGCCGGTTGATCTCGAAGGGCTCGCGGCCGTCGATGCGCTCGCCGTGCAGCAGCACCTCGCCGCTGCTGGGCGCGAAGCGGCCGCTGATCAGGTTGAACAGCGTGGACTTGCCCGCGCCGTTGGGGCCGATGACGGCGACCCGCTCGCCCGGCTTCACCTGCAGGTTGCAGCCGCGGATGATTTCCGTGCGGCCGAAACTCTTGCGCAGGTCCTTCAGTTCGAGTGCGTAGTTCATCCGATGAGCTCCTGGATCTCCGCCCACCGCCGCGCGAAGCGGCGCTGCGCCAGCGTGAAGAGGACGAGTCCGGTCAGCAGCACCACGGTCGCGCCGGTCCAGTACCCTGGATGTTTCGCGTCGAGCGGAATGCCGACGAAGCTCAGCGTCGATCCGAGCGCCGTGTTGAGCTGCAGGTGGTAGACCATCTCGATCAGCGTCGCGGCGCCGAGCAGCATCAGCAGCAAGGTCGCGGCGAGCACGAGGTAGTCCGGGATCAGCGTCCTGAGCCGGCCCGCGGCGGCGACGCGCACGTTGGCCATCACCAGGCTGGCCAGCCCCCCCGGCGCCCACATCACCATCAGCACGAAGGCGATGCCGAGGTACAGCAGCCACGCCCGCGTGAACTCCGACAGCAGCGCGAAGGCCAGCACCATCAGGATGCCGCCGAGGATGGGGCCGAAGAAGACGCCGGTACCGCCGATGAAGGTGAACAGCAGGTAGGCGCCGGAGCGCGACGCGCCGACGACCTCCGCCGTGACGATCTCCGTGTTCAGCGCGGTGAGGCCGCCCGCGACGCCCGCGAAGAAGGCCGAGATCACGAAGACCCGGTAGCGCACCTTGCGCGTGTCGTAGCCGATGAACGCGACGCGCTCCGGGTTGTCGCGCACCGCGTTGCTCATGCGCCCCAGCGGCGTGCGCGTGAACGCGTACATGGCCGCCGTGCACACGAAGGTGTAGATCGCGATCAGGCCGTACATCTGGATCTGCGGCCCGTAGGTGAGACCGAGGTTCGCGCCCAGGTCCTTGAAGTAGCCCGACGCCGCGGCGGCCGCCACGCGGTCGCCCGAGATGCCGCCCTCCCCGCCGAAGAATTCGGGGAACATCAACGCGGACGCCCACACCAGTTCGCCGATGCCGAGCGTGATCATCGCGAAGGGCGTGCCGGCCTTCTTCGTGCTGACGAAGCCGAACACCATCGCGAGCGCCATCGCGGCCAGCCCGCCCACCACAGGGATCAGGCTCACCGGCAAGGGGAGGCGCCCGTCGGCCACGAGGTTGAGCGCATGCATGCCCAGGAAGGCGCCGAAGCCGGCGTACACGGCATGGCCGAAGCTGAGCATGCCGCCCTGCCCCAGCAGCATGTTGTAGGACAGGCACACGATGATCGCGATGCCCATCTGGCTGAGGATGGTCTGGCCCAGGCCGCTGCGGAACACCAGCGGCGCGACCACCAGCAGCAGCGCAAAGCCGCCCCAGATGACGGCGGCACCGAGGTGGCTTGGCCGGGCACGACGGTCGGACCGCGGGTCGATGCGCGCCAACGCTGAAGACGCCGCGGAGTTGGCCGCGGAGTCGGGCATGGCGGCGGACGGAAGGTGGGTCGATGGCGTGCTCATCTCATCCCTCCCGCTTGCCGAGCAGGCCCTTGGGCCGGAAGACGAGGATCAGCACCAGGAACAGGTAGGGCAGGATGGGCGCGACCTGGCTGACCTTGAGCTTGAGCACCGCGTAGCCCGGCGTCTGCGGCGTGACGAGCATGCCCAGCGACTGCAGCGCGCCCGGCAGCGAGGCGTCGATGCCCACGGCGAAGGTCTGCACGATGCCGATGAGCAGCGACGCGATGAAGGCGCCCACCAGCGAGCCCATGCCGCCCACCACCACGACCACGAAGATCAGCGAGCCGACGGTGGCCGCCATGCCGGGCTCGGTGACGAAGGCGTTGCCGCCGATGACGCCGGCCAGGCCGGCCAGTCCCGCGCCTCCGCCGAACACCAGCATGAACACGCGCGGCACGTTGTGGCCCAGCGCCTGCGCCGCCTCCGGATGCGTCAGCGCCGCCTGGATCACCAGCCCGATGCGCGTGCGCGTCAGCAGCAGCCAGATGGCCAGCAGCATCAGCAGCGCCACGCCCATCATGAAGCCGCGGTACACCGGGAAGGTCGTGCCGTAGAGCGTGAACAGCGATCCCGACAGCGCCTCCGGCACGCGGTAGTCCACCGAGCTGGTGCCCCACACCAGCTGCACCACCTCCAGCACGATGAAGGACAGGCCGAAGGTGATGAGCAGCTCCGGCACGTGGCCCAGGCGGTGCGCGCGCCGCAGCGCGTGTTTCTCGAACAGCGCGCCGAATGCCGCCACCAGGAGCGGCGCCACGAACAGCGCCGCCCAGAAGCCCACCAGCGACGACACCGCGTAGGCGGCGTACGCACCCAGCATGTAGAAGCTGGCGTGCGCGAAGTTGAGCACGCCCATCATGCTGAAGATCAGCGTCAGGCCGGCGCTGAGCATGAACAGCAGCAGCCCGTAGCTGAGCCCGTTCAGCAGCGAGATCGCGAAGAATTCCATGCGTGTCCCCGCGGCCCGGTCAGCGTGCCGATCCGGTCGAGCCGGGCGTTGCGGCCGCTGCCGCCGTTCCAGCCGCTGCCGTCGATCCCGTCGATGCCACCGACGCGGAGGCCGGGCGCTTCATCTCGCAGCTCGTCGGCGTCGTGGAGACGTAGGGCTCCATCCGCTTGACCGGTGCGAAGGTATAGCCCGTGTCCTCCACGCTGTACTCGCCCGGCTTGGCCTTCTGCCAGCGGGTGATGAACATCGTCTGCTGCAGTTGGTGATCGGCGGCGCGCATCGTGGCCTCGCCCGCGAAGCTGTTGATGCGCAGGCCCTCCATCGCCGGCGCGACCTTGACCGGGTCGGTCGACTTCGCCTTGGCCATGGCCTGTGCCAGCAGCTGGATGCCGCTCCAGGTGGCGAAGGTGAAGTAGTCGTCGTTGAAGCGCTTCTTGAACTCGGCCGTCAGCGGCGCGATGGGGGCCGCGAGGTTCGGATGGCCGTAGCCGACCACGTAGACCTCGGCCGCGCCGCCGGCGGCCAGCGCCTTGGGCGTGCCCGCGGCCATCGCGTAGTAGGTGTACAGGGGGATGTTCAGGCCGGCGTCGCTCATCGCGCGCACCAGCAGGGTCAAGTCCTGACCCCAGTTGCCGGTGACGACGGCATCGGCGCCCGCGCGCTTGATCTTGGCCACGTAGGGCGCGAAGTCCTTGACCTGGCCGATGGGGTGCAGGTCCTCGCCCGCGATCTCGATGTCGGGGCGGCGGCGCTTGACCGCGTCCTTGAAGAAGCTCGCGACCTGGTGGCCGTGCGAGTAGTTCTGGTTGAGCAGGTAGACCTTCCTGATCTTGGGCTGCTCGCGCAGGAAGGAGGTCAGCGCCTCCATCTTCATCGAGGTGTCGGCGTCCAGGCGGAAGTGCCAGTAGTCGCACTTGTCATTGGTCAGCGCCGGGTCCACCGCGGCGTAGTCCAGGTAGACCAGCTCCTTGCCCGCGTTGCGCGCGTTGTGCTTGGCCACGCCTTCCATGATGGCCTGCGCCGCGCCAGAGCCGTTGCCCTGCACCACGTAGCGGAAGCCCTGGTCGATCGCGGCGCGCAGCACGCTGAGGCTCTCCTGTGGCGAGGCCTTGTTGTCGAAGGCCGTGACCTCGAACTTCACGCCCGCCGGGTTGTCGGCGGACAGGCGCTCCGCGACGAACTGCCAGCTCTTGAGCTGGTTCTGTCCCACGTTGGCGAAAGGCCCCGACAGTGGATCGATGAAGGCGATCCGGACCGTCTCGCCCTTCTGGGCCAGCGCCGCGCCCGCGAGGGCGCTCAGGGCAAAGGCTGCCGCCAGCCGCACTGCGACTTTCATGCTTGTCTCCTGGTTGACGGAGCACGGGCGGCGTCGTCGCCGAGCTCGTGTCCGTCTTCGTTGTCGTGTGCCAGGAGAGTAGGAAGCGGCGGCCGTCGCGGCCATCGGACGATTCCGAGGGAGGCTTAGGGCAATCCCCGGTCTGGAGCAGGGAGGCGCATGCTCTCAGAATGCGGACCATGGACACGCCACAGGAAGACCCGTCGAACATTCCGTTCCAGGCCATCATCGAGCAGTCGCTGGCCGGCATCTACATCATGCAGGACGAGCAGTTCGTCTACGCCAACGCGACCTGGGCCGCGATCGTCGGCTACACGCCTGAGGAACTGCAGGGGATGACGCTCAGGGAGCTGGTCGCGCCCGACATGTACGAGACCGTGCTGCATCGCTACTACCAGCGCCTGCACGGCGAGGTGCAGAGCATGCGTTTCCACACGCGCGGCGTGCATCGCGACGGACACATCGTCGACATCGAGATCCACGGCAGCCGCATGACCTTCCGCGGACGGCCGGCTGTTGGCGGCGTCGGCATCGACATCAGCGAGCGCCTGCGCCGCGACGAGGAACTGCGCCGCTCGCGCGAGCAGTTGCAGCAGCTGACCGCGTACACCAGCGAGAAGCTGGAGGAGCAGCGCCTGACCATCGCGCGCGACGTGCACGACGTGCTGGGCGGCATGCTCACCGCGCTGAAGATGGACGTGACGCGCATCGGGCGCCGCGCCGAGACCGCCGAGCAGCAGGCCTTGACGCAGGATGCGCTCGGGCTGACGCAGAACATCATCGAGACGGTCAAGGCGATCTCCGAATCGCTGCGCCCCAGCGCGCTCGACCACGCGGGCCTGGCGGTGGCGATGGCGCACGACCTGCAGCAGTTCTCGACGCGCTCCGGCGTGCGGCACACGCTGGCGGGTGACGACGCGCCGCTGCGCCTGACGGCCAGGCGCGCCACCGCCGTCTATCGCATCTTCAACGAGGGCCTCACCAACGTCGCGCGGCACGCGCAGGCGCGGCAGGTGGACGTGACGCTGGGCGAGCAGGACGGCTGCTTCGTGATGACGCTCCGCGACGACGGCCAGGGATTTCCGCCGTCCACGCTGGCCAGCGGTTCGCTGGGCCTGCTCAGCATGACCGAGCGCGCGCGCGCCGTCGGCGGCGAGCTCGCCATCGACACCGGCGCGGGACGTGGCACGACGCTGGTGCTGAAGGTGCCGCTGCTGTGAGGACCGCGCCATGATCCAGGTGCTCGTCGTGGACGACCACACCATCTTCCGCTCCGGCCTGACGCGGCTGCTGCAGGACGAGCCCGACATGCGCGTCGTGGCCGAGGCGCAGAACGGCGGCGAGGCCCTGGAGCTGGTGCGGGCGCAGGCCTTCGACGCCGTGCTGCTGGACATCAACATGGAAGGGCGCAGCGGACTGGAGGTGCTGGCCTCGATGCGGGCCCTGCCCCGCTGCCCGCCGGTGCTGATGCTGTCGATGTATCCCGAGGCGCAGTACGCGCTGGTGGCGGTGCAGGCCGGCGCCAGCGGCTACTTGGCCAAGGACTCCGAGCCCGCCGAGTTGGTGCGCGCCATCCGCGCCGTCGCCGGCGGCAGGCAGTACCTGAGCGCGCGCGTCAGCGCCCAGGTGCAGGACCAGCTGCGCGGCGTCGATGCGCGCCCGGCCCACGAGCGGCTCTCGGTGCGCGAGCACCAGATCATGCTGATGACGCTGCGCGGCATGTCGGTCACCGAGATCGCCGACGAGATGATGGTCAGCGTGAAGACCGTCAGCACGCACCGCACCAACCTGCTGGCCAAGCTCGGGCTGGGCAGCACGGCGGAGCTGGTGCTGTACGCGGTGCGGCAAGGGCTCGTGCACTAGCCACGCCGAATGCCGATGGGGCCCCCGTTCGGGAACCCGCGTTGCCCCGCGTCTGCGTGGAAGTCCCGACGCGCACTCGGAATCGTCCTAGGGGCATCGGGACTGCCGTTTCCTAGCATCGATCTGCGCCAGCGTGGACATCACCACCGCATGGCCGCCGCGTGATCCCACGCGGACTACAAGCAGACAACAGCAGGAGACAACCGCATGAACCGGATGCAGCATGGCGCATCGAGGCTGGCCCTCGTCCTCTCGACCCTGTCGATCGCCGCCTGCGGCGGCGGATCCGACGACCCACCGCCCACACAACGCGCCACGACCTTCGGCACGGTCGCGGGCGTCGACAACAGCGCGAGCAGCAGCACCTACGCGTGGCTCGGCGTGCCGTACGCGCAGCCGCCGGTGGGCGCGCTGCGCTGGATGCCGCCGGTGGATCCGGCCGCGTGGACCGGCGTGCGATCGACGCAGGCCTTCGGCCACGGCTGCGCGCAGGGCGGCCGCTACTTCAGCCCCGCGCCTGGGGACGCCCCCTACGGCCTGGCCGTGCGGGAAGGTTTCGGCAAGCCGGTCGGCGACGAGGACTGCCTGACGCTCAACGTCTGGCGCCCCGCGACCGCCGATGCCAACCTCCCGGTGCTCTTCTTCATCCACGGCGGCAGCAACATCTCCGGCTATTCGGCGGACCCGGTCTACAACGGCCAGACGCTGGCGAAGAAGGCCAACGCCGTCGTCGTCACGATCAACTACCGCGTGGGCATCCTCGGCTGGCTGGACCTGCCGCAGCTCAAGACCGGCGACAAGCTCGTCGACTCCGGCAACTTCGCGCTGCTGGACCAGATGCAGGCGCTGAAGTTCGTCAAGAACAACATCGCGAACTTCGGCGGCGACCCGGCCAATGTGACGGTGATGGGCCAGTCGGCCGGCGCCGTCAACGTCTGGAACCTGCTGGTGTCGCCGCTGACCGCGGGCCTCTTCCACAAGGCCGTGCCGATGAGCGGCGGCATCGTCAACGCGTCGCGCGCCACCGCGCAGAAGTACTCCCAGGCCTTGCTCGAGGTCATCGCCGTCGCCGACGGCAAGGCCGCCGATGCGGTCTCGGCCCGGACCTGGCTGGCCACGCAGACCAGCGCGCAGATCGCGACCTATCTGCGGGGCCTGTCTGCCGACCAGCTGCTGAAGGTGATGCTGGCCAATCCGCAACTCGGCAACGCGCCCGCGCCCATCGAGGACGGCCACGTGGTGCCGGTGAACGCCGTGGCCGCGCTCGATGCCGGGCAGTACCAGAAGGTGCCGGTGCTGGCCGGCAACACGCGCGACGAGGGCACGCTGTTCGCGAACCTCTTCGGCACCGTCACCGGCAGCGGCATCCCCGGCTTCAAGCTGAGCGACTACGACCGCTTCGGCCTGCAGTTCAACCTCGACCCGAACGCCACGACGAGGCCGGCCGAGGCGGACCTCATCAACGCCGCCTACCTGCCCGTCACCGCCCTGCCCTTCGGCTGGAACGCGCTGTCGGCCTTCGCGACGAATTCCATCTTCGTCGGACCGGTGACGCCGCAGCTGGCCTCGCTCGCGGCGAAGCAGCCCACGCAGGTCTGGTACTACCGCTTCGACTGGGACGAGGAGCCGGCCCCGTTCAACACCGTCTACGGCGCCACGCACGCGATGGACATCCCTTTCCTGTTCGGGAACTTCGGGGCCAACGTGTTCTCGTTCGCGTACTCGAGCGCGAACAAGGGCGGTCGCGAGGCGTTGTCGGACACGATGATCGCGAGCCTCTCGGCCTTCGCCAGGACCGGCAATCCGAACACCCCGGCGCTGGGCGTGACGTGGAAGAACTACCCCGCCAAGCTGGTGCTGGACGCGTCGCCGACGCAGCAGCAGATCAGCGCGCCTTGAGGTAGCTTCCTGGGCGGGACACGACCCGGAGACCCGCCCATGATCGAGACCTTCCAACGCCGCCTGCCCAACGGGATCACCTTGAGCTGCCGCGCCGCCGGCGAACCCGGCCGGCCGCTCATCGTGTTCCTGCACGGATTCCCGGAGGCGGCCTTCATCTAGGACGAGCTGCTGACCTTCTTTTCCGATCCGGCGCACGGCGGCTACCGCTGTGTGGCGCCGAACCTGCGCGGCTTCGAACGCTCCAGCGCGCCGACCGAGGTCGCCGCCTACAAGGCGCAGGTGCTGATCCAGGACATCCAGCAGCTCGTCGCCACCGAGAGCGAATCCGGCACGATGGCCGCGCTGGTGGCCCACGACTGGGGTGGCGCCTTCGCCTGGGGCTATGCGAACGCCTTTCCGGCGCAGGTCGGCCAGCTGGTCATCCTCAACTCGCCGCATCCGGGGACCTTGTCGCGCGAGCTGCGCAACAACCCGGCGCAGCAGGAGGCCAGCGCCTACATGAACTTCCTCGCCCGGCCCGATGCCGAGGCCCTGCTCGCGGCCGACGACTTCCAGCGTCTGTGGCCCTTCTTCACCAACATGAAAGCGGGCGCGGACGGCTTCGGCTGGCTCACCGAGGACTTGAAGCGGCAGTACCGGGAGGTCTGGAACGCGGGGCTCACCGGCGCCTGCAATCTCTATCGCGTGACCCCGATGAAGCCGCCGCTGCCGGGTCAGGGCATCGACGGCATTCCGGTGCTGCCGCGCGAGCGGCTCATGGTGAACGTGCCCACGCTGGTGTTCTGGGCGCTCGACGACACGGCGCTGCTGCCGGGCCTGCTCGACGGGCTCGAGGACTACGTGCCCCGGATGCGCGTGGTCAAGGTGCCCGGCGCCACGCATTGGATCGTGCACGAGCAGCCGCAGCTGGTCGCGCGCGAGATCGAGGACTTCCTGCGTCGGTTCACCCCTGACTGAACCTCGCCGCGTGGCCCCTCGCGCGGAACTCCTCGATCACATGGTCCACGAACACGCGGACCTTGGCCGGCAGCAGCTTGCGGCTCGAGTAGTAGATCGACAGCGGCAGTGCCTCCGCGTACCAGGCGGGCAGCACGCGCACCAGCTCGCCGCGTTCCATCAGCGGGAGCGCATGCGGCAGCGGCAGCATCGCGATGCCTGAACCGTTGGCCGCCGCGTGGGCCATGGCCTCGGGGTCGTCGAGGACCATCACCGGACGCACGCTCGCCACCACCTCTTCGCCGGCCTTGTTCTTCAAGGTCCAGGGCACCAGCCGTCCGGAAGCCAGTGAGCGGCGCAACAGCCCGCGGTGGCGCGCCAGGTCCGCCGGTTGCTTCGGCATCGGGTTGGCCGCGAGATAAGCCGGCGCCGCCACGAGCACGATGCGCAAGCGCGCCAGCTCGCGGGCGATCAGGGCATCCGTCAGCTCGATGCCGCCGCCGATGGCGACGTCGAAGCCTTCCGCGACGAGGTCGACCTGACGGTTGTCGAAATGCAGGTCCGGCACGACGTCCGGATAGCGCCGCACGAAGCCGTCCATCATCGGCACGAAGTACTCGCGGCCCACCGTGTGCGCCAGCGCGACCTTCAAGGTGCCGGCCGGTTTGCCCGCGCCCTGCCGCAGATCCGTCAAGGCGTCGCCGATCTCGCTCCAGGGCCGCCGTACCTGCGCGTGCAGCCGCTCGCCGTCGGTGGTCAGCGCCAGACTCCGCGTGCTGCGCTGGAACAGGCGCACGCCGAGCCTCGCCTCGAACTGCGCCACGCTCTTGCTGACCGCGGCGGGCGTGAGCCCCAGCCGGCGCGCGGCGGCTGAAAAGCTGCCCTCGTCGGCTGAGGCGATGAAGGCATCGAGATGACTGCGGAGTTCGGTCGACATGAGCTCAGCTTATACCAACGGTTGAAACTGAATACGCCGCTTTCCAACTACCGCAATCAGGTGCGGACAACCATAGTTCAGCTCATCAACCACCCTCCTTCGAAAGGAAACATGATGAGCACCGCTTCCAACACCGCCACCGGCACGACGACCAGCACGACGACCAACGCCGCCCTGAAGGGCAAGGTCGCCTTCATCCACGGCGGTTCGCGCGGCATCGGCGCGGCCACGGCGCGCCGTCTGGCCCGCGACGGCGCGGCCGTGGCTATCGGCTACGCGTCGTCGGCGATCGCTGCTGAAGCACTGGCCGAAGAGATCATCGCCACCGGCGGGAAAGCCATCGCCATCAAGGCGGATGCCACCGACGCCGCCGCGCTGACCCGCGCCATCGACGGCGTCGCCGAGCGCTTCGGCCGCCTGGACATCCTGGTCAACAGCGCCGGCGTGCTCGCCGTCGCGCCGCTGGACCAGTTCACGCTGGAAGACTTCGACCGCACCGTCGCCGTCAACGTGCGCTCGGTCTTCGTCGCCTCGCAGGCCGCGGCCAAGCACATGGGCGACGGCGGCCGCATCATCAACATCGGCAGCACCAACGGCCAGCGCATGCCCTTCGCCGGCGGCGCCGTGTACGCGATGAGCAAGTCCGCGCTGATCGGTCTGGTGAAGGGCATGGCGCGCGACCTCGGTCCGCGCGGCATCACCGTCAACAACGTGGCACCCGGCCCGGTCGACACCGACATGAATCCGGAGAACACCGAGTTCGGCGCCAGCCTGCATGACCTGATGGCGCTGCGCCGTCACGGCAAGGCGGACGAGATCGCCGCCATGGTGGCCTACCTCGCCGGTCCGGAAGCGGCCTTCGTCACTGGGGCGGACCTGCTGATCGACGGCGGCTTCGCGGCCTGAACGCAGCGACGCCAATGATCGGGCGAGCCTGCTGAGGCCAGCGCCCGCCCGATCGACACGGCCGACGCACGGAACCGCAGCGCAAAGATGCCGTTAAGCCCGACGTGCGTATCCGCAAGACGAGTGACGCGTGATTTCGCATCCGCAAGCATGTGTTCGGATATGGCGCTCCGATGAGGGACGCACTGCCGACGATGCCCCCTGATGTAACGGCATTCAAGGCGTCATGAGCAGCACCATTCCCACCGCCCGCCCGATCAACGTCCCTCCCCTGTCGGCGGAGACGCTGTCCGGGCCGCAGACGCCGGCGACGCCGACGACGTCGACCGCCGCGGAGCCCCAGCCCACTCCGCCTTCGAGCGAGCACATCATCCCCGGGGGCCTGGGCTCGCGCCGCGCGTCCCTGGGTGCCACGAAGCACGATGGCCACTCCGACGCCGAGCCTCCCCGCTCCCGGCCGTCCACCCCGCCACGCCAGTCCGCGCCCAAAGTCCTCAGCCGGACGTCGTCCACGAACAGCACCGGCGGCCCCGGCCGGTTGCCCGATGCACACGGCGGCGGCGAGCAGATCCCCATGACGCCGGTGACCGCCAACCTCAACGGCAGCAGCAGCTCGCTCGCCAGCGATGCGCAGCGTCCGAGCGGCGGTGCGCCCTCCCTCACCGAGCAGCGACGTTCCGCGGCCACCGAGACCGGGCACTCGTCCGCGCTGCCGCGCGAGGCGCACGACGAGATCTCGCAGCTGACGCGCGGCATGCCGGGCTCGTTCGATCCCCTCCCGCGCGAAGTGCCGGACCCCGGCCCCCGCGCACCGGGCGGACTCGCGTCGCTGCATGCGGCCACCGTGCCGAGCCCCCGCGACGTCAATCCGCGCATCGACATCGACTCGCTCGCGCAGAAGCTGCCCGACGACATCACCGGCTGCGTGGCCTACATGCTCAGCGCGATGCGCAAAAGCCCCGACGACATTCCCGCGCTGGAGCAACTGGCCACCAGGCAGGCCGCCGTGCTGGAGTCGCGCGGCATCCACACCCGCGACGACCTCGTCGCCGTGTTCAAGCAGGTGCAGTGGCGCGACCAGGGCACGGCCATGATGCATGGCATGGCCTCGGCCAGCGGCTTCAACCTCGGGAGCCTGCCGGTGAACCTCAAGGTCGCCGACCTGACCCTGGCCAGCCTGATGAAGGCCTTGCCCCAACTGCCCATCGCCCTGCCGGCGCTCATCACCGGCGCGTTGATGGGCTTCGCGCTGTCGACGCTGGACGTCGCCTCGGGCGCGGCGGCCGGCAAGACCTTCCAGGACGCCTACTTCACCCGCCCCCCGGGCGAGCAGCTGTCCGCGCAACTGCCGGAGCACCTGGCCAACGCGAATCCGGCGACCAAGACCAGCCTCGCCGCAGACAACTCGAAGGCGGCGGGGCTCAGCTACGGCGCGGCGCGCAACGGCGGGGTCCGTGTGCCGCTCATGGTCGGACTCGAACTCGCCGGGAAACCGGAGACGCGGGCCAAGGTCGACGCGCTGGTCGATCCGCTCCTGGGCCTGCCGCTGGGCGGCGGCGGCATGCGGGTCGCCAAGAACGACTTCGACGTCAGCGCCGGGCGCGCGGGCTTCCAGCACTTCCTGGCGCGCGAGGACCTCGGCGCCTGCCTCGACCATCTGCAGAAGCCGGGCACGGAGCAGATCCTCAGCGCCGCCGCGCGCCTGGGCACGCATGCCGCCAATCTCAAGGAGACCTTCCCTGAAGCGCTGAGCGACGTCTTCGCGAGCAAGGTCGGCTGGACCTCGCACGCGATCCTCAGCGCCGGTTTCGGCGGCTTGACGGCCATGGTGGCCAGCCTGCCCGCGACCCTGCAGAAGGACCACGGCCTCAGCGAGACGGCGGCCAACATCACGACCCAGTCGCTGAAGTTCGTGGTGCTGCAGGCGCTCTATCACGTGTGGGGCGGCGCGCTCGGCGCCGTCGGCGGTCCCAAGGCGCCGGATCCGGCGGCGGTCTCCCACGCCTGACCCCCGCCCGCCCGCGCATCAATTCGACACACATTTAAACTTGCCGACTGGCAAAACAAACGGAGACACTCCCGCCGCCTGACCCTCACAGGAGGGACATACCACCACCAATCGCACCCACAGGCACGGGAGGGACTGACCACGATGGGCAAGGCACTCGTCCGCGCCCTCCTGGGCAGCGCGCTGCTGGCCGCCTGCGTCGGCGACAGCAACATCGGCATCGGCAATGGCATCGGCAATGGCATCGGCAATGGCCTTCACCATGACGGCCAGCATGGCGCCACGCATGAAGGCGGGATCCAGATCGCCTCGGACACCGGGCCGGGCGACACGACCACCACGACGCCCTTCCTCTCGCCCGCCGACGGCGCGGGCCTGACGCCGCTGTTCGCGCCGCAAGCGCCGATCGAGACGCTGCAGTTCGCGCTGCCCGACGGCACGCTGATCACGCGCTTCGGCGCCCGCGCCGTGGGCCACCACGCCCGCGAGCGCGGCGAGGAATGGAACGAGGTCGGCCAGGGCCCCAACGAGACCGTCGACGCGGCGGGCCTGCCGGTCGACCGGGGCCAGGGGGCGTACCTGAGCTTCGTGCCGAACTCCTTCAGGAACCGCACCTGGGGCATGGAGATCGTCGACGACAGCCGCGTGGCCGGCGTCACCCGGCCCACGCTGAAGATCAACACCTACAACCCGACGGTGGACTTCCTGCCGGGCGGCACCGCGTTCTTCCGCGCCTTCGACCGCGTCGGCGTGACCGGCTACGGCTGGATGGACAACGGCGAGCTGCTCGACAGGACGGTCGCGGTCTGCCGGCCGGTGGCCTATCCGGCCAACGGCCGGCCCGGCACCGACCACTGCACGGTCGTGATCAAGGACTATCCGGGTCATGCGGGCCTGGGCGCCGGCGGCATCCCCGACGGCACCCGCGTGAACGCACGGCCGCTGAAGGTCGGTGACCCGATCGAGGTGGCGCCCTCGATGTCCACGACGACCTCATCCCTGCAGGCCCTGGGAGACAACGGCAGCATCCGCCACTATTACGCCAACGAGTGGGTCTACGTCGTCGGTCAAGGCCTGACCCCGTGGTACGGCGTCGCGCCGCGCCTGAACAGCGCGCCGCTGCCGGAGTCCACGCTGTCGGGCGGCCTGGGGTCGGTCTCGTACAACTATTCGGACGAAGGCGCCCGGATGTTCCAGCAGCCGGCCAACCACATCGGCATGCAGAACATGCAGCGCTTCGTCGACGGTCGCCGCACGGCCCACAGCAGCTTCGCGACGGGGGCGCACGTCGAGCCCGGCAACGAGCCGATGGCCGCCATCGCCGGCCTGGCGGGGCCGCACTTCAACGCCACGACCTGCGTCCAGTGCCACACCGGCAACGGTCGCGGCCCGGCGCCGTCCGCGGTGCACCAGCGCCTGGACCGGATGGATTTCCCCGTGGCCGTGCGGGGCGCCGACGGCGTCCTCCGCCCGGACCCGATCTACGGCTCGGCGATCCAGATGAACGCGAGGTCGTCCTCCGGCGCACCGGAGGCCGGCGGCTACGGCGTCAAGGTCATGGGCTTCGAGACCCGCGACGTCACGATGGCGGACGGCACCCAGGTCGAACTGCGCAGGCCCCGGTTCGGTTTCGACGGTCCGATCCCCCAGCTCTGGTCGGCGCGCGTCGCGCAGCCGCTGATCGGGGTCGGCCTGCTGGAAGCGGTGCCTGAAGCGGACATCCTGGCCCGTGTGCGCACGTCGCCGGACCAGGACGGCGTCGTGGGCAGGGCCAACTTCAGCTTCGATCCGGAAACCGGCGCGACGCGCCTGGGCCGTTTCGGCTGGAAGGCTTCCAAGGCCAGCCTCCGTCACCAGGCGGCCAACGCGCTGCTGAACGACCTGTCGGTGACCTCCCCGGTGTACCCGAGCCGCAGCTGCACGACGGACCCCGTGGGCTGCCGCCGGGCGCCGTCACAGCCCGGCATCGAGGAGGCCGACCTGACCGCGCTGACGCAGTACCTGCAGTTGCTGGCGGTGCCGGCGCAACGCAGCCTGCCGAGCGGATTCCCGAAGGGCGTGGCGCCGCTGGATGAGCATCGCGTGGACGCGGTGCAGGTCGCGGCGGGGCGCAAGGTGTTCGACGCGTTGCGATGCGCGGCCTGCCACACGGCGGAGATGAAGACGGGCAGCACCCATCCCTTCGCGGAGCTGCGCGACCAGACGATCCGGCCCTTCACCGACCTGCTGCTGCACGACATGGGCCCGGCCCTGGCGGACACCTTGCCGGAAGGCCGGGCGCGGGGCGCGATGTGGCGCACGCCGGCCTTGTGGGGCATCGGCTACACGGACAAGGTGGCCGGCTCGACCCGGGTGGGATACCTGCATGACGGCCGCGCCCGCACGCTGACCGAAGCGATCCTGTGGCACGGCGGTGAAGGCGAGAAATCGCGACAACGCTTCGAGCAGTTGTCGAAGGCGGACCGCGACGCGCTGATGGCCTGGCTCAGGTCGCTGTGATGCGTTGATCGGCGGGGTCCGCGACATCATCGGCGGCCACCCGCTCCCGATGCCGCAGGATGCGCGGCAGGCTGCCTTCGATCCAGTCGGCCAGCGCCTCCACCATTTGCGCCACCTCGATGCCCATCGGCGACAGGCGGTACTCCACCCGCGGCGGGACTTCCGGATGTGACGTGCGCAGCACGAAGCCGTCGCCCTCCAGGGCCTGCAGCGTCTGCGCCAGCATCTTCTCGCTGACACCGCCGATGGTGCGCCGCAGTTCGCTGAAACGGTGCGTGCCCTTGAGCAGGACCATCAGGACCAGCACGCCCCATCGGCCGGTGACGTGCTGCATGACGTCGCGTGAGGGGCAGTCGGCCGCGAGCAGCTCGCCGCGTTTGCCGGGCTCTCCGGGAACGACGCCCAGCAGGGTGGTGATCATGGGCTTACCTTTTGGTATGTACTTACGCAAAGCGGGTTGACTCGGCATTCTGCGGCCCTCCTCCACCTGTCCACAAGGACGCCGCCTCCATGAAGCATCCGATCTCCACCGTCGCCCTGTCGCTGGCCGCCACCCTGGCGATGTCGTTCGCGCGCCCCGCGCTCGCCGACGAGGCCCCGCTGCAGCTCCAGACCTACCGCGCGGACGCCGGGAGCTTCCATGTGGCCTCGGTGCTGGTGAGCGGCAAGACCGATGCGGTGCTGATCGACGCGCAGTTCACCCGTGCCGACGCCCACCGTCTGGTGGCCGACGTGCTGGCCAGCGGCAAGCGGCTCAGGCTGGTGTACGTGAGTCAGGGCGACCCGGACTACTACTTCGGCCTGGAGGTGATCCACCAGGCCTTCCCCGAGGCCCGCATCGTCGCCTCGCGGGCCACGGCGGCGCACATCCGCGCCAGCCTGCCGGAGAAGTTGAAGGTCTGGGGGCCCAAGCTGGGAGCCAACGGACCGTCGAAGCCGATCGTGCCCCAGGTGCTGAAGGGCGACCGCATCGAACTGGAAGGCCAGTCGCTGCAGGTCGTGGGGCTGGACGGCCCGGGGGGCTTCTACAGCTTCGTGTGGATCCCGTCGATCAAGGCCATCGTCGGCGGCGTGCGCGTGTTCGGCGACATGCACCTGTGGACCAGCGACAGCGCGACGCCGGCCGAGCGGCAATGCTGGGCGCAGGACCTGCGTCGCATCGAGGCGCTCGCGCCGACCACGGTGGTGCCAGGTCATGCCAAGCCCGGCGCCGCGGAGGACCTCAGCGCCGTGCGCTTCAGCCTCGGTTACCTGGAAGCCTACGGCGAGGCGCTGTCGACGGCGGCCGACTCGACCGCGCTCATCAATGCCATGAAGCGGCGCTACCCGCAGGCTGCCGGCGACGACGTGCTGGCGCTCGGGGCCAAGGTCAACAAGGGCGAGATGCGCTGGGACGCCGTCACGGTCTGCCGTTGAGCGGCGGATCGCGCAGCGGCAGCCGGACCGTCACCACGCTGCCCTGCCCGGTCCCCGCGCTGCTGGCGCCCACGGTGCCGCCGTGGAGCTCCGCGATGCTGCGCACCAGGGCCAGCCCGACGCCCAATCCGCTGGATACGCCGGGCACGCCCTGCGCGCCGAGTGCCCCATGCCCGCGCGCATGTTCCTCGCCTTGCGAGAACGGCTCGAACGCGTGGCTCAGCGTGTCCTCGGTCATGCCGATGCCGTTGTCCGTCACGGTCAGCACGGCGTCCTCCTCCTCGCGGTGCAGGCTGAGGGCGATGCGCCCGCCCGCCGGCGTGAACTTGATCGAGTTGTTGAGCAGGTTGGACACCAGCTGGATGAGCCGGGTGCGGTCGCCGCTCAGGCGCATCGGCTCGCCGGACAGCGATGCGTGCAGCAGATGCCCGCGCGCGTCGGCCGCCGGCCGCATGCCTTCGACGGCTTCCTCGACGACGACGCCCAGCTCCAGCGGCTGCATGTCCAGCCGCACCTTGCCGGTCGTGACGCGGCTGACGTCGAGCAGGTCCTCGACCAGCCGGTGGATCTGGCGCACCTGCTTGTCGGCCACCGACAGGCACCACTCGCCGCGCGGGGTGAGCGTCTCGCGGGCCATGATGGCCAGCACGTTCATGATGGGTGCGAGCGGGTTGCGGATCTCGTGCGAGAGCATCGCGATGAACTCCGTCATGCGCCGGCTTTCATCGACGAGCTCGGCCATGCGCAGGCGCTCGGCCTCCTGCTCCCTGCGCGCCGTCAGGTCGCGCGTGACCTTGGCGTAGCCGAGCAGCTCGCCGTCCGGATTCAGGATCGCGGTGATCACCACGTTGGCCCAGAAGGTCGAACCGTCCTTGCGCACGCGCCAGCCTTCGTCCTCGAGGTGGCCCTGCTCGCGCGCGAGCTTGAGTTCCTCCGCGGGCCAGGCCCGGGCGATGTCGGGCGGCGTGTAGAAGACCGAGAAGTGACGGCCGATGACCTCATCGGCCTCGTAGCCCTTGATGCGCTGCGCGCCGGCATTCCACGTGGCGACGCGCCCCGCGGGCGTGAGCAGGAAGATGGCGTAGTCGAGCACGCCCTCGACCAGCCGGCGGTAGACGGCGTCGCCGGCCCGTTGCAGGCGGACGACGTCGTCCGCCTCGCCGGGTGCCTGGTCGTCGTGTGACCTGTCAGCCGTCATGTCGTCCCTTGTCCGTCCCACTGTGCCGTGAGTCCTGAACGCCCTGAGCGGGCGACTCTATCGCGGCGGCGCGTTCACGCCGAGCCGTTTCAGCAATCGCAGGAAGTTGCTCCGGTCCATGCCGGCGTCGCGCGCAGCCGCCGCCGTGACGCCGTCGTGGCGTCGCAGCGCGTCTTCGATCCATTGGCGCTGGAAGCGCTCGGTCGCCTCGCGCAGCCCAGGACCGGCCGTGGCACCGGCAGCGATTACCGGCTCTGCGCGGCTGGTGGCTTCGAGGGGCATACCGGCCTCCTCCTCGTCCTCCGCGCCGGGCGCAGGAATGACCGATGCAGAGGCGCCACCCCGGCCGGATGCCGAGTTCATGCCCGGGTTCATGCCCAGGCCCAGATGCTCCGGCTCGATCGCGATCCAACGCCCGCCGCGTCCCTCGCGCCCGACGCCGCCGGCCGATGACAAGGCGCGCAGCGAGGCCCGGCTGATGAGGTGTTCCAGTTCGCGCACATTGCCCGGCCAGTCATGGGCGAGCAGCGCCTGCGAGGCCGCGGGCGACAGACGCAGGTTGCGCGCGGCCAGGCGATGCTGGTTCTCCTCGAGAAAGCCGCCGGCCAGCGCCAGCACGTCGCGGCCGCGCTCGCGCAGCGGCGGCACGTGCACTGGATAGACCGAGAGCCGGTGATAGAGGTCGGCGCGGAAGCGGCCCCGCGCGACTTCCTCGCGCAGGTCGCGGTTGGTCGCGGCGATCACGCGCACGTCGACCTTCTGCACCCGATCGCTGCCGGGCCGCTGCACCTCGCCGCTCTGCAGCACGCGCAGCAGCTTGGCCTGCACCGGCAGCGGCAGCTCGCCGACCTCGTCCAGCAGCAGCGTGCCGCCGTCGGCCAGCTCGAACTTGCCGCTGCGATCCGCGATGGCGCCGGTGAACGCGCCGCGCTTGTGGCCGAAGAGCTCGCTGTCCGCGAGCGTCTCCGGCAGCGCCGCGCAATTGATCTGCACCAGCGGTCGATCGCGCCGCGATGAGCGCGCGTGCAGCCGCTCCGCGACGAGCTCCTTGCCCACGCCCGTCTCGCCGAGGATCAGCACCGTGAGGTCGGAGCCTGCGACGGTGTCGATCTCCTCGCGCAGCCGGACCATCGCGGCGCTGCGGCCCAGCAGCTCACGCGATCCGCCGCGTGACGCGGCACGCGCGAGCGTCTGTTCCTGCTCGGCGCGGCGCGCCATCTCGGCGATGGTTTCCTCGGCGGCGATGCCGGTCTCGAGCAACCGGACGATGCCTTGCAGACGGCCGTCGTCCACGCCGTCGAAGGCGTGCGGGTCCATCGCATCCAGGGTGACGAGGCCCCAGATGCGTCCGTCGACGCGCAAGGGCGCGCCCATGCAGTCGTGCACGGCCTCGAGTTCCTGCTGGTGTTCGAGCAGCCCGTCGTACGGATCGGGGAGACCGGCGTCGGACGGGAAGCGCAGGCCATGGCCGCTTTCTAGCAGGCGCGCCAGGCGCGGATGAGCGGCGGCGGGAAAGCGTCGACCGAGGGCTTCCTCCGCCAACCCGTCGACGGCCACCGGCTGCAGCACCGGAGCGCCTTCGTCGGGCAGCAGTTGCAGCAAGGCCGCGGCGTCGCATCGAACGAGACCGCGCACGGCGGCCAGCAACTGGCGGTAGCGGGAATCTGGAGTCACTTCGACCTGCACGTTGTCAATCGGACATGGGCCAATCTTCGGTCATTTCGACACCCATATCTCCTCAGTGGGATTAGTTTCCTTGAATATCAACGTCTTAGGAATGATTTCGAAAGTTGGCAGTACTGGCACGGATCGTGATTAGAAGAAGGCACCCTCAACGAATCCGGAGTACAGAAGCTCATGTTCAAGCCCCAGACCATCGCCCTGATCCAGGCCACGGTGCCGCTGCTGAAGTCGCGCGGTGAGGACATCACGCGGCACTTCTACCGCGCGATGCTGACCGGGCATCCCGAGCTGAAGGCCTTCTTCAACGAGGCGCACCAGGCCGAAGGGACGCAGGCGCGCGCGCTGGCTGGCGCGGTGCTGGCCTACGCCAGCCACATCGACCGCATCCATGAGATCGCCCCCGCCCTGCCCCGCATCATCCAGAAGCACGTGGCGCTGGGCGTGCAGCCCGAGCATTACCCGATCGTCGGCGCCTGCCTGCTGGCGGCGATCCGCGAGGTGCTGGGCGCGGACGTCGCGACCGACGAGATCATCGCCGCCTGGGCCGAGGCCTACGGCGCGCTGGCGCAGCTGCTGATCGACGCCGAGGAGCAGGTCTACGCCGCCACCGCCGCGCTGCCGGGCGGCTGGCGCGGACAGCGCGAGATGGTCGTCGCGCGCAAGGAGCGCGAGAGCGAGCTGATCACCTCGTTCTACCTGGAACCGGCCGACGGCCAGCCGCTGCCGCCCTTCCATCCGGGGCAATACCTGACCCTGGTGCTGGACATCGACGGGAAGACGGTGCGCCGGAACTACTCGCTGTCCGACGCGCCGGGCAAGCCCTGGTACCGCGTCAGCATCAAGCGTGAGGACGGCGGGCTGGTGTCCAACTGGATGCACGACATGGCCGAGGTCGGCAGCCGCCTCAACGCGCAGGCGCCGGCGGGCGAGTTCACGCTCGACGCCGCGGCCACGCGACCGCTGGTGCTGGTGACGGGCGGCGTGGGCATCACGCCGGCGATGGCGATGCTCGAATCGGCGGCGGCCAGCGGGCGGCCGATCCGCTTCATCCACGCGGCGCGACACGGCGGCGTGCATGCGTTCCGGGAGCGCGTGGACGTGCTCGCGGCGGCGCATGACAACGTCGAGGCGCTCTACGTCTACGACGCGCCGCGCGACGGCGACGAGCCGCATGAGGTCGGCTACGTCACCGATGCCCTGCTCGCGCGCCATCTGCCCGAGGACCGCGATGTCGACCTGTACCTGCTCGGCCCGAAGCCGTTCATGCAGGCGGTGTACCGGGCGGGCCGCTCGCTGGGCGTGCCGGCGGGGCAGCTCCGCTATGAGTTCTTCGGTCCGGCGGAGGAACTGGTCGGGGCCTGAGGGCGTCGGCGGGCGCCGATGGAGAGTGCTCTCCAATCGGCACCGGCCGTCACGTTCTTGACGCGGCCGCTGAGGGTCTCCCGCTAGCATGTCCCGACCCCCCGACCCCCCGACCCCCCGACCCCCTTCAAGGCGGTGACAGGGACGACAGGAAAGACTACAGGAGACTCGAATGGACTGCCTCACCCTGACCGAAGAAGCCGGCGTCGGCCACCTAGTGCTGAACCGGCCCGATGCGATGAACACGATGTCGCCGCAGCTGTGGCGCGAGCTGGAAGCGGTGCTTGAGCAGTTGCACCGCAGTCCGACGTTGCGGGCGCTGGTGATCTCGTCGACGGGCAAGCACTTCAGCGCGGGGATGTCGCTGGAGGTGTTCCAGAACGGCGGCATCCAGCTCGACGACCGCAGCGCCGAAGGCCGCGCGGCGATCGTCGACCTGCTGGCCGACATGCAGCGCGCGTTCAATCAGCTCGACGACCTCCGCGTGCCGACGATCGCGGCGATCCAGGGCGGCTGCATCGGCGGCGCGGTGGACCTGGTGGCGGCGTGCGACATCCGCTATGCGGAGACCGGCGCGTTCTTCTGCATCCAGGAGATCAACATCGGCATGGTCGCGGACCTGGGCACACTGCAGCGGCTGCCGAAGCTGGTGCCGCTCGGGGTGGTCAAGGAACTGGCCTACACGGGACGCCGCATGCCCGCAGCGCGCGCACAAGCGGTGGGTCTGGTGAACGACGTCTTCGCGACGCAGGCCGAATGCATCGAAGCCGCGCTGCAGTGCGCGCGCGAGATCGCGCAGAAGCCGCCGGTGGCGATCTGGGGCAGCAAGCAGGCGATTCACTACGCGCGCGATCACGGCGTCAAGGACAGCCTCCAGCAGATGGGCTGGCTGCAGGCAGCGATCTGGCAGAACAAGAACCTGATGGAGGCGTTCGCGGCGGCGCAGGCCAAGCGGCCGACGGCGTTCCCGGATCTGGCGGCGTTGAAGTTCTTCCGCGAGGGTTGAGGCCTCCGGCGTCGCGATGTCTATCTCGTGAGGTCGTACTCTCGTGGCGACTTGGCGGTCTGGGCGAGCCTTGCTCCCTCGTCCAACATCGCGACAGCCTCTGGCCCGACATAATATGGGCCAATCTTCTCAAAACGTTTCCTGATTGTTTTTGCAAAGAGGTTGTAGCGCTCAAGGCCGAGGGGATTGGCGATGAGCGTGCCCACTTGACCAGGAAGCAGTTGATTTTCGCCACAAAGCCCGCCTGTATTCAGGGCAACGCAATTGAAGTCGTCGGCGATATTCACCTTGTACTTTGATCCTCCGCGTCGCTGGGGAGCCTCCCTCATGTGCATCCGGTCCCCTCGCTCGACGACGATATAGGTTCTGAGTGACTTCAAATTCTCCGGGACGGAGATCACCACCAACGTGCGCTCGTCAAGCAATCCCGCGTCCACGAGCTCGATCGGGCGAACCGCCATGGCATCGCGCAACACGCCGATCAGGTCTTCATGTGTCGCGAAGAATGGTGTTACCTTGCTAGCCATGGTTTTTCACCGTGTCGTGGGCGCTCATTCCGGATAAGCGTCATTTTCCGCGTAGTATAAAACCACCTCCGCGGCCTCAAGACCTGTCTTTCCCTGCATCAACAAGTCCTCGTAGATTTCAGTGATCAAGAAGGCTTCCAGAAAATATTCGAGTCCGGTTCCCTTGAGGGCTGGATTCAAAGTCGCAGAGGTGCCAGGCCGGCGCAGAGTAATGGCCTCCGACATCAGCGACCAAGGCCGCCTCGCGTAGACGACGGCGTCTTCGTGCAGGTCTGCGGGATGCAGAAGAATGTCTCTGAGGTTCATAGTCGCGTCACGCTCGGCTGGATATCAAATGATCAGTCGGGATGATTTCCTCAGCGTCTGAACTCCGAGAAGGGCAGCGTTGTTGCCTTTAGCACCGTTGCCTGCTGTTCGGCGGTCTCCCGAATCGCATCGGGATTTGCAAGCACGGCCAGCATGTCGGATCGCCACTTGTCGACTGAACCCAACCTTTCGATGACCCGATCCGGCCACTGGGTGATCACCTCTAGATATTCTTCAAGCGCCTGCTTGCCGCGATTAATCTGTCCGCACCACGCATGAAGTGATATCGCGCTCTCGAAATAGTTGATGGAAAACGGCGCATCCGAAGCGGGAAATGTCTCAAAGCTTCGATATGCAGCCATTACCTCGTCGAGAGAAATATCCCCTTCAATCGGAAGCAGGCTGGAAGCGGCCAAGCGCTTCGCGCCCTCCGAGAAATGCTTGTCGTGATGGAGAACCTTTATATATTCGCTGGCCCGTGTTCGGACCGTGAGAAGCGGCTGAGCCACGTTGAGGGCCACGTACCCAAGCGGTCTGCTAAAGGTATGAATGTGTAGCGTCGGGCAATAGCACGAACCATCCTGCGTCTTTTCCAGCAGCACACCTTGCAGCAATGGCCCGATGCGTCGCATCAACCACATCGAATCGTAAATGACCATTTGAGGAAAGACGCTTCGCCAGTCCTCTGTCAGCCGCTTCTTGATCGAGGTTGAAAGTGCCATTCGACGCCCTATGAGCTTTGCTCAAGCTGACGAATCACCCGATTCCAATACCGCACCAGCTCGAAGTGCTGCTGCCGTGTCACCCAGGTCTTGTTGCTGGGATCGATCGGATCGCCGCCAAGGATGACGGGTTGGATCTCGACGATCTCCATCCCAGCGGGCCGCTCCGGGAGCGATCCCGTCGACTGATCGTCAATCATCGGCCAGCACCTCGAACAGGCCCTCGAAGGTCGGGGCCACGTCCAACGCGACGTCCAGCGCCATGCCGATGAAGGGGACCTGAACGATCGGCCAGCCGGGCTCCCGGGTGTCGAAGGCAAAGCCCTCCCCGCCTCCGCTCGAGCCGAACAGCAGCAGTCCAGGCGCGTAGTCGGCGACCTCGTACTCGCGGTTGAATTGCGCTAGTTCGCCGATGCGGAACAGCACCAGGAAGTTGTCCCCGACGAAGCCCTCGCCGCCGTCATGCAAGGCGATGAAGCGCAGGTACGCCGCCGGCAGCTGGCCGCCGAACTCGGCGTTGACCCGGGCGATATCTTCCGGTGATGCGCCCGCGTTGATCTCCCAGTCCTGGAGATGCGTCATGAAGTCCATAGACTAATCCGATTGAGCCGCCACGAAGGCGTCGACGGCCGGAATTCTCAACGAGGCAACACCTGGCCCCACGCCGGGAGTTCCCGCATCCCCGCGCCCACAAACGACAACGCCCGCCCTGCTTTCGCAGAAGCGCGAGCCGTCTGAGTGACAAGAAGCCGGGAGGCTTGACTCGTAACGAAGCCAAGTCCTTCGCGCTGCCGGTCAACGAATATTTAACTGCCAGACGGAAAGATGGCAGACGTCCAACGCTTCAGCTTGCTGATTTGCAATCGCGTGAACGTCCTCTGGGTTCCCAAGCACCTGAAGCATTTGATGCCCCCATGCATCGGGGCCGCCGTGGCTCGCCATGACCAGATCGGGCCATGTGCGCATTCGTTCAACGCATTGGTCAAGAAAGTCTCGGCCTTCATCAATGCGCCCTGCCCAACTCAGCAGCGAAATGGATGACTCAAAATGGAGTATTGGATACTTGTTCTGGGCGAAGCCGACGCTCTCATGCTCGATATAGGCTTTGAGAACTTGATCCAATCCCAGATCGCCCTCAAGGGGCAGAAGGCTCTCGCGCCTCAGTCTCAGGGCTGCAGAATGAAAATTCTTCTCATGATGTAAGAGTTTCAAACTGTCATGGGCTTGAGTGCGTTCAGTCAAAAGCGGCTGACCCAACCCGATGGTGATGAAGCCTGTGGGACGCGTCAATGCATGGAGGTGGACCGTTGGGCAATAGGATTCATTTCCTTGCGTGGGCTTAAGAAGGATGCCTTGAATCAAAGGACCTATGCGCCTCGCAAGCCACATGGGCTCGTAAAGTCCCATTTCCGGAAAGAGACCCAGCCAATCCTGCGTCAGACTCAGTTTCAGTGATTTATTGATTTTCATCGCGAATCAATTGCTCACCATCAACGATCCTCTGGGAGTTCTACCCTATCGATTCCCAACGCGCTGCTCATGATGCCAGAGGAAATAATCTTGCAAATTACCAGAGATTGCTTTCCCGTCAAACATCAATTGCATTGGTTTTGCAGCGCCGACCAGAAGGGTTGTTCCGTCAAGAATTCCAAAGATTTCCGATATGCAATCCACAGAAGTTTGTTGCAAAAGCTCAATCAGAGCCGCGCGGTCATCCTTCGATAAACGACTATAAAGTCCGTGTGCACGAAGCCATGATGGCGAGGTGGCGGTTGCGAGATCGGTCGCCTCAATGGCCTCGACCCAATCCTCCGTGCCGCGTTCAATAGCTTGGGCGTACACCAAGCTTGTGAATTCTTCGGTGTTCATACGATTCGTCGGTTGCCACGAGGTGAGAGGTCGAGTCAATCCTCAGCGTGTGTGAGGATGGAACCTGGATTCTCAGCGAGGCAACACCTGACCCTCCGTCGGGAGTTCCCCTCGTCCGCCCCGCTCACAAACGACAACGCCCGCCCTGCTTTCGCAGGAGCGGGCGCCGCCTGAGTGACAAGAAGCCGGGAGGCTTACTTGTTCACCGCATCCTTCAGCGCCTTGCCGGCGGTGAACTTCGCGACCTTGGAGGCCGGGATGTCCAGCGCTTCGCCGGTGGCGGGGTTCTTGCCGGTGCGCGCGGCACGGTCGCTCACCTTGAAGGTGCCGAAGCCGACCAGGGCGATCTGGTCGCCCGAAGCCAGCGCTTCGGTGATGGTTTCCAGGGTCGCGTCCAGGGCGGTCGCAGCCACGGCACGGGTCACGCCAGCCTTGGTGGCGATGCCTTCAATCAGTTCACTCTTGTTCATCAATGCTTCCAGTAAAAAACCAGGGTCCGGCTAGCCGGGGCCGGCGATTATCAGCCAGTCCTGACCACCCACCTGTTTGAACACGCAACCGGCCACCCCTTCTCCCCCCTCAAACGTCCGCATGGCGGATTTCATCGCCCGTTTGAGCGACACGGCCATGGCATTCGAGCGGGGCCAAACCCACTTCAGGCAGCCTCTTGCAAGAAAAAAGCCTGGCGCTCGCGCACCAGGCTTTCGAGGTCCATCCTACCCGACCCGCCCCACAGGGGCGGATCAGGCGCTGGAACCGGGGCAGATTACCAGCCCAGATCCTTCAGCAGCGGCTTGGTCAGGTCCTTCGGCGGCACCAGGATCAGGCCCAGGTCCGGGCTGATGTTCGGTTCCATCAGCAGGTTCGGCGAAGCCGAGACATCCCAGTGCGACACGGACGAGCCCGAAGCGATCGGGTTCGGCGTGTACAGCAGCGGACGGCCCAGAGCGTCGGCGCCGGCACGCTTGCTCGGATCGCTGGACAGCGACGAGGTCGCCAGGCCCGGCTTGCCGCGGGCGCCGTAAGGCACCGACGCGGTGATCGCCGTGCGCAGCTTGACGCCGTCAGCCTGCGAGACGCTGACCGTCGGGATCACCACCGTCGGGTCCGCTCCGCCCAGGCCGGGCGCCGCACCGGCCGCGTTGTTGGCGATGATCACGCCGATCGCGCCCGCGTTCTGCGCGTTCTTGGCCTTGACCGCGAAGCCGCAGGTGCCGCGATCGATGATCGCCACCTTGCCCGCCACCGCCGCGGCGTTGGCCGGGCTGAACGGCAGGCAGCCTGCGCCGTTGACCGGATCCGCCGGCACCGTCGCCAGCGCGCCCAGGTTCAGACCGCTGCTCACGGCCGGACCGAAGGAGGCCGTGCCGTACGGATACTGGCCGGACTGGCCAGGCGCCGAGGACGCGATCTTCAGCACCGGCGTGGCGGCCAGCATGTTGGCACCGGCCAGCACGTTGGGGCCGATCCATGCCAGACCCAGCGGATTGATCGCCGACGCGCCACGTTCGGCGCTCGTCATCGTGAGCCAGGTCTTGCCCGCCGTGTTGTCATACATGTACTGCTCCCAGACGCTGGGCAGTCCACCGTTGGCGACGTAGGCCGTGCCGTCCGCGTTCAGGCGGTAGCCGACCGCGGGGGCGACCGAACCGGTGTAGACCGTCAGCACCGAGAAGCCCAGGCCGTGGCCCAGCTCATGCAACAGCGTTTCGACGAAGTTCACGCCGGTGCCGAAGTTGCCGTCGAGGCCCAGGTAGAACGGCGAGCCGTCCAGGCAACCCGTCTTGCCGAGGTTGATGTTGAACTGGGTCTTGATGTCGACGTTGTCGTAGCCGGATTCGCCCGGGGGCTGATCCGCGCTCAGGTTCTCGCCGGCCAGCTTGTTGGCCAGGGCCTGCGGGTACCAGGTTCCAGGCGTGCCGCCGGGGAAGTCGTGCCAGATGTTCCAGGCGCCGGCGCTGCCCAGCACCGCCTGCGAGGCGCTGCAGGTCAGCGGCTCCCAGCCGGCGTTCACGGTGATCGTGACGTTGCTGTCGAGCGCCTTCTCCCACACGTCCGCCACGTAGCGGTAGACGTACATGCGCTGCTCGCCCAAGGTGGTCTTGGGGTTGCCGCCGACCGGGGCGACCGGCGTGGTGTCGTTGAAGCCGACGCCCGCGGGGTCACGGCTCTGGATGACGATGGTGGCGGCCTGGGCGGCGCCGGCGGCGCACAGCGCGGCCAGCAGCGCCGTGCGGATCACGGTGTTCTTGAAGGATGTCTGCATGGCTTACTCCGTGGGCAGGGCCGACTTGGCGACCGCGCCGCCGTTCTTCATGAAGGCTTCGGCCTCTTCCTTGCTGGCGAAGCAGGCTTCGATGAGCTTGCCGTCGGCGCCGCGCACCATGACGGACTGGCTCACCATGTCCTCGGTCAGGCGCACGCCGATGGCGCCGCTGCGATGCTGCTTGAGCACCGGCGTCAGCGCGGCCGCGCGCGACGCGACGCGCGCCCGGGCGTTGACATTGGCGGGCAGCGACTTGAGGGCGGTGATGGCGGTGTGCTCCTCGGGCGTGGCCGGACGCAGCTGGCCGGTCTCGGCATCGCGCACGATGACGATCTGGTTGACGTCGGCAGCGGCGGCGTCAGCCACCGACAGCGCGGCGGGAGCGGCCGGAGCGGCGGCTTCGTGAGCCTGCGCCGCCAGCGGCAGGGCCGCGGCGATCGCCAGGCCCAGGGAAATGCGGGTGATCATGGTCGTTGTCCTTGCGGAGATGACTCGGAGGTTCCGATGATTCGAAACGCGGCTCAAACCTGTGCGCGGCGGCGACGTGCGGCCACCAGGCCCAGCAGGCTCACGCCGGCCAGCGCCCAGGTCGACGGCTCGGGCACGTTGACGCTGACGTTGTCGACGCCGACGTAGTTCGCGTTGTCCGCGGCACCGGCGTACTGGATCGCGAAGCGCGAGGTCGCGCCCGCGCCCTGGCCCGACAGCAGGAAGCTGTACTGGGTCCATTCGCCCGCCACCGTCACGGTCGCCTGCGGCACGAAGCTGCTGAAGACGCCCGCGGCGTTCACCAGGCCGTAGGTCAGCTGGTCGAAGAAGCCGGCCTGGATGTCGCCGCGCGCCCAGAAGGACACTTCCAGGTTCTCGGCGGTCGAGAACACGGGGCTGATCAGCCAGCTCGACAGCGTGCCACCGGCGGGCGCGTTGTTGTAGTTGGACGTGATGTACGAATTGGCCGCGCCGCTCAGCGCGGTGAAGATCGACTGGTCGCCCTGCACCCACGGCTGGGTCAGTCCGCCCGGCGTGCCCTGGTTGGAGATGATCCAGCCGGGAAGCGCGTTGACATCGTCGAATCCCTCGTTGATGAGGGTGGGCCCCGCGTGGGCCGCGGCCGCGGCGCCGACGAGCGCCAGGGCCAGACAGGTCTTCTTGAACATTGCTGCGTCCTTTTCAGGATGAAGGTGGGATATCCACCTGGACTTGAACGACGGCGCACCGTGATGCGGTGCGCTGTCTTGACTGCTGACGGCCGGCGGGAGGACGACCTTCGGGCGTGTCGATTCTGTGACTCTTGTCACGGAGAGCACGAGGGGGTCGGGCCGGGTGTCCCCCTCGGTACGGGGGTGGTTCTTTCCCTAGGGGATGACCCTTTCGGGCTGCAAGGCGGGAAAACGGCGCGTCTGCGGCGGGGTCAGGACTTGCGCGAGTGGGTGACTGGGGCGGGACGCAAACGGCGCGCAAACGCATTCGCACAGGGAACACGGGAACGCGCACGCCCTGCACGGTGGTCGCTCCCCGGCGGCGGAACCCGCCCACCCCGGGCGATCGACGTTTAACGAGGCGCTCACATCGCCCGACGGAAGTGTGGCGGCCTCGGTGTAAATACCGATGGGCAACGCGGCGCAATGTCCCGTCCGTGTCACTGCTTCCAGGGGACAGGTCTCCCCTGCGGGGGAGGCGGACCTCGGACATTCGTCCGATACCGGCGCCAGGCTCGAACCGCGACAGTTGAGCCCTGTCTTGAACACCCTCGACATCCTCCCAACCACCAGGAGCCAGACCATGAACTTCACCCGCCGCTTCATCGCCACCGCCGCTGCCGCCGCCGCCCTCGCCGCCTCGGCCGGCCTGTCGACCGCCGCGCTGGCCGCCACGCCGGCTGCCGCCGCGCAGCCCTCGGTCGTCATCGTCCACGGCGCCTTCGCCGACGGCTCCGACTGGGCCAAGGTCATCCCGCTGCTGCAGCGCGAAGGCGTGCAGGTCACGGCGGTGCAGAACCCGCTGAGCTCGCTGGCCGACGACGTCGCCGCCGCGCGCCGCGCGATCGACGCGCAGCCCGGCAAGGTCGTGCTGGTCGGCCACTCCTGGGGCGGCACGGTGATCACCGAAGCCGGCAACTCGGACAAGGTCGCCTCGCTGGTTTACGTGGCCGCGTTCGCGCCCGACGTCGGCCAGAACACCGCCGAGCAGGGCAAGGGCTTCCCGGCGCCCTCCGGCTTCGCGCACATCAAGCCCGACGCGCAAGGCTGGCTCAGCCTGACCGCCGAAGGCATGAAGAACCACTTCGCGCAAGACCTGCCCCCGGCGGCGACCGCCGTGATGACGGCGACCCAGGGCCCGATCCAGGCCAAGGCCTTCGATCAGACGGTGTCCGCCGCGGCGTGGAAGAACAAGCCGTCGTACTACCTGCTGGCCACCGCCGACCACATGATCGACCCCGAGGCGCAGGCATCGATGGCCAAGCGCGCCGGCGCCAAGGTGACGAAGGTCGACAGCTCGCACGTGCCCCAGCAGTCGAAGCCGGAAGCGGTGGCCAAGGTCATCCTGGACGCCGTCCGGCAATCCCGGTAAGGTCCGCGCCGTCCGCGGGCACCCATCACGCGGTGCCCGCGGCGCGCAGCACTTTCCCCTGGGACGCCGTGACCGATCCTTCTCCCCTGCCCCCTCCGATTCCTTCCTCCACGGCTTGCGCCGCGACCTCCACGCGGGCCACCACGGCCACCGTGGTCGTCCCGGCGGGCTCGCGCGTGGCGGTGCTCGACGCCGTGCGCGCGTTGGCGTTCGTGGGCGACCTCAGCATGGGGCAACCCGTCGACCATTCGACGCGGACGGGCTGGCTCGCCGCGCGCATCGCGGAGGCCGCCCGGGCCGAAGGCCTCGCGCTGGGCCGCGATGCCGACCAGTCGCCCGGCCACGCCGCCTGCGTGGCGCTGCTGCGCTGGTCCGGCTGCACGGCCAACGCGCCGGAAATCGCGGTCGCGCTGGGCGACGACGTCGACGGACGCGACGCGATGCTGTCCAACGGCTCGGCGAAGGAAGCCTCCGCGCTGGCCGACACGCTCGGCGAGGCGGCGTTGATCCATTGCGAGGTCGCCGGCGAGATCGCCCGGCTGCTGGGCCTGCCGGCCAACATCGAGCGCGCGATGCGCCACCTCTTCGAGACCTGGGACGGTGGCGGCAAACCTGCCGGGCTTCGCGGCGACGAGGTGCCGGCCGTCGTCTTCCATGTGGCGCTGGCGGGAGATCTGGAGATCTTCTCGCGCGTGCACGGCGTACCTGCGGCGCTGCGCCACATCGCCGAGCGGTCGGATGCGAAGTATCCGAAGGCGCTGGTGGAACTCGTGACGCGGCACGCGCAAGCGTGGATGGCCGCGCTGGAGGCCGGTGCCCATGAAGGCAGCGCGCTTGACGCCGGAAACGGGGGCACCCCGCGCGCTGCGAGTCGCGATGCCGCCGACCTCGACGCGGCCCTGGCCGCTCTCGAGACCCCGCTCGAGCTGGTCGCCGATGTCATCGACCTCAAGCTGCCCTGGATGACAGGCCTGTCGCGACGCGTGGCCGATGCAGCCCGCGACGCAGGCGCAGTGCTCGGCCTCGACGCGGCCGCGCTGGAGCAGTTGCACCGCGCGGGACTGCTGCACGGCATCGGCCGCGCGTCCGTGCCCAACGCGATCTGGAACGAGGACCGCCGCCTCGGCGAGGCCGACCGCGAAAAACTCCGGCTCATGCCCTACTGGACCGGACGCGCCGCGCGACGCCTGACCGCGCTGCACGCCGAGGCGGAGTTGGCCTCCTACGTCGACGAACGCATGGACGGCTCCGGCGCCTTCCGCAGCGCGTCAGGCGCGGCGATCCCGATGCCGGCACGGGTGCTGGCCGCAGCAGCGGCGTGGGTGACCGTGAGGACCGCCCGGCCGGGCGCACCTGCCCTCGACACCGACGCCGCGCGCGCGGCCATGGGCAAGGAAGTGGCAGCCGGACGCCTCGATCCACAAGCCGCCGACGCCGTCTGCGGCGGCGAGCGTCGCCGCGCGGTCGCACCTGCGCCCTCATCGACGGCGATCACGCTGTCCGCTCGCGAGACCGAGGTGCTCGGCCGCATCGCCATCGGCGAGAGCAACAAGGAAGCCGCAAAGGTCCTCGGCATCAGCCCCGCCACCGTGCGCACCCACCTGGAAAGCGCGTTCCGCAAGCTCGAATGCAGCACGCGGGCGGCGGCCACGCTCAAGGCGATGACGATGGGGTTGCTGACGGTCTGAGACCGACTACCTGCCCTCGCCAGGGCGTTGGCCGCTGGACCATGGGGCCTTGGCGTCAAGCGCCAAAACCCCACGGACCACCGTCCCCAACCAATGGCTGACTTCGGCGATCACTTCGACGGGCTTGTCCTTGTGCGGCGAGTGGCCGCATGCAGGGATTTCGAAGAGGCGCGTCTGAGGGACCTCGCGCGCGATGCCGCGGATCTGCTCGAGGGTGCCGTATTCGTCGTCGACACCCTGCATCGCGAGCAGCGGACAGTTGATCGCGCGGATCTCTTCGACGATCGACCAGTCTCGGAACGCGGGACTCAACCAGCTCCCGCTCCAACCACCGAACGGCGAATCAGGATCGTCGTGGAAGCGCGCCAGGCGCTTGCGCAACGGACCCGCCTCATAGACCTCCACGGTCCTGCGGATGCCTTCCAGCGACAGCTCCTCGACCACGATGTGCGGCGCGGCAACCACTGCCCCCGCCGTCGGCAACTTCGCCGCATGCAGCAGCGCGATGGAGCCCCCGTCGCTGTGCCCGAACAACCAGGGCGGCGAGGTCACGCCCAGTCCCGCGAGGACCGCGGGCAGCACCTCATGCGCCTGCCGGTGCAGGTAGTCGACATCCCAGCGATCGTCCGGCGCCCGCATCGTCGAGCGCCCGTAGCCCGGCCGCGAGTACACGAGCCCGCGCATGCCGACCGCCTCGCACAGGCGCTCCGGGAAGTCCCGCCACATCGCGATCGAGCCCAGGCCCTCGTGCAGGAAAACCATCACCGGGGCGTCAATCGAATCGTTGACCCAGATGTACTCGATGTCGGTGGCCCGACCTCGCCAGTCGATGCGAAGCCGTGGCGTCGAAGTCGTGGTGTTCATGGGCACGCATCTTAGGCATGCGCCTGGAAGCACGTTGTCGCGCAGGCGCTCACGCGATCGGCACGCCGTCGACGAGCCTCTTGGCCAACCGCGGTTGCCGCAGACGCTCGACCCACCAGTCCAGCGCGCGGCCTTCGTGCTCGCCGCGCCAGGCGACGTAGAGCGTGTTGGGCTCGCGCGGATCGACGGTGCGTTTCTCCACCAGTTCCCCGCGTTCGATCAGGCCGCTGACGCGATGTCGCGGCAGCCAGCCGACGCCGAGTCCGTCCGCCTGCGCCCGGGCCTTGGCCGCCATGCCCGGCACCGCGAGCTGCGCTTGCCCGCCCTGGATGCCGTAGCTGCGTGCGCTCGCGCCGCGTGAGGTGTCCGCCACGACGATCGCACGATGCGCCCGGATGGAGTCCCGGCTCAGCGGCTCCGGCGCCTTGGCCAGAGGATGCCGGGGCGAGACGGCGAAGGTCCAGGCCATCTGACCGAGCTCGAACCAGCGCAGGCCAGGAATGGCCGGCGGCTCGTTGGTCGCGCCGACGACCAGGTCGGCGCGGCCTTCGCGCAGCGCCTCCCAGGTGCCACCGAGCACCTCGTGCGTGAAGCGCAGGCCGACGCCGGCCTCGAGCTTGTCGAAGTCCGCGATCACCGGCAGCAGGGTCGCCATCTCCAGGAGTTCGTCGGTGACGATCGTGAGGCGGTCCTCCCAGCCGTTGGCGACCTGCTTCACCCGGGTGTTCAGGCGCGTCATGTCGGCCATGAGTCGCTGCGCCTCTGTCGCGAGCAGTTGCCCCGCGGGCGTCAGTTGCAGGCGGTACCGGCGCCGGTCGAAGAGCAAGGCGTCGTAGCGCGTTTCCAACTGCCGCGCGGCGTGCGAGATCGTCGACGGCGCCTTGCCCAGCGCCGCTGCGGCACGCGAGAGGCTGCCCGTCGTCCGGATGGCCTCCAGCAGCGCGAGTTCTTCCTGACTCAACATGTTCGATGCTTTCGAATGAGTGCGTCGCGATTGTGGTGCGACTTCCCCGGCGGGAGCGACGAATATTCATTCATCGCCAGGCAGCAAGGCCAAAGCGAAACACCCACCCCCGGCATCGCCGGACCTCACGCACCGAACGAGTCTGAAAGGAAACACCATGAACGCCATCACTTCCACCGCCTCCGTGACCACCACCGGTCGTGCCGGTCGCTTCGCCGGCAAGACCGCACTGGTCACCGGCGGCAGCAGCGGCATCGGCCTGGCCGCCGCGAAGGCCTTCGTCGCCGAGGGCGCCCGCGTGGTCATCACCGGTCGCGATGAAGCGGCCCTGGCCCGCGCCAGCGCGGAGATCGGCGGCGACGTCATCGCCCTGCGCAACGATGCCGGTCAGATCGCCGAAGCGGCCGCGCTCGGCCAGGCACTGCGCGACCGGGACATCCAGCTCGACGCCGTGTTCCTGAACGCCGGGGTCGCGAAGTTCGCGCCGCTGGCCGACGTCACCGAAGCGCTGTGGGACCAGACTTTCGACACCAACATCAAGGGCCCCTACTTCCAGGTGCAGGCGCTGCTCCCGCAGCTGCGCCGAGGCGCTTCGATCGTCATCAACGGCTCGATCAACGCGCGCATCGGCATGCCGAACTCGTCGATCTACGCGGCGAGCAAGGCCGCGCTGATCTCGCTGGCCAAGACGCTGTCCGCCGAGCTGCTGCCCAACGGCGTGCGGGTGAACGTCGTCAGCCCGGGCCCGATCCAGACGCCGCTCTACGGCAAGCTGGGCATGGACGCCGCCACGCTGGACGCGACCGCCGCGGCCATCCTGGGTCAGATCCCGCTGGGCCGTTTCGGCACGGCGGAGGAACTGGCCTCGACGGTGCTGCATCTGGCGGCAGCGGAGTCGGCCTTCATCGTCGGCACGGAGATCATCGTGGACGGCGGCATGAGCCAGCTGTGAGCCCGCTTTGAGCCAGGCTTGAGTCGACGCCGGGCCCAAAAGAAAAAGGCCCCGGTCGTGAGACCGGGGCCGAAAGTTCGTCCGCCTGCAGAGGGAAAAGGCGGACCATGCGAGAGAGAAGCATGAACAACGAAAGCTCGAATTCCGTTGTCAGGATCAACTGTAGGCAGGTCCGCGTTCCCTGGCACGAAGGCAACGACGCATCGTCGACGAGGGGATCGCCCGATGCGCGTGTCGGGCGATCGCCTACACGCCCTCAATCGGCGGCCGCGGGCGCCGTCGGCCGGGCGGTGCCGCCCAGCGCGCGCTGGGCGCTGGCGGCCATGAACAGCGCGAAGAGGACGACGCAGGACAGTCCGGCGGTCAGCGAGGTGTGCTCCGCGATCATGCCGATCAGCGGCGGGCCGGCCATCATGCCGAGGTAGCCCAGCGACGAGACGGCCGCGATGCCGTGTGCGGCGCTGACGCCGGGCACCTTGGACGCCGCGCTGAACAGCACCGGCACGACGTTCGACAAGCCCAGCCCCACGAGCCCGAAGCCCAGCAGTCCGGCCGACGCGACCGGCACCAGCAGCGCCGTCGCCATGCCGGCGGCGGCGAGCAGGCCGCTGGCGACCATCAAGGGCACCGGCGCGACACGCGCTCGCACCCAGTCGCCCCCGAAACGCCCCAGCGCCATCGCCAGGCTGAAGCTCGCGTAGCCGAGCGCCGAAAGACTCGCATCGCTGGCGCGTTCCTGCTTCATGAACAGCACGCTCCAGTCGTACATGGCGCCTTCGGCGATCAGCCCCAGCGCCGCCAGCGTGCCGATCAGCGCGAGCACGCCGCGCGGCAGGCTCAGCGGTTGCGATTCGCCGGCGTCGGTCTTCATCTTCAGCATCGCCCCGCAGGCCCCGAGGATCATCACCATGCCCGTGCCGCAGGCCACCAGCAGATGCGTCTGCGGCGTCCACCCCAGCAGCGGCAGCAGGCTGCCCACGCCCGCGCCGACCATGCCGCCCAGGCTGAACATCGCGTGGAAGCCGCTCATCAGCGGGCGGCCCGCGAGGTGTTCGATCTCGGTGGCCTCGGCGTTGATGGCGACGTCGAAGAGACTGGCCGTGGCGCCGAAGAGCATCAGCAGCAGCACCAGCCCGAGGTACACGCTCGGTGCGATCAGCATCGACACGCCGGCCGCGCACAGCACGCCGGTCAGGCCGGCCACGCCGCGGGGTCCGAATCGCGCGACGACACGCCCGGCCTGCGTCAGCGCCAGCAGCGCGCCGACACCCGACGCCAGCATCGCGATCGCGAGCGACTGCTCGCCCAGGCCGTAATGCGCCTTCACCGTCGGCACATGCACGCCCCACGTCGCGAACAGCGCGCCGGAGACGAAGAACTGGATGCGCAGCGCCCAGGCCGCCGAGGTCAGGCGGCGGGGCGTCAGGGTGTCAGAGATCGTGGTCATCGTGGAGCAGCGTGAAGAGCACGTTACTGTAGGCGCCAAGGGGCGCCCCTCGCGCGGATGTCGCCCCGTTTTGCCAAGCGCGGGCACTCCACGGTGCAGGGGGCGTCCCTCCGGGAACCCCCAGCACCATTCCGGCCCCACAAGCACTCGCTGACGTCGCCCCGGCGTTTGACGCTGGAACATGCGACGTCGGCTCGGGGTCAGGTCGTGCGTCAGGACACCATGCCGCGCAGCGCGTTGAAGAGCTTGCGCGGCTGCAGCGGCTTGAAGAGCACCGTGTGCCCGCTTTCAGTGGCGCGGCGTAGTTCCTCGCGGCTGGTGTCGCCGGTGACGAGGATGGCCGGGACCTCGGTGCGGCAGAGCTCTCGTACCGCGCGGATCGCGGCAATGCCGTCCGGCCCGTCGCCCAGGTGCAGGTCCGACAGGATCAGGTCCGGCGGCAGCGCCCGCGTGCGCACCGCCTCGGTGGCTTCGGCGGCGGTCGCGGCGATGATGGACTCGTAGCCCCATTCCTCGAGCAGCAGCTGCAGGCCGATGCGGATCGGCTCCTCGTCGTCGATGACCAGCACCGAACGCGGCTCCATGACCGGCATCGGCACGGTGTCCGCCGCCGTCGTGAACTCGGGGATCTCCGGCAGCCCGCCCAGCGGGATGCTGAGCCGGAACATCGTGCCCCGCCCCGGCCGCGACGCCACCATCAGCCGGTACCCCAGCAGGTGCGCCAGCCGCTTGACGATCGCCAGCCCCATGCCCAGCCCCTGCGTGCGGCTGCGCTCGCTCTGCCCGACCTGGTAGAACTCCGCGAAGATCCGCGGCAGGTCGATGGACTTGATGCCGATGCCGGTGTCCCAGACCTCGAGGTTCAGGTGGGTCGAGGTCGACCGCGCGACGACCACCACGCCGCCCTCCTCCGTGTACTTGATCGCGTTCTGGATCAGGTTGCCCAGGATGCGCTCCAGCAACTGCGGATCGCTGGTGACGGACTTGCCGCCCGGCGAGAAACGCAGCCCCAGCCCCGAGCCCTCCGCCTGTCCCGCGTAGTGCATGTGCAGGCGCCGGAACAGGTCGCGCAGCGGGAAGTGCTGGAGGTTGGGCTCGACGGTGCCCGCGTCCAGCCGGGAGATGTCGAGCATCGCGTTGAACGAGCGCTCCAGACCCTCGATCGAGCGCATGACGTTGCGGATCAGCGGCTCTTCTTCCGTGCCTTGCAGGCGGCGCTCCAGGCTGGCGGCGAAGAGCCCCAGCGCGTGCACCGGCTGGCGCAGGTCGTGGCTTGCGATCGCGAGGAAGCGGCTCTTCTCCTGGTCGGCGCGGATGGCGCCGTCACGGTCCTGCTCGAGCGTGCTGACCTGCAGGTCCTGCTCCATCAGCAGGCGCTTGGCCCGCTGCCAGCGATGGTGTTCGAGCAGCGCCAGTCCGCCGACCACGGCCGCGGCGAGGAACCAGACCGGCCCCGCGCCGGCACGCGCCGTGGGATCGAACAACCGCGCCAGGCCCTCGGACGCCGGCAGCACGGCGATCACCGCCGCCCAGCGTCCCATCGGCGCCAGCAGCACGCCCACCACCGCCGCCGTGGCCGCCAGCAGCGGTCCGGTCAGCAGGCCGCGCGCGCCCGGCGATTCGGCCAGCCAGGGGTGCAGGCTCAGCAGCCCCAGGCAGCCCGCAGCCTGCAGATAGAGCAGGCGCCGCCCCTCGCGGTCGGAGAAGACCATGCGGCTGCTGTCGCTGCGGGGCCCCCGGTGCGACAACGAACGCGCGGTGAAGACACAGCCGATCGCCAGCGCGATCACGCCGAAGACCCAGACCACCAGACCCGTCGCGGGCATGCCGCGCAGCAGCGCCGAGACCAGCGGCACGGCGACCGCCGTCAGCAGCCAGGGCCAATGGCTCCAGGCTTCGTCGAAGCCGGCATCCTGCAGCCGGCGCGCGATCGCGCGCCGTTCGCGGCGTCGGCCTTCCTGGACGGACTCGTCGTTCTCCGGCACCGCGCCGGCGACCGCGACGAAGAGGCTGGGTTTGGGTGGACGCCGGGCACGCTTCGGACGGACGCCCGGGCCGTCGGCCGGCGGCGGAGCCCCCGCACCCGCTGGTGCCGGAGCCCCGGAACCGGCATCCCCTGCGCGAGTACCGGACGTCGAAGGTGCTCCGGACGCGAACGGACCCGCGGCGCGATCCGTGACGGGCGCGCCGGGTGCGAGGTGGGGGATGGGCGCGAGGGGCGTGACGAGGCCGCCGTTCGATGACTCACCGGACGGCAGGCCAGAAACGACGCTCGCCGGCACGTCGTGGACGTCCGGCGAGTCGATGCGCGAGTCGATGAAGAGCTCGGTCGGCGGAAAGCTCGTGTCGGGGCTCTGTTCCTCGACCCGGTGTCCGCCTCGGTGGACCGTGGCCACCGCGTCAGCGGAAGAGGCTGATCATGTGCGAGCGCGACTTGACGTCCAGCGCCAGCAGCAGCGAGGAGACGTAGTTCTTCACCGTGCCGAGCGACAGC
The DNA here is from genome assembly GCF_001653795.1 of Mitsuaria sp. 7. Classification (NCBI taxonomy): domain Bacteria; kingdom Pseudomonadati; phylum Pseudomonadota; class Betaproteobacteria; order Burkholderiales; family Sphaerotilaceae; genus Roseateles; species Mitsuaria sp. 7. The sequence goes on from NZ_CP011514.1 coordinate 1,767,198, forward strand.
TGCGTCGAGTTGCTGATCTCCTGGTTGCTGCAGCCCGACAGCACCAGTTCGAGGATCTCCAGGTGACGGGGGCCGAGTTCGGCCACGCGGTCGTACATCGCCGACGACGGGAAACGCGGGAACAAGGTGCCCGACTGCGACTGGCGGTGACGCTGGCCGTCGGCCAGCAGCGCGCGCAGCGTGCTGCGCATCTCGGCCATCAACGCGCCCTTGGGCAGGTAACCCACGGCGCCCAGCGCCCGCGCCTGGCGGACGACGAATTCATCCTGCGTGCCGCTGAAGACGACGACGCGGGCCTCGGGATAGGCCTCCATGAACTGCCGCAGGCCTTGCAGGCCCTTGCAGTCCCCCAGGTTCAGGTCCAGCAGGACGGCATCCACCGTGCCGCTGCCGGCGTAGGCCTGCAGGCCCTCCTGCAGCGACGCCGCCTCCACCCACTCGATGTCGATCTCGTCCAGCGACTGGTACAGGGTGCGGATGCCAGCCCTCACCAGTTCATGGTCGTCGACCAGGAGCACCCGGCGCTTCACCGCCGGCAGCGCATAGCCACCACTTCCTGCCGCCTCGAACGTGCGGGCAACGGACACTGCTTCCATAGGGCCTCCCTTTTTCGACTGACCGGTGGGTCTCCGGCTCGGTCGTCGTCGTCCCTCAAATCACGCCGGAGAAGGCCCGGATGATAGGCCGAAGGTCACTTGCGTCTCCCCCTCTTCAGGGGGAACCCTGAGGGGGGAGCCCTGAAACACTTGTGACCACATGTTGCGGATATAGACCGGCAACGTTGTCAGACGCCATCCCTACTTATAGGTCGCCGGATGCTTGCGCTACCCCCAATCGGTGGGAGTGCAAACGTACCCCGCACGCGGAGTCGGACGGAGGACGACAGACTCCCGCAAGGTCGTGACGGACCCCGCTCCCTAGAATCGCGGGCAGCTTTCGTCCCCCATGCGCCGCGTCCTTCCACCTCCCCTTCACCAGCTCCTGTGTCCCGGACTGATCGCCGGCCTGATCGCCGGCATCGCACCGCCGTCGGCCCAGGCCGCGGGCAGCCTGGTGCTGATGGACGCGCCGCCCGCGCAGACGAGCTGGTCCGCCGGCGCATCGACGCGCAGCTGGCCCTCCGCGCCCGGGAGCCGCGCCCGCAGCAACGACCTGCTGCCCGCCCTGGAGGTGCTGACCGCCAACGGCGCGTTCGTCTCAACGGACCTCGGCATCGGCTGGAATGTCGTGCCCTTGCTGGCCGATGCTGAAACGGCCTCGACATGGCAGGTCGGCGCCCGGCTGTGGCCGCAGTTCGGGCGACCCTCCCGGGTCACGCCCAAGGGCATCGACCGGTTGGGCTCGCGCGTCACGACGGAGGCGTTCGCCAACGTCCAGGTGACCTCATGGCTGATGTTGCAGTCAGGCTTCTCCTGGGGCAGCGGCCGTCGGCACGACGGCCAGCAGTTCGAGCTGGGCCTGACCTCGGGGATCCCGATCGGCGACGACCTCATCGCCGTCACGCTGGCGACCACCGCCGCGAACAGCGCGCATCTGCGCAGCAGCTACGGCATCGGCGCCCGCGAGTCCCTGGCGAGCGGCCTGCCGGAATGGCACCCGCGCGCCGGAATGATGGATTGGAGCATCGCGTTCAGCGGAGAGCACAAGTTCTCCGAGCGATGGTCCGTCAGCGGCCAGTGGCTGAACGCGCGGCTGGTGGGCGACGCGTCGCGGTCCCCGCTGACGACCTCGAAGACGCAGCAGACCTTCAGCGCCAGCCTCTGGTACCGCTTCTGAGTCCTCTCAGCCAGTGCCTCACGTTCATACGCGGCGTCCAACAGGCAAGTCCTGACCCCTCCTCCCCGGCAGTCCCCCATGCATCGCGTCCTCCTCATCGCCGTTCCGCTGTTCGGACTCCTGATCGCCTTCGAGTGGCTGTGGGGTCGTCTGAAGGGACGCGACGGCTACCGGCTGTCCGACTCGATCAGCAGCCTGAGCCAGGGCCTGATGAGCCTGGCCGTCGCCGCGATCACGCCGCTGTTCCAGAACGGCATGTACGCCTGGCTGCAGCCGCATCTGGCGCTGGTCCCGGCCTCGGCCTGGGACGGCTGGTGGGGCTGGGCCGTCGCGATCGTGGTCTACGACTTCTGCGACTACTGGCTGCACCGTGTCAGCCATGAGAGCGCCCTCTTCTGGGCGGCGCACACGGTGCACCATCAGAGCGAGCACTTCAACCTGACCACCGCCCTGCGCCAGGAGAGCTTCTATGCGGTGATGGGCTGGCCGTTCTTCCTGCCGATGGCGCTGCTGGGGTTGCCGCTGGAGCAGTACGTCGCGGCGGGGCTGTTCGTGCTGCTGTACCAGTTCTGGATCCACACCGAGCACATCGGCCGGCTGGGCTGGATGGACCGCGTGTTCTCGACGCCGTCCAACCACCGCGTCCACCATGCGGTGAATCCGGGTTACCTGGACAAGAACTACGGCGCGGTGCTGGTGATCTGGGACCGGATGTTCGGCACCTTCACCGAGGAAACCGAGCCCTGCGTCTACGGCACGGTCAAGCCGCTCCACAGCTGGAACCCGATCCTGGCGGTCGGCCAGTTCTACGGCGAGCTGTTCGAGCGTGCGCGGGCCACGCCGCGCTGGGCGGACCGGTTCCGCGTGCTGTTCAAGTCGCCCGGCTGGATGCCGCCGGGGACGTCGACGGTCGCGCCGGACGCCGACCGGCTGCGGCAGCCGCGCTTCGATCCGGTCGTCACCCGGCTGGACCGTTGGCGCGCGGTGAGTCTCGTCGCGATGACGGGCCTGGCGTCGGCGGTCTGGCTGGACGTCAGCGACGACATGAGCGAAGGCCGCAACCTGATCGCGGCGGCGGTGATCGCCGCCGGGCTCTACGCTGCGGGGGCCTTGCTTGCGCGAGGCGAGGATGAGCGTAACGATCGCAACGATCGCGACATCAGCGTTGAGCGCGTGGAGCGCAGACGCCGCGACCTGCGCGCCTGGGCGCTGTACGTCGGCGCGATGGCGCTTTGCGCCGCGATGATCGGCGTGCTGGCCTGAGTCCTCAGCGCCCACCGACGCTGATGCCGCCGGCTCAGCTGTGCGGCCAGCCCAGCGCTGCGAGCGCATCGTCATAGGAGTCCGTGGGGACGCCCGCAGAGGTCGCGGATGCTGCGTCCTCGGTGCTGCCCAACTGGGCCAGGCACACCATCGTCGCTCCACCGAAGGCGATCAGGTCCTCGACCGCCGCCACGGGGAAGTCGTGGCCCAGCGCGTCTGACAGCTTCTCGCGCAGCGTGTACCCCGCGTACGTCGCCACGACGGCCCCCATGGCGCCGGCGAAGGCGGCCGGCCAGGAGCGTCCGCCGGCCAGCGCCGCGCCCGAGATCGCCCCGCTGACCGCGCGCGCCGCGAGCCCCGGCGGATCGGTGCGATCGGGCGTAGCCGGCAGCTTGTCGACGATGAGCTCGCCGATCGCCATCGGCGTCGTCACCGCCACGGCGTGCGTCGAGGCGAGGAAGGCCAGCGGCGAGTCCTTCACATCGATCCAGCCGAGCTTCGCGGCCCAGCTGGTGACGGTCAGCGGCGCGCTGGTGCGCGGACCGGCGGTGCTGCCGAGCAGGAAGGCCATCAGCAGCGTGCGCCGGGAATCGGCCGGCTTGGCCGCGACGACCGGCACGCCCTGCGCCCTCGCCTCCCGGACGACTTGAGCGCCCGCGCGCACCCGCCCGAAGAAGCGTCGGAAAAGCTGGCGCGCCGACTCGGTGAAGGCGCCGTAGACCAGGTGCGAGGCATACGAATACGGATGCGATTGCAGCGGTGCCCGCGTGATGGGGTCGCCGAAGCGGAACGCGGGAACGAGCGTCTCGTCGACGACGGTCGCGGCGGCCACGCCGAAGACCGTGCCCCGCCCGCAGGTCACCCGCGGATCGAGCTCGGCCGCGGCGCCGTAGAGTCCGCCGACCAGCGAGCCCATCCCGTAGTGGACGGCTTCCCCGGCGACCGGACGCTGACGGTAGGGCAGACGGCGACCGGTGAAGCTGGCGAGGCGGTCGGCGGCCCGTTCGGTCGACGGCATGCCGCGCACGCCCGAGGTGATGCCGACCCGGGCCAGCCCGGCCTGGAAGGCGGTCATCGCGGCGGCGCCGATGAGGCCGCCTAGCAATCCGGAAGCGGTGCCCACGCAGAGGTCGCGCGGCGGGCGGTGATCGAGGCTCATGGGCGTTCCCGTCAAATCGGAGTGGAGCCGCCTTCATGGCAAGGCTCGTTCCTCCCGGGATGACGGGGTGTCGGCATCGATGCGCCCGGTGTCGAACCCGATGTCGCACCCCGTGTCGCGCCCGGTGCCGCAGCCGGTATCGAGGGGCGCTTCAACGGGGCGTGTACCGGGCGATGGCCTCCTGCAACCGATCGCAGGCGCGGGCGATGTGAGCCTTCGGCGCGGTCGCGACGCTGAGCATCAGCCCTGACTGCGCCCGTTCCGGTTCGGCAAACCAGACCGACAGCGGCGCCGGCGAGATGCCGAAGGCGAACAGGTCCCGCGCGATCGCGAGGTCCGACGCGCCCGCCGGCGTCCGCACGAGCACCGCCAGCGCCGCGGGCAAGGTCTCCAGGCCGCGCTCGTGCAACAGGTCGAGCAGACCGTCGCGTTGCGCCAGGTACAGGCGCTTGGCGCGTCGCAGATGGCGCAGGTAGTGCCCGTCGCGCATGAAGGCCGCGATCGCCAGTTGGGCGGCCGGCCCGGGCGGCGGCGCCAGGCAGGCGGCCACCTCCGCGAAGCGCGCCGCCATCGCCGCCGGCGCGACGATGAAGCCGAGCCTCAGCCGCGGATCGATGGTCTTGCTGAAGGACCCGATGTGGATCACCCGCCCGTGCGGGTCCAGCGACGCGAGCGCCGGCGCGGCGCGGCCTTGCAGCTGCAGCTCGCTCAGATAGTCGTCCTCGACGATCCAGCCGCCGGTGCTCCCGGCCCAGTCGAGCAGACGCAGGCGGCGCTGCAGCGACATCGTCACGCCCAGCGGCGCCTGCTGGCCCGCCGTGACGACGGCGAGCGCCGCGTCCGGCGCGCGCCGCCAGCCGGCGTCGACATCGAGGCCCTCCTCGTCCACCGCCACGGGGACGGGCGTCAGGCGACCGAGCGTCAGCGCCTGGCGCGTGAAGAAGAAGCCGGGTTCCTCCATCCACGCCGAGCCGCCGTCGAGCCCGAGCACGCGCAGCGTGATGCCGAGCCCCGCCGCGTACCCGCCGGTGACGAGCACCTGGTCCGGCGAACAGACCACCCCGCGCGCCACGGCGAGGTAGCCGGCGATCTCGCGCCGCAATTCCAGCTCGCCCCGAGGGTCGGGATAAAGCGCCGCGCCGGTGGTCTCCGCCAGCAGCGCCCGCGCGCGGAGCCGGTGCATCAGCTTCGCGGGCAGGCTGTCGCGCGACGGAATGCCGGGCTGGAAGATGCCCGGCCCGGCGGTCATTTCGCGGTACATCGAGATGAAGGGCCCGGGATCCAGCGAGCCTTCGCTGCGACGGGCGGCCACGGGCCGCTCCGCGACGCGCGTCCCGGCGGAGCGCGACGCCTCGATCATCTGCGCGGCGGCCAGCTTCTCGTAGGCCACGCGCACCGTGCCGCGCGCCACGCCGAGCTGCGCCGCCAGATCGATCCAGGACGGCAGCCGCATGCCGGCCTGCAGCACCTGCCGGTCGATCGCCGTCGCGATGCCCCGATGGATCTGGTCGGCCAGCGGAACGGCCGAGGACTTGTCGAGCGGGAGACTCAGCGGCGACGTCATCGTGGTACAGCGATTCCTGCAATTCTTGGGACTCCACTTTGCACCACGGCGGGAGAAGAATCCAGTCATCGATCACGCACCCGCCGCCATCGATCACCCGATCCCTCCCAGTCCATCCTTCACCTCTTCATCTCTTCATCCCAAGGAGTCCGCCATGTCCCACCGTCTCGATTACAGCCAGATCGCTCCCGCCGGCGTCAAGGCGCTCGGCGGCGTCTACGGTTACGTTGCCCAGAGCGGCCTGCCGCCGGCGCTCGTCGAACTCGTCTTCCTGCGGATCTCGCAGATCAACAACTGCGCGTACTGCCTGGACATGCACACCCGCGACCTGCTGAAGAAAGGCGTGCCCGCCGAGAAGCTCGCGCTGGTGCAGGCCTGGCAGGAAGGCGGCACGCTGTTCGACACGCGCGAGCGCGCGGCGCTGGCCTGGGCGGAGTCCGTCACGCGGGTCGCGACGACCGGCGTGCCCGATGCCGACTACGCCGCCGTCCGCGCGGTGTTCAGCGAGAAGGAACTCGTCGATCTCACGATCGCGATCGGTCTCATGAACACCTACAACCGTCTGGCGATCAGCTTCCGCAACGTGCCGCAGGCCGTGACCGCGGCCACGACCGCGGCGGCCGCGCGCTGATCAGCCGATCGCGCGCCGCAGGTTCTCCCGGGCGCGCGCGTCCAGCCGTTCGCGCAACGCCGGCGTGCTGTACAGCACCGGCCGGTCCAGGAAGATCCTGAGGATCTCCTGTCGCTTGCGCCGGAACAGGAAACCCGGCACGTACGCGTATTCATCGCGGATCTGGCGTTCGTATTCGTCGAAGCGCGGGCGCTCGGCGCCGAGGATCGCGAGGTCGATGTCGACGAGCACCTGCTCGTCGACGCTGGCCGGCACGCCATCGTGTTTCGTCACCAGCACCAACTGCCGGACGCGGTCGGCGACGTCGCGGGTCACGCCGGCGGACAGCAGCGCCTCATGCGCCCACACGGCGCTCCGCTCTTCGTTGCCCGATCCCTTCACGTCGTAGATCGCGTCGTGGAACCAGAGCGCCATCTCGACTTCGGCGGGATGGACGGCGAGATCGCCGACCTCGTCGAACAGCGCGAGGCATTCCTCGAGGTGCTGACGCGTGTGGTACTTGCGTGGCGGCTCCGCGTAGCGGGCGAGCAGCTCGTCGCGCAGCGCGGTGCCGTCGCGTTCGCCGACGAGGGCGGACCAGGCGCGCTGCCAGGATCGTTCGAAGAGGGCATTCATGTGCGCTGGATGGTAGCGGCTGCCGGCCCTCGCGCTACGATCCCCGGATGGCCATCCACATCACCACGCCCACCGTCGAATCCGACGCGTTCAGCACGCCCGACCAGCGCGTCTGGCTCAAGCTCGAAGCCCTCCAGCCCTGCGGATCGTTCAAGCTGCGCGGCATCGGCCACGCCTGCGAAGTCCACGCGTCGCGCGGTGCGACGCGGCTGTTGTCGTCCTCGGGCGGCAACGCGGGGATTGCGGTCGCGTACGCGGGACGTCGGCTCGGACTGCCCGTCGTCGTCGTGGTGCCGGAGACCACGCGCGAGTGGCCCAAGACGCTGATCCGCCGTCAGGGCGCGGAGGTCGTCGTCCATGGCAAGAGCTGGATGGAGGCCAATGACCACCTGATGTCGTTGCGCCAGCCGACCGACGCCTTCATCCATCCGTTCGACGACCCGCTGCTGTGGGACGGCCATGCGCCGATGATCGCGGAGGCGGCGACGCAGGCGCCGAAGCCGGACGCGGTCGTGCTCTCGGTCGGCGGCGGCGGCCTGATGAGCGGCGTGCTGCAGGGCATGCACGCGGCCGGGTGGCAGGACGTGCCGCTCGTGGCGGCGGAGACCGTCGGCGCCCATTCACTCAACGCGGCGATCGCCGCAGGCGAGCTGGTGACGCTGGACGCGATCACGAGCCTCGCGACCTCGCTGGGTGCCCGGCGGGTCAGCGAGCAGGCCTTCGCGTGGACGAGGCGGCATGCGGTGACTGCCACGACGGTGACCGATGCCGAGGCGGTGCAGGCCTGCCTCGACGTGGCGAAGGAACACCGTGTGATCGTCGAACCCGCGTGCGGGGCCGCGGTCGCGGCGACCCTCAAGCGCGAGGTGCCCGCGCTGCAGAAGGCCAGGAACGTGCTGGTAATCCTCTGCGGCGGTGCGTGCGCGACCTACGAGGATCTGATCGATTGGCGCACGGCGAGTTGATCACGCGCTGATCACATCTTCTCGCCGGGGATCGCGCTCGCCGCTTTCACCCAGGCGATGAAGGCGGCCTCGTCAAGCGGCTCCTTCTCGCTGACATGCAGATAGCGCGCATGTGCCGTCTTCGAATCGACGGGCGGCATCGGATCCAGCGATTTGCCGTTGAAGAACGCGACCTTGACGTATCGCGTCATCACATGGAGACCGAGGAACCAGGTCGTGCCATCGACGCCATACAGCGGCGAGTTCCACTTCACGGCCTTGTGCACCTCGGGCACGGTCTCGACGATCAGCGCGTCCATGCGTCGCACCACCGCCTGCTTCCAATTCTGGAGCGCGGCGATATACGCCTGCACCGGCTTATCCCCGGACCCTTTCGGGATCTGCGGATTGCCGCCGGAGAGCAGGACCACGTCGCGGTCACCTGCGGGCGCCGCGGCGGTCTGTCTTGAGGTCTTGCGAGTCTCCGTGGGCATTTCTTTCCTTCAAATCACACGACGTCACAAAGCTGCTTTCGGCTCATTCGCCATGCTGGTCTCGGCTCTTCCGCCCTGATGCTGAGCAGTTGTGCGCCCGGCAGGGTCGAAGCACGACGATCGAATGTGTGAAGCGGCTCCTGCCCCTCCCATGCCGAAATCCGTGCATGCATGCAGTCGGCAAGATCAGCATCGCGCAGCTTGAATTCGGCGAGCGCTTCGACCATCGCCATCTCCCGCTCGACGAACAGGTCGCTCGCGTTCAGGATATTCGGCATCGCGGCGATGACCTCATCCTTGCCAAAGCTGAAGCGACTTCGCAGCACCCATTCGAACTCCAGCAGGACCGTCACGGGCACGAAGAGTTTGCTGCCATTCTGTATGTGGCGTTCGCGCAATCGAGCGACAGCGTCGCACTGACGTTGATCGTCCTGAACGATGTACCTGATCAGGACGTTGGTATCGACGGCGCCCATCAGCGGAACGGACTCATCTCTTCGACGGATACCGTCCTGCCGTTGCGCGGCTTCAGCATTCCCGCCAGCTCCGCCAACGACGTCGTCTTGGCGCGAACATAGAGGGTATTGTCGCCACGGGTGTACCAGACGAACGGGGTGCCAGGCTTTGCGCCCAGCTCTTTCAAGATCTCCGCGGGCACCTGCAAGGTACCTTGCTCGCTCAGAAACGTTTCATGCATTGCCTTCTCCATTCAGTGAATCACCGGAATCCGGCTGCGGCGTCTCTTCCGCGACCGGCTTTTTCGACTTCGCAACGACGTGGATGCTGCCGTCCTCCGTCAACTTCCAGATGAAGCGCGTTCCGAGCCTGGCGCCGACGGCCTTCCGGATGTCCTTCGGGACGACGATCCGCCCGTTCATTTCCATCTTTGACATCGACACGCCACTCTCCTTGCGAAGCGATGCAGCTACTTTAGGAAAACGTCGATCGAAGTGCCATGACCTGCACTTGTCGATTTGGCGCCGAGGCCACTCCGACAAGGCAGCTCGCTCACGTGGATGAGTGTTCATCCCGTCGATACACCCACCGGTACAGCACCGGCAACACCAGCAGCGTCAGCGCGGTCGAGGACAGGATCCCGCCGATCACCACCGTCGCCAGCGGTCGCTGCACCTCGGCGCCCGTGCCGGTCGCCAGCGCCATCGGGACGAAGCCGAGCGAGGCCACCAGGGCCGTCATCAGCACCGGCCGCAGGCGCGTCAACGCCCCCTCATGGATGGCCTCCTCCAAGGGACGGCCCTGCTCCCTCAACTGGCGGATGAAGGAGATCATCACCAGCCCGTTCAGCACCGCCACGCCGCTCAACGCGATGAAACCGACAGCCGCCGAGATCGACAGCGGAATCCCCCGCATCCACAGCGCCAGCACACCGCCCGTCAGCGCGAAGGGGATGCCCGAGAACACCAGCAGCCCGTCCCGCGCGTTGCCGAACATCGCGAAGAGCAGCACGAAGACCAGCCCCAGCGCCACCGGCACCACGACGCGCAGGCGCTCGCTGGCCGACTGCAGGTTCTCGAACTGGCCGCCCCAGCCCAGCCAGTAGCCCGACGGCAAGGCGACCTGAGACGTCACCGCCTGCTGGGCCTCGGCGACGAATGAGCCGAGATCCCGTCCGCGCACGTTCGCGCTGACCACGACGCGCCGCTTGCCGTCCTCGCGGCTGACCTGGTTTGGACCCGGCGCCAGCGACAAGGTCGCGACCTCGGACAGCGGCAGGAAACGCGCAGCGCCGTCGGCGCCCTTCGGCAAGGGCACCGGCAGCCTCTGGATCGCCGCCAGGTCCGTGCGCAGCGCCTCGGGCAGGCGCACGACGATCGAGAAGCGCCGGTCGCCCTCGAACAGCGTGCCCGCATGCGCGCCGCCCGTCGCCGTCGCCACGAGTTGCTGCACGTTCTGCAGGTTCAGCCCGTGGCGTCCCGCCTTCTCGCGATCGATGTCGACGGTGAGCATCGGCAGCCCGGTCGTCTGTTCGACGTTGACCTCCGCGGCGCCATCGAGTCCGCCGAGCACCGCAGCGATCTTCACCGCCGCCGCGTTGAGCTGGTCCATGTCGTCGCCGAAGACCTTCACCGCCACGTCCGAGCGCACGCCCGAGATCAGCTCGTTGAACCGCAGCTGGATCGGTTGCGAGAACTCGTAGTTCTGCCCCGGCAGCGTCGCGAGTTCCGCCTGCACCGCGGTGATCAGCGCCTCGCGCGTGCGGCGCGGCTCGGGCCACTCGTCCTGCGGCTTGAGCATCACGTAGGCGTCGGAGATGTTCGGCGGCATCGGGTCCGCCGCGATTTCCGCCGTGCCGGTGCGCGAGAACACGCGCTCGATCTCGGGGAACTTCTCCTTCAGGCGAGACTCCATCTGCTGCTGCATCGCCACCGACTGCGACAGGCTGGTGCCCGGCAGCCGCAGCGCCTGCACCGCGAAGTCGCCTTCGTTGAGGCTGGGCACGAACTCGCTGCCGAGCCGCGTCGCGAGCAGCGTCGACAACACCACCGCGACCGCCGCGCCGGTGATGACCACCGGACGCGCGGCCATGGCCTTGGCCAGCAGCGGCTCGTAGGCGCGATGCGCCCAGGCCATCACGCGGCTCTCCTTCTCCTGGACCTTGTCGCCGATGAACAGCGCCACGGCCGCCGGCACGAAGGTGATGGACAGGATCATCGCGCCCAGCAGCGCCATCACCACGGTCACCGCCATCGGATGGAACATCCGCCCCTCCACGCCGGTGAGCGCGAAGATCGGCAGGTAGACCACCATGATGATCAGTTGCCCGAACAGCAGCGGCCGGCGCGCCTCCTGCGCCGCGGCGAAGACCTCGTGGAAGCGCTCCGCGCGCGTCAGCGGCCGGCCCAGCCGCGACTGCGCATGCGCCAGGCGCCGCACGCAGTTCTCGACGATCACGACCGCCCCGTCCACGATGATCCCGAAGTCCAGCGCGCCCAGGCTCATCAGGTTGGCGCTGACCTTCTGGCCGACCATGCCGGTGAAGGTGAACAGCATGGACAGCGGGATCACCAGCGCCGTCAGCACCGCCGCGCGCAGGTTTCCCAGGAACAGGAAGAGCACCGCGATCACCAGCACCGCGCCCTCGACCAGGTTGCGCTTGACCGTCGCGATCGCCTTGTCCACCAGCACCGTGCGGTCGTAGACGGTCACGACATGCACGCCCTTGGGCAGCGTGGTCGCGACCTCCTTCATCTTGCGGTCCACCGCCTGCGCCACGCTGCGGCTGTTCTCGCCGATCAGCATGAAGACGGTACCCAGCACGACCTCGCGGCCGTTGTCGGTGGCCGCGCCGCTGCGCAGTTCCTTGCCGATGCCGACCTGCGCCACGTCGCGCACGCGGACCGGCACGCCGCCGTCGGTGCGCAGCACGACGTTGCCGATGTCGGCCAGATCGCGCAGCTGGCCCGGCGCGCGGATCAGGTACTGCTCGCCGCGGCGCTCGATGTAGCCGGCGCCGACGTTGGCGTTGTTGCGCTCCAGCGCCTCGACGACCTCCGCCAACGTCAACCCGTGCGAGGACAGCCTTCCCGGATCGGGTGCCACCTCGAACTCCTTGGCGAAGCCGCCTATCGTGTTGACCTCGGTCACGCCCGGCACGTTGCGCAGCTGCGGCTTGACGACCCAGTCCTGGATCTCGCGCAGGTCGATCGGCGTGTAGGCCGAGCCGTCCGGCTTGCGGGCGCCCTCCTCGGCCTCGATCGTCCACTGGTAGATCTCGCCCAGGCCCGTGGACACCGGCCCCATCGCCGGCGTGAGCCCGTCGGGCAGGTGCTCGCGCGCGGCCTGCAGCCGTTCGTTGACCAGTTGCCGCGCGAAATGGATATCGGTGCCGTCGCGGAAGATCACGGTCACCTGCGACAGCCCGTAGCGCGACAGCGAGCGCGTCTGCTTCAGCCCCGGCAGGCCCGCCATCGCGGTCTCCACCGGGAAGGTCACGCGCTGCTCCGCCTCCAGCGGCGAGTAGCCCGGCGCGCCGGTGTTGATCTGCACCTGCACGTTGGTGATGTCGGGCACGGCGTCGATGGGCAGCTTCTGGTAGCTGAAGACCCCCAGCGCCGCCATGCCCAGCACGGCCACCAGCACCAGCCATCGGTGCTCGATGGCGAATCGGATGATGCGTTCGAACATGCGTCCCCCGTCAGTGCGAATGCGTCGCCGAGCCCTTGCCGGCCTCGGACTTGATGACGAAGGCGTTGACCGCCGCGACCTTGGCGCCGGCCTTCAGGCCGTCGACGATCTCGATGCGCCGGCCGTCGCCTCGACCGGTCTTCACCGGCTGTGCGGCGAAGCCGTCGGCCGTGCGCACGAAGACGACCTGGCGGTCCTCGAAGACCTGCACGGCGTCGGCGGCGACCGTCACGGGCGCGGGGGCCTCGCCGGTCACCACGTCGACGTTGACGAAGAGCCCGGGCCGCCACGCGCGCTCGGGATTCGCCAGCGAGATGCGCGCCTGCGCGGTGCGGCTCTGCCCGCCGATCAGCGCGCCGACGTAGGCCACCTTGCCGTCGGCCGACTGCTCGAAGGCGGCCGAGCGCACGACGGCGCGCTCTCCCACGCGCACCTTGGCCAGATCGCCGGCGGGCACGTCGATGCGCGCCCACACGGTGCGCAGGTCAGACAGGACGAAGACACTCGCGTCCTCCTTCACCTGCTCGCCCAGCGTCAGGTGCTTCTCGACGACGACGCCGTCGAAGGGCGCGCGCAGCTCGAATCGCGTGAGCGCGCCGCCGCTCGTGGCGCCCGCCAGGGAACCCGGCGCGGCGCCGATGGCGACCAGTTTCTGCCGCGCGTTGGCGACGGCGATCTCGGCCTCGCGCAGCGCCTGTTCGGCGATGTCGACGTCCTGCCGCGGGGAGATCTTCTCCTCCCACAGCTTGCGTTCGCGATCGAAGGTCCTGCGCGCCAGCTGCTCGCGTTTCTGCGCGGCGAGCAGCTCGCTGCGCTGGTCGGATACCTGCGCGCTCGCGATCACCGCCAGCAGCTCGCCCTTGCGCACGGACTGGCCCAGCGTCACCGGCACCGACTCGACGACCCCGGCCACGCGCGGCACGACGTGCGCGGTGCGGTCCTCGTTGAAGCCGATCTCGCCGGGCAGACGCGTCGTCGTCCGGAGGGTCGCGGGGCCGGCGGCCTCCAGCGTGATCGCGGCGGACTTGATCTGCGCCTCGGTCATCGCGATGGCCTCGGGCGCTGCGGCGGCGTGACCGTGGCCATCGTCCTTGTCGGCGGATTTCCCACCAGCCCCGGCGGCCTGTTGTGCGTCGCCGGGCTTGGCGGTCCTGGCTTCACCGGCGTGCTCGTCCTTGCCCTCGTGTTTGTGCTCGTCGGGCTCCTTCTTCTCGGCATGACCATGATCGTCATGGCCTTCTTCGGCGTGCTCGCCATGGCCGCCCTTGGGCGAGGCCGAGGGGCCAGAGACCAGGATGGCCGCGCCGCCGGCCAGGCCGAGGGCCACCAGCACCGCGATCGCGATCCATTGCCGCTTCGGCAGCCCGCGTCCCGAGGACGCGCGGTCGGTCTTGCCGGTCTTGTCGTCTTGCTTGTTGCAGTTCATCGTCGTTCTCACGGTTGCTGGACGGGCGCGCCGAGGCGGCGCTCGAGGTCGGCGTTGGCGCGATGCGCCCGCGCGAGCGCGGCTAGCCACTGCATGCGCGCCTGCAGCCAGGTGCGCTGCGCATCGAGCACGTCCAGGAAGCCGAACTTCCCCAGTTCGAAGCCGCGCGTGGCGGCGGTGTAGGCCTCGCGGGCGCCGGGCAGCACGGTGCGCTCCAAGGCCTCGACCTCGTCGGCGCGGGCGGCGAGCTCGTCCGCCGCGCTCAGCACCTCGGCGCGCAGCCGCAGCGACTCGGCCTCGGCGATCTGCTCGGCGGCCTGGCGGCGCTTGAGGGCCTCGCGCTGCGCGCCCTGGTTGCGGTCGAACAGCGGCAGCGGCATCGACACGCCGATCACCGCCTGGTTGCGGCCGATCTCCTGGGCGCGTTTCGCGCCGAGGGTCACCGTGACGTCGGGGATGCGGCGCGCGCGTTCGAGGTCGTATGCGGCCTGCGCGCGCTCGACCTCGAGCCGGGCACGACGCAGCACCGGCGCGTCGGCCAGACGGCGGGCGACGTCGGTCTCGGCCGGCAGGGCCGGCAGCGACGCCGGGTCCCCGTCGAGCGGACCGATCAAGGCTTCGTCCATCCCGACCGCCGCCGCCAGCGCGTGCCGCGCTGCCAGCCGGTCCGCCTGGGCCTGGCGCCGTTCGATGCGGGCGGTGGCCTCGGCCACCCGCGCGCGGGTCTCGTCGTTCGGCGCGAGCTTGCCCGCGGCCACGCGCCGCGCGGTCGCGTCGGCGCCGCCGCCGGCAATGCGCAGCGACTCTTCCGCAGCGGTGACGCGCTCCTGCGCGACCAGCGCGGCGAAGAAGGCCTGCACCACATCCGCCCGCACTTCGGCGCGCAGCGCGTCGAACTCGGCCTGGGAGATGTCACGACCGCGCCGGGCCAGCGCGGTCCGCGCGGCGCGCTGGCCGCCGATCTCCAGCGGCTGGCTCAGCAGCACGGTGACGGTGCGCGTCTCGCGGCGGGTGTCCTCCTGCTCGAGCCCGAGCGAAGGATTCGGCGGCAGCGCGGCCTGCTGCACAGCGCCGTCGGCGGCCTCGACCTCGAAGGCGGCGGCGCGCAGCCGCGGATGGCTGGTCAGCGCGCGCTCGATGGCGGCGCTCAGCGTCAGCGACAGCGCGGGAGAAAGCGAAGGCGAGCTCGCCGGCAACGCCGATATCGTTGGCGTCGATGTCGATGTCGATGTCGACGTCGAGGGCGTCAGCATCGATGGCGAAGCAGAGGATGCGGGCGGCGCTTCGGGCGCGGCCCGGGCAGCCGACGGCATGACGGAAAGCAGCGCCGCGCTGTACAGCGGCACCAGGAACTTGGGCATCGGAGACTCCGGCGTTGTGCCCGCCGCCGCGTGGGCGGCCGGGCAGGAAAGGGATCAACGGGGAATCGGCGAGCGCCGCGCGCCTCGGCGGGCGCCGGGGCGATCAAGGATCAGTTGAAGGGACGGCCGCCGATCAGGCGGCCAGCCAATTGGGTCGTTCTCTGCGGTCGGGGCCGCGCGAGGACCACACATCGGCAGCGGATCCCGTGGTCACGAGGCTTTCCACCGCCGGCAGCACGATCGGCGTGCTCGCCACCGGCTGGCTGTGGCCCAGGTGGCAGAAGCCGCAGTCGTCGTCGACACAGGTCAGGGCCTTGTCGGTCGCCTTCTCAGGCGCCTTCTCAGGCGCTCTCTCGGTCACCTTCTCTGGCGTCTTCTCGGACATCGACGCCTCGGCGGCCGCCTTGGCGCCCGAAGCCTCTCTCGACGCCTCATGCCGATGCTCATGGTGACCGATGTGGTTCACCGCCGGATCGGCTTCATGCGCGCAATAGGTCGCCGCCACCGCCCAGCTCAGCTGGAGCGGCAGCAGGATCAGCAGGAAGACGGTCAACCAGCGGCGCATGGGGCGCGAGTATAGGCAGCCCGCATGCCCTTCCCCGCCGACCGGCTTCGCCGCGCCCTGTCGCCACCCCGTGGTTTTCACGAAGTCGAGGCGGGCAGCACGCTGCGGACGCTCCGGTGTTCCATGAGCATCTCGTCGACCTGCGTCGCCAGATGCAGATTGACGCGGATGGCCGTCCACGCCTCGCGCCCCCGCGAGAACGCGCGGCCGTCGGCGGCGTCCCGGATCTCGTGCTCCCCCCACAGGCCGCGGACGCCGAACGACGGCGCCGCCGCGACCAGCGCCGCGGCGGTTTCCCGGCTGGCCTCGTCGGGGTTCGCGCGCCGCCGGCGCTCGAAGCACCACACACCCTGCCACGGATAGTCGATGCGCACGTGCCCCGTCGGCAGCTCCGGGCCGGGCTCGCTCGGCGCGTGGATGGCGCCATGGTCCCCGTAGCCGACGACCGCCAGGCCGCCCAGCCGCCGATGCAGCTCGCGCTCCAGGATCGCGAGCCGGCCCGAGCGGGGGTTGTCCTCCGAGGTCGCGGCCGCCATCCAGGGCGCCGTCGCCGGGAAGCTGTTGCCCATCATCACCACGCGCAGCCCCGGCCACCGCGTCCGCCAACGCGCCAGCAGGTCCCGGCCGACGCCGGCGCAGCCGAGCAGCCATTCGCGCTCGGTCCCGAAGTCCAGCACGACCACCGTGCGGCGACAGTCCTCGATTCCCTCCAGGGCCCGTTCCACGAGCGCCCTCGACGGGGACGTCAAGGGCGCCGTGCCGCGCAGCCGGAACATCACCCGGCCGAACTCGCGCTCGATTGCGGCGGCCTGCAGCACGACGCTGCGTTCGCTGGCCCCCTCGGGCATCAGCACCACGGGCAGCGCGTGCCGGTGCCCCTGGACGAACTCGCGCCAGGTCCGGAAGCCCTGCGTCGGGTCCGCCAGCCGGCGCCAGGCCAGCGCATGGTCCAGCGGCACGCGGCCCAGGTCGATGAAATGCGGCAGCTCCTGCATCGCCTCGCCCGCCTGCTGCGCCGCGCGGCGGAAGTCCACCACGTCGGGCATGCGCTGCAGCGGCAGCAGCGTGATCAGCGGCAGCATCCGCCGCTTGCGCACCCGGTCGAGCTCACGCAAGCCGCGCAGCTCGGCCGGCAATGTCTGCAGCGACGGAAAGTAGACGGCCTCGTCCAGCAAGACTCCATTCATCGATACCTCTCCTGCGGGCGTGCAGCCCGAATCACGGGCGCCCCGCGCACCCGGTCCCCGGCAGGCTAGGAAAGACGCGGCTGGAAAGCCAGGGGTTGGTTTGATGGATGTCAGAGATCGGCTTTGTATGCCGCTGTATCTGCACCCCGAGGGGCGACACCGCCATGCAATGCCGGTTCGATGTCGACAAGGCGGAGATACATCGGGGACGTCCACTGCGGAGATCGCCACCACACCTCTCCGGAGATCCTCGATGACCGATCGCAACGACATGATCGACACGACCGACCTGACCGGTCGCCGCGGCGCCGCGCTGCCCCGCCGCCAGTTCCTGCGCCTGGGCGCGTCGCTGGGGGCCGCGACGGCCGCCGCCGCGCTGCCGTTGACGGGACTGCTGCCCTCCGCGGCGCTGGCCGCGCCGGCTGCGGGAGGGGCCATCACGATCGCGCCTTCCTTCGGCACGCTCAAGCACATCGACGCCGGCGATCTCCGCGTCGGTTATGTCGAGGCCGGCCCCGCCGACGGCCCGCCGGTCCTGCTGCTGCACGGCTGGCCCTACGACGTCCACACCTACGAGGGCGTCACGCCGCTGCTCGCGGCGGCCGGCTATCGCGTGATCGTGCCCTACGCCCGCGGCTACGGCACGACGCGCTTCCTGTCCGCCGACACGCCGCGCAACGGCCAGCAGGCCGCGCTGGCGCGCGACGCGATCGCGCTGATGGACGCGCTGCGCCTCCCGAAGGCGATCATCGGCGGCTGCGACTGGGGCGCGCGCACCGCGGGCATCCTCGCGGCGCTGTGGCCCGAGCGCTGCCAGGCCGTGGTGTCCGTCAGCGGCTACCTGCTGGTCGACCGCCAGGTCAACGCGGCGCCGCTGCCGCCGGCCGCCGAGCTGCAGTGGTGGTACCAGTACTACTTCGCGACGGAGCGGGGCCGGCTGGGCTACGAGAAATACCGCGCCGAATTCTCGAAGCAGATCTGGCAACTGGCCTCGCCGCAGTGGCGCTTCGACGACGCGACCTTCGCCCGCAGCGCCGCCGCCTTCGACAACCCGGACCACGTCGCGATCGTGGTGCACAACTACCGCTGGCGCCTGGGCCTGGCCGACGGCGAGTCGCGCTTCGACGCGGTGGAGGCCCGCATCGGTGCCACGCCCGAGATCGCCATCCCCGCGATCACGCTGGAGGGCGATGCCAACGGCGCCCCGCATCCCGCACCGGCCAACTACCGCCGCAAGTTCACGGGCCGGTACGAGCACCGCGACCTGACCGGCGGCATCGGCCACAACCTGCCGCAGGAAGCGCCGAAAGCTTTCGCGCAGGCGATCCAGGACGTCGCACGCACCTGAACGAAAGCGGGGTTCCCTCATGGGAACCCCGTTGCTCGAAGTCGGACGACCGTCAATTACCGGTCAGGCCGTCCAGCGTCCATCGTCCGGTCCGTCAGGTCGGCACTGTCTCGCTCCGATCCGGCTGGCGGATCGTCGCGGCCCGTGCCGGGCATCAGGAGCGATCAACGATGGTACGAATGCGCCGCCTCGAACTCCGGCGCATAACCCTGCTCGCTCCACATGCGGTCCAGCGACCCATCGGCGCGAGCCTGTGCCAACTCATCGTTCACCTGGGCACGCGTCTTGCCGCCCGCAGCAGGTGCGGCGAACTGGATCTGCGTGCTCGTGTCCGCGGACATGCCAACCGTCACGTCGGCATCGGCCTGGTGATTCGAGTACTGCACGTCCATGCCCTTGGCTTCGTCGAAGTCGGGGGCGTAGCTGTGTTCGCCCTGCAGGCTGTCGAGGCTGCCGTTCATGCGTGCGGCCTCGATTTCGGCCACGACCTGATCGCGGGACTTGGGGCCCGAGAGGACCTCTTCCTCGACCTGCGCGAAGGCCGGCACGGCGAGGGCCGCGGCCAGTGCGGCCGCGCCGATCGGAAGGGAAAGCTTCTTGAAGTGGTTCATGGTCAGACTCCTTGGATTGAAAGTGGTCCTGCACGCGGGGGGCCGAGGGTCATCGCATGAAAGTCGGATCCCGCTGCGTCGGCGCGCGTTTCAAACGCCTTGGATCCCACTCTATGCGCGCGACACCGACACGAGGCGGACATGCGGATGACCGTTTTGTCATCGTTGCGCAGCGCGGGCGGCCTGCTGCGCGCGCTGCGTCAACGCGTCGATCAGCTGACCGCGATGCTGGAGCGGCAACGTCGATCGCAGGCGCAGGTGGAGGCGTTCAGCGCCAATGTCGCGCATGAGCTGCGGACGCCGCTCGCGACGCTGATCACGGGCACAGAATTGACGATGCGCGAGGCCGATCTCGGACCCGAGGCGAAGGACCGCCTGGGCGCCAACCTCGAAGAACTGCGCCGCATGCAGGGCATCGTCGGCGACATGCTGTTCCTGTCGCGGGCCTACGGCGGCCACCGTGCGCGGCGGCAGCGCGTGGACAGCCTCGCGGCGCTGGTGGCGGAGGTTGTCGACTACCACGACGCCGCCATCGAGGAGGCGGGGCTGTCGCTGCGCGTGGAGGGCGAGGCGGCCGGCGACTTCGACGCGGCGCTGCTCAAGCGCGCGCTGTCCAACCTGATCGCCAACGCGACGCGCTACGCCGCCGCCGGCAGCGTGCTGCGCGTCGGCATCGAGGGTGCACGATCCGGCCAGGTGCGTGTCTGGGTCGCGAACAC
This sequence comes from Mitsuaria sp. 7, assembly GCF_001653795.1. NCBI lineage: Bacteria > Pseudomonadati > Pseudomonadota > Betaproteobacteria > Burkholderiales > Sphaerotilaceae > Roseateles > Mitsuaria sp. 7. Next base: position 1,787,007 of record NZ_CP011514.1, read on the forward strand.
GGGGCCGGTCATTCCAGCGAAGCGGCTGCCGCGCCTGTTCGACCGGTTCTACCGCGCCGACGGCGGGCAGGACGCGCAGCCCCCGGCCGCCGCAACGGGTGCGAGCGGTGGCGACGACCACCTCGGCCTGGGGCTGTCGATCGTCGACGCGATCGCGCGCATGCACGGCGGCGCGCCCTTCGCGCGGTCGGACGAACGGGAGACGCGCATCGGGTTGACGTTGAGCGGCGGCGCGTCCGGGCGCGCCTACACTGCGCGCCGTTCCCCGCCCTCAGACACGACCTTGTCGCCGGCCGCCCCCGCGTCGACCACCCTGCCTCCATGACCGATCGCCTGCTCCACTTCGTCCAGCACCCGTTCGGCCGCCGTATCGCGCGCCTGTTGAATCTGCCGCAGCCGGTACCGTTGCTTCGTCGCCAGAACGCGTGGGTTGATGAAGAACTGGCCGGCCGGTCCGTGCTCGCGATCGCGCCGGGGAGCACGGCGCCGTTGCCGTCGCTGCTGGCCGCGATCGTCGCGCAGGGCGGCACGCCGAGCGGGGACGGCCCGGTGCGCACGCTGGTGATCGACGCGACAGGTTGTCGCGATCTCGCGGCCTTGCGCGCGCTGTTCGAGCAGGCGCAGCTGGCGATGGTCCGCCTCGCGCCGGGCGGACGCATCCTTGCGTTGACGTCGGCTGGCGTGATGAGCGCCGCGGAAGCGGCCTGCCTGCACGCGGTGCAGGGCTTCGTCCGCGCGCTGGCCAAGGAAATCGGCCGGCGCGGCGCGACGGCCAACGCCCTCGTGCTGCAGGAAGGCGCGGCCTCGATGGAATCGCTCGCCGGCGCGCTGCGCTTCTTCGGCACGGACCGTTCCGCGTATGTCTCGGGGCAGGTGCTGTCCTGGCGCAAGGACATCGAGCCGACCATCGACGAGGAACGCGCCCCGGTGGCGCTGGTCACGGGTGCGGCGGGCGGCATCGGCGCGGCCACGGCCCGGCGGCTGGCGCTCGACGGGATGCGCGTGCTCTGCGTGGACGTGCCCGCGGCGAGGCAGCCGCTGGAAGCGCTCACGCGCGAGATCGGCGGATCGCTGCTCGCGGCGGATCTGACGGCGCCCGGCGCCGTCGACGAACTGGTCGATGCCGTGCGTCGCCTGCAGGGCGTGGACGTGCTGGTGCACAACGCGGGCATCACGCGCGACCGCACGCTGGCGCGGATGTCTCCCTCGGAATGGGACGCGGTGATGGCGGTGAACCTGGCGGCGATCCTCGCGATCGATGCGCGGCTGGACGAAGCCGCGCTGCTGAACGCCGGTGCGCGCGAGATCTGCCTGTCGTCGATCAGCGGCATCGCGGGCAATGCGGGCCAGACCAACTACAGCGCGTCGAAGGCCGCGTTGATCGGCTATGTGGGGGCCCGGGCGGCGACGCTGGACGAGCGCGGCGGCACGATCAACGCCGTGGCGCCGGGCTTCATCGAAACGGCGATGACGCGGCGCATGCCGCTGATGGTGCGCGAGGCCGGACGACGGCTGAATGCGCTCAAGCAGGGCGGCACGCCGGCGGACGTGGCGGAGGCGATCGCCTTCCTCGCCTCGCCGGGCGCGCACCCGCTCACGGGTCAGGTGTTGCGGGTCTGCGGGCAGTCCTTGCTGGGCGCGTGAGCGCCCAGCGGGACGTCGTCAGATGTAGCCCAGCAGCAGCAGGACGATGAGGATCAGGACGACCAGGCCCAGGCCGCCGCTGGGCCCGTAGCCCCAGCTGCGGCTGTGAGGCCAGGAGGGCAAGGCGCCGACGAGCAGCAGGATGAGGATGACGAGCAGGATGGTGCTGATCATGCGGATCTCCAGAGTGTTGTGAAGTCAGTAAGGCCCGACGCTCGGCGCAGTGCGCCAGGACGCGGGCGGCATGGCTCCTTACGGCAACCCCTGTGCCCGGTATACGAACGTGGGGACAGACGCACGTCGAACGACGGTAACTGGATGACGATTCGTTGAATGTCGAAGGTCGCGGGCTCGCAGCTTGCTGATGGCGAGCGGGACATCCGCCCTGCCCGATTCGAGACCTCATGCCCACGCGCCGCCAAGCTCCTTCAGAACGTCTGCTGCTCCAGCAACTCCGCCGCTTCGGGCTGCGTGTCTGGCGACCTGGTCAGAAGGACGTCATCGATCGCGTGCTGCGCGGCCTGAACACGCTGGCGGTGATGCCGACCGGTGCCGGCAAGTCGCTGTGCTATCAACTGCCCGCCGCCCTGCTGCCGGGGCGCACGATCGTCGTCTCGCCGCTGATCGCTCTGATGAAGGACCAGTGCGAACGGCTGAGCGCGCTCGGCCTGCGTTGCGCGCAGGTGCACAGCGGCCTCGACGCGGCGAAGCTCGCGGCGCAGGAAGCGGCGGCGCTCGACGGCACTGCGCGGGTCGTTCTTCTGACGCCGGAACGCCTGGACGACGCCGAGTGGGTCGAGCGCCTCGCGCAGCGTCCGACGGACCTGCTGGTCGTCGACGAGGCGCATTGCATCTCCGAATGGGGCCACGACTTCCGCCCGGCCTTCCTGCGCATCGGCGAGGCCCGCGAGCGCCTGGGCCGGCCGACGGTGCTCGCGCTGACGGCGACGGCGTCCGCGGAGGTCGTCGAGGACATCGCGAAGCAGCTCGACATCCCCGCCGCGGGCTGCCTCATCGGCGGCACCTACCGCCCCAACCTGCATTACCGCGTCGAGCCGCTGGCGGACGAGGAGGACAAGCTCCGGCGGCTGCTGGCGCTCGTGGCCGGCAAGGATTCGGACGGGTCCGAAGGAACGGCTGAAGCAGCGGAATCGGAGCGCTCAGATGAAGCAAGCATCGACCTCGAGGCAGCGCCGGCACGGCCATCGACGATCGTCTACACGGCCACCGTGAAAGCTGCGGAAGCGGTGCACGAAGCGCTCGTGGGAGCTGGCGTCTCGTCCGCGGTGTACCACGGCCGCTTGCGCGCGGCGCAGCGCCACGAGGCGCAGGACCGCTTCATGCGGGGCGACGTGCGCGTGATGGTCGCGACCAACGCGTTCGGCCTCGGCATCGACAAGCCGGACATCCGACGGATCGTCCACTACCAGGTACCGGCGGGACTCGACGTCTACTACCAGGAGTCCGGCCGCGCGGGCCGCGACGGCGAACGTGCGGACTGCACGCTGCTGTTCGTGGCGGGCGACCGCGCGGTGCAGCAGTTTTTCCTGAACGGCCGGTATCCGGCGCCCGCCGATGCGCAGGCGGTCATGGATGCCCTGCACACCTCACCGCCCGATGGGACAGGCTGGACGCTCGACGCGCTGCGGGATCGGCTCAACCGGCCGCGCAACAAGCTCGAAGTCCTGACCGGACTGCTGGTCCGCGAGGGCTGGCTGACCGAGAACGAGGACGCCTTCCAACTGGCCGAGCCGGCGCCCGGCGACGTGGCGTCGTTGATGGAAGCGCTCGCGCGCTACGAGGCGAAGGTCGGGCAGGACCGTCGCCGGCTCGAACAGATGGTGTTCTACGCGCAGACCGGGCTCTGCCGCTGGCGCGTGATGCTGGAGGCCTTCGACGAGGCGGCGGGCTTCGACCGTTGCCACGGCTGCGACAACTGCGAGCGCATCGACGCGCACGAGCGCGAGTCCTCCTCGCGCGGGGCCGAGGCAACACCTGACACCCCGGCCGTGCTGGCAGCGGTGGCGGTGTTCCAACCCGGCGAAGCGGTTCGGGTCAAACGCTACGGCGGCGGCGTGGTGGTCGAGGCCAGCGCGGACAGCGTGACGGTCGCTTTCGGTCAGGAGAAGCGCAGCTTCCTGCCGCAGTACGTGAAGCGCGCGAAACCGCCGACGGCGAAAGCGGCCTGAGCGTCTCCCCCCATTTCCCTCTTTGGTAGGCCCTCTTCATTGCCCCACTCGGGGCGATGCGCGCCGCCGTGCCTTCGACGAGCATGACGTTGTCGCGCAGAGATTTTTTGAGGCACGTCAACGGAACGCCGGATTTCTGTCGCGACACCCGCCGGCTGGCTTGCTTCGTGGCCGCATCGGCAGCAGCATTTCAGCCCTTTGATCGCTACCGCTTTTCGGACAGACCATGAGCGCACTGAACACCGTCGCCTTCCTCCACCTTCAAGTGCCAGAAGACTTCTGCAACCTGATCGACCGCGCAGCGACCTTGACGCGCAAGAACCGCTCCGAATTCGTGCTGGATGCGGTGCTCGACGCCACCGAGGCGACCATCCTCGACGCTGCAACGTTCTGCATGGGTGATGAACCCAGGAATGACGGCGATCAGACCGCTCCCTGCGCGCCAACGGAGGATGTCGCATTCCAGAGGCTGCTCGCGAGGGCATAGCCGTGACAGAAATTTCCCTTCATGAGCCGGTGACGATGCAGTTGCTGACGGCGACCCACGCCTGCGGGCAATTCAGCTGTGGCCACACGATTCTGGATCGCTGGTTGCAGCAGCGTGCGTTGTCCAATCAAGCGACAGGCGCCTCCAGGACATACGTCATCGCGACTGCTCGCGGTGTCGTGATAGGTTATTACTCGCTCGCACCAACTGCCCTTGATGCACCGCTGGCGACCGGACCCATCAGGCGCAATGCGCCGTCTCCAATCCCGACCTTCCTGCTGGGACGACTCGCGGTGGATTTCTCTTGCGCCGGCAAGGGAGTGGGCCTGGCGTTGATCAACGATGCCCTTGCGCGCGTCCAAGTGGCCGGCGGCATCGTCGGAAGGAAGGCATTGCTGGCGCACGCCATTGATGAGGTGGCAAAGAACTTCTACTTGAAGCAGGGGTTCACGGCATCGCCAATCGACCCTCTTCTCGTGATGACGAGGGTGTAACTCTCCTAAGGTTGAAATCAAGATGACCCATCGCCCAGACTACCCGTCCACGGATTGCCCCACCGCCTGGCGTGCCTACTTTGAAGCGGTCAGAAACCTCCAAGAAGAGGACATGCGACAGGCTTACAAGCGGACCGTACAGCGTCGCCTCGGCGAGGGTGACATGCTATCGGCCGCCGGTATTGCGACCATGTTTCATCTTTCGGTCGAAGAGATCCTGGCGATGGTGAGGTGCGGACGCGCGATCGGAATCGAAAGGTCACCCGGCGATCTCCGTTTACCGTTCTGGCAATTTCAAGAACCGCTGTGGAGTCTGCTGCCAACGATCCGTGATGCGAGCACTTGCAAGGATCCTCTGGAGCTAGTTGGCTTCCTGGAGCAAGAAGCTGCTGAGTTGGAGTACTTGACGCCGAGAGTGGCCCTCGAGCGAGGGCATCTAGATCGGGTTCTTGACCTGGCCAAGTACGGGCTGGGCGAAATGTGTTGATCGCGCCATCGAGCGTCTAGCCTCGTCAACCATCATCAACGCGATTCCCCCACCATTCTCATGATCACCCCCGCCGTCTTCTGCATCAACGGCGTCGCGCGCTTGCTGGTCGGCGTGACAAGACAGAGGGTGCTCTGAATGTCCGCCTTCGCGAACGGCGTAGTGACCAGACGCTCAGGCTTCTCGTAGATCTGCAGCGCGTCTTCGCCCAGCGCCGCGTGGCCGATGCCGGCTGCGACGCAGTCCAGGATCGCCGGCACGCTCGCCACTTCCCAGCGCACGTCGAGCTGCACGCCCGCCATCGCGGCCGCCTGCTCCATCAATGCGCGGAAGATGTGCCCCCGCTGCGGCATCACCAACGGGTAGCGCGACAGCTGCGACAAGGTCGGCGGCCGCGCCGGCGCCTGGTCCTTCGGGCTCACCAGGCACAGACGCTCGCGCCGCAACGGCAGGATCTCCAGCGCGGGCACCGGCTCGGGGTTGTAGACCAGCGCCAGGTCCGTGCGACCCGTCAGCAGCCACTCGGTCAGGTGGACCGAGAACCCCTCCATGATCGTCAGGCGCGCCTGCGGCATCTCCGCCTGGAAGGCCCGGATCAGCGCCAGCGTGTGCAACCGCGCCAGCGTCGGCGGCATCGCGATGGTGATCTGCCCCACCGGCTCGCTGCGCCGCGCGCGCAGGTCGTCCTTCGCGTGGCTCACCAGGTTCAGGATGTCCTGTCCGTGTTGCAGCAGCCGGCGGCCCGCCTCGGTCAGCTCCACGCCGCGGCCGTTGCGCAGCAGCAGGGTCTCGTGCAGCTCCGTCTCCAGCGCCCGCACCTGCCGGCTCAGCGCCGGCTGCGCCACCCCCAGCACCATCGCGGCCTTGCTGAAGCTGCCGTGCTCGGCCACATGGACGAAAGTCTCCAGTTGCGTCAGGTTCATGCACCGCATGCTCTCACGAACCGGCATGGCCCCGCATCCGTGTCATGCCGGATCGGAATAGCAGCTAGTGGAAGCCAGCGCTGGTTGGACGGCCCGGACGGGACCAGAATCCGCCCCACTCGACCGCTTCCGGATTCTCCCGTGATCGCACCCCTCGCCGGCATCTCCTCCATGGCCACCCGCGCCCTGCTGGCCGAGCTGTCCGCCGCCTACACCGCGGCGCACGGCCTGGAGATCCGTTTCGAGTCGATCGGCGGCGTCGACGCCGCCAAGCGCGTCGACGCGGGCGAATCGCTGGACCTCGTCGTCCTGGCCTCCGATGCGATGGCACGGCTGCTGGAGTCGGGCCGTCTGCGCGCCGGCTCGCTGCGTCCGATCGCCGACTCGCCGATGTTCATCGCCTCCCCCGAAGGCCATGCCCGGCCGGCCGTCGACACCGCGGACGAGCTGCGCCAGGCCTTGCTCGGCGCGCGGGCCATCGGTTACTCCACGGGCCCCAGCGGTCAGGCGCTGCTGAAGCTGCTGGAGGACTGGGGCCTGCGCAACGCGCTCGATGACCGCCTGCGCCAGTCGCCCGCCGGCGTGCCCGTGGCGAAGATGGTCGCGCAGGGCGATGTCGATCTCGGCTTCCAGCAGTTGAGCGAGCTCCTCGGCCACGGCGGTCTGACCCTCCTCGGTCCGATGCCGCCCGGACTCGAGATCGTCACCCGCTTCACCGCCGCCGTCGCCGCGACCAGTGCCGAGCCCGCCACCGCGCAACGTGTCGCCGACGATTTCGCCACCGCCCGCCACGACGCGCTGCGTCGTCGGCTGGGCCTCGCCTCGCCGGTCGTCTGAGCGCCAGGAAGGCGCCCATCGACGTCCGTTCCACAGATCCCCGCTCCCCCAGAAGAAGGAACCCGCCATGTACGAACTCGGCGTCGTCTACCGCAACATCCCCCGCGCCGACCGTGTCGCCGCCGACGCGCTCGGCCACTTCGGCGCCGCGACCGTCCATGAGGCGCTGGGCCGCGTCGGCCTGCTCAAGCCCTACATGCGGCCGATCCAGTCGGGCGTGGCGGTTTCCGGCACCGCCGTGACCGTGCTGCTGCAGCCCGGCGACAACTGGATGCTGCACGTCGCCGCGGAGCAGATCCGCGAAGGCGACATCGTCGTCGCCGGCGTCACCGCCGAATGCACCGACGGCTACTTCGGCGACCTGCTCGCGACCTCGTTCAAGGCCCGCGGCGCCCGCGCGCTGATCATCGACGGCGGCGTGCGCGACGTGCGCACGCTCAACGACATGGGCTTCCCGGTCTGGAGCAAGTGCATCTCCGCCAAGGGCACGATCAAGGCGACGCCGGGCTCGGTCAACATCCCGGTGGTCTGCGCCGGCGCGCTGGTCCATCCCGGGGACGTCATCGTGGCCGACGATGACGGCATCGTCTGCGTGCCGGCCGCCCTGGCGCAGAAGACGCTGGACGCGGCCGCCACCCGCGAGGCCAACGAAGGCGCCAAGCGCGAGCAGTTCGCCGCCGGCGTGCTCGGGCTGGACATGTACAAGATGCGCGAGCCGCTGGCCAAGGCGGGGTTGCGCTATATCGACTGATCCAGGTTTTCCGCAGTACCACGCAGCAGTACCCATCCCCTCGAGCGACCCGCCCTGCAGAGGTCGCCGACAACAAGAGATCGACGGAGACAACGACGATGACTGCCTTCACCCAAACGCCGGATTCCAGCACCGGAGTTCAGTACTGCCACCGCCGCTGGCCCTCACCCCAGCCCTCTCCCGCAAGCGGGAGAGGGAGTAAGACCAGCCGCACGGGGCAAGTCCTGACCCTCGCGGCCGTTCTGTTGACTGCGATGCTGCCTCGCCTGGCGGCAGCCCAGGCCAGCGCCCCGGCCGCGGACTGGCCGACCAAGCCCGTGCGGATCATCACGCCCTTCCCGGCCGGTGCCGGCCCGGAGACCGTGGCCCGCGTCGTCGCTGAGAAGCTCTCGAAGAAGTGGGGCAAGCCGGTGATCGTCGAGAACAAGCCCGGCGCCAACGGCTTCATCGCGATCGACGCCTTCAAGCGCGGCGCGACCGACGGGCACGACCTGATCCAGCTGGACAACGTCCACCTCGTCGTCTATCCGCACCTGTTCAAGAAGCTGCCCTACGACCCGGTCAAGGACTTCGATCCGATCGCGCCGCTGTTCAAGACCTACTTCTTCGTCGGCGTGCCGTCCACCAGCAAGTACAAGACGGTCGGCGACATCGTGGCCGACGCCAAGGCCCATCCCAACGCGTTGAACTACGGCTCCTGGTCGATCGGCAACCCGGTGCATCTGGGCGCCGCGCAGCTCGAGGCGATGACGAAGACGCAGATGACGCACGTGGTCTACAAGGAGACCACCATGCTCTACACCGCCGTGGCCAACGGCGAACTGAACTTCGCACTCGGCTCGATGGCGACCGCGGGTCCGCTGCAGCGCGCCGGCAAGATCCGCTTCATCGCGGTCACCGGACCCAAGCGCCATCCGGCCTTCCCGGACCTGCCGACCGTCAGCGAGTCCGGCGGGCCCGCCGGCTACGAGGTGACCGGCTGGACCACGATCGCCGCGCCGCGCGGCCTGCCCAAGGCCGTGCAGGAAAAGATCCAGCGCAACATCGAGGCCGCCCTGGCCGAGCCCGACATCCGCGAGCGCTACGCCGCCTTCGGCTACGACGTCTTCCCGACCACGAAGGAGCAGTACCAGGCCTTCATCGCGAGCGAGTCCGCCAAGTACGCCGACCTGATCAAGCGGCTCAACATCTCGCTGGACTGACATGAGCACCGCAGTCCCGCAGGACACCCCGTCGTCCCAGGCGCAGCCGGACGGCACGCCGCAAGCGTTCCGCATCGGTCTCGTCGGCTACGGCGAGGTCGGCCGCATCCTCGCCGAGGACCTGCGCGCCGCCGGCGTCGCCGTCAGCGCCTACGACCTGAAGCTGGAGTCCCCGTCCAGCGATGCCGACACGATGCGTGTGCACGCGGTCGAGTTCGGCGTCGAGCTGGGCGCTTCCGCGACGATGGTGGCGACGCCGGCCGACCTCGTGATCAGCGCGGTCACCGCCAGCCAGACGCTGGACGCGGCGCGGGCGGCCGCCGCCGGGCTGAGACCGGGCACTTTCGTGCTCGACGTCAACTCGGCCTCGCCCAAGGCCAAGCGCGACGCGGCGCAAGCGGTGCATGCGCAGGGCGGCCGTTATGTCGAAGGCGCCGTCATGACGAGCGTTCCGCCTTATCGCATCCGCGTGCCGCTGCTGCTCGGCGGCCCGCATGCGTCAGCGGTCGAACCGCTGCTGAAGCAGCTCGGCTTCGCGCCGACCGTCGGCAGTGCGGACCTCGGCGTCGTCAGCGCGACCAAGATGTGCCGCAGCGTGATGATCAAGGGCCTGGAGGCCATGGTCATCGAAAGCCTCGCCTCGGCGCGCCATTACGGCGTCGAGGACGCGGTGCTCGCGTCGCTCAAGGAGACCTTCCCCGGCATCGACTGGGAGAAGCAGGCGGCCTACTTCTTCCAGCGCGTGATCCAGCACGGGCGCCGCCGCAGCGAGGAGGTCCGCGAAGTCGCCGAGACGGTCCGCGACGCGGGCCTCACGCCGTGGAGCGCCGAAGGCACGGCCGAGCGCCAGGCCTGGATGGCCGATCTGGCCGAGGACGGCGTCTTCGGCCAACGCGGCGATGCGGACTTCGGCCGCAGCCCGGACTGGCGCACCGAGGCCGACCGGCTGCTCGCGCAGATCGCCAAGCCGAAGCTCTGACCCCTGCCCACCGACATTGCAGAAGGATCCCCGATGACGCTCCCCACCTCCGGCGGCTTCGACAAGACCCCGGGCTGGCTCGACTGGTACCAGGACCCGTCGACGCCGCGCTTCCAGCTGCCCAACGGCGCCGTCGACGCGCACTGCCACGTCTTCGGTCCCGGCGCCGAGTTCCCCTATGCGCCCGAGCGCAAGTACACGCCCTGCGACGCGGGCAAGGCGCAGCTCTTCGCGCTGCGCGACCGGCTCGGCTTCAGCCGCAACGTGGTCGTTCAGGCCACCTGCCATGGGGACGACAACCGCGCGATGGTCGATGCCTGCCGCGCGTCCGGCGGCCGTGCCCGCGGCGTCGCGACGGTGCGCCGCAGCATCACGGACGAGCAGTTGAAGGACCTCCACGACGCCGGCGTGCGCGGCGTGCGCTTCAATTTCGTCAAGCGGCTGGTGGACTTCACGCCGCGCGACGAGCTGATGGAGATCGCGCAGCGCGTGAAGGCGCTGGGCTGGCACGTCGTCATCTACTTCGAGGCGCCGGATCTGCCCGAGTTGTGGGATTTCTTCAGCGCGCTGCCGACGACCGTCGTCGTCGACCACATGGGCCGGCCCGATGTGACCAAGCCGGTCGAAGGGCCGGAATTCGCGCTCTTCCTGCGCTTCATGCGGGAACACCCCTTCGTCTGGAGCAAGGTCACCTGCCCGGAGCGCCTGTCCGTCGCCGGCCCGCCGGCCCTGGACGGCGAACCCGAGCCCTACCGCGACGTGATCCCGTTCGCGCGGCGCGTCGTCGAGGAGTTCCCCGACCGCGTGCTCTGGGGCACGGACTGGCCCCACCCCAACCTGAAGGACCACATGCCCGACGACGGCCTGCTGGTCGACGTCATCCCGCGCATCGCGACGACCGCCGAGCTGCGCCAGCGGCTGCTGGTGGACAACCCGATGCGGCTCTACTGGCCCGAGGCCATCCGCTGATGGAGACCGCCATGCCCATCGACAAGCCCTACCAGGACATCCCCGGCACCACCATCTTCGACGCCGACCAGGCGCGCAAGGGGTACTGGCTCAACCAGTTCTGCATGTCGCTGATGAAGGCGGAGAACCGCGAACGCTTCAAGGCCGACGAGCGTGCCTACCTCGACGAGTGGGCCATGACGGCCGCGCAGAAGGAGGCCGTGCTGGCGCGCGACCTGAACCAGTGCATCCGGCTGGGCGGCAACATCTATTTCCTGGCCAAGATCGGCGCGACCGACGGCCGCAGCTACCAGCAGATGGCCGCCGGCATGACGGGGATGTCGGAGACCGACTACCGCGACATGATGCTGGCCGGCGGTCGCCGGCCGGACGGCACGCCGCGACGGGCCGCCGTCGCGCCGGACGTCGCTGCCGATGCGAGCACCGCCACGGAAGGCGACACGCGACAGGACACGAAAGGAAGCCCCCGATGAGCACGCACGCGCGGATCACCGCGTCCGTCTACACCTCGCACGTGCCGGCGATCGGCGTCGCCATGGACCAGGGCCGCACGCAGGATCCGTACTGGTCGCCGCTGTTCGCGGGCTACCAGCCCTCGCGCCGCTGGATGGACGCGAACCGGCCCGACGTCGTCTTGCTGGTCTACAACGACCACGCCAACGCCTTCAGCCTGGACATGATCCCGACCTTCGCGCTCGGCACCGCCGACCGCTACGAGCCCGCCGACGAAGGCTGGGGACCGCGCGCGGTGCCGCCCGTCCACGGCCACGGCGAACTCGCGGCGCACATCGCCCAGAGCGTGATCCAACAGGACTTCGACCTGACGCTGATCAACCGCATGACGGTCGACCACGGGCTGACGGTGCCGATGTCGCTGATGTTCGGCGAACAGGAGGCCGGCGCGCCCGGCTGGCCGGTGCCGGTGATCCCGCTGGCGGTGAACGTGGTGCAGTACCCGGTGCCCTCGGGCCGGCGCTGCCTGCAGCTCGGCCAGGCCATCCGCCGCGCGGTGGAGAGTTTCGACACGCCGCTGAAGGTCCAGGTCTGGGGCACCGGCGGCATGAGCCACCAGTTGCAGGGACCGCGCGCCGGCCTGATCAACCGCGAGTGGGACAACGCCTGGATGGACCGGCTGATCGCGGACCCGCGCGGCCTGTCCGAGATGCCGCACCTGGACTACGTCCGCGAAGCCGGCTCCGAAGGCATCGAACTGGTGATGTGGCTGATCGCCCGAGGCGCGATGGCCGACCTCGACGGCGGCGGTCCGCCGCAGGTCGCGCACCGCTTCTATCACGTGCCCGCCTCCAACACGGCCGTGGGTCACCTGATCCTCGAGAACCGGTGAATCGTCCCGACCACGGCCCTGACCCCGCCCCCGGCCCTTGGAGGGCCCCCGACATTCCGGAGACCCCATGACCGCACCGATCCGCATTGCCCTGGCCGGCGCCGGCGCCTTCGGCCAGAAGCACCTCGACGCGCTGAAGCAGATCGCCGACGTCGAGGTCGTGTCGCTGATCAGCCGCGATCTCGACAAGACCCGCGAGACCGCCGCGAAGTACGGCATCGGCCACGCGACGACCGAGTTGGACGAGGCGCTCGCGCGCGACGACGTCGACGCCGTCATCCTCTGCACGCCGACGCAGCTGCATGCACGGCAGGCGCTGGCCTGCCTGGACGCGGGCAAGCATGTGCAGGTCGAGATCCCGCTGTGCGACGTGCTCGCCGACGGCGAGGCCGTCGTGCGCCGCCAGCGCGAGACCGGCCTGGTCGCCATGTGCGGCCATACGCGCCGCTTCAACCCGAGCCACCAATGGGTGCACCGCCGCATCCAGGACGGCGGATTCAACATCCAGCAGATGGATGTCCAGACCTATTTCTTCCGCCGCACCAACACGAACGCGCTGGGCCAGGCGCGCAGCTGGACCGACCACCTGCTGTGGCACCACGCCGCGCACACGGTGGACCTCTTCGCCTGGCAGTGCGGCAGCCCGGTCGTGCGGGCGAACGCGCTGCAGGGGCCCATGCATCCCACACTCGGCATCGCGATGGACATGAGCATTCAGCTGCAGGCCGCCAACGGGGCGATCTGCACGCTGTCGCTGTCCTTCAACAACGAGGGGCCGCTGGGCACCTTCTTCCGCTACATCGGCGACACCGGCACTTACCTCGCGCGCTACGACGACCTCGTCACCGGCCGCGACGAAACCGTCGACGTCAGCCGCGTGGCCGTGTCGATGAACGGCATCGAGCTGCAGGACCGCGAGTTCGTCGCGGCGATCCGCGAGGGCCGGGCGCCGGAGGCCGCCGTGGCCCAGGTGCTGCCCTGCTATCAGGTCCTCGATGGCCTGGAGGGCCAGCTCCGGACGCAACGGACCTGACAACCGGCGGACGGCGGACGGCGGACGGCCTCATGGCGCTCAGATCACCGCGTTGTCCTGCGGGTGACCGATCGCGGCGATCGTGCACTGGGGGCCGATGACGGGGAGCGTCGCGCAGACCTCCTGAAGGGTGTAGGCGTATCGGGGGGCGAAGACCGTCGTGGCGAAGGTGTCCGTCTGGCCGCCGATGGTGAGCCTGATGTGCTGCACATCCTCCAGTCGGAGCGAGTAGTCCCGGTGTCTGAGCTCCTCGCCTTGACAGCCCACCGCGGTCGCCCGGACGGACAGGAGGTCGCCGGACTTGTGGAGCGTGGCGAAGCCGTGGGCGTCCAGGTTCCCGAGGTCCAGCGTCGCGTCCGGTGCGGGACTGCGGACATTTGTCGGAGCATTCATCTCGATTCCTTTCAACAACCGGTCGTTCCGGTTTCCAAGGGTCAGGGAGGACGCGAAGAGCCCTCGCGTCGGCGCCGCGCGGCGGGGGAAAGCCTCCGTCGCGCCTCCCTTGGTGGACCTTCGCCGTCCGGTCGCTCGACCACCCGCCGACGCGGTTAGGATGACTGCTTCGCCCGCGTGCCTTCGATGGACCGACCGCTCCTCTACGCCCCCCGCTCACTGACGCGACTGGCCTTGTGGCTCGCGGCGGGCAACCTCGTCATCGCCGCGGCGATCGCGACCGCGACCTGGCTGGCCTTGCAGGCCGGGCGCGAGTCCGACCTCACCCGCGCCCGCGAGACCACCGAGAACCTGGCCGCCAGCCTCAGCATCGAGATCGGCGCCGAGCTCAAGCAGGTCGACAACGCGCTGTCGACGCTGGCCCTGCAGTACCGGCGCACCGCCGGCGATCCGGAACAGGTCCGGCGCGCGATGGAACGCGCGCTGGCCGACCAGCGCAGCCTGCTGCCGCAGGTCGACGCCATCCGGATCACCGACGCGCGCGGCCAGGTCTTGTACGGGCTGGCCGGCGAGGAAGGCGCGCTCAACGTCGGCGACCGAGACTACTTCCAGCGCGCCCGCGACAGCGACGTCGACGTGGTCGTCATCTCCGAACCCCTGTTCGGCCGCGTGCTGCACAAGTGGGGCATCGCCGTCTCGCGCCGGCTGGAGCACGAGGACGGCAGCTTCGCCGGCGCGGTCTACACGACCTTGTCGACGGAGCACTTCATCGAAAGCTTCAAGGGTCTGACGATAGGCGCCGAGGGCGCGATCTCGCTGCGCACGCGCAGCCAGCGCCTGATCGCACGCTACTCGGCCACGGAGCCGCATTCGATCCGCGGCATCGGCGACGTGATCGTGTCCGAGGACCTGATGCGCAAGATCGCCGCCGACCCGCGGCAGGGCTGGTACATGACGCGGACCAAGCTCGACAACATCGAGCGCATCACCTGCTACCGCGAGGTGCGCGGGTATCCGCTGACGATCTTCACCGGCGCGAGCACCGCGGAGTTCCTGGCCGCCTGGCGCGGCGAGGTCGTGCAGCAGAGCGCGCTGGCCGGGGTCGTCATCCTGACGGTGCTGGGGTGTTCGCTGCTGGTCTTCCTGCAGCAGCGACGCGACCGGCGCGCGGCGATCGGGCTGCAGCAGCTCGCGCTGGAGCAGCAGCTGATGCTGGACAACGACATGGTCGGCATGATGCGCCTGCGCGACCGCACGGTGGTCTGGAAGAACCGCGCGCTCGCCTCGCTGTTCGGCTACGCGCCGGGCGAGCTGAACGGCCAGACCACGCGGGCGCTCTACCTGGACGACGCGAGCTTCCGCCAGATCGGCGACGCCGCCTACCCGGCGATCGCCGCGGGACGGCGTTTCCGCCAGCAGCTGCGGATGCGGCGCAAGGACGGCACGCCGGTGTGGATCGACCTCAGCGGCGCGTCGGTCGCCGAGCGCGAGTCGCTGTGGATGATGATCGACATCTCCGCGCTGAAGGAGAGCGAGGCCACCGCGCAGCATCTGGCGGTGCACGACGCCTTGACCGGACTGCCCAACCGCGTGCGCTTCACCGAGCGGCTGGCCGGCGCGATGACGCTGCTGGGCGAGCGCGTGGGGCTGGTGGCGGTGTGCTGGGTGGACCTGGACGGCTTCAAGGACCTGAACGACCAGTTCGGCCACGAGGCCGGCGACGTGGTGCTGCGCGTGGTCGGTCAGCGGCTGCTGGCGGGCGTGCGCAACCATGACCTGGTGGCCCGGATGGGCGGCGACGAGTTCGCGATCCTGCTCACCGCCTTGCGCGCCGAGCATGAGGCGGAGCCGGCGCTGCGACGCATGCTGGAATCGGTGGCCGAGCCTATCCGGCTGCCCGACGGGACCCAGGCGTCGGTCACCGCGAGCATCGGCATCGCGTTTGCCCCTCACCATGGCCGCCAGGCGGAGTCGCTGATGCGGCTTGCCGAAACGGCGATGACGACGGCCAAGCGCGCGGGCAAACGCCGCTTCGTGTCGGCCAGCAGCCTGCCAGGGATAGCCATGAACGCACCGAATTCACCGTCGACCTCCGTCGGCCCTGACGCGCCCACGCCCGTGGACGCGATCGACACGCCCTCCGGGCCCGCGCCGGAGTCGGGGACGGAGGAGGCCGGGGACGTGAAGGGCAAGCGCGCCGCGCCGGCCTCGCCGCGTCCGCACGACCCGGGTCCGCCGGCCGTGCCGGACCATTCATTCGACGAATCGGTCGCCGGGGAGGAAGATCCCGGCGCCACGCTCGACGGCGAGGACAGCAGCCGCGTGCCGCCCTCGCGCAAGCCGGGCTGAAACGGCGTCGGGCCTTGGGGCCACGCCTTCTCCACGCCTTCTCCACGTTCCGCGGGAGCGATCGTCATGTCCGAGGAAACCTCCAGTCCGCACAACAGCGAACGCCATCGCGTGAACGTGCAGGACGACTACGAGCTGCGGTATTGGGGCGAGCGCTTCGGTGTCTCGCCGGAGTTGCTGCGGCATGCGGTGGATGCCGTCGGCACCAGCGCCAGGTCGGTCGAGGAGTGGTTGCAGGCGCATCGCTGAGGCTTCAGCACTGCCACCGCCGCTGGCCCTCACCCCTGCCCTCTCCCGCAAGCGGGAGAGGGAGTCCGACCGGCGCCCTTCTTACTCCCTCTCCCGCTTGCGGGAGAGGGCGGGGGTGAGGGCCAGCGGCCTCGGCAGTCAAAAGGAATGGGGAGTGGCACGACGATTGCCAGTTCCTGGGCTTGCCGATCCCGGCCAGCCAGGAGTCCCCAGCATGGATCTCGACACGGATCGATCGGACGCGGACATCGCGTCTTCCCTGTCCCCTCCGGACAACCCCTCATGCGACGCCGAGTCCTGCGCGATCTCGCGCCGCGGCCTGCTGATCGCCGGCGCGGGCGCGTCCGCCGCGGTGGCCGCCGGTGCCCCGCTGGAAGCCGCCGCGCAAGCGCCCTCGCCCGCCAGTCCGAAGCCTCAGGAGAACCTCGTGGCCACCTCCCGCGTGACGCTCAGCGTCAACGGCCAGCCGCACACGCTGGTCGTCGACAACCGCACCTCGCTGCTGGACCTGCTGCGCGAACACCTGCAGCTCACCGGCACCAAGAAGGGCTGCGACCACGGCCAGTGCGGCGCCTGCACCATCCACCTCGACGGCCGGCGCGTCAACGCCTGCCTGACGCTGGCCGTGATGCACGAAGGCGCCAAGGTCGTGACCATCGAAGGTCTGGGCACGCCCGAGAAGATGCATCCGATGCAGACGGCCTTCGTGCGGCATGACGGCTACCAGTGCGGCTACTGCACGCCGGGCCAGATCTGTTCGGCGGTCGCGGTCCTCGACGAGATCAAGGCCGGCGTGCCGAGTCACGTCACGCCCGACATCAACGTCCGCCCGCTGCTGTCCATCGACGAGCTGCGCGAACGCATGAGCGGCAACCTCTGTCGCTGCGGGGCCTACTCCAACATCATCGACGCCATGGCCGACGTGGCCGGCATTCCAGGTGGCAGTGTGCCGGGCACCGGCGACCGGAGGTCCGCATGAAGCCGTTCACCTTCGAGCGCGCGGCCTCGCCGGCCGCCGCCGTGGCCGCCGCCGCGAAGCAGCCCGGCGCGCGTTTCATCGCCGGCGGGACCAACCTGCTCGACCTGATGAAGCTGCAGGTCGAGACCCCCACGCACCTGATCGATGTGAACGGCCTCGGCCTGGACCGCATCGAGGCGGGCGCCGACGGCGGCCTGCGCATCGGCGCGCTGGTGCGCAACACCGACCTCGCCGCCGACGCGCGCGTGCGACGCGACTACGGCGTGCTGTCGCGGGCGCTGCTCGCCGGTGCGTCGGGCCAGTTGCGCAACCGCGCGACGACCGCCGGCAACCTGCTGCAGCGCACGCGCTGCCCCTACTTCTACGACACCGACCAGCCCTGCAACAAGCGCAAGCCCGGCAGCGGCTGCTCGGCGATAGGCGGCATGAGCCGGCCGCTCGCGGTCATCGGCGTGAGCGAGGCCTGCATCGCCTCGCACCCGAGCGACATGGCCGTGGCGATGCGGGTCCTGGACGCGACCGTCGAGACGATGCGCCCCGACGGCCAGGCGCGGCGCATCCCGATCGCGGACTTCCACCGGCTGCCCGGCAACACGCCGCATCTCGAAACCACGCTCGAGGCCGGTGAGCTCATCACCGCGGTGACGCTGCCCAGGCCCACGGGCGGCACCCACGTCTATCACAAGGTCCGCGACCGGGCGTCGTATGCATTCGCGCTGGTCTCGGTGGGCGCGATCGTGCAGCGCGACGGCACGGGACGTTTCGCCGTCGGCGGTATCGCGCCCAAGCCGTGGCGGTCCGACGCCGCCGAGCGTGATCTGCGACGAGGCGCCTCCGCTGCCGCGCAAGCGCTGCTCACCGGCGCCACGCCGACCGCCGAGAACGCCTTCAAGCTGCCGCTGGTGGAGCGCACGCTCGCCGCCGTGCTGGCGCAGGCCAAGGTCACCGGGAGGACCGCATGAAGTTCGACACCCCCGCCACCACGAACCCGATCGATCAACTGCGCGTCGTCGGCAAGCCGACCGACCGCATCGACGGGCCGCGCAAGACCACCGGCACCGCGCCCTATGCGTACGAACGCCATGACGTCGCGAAGAACGTCGCCTATGGTGTGGTCGTCGGCGCCGGCATCGCCAAGGGCCGCATCTCGACGCTGGACGTCCAGGCGGCCGAAGCCGCGCCGGGCGTGCTCGCCATCGTCACGGCCTACAACGCCGGCAAGCTCGGCAAGGGCAACATGAACACCGCCAAGCTGCTCGGCGGGCCGGAGATCGAGCACTACCACCAGGCGATCGCCGTGGTCGTCGCCGAGAGCTTCGAGCAGGCGCGCGCGGGCGCGGCGCTGATCCGCGTCGAGTACGCGCGCGAGGACGGCGCCTTCAGCCTGGCCAAGGCCAAGGACGGCGCCAAGCCGCCGAAGGAGGCGAACGACACGCCGCCCTCGACCCAGGTCGGCGATTTCGACGGGGCCTTCGCGCAGGCGGCGGTGAAGATCGACCAGACCTACACGACACCCGACCAGTCGCACGCGATGATGGAACCGCATGCGACGCTGGCCGTCTGGGAGGGCGACAAGCTCACGGTCTGGACCGCCAACCAGATGATCGACTGGGGCCGCGGCGACCTCGCGAAGACGCTGGGCCTCGGACGCGACAAGGTGCGGCTGATCTCGCCCTTCATCGGCGGCGGTTTCGGCGGCAAGTTGTTCCTGCGCGCGGACGTGCTGATGGCCGCGCTGGGCGCGAAGGCCAGCGGGCGACCGGTGAAGGTCGCGCTGCAGCGGCCCTTGATGATGAACAACACGACGCACCGGCCCGCGACCATCCAGCGCCTGCGCATCGCCGCGGGCCGGGACGGGAAGATCACGGCGATCGGGCATGAGAGCTGGTCGGGCGACCTGCCCGGCGGCGGGCCCGAGACGGCCGTCGCGCAGACGCGGCTGCTCTACGCCGGCGCGAACCGGATGACCGCGATGAAGCTCGCGGTGCTGGACCTGCCCGAAGGCAACGCGATGCGCGCGCCAGGCGAGGCGCCGGGGCTGATGGCGCTGGAGATCGCGATCGACGAGATCGCCGAGAAGGTCGGCATGGACCCGGTCCAGTTCCGCATCACCAACGACACGCAGGTCGATCCGGAGAAGCCGGAACGGCCGTTCTCGCAGCGCCGCCTGACCGAGTGCCTGCGCACGGGCGCCGAGCGTTTCGGCTGGAGCAGGCGCGCCGCGCCGGGTCAGCGGCGTGAGGGGCCTGGCGGCCGCTGGCTGATCGGCCTGGGCGTGGCGGCGGCGTTCCGCAACAACATCGTGATGAAGTCCGCCGCCCGCGTGCGGCTGGACCGCCGCGGCATCGTCACCGTCGAGACCGACATGACCGACATCGGCACGGGCACCTACACCGTGCTGGCGCAGACGGCGGCGGAGATGATGGGCGTCGGCCTCGAGCAGGTCGTCGTGCGGCTGGGCGATTCGGCGCTGCCGGTGTCGGCGGGCTCGGGCGGGCAATGGGGCGCCAACAGCTCGGCCTCGGGCGTGTACGCGGCCTGCGCCGCGCTGCGCGAGATGGTCGCGAAGAAGGCCGGCTTCGACGCCAAGGCCGCGAAGGACGCCGTGTTCGCCGACGGCCAGATCCGCGCCGGCGGACGCAGCCTGTCGCTGGGCGAGGTCGCCGGCAACGAGGGCCTCGCCGCCGAGGACAGGATCGAGTTCGGCGACCTCGACAAGAAGTACCAGCAGTCGACCTTCGGCGGCCACTTCGTGGAGGTGGCGGTGGACGCCTTCACCGGCGAGGTCCGCGTGCGGCGCATGCTGGCCGTATGCGCGGCGGGTCGCATCCTCAACCCGAAGGCGGCGCGCAGCCAGGTCATCGGCGCGATGACGATGGGCGTCGGCGCGGCGTTGATGGAAGCGTTGCATGTCGACGAGCGGCGCGGCTTCTTCGTCAACCACGACCTCGCGGGCTACGAGGTGCCGGCCCACGCCGACATCCCGCACCAGGAGGTCGTATTCCTCGACGAGACCGATCCGATCTCCTCGCCCATGAAAGCCAAGGGCGTCGGGGAGCTGGGCATCTGCGGCGTGGCCGCCGCCGTCGCCAACGCGATCTACAACGCCACCGGCATCCGCGTCCGGGACTATCCGGTGACGCTCGACAAGCTGCTCAAGGAGTTGCCGAAGGTGGCTTGACGGTCGCTCGTCAGCGCGACGCGATGGTCGCCAACCGGAGAGCTCCGACTGAGGCGAGTCCAGATGTCATCGCCTACCGCTGCTTCCAACATGAAGGTCTCCGGATCCGAGTCGCAGCGGGCGCATCAGTCGGGGGACGCGAGGCACCCCGGTTCCCGGGTGCGGACAACGACTCCAGCGCGCGCAAACCAGGCCCTAGACGGCTTCGCCCGTCGGATTCATGGCCTCGGCGAGCACGGCCGCCAGCACATCCACGTCATAGGGCTTGGGCACCAGCGGCACGTTGGGCGCCTCCTCGATGCGCACCGGATGGCCGCTGGCCAGCACGACCGGCAGCGTGGGCTTGAGCACCTTCAAGGTCCGCGCCAGGTCCACGCCGCTGCGCGCCCCCGGCATCACGATGTCGGTCAGCACCACGTCGGCGGCGAGGCCGCCGCGCAGCTGATCCAGCGCCTGGTCCGCGGTCGGCGCCGTCTTCACGGTGAAGCCGCGTTCCTCCAGCGCCTGCGCGGTCAGCTCGCGCACCGAGGGCTCGTCCTCCACCAGCAGGACCGTGCCGGCGAAGCGCCGTTCCGGCGCGGACGAGGGCACGGTCAAGACCTGACCCTGCGCCTCCACGTCCGATGCCGTCCTGCCGTGCGAGCGCGGCAGCCACAGCGTGACCTCCGTGCCCAGGCCGATCTTGCTGATGATGCCGGCCGTGCCGCCCGCCGAGCGCGCCAGCGCATAGACCTGCGCCAGCCCGAGGCCCGTGCCCTGCCCCACCGGCTTGGTGGTGAAGAAGGGTTCGAAGGCGCGTTCCATCTGCTCCTGCGACATGCCGTCGCCGGTGTCGCGCACCGCGATGGCGACGTAGTCTCCCGGCAGCAGCTCCGGTGCGAGCCCCACCGGATCGCCCTCCGCCAGCATTCGATTGCGCGCGGAGACGGTGAGGCGACCCCGTCCGTGCATCGCATCGCGCGCGTTCAGCGCGAGGTTCAGCACCGCCAGCTCGAGCTGCACCGGGTCCGTGCGCACCGGCCAGAGGTCCTCGTCGATGAGGAGCTCGACCTCGACCGCGGTTCCCACCGCGCCGCCGGCCAGCGCCATCAACTCGGGCAGTTGGCGGCGCAGGTCGATGACCGCTTCATGCCCCACCTGCGGCCGTCCGAAGGCCAGCAACTGCCGCGTCAGCTGCGCCGCCTTGCCCGTGGCGCGCTGGCAGGCGTCGAGCGCCGTGTCGGCGCGCGGGTCGGTGCTGAGCCGGCGCGCCAACTGCAGCCCCGTCGTCATCGTCTGCAGCAGGTTGTTGAAGTCGTGCGCGATGCCGCCGGTCAGCCGGCCCAGCGCCTCCAGCTTCTGGCTGCGCAGCACCGCCTGCTGCGCGCGGCGCGTCTGCTCGACGGCCGCGTCGATCTCCTCGCGCAGGCGCTGCTCGTTGCCCGCGCGTTCGCGGCTGGCCGTGGCCAAGGCGTGCTGGACGACATCGATCTCGTCGACGCCGCCGGCGGCCTCGACGATGGTCGCGCCGCCGCCCATGCGGATGGCATCCTTGCGCAGACGCCGCAGCGGATCGGCGATCGCGCGGCTCATGCGTCGCGCGAGCACCAGCGCCAGCACGATGAAGACCATCGACAGTGCCAGCATCATCGCGAAGGCGGTCCAGGCGCCCTTGGCGAGCTCCGACTGGCTCAGGCCGATCAGCACCACCCAGCCCGAGTCGGGCGCGCGGCTGAAGACGGTGAAGACCGGTTCGCCGTCCAGCGTGCGCGCGTCGACGACGCCCTGGTCGCCGCGGCCCAGCGCGGCGAGCATGTTCGCGCTGGCCCGCTGGCCGACGCGTTTCTCCGGATCGCGGGTGCGGGCGATGACGACGCCGTTGCGGTCCAGCACGACGCCCAGCCAGCCTTCCGGCAGCGGCTGCTGGCGGAAGATCTGCTGCATCTCGCTGACGGGGCTGCCGTAGCCGAGGTACATCGGCTGGCCCAGCACCGTCACCGGCACGCGGACGGCGAAGCTGAACCTGCGGTCCACCGGGCCGAGGTAGAGGTTGGAGACCAGCAGCCGGCGTCTGCTGTCGATGCCGTCGGTGAATCCACCCGCCGCGGGCAAGGCCTGACCCCAGGCGATCCGGGTGTTGATCAGCTGACGGCCCTCGGCCGTCGCCAGCACGATGGTGTTGGGCGAACCGGCGACCAGCCGGGCGGCTTCGCCCTGGAACTGCTCGAGCCGGCCCTCGGCCAGGCTGGGCGAGACGCTGAGCGCCTGCAGCAGCGCCGTGCGCACGGCCATCTCGCGGTCGGTGACGAGGCTGAGCGCCTCGGCGGTCTCGGTGGCGGCGGCCACGGCCGCGCGGCGTTCGGTATGGAAGACGGCCATGCCCGCGATCACCGACAGCAGCAGCGGCGGCAGCACGATCAGCCACACCATGGCGCGCAACTTGCCGCTGACGGACCCGGCGCGTGGCGCGGAGGAAGACGGGGTCCGGAGGGGCATGATGGGCGGATTCTAGGGGCGGACCCTGCCAGCGCATGACGCCTGGGCGCCACTGCCCCTTGAAGCGATGCCCAGACAAGGTCCAGGCGCTATCCAAGAAGGACGGACGATGAAACTGCTGGTGGTCGAGGATGAGGAGAAGCTGGGCGCCTACCTGCGCGCCGGTCTGACGCAGGAGGGATTCGTCGTCGACCTGGTGCGCGACGGCGTGGACGGTCTGCATCAGGCCAGCGAGGGCCAGTACGACCTGGTGCTGCTGGACGGCGGACTGCCGGGCATCGACGGCCTGGCCGTGCTGGCCGCGCTGCGCCAGCAGGACCACACGCGCGCGCTGCCGGTGCTGATGATGACGGGGCGCGCCGAGGTCGAGGATCGCGTGCGCGGCCTGCAGGCCGGCGCGGACGACTACCTGTGCAAGCCCTTCGCCTTCTCCGAGCTGGTGGCCCGCGTCCAGGCGCTGCTGCGCCGCGCGGCCGGCACGGCGCCGGTCGAGGCCACCGTACTGAAACTCGCCGACCTGGAGGTCGACCTGCTGCGCCGCAAGGTCCACCGCGCGGGGCAGCGGCTGGACCTCACGCCCAAGGAATTCAGCCTGCTGACGCTGCTGCTGCGGCGCCAGGGTCAGGTCATGTCCCGGACCGAGCTCGCCGAGCAGGTCTGGGACATGAACTTCGACAGCGAGACCAACGTCGTCGAAGTCGCCGTGCGACGGCTGCGCGGCAAGCTCGACAAACCTTTCGACGTCGAGTTGCTGCACACCGTGCGCGGCATGGGTTACGTGCTGGAGAGACGCGACGCGTGAGCGGCGCTGGCGTCGGCGCCGACACTGCGGCGACGCCACACCGCCAGCAGGCCGACGCCCGCCGCCAGCATCGCCCAGGTCGAGGGCTCAGGCACCGGCGCGGCGAGCTGCTCGAAGGCCAGCTGCTGCATCACCCGCACCTGCGCTTCGGAGATGCCCAGCTGCGCCGCCGAGGTCTCGCCCACGCCCAGGCTGCGCGGATCCAGGCCGGTGATCTTGCCGAAGATGGTCAGCGCCTCCAGGTAGCTGCCGTACATGCTGGCGTGGTAGTTGTCGCTGGCCCACAGCTTGACCTTCCCCGCGTCGATACCGTCGTAAGGGTTGGTGTCGGCGAAGCCCTGGGACATGGCGCGGTTCCAGGCCAGCCCCACCGGGATCACGCCGTCGATCTTGTCGGAGGCCTGGTCCGCCTGCAGGTAGCCGCTGTACACGTCCTCGGCCATCTTGTAGATCGACTGGCCGTACCACGCGCCGCTGGGCGGATAGGTCTGGTCCGCGCGCGACCAGGTCGCCATCAGGCTGATCTTCACGTCCGCGTTCTGCGCATGCAGCGCGTCGGCCAGCAGGCCCGAGTACTGGATCAGCTTGGCCGGATTGCCGGGCTGGGACGCGTCCAGCGTGCTGTAGCTCTGCAGCACGACCCGGTCCCAGGGCTTGTTGATCAGGTCCATCTTGGTGTTGTAGTGCAGGTCCAGCCCGCTGCCGCCGACGGTCTCCAGGCTGACGTCGTAGCTGAGGCCGGCCTGCGCGGTGAAGGCCTTGAACAGCGCCGGGATGCCGCCGATGCCGGTGCCGTTGAGGTCGGTCACGGAGCCGGGGTTGAACTGCATCACCGACGAGCCTTGCGCGTAGGTGAAACTGTTGCCGACGAACAGGATGCTCTCGGCCTGCGCCGCGCCGAAGGACAGCGCGAACACGAGGCCGGCCAGCGGACGGGCCGCGCGCAGGACCCCCTGGAACCGGGTGGTGGATCGGATCATTTGTCTTCCTCGGTGGTTGTCGTGGATGCGCAAGCGGGCGACGCCCACGCGCTTCTCCGTTATAGGGAGCGGGACGCCGTCCGGTAGGGCTACGCCGGGCTCCCCCCTAGAACGCTGTGCGGACAGCATCGGCAACCCGGTGCGCTGGCGCACCGAGGCGGGGACACCTGCACGCTGGGTGGCGTTCCCGCGAGCGCGGGGGAAGCCACACGCAATGGCACCAAAGACACGCTCCGATACCTCGACGGGCACGGTGCTTGCCATAGTCGTGCGCTGGAACGGATGTCCAGTTCCCGGAGCCCATCGATGTCCCTGTCTCTTGCTGCAAACCCTTCCGCCATGCACCCTCGCGCGAACCATCTGCTCGTGCAGCTGCCCGCCGAGGACCAGGCGCGCTGGTCTGCGCAGCTCGAAACCGTCGAGCTGCTGAAGGGCCGCGTGCTGTTCGAGGCCGGCAGCCCCGCCACCCACGTGTACTTCCCCATCACCGCGATCGTCTCGCTGATCCACACGACCCATTCGGGCGATTCGACGCAGGTCGCGATGATCGGTTCGGAAGGCGCGGCGGGCCTGGCCGCGGCGATGGGCGGGGAGTCCCCGGCCTGCCGCGGCGTCGTGCAGCGGGCCGGCCTGGCCTTCCGCATGCGCGTGCCCCTGGTGCGTGAAGAGTTGATGCGCGGCACCGCGGCGCTGCCGCTGCTGCTGCGATATCTGCAATCGTTGCTCGCGCAGATCGCGCACACGGCGGTCTGCAATCGTCATCACTCGCTGGAGCGGCAACTGTGCCGCTGGCTGCTGCTGAGCCTGGATCGCCAGCAGGGGCATTGCGAGTTGTCGGTGACGCAGGAGGCGATCTCCAGCCTGCTCGGCGTGCGCCGCGAAGGCGTCACCGAGAGCGCCCAGCGCCTCCAGGCCGCCGGCCTGATCCGTTATTCCCGCGGTCATATCGCGGTACTGGACCGGCCGGGGCTGGAGGCCCGGGCTTGCGAGTGCTACGCCCTGCTCAAGCAGGACTTCCAGCGTCTGCTGCCTCAGGACCTGGACGACGAGAACGCGGCCACCTCTGCCACCTTCGCATCCGTCGCCGTGCAGGCCTGAGGGCGCTGCATCGCTGTTGAAGCACCGCAGCGAGTTGCCCGTCATCGACGGGAACTCGTCCTGCGCGCCGGGATGAACCCGGCACGCTGCTCGACGCTCGAAAGAACCGGCTCGCGCCGGCCCCCTCTCACGTGATCAGTGCAGTGGCGGAACCTCCGGGCACCCGCATGCCCTCGCGTTCCGACACCGTGACCGGCCCCGAAGGACCGGTCGTGTCATCACTTCTCCTGACGACGGCGACGCGCCACGAAGCCGACCGCGCCGAGACCGGCCAGCAGCATCGCGTAGGTCGACGGTTCCGGCACCGCGGCGAAGTTGATCGATCCGCCGCCCTGACGGATGCGGAAGCCGCCCGCGAAGGGCTCGACCTGCGACGTCGTGTTGGAGAACGAGGTCAGCGCGATGCTGTAGGCGGGCGACGAGCTCTGGAAGCCCGGCACCAGCCAGTTGATCGACAGCTTGGCGTTGGCCGACGGGTTGAAGGTGCCGTCGCCCAGCGGCGTGGTCGCCACCGTGCCCAGCACCAGCGAGCCGGTGGCCAGGGCCACTTCGCCGGTCGCGGTTTCCGTCGGCGTGTTGCCGGCGAAGCCGAACGACGAGGTGCCGTTGTAGCCGTACAGGGTGTACGTCAGCGAGTTCAGCGTGCCCAGCGTCGGGGTGGTGCCCGGGTTGCCCGGGGTCGTCAGCGTGCCGGAACCGCTGAACTGGATGTAGTAGCCGTAGTCCGAGTTCAGACCGTTCGACGGCAGCGTCAGGCCGCCCAGCTGGGCCGCGCTGATCGACAGGTAACCCGCTTCAGTGAAGGAGTTGCCGGCACCGAAGGTGATGGTCGAGTAGTTGGACACCAGCAGGTTGTCGGCCGTCAAGGCCGAACCGTTCAGACCGGCGGCGGCCGGGTCCCAGGTGAATTGGGGAAGCGCGGAAGCGCTGGCGCTGACGGCGGCCAAGGCGAGAGCCAGCAGGGTACGCTGGAACGCAATGGGCTTCCGGGCGAGCAAAGGCAGGGTCATGGTGGTTGCTCCGAAAGGGAAATCCGCGAATTGCGGACATCGCAGTTCACCACCCGCCACAGAGGGAGTCTGTTCGTCCACCCACATAAAAACCGGCCCTCTTCCGGATGTACCCGGAAGGTGCTACGAACAGGCCTCCGCGTGCCTGAAAACACCCCGCATCCAGGGGGTGCTGCGCCGCAGCAAAAACACGACAGAAGTCCGATGGATCCTGGGGAAAGTCGTGACCAGACGTGCGGTCTCGCGTCTCACCGGAAGCATACGGCGGTCCGACGCGAATTACTGCGCTCGCGCGGCGCTTTTCGGAAGGCTGGCGACACGGGGACGACCAGACAATCCGGCATCGCTTCCCGACGACTCAACGAGCCCCGCACGCCATGTCTCAACCTGCCCGCACCGCCACTTCCGCCGCCCTGTCTTCGACTGCCGTTTCCGGCGTGGCGGGGCTCATGCTGGGTCAGATCGTCCTGGCGCTGGCGCTGCACCACGGACGCTCCGTCGAAGGCCTGGGCTACGCGCTCGTGTTCCTGCTGGCCGGCGGCGCGTCGGTCGCCTGCCTGCTGGCGCATCGGCATCAGCAACGTCGTCCGCGCAACGAACCGGCGCCGCTGCGCCTGTGGGTCGCCGCGCTGGCGCTGGGCGTGTTCGCGTCGTTGGTGGCCGCCGGCTCGTTCTGAGCAAAGAAAAACGGCGCCGGGAGGCGCCGTCCACAAGCGCCGTCCTCCGGCGCTTCCTGTCGACGTCAGGCGTCGACCTTATTCCTCCAGATCCTCGTCGTCGTCCGCATGCTCGGGATCGGGCCCGGCGGAAGGATCGTCCCCGCTGGCCAGGTCTTCCACGTCGATGCTCGCGTCGATGTCGTCCGGTGTCGGCGAACGGCTGACGCGATCGGGCAGGATGTCGGCGGCTTCATCGCCACGGCCGGGCGTCGCGGAAGCACGCTCCCCGGTGCCGAAACGGTCGGTGTCGCTGTCGCGCGCCGACGGCGTCGCGCCGAGCTCATCCGGATCGTCCGGGCCGGTGCTCATCTGACGCTCGCCCGAGACGTCGCTGCCGCTGTCGGAACTGTCGCTCGGTCCGAGCGAGTCGGTGCCCCGCCCCTTCGCCTGCGCGGGCGCCTGGGTGCCGCCGAGGATGCTGCTGGTGGCCATGGTGTGTGCTCCTGTGAGACCCGATGCGGGTCGATGCAGGAGTTCGGCAAGCCCCGGGCCCGCCGGGGCCTTATCAGGCCGAACGCTTCTGGTAGACGCGCTCTTTCGCCGCGATCTCGACGAACTCGCCGGCGTGCGCGGAGAAGCGCAGCGTCTCGCGCGCGCCGAGGCCGAGGAACCCGTTGCGGCACAGCGCCTCGGTGAACAGGCCCAGCGCGCGGTCCTGCAGCGCGCGGTTGAAGTAGATCAGCACGTTGCGGCAGGACACCAGCTGCACTTCCGCGAACACGCTGTCGGTCGACAGGCTGTGGTCGCTGAAGACGATGCGTTCCTTCAAGGACTTGTCCATCAGCACGTGGTCGTACGCGGCCGTGTAGTACTCCGACAGCGACCCCACCCCGCCCGACGCGCGGTGGTTCTCGGTGTACAGCGGCACCTGGTCCACCCGGTACACCCCCGCCTGCGCCTGCGCGAGCGCCTCCTGGCTGATGTCGGTCGCGTAGATCAGCGTGCGGTCCAGCAGCCCTTCCTCCTTCATGAGGATGGCCATGGAATACGCCTCCTCGCCGCCGCTGCAGCCCGCCACCCAGATGCGCAGCGACGGGAAGGTGCGCAGCACCGGCACGACCTGCTCGCGCAGCGCGCGGTAGTACTCGGGGTCGCGGAACATCTCGCTGACCTGCACGGTCAGGTCGCTCAGCACCGAGCGGAACACCTCGGGCTCATGCAGCACGCGCCCCTGCAGCTGCGAGAGGTTGGCGCAGCCGAAGCGCTGCTGCCCGGCCTTCAGCCGACGCCGCAGCGAGCTGCCCGCGTAGTCGCGGAAGTCGTAGTGGTAGCGCTCGTAGATCGCTTCGAGGATGAGCCGGACCTCGAGGTCGTCCGCGTGCCGGCCATGCCTGTCGGGCTCGTCGTGCGCGCTGTTCGTCATCGTCCGGCGACCTTCATCGCGACCCTCGCCGTACCCCTCATCGCGGCATCCACACCCGCACCAGCGAGAGCAGCTTCTCGATGTCCAGCGGCTTGGCGATGTAGTCGTTGGCGCCGGCGGCCATGCACTTCTCCTGGTCGTCCTTCATCGCCTTGGCGGTGAGCGCGATGATGGGCAGGCGGCGCAGGTCGGCGCGCGCGCGGATCTCGCGCATCGCCGTGTAGCCGTCCATCTCCGGCATCATGATGTCCATCAGGACGAGGTCCACCGCGGGCATCGCGCCCGGCCCCTGCAGCGGCGCGGAGAGCCGCTCCAGCGCCTCGCGCCCGTTGCGCGCGATGTCCACCTTCACGCCCTTGGGCTCCAGCACCGCCGACAGCGCGAAGATGTTGCGCACGTCGTCCTCGACGACCAGCACGCGCCGCCCTTCGAGCATGTTGTCCCGCGCGCGCACTTCCTTGAGCATCTTCTGGCGCTCCGGCGGCAGCTGCGATTCGACCTGGTGCAGGAACAGCGTGACCTCGTCGAGCAGCCGCTCCGGCGAGCGCGCGCCCTTGATGATGATGGAGCGCGAGTAGCGGCGCAGCTGCTGCTCCTGCTGCGGGCTGAGCGTGTGGCCGGTGTACACGATCACCGGCGGGAAGGCGACGTCGTCCTGCGCCGCCATCTGGTCGAGCAGGTCGTAGCCGCTCATGTCGGGCAGGTTCAGGTCCATGACCATGCAGTCGAAGGTCGAGCGGCGCAGCGCCTCGAGCGCTTCGGCCGCGGTCGCGACGCCCTCGATGCGGACCTCGTCCGCGGCCAGCAGATGGCGGATGCTGTCGAGCTGGCGCGCGTCGTCCTCGACCACCAGCACCGTGCGCAGGCGCTGCGAGAACTTGGCTTCCAGCTTGTGCAGCGCGACCTCGAGCTCCTCGCGCTTGACCGGCTTGAACGCATAGCCGACGGCGCCGCGCTCCATCGCCTCGTGCGTGTAGTCGGCCACCGAGATCACGTGCACGGGGATGTGGCGGGTCAGCGGCTCGCGCTTGAGCTGGTCCAGCACGCCCAGGCCGGAGTGGTCGGGCAGGTTCATGTCGAGCAGGATCGCGCTGGGCGCGTAGCGCTGCGCGATGGACAGGCCGTTCTGCGCCGTGTGCGCCATCAGGCAGACGAAGCCCATCTCGCGGATCAGGTCGCGCAGGATCAGCGCGAAGCGCTGGTCGTCCTCGATGATGAGGATCGCGCGATCCCCCGGCACCCAGGACAGGCGGTCGTCGTCGAGCTGCGGCAGGCGCGGTTCGGGCGCCGCCGGCGCGGGCTCGCGCAGCAGCGATTCCGTCGTGGCGGTCTCCTCCTCCATCGCGCCCAGGGCCGGCAGCGTGGCATCGAAGGCGGGCACCGCGGGCGGTGCCTTGATCGCGCCATGCAGCGGCGACTGGGCGGGTGACAGCGGGCGCGGACGCTCGTCGCCGAGCGGCGCCTCATGCGTCAGCGGCAGCACCAGGCTGAAGACGGAGCCCTGCCCCGGCGTGCTCTGCAGGTGGATGTCGCCGCCCAGCAGCCGCGCCAGGTCGCGCGAGATCGACAGTCCCAGCCCCGTGCCGCCGTACTTGCGGTGGGTGCTGCCGTCGGCCTGGCGGAAGGCGTCGAAGATCAGCGCCTGCTGGTGCTGCGGGATGCCGATGCCGGTGTCCTTGACCGTGAAGGCCAGGCGGCCGTCGGCGGTGGCGCCGACCTCCATGCGCACCGAGCCGCGCTCGGTGAACTTCAGCGCGTTGGACAGCAGGTTCTTGAGCACCTGGCCCACGCGGGCCTCGTCGGTCTCGATCCACTCCGGCGCGCCCGGCGCGAGCTGCAGGCCGAAGGCCAGGTTGCGCTGCGCCGCGACCGGCGCGAAGACCTGCGTCAGCTGCTGCAGCAGCCGCGGCACCGAGACGCGCTCGATGCTCATGTCGACCTTGCCGGCCTCGATCTTGGACAGGTCCAGGATGTCGTTGATCAGCATCAGCAGGTCGTTGCCGGCAGAGCTGATGGTCTGCGCGAAGCGGACCTGCTCCTCGCTCAGGTTGCCGTCCTTGTTGTCGGACAGCAGCTTGGCCAGGATCAGCGTCGAGTTCAGCGGCGTGCGCAGCTCGTGGCTCATGTTGGCCAGGAACTCGCTCTTGTACTGGTTGGAGCGCTCCAGCGCCTCGGCGCGCTCGGTCAGCAGGCCTTGCGCCGCGGTCAGCTCGGAGCGCTGCAGCTCCAGCTGGCGCGCCTGCTCCTCGAGTTGCGTGTTGCTTTCCTCGAGGTCGGTCTGCTGCTTCTCCAGCCGCAGCTGCGAGTCGCGCAGCGCGTTGCCCTGCTCCTCGAGTTCCTCGTTGCTGGCGCGCAGCTCCTCCTGCTGCATCTGCAGTTCCTCGGCCTGGCGGCGGCTCTCCTCGAGCAGCGCCTCCAGCCGGCTGCGATCCTTGGCGGCGCGCAGCGCCATGGCGATCGGCTCGGCCACGCGCGCCAGCAACTCGCGCTCGGCGTCGCCGACGTGGTGGAGGAAGCCCAGCTCGATCACGCACTGCACGCGCCTGTCCAGCCCGGCCGGCGCGATCAGCAGCTCGGCCGAATCCGCCTTGCCCAGCGACGAGGTGATCGGCAGATAGTCCGCCGGCAGTTGCGTCACGTGCACCGTCTGGCGGTCGCGGGCCGCCTGCCCCAGCAGCGTGTCGCCGCCGCGCACGACCGGCGGCGCCGCGTCCGTGCCGGTCGAGACCGGCAGTGCGTAGCCCCCGACGCGCAGGAAGGTCCCGTCCTCGTGAGCGACGTAGAACGCGCCCACGCGGGCATCGGTCCAGCGCGCGAGGAAGCTGGTGGCGATGTCGGCCAGCCGCTCGACGTGCGGATCGCCCTGCAGCTCCACGCCCAGTCCGGCCATGCCGGCCTTCAGCCATTCCTCGGTCTTGGCGGCACGGTAGCCGCGCGAACTCAGCACCGCCGCGACCATCGTCAGCAACAGCAGCAGGGCCGATCCGCCCCACATCACGCCGACGGTCTGCTGCACCGCGCCGTCCCACAGCGCGCGGCGTTCGGCGGCACGGTCGCGTTCCTCGCGTTCCATCTCGCCGAGCAGCGTGCGGATGCGCTCCATCAGGATGCGGCCGCGGTCGCCCTTCACCAGCGTCACCGCCGCGGCGCTCTCGCCGGCGCGCCGGGCCGCGATGGTCTCCTCCATCTCCGCGAGCTTGGCCTTGAACAGCTGCTCCGCCGTCTCCAGCCGCGAGAGCTGCGGCCGGTAGTTCTGGAAGCTGGCCCGCAGACGCTCCGCCGCGGCGGGGATCGTCACCTGAGCGGTGTTGAAGGGCACCAGGTAGCTGTCGATGCCGGTGAGCAGATAGCCGCGTTGGCCGGTCTCGGCATCCTTCATCGCCGAGCCCAGCGTCTGGATCTGTTCCTGCACGATCAGCGTGCGGGCCATCGCGTCGGCCGAGTCGGACTGCGCCTGCTGCGAACGATAGGAGAAGCCTGCGGTGATCAGGATCGTGACCACCGCCAGCACGAAGCCGAACAGCGTGGGCAGCGGCAGCCAGTCATGCCGGCGCACGCCGTGGGCCAGGTGGAGGTCGGTGCCCGAAGAGGCCCTGGAGGCGGAGGAAGTGATGTTCTTCATGAAAGCGGAAACGGGGCGGCCGGAGCGGGGCCGCATGCTAACGCGCCCCGCTCCGGCCGGCCCCAGGAGTCCTCACTGGGTCAATCGATCGATGACCGTGCCCGTCTCTATTCGCGCGGTTCGCCGCGCGCGTTGACGGTCACGGTCGCTCCCGGCTGTCGCCGGGTCTGCATGTAATGGTCCTGTCCCTTGAAACGATAGGTCACGTCCCAGTACTGGGGGTTGCCGTTGTTGGTCGCCGCACCGCAGCGCTGCACGTTGCGGACGTCCTTGTCGCGGTTGACGTTGCTGCCCACCACGGCGCCGCCGACCGCGCCGGCGACCGTCGTGGCCGTCTGCCCGGAGCCGCCGCCGAACTGGTGGCCCAGGATGCCGCCCAGCACGCCGCCGACGACCGCGCCGCCGACGTTGGGCCGGTCACGCACTTCCTTCTGCTCGATCCAGCACCGCTGCTGTTCCTCGCCCATCACGGCGCGCACGGAGACGACCTGCGCCTGGTAGAGGCCCTCGTCACCGCGGCGGAAGTAGGTGGGCTGCGGGTCGGGGCCGTAGCGGTCGCGGCTCACGTCCTCGCCGACGCGGCGCGCGGAGCTGATGCGGTTGTCCAGACCCATGGATTTCAGCGACGGGTAGCTGCCCGGCTGCAGCACGCGGCAGCGGCCGCTGTAGCCCGGGTCCTCGCAGACTTCCCAGCGCTCGCCGCGGACCTCGATCGAGGACGCGCGGTCGTCGAAGCCGATCTCCTTGAGGAAATTGATCTGCGACTCGGTGCCCGCGTTGCGGCCGCGGAAGTTCTCGTTCTCGTAGAACGTGATGTCGGCCATCGCGTGGCCGGCCAGCGCGCAGGCGGCCGCCGCGACGGCGACCTTGAGCGCGCGCTTCATCCGGGGTGGGCTGTTCGGTGCGGAGGATCGGTTCATGGCAGTCCCCATCGTGGTTGCTCTGATGCCGCCACTGTGGGCCGGCGCGGACGCCGGGTCTGTCGGGCCGCGCTGGGAGCGGGTGTAGGACAACATTCCCTGTTCATGCCCTCGGCGTCCCTCAACGTTCTTCAGCGTTCCGCCTGCAGCCGCGGGAGCAGCAACTCGAACATGGTCCCCTGCCGGGCCCGCGACATCCCGATCAGCGAGCCGCCATGCGCCCGCGCTACGCGCTCGGGCTCCTGCAGGCCGGGCCCGACCTGGGCCGAAGACATCCCCGAGACCGGCTCGTTGCCGCCGAACAGGTGGATGGAGGCCTCCGGCTCGAGCACCGTGTCGAAGCTGATGCGCAGCATCAGCGAGCGCTGCGCGCCGCCGTCGACCTGGATGCGGATGGCGCTGTCGCCCGCATGCGTGGCGGCCTGCATCAGCAGCTGATCCAGGGCCTGCGCCATCAGCTCGACGTCGAAGTCCCCGCTCGTGTCGCCGATGCGGTCGAAGGCCGGCGGCGCCCACATCACGGCCTGGTTGCTCTCGATGTCCAGCCGCTGCGCGGCCAGCATGCCCAGGTCGCTGCGCACGGGCTGGACCTGCAGCAGCTCGCACGGCCGGCGCGCCAGGCTGCCCAGGTGGTCCACCTGGCGTCCCAGCAGCGTCGCCGCGGCCTTGACCCGCTGGCCGGCCTTCTGCAGCGAGGGCGATTCGGTCTGGCGGATCAGCAGCTCGGCGTTGAGCATCATGACCGACAGCGGGCTGCGGATGTCGTGGCTCAGCGCGCTCAGCATCAGCGCGTTGACGCGCGCCAGACGCTCCTGCTCGACGATGCGCTCGGCCAGCAGCTGGCGCTGGCGGTGCAGGTCGGCGAAGACGGCCACCTTGCTGCGCAGCACGTGGGCGTCGACCGGTTTGTAGATGAAGTCCACCGCGCCGGCCTCGTAGCCCTTGAAGCTGCGCTGCGCCTCCTGCGAGCCGGCGGTCAGGAAGATGATCGGGACGTGCCGCGTACGCTCCGCGCCGCGCATGAGCTCCGCCAGCGTGAAACCGTCCATGCCCGGCATCTGGATGTCGAGCAGGGCCAGCATCACGTCATGGGTGAGCAGCAATTCCAGGGCGGCAGGACCGGAATCTGCCGTCAACACCTGCAGGCCGGAATCGGCCAGCAAGGCTTTCATCGCGAGCAGGTTCTGAGGCTTGTCATCCACCACCAGCACGCTGATCTCATCCGCCACGGTCGTTCTCCCGATCTTTGTTCATCTTGGTTTGGTCATCATCATCTTGCATGTCCGACAGGCGCAGGTGGCAACCGGCGTGCCCACGACACCCTGGGAGATACCCTCCCCTGATCCTCGCCCGCAGATGCCTTTGGGCGATCAGCGCCGAGAGTAGGATCGCGCCGCCGTGCCGT
Source organism: Mitsuaria sp. 7 (assembly GCF_001653795.1). Taxonomy (NCBI): domain Bacteria; kingdom Pseudomonadati; phylum Pseudomonadota; class Betaproteobacteria; order Burkholderiales; family Sphaerotilaceae; genus Roseateles; species Mitsuaria sp. 7. The sequence continues at coordinate 1,821,892 of NZ_CP011514.1, forward strand.
CCGTCCGCACGACCCCCAATTCCCTGAATCCCAGGCGCGCCCAGCGCCCCGAGAGGACACGATGAAACAGAACAGCGCCGCCGTCGAAGAACTCCTGTCCACCCACCGCGACCAGGTCTTGTCCGAATGGCAGACCGAACTGGTCGCCACAGGCGGCGGTCGCGGGCTGTCCACCGATGTCCGCGAGACCGGCGAACTGCTGAACGCGATCCTGGGCGGTGTACGCGCCAGCGGCAGCACGGAGAACTTCGACGACGCGGCCTGGACCAACGTGCGCACGGTGCTGGGCCAGTTGTCGGCCTCGCGCGCCGCGCAGGGCTCGACCGCCGCCGACACCAGCCGCTTCGTGCTGGCGCTGAAGAAGCCGCTCTTCGCCGGCGTGCAGCGCAAGTTCGCCGGCGACGCCGCGGCCTTGGGCGACGCGACCTGGGCCGTCTCGACGCTGCTGGACAACATGGCGCAGTACACCGTCACGACCTACCAGCGCAGCCGCGAGGAGATCATCGGCCGCCAGCAGCAGGAACTGCTGGAGCTGTCGACCCCGGTCGTGAAGCTGTGGGAAGGCGTGCTGGCCGTGCCCATGATCGGCACGCTGGACAGCGGCCGCACGCAGCTGGTGATGGAGGCGCTGCTGCAGCGCATCGTCGAGACCGGTTCCGCGCTGGCCATCATCGACATCACCGGCGTGCCGACCGTGGACACGCTGGTCGCGCAGCATCTGCTCAAGACCGTCACCGCGATCCGCCTGATGGGCGCCGACGCGATCATCAGCGGCATCCGGCCGCAGATCGCCCAGACCATCGTGCACCTGGGCATCGACCTGGAAGGCATCACGACCAAGGCGACGCTGGCCGACGCGCTGGCGGTGGCCTTGAAGCGCACCGGCTTCGTCGTCGCCAAGGGCCGGCCGACCGCCGGCGCAGCCGGCTTCACGGGCGCGGCATGACCACACGCATCCCCATCCTGCGCATGGGCAGGACCCTGCTGGTCACCATCCAGGTCGACCTGCAGGACCAGACCGCGCTCGCGCTGCAGGACGACCTCGCCAACAGGATCCAGGACACCGGCGCGACCGGCGTGCTGATCGACATCTCCGCGCTGGAGATCGTCGACTCCTTCATCGGCCGCATGCTGGCCGGCATCTCCAGCATCGCCAAGGTGCTGGGGGCCAATTCGGTCGTCGTCGGCATGCAGCCGGCGGTCGCGATCACGCTGGTGGAACTGGGGTTGACCTTGCACGGCGTGCGCACCGCGCTCAACGTCGAACGCGGCATGGAGCTGCTGCGCCATGCCGACGAAGCCGACGCCGACCTCGAGACCAACCTGGATGCGGGTGCCGGCGACGGTGACGCCAACGACGCGGGGCCTGGCCGGTGACGGCGTCCTCATCCACGTCGGGATCGCTGCCCATCCGCAGCGAGCCCGACATCGTGCTGTCGCGCCAGCTGGTGCGCAAGCTCACCCAGGAACTGAAGTTCTCGCTGGTCGACCAGACCAAGATGATCACGGCGGCCAGCGAGCTGTCGCGCAACACGCTGGTCTACGGCGGCGGCGGCGACATGGAATGGGCCATCGTCCAGTCCGGCGTGAAGACGGGATTGCGGCTTGCCTTCGTCGATCAGGGCCCCGGGATTCCGGATCTGGAGCTGGCGATGAAGGATGGATGGACCTCGGGCAACGGCATGGGCATGGGCCTGTCGGGCAGCAAGCGGCTGGTCAACGATTTCGAACTCGATTCCGCGCCCGGACGCGGGACGCGCGTGACGATCACGCGCTGGAAGTAGCCGTGCGCGCGCATCGACGCTTCCCCATCGACGACGCGAGTCAGGTGGGCGAAGCCCGCCGTGCCGCGTTGGCGCTCGCGGGCGACCTCGCCTTCGACGAGGAATCCGCCGGTCGGCTCGCGCTAGCGGTCACCGAGCTCGGCACCAACCTGTTCCGCCACGTCGGACCGGGGCGCCATGCCGCGCTGCTGATCGGCGTGGAGGAATGGACCGACCGCGGCGGGCCTGCGACCGCGAACGCCCCGTCGGGTCCGGGCCTGGGCCTGCAGGTGCTGTCGTTGGACCGGGGCGACGGCATGGACCTGTCGCGCTGTCTGCAGGACGGCTTCAGCACCGGCGGCACGGCCGGCACCGGGCTCGGCGCCATCCGGCGGTCGGCCGACCGCTTCGGCGGCTTCTCCGCGCCGCAGCGGGGCACGGTCCTGGCCGCCCGCTTCAGGCCACGGACCGACCGGAGCCGCCTCGGCGCGCCGGGCGCCTTCCCGCCTGCCGGCAATGCCACCGTCAACGCCGCTCCCGACCTCGCCTTCGACGTCGGCGGCCTCTCGCTGGCCGCCCCGGGCGAGACCGTCAGCGGTGACGCCTGGGCGCTGCGTCGCGACCAGGACCCGCCGCACGACCGCTGGTCGCTCGCGATGGCCGACGGTCTGGGCCACGGCGTCGACGCGGCGGAAGCGGCGGACAAGCTCATGAGCCTGCTCGCGCGCGCCGACGCTTCGCACCTCGCGTCGCCGGCCGCTTTCCTGGAGCGTTCGCACGACCTCCTGCGCAGCACGCGCGGCGCCGCGTCGGCCGCGCTGTCGCTGTCGCCCGACGGTCCGCTGCGCTTCGCCGGCGCCGGCAACATCTCGGGCCGCCTGATCTCCGGCGTGTCCGATCGGACGCTGCTGTCCCAGCACGGCACGCTCGGCGTGCAGATCCGCCGGCTGCAGGATGTCGTCTACGATTGGCCGCCGCACGCGGTGCTGGTGCTGCACTCGGACGGCATCGTCAGCCGCTGGACGCTGGAAGACACGCCGGGTCTGCTGCAGGCCGATCCGGCGGTGATCGCCGGATGGATCCTCCGGGACCACCTGCGCGGCAAGGATGATGCGACCGTGGTGGTGGTCCGGCGCCGCGACAGGAGCCACGAACGCAATGCCGATCCGGGCCCCGCCCCGATCGCAGGCGCATGACGCACAGGAAGGACACGATGCCCACCGACGACCCCGTCGCCCTGCGCGACGCGCTGAGCACGTCACAGGCGCAGATCGCCGCGCTGCAGGAAGAACTCGACGAGACCAACCGCGGCGTCCTCGCGCTGTACGCGGAGCTCGACACGCAGGCGCAGCAGCTGCGCCAGGCCACCGAACTCAAGAGCCGCTTCCTGGCCTACATGAGCCACGAGTTCCGCACGCCCATCTCCTCCATCCGCAGCCTGACGCGGCTGCTGCTGGACCGCGTCGACGGGCCGCTGACGGACGAACAGGAAAAACAGATCAGCTTCATCCAGACCACGTCGGAAGAATTTGCCGACATGGTCAACGACCTGCTCGACCTGGCCAAGGTCGAGGCCGGCCGCATCGACATCTCGCCGGCATGGTTCGAGCTGGTCGATCTCTTCGCGGCGCTGCGCGGCATGTTCAAACCGGTGCTGGTCAATCCGGACGTGCAGCTGGTCTTCGAGGAGCCGCACGACATCTCCCAGCTGTTCACCGACGACGCCAAGCTGTCGCAGATCCTGCGCAACTACATCTCCAACGCGCTGAAGTTCACCGCGCAGGGCGAGGTGCGCGTGAGCGCGGTGATGGTCCCCGGCGTCCCCGGTCCGGACGGCGCGCCTGCGGAGGGCGAGATCACCTTCTCCGTGGCCGACACCGGCATCGGCATCGCGCCGGAGTTCCACGACGCGATCTTCCAGGACTTCACGCAGATCGGCTCGCCGATCCAGAAGCGGCTGCGCGGCACGGGGCTGGGCCTGTCGCTGAGCAAGCGGCTGGCGGAACTGCTCGGCGGCCGCGTCGGGCTGACGAGCGAGCCGGGCGTGGGCTCGGTGTTCTCGGTGACGCTGCCGCTGCGCCTGCCCGGCGCGCAGGACCTCGCCAACGGTGCTGCCAATGGCACCGCAAATGGCGCTGCACCGGGAGTCGCCACGGAGGTGCCCGACGCATGAGCGAGGCGCGCTTCATCGATCGTTCGCAGCATCGCGTGCTGGTCGTCAACGACGACCCGATCGGCCGCTACACGACGGTGCGCCAGCTCAAGGTGGCCGGTTTCCCCACGGTGGAAGCGGCCACCGGCGCGGAGGCGCTGCGCATCGCGGACCAGGCCCTCTCGGCCGTGGTGCTCGACATCCATCTGCCCGACATCGACGGCTTCGAGCTGTGCCGGCGTCTGCGCGCGCAGGTCAGCACCTTCCGGCTGCCGGTGATCCATCTGACCGCCGCCTACCTGACCGACGAGGACAAGGTGCGCGGCCTGGATGCCGGCGCCGACGCCTACCTCACCCACCCGGTGGAGCCGGCGGTGCTGATCTCGACGATCCAGGCGCTGGTGCGCACGCGCACGGCCGAGGACGCGATGCGCAGCAGCGACGCGAAGTTCCGCGCCGTGTACGCGCAGGCGCCCGGCGGCCTGTGCCTGCTGAAGTCCGACGACGGCACGGTGCTGGACGCCAATCCGGCGATGCTCGCGCTGCTCGGCCTGGGCGCGGACGAAGGCGAGGCCGTCATCGGACGGCCGCTGACGGACTTCGTCGCCGACGCGGACCTGACCGCCGCGCGCGGTTTCATCCAGGCGCTGGGCAGCGACGGCGTGCACGCCGAGTTCCCGCTGCAATCGGACGACGGCGTCGGCGTGCCGGTCGAATGGACCGCCTCGGCGCCGATCGAAGCCGGCGTGTGCATGGCGATGGCCGCGGACATCTCGCAGCAGCGGCTGCTCGCGCAACAGCGCCAGGAGCTGCTCGATCGCGAGCGCAGCGCGCGCAGCGAGGCCGAGGCGCTCTCGCGGATGAAGGACGACCTGATCGCCGTGCTGTCGCACGAGCTGCGCACGCCGCTGAACGCGATCATGGGCTGGACGCACGTGCTGCAGCGGCACAGTCCGCCGGACCTGCTCGCCAAGGGCCTGGCGGCGATCGACCGCAACGTGTCGATCCAGGCGCGGATGATCACGGACATCCTCGACATGTCGCGCCTGAACATCGGCAAGCTGCCGCTGACGCGCGAGCGCGTGGAGGCCGGCGAGGTGCTGCGCGCGGCGGTGGCGGTGATCCAGCACACGCTGGACGAGAGCGGGCATCTGATCGCGCTCGATCTGCGCGACGAGTCGACGCTGCTGCTGGCCGACAGCGGCCGGCTGCAGCAGGTGATCTGGAACCTGATGGGCAACGCGGCCAAGTTCTCGCCGCGCGGCAGCGCGATCACGCTGTCGTTGCGCGCGCAGGACGCGGGCGTGGTGGTGGAGGTGCGCGACCAGGGCCAGGGCATCTCGCCCGAGTTCCTGCCGCATGTCTTCGACCGCTTCACGCAGAGCGACGCCGCGAGCAGCCGCCAACACGGCGGGCTGGGGCTGGGGCTGGCGATCGTCAAGAGCCTGATCGAGGCGCACGGCGGCTGGGTCGACGTGCGCAGCGAAGGCCGCGGGCGGGGCGCGGCGATCCGGTTCTGGCTGCCGGGCGAGGAAGCCGCGCCGACGCTGCAGGACGCGGACACCGCCTCCGGCGGGCTGAGCGCGTACGGCGCGCTGGGCGCTCCGGGTGGCGTCGCTGCTTCCGGAGCACCGGGCGATGGCGGCACCGCGGACGCGCCGCCGATCTCGCTGACCGGACTGGGCGTGCTGGTGGTCGAGGACGACATCGACGCAGGCGCGATGCTGAAGCTGATCCTCGAGGAGCGCGACCTGCGGGTGACCGTGGTCCACAGCGCGGACGAGGCGTTGCTGGCGCTCAGCGGCAACGCCTTCGACCTGCTGATCAGCGACATCGGCATGCCGGGCCGCGACGGCTACGAGCTGATCCGCGACATCCGCGCGCTGGAGGCCCCGGGTGAGCGGCTGCCGGCGATCGCGCTGACGGCGTTCTCGCGCGACCTGGACCGGCGGCAGGCGCTGCAGGCCGGCTTCGACGCGCATCTGGCCAAGCCGCTCAAGCCGCAGCTGCTGATGCGCCTGGTGGAGCAGCTTGCGGCGAACTGAGCCGGGCGGCCGCCGCATCGACGGTGACGGGACCGGTTCGGCAGATATTTCCTGAGCGCGGGTTTGTTCGCTGACGGATGTCAATTCGCTCAGCAAACCCGTTGGCGGGTGTCGCATGACAAATGAGGTCCATGCAACTACCAGGCGTTGCCGGACGCGCCAGCGGATCCGGCCGCGTGAGCGACATGCCGTTCTTCCAGAAATCCTCTCCCAACACGGGCGTCCATCCCTTCGATGACGTATCGACCGAAGAAGACGGGTTTGAAGTCATCCACGATCGGGGGCAGACGCACGAGGCCAAGTACATCAGCCTGGATGGATTCGATGTCTTCGTGGGTCTGAGCGATCGGGGCAGCCTGGATGACTGCCAACTCCAGTTCATCAATCAGATCCTTGAGCGGGCCGAGCGCACCAACACGCCGTTCTTCCCCCACTTCCCCCCGCTGAGGCTGACGGAGCGCACCCTCAGGTCCAAGGATCCCGCATTCCAGAAAATGTGTTCACGTGGCATCGAACTGCTGGGCGTGGACCCCCTCCTCGACGAAGGCGACATCGCCCTGGCCGCGCGACGCACGGCGGACGCGGCGGAGGCTTTCCTGGCCACGCCTGCTGCGCGTGATCAATTGAGGAAGTTCGGCCTCGAGATCCGGCTCCGCGCCCGGGAGGTGATGGAGGCGCGCATCCGCCGGGCGCCGCAACGCAGGGACCCGGCGATCGAGATCACCCCTCAGTCCAATGAGTTCGCCGTTGTCAATCGCGAACGCGCTCGGCTGATGGCTGAGTTCCTGGGCGTTCATCGCGCGCCGGAGGTGCCGGGCGTCGACTTCATCCTCGACGCCCATGGCAAGGTCGCCTACGCCTTCAAGCCCATGACCGCTGCGGCGGTCGAGGCGGTCTGCATGGCAAGACTGCTTGGCGAACAGCCCGAGGCGATGGGCGTGGCGCCGCAGACGTCCCCCCTGTCGACGGCGATGATCGTGACGATGCCGGAATGTCTGGAGCGCGACGCTGCCGAGGCCGGTGAGGCCGAGGAGACGCTCGGCGTGCTCATGATGCCGCCGCCGGGCTTCAATCTCTGCCTCACCCGGCCGGACGAGGGCGAGGACGTCGGTCGCCGACGGCTGGCGGACGCGTTGGCCCGCCCCTTGCGCAACGCGTCATTCGACCAGTTGGCACTGGCCGCACTGACCTGCGGCGAGCATCGCTTCCAGCTCGACGGGGTGCTTGTCGACGAGGACGGTCGCGCGTGGATGCTTGATCACCAACGCTTGTTCGCCTACGCCCCCGCGGACACCGACAGCGCTGCCGCCGGGCCGGGCCGGGCCCTCGACTGGTCCACGACGCCACGCGCGCCGGCAGACAAGCCGATGAGCCCGGAGACGCTTCGCGCCCTCGCCGAGATGGACGTGGAGAAAATGAAAAAGCGTCTCGTCGACCTGTGGAAGCCCTCCCCTCGCGAGAAACGGTTGCTGGGGAACGCCTTCGGCAAGATGAGCAAGGCGGACATCGACGCGTTGGCCCGGCAGCAGTGGCCCGGCGAGAAAGATCTGTCACGCGTGGCGCTTCGCCTTGGCGAGGTGCGGGACTGGGCTCGACACTGCGTGCGCTTGGACGAGAAGATGTCGACCACCAAGGATCCGCTCGACGTGAAGAACATGCGCGAGGTGCTGTCCGAGCAATCGTCGATCCGGTGGCTCTTGTCGACCTTCGCTCCGACGGGTGCGGGCGACGGCGCGACGGCCTGAACCGGCGCGCGTTGCCGCGCGACATACGGGGATGACGACCTCATCCCTCCCGCGCCCCGGGCGCCTCGATGCTTTCCCGCCGAACGCGCGCCCCGGGCGCGCCGAGGCGCCGTCCCCTCCGGCGCGCCAGACCTGGTCGCAGACACGCCGACGCTTGCGGCTGGCGGTGGACGATCTGCGGCGCGCGGTGATCGAACGCTGCGAGACCCATCCCGACCGCGCGCGCCTGACCGTGGCCCTGGACGATGCGGTCGCGGACCTGGAGACGCTGATCGACGGGTTCGACCGGCCGCTGATCGCGTTGCTCGATGCCGCCGAGGCCACGTCGGACCGGGTCGTCCGCGACGACGTGCTGCGCCGCGTCGGGGCCCACGTCGCCGACGGCCGGCAACGTTTCGCCAGCGACGACCTCGTCGAACTGATGGATACCAACGGCTTCATCGAACTGGGCCTGCGATCGGGGCTGGACGCGGCGCTCGCGGAGATCGCGCGGCAGCTCGGCGGGACACCGCCGGCCGGCTTCTCGCCCGAGCGCAAGCCCGTCGAGGCGAGCCCCCCTTCCTTGCCGCGTGGCAGGCGCTGACCCGATGCAGCCTCTCTTCGCCACGCTGCACCCCTCACCGCAGATCACCCGCCCCGACGATCCGTTCGCGGCCGACGGGTCTGACAGGCTTGACGGGTTCGACCTGCCGCCGGACTGCTACCACGAGGAGCCCTTCGTCGCGAACTTGCTCGCGCGTCATGCCAGCGGACGGAACCGGACGGCCCAGCAGATCCGGGACTACCGGGCCCGGACCGCCGACAGCGTCAACGGACGGGATCCGGCCGCGCAGCACTTCGATGCCGGCGTGGATTTCCTGGCGGTGGGTCCGGAATATCCGGCCTACAAGCGACGCCTCCGAACGCTCCATGTGCTGGGGGACAAGTTCCCCCGCGTCTCGTCGCCAAGCGATCCTCGAACCGCCCTGCTGTGCGACCGCCTGGGGCAGCCCCGCCTGGCCTTCCACCCTGCGACCGACGGCGGCACGGCGCTTCGCGAGTCCATGGCGAGCGCCTTCGACACCGCCCTGAGCTCGCGTTACGGACTGTCGCTCGGCATCGGCCTGCCGGTGCCCCACCCCGTTGCCCGGGGCGGCGCAGGCACCTTGAGCCTGGCGCCAGGGAGGTTCCCGGAGCCGCTCCCCGGTGCCTTCTCCACCTATCGCCAGCGTGGCGCGGAAGCGGAACCCGGCGTGCGCCAGGCCATCCGGCAGAGGCTTCAGACCGTGTCGGCCCAGGCCCTGCAGTCGACGGCCTTGAGCCGCCTCTTCACCAATCGCTGGCAGGGCGAGTGGGAGAGGCAGCTGTTCGACGCGCAGGGCCGCTGCTGGCATCTCGACGCGGGCGCGTCGTTTCCCGAAGACGACGTGCTCGGGCCCGCGCTGGACGGCATGAGCAACGACGGACGTCTCGCGCCGCTGTTCCGGGTGCCGGACGATGCCGGCGCGGCGTGGGATGCGCCGTTCGACCCTGACCTCGCCGAGAAGGTGCTCAGCATCGACACCCACGCGCTGCGTTGGCCGCTCGAGCTCGAACTGGACAGGGTGTTGAAGGCCGGCGTGCCGTCGGCGCCCGGGAATGCGCACCTCGCCGCAAAGTTGCTCAGCCGGACGGCCGTGCGTCGCTCGTTCGATGCCATCGACGCGGTGCAATCACTTCTGATGCGCAACCCGGTGATGTCCTTGCGCGAACTGCTCTCGCAGTATCCCGCCCGGATCCGTGACTGGATCGACGACGAGCCGTCCGCAGCGCTCCCCCTTCCACGCCAGCCGCCGCGCAAACCGCCGCGCACGCCGATCACGCCGCCCGCGGTCCGGCCGCAGTCGACCGCCGCCGCGCCGACCGCCGAGTTCCTGATCACCAATGCGGAACTCTCCGAACGGCTGCAAAAGGCATCCCCGTTCAGCCCGTTCAAACGGCGCGACCGGGCGCTCGCGCCGTTGCTTCGCGATGCCATCGCGCTACGCCAGATGAAGGACGGCCCCAAGCGCCTGCGTGCCGCGGGCAAGCTGCGGGACGGCGCGGTCGCGGCGATCCAGCGGATCTCGTCGAAGCTGGAGCGCGGAGGTCCCGTCGCACAGTCCGACATCGACGCCGCCAATGGGCGACTCGCCACCCTCTTCCGCCTGATCCACGACACCGAGTCGCGCCACGGTCTGCCCGCCTTGGCGGAACGGATCGAGACGCCGACCCAGCGGGGCCGCTCATGGCTCCCTTGGCGACGCGGCACGAAGAGACAGGCCTAGCCAGAAGGAGCGCCCCGGTGCCGGCTCGTAGAACCGGCCGTTGCCGTCGTTGACGATGACGCTGCCGACGTAGCGTCGGTCGGCGGCGTTGTCCACGCGTGCGATCAGCTCGGCGCGCATCGCGCCGAAGTTCCAGCCGCGACGGGCACGCAGGTTGAGCACGCCGTAGCCCGCGGCCGCCTCGCTGTTGATGTCGTTGACGGCGGTGCGCTTCACGCCGCGCCATTCCACGGCGAGTTCCCCGTCGCGCGCCGCCTCGAAGGGGCGCCACGCCAGCTCGGCGTAGGCGCTGCCGCCGTTGGTGCCCGCGATGCGATTGCCCGCGGACACCGGCACGTTGGCGGTCGGGCATGGCGTGCCAGTGCAGGTCAGGAACCCGTCGCGATACCGCGCCTTCAGCGTGCCGAGCGCCATCTGCGCGCGCCAGCGCGGCGCGAGATCCCAGGCGCCGGACAGCTCCACGCCGCTGCGCCGCGTGCGGCCGACGTTCTGGTAGCTTGAGCGCCCGCCGCTGTTGGACAGCACGCCGATCTCATCGCGCGTGGCGACATGGAATGCCGTGGCGTCGAGCTCGACAGCGCCCGCGCGCCACTTCGCGCCGAGCTCCTGCTGCAGGCTCTTCTGCGGCCGCAGCGCGGTGTTGAAACCGCCCTGCCCGTCCGCGCGATAGGCCAGCTCGTTGAGCGTCGGCGATTCGAAGCCGCGCCCGAGCGCGGCGTGCAGCAGCAGCGACGGCGCCACTTTCCACCCCAGCCCCACCGCCGGATTGGCGTAGTCGTAGCGCAGCGATCCGGAGTCGTCGCCGTTGCCCAGGAAGCGGTCGCGGGCGGACAGCGTCACCCGCCCCGCGCGTACGCCGGCGCTAGCGGACAGCGTGGTCGTCAGCGGCAGTTCCGCCTGGGCATAGGCCTCGCGCGTGACGGCCTCGTTCTCCTCGTCGCGACGCAGCGCGCCGGTCACGCCCAGCTGCTGCGACGCCCCGGTGCCGAGGAAGTTCTCATAGCCCTGGCGATCGTCCTTCTGGCGCTCGAGGTTCACGCCGGTCACCAGCGTCGCCGGTCCGAGCCGCCACAGCAGGCGCGCGTCGACGCCGTCGTAGCGCCGGCTGAAGTCGACGACACCGCCACCGCTGCCCGCCGGCGTCTGTGCGCCGACGGCGATGGATTGCCACTGTGTCACCGATCGGTGGCCGCCGTAGGCGGTGAGCACGCTGTCGGACAAGACCTGCCCCTCGTCGAAGCGGTGGCGCCAGCGCGCGCCGAGCTGCGTCTGGCTGGCGTTCTTGCGGGTGTTGAACTGTTCCGCCTGGGATGCGGTCTGGTCCGGATCCGCGGCGAACTGCGCGGCGGTCAGGCCGAGCGGATCCTGGGCGCGCTGGTCGATGTCGTTCACCAGCAGCAGCACCTGATCGCGCGCGCCGGTCCAGGCCAGGCGACCGTTGGCCAGCGTGCGACGCGCGGCGCTGTGCGGCCGCGTACCGTCGGTTTCCATCCGCGACACGCCGCCCTGCGCCTCCCATCCGTCGCCGAAGGGCGTGCCGGCGGTCAGGCGGGCCTGGCGCAATCCGGCGCTGCCGGCGTCGAGGTCCAGCTCCGCGAAGCGTTCGCGCACCGGCGCGCTCACCAGCGCGATGACCCCGCCCGAGCTGTTGCCGTAGAGCGCCGAGAACGGCCCGCGCAGCACCTCGACGCGCGCGGCGGACGCGAGGTCGAAGTGCGTGACCTGCCCCTGCCCGTCCGGCATCGTGGCCGGGATCCCGTCCGTGTAGAGCCGCAGCCCGCGCACCCCGAACGGCGCCCGCGCGCCGAAGCCGCGAGAGGACAGCTGCAGGTCCTGCGCATAGTTCTGCCGGTTGTTGGCGGTGAGGCCGGGGACGCGGCTCAATGCCTCGGACAGGTTGACCATGGGCCCCGCGCCGCGCAGCGTGTCGGCATCGATGACCGACGCCGCATACGGCGCCTCGTCCAGCCGCCGTTCCGCGACGCTGCCGGACACGACCACGGTGGGCAGCGCCTGGGCGCCCGGGGTCGGCGGCTGCTGGGCCTGGCCGAAGGCCGGCGCCCAGATCAGCCCCAGGACCGCGCCCGCGCAGGCGGTGTGTCGAATCGTCTTCATCGTCCTCCCAGGAATCCCTGTGTACCGCAGTTCGGGCCCGCTCGCCGAATGAGGCCCCGCCTCGAACAGGCCGCTCCCGGAGCAAGCGAGGTGCCAGGTGTTGTCCGACGCGACTCCGGTTTGAAGAACTGAGGGTTGTCGCAGGAAGACAAAACCTGCATGCCCCCCGCGACGATCCCGTCGGGATGGCGGCGGGCCAGGAGGAGTTCGTAGGCATGCCGAAATCCCTGAATCTCTTGAATCGCTTCGCCAGACAGTGCGCCCCTTCTGCTCCAGAGGTCCCCTCCCCCTCGCCGGGCGAACTGAAACGGCAGAACTTTCTCGGCAAGTTGTTGATGCGGCTTCCTCGCCGTTCGAGGTGTTCAGACAAGCCGGTGAACTATTCCTACCTGAAACAGTTGGACAACTCGAAAGAAGCCGAGGCTCGTGCCGGTGAGATCCGCGATCTGGCGACGCGCTACATCCGCTGGGTGGAGACCCAGCCGGACAGCAGGAAGTTGCGTGATCGCAAGTGCCGCGTCGCGGGGATGCTGATACACACGATGTACCCGAGGCCGCCGCAGCCTCCGGTCGCCGAAAGACCCGCGTCGGTCAAACCCGCCACAGGCACGACAAGCACGACAAGCACGACAAGCCGGACACAAGCGATCGGCCCCCTGCCACCGATATCGAGAGAGCCCACGCCGCAACAGCGGGCGGCGCATGTCCGAGCCCTGAGCAAGACCGATCCCGATTCGCATCCGGCCATCGGCCACAGCGAAAGGCTCGTGTTTGCCGGATCCAAGGGTGACGCGCCCTATCGACTGCAGCCGGTCATCGCGCGCGAATCGCAGAAGCTCGAGGGCGAGCGGGCACTGCACGCCGCGTTGGCCTCCACGTTGCGCGATGCCATTCTGGAGCAGACCGGATTGGATCTCTGCCTTCCCCGGGCGACCTTCGACACGCCGCTGCGTCGCAGGGACACCGCCCTGTTGATCGTCGACAACGTGGCCGGAAGGACCCCGACGGGGGACGAACGCGGTCACCAGACAGAATTGCAGCAGGCCGTCGTAGGGCAATGGCTGCTCGGCAAGCCGAATCCCCGCTGGGCCGACTTCGCGCGCGATGACGACGGTCGACTCCGGGCCAGGTCGATCTCGCCCTGTGTCGATCCGCTGATCGAGGTCTGGAGCGAGGCCGTGAACCGGGGACCGTCGGCGTTGTTCCGCACGCCCGACGGCAAGGCGGAGAGCGCCATCACCTGCAAGCCCTTGGACGACGCGATCCGATATGCCATCGCTCATCATCTGGACATGGGCAGGATCGAACGGGCGCTCTCCAAAACGTATGACAGGATGGCGGGCCATCTTCCAGGAAAGGCTTCGTCGACGCTGAGCGACAAGGAGAAGCCGCTGCTGGCTCGACTGATGGCGCCACTGCGGGCCCTGCGGCAGGCGCTGATCGATTCCTCGCGCCATCCGGGGCTGCCGCTGGAGATGCTGATGGCGGACGCCGGGGACTGTCTGCATGCGATCGACAAGAAGGAGTTCCGGCAAGCCTGACCACCTGCGGGCATCCCGCTTGCTGATCCGTCGGCTGCCGCCGCCCCGTCCGGGGCGGCCCTCGACGGAGAAGCCGATGAACAAGAAGATGCCCGCGTCCTCACGCCTGTCCCTCCCTGCGTCCCTGCGTGTCCGGCGGATCAGCCGCGTCGTCGTGGCGGTCGCCGCGCTGGCCGGCCTCGCCGGTGGCGCGCGCGTCGTGCTGGCGCTCGAGGCGCAACCCGCGACCCCGCCCGGCTACGGCCCCAACCCCGCGCTGCCCGAGCCGCAGAAGTCCCTCGTGCCGACGATCAACGTCGCCAAGGCGGTGGGCTGGCCCGCGGGCGCCAGGCCGCAGGCGGCGGCCGGGCTGGCGGTCACGCGATTCGCCGACAAGCTCGACCATCCGCGCTGGGTCTACGTGCTGCCCAACGGCGACGTGCTGATCGCCGAGACCAACGCGCCCGTGCGCCCCGACGACGGCAAGGGTCCGAAGGCCTGGATCACCAAGCAGTTCCAGAAGAAGGCCGGCGCCACGCCCAAGAGCGCCAACCGCATCACCCTGCTGCGCGACACCGACGGCGACGGCGTCGCGGACCAGCGCTTCGCGTTCGCGGAGGGCCTGAACTCGCCGTTCGGCATGGCGCTGGTCGGCAACACCTTCTACGTGGCCAACACCGACGCCGTCGTGCGCTTCCCCTACACGACCGGCCAGACCCGGCTCGCCGGCAAGCCGACGAAGGTCGCCGACCTGCCCGGCGGCACCATCAACCATCACTGGACCAAGAGCCTGATCGCCAACGCCGAAGGGACCAAGCTCTACGCGGGCATCGGCTCCAACAGCAACGTGGCCGAGAACGGCATCGAGAACGAACAGCGCCGCGCCGCGATCCTGGAGATCGACCTGCAGAGCGGCTCGACGCGCGTGTTCGCGTCCGGACTGCGCAACCCGGTCGGTCTGGCCTGGGAGCCCACGAGCAAGGCGCTGTGGGTCGCGGTGAACGAGCGCGACGAGCTCGGCGACGACCTGGTCCCCGACTACATCACCTCGGTGCAGGACGGCGGCTTCTACGGCTGGCCGTACAGCTGGTACGGCCAGCACGTCGACGAACGCGTCAAGCCGCAGCGGCCCGAACTCGTCGAGAAGGCGATCGTCCCCGACTTCGCCGTCGGGGCGCACACGGCCTCGCTGGGGCTCGCGTCCTCGGACGGCAACCAGCTGACGCAGGACTTCGCCCATGGCATGTTCATCGGCCAGCACGGCTCGTGGAATCGCAAGGTCCCGGCCGGCTACAAGGTCGTGTTCGTGCCCTTCGTCGGCGCCAAGCCCAGCGGGCTGCCGATCGACGTGGTGACCGGTTTCCTCGATGCCCAGGGGCAGGCGATGGGCCGTCCCGTCGGCGTCGCGCTCGACCGCCAGGGCGCGCTGCTGGTGGCGGACGACGTCGGCAACGTGATCTGGCGCGTCACCGCGGCAGGCGCCGCGGGGCCGAAGGCCGCGTTCCCCGCCGCGGCAGGCGCGGCCAGCACGCCCGCATCGCGCTGACCGGACCGGCGGACGCCGCGTCGCACGCATTGGACGCAACAGCCGATTCGGCCGACGCGGCCGACGCGGCGAACCCCGGGTGGTTGTCGTCGGACACAGTCGCACTTGCCCCGCGACAACCCGTCGGGTTGGCGGCAGGCAAGTCCGCTTGCCTCCGATGCGTCTGACTCAACTCTTCCGCGCTCGTTCCGACGAAGCCTCACTCGCGTCGTCGATGGATCCCGCCGCTCCCGCGGCCCTCGACGACAGGCAGCAAGGTTTCGTCGATCGCCTGCGATCTCGCATGAGGTCCCTGGCGCCGCAGCCGGTCCGCGATTTCTGTACGGTCAACAAGCCTCGGATCTTCCGGCACAAGGCGTACGACTTCTCCAAGGTCGACGCGTTGCATCGGCGTTGGGTGCGGCTCGGACGCCCGGCTCACGGGGACGCCGCTGAACGGTTCGAAAGTCAGGCGAACGGATTCCGGTTCGACAACGACAGGGTGCCCCAGACGCCCAAGCTGGCGCAGGATCGAGCACGCGTGCGCGAGATGTCGGCGGAGCTCAGCAGCGTGCGTTACCAGCAGCACGCGCGCGGTGTGGTTCCGCCCCCTCGCACCGGCTTGCTGGCGCAACTCGCGGCATGTTTTCCCTGGTTCCGCCGGTGGTCTGACAAGCGGCGCAAGGAGGAAGCGGTGCGGAATCACTACTGCCCGCCTCGAGCCAAACACCGCACTTGATATGGCAACATAGTTCCATATTCGCCTGATATGGCACCTTATTTCCAATTCCCTTGACCAGCGATCAGCAATAAAGTACCTTTTCAGGACGAATTGGAACTTTATTGCCATGCTCACGCTTCCCGAGATCTCCGGACTCCTCCGCGACACCGCCCGCCGCAACGGGCTGACCCAGGCGCGCCTGGCCGACACTTCGGGCATTTCCGCTCGCACGCTCACGCATGTGCTCAGCGGTCAGGAGGATTTCCGCGTCTCCACCCTGATGGCCGTGGCGCACCAACTGGGCCTGGAACTGGTGTTGGTGCCCAAGGCCGCTGCCAGGGCGGTCGCCGCGGGAGAAGCCCTGGGCCCGCCGGTAAGGTCCGTGGTCACCGAGGCGCTGGACGCCTTGCACGCGCGGCAGGATGCCCGCGCGGATGACAAGGGGCGCCCATGAACGTGAAGGTGCTGGCCATCCATCTCGGCACGCTGCGACTCGGCGTGCTGTTCCAGTACGCCTTGAACGACGACACGGTCATCAACCGCTTCGTGGCCGACGAGGACCTCGCCGACCGTGCCGGGGCCGACGCGCCGACGCTGTCGCTGTCCATGCGCGCGGCCACGCCCGAGGCGCAGGCCGAGCTGTGGCGCAACATCCGCTCGATCAGCTTCAACGGTCGCCACTCCACGGCGGCCGGCTGGATGCTGCCGACCTTCTTCCAGAACCTGCTGCCCGAAGGTGTGTTCCGCCATCACGTCGCGGAACTCCGCGACTGCGCGCCCGACGACCACTTCGAGATGCTCGCGGCCTGCGGCAAGGATCTGCCCGGCAACGTCCATGCGCTGCCGATCGAGCTGACCCGGGAGGAACTCGCGCGCTACGTCACGCAGGGACAGGATGCGCTGGAAATGTCGGTCACGGCGGATCCGCTCGAAGAAGGCGTGTCGCTCTCGGGTGTGCAGCCCAAGCTCGGCGTCATCCGCGACGGCGAGCGCTATGTCGGCCGGACCAGGGACCACGACACCCACATCATCGCGAAGCTGCCGGTCGTGGGCCAGCCGCTGCTGCCCGAAGTCGAGGAACTGAGCCTGCGCCTGGCGCGCGCGGCCGGGGTGGACACCTGCGAGGCGGTCCTGGAGCCGCTGGAGCGGCTCGGTCTGCAACACGGCTACGAACTCGGCGACGCGACGGCGCAGACGAACTTCCTGGCGGTGACGCGCTTCGACCGTTCGCCGGCGGGACGCATCCATGTCGAGGACTTCGCGCAGATCCTCGGCCGCGCGCCGGAGGACAAGTACGGCCGCGGGTCGGACGGCCTGCGGATCAGCTACCTCGACATCGCCGCGGTGCTGCTGGCCGAGCCGTCGATGGGCGAGCCCGCGGTGCACGAACTGCTGCGGCGCATCGTCGTCAACGAGATGATCGGCAACGCCGACATGCATCTGAAGAACATCGGCGTGCGCTACCTCGACGGTGTCACCCCGACGCTCTCACCCGCGTATGACGTGGTGGCCTATGCCGTGTTCCATCGCCTGCGCGGCCATGCCCTTCACATCGTGCCGCCGAAGTTCCTGCCTCGGCGCGCGGCCGCGTCGGACGACAGCGAGGCGCCGCTGCTGCGGCAGTCCATGTCGCCCGCGCTGCTGCAGGTCTTCTGCGATCGCCTCAAGATCCCCGTCAAGTCGGCGGACA
Source organism: Mitsuaria sp. 7 (assembly GCF_001653795.1). Classification (NCBI taxonomy): domain Bacteria; kingdom Pseudomonadati; phylum Pseudomonadota; class Betaproteobacteria; order Burkholderiales; family Sphaerotilaceae; genus Roseateles; species Mitsuaria sp. 7. Next base: position 1,839,453 of record NZ_CP011514.1, read on the forward strand.
CGGCGATCGCGCGTTGCGTGAAGGCGGCTTTCGCCACCTGGCCCGCGATGATCGAAGCGTCAGCCTTGACCCCGCAGCAGAAGGGGCGGTTGCAGGTGCAGTTCGCGGCGCATCCGCTGGTGGTGTCGCTGACCCGGCGCGCGGAACGCGCAGCAGCCCGAGCGGCCGAACGCGCCGCAGATACCGCCCCGCCCGGCGCCTTGGAAGGCGTGGAGCGCGAAGTGGTGCCGACGCTCACGCGTCCTGCTGGCGCTCGTACTCCCGGCTCTCCAGGCTGAGCTCGTCGCGCCACTGGCGGTCGAGTTCATCGCGGCGGCGGCGCAGCGCGCTGGACAGTCCGCGCCAGTCCACCGACGAGGCATGCGTCAGCCGCGGCAGGATGCCCTGCTCCACGTCCTGCGCGTGATGCGTGACGTAGCGGCCCAGCACGCCGACCAGGGGCGCGAACTGCGTGTCGTCCGAGCGCATGCGCCGCAGCTGCGACATCAGGATGCGCACGACCAGGTGCTCGATCTCCGCCTCGTTGATCAGCCGACGTTCGATGGCGCCGATCTCCGGGCACTTGCGGACCGCGGGATAGAACAGCTCTTCCTCCAGCGTCGCATGCACCGTCAGCAGCGCGCAGGTGCGGCGCACCAGCGCCTCGCAGGATTCATGGTCCCCGATCGCCCACAGCCGGTCGAACTGGTGGAAGGCGTGCTGCGCGCGCTGGTGGTCGTCGACCAGCAGCGCCACGACCTCGTCGCGCGCCATCAGGTCCGCGCGGAAGTCGGTCTGCGGCAGGACATGCGTCCTCATGCGGGTTCCCCTTGTTCGACGTGCTCATCGATACGCCGTGCCGCCTCCTGATCGAGCTGCTGGCGCGCCGGCGCGGCATGGTCGTCGTGATAACGCTTAGGTCCGTCCGGATGCACGCCCGGATCGTCCGGATGCTCGTGCGGCGCCTGATCGGGTCCGGGTGCGGGCGGCTCCGCCGGGCGCGCCTCGTCCGGGCGCCGCGGTGGATCGGGCGTCGGGGACGCCGTCACCGCCGGGGGCCGGGGCGATTCGAGAGCCGTGTCGTTCATGGGCGGGTCTCCTTGGGGAATCGATGGGCGAGGGACCGGGTGCTGCAGGTGTCTTGCAGGTTTCTGGCAAATGCGGTGCCGCCCCGGATGTGGGGAGGCGCCGCTCCTGCGGGTCACCCTGCGAGCGACGTGCCCCTCTGAGTGGGTCCGGGGTTGCGTGTACGCACGCACGGCCTTCTGCAGTGCTTGCCGACAGAACTCCCGGTCACCGGCTTACAGAACCCCGATGTCATCGGGCGCGCCGCTTGCAATGGCCCGCGTGACAACAAGGAACGACATGCACCAGTTGCCCCTGCCCTTCGAAGCCCACACGGTGCCGCCCAGCCCGCCGCATCCGAACGAGGTCCCCTTCGTGCCGCCGCCGCCGCACGGCCCGACGCCCCAGCCCGGCGACGATCCGCCCGGGGTCATCGATCCGCCGATTCCCGGCGAGAACCCGGTGCCCGTGCGCGAACCGCCCTACATGCCGCCGCCGACGGCCGTGAACTGAGCCTGTTCCGGGCCGGAAAAGCCCGTCCCTGCCCCTTGTGAAGAGGCAGCCGCATGGCCCGGCGGGCGTATGCCGTCCGCTTCCTGCCTGGGCGGCACGGCGATTGCCATCCACAGGGGCTTGTTTCCCTCTGTCACAGGAGTCGCCTTTGAATGCATTGCTGCTCCCGGCGCTGCGCCGGGCATGCGCCGACGGCGTGTTGGCCAGCCTGTTCTCAGGACTGGCGCTGTTGCGCGGCAGCCGGTCCGATCATGCCCATCTGGTCGGTCGTTCCGAATACCGCGTCGGCCGTCCGCCGCTGAAGACCTCCGCCGCCGGCATCGCGCTGCACGCCGCCACCGGCCTCGTGTGGGGCGCGCTCTACGACCGGCTGCGCGCGACGCGCCGCCGGCCCACGCGCGGCAACGCGGTGAGCGACGCGCTGCTGCTCACGGCGATCGCCGTCGGCGTGGATCGCGTCGTCACACCCAGCGTGCTCACGCCGGGCGCGGACAAGCGCGCCACGGCCTCGGGCACGCGACGGCCTTCGGTCAACAGCCTGCTGCTGGTGTACGGCGCGTTCGCAGCCGGGCTGGCGCTCGGCGGCATGCACGCGCTCAAGCGACATCCGAGCTCCGTCGACGAGGACGACGAGGACGACCACAACAACGATAACGACGACGGTTACGGGGACCTCTTCCGTGCAGACCCTGCGCCGCGTCGCGCGGGGGGCCGGGCATGAAATCGCTGCATCTCCAGATCCGTTTCCTCGTTCCGCTGCTGATCACCCTGACCCTGGCGGCGCTGCTGGCGCTGCCGCTGCTGGACCGCATGACGCTGCGCTGGTTCTCGCGCGACCTGAGCCTGCGCGGCGCGATGGTCGCCAAGACCCTCTCCGTCGCGATCAGCGACATCGACCCCAGCGCCCAGCGCGAACGCCTGCGCAACCTGCTTGAACGCGGCGTGCTGGACGAGCGCCTCGTGGGCATCGCGCTGTGCGCGCCCGACGGCACCCAGGTCATGAGCACCAAGGGCTTCCCGGGCTCGCTCAGCTGCAAGGAGGCCGAGCTCAGCGCCGCGCAGAAGGACCCGCGCCTGGAACTGGCCAGCGGCGCGGTCCACATCGGCGTCTTCCCGGTCAACCCGCAGCAGCCCGACGCCGAGCGGCTCGTGCTCCTGCACGACCTGAGCCTGCCCGACCGCCGCAGCCTGGACACGCGGCGCTACATGATCATCTTCATCACGGTGCTGGGCCTGGCGATCGCCGGCATCACGATGATCGTCGCGCAGCTCAGCTGGCGCGGCTGGGTCTCCGGCATGCGCGCCATCCTGCGCGGCGAGGGCCTGGTGCGGCCGCTGCTCAACACCGGCGGATTCCGCGGCGGCCCCGAGACGGCCCCGCCCGAGCTGCAGCCGCTGGAGGTCGAGATCCGCCAGCACATCCGCGAGCTCGAGGACAACCTCTACCGCGAGCACGGTCCGCTCACCCCCTGGGATCCCGAGCGGCTGCGCAGCCTGCTGCGCACGCAGCTGCGCGGCGACCAGGTGATCGTGGTCTCCAACCGCGAGCCCTACATCCATCAGCGCGGTCCGGACGGCATTTCCGTCAGCCGGCCGGCGAGCGGCCTGGTCACCGCGGTCGAGCCCGTGATGCGCGCCTGCTCCGGCACCTGGATCGCGCACGGCAGCGGCAGCGCGGACCGGGACGTCGTCGACGCGCACGACCGCGTCGCGGTGCCGCCGGACACGCAGGACTACCTGCTGCGCCGCGTCTGGCTGAGCGAAGAGGAGGAGCGCGGCTACTACCAGGGCTTCGCCAATGAAGGCCTCTGGCCGCTGTGCCACGTGGCGCACGTGCGGCCGGTGTTCCGCGAGTCGGACTGGGCGCAGTACAAGGCCGTGAACCAGCGCTTCGCCGACGCGGTCGTCGCCGAGGCCCGCGGCGACGATCCGGTGGTGCTGGTGCAGGACTACCACTTCGCGCTGCTGCCGGCCATGGTCCGCGAGAAGCTGCCCAAGGCGACCATCATCACCTTCTGGCACATCCCCTGGCCCAACCCGGAGTCCTTCGGCATCTGCCCGTGGCGTCGCGAGCTGCTGCAGGGCATGCTGGGCAGCACCATCCTGGGCTTCCACACGCGCTTCCATTGCAAGAACTTCACCGAGACGGTGGACCGCTACCTGGAGGCGCGCATCGAGCACGAGCATTCGACCATCAGCTACCAGGACGAGCCGACGCTGGTGCAGAGTTATCCGATCTCGATCGCGTGGCCCACCGACGAGGAACGCGCCGGCTGGCAGTCCCCCGCGGACGCACGCGCCTCGGTGTTCGAGCGGCTGAAGCTCGCGCCCGACACGGTGCTGGCGGTCGGCGTGGACCGCTTCGACTACACCAAGGGCATCCTGGAGCGGCTGCACGCGGTTGAGCGCCTGCTGGAGAAGCATCCGCAGTGGCAGGGGCGCTTCGTGCTCGTCCAGGTGGCGGCGCCGACGCGCAACGCGCTGGAGGAATACCGCGAATTCCAGGACCGCATCCATCGCGTCACCGAGCGCATCAACCTGCGCTTCGGCGGCGCCGGCTACAAGCCGGTCGTGCTCCTGGCCGAGCACCACGACCATGCGGCGCTGATGACGCTCTACCGCGCCGCGCACATGTGCGTGGTGACCAGCCTGCATGACGGCATGAACCTGGTCTCCAAGGAGTTCATCGCCGCCCGCGACGACGATCAGGGCGTGCTGATCCTCAGCCGCTTCGCCGGCGCGGCGCGCGAGTTGCAGGAGGCGCTGGTCATCAACCCCTACCACGTGGAAGAGACCACGGACGCCCTGCACCGTGCGGCGCTGATGCCGCCGCAGGAGCAGCGCGAGCGCATGGCCAGCCTGCGCATGACGGTGCGCGAGTTCAACGTCTACCGCTGGGCCGGCCGCATGCTGACCGACGCGGGTCAATGGCGGCTGCGCGAGCGCATCACGCGACGCGTGCAGCGCCGGTCAAGAGAGTCTGGAGAGGAGGCGCTGACGCCATGATGCCGGTGCGATATCTGCTCGACGCGGAGGGCCGCGCCGCGGTCGCCCGCCTCATGACCCGTCGTCCGTTGCTGGGTTTCGACTTCGACGGCACGCTGGCGCCCATCGTCATGCATCCCGACGAGGCCCGGCTCCCCGAGCCCACCGCGAAGCTGCTGGAACGGCTGGTCGCGCGCGTGCCCGTCGCCGTGGTCAGCGGCCGGCAGGTGCTGGACGTGCGGCATCGGCTGGGCTTCAAGCCCACGCACATCGTCGGCAACCACGGTGCGGAGGACGAGATCGACGGTCCCGACCCGCACGTGGTCACGACGCTGGGCACGTTCCGCGAGCGCATGCTGCGCATGGAGACGGATCTCAACCGGGCTGGCGCCACGATCGAGGACAAGGGCGCGTCCATCGCGATCCATTACCGGATGGCGAGTGATCCGGTGGCGGCGCGCAACGCGATCGCCGTGCTCGTCGCCGATCTGCCGGCGGGCGTCATCACCGAGCCCGGCAAGCGCGTCGTGAACGTGCTGGTCGACGGTGCCCCCGACAAGGGTGATGCGATGGCGCGTTTGACGGCGCGTTACGGGGCGGATGCGGGCTTCTACGTCGGCGATGACACGAATGATGAGCCGGCCTTCCAACGTGCGGAGGCCGATTGGGTCACGGTGCGCGTGGGTCCCCGACTCGATCACAGCCACGCGAGGTACTACCTCAACGAACAGGCGGAAATCGACATCGTGCTCCGATTGATGCTGGAACACCTCGGTGATTCGGGAGAGGGGCGACCGGGTCCCCTTTTSGGAACTTAAGGAGGGAATTCGCTTGCCGGGAGGCAAGCGAAGGAGGGAGATGGAGAAAAGGGGACCCGGTCGCCCCGAACCGTGCGCAGCCTCGGCAGTCGAGGGCTGGCGAGAGTCCAAAAGGCTTCAGCACTTCCGCSGCCGCTGGCCCTCACCCCTGCCCTCTCCCGCRAGCTGTATGGACCGAGGACATGGGTGACAGGTGTGCCAGGACATGGGTAACAGGTCAGGTCCAGGTTAGTCAGCCTGGCACAGGTCAATCATGCGTACTTTTTGATGGCAGAAGAAGACATCGAAGCTGCCATCAAGATCCAGGTGAGGTCGTAGGGCTACAGGCTGGCCGATGAGGCCTCTGCCGACGCGGTAGGTGTTGCCTTTGAAGGCGATCCGTCCACCGTATCCGACCCGGCGCACGATGGCGCCATCGCCATATTCGACGGGCCGCAAAGAGCTTGGCATCGAGCGCGGGCTGGCCGCGTAGCGGCTGGCTGGCGTGTCCATGCCCAGCGCTTGATGCGGGCGCTTGGCGTTGTACAGATGCCGCCACTGGATGAAGTGGTGCTGGGCATCGTCCAGGTCCTTGAAGTGCCGACTGGCCAGCAACTCGGCTTTCAGGGTGCGATGGAATCGCTCGTCCTTGCCGTTGGTCTGAGGATGCATCGGTCGGCTGTGGCTCAACCGCACTCCCAAGCGAATCAGCCAGACGCCCAGCTCGGTGAGTGCTCCGCGCGTCGGCGAGCCCCAGGGCGGACCGTTGTCGGCGTTGATGCGCTCAGGCAGCCCATAGCGCTCAAAGGCGCGCTGCAGCACCGGCTGCACGGACTCTAGCCGCTCGTTACTCAGCGCTTGCAGCACGATGTTGAAGCGCGAGTGATCGTCCAGCACGGTCAGCGGATGGCAGCGCTCAGTGTCGGTGGCGAAGTGGCCCTTGAAGTCCATCTGCCACAGTGCATTGGGCGTCTCGTGCTCGAAGCGCTGCCATGCCGTCGCGGCCTGGCTTGCTGCCGGGTCGATCAGGCCGTTTCGGCGCAGCACCCAGTTGGCTGTGCTGGCTGCTACGTGCACACCATGATCGCGCGCCAGCACCTTCGCGATCTTGCGACCGCCCCAAGCAGAACATTCGGCCCGCACTGCAAGCACCTGCGCCTGCAGCTGTTCGGGCGTACGAGTCGGCGAGGTGTGTGGTCGCCGAGATCGATCCTCGAGATCGTCTCGGCTGAGCCACTTGTAGCCTGTCTTGCGGCTGATCCCGCTGCGTCGACATAGCTCGCTGATATTGGCGCCAGGCTGTCGGGCCAGTCGAACAAATTCCTCTCGTTGATCCTTCACGGTGTCTTGGCTCCAGGGCAACTTCGTCCTCCCGCTGACTAGGCGGGAAAAGTGTCACCCATGTCCTGGCACGCCTGTTACCTATGTCCTCGGTCCATACAGCGAGCGGGAGAGGGAGTCACATCGGCGCTCATCAAGGGGCTGGTGACGGTGGCAGCGAAGGCTTGAGCACAGGCGCAGCGGGTGCGGGAATGTCTTCCACCAGCGCCCTGACCCGTGGCAGCGACTGCGGGTGCGTCTTCTGCAGCCACGCGATCAGCCCTTCGCGCAACTCGCAGCGCAGGTCGAAGGCCTTGCCCGAGTCCTTGGCGCTGACGAGCACGCGGATCTGCATCGTGCGTTCGGTCGTCTCGACGACCTGGACGCCGCAGACCCGGCCGTCCCAATGGGCGGAGCTTTTGCACATGGTGGTCGCCTTGTCGCGCAGTTCGTTGACCGGCAGCGTGAAGTCGACCCACAGCATCACCGTGCCGAGGATGCTGGAACTGGTGCGTGTCCAGTTCTGGAAGGGGTTCTCGATGAACCATTGCAGCGGGATGACCAGCCGTCGTTCGTCCCAGATCTTGAGCACGACGTAGGTGGAGGTGATCTCCTCCACCCTGCCCCACTCGCCCTGGATGATGAGCACGTCGTCGAGCCGGATCGGCTGTGCCATGGCGATCTGGAGGCCGGCGAGCAGGTTGCCGAACACGGACTTCGCCGCCAGGCCGAAGACCAGTCCGGCGATGCCTGCCGAGGCCAGCAGGCTGGCGCCCACCTGCTTCGCGCGCGGGAAGGTCATCAGGATGAAGGCCAGCGCGGTCAGCATCACCGCGCCCTTGGCCACGCGCGCCAGCACCTTGGTCTGCGTCTGGATGCGGCGTGCGGCGAGGTTGTCCTCCACATCCGCGGGATTCATCAGCGCCACGCCGTTCGCCACGCCGGTGATCGCGCCGGCGGCCACCGCCGCGATCGCGACGATGCACAGGACGCCCAGCAGATGCTGCACGCCGTTGATGCCCGGCATCGTGTCGGGCACGCCTTGCGCGGCGATCAGCAGACCGATCATGGGCAGCGCCCACCGCGCGGGGTTGTCGCAGCGCTGCACCACCGCGCTCAGCAGCGGCGAGAAGCGCGTCAGGCGCTGCGCGATCGGCCGCAGGATCGCGTGCAGCAGCAGCGCGCCGGCGATGATCACCAGGGCGCCGAGCAACAGCTGACCCCAGAGCATGAGGTCGGTATCGAGGATCGTGAAACGGGTCTTCCAGGCTTGCATGGCGCGGGGCGGGCAAGCGCCGTTCCGGCGTCGCGGCGCGTTCAGCGTCTGCGGAGCGGACCCGGGTCACGGTGCCCGCCGGCTTGGTGCCGCATCAACGCACGCAAGGCATCGGCAAACTCCTCGGCGGCCTCCGCCGTGAGCAGGACACCCGGCCCTGCACAGTCGAAACGTGCGGCGACCTCGGCCGTTGCCCGCCTCAGCGGGTCGTCCCCATTCCGATGGGCGACGCTCTCCATCGCGCGCAGGCAGGATTCCATGCCCGTGAGCGTGTGCAGCAGCCTCGCGCCTGCGTCGCCTCGTTTCTCGATCGTGCGATGGATGTGGTCCAGCATCACGGCGGCTTCCAGACTGCGCTCAAGCCGCATGAGCGCATCACGCAGGCGCTGCTTGACCGCGGACGCGCGAGTCGCTGCCGCCAATGTCCGATCAGCCTCGTCCGGCCGGCGTCCAAGCAAGGACTGACTGGCGAGGACCAGCCCGTCCTGCAGGCGTGTCAGCCGGCGTTGTCTCGGATCGGAAGCGTGGCGTGGCACCTGGTCCCGCAGCTCGTGGATGCAGGCGTCAAGCTGGAGGCAGGCCTGCTCGCTCCGCCAGAGATCGACCAGTGCCTGCTCGAGGTTGCCGATCAACGCATCGTGGTCCGCTCCGGCGCACCGCGTCTGCTCCTCGAGGGCATGCATGAGGATCTGGGCCAGTTCGAGCCCGGCGGAGGGCGATCCCGCACGCTGGAGAACGGCCGCCACCACCTGGGAGAGTTTGCGCAGATCCTGGCGCTGGGCTGCGGCGTCTCCTGGTCTCTCCAGGATGGACAGCGAGATCCGGAGACAGGTCGGGATGCCTTCCTCGCGGAATCGCTGCAGCGCACCGCCGGTCGATGGATGGTCGGCATTCCTCCCGGTCTTGTAGCCCTCGGGCATGGCAAGGACCTCATCCAGGGAATCCGTCGGCTGAATGACCGGAAACGGCGGCGGAGACGACGGCGGCGGCGGGCACATGGATGTCCTCCAGCGAACAAGGGAGGATGTCAGTGGCCCTCCGATGCATCTGGTGCGGTGGTATCGACTCGCGCGCCTCAAGACCGGCGCGGGTGGGCCGATTGCCTGGACCGGACATCGCAATGAACCAGGAGCGCGCCATGGCCGGCACCACCACCGACAACAAGACCGATCGACCTGCCGACAGCCAGGCCTCGCGCCGCATGCTGGACAAGGCGCCCGTGGCGCCGGGACAGGTCGAGCCCGACCCTGCCCCGACGCACAACGACGACGCGCAGCTGCCGCATGAGCGCGACCAGAGCACCGGCGGCGATTCGACCGGCGGCATGGGCAGCGGCGCGGCGGGAGAGGACCAGCGTGCGGTCATCGGCCAGGCGCACGAAGACCTGAAGCAGGGTCAGGTCGACACCGACCTGCGTTCGACGCCGGGACTCGACGCCGAACGGCGCGATCAACTGGTCAAGGACGGAAAGAAGACCGACCCGGCAAAGGGTCCTGCCCGCTGACATCCGGCGGAGGCCCGCAGACGAATTCGTCCCGCCACGACATCCCTGAGATCGAAGGCGGCGGCGCGGACGGAATCAATCGCGGCGGCAGTGGCGTGGCGATCGAGTCCATCGACAGCGGCGGTGCGGAGGGGATCAACGCCGACGAGCAGGCGGTCGTGATCGAGGGCATCGAGGGCCGCCCCGTCGACCGCCGCCCGGCGTCCGACAGCAGGGGCGCCGGCAAGGCGGACGGGCTCGCGCATCGCAGCCATCGGGCCTCCAGGGCCAGGAAGGCTCGATAGTCGTGACCGAGGTTGCTCGCGGTGACGCCTGTGGCGCCTCTCGCTCCTCCCAGCTCTCTCTGATATCCCTCCCGATCGCTCCTGATCAACGCGGCCCATTGATCCCAGCGGAAGACGCAGTCGTTCCATTGCCGCTGCCACTCGCCACTGGAGCGGTCACGATAGCGGGCCGCCCCCTGGCACAGCCGGTCGACATGCGGCAGCACACGTCGGTAGTCCACCCGGTCGTGATGCCCCACGTCGAGACAATGGCGCGAGGGTGCACTGCCGCCCCGGCACTCGTCGAGATCGTCCTGCATGACCTCCGACCGGTAGGGGCCGGCGAAGCGCACATTGAAGCTGTCGTTCCACATGGGTCTGGAGACGCCTGCATATCCGGCCGCCTCGAAGGAGGCGGCATCGGCGCGACATCGAAGCGGCATGAGTTGCGACCCGCCCCGCCCGGTTCCCGCGCGCCAATGAAAACGGAGCCTCATGGGGCTCCGTCCTTGTCTCCATCGCGCCTCGGGAAATCGGGTCGTCAGCTGTGCTGTCTGCGGCGTTCGACCGCGTCGATGCGCAGCATCTGGCGGTACTTGGTCACCGTGCGGCGCGCCACCACCAGGCCCTGGCGGGCGAGCTGGCGGGTGATCTCGGCGTCGGACAGCGGGTTGTCCGCGCGCTCGGCCTCGATGATGTCCTTGATCAGGCCGCGGATCGCGGTGCCCGAGCACGCGCTGCCGTTGCTGCTCACGATCGCGCGCGAGAAGAAGTACTTCAGCTCGTACACGCCGCTCGGCGTCGCGAGGTACTTGTTGTTGGTGACGCGCGAGACCGTCGACTCGTGGATGCCGACCTCGTCGGCGATCTCCTTGAGCCCCAGCGGCTTCATCGCCATCGCGCCGAACTCCAGGAAGTGGCGCTGGCGGCGCACGATCGCGTCGGCCACGTCCAGGATGGTCGAGAAACGCTGCTCGATGTTGCGCATCGTCCAGCGCGCCTCCTGCAGATGGGTCGCCATCTCCGCATGTCCCTGCTGGCGATGCCGCTGGAACAGCTCGGCATAGACCTGGTTCATCCGCACCTTGGGGATCACCGCCGGATTCAGCTGCACGCGCCATTGGCCGCGGACCTTGGTGGTCAGCACGTCCGGCACGATGTAGGCGGCCTGCGTGGTCTCGTAGCGCCAGCCCGGCCGCGGGTCGAAGCGGCGCAGCTTGAGGCACACGGCCTCCGCTTCCGCGACGCTCACGTCCAGCAGCTGCGCCAGCGACGGGATGTCGCGCGAGGCCAGCAGGTTCAGATGCTGCGAGATGACGCGCTCGGCCAGCAGGCGGCTGCGCGTGTCCTCGATCTTGGGCAGTTGCAGCAGCAGGCATTCGGCGACGCTGCGCGCGCCCACGCCCAGCGGGTCCAGGGCCTGCACGCGCTTGAGCGCGATCTGCATTTCCTCGATCGCCACCGTCGGCTGCATCTGCGCCACCGCCGCCAGTTCCTCCAGCGAGCTGCGCAGGTAGCCGTCGTCGTCCACCGACTCGGCCACGATGGTCGCCAGCACCAGATCGCGCGGCGACAGGCGCAGCACGTTGAGCTGGCTGCGCAGGTGTTCTCGCAGGCAGGTCTGCGCCGCGGTCATCTCCAGCGCGCTGAGTTCGCCGTCTTCGGCGCGGCGCATCGAGCCCGAGCCCTCGGCGCGCCAGATCTCGCGATCGTCCGGGAAGGATTCCGGCGCGTCCGACATCACCGGCGACGAGGCGACCGGCACATCGGCGTCCAGCGGCGACGAATCGTCCGAGCCTTCGGTCACTTCGAGGAAGGGGTTGCGCCCCAGCATGTCGGTGACCATGGTGGTGAAGTCCAGCGAGGACATCTGCAGCAGCCGCACGGCGTGCTGGAGGCGGGGCGACAGCGTCTGCGACTGCCTGTGCTCATGCCTGAGTTCCATTGCTCCCACTTGTGACACTCCTGTCCGGTAGAGGGTGAATCTGCCGACAACCGGTTCCGGAAAGTCCCCGCCGGCGAGGACGGGAACGGGTTGTAGGCAGTGCCGGCGAACCGGCCTGATGGAGCCATCAGCGCAAGGACCATGCCACCTCGTCCAGGAGGTTTCACATGGCGGAGCGCGCGTCATTCGGCGTGCCTGCCCGAAAGACGCAAACGCAGTAGGCACGGGGCCTGCCGGGGATACGGCGCATCGACGTGCGGCGAACCCGAACACCCCCGGATGCCACCGCGCCGGTTCGCCCAACGTCCGCGAAGCCCGCGCCGCCCCCGCTTCCTCGCAAGGCTTTCGGCACCTTTTACCGACGGCGGGATATGTCACGCCCACCGAACGCCGCACCTCGCTTCTTCGGGAGTCCGAAGACCTCCGTGGGGCCGGAATGAGGCTGGGGGTTCGCGGACGCGATGCCCCCTGCCTCGTGGAGTGCCCGCGCCTGGCCGAACGCAGTCAGGGCCCGTGGTAGCGCTCCCTCCTGGCCCAGGCCTTGCTTCAACAGCCTGCCCGATCCCTCTCTCCGTCATCCTTACCATCTTGCGCCCCTCCGCCCTGCCCCCGACCACGATGCGCCGCTGGGCGACGCGAGGCCTGCTCTTGATTGCGCTGGTCTTCCTGCTGAAGGAGGCCAGCGCCATCGTGCTGCCGGTGCTGGTGGCGCTGATCCTGACCTTCGTGTTGGCGCCCGCGGTGCGGACGATGCGTCACTCGGGCATCCCGGAGTCGGTGAGCGCGGCCATGCTGGTGACCACGGTGGTGGGCTGCACGGTGCTGAGCGTGGCGCTGCTGGCCGAGCCGGTGGCGCAGTGGTGGCAGCGTGCGCCGGTGGCGGTGTCGCAGGCCTTGAACCAGGTGGACAAGTGGCGGGCGGCGATTCCGGGTTTCGGTCCGCCGGTGGAGCGTCGCAATTCGAATCGCGCCGCGGCGCCGACGCCCCCCGCGGATCCGGTCCGGGAGCGCATCGCCAGCGAAGGCGTGGCGCTGACGGCGCAGGCGCTGGGCATCGGCCTGAAGTTTCTCGTGTCGACGGCCGCGACGACCATCCTGCTCTACTTCCTGCTCGCGTCCGAGCACTGGGTGCTGTCGCGCTGCATCGAGCTGCTGCCGCATCGTCCGCGCTTGCGGGCCGTGGTGCTCGGCGGCCTGCGCGCGGCGCAGCGCGACATCTCGCGCTATGTCGTCTCGGTCAGCGCCATCAACATCGGCGTCGGGCTGGTCGTGTCCGGCACGATGTGGTTCGTGGACCTGCCCAACCCCGGCTTCTGGGGCGCGCTGGCCGCGATCTTCAACTTCATCCCCTACCTCGGTCCGCTGATCATGTGCGGGCTGCTGCTGGCGGCGTCGCTCGCCGCCTCGCTCGGCGATGCGGGCCTGGCGGCCCTGTTCGCGCCGGTGCTGTCCTACCTCTGCATCCACGCGATCGAATCCAACTTCGTGACCCCGATGGTCGTCGGCAAGCGGCTGTCGATGAACCCGCTGTCGGTGCTGCTCTCGGTGATGTTCTGGGGCTGGCTCTGGGGCGTCGCCGGCGCGGTGCTGGCGGTGCCGCTGCTGATCTGCCTGCGCAGCATCAGCCAGCGCAACCGGCAGATGCGCCCGGTCGCCGTCTACCTGCGCGGCAGCGACCGCCCCTGCACGCCGCTGAGCACGCTGCTGCGCCCGCCCCGGCCGCCGCACGCGCCACCGCTCGTGCCCGGCTATGTGCCCGCGCACGTCGCGGCGACAGCCACATCGACGGCAGCGACCGCCACGACCACCGCGACGACCTCGCCCCCGCCCCTTGCCGATGGCGCCATCCCCGTGGCCCATCCGAACGCCCTTGAACAGCACCGCCCATAATCTGCCGCCTCGACGTGCCCGCGCCCGCGGGCTCGTCCTCGCCGCCGGCCTCTGGCCGCGGCGGCCCGACCGTTCCTCCGACCGACCGCCCATGCCCCTGCCGATCCGTTCCCGCCTGCTCGTGCTTGTCCTGTCCGTGATGTTGCCGGGCATCATCGCGGCGCTGTGGGTCAGCTGGCAGACCTGGAACGACGAGCAGCAGGCCACCGTGCGCCACATGCGCGACAGCACGCGCGCGCTGTCCATGGTGGTGGACAAGGAACTGGCCCGCCGCGCAGGCATCGCGCGGGTGCTGTCGCTGTCGCAGATCCTGGACGCGTCGCCGCAGATCCCGCCCGACGACCTGGCGATGCTGGAGCTGCAATCGCGTCGCGCGATGCAGGGCCTGTCGGGCTGGGTGGAGCTCAACGCGCCCGACCGGACGCTGTTCAGCACGCGCCTGGCGGCGGAGCGTCTGCCCGAACCGGCGACCGGATCAACGACCGGATCCACAACGGGATCAACCACCGAGTCGCCGACCGGATCGGCGACCGGTTTGACCACCGTGACGCCGCCCAAGGCCGCGGCCTCCGCGGCGCTGATCGAGCAGGCCGTCGTGAGCGACCTCGGTCCCGATCCGGCCACGGGCCAGCTGCGGGCGCAGATCATCCAGCCGATCGAACGCGGCGGCCACGTCTGGCTGAACATGGTCATCACCGTGCTGCCGCAGGAGCTGCAGCAGATCATCGACGGACAGCGTCTCCCGGCGGACTGGACGGCGTCCATCGTCGACGCCCACGGCGCGGTCGTCGCCCGCCACCCGGGCGGCATCAGCTACGCCGGCCGCCCCAGCACCGACGACCTCAAGCGCCTGATGGCCACGCGCGACGAGGCGCCGTTCGACTCCGTCAACCTCGACGGCAAGCCGGTGACGGGCTATTTCAGCAAGTCGCCGCAGGGCTGGACCGTCATCACCGCCGTGCCGCGCGACGGCGGCCCGGGCGGCTTCGGCGCGCGCGCCGCGCTGCAGCCGATCGCGATCGGCGCCTTGCTGCTGGTCCTGGTCGGCATGTTCGGCGCGCTGTGGATCAGCCGGCGCATCTCCGGCCCCATCCACGCGCTCAACGAGATCGCCAACGAACTGCGCGCCGGCGAGCCGGTGCGCGCGCGCAAGACCGGCATGGTCGAGTGCGACGAGGTCGCGCTGGCGCTCGAGGACGCGAGCGCCGCCATCCATCAGGGCCGCTACGAGCTCGAGGAGCGCGTCAACGAGGCCATCGACCGCACGCGCGAGGCCGAGCAGCTCAGCTCGCGCTCGCAGCGCACGGCGGCGCTGGGCCGGCTCACCGGCGGCGTCGCGCATGATTTCAACAACCTGCTGGGCGTCATCAGCAACAGCGCCCACCTGATCCAGCGCAGCCCGCACGCCGAATCGCTGGCGATGCCGCTGGGCGCGATCATGCGGTCCGTGGACGTCGGCAGCCGGCTCACCCAGCATCTGCTGCGCGTGGCGGGCCGCCAGCCGGTGCACCCGCAGGTGGTGGACCTGCGCTCGACGCTGGGCGAGATGAACGAGCTGCTGGTGACGGTGCTCGGCAAGCGCATGCAGCTCGCGACCACGATGGCGCCGGACCTGCCGAGCGTGCGCGTCGATCCCTCGGAGCTGGAGCTCGCGCTGATCAACATCGCGCTCAACGCGCGCGACGCGACCAACGGCATGGGCGAGATCTCGCTCGAGGCCGGTCGCGCGTCGCCGGGCGACGTGCAGGACCTCGCGCCGGGCGAGTACGTCGCGATCAGCGTCACCGACCGCGGCCCGGGCATCCCGGAGGACCTGCTGGCGCGCGTCTTCGAACCCTTCTTCACCACCAAGCCCGTGGGCAAGGGCACGGGCCTGGGCCTGAGCCAGGTGCTGGGCTTCTGCGTGCAGGCGGGCGGCACGGCGCGCATCGCGAGCCAGCTCGGCGCGGGCACGACGGTGACGCTGCTGCTGCCGGCGCAGACCAGTTCGCGCCTGGTGCCCGACGGCGCCCGCGTCGACGGGACCGAGCGCACGCGCGACGACGGATTCACCAACAGCCTGGCGGGCGTGCGCGTGCTGCTGGTCGAGGACAACGAGGAGCTAAACCGCGTCACCGCCGGCCTGCTGCGCAGCTTCTCCTGCCAGGTGCTCAGCGCCAAGGACGCGGACGAGGCGCTGCAGCTGTTCGGCAGCGGCGCGGCGGTGGACATCGTGCTGTCGGACGTGGTGATGCCGGGCTCGATGGACGGCCAGGCGCTGGCCCGCGAACTGCGCGCGCGCCGCCCCGGCCTGCCCGTGGTGCTGATCAGCGGCTACAGCGAAGCGCTGACGGCGGAATCCTCCTTCATCGTGCTGCGCAAGCCCGCGTCGCCGTCGCAGATCCTGGAAGCGCTGCGGCATGCGATGGGACTGCCGACGGGTACGTGACTTGCTGTTCCAAGGCATCACCACTCCCCCGATCGGAAAGGACTGCCATGGACAACAAGGACGTCATCGACGAACTGAACACCCTGATCGAGACCTGCAAGGACGGCGAGTACGGATTCCTGAGCTCGGCCGAACACGTCAAGGGCGCCAGCCTGCGCGAGGTCTTCGCCCAGCGCGCGGCGGACTGCCGTCAGGCCGCCTCCGAACTGCAGCAGCTGGTGCGCCAGCACGGCGGCACGCCGGAGGATGACGGCAGCGCCTCCGGATCGCTCCACCGCGGCTGGGTCGCGGTCAAGGGCACGCTGACCGGCTACAGCGACAAGGCCATGCTCGAGGAATGCGAGCGCGGCGAGGACGTCGCCGTCGCGCGCTACCGCAAGGCGGCGCAGAAGGACCTGCCGGCCGGCGTGCTGGAAGTCGTCCAGCGCCAGCTCGCGGGCACGCTGCGCAACCACGACCAGATCAAGCTGCTGCGCGATCAGGCGCGCAACGCCGAGAAGGCATGACGCTGAGTTGACGTGACGCTGCCGCGATGCGAGTCCCAGCGAGCGTCGCGGCGCTCACAGATTGATTTGCTTGAATCGTTTCTGGAAGTCGACCAGTTCGATCCATGAGCGTCCGTCACCCTGCTCCACCACTTGCGGAGCCAGCACGCCCGATGCGCCGGCGACGTAGATCCGACCGTAGCGTCCCCAAGGGTTGCGGACCTGGACGTAGCGCACATCCGCCTCGGTCTTCACCGCCAGGACCGAATAGGAGTGGTTGCCGACCAGCCCGCCGCCTTTGGGCTCCCGGGCGCTCTCTCCAGAATTTGTCTGATCCACGGAGATCACCCCGGGCGTATCCGCCGTCACAGCCTTGCCCGCCATACAAGCCTTGCGCACCTTCTCGTAGAGCGCGATGTGCTCCCGCGTATAGCGCCCCGTGCCGCGCCTCCCCGGCAACAACTGGCCGTCCCGGAGGTATTGGTTGATGGCCGACTTGATGCCGGATGGCAAGCCCGAGGCAGACATCGTCTCGTCAATGTCCTCCAGCGTCACGGCCTCTTCGTAGCTGCGCCGGCTGCGATCCCGCAGCAGGACCTGGTTGTCTTCGAACCGATTGCGAATTCCGTCCCCTTTCACGAACGCCCGCCATCTGCGGGTAAGGTCCTTGTCGCCTCCGAACCAGACGTGGGTGACACTGTCTTCCCACGGTGCCTTACCGGCGGCCGCGAGGTCGATCCTCTCCATCTCGGCGTCGCTCCACGGCATGTCATCGCGGTTGTGATGGCGAAACTCGTTGCGTGGATTCTCAGGGTCGCTATCGTCACCGTCGAGCCTGTCGACACGAACCTCCCGGCCGAGCAGGATCTCCAGCGCCTCGTCAGAGCGGCCTCCCTCCAGATTCTCATAGGTGTTGCGGTCGTTCGCTCTGCCTTGACGGCTTCCCAAGCCGGACATGGCGTACGCTTTCTCGAGCATCTGCACCCAGAGCGCGCCTGATGCGTAACGTGGCTGGCCGTTCGAGCGTTTCAGGATCGACTTGTCGACGGCCATGTAGCGCGGCGTGAACGTCTTGCGTCCGGGAGTTCCAGCGACTTCGAACAGGCGCACGATCACCTTCTCGGCGCCTTGCTCTCTCATCATGGCCCTGATGAGTCCCGGATTCATCGCCGCGACGCTGGCCGCCGGAGCCAGGAGAAAGCAGTCGCCGATCGGACCTTGCCGGACATGGTCCGGGCTGGGATCGACCGGAAACAGATCGTCCAGCAACCGGCGATGCGGCTCTTCGACGTCGGCGGCGGCCACGACATAGGTCGACGTCCCCGAGCTGAACTCACGATACTGGCCGTGCTCCCTCGTGATTTGGACGGCGAGGGGCTGGCTCAGCGTCAGTTGGCTCGTGAGCTGACCCTCGACAAGTTTCGCAATGCGTTTGCCGGCTTCAATCCACACCTCCGGCACCGGCGGATTGGCGGTAGCGCGGAAATCGTTGAAGGCCGGACTCTGATGCGCGACGTTCCGGATGCCGGCCAAGCGGTCCCTTTCCTGCGCAGCATCGCGGAACAGCTGGAAGGCGGCCTCCTGCGGCCGCGTGCGCTGCGTCCCGCGGGTCATGCAACGCTCGGCGGCAAAGCACAGGCGCTCCAGGCTCGTCACCAGGTGCGGGCCGTCTCCCCGTCTGTCCAGGAGTTTGAGGTACTCGTCGAGCATTGCGGCGACTGCGGTGAAGCCGGCGTCGTCGGACACCGGGCCCGCCTGCTCGGCAAGTCTCTCGGCGCTCCAGTCGAGCTGCCGCTGCACGGTGTTGGCACCTGAACGAGGCTGCGGGGATGGCAGGCCGGTGCGATGCCCGGACCGTGGCCGGAATGCATCACCCAGAACGCGCTGCAACCGGCGCCTTTGCGCGAGCATTCGCGGGGAGCTGTCGATGTGCGCTTGCCACGCGTCGGACTTGGCGGCGACGCTTGCGAGGTCGGCCGTCGTCGCCAGTGGCTGCTCCGGCACGGCGGCGGCAGGCTCATGCGGACCCGCAACGGCGTTGGCATCTCGCGCTCTCATGCGTGACCTTTCGGACTGGCACCGTCTTCACCATCGACCGTTCACGATAGAGACGACGTGCCGCCGTGGCCATCGGCAGATCACCTAGAGCGCGCTCAGCGATTCCCGGAAGTGCCCGTCTCACCGACGGTCCGGTCGCGGGATTCGTCCCGCTGCGTCTTGCGGCCTTGCATGAACCCCGCGATCACGCCCAGCAGGAGCTGGGTGATCTCGGGTCCCACCTGCCCGCGCAGTCGGGTCGGCATGAAGCTCCACAGCATCGTGAGCAGCTGCAGCGTCCCGACTTCCGGACGATCCGCGGCCGGCTTGGCTGCATCGGCGTGCGACTCGCGCGGCGCACGGAAGGCATGCCGCGGGGACTCGTCCTCGCGATGCCGTTCGTGACGCCGTCGCTTGCCGCGCACCAGGCGCCAGAACAGCCAGCTCGCGCCGGTGCCCAGCGCCGGCAGCAGCCAGCGGCCCGGGACCAGCACGTTCCTGCCGCGCTGCTGCACCGCGTCCCAGTGCAGCTGGAATTCGAGGTCGCGACGCACGACGCGCAGCTCCGCCATCTCGATGCGCAGCGTCAGCGCCTCGATCGACTCGGCCGCGCCCCCGGGGTCGGGGACATCGGGGATGCGTCGGGGGTCAGGACGGTCTTGGGGTGCGGCCATCGGGACTCGGTTCCTCGGGATCCATGGGATCGTTGAACAGCCAGTGGAACTGTCGGCGGGAAGCCGGCAGCGCCAGCATCGGGGCGAGCGCCTTCATCGCGGCGGCGACCCAGACCAGCAGCAGCAGGTTGATCACCAGCACGCCGGCGAAGGCCCAGGGCCAGGTCAGGCCGAAGTGCACCGCCAGCGCAACCGCCAGGGCCCACAGCGCGAGCCAGGCCGTGGCGCCGGCGATCGCCGCCACCACGCCCAGGATCGCCAGGCTCACCAGCCCGTGCTTGGCACGCTGCAGCTCCAGCGCCAGCAGCAGCAGGCGTCCGGACAGCATGCCGCGCGCGGCACGGGCCATGCCCTGCAGCTCGCCGATCAAGCTGCCACTGGAGGCCGGACCTTCGCCCGAAGGCGGAGATCCAGCGGTTGATCCGGGGGCTGAACCCGCAGTCGACCCCGCGGCCGATCCGGGAGCAGGCCCGGACCGGGGCGGTGGCGGCGGCGGAAACGGCGGCGGGAAAGAAGGCGTCGCGTGCGGCACGTCGCTCATGGGCGCGACGCGATCAGCGCGTCAGACGCGCGATCAGCAGGCCGACCGCCAGCGCGGTGCCGATGGCCGTGAGCGGATGCTCGCGCACGTTCGTGCGCAGGCTGTCGCACCACTCGTTGCCGGTGGAGCGCAGACGCTCGGCGCGGTCGTGCAGCAGCTCGTTCGTGTCCTCCAGGCTTTTCTGCAATTGCTGCGCCTTCGGTGCGGCCGTGGTCGCGAGCCGGTCGATGGTCGCGTGCGCCTTGTCGGCGACGCGGTTCACCAGATCGGCGGCCGCGGTGCTGGACGGCGCGCTCGACGAGGCGATGCCGTTGGCCAGCTTGGCGGCGTCCTCGGCCGTCGTGAACGGCACGGTCTTGTCGCTCTTCTCGTTGTTGGGCGTGGTGCTCATGGGAAGTTTCCTTTCGTGGTGCGCAGTGGCAGCAAGGGCATGGATCGGTACTGAATCGCTGTTCGACCGGTGCTGAGCAGGATGGCAAGCGGCGTGCCTCGAAAGCCGCGCTGCGAAGACCGGGCCGCAGGAGGGACAGGCTCAGCGCGGCAGCGGCGGTTTCGGATGCGTGTCGAGGCCGCGGTGCGGCGACTCGGCCACCTGCGGACGGCCGCCTTCGGGCTCCAGCATCTCCTCGATGATGAAGTGCCCGTAGTACTGCGCTCGCTCGGCGCGGTTGCGGCGCGCGATCTCGGCGATCTCGCGCGCCTGCTCGTCGTTCTTCGCCTTGACGACGAGGAAGTGGTAGCCGCGTCCGGCCAGTTCGCCGTGGCTGCGCAGCAGGTTGATCTCCTGCCCGATCGCGGCCAGCGGACTGGCGCGCTTCAGGTCGCGCTCGACGAGTTCGACCATCTCGCGGTCATCGATCGCATGCAGGTCTTCGTCGGCGATGCCGTGCGCGCTCAGCGCCGCGCGCGCCTGGGCCGCATCGGGCGCGCCCGGGAAGCTGATCACCAGGTGGTCCACCGGCTTGTGCACGCCGAAGCTGGTGGGGCGATCATCACCGGCATCGTCGGAGATGTCGGGGCTGTCGGCGTCGCTCGGTCGCTTGCTGGTAGCCATGGAAGCTCCTTGAAGTGAGACGTTGGGTGGGGCGTCGGGTGAGGCGTGAAGGTGCGCCGTGGGAATTGCGGCATGGGAAGTGCGGCGAGTCTTCCCGTCAAGGCAAGCCTCGTACCCATTGCGTACGCCGTCTTCCCCGGACGCGAACCGACCGGAAAAAGAGAGCACTGAACATGTCACCGAGATTGACGGAAGGCTCATCCAGCGGTTACACCGGACGAGCCGAATGACCCGGTGCGACGCGGTGCCCGCGCGTGGAATCCCCAGGGTTGGGGAGACCTTCAGGCACGGCGATTGCCATATCTCGCGACCAACTGGATTCGAACAGGGAAGGAGCGAACGATGAACGACGGTCTCACGTCGGTGCTGTACGTCGAAGACAGCCCGCTCAACGTCATCGTGATGGAGGCGATGTTCGAGCAGCGCCGCGACCTGCGACTGCACGTCGCCGAGGCCGGCATGCCCGCCTGGCGTCTGAGCGCGCAGCTGCAGCCCTCGCTGCTGCTGATCGATCTGCATCTGCCGGACTGCCACGGGTCGGACCTGCTGAAGCTGCTGCAGATGCGGCGCGGCTGGGCGCAGGTGCCGGCGATCGCGGTGACGGCGGATTCCGATTTCGACGCCCTGGGCTGCGGCTTCATGGAGCTGTGGGCCAAGCCGCTGGATGTGCGCAGGACGCTGGCCCGCCTGGCTGAACTGCTGCCGCCTCCGCGCGGTGTCCGGCCGGCCGACGCGGTCGCCGCGCCGGTCGACGGGCTGCAGACCGGCGTCGTGATCGATCCGGCCGGCGACGGTCCGAGACGGGAGTCGGGCCTGATGGCCCGGCACAAACAGTCGCTGGCGCCGCGCCAGACCGACTACGGCTGGGTGCGCTGAGCGCGTCGCGGAGGCTGATCCTGTGACTGCCTGGCTCGACGCCCCCCTCACCACCCTCTCCCTCCACGACCTCGATTTCTCGCGCGAGCGGCCTGACGGCCCCTCGCCGGGATCGTTGCGTCCGGCGGTGTTCCTCGACAAGGACGGCACGCTGGTCGAGCCCGACGACGCCGCCATCCACGATCCCTCGCGTCTGCGGCTGATGCCCGGCGCGGGCGAGGCGCTCGCGCGATTGAGCGCGGCGGGACTGGCGCTGGTCCTGGTCACCAATGAGAGCGGCATCGCGCGCGGCGCGTTCACGCGGGTCCAGTTCGCGCGACTGCAAGGCGCGTTGCTGCGCCGCCTGAAGGAGGAGTTCGGCGTGGTGCTCGACGACGTCGCGGTCTGCCCGCACGCGCCCGATCCCCAGGGCCGTCCGGCCTGCCTGTGCCGCAAACCCGCGCCCGGCATGCTCACGCGCGCGGCACGGGCGCACGGCCTCGATCTGAGCCGTTCATGGATGGTGGGCGACCTGCTCGACGACGTCGAGGCGGGCCATCGCGCCGGAGCCACGGGCCTGCTGCTGGACACCGGCGGCGAGACCGTCTGGCGCCGCTCGCCGCTGCGCGAGCCGGCGGGCGTCTTCAGCGACTGGCCGTCGCTGGCCGAGCACGTGGTGCGCGAGGCGGCGTCGACATCGCCGCCGCCGTCGTCGTCGTCGTCGAGCCTGTCGGCTTTGTCCTTGAAGGACGACGCGCTCGCCCCGCCGCTGAGCCGGATGAGCGCGACGTCGGCTTCTTCGACGATGGCCTCGATGACGCCGCCGGTTCCGGCGCAGGCGCAGGCGTAGCGACCTCCACGCGGGGCTGCGTCCGGAGCAACCCCATCAGACGCCGCTCCGCCGCGCTCAGGCCGGGCATCGCCGGCGGCGTGCTCATCCAGCGCTGCGACGGCAGGGACGCCAACGCTTCCGACTGGCCCCACGCCAGTACCGCGGGATGGATGTACGACTTGCGGCAGACCGCCACGGTATTGCCCAGTCGCGCGGCGACCTCCTTCACCGTCTGCTTCAGCGCGTCCACCGGCGCGGTGCCGGCGCGTGCGTGGTCCGACAGCAGGTCGAGCGCCAGCACGCTTGCATGCCAGGTGCGGAAAACCTTCGCGCTGCACGTCGGTCCGCCGGCGGTGGCGAGCCAGTCGTTGACGTCGGAGGCATCGATGCGATGGGGCTCGCCGGCCTCGTCCTCGTAGCCGAACAGCTCCTGTCCGGGCAGATCGCGGCAGTGACGCACGAGCGCCGCGACGCGGTCATCCCGGACGGCGAGCTGGTGGCGCACGCCGCTCTTGCCGGGGAAGCTCAGCAGCAGCGCGTCGCCCTTGACCTTCACATGCCGGCACAGCAAGGTGCTCAGGCCGTAGGAGCCGTTGCTGCGCGCGTACTCGCGATGGCCGATGCGCATCCAGGTGCGGTCGAGCAGGCGGACCAGCGCCGCGATGACGCGCTGGCGGTCGACGCCGGTATCCCGTAGATGTCGTTGCACCTGCCGCCGCAGCCGGGGCAGGCGCTGGCCGAAGTCCAGCAGCAGGCCGAACTTGTTCTCGCCGCGCAGGGCCATCCAGTCCGCGTGATAGCGGTACTGCTTGCGGCCGCGGGCGTCACGCGCGGTGGCCTGGATATGGCCATCGTCACGCGTGCAGATCCAGACGTCCTCGTAGGCCGGCGGGATCGCCAAGGCGCGGATGCGCTGGAGCGTCGATGCATCGCGCACCGGCCGCCCCGCCGCATCGACATAACGGAAGCCCTTGGCTGCGCGCTTGCGGCGCAGCCCGGGTTCGCAATCGGACACCCAACGCAGTGACATACGAGTCCTCCTGCCTTTCACAAGGCAGGCCGCATGCCAAGCCCTCAAGCGCAAGCTCGAAGTCAGCCACTTCCGGTGGGGCCGGAATGATGCGGGAGGTTCGCGGACGCGATGCCTCCTGCATCGTGGAGTGCCCGCGCTTGGCCGAGCGGTGTTGGGCGGTCTCTCTTACTGCGCAGCCTGGTCGGCGGCCGCCGCGTCTTCCGCCGCGTATTCCTTCAAGCGGTTGTAGAGCGTCTTCAGGCTGATGCCGAGGACGGCCGCCGTCTGTTCCTTGTGGTGCTTGTAGTGCTGGAGTGTGGCCAGGATGAAGGCCTTCTCCACCTGTGCCATCGAGCTGCCCAGCGGCATCGTGATCGACGGACCGGAAGACTCCGCCGACGTCACGAAGGCCGGTGCCGTCGCGGGTGCCGCAGCGGTCGGGACGCCCACGCCGAAGCTGGTGACCGCCGCGGCGGACGAAGCCGTGGACTGCGGATCCACGCCTTCCCCCTTGGGCAGCCATTGCTCGTCGACGACATCGGCCACCGCCATCACATACGCGCGCTGGACCGCGTTGCGCAGTTCGCGCACGTTGCCGGGCCAGTGGTAGGTCTGGAGCTGCGCCAAGGCCTTCGCGGTGAAGCGCTTGTTCTTGCCTTCCTTCGCCGCGATCTGGCGCAGGAAATGGTCGGCCAGCAGCGGCACGTCGTCCAGGCGGTCGCGCAGCGGCGGCATCTCGATCGGGAAGACGTTGAGGCGGTACAGCAGGTCCTCGCGCAGCTTGCCGGCCTGCACCGCCTGCAGCAGCGGGCGGTTGGACGCGGCGATGACCCGCACGTCGGCGTCCAGCGTCGTCGTCGAGCCCACGCGCATGAAGCGCCCGGTCTCAAGCACGCGCAGCAGCTTGACCTGCAGCTCCATCGGCATCTCGGTCAGCTCGTCGAGGAACAGCGTCCCGCCGCTCGCGCGTTCGAAGAAGCCCTCGTGCTGCTTGTCCGCGCCGGTGAAGGCGCCCTTCTCGTGACCGAAGATCTCGCTCTCGATCAGGTTGGGCGAGATGGCGCCGCAGTTGACCGCCAGGAAGGCCTTCTTGCGGCGACGGCTCAGGTCATGGACGGTCTGCGCGACCAGTTCCTTGCCCGTGCCGCTCTCGCCGTTGATGAACACCGACACGCTGGTGCCCGCCACGCGCGAGATCTGTTCGTAGATCCGCTGCATCGGCTGCGTACGGCCCCACAGCAGCCCGAAGTGGCCGGTGTTGGCCAGGTTGGCGTTGAGCTCCGAGACCTCGGCCTGCAGCGCCGCAGGCTTCATCACGCGCGACAGGACACCCTGCAGCTGCTTGATGTTGATCGGCTTGACCAGGTAGTCGGCCGCGCCCAGGCGCAGCGCCTGGATGGAGGTGTCCAGGCTCGCGTGGCCGGTGATCAGCACGACCTCGGAGTTGGCCACCAGCTGGGGATCCTGGAACAGCTCCATGCCGTTGCCGTCCGGGAGTTGCAGGTCCAGCAGCACCACGTCGGGCTGCTGCAGCGCAATGTGCCGGCGGGCATCGCGCAGGGTATGGGCCACCGACACGGTGAATTTCTCGCTCGCGATCAATTCCTGCAGGGTGGCGACGGAATCGATATCGTCGTCCACGATCAACGCATGGGTCACCGGTTCATCCTTCGTTCTGGGAGAGTTCTGGGAGAGTTCTGGGAGAGTTCTGGGGAGTGGGGTCACATCGCGGAGTTCAGCGTTTCGTGAACTAGGTCCACTGAACTCGTCTAACTCATTCTTGCAGCAAGCGGCCAGCTTGCCAGCCCCTTGACGGATTGATTTGAAAAATATTCCGGTGAGCGCTGGTCGATGAGCGTCCATGCGGAAACGACATGCGAACAACAAGCCCCACAAAACGACACCGGCAGCGGTTCGAGAACCACGCCGGTGCCGGTGAACGGTCTGCGGGACCGCGGAAGACAACGGGGACGTCAGGCATCCCGACGGCGTCGCTGGACCCACCCCACCAAGGCCAAGGCGACGACCAGGGTGAAGAAGTTGCGGATCTCGAACGACGTGCCGGACGGCTCGCTGTCGGCGTCGATGACGGAGGACGGGCTCGGCGACGCAGAGGTGCCCGTCGACGGCGTCTGGCCCTGCGGGGCGGGACGGACACCGGCGGGAGCGTGGTGGGAAGGGCCGTTCGCCGGGGCCGCGGCCTCCGGACGGACCAGGGCCGCGAGCTTGGCACCCTCCAGGAAACTGCCGGAGCTTTCCGCGTGGGCCACGGTGGCGGCCAACATCAGCGGGATCGCCCAGGCGAGCTTGTGCAGGTGCATGAAAACCTCCTGTAATGGAAACGCAGCGCGGCCGGACATCCGCCCGGTCGTCGCAGTCGCCGAGCGTCCACGCGCGGCTCGCACCAGAGGCAAGCACCGTGCCCGGACGAACGTCCTGTGACGATTTCGTTTCCCGCCAGAAGGTCAGGAATTCAGCAAAGCAGCGCGCCCAACCCGAAACCGACGGCGGCCGGCAGCATGGATCTCATGACCGATCCACAGGATGAGAACGGCGAATACGCGCAGGGTTCTGCGTAGCTTGTGCCATAAGGCGAGTGGTACGGCGCAAACGGTGCGGCATACGCCTGCGGGAAGGTCGCAGCGCACGAGTAGGGATTGACGCCCATCCAGGAGTTCAATGCCCCCAACTGCGAGTACGAGCGCTGCAGTTGCATCATGGCCGCCTGCATCTGCACGGCCTGGAGCGCTTCGTGCATGTACTTGAACGCCTGCTCCAGCTGCTGCTCGGTCGGCTGCTGCTGGGCCGGCTGAACCACCTGCTGCACCGCCGGCTTCTGCGCACCCAGCGCCTGCTGCATCAGCCCGATGAGCTGCTGCATCTGCTGCTGCGGGGTGGATTGCTGCTGGACCGGCTGACCGGCGGCCTGTTGCGGTTGGAGCGCCTGCAGCAGGAGCCCGATGAGCTGCTGCATCTGCTGCTGTTCCGTAGTCGATTGAGCGGCAGGCTGGGCGGAGGGCTGAGGCGGCTTCGGCTGCCTGGGCTGCCCGCCGGGCGCCTGGTTGCGCAGGTTGTGCGCCCGTCGATCGTCCCGCGCGCGCTGGGGGGCCTGCCATTGGGCAAAGCCTCCTTCCAATCGATCCCGGGCTGGCTCGTACCCGCAGTCATCGTCATCGACGGATCCATCGTCGGAGTGGCTCATTTCATCGATCGCGTCCTCGTAGGCATACGCGTGATCGAAGTGGCCCTGCGCCCCCCCTGTCGAAACTCCCGATTTGGGCATGTCATTCCTTTCGCTGAACTGCAACCCTCCATCGGGGTTCGATAGCGATGTGTCGATCTCGACCCGCCAGCAGTTCAGGAAAAGTTCATCTCGCGTCGCAGCGCCTCGCCGGGGAGAACGGCGGGCACCCGCACGGCGGCGGCGATCGTGAGCGGCAGGTCATCCGTGGCCACCATCACGCGGGCGCCGGCCGCCAGCGCGGCCAGTTCGCCGATGGACACGGTCGCCAGCAAGACGTGACCCCGTTGAGGCAGCGTCGCGCGGAGTTCGGCCAGGGCGGCCTCTTCAGCCGGCAGCGCGCACAGCACGACCGCCGTGTCGTCCGCCCAGGCGTCGAGCAGCACATCCGCCGCCGCCGCGAACGCCGCGGGCGGGCAATGGCGCGCGCCGCCGCCGCCCGGGCACACCAGCACGTAGCGCTGACCGAAACGCAAGCCCGCTTGCTGCAAGGCGTTCCTCATCTGGTGGCTGTCCTTGGGCAGCAGCCGCAGGCGCGGTCGTTCGTCGGCGGTGCGCATGCCGACGTGCGCCACCAGCGCGAGTTGTCGGAGGGTGTCGTCGCCGCCGGTGCCGACGGTGCCGTCGGCGAGCAGTTCATCGCTGAGCAGTCCGTGCGCCGGTTCGCGCACATGGGCGAGCGTCAACGGAATGCCTGCCATGCGGCACAACACGGCCGCCGGCAAGGCGCTCTGGTCCGCAGGCGAGAACAGCACCGCCGCATCGAAATGGCTGCGGCGCAGCTTGCGCACGAGGTGCATCTCGGCGTCGCCGCGCATCGTCGAGGGCTCCGCGTTCAGCGCCATGGCGCCGCAGGCGGTCCAGGGCGCGTTGAAGGTGAGGACCTCGTCCACCGCCTGCAGATGCGGCCGCAGCGCCAGGGCTTCGGGCGCCGCGAGCAGCGTCGACTGCGTCCACGGCATCGTCTCGTGCACCGCCGCGAACGACGCCGTCGAGGCCAGCACGCCCGCCACGCCGTCCAGCCGGATCAGCAGCACGCGACGCACGTTGCACCAGCGGCGGTGGCGTTCCTCGGCCTGCGTGCCCGCGTCGACCGGCAGCGGTCCGTCGCGCAGGATGGCTCCCGCCTCGCTCAGCGCCAGAGGGCCGGGGGCGGGGGCTCGCTGCTCGAGGGACGTCGCAATCATCCCGCAAACGTGGCAAGCGGCATGCCGGACGGAGCGCCAGCATTGGCGCGGGTTTCCGGGTGATCGCGCGCTCCGTTCCGGTGCGCGTCCCGCCCCTGCCGGCGGGGTGCCGGTCGCGACCTCAGCCCGGCGTCAAGGTCCGCGTGGCCGTCTCGGCGGCCTGCTCCCGCAGGCTGTGGCGTTTCGCGAAAGCCCAGCTCAGTTCGGCGCCCATCAGGAAGACCTGCGTCGAGTAGTAGACCCACAGCATCATGACCACCAGCGAGGCGGCGGCGCCGTACGCGGAGCTCACGCCGCTGCGGCCGATGTACAGGCCGATCAGCGACTTGCCCAGGCTGAAGAGCGCCGACGTGATCAGCGCGCCGACCCAGACGTCGCGCCAGCGCACGGGGACGTCAGGCACCCACTTGTAGATGACGGCGAACATCACGGTGATCAGCGCGTACGCGAGCGTCCCGTTCAGGATCTGCGCGAGCAGGACGAACTCGGTGCCCAGCCAGGGCGTCCACCACTTGCTGATCGCCGCGAGCGCGGCGCTGGCCACCATCGAGATCATCGACAGGAAGCCCAGCCCGAGGATCAGGCCCAGCGACAGGAGGCGCTTGCGCAGCAGCGTCACGAGCCCTTGCCAGACCGGACCGCTGCGCACCATCGGCGCCTTCCAGATCCGGTTGAGCGAGTTCTGCAGTTCGGCGAACACCGAGGTCGCGCCCACCAGCAGCACGATGGTGCCGATCGCGGCGGCCCAGCCGCCCTCCTCCGGCCGGTTCACGCGCTTGAGCAGGTCCTCGACCGCCAGGGCGCCGTCGGTGCCGAGCAGGCCGGAGAGCTGCTCCATGACTTCGCCGCGCGCGGCCTGCTCGCCGAACACCAGGCCGGCCACGCTGATCACGATCAGCAGCAGCGGCGCGATCGAGAACAGCGTGTAGTACGCCAGCGCCGCGCCCATGCTGGGCGCGTTGTCGTCGCTCCAGCCTTGCGCGGCCTCGCTGACGATGTCGATGGCTTCCTGGAGGGCATGAGGCAGCTTGGGCATGCAGGGCGGCCGCGGCGGGACGCGGCGTTGAGGGATGACGGGGCGGAAGGCATTTCTTTGTCGAGGCAAGGGAAATTCCCGCCCGGCGCCGATGTGCGGGACAACCGTCGGGCGACATCGGGGAAGACGGGGGCGGCGGCACGGCGATTGCCTTGAACCTCCTATCCCAACCCACCAGGAGACCCTCATGGCAAGCACCACCATCGCTTCCGACCGCGTCGAAGGCACCAAGGTCTACAACGGCAACGGCGACAAGCTGGGCTCGATCGACAACCTCGTGATCGACAAGCGCTCGGGACTGGTCCGCTACGCGGCGCTCGAGTTCGGCGGCTTCCTCGGGATCGGTACCGACCGGTATCCGATCCCCTGGAACATGCTGAAGTACGACACCAGCCTGGACGGCTATGTCGTGCCGCTGCGCGAGGACCAGCTCGAGAAGGCCCCGCGCTACGCGCAGACCGATCGTCCCGAGTACTCCGACGAGTACGGCCGCAAGGTTTACGACTACTACGGCGTGGCTTGGATGTAAAAATCCCCGGCCCTTGCCTTCAGGCAAGGGCCATCGATCCTGCAATGAAGAACGCCCCGGGAGACCGGGGCGTTTTTTCTTTGGGGGTCGCTTGGGGGCGATCAGGCAGCGTTCGCGCCGTCTTCCGCCGGCCAGTCCCGGATGTAGGCCTTGAGCATGCGGTTCTCGAAGTCCTGCGCATCGACGACCGTCTTGGCCACGTCGTAGAACGAGATCACGCCCATCAGCTGCCGGCCGTTGAGCACCGGCATGTAGCGCGCATGGCGGCCGAGCATCATGCGGCGGACTTCGTCGATCTCGGTCTCGGGCGTGCAGGTCAACGGCGCGTCGTCCATGACGCTGCGCACCAGCCGGGTCCCGACGGTGCCGCCGTTGCCGACCACCGCCTGGATGACCTCGCGGAAGGTCAGCATGCCGACCAGGTCGCCGAACTCCATCACCACCAGCGACCCGATGTCGCGCTCGGCCATGGTCTCGGCGGCCTGGGCCAGCGGGGTGTCGGGAGAGACGGTGAAGAGCGTGCTGCCCTTGACGCGCAGGATGTCGGAGACTTTCATGGCCGCGAGAGAGAAATGTTGACTGCCAACATAGCACACAATGCCCGGCGCCAGACACGACTGGACACCATAACAAGCAGGAGACACCCATGTCAGGTCCATCCGACCCGGGCTTTGATACCTTGGCGCTACACGCCGGGGCCGCGCCCGATCCCACCACCGGCGCCCGCGCGGTGCCGCTGCATCTGACGACCTCGTTCGTGTTCGAGAGCGCCGAGCAGGCCGCGGGCCTGTTCAACATGGAGCGCAGCGGCCATGTGTATTCGCGGCTGTCGAACCCGACGACCGCGGTGCTGGAGGAACGCATCGCCGCGCTGGACGGCGGCATCGGCGGCCTGGCCACGGCCAGCGGGCAGGCCGCGTTGCACCTGGCGATCGCGACGATCGCGGCGGCGGGCGACCACATCGTGGCGTCGAGCGCGCTGTACGGCGGCTCGCACAATCTGCTGCACTACACGCTCAAGCGCTTCGGCATCGAGACGACCTTCGTGCGGCCCGGCGACCTGGATGCGTGGCGCGCGGCGATCCGCCCCCAGACGAAGCTGCTGCTGGGCGAGAGCCTCGGCAATCCCGGGCTGGACGTGCTGGACATTCCATCGATCGCACAGATCGCGCATGACGCGCATCGGCCGCTGCTGGTCGACGCGACCTTCGCGACACCCTACCTGCAGCAGCCGATCGCGCTGGGGGCGGACCTGGTCTATCACTCGGCCACCAAGTTCCTGTGCGGCCACGGGACCGTGGTGGGCGGACTGCTGGTCGACGGCGGCCGATTCGACTGGGACCGCACGCATTCGGCGAGCGGTGAGCGCCGCCGCTTCGCCGAGCTGTGCGAGCCGTACGACGGCTTCCACGGCATGGTGTTCTCGGAAGAAAGCACCGTCGGCGCCTTCCTGCTGCGCGCGCGCCGCGAGGGCCTGCGCGACTTCGGCGCCTGCATGAGCCCGCACACCGCGTGGCTGATCCTGCAGGGCATCGAGACGCTGCCGCTGCGGATGCAGCGCCACGTGAGCAACGCGCAGAAGATCGCGGAGTTCCTCGAGGCGCAGGACATCGTCGAGCGCGTGAACTACCCGGGCCTGGCTTCGCATCGCGACCATGCGCTGGCGCAGAAGCTGCTGCCCAAGGGCAGCGGCGCGGTGTTCAGCTTCGACCTGAAGGGCGGGCGCGAACCGGGCCGGCGCTTCATCGAATCGCTGCGGCTGTTCTCGCATCTGGCGAACGTGGGCGACGCCCGCTCGCTGGTGATCCATCCGGCGTCGACGACGCATTTCCGCATGGACGACGCGGCGCTCGCGGCGTCGGGCATCCGTGCGGGGACGATCCGCCTGTCGATCGGATTGGAAGATCCCGACGACCTGATCGCCGATCTGAAGACCGCGTTGAAGGTGGCGTCGAAATGAGCGCGAAGAAACTCGGCATCCAAGGTCGCGCCGCCTATGTGTACACCGGCGGCAAGCGCTTCGACGCGGCCCTGCCCTGCGTCGTGTTCATCCACGGCGCCTTGCACGACCACAGCGTGTGGACGCTGCTGGCGCGCCATTTCGCCCATCACGGGCGCAGCGTGCTGGCGGTCGACCTGCCCGGGCATGGGCGCAGCGAGGGCCCCGCGCTGGGAGACGTGGAGGCGCTCGGCGACTGGATCAACGAGGTGCTCGACGCCGCCGGCGTGAATGCCGAAGGCTCGGTGTCGCTGGTCGGACACTCGATGGGATCGCTGATCGCGCTCGAAGCCGCGGCGCGGCGACCGGCGCGCGTGTCGCGGCTGGTCATGGTCGGCACCGCGTGGCCGATGAAGGTGTCGGACGCGCTGCTGAGCACCTCGCGCGAACGGCCGCGCGCAGCGATGGCGATGGTCAACGCGTTCTCGCATTCGACGACGGCCGGCAAGCCGTCGTATCCGGGACCGGGCGCATGGATGCACGGCGGCAACCTGGCGTTGATGGAGCGCATGCAGGACCGCTACGGCGAACACGGCAACCTCTTCGAGCACGACTTCCTGGTCTGCGATCGCTACCAGGGCGCGCCGGAGGCTGTCGCGAAGGTGACCGCAGCCGGCATCCGCACTGAGATGATCCTCGGCGCGAAGGACGCGATGACGCCCCCCAAAGCCGCGAAGCCGTTGGCCGAGATGTCGGGCGCGCGCGTGACGACCCTGCCGGCCGGGCATTCACTGATGACCGAGGCGCCAGAGGAGATGTTGAATGCACTGAAGGCGGCGCTCGGCTGAGCGCCCTACGGTGACGCCCTCAGCCAAGCAGACGGTCCGTGAGGGCCGCGCCAGGAGACGACCATGAGCACCAGCCCCCTGCCCCACGCGCCCGAGGAATCGGACGCCGGCGTCGACCGCGTGAAAGCGATGCGCAGCTTCGCCGAGTTCTATCCCTTCTACCTCGGCGAGCACCGCAACCGGACCTGCCGGCGGCTGCACTTCGTCGGCTCGACGCTGGGGCTGCTGTGCCTGGCCTACGCGCTGGTCACGCAGACGTGGAGCTTCCTGCTGATCGGGCTGCTGTGCGGATACGCCTTCGCGTGGATCGGGCACTTCGGCTTCGAGAAGAACAAACCCGCGTCGTTCAAGCGCCCGCTGTACAGCTTCATGGGTGATTGGGTCATGTACAAGGACATCTGGGTCGGGAAAATTCGCTTCTGAATCATTTCCGGCGAACCCCCGCCGATTTGCACATGACATATCCATCCTGGCACCTCGACTGGCAATTCCGCAGCCGGGGATTCGAGTTCGCGACAATCAGGATGCGATGCAATGAACCCAACAGCCCACTCTGTCGGCACGGCCTCCGGCGTTTCCGGCACCTCGTTCGATTCACCAATCCACGAATTTCAACGCCTGTTGGATGAGGTGGAAAAACTACCTTCAGACACGCAGATGCCAAAGCTGAAGGAGCTGGGGAATCTGGCGCACCGCCTCCCCTTCAGCCCGCAAGGTCACGACCTCATTCACAAATACAACTCCCTTGCTCTCGAGGGCCCTGCCGGCGATGAGGTCAGAGCGGGAGGAAACGTGAAAGACATCGCCAAACGATATGGCATCTCCGATGTCAGTTGCCGACGTGCGCTAGGAGCACCTGATGTCGTTTTCGAAACCGACTATGACTATGGCCCCAGCTCCGGGCTCTCCCGATTAGAACAACTTGCTGTCGAAGGCATGGCGGCACAGGAAGTCGCAGACGGCGCAAACCCACAGGACGTTGCCCACAAATTCGGTGTGGGGCTTGATGATGTTGCAATTTTTACGCTGTACGACATCGCTGTCACTGGCCCCGGAAAGAAGTCCATCGAAGGGGGAATGAGCGCGGAAGAGGTCAGGACCCGGTTTGGCCTTCCTAAGTTCTGCGGTCCAACTTATAAACTGGAGGAGTTTGAGGCGGAGTACTTGAAAAGGATCAATGCCAAGCCGTCTGCGTCAACGCACGTTGGCAAGCGTCCCTACTAGATCTTTATATCGGTGCAGTGGTCTCCCCTGAACCTCTGACAATTCACGAGAAGAACAAACCCGCGTCGTTCAAGCGCCCGCTGTACAGCTTCATGGGTGATTGGGTCATGTACAAGGACATCTGGGTCGGGAAGAGCAAGTTCTGAACCGTCTCCGCGAACTCCTGTTGATTCGAACATCACAGATCCGTCTCGCCGTCCCACCCGCCAAACTGGTAGTCGTGGGACTTCCATTCATAAGAATCGGGACACCCTGTGATGAAAACAGCAATCCTCTCCGGAGCCACGGATTACAGCAATGCGGGCAGTTCAGTTGATCCATTCACCACGGACTTTCAACGGCTGTTGGTCGAGGTCGCGAAATTCGCCCTCGGGAATCAAGTGGAGAAGCTTCGTGAAATGGGTGCACAGACGCACCGGTTGCCCGACGACACGCTCGGGCACTCCCTACTCGACAAGTACAACACCATCGCCTGCGAAGGCCCCGCAGGTGAAGAAGTGAGGAACGGCGGAAATGTCAAAGAGGTCGCCGGCAGGTATGGCCTCACTGAGCAGGCGTGTTTCCTTGCCCACGGTTTCTTCGGGGCATTGGAAACGAACTTGGGCGTCACCGACGACTCTGTCTTGGTTGATGAGCCGGACTACGGTCCCCGATCAGGCGTGACACGTCTGGAAGAGATTGCCGTTGGTGCAGTGGCTGGCAAGGAAGTGGCGGACGGCGCCAACCTCCTTCAGGTTGCCCACAAATACGGCATTCGAGTCGATGGCAATCCCTTTGCTCGCTTGGCGCGCATCGCCGTCCAGGGGCCTGGGCGAAAAGCCGTCCTTGCCGGAGGTCGCGCGGCTGACTTCCTGGCCAGCAACGGCATCTCCAAGCTCTGGGACTGCGGCCGGGATCTGATCGCGTTCGAGAAGGAACATCTGAAGAGGCTCCAGCCGCAGGCGCAGGCATCAACGCAAGCCGGCAAGGTCCCCGACTAGGTCCTCATAGCTGCGAAGTGGCCGGCCGAGCAGTGTTTCCAGGCGCTGCGCTGTTCCCACCGATGGCTTCATGCCGTGCTGCTGTATGCGCGCCATCATCAACCGCATGTCATAGGCCATCCAGGACGGCGCCGCATTGGCGAGCTGTGCTTCGAAGGCAGCCAGGTCATCGCCGCCGTAACGGATCTCCCGCTGCAGCACGCGGCTCCAGGTCTCGGCCGCCGATGCTCCCGTCAGTGCTTCCGGACCGACGACATCGAACACCTCGCGCGGCAGCGGTCCCGGCGCAGCATCACGCCGCAGCAGTTCCGCGACGGCGACATCCGCCAGATCGCGCGTGTCGATCATCGCCACGCCCGCGTCGCCGATGGGCATCGGATAGACGCCGTAGCCCTCGATCACCGATTGCACCTGCTGATCGTTCTGCATGAAGTAGGCCGGGCGCAGCACCGTCGCGGGCAGGTCCAGGCTCTCGATCATCCGCTCCACCGTGTGCTTGCCGGTGAAGTGCGGCACGTCGGTGAACTGGTCCGCGTGGATCACGGACAGGTAGACGATGCGCTCGATGCCGGCCTCGCGGGCCAGGCTCAGCGTCTGCAGGCCCTGCGTGACTTCGTCCGGCGTGACCGCGTTGAGCAGGAACAGCGTGCGCACGCCCGACAGCGCACGGCGCATCGACGGGATGTCGGACATGTCCGCGACGACTTCGGCGACGCCTTCCGGCAGTTGCGCCTTGCCCGACTTGCGGACCAGCGCCTTCACGGAGGCGCCTTGGCGCGACAGACCTTGGACGACGAGGGAACCGATGGTGCCGGTGGCACCGGTGACGAGGATGCTCATGGTGGACTCCTTGTGGGAATGGTGGGGTTGGGGAACAGGAACGTGGTGGCGGGACATTGATCAGGCGTTGAAGTCGACGACCGCCTTGCCGTGGACGCCGCCGTTGCGGTGGCGCTCGATGGCGGCGGGCAACTCGGCGAAGGGCACGACCTCGCCGACGCGGGTCTGCAGTTCGCCGCGGGCGACCTGCTGCGCCAGGTGCTCCAGCAGCTTGGCGTCGGGCTTCATGACGAACCACAGACCGCGCAGGCCGGAGGGCGTGCTCGCGAGGATCCCGGGCGACGAGGTGCCGACGACGACGCCGGTCCGGGACAAGACCTGCCACGTGCGGTCGAGGACGTCGCCGCCGACGTAGTCGAGGACCAGGTCGATGTCGCGGACGACCGATTCGAAGCGCTCGGTCCGGTAGTCGATGACCTGATCGGCACCGAGCGCGCGGACGGCCTCGATGTCATCGCTCGAAGCGGTCGCGATGACGTGCGCCCCGGCACGCTTGGCGAACTGCACCGCGAAGCGCCCCAGTCCGCCGGCCGCGCCGTGGACCAGCACGCGCTGGGACGGCCAGATCGGGCCGGCGAAATGCAGGCTCTGCCAAGCCGCCAGCACCGCGACAGGCAGCGACGCGGCGGTCAGGTCGTCCAGCGATTCTGGCGTCGGCGCGAGATTGGCTTCGTTCACCGCCACGAGTTCGGCGTAGGCGCCAAGGCCGCCTAGCGGTCCCATCACGCGGTCGCCGACCTGGAAGCGCGAGGCGCCCGGCCCGACCGCCTCCACGACGCCGGCCAGTTCGATGCCCAGCACCGCGGGCAAGGCGATCGGGAAAGCGTCGCGGACGTAGCCCTCACGGACCTTCCAATCGAGGGCGTTGAGCCCGGCGGCGCGCACGCGCACCAGGACTTGGCCGGCCTGGGCGACCGGGGCGGCGATGGTGGAGATCGTGGCGGCATCGGCGCCGCCGTAGGCATTCAGGGTCAGGGCTTGCGTAGTGGTCATGGTTCAGTTCTTTCCATCGGTGGGTTGCGATGGATGAACGATAGGCCGTTGCGTTCCATAAACACAGACGCCAAAATCGATACCGACTGTCTCAATGGTGGAACACATGGATTTGAACGCACTGGCGGACTTCAATCTGGTCGCGACGCATGGCGGCTTCGGACGGGCGAGCCGCGCCAGCCGGCGCTCGAAGGCGACCTTGTCGCGGCGGGTCGCGGATCTGGAAGAGCAGCTCGGGGTGCGGCTCATCGAGCGCAGTACGAAGGGGCTGGAGCTGACGGAAGCGGGTCAGGCCTTGCTCAGCCGGACGGAAGGTCCGATGAACGAGGTGGCGGAGGCCTTCGCATCCACGGTCGAGGGCGCGGACCAGGTGCGGGGGCAGTTGCGCATCGCTGCGCCGCTGCTGTTCTCGCAGTTGGCGATGGGACGGTTGTGCGCCGAGTTCCGCGCGCTGCACCCCGGACTCACGGTCGACGTCGTCGGGGAAGACCGGGTGGTGAACCTTGTCGATGAGCGGTTCGACGTCGCGATCCGTCCCAATCCGCGGATGGACACGGCGCTCGTGGGACGCTGCTTCGCCAAGGACCGGCTGGTGGTCGTCGCGGCGCCGTCGTTCGCGATGCCGGCCACGATCAGGCCGGCCTCCGGCAAGGCGACATCACGCAGGACTGCGGTGAAGCCTCCTCCCATGGAGGTGCCTGCAGTCGTGAGCACGGCGCGCGAGGGCGATGTCTGGGAGCTCGATGGCGGCCTGATGCTCGCGCCACGCCCCGTGCTGCGGTTGTCGTCGATGCTGATGGTGCGGGACGCCACGCTCGCCGGCGCAGGGGTCGCGCTGCTGCCTCAATCGATCGTCTGGAGCCAGCTCACGCGCGGGGAGCTCGTGCAATGGGGCGCCGTGCCCGGCAAAGAGGTCGAGCTGTGGGTGCTGCACACCTCGCGCCGGCTCGCGAGTCCGAAGGTCAAGGCCTTCGTGGATTTCATGTGTGCCAGGTATCCGGATGGGGTGCTGACGCTGGCCGGCTGATGTTGCGATCTACTTCAGGTCCAGATCCCAGTCCTGCTTCGCTGCCGCTTGGACGTCCTTGAATATGCCATTGAGCTTGACGAGGTTCTCATCCACGAACACCTGCTCATCTTCGTCCACCGAGTTCTTCGAAACCTGCGCCAAGTGTTGTCGATAAAACTTCAACGCTTCCCACAGGAGGTTGTATTCGCTGACGATGAACCTAGCGGGCATCTGAATCTCCTTCACCGATGAGTTGAACTCGGCTGCGGTCCATGCCGAGTTCCTCCAACGCACCGAGGTACTTCTTCAATGGCATCGTCGTGGCCGGCGCGATCATGTAGTGCCCAGTGTGGTTGAGACGGAGGTCCTTCACCAAAACAAGTTCTGACGGGATCACAGCACCCTTCATGATGCGCCAGACCTTCCGTCCCGGTTGTCGCATCACGGGAACGATCGTGTCAAAGGCGGAGAACCCATTGCCGTTGGCGATCACGACCTCCACGCCGTTCTGCACGGACACTGGAACGTCGACCCGCGCGCGCTCGTCAGTGAACAAGGGCCACTTCCCGTTCCCCATCCGATAGAAGTCTTTCGAGAACTCGGTGACATCGAGGATGTACAGATCCTCGGGAGAGACGATTGACTGCGATGCGACAACGACGGAAGACATGGATGGCACCTCCGGGAAGGAAGGCAGCAACTTTGTCTGGCGGCACCGCGATCGTCATTGACCTATCGATGTGAATGTCGCCGAGTTCATTCCACACAGAAGTCAGCGCTTCTCCATTCCAAGCATCAATGCCCTCGCCGCCTCGATCCTCAGCGCCATTGGCACGGTCGCATCATTCATCACCTGCAGCAGGAACGCGCGGGGATCGGTGAAGCGGGTGGCGGGCGAGTAGGAGGAGGTCGCGGCTGAGACCTGCGGTCCCGGCGACGCGGTCGTGAGGGCCAGGTCTTGCGGTGCCGGCGCAAGTTGCCCCATCGCCGCCGCCCACTCCTGTGGCGTGATGCTCTTCAACGTCTTCAGCAGATCCGCCTGTCCTTCGACGCCCGGCGGAATGTCAAGCCAGGTCGCCTCGACGAACACCGGCGCCAGGTCCGGCGCAACGAAGGCGGACCATTGGCCTTCCTTCACTTCGGCCGGTACTGCCGGGGGCTCGGTGAGGCACCGGATGCGCGATGCGGCGACGCCGTTCAGGTAGCGCGACTTCAAGCCGTCGAAGAACGTCCGCGCCTCGTCCGGCGAACAGCCGTGCCCCAGCGAGAACCACAGCTGATAACTGTTCTCTCCTGCGATGGCGATGCCCGGCG
Source organism: Mitsuaria sp. 7 (assembly GCF_001653795.1). Taxonomy (NCBI): domain Bacteria; kingdom Pseudomonadati; phylum Pseudomonadota; class Betaproteobacteria; order Burkholderiales; family Sphaerotilaceae; genus Roseateles; species Mitsuaria sp. 7. Next base: position 1,878,048 of record NZ_CP011514.1, read on the forward strand.
CCGGCAGCGACAGATCGAGCTGCACGCCGCGCCAGACGGTGCCGAGCAGCTCCCAGTCCGAGGGGCGACCGACGTCGAGCACGAACGAGCGCACCGATCCTTCGGAGCCGGCGGCATAGAGTCTTTGGAATTCAGTGGCGAGTCGGGACACGACGTCCTCAGCCCTGCGCCTTCAACGACGTCAGCATGTCGTCCGACATCGCGTCCAAGTCGTAGCCCAGCTTCCAGCCCCAGTCGCGCTGCGCGACCGAGTCATCGATGGACTGCGGCCAGCTCGCCGCGATGTTCTGGCGGAAGTCCGGCGCGTAGTCGATCGTGAAGCCGGCGATGCGGCGACGGATGGATGCGGCGATCTGCTCCGGCGTGAAGCTCACGCCCGCCAGGTTGTAGCTGCCCCATTCGGTGATGCGCTCCGCCGGTGCTTCCATCAACTCCAGCGTCGCGCGCAGCGCGTCCGGCATGTACATCATCGGCAGCGCCTGTTCTTCCTTCAGGAAGCAGGTGTAGCGGCCGTGCTTGAGCGCCTCGTGGAAGATCTCGACCGCATAGTCGGTCGTGCCGCCGCCGGGCGGCGTCTTCCAGCTGATCAGGCCCGGATAGCGCAGGCTGCGCACGTCCACGCCGTGGTTGGCGTGGTACCAGCGGCACCAGCCCTCGCCCGCCAGCTTGGAGATGCCGTAGATCGTCGTCGGATCCATCACCGTCGTCTGCGGCGTGTCGCGCTTGGGCGTCTGCGGACCGAAGGCCGCGATCGAGCTCGGCCAGAACACCCGCTCCAGTTTCACCGTGCGCGCCAGCTCCAGCACGTTGAGCAGGCCCTTCATGTTCAGGTCCCAGGCCCACATGGGGTGCTTCTCACCCGTGGCCGACAGCGCCGCCGCCAGGTGGTAGACCTGCGTGATGCCGTAGCGCTTGACCACCGCCGCCAGCGCGGCCGCGTCGGTCACGTCCAGCATCTCGTGCGTCAGTTGCGGCACGCGGCCCTGGGGCGCCACATCGCTCGTGATCACGTTGGCGTTGCCGTGGCGCTTCGCCAGCTCCACCGCCAGTTCGGAACCGATCTGGCCGTTCGCGCCGATCAACAGGATCTTCGTCGTCATGGAATCTGCTTCTTACGCTTCTTCTTACTTCACCAGGCCCAGCTCGCGGCCCGCCTGCGCGAACGCGGCCACCGCCTTCTCCAGATGCTCGCGCTCATGCACGGCGGAGATCTGCACTCTCACTCTCGCCTGCTCCTTCGGCACCACGGGGTAGAAGAAGCCGACCGCGTACACGCCCAGCTCCAGCAGGCGCGCGCTCAGCTGCTGCGCCTTGACGGCGTCGAACAGCATCACCGGCACGATCGGATGCGTGCCCGGCTTGATCTGGAAGCCGGCCTGCTGGATGGCCTCGCGGAAGTAGGTCGTGTTGGCCTCGAGCTTGTCGCGCAGCGCGGTGCTGCCTTCCAGCAGATCCAGCACGGCGATCGACGCGCCGACGATGCTCGGCGCCACCGTGTTGGAGAACAGGTAGGGACGCGAGCGCTGGCGCAGCAGCTCGATCACTTCCTTGCGGCCGGTGGTGAACCCGCCCGAGGCGCCGCCCAGCGCCTTGCCCAGCGTGCCGGTGATGATGTCGACCTTGCCGAACACGCCGCGGTACTCATGCGTGCCCCGGCCGGTCTTGCCCATGAAGCCGCTGGCGTGGCACTCGTCGATCGCGAGCAGCGCGCCGAAGCGGTTCGTGATCTCGCGGATCTTGTCGAGCTGCGCGATCGTGCCGTCCATCGAGAACACGCCGTCGGTGAAGACCATGACGTGACGCGCACCGGCGGCACGCGCGGCGGTCAGCTGGACCTCCAGGTCGGCCATGTCGTTGTGCTTGTAGCGGAAGCGCTTGGCCTTGCACAGGCGGATGCCGTCGATGATGGAGGCGTGGTTCAGCTCGTCGCTGATGATCGCGTCCTGCTCGCCCAGCAGCGGCTCGAACAGTCCGCCGTTGGCGTCGAAGGCGGCCGCGTACAGGATGGTGTCCTCAGTGCCGAGGAAACGTGCCAGGCGCTGCTCCAGCGCCTTGTGAATGTCCTGCGTGCCGCAGATGAAGCGCACCGACGACAGGCCGTAGCCGTGCGTGCGCAGCGCCTCATGGGCGGCTTCCACGACCTTCGGGTGCGAGGACAGGCCCAGGTAGTTGTTGGCGCACAGGTTGAGCACCTCGCGACCGTCGTTCGTCGTCACGATCGCGCCCTGCGGGCCCGTGATGATGCGTTCGCTCTTGTAGAGGCCGGCGTCGCGAATGCCTTGCAGTTCGTTCTGCAGGTGGCGATAGAAGTCGTCGGTGGACGGCGCCGTGGACGCAGCGATGGAGGGGGGGACGATGTTGGTCATGCGGTGCTCCTGCGGCACAATCCGTTAAATCGAACGTGTTCGTTATATCGAACAGCCGTGCAGTATCAAGGAAGTGCCGCAGCCGGTCAAGGCGTCGGCGCTCCCCGGCACGCTACCTGAACTCAACGTTTTCTCCGAACCCTTGTCGCCACCGATGTCCGCCAGTCCCTCAGAGAAACTCGAGCCGCCCAGAGTCGGCGCGACGCTGCAGACCTTGCGGCAATCGCAGGGCCTGTCGCTGGACGAACTCTCGCGAAGAGCGGGCGTGTCCAAGTCCATGCTCTCGCAGATCGAGCGCAACCAGGCCAATCCCACGGTGGCCGTGGTGTGGCGGCTGGCCAATGCGCTGCGGGTGGAGTTGTCGGAGCTGCTGGGCGGCGAAAGACCCGCCGCGCCGCCGATCGAGGTCGTCGCGTCGCACGGCACGCCGGGGCTGTCGAGCCCGGACGGCCTGTGCCGGCTGCGTATCCTCGGCCCCATCGATCTGGCCGGCAATTTCGAGTGGTACGAGCTGACCGTGCAGCCGGGCGGCGCACTGGAGTCCGCGGCGCATGAGCCCGGCTCGCGCGAGCACCTGAGCGTGCTCGGCGGCGAGCTTGAAGTGACCGCCGGAGGGAGCCGGCAAATGGTCAAGACCGGCGAGACCGCGCGCTATGCCGTCGACGGCGCGCACGCGATCCGCAACCTGTCGAAGAAGGCGGCGACGGCGCTGCTCGTGGTGCTGCACGCGTAGCATCCGGTTTTCCCCTCGTTCGCTCCTACCTCCTGTTACTTGACCCACGCGTCGAGGTCGTGACAATCGGTCGCTTCGCGGAGGCGAGGGAGCGTATTGCAGTCAAGGCAGTCCACATGCAGCAACGCTCGTTTTCAGACAAGCACCCCCACATCCCCACCCCGACCCAACCGGCCACGATCGACACCGAAACCCAGGCGAAGCAGCTCCAGTTGCTGGATGGATCCGCGCGCCTGCGCGTGGCTGAACAGCGGGCCCGCGAGCACCGCTCGACCCCCTTGATCGACAAGGCGGCGCTGCCGCTCGGCGCGACGCCCAAGTACGGCATGAAACCGACCGGCGCGACGCGGCCCAAGCCGCCGTACCGGCGGGCGATCTATTCCGTGGTGGCGCTGCTGGCCGTGATCGGCGGCGTGGCCGTCACCTGGCTAAGGTAGCGGCCGAGGCCGACATCGCACTCGAGGACGCCACGGGCGTCAGCGCCATCGCGCCTTCAGCGGGCTCGGCGAGCGAGGCGGGGGCCGTGCGCCCGATCAGCACGCCCACGGTCGTCTGTTCCCAGCCGGCCTTCTCCCAGAGTTCCGCCAGTCCCGGCTGGCGGTCCGCCAGCAGCGTGCGGATGAGCGGCTCGGCGATCGTCGAGGACGGTTCGCAGAGCAGCACCAGACGCTGAGCGCCCTCCTCTTCCAGGCGTCCGATCCAGTCCAGCTTCTGCAGGTGCTGGATCACGGGCTCCAGCTGCAGCGGGTCGACCGACATCCGCTGCGACATGCCGAGCATGGACAGCCCCGACTCGCCGCCGGCGCGCGCCGCGTCGAGTTCGCGGATCACGTCCAGCGCCAGCGCCATCTGCATGCCCGGCTTGTTGCCGCGCACGCTGACGCCGCCGGCCAGGGCCGGCGCGTTCGCCGCCAGGATCGCGCCCAGCAGCACGATCGACCAGCCGACGTAGATCCAGATCAGGAAGATCGGGACCGCCGCGAAGGCGCCGTAGAGCGTCGAGTAGGTCGGCACCTGTTTCACGTACCAGGCCAGTGCGAGCTTGGCCAGGTGGAAGGCCACGGCGACGAAGGCCGCGCCCGTCAGGGCGTGGCGCCAGCGCACGTCGGTGTTGGGCACGTAATGGAAGAGCCCCGCGATCGCGGCCCAGAGCACGAGCAGATCCACGCTGTTGAGCAGCACGACCAGACCGCGCGGCAGGTTGTCGACGAGGTCCCGGCCGGCCGAGACCAGCAGGCTGGTGACCGTCAGGCTGCCGCCCAGCAGCAGCGGGCCCAGCGTCAGCGCGGCCCAGTACACGAGCACGCGCTGCGCGATGGGCCGCGGCCGCTGCACGCGCCAGATCTGGTTGAGCGTGCGGTCGATCGTCAGCATCAGCGACAGCGCGGTCACGGCCAGCACGATCAGGCCGACGACGCCGAGGCGGTTCGCCTTGGCCGCGAACTGCGTCAGCGACATCAGCACGGGGCGCGCGATGGTGTCGGGGATCAGCGACTTGAGGAAGTACTTCTCCAGCGCGGACTGGAAGCTGGAGAACATCGGGAACGCGGTGAACAGCGCCAGCGCGACGGTCAGCAGCGGCACCAGCGAGATCAGCGTCGTGAAGGTCAGGCTGCCGGCAGTGAGGCCCAGCCGCTCCTCGCGAAAACGCTGCACGAACAGGCGCAGCGTGCGCGCGTACGGCCACGTCAACAGCTCGCGTCCGAGCTCCCGGATTCCCTCGCGCCAGCTCTGCGTCTGCGCCTGAACTTCACTGATCATGCTGGCTATGATGCCAGCCATGTCAAGCCTCGATGCCGCCCCTTCGACAAGGTCCGGAGCGACCTCCCCGGCCGCCCCGACCTCGCGTTCGGCGCCCACCGCGCGGGAACGCGGCAGCCGGCAGCTCGCCTTCTTCGCCACGCTGGCGCTGGCGCTGGTGTGCCTGGCCTGGGAGCTCTGGCTGGCACCGACGGGACGCGGCACGCTCGCGATCAAGGCGCTGCCGCTGCTGCTGCCGCTGCCCGGCCTGTGGCGCTACCGCATGTACACCTACCGCTGGCTGAGCCTGATGATCTGGCTCTACGTGACCGAGGGCCTGGTCCGCGGCACGTCCGAAGGCGGCGTCGGCATGGCGCTCGCGTGGGTCGAGGTGGTGCTGTCGGTGGCCATCTTCGTCGCCTGCGCCGCGCAGATCCGGCAGCGGCTGGCCGAGGCCAGACTGGCCGACGACAGGTCGACGAAGGACGCACGATGACTACCGCCCTGATCGCCGCCCTGCGCGCGGCGCTGGGCAATGCGCATGTCCTGCTGCCTGCCGAGCACGACCTGTCCGGCTTCGAGCGCGACTGGCGCAAGCGCTACATCGGACGTGCACTGGCCGTGGTCCGGCCGGCCGATACGGCGCAGGTCGCCGCGGTGGTGGCGCTCGCTCGCGAGCACGGCGTGCCGCTGGTGCCGCAGGGTGGCAACACCGGGCTCGTCGGAGGCGGCGTTCCCGACGACTCGGGCACCCAGCTGCTGCTGAGCCTGCAGCGGTTGAACCGAGTCCGCCACATCGATCCTTCCAACCTGACGATGACCGTCGAAGCCGGCTGCGTGCTGCAGAACGTGCAGCAGGCGGCGCGCGAGGCGGGATGGCTGTTCCCGCTGAGCCTCGCGGCCGAAGGGAGCTGCACCATCGGCGGCAATCTGGCGACGAACGCCGGCGGCACGCAGGTGCTGCGCTACGGCAACGCCCGCGAACTCTGCCTCGGCCTGGAGGTGGTGACCGCGGACGGCACCGTCTGGGACGGGCTGTCCGGCCTGCGCAAGGACAACACCGGCTACGACCTGCGCGACCTGTTCATCGGCTCGGAGGGCACGCTGGGCGTGATCACCGCGGCGACGTTGAAGCTGCATCCGCTGCCGCGCGCGCGGATGACGGCGCTGGCCGCCTGCGACACGCTGGGCGAAGCGGTGGCGCTGCTGGACCTGGCGCGGTCGCGCTGCGGCGCCGCGCTGACCGGCTTCGAGGTCATGAACGCGCTGTCGCTGGCGCTGGTCCGCAAGCACTTCCCGCAGTTGCCGCAGCCGCTCGGCCCGCGGCCGTGGACGGTGCTGTTGGAGCTGTCGGACAGCGAGGGTGAGGACCACGCCCGCACGCAGTTCGAAGGCCTGCTCGAGGAAGCGCTGGAGCGCGGCGCGATCGACGACGCGGCGGTGGCGGAGAGCCTGTCGCAGAGCCAGGCGATGTGGCACCTGCGCGAGTCCATCCCGCTGGCGCAGAGCGAGGAAGGCCTGAACATCAAGCACGACATCGCGCTGCCGGTGTCGCGCATCCCGGCGTTCGTCGAACGCTGCGACGCGTTGCTGGCGGAGCGTTTCCCGGGCTCGCGGCTGGTGGACTTCGGCCATCTGGGCGACGGCAACCTGCACTACAACCTCCAGGCGCCGGAAGGCGTCGCCGCCGCGGACTTCCTTCGCGAGCACGAGACCGAAGTCAACGAGGTCGTCTACGACCAGGTGGCGGCGCACGGCGGGTCCATCTCCGCCGAGCACGGCATCGGGCAGCTCAAGCGCGAGGAACTCGCGCAGCGCAAGAGCCCGGTGGCGATGCAGCTGATGCGGCAGATCAAGCAGGCGTTGGATCCAAGGGGCCTGCTTAATCCGGGCCGCGTCATCTAAGCAAACGTCGAAGTTCGACTTATGGTGTGCGCACTGGGCTGATCTTGCGGATCAGGTTGTTGCCCGAATCTGCGACGTAGACGTTCCCCTGGCGGTCGACCGCGATGCCGAAGGGTCGATTGAAAGTTGCAGCAGGACCGATAGCGCTGGCTGCGCCCTGCGCGCCGGATCCCGCGAGGGTTCTTACGTCCCCTGTGGGCGAGATCCTGCGAATCTGGTTTCCGTGAATGTCAGCCACGTAGACATTACCGCCGCTGTCCACGGCCACGCCAATTGGCCCGTTGAATGATGCATTGGCACCGCTGCCATCGATGGAAGCTCTTGCGCCGGAGCCTGCCAACGTCGTGACATCGCCGACTCCGTTGATCTTGCGGATCAGTCCGTTGTTCGAGTCCGCCACGTAGACGTTCCCGTCACCGTCAACTGCCGCACCATTTGGCTGGGAAAAAGATGCATTGAGGCCATTTCCGTTTGCGAACCCAAACGACGCGGAACCCGCCAGAGTGGAAACTTCGCCCCCCGGCGTGATCTTGCGCATCACATCCCCAGTCGAGTCTGCGACATAAACGTTCCCTGCTCTGTCCACTGCGATGCCCTTTGGCGTCGAAAACGAGGCATTGACTGCTTTGCCATTTTCAGCGCCATCAGCCCCTGAGCCGGCGAGCGTCGTCACCTCACCCGCTGGGGAAATCTTTCGAATCAGATTATTGAACGCATCCGAGACGTAGAGATTTCCACCGCTGCCCACAGCTACGCCGTAGGGATAGTGGAACGTCGCTCCTCCGCCGTTGCCATTGTTCGATCCTCCCACGCCAGAGCCAGCCAGCGTCGTGACGTCACCCAACGGCGATATCTTCCGGATCAAGTTGTTGTACGTATCGGAAACGTAGACGTTTCCACCCCCATCTACTGCAACCCCAGTGGGGTATTTGAACGTTGCATTTGAACCATTGCCATTAGCCGATCCTGCTGCACTGGAGCCAGCCAACGTCGTGACCTCAGCCTGCGCCGCGACGCACATCACCGTCACGTTGCTTGCCACCGCCGTTGCAGTGCCTCTGGCATTGGAGATCGCACAGTTCTGCCACAGCGGTTGGTCCTTCACGGTCACGGAGAACGTGGTGCCATCAGCGACAGGCGCTGCAAAGGAGAACGCACCGTTGGCCTTGACGCTCAGATCGTCGCCACCGTTCTGCCGGAGCACCAGCACATTGCCAGCATCCAGGCCGATCACGTTTCCGACGATCGTGTGAGTCGGAACTGGTGTCGGTGTCGGTGTCGAGGCCGGGTCTGATGCAGGAGCCGTCGGAGTTGCTGGATTCGTCGGCAGGCCAGCGTCAATAGGTGGCGGAGTAATGGAGATCGGCGTTGAAGCGACGTCGCTGCCCCCACCGCCACAAGCCGCTACGCCGGCCAAAAGAAGGATGGACACGGCCGCTTGCACGGTACGCAGTGCCGCTAGCCGCGGCGCGTTTTCATGAACCGAATACATCGCATTGCTCCTGGATTGCTAAGAGCTACTCAAGTCTTGCTGGGGTCGTGTTGGGTTCGTTGAGCGGATCTTCGAACTGCCAATAAGTGCAGTCGCAGGCCGCGGCCGTTGATCAGGGCGCACCTTTGATCCGCCACGTGGCCATCTCCGCCGCGCCTCTCCAAGGCCACGCCCGTTGAGCCGTGTGGGTCGCGTCGACGTTGTCCGCAAGAGGTTCGGAAGCTTGCGCAGGCAACTGCGTCGCTTCACCGGCGGCGGCGATAGCCGGTGAGGCCGCGCTCTCCGTGGGAGCAGCGTCCTCGCTGCCATCACACGCCGCGACGCCGGTCAGCGCGCAGGCCGCCAGGACCATACGCACGATGGGGCCTGCTGCACGTCGCAGCAATTCATCAAAAACGAAAATCATCGGGTTGCTTTCAAGGTTGGACAGCCCCCCCCAGTGCTCTGGGCGCAAGTCGAGTTCGCGCAGCGGCATCGACGAGCGTGAGAACTTCGGCACCCCTGCCCACAGGCACAATCCCATCGCTTCCGCGTCCGCCCCTCTTCGATGCCGCTTCCGACGTCCTTTTCGCCCCCGATCCGTCCGCACCTCCTCGCCCTCGCCGCCCGTTCGACACTGATGGCGTTGACGGTGTTGCTGCCGCCGACCGCTCACGCGCAGTCGTCGACACCGTCCGAGCAGCCGCTCGCACATCTGCAGCACACGACCTGGACGCTGAAGGACGGCATGCCGGGCCCGGTGATGGCCATCGCGCAGACCACCGACGGCTACCTCTGGCTGGGCACCGGCGCGGGACTCTTCCGATTCGATGGCGTGCGCTTCGAGCGTTTCGATGCGATCGCCGGCCAGCCGCTGCCGAGTCGGCAGGTGCTGTCGCTTTTCGCGACGAAGGACAACGCGTTGTGGGTCGGCCTGCTCGACGGAGGCACCGCGTTGGTCCGCCAGGGCCGCGTCCTTCACCTCGATCCTGCGGGCGGACATTTCGCGACCTCGACCCGCGCCTTCGCCCGGCAACCCGACGGCACGCTGTGGACCGCCACCGGTCGATCCCTGCTCAAGCGCGAAGGCGATCGGTGGACGGCGATCGGCCCGGAGTCCGGTTACGACGACGGCACCGGACGCACCCCGCTGACGATGAAGGTCGACGTCGACGATCGCGGCAACGTCTGGGCCGTCACCGACCGCACCGTGTTCATCAAGACCGCCGCGAGCGCGCGTTTCGTCGCTACCGGGCAGCCCGCGCTCGGCCTTTCCCAGCTCGTCATCGCCACCGACGGTCGTGCGTGGGCCAACGACATGTCCCCCGCCACCCGCGGCTTCGGTCCACTGCCCGTCCCCGGCGAACCCGCCGCTTCCGCGGCCGAACCGACCTATGGGGTGCCGAAGAGCTTCTTCATGCCGACCTTCGACCGGCAGGGCCTGCTCTGGTACGGCGCGCTGGACGGCATCAACCGCATGGACGTCTCCGGAACGCCGGCGGCAGCGGCCGCCAGCCGTCAGTTTCTCGGCATCGACAAAGGACTGTCCGGCGAACTCGTGATGCGCATCTTCCAGGACCGCGACGGCGCGATCTGGGTCGGCACCAACGGCGGGCTGGACCGCTTCCGCGGGGCCGGCGTCGACCGTGTCGATCTGGCGTCCCGAAGCGCCAGCATCGCCATGTCGACCGACGACCGCGGCAATCTCTGGATCGCGTCCGGCAACACGCTGCAGCGCCGCGCATCGGGAAGCGCGACGTTCGAGCAACTCCCGGTCGACCCGCGGATGGAGACTTTCACCAGCGTGCTGGTCGACAGTCGCGGACAGCTTTGGGCCGGAGGACGCACGGGCTTGTGGCGACAGGAAGGGGGCCGCTTCGTCCCGCTGCCCACACCCGATGGTCAACCATGGATGGCCGCGGTCTTCGAGGTCACGGAGGACGCCGACGGCGCGATCTGGTTCTGCGGCAATCGCTATGGCCTGATGCGTTATGCCGACGGCCAGGTCATCCGACTTTTCGGCGCCGAGGGCTTTCCGCGCAAGGGGCCCAATGCGATCGCCCGGGATGCGCGGGACCGGATCTGGGTCGGCTATGGCGACGGCTCGCTGTTCCGCCGCGAGGGCGGGAAGACCCTCGCACTGACGCCCGCCGACGGCCTCAAGATCGGTTCGATCAAGGTCATCGCGCCCAAGGGCGACCATCTGTGGGTCGGCGGCGAACGCGGCGTTCAGCTCGTGTCCGCGCCCGGTCTGCCGACGCTGCGGCTGGCCGACCCCGACGCGCTGGACGGTGTGTCCGGGATCGTCGAGACGCCCGACGGCGAGCTGTGGCTGAACGGCGCCAACGGGATCACCCGGCTGACCGCCGACGAGGTCCGACGCGCGTTGCTTCCTGCCGGCGCCGACACGTCACGTCCCTCAGGGCGGCGCTTCGATCTGATCGACGGCCTCTCCGGTCGCGCCGAGCAGTCCTGGCCGTTGCGCACGGCCGCGCGCACGCCGGACGGCGTCCTCTGGTTCTCGCTCAGCAACGGCCTGGTGCGCATCGATCCGACGCGCTTGCCCAAGGGAGAACCTGTGCCGCCGCCCGTCGAGGTGCAAGGTCTCTTCGTGCGTGGCGAGACCACGCCGGTCGGTGGAGTCCGTGGAACGGGCGGCGCCAGCGCCAATGGAGACGGACTCGGCGACAACGGCCGGCAACACCTGTCCCCCGGCACGCGGGACCTGGAGATCACCTACACGGCGATCAGCCTCGCCCAGCCGGAGCGCACGCGATTCCGGTACCGGCTGATCGGACAGGATCGCGGCTGGCAGGACGCAGGCACGCGGCGCCGGGCGTTCTACACCAACCTCGGTCCGGGCGAGTACGACTTCCACGTGGAGGCGTCCCAGGACGGCGGGCCATGGAGCGCCACGCCCGCGACGCTGCACTTCGAGATCGCGCCGACCCTGACCCAGAGCGCGTGGTTCCGCGCGGCCGCCGTGCTGGTGGGCCTGGCGACGCTGGGCGCGCTGGCCGCGCTGCGCGCGCGACAGCGTCGCCTGCACGAGCAGGAGCGTCTCGCCGCCCGCGTGCAGGAGCGCGAGCGCATCGCCCGGGACCTGCACGACACGCTGCTGCAGGGCGTGTACGGGTTGATCCTGCGCTTTGAAGCCATCGCGCGCCGGCTGCCCGGCACGGAGCGCGCGGCGATGGAACGCGTGCTGACCGACGCGGATGCGCTGCTCGTCGAGGGCCGCGATCGCGTCACCGACCTGCGCCTGCCGCCGCCCGATGCCAACCTGCTCGAGCACACGCTGGAGGCGCTCGGGCGCGAACTCTCGCACACGCATGGCGCCGCCTTCGCGCTGTCCGTCGAGGGCAGGCCGCGTCCGCTGGTGCCGACGCTGTCGGCCTCGATCTGCCTGATCTCGCGCGAGGCGATCTTCAACGCGTTCCAGCACGCGCAGGCCGGGCAGATCGAAGTCACGCTCCACTACGAGGCCGCGCGCTTCGCACTCTTCATCCGCGATGACGGCGTCGGCGTGCCCGACGACGTGCAGGAACGCGGCGGACGGGCGGGCCACTGGGGCCTGTCGGGCATGCGCGAACGCGCCGAGCTGGCCGGTGTCGCCTATCGGCTAACGTCCCACGTCGGCAGGGGGACGGAGATCGAGCTGTCCGCGCCCGCCGCGCGAGCGTACGACCCGTCCGGCGAGGCCACGTCCCTCAAGACGGGCGCGCCGTGGTGGCGTCGGGCGCGTCGCGTTTGATCAATCGTCCCCCGCACCCAGCACGGCCTCGTGGTGCGCGACCGGGCGGCCCCGGTTGATCAGGCCGGCGATCAGCCACCACACGAAGATCAGCCCGGTGAGGAAACCGACGATCACCGCCAGCTCGACGAGCCGGTTGATCGCCATCGCGCCCACCTTGCCCCAGCCGTCGCCCGCCTTCGCCACGCGGGCGCGCTGCTTGTCGCGGAACATCTCGATGCTGTCGTAGAAGCTCGGCACCATCAGCAGCGTCAGGAAGGTCGACGTGATCGTGCCGCCGATGATCGCCACCGCCATCGGGCGGTAGAACTCGCCGCCCTCGCCGATGCCCACCGCCACCGGCAGCATGCCGGCGATCAGCGCGAAGGTCGTCATCAGGATGGGCCGGAAGCGCTTGCGGCCCGCGTGCATCAGCGCCTCCTCGCGCGGCACGCCCGCCGCCTCCTCCTGGCGCGCGGCGTCCAGCAGCAGGATCGCGTTCTTCGCCACCAGGCCGGCCAGCATGATGATGCCGATGAAGCTCATCAGGTTCAGCGTGCCCTTGGTCAGCAGCAAGGCCACCACCACGCCGATCAGCGAGAGCGGCAACGACAGCATCACGCCCATCGGCGCCGTGAAGCTGCCGAACTGCATGACCAGGATGAGGTACATCAGGCCGATGCCCGAGACCAGCGCGATGCCCATCGCGCTGAACACCTCCTGCTGGTCCTTCGCCGCGCCGGCCAGTTCGATGCCGTACCCCGGCGGGAAGTTGATGGCCTTGGCCAGCTTCAGCGCGTCGCTGGTGACCTCGCCGGGCGAGCGGCCGTGCGCGTTGGCCGACACCGCGATCATCCGCTTGCCGTCCGCGTGCTGGATCTTGGCCGGGCCCTTGCCCATGGTCACCGTCGCGATCTGCTCCAGCGGCACCATCACGCCGGCACCGGTCACCGCGATCGGCAGGCGCTCGATGTTGCTAGCGTCCACCCGGTCCTCCGGCGCCAGCCGCACCGCCACATCACGCGTCTCGCTGCTCGGGTCGATCCAGTCGCCGACCTCCACGCCGGCGAAGGCCACGCGCAGCGAGTTCGCCGCGTCGCCGACCGAGATCCCCAGCGTGTTGGCCAGGCCGCGGTTGAGCTCGATCTGCAGCTCGTTCTGCGGATCCTGCTCCGACAGGCCCACGTCCACCGCGCCCGGCACGCGGCGCAGCTTCTCCATGTAGTCGGTGGTGATCTCCATCAGCTTGCGCGAGTCCGCGCCCGAGAACCGGATCTGCACCGGCTTCTGCGCGCCGTTGTTCAGGTCGTCGAGCACCACGTACTCCGCCCCCACCAGCCGCGACACGCGCGTGCGCAGGTCGGCCGCGATCTCCGCCGCGCTGCGCTTGCGCTTGGTGCTCTTGCCCAGGTCCACGTAGACACGGCCGCCGCTGGCGTTGACGCTCTCGTTGGTGGCCACGGTCTCGGGGATCTCACGCGCCAGCGCGGACGCGGCGCCCATCTTCAGCCGCGCGTACTCCAGGCTGGACGAGGCCGGCGTGCGGACCTCGATCGCGATGGTCCCGGAGTCCGAAGCCGGCAGGAAACTCGTGCCGCCCAGCGTGCCCTGCAGGAAGATCGCCAGCGCGAAGCTCAGCACCGCGAACACGGCCATCCACCGGCGGTGGTGCAGCGCCCACGCGATCACGTGGCCATAGCCGTCGGCCTGCCGGTCGAACCATTCATTGAAGCCCTGCAGCTTCTTCGAGATGCCGGTCTTGGGCGCCTCATGGTGTCCCGGAGGGTCGCCCCAGAACGCCGACAGCATCGGGTCCAGCGTGAACGAGATGAAAAGCGAGACCAGCACGGAGGCGACCACCGTCAGCCCGAAGGGCCGGAACCACTCGCCCGACACGCCCGGCATGAAGGCCACCGGGATGAACACGGCCACGATGGAGAAGGTCGTCGCCGCGACGGCCAGGCCGATCTCGGCCGTGCCCTTCAGCGCGGCGGTGCGGCGGTCGGCGCCGCGCTCCATGTGGCGCACGATGTTCTCGCGCACCACGATCGCGTCGTCGATCAGCACCCCGATCGCCAGCGACAGGCCCAGCAGGCTCATGAAGTTCAGCGTGAAGCCGCACAGCCAGACGGCGATGAAGGCCGCGATCACCGAGGTCGGCAGCGACAGCGCCGTGATCATCGTCGAGCGCCAGGAGTTCAGGAACACGTAGACGACGAAGATGGTCAGGCCCGCGCCGAACACCAGCGCGTGGATCACGTTGTTCAGGCTGTCCTGCGCGTCCTGCCCGCCGTCCTGCACGACCTCGAGCTTGGTGCCCTTGGGCAGCGTCTTGTCGATCTCCTCGACCAGCTTGCGGACTTCCTTGGCCACGCTCACCGTCGAGGCGTCGCGCGAGCGCGTCACCATGATGCCGACGTTCGGATGGCCGTTGCGCACCGACAGGCCGGTCTGCTCCGCGAAGCCGTCCTGCACCGTAGCCACCTGGCCCAGGCGGATGAGCTCGCTGCCCGAGCGTTTCACGACGATCTGGTTGAAATCGGCCGGCGACTCGATGCGGCCCAGCAGCCGGATGCTCTGGTCTTCCAGCTGCCCGCGGACCTTGCCCACCGGCGCCGTCGTGTTCTGCATGCGCAGCGCGTTGACGACCTCGGTCACCGAGACGTTGAACTCGCGCAGCTTCTGCGCGTTCAGCAACACCGACAGCTCACGCTTGAGCGAGCCGTTCACGGTCACCGTCGCCGCACCGGGGATGGCACGGAAACGGTCGGCGAACTGGTCCTCCGCCATCCGCGAGATCTCGGCATGCGACTGCGTGCTGGACGAGAGCGCCAGCTGCATGATCGGCTGCGCCGACGGATCGACGCGCTGCAGCACGGGCTCGCGCATCTCGGTCGGCAGCTTGTGGCGGACCGCGGCGATCGCGTTGCGGACCTCGTCGGCCGCCTCGATCATGTTCTTGTCGAAGTTGAAGAACAGCAGCAGCTGGGCCGAACCCTCGCCGGAGGTCGAGCGGACCTCGTTCACGCCGGAGATGCTCTGCAGCGACTTCTCGATGCGGTTGACGATCTCGCGCTCGGAGGTCTCCGGCGACGCGCCCGGATAACTGATGCTGACCACCAGCAGCGGCAGGTCGACGTCGGGGCGCTCGTTGACGCGCAGCTTGGACAGGGCCAGCAGGCCCAGGGCCATCAAGCCGATGATGATCACGATCATCGCGATCGGCTTCTTGACCGAGAAATTGGAAAGGAACATGGTTCAGGCTCCTGTGCGCATCACTGGGCCGACGCGGCCGAAGCCACCGGCAGCACCGGCAGCGGCGCGGCGGTCGAGCCCGACGTCGTCGACCCTGCCGCGGGCGCGCCGCTGGGGTTGGTCAAGCCGGTCGCCGGGCTGGTGGTCCCTGCGGCGGAGACCGCGGTCTTGCTCAACTCGACGCGTTGACCGTCGATCAGCGTGCTGGTCGGGCTGCGCAGGATGCGATCGCCCTGCTTGATCCCGCCGGTCACCACATACAGGCCCTGCCGGTCATCCCGGGCCCCCAGGTTCACGGAGGTCTTCGCGACCTTGCCACCGTCCAGCCGCCAGACGAAGGACTTGTCGCCCTCCCGCACCAGCGCGCTGTCCGCGACCATCAACGCCGAGACGCTGTTGGTCTGCACGCGCCCTTCGGCGTAGAGGCCGGCCACGCCGGGCTGCTGCGCGCCGGCGAAGTCGACCAGCACCTCGACCTGGCGCGTGTTGGCGTTGGCGGCCTGCGCGATGCGGCGCACCTTGCCCTGGAAGTCGACCTGCGGGTAGCCGTTGACGCGGAAGTAGACCGTCTGCGCGAGCTTGAGCTCGGACATGCGGTCGGCGGAGACCAGACCTTCGAAACGCATGGACGCCGGGTCCATCACCTTGATCAGTTCCTTGCCGATCTGCGCGGAGTCGCCCGGCGAGACCTTGCGGTCGCTGACGACGCCGTCGAACGGCGCGCGCACCTCGGTACGCTGCTGTTGCTGGCGCGCCGTGGCCACGCGGGCGCGGGCGGCGACCAGGTCGCTCTGCGCGTTGTTGCGTCGGATCTCGGCGTCTTCCATCGCCTGGATGGAACTCATGCCCTGCGCCTGCAAGGTCTTCAGACGCTGGTATTGGCGCTCGGCCTGCTCGAAGCTCTGCGAGGACGCGCGGGCGGACTCGTCGGCGGACTGGACCGTGTCACGGATGGCCGTGTCGTCCAGGCGCACCAGCAGGTCGCCGCGCTTCACGCGCTCGCCGTTCTCCTTGTAGACCTGCAGCACGATGGCCTGCAGTTCGGCGCGCAGGTCGGCGCGGCGCTCCGGCTGGATGGAACCGGTGATCACCGGGCCGCTGGCATAGGCGCTCACGCCCAGGGTCTGGACGTCCTCGTTGGCCACCAGCAGGCTGGGCGCGCTGGCTGCCTCGGCCGCAGGCGACGCCTTCTTGTCGGGAGAGGACTTGCCGCAACCGGCAAGCAGGGATGCAACGACAAGGGCGATCAGCGACAGACGCAGCATGAAGCGGGCTCCGGGGGAACGTGGCAGGTGGCGTAAAGATGTGTCCTTCGTGCGAAACCCGCAAAAAGGCGCGCTAGCTTAACTTCAATGACCCTGCATGCAGGTGGTCACGCCCTGCAGTTCATCCCAGGGAAACAGCGCTTCGTCGCGCCGCCGGCCACGCCCCCCGGCATTGCCGGTTTGGTTACGTCAGGTTTCATCGACCTGGACATCCCCACGCCCCAACTGAGCGCGTGGCTCGCCCCACCTTCGCCCCGACTGTTCGTGCAGCGTCAACACCGCGCATGGAATTGCGCACACCTTTGCTATTGACGCACCGTACATCCCACGATCTCGGGGGAAATCCCGCTCTATTGCTGAATGTTAAGAAATAGACTCCGGACGTTATTTATCCTTTTTGCCGATTCGACGTCATGCGCGCACTTTCCATCGTCCATGTGGTCTTCTCGTCTCGCATCGCCGGTGGCGAGCATCATTGCGTCGACCTGGCCAACGCCCAGGCGGCGCTGGGCCACACGGTCCACGTGATCGGGCCGGCGGGATCGGCTGTCCGCCATGCGCTGGACCAGCGCGTGAGCTACCACGGCCTGCGCCTGCCGCTGCTGCGAGGCGCGCGCGTGCGCCGCCTGGCCGCGAAGCTGGGCGCGGACGTCGTCCATGGTCACCTGGGCCCCGCCTGCAAGGCGGTGGCGGCGGCCAAGCAGAGCGCGCGGGTGGGCACGCTGCATGTCGGGTACAAGACGCATCACCATGCGCGGATGGACGCGCTGGTGTGCGTCAACTCGGCGCAGGTCGATCACCTGAAGGAATTCGGCGGCATGCATCGCGTCATCTACAACTGGGCCCCGGAACGCAGCCCCGGCTCCTGCGCCGCGAAGGCGCCGTCGGGTTCCTTGCGCATGGAGCTCGGCATCCCCCACGCCGCGCCGGTGATCGGCTGCGTCGGCCGGCTGCACGCGGCCAAGGGCATGCACACCCTGATCCAGGCCTTCCAGCAGCACGCCCCGTCGACCGCCCATCTCGTCCTGATCGGCGAAGGCCCGCAGCGCGCCGAACTGGAGGCGCTGCGCGGCGACGACAAACGCATCCACCTGCTCGGCTTCCGATGGAATGTGGACGAACTGCTCGGCGAGATGGACCTGTACGTCTCCTCGTCGCGCGAGGAGCAGTTCCCGCTGGCCATCCTCGAAGCCATGCGTGCCCGCCTGCCGATCGTCGCGACCGCCACGCTGGGCGCGCGCGAGATGCTGGACCCGGCTCAATCGACCATCGTGCCGATCGATGACGCGACCGCCATGGGCCAGGCGGTCGCCGCCGCGCTCGCGCAACGGCAGCGCGACAACCGGCGTCCGGTCGACTACGACATGCAGCGCTACGACCGCTCCAGCGCCGTGCGCGCCACGCTGGGCCTCTACCAGGACGTGCTGACGCGCCAGGGCGCGCGCGAGCACGACCTGGCCGGCCTGAGCGTGGAAGACGTCCGGGGTTGATGTCCATGGTCAAGCGACCGAAGTCGGACTTCTGGACCGTCGGCGTCGTTCCCGAGCGCATCGATCTGCTCAGCCCCGAGCGGCTGCTCGAACTGCGGGACCGCATCGTCTGGATGCCCGAGGCCGGTGACTGGCGTTACTACGCCGATCCCTTCGCCTTGCGCGACGGCGACGCCTTGCATGTCTTCGTCGAGAACTTCGACTACCGCACCAAGCGGGCCGATCTGCAGCGCCTCACGCTGAACCTCAGCGACGGCGCCTGGAGCGCGCCCAGGCCGGTGCTGCAGACGCCTTTCCATCTGTCCTACCCCTTCGTCTTCGAGCACGAAGGACAGGTGTGGATGGTCCCCGAATCGAGCCAGGCCGAGGAAGTCGCGCTCTACCGCGCCGTCGACGGCGCCGAGCGCTGGGAACGGTGGGAGCGGGTCTGCGCGCTGCTTCCGGGCGTGCGCGCGGTCGACGCCTCGCTGGTGCGGCACGATGGGATGTGGTGGATGTTCTATGCGGTCATCGGCCCGGACAAGCGCGACCAGCGCGAGTTGCATGTCGCCCACGCCGAGTCGCTGCAGGGTCCCTGGACACCGCATCGCACGAATCCGGTGAGGTCCGCGCACGACGGCGCGCGACCCGCAGGTACGCCCTTCGTCGGCGCGGACGGTCTCGTGACGTTGCCAGTGCAGGACAGCCGCAACGGCTACGGCGGCGCGACGCGCTGGGTGCGCTTCAGCCGCCTGACGCCGGAGGCCGTCGAGGTCCAGGCGCTGCCGGCGACCTTCACCGGCGACCTCGCCCACCGCGACTTCGCCAGCGGCCTGCACACGATGTCCGCCTGCGGCGACGTCACGCTGATCGACGTGAAGCGCATCGACCGCTCGAGACACCGGCAATGGCTGGACTGGAAGCGCCGCGCGCGGCGGTGGTTCGGCAAGCGATGAGGCGGCGCTAGTCCGCGTCGTGCATCGAGGGCGCGACGTCCTCCAGCGGTCTGCGCTCAGCGTCGACGCCGAAGCGCAGCGCCAGCAGGCCCGCCACGATCACGAGCACCGCACCGATGCCATAGCCGATCGCCACGTTGCCGCGGTCTCCGCTCTCCACCAGCCACCCGAACAGCAACGGCGCCGCGAAGCCGCCCGCGCCCGTGCCGACCGCGTAGAAGATCGCGATCGCCATCGCGCGCATCTCCAGCGGGAAGATCTCGCTGACCGTCAGGTAGGCGGAACTGGCGGCCGCGGACGCGAAGAAGAACACCGCCGACCAGCACAGCGCCTGCGACCGCGCATCGAGCACGTCTGCGAGGAAGGCGACGCCGGTAGCCGCCAGGCCGACGCCGGCCAGACCATAGGTCAGCGCGATCATGCGGCGGCGGCCGACCCGGTCGAACAAGGGCCCCAGCAGCAGCGGTCCCAGGACGTTCCCGAGCGCGAAGGGAAAGATGTAGAGCGCCACGCGGTGGTCGGCGACGCCGTAGAAGCGCGTCAGCACCAGCGCGTAGCTGAAGAAGATCGCGTTGTAGAAGAAGGCCTGCGCCAGCATCAGCGACATGGCGACGCCGCTGCGCACGCGGTAGCGGCGCAGCAGCACGTGCAGCACCTCGCGCATCGTGGGCACGGCGCGGCGATGCTCGTTCTGTGCTGCCGGTGGGACGGACGGCAGCGGTCCGTGCTGGGCGACGACTTCTGCCTCGATGGCGTCGATGATGCGGGAGGCCTCTTCGACACGGCCGTGACGCAGCAGCCAACGGGGACTCTCCGGAACGTGGCGACGTACCAGCATCATGCCGACCGCCAGCAGCGCGCCCATCCCGAACCCCACCCGCCAGCCTTGCACAGGGCCCAGCACGTCCGGATGCAACAGCAGGAGACTGGACGCGGCCCCCAGCGCGGCGCCGATCCAGAAACTTCCGTTGATCGCGAGGTTCACGCGGCCGCGCACGCGGGCCGGCACCAGTTCGTCGATCGCGGAGTTGATCGCGGCGTACTCGCCGCCGATGCCGAGACCGGTGACGAAGCGGCACAGCGCAAAGAAGGTGAAGTCGGTGGAGAAGGCCGTCGCCAGCGTGGCGACGGCGTAGATGGCGAGGGTCGCGAGGAACAATTTCTTGCGGCCAAGCCGGTCGGACATGCGTCCGAAGATCAATGCACCGACGATGGCGCCCGCCAGATACAGCGACCCGGACCAGCCCACCTGGACGGCGCTGAGGCCCAGGGTGTCAGGTCTTTCCAGCACGGCGCCGACGGAGCCGACCAGCGTGACTTCAAGTCCGTCCAGGACCCATGCCACGCCGAGCGCGAGCACCACGCGCCAGTGCCAGCGCGACCAGGGCAGCCGATCGAGCCGGCGTGCGATATCGAGGGAAGCCGTCATCGACGGCAGACGCGGCAATCGGCGTTCCGGCCGCGCCTGGCGTCATGCAGGCTTCCAGGCTGCCGCGGCCTCTTCCCACACCTCGGGACTGCGGGCGACGAGCAATCCCGGCTGCCGATCACCCGCGCGATACGGCGTGCCGTCCAGCCGCGCCGCGAAGCCTCCGGCTTCTGTCATGAAGAGGGTGCCCGGCGCATGGTCCCAGGCGAGCTTGCGCCAGTACAGCGTCGCGTCGAACGCGCCTTCGGCCAGAGCGGGGTATTCGGCGCCGGCGCAGTTGAGGCCGGACAGGATCTCGACGCCTGACCAGGTCGCGACGCGATCCTGATGTTCCTGCGGCAGGAAGCGCGTCTTGACGACAGCCCGCTTCAGCCCCGGACCCGACGCGGCGTGCAGCCGCTCGGACTCCCGCCAGGCGCCCTGCCCGCGCCGGGCGTGATGCAGCACGCCCGAGATCGGATCCAGCATCCATGCGCCCACGGTGACGCCATCCTCCAGCAGCGCCACCATCGACGACAGCGGCTCCCTCCCGGAGATGAAGTTGAAGGTCCCGTCCAGCGGATCGACCAGCCACACGGCCCCCTCGTCGAGCTGGTCCAGCAGTTCCGGCGTCTCGGCGCATTGCTCCTCGCCGACGACGCGCGATCCGGGCACCAGCGCGCGGAGTTCGGGCGTCAGGAAGGCTTCGACGTCGCGATCGACGGTCGTGACCCACTCGCCGGGGGCCTTCTCCATCACCTCGTCGTCCGCCAGATGGCGGAAACGCGGCGCGATCCATGTCGAGGCGGCGTGGCGCAGCAGGGCGGCGACGGGGTCAGGCGTTGTCGAAGTCATCCTGGGATGCTACCCGCTGCGCCATGACCCCGAAGCGAGCCCCGGCGCCCTCAAGACCCGGCTCGCGCTAGGATTCCACCCCTGAAGGGGTTCCACATGGTCACGACGATCAAACGCGAAGAGTTCTGTTTCCTGGTGGTCGACGATTTTTCGACCATGCGCCGCATCATTTCCGGTCTGCTGCGCGAACTCGGCTTCAAGAAGATCCTCGAAGCCGAGGACGGCAAGGCCGCGCTGCGCCAGCTCGAGCTCTCGGCCGAGTCCGGCGAGCCCATCCATTTCGTGCTCAGCGACGTGAACATGCCGGTGATGAACGGCTTCCAGCTGCTCGAGGCGCTGCGCGCCAAGCCGGAGTCCGATCCGCTGCGCAAGGTGCCGGTGCTGCTGGTCACCGCCGAGGGCCGCAAGGAAGACATCATCCGCGCCGCCCAACTCGGCGCGACCGGATACATCGTCAAGCCGTTCAACAAGGACACGGTCGGCGACAAGATCCATCTGACGCTGAAGAACCGGAACATCCTGGTCGACTGAGTCGCGCCCGGGCGCGGCGCTCGCCAGGTGCGCGCATCGCGCGTAACGTGCGTAACCGCTTCCAGGACGCGGGGCGGCGCGGTGGCGCGAGACACTCGCGACCCTTCGTTGCTCCAGCTCCCTCGCATGATCGACCGCAGGCAAACTCTCGCCGCGATGCTGGGCCCGCTGCTGATGCCGACCGCCCGGTCCATCGCCGCGCCCGTGCTGCCCGAGGCCACCGGGCCTTACGTCCTTCCCGGCACCTTCGTCCATCCGCTGCCCGATCCAGCCACGGGTCGCCGATACGAGGCCTGGATCGACCTGCCGCCGGATGCGCCCCCGACCGCCGGTCCCCGGCCGGCCGTGTTCGTGACCGACGCGCCGTACGCGTTCCCGCTCGTGCGGGCCCTTCGCAACCGCGTGGGCCAGCACGGACGCAACCTGGCCGATTTCGCCGTCGTCGGATTGGCGGGGCCAGCGGATGAATCCGCCGTGGACATGCGTTCACGCGACTACACCCCCAGCGATCCCCGGATCCGTTCCGGCCAGCCCGCCGACCGTTATGGCGCGCCGCGCTACGGCGAGGGAGCGGCCTACCTCCGGTATCTGAGCGAGGTCGCCGTGCCGGCGATCTCGGCCCGGTACCAGTTCGACCCGGACCGCCGGGTCCTGCTTGGACATTCCTATGGCGCGCTGCTCGCGGCGCAGGTGCTGTTCGCAAGACCGACGCTGTTCAGCCACTACATCCTCGGCAGTCCGTCGTTCTGGTTCGATCGCCACCTGATGTTCGAGCGCGAAGCTGCCTACGCGAAGCAGCACAACGATCTGGCGGCCCGCGTCTTCCAGTACGTCGGCGCCTACGAGGCCGTGGCGCCGGGTCCGCGCTTCAACAAGGAGGCCGATCTCGTCGCCGATGCACGTCGTTTCGAGGCGCTGCTGCGCAAGCGCCGCTACAAGTCACTGCGCATCGACACGCGCGTGATGGCCGGCGAGGACCACCTCACCGTCGCGCCGGCCGGCGCGACGCTCGGCCTGCTGTGGGCGCTGCCCGGGAAAGGACCGTACCAGGGTTGACGCGATTACCATCCTCGCCATCGAACGGAGAGGATGGCGCATGGGGGCCAAGACTTGGATGCTGGTCATCGCGGACGGCGACGCTCGCGAGGCGCTGGAGCGGCAGCCGGCGCTCGACCGCGACGCCTCGCGTGCGCTGGCTGAAGCGCTCTTTCCGGGGGAAACGCTCGAACTGATCGGCGAAGGCGATCTGAGCTACACCAATCCGCCGGACCCGCTGATGTTCATCGGCTGTTTTCCCGGCGTTGCCGTCATCGCGGCCAGCGAGTTCGCGATCGATCACCCTTCGCAACTGCCGGGCCGCTTCCTCGACATCGCCGGCAAGCGCCGGATCACCTTGCACGCCATGCACAGCGTGGTCGACTGGTTCGCCTTTGCCGTCTGGGAAGACGGACGCCTCATCCGCTCCCTGAGCCTGTCGCCGGACAGCGGGATCCTGGAAGACATCGGAGAGCCGCTGCCCTTCGAAGCGCCGTACTGGGCGGAACAGCCACGCGCGACCATCGATCAGGGCGACGACGCCTACCCCTTGCCCTTCCATCCACTGGAGCTTGGCGAAGAGGTCCTCCTCGCCCGATTCGGCTACCAACTCGAGGGCCGCGCCGCAGCGAAAGTCGATCCGTTCTCCATTCCCTTGCTGCACTTCCAACGCTCAGGCATTCGACGCAGGGCGGCGCTTGAAGAACACTCCGAGCCCACCCCCTGGTGGAAATTCTGGTGACGTCGCCCCCAGACGCTGACACCCCCCGGTCGCGCGGATCAGGCCTCTGATCCGGTTCGCCCGCCCAAGGCGCTCACCACCTCGTCCGGCGCCTGGACCAGCTCGATCAGCACGCCCTCCCCGCCGATCGGGAACTCGCCGCTGCTCTTCGGGTGGATGAAACAGATGTCGTGCCCCGCCGCCCCCCTTCGGATGCCGCCAGGCGCGAAACGCACGCCGTTCACGGTCATCCACTCGACGGCCTTGGGCAGATCGTCCACCCACAGCCCGATGTGATTCAGCGGCGTCGCATGGACCGCCGGCTTCTTTTCCGGATCCAGGGGCTGCATCAGATCGACCTCGACCCGGTAGGGCCCGGCACCGATCGTACAGATGTCCTCGTCGACGTTTTCCTGCTCCGACACAAACGAGCCTGTGATCTGCAGTCCCAGCACGTCCACCCACAACCGGCGGAGCGCCGCCTTGTCCATCCCTCCAATCGCGATCTGCTGGATGCCGAGGATCCGGTATGGCTTCGTCGTGTTCATCTTCATATTAATTGGCCATTAGTAATTAATAGCGGTCGTCATACCCTCGAAACTGGACGCGACGAGGCGGCCGGAAACCCGTGAACTTATCACGACCTGTACAACTCGCCTCTGTCCAAGCCCGGAGCCAGCGCCATGCCTTCTCGGACTTCGTTCACACCACTTACATTGCGTGACAGGACGTGATGGGACCTGTCGGCGGCTGGCCGATCCAGCCAGCGATTTGCGCCAGATTTCAGAATCGCCGCTAACTGCCGATCACCATTGAATGTCTGGCGCGTGACAGTCGAACGATCGTTCGATGACCCGCTCGAATCCCTTGCCCTGGCAAGGATCTCCTCCCCCGCATTCGCGGGCTTTACGCGCGTTCTGTAACCGTGAACTGAGGCCCACTCCGGGCTCTTTTGTTCCATTCACGTTAAGCGCGGCGCCAATAACATTTCCGGGCTCGCTCAAGTTTGTCAATCGGCGACCGAAAACCGAATGACGGCATCCGGAAGTTCGGCTGCCCGGCAACAACAAGCTGACCCAACCCCACCTCGCGCCTATGGGCGCATCCGCCCCCATAGGTTCACGGAGTTCCAAGATGGCATCGCTGATTACCAACCTGACGACCGACCAGATCGCCGCCCTCACGTCGACGACCCTGGCGCGCCTGACCAGCGAAGACTGGGCCGCGTTCTCCACCGAGCAGTTCCAGGCGCTGACGACGTCGCAGTTCGCCACGCTCGGCACGAAGGCGGTGTCGCTGTTCACGACGACCAACATCGCCGCCATCGAGTCCGACGACCTGCGCGCGCTGTCCACCGTGGCCGTGCAGACCTTCACCAGCGCGCAGTTGAATTCGCTGGGCTCCGATCAGTTCGGCGCAATGACGACCAAGCAGGTCGGCGCGATGACCACGCAGCAGGTCCGGAACCTGGAGTCCGACGATCTCAAC
Organism: Mitsuaria sp. 7; assembly: GCF_001653795.1. NCBI lineage: Bacteria > Pseudomonadati > Pseudomonadota > Betaproteobacteria > Burkholderiales > Sphaerotilaceae > Roseateles > Mitsuaria sp. 7. The sequence continues at coordinate 1,902,979 of NZ_CP011514.1, forward strand.
GCTTTGGCCTCGGACCAGATCCGGGCGCTGAGCACGCAACAGGTCGCCGCCCTCTCCACCAGCCTGATCGGCACCCTGGCCTCCGATGATCTGCAGGCACTGAAGACCGATCAGATCAAGGCCCTGAGTTCCCAGCAAGTTCACGCCCTCTCCACCGAGGGCGTTGCCGCTCTGGCGACCCACCAGGCGGCCGCGCTGAGCAGCACCCAGGCCGCCGCGCTGACCTCCGACCAGACCGCCGCACTGACCTCGGACGCTGTGCACGCGCTGAGCACCGCCGCCGTCAAGGCGCTGGGCACCGACCAGATCGCCGCGCTGAATTCCGACCAGATCGCCGCGCTGACCACGGCACAGATCGGCGCGTTGTCCACGCAGCAGATCCGCCAGTTGGCCAGCGATGAGCTCGCCGCCCTGGACACCAACCAGATCCGCGCCATCACCACGCAACAGATCGCCGCGCTGACGACCGACCAACTGGCCGGCGTCAACAGCACCGACGTGCAGGCGCTGACGACGGCGCAAGTCCGCGCGTTGAGTTCCGCCCAGATCGGCGCCTTGAGCACCGACTCGATCGAGGCGATGAGCTCCGGCCAGATCGGCGCGCTGAGCTCCACCCAGGTGAAGGGCCTGACGACCGACCAGATGGCGGCCATCGGCTCCGAGGACATGAAGGCGCTCTCGACCGCCACCATCCGCGCACTGTCGACCGACCAGGTCCAGGCGCTGAATTCCGACCAGGTGTCGGCGCTGAGCAGCACGCAGATCGGTTCCTTGACGACCGGTCAGGTCGCCGTGCTGTCGACCGATGAGTTGAACGCGCTGAGCAGCGCCCAGATCCGCGCGTTGGGCACTGCCCAGATCGCCGCGTTGTCGACCGATCAGGTCTCGGGCATGGAGTCCGCCGATGTTCAGGCGTTTACCACCGGCCAGGTTGCCGCACTGAGCTCGGCCCAGATCGCCGCGCTGTCCACCGACGCCATCGTTGCACTGACCTCCGGCCAGTTCGCAACGCTGACCTCCAAGCAACTGGCAGGTCTGTCGACCGACCAGGTCGCCGCGATCGAGTCGCAGGACTTGCGTGCGCTGTCGACGGCAGCCATCCGCTCGCTGACGACCGACCAGTTCGACGCGCTGCATTCCGACCAGGTTGCCGCGCTGTCGACCCAGCAGGTCGCCGCCCTGACGACCGGCCAGGTCCAGGCGCTGTCCAGCGACGACCTGAACGCGCTGGGCTCCGGTCAGATCCGCGCGCTCGGCACCGCCCAGGTCGCCGCGCTGTCGACTGCCCAGGTCTCCACGATGGAAAGCGCGGACGTTCAGGCGCTCACCAGCGGCCAGGTCCAGGCGCTGAGCTCGGCCCAGGTGGGTGCGCTGTCCACAGAGAACATCGCCGCGCTGAGTTCTGCCCAGGTGGCCGCCCTCTCGACCAAGCAGATTGCCGGTCTGACGACCGACCAGGTCGCCGCCATCGAGACTGCCGATCTGCGCGCCATGTCCACGGCTGCGATCCGCTCGTTGACGACCGACCAGTTCGACGCGTTGAACTCCGATCAGGTCGCTGCCCTGTCGACCGCCCAGGTTTCCGCGCTGACAACCGGCCAGGTCCAGGCGCTGTCCAGCGATGACCTGAACGCACTGGGTTCGGCCCAGATCCGCGCGCTGGGCACTGCCCAGATCGCCGCCCTGTCGACCGCCCAGGTCTCCACGATGGAGAGCGCCGACGTCCAGGCGCTGACCACCGCGCAGGTCGCCGCACTGAGCTCGGGCCAGATCGGCGCGCTGTCGACTGACAATGTCGCCGCGCTGAGTTCTGCACAAGTCGCCGCCCTGTCGACCAAGCAGATCGCCGGTCTGACAACCGACCAGATGGCCGCCATGGAAACGCAGGATCTGCGTGCCCTTTCCACGGCCGCGATCCGTTCGCTGACCACCGACCAATTCGACGCACTGGGCTCGGCCCAAGTCGGCGCGCTGACGACCCAACAGGTCGCCGCCCTGACGACTGGTCAGGTCCAGGCGCTCGCCAGTGACGACTTGAACGCGCTGGGTTCGGCCCAGATCCGCGCGCTCGGCACTGCCCAGGTCGCCGCCCTGTCGACCGCCCAGGTTTCCACCATGGAAAGCGCCGACGTGCAAGCGTTGACCAGCGGCCAGGTGCAGGCGCTGAACTCCGCTCAGGTCGGCGCGCTGTCGACCGAGAACATCGTCGCCCTGACCTCCTCGCAGGTCGCCGCTCTGTCGACCAAGCAGGTCGCAGGCCTGACGACTGACCAGATGGCCGCCCTCGAAACGGGCGACCTGAAGTCGCTGAGCACTGCGGCCATCCGTGCGCTGTCCACCGATCAGATCGCCGCGCTGGGTTCCGATCAGATCGCCGCACTGACGACCGCACAGGTCGCTGCGCTGACGACCGGCCAGATCGCCAACTTGACTTCTGACGATCTGAACGCGTTGACCAGCGCCCAGATCAAGGCCTTGTCGACCGCGCAGGTCGCGGCCCTGACGACCGCGCAAATCTCCACGATGGAGAGCAACGACGTCCAGGCGCTGTCCACGCAGCAGATCGCCGCGCTGAACTCTGACCAGGTCGGCGCGCTGTCGACTGAGAACATCGCTGCGCTGACCTCGCAGCAGGTCGCCCCGCTGTCGACCAAGCAGGTCGGCGGTCTGACGACCGACCAGGTGGGTGCCATCGAGACGGTGGACGTCCGTGCGTTGTCGACCAACGCACTGCGCGCCCTGACGACGGCGCAGATCGATGCGCTGAATTCCGACCAGATCGCCGCGTTGACGACCGCTCAGGTCGCCGCGCTGACGACCGCTCAAGTCCAGGCACTGGCTTCCGATGATCTGAACGCGCTGGGCTCGGCCCAGATCCGCGCTCTGACGACCGCGCAGGTCGCCGCGTTGACCACGGGACAGGTCAATGGCATGGAATCCGCTGACGTGCAGGCCCTGACGACGGCACAGGTCGCCGCGCTGGGCTCCGCGCAAGTCGGTGCGCTGTCGACCGAAAACGTCGCCGCGCTCACCTCGGCCCAGGTGGGCGCGCTGTCGACCAAGCAGGTTGCCGGCCTGACCACTGACCAGATGGCCGCCCTGGAAACGGGAGATCTGAAGGCGTTGTCCACCGCGGCGCTTCGCGCCTTGGGCACTGACCAGATCGAGGCGCTGGGCTCTGACCAGATCGCTGCGCTGACGACCAACCAGGTCGCCTCGCTGACGACTGGCCAAGTCAGCAACCTGACCTCCGACGACCTGAACGCGCTCACGAGCGGCCAGATCAAGGCGCTGTCGACCGCACAGGTCGCCTCACTGACGACCGGCCAGATCGCGACGATGACGAGCGAAGACGTCGCCGCGCTGACCACCGCGCAGTTGCAGTCGCTGGGCTCGGCTCAGTTCGGCGCGCTGAGCACGGACGCGATCGTCGCACTGAGCTCCGCCCAGGTGGGCGCGCTGACGACCAAGCAGGTCGCCGGACTCACCACCGACCAGATGGCCGCCATCGAAACCGGTGACCTCCGCGCGCTGAGCACGACCGCGTTGCGCGCCCTCACCACCGATCAACTGAACGCGTTGGGTACCGATCAGGTCGCCGCGTTGAACACCCTCCAGGTTTCCGCGCTGACGACTGCGCAAGTGGCCGGGTTGGCCAGCGATGATTTGAACGCGCTGAGCAGCGCACAGATCAAGGCGCTGGGCTCCGCCCAAGTGGCCGCACTGACGACCGCCCAAGTCTCGACGATGGAATCCGCCGACGTGCAGGCCCTCACCACGGCACAGGTCGCCGCGCTGGGCTCCGCGCAAGTCGGCGCGCTGAACACGGATTCGATCGTCGCGCTGACGTCGACGCAGGTCGCCGCGCTGAGCAGTAAGCAGGTCGCAGGACTGACGACCGACCAGATCGCCGCCCTCGAGACGGGTGACCTGAAGGCGCTGTCCACCACGGCCCTGCGTGCCCTGAGCACCGACCAGATCGATGCGCTGGGTTCCGACCAGATCGCCGCGCTGACGACCGCCCAGGTCTCGTCGCTGTCGACGGGCCAGGTCAGCAACCTGTCCTCGGACGACCTGAACGCGCTGACCAGCGGCCAGATCAAGGCGCTGACGACCCAGCAGGTCGCCGCACTGTCGACCGCACAGGTCTCGACAATGGAATCGGCCGATGTGCAAGCGCTCGCCACCGGCCAGGTCGCCGCACTGAGTTCGGCCCAAGTCGGCGCGCTGAGCACCGACTCGATCGTCGCCCTGACTTCGGGTCAAGTGGCCGCGCTGAGCAGCAAGCAGGTCGCCGGTCTGACGACCGATCAGATGGCCGCCCTGGAAACATCGGACCTGCGTGCGCTGTCCTCGACCGCCCTGCGCGCCCTGACCAGCGACCAGTTGCAGGCCCTGTCGACCGATCAGGTCCAGGCGCTGACGACCACCCAAGTCGCCGCGCTCACGACCGGCCAGGTCAGCCAGCTCGCCACCGATGACTTTGGTGCATTCACCTCCGGCCAACTGCGAGCGCTGGGCACCGCCCAGATCGCTGCGCTCGGCACCGCTCAACTCGACGCACTGAACAGCGATCAAGTCGCCGCACTGTCGACCCAGCAGGTCGCCGCGCTGACGACCGGTCAGGTCAGCAACCTGTCCTCGGACGATTTGAACGCCCTGACCAGTGGCCAGATCAAGGCGCTGACGACCCAGCAGGTCGCCTCGCTCACGACGGGCCAGATCAATACGATGGAATCAGGTGACGTCGCCGCGCTGGCGACCAACCAGATCGCCGCGCTGAGCTCGTCACAAGTCGGCGCGCTGAGCACCGAAGCCATCGTCGCGCTGACCTCTTCCCAGGTCGGGGCGCTGACGACCAAGCAGGTCGCCGGTCTGACGACCGATCAGATGGCCGCCCTGGAAACGGGTGACCTGAAGTCGCTGTCGACCGCCGCACTGCGCGCCCTGAGTACCGACCAGATCGAGGCGCTGGGCTCCGACCAGATCGCTGCGCTGACGACCGCCCAGGTCGCGTCGCTGACGACCGGCCAGGTCAGCAACCTGACCTCCGACGACCTGAACGCCCTCACGAGCGCTCAGATAAAGGCGCTGACGACCCAGCAGGTCGCCTCGCTGACGACCGGCCAGGTCTCGACGATGACCAGCGACGACGTCGCCGCGCTGACCACCGCGCAGGTGCAGGCCCTGGGCTCCGCCCAGGTCGGCGCCCTGAGCACCGAGGCGATCGTCGCCCTGGGTTCGACGCAGGTCGCTGCGCTGACCAGCAAGCAGGTCGCCGGTCTGACGACCGACCAGATGGCCGCCCTGGAAACGGGTGACCTGAAGGCGCTGTCCACCACGGCTCTGCGTGCCTTGGGCACCGACCAGATCGATGCGCTGGATTCCGACCAGATCGCCGCGCTGACGACTGCGCAGGTCGCTTCGTTGTCGACCGGTCAGGTCAGCAACCTGTCCTCGGACGACCTGAACGCGCTGACGAGCGGCCAGATCAAGGCGTTGTCGAGCCAACAGGTCGCTTCCCTGACGACTGCGCAGGTCTCCACCATGGAAAGCGCCGACGTCGCCGCACTGACCACGCAGCAGGTCACCGCCCTGAGCTCGGCCCAGGTCGGCGCCCTGAGCACCGACGCCGTCATCGCCCTGAGCTCGAGCCAGGTCGCCTCACTGAGCAGCAAGCAGGTCGCAGGCCTGACGACCGATCAGATGGCCGCCCTCGAAACGGGCGACCTGAAGGCGCTGTCCACCAACGCCCTGCAGGCGCTGACGTCTGCGCAACTGGAAGCGTTGGGCTCCGACCAGATTGCGGCGCTGACGACCCAGCAGGTCGCCTCCCTGACGACCGGCCAGGTCAGCAACCTGACGTCCGATGACCTGAACGCCCTCACGAGCGGCCAGATCAGGGCCTTGTCGACGCAGCAGGTCGCCGCGCTGACGACCGCCCAGGTCGCTGCGATGGAGTCCGCCGACGTGCAGGCGCTCGCCACCAACCAAGTCGGCGCACTGAGCTCGGCTCAGGTCGGCGCTCTGAGCACCGACTCGATCGTCGCCCTGACCTCGGCACAGGTTGCCGCGTTGAGCAGCAAGCAGGTCGCGGGCCTGACAACCGACCAGATGGCCGCCATCGAAAGCGGTGATCTGAAGTCGCTGTCGACGGTCGCCCTGCGCGCCCTGACCAGCGACCAGTTGCAAGCCTTGAGCACTGACCAGGTCGAAGCGCTCACCACCGCCCAGGTGGCCGCACTGACGACAGGCCAGATCAGTCAGTTCGCCACCGACGACTTCGCCGCGCTGACCACCGGCCAGTTGCGCGCCTTGACCACGGGTCAGGTGGCATCGCTGACCTCGGCCGAACTGGAAGCACTCGACAGTACGCAGATCGCTGCGCTGACGACCCAACAGGTCGCCGCGCTGACGACCGGCCAAGTGAGCAACCTGACGTCGGACGATCTCAACGCGCTGACCAGCGCGCAGATCAAGGCGTTGACCACCGCCCAGGTGGCCGCCCTGACGACCGCCCAGGTCTCGACGATGGAGACCAACGACGTGGCTGCTCTGGCCACAAACCAGGTCGCCGCGCTGAGCTCCGACCAGGTCGGCGCGCTCACGACCGAAGCGGTCGTGGCGCTGAACTCGCTGCAGGTCGCCGCGCTGACCAGCAAGCAGGTTGCCGGCTTGACGACGGACCAGATTGGCGCCATCGAAACCGGAGATCTGAAGGCCTTGTCCACGGTGGCGCTGCGTGCGCTGACCAGTGACCAGCTCGCAGCCCTCGGTTCCGACCAGGTCGCCGCTCTGACGACGCAGCAAGTCGCGGCGCTGACGACCGGGCAGGTCAGCAACCTGACTTCGGACGACCTGAACGCGCTGACCAGCGCGCAGGTCAAGGCGTTGACGACACAGCAGGTCGCCTCGTTGACGACCGCACAGGTCTCGACGATGGAGAGCAGCGATGTCGCCGCGCTGTCCTCGCAGCAGGTCCAGGCGCTCAGCTCGGCTCAGATCGGTGCGCTGAGCACCGACTCGGTGGTCGCGCTGACCTCCGGCCAGGTGGCCGCGCTGTCCTCGGCGCAGGTCAAGGGCTTCACGACGGACCAGATGGCCGCGATGGAGACCGCCGACCTGCGTGCGATGTCGACGGTCGCCCTGCGCGCCCTCGGTACGGATCAGCTGGAAGCCTTGGACAGCAACCAGATCGCCGCACTCACGACGCTGCAAGTTGCCGCGCTGACGACCGGCCAGATCGCCAACCTGACCAGCGATGACCTGAACGCGCTGACCAGCGGCCAGATCCGCTCGCTGAGCAATGCCCAGCTGCAGGCGCTGACGACCGCGCAGATCTCGACGATGACGACGGAAGACGTCGCCGCGTTGACTTCCACGCAGCTGCAGGCCTTCGGCTCGGCCCAGATCGGCGCACTGAGCACGGACTCGATCGTCGCGCTGAGCACGACCCAGTCCGCGGCGCTGACTTCGGCGCAGGTCGACGGACTGACCACCGACCAGATGGCGGCCTTCGAGACCGGCGACCTGCGCAGCCTGAGCACGCTGGCGATCCGCTCGCTGGACAGCGCACAGCTGGAGGCTCTCGGCTCCGACCAGATCGCCGCGCTGACCACGCAGCAGGTTGCCGCGCTGAGCACGCTGCAGGTGAGCCAGTTGGCCACCGACGACGTGCAGGCCTTGACCTCGCAGCAGATCGTGTCGATGAGCTCGGCTCAGTTGCATGCCTTCACCACCGACCAGGTGCAGGCCATCGACTCGGGTGACCTCGCGGCGATCAGCAGCGTGAACATGGTGGCCTTCGGCTCGGCGGACTTCGAGGCGTTCACCTCGGATCAGATCCATGCGCTGACCTCGCAACAGTGGAGTGCGGTGGGAGCGTCGCAGGTCGCAGGTATCGAGACGGGCGACATCGCCTCCATCACGACCGCCGGCATCCATGCACTGAGCACGGCCGCACTGCACGCGTTCAACACCGACCAGATCGCGGCGTTGACCAGCGACCAGGTCCATGAATTCAGCACCGCGCAACTGCGCGCGCTGGGCACGGACCAGATCGCGGCGCTGTCGAGCGAAGACATCGGGGCATTCGGCAGCCAGCACTTCGGCTCGCTGACCTCGGCGCAGATGCACGCGTTCACGACGGACCAGATCCTGGCGCTGGACTCCAGCGACATCCATGCGCTGACGTCCATCCAGGTTCAAGGCCTGTCGACGGACCAGATCGTGGCGATGACGTCCGACCAGTTCCTTGGCTGGGACACGCAGGATCTGGCGAGCATGAACATGCAACAGGTGCTGGCGATGACCACCGATCAGACGGTCGGCTTCACCGGCGAGCAGACGAACGCGCTGTTCCTGGCCTCGCCGATCGTGCTGGACCTGGACGGCAACGGCATCCAGACGCTGTCCGCGTCGCACGGTGTGAACTTCGATCTGAACGCCACGGGTCATACCGACAAGTGGGGTTGGGTCGGCGGCAACGACGGTCTGCTCGTGATGGATCGCAACGGCAACGGCTCGATCGACAGCGGTGCGGAGCTCTTCGGGGCCGGCACCACGGTCAACGGCCGCAAGGGCCTGGACGGCTTCAGCGCCCTCGCCTCGCTGGACACGAACCATGACGGCCACATCAACGCCAAGGATGTGGACTTCAGCAAGCTCCAGGTCTGGGTCGACGCCAACCACGACGGCAAGACCGACGCAGGCGAACTCAAGACGCTGGCGGACCTGGGCATCACCGACCTGAACCTCGGCGCGACGAAGGGCACCGAGGTCGACAACGGCAACGTGCTGGGCCTGGTGTCGAGCTTCACCAAGTCCGACGGCACGACGCACGACATGACCGACGTGTGGTTCGCCAAGGACGGCTCGCAGCACACGGCCACCGGCGCGACGGCTGCGACGCCGCACCTGGGCGACCTGCTCGCCCAGCCGGAGGCCAACCTGCTTGGCGGCGCGACGGCCCACACCGCCACGGCCAGCGCGGCGGCGACCACTTCCGCGGCGACCGACACGGTGAACCACGACGTCATGAGCGCGGCCTACAAGAAGCTGCATGAAGACGACCAGAACGGCGCTGCTCCGCTGATCTAAGCGGCAGTCCGGAACCGGGGGCCTCGCGCCCCCGGTTTGCCGTTTGCGGCTCACGGCGCACAGGCTTCGACCTTCGCCCACTCGACGCAGGTCGAGGGCCGCAAACGACAGACCAGACAGGTTTCAGAAGTACCCTCCTTCCCCGCATGGCCACCTTCGACGTCGGTTCGCTCACTCCCGAGGAGATTGCAGCGCTCACCACCACGCAGCTCGCGACGCTGACGGGGTCGGAGTGGGCCTTGCTGACCGCCGCGCAGGTGGTGGGGCTGACCACCGTCCAGGTTTCCGCGCTGTCGGCCCGTCAGCTCGGCTACCTCGCTTCGGGCCAGCTCTCGGCGATGGAGTTGCAGGACGTCCAGGCGATCAACACCGGCGCGCTCCGCACCCTGACGACCAACGCGCTGGCGGTGCTGAGCACCGACCAGATCCACGCGCTGACGACCGCCCAGATCCCGGCGCTGACCGTGGACCGGGTGCGTCGCATGACAAGCGACCAGTTCGCCTCGCTGGACACGGCGCAGATCGGGGCGCTGACCTCGGTGCAGGTGCGGGGCCTGGGCACCGCCCAGATCGGCCTGCTGGCGACCGACGAGATCGCCGTGCTGGGAACGGCTGAGATCAAGGTGCTCAACACCGGGCACATCGGCGCCTTCGGCAGCGACCAGATCGCCGCGCTGAGCAGCGCCCAAGTTGCCGCGCTGAGCGGCAACCAGAGCAAGGCGCTGACCGGCAACCAGCTCAACGCAATGGGCAGCGACGCGCTGCACGCCCTCGGCAGTCAGGCGATACGCGGGCTGACCACGGCGGCGCTGAACGCGCTGAACTCCGACGCCTTCGTCGTGCTGGAGAGCCGCCAGATCGGGGCGCTGACCAGCCAGCAGTTCCGCAGCCTGTCCAGTGACGCCATCGCGGCCCTGGACAGCCAGCAGATCGCCGCCGTCGGTTCCGCGCAGATCAAGGCGCTGGGAACCTCGCAGATCGCCGCCATCAGCCCCGAGGACATGCAGGCGCTGGGCACCAAGGGTCTGCGCGCGATGGGGTCCGACCAGATCGCGGCACTGAGCAACGACCAGCTCGAGGCACTCAGTTCGCGGCAGGTGGCCAGCCTGACCTCCTCCCAGTTGATCGGCATTCACTCGGAACAACTGTCCACCTTCAGCGCCGACGAACTGCGCTCGATGAGCAGCGGCGCGATCGCCGGCCTGCGCCCCGAGGTACTTGCCGCGATGGCGCCGGAACAGCTTGCCGCGCTGACGACGGCGCAGCTTGCCGCCTTGAGTACGCGGCAGCTCGCGATGCTGGACGTGGACGACCTTGCCGCCCTCACCGGTGCCCAGTTCGCCGCGCTGACGTCCAAACAGACCGCGGCGCTGAGCGCCGATCAGCTTCACGCCCTCGACGCTGGCGACATCGCGTCGCTGAGCACCACCGCACTGCGCGGGCTGAGCGGCGCCCAGCTGGCGCTGCTCGACACGGCGCAGCTGCACGCGCTGACGAGCCTGCAGGGCACAGTCTTGTCGACGCAGCAGTTGCAGTCGCTCACGCCGGAACAGCTGCAATCGCTGAGCACCGAGGTCCTGAGCGCGATCTCGACGCGCGTTGTCGCCACGCTGACGGCGGCGCAGCTCGACGCCTTCAGCTCCGACCAGCTCCAGTCGTTGACCTCGGCGCAGATCCGCGCCCTCACGACAGCCCAGCTTGCCGCGCTGGCGCCCGAGGATCTCGTGGCACTCACGACGGCGCAATACCAGGCGTTCACCTCGGCGCAGTTCCGCTCCCTGACTACCGACCAGATCGCCCTGCTCGAGACGGAGGACTTCGGCGCACTGAACGCGCAGGTGATCCGCTCGCTCAGCAGCGCGCAGGTGCAGGCACTGGACCTGAACATGGTCCATGCGATCAGCACCGGCCAGGCGATGGTGCTGACCTCGCAGCAGGTCGGCGCGCTTCGTGGCGATCAATTGCAGGTGCTGACGACGGAAGCGCTGCAGTCGATCGGCACGCTGGCGCTGAAGTCGCTGTCGGCGGACCAGCTCGACGCGCTCGGTCCGACGGGGCTCTCGGCGCTCAAGGCCAGCCAGTGGGCGGCGTTGACGACCACGCAGATCCACAGCCTGAATCGCGACGATTTCAACGCGATGACGACCGGCCAGTTCGCCGCCCTCACCTCCTACCAGTTGGCGGCGATCCCGACGGAAGACATCGGCGCGCTGTCTCCCACGCTGCTTGTCTCCGTCAAACCCAGCTTCCTGGCAGCGCTGAGCTCAACGCAACTCGGCAGCCTCAGCCTGGATCAGATCAACGCCTTCGGCAGCGCACAGACCTCGTTGCTGAGTTCGTCGCAGGCCGTCGCGCTGACACCTGACCAGCTCGCGGCGCTGTCGACCGACGCGCTGCGCGGCTTGAGCGCGGGCGCGCTCCAGTCCCTGGGCAGCGACCAGCTCAATGCCTTCGGCGTGGAACAGGTGCAGGCCTTGCGCACCAGCCAGGTGGCGGCGCTGACGCCCAACCAGCTCGCACACTGGTCGCAGGAAGACCTCAACACGCTGAGCAGCGCCCAATGGGCGGTGTTCTCCTCACGCCAGGTCGGCGCACTCACGACGGACCAGGTTTCGCTGTTGGAGGCCGGCGATGTCGCGGCGCTCAGCACGACCGCGCTGACCGGCTTCGGCTCGGCTCAGTTCACGGCGATGAACTTCGACACCATCGCCGCGCTGACCAGCGCGCAGTTGGCTTCACTGAGTTCGCGGCAGGTGGCGGGCTGGTCACCGGACCAGGTCCACAGCCTGCGCGCGGAACAGGTGGCGGCGCTCGGCACAGCGACGCTGCTGGGCCTGGGCAGCGACCAGTTCGCTGCGCTCGAGCCGGGCCAGCTGTCGGCGCTCACGCCGCGCCAGATCCAGGGTTTGAGTTCGCTGCAGTTGAGCGCCTTCGCGCCCGACGAGCTGGCGGGCCTGACGACGCTCCAGTTCGCAGCGTTGCGTTCCTCGCAGTTGATGGCCCTGGATGCCACGCAGATCGCGGCGATCGAGACGCAGGACCTAGCGTCGCTGCACTCCAGTGCGCTGCGCATGCTGACGACCGACCAGATCGCCGCGCTCACCCTGGACCAGATCGCCGCGCTCACGCCGGCGCAGGCCGGCCAGATGACCTTCCAGCAGGCTGCGGCGATGCACACCGACCAGATCCAGGCGCTGACCACGGCGCAGATCGTCGGCCTGACCAACGTCCAGGTGATGGCCTGGTCGCCCGAGCAGATCGCGGCGCTGGACACCCAGGACATCGCCCTGCTGCCCGGCCGCGCGATCCGCGTGATGGAGGCCGCGGACTTCGCGGCGCTGTCCACCGACCAGATCCACGCGATGACGAGCGTGCAACTGGTCGAGATGACGAACACGCAGTTGGCGGGCTTCGGCACCGAGGACTATGCGGCGCTCACCTCGTCCGCTTTCCGGATCCTCGGCACGGCGACACTGAATGCGCTGTCCACGGACGTCTTCGCGGCGTTGGGCTCGGATCAGATCCATGGACTGACGACGCAGACGCTGCGCGGATTGCATACGGAAGCGATCGCCGCGATGAATTCCGACGCGATCGAGGCGCTCGACAGTCGACAGGTCGCGTCGCTGACGACGCAGCAACTCGCGGCGATCACGTCCGAGGGTTTCGCCACGATGTCCAGCGACGACCTGACCGCGTTGAGCCGCGATCAGGCCAAGGCGCTGACGGTGGACCAGATCCATGCGATCGGCAGCGACGCGATCGTGGGCTTCGAGACCCGCGACCTGGCCGCGCTGAGCATGGACCAGGTGATGGCGTTCAGCACCGAGACCATCCACGCGATGTCCGGCGCGCAGCTCGATGCGCTGTTCCTGGCCACGCCGATCATGCTCAACCTCGATGGCCACGGACTCGGCACGGTGTCCGCGGCGCAGGGCCTCAGCTTCGACATGAACAACACCGGCCACGCCCAGCAGTGGGGGTGGATGGCGCAGGGCAACGGCCTGCTGGCGCGCGACCTGAACGGGAACGGACAGATCGATTCGGGTGCGGAGCTCTTCGGCACCGGCACCGTGCTGGCCAACGGCAGGCACGCGGCCAATGGCTACGAGGCGATGCAAGCCATGGACGCCAACGGCGACCACGCCCTGAATGCGCTCGACGCCGGCTTCGGCCAGTTGCGGATCTGGGCCGACGCCAACGGCAACGGCAAGACCGACGCCGGCGAACTGAAATCGTTGGCGGAGCTCGGCATCGTCGAGCTGGACCTGAATGCGCATTCGAGCTCGACCGTCGATCACGGCAACCTGATCGGACTGATCTCCGGCTACAAGACCGCGGACGGCGTGACACACCAGATGGGAGACGTGTGGTTCGCCAAGGCCACGGACGGGAGCGAGGCCGCGACAGGCGCCGCCTCGCCCGTTCCGGCGGCGTCGGAACTGCTCGCGTCGCCGAAGACCTCGGAGACCGCGCTGCTCTCCGACGGGATGTCGGGATCGACATCCTCCGCCGTCTCGTCGGCCACGGATGCGCACGCCCACGTCGCCGCGACACATGCGGCGCTTTCCGTCCTGAGGCGTCAGGAAGACGAGAACAACGGCGGCATGCCCTTGCTCTGATCGTCTTCGCGCGACACCGCAGCGCCTGCGAGCCGCGACCTCCCTTCGTCCTTCACGAACGAACCGCGAACGACAACCCCGGCACTGTTCGTTCATCTGGCCGCCACGCGTCGATACAGGGCGGTCCGACAGTGGTCCGGGACGCTTGGCGCGTCGTCTCGCCATGGAGCACGACGATGCGTTTCAGTCTCTTCGGATGGCGCCCCGGCGGCGCGCAACCGATCGCTCCCGCAGCGACCGAGGCAACGCCTGAGTCCTCTGAAGCGCGGCCGCCGCAGCCCGGCCTCCAGACGCCGATGGGTCGATCAGCCCGCGGCCTCCCGTCGAGACGGCATCTCCGGAGCGGCTCCGCCGCTCAGATCCATCGTCCGCCCACCGACCCGGCCATCGAGCGCGCGGCTCGCATGGCGGCCTTCGACCACGCGCAGGTGTTGGCGCGCCTCGATGCACAAGCCGCCGCGGGCGCCGCCCTGTCGTCGCGACAACGGACCACCGAGGAACTCATCCAGCTGCAGTCCGCCACCGAGGCGGAAGCGGCCGGCATGATGGCCCGGCTCAAGTCCTCCGGCGACGACGATTTCCACGACGCGCTGCTCACGCTCCGCCAGCACCTGACGCGCACGCTGGCGCATCATCGCCCTGCGTTGGAAGCCCATGCGGCGGCCGCGCAAGCCGCCTTCCACGCGGCGCAAACCGCCACCTTGGCGCACCGTGAGCTGGCCGGACGATTGCATGAACCGGGCTCACCCGTCCCGACCGGACCCGGACGGGCTGAACGGGAACGGATGGCCCTGGAAGCCGATGAAGCGGCGCGGAACGCGGCGTCGCATCGGGATCAATTGCAGGTCGATGCCGATGCCGCCGTCGACGCCGTGCGTCGATCGATCCAGGCACTCACCGTGGAACTCCAGCCGCCCCCGTTGGCGCCGCGAGTGCCCGATCCGGCAATCAAGCCTGGCTTCCTGGATCGACTGCGCCGTCCGTTCGATGCGCTGCGACTGCGTGCCGCAGTGCCGCGCATTGAAGGCGCCATCGGACCGATCAGCCTATCCGGCAGCACCTCGAAGCCTGAGTTCCCGTCCAAACAGCGTGCCCAGGTGTTCCAGCCGACGACAACCGCCGACGATCGAGGCTTGGCGGCGGCCGACCGCCAGGCCGATGCTGCCGCCCGCGGTGCCGTCGTGGGCTTGACGGACCGTTCGAATCTCGCAACGACGAAGGACACCAAGGACAAGGTAGTCGCGGGCAATGCCGGCCTTGCCGTCGACGCCCGGACGGCCTTCAGCAGCGCAGTCGCCTTCGATGCCGAGATTGAGCGGATGTTCCCCGCCGCTTCCACGACGTCGCGACTGGCCATCACCCGGCTCGCCACCACGCTCCTCGATCACCCCAATCCGGACCCGGTCCTGCGCCCCGACGGTCACCGACTGCGCTACGAGCAGGCGCTGCTGATCGCCACAGGGCTGCGCAGCGTCACCGCGGATCCGACGCAGGCCTTGCAGGTCTACCAGCGGCTGCGCCTGGAGACGCCGCCGGCGTTGGACGACTTCACGGTCCGCAGCGCGGATTCGCCCTCGCCGAGCATGGCGGATCTGGGCAGCGGTTCCCGGGACGTCGCACGGATGACCCACCAGGCGCGCCGCGCACTGGCGGCAACGGCGGGCGGCTTCCAGGCGCTGCTCGACCTGCAGGGTCTTGCGCTGCCACCGACCGGTGATCCGCACCGCAGCCGTGGCGAAGAGGCCTTCGAGTTCTACAAGCTCGGACTCCGAGCCGAGGATGCCTTGCTGGCCACCGACCTGGCAGTCGGAGGTTCCCAGTCGATGGCGGACATCCGGGCCGCCCTCGACGCCCATCCTCAACGGGGCAAGCTGCTGGATGCGGCCCGCCTGGGCACCGGCAACGCACGCCGCGAACCCGATGGGCAGCGCGAGGAGGAAGACCCCGCCACCCTCGCCGCCCAGGCCTTCATGTACGCCACGGACAACCTGCGCCGCGCGCCGGGACAGGCCGAGGTGCATCACGACCTCAAACCGGCCTACGTCGCCTTGCGCAACGGCTTCACGAAGAGCGGTCAGGGATCGGACTTCCATCTGATGGCCAAGCGCCTGCGCAAGTTCGTGACCTACATCGATCTCGCCTGCAAGACGCCCGACGGCGGCCTGCCGACGAAGATGCACAAGGCCCGCCTGCCGATACGCGTGCTGCGGCGTTTCGCCGGCAAGGACAAGTCGCCGTTGGAAACCATGCTGAAGGCCGGCCCCATCGAGACGACCGCCACGATCAGGACCCCGCAGGGCGACCTGGACACGCGTCAGGATGCGAAGCGCCTCCAGAAGAGCTTCAATGCCGCCTCGCCGCCCGAGCGGCGCGACATGCTGCGACAGGTGATGGTCGCCGCCACGGGTGGTCGCCCCGGCACCTACAGCGACGGTCGTCGCCATGGCGTCGGCGTGACCGCTGGCTACGGCCTCGTGGACGTCGGCGGTCTGGGCGGCTTGAACGCCGGCAGCATCACACCGGTCGTGGAAGTCAGTGCCGAGCATTCGCGCGCTGCGGTGTTCCGGGCCGGCATCGCTGAGACCGGGTTGCTCTACCTCGGCAGCGAACGCAAGATCAGCGGTTCCGTCGGCGCGGGCGTACGAGCCGGCGTGCAAGCCGGTCCGATCGTGAACGTCTCCGCCCAGGCCATGGCCAGGATCGGCGGCTCGCATCTGGCTTCGCGGGGATTGATGATCCGCACCCGCAAGGCGGGGCGGGAGCACGAGACCCTGCCCGCCGATCAGGCCGCCGCGCTCAAGGCCACCGACTGGAAGCGGATGAATGAACTGGTGATCAATTCGATCTTCGAGATCGCCGGCCAGGACAAGGCCGACCGCCCCGCCCATGGCGGCGCCATGTGGGCGCAGATGGTGGAGAAGCTGGGCGACTTCCGCGACATCTCGTTTGGTTGGAATGAGGGGAAGGCAGTCACCGCGGACGTATCCGTGACCCTCGACGCGACGGCCTCCGCGAAGCTGCCGCTCGGCTTTGCCGCCTCCGCCTCGGCGGGCATCGGCCTGAAGCGCACCCTGTTCGACCGGAAGCGGACGCGGGACGCGGCCGGCACGGCCCGCAGCGTGCAGGCGGAACAAGGATCACGCAGCGCGGCGCGCGCTGGCATGAGCGCAGGTATCAGCCATCCCGCGTTGCCCACATCGTCTGGCCGTAGCGTCGCGTTGTTCGGGCGGCATCGCGTCGGCGTCGAAACGGAGTTGGTGATCCAGGCGCAGAGCAGTCTCGTCCGGCTCGTCACTGAGGACGGGCGGCTCCGTCCGGAGCTGTCGACGCGCGACCGCGAGTTCGGCGTCCGCGACGACTTCATCCGGGCGATGAATGCCCAGCGCGAGCGCTGGGTCGACGCCATGGGCGACCGCGGTCCGGACGGGAAGTCCCGCGGCGGAGAACGGAAGTACGACGACTTCATGCGTCAGCTCGTCAATCTTCCCGCCGCCGGCTCGCGTATCTACCGGTCGCATCAGGCGCTGACGCCGGAGGCCGCGGAGGAGATCAACGCCTGCATGGATCGGCTCGCGGTGCTGCAGCGTCCTCCGCCTTCCGGCACGCCGCAGGATCCGCGCGCCCTGGACCAGGTGCAAGACCTTCAGCGTGAGATTGCTGCCCTTGTGGAAGACCCCGCCCACTGGCAACCGTCGGGTCTGGACGTGGTCCAGTCCATACAGGCGGCGAGCGCCTGGTCCGGCGGCGTTGACACCAGCGTCACGGTGCAGCCTGGCAGCGATCAGCGCAACGGCGCGGAACGCCTGCTCGGCGGCGGCCGCCTGGCTGTCGGCGGCCGGATCCGGACGGCGGTGGGCGGAAAGATCCTGCTCGCGCTGGACGCCGCCCGCCGCCCGGGACCCTCACCCGACAGCGCCAGGCCCCATGAAGCGCGCCTGTCCGCCATGCCGGACTTCTCCGACTCGACGATGCACGACACGATGGCCTTGGCGCACTGAATCGCCCTGCTGCCCCCTGCTGCCCCTGTCGTCCCTAGCCGCCACCCGCACGCGACCCGCGGGACGGCGACGCCCGTCTCCCCTGCCACCGCGCGGAGTTGACGGCTCCCTGTCCCCCTTATCCTGGCATGGCCGCGTCCACGGCGCGACACAATGGCTCAAAGATCGATGGGAAGGGCGGCGCCCGGGCGGGTCCGCGACCTGAGCGTCCAAAGGGGATCCGACGTTGAAAACACTGTGCATCGAAGGCTGGCGGGGGGTGAACCACTCCATCGCGATGGTCAACCAGAACCAGATCCTGGAGATGGTGAAGGACCCGCGGTTCGAGCTGTTCCACAAGGACGCGCCCTTCTTCCTGCCGCACTGGGACAAGAGCAAGCTGGACTCCGGCTTCGCGCCCGAGGAGCGCGCGATCATCGACGGCCTGCCCGATCCCGGCGATCGCGTGATGGACGTGCGCCTGCGCATCGCATCACCGGTGCGTCTGGGGGATCCCGCCGCCGCGCGTCGCAACGCCAGCTTCGTGGTCACTGAATTCGGCCTGTCGGGCAAGAGCTTCGACCCGCCCGAGATGGCCCCGTCCGCGCTGACCCGGGGCGACGACATCGTCATCACCCCCACCTTGTGGTCCAAGGCGCGGGTGGTCGACTACGGCTTCGACCCGGACAAGGTCCACGTCGTGCCGCACGGCTACAAGACCGACGTCTTCTTCCCGATGACCGCCGCCGAGCGCGAACGCGCCCGCGCCGCCATCGGCATGCAGCCGCACGAGACGGTGTTCTGCAACGTGGGCGTCGCGACCTGGAACAAGGGCATCGACCTGCTGCTGCTGGCCTTTGCCGAGCTGCGCCTGCGCGGGCTGCCGGTCCGGCTGATCCTCAAGGACCACCAGGGCCTGTACGGCATCGGCGTGGAGCGCGTCTTCGCGGAACTGGCCTCGCGGGCGCCGAACCTGGCGTCCCCGCTGGTGCGCGACGGCATCTCGGTGCTCTCGACCAGCCTGAACCTGCCGCAGATCCGCTCGCTGTACGCGCTGTCCGACGCCTACGTGTCGCCGTACCGGGCCGAGGGATTCAACCTGCCCGTGCTCGAAGCCATGGGCTGCGGGACCCACGTCATCGTCACCGACGGCGGCGCCACCGACGACTTCGTCCCGCCCGCGCTCAGCCGGCGCATCGCCAGCAAGCCCGGCACGCCGGCCGACCAGCCGCAGGTCAGCGGCCCCTACCGCGTGCCCGAACTGGACGACCTGCTGGCCGCGATGCTGGAAGTGGTGGAACGTCGCTTGCCCGCCCAGGATGTGCGGACGCTGGCCCGCGAAACCCTGGCCCGGGGCTACTCCTGGGGCCAGGTCACCCGGCAGCTGCTGGATCTGTTCTGATCCGCGCCTCGCAGCGAGAGACCGCCATGCCGCTTGCCACCTTCGTCCTCAACAACGCCGAGCTCGGCTTCATCGAACGCCTCGTCGGCCGCCTCGGGCCCGGCAGCCGCGTGCTCGATGTCGTCGTCTCCGCCTGCCGCACGCTGCAGGTGCAGGACTGGACGCCGTGCGATCACCGCCTGTCGCGCGCCGAGGATCATTTCGAAGTCCGGTTTCACCGTCCCGAGAACGCCCAGCAGTTCCGGCTCGACATCCAGCACGACGGCCTGGAAGGGCTCGAAGTCCTGACCGGCCGGGTCCAGCCGCTGGACGACGCGGCGCTGGCCGCCTTCCTGAAGACGCGCACGATCGCCTTCGTCGGCTGCGCCCGCCAATGCGCGGACGCGGTCGGCACGACCGTGCGCCAGCTGGACGCGCTGGGCCGCCTCTTCGGCCGGCACGAGCTGATCGTCTTCGAGAACGACTCCACCGACGGCACCGCCGAGCGCCTGCAGGCGCTGGCCGCGGATTATCCGATCCGGCTGATCCAGGCGCCGGGCCTGGGCCGCCAGCTGACGCAGCGCACCGCGCGCCTGGCCTACGGCCGCAACGCGCTGGCCGAAGCCGCCATCGCCACCGGCGCCGACTACGTCTGCGTCGCCGACATGGACGGCGTGCTGACCGACGCCGAGCCGGGCGCCGCCTCCTTCACCGACGCCTTCCGGCGCGAGGCCTGCTGGGACGCGGTCTTCCCCGTCAATGCGGGCATGTACTACGACATCTGGGCGCTGCGCCATCCGGTGTTGTGCCCGACGGACTTCATGACGCGCGGCACCGTGATGGATGCCTCCCTGGGCCGTCCGCTGGCGGTACATTTCGCTGCGTCGAGCATCCAGATGGATTTCCGCTCGATGCCCGGATGGCTGCCGGTGGAGTCGGCCTTCGGCGGCATGGGGGTGTACAAGCGCGAGGCGCTGGCGCAGGCGCGCTACGTCGGACTGCGGGACGGGCGCGAGATCTGCGAGCACGTGCCGCTGCACGAGCAGATGCGCCGCCAGGGCCGGCGCCTGTACGTCTCCCCCGCCTTCGTCGTCGCTTCCCACGGCCATGCGCCGCAGGCCACGCACAACCTCTGACAACGGAACGTCCCATGAAAGCAGTCATCCTCGCCGGCGGGCTCGGCACCCGGCTCAGCGAAGAGACCACCGTGCGCCCCAAGCCGATGGTCGAGATCGGCGGACGCCCGATCCTCTGGCACATCATGAAGCTGTACTCCCACCACGGCGTCAACGACTTCGTGATCTGCTGCGGGTACAAGGGCTACGTGATCAAGGAGTACTTCGCCAACTACTTCCTGCACATGTCCGACGTCACCTTCGACATGCGCAGCAACCGGATGGAAGTCCACCACAAGCGCGCCGAGCCCTGGAACGTCACGCTGGTGGACACGGGCGACGACTCGCTCACCGGCGGCCGCCTCAAGCGCGTGGCCCGCTACGTGGAGCGCGACGAGTCCTTCTGCTTCACCTACGGCGACGGCGTCGGCGACATCGACATCAGCGCCACGCTCGAGTTCCACAAGCAGCACGGCAAGGCCGCGACGCTGACCGCCACCTACCCGCCGGGCCGCTTCGGCGCGCTGGACATCCAGGGGCAGCAGGTCCGCAGCTTCACCGAGAAGCCCAAGGGCGACGGCGCGATGATCAACGGCGGCTTCTTCGTGCTGACGCCCAAGGTGCTGGACTACATCGACCACGACCAGATCATGTGGGAGCAGGAGCCGTTGCAGGGCCTGGCCGCCGCCGGCGAGCTGATGGCCTACGAGCACCACGGCTTCTGGCAGCCGATGGACACCCTGCGCGACAAGCACCTGCTGGAGGAGCTGTGGACCTCCGGCAAGGCACCGTGGAAGAAGTGGGAATGACAGCAACGGGAATGACGGGACAGACCGATCCGGCCTTCTGGCGCGGCCGCCGCGTCCTGCTGACCGGCCACACCGGCTTCAAGGGCAGTTGGCTGAGCCTGTGGCTCCAGTCGATGGGCGCGACCGTGCGCGGCGTCGCCCTGACCCCGCCGACCGAGCCGGCGCTGTTCGACGTCGCCCGCGTGGCCGAGGGCATGGAGCACCGCGTCGCCGACGTGCGCGACCTGGCCGCGGTCCGCGCCCAGATGGACGAGTTCCAGCCCGAGATCGTGCTGCACATGGCCGCGCAGCCGCTGGTGCGGCTGTCCTATCAGCAGCCGGTCGAGACCTACGCCACCAACGTGATGGGCACGGTGCACGTGCTCGAGGCCGCGCGCCTGGCGGGCTCGGTCAAGGCGGTCGTGAACGTCACGACCGACAAGTGCTACGACAACCGCGAGTGGGTCTGGGGCTACCGCGAAGACGAGCCCATGGGCGGCCATGATCCCTACTCCAACAGCAAGGGCTGCGCGGAGCTGGTCAGCGCCGCCTACCGCAAGTCCTTCCTGCAGGCCGGCGGCATCGCGCTGGCGACGGCGCGCGCCGGCAACGTGATCGGCGGCGGCGACTGGGCGCTGGACCGGCTGATCCCCGACATCCTTCGCGCGCTCCAGGGCGATGAAGCGGTGCTGATCCGAAACCCGCATGCGATCCGGCCGTGGCAGCACGTGCTGGAGCCCCTGTCGGGCTACCTGCTGCTGGCGGAACGCCTGGTCACGCACGGCCAGGCGGACGCCGAGGGCTGGAACTTCGGCCCGCGCGACGAGGACGCCCGTCCGGTGCAGTGGATCGTCGAGCGCCTGTGCGCCGACTGGGGCCGCGGCGCGCGCTGGACGCTGCAACCCGGCGATCATCCGCACGAGGCCAGCTTCCTGAAGCTGGACATCTCCAAGGCCCGGCAGCGCCTGCACTGGGCACCGCGCTGGTCGCTGCAGACCGCGCTGGACCGCATCGTCGTCTGGCACCAGGCTTGGCTGGCGGGCGAGGACATGCGCGCGCTGTGCCTCCGTCAGATCTCCGAGTACCAGGCCGCCGGCGGCGGCCACGATGCCAAGACTTCCTGATTCCACGACTTCCTGATCCCACGACTTCCTGAGCGAGCCATGAGCACCACTCCCGTCAACTTCCAGCCGCAGCTCGACAAGCTCCGCAGCCAGATCGCCGAGCTCGTCCAGCAGTACGCCGACGTCGCGTACGCCCCGAAACCTTTCGTGCCCGGCGAGTCCGTCGTGCCCGTGTCCGGCAAGGTGCTGGGCGCCGGCGAACTGAAGATGATGGTGGACGCCTCGCTCGACGGCTGGCTGACCACCGGCCGCTTCAACGCGATGTTCGAGCAGCGCCTGGCCCAGTTCCTCGGCGTGAAGTACCTGATCACGGTGAACTCGGGCTCGTCGGCCAACCTGGTCGCGTTCTCGACCTTGACCAGTCCCAAGCTGGGCGACCGCGCGATCCAGCAGGGCGACGAGGTCATCGGCGTGGCCGCCGGTTTCCCGACGACGGTCAACCCCATCCTGCAGTTCGGCGCGGTGCCGGTCTTCGTGGACGTGGACCTGGCGACGCACAACATCGACGCGAGCAAGATCGAAGCCGCGATCACGCCCAAGACCAAGGCCATCATGCTGGCCCACAGCCTGGGCAACCCGTTCAACCTGGACGTGGTCACGGCGCTGTGCAAGAAGCACAAGCTCTGGCTGGTCGAGGACTGCTGCGATGCGCTGGGCGCGACGTACAACGGCCAGCTGGTCGGCACCTTCGGCGACATCGGCACGCTGAGCTTCTACCCGGCGCACCACATCACGATGGGCGAAGGCGGCGCGGTCTTCACCAACAACGCCGAGCTCAAGCTGATCGCCGAGTCCTTCCGTGACTGGGGCCGCGACTGCTACTGCCCGCCCGGCAAGGACAACACCTGCGACAAGCGCTTCTGCTGGACCAAGAAGGAACTGGGCGGCGACCTGCCGGACGGCTACGACCACAAGTACACCTACAGCCACCTGGGCTACAACCTGAAGATCTCCGACATGCAGGCCGCCTGCGCGCTGGCGCAGATGGACCGGGTCGAGGAATTCATCGCCAAGCGTCGCGCCAACTTCGCCTACCTGAAGGCCCGCCTGCAGAGCTGCGCCGAGGTGCTGCACCTGCCGGAGGCGACGCCGAATTCGGAGCCGTCGTGGTTCGGCTTCCCGCTGATCCTGAAGGAGAGCGCCGGCGTGAAACGCGCCGACCTGATCAACTTCCTCGAACAGAACAAGATCGGCACGCGGCTGCTCTTCGCCGGCAACCTCACGAAGCAGCCCTACATGGCCGGCCGCAACTTCCGCATCAGCGGCGAGCTGACCAACACCGACGTGGTGATGAACCAGACCTTCTGGCTCGGGACCTTCCCCGCGCTGGGCGAGCCGCAGCTGGACTACATCGCCGACAAGCTCGAAGAGTTCTTCGGCCTGAACTTCTGAGCGCACGCACCGCCGTCGCATCGCCCCTTCAGGAGAACCGCCGCCCATGCGCATCGTGCTGACCGGCCCCACCGGCTTCCTCGGCAGCGCCCTCGCCCGCCGCTGGGCCGCGGACGGTCATGAGCTGCTGCTGCTGGCACGGCCGGGTTCGCGCACGCAGCGCATCGATGCGCTGCTTGGCGAGTCGTCGACCCTATCGTCGAGCGCATCGAGCGCATCGAGCCCATCGACGACGGTCCGACGGATCCGACTGGTCCGTGCCGACGGCATGGAGGCCGCCGCGCAAGCGCTGCGCGACTTCGCGCCGGACGCGGTGGTCCATACCGCCTGCGCCTACGGGCGCGCGGGTGAAACGCCGCTGGATGTGCTCGACGCCAACCTGCGCCTCGGGACCGCGCTGCTGCAGGCCGCCGCCGCAGTGCAAGGCCGGTCGCCGGTGAGTTTCCTGAACACCGGCACGGTGCTCTCGCCGGAGGTCAGCCTCTATGCGCTCAGCAAGACGCAGTTCTCCGCCTGGGGCGCGACACTGGCGGGCCAGCAGCCCGAGCGGCTGCGCTTCATCGACCTGCGGCTGCAGCAGATGTACGGCGCGGGCGACGACCGCTCCAAGTTCACCACGCACGTCATCGAGTCCTGCCGTCGCAACGAGCCCCGCCTGGCGCTGACTGCCGGCGAGCAGCGTCGCGACTTCATCCACATCGACGACGTCGTCGATGCCTACGACCGCGTGCTCGCGGCGCGTGACGGCTTCGCCGCCGCCGACGCCATCGAGGTCGGCTCCGGCGACGCCGTCCGCATGCGCGACTTCGTCGAGCTGACCCGACGCCTCACTGGCGCCGCCACGCAGCTGGACTTCGGCGCCGTGCCCTATCGCGCCCACGAGGCGATGCTCTGCGTCGCGGACACCGCGCGGCTGCGCGGCCTCGGCTGGGTTCCCCGTTTCGACCTGGAGGCCGGCCTGCGCCAGACGCTGGCCGCCTCCTCATCTCCGGACACGCCATGAAACTCCTGATCACCGGCGGCTGCGGCTTCCTCGGCAGCAACCTCGCGGCGCACGCGCTGTCGCAGGGCCTTGAGCTCTGCGTCTTCGACAGCCTCTACCGCCACGGCTCGCAGAGCAACCTGCAATGGCTGCGCGGCCAGGGCGCGTTCGAGTTCGTGCACGGCGACATCCGCAACGCCAACGACGTGTCGCGCGTGATCGCGCGTTTCAAGCCGGACGCGATCTTCCACCTCGCCGGCCAGGTCGCGATGACGACGTCGATCGCCGATCCGCGCATGGACTTCGAGGTCAACGCCATGGGCACGCTCAACGTGCTCGAAGCCGTGCGCGCCCACGTGCCCGAGGCCGTGGTCATCTATTCCTCCACCAACAAGGTCTACGGCGACCTGGAGCAGTACCAGTACCGCGAGACCGACACCCGCTACGTCTGCGCCGAGCAGCCCGACGGCTTCGACGAGCAGACGCCGCTGGACTTCCACTCGCCCTACGGCTGCTCCAAGGGCTCGGCGGACCAGTACCTGCGCGACTACCACCGCATCTTCGGCCTGAAGACGGTCGTGTTCCGCCACTCCTCGATGTACGGCGGCCGCCAGTTCGCGACGGCGGACCAGGGCTGGATCGGCTGGTTCTGCCAGATGGCGGCGCAGGCCCGCGCCGGCACGCTGAAGGCGCCCTTCACCATCTCCGGCAACGGCAAGCAGGTCCGCGACGTGCTGCATGCCGAGGACATGATCTCGCTCTACTTCTCGACGCTGAAACACGCCGACGCCGCGGCCGGCCAGGCCTTCAACATCGGCGGCGGCATCGCCAACAGCCTGTCGCTGCTGGAGCTGTTCCAGCTGCTCGAGACCGAGATCGGCCAGCCGCTGCAATACACGAAGCTGCCGCCGCGCGAGAGCGACCAGCGCGTCTTCGTGGCCGACATCGGCAAGATGGGCCGGCTGAGCGGCTGGGCGCCGAAGGTGAGCGCGCAGGCCGGCGTCTCCAAGATGCTGGCCTGGACGACGGCCATGATGGAGGCGGAGCGGGGATGACCGCCGGGACGACGCACACCATCACCATCAGCAGCGGCCGGAGCTTCCAGGCGCGCGAGGACGAGTCGCTGCTGGACGCCGCGCTGCGCCAGGGCATCACGCTGGACTACAGCTGCCGCACCGGCCGGTGCAGCACCTGCAAGGGCCGCCTGGACGACGGCCACGCGCTGGCCGCGCGCGACGAGACCGGCCTGAGTGCCCAGGAGATCGCCGAGGGCTGGATGCTGACCTGCGTCCGGCAGGCCCGCGGCGATTGCCGCGTCGACATCGAGGACCTGGGCGACCTCTTCATCCCGCCCGCGAAGACCTTGCCCTGCCGGATCCAGTCGCTGGAGAAGCTGGCCGAGGACGTGATGCGCGTCGTGCTGCGGATGCCGCCGGCGACGCCGCTGGCCTTCCTGCCCGGCCAGTACGTCGACGTCATCGGGCCGGGCGGCGTGCGCCGGAGCTATTCGGTGGCCAACGCGCCGCGCGAGGACAAGCTCGTCGAGCTGCACATCCGCGAGGTGCCGGGCGGCGCGATGAGCCGCTACTTGTTCCAGGAGGCCAAGGCCAACGACCTGCTGCGCCTCAACGGACCGCTGGGGACCTTCTTCCTGCGCGACGCCGCAGGGTTGCATCTGGCGCTGCTTGCGACCGGCACCGGCATCGCGCCGGTCAAGGCGATCGTCGAGGGTCTGGCCGGCGCGCCGCCGGAAACACGCCCCGCCTCAGTGACCGTGTACTGGGGCGGCCGTCATGCCGAGGATCTCTACTGGACGCCGCCGGTCGAACTCACCGAGGCCACCGCCTTGCGTTTCGTCCCGGTGCTGTCACGCGCCGGCGAGGTCTGGACGGGCGCGCGCGGTCACGTGCAGGACGCCTTGCTCGCGGACGCGCCCGACCTGTCCACCACCGCGGTCTATGCCTGCGGGTCCGACGCGATGATCCACGCGGCCCGCGCGCGGCTGGTCGGACTGGGGCTGCCGGAGCGGCGCTTCCACTCCGATGCGTTCGTCAGCTCAGGCGCCGCTTGATCGCGGCATGAGCGCCGCATGAGCGCCGCATGAACGCGGCGCCCGCAACTCACAAGCCCTTGACCGTCGCCCGCAGCCACTGACGCGCCAGCGCATAGCCCTCGGGGACGAGGTTGCTCTCGTTGGCCCCGGAGATCGAGTCGTCGTGGGCGAAGAAGAAGGTCAGCGGCTCGTCGACGTAGGTGACGTAGGGGTAGCTCAGCGCGGTCAGCGCGTAGATGAGCCAGTCCACGCCGGCGCCGGTGCGGTTGAAGTCGTAGTCGGGCAGGCCCGGCAGCTCGGTGAGCAGGTTCTTGCGCAGGTCCGCGGTACGCAGCAGCGCGGCGCCCGGCGAGACCGGCGTGAAGTGCTCGATGTAGGTCGTGCTGCGCAGGAAGTACTCGCGGGCGAAGTTCGTCGTGCCGCGGAAGGCGCGGTACTGCGGCACGCCCTTCCACTCCTCCCGGCCGACCAGCGCGTAGGTGTAGACCAGGCCGCACTCGTTGTTGATCAGGTGCGGCAGCGTCCGTTCGACGAATTGCGGGGCGATCAGGTCGTCGCTGAACAGGATCTTGGCGTACGGCGCCGTCGTCTTGTCCGCGCAGGCCAGCCAGTTGCGCACCGGACCGATGTTGGTCTCGTTGCGGAACAGCTTGACCCGCGGGTCACGTGCGGCGATCGCCTCGACGGCGGCATAGGTGCCGTCGGTGCTGCAGTTGTCGACGACGATCACCTCGATGTCGCGGTAGGTCTGCGCGAGCGCGGACTCGACGGCCCGGACCACCAGGGTCTCGCGGTTGTAGACGGGGATCAGGATTGCGACGGTCGCCATGGGTGCTTCTCTCCGCTCCCACGACGCCGGGGAGCCACCTCGTGACTGGACCACATCCGCACGCCGCCGGTACACCGATAAAAGGGGAATTAGCGGGGAACAAAAGGGGACTTCCCCCGCCTCCACGCACGCCGGGGTCGGGTTTCCACCAACCCCGCTTGCCGCCGTCCCCCCGGATGTAGGTGATCGCAGCACACGGGATTCGGCGCGCCTCCAATTGAGAAACGTGCGGATAGCGCCGAAGATCACATTGGGATCGCAACCACGGTCCCGCATCCATCAGGGGGATAACAAATGAACTTCTCAGGCCTCAAGGTCAAGACCAAGCTGTGGGCGGGTTTCGGCGTGATGGCGGTGATCGTCGCCGCCGTGTCCGGCGCGGCGCTGCACTGGCTGAACCAGTCGAGCTCGCGCGTCAACGACTACCTCCACGGCGTCGCTGCCCGCGAACGCATGGTGATCGCGGTGCAGTCCGCGGCGAAGTCGCGTGCCATCGCGGCGCGCAATCTGGTGCTGGTCACCACGCCGGAGGACCGGACCAAGGAACTGGCCGCCGTGACCAAGGCCCATGAAGAGGTGGGCCAGTCGCTCGCGACCTTGAAGTCGCACCTGACCGCCGCGAAAGACGCGACACCCCAGGACCGGACCCTCTTCGACAAGGTCGCGGCGATCGAGGAACAGTACGGCAAGGTCGCGCTGGCCATCGTGGGCCTGGCCAACGACGGCAAGCGCGACGACGCCGTCGCCAAGATGAACGCGGAATGCCGCCCGCTGCTGGCGGCCCTGCTGACCGCGACCGGCGATTTCATCCGCTACGAGGACGAACGCTCCACCGCCGAGACCAAGGAAGCGACCGAGCTGTTCGCCACCGACCGGATGCTGCTGATCACGACGGCGGTCCTGGCGGCTGCGGTGGCCGGCCTGCTGGGCTGGCTGATCAGCCGCGCGGTGACGACGCCGCTGAACCGCGCGATCAAGGTCGCGCAATCGGTGGCCGACGGCGACTTGCGCGACGAGATCCAGGTCGACGGCCGCGATGAGTTGAGCCAGCTGCTGACCGCGCTGAAGGCCATGAGCGGCAACCTGTCGACGATGGTCACCAACGTGCGCCAGGCCGCCGACGGCATCGCCACGGCGTCGACGCAGATCGCCAGCGGCAACCAGGATCTGTCCAGCCGGACGGAGACCCAGGCCAGCGCGCTGCAGGAAACGGCCTCGTCGATGGCGCAGATGACCGAGACGGTGCAGGTTAACGCCGAATCCTCGCGCAAGGCGACCGGCCTGGCCGACGCCGCCGCGCAGGTGGCCGGCCAGGGGGGCGAGGTCGTGCACCGCGTCATGACGACCATGGAGGCCATCACCGGCTCCAGCAAGCGGATCGGCGACATCACCAGCGTGATCGACGGCATCGCGTTCCAGACCAATATCCTGGCGCTGAACGCGGCTGTCGAAGCGGCGCGCGCCGGCGAGCAGGGCCGCGGCTTCGCGGTCGTGGCGAGCGAGGTGCGGGCCCTGGCGCAGCGCAGCGCGCAGGCCGCCAAGGAGATCAAGACGCTGATCTCGGACTCGGTCGAGAAGGTCGACGCCGGCGCCGTGCAGGTGCAGGAGGCCGGCCGCACGATGGACGAGGTGCTGACGCAGGTCCGCAAGGTCACCGACCTGATGGGCGAGATCAGCGCCTCCACCGACCAGCAGACGCACGGCATCGTGCAGGTCAACGAGGCGGTGGCGGCGATCGACCGCGGCACGCAGCAGAACGCGGCGCTGGTCGAGGAAAGCGCCGCCGCGGCCGAGAGTCTGCGTCAGCAGGCGATGGCGCTGACCGAAGCGATCTCGCGGTTCAAGGTGCGGGGCTTGTCGGCCGCATGAACTCCGGCACTGGCCGACACGCGGAAATCCGCGTTAGGCTGTGCCGGCCATGCACGCTCAAGTCACGCTGACCCTCTCGCAGATCCACGAACTGCTGCTCAACGTCGCCACGGTGCGCCCCGTCTTCATCTGGGGGCCGCCTGGCGTCGGCAAGAGTTCCCTCGTGGAGCAGTTCGCCAGTTCATTGGGGCTCGAGTGCGTCTCGCTGCTCGGCTCCCAGCTCGCGCCCGAGGACCTGATCGGCATCCCCAAGATCGAAGGGGCGGTCAGCCGCTTCTATCCGCCGTCGATGATCGTGCGGGATCGCGAGTTCGTGCTGTTCATCGACGAGCTCAACATCGCCTCGCAGGAGATCCAGAAGGCGTTCTACAGCCTGATCCTGGACCAGCGCATCGGCGAGTACCGGCTCCCCAAGGGCTCCGTCATCATCGGCGCCGGCAACCGCGCCCATGACGCCGCCATGGCGCGGCAGATGCCCAGCGCGCTGGTCAACCGCATGGTCCACGTCCACCTGCGCGCCTCGCACCGCGAGTGGCTGCAATGGGCGGAATCCAACGGCATCCATCCCTGGGTCCTGGACTACGTCCGCGCCCGCCCGCACCAGCTGGCCACCGACGTCCCTCCGTCCAAGGAGGAACCGTTCTCCACGCCGCGCAGCTGGCATGCGGTCAGCGACGCGCTGCACGCGTTCGGCGAGGACATCTCGCCCGACCACCTCGACGCCCTGCTCTTCGGGACCCTGACGCGCGACCACGCCATCGGCTTCAAGGCCTTCCTCAAGCAGGTCCGCAACCGCTTCAGCGTCCACAAGATCCTGCGCGGCGAGGAACCCTGGCCGAGCGCCGCCGAGGACCGCGACCTGACCTACTTCCTCGCGCAGAGCCTGCGCGACCTGCTCGTCAAGGAACTCCCGGAACGCGAAGCCCAGCTCGGCCGCGACAGCCGCGAGATGGCGCAATCCGCCAAGTCCGCGCTGAAGACGCTGGCCCGCATCGACGGCGAACTCGCCCAACTGGTGCTGACCGAGGACGACGGCGGCCGGCGCCTGCCGGACTGGTTCGTGCTGGAGATCGCCAAGGAACTGCCGCGGCTGCTGCAGCGCAAGGCCGCCGATGAGCAGCAAGGCTAGCCGCGAGCAGCGCAAGCCCAAGCCGCATGAGGCGGCGCTGGCCCTGCTGAAGAAGCACTACCTGCTGAGCGCGGTGGTCGACCAGGTCGACTTCCACGCCATGTCGCGCTTCGGCGGGCCACTGCCGCCGCGCGCCTATTGCCAGATCGACGGCGGCGCGCGCGTGCGCTTCGACGACACCCAGCCCCTGACGACGAACCAGTGGCTCGGGGTCTTCTCGCTGGCGGCATTGATCGTCGCCATCGGCGGGCTGACGCGCCTGGCGCTGCCGTCGCGCGAGGCCGACATCGCCGCGCAACTCGCCGCGTTGCACTGGTGGCACCAGTTGCGCACCGGCGAATTGCCGGAGGCGATGGCACTGCCCGGCGACCTGCTGCAATGGGGCCGGCAGCCCATCGAGGACATCGCCGCCCGGCTGCGAGATGAGCCGCCGGCGGAGCTGCTGGATCCGGCCTGGACGCTGACCCGCTCGACCCATCCGCTGCTGGTGCCGGCCCCGCGGCGGCGCGTCTATCTCGCCACGTCGCCCGTCGATCACGAACAGCTGTTCGCGCAGGCCCTGGTCGACAACGCCAAGCAGGCGCTGCGCCTGCGCCACGAGGCCGATCACCCCGCGCGCGCCGGCAGCGATCCGAACAGCAACGCGGCCCAGGCGCGTCGGTGGCTGATCACGCACATGCCGCTGCTGGGCTCCCTGCTCACGCACTTCGAACTGGTCGAGGACGCCGAGGTCTGCGAACGCCTGCACATCAGCATCGCGGCGATCCAGGTCGGTACCGGCGAGATCTACATCAACCCGCGTCGCCGACTCGGCCTGGAGCAGAGCAAGTTCGTCGTCGCGCACGAGATCCTGCATGCGGGCCTGAACCATTCCAGCCGGCGTCAGGGTCGCGACGCCTACCTCTGGAACGTGGCCTGCGACTTCGTCATCAACGACTGGCTGGTCGGCCTGAACGTCGGCATCCCGCCCGAGGGCGGCCTGCTCTTCGACGAGCAGTTCCGAGGCCTGCCCGCCGAGGACATCTACCCGAAGCTGGCCGCCGACCTGCGCATCCGCCGGCGTCTGTCGACCTTCCGCGGCGACGATTGCGACATGCTCGATGAAGGCAGCAGCCGCTTCTTCACCGACGGCGAGGAGTTCTGCCGCCGCGCATTGCTGCAGGGCCTGGACTTCCACCAGGCGAGCAACCGCGGCACGCTGCCGGCGGGCCTGGTCGAAGCGATCCGGACGCTGAACCAGCCGGCCATCCCCTGGCAGGCGAAGCTGGCCGAGTGGATCCAGGAGCGCTTCCCGCTCGCCGAGCGGCGCCGGAGCTGGGCGCGCCCGTCGCGCCGCCAGTCGGCGACGCCCGAGTCGCCCCGTCCGCGCTTCGTCGAGCCCGAGGACGACCGGGCCACGCGCACCTATGGCGTCATCGTCGACACCAGCGGCTCGATGGGCCGCGAGGACCTGGGCAAGGCACTGGGCGCGGTGGTGGCCTACTCGCAGGCACAGGGCGTGCGGCAGGTGCGGCTCGTCTACTGCGACGCGCAGCCCTACGACGAGGGCTTCATCGAGATCGACGCGCTGGCCTCCCGCGTGCGGGTCCGGGGTCGTGGCGGCACCGTGCTGCAGCCGGCGGTGGACCTGCTGCTGACCCGGCGCGATTTCCCCAAGGACTGTCCGATCCTGATCATCACGGACGGCGGCTGCGAGCCAGAACTGCGCGTCCAGCGGGATCACGCCTTCCTGGTGAGTCCGGGCATGAGGTTGCCCTTCTCGACCGCCAAACCGGTATTCACGATGCGCTAAGGGCTCGCAAAAAGTCGGTGCCGCAACGTTCGTCGGATGGCGAACCGCTGAGGCTTTGAAAAACCGATACCAAGCGCGAGCGGACTCCCGTTTTTCGTTTTCAACGCCGAACAATCTTGTGCAGATCCGTTGTTCGTGCGATCGCCGGACGCACGCGCCGAAACTTGTTGCAACCGCCTTTGAACCTGTTGCGATGCAGCATAGAGTCTGCCGGTGTTCAGTCCACTCGTGAGGTCCAGCATGAGTTCGATCGCCATGACGGTGTTCCTCGACTCCTCGCCCGGGGAGCTCGTCGACCTGCCGCACGCCGGGTCCGCCCTGGAGCACCCGCTCGTCTTCGACAGCGCCGCGCGCGAGATCAAGAAGCTCGCCGCCGACGGCCGGGCCGAGGTCGTCGCGCAACGCGTGAGCACCGTCGGCGACGACGCGCTCATCGAGGAGCTGCGCTTCCGGCGCATCACCTGACCCTTCGCCAGGCAACGCGACCTTCGTCGCGCGGGGCGGCCTCACAGCCGCTGCGGCTGCGGCTGCGGCTGCGGCTGCGCTGACGCTGATGCCGACGCGTCAGGGCGCGGGCGTGCTCGCAGCCAGATCCGCCTGCATGCGCGCGCGCATCTCCGCGATGCGGCGCCGTTTCTCTTCGCCCTTCGCAAGCTGCTCCGGCGGCACGCCCATCGCGCGACCCTGCTCGATCTGCTGATCGAGCCGCGGGATCTCGCGATCGGCGGCATCGACGAAGGCGCGCTGCACCGCCTGGTGCCTGTCCTGCTCGCGTCGCGCGTAGGCCTGATGGTTGTCGAGTTGCCAGGCCGGCGTGGCGGCCTCTTCCTTGGCCCGCTCGAACGGAGGCGCGCGATCGTCTCCGGCGACCCGGGCGTCCGCGAGGCTCCATGCCGCCGGAACCTCGATGCCTGCTGAAGATGCCGGTGCCGGAGCCGACGCGGCACTCGCGGCGCTCACCGGCAAAATGCCGGCATCGGGCACCGGCGCCGGCGCCGGCACCGGCACCGGCACCGCGCCCCCGCCGTCCCCCGTCCGGCTAGCCGCCGAGGCAGACGTCGAAGCCCAGGCGGCATGGGGCGAGGTCCGTGACTCGGGATCTGCATGGTTGAGGCCAAAGGGGCCATCGACAACGATCCAGGCGACCGCGACGACTGCCAGCGCGATCGCCGCTCCGACGTCAATGCGCATGACCGTGCTCCCCGCTTGCAGGCATCGGGCGCTGCGGTTCGAAAGGTGTCGCCGGTGGCGTCAACCCTGGCGCCCAGCGCAAGCCCGCGGACGTCAGCAGCTCGACCTGCCGCTGCTGCCAGCGCGCTTCCAGCTTCTCCAGGGCCACGGCCTGCCGTGCTTCATGCCGGACCGTCTCGCTGTCGACGGGATGATGGCCCCGCTTCACCGAGAGGGCCTGCACCCGCTCCCAGCCGTTCCCGTCCGGATGCCGGATCGGCGGCGAAGCCTGGCCCGCGGGCCAGGCCTGCAGCAGATCGAGTATCCAGGCGTCGACTTCCGCGGAGGGTCTGGCATCGCCGAGTCGCCACGCGACCCGCGTCACGCCGCGTCGCCCCGTCAGATCTGCCCCTTGCGCCTCGTCGGCGCAGCCTGCGCGATCGCAGCGCAGGCGCAGGCCCTCGACGGACTCCAGGCGCTCGAAACGGTCCAGATGGGCGCGGTAGTACGCGGCGATCTCCTCCGGGGTCACCGCCGCCGCCAACGCGTCCCGAGGCGGCGCGTCCCCATGCGGATCGCCGGTCAGGCCCGACCAGCGCTGCCAGGCGAGCTTGCGCTGCCGGGCCTCGATGACCCGGCGGACGAAGTCGAGCTCGGCCTCGCTCCAGCCGCTGTCGCGATGCAGCCAGGACTCGACGAAGCGTTCCCGCAGAAGCTGCCTCGCCTGGGCCTGGGCAAAGTCGAGGTCGCCGGCACGCAGGAGTCGGCGTCCTTGCACGTTCTGCAAGGGCCAGACATCGGCCAGCGTGATCGCACCGGCCGGTCCGCCGCCGAAGCCGCGATGCCGCAGCAGCACGAGGCGTGCCGCGCCAGCGCGCTGAGCCTCGTCGAGGTCCTCGTTCATCCGCAGACGGTCGCCCTGCCCGGTCGACCACAGCGCCTGCCACGCGCGGAGGTCGACCGCCGACGGCAACGCCGGCGCCGCCGCCTGCCAGTCGCGCTCGATCCGCTCGGGCCAGACCTGCTGCAAGGTCGCGAGCCATTGACGTCGCACGTCGACCTCCGGCGCGAAGGCCACGCGCCGGCTCGCGAACAGCGCCGCGTCGCCGACCTCGCGCGACGCGGCGTCGCCCATCAACAGGTCGATCGCCAGATGCTGCGCCAGTTCCTGCAGCGTCAGGTCCGGCTGCTCGCGGCGGGCGAGCATCAGCAGCGCCTGCGTCGGACGACGCGGGATCGTCTCGTCGCCGAGACGCGCGACCCAGGTCGATGCGGCACGCGCATCGACCGACGTCGCCGCGACGCCGCTGCCCATCGGCAGCAGCGTCGTGCCGCAGAGAAGCGCCAGCACCGCCACGGTCGCCGCCGTGGGGAGCGAGGCTCGCGCGCTCACAGCCGCTCGGCCGCGCGATTCAACAGATGGACCACCATGGCGATCGCGTGCGGCACGACGACGCGCCCCACGTCGCGGCGGACCGCGTGATCGGTCGTCGACAGCACCTGCCCGCCGCGGCTGTACGAGATCTGGCCGCCCTGACGCAGCAGCGGCCGGATGTCGCCGGCGGTCGCGGCCAGCGGCGTGTAGCTGCCCAGCGCCGTGGTGACGAGCGCATCCGCGTTCAGCGTCTCGCTGTCGTAGTAGTCCTTGACCCAGGTCTCCCAGCCGGAGTGGTTCAACGCGGACGTGGTCCAGGTGTGATGCGGCTGAAGCAGATCGGTGGTGTGCATCACGAAGCCCAGGCTCTGCACCGTGGGCCGTGCCAGGAACTGCGACCACCAGTACTGGCCGAGGTTGTCGATCGGCTGGAACGGCGCCTTCTCGAAGTCCGCGTACATCGACGCGCTGGAGCTGCCGCCCTGGCGGTAGTTGGCTTCGGTCAGGCCGTACGAGTTGTACTTGCTGCCGTCGCTGAACCAGCCCTTCATGCCGCCCTTGCCGTCGTCGAGGTGGTCGCCGACCAGCCACGCGGCGGCGAGGTCGTCGATGTCGCCCTTCACCGTGAGCTTGGCGTAGTTGTAGCCGCCGAAGGGATTGCCGTGGACGTCCGGCCCTTGCGTGCGGTTCTGGAAATGCCAGTAGGACGTGTAGTTGACGATGCCCGACCCCAGTCCCCAGACCGGCGCCAGCACGCAGTCGCCGGTCACGGCGCCGCAGAGGTAGGTGTCGGCGAAATCGTCGACGTCATACGCGCCCTGCCCCAGCTGCTCGGCGAACTGGTCGATCGTGTAGCCGGCGCGTGTCACGCCGGCCAGCAGCTTGGCGTAGTTGGTGGTGTCCGCATGCCGCTGCATGTAGCGGACCGCATCGCTGGCGATGCGCTTGTGGGTTTCCTGGGCGAAGGCGTTGGCCTCAGTCTGGTGGACGAGGCCCGCCGCCACGGCGGTCAGAAGCAGGATGGATCGCATCGAAGTCTCTCTGATGGTCCCGAATACCGCGTGCTTTCCGCACGTCGAAATATGGAAACCGATGTTCGAGCAAACGCATGACGATCCGGTGAAGAAATCGTGCAGCGCCGGGGTTCTCCCTGTCCCCCGGCGCCGGGACGCCGACCGCGCCGCGGTCGACCGTCACGGGGTCAGGACTTGCCCCTGCCGCTCCCTGCGGCCCGCGCGGCCTCGAAACGGCGCGCCACCTCGTCCCAGTTCACGACGTTGTAGAACGCTGCGATGTAGTCGGGCCGACGGTTCTGGTACTGCAGGTAGTAGGCGTGTTCCCACACGTCCAGGCCGAGGATGGGCGTGCCACCGGAGCCGATGCCGACCATCAGCGGGCTGTCCTGGTTGGCGCTGCTTTCAACACCGAGCTTGCCGTCCGCATCCACCGTCAGCCAGGCCCAGCCGCTGCCGAAGCGCGTCAGCGCGGCCTTGGTGAACTTGTCCTTGAAGGCATCGAGGCCGCCGAGGTCGGCGTCGATCGCCTTGGCGAGGTCCGCCGTCGGCGCGCCGCCGCCGCCTTTGCCGGCCGGCGCCATCACGGTCCAGAACAGGCTGTGGTTGGCGTGTCCGCCGCCGTTGTTGCGCACCGTGCCTCGGATGTTCTCCGGCAGCGCATCGATCTGGACGATCAGGGTCTCGACCGGCGTGTCGGCGAAGGCCGTGCCCTCGACCGCGGCGTTCAGGTTGTTGACGTAGGCCTGGTGGTGCCTGGTGTGATGGATCTCCATCGTGCGCGCGTCGAGGTGGGGTTCGAGCGCGTCGACGGCATACGGCAGCGGCGGCAGGACATGAGGCATGGTGAGACTCCGGAGGAGCCCGTCGCGTCGTGCTGCCGGGAGGGTCGCTGGTGCGGGGCGGTTGAAGGATGGGAATCCCATTCTTGTCGCTCCGCGCGCCGCGCTCAAGTCGCAGGCTCAGAAGACCCGTCCCCCTCGGGGTCATGCCGTCGTGTCAGGTCTTGCCTGGTTTCCCCATGAGCTTGCCGACGGCCTTGTCGACGGCCTGCTTGGGCGGCTTGACCGCTGGCCGCGCGTTGCGCACTCGGTTGGCCAGGAACACTTCGCCGATGTCCAGCGTGCTCTCGTGGCCGACGTGCTTCGCGCAGGTGGACAGCCAACCCTCGGCCGCCGCGCGACCGAGGCTGAACAGCGTCGTCAGCAGCCGCGGATCGGTGTTGAGCTTGCTGGACGCGCCGAACTGCGCCAGCCCGCCCTCATCGGCCACGCGGTGCAGCCGCATCTGCTTGTAGCGCGTGGGATCGACGCGCTGGTCGCGCAGCAGCCGCTGAACGAAGTGGATCGCCCGCAACTCGGCCACCAGGCTGGCGTTGAAGGTGATCTCGTTGATGCGATCGTCGATCTCGGTGGACGTGCGCGGGATGCCGTCATGCTGACGCGGATTGATCTGGACCAGCAGCACGTCGTCGGACTCGGTGCCGTAGACCAGCGGCCACAGCGCCGGGTTGCCCGAGTAGCCGCCGTCCCAGAACGGCTCACCGTCGATGACGACCGTCTGCGCGCTGTGCGGCAGGCAGGCCGACGCCATCAGCGCCTCGATGCTCAGGTCGTCGCCGCTGAACACGCGCGGCTGGCCCGTGCGCACCGAGGTCGCGGTGACGAAGACCTTGACCGGCCCGGTGTGCACGGCGTCGATGTCGACATGGCGACGCACGATGTCGCGCAACGGATCGAGGTTGAACGGGTTGAGCTGATACGGGCTCCACAGCCGCAGCCAGGCATCCCAGGCGGCCATCCCCGGCCACGCGCTGCGGTTGAAGACCCAGGCGGGCGTCTCGAGCCGCGTGGTGTCCGCCAGGCCCTTCATCTCGCCCACGACGCCGAAACAGGCCGGCACACCGGAGACGTCCTGCCAGAAGCGCGACAGCGCCTGCCGCGCGCCCAGTGCGCCGCCTTGCGCGAAGCCGGTCGCCATGACCGCCGCGTTCATCGCGCCAGCGCTGGTGCCGGAGACGCCGTCGATGCGCAGCGAGCCGTCCTCGAGCAGCCGGTCCAGCACGCCCCAGGTGAAGGCGCCGTGGGAGCCGCCGCCCTGCAGGGCAAGGTCGATCGGTCGGGGCGATGTCGGCATGGCGTGAAAGCGCGAGGGACTAGCCTCGCGAGACAGCGGTGGAATCCGCAGCCTAGCCTACCTCGGCGGCGCGTCGTTCGGCAGCCAACGCTTGTAGATCGCCTGGAACGTCCCGTCGCGCTTCATCTCGTTGAGCTGCGACTGCCACGCGTGGATCGTTCCCATCGGCGTGCTGCGCGAGAACGCGATGTAGCCCTCGCTCGCGGCGAAGCTGAAGACCTCTTCCAGCGCTCCCTTGGCCACGCCGGCCTGCACCAGCGTCTGCGGCATGGACAGCTTCTCCGCCGCGAACAGCGGCGCCCGCCCGGCAGCCAGCATGCGCACGCCCTGGATGGGGTCGCTGATCTGCTGCAGGTTGTGGAAGCCCGCGGACTGGAGCTGCGTCAGCGTGTACCAGTCCCGCACGACCAGCACCTTGGCCGCGCGCTTCGCTTCGGCCAACGAGCGCAGCCGGATGCCACTGCCGGCCTTGGCGTAGAAGGTGCTCTGGAAGGTGACGATGGGGCCGACCCACTGGAAGAGCTTCTCGCGCTCGGGGATGCGCGCCATCGAGAACAGCGCCGCCGGCGGACCGTCCTGCGCTTCGCGGAAGGCGCGGGCCCAGGGCATGAACTCGATCGGCAGCGACTGGCCGAGCCGCTTCTGGATCGCCTGCACGATGTCGACCGAGAGCCCGCGCGGCTGGCCGGCCTCGGTGAAGTTGATCGGCGGGAACTCCTCGCTGAGCAGGCGCAACGATGCGGCCGGCGCACCGCCGGACGAGGCAGTGGCGGGGAACGCCGAGAGCGGCGTGGGCGGTGTCGACGCCGGCCCCGGCACTGAGGCCGGGGGCGGCAAGGTGGCGTGACCGGCGGCTCGTGCGCCGCTCAGCCAGGCCAGACCCGCCAGGGTCAGGTGTCGTCGATGCATCCGCGTATCAGGTGAGGCTGTCGAACCATGATAGGCGGCGGTAACGAAACGTGTTCTCCGCAGCGGGGAGAAAGCGACACGGCCGCTGCGCATTCGTGCGCAGACGCGGACGGGGAAAACACCGAGCCGCGCTGTCGCACGCGCGTCATGCGCTCACGTCATGCGCTCAGGTCATGCACCCCTCAGGCGCTCACTTGCCGCCGCGCAGCTGCGTCAGCTGTGCCTGCGTCTCGTTCCACAGGTCCATGCCCACCTGCGTCGCGACGCCCGCGTTCACGCGCGTCAGCTTGTCGCGCATGCGGGCGGTTTCGGCGGGGCTCAGTTCGTTGACGGCCATGCCCTTGGTCTTGAGCTCGGCCAGCGCCTTGGCGGCTTCGTCGCGCGTGTCCTTGCGCTCGAAGTCGCGGCTCTTCACGGCGGCCTGCTGCAGCACGGCCTGTTCGTCCTTGGACAGGCCGTCCCAGAACTTCTTCGACACCGTCACGATCCACGGGCTGTAGACGTGGTTGGTCACCGTCAGGTACTTCTGCACCTCGTAGAACTTCGCCGACAGGATGGTGTTGTACGGGTTCTCCTGGCCGTCGACCGCGTTGGTCTCCAGCGCCGTGAAGAGCTCAGAGTACGGCAGCGGCACCGCGTTCGCGCCCAACTGCTTGAAGCTGTCCAGGAACACGCTGTTCTGCATCACGCGCAGCTTGATGCCGTTCAGGTCTTCCAGCTTGTTGACCGCGTGCTTGCTGTTGGTCAGGTTGCGGAAGCCGTTCTCCCAGTAGACGAGGCCGACCAGGCCCTTGTCGGTGAGCTTGGCCTTGACCTTGTCGCCGACCGGACCGTCCAGCAGCGCGTCAGCCTCGCGGACGTTGTTGACCAGGAAGGGCGTGTCCCACAGCGCCATCTCCTTGGCGATGCCGACCAGCGTCGCGGTCGAGCCGACCATCATCTCCTGCGCGCCGCCGATGAGCGCCTGCTGCATCTGCGTGTCCGGTCCGAGCGCTGCACCGCCGATCGCGCGGATCTTCATCTTGCCGCCGGAGAGCTTCGCGACCTCGTCGGCGAAGACCTTGACCGCGCGGCCCTGGTTGCTGTTCTCGGCCAGGCCGTAGCCGAAGCGGATCAGGCGCGGCTTGATGTCGGCGGCCTGCGCGGGCAGCGCGGCGGCCAGCATCGCGGCGCTCAGCGCCGTCGCGGCGGCCAGGATCTTGCGGCGGGTATTCAGGCTCTTCAGGCTCATGCTTGTCTCCTTGGGGGAACGGGTCTCGACGGGAATCCCGACGGTCTCAGCGCATCCATTTGACGGGCGCGGTCACGAGTTCGGGGAACGCGGTGAACATCACGAGGATCAGCGTATACGTGATGAGGAAAGGGTTCACGCCCTTGATCACCTGGTGCATCGACAGCCGGCCGACGCCGGCCACGACGTTGAGCACCGTGCCCACCGGCGGCGTGATCAGCCCGATGGCGCCGTTGAGCACGAACATCAGGCCGAAGTACACGGGATCGATGCCCGCCTTGACGGCGATCGGCAGCATCACCGGGGCGAAGATCAGGATCGTCGGCGTCAGGTCCAGCGCGGTGCCGATGACCACGAGGATCAGCATCATCAGCGCCATCAGCAGACGCGGCGAGTCGATCAGCCCGCCGAGCCAGCCGGTCAGCACGCCCGGCAGGTCGGCCAGCGTGATCATGTAGCTCGCGACCTGCGCGCCGGCGCACAGGAACATCACGATCGCCGTCGTCTTGGCCGCGCGGACCAGCACGCCGTGGAGGTCGCGCAGGCTCATCTCGCGGTGCACGACGAAGCTGATCACCAGCGCGTAGAAAGCGGCCACGACGGCGGCCTCGGTGGGCGTGAAGACGCCAGTCTTCATGCCGCCGATGATGATCAGCGGCATCAGCAGCGCAAAGAACGCCTTGGCGGTGGCCTTGAG
Organism: Mitsuaria sp. 7; assembly: GCF_001653795.1. Taxonomy (NCBI): domain Bacteria; kingdom Pseudomonadati; phylum Pseudomonadota; class Betaproteobacteria; order Burkholderiales; family Sphaerotilaceae; genus Roseateles; species Mitsuaria sp. 7. Next base: position 1,943,662 of record NZ_CP011514.1, read on the forward strand.
CCGGTCGGCCATCGGCAGCGGTGTGCCCGGCGGCAGGTCGATCTTGCGCAGCTGCAGTTTCCACGCGATCAGCAGGCCCAGTCCCATCACCAGGCCCGGCACGATGCCGGAGATGAAGAGCGCGGAGATGGAGGTGTTGGTCGTCACGCCGTAGATCACGAAAGGCATCGACGGCGGGATGATGGGCGCGATGATGCCGCCCGAGGCGATCAGGCCGGCGGAGGTCGCCATCGGATAGCCGTGGCGCTGCATCATCGGCAGCAGGATGGTGGCGAGCGCGGCGGTGTCGGCCAGCGCCGAGCCGCTCATGCTGGCCATGAGCACGGCGGCGCCGATCGCGACGAAGCCCAGTCCGCCGCGGATGTGGCCGACCCAGGCCTGCGCCATCTGGATGATGCGCCGGCTGATGCCGCCGGCGTTCATCAGCTCGCCGGCGAGGATGAAGAACGGGACGGCCAGCAGCGGGAAGCTGTCGATGCCCGCGACGAGGTTCTGCGCGAGCAGCTGGGTGTCCCAGAAGTCGAGCGACCAGGCCATGCCGGCGCCGGTCAGCACCAGCGCGAAGGCCATCGGGATGCCGAGGCCCATCAGCAGCAGCATGCCGGCGGAGAAGACGATGAAGGCGAGTGCTTCGTTGCTCATGATGGATGCGCCCTGCCCTTATTCGATGTCCGACTCGTGCTCGAGATCGAGCGGCCGGTTGCGGATCAGTTCCCACAGCGCCATGACGGCGATGGCGATGCAGGACAGCAGCGCGGGCAGCGGGAGCAGCGCGTTGGAGTAGCCCAGCACGACCGACTGGCTGTCCAGGCCGACGACGACCTGCTGCCAGGCGCCCCATGCCACCAGTCCCGCCGCGAAGATCACCGCGATGCGGATCAGCGCCGTGATGGCGCGCAGGGCCGCGGGCTTCTTGCGCAAGGGCAGCAGCAGGCTGGTGAAGGCCATGTGCTCGCCGAGCGGATACGCGGCGGTGGCGCCGATGAACACCATCCAGACGAAGAGCAGGCGCGAGAGTTCCTCGCTCGCGTTGATGCCGCTGCCGAAGCCGTAGCGCAGCACGACGTTGATGAACACGGCGAGCGCCATCACGCCCAGGCACAGCGCCATCGCGGCTTCGCTGAGGGTCTGCAGGCGGGAGCGGCGCGCGGGAGTCGCCGAAGCGGCGGGAGCGTCCGATGCGGGGGGCGTCATGGTCCGGTCTCCTGATTGTTTTTCGGGGTCAGCAGGGCAAGCGCCAGATCGACCTGTTCCGCCAGGGTCAGCGTCGCGGGGACGGTGACGACGCCGGGCTCGCCGATGGGCGATTCCAGCGTGGCGAACTGGCTGTCGACCAGCGTGGTCGAGAAGAAATGTCGATCGGCGCGATCGGCGACGCGCTGGAGCGCGAGCGCCCTATCGATGTCGATGAACACGAAGCGCAGCGCCGGGCACGCGCGGCGAAGCCGATCGCGGTAGGCGCGCTTGAGCGCGGAGCAGCTGAGGACGACCGGCGACCGCTCGGCGAGCATCTGCCCGAGCCGTTCCAGCCAACCCCAGCGGTCCTCATCGGTGAGCGGCTGACCGGCCTGCATCTTGGCGATCGACACCGGCGCGTGGTGCGCGTCGCCTTCGATGAAGGGCCAGTCGAGCGATCGGGCGAGCGCCTGTCCGACGCTGGTCTTGCCGCAGCCGGCAACGCCCATCACGACGATGGCGCGCGCGGAGATCGAGGCGGCGGTGACGGTCGGCGAAGTCATTGGATAGCGCTATCCCGAAGTCTGAAAAGAGACGGCGATCGGATGAACCGGGGTCGCCGTCGAGTCCTCGTCGCACAGGGAAGCAGACGGGATAGCGCTATCTTAGGTGGTGCATGGGGGCACCAAATCAGGGATTACGCGGAGCAAGCGGCCGTCAGCGCCGCAAGTGCTCGCAGGCTTTGACCTTAATCGGCGACGAGCCAGTTTCGCAATAGCAGTATCAAGGCAGCGGTGCCGACGAGCAGTACGAAAACAGCGCCGGACTTCAGAAATCCGATGCGTTCCCGGCGCTGCCGCTCATCCAACTTGGCAATATCACCCACGTCGCCCTTTGCACTTGAGTGGGTCGACAGCAGTCGACTCATATCAAGGGAAAATCCCCGACCTATTGGAAACAGGCTCCGAACTGCCCCCACGAGGGCAGCAATTACAAGACAGAAGGCCAACGAGGTCAGAGCAGCAGAGATCATGGCCATCACCGTTCTCCGTCTCACCTATAAATCCAGCCTCCGCCGGAAGGGGTGCAGAGGCGTAGCGTCGTCTTAGATGATGCACATAGACATCACAGCAAACTATTGAACCGCAAATGCTTCGCCGACCAGGGGATTCGGCGACATCTGAAAACACAAGTGACAAGGCTTATTCTTCCCCAACCAATGATGCATCTGAACCAAAAAAGCCTCTGTCAAATCAAAAACTATTGTTCGATCTAAATTTAAAAGCAGTTCGGCATGGTCGAGAATGATAACCAATCCAGGAAGCTTCCTCGAAAGAGAGATCATATCGTCGAGCAGGCGAATCCAGTGCTCTTCACCGTATGGCGCGTTTTCTGCATCAATTGCCAAGGCGACTACTTCGCATGTCGACATCGAACTTCCCGAAATCTTCCGGCAATCAATGTAAGCACACCGAATCCCCGCATCGAGAAGCTCCTCTCTAATTTCCATTAAATCATCAGAGACTTCATGTGCTTCTACAAAATGAACGCAAGCAGAAGTCGATCTTACAACATCGATATAACCTCTCATAACTTCCTTCAATCTTTGGGGTGACCAGCCTCGAACCTAGTCCATCTTAGCGGCTGAGCCGTCGTCGCCTTATAGTGATCGAGAGACACCCAGAAAACGGTAGGGTATTTTGGAGAGAAAGCGATTCGAACGGCACCCGCTTCAGCCAGTCCAAGATCGTAGATTTGATAGAGCGGGCCTGACGCACGGGGAAGCTGAACCTTCGGATCATTGAATTGCAGCCATTCACGGACATCTGCCGTTCCGGCTGCAATTTCCTGAGTTCTAAACCATACTCGTCGCTCTTCATCGCTTCCAAAGAAGCGATTCTTAAACTCTTCAGTGGCCGCAAATGGGTGGTCAATATCAGGATACTCGTAGCCCCACATCGGCTCCTTTGGGCCGCCACGAAGACCATTTCTTCCCCCATGGCCCGGACCCGCTTGATTAAACAGATAAGCAAACGCCGAGCTTCGCGCACCTACCCAGAAATCCCCCCCGGCAGCCGCGCTGATCGCTCCTCCAACTAGAGCATTCGAAATCGTATTAGCAATGAGGTACTGAAGCCTACTATCCGCCTTAATTTCAAAGCCACTATGCGCCCACATAGTGGACGCCGCCCCAGACAGAGCACCCGATCCGCAATTACTTTTATTCGCCACGCTCTCAATACATCCCCAAGCAGCATGAGCAGCAACATTGCTCTGATAGCTGGTAAACGTATCGCCAATGAATTTATTTGCATAAGCCGAAATTCCGGCAAAAGCTCCTGCCCGAATATTTTGTTCGATCGAATTCCCAGCAAAGCCGGACCATTCCGCCGCACCAATGGCGGCACAAACGGGAGCCAGCCCATTGCAATAGGTCGACAACACGCCGATGGCAATCGAGCCGATTTGATACCCCACTTTATTACGTGCAACTGTTCGATACGTCCAATACTGCAACGGGTCGCTCATCGAGGTGAGAAAGAAATTCGAGAAGAAGCTTCCTGGCCCAAACGTCTTCCCACCGGTAAAGACGTCGCTGAACTTGAAGTATCCGGTCGGATCCGTGCACGTCATCGGATTGCTCGAGCAATATCCGTAGCGCTGGTAATCCTGCAAATTGGCATGCGATTGAATGAACGGATCCGGCTGCAGGAACACACCCAGATTCGAATCAAACAAGCGGCCGTTCATGTGCACGATGCCAACGTCGTCCAGATGCTCGTGCCCGGTGAAACCGCGATCGGTAGCACCTGCTGCGGTGCCATTCCAGTCGATGACAATGTTCCCGAAGTCGTCGTAGCGGCCGTTGACGTAGCGGCGCTTGCCGAACGGGTCATAGGCATAGCGCGCCGTCACCGCACCAGTCTGGTCCGTCGTCGCAACGATGCTGCCGAGATGGTCCTTGTGCCAGTACTCCAGCTTGCCCGCGGACACGCTGGTCAACACCGACGGTTGGGTCTGGCCAGCAGCCAGTGCGGGCAATACACCGGACGTCACCACGACCAGCGTCGACGAGCCCGTCGAGATGTAGTGGCGATTCAGATCGCCACCGGTCCCGCCGGTCTCGCGCTCGAAGCCGAGTCCGCCCTGGTTGTCCGGGTGCAGGTACCAGGTCGTGCGCGTCGTGCCACCGGTCGTCCGCGTCTCGCGTATACGCGCGGTCGACTCGTCGTACTGCCATTGGTAGCGTGTACCGCTGCCCTGCAGGCCATCCTGACCGTCAGGCAGGTTGAAACTCGTGTAGCGGATGGACGAGTACTTCGCACCGCCCGCGCTCAACAGGTTGCCCGCGTCGTCGTAGACGTAGCTGCCGCCGGTCGAGCCGAGCACCTGCTGCACCGCGTGCGGACGCACCGACGTCGGTCCTTGCGCGCCGTAGACGAAGCCCGCCGCGTCACTCTTGGACAGCATCATCCCGAGCGCGTTGTAGGTCATCGTCACCGTGCGGCTGCCGTTGGGCACGCCGTTGGCAGCCACCGTGTACGACGTCAATCGATTCAACGCATCGCCATACACGAAGGTCTCGGTGACCTTTTCCAACACGGATCCGCTGCTGTTGTCGACACGCTGGATCAGATTGCCCTGCACGTCCCAGTAGTGCTCCCGGTCCACGGCCTGTCCAGCGCCGCCAGTGCCGGAAACCAGCAAGTACAACTGACCGGTGACCTCGTCGACCGTGTGGGTCTCAGCGACACCGTTCTGCAGCTGTTCCGAGACGACACCGCCCCAGGCAGTCTTCGCCTTTGCTTCCCAGAGCACCGTGCCTGCCGGCAGCGACGTGCTGCCTGCCTGCACAGCGGTGGCCAGTGACAGCTTGTTCAGGAATCCGCCAGCCGTATAGCCATAGCTGACCTGCAGGCCGCTCGGGTACGTCTGCGTGGCCGGGCGGCCAGTGGCTGCTTCGTAGCTCAGCGCGGTCGCCATCGACGGCCCGCCCATCACGTCCGAGCGACTGCCGATCGGTCGGCCCATGCCGTCATAGCCGTAGCGTTTGACCAGCCCGTGATTGGTCCGCACTTCACAGAGTCGACCGTTGCCGCAGGCCACATTCGAGGCGTCCGAGTCGTAGTACCAGGAGCTCGCATACTCCGGCATCGCGCGCAAGGTCATCCGGCCCAGCTTGTCGTAGACCATCGTCGTCGACGTGTTGTTCTTCAACTGGTTGGCGTTGCGCTGCGCCACCATCTGACCGAGCGCGTCGAAGGCATAGCTGCTCGCCCCCGCATCCGGATCGTTCATCGACACCTTGCGACCCGCGAGGTCGTAGCCGGCCACGATGCGGTTCTGCAGCGCGTCCTTGGACTCGATCAGGTTGCCGAACGCGTCATGCTGATGCGCCAGCGTCGCGCCGGCCGGGTCAGTGACGCGCACCGTCTGTCCGTTTACGTTCCGTTCCTCGACCTTGCGCAGCTCGCGCCCGCCTTCGGCAACGGTGATCGTGGTGACGGTCAGGCCGTTGTATTCGAAGCGGACCTGCGCCGCAGCACCCGAACCGAAATCGCCGAAGTTGCCGGTCACGGTGCCCTTCGCGTTGCGGACGAGCACCTCCGTCGGTCTGCCGAGCCGGTCGTAGGTGGTACGTGACGCGCCTCGGACATCCGCCTTGTCCTGACGCGATGCGCGAAGTGCCAGGAAATACGGCTGGCTTTCCAGCACCTTGGCGCCGAACTCGTCGTAGACCGTGTCCTTGACGACCAGGCGCGCATTGGCGCTCTGCCCTGCACCGTCGAAGCTCTCCGCGGCCGAGCGGATCTCACGTCCCAGCGCGTCGCTGTAGACCCGCGTGTACGGGCCCATCTTCTGATCCACGTTGTTGCGCGGCTCGCTGTGCACCAGCGTCCAGGCGCCCTCAGGCTTGTCCGTCAACGACAGCCCCGCGCATTCCGGCGAGTTGCTGCTCGTGTCGACACTCGGACCGACCAGGCAATAGAAGATGACCGTCTTCGTATCGTCGGCGCGGATCTCTTTCGTCTTTCGCCCGAAGTCGTCCACCACCCATTTTGTCGTCAGCTGGTTGGGGCCCTTGGACCAAGTGACGACGCCGAAGCGAGGGTCGTATCGCCGCACCTCATTGTGTCCCGCCGCATTCACGAGCGTGTAGGCGAAGAGCTTTTCCGCAGACGACACCGGCGAGCCGTTGATCTCCGTCGACCCAGTAGGAGGCACGACGAAGCTCACGCTCGACGAGCGTATCGTGAACAACGCCGTCCCGCTCGCATTCGCGCAGTTCGCGATCTGCGTGCTGGTGCGATTGCCCTTGTCGTCGTAGCCGTGCGTCGTCTTCGTGCACTGCTGCGGGTTGTCGGGCTCGACGGTCTCCGTGTCGACCAGACCGTCCGCGCGGTACGTGATCGCGCTGGTCCGGCTGTAGCTGTAGGGATTCGCCGGTGTCTGCGCCAGCACGGCCGGCACCATCGCCACCGCGCCCAGCACCGCCATCGTCCAGCGCGCCATCTGACGCGCCACTGCTGTCTTGTTCGAGTACGTCATGGCTCAGTCCTCCAGCAGCAGGTTGAGGATGACGCTCATCACCGCAGGCGGCACTGGCAGATTCCCCGGTCTCGCTCCTGAGGTCGCACTGGCATTCGGCGCAGGACCCGCGTCTGTCGGCAGGCTCGCCAGGCTGTTCGGCACCGTGTTCGTGATCGTCGATCGCGACAGCCGGCTCAGTTGCCACTTGCAGCTCGTGTCCGAGCTGCACGCGGTGTTCGCGGCCTGGTAGTCGTAATCGTTGACCACCGTCTTGATGAAGGTCTGCGCGAGGCCGCGGGTCATCGTGCCCGTCGTCGTCGTGTCGATCCGAACCAGGTCGAAGCGGTCGTTGTAGCCGTTGCGGATCTCGATCGTCGGCAGCGGTGCGCCGTTGAGGTCGTTGGACACCTGCGCGCTGCGCAGCTGGAACGGCCGGCTGATCTTCGTCGTCGGATCGAGCACGCAATGAGCGCCGCTCGCCGCCGCGGCATCGCGCTGGGCCTGGGTCGTGTCCATGTGGCAGTAGGTGTTGACGCTGCGACTCAGCACCAAACCAGTCGCGTTCCACGCGCCCGTGCGTGTCTCCGACACCGCCGGTGCCCCCAGGTAGGGATTCGCCAGCAAGGACTCGGTCACCGTCGTGATCCAGCCGCCGTCAGCGCCCTGCGTCGATCGCCTGACCTCCCGGAAGCCGAGACCGCCGCGACCGGCCACTTCCGCCTTCATGCCCGCATACGCATGCTCGACGACCGAAGGACGGCCGGAGACCGTCGTCTGGGAACTCAAGGTGATCGCCACCCAACCAGGCAACGCCACGTCGATGATGGGCCACACCGCCTGCTTGGCCGCATTGCCGCGATCGCTGACATAGCGTCCGTCGCTGGCGGTCATGGCGCCGTAGATCACCGAAGTCGACAGACCATTGCCGCCCTTGACCGCGACCAGCAGCTCCGCCGGCCTCGCGTCGCTCACGCCCAGCAGCTTGTTGTCCGTGTTCGCCGCAGTCAGGTCGGGCGCGTTCTTCGAGATGCGCAGCAGCTCGATCACGCCGTTGCCGCGGAAGTCGCCCGGCACGAGCTCGTAGGTACCGTCGCTGTGCTGCAGTTGCAGGCCCGCCATGTCGCCCAGCGAGGTCGACGAGGTGAACGTGCCGTCGCCGTTGGAGAGATAGATCCGGTTGTTGCCCGGGCTGTCATGCCAGCGCAGCACGTCGTCCTTGCCGTCGCCATTCAGGTCGAGCACGAGGAAGTTGAAGTTCTGACTGACGACCTCCGCGTAGTTGGTGCTCAGCCCATCGGGAATCGAGAAGCCGGACGCATAACGGTAAGTCCCGTCGCCCATGCCCGCCGCCAGCATGTTGGTCGTCCCGGTGTTGCCGGGGTACAGGCAGTCCGGGCGGCCGTCGCCGTTGAAGTCGAGGGGACGCGAGCAGCCCTGATCGTTGGGCGTCATCACGAAGTTGCCATTGCCCAGCGAGCGCCAGGTGCTCAACCAGCCGGGCACGCCGACGAAAGTCAGGTCCGCCAGGCCATCCGCATCGACGTCACGCACGTTGTCGGAGGAACCCATCCCTCCCGGCGGCGAATACACCGCCTGATTGACGATCGACGCATCGGTCTTCTCGATGAAGCTGCCGTCGGTGCGTTGCAGGAAGACGCGCGTGCAGCCCGTGCACTGGACGCGTTCCTCCGGCGGCGTCGCTCCGGCTTGGGGATCCTCGGGCAGCGCCTCGGCCAGGGTCGTGGTGACGATGTCCAGCCGCCCGTCGCCGTCCATGTCGATCAGGTAATAGGTCGCTCCGGGCGTCCAGCCTTGACCGACGCGCGGGTTCTCCTGGCAGAAGGGATCACCTCCGCCCAACGCCAGCAAGCCACCGTCGTACCAGGTGCCCTCCGCCAGCTTCGGACCCAGCGCCGCGCTCTGGCCGCAGTAGGTTTGCGTGGTGGTCTTGGCCTTCCGGCGAGCGAACGGGATCGCCGCGCCGCTCGGCAGCGTCAGCGCGCGCGGCGTGAAGTTGCCATTGCCGTCGTTGATCAGGAACTCACCGCCAGAGGCCCGCGCGCACGCGGCACCGGCGGCATTGGTCGTGTGGTCGATCCGGACGATGTCCGGGATGCCGTCGCCGTTGACGTCGGCCACCAGCGACGTCGTGCAGCCATCCGGCGTCTGCAGCGGACGCGCGGTACCACCTATGGTCAAGGTCCCGGGCTGGAAGCTGCCGTCGCCCTGGCTGAGCCAGAGCTTGTTCTCCGTTGTCGTCTGCGACCAGCGCAGCAGGTCGGACTTGCCGTCCACGTTGAAGTCGCCGACCAGCACGCCGTACTGCCCGTTGACCGAGGCCAGGCGTTCGCGCTTCAGGTTGAAGGCTGAGACCTCGCCGCGCGCGGCGTCGTAGCCGTCCGTGTACGTGAACTCGGTCGCCGGCAGGCATCGGGTGCTGCTCGCGTCTCCGGCGCACTCGGTGATCTTCTGAAGCCGCGAGCGGCCGTTCTTCGGATTCGTCTGCTGATCCAGCTTCAGCGTCTTCACGGCGATGGCGCCGCTCACGTCGCCCATCGTCGTCGAGGGCGCATTCACGTAAGTCGTGATCGTCTTGAGCAGATCGACGTCGACGTTCTTCACGCCGTGGTGATAGCTCTCCGACGCGTCGCGCGGCAACGCCGTCGACGGACGCGGCGCGTAGCCGAAGACCACCTTGTTGAGTCCGTACTGGATCTCGCGGATCTTCCACGTCCGGCCGTTGCCCGGCAGGTTGATCGAGTTGGAGGAGCCCCAGACCGGCGCCCCTTGCTCGTACTTGTAGTCGATGAAGTTCCCGGACACGTCGGACAGGCGGCCGACAGCCCAGACCATCGCCGTCGAACTCCCTTGCGCCAGGACCAGCGCCGAACCGCCGACTCCGCCAGGGGTCGCGCCGTAGTCGAAGATCTGCCCCGCCTTGGTCCACACCCGGAAGTAGCCCGGCCCGCTGGCCGCATCGCCCGACGTCGCCTGCCCATACGCGCGGATGCGGGCGAAGCTGTCCTTCTCCGTCCGGTATTCGCGGAAGCCCGACGCGAGTCCCGTGGCATCACCGCCCTGTGTGGACAAGGCCAGTCCCGTCGACGGATCGACCCGGATCAGTCGTTGGCCATCCAGGCAGAGCCGGTCGTCGACGCCGAAGGTCACCGGCACCAGCTTGCCGTCGAGTGCCTTGGTGCCCGGGCAGCGGCTGATCGCCGACAGGCCCTGGATCGCCCACCCCGCGCCCGGTGCGCCGTTGCCGCCGCTGCTGAACATCAACCCCAGCTGCGGTGCCAGCCCCGCGACGCCCGGAGGCACCGCGATCGGCTGCGAGTAGGTGGGCATGCCGTTGTCGTTGACCTCGAGCGCGTTTGCCGCACCTGGCAGCAGCACCGTCAGTGCCGCGAGCACCAGCGGTGCCCAAGGGGCAGCAAGCGTCAGACGAGCAAGCGTGCGAGCGCGCGGCGCGCGACCCATCCCGCCTGCGGCGGGCCGAAGAATGGCGTTCAAGTGATCCTCCCGGCCGCGTTGCTGGCCCGGGCGGGCTCGCGGCTCATGTCGAATTGGTTTCGCGGGAGTATCGCTTCGGTTTTTCCGTCATTTCACGACAACGGGGTCAGGTGTTACCCCAATGCGGCCGTCATCGACGCGTCACAGGCGCAGTGGCTCCCGGCCGATCGATGGTCGGGGTCTGCCCCGGCACCCTCAGCAGGAGGACAGCGCTATCCTCCCGACCAATGAGTTCTGCCCCCGCCTCCAAACGCCGCCGCGCCACCGGCCGCGCCACGCTGCAAGACGTCGCGCTTGCCGCCGGCGTCAGCCCGATCACCGCCTCTCGCGCGTTGCGCGGCGAGCGCAGCGTCGCCACGGAGCTGGTCGAGCGCGTCACCGCCGCCGTCGCGCAACTCGGCTACGTGCCGGATCCCGCCGCGCGCGCCCTCGCCTCGTCGCGCAGCAACCAGGTCGTGGTGCTGATCCCGCTGCTGTCGAATGCGCTGTTCGTGGACCTGCTCGACGCGGCGCAGCGCACGCTGCTCGCCGCCGGCTACCAGAGCCTGATCGGCGTCACCCATTACCACCCGGAGGAGGAGGAAGCGCTGCTGCGCACCTACCTCATGAACCGGCCCGCCGGGCTGCTCGTCACCGGCTTCGACCGCACGGACGCCTCGCGCGCCCTGCTCCAGGGCAGCGGCGTGCCTTGCGTGCATGTGATGGAGAACCGCAGCGGCAGTGACGCCGGCAGCGGCTTGCATTCGGTCGGCTTCTCGCAGCAGGCGGCCGGCCATGCGATGACCGCCGAACTCGTCCGTCGCGGTTACCGCCGGATCGCCTTCGCCGCCGCGCAGCTGGATCCGCGCACCTTGCAGCGCGCCGAGGGCTATCGCGCGGCGCTGGGCGCGGCGCACGATCCGGCGCTGGAGTTCATGGATGCCGCACCGTCATCGCTGGCGCTGGGCGCGACGATGTTCGAACGGGTGCTGAGCGAAGCCCCCGACGTCGATGCGATCTTCTTCAACAACGATGACCTGGCGCAAGGCGCGCTGCTGCAGGCGCTGCGCCAGGGCATCCACGTGCCGGAGCGCGTGGCCGTCGTCGGCTTCAACGACCTGACCGGCGGCGACCAGATGCTGCCGCCGCTGAGCACGGTGCGGACACCGAGACGGGAGATCGGTCTGGAGGCCGCCCGCATGCTCATCGCACTGATGCGCAACGAGGCCGTCCCGGAGGCCTGCATCGACCTCGGCTTCCAGCTGGTCCTGCGCGAGAGCTGCTGAGCCGTGTGCTCAGACGGGCGGCACTGCCGGCCGCTCGGTCACCAGCAGATGCCGGCGAGGCGCCCAGAACGCGCTGACGTCGACCAGGCCGAACGGATGCTGCGTCTCCAGCCGGATCAGCGGCAACCCTTGCCGGCCGCGACCATTGGCCACCAGCGGCATCAGCACCTGCCGGCGGGACCGCGGCGCCACATCGATCCAGCCGTTCCCGGCCGGCATCGCGGTCGAGCCGAGCGTCACGGCGATGTCCCACCGCGAGCGGCCGGCGGGATTGGTCACGTCGAGCGCCACCATCACCCGGTCCCCGGCAAAGCACGGCAGCGGCGCGGCGCAGCGCAGTTCGAGGCCTCTGAGCGTCTCGACGCCGTGCCACAGGCAACCCAGCGCGGCCAGGAGCAGCAGCGCGCCGACCGTCGCCGACTCCAGCGATTGCGCCGCCGCGCCCAGCATCAGCAGCGGCACGGCGCAGGCGAGCATCGCGAAGAACAAGGGCGTGGGCGCGATGTGGAGGTCGCGCAGACGCAGGACGGTGTGGTCCTGGTCCCTGGCCTTGAAGTCGGCATCGTTGGCCGCCTGACTGGCGACGCGCGGCGCGGCAACTGGCGGCGCGGACGCCGACCGGCGTCCGGGGGTCGATGAAGAACGGCGCAGCAGCGCGATCGGCGGATTGGGCGGCGACAGGGACACGGGGAGAGGCGGCAGAGCGCGTTGAAGACGATGCCGCTAATCTGCCCGCCGCCCTTGAGAGGCACCACAGCCTCAACAAGTCATCCCGTTACGTCGACCAACCTATTGTTGCAAGTTCAGTCCGCGATTCCAGGCGTCGGCGTGACGGGCATCACGACCGGGTGATCCGTGCCGTTCGAGGGCGTCGCACCGGCGTCCGCCGCCGAGAACACCTTGCGGCCGCGCACCAGGTACGAATAGATCACCGGCACCACCACCAGCGTCAGGATCGTCGACGTGATCACGCCGCCGATGATCGCGCGGCCCATCGGCGCCTGGATCTCGCCGCCCTCGTTGAGCGCGATCGCCATCGGCAGCATGCCGAACACCATCGCCGCCGTCGTCATGATGATGGGACGCATCCGGATCAGGCCCGCCTGCAGCAGCGCCTCGGGCACCGACAGGTCCTGGTCCTTGCGCAGGTGGTTGGTGAAGTCGACCAGCAGGATGGCGTTCTTCGTCACCAGGCCCATCAGCATCACCAGGCCGATCATCGAGAAGATGTTCAGCGTGGTCTTCCACAGCAGCAGCGCCACCATGACGCCGATCAAGGCCAGCGGCAGCGAGGCCATGATCGCGATCGGCTGCACGAAGCTGCCGAACTGGCTGGCCAGCACGATGTAGATGAAGATCAGCGCCAGACCCATCGCGATCATCAGGCCGTTGAAGGCCTCCGCCTGCTGCTTGCCGTCGCCGTCGACCATGAAGCTGATGCCCGGGGGCAGCTGCGTCTCCTTGATCAGCTTCTGCACGTCGGCGTTGACGTCGCCGCCCGGACGTCCCTGCACGCCGGCATACACCGCCTCGCGGCGCTGCAGGTTCTGGCGGCGGATGACCTCGGGGTTGAACACCGGCTCGATGGTCGCGACCTGTTCCAGCGAGATCGGCGAGCCGTCCTTCGCGAAGGCCACCGGCAGGTTGCGCATCTGCTCGATGCTCTGGCGCTGCGCCTTGGGCAGGCGCAGCAGCACCTCGACCTGGTTGCCGTCGGGCGTGGTCCAGTAGGTCGCGATGTCGCCGTTGACGTAGGCGCGCAGCGACGAGGCCACCTGCACCGCGTTCAGTCCGAGCTCGCGCACCGCGTTGTCGCGCAGCTTGACCGCGAAGGCCGGCAGGCCGGGCTTGACCGTGGTGTCGACGTCGACGGCGCCCTTGATCTTCTTGACCTTCTCGGCGAAGTCCTTGGCCACCTGCGTCAGCACTTCCGGATCCGAGCCGAGGATGGTCACCCACACCGGCCGGTTGAAGCCCACGCTGACCTCGACGCCGGGGATGCGCGCGATCTCGGCGCGGATCGCGTCCTCGACCTGCGTCTGCGAGCGCTTGCGCAGCTTGCGGTCGACCAGCGCGATGTCCAGGTTGGCCTGGTTGCGGCCGGTCGCCAGGCCCTCGCCGCTGCTGCCGACGACGGTCGCCACGGTCTTGATCTCCGGGAAGGTCGCGAGGATCTCCTCGACCTGCCGCACCTTGGCCTCGCCGCGCTCCAGGCTGGTGGCCACCGGCATGCGCAGCGTCAGGTGGGTGAAGCCCTGGTCGATCTGCGGCTGGAACTCGCTGCCCACCGCCGGCACCAGCAGGATCGCCAGCACGAAGCTGCCGACGCCCGACCACGCGACGATGCCGCGCGGCGTGATCGTCGCCATGCGCAGTCGGCGCGGCTGGTCCTTCAGGCGCTGCTTGTCGGTCCCGAACGGGCGACCGAAGGCGGGCAGCGGGATCCGGAAGCGGCGCGGCGAGAACACCCAGCGCAGCGTCTTCTCGTAGACCGTGTGCAGCACGTCCATGCCGGCGTCGGTGGCGCGGATCAGGTGGCCGATGACGGGCACCTTCTTGACGTAGGTGCTGGGCGGATCGGGCCACACCGACGACAGCATCGGATCGAGCGTGAAGCTGACGAAGAGCGACACCAGCACCGCCACCGCGACGGTGATGCCGAAGGGATAGAAGAACTTGCCGACGATGCCGCCCATGAAGGCGACGGGCACGAACACCGCGCAGATCGCGAAGGTCGTGGCCATGACGGCCAGGCCGATCTCGTTGGTGCCGTCCTTGGCCGCGCTGTGGTGGTCCTTGCCCATGCCGACGTGGCGCACGATGTTCTCGCGCACGACGATCGCATCGTCGATCAGCAAACCGATGCACAGGCTGAGCGCCATCATCGTCATGAAGTTCAGCGTGAAGCCGAAGGCGTAGATCGCGATGAAGCTGGAGATCACCGAGATCGGCAGCGTCAGCCCGGTGATGATGGTCGAGCGCCAGCTGTGCAGGAACAGGAACACGATGGCGATCGTCAGCAGCGCGCCTTCGACCAGCGTGTGGCGCAGGCCGTCGAGCGAGTGCTTCACGAAGTCGCTGTTGACGTAGACCAGGCGCAGCTCCATGTCCTTGGGCAGCGACTTGCGCAGCTCCTCGACGGCGGCCTTCACCGCCTCGCCGGTCTGGACGATGTTGGCGTCCTGCTGCTTGAAGATGTTGAAGGTGACCGCCGGCTGGCCGTTGATGCGGGCGATGGAATCGAGCTCGCGCTCGCGCTCGCTCAAGGTACCCAGGTCGCCGAGCGTCAGCGCCAGGTCGCCGCGGCGCGCCACGACGACGTTCACGAACTGCTTCGGGTCCTTGACCTTGCCCTCGACGCGCAGCATCGCGTCGTCGTAGCGGTTGGAGATCAGGCCCACCGGCGCGTCGGTGTTGGCCGCGTTCAGCGCGGTGGAGATTTCCGCCGGGGTGATGTTGTAGGCGCGCAGGCGCGTCGGGTCGAGGTCGATGCGGACCTCGCGCACGGCCATGCCGCCGACGTCCACCTTGGCCACGCCTTCGACGCGGCCCAGGCGCTTGGAGACGTTCAGGTCCGCCAGCATCGACAGCTCGCGCAGCGTGCGGTTGGAGCTCATCAGCGCCGCCACGATGATGGGCTGCGCGTTCTCGCCCTGGAAGCGCTGCACCATCGGCGGCTTCACTTCACGCGGGAACTGCGCCTGCGCGATCGCGACGCGGTCGCGGATCTCCTGCATGCCGCGGTTCATGTCGGCGCTCAGCGAGAACTCGACCGAGGTCTGCACGCGGCCTTCGAAGCTGCGCGACTGCACGCGCTCCACGCCGGCGATGGTGTTGAGCGCTTCCTCCAGCGGCTTGGCCACTTCGCGCTCGACGGCCTCGGGCGAGGCGCCCGGGTACTGAATGTCGATCTGCGCGCCGGGGAAGGTGATGTCGGGCGACTGCTCGACGCCCAGCTTGGAATAGGCGACCAGCCCCAGCACGCACAGCGCGACCATGACCATGGTGGCGAAGACGGGGTTGCGGATCGAGACGCGGGTCATCCACATGGGAAGCTCCTCGGCGGAAGTTGTTGTTGTTGTGTTTACTGGGCGGCGCTGCCGCTGGCGGCGGCGCTGGCCACGCTGGCCTTCGGAACGCGGATCTCGGCGCGCTCCCCTTCCTTGAGATTGTCGAAGCGCGCGCCCAGCACCTGCGACTGCGGCGTCACGCCGGCGAGGATCTCGACGCGGCCCTCACGCGGATCGCGGCGGCCCGTGGTCACGATGCGGCGCACGAGCGTGCCCTTCTCGATCAACCAGACGTGTTCCTGTCCGGACACCGCGCCGATCGCGGTCACCGGCACCGTCAGGCGCTGCTTGTCGTCGGTCAGCTCGACGCGGGCGACCGCGTACTGGCCGGCGCGGAAGCGCTCGCCGGGGTTGTCCAGCGACAGGGTCACACCGATCGAGCGGGTGCCCGGCTCGGCGGCCGGCGAGATGCGCGCGATGCGGGCCGTGACCGGGTCGTCGAAGCCTTCGATGCGGAGCTGCACCGTCATGCCGGGCGACAGCTTGCTGACCTCGTGCATGCCGACCAGCCCGGCCAGTTCCAGCTTGGACAGGTCGACGATGGTCAGCACCGGTTGTTCGGCGGCCACCTTCTCGCCGGGCAGCGTGTGCCGCTTGGAGACGATGCCGTTGATCGGCGAGACCAGCGCGGCCTGGCGCAGCAGCACCTCGCTCGTGCCGAGCTGCGCCTTGGCCGACAGCATCTGGCCCTTCGCCGATTCGAGCTGGGCGCGGGAGTTGTCCAGCGCCGTCGGCGCGATGAAGTTCTGCGCCGCCAGGCCCTGGTTGGCCTTGTACTGGCGCTCGGACTGCTCGTACATGGCCTGCATGGCCTCGACGCTGGCGTTGCGCTCGGCGACCTTGTGGCGCAGCTCCTCCAGGTCCAGCTGACCCAGCGACTGGCCGGCCTGCACGCGGCTGCCTTCGGCGACCGCGAGGCGGTCCAGGCTGCCCGAGGCCTTGGCGCGGACGATCACCGTGTTCGGCGCGACCAGCGGGCCGGAGAACTCGATGACGCCGGGCATCGCGGCCATCGTGGGCTTGACGATCTCGCCGGCCTGGAACTCCAGGGCGGGTTTGGCCTCGTCCTTCTTCGCGGCGGGCGCGCTGCCCCCGCTCGTGGCATACACGCCGGCGCCGGCCGCCAGGACCGCCACCGCCACACCACCCAACCACCATTGCTTGCGCATGATCTCCCCCATCCGTCGACACGGGATCACCCAGTTGATGATCCTTGAATGCGGCGGAGTGTAGGAATCCCCAAATTGATGCGAAGGCCGTACGCGACGAATTGCAGATTGCGCGTCATGGCCTGCTTTTCTCCGGGACTGAAATTGGCGCGACGGAGGACGGACTGCAGGTCGGCCCGATGAAATGACATCGACGGTCGATGGCGCGCACTCGGAAACCGCTGAGTTTTCCTCTCTCAGCAGACTCGCACTGATAGCGTCATACCGCGCTCAACGGATCCCGCTTCGCGCAGCGCCAATGGCTCCACGCGCCGACGAGCGCGAAGACCGATGCCGCCCAGAAACACGCGGCGTACCCATGACTTTCGGCCAGCCAGGCGCCGCCCAGGCTGCCGAGCACGCCCGACACGCCATAGCCCAGCACCGCGTAGAGCGCCTGCCCGCGGCCTTGCAGACGACCGGGGAAGTAGCGCCCGATCAGGCCGATGCAGGCCGTGTGCTGCGCCGCGAAAGTCACCGCATGGCAGCACTGCAGCACCACCATCGCGGCGAGGCTGGCGCCCAGCCAGGCCGTGCCGGCCAGCCGCAGCGCCGCCAGCAGCGCGGCGGCGACCAGCCAGTGGTGCAGGTGGTGCTGCCGCACCCAGCGCCCCTGGAACGCGAACCAGCAGATCTCCGCCGCCACCGACACCGCCCACAGCGCCCCCACCTGCCCCTTGCCGTAACCGAGCCGGTCCAGGTAGAGGCTGTAGAACGCGTAGATCGCCGTGTGCGCGAGCACGGTGAAGAACATGCCGAGGAAGAACCAGCCGACCTCGGGCCGGCGCAGCGTGTCGGCGATGGAGACCGGCTCGGCGGCATCGTGATGGACGGCGGCGCGCCTGGGCAGCCGCCAGGCGGCGATGACGAGGGTCGTCAGCCCGACGACGATGGTCCACGGGAACACCGACATCCCCGCCCAGTCGAACCACCAGCCGCCGCCGACGACGGTCGCCAGGAAACCGACCGAGCCCCACAGCCGGACGCGTCCGTAGCGCTTCGGATCCATGCCGCCGCTGGCGGAGAGCTCATGCGCGATCAAGGCCTCGTTGAGCGGTGTCACGCAGGCGTTGAAGAAGTACATCAGGAAGACGACCAGCGTCAGCCCGATGACCGGCGCGGCGCCGGAGGTCGAGGCCGAAGCGGTGGGGACCAGCAGCAGTCCGAGCGCGCTGATCCAGCAGGCCACCGATGCCGCCCGGATGAGCTCGACGCGCCTGCCGCTGCGATCGGCCACCAGGCCCCAGAGATAAGGCGCGAACAGCCGCGTCCAGCTCTGCATCGACACCAGCAGCCCGATCGCGACGACCGGCAGGCCGAGGGACTTGTACCAGAGCGGCGCGAACGGGTTGAACAACCCGATGCTGCCGTAATAGGCGCAGCCGAGCAGCGCGCTGGCGCGCAGCACGCGGCGGCTGTCAGCCACCTTCAGGCTCCGTCTGGACGCTGGCCCGCGATGGCGGGGATCGGCAGTTCGACGTCCGCGCACTGCGCGCGGTCCATCAGCACGTGGTCGATGACGACCAGCGCCAGCATCGCCTCGGCGATCGGCGTGGCGCGGATGCCGACGCAGGGATCGTGGCGGCCGAAGGTCTCGACCGTGGTCGGTTCGCCGGCGCGGTTGATCGACGCCTTCGGCGTCCTGATCGAACTGGTCGGCTTGATCGCGATCGACACGCGCAGGTCCTGGCCGCTGGAGATGCCGCCCAGCACGCCGCCGGCGTTGTTGCTGGCGAAACCCTGGGGCGTCAGTTCGTCGCCATGCTGGCTGCCGCGCTGGCGCACGCTGTCGAAGCCGGCGCCGATCTCGACGCCCTTCACCGCGTTGATGCCCATCATCGCGTACGCGATGTCGGCGTCGAGCTTGTCGAACAGCGGCTGGCCCAGACCGGCCGGCATGCCGGTGGCCTCGACCATCAGCCGCGCGCCGACGGAGTCCCCGTCCTTGCGCAACGCATCCATGTAGTCCTCGAGCGCCTGGATCTGCGAGGCATTCGCGGCGAAGAACGGGTTCTGGCCGACATGCTCCCAGCCCTCGAAGGCGAGGTCGATCTCGCCGAGCGCGGTCATGCAGCCGCGGAAGCCGACGCCGAGTTCCTGCTTCAGCCATTTGCGGGCCACGGCGCCGGCCGCCACCATCGGCGCGGTCAGGCGCGCCGACGACCGGCCGCCGCCGCGCGGATCGCGCAGGCCGTACTTGCGCCAGTAGGTGTAGTCGGCGTGGCCCGGGCGGAAGGTGTCGAGGATGTTCCCGTAGTCCTTGCTGCGCTGGTCCACGTTGCGGATCAGCAGGCAGATCGGCGTGCCGGTGGTCAGGCCCTCGTAGACGCCGGACAGGATCTCGACCTGGTCGGGCTCCTGGCGCTGCGTCACGTGGCGCGAGGTGCCGGGGCGGCGGCGGTCCAGCTCGGGCTGGATGTCCTCGACCGACAGCGCCAGACCCGGCGGGCAGCCGTCGATCACGCAGCCGATGGCCGGACCGTGGCTCTCGCCGAAGTTGGTGACGCGAAACAAGCTGCCGAAAGTGCTGCCGGACATCTGGGAACCTGCCGAGGCGGGAGAAACCGAAGCCGTCGATTCTACGAGCGGCCCCTGCGCTCCCGACTCGTCATGCGCCCCGTCTCCGACCTTTCGACCTCATTAAGCGGTCAACTCAGCGCTCGACGATGACGATGCGTCGGAACCGGCGTCGCCATCGACGCGCAGGGTGGCATCAGCGCCGGCATCGGCCAGCAGATCGACGCTGACCCCTGCCCCGACCCCGGTCGCCGATTCGCCCCGCGCGATGCGCGCCTGCGCCTCGGGATCGCGCTCGAACACCGCGATCGATTCGACGTGGGCCGTGTGCGGGAACATGTTCACCGCACCCGCCTTGACGCAGCGGTAGCCGGCCACATGGACCAGCAGCCCCGCGTCGCGCGCCAGCGTCGACGGCGCGCACGACACGTAGACGATGCGCTCCGGCGGCGTCCAGCCAGGCGCCAGCGACGGGTCCTTGATCAGGTCCGCCAGCGCCTTCACCAGCGCGAAGGCGCCTTCGCGCGGCGGATCGATCAACCAGCGGTCGGCCACGCCGTCGGCGGCCAGTTGCTGCGGCGTCATCTCGAACAGGTTGCGGGCGACGAAGCTCGCCTTCTGATCAAGGCCGTTGCGCACCGCGTTCTCGCGCGAACGCTGCACCAGCGCCTCGCTGCCTTCAATGCCCAGCACCTCGCGCGCCTGCGTGGCCAGCGGCAGCGTGAAGTTGCCGAGGCCGCAGAACCAGTCGATGACGCGCTCGCCCTGCTGCACGCCCAGCAAGCGCAGCGCGCGCCCCACCAGCACCGTGTTGATGTGGTGGTTGACCTGCGTGAAGTCGGTCGGCTTGAACGGCATCAGCACGCCGAACTCGGGCAGCGTGTAGGCGAGCTCAGGGCCGCCCGCGTCGAGCAGATGCACCGTATCCGGCCCCTTGGGCTGCAGCCACCATTGCACGCCATGCTCCGCCGCGAACGCGCGCAGCTTGGCGATGTCGCCCGGGCTCAGCGGTTCCAGGTGGCGCAGCACCAGCGCGATGACCTGCGTGCCGTCGGTATCGCCGATGGCGAGCTCGATCTGCGGCAGCCGCTCGCGCGCGTCCATCGCGCCGACCAGATCGCGCAGCGGCATCAGCATCGCGCTGATCTTCTCGGGCAGCACCTTGCAGACCTGCATGTCGGCGATGTAGCGGCTCTTGCGCTCATGGAAGCCGACCAGCACCTGGCCCTTCTTCGGTACGTAGCGCACCGACAGGCGAGCGCGATAGCGGTAGCCGGTGGCGGGTCCTTCGATCGGACGCAGCAGCGTCTCGGCCTTGACCTTGCCGAGGTGCCAGAGGTTGTCCTCGAGGACGCGCTGCTTCACCGCGACCTGGGCCCCCGGATGCAGATGCTGCATCTTGCAGCCGCCGCAGGCGCCGGGGTGCAGGCCGAAGTGCGGACAGACGGGACGCACGCGCTGCGAACTCTCGCGACGCATCGCGACCAGCACGGCCTGCTCCCACTTGTTCTTCTTGCGGCCGACGGAGACCTGGACTTCCTCGCCGGGCAAGGCGCCCTCGATGAACACCACCTTGCCTTCGCTGTTGTGGGCGACGCCCTGCGCTTCAAGGTCCAGCGAGTCGACCTTCAGCCATTCCGATACATCAGTCATGGGGGCGCATTATCCCAGCGCCCCGCACGCCGATCCCGAGGACCGACCTCAGAAGATCGAATCGCGGCTGATGCCCTGCCGCATCATGTTGCGCTTGAGCTTGGCCAGCGCCTCGATCTGGATCTGGCGGATGCGCTCGCGCGTCAGGCTGAGCCGCACGGCGAGGATGTCGAGCGTCTCGGGCTCGCGGTCCGCGAGGCCGTAGCGACCGGCGAGCACCTCGCGCTCGCGGTCGCTGAGCGAGGCCAGCCCGCCCTTGAGCAGGTCCTCGAGTTCGTGGCTCAGGCGATGTCCCGCGGGATCGACCGCCTGCTCGTCCGCGACCAGGTCCAGCATCGATTCGCCGCCTTCGCCGTTGCGATCGACCGGTGAATCCAGCGAGCTCGGCAGCTCCGCGTAGGCCAGCAGTTCGGCGACTTCCTGGACCGGCCGTCCGAGCGCCTGCGCGACGTCCTCGGCGCGTACGCCGCCTTCTCCGCCGCGTTGTGCCGCCAGCGACTCCAGCGCGCGACGCGCCTTCAGCACCTGATTGAGCTCGCGCACGATGTGCACCGGCAGCCGGACCAGCCGCGCCTGGTGCATCAGCGCGCGCTCCACCGCCTGGCGGATCCACCAGCTGGCGTAGGTCGAGAAACGGAAGCCGCGCTCGGGCTCGAACTTGCCGATCGCGTGCATGAGGCCGAGGTTGCCTTCCTCGATGAGATCGCTCATCGGCAGGCCGCGGCCCAGATAGTTCTTGGCGATGCTGACGACCAGGCGCAGGTTGTGCTCGATCATCGCCTGGCGCGCCTCGAAGTCGCCGGCACGCGCCTTCACGGCGGTGTCGTACTCCTCCTGCGGCGTCAGCAGCGGCGTGCGCCGGATGTCGCGCAGGTAGGCCTGCAGGGCGTTGGTGGCGTCGCCGTCGGCGGGGCCGAGATCGCCCTTGCCGGACTTGGCCTTGCTCTTGCCGTCTTCCGACTCGACGCCGCGCAGGACGCGGACGTCATCGTCGTCGTCGGTGGCGGGCTCGGCCGCACCGGGCGCGTCGGCATCGTCACGCAGGGCGAGTTCGCGCTCGCCGTCAGGGTGGTCGTGGCCGTCGTGAGGCTCACGGCCGTCGTCGGGTGCCGGGTCATGCGCGGCATCGTGGCCGGTGTCATGGGCGGCCTCATGGGCGGCCTCATGGCCCTCCGCCGACAACTCGGGCGGCAGCTTGAACCGGCCGGGATGAACGGGGCGGTCCAGGCCGTCGGGCAGAAGTCCGTCAGTCGAAGAGGCGCGATGCAATGTCATGTTGCGGCGCCTCCTTGAGCGCCTCTAGCGCGCGGGCAACAACTTGGACGGATCGATCGGCTTGCCTTGCTTGCGCACTTCGAAGTGCAGCTTCACCGAATCCGCGTCGCTGGAACCCATCTCGGCGATCTTCTGGCCCTTGCGCACCACCTGGTCTTCCTTGACCAGCAGTGTCTGGTTGTGCGCGTAGGCCGTCAGATAGTTCGTGCTGTGCTTGATGATGATCATGTTGCCGTATCCGCGCAACCCCGCGCCCGCATACATCACGCGGCCATCGGCGGCGGCGAAGACCGGATCGCCGGCCTTGCCGGAGAAGGCCATGCCCTTGTTGCGGACCTCGTCGAAGCCGGCCGCCACCGCGCCGGACGCGGGCCAGCCCCAGCTGATGTCGTCGTCGTCCTTGGTGGCGACAGGTGTTGCCGGCGCTGCCGGCACCGTGGCGGCACTGGCCGGCGCCGAGGCCGCGGCGGTCGTCGTCGCCGGAGCCGGGGACTTGCCATCCAGCGGACGCGTCTCCACCTTGGAGGTCGCCAGCGGGCGGGTCGTCGCCGCATTCGGGTCGAGGCCCGGCGGAATCACGCGCAAGACCTGACCCACCTCGATGAGGTTGGGGTTGTCCATGCCGTTCCATCTGGCCACCTCGCGCCAGCCCTGGCCGTTGTCCATCGCGATGCGGATCAGCGTGTCACCGGGCTTGACGGTGTAGTAGCCGGGCTTGCCGGCGTTCTCGGCGCCGGGCAGGGGTTTCGATTCCGGGGCCGGCGTCACCGCCGTGCCGGGAATGGCGGGCGCGGTCGCCTTGCCGACGGGACGATCTTCCACAGGCGCACGGTGCGGGGTGTTCTGGCAGCCCGACAGCGCGAGCACCGCCACGGAGACCCAGAGCAGCGGGGAACGGAAGAGTTGTTGCATGCGCGAAGTTGTCATATGGAAAGCCGAAGCGCGGGAGCCGCATCAGGACCGACGGTGGCCGGCGCGCTACAGGACCCCTGATTTTAGGGGCACGAACAGGACGGCCTCATGCAGGCTGCGCAGGAAACGCGAGCCCGCGGCGTCGCGGACATGATCGATCAGGACCAGGACTTGCCCCCGGCCGCTCGGCGCGGTCATGGGCGCCACCAGCCGGCCGCCGGGCGCGAGCTGGTCCAGCCAGGCTTGCGGGATGTCGTCGCCGCCGGCGGCGGAGATGATGCTGTCGTAGGGCGCCGAGGGCCGGTGGCCCAGCATGCCGTCGCCGTAGACGAGCCGGATCTGGTGATGGCCGACGAGATTGGCGCGCGCCTTGTCGTGCAACGGCTTGAGCCGCTCGACCGACACGACCTGCCTGGACAGCTGCATGAGCAGCGCCGCCTGGTAGCCGCAGCCGGTGCCGATCTCCAGCACCTTGCCCAGATGGCCGCGTTGCCGCGCGCCGGGCGCCTCGAGCATCAGCGCCATCATCCGGCCGACCACGGACGGCTTGGAGATCGTCTGGCCGTGCCCGATCGGCAGGCTGGTGTCCTCGTACGCCTGCGTGGCGAGCGCGGAGTCGACGAAGTGATGGCGGTGCACGGTGGCCAGCGCCTGCAGCACGCGGTCGTCGGACAGGCCTTCGCGGCGCAGCCGATCGACCATGCGCTGGCGCACGCCGGCGGAATCGAGGCCCAGCCCGATCGGCGTCGTCTGCCGCGCCTTGATGGCGGCGGCCTGCTGCCAGTGGCCTTGCGGCTTGAGGGGCTCGCGCGCCTCGGCGGCCGCGGCCGCGCCCGGCACGCCGGGTCGGGCCGATCCGAGCTTGTCCAGCGACAGCGGAAAACGCTTGGGCCGGGGCGGCAGCGAGGTCATGGACGCCCGTCGGTCTGCAGTTGCTGGCGCCAGTGGCCGAGCGTCGCGTGCTCGGTGAGATCGACCTGCAGCGGCGTGACGGACACGGCGCCGTTGGCGGTCGCATGGAAGTCGGTGCCCTCGCCCGCTTCGCGCTCGGCGCCGGCGGGTCCGATCCAGTAGATCATGTCGCCGCGCGGGCTGCGCTGCTGGATCGTGGCCTCGCTCGCATGGCGGCGGCCCAGTCGCGTGATGCGGCGCGGCAGCGAGGCGGCGTCGGCGCGGTTCGGGATGTTGACGCTGAGCAGGAAGGCCCGGTCCAGTCCGCCGGCGACCACGTCCTGGATCAGGGTCCGCATGACGGCCGTGGCGGCGTCCAGATGGCCCCAGCCCTTCTCGACCTGCGAGAACGCGATCGACGGCACCCCGAAGAGGTAGCCCTCGGTCGCGGCCGCGACGGTGCCCGAATAGAGCGTGTCGTCGCCCATGTTGGCGCCGTTGTTGATGCCGGAGAGCACCAGGTCGGGCTTGTAGTCCAGCAGGCCGGTCAGCGCCAGGTGGACGCAGTCGGACGGCGTGCCGTTGACGTAGCGGTAGCCGTTGGAGGCGGTATAGACCGAAAGCGGCCGGTGCAGCGTGAGGGAATTCGACGTGGCGCTGGCGTTCTGCTCGGGGGCGATGACTTCGACCGTGCCTAGCCCTTCGCAGGCACGGACCAGGGCGGCGAGTCCGGGGGCCAGGTAGCCGTCGTCGTTGGCGATGAGGATGCGCATGGGCGGCATTGTAGGCAGGCCGTCACCCCGGTGACGCGAGGGTCCACCCGCGCTGCCTATCATGCGCCCGGAGCCCTCCGGACAGGGCAGGAACAGGAGACGAGACATGAAGGCATGGCTGTGCGAGAACCCGGTCGGCGTCGAGGCGCTGCAGTGGAAGGAACTGCCGTCCCCGCAGCCCGGCCCGGGCCAGCTGAAGGTGGCGATCAAGGCGGCGAGCCTGAACTTCCCCGACCTGCTGATCGTGCAGAACAAGTACCAGATGAAGCCGCCGCTGCCCTTCGTGCCGGGCACCGAGTTCGCGGGCATCGTCGAGGCGGTCGGCGACGGCGTGACCGGCTTCAAGCCGGGCGACGCGGTGGCCGCGTTCACCGGCACCGGCGGCTTCGGCACCGAGGCGCTGGTGCCCGCCGCGCTGGCGCTGCCGCTGCCGACTGGCTTCCCGTTCGAGGACGCCGCGGCCTTCATCTGCACGTACGCGACCAGCCACCATGCGCTGATCGACCGCGCGGCGCTCCAGGCTGGCGAAACGGTGTTGATCCTGGGCGCGGCGGGCGGTGTCGGCACGGCGGCGATCCAGATCGCGAAGGCGGCCGGCGCGCGGGTGATCGCGGCGGCCTCGTCGGATGAGAAGTGCGCGCGTTGCCGCGAGATCGGCGCCGATGCCACGATCAACTACGCGAGCGGTTCGCTGCGCGACGAGATCAAGACCCTGACCGAGGGCAAAGGTCCGGACGTCGTCTACGACCCGGTCGGCGGCGACCTGGCCGAGGCGGCCTTCCGCTCGATCGCCTGGCGCGGCCGCTACCTGGTGGTCGGTTTCGCGCAGGGCAGCATCCCCGCCCTGCCGCTGAACCTGGCTCTGCTGAAGGGGGCCTCGCTGGTGGGCGTCTTCTGGGGAGAGTTCGCCAAGCGCGAGCCCAGGCGCAACGCCGCGATGATGATGGAACTCGCCCAGTGGTACGCGGCCGGCAAGATCCGCCCGGTGATCGACCAGGTGCTGCCGATGGAGGAGCTGCCCAAGGCATTCGCGCGCATGGCGTCGCGGCAGGTGGTGGGCAAGCTGGTGGTCGTCAACGGCTGATCGCCCGTCCTCGGGCCGGTCGACCGCCCGTCGACCGCTCGTCGACCGCCGGAAGCGCCCTTGCCGCCTGTCGGACGACACCCTGTTTCACGGGGCATGCAAGCCCGGGGGGCGCTGCTAGGATGCGGCCAGCTATCGCTCCCCACACCATGGCCGTCAAAGTTCTCATCGTCGAAGACAACCCCGTCGCCCGCAGCTTCCTGTGCCGCGTGGTGCGCGAAAGCTTCAGCGACGGCATGGAGATCACCGAGGCCGGTGACCTGGAAGGCGCGCGCCGGAATCTGGCGAAGGTGGAGGCCGAATCGCCCGCCACCGGCTACAAGCTGATCATGATCGACCTGGAGTTGCCGGACGGCAACGGCATGGAGTTCCTGGGCGAGCTCGCCGGCAAGCCGGCGGTGAAGATCGTCACCACGCTCTATTCGGACGACGACCACCTCTTCCCCGCGCTGCAACGAGGCGCCGACGGCTACCTGCTGAAGGAAGACCGCTTCGAGGTGCTGGTGGAAGAGCTGCAGCGCATCGTGCGCGGCCAGCCGCCGCTGTCGCCGGCGATCGCGCGCCGGCTGCTGTCGCACTTCCGCCCGGGCTCGACCGGCGATTCGGGCCCGATGGGGCTGAACTCCGGCTTCGGCAGCCTGACCTCCTCGGCCACGCCGAGCACGCGCGGCGTCACGCTGGATCCGGTGCCCGAATGGGAACGCCTGACCCCGCGCGAGAACGAGGTGCTGACCTACCTCAGCAAGGGCTTCACGATCAAGGAGATCGCGAACCTCATGGGCATCAAGTGGTTCACCGTCAACGACCACATCAAGAGCATCTACAAGAAGCTCAACGTGTCGAGCCGCGCGGAAGCGGCGGTGCTGGCTTCGAAGCAGGGCTTGGTGTAACTGCCGGACTGCTGATCACTCGCGCTGAAGGGCCGGCCACCGCCGGCCCTTTGCATTTCCGGTCTCATCGCATCCCGGCCCTGCGGCCGGAACGTGACGGACGATCACCAGCGATAACCGGCCTTCGCGTAGTACTGACGCCCGTTCGCCCCGAACGGCGAGAACTGGTTGTAAGCCAGGATGCCGCCGATGGCGTTCGGCGTGATCACTCGATCGGGGTAGCGGTTGGTGACGTTGTCGATGCCGGCGCTGAGCGACCAGGCGCCCTGCTCCCATCCCGCCGACAGATCCAGCAGCCACGCCGGCCCGAAGGTCTGGTCGTTGGCCGCATTGGACTGGCGGATCACGAAGCTGCCGTAGCGGCTCGCCGCGGCGCGGACTATCCACGGGCCAAAGCGGTGTTCGGCGCCAAGCACCAGCTTGTCCTTCGGTGACCCGATCGTGGCGCGCGCCAGCGAGACACGGTCGATCAGCTCCAGGTTGCTGGCGGTCAGGATGGCCGGGTTGTCGTCGACATGCCGGATCGAATTCTTGTTGTGGTTGTAGGCCACCGTGTACTGGCCGCGACCCGCGCCGCCCCAGTCCTGCTGCCACGTGCTCACGATGTCCACGCCGCGCGTGCGCGTGTCCAGCGCGTTGGTGAAGTAGCGGCCCGCGCTGACCAGCACGCCTTGCGCCGCCAACTGGTTGCGCAGCGCGGCGGGCAGCGTCAGGTTGGCCGACAGCAGGACGCGGTCGTCGATGTCGATCTGGTAGACATCGACCGTCGTCTGCCATTGCGCCAGCGGCTGCAGCAGCAGGCCCAGGCTCACATTGCGCGACTTCTCCGCCTTCAGCGGCTTCGCGCCCAGCGCCGCTGCGGGCGCCGATTCGACCGGGAAAGTGCCGGCGTCGACCAGCGCGCCGTTGATCAGGTTGGTCGACGTGGTGGCGAAGTACTGCTGCGCCAGCGACGGCGCGCGGAAGCCGGTGGAGACAGTGCCGCGCAGCGCCACGGCCGGCGAGAACACATAGCGGCCCGACAACTTGGCCGAGGTCGCGCTGCCGAAGTCGTTGTAGTGCTCGGCGCGCAGCGCGGCGGAGGCGCTGAAGGCCTTCGTTACCTGGCCTTCGAGGCTGGCGTAGGCGGCGATGTCGTGGCGCGAATGCGCGCCGGCGTTGCTCGGCTGGAAGCCGGGGAAGCCGGAGGCGCCGCCGCTCTGATACGACGCGGGTTCGCCGGCGTCGATCTCATAGCGCTCGCGACGAGCCTCTGCGCCAAACGCCAAGGTCCACGGCGCGGCGAGGCCGATGTCGACCTCACGCGACAGGTCCAGGTTCAGCACCGTCTGCTGATTGCTGAGCCGGCCCGCATCGAAGCGTGTCGGACTCGCATTGCCGAGCGAATAGTTCGCCGTGTTGGCCACGTCGATGTCGAAGCGGTTGCGGCCATGGTTGACGCTCGCATCCCAGGACCAGCCGGCGAGTTCGCCGCGCACGCCGGCCACGATGCCGGTGTCGACCGTGGTGCTCTGCTCCAGCGGCAGGAAGCCTTCCGGATACAAGCCCGCGACGTTGTTGGCGACGGCGGTTGCGCGGGTCCGCCAGAACGCGGCGGAGACCGTGTCGCGATGGCTCAGCGTGGCGACGGCATAGGCCTGCAGGCTGCCGGTCAGCGCGATCGCGGCGTTGATCACGGCGGACTGCTGATGGCTGTCCGGATCGCCGAGGCGGTTGTTGACCTGGCCGAAGCGGGGTTCGGTCGCCGCTTCACGCGTGTCGACGCCGGCGCGGTTGGTGCGCTGCTGATGGCGGTTCTCGAGCGCGAAGCGCACCCAGCCGTCCTGACCGAGTGCGAAGCCCGCGCTGGCCGACTCGGTGTGGCGGAAGCCGTCGCCTGAATCGGTCTGGCCGACCTCGGCGTTGATGCTGCCGCCCTTGGCGCCCTTCTTGAGCACGATGTTGATCACGCCGGCGATCGCGTCGGAGCCGTACTGCGCGGCGGCGCCGTCGCGCAGGACTTCGACGCGCTCGATGGCGGCGAACGGGATGGTGTTCAGGTCCACCGGCGCGGAGCCGCGGCCCTGCGTGCCGTTGATGTTGACGACCGCGGTAGTGTGGCGACGCTTGCCGTCGATCAGCACGAGGGTCTGATCGGGCGAGAGTCCGCGCAACTGCGCGGGTCGCACGGCGTCGGAGGCGTCGGTCAGCGACGGACGCGGGAAGTTCAGCGACGGCAACAGCTGGCCCAGTGCGGTCGCGAGTTCAGACGTCCCGGTGCGTTGCAGATCAGCGACGCTGAGGACGTCGACGGGCGATTCGGACTCCGCGACGGTCCGGTTCACGCGACGCGTGCCTGTGACGACGACCTGCTGGAGTTGATCACCGGCGGCGGCGGCCGACGATGTTGCTGTCTGCGTCTGAGCCTGTACGACGGGTGCGAGGCTGGCGATGGCGGCGAGCGCAACGGCGCTCAGCGGGATCTGCGGGCGGAAGGACGAACGGAGGGACATGGGGGCTTTCGGGGATTCATCAGTCACGACAACCTCATAGCCTGCGGGCGTTGGCGTGCCCGGCCAACGAAGCGCGACGCACAAGCAAATGCGAAGGACGAGCTTCTGCCTCTATCGCAACTGCGTCAGCACCACCGCCAGCGTCCCCAGCGACAGCACCGTCGACACCAGCGTGGTGGTCGACGACACCCCGACGTCCCGTCGGTAGAACTCCGCCAGCATGAACGGCCCGGTGCCTGTGGGCAGCGCGGCGAGCAGCACGGCGGCGCCCGCGCTGTGCGGCGGCAGCATGAAGACGTGGTTCGCCAGCCACCACGTCAGGCCCGGCAGCGCGAGCAGCTTCACCGCCACGAGCGCCCAGGCGGTGCCGCGATCGGCGCGTCGCACCGGGCAGTCCGCGAGGAACACGCCCAGCGCGACCAGCGCGCATGGCGTCGCCGCCTGGCCGAGCAGTTGCAGGAAGGTATGCGCCACCTCGGGCAGCGCAACACCTGTCCCCGACCACGCCGCGCCGAGCAGCGGCGACAGTACCAGCGGATGTTTCAGCGAGCGCCACAACGCCGCGCCCACCCGACGGGCCCGGCTGCGCCCATCGCCTTGCAGGCCGAGCTCGATCAACACGATCGCCACGGAGAACAGCACGCACACGACGATCAACGTGGCGATCGTCGCCTCCACCTGGCTGCCGCGGCCGAAGACCAGCAGACAAAGGGGCAGGCCCACATAGCCCGTGTTCGAGTACGACGCCGCCACGGCTTCGACCGAGGCGTCCGCCATGGGCCGTCCGGCGCGCAGTCGCGCGAGGAAGACCGCCGCAAAGACCGACGCCGTCGCCAGCCCGAAAGCGCCGACGAAGCCAGGCTGCCACAACGCGGCCCAGCTGCTGTGCGCGGTGATGTCGAAGAGCAAGGCCGGCAGCGCGAGCCACACGACGAAGGCGTTGAGCACGCTCGCCGCATGGCCGTCGAGCAGCGACAGCCGCCGCGCGCCGTAGCCTGCCGCAATCAGGCCGAAGAGTGGGAGCAGGATGCTCAGCGTCGCGGGCATGAAGTCATTCGGCCGGATCGAGCTTGGGCGGAACCCCATCCTGCTGCCATTGCGCCATCATCCGCTTGTAGCGCCGCGGCATCAGATGGCGCAGCAGCACGCCCAGCATCAGGAGCGTGCCCAGCAGTCGGGCGCCTTCGCTGTCGCGCGACAGGAGATGGAGCACGATCTTGCCCGTGAGGACGAGCCCAAAGAGCTCGATCACTCCGGCCGCGCCCGACAGCAGGTAGGCCAAGGCCATCGCTGCGGCGACGACGCTTGCGCCGATGAGCACGTCCCCAGGCTGCTGTTTCATCCGCGACCGCCCTTCAACCCGCCGGCCGCTGGGTTTCGCCCCACTGCGGATTGATCAGCGCGAAGGTCTCGTGATCGCGCCACGCGCCGTCGATGAACAGGTAGCGCGGGCTGAAGCCCTCACGCCGGAAGCCGAGCCGCTCCAGCACGCGACGGCTGCGCGCGTTCTCCGGCCGGACCGACGCCTGAACGCGGTGCAGCGACACCGCCGGCCCGAACGCTTCGTCAATCAGATGCGTCAGCGCTTCCTGCATCAGCCCGCCGCCGACGCAGCCCTCATCCAGGCTGTAGCCCAGCATCGCGCTCTGGAACACGCCGCGCGCCACGTCCGACAAGGCGCACACGCCGATCACCCGCTCAGGCTCGTCCGCCAGCGACAGCCAGTAACGCCAGATCGTGCCCGCATCGAAAGCGGCCTCTTCGCGAGCGAGGCGGGCTCGCGTGACGTCCGGCTCCCAATGATTCGCAGGCCGCGTCGGATCCCAGCGCGCGAAGTGCGCGAGGTTGCGCGACTGGTAGTCGATCGTGGCGTCGGCCAGCGCGGGCGTGGACGCCCGCATCAGCAGGCGCCCGGTCCGCAGCAGCTTGAGCGGCGATCCGGCGCGGATATCGGCTGAAGCGTCGACCGGGGCAACGGCAGCGGCGTTGCCGGGGAGTTCGGCAGGAGGCTCGACAGGAAAAGCAGGCATGGCGCAACTGTAGTCGCCCGATACGACCTCACGAGCGGATGTCGCAATCCACTTCAAAGATGTCGTTTGTGACCGTTCATTCCTCTGAGACTCGTCGATAGAGTTCACTTCGTTGTCCAACCCGTCGATCTGACAAGGAGCTCACCATGAAGGTTTTCGCCATCGCTTCCCCCACCGCGTCGCTGACCCCGCAGGCGATCGAGTCGCACATGCCCGCCGAGGTCCACGACACCGTCCGGATGTACCTCTCCGGCAAGGTCGACCAGTTCTGGTTCCAGGAAAAGGCCGGTCCGATCTTCCTGATGGACGTCCCGTCGCTGGAAGACGCCAAGGCCACGCTGGACGCACTGCCGCTGGTGGCCGACGGACTCATGAGCTATGAGCTGCGACCGGTCGTGCCGCTGATGCCGCTCGCGCGTCTGATTCCGGCGAAGTGATCAGCGCAGGTCGTTGCGCAGTTCGCGCACGCCGCGTCCCAGCCGCTGACGGAGCAAGGTGCCCAACGTTGCGCCGTCGGCGTAGCCGACTTCCGCGGCGATGGCCTCGAGGTCCAGCCCGCTCCCATGCAGCAACGACTGCGCGCGCTCGACGCGCAGGTCCTGGAAGTAGTCCAGCGGCGACTTGCCCAGCACCGCCTGGCAGCGCCGCTGCAAGGTGCGCGCCGTCGTCGCCAGCGCGGCGGCGGCGTCCTGCAGCGAAAACCCGTCCTTCAGCCGCGCGCGCGACCAGCGCTCGAAGCTCAGGATCAGCGGGTCCGATTGCGCCAGGTGATTCGGGATGATGTACGGCGCCTGCAGGCTGCGGATGTCGGCAAGCAGGTAACGCGACACCAGCGCCGCCAGCTCCGGACTCGCCTTGCGGATCAGCCACAGCGCGAGGTCGAGGTGCCCCATCGCCGCGCCCGCCGTGACGCCGACATCGGTCGGCACCAGCATCCGTGATTCGTCGAGTGCGACCTTCGGATAGCGCTGGCGGAACAGCGGCGAGAGCGACCAGGTCGTCGTCGCCTCGCGGCCGTCGAGCAGGCCCGCTTCCGCGACGACGAAGGTCCCGATGCAGGACGCGCCGATCGGCACGCCCTTCGCGTGCCAGGTCCGCAACTGATCCATCGCGTCGGCCACGTCGCGCTGTTCGAGCGCGGGCAGCAGACGGTCCGGCGTGGTCGCGGCCAGCGCGGGCATGAGGACCCAGTCCGGACGCGAGCGCGACGAGATCGCCTGCACCGGCACCGTCAGCCCCTGGCCCGAGCGCACACGCTTCCTCACGCCGACGATCGTCACGTCGAACGGCGGCGCCAGCCCCGGCAGCAGCGCCGACAGGTTGTTGGCGGCCCGCAATGCGTCGAGCGTCACCGCCAGCCCGGTGTCGAAGTGACCTTCCAGCGCGAGCACCGAAACCTTCATGTCGCAATTCACCTGTTGATGATGATTTACGACTCTACCAGCGAGTGAATACCCGGAGCGGACGCGCATGACCAACGGAGCGTCACGAAGTCCGGTGCACAATCCCGCCCGCGCTTTTCAACGCCTTGCCTCTGAATCGATGCCTCGCTTCAACCGGTCCCTCACGCTGTGGACGTTCGCCCTGCTGGTGGCGAGCGTGCTGCTGGCGTGGCCGTTGCACGAGGCCCTGCACGTGAGTCAGCCGATCACCGCATTGAGCGGCGCTTCGACGTCCTCCGTTGAAGGAACGACCTCCGACGCCGCCGCCGACTTCGACGCCGTCATCGCGTCCGCCTTCGACGATCACGGCGATGCCGACGGCCCTGACGGGGTCAGCGGCGCCGGCGAAGCCAAGGGCGGCGGCTGCGCGTGGTGCCTGTTCCATGCGCAGCTCTTCGCGGCATCGGACACGCCGCTCGTCTTCAGCTTCCATGCGGAAGCTTCTTCCCCGCCCATCGCGCCTCCCAGTGGCTTGCCCACCGGGCGCTGCGCACTCGCGGCCGAACCTCGAGGTCCACCCCGGGCCTGAGTCTGCGTCCTCTCCGGACGCCTGACCTCTCCACGTCTTCACGGCTTCATCCGCACCTCCGGTGCCGGGTGACGGCCGCGCTTGGCGTCGACTTCCCTCCTCCCGGGCCCTCTCTCATGAACTCGATCCGTTTCACCTCCGTCCCTTCCTCGTTCTCGCCGCTGCAGGCTTTCACGCTGAATCCCCTCGCCGTCGCCGTTGCGCTCGCATCGACCCTGGGGGTCGCCACCGTCCACGCGCAGACGGACGGATCCGCTGCCGAAGCACCAGCCGACGCGCAGGCGCTGCGACGCGTCGAGGTCTCCGGCAAATCGGCGTCGACCGTCCGCCAGCCCGGCGACCGCAACGACCTGAGCCTCAAGCCGACCGCCCTGCCCGGCTCCGTCCAGCATCTGAGCGAGGAAGACATCGCCTCGACCAACATCGGCCGCGACATCTCCAATGTCTTCCGCCGCGTGCCCGGCGTGCTGGCCAACAACATCGACCAGGGCGAGACAGGCAACGGTTTCCGCATGCGCGGCTTCGCGACGCAGGGCACGCACGGCGCGGACACCGCCGTCTACGTCGACGGCGTGCCGCAGAACGTCCCGTCCAGCCAGGGCGGCGCGGGCCACGGCCCGGTGTTCCTCGAATGGCTGGTCGGCGACCTGATCAGCGGCATCGACGTCGTCAAGGGACCCATCTCCGCGCTGTACGGCGACCAGAACCGCGCCGGCGCGGTGGACATCCGCACCCGCGACGGCGGCGCGGCGACACCTTCCAGCCTCGGCGTGAGCGTCGAACGCTACGGCCTTCGACGTGCCACGCTGGTGCTTTCCAACACCTTCGGCGGAGGCTCCAGCAACGGCTCTGGCAACGGATCCAACAGCGGTTCCGGCAGCGCGTCGGGCAGCAGTTTCTTTGGTGGTTTGCCGAAAATCGATTCGCTGCTCGTCGCCGATCTCTACCGAAACGACGGCTACCGTCGCGACTCCCGCACCGACCGCGACACGCTCTTCTGGAAGCTCGGCACCCGCGTGGGCGACGCCCGCTACAGCCTGCGCTTCACCCGCTACGTCGCCGACTTCGCCGCCGCCGGCTACCTGCTGCTGCCGGATCTGGAGAAGGGTCTCGATCCGCGCTCCACGCAGGCCAACACGCCGGGCTTCGGCAACGCGCGCCGCACCTCGCTGGTCCTGAACCGCGCGCCCGCCGAGGGCGACGCCGGCTGGTACGGCACCGCCTACGCCGAGCGCTTCGACCGCACGCGCGGCATCACCTCGAACGCGACGACTCACACCGTGGGCGTCGACCACCGCAACATCTTCGGCGGGCGCGTGCTGCAGAACTTCCGCCTCGGCGAGGACGCCGCGATCGCCGTCGGTGCCGAGGCGCGCGCCGACCGGGGCGATGCGTCGCGCCGGATCTTCGTCAACCGCCTCCCGACGGCCAACTACGTCAACGCGCAAGACCTGGACCTGCTCACCTACGGCGTGTTCGCGCAGGCGCAATGGCGTCCCGTCCGCGATCTGAAGCTCAGCGCCGGCGCGCGCTACGACCGCTTCGACTACGACATCGACAACCTCAAGCTGCCCGCGGCCGCGACCGACTACCGCAAGGGCGTGCTGACGCCCAAGCTCGGCGCGTCGTGGTCGGTGATGCCGTCGCTGGAGCTGTTCGCCAACGTCGCGCAAGGCATGCGCTCACCGGCGGCCGAGCAGATCAGCAGCAGCGGCGCGACCGGTCCGCTGGGCGCGTCCGGCGGCGTGATCAGCCCCGTGGCACCGAGCAAGGTCCGCTCCTACGACGTCGGCTTCACCACCGCGCCGCTGGCCGGCTGGACCACCTCCGGCACCGCTTACTACATCCAGAACGACGACGAGATCACCGGCCAGCCCGACGGTTCGTTCAAGTCGGTCGGCGACACGACCCGCAAGGGCGTCGAGCTGGAGACGCGCTGGCAGATCGCCGCGTCGACCAGCGTCTACGCCAGCCTGGCCCGCATCCTCGAAGCGAAGGTGAACAACCCCGCGGCCAACACCGGTGCGAAGCTCTCCGTGCCGAGCCGCCAGTTCAAGGGCGGCGTGCAGCACCGCTTCGCGCTCGGCGCCGGCCGGATGACGCTGAATGCCGATGCCTACTACATCGCCAGCATTCCCTACTACGTCGGAACACCCGCGACGCAGGAGCGCGAGATGCCCGTCTACACGCGCTACGACCTGCGCGCGACCTACGACTGGGCCTCCATGCAGGCGACGCTGTACGCGGTGTTCCAGCCGCACCGCTACGGCACCGAGATCGCCTACGGCAGCGCCGCGGGCCTGATGCTCTCGCCGGTGCCGCGCAGCACGGTCGGCGCCTCGCTGAAGGTGTTCTTCTGATGAGCGCCCCGGTGCTCGAAACCCGGCGACTCGTCGTGCGCCGCGGCGCCGCCGCCACGCTGGACGCGCTCGATCTGCGCGTGCCGGCCGGCTGCGTCTACGCGCTGCTCGGCGGCAATGGCGCGGGCAAGACCACGACGCTCAACGCGCTGCTCGGCTTCGTGCCGGCGGCGGCCGGCCAGGCGCTGGTCGACGGCATCGACGCCACGCGCGATCCGCAGGCGGCGCGCGCCCGGATCGCCTACCTGCCGGAGAACGTCGCCCTCTACCCCTACCTCAGTGGCATCGAGAACCTGCAGCATTTCTGCGCGCTCTCCGGCCTGCGCATCGATTTCGGCACCGCCTGCGACCTGCTCGCGGCGTCCGGCCTGCCCGCCGAGGCGCATTCGCGCCGCGTCGACGGCTACTCGAAGGGGATGCGGCAGAAGGTCGGACTCGCCATCGCGAAGGCGCGGCGGGCGCGCGCCATGCTGCTGGACGAACCGACGTCCGGCCTCGATCCCGCGGCCGCGAACGAATTCGCGCGCGGCGTGCTCGGCGCCCGCGACGCGGGCCTGGCGATCCTGATGGCCACGCACGACCTGTTCAACGCGCTGCAGGTCGCGGACCGCATCGGCATCCTGCGCGAAGGTCGCCTGGTGGCGGAGTTCGATGCCCGCGGCGTCGCGCACGATGAGCTGGAGCGGATCTACCTCCAGCACGCGCGGGGTGATGCGCGGGGTGATGCACGAGCCGGGGCGCGAGGCGGACGGCGAGGCGATCCGCGCAGCCAAGCAAGTACTGACCCCGGCGACGAAGCACGCGCCGTCGAGGAGCCGTCGCCATGATGAGGACCCTCGTGATGACGGAGCTCCGCGCCCAGATGCGCGACGGTCGGCTGTGGGTGCTGGGCGTCGCGCTGGTGCTGCTGTTCGGCGCGATGCTCGCGCTCGCGCAGCAGCGACGCGACAACGCCGAGCAGGAGCGGCTTGAAGTCGAGACCGCCTCCCGCGCGCAATGGGACCACCAGGGCGGCAAGCATCCGCACCGCGGCGCGCACTTCGGCCTCTATGCGTTCAAGCCGAGTTCGCCGCTGGCCGCGGTGGAGCCCGGCATCGACGCGCAGGCGGGCCAGGCGCTGTGGCTGGAGCCTCACAAGCGCAACATGGCGATGTTCGCGCCGGCGGCCGACGCCGCGCCGGCCATCGGCTTCGGCGAATTGACACCGGCGTTCGTGCTGAGCGCGCTGGTACCGCTGCTGATCGTGGTCCTCGGCCACGGCGCGATCACGCGGGAACGCGAGTCCGGCACCTTGCGCCTGCTGCAGGCCTGCGGTCTGCGTGCGCGGGCCATGCTTTTCGGCAAGTGGCTCGGGCTGTGCGCCGCCGTCTCGCTGGTGCTGGTGCCCGCCCAGTTGATCGCCTTGCTGCTGGGCGCCCGGCTCGTCACCGACGCGGACGTGGCTGTCGAAGCGATCACGCTTTGCATCGCGCTGCTCGTCTCCTGCGCCGTCTGGGCCGCGGTGACGGTGAGCGTCTCCGCGTTCTGCCGCAGCTCGCGCGCCGCGCTGCTGACGCTGGCCGGCGTGTGGGTCACCGCGGTGTTCCTCGTGCCGCGACTCGGCGCAACGGCGGTCGAGCGCCTCGCGCCGCTGCCCACGAGCCAGGACTTCTGGTCCGCCATCGGCCGCGACATCGAGCAGGGACTGCCCGGCGACGGCGATTCGAAGCAGCGACTGCAGGCCTTCGAGGCCAGGCTGCTCGCCGAACACGGCGTGAGCCTCCTCGACGATCTGCCGCTAGGCGCGAACGCCGCGCGGCGGCTGTTCCGCGATGCCTACGCGGCCCGCGTCCACGCGCTGCACTTCGACGCGCTGTGGACAGCGCAGTTGCGGCAGCAGGCCTTGCTGCGCGGCCTGACCGCGATCAGCCCCTACGCGCCGATGCGTGCGGTCGGCGGCGCGCTCGCGGGCACGGACCTCGCGCATCGCCGGCATTTCGAGGACGCGGCCGAGCAGTACCGGCAGACCTTCACCACGCGCATGGACCAATGGGACCGCGACGCCACGCGCGGCCTGACCTCGTTCGAAAGCCGCTACGCGGGCGACGCGCAGTGGCGCGCGATCCCGCCGTGGACCTACGAGCCGCCCGGGTGGCGCTTCAGCGTGAGCACGGCGCTGCCCGACCTCGGACTGCTGGCGCTGTGGTTCGCGACAGCCGTCGGCGCGCTCTGGTTCAGCGCGCGGAGGGTGGCCCCATGAGCGTCATCCCTGACATCGACACCTGGCGCGCGGAGGGTCTGCGGCTTCGACGCCAGCCGCTCGCCTGGATCGCGCTCGGCGCCCTGCTCCTGGCATTGCTGACGGCGGCGCTGTCTGCGGGATTCGAAGCCCGCGCGTGGCGGCAGGCCGCCGCCGAGGACGGCGCGCGTCGCACCGCGCTCATCACCGCCGCCGTCGAGCAGTTCCGCAGCCTGCCGCCCGGTCCCGGCGCCGCGCAGGCGACCTACCAGTTGGGGCGGGGCGAACTCGGCGCCACAAGGATGCCGGTCGGCGATGGGCTCGCCCTCGGCGTCGACCGGCTGCGCGTGCTGCCGGCGCAGCTCAAGGCGACGCTCGACAGCCGTCATGTGGATGCCCGTCCCGCGGGTCCGCTGCGCAATCCGCTGCTGACCGACAGCGGTCTGCCAGGCCTTCCTTCGATGGTGGCCCTGCTGCTGCCGCTGGTCGCGCTGGCGCTGTGCGCCGGCCTGCTGCAGGAGGAGCGCGAACAGGGCCGGCTCGGCCTGCTGCGCGTGCAGGCGCGCCGCGGCATGACGCCGGTGATCGTCGCGGCGCTGGGTTGGCGCTTCATCGCGCTGTGGGGGGTGACGCTGCTCGCCACGCTGCCGGCGCTGCTGCTCGATCCTGGAAGCCAGCAGGCCTCGGCAGCGACAGCGGCGACAGCAACAGCAACATCAACAGCGCCGGCGGAAGCGGCAATGCCGGCGTCCGCCGCCGGGCACTGGGCGCTTGCGCTCGCGGTCTTCTGTGGCGTCTGGGTGCTGCTGGGTGGTCTGCTGTCGGCGCTGCCCTTGTCAGGACCGGCGGCGATG
Organism: Mitsuaria sp. 7; assembly: GCF_001653795.1. Classification (NCBI taxonomy): domain Bacteria; kingdom Pseudomonadati; phylum Pseudomonadota; class Betaproteobacteria; order Burkholderiales; family Sphaerotilaceae; genus Roseateles; species Mitsuaria sp. 7. Next base: position 1,982,346 of record NZ_CP011514.1, read on the forward strand.
CTCGCCGCGCTGGGCCTGTGGGTGATGCTGAGCTTCGTCGTTCCCGCCGGGCTGATCTGGGGCGCCCAGCGCGAGTCACCGATGCCCTCGCGCCTGGCCGCGATCGTGCAGATCCGCCAGGCGCAGCAGGACAGCGAGACCCACGAGGACGCCCTCGCCCGCGACTGGTACTTACGGCATCCGACGGTCTCCGCGCAGTTGCCGGCGGCGTGGCCCGCGAGCTTCGTGCCGCGCGTGCTGGCGCAGGACCGCGTGCTGCGTCCGCTGATGCGGCGCTTCGACGACGCGCGTCTGCGTCAGGCCGCCTGGGTCGAGCGCTGGTCGTGGCTGTCGCCGGGTCTCGCGCTGACGCTGACGAGCGAGCGCCTGGCCGGCACCGACGCGGCCAGTCACGTCCGCTACCTGCGCAAGGTCGATGCCTTCGAGGATCGCTGGCGGGACGCGCTCATCCCGCAGGTGATGGACCGGCGCGGGATCAGCGCAGAAGACCTGGCCGCGCTGCCGCGGTTCGCGGGGAGTTCCACGGAGAAGGACAAGCCCTCGCTGGACCTATAGTCACGCCCGCCGCGCCCCGCCTGGACGCACCTGCGTCCAGGCGGGGTCTCGCCAAAAACAAGGTGCGCGACAGCGCCTCCGGGAGGAATCCATGTCGAGAACGACCCTGACGGCGGCCGCGCTGGCCGCAACGCTGTTCATCGCCGGTTGCGCGTCCACACCGCCGGTCCAGGCACCGGAGCAGTTGCGCGCGACGCACGGCTTCGTCCGGATCACCATTCCCCAACTCGATCAGTTCCCGGCCTTCCAGCTCAAACAGGAAGGCACCGGCGTCACCTTCGCACTGACGCCGCAGGAGGGCGCCGGCCCGCGCTCCTTCGGTCGCTGGATTCCCGCCGGCGCGTACCGCATCGAAGACATGAAACAGGCGGACGGCCAGCCCTTCCCTTCGATGCGGGTGGAGGCCGGCCGCCTCCTCGATCTGGGGGCGCTGACCTTCCTGCAACTGGGGAACTACGAGTTGCTCGACCTGGTCATGCCGCATCCCGAGGCGGAGCAGGACCTGGAGATCACGATGCGCCAACTGGCGCCGCACCTCTCCAGCATGGAGCCGCTGCGCTGGTCCCAGACCACCGTCCCCGCCGCTCGCAGGCCGCGAACGGACATGGTGCCCGGAGGCGGACTCATCCAGGCGTTGATCGTCAACGCCATCGAGGATGCCAACCGTCCGCCGTTGAAGGAGCGGCTCCGGCAGGCCGCCACGCCGTCGCAGGCCTTCGCCATTGCCACGGAGACGGTGCCGCCCGCCACGGACGAGCCCGCCATCGGTCCGGGCGGCGAGCGCTACTACGGCGCCGACCTGGGCCAGGTCCGCGTGCGTCGCCCCGACGGCCGTTGGACGCACCTGGACACCGGATCGCTGCAGGCGATCACGGCGGTCGCCGCCTCGGGCCTGCGCATCGTCGCCGGCACCGTGCAAGGCGACCTGCGCGTCAGCGAGGACGGCGGCAAGACCTGGACCTTGGCGCCCGCGCGCTTCCCCGGCCAGGCCGTCGCCGACATCGACCGCGTGGGCGGGCGGTGGTTCGTGTTGACGACCACGGAGACGCGGGACCTCAACTTCGTCCCCTTCATCCAACGCTGGCGTCTGTCGGTGCTCGACGGCGAACGCCTGGACAACGCCCGGCCGCTCCGGGACCAGGCCATGAAGTACACCTCGGCGGTGATCGGGGGCAACCGGGTGCGGGGTGTCGCGCCGAACGACGGCAGCGCGTACTACGTCAACGGCTTCGACACGATCATCAAGGTCGACCCGGCCACGCTCGCCGTCAGCCGGCTCGCGGTCCCGATCGACCTGGTCGGGCGCCTCAACGTCGGTCAGGACCAGCGGACCCTGAGCGCGTACGTGTCGGGTGGCATGTTCTCCAAGCTGGTCCTGTCCACCGACGGCGGCGCCACCTGGACGCCGCGCCCGGCGCCGCCCTACCCCGGCGTCGACGTCTTCGTCGACGACCAGGGCACGGTGCGCGCGACGCGCTGGGACGTCGGCGCCTTCAAGAGCCGCCTCGAGCTGCAGCAGCTCGCTGCGGACGGCCATCAGTGGAAGCCTGGCCCCAAGATCCCGGAGGACTGCCTGCGAATGCTGACCGACGGCAGCGGCGCGCCCTCGACCTGCGTCATGAACAGCGGCCGGCTGCTGACCTATCGCAGCGACAAGTGGGTGGCCGAGGACTGACGCTCAGCGCCTCGGGTCGGCCGCCGCCGCCGCCCGCTTCGCCGGGATCCACATCCCCAGCAAGGTCGCCGCCAGCATCGCCAGCAGGCCGGTGACCGCGATGCCGCCGGCCAGCGACGCCGTCGCCACCAGCGCCGACAGCAGCGCGGGTCCGCAGGACCCGCCCACGTCGGACAGGAAGCGCCACACCGCGAGGAAGTAGGCGCGGCCGTGGCGCGGCGCGTGGTCGGCGCCCAGCGTCATGATCAGGCCCGAGCCGATGCCGTTGCCGAAGCCGATCGCCGTCGCGGCGATCAGCAGCGTCGTGAAGCCGACCGTGAACGGCATCGCCAGCAGCGCCAGTCCGATGATGGCCATCGACGGCACCGCCACCCAGCGTCGGCCCTTCAGGTCCATCACGCGGCCCGCCGGGTAGAACAGCAGCATCTCGATGCCGCCGGAGATGCCGTAGATCAGCGAGGTCACCGCCGGCGCCAGCAGCAGGTGGTCCGCCCACAGCGGGATCACCGCCTGCCGCGACGCGCGCACCGCGCTGACCAGCATCACGCCCAGGCCCAGCGTGAGGAACACCCGGCGATGGTCGGCCACGATGGACTTCAACGAAACCGGTCCCGGCGCCGCCGCGCCCGCGGGGTGCGGCGGCGCCTCCAGGTCCGGCAGCCGCGCGCCGATCGCCGCCGCGGCCAGCACACCCGCGATGCCGACGCCGAACGCCGCCTGCAGCCCGAAGGCATGCACCGCCGCCGCCGACAGGAACGGTCCGATGAACATGCCGATCCGCATCACGCCGCCCAGCGTCGACAGCGCCCGCGCACGGTACGCCGCGGGCACGGCCTCGGTCAGGTAACTCTGGCGCGCCAGGTTGTAGACCGCCTGCGACATGCCCACCATGAAACAGCCGATCCCCAGCGCGAGCACGCCGGGCAGCAGCACGGCCAGCGCCATGCCGAGCGCGCTCCACACGCCCGCCGCGACGATGGCCCAGCGCTCGCCCCAGCGCATGGTGATGACCGAGGCCGGGATGTTGTTCAGCAGCGATCCCAACCCGATCAGCGTCACCACGAAGGCCGCCATCGACACCGACGCCCCGAGGTCGCGCGCCATCAGCGGCACGATCGGCAGGATCGCGCCCTCGCCCAAGCCGAAGAGCATCGACGGCCCGAACGCGGGCACCGCGATCCTGCGGAACGAGAACTCGGCATCAGACGTTGCGGAAGGTGTCGACATCGGGGGGTGGAACGGGGAGCAAAAGCTGGCGGAACGATAAGCGAGGTCCGTACCCCCCGTCGACGCTCTTCGCCCGCAAGCCCGCTGCGGACGCATTCCTCGCCCATCGGTCTCCGGCGCCCGACCGGACATCGCACCGATCCTCACGCGCCGATGGCGCCTCCCGCCCGCCGCACCGGTCGCCACCGCCGCTTTCATGCGGTTGCAATCGCATACCTCCAAATGGTGAAAGCGCTTTCAGAATCCGGCGGTTTTGCCTAGGATGGTTGGCGCAGGAGAGAAGTCGCGGACCCGGAGGCGCGTCGCAGAACGTGTCCCCGGACCGCGCCGATCGGTGCCTCCAGCACACCATCGAAACCTCTTGGAGACTTCATGAACCGCCTCCTCTCCTGGCTGGGCGCTTGCCTGGCCTTTCTCGCGCTGAGTTTCAGCGTCCCCACCACGCAGGCGCAGACCAATGCGAGCTTCTCGCACGGCGTCGCGTACAGCGGCAACCAGGCCACGCTCTGGTTCAAGTCCAACGTCGCGACGACCTGGGTCGACGCGCACTACCAGTTGAACGGCGGCGCGCAGCAGAACCTGCGCATGCCCTTCAACGGCGGCGCGGCGCGCTACGAGCTGGCGCTGCCCGGCGCGGCGCTCGGCACGCGCGTGGACTACTGGTTCACGTACAACAACGGCAATCCGGCCTATGACAGCGCGCGCTTCACGGCGACGGTCACGGCCGGCGGCGGCACCGATCCCGGCACGCCGACCAACCCCGGCAACCCGGGCACGCCGACCAACCCGGCCGACTGGAACGCCAGGACCACCTTCAAGATCGAGAACGCGACCAACGGCCGCTGGCCCGACTCGCAGGTCTACTGGGCCATCATCGGCAAGAGCTGGCAGACCGGCGAGTTCGTGCACGTCGACGCCGGCGGCAACGTCGTGCCCATGCGCCTGTCCGACAACACCGTGACGAAGAACGGCCGCAAGTACGCCAACTACTTCTTCCCGCTGTCGCAGACGAAGCAGATCACCATTCCGCCGGTCAACTCGGCGCGCGTGCTGATGTCCGTGGGCAGCCCGATGTTCATCGAGGTGAACACCGACGGCGCGGGCAACATCGCCTACGCCGGCGCCAACATCGAGAACTCGAGCGACCCCAACCTGGACGTCATCTTCGACTTCGGTGAATTCGCGCTGATCCCCAAGGGCCAGCCGGACCAGGGCATCTTCATCAACACGACCCGCGTGGACCACTTCGGCTTCCCGCTGAAGCTGCGCGTGCAGGGCCTGGGCGGCTACGACAAGACCGTCGGCGAGCCGCTGACCGAATCGCGCGACACGCTGTTCACCAAGTTCCAGCAGGAAGTGCCGGCCGAGTTCCGCAGCCTGGCGGATCCCAACTTCGCCAACGTGCCGTACCGCACCCGCATCCTGGCGCCGGCGCATTTCACCTTCCGCCCGGGCGACGTGAACGGCGCCTACCTGGACGGCTACATCGGCGACATGTGGAACCGCTTCAAGACGCAGGACCTGGTCTTCACGCTGGACAACCTGGGCACCTTCCGCGGTCGCGTGGACGGCAGCACCAACCGCTTCGTCTTCACCGGCGGACGCTCGAACGGCACGTACTACATCAACGGCAAGCCCAACACGGCCGAGGTCTTCCTGGGCGCGGGCAAGCTGGACGATCCGCGCAAGCCCGACGGCAGCTTCCAGGTCGACACGCCGGCCGACGCGGCCAAGTCGATCCAGCTGCAGATCCAGGCGCAGGTGTGCGCGGCGCTGAACCGCCACGTGCTGGCCACGCCGTCCGACTGGTACCGCCCGGCGGCCTTCTACCCGGCCGGCACGCGCGGCAACTGGTTCGCCAAGTTCTGGCATGACCACTCGATCAAGGGCACCGAGGGCACGGCCAACGGCTACGGCCTGGCCTACGGCTTCGCGTACGACGACGTCGGCGGCTTCAGCCCGTCGCTGCACACGAACGCGCCGACGACGGTGACCTACACGATCGGCTGGTAAGCCGACCCAAGCGCAAGGCCTGACCCCACGCCCGGTCCGCAGTCTGCGGCTGCCTGTGGGGCCGGAATGGTGCTGGGGGTTCCCGGAGGGACGCCCCCTGCGCCGTGGAGTGCCCGCGCCTGGCCTTCCGCAATTGAAAGGCCTCGCCTCCCGGCGAGGTTTTTTTTCGCGACCCCGTCAAAGATCCCAAGCCCAGAGCAGGCAGAAGAGCAGGCCGAGAATGAAGAGCGGCACATAGAGGCCCAGGAAGCTGAAGATGCGTCGAGCCGGCGGAACGTGCCGCATGGCGCTCGCCGGCTGCGCCTGCCTGCGTTGAAGTTTCGCCAGCGCGGTGCCCTGGTCGGGGGCCATCGCCCGCTCCATCGAGCGTGCGGTCAAGGTCTCACGTCGCCACTCGATGCGGGGCACGACGCGCTCACGTGTCGAGACCTGGACCTCCCGCGTGAAGGCCTCCATGGCCGTCAGCAGTGCAGTCTCATATGAATCGGGAAGCAACGCATCCCGATCGCCGATCAACGAGACCTCGATCACTTCGGACATTTCATGCCGTCGGCTGATTTCGCAGCAGACGCCGCGGAAACTGAAGAGGTAATACCTGTAGAGGTCGCTCACATGGAAGGGGGCGACGTAGACCAGGTAGGCGTCCTCCCCGGTCAGGTATTCCTTCCAGAACGTGCCGCGTTGGTGGATGCGACGCAGATGACGGATGAGGTTCGGATCGTGATCGACGTCTCGACAGAGGCGTTCGTAGGCGGCCAGATCGAAGGGCGCGGCTGAGTAGTTCAACGTCACTCCCAGCCTTTCACTGCAGTGGCCTTTTCAGCACCACGACGTCGATCGAACGACCCCGGCAACGCCTCCTCGCGGAACCCGTGCAAGTAGCTGGCGCGCCATTCGATGCGAGGCGCGACGAAGTCGTCCTCCGACCATGGTGACTTCTGATAAATGGCTTCCGCCTCATTGAATGGCCTGACCTCATACGACACCGCAGTGCAAATCGTTCCGCATCCTGAATACAGTTCCCGGATTCCCGGCAGGGTCCCGTTCGGTTCGCACGCAAAGTTTCTCCGAAACTCCAAATACTCCCTCGTCCACTGCAGAGAATCTGCTTGCCTCTGGAAAGAGCGGGAGAAAATATTTCAGACCCGAACGTGACCCAGATCGAGATCCGCAACTGCTCGCGCTAGCGTTCTCATCGTCTCCAATTGAATATTGGTGCGATTCTGCGACGGCGTGAACTCTCGAAAAGCCTCAAATGTCTGCGACATAAGCGCCGCCGATTCGCCAGCAGCTCCGCCGCGAACGCTGAAACGAATGGATTCTTTCTCTGCGAATGCTGCATTGTGCGTTCTAGCTGCGTCAAATGCCGTTCGGTCAAAGAGCCACAGCAGCAAAGCATAGACCGCCGGCATGCCTTGATGCATCGCACTTGGCGCAAGCTTCGACAACAAGACCATATATTCAAGATCACGCAACGTCGCATCGAAATAAGGCGCCAACTCCGACAGTTGACCAAGGAACTCAACATCCCCACCGTTATTGCCAAAGCGGGAATGCAAAAACTGTCTGAAAAAATCGGCGCGATCTTTTGGCGTAGCGCTTCGATCTAGCGTCAATGGGAGCGCCAATTCCAGTGAAATGAATTTTCGCAGATAGATATTTGCCTCAATATCTTGACCATAGGTATGCCTAACTGCGGCCTCCAAAGCCTTCTTATGGATGGCCAAAACAAACACTACGCGAGGCACATCGAACAAATGTTTTATTCGCTCCAACATCTCCAATGCAAAAGTTGGCCGACATCTATCCAGCTCATCAACAATAATCACAAAATGACTGCCACTGGCGTCGGCTAATCTTCGCAACGCGGCTCGAAAAGCCTCATGTGTACGTTTAACCTCGGAATAGGTTTTTAGTGCGTCCTTTGATGCTTCACCTAGCGCTTCAGTTACAGCCTCGACGAATGCCCCTGAACCGGGAAGAAACAAGGAGCCCGCGGCAGTTACCGTAGCTTTAACAACCTGCGGTGCTGCACCAGCAATAATCTGCTTACCGGCTGACTTCAATCCTTCGATTACGCCGCCATTCTTGACCTCTACTTTCGCAGCATCAAGAATTGCCGACAATAGAACGGAGAACGGATCGTGGTGAAAGTCAAACTCAAAGGCATTTATATAGACTGAGGTGATTTCCGACTCAGTTTTAAAATGATCAACCAGACGAGATGCCACCCATGATTTTCCGCTACCCCACGGAGCATCAATTGCCAGAACTCTTCCGGCAGGCAGCACATCTTGATCGCCTAATCCTCTAACGAATTTGGTAATGCGCTCCGCAAACGGACGGCGTCGCAATTCATCCGAACCAAATACATTTTGACTCGACATTGGAAATCTCCAACTACAGCAGAAGGAATTTGCTTCAAAGCTTCCGACGTGGATCAATATTCATCTATTGACTGGAATTGGATAATGTTTCAGGTCGGGCGATGAATCCATTAGGTTACCGATCGCGAGTCAGTTCATCAATGCGCACCGCTCGTCGGGGCCACGAGATGCTTCGCCAGGAACCGCTCCATCCGCCCGTAGAAATCGACGTCGGTGGACAGCTTGCGCCACCCGTGGCCTTCGCCCTCGTAGGCGACGTACTCGACGTCCTTGTGCCCGGACTTTTCCAGGGCGCGTCGGAAGTCCGACGCGTGATCGATCGGCACGCGGTGATCGTCGTAGCCGTGGGCGATCAGCACCGGCGCCTTCAGATCGGCCGCGCGACGCAGCGGCGAGGTACGACGCAGCATCTCGGCGTCCTTCACGCGATCGCCGACCAGGGCCGGCAGGCCGTAGCGCTTGCCCGCTTCGCTCTCGTCGCTCCAGTCCAGGCTGAACAGGTAGTCGAGGTCGGTGACGCCGGCCCAGCTCACGCCGCAGCGGTACTGCCCCGGGTCCTTGATCAGGCCCATCATCGCGGCGTAGCCGCCGTAGCTCGCGCCGGCGATGCAGACCCGCTTCGCATCGACCCAGCCCTGCTTCACGGCCCAGGCGAGCGAGTCGCTGAGATCGTCGATCATGCCTTCGCCCCATTGGCGCCAGCCGGCCTTGAACAACGGTTCGCCGTAGCCGTCGCTGCCCCGGAATTCAGGCTCGATGACGACATAACCGCGCGAAGCGAGGAACTGCGGCAACGAGTTCCACCCCCACGTCGTGCCGCGCGCGAACGGGCCGCCGTGCACCAGCACCACGGCCGGCCGTGGGCCCTCAACCTTGCCTGCCGGCGTCGTGACCGTCACCGGAAACTCGAGTCCGTCGCGCGCGCGGATGCGGGTCTGCTCGACCTGCGCCATGTCCGCGGCGCGTATCCACGGTCGCGCCGAGCCGAAGGCGCGCAGCTGTTTCGCGGCATGGTCGTAGAGGAAGTACTCCGACGGCTGCGTGTCCGCCTGCGAGGTCACCATCACCCGTCCCGACTTGAGGCAGCGCTGGCAGGACAAGGTGTTGACCCGGCCGGGCAGCGCCTGGTCCACCGTCGCCTGCATCACTTTCAACGTGGGGTCGAACCAGTGCGTGGTCGGCGCGTCGCTGACGAAATGCAAGCCCAGCAGGCGCCGGCTCTCCGTATCGAAGACCGGCACCCCGTAGAAGTCGAACCCTGCCAGCGACACCAGCGGCTCCGCCTCCTTCTTCAGCGTCCGGGGGTCGACGCGGTACAGCGCCTGCGTGCCCGCGGCCGACTTGTCGATGACCAATCGCAGGTCGCGACCGTCGGAGGCGAACGGCCTCGCGGTCGGCGAATGGACCCAGTCGCCCTCCTGCGCGAGCTGCCACGTGCCGTCAGCAGTCTTGAAGTACAGCGCCTCGCGGTTCTCGTCGAGGGTCTGCAAGGCCCACGGCTCGCCGGCGGCGTCCATTTCCCAGTTGACCGCCTTGTCGGGCGACTTGGTCTCCAGCATGCGGCGCTGTTGCGTCTCGACGTTGAGGCGGGCCAACTGGACCGACTTCAGATCCCAGCGCGCGTCGTAGCGGCCGTAGCCGACGATGACCTCGCCGCTGTCGTCGTCGGGCACGTCGTAGAGGAACCAGTCATACGGGAGCCCTCGCGAGATGACGCGCGACTCGGTCTGGGCCTGCGCGTATCTCGTCATGATCAGTTGCCTGCGTTCGGAGCCGTCCCGCTTGACGGTCCACAGGCCGGCGGCGTTGTAGTCGCGTCGCTTGCCGGCCTCGTCCTTGCCGGAGGTGTACACGAGCCGCCCGTTGCCGACCCAGGCATAGAACGCGATGTCGGAATCGGTGAAGCTGGCGACCTGCGTGATTCGGTTGCCCTGGTCCAGCTCGATCACCGCGAGTGCGCTGCGTTCGTGTTCCGAGCTGCTCACGACGAGCGCGACCGCGCGGCCGTCGGGCGAGATCTTCGGACGTCGCATCAGCGGATCGCGGAAGAAGTCGGCGATCGGCGGCGGCGCACCTTTGGCGGTCGTGGTGCCTGCAGCGGCCGCTGCGGGCTGCGCCGTCTGCGCGAACGCAGCACTGCTCATCTCTGCCGCCGCGCCGATCACAACGCACGCGGACACCCCCGCCCAGGCGGCCAGACGCCACCCACGAGATTGACTCATCCCTCTCTCCCTGAAACTAAGAAGCGCTTTTTGAATGCGCGCATTCTTTGCGAGATCGACCGGCGAATGCACCGGGTCGATCCATGAGAGAGAGGGACTCGCGAACGTGTTAGGACAGCGTTAGCAACTGGCGCCCGACTTCAAGCTCTTCAGGCACCACCGCTCCGTACCACTGGTCGTGTCGTTGCCCCAATACGTCGGCGTGTAGTTCCAGATCGGACCGCCCCACGGCAGGCTGGGGTTGTAGGTCATGCTGGTCACGTAGACGTAGTTGGCCGTCGTGCCCTTGAGCGTCGCCTGCATCTGCGCCTGCGTCGCCGAGTGGATCAGGAGCCAGGTCTTGACGTTGAGCGAAGTGGCCAGGTTCTGCACGTCGCCGTTGAGCCAGCTCGCGCCGTTGAGGTAGTCGGCATAGGCAGCCTCGTACATCACGATGTGCTCGCCGGACTGCGCCGCGCTGACGAAGCAGCCGCTTGCGCCCGGCCAGCCCGCGTTCCAGACCTTGATGCCGCCGGCCCCGGAGCCCGACACCATCGAGCGCACGTTGGCCCACTTGGTCGGCGTGCCGCTGCACTTCTGCGCGTCGGTCAGCGAGGCGTCGTCGTGCGCGGCCTCGTCGAAGAAGAATCCGTCCACGCCGCCCAGCGTGTTCTTGTAGGCCGACAGCTCCGCCGGGATCGCGTTGTAGCGGGTCAGCTCGTCGGCGGTGTTGCGGTCGTAACCGGTCGGCACGTAGCCCAGCACCTTGCCGCCCTGCGCGCGGATGTTGGCGATGACCGCCTTCCAGTTGGTGATCTGGCTCGCGCTCAGGCCCTGCGCGCCGCTGTTGGGATTGATGACGACGTAGCTGCCGGTCGGCACCTGGCCGCCGTAGGTGCTGGCGGTCTCGCCCCAGTAGGCGATCAGGCCGAAGCCGGTCGGCGCCGCCGTGGCGGTGGCCGTGAAACCAGCCGCCGCGCCCGCGAGCGCGACGACGGCGGAGAGACGGGAAAACGTCTTGAACGAGCGGTTCAGACGCGTGGTCAGCCGTGTGGCTTGCTTCATGAGGTCCCCTGGTCGTGGTGAATGACCAGCGGAGTCTAGGAAGTCATCGAATTCTTTCGAATATGGTTTACGCCACGTTTTTTTCTTTCCTTACAAGATAAATCGAAAGCTTTATTTTCGATTTATTCGAAAGCGAAAGAATCCGAGATCACATGATCATTGCGTCCAGCGGCCGCCGAGCGCCCTCAACAGCGCCACGCGATTGGCCTGCTCGGTCTGTCGCAGCGTGACCAGCGCGCGCCTGGCCGTCGTCGCCTGACGCTGCGCATCGAGCAGCTCCAGCTGGCTGCTGCCGCCTAGGCGATAGCTGCGCTCGGCCAGTCGCTGCGACTGTTCGGCCGCGTCGACCTGCGCCTGCTGCGCATCGAGCCGTTCGGCGAGTTGATCGCGCACCGCCAGCGCATCCGCGACCTCGCGGAACGCCGACTGCAGCGCGGACTCATAGCCCGCCATCGCTTCCTGCCGGCTGGCCTCGCTGACCTCGACCTGCGCGCGGCGTTGTCCGCCGTCGAAGATCGGCAGATCGATCTGCGGAACGATGCTCCATACGCCGCTGCCGCTCTTGAAGAGGCCGTCCAGATCGGGGCTGCGCGTGCCGGCGCTCGCCGTCAACGTCAGGCGCGGGAAACGCGCGGCGCGCGCCGCGCCGACATCGAAGGCCGCCGCGCGCAGACGCTGCTCGGCCGCGCGCAGGTCCGGCCGCTGCAGCAGCACTTCAGCGGGCAAGCCGCCGGGAATCGCTGGCAAAGCGGTCGCGCCCGGCGCGCCTTGCACGTCCTGCGCAGTCGGCAGCAGCCGATCCGGCAGCGGCTGGCCGACCAGCAGCTCCAGCTGCAGTCGCGCCTGCGTCACGGCGCTCATGCTTTCCGCCGCGTCGCCGCGCGCGGATTCAAAGGCCGTGCGCGCACGCGCCCGATCCAGCCCGGAGGCCGCGCCGAGCGCGTACTGCCGCTCCGCCAGATCCAGCGAGCGTTGCTGGCTGTCGCGCAGCTCCTGATTGAGGGTCAGGCGTTGCTGCGCCGCCGCGAGCGACAACCACGCGGTCGCGACTTCCGCGGCCAGGCTCAGCCGCGCGCTGCGCTGCGTCTCCTGCTCCGCGAGGAAGCGCGACAGCGCCGCACCCTCCAGGCTGCCAAGGCGATTGAAGAGATCGATCTCGTAGCTCGCCAGGCCGAGGTTGACGCCATAGGTCGTCGTCGCACCTTCGCCGTTGACCGTGCGCTGACGCGTCGCGGACGCGCCGACGCCGATCGCGGGCAGGCGGTCGGCCGCAGTCACGCGGTACTGTGCGCGCACGCGTTCGACGGCGGCCGCGCTCGCGCGCAGGCTGCGGTTCTGATCGAGCGCCGTCGCGACGACCTCGTCCAGTCGCGCATCGGCGAAGAAGCCGCGCCATTCGTGCGAGGCCACCGCCGCGGAAGTCGCGGAAGTCGCGGAAACCGCGGGCTCGGCGACGGATGCGGCCTTCGGACGGAAGTCTTCCCGAAGCGGGGGACGTGGCGCGTCAGTGCTCGGAACGAGGCTGCCGCAGGCGCTCAGGCCCAACAGCAGCGGCAGGATCGCGACGGTCTTCATGCCTTCACCTCCGACGCTGTCGACGTGTCGGCGGCATCGTCCGGAGTCGGTGCCACCGGCTTGGCGCGGCTGAAGCGCTGTTTCACCCACAGATAGAACAGCGGCACGAAGAAGATCCCCAGCAGCGTGGCGCTGCCCATGCCGCCGAGCACGCCGACGCCGATGGCGCGCTGCGAGCCCGAGCCCGCGCCGCTCGCGAAGGCCAGCGGCAGCACGCCCATCATGAAAGCCAGCGAGGTCATCAGGATCGGCCGCAATCGCTGCCGGCACGCCTTCAAGGTCGCCTCGAGCACGCTCATCCCCTGCCCTCGCAAGGTCTCGGCGAACTCCACGATCAGGATCGCGTTCTTCGCCGACAGGCCCACCGTGGTCAGCAAGCCGACCTGGAAGAACACGTCGTTCTGCTGCCCGCCGAGGTGGCTGGCCGCGAGCGCGCCGATGATGCCCAGCGGCACGACCAGCATCACGCTGAAGGGGACGGACCAGCTCTCGTACAGCGCCGCCAGGCACAGGAAGATGAAGAGGACCGACACGGCATACAGCATCGGCGCCTGGTCGCCCGAGAGCCGCTCCTGGTAGCTGCGGCCGGACCATTCGAAGCCGATGCCCGGAGGCATCTCGCGCAGGATGGATTCCATCGCCTTCATCGCCGCGCCCGAGCTCACGCCCGGCGGCACGTCGGCCTGGATCTCATACGCGGCGCTGCCGTTGTAGCGGACCAGCTGGCGCGGACCGTTCTGCCACGTCGCCGTGGCGAAGGCGTTGAACGAGACCATCGCACCGGCGGCGTTGCGCACGTACCAGTGGCGCAGCGCGTCGGGATCGGCGCGGTAGGCGCCTTCGCCCTGCACCAGCACGCGCTTGACGCGGCCGCGGTCGATGAAGTCGTTGACGTAGCTGCTGCCCAGCGCGATCGACAGCGTGTCGTTGATCGTCGTCGTCGCCACGCCCAGCGTCCCCGCCTTGTGGTCGTCGATGTTGATCTGCAGCTGCGGCGTCTCGGTCAGGCTGTTGATGCGCGCGCGCGCCAGCTCGGGATGCTTGTTGGCCTCGTCGATCAGGCGCTCGCGCGCCTCGGCCAGCGCCTCGTTGCCGACGCCGCCCAGGTCCTGCAGGAACAGCTGGATGCCGGAGCTGCCGCCCAGGCCCCGCACCGTCGGCGGCTGCACGATGAAGATGTTGGCGTCCCGGATCTTCTTGCCCAGCTCGCGGCTGAAGCGCTCGGCCAGCGCCGCGGCGCCCTGCTGCTTCTCGGGCCGGTCCTTCCAGTCGGTCAGCCGGATGAAGCCCTGCCCCGAGCCCTGGTCGCCGTTGGCGCCGCGCACGAGGTTGTAGAACTGCACTTCCTTCTGCTCGGCCAGGTAGGCCTCCATCGCCTGCGCGACCGCTTCCATGCGCTCGGCCGTGGCGCCCGGCGCCATGCGGACCTGGATCTGCAGGCTGCCCTGGTCCTCGTCCGGCAGGAAGGAAGTCGGCAGCGACTTGTACAGGAACGCCATGCCGACGATCAGCAGCAGGTAGACGACGAAGCTGCGCACCCCGCGCGCCGTCAGCCAGCGCACGCGCGCCGTGTAGCGCTCGCTGAACTTGTCGAACTGCCGGTTGAAGCCGCCGAAGAACCAGTCCAGCTGCTTGCCGAACGGCCCGCCGTGGGCCGCATGCTCGCCCTTGTGCACGGGCTTGAGCAGCGTCGCGCACAGCGCCGGCGACAGGCTCATCGCCACCAGCACCGACAGGATCATCGCGCTCACGACCGTGATCGAGAACTGCCGGTAGATGATGCCGGTCGAGCCGCCGAAGAAGGCCATCGGGATGAACACCGCCGACAGCACGACCGCGATGCCGACCAGCGCGCCGCTGATCTCCTTCATGCTCTCGCGGGTCGCGTCGCGCGGGCTCAGGCCTTCCTCGCGCATCAGGCGCTCGACGTTCTCGACCACGACGATCGCGTCGTCCACCAGCAGGCCGATGGCGAGCACGAGACCGAACATCGTCAGCGAGTTGATCGAGTACCCCGCGACCGCCAGCACGCCGAAGGTGCCCAGCAGCACCACCGGCACGGCGATCGCCGGCACCAGCGTCGCGCGCAGGTTCTGCATGAACAGGTACATGATCGCCACGACCAGCACCATCGCCTCGATCAGCGTGTGCACCACGCCCTCGATGGACACGCTGATGAAGGGCGTCGTGTCGTAGGTGATGGTCGACTTCATCCCGTGCGGGAAGAAGGGTTCCAGCTCCGCGAGCTTGGCCTTCACCAGCTCCGCCGTCTTGAGCGCGTTGGCGCCGCTGGCCGGCAGGATGGCCATGCCGGCCGCGGTCTGGCCGGTGCTCTTGACGTTGGTGGTGTAGCTGTCGCGGCCGAGTTCGACGCGGGCGACGTCGCCCAGCTTCAGCGCGGAGCCGTCCGGCTGCACGCGCAGCACGATGTTGCGGAACTGCTCGGCCGTGGTCAGCTTGGCGCGCGCGGTGATGATGGCCGTCAGGCGCTGGCCTTCCGGCGCCGGCTGGGCGCCGAGCTGGCCGGCCGAGACCTCGGTGTTCTGCGCCAGCAGCGCGCTGCGGATGTCGCCCGGGACCAGCGCGTAACGCTGCAGCTGCGCCGGGTCCAGCCAGATGCGCATCGCGTAGCCGGAGCCGAAGACGTTGATGTCGCCCACGCCCTCGATGCGGCTGACGATGTCCACCAGCGTGCTGGACAGGTAGTCGCCCAGGTCGGCCGAGGTCACGGCCGGATTGTCGCTGGTCAGCATGATGACCATCAGGTTCTCGGTGCCGGCCTTGGTCACGCGCACGCCCTGCGCCTGCACCGCCTGCGGCAGCCGCGACAGCGACTGCGAGACCTTGTTCTGGACCTGCATCTGCGCCAGGTCCGGGTCCGTGCCGGCGACGAAGCTCAGCACGGTGCTGGCGCCGCCGGAGGCGTTGCTGTTGGACTCGATCGAGAACAGCCCGTCGATGCCCTTGAGGTTCTGCTCGATGACCTGCGTCACCGAGTCCTCGATGGCCTTGGCGGCCGCGCCCGGGTAGCTGGTGTTGATCGAGATGCGGGTGGGCGCGATGTCCGGGTAGCGCTCCAGCGGAAGAATGCGCACCGCGGCGGCCCCCGCCAGCATGATCACGATCGCGATGACCCACGCGAAGATGGGCCGGTCGATGAAGAATGAAGCCATGGCGTCAGCGTCCCGCGCCGGAGGCGGATCCAGGGGCAGATCCGGAGGCCGGTCCGGACGTCGCCTCTCCAGGCGCGCCCGGCAGGGTCGCCGCCGACGCGGCAGGACCACCGGTTTGCGCAGCTACGGCCGCCGCTGCGGAAGCAGCGGCCGGCTTGCCGCCGGCGCCCGCCGCGCCCCCCTTCTTCATGCCCGCCGGCACGGGCGTCACCACCTGGCCGGCGCGGGCCCGCTGCAGGCCTTCGATGGCCAGCTTGTCGCCGGCCCTGAGGCCGCTGGCGACCAGCCACTGGTTGCCCACCGCGCGGGTCAGCACCAGTTGGCGCAGCTGCAGCTTGTTCTCCGGTCCGACGACCAGCGCGGTCGCCTCGCCCGTGGGCGAGCGCGTCACGCCCTGCTGCGGGACCAGGATCACGCCGCTGTCGATGCCGGCCAGCAGCTTCGCCCGGACCACCATGCCGGGCAGAAGCGTGCCGTCGGGGTTGGGGACGATCGCGCGCAGCGTCACCGCGCCGGTGCCGCGGTCCACCGTCACGCCGCTGAACTGCAGCGTGCCGGGGCGGGCGTATTCGGTGCCGTCCTCCAGCACCAGCTTGATCCTGCTGCTGCCGCTGCGGGCGTCGAGCTGGCGGCGCAGCTGCAGGATCTCGGCGCTGCTCTGGACGATGTCCACGTGCATCGGGTCGAGCTGCTGCACCGTCGTCAGCGCCTGCGTCTGCGCGGCGGTGACCAGCGCGCCGGCGGTGACCGTGGACACCTCGATGCGGCCGGAGATCGGCGCGGTGATGCGGGTACGGTCCAGTTGCACGCGCGCGGCGTCCAGCGCGGCGCGGGCCACGGCCACGTCGGCCTGCGTCTGGCGCAGCGTGCTGGCGCTGTCGTCGGCGCTCTGGCGGCTGAGGGCGTCGGCCTTGAGCAGCTCGGCGTCGCGCTCGGCGCGGCTGCGGGCGACGGCGACCTGCGCCTCGGCCTTCTGCAGCGCGGCGGCGGTGCGGGCGCGCTCGGCTTCATAGGTGGCGGCGTCGAGCTGGTACAGCGGCTGGCCGGCACGGACCAGCTTGCCTTCCTCGAACAGACGCTTCTGCACGATGCCGGTGACCTGCGGGCGGATCTCGGCGACCTGGCTGGCGGACAGCCGGCCCGGCAGCTCCAGCGCCAGCGGCGCGTCCTGCGTCGTCACCACGACCACGCCGACTTCGGGCGGGGCGCGCTTGGCGCCGTCGTCCTTCTTCTCGCCGCAACCGGCGAGCACGAGCACGGCCAGCGCGGCCAGCGCCGCGGCGATGGGGCCCAGGGTCGGCGTGCGCGGGGTGCGCGCGGGGATCAACGACGAGTCCGGCGACTTCGTGGACGTGGATGTCAGAATCTTCTTCGGCATGGCGGCGGATGCTCGTCCACGAATGTGGAGAGACCTTGAAGATCGCGTCGGGCGCGCGGCCTCCGCCCGGATGGCTTGCCCGTCGCACGCCGGCGCCCGCATCATGCGGTCCGTCGACGGTTCTCCCATCACTTTCGGCACACTGCCAGTCGTCTTTCCCCTCTTCCGGATGAAGCTCCCGTTCACCCTCACCGCCCGGCTCTTCGCCGCCGTCTTCAGCACCGCCATGGCGGTGGCGCTGGCGATGGGCGTGTTCTCGCACATCAACCTGAACCGGGACTTCATCGGCTACCTCAACGAGCAGGGCGTGAACCGGCTGGAACTGGCACGGACCAGCGTCACCGCCGGCTACCGCGAGAACGGCAGGAGCTGGGATTTCCTGCGCGAGAAGCCGGAGCTCTGGGGCCGCCTGCTGCGACCGCTGGTGCCCGAGGCCGAGATGCCCGCGGTCAAGCACGGCCCGGCCGAGCTGACGGGCGCCACGCGGCGTTTCACGCTGTTCGACGAGAACCGCGAGCGCGTGGCCGGTTATGCGGGGCCGGTGGAGCCGACCGTGGAGCGGCCGATCATCGTCGACGGCCTGACCGTGGGCTGGCTCACGCTGACCCCGATCGAATCGGTGAGCCCGGGCGCGGAGAAGCACTTCTACGACGCGCAGCTGCGCTCGGCCTGGGTGGTCGGCGGCGCGGCGGTGCTGCTCGCGGGTGCGGTCGCGTTCTGGATCTCGCACCGGCTGCTGAACCCGGTGCGGCGCGTGGCGGATGCGACGCATCGCCTGGCGGCGGGCGACTTCGAGATCCGCGTGCCCGAAACCCGTGGCAACGACGACATCGCCGGGTTGGGCCGCGACTTCAACCAGCTCGCGCTGACCCTGCAACGCAACGAGGCGATGCGGCGGGAGTTCCTCGCCGATGTCTCGCACGAGCTGCGCACGCCGCTGGGCGTGCTGCACGGCGAGCTGGAAGCACTGGAAGACGGCGTGCGCAAGCTCGACGCGCAGGCGCTGCGTTCGCTGCAGGGCGAGGTCGGCATCCTGCACAAGCTGGTCGACGACTTGCATGAGCTGTCGATGGCGGACGTCGGCGCCCTCGCCTACCGCAAGTCGGAGGTCGACCTGCGCGAGCTGATCGACGTGACGGCCGGCGCCTTCGGCGAGCGCATGCACGGCAGCGGACTCACGCTTCAACTGGATCTGCCGGACCAGCCGCTGCGCGTCTTCGGCGACGAGCGCCGGCTGCGACAGTTGCTGGGCAACCTGGTCGAGAACAGCTGCCGCTACACCGATGCCGGCGGCGCGTTGAGCATCAGCGCGCGTCGCAGCGGCGAACACGCGGTGATCGACGTGCAGGACACCTCGCCGGGCGTCGGGCCGGAGCATCTGCCGCGCCTGTTCGAGCGCTTCTTCCGCGTCGATGCCTCGCGCAGCCGGCGCGGCGGCGGATCGGGGCTGGGGCTGTCGATCTGCCAGCGCATCGCGGAAGCACACGAGGGTCGCATCGAGGCGCGCCCGTCGCCGCTGGGCGGGCTGTGGATGCGCGTGGAGTTGCCGGTCCATGTCTGAGAACGGCACCGGATCGACCGCAGGATCCGCACCAGGATCAGGATCGGGATCGGGATCGGGATCGGGATCGGGATCGGGATCGGGTCCGGCATCGGGACCCAATCTGGCGCCGATGCCGATGGAACCGGGCCCGTCGCGGGTGCTGGTGGTCGAGGACGAGCCCAAGCTCGCCGCGCTGCTGGCGGACTACCTGCGCGCGGCCGGGCACGAGCCGGAGTGCGTGGCCGACGGCCGCGAGGTGATCCCGGCGTGGACGGCGCGACGGCACGACCTCATCCTGCTCGACCTGATGCTGCCGGGCATCGACGGCCTGACGCTGTGCCGCACGCTGCGCGCGATGAGCAGCGTGCCCATCCTGATGCTGACGGCGCGGGCGGACGAGTCGGACCGGCTCGCCGGCCTGGAGACCGGCGCGGACGACTACATCGCGAAGAACCCGTTCAGCCCGCGCGAGGTGATGGCGCGGGTGAAGGCGGCGCTGCGCCGCGGCCGTGCGCACGAGATGGCGACGGCCGCCGCGGTGGCCGCCTTCGCCGCGGGCAGCGAGGCGCTGTTCATCGACGAGGCCGGCTGGACCGCGAGCTGGCGCGGCGATCCGCTGGACCTGACGCCGATCGAATTCCGCCTGCTCCACATCCTGGCCGCGCAGCCGGGGCGCGTGTATGCGCGCACGCAGCTGCTGGACCTGCTGCACGTCGACGGCCGCGAAGTCACCGAGCGCGCGGTGGACAGCCACATCAAGAACCTGCGCCGCAAGCTGGAGCGCGCCGGCGCCGGTACGGACCGGATCCGGTCGATCTATGGCGTCGGTTACCGCTTCGAGCGGTGACAGGTCTTGCCTCGATGGGCGATCCGATCCGCACTGAGCGGTTCGGGACGCCGCTGGCCCTCACCCCTGCCCTCTCCCGCAAGCGGGAGAGGGAGTAAGAAGGGCGCCGGTCGGACTCCCTCTCCTGCTTGCGGGAGAGGGTGGGGGTGAGGGCCAGCGGCCTCGGCAGTCAACCAGCCACGAATCCCCGCGTTATTCGAACCAGCCATTGCTGACGACTGCGAAGCATTCCGCAACATGACCGCAATGAGACGGTCACGGTGCTTCCGGACAGTCGCTCCCGAGGAGGAACCCTGAATGAAGAAATGGATCGCCATAGTCGCGCTCGCGCTTCTGAACGCCTGCGCTTTCACGTCCTACACCCGCATGTTCGGCGGCTACGGCTACAACGACGTGCCGCTGTCGCCCGACCGGTACCGCGTGACCTTCGCCGGTTACCAGAACGACGTGCCGTCCAAGGCGGCGGACCAGGCCCTGCTGCGCAGCGCCGAGGTGACGCTGACCAAGGGCTACCGCTATTTCGTCGTCGTCGAGGAACGCAACGACACGCTGACCAGCAGCTACGAGGTGCCCGCGACGCAGACGACCGAGACGACGAGCAAGGTCGAAGGCAACGAGACGAAGTCGGTCTCGACGACGACCTACAGCGAGGCCAGGACGGTGACGCAGAAGCAGCCCGCGACGACGCTGACGATCCAGTGCTTCCACGACAAGCCGGCCGAGGCCGCCGGCCCCGCCTCAGGCAAGGTCTACGACGCGCAGTTCCTGTGGACCGAACTCGGCCCGCGTTACGGCGTCAAGCGTCCGCCGAAGGGCTGAGGACGGCGGCGGACAAGCGCGCGGCCACCGCCGGCAGCCCCGCTGCCGCGGTCGTCTGCCACCGGAAGCCGACCTTCGCGGCCACGTCACCCGGCTGCGGATTGATCTCGACGATCACCGCGCCCTTGGGCGCCAGCCGCACCATGCCCGCGGCCGGATAGACGACACCCGAGGTGCCGACGATCAGGAGCAGGTCGCACTCGGCGATCAAGGCTGCGGCGGCGTTCACGACCTCGTCGTCGAGGTTCTCGCCGAACCACACGACGCCGGGCCGGATCGATCCCTTGCCGCATGCGTCGCAGGTCGGCGGTTCCAGACGACGCCGCGCCTCGGGTGGCGGGTCGGCCAGCACGGCCGGCGCACCGCACCGGTCGCATCGCGGCGAGAAGAAGCTGCCATGCAGATGCAGCGCGCCTTCGACGCCCGCGCGCTCGTGCAGATCGTCGACGTTCTGCGTCACCACCTGCGCGCCGAATTCGCGCTGCAGGCGCGCCACCGCGACGTGCCCCGGATTCGGCGTCGCGGCCATCACCTGGCCCCGGCGCCATTCGTACCAGCCCCAAACGGTCTCCTTGTCGCGCCGCCAGGCGTCAGGTGTTGCCAGTTGCTGGGGATCGAACTCGCCCCACAGTCCGTTGCTGCCCGAGCGGAAGGTCGGGATGCCGCTGTCGGCCGACATGCCCGCGCCGCTGAACACGACGATGTGCTCGAAACGGCGATTCAGCAGTTGACCCAATGCTGTGGGTAGGTCGCCCCACTCGTTCGTGTCATTCATGTTCAGAAATCAGTCGATTGGCATTGCGCGATTCCCCCGCGAGAGGGAGTCCGTCTCCCCCGACGACTCGCTGTCGCCGCAGGGATGCGCTCGGATAATCGCATGCCATGAGTTACTCGCCCTCTCTCGTCGCCAATGCATTCGTCTATCGCGGACAACAGGCGGGACGCAAGTTCGTCCACATGGAGGTCCAGAAGCTGGTGTTCTTCATTCACGCGTGGACGCTGACGCTACTCGGCCAATCGGTCGTTTCCGAGCGTCCCGAAGCCTGGGAGTACGGCCCCCTGTTCTCTTCACTCTATTACCGTCTCAAGGAGTTCGAGGCCAAGCCGGTCGACATGCTGCCCGAATTCCATCCCGAGACCTGCGAGTTCGTACCCCTCATCCCCAGCCGACAGGACAAGCGATTCTGGTTCTACGTCGATCAGATTCTGGATCGGTACGGAAAGCTCAGCCGGTATCAACTGTCGGCACTCGCCCATCCCCCCGGCGGACCTTGGGAAGAGACGAGGAACGCGAAGGTCGTTGTGATGCGGGATGAGGTCATCCGCAGGCACTATGCCAAGAAGGTCTCCCATGCTCCCACCGGATGAAGTCTCACTCCACGAAGTGCCGGGACTCTCGGCGCTAGGCGAATCGGCAAGCCTGGTCAAAGGATCCGAAAAGATCGAAGACCGATTCATGAGCAAGCCTCAGAAGCTTGACCTGAGCCTCCGGGCTTGGGCCGGACGGGGCGGCTTGGCGGCCGCGGCCTTGCTTTACGCCGCGGGGCTGTTCTCCCTCAGTGTCTTCGTTGGCGTCTTCGAGCATTGGCCCCCCGTCTCCGCCGACAAGTGGCATATCGTCGTGACCACGGTCGTCGCGCTCTTCTCGGTGCCCACGATGATCCTGCTGACGATCATCCGGAGCTCTTCCTCGGCCAAGGTCGAGCCGGATTCCGCCACCAGGAATCTTCATACGCTGGTCGGCGAGAAGCTCCTCAATCTTCTGGAGAAGCTCGCCGACAAGGTGATCGCCAAGAACTGAGATCAGGGGTTCAACCCTTCAGCGCCGCCTCGATCTTCGCGACGTCGATCTTCTTCATCTCCATCATCGCGCTGAAGGCGCGCTTCGCGGCCGCGCGGTCGGGGTTGTTGAGCGCCTCGGACAGCACGCGCGGCGTGATCTGCCACGAGATGCCCCACTTGTCCTTGCACCAGCCGCACGCGCTCTCCTGACCGCCGTTGTCGACGATCGCGTTCCAGAGCCGGTCCGTCTCCGCCTGGTCGTCGGTCGCGACCTGGAACGAGAAGGCCTCGCTGTGCTTCATGCCGGGGCCGCCGTTCAAGCCGATGCAGGGAATGCCCATCACCGTGAACTCGACGACCAGCACGTCGCCCTCCACGCCGGAGGGGTAGTCGCCCGGCGCCCGCGCGATGCGCCCCACGCTGCTGTCCGGAAAGGTCTTCTCGTAGAAGCGCGCTGCGGCTTCGGCGTCGCGGTCATACCAGACGCAGATCGTGTTCTTCGCTTGCATGGGGTCTCCTTGGGGTTGAGGGGTCATCGTAGACACGACGGGCGCGCGACCACGTTTTCGACAAGGTCCTCAACAAAAGGGACAGATCGCCGGTGCGACACCAGAACACCTCAGCTCGCCGACGCCGTCCGCCCCTTGCTTCCCCTCACACCAGGTCCTCAGGTCCCACCCCTGAGGTCCCACCCTTCAGATCCCGCCCGCCGACACGATCGGCCCCGTCGGCTTGCCGGTGCGGGAGCCGCCGCTCGGCTCCAGGCTGACGGCGAAGGCCTGGGTGTCATCCAGCAGGTTCGCGCGCGTGACGGTCGTGGGCACGTCGCCGGAGGCGATCAGGCCCAGCGAGCGCGGTGCGCCCGCCTTCGGAACGGCCCAGAGTTCGAGCGCATGGGCCGCATCGACGACCACCGGCGCCAAGGGCTTGAGCACCAGCGCCCGGCCATCCGCGGACACACTGGCGACGAAGCCCGTCTTGACGAGTTCGACGCCCTCCGGCGTGCTGCGCAGCACGATCACGACGGGGGCCGCTTCGGGCACCGGGCGGATGACGACGACCGCCAGCGCGACCGACGCCGCGAGGGCCATCGCGCTGAGTCCTCGCCAGAAGCGCAGCTGACCGGGGCGGCCCTGCCCGATCGAGGACAGGTCCGACGTCGAAGACAAGGGCGCCCCCGCCGGGGCTGCCGATGCCGCCTTGGCATCCGCCGCGCCGAAGAGGCGAGTCTGTATCGTGGCCCACACGCTGGGCGGCGGCTCGACCGGCGCGACCTGCCCCGCCAGCAGTTGCAGGCGCGCCGACCACGCCGCCGTCGCCGCGGCCAGCGCGGGATGCGCGGGCAGCAGGCGCTCGAAGCGGCGGCGCGCGCCGCCTCTCAGCGTGCCCACGGCGTAGTCCGCGGCCAGCCGCTCCGCGCGTTCCGGATGTCCGTAGTCCATCAGGCCACCCTGCCCATCGCGCTCAGCCGTTCGGCCGCCCGGTCCAGGCACCCGCGCAGGCTCAGCAGCCCGCGCCGCACCCAGCTCTTCACCGTGCCCAGCGGCTGGCTCATGTGTTCGGCCACCTCGGAATGGGACAGCCCCTGGTAGTACGCCAGCGCCAGGCTGCTGCGCTGCTCGCCGCTGAGCTGCGACATGCAGCGCTCCAGCGCATGCGCGCGGTTCGCGTCGGCCAGCAGATCCAGCGGGCTCGGTTCCTCGCTCGGCAGGTGGTCGAGCAGATCGCGCTCGCCCTCACCGCCCTCGGGCCCGCCGAGGGCGCCGAAATGGCTGATGGTCGCCGGCTGCGCGGCCCGGCGCCGCAGGCTGTCGATGGCCCGGTGCCGGGTGATCGTCGTGAGCCAGGTCAGCACCTTGCCGTGCGCGGCGTCGAAGCTCGGCGCCTGCCGCCAGACGGTGATGTAGATCTCCTGCAGCACCTCCTCCGCATGGCCGCGATCGCGATTGATGCGCAGCACCATGCCGAACAGCGTCGCGCTGGTGGCCCGGTAGAGCTCGTCGAACGCCTGTCTGTCGGACGCCGCGACGCGCGTCATCAGCGCGGCGAGACGGGCATCGCGTTCAGTATGGGCGGACGGCGCCGCGTCGGCCCGCGGATCGGGACCGGAGTCGTCGGAGGGGGTCGTCATGAACCCCTGTACGCAGGCAAGGTGCATTTGGATCAGCAGAGGCCAGAGACAGGCCCGGACAAGGCCTGAGCCAGGATCGGACGATGTTCAGAAGCTGCGGCGCAGTGTCACGCGCAGCGTGCGCGGCTCCGCCGGATGCACGTGGCGATCAGCCACGGCGGCGACCTCACCGGGGAGTCGGGATTCGTAGAAGTACTCGATGTCGTTGACCCGGCGATCCATCAGGTTGAAGACGTCCAGCGTCACTTCCGTCTTCGCCCCGAAGCGCCGGCTCACGCGCAGGTTGGTCGTCAGCGAGGACCTGGAGCGCACGCTGTCGTCCTCGATCAGCGGCGCGCTGCCGAGGTAGCGCCATTGCAGGCTCGCCGACCAGGGGCCCCGCTCGCGCACGGTCACGCCGAAGGAGGCCACCCGGTCGACGGCGTTGGGGATGCGCGCGCCGGCGGGATCGGCGTCGGAGAACCGCGCGCGCGTCCAGGCCAGGTCGGCGTCGATCAGCAGCCACGGTACCGGCACGTAGCGGTTGTTCCATTCGACGCCGTGCCGCTTGCTGGGCCGGTTGGCCTCCGTCACGCCCGCGTCGCCGACGTAGACCAGCTCCGAATCGAAGTCGAGTTTCCACAGCGCGAGCGAACTCTGCAGCCCCGGGACGATCTCGCTGCGCACGCCGAGTTCGTAGCCCTTGGCCTTGACCAGACCCGGCACCGGGTCGACGGGATCGCCGCTGCGCGGATCGACACGGGCGGTCACGCCGCGCGCGTCGTTGCTGTGGAAGCCTCGACCGGCGTTGAGGAAGAGCTCCGTGCGCGCCCACGGCCCCAGCACCAGGGACCACTTCGGCGACGCCAAGGTCTGACGGGCGGAACCGGAGTTCATCGGATTGCTCAGGCTGTCGACCCGGAACCGCGCCTGGTCCGCGCGCAGGCCGACGACGGTACGCACCCAGGGCGTGAGTTCCACGCCGAGATCGCCATACACGCTTGCCAGCGTCTCCCGCACCCGGTCGTCACGCGTCGTGCCGAGGGTGGCGCGCGCCTGCGTGTCGAAGAGCCCCACCCGCGCGCGGTCCTGGCGCAGCTGCACGCCGAGTTCTCCGCGCGCCGGCAGCCCGCCGAGCGTCGTCTCCACCGCGTGGCTCGCGCTGAAGCCGTAGACCTTGCGGTCGTCCTTCTGCGCGAACTGGTCGCCCGCCTCTGGCCGCTCCATCGCATAGGTGAAGTTCGAGTAGAGCGAGAGCTCGTACGCCATCGCATACGCCGCCACCCGGGTGCTGCGGCCGCCCTCGTCGCGGGACCACTCGCCCGACAGGCTGCTGCGACGTGTGCGGCCGCCGTCGCTGGGATCGATGGCATCGAAGCGACCGAACGGCCGGCCGTTGAAGGTGCCCGCATCGATGAGACGCTGCGGCACCTGGTCGGTCGACGTCCAGTCCGCCCGGTAGTCCATCAGGCCGACGCGCCAGCGATCGATGCCCGACGCGCCGGACAGGCTCAGCACGAGGTTGCGCCGGTTCAGGTCCTCCGGCAGCCGCCACGGACCGTCGTTGCCCATCGCCTCGACGGCGCCCAGCAATTGCACGCCGTCCGCGACGCGTGTCGATCCGGCAGCCAGCGCGCGACGGTAGCGGCCCTCGCCCAGCGTGAGGCTGACGAAGGGCGCGTCGAGTTCGCGCAGGTAGTCGATGTCCGCCGACCCGGCCGCGGCGAAGTCGCCGTTGCGAGCGAAGTACGGCCCCTTGCGGTAGTCGATGCGATCGACCAGTTCCGGGATCAGGAAGTTCAGGTCCGCGTAGCCCTGCCCGTGCGCGTGGCTCGGCATGTTGACCGGCAGCCCCATCACCGTGGTCGCGAAATCGGTGCCGTGGTCGAGGTTGAAGCCGCGCAGGAAATACTGGTTCGCCTTCCCGTCGCCGCTGTGCTGCGTGACGATCAGGCCGGGCACGAATTCCAGCACCTCGCCGGGCCGCAGCACGGGGCGGCTCTTGATGAGCCCCGCGCGGATCGTGCCCTGCGAGGCCGCATCGCTGCTGCCGATGCCGTTGTCGTAGTGACGGCCTTCGACGTCGACGCGTTGCAGCGCGACGGTCTGCGTGGTCGACGTCGCGGGCACGGTCGCCGCATCCGTTGCCGCATCCGTTGCAGGGTCAGCGGCGCGTGCCGCGTTGAGCAGGCTCATCATCGTCAGCGACAGCGTCACCGCTGCCACCGTCGTCACCAGATCGGCTGTCATCCGCCCACTCCCAGGATCTGCACATCGAAGAGACGCTCGACCAGCCAGACGATCGCGATCAACGCGACGATCACGGAGCCCGCACCCAGCACCCATCGCGGATAACCGCGCCAGCGCCGCGCGGCCCAGGCCAGCGGCACCAGCACGGCGACGATCGCGAGCTGCCCCGCTTCCACGCCGAGGTTGAACAGCACCAGCGGCGCAGCCAGCTCGGACCTCGCGAGTCCGAGGTCCTTCAACGCGCTCGCGAAGCCGAAGCCGTGCACCAGCCCGAAGGCGAAGGTGAGCCGCCATCGCGTCTCGACCAGGACCGGCCGCAGGTTGTTCAGCGCGGCGAGCAGCACGCTCAGCGCGATCAGGCTTTCGACCCAGCGGGATGGCGGATTGACGACGTCGAAGACGGCCAGCGCCAGCGTGATCGAGTGCGCCACGGTGAAGGCCGTGACGACGCCGAGCACGCGCCACAGCGCCGGACGCCAGGCGGTGTCGGGCCGCCACTGGCCCGACTCGCGCCGCAGCACCGCCGGCAGCAGCAGGACGACGAGGAACAGCACGTGGTCGACGCCGATCCAGATGTGGTGCACGCCGTCGCGGAAGATGCTCGCCAGACCGTGCGTCTGGGCGCCATCCGCTCGTTCATCGCCGGCATTGCCGGTGTTGCCGGTATTGCCCGCGCTGCCGTCGCTGCCCACCTTGCCAGCGACGCCTACGGCGGCGCCGCCCGCCAGCGCCACTGTCATGCCCACCGTTCCCGGCGCGACCACGGCGGTCTTCGCCGCACCGCCCTGCCGCCAGACCAGCACGCCGCGGTGCGTCGGGTCGGTCGTCGCGAACAGCCCGTAGGACAGCGTGCCGCTGGCCGGCGCCTGAGCGCAGGTCCACGTCTGCTCGATCACCGCATAGCGGCCGTCGCTGTGCTGTTCCAGCTGCAGCGGTGCGAAGGCACCGGCTCGGCAGACGGCGCCGACGACGTCCCGGATCTCCAGATGCACATCGCGGTCGAGCAGCTTCTCGATGTCCGAGGCGCGCGACCGCACCTCGCCCCAGCGCAGGAGGCCATCGTCATCGGCGTCGAGGACCAGGTCGCGGTCGAGGTCGCGCAGGGCGATGTCGACGCGCAAGGTCGCCACCCTGCCCTCCGCGCGCAGCTGCAGATAGGCATCGCTGGCCTTGTGGGCCAGGGCCACGGACGTCCCCAGGACGCCCGCCAGCGCGACGCCGGTGGCGAGGATTCGTCGGAACCACGTGTTCATCCGAGCTCCTTCAGACGACGGTCCTGCATGGACCGCTCGCGGATGAAGGTGCGCACCGGTTCGACGGCCCCGGGTTGATTCGCGGCTTTCGATGCGCGCAGCAGGAGCACCGCGTCCGAGGGCTCGCGTTGCTGAGTCCAGTTCGTCGTCGCCTCCTTCAAGGCGAGCGCGGTATCGCCCTGCACATCGAGCGCGAAGCGCGCGCGCTCCCGCGCATGGCTGGTGTCGCCGCGCAGCGCCGCCGCGTCGAAGCGCTGCCGCATCTCCGTCGCCGCGCTCGCGGCTCCGGCATCCCCCGCCCGCTTCCAGGCGATGGCCAGGCGCAGCAGCAAGGCATCGGGAAGTTGATCCAAGCCCTCCGGCTGTCCGGCGCGCACGATGGCGGCGGCGTCCTTCGGACGACCGGCGTCGAGCAGCCAATCGGCATACGCCGCGCGGACATAGAGGTCGTCGCCCAGCTGCAGCGCCTGCGCGTACAGCGGTCCCGCGGTCGCGAGGCCTTGGCGCTCCGCAAGCTCGGCGCGCAGGAGCGCGATCCAGGCATGCGGCGCGCCGGGCGCGCGATCGAGTGCCGCCAGCCGTTGCGTCGCGGACGCGTCCCTGCCTTGCAGGCTGTCGAGTTCGGCCAGACAGGCGTGCCCATGCGACAGCGACAGCGGCGGCGCCGCCAGTCGTTCGCAGCCGGCGCGCGCCTCATCCCATCGGCCGCGCACCTGCAGGATGCCGGCGCGCGTGAGTTCCGCCTGGGCGCGGAGCGGATTCGGCAGCCCACGCTCGCCGAGCAGGCGATCGAGTTCCTCCAGCGCCGGATCGAAGTCGTGCCGCGCCTGCAGCACCGTCGCCTTCAACAGGCGCGCGGCGGGCGGCACGGCGCGGTCGTTCCACCACGGCTGCAGCCACGCCTGCGCGGTGCCGAGGTCGCGCGGATCGCCGTAGTGCCGGCTGCGCTCGATGGCCTCGCGCGCGGCGCGCAGCGCCAGCCCGAGATCGCGCGGCTGCTGCGCCAGCACCCGCTGCTCGGCGCGCTGGCGCGCACGCTCGCCGGCCGATCCCGCGCGCAGCGGCAACCGCTCCACGACCTCGTCGTCCTGACGAGGCGTGAAGGGCGCCGCCGCCGCGAGCGCGGCGGCTGTGGCGAGGCACGCGAGCGCAAGGGCTCGCGCGGCCTTCAAGTGACGGACGCCGGTTCGTCGGTCTCGCTGGCCGGCGGTGTCGTCACGTTGTTGGCCGTCAGCGGCTCCGCGGTCTCGCTGCTCGACTGCGAGGTCGTCAGCGTGAACTGCGTGTAGGCCGTGGACGAACCCAGCGCGCTGTCCGGCACCGACGCGGGCGTCGTGTCGATGGGCCCGCCGCCGCTGCCGCCGTCGTCACCACCGCCGCCGAAGCAGCCGGCCACCATCGCCGCGGCGGCGATCGCCGTCAGCGCGATGGCCGGACGGCGCAGCGACGCCACAGGGTGCCGCCCGTCGCGCTCGGCGGAGTGGGACAAACCCGGCGATCGGGACGAACTCGAAGAGGACTCGTTCATGATGGGCTCCTCGGTCACTGCGTACCGCCCATGGGCGTGTACAGGTAGGGGAAGCCGGGCAGCAGCGGCACCACGGCTTGGTCGACCGCGTCATGCAGCTTGAACGCCGTGGCGCCCAGCGGCACCGCGGACGGCTTGCAGGCCGCGCCGAAGCCCAGCGCGTCGGTATCGCCGTTGGCCACGCACAGACCGCCCATCACCGCCACGAGCGAGATGTCGACGACGTCGTCCTTGGGCCGTCGGCCGTTCGGATAACCGGCGTTGTCGCTGCCCTTGGCCAGGATGTTGCCGACGATGCCCAGGCGGTTCTGCTGCGCGAAAGGCACGGCCGCGATCGAGGTGTTCAGCCGGAGCTCTTCCGACGCGACCACGTTCGCGGGCTGGTTCACGCCCTTGATGCCGGTGAGGAAGGTGGTGACCAGGTCGTTGCGCGGCAGGTTGGTCGGCGCCGAGCCCGGCAGGTTGAGCACGGTGGACAGCAGCGCCGGCAGGGTGGGGTTGGTCACGTAGTTGGCGAACTGCGCGTCGTC
Source organism: Mitsuaria sp. 7 (assembly GCF_001653795.1). Classification (NCBI taxonomy): domain Bacteria; kingdom Pseudomonadati; phylum Pseudomonadota; class Betaproteobacteria; order Burkholderiales; family Sphaerotilaceae; genus Roseateles; species Mitsuaria sp. 7. Next base: position 2,012,257 of record NZ_CP011514.1, read on the forward strand.
CTTGGGCTTGGCGCTGTTGAAGCGGTCCTTGTCGGGCAGGCCGATGACCACCTCGTTGACCAGCGGCATGCCCAGGCGCGAGACCTGGACCCAGGCGCCGCCGGCCTTGTCGGTGGTCTGATGACCGGCCTTGGGCGCGGGGTCGAGGATGCGGGCCTGGCGCATGCTGGCCGTGGTCCAGCCGCCGATCACCGGCTCGGTGCCGGCGACCAGGCAGCTCTTGTGCACCTCGAGCGCGAGCGTGGTGACGTTCTTCCCGTCCAGCGAGTTGGGTGCCGCGTTGATCTGGGCCGGATCGGTGATGACGCCGACCGGTGCGTTCACGAGGTCGAAGATCACACCCAGGTTGGCCGCGAACGGGTCCTTGCGTTGACCGACGAAGACCTTGGCCGGCTGGCCGCACCCGGGAATGTTGACCGAGTAGATGTGCTTGGCGGCGTAGGCCGTGTAATCGGCGATCGTCTTCTTGCCGATGTTGTCGACCGGCTTGTCGAACGACGTTCCGCCGCCGGTGGCGTTGGTGATGGCCGAGCGCGTGCCGGAGCGCCGGTCGCCGCGCACGATGTCCACGGTGTAGCTCTCGTTGACGTTGAGCGTCGCCGCCTTCACGTCGGACACCGGACCGGACTGGACCAGCGGGATCGGCACGCTCTTGTCGCCGATGCTCAGCGCGGTGGCCTTCAGCGTGTTCTTGAAACGGAACTGGAAGGTGACGTCTTCCTTGGCGTCGCCGTTGTTGTCGACGTGGATCTCGTAGAGCGCGTTCGGGTCCATCGCGTAGAAGTTCGGCCCCCCGTACGGGTCCTGCAGCGGCACGTAGTTGGCGATGAGGGTCACGTAGTCCGTGCGGCCGGCCTCATAGCTCATGAACATGTAGAAGTCCGACGCGTCCGCCTTGGGGACGGTGGTGATGAACGGCGCCTCGCGGTGGCTGGACGCGAAGGCCAGTCCTGCGCACAGCGCGCTCGCCGCGAACAGGCCGACGCGCAGGGACGTTGCCACGCGGGTCAACGGGAATGGGGTCATGGGGTGCTCCTCGTTGTGGAGGGAACGATGTGGTGGAAGCGGGCGCGGAGGGTGCCGCCCGAGTCCCCTTTACGCAGCCGGGGACGCGTTGGATGCGTCGTCCTCTGCCGCGTCGCGGGTGGGATGTCCGCCGCTGGAAGCGCTATGGCAAGGGCGCGGCCCGCGTGCCCGGGGACGCGTCAGCGTTGGGGGGGACAGCGCCTGCGCGTTTCCGATGAATCCAAACGATGCGGCACTGCGTACGCGCGGTGCGCAAGGCCCGCCCGATCGTTGCCTGGGCTTGAATCGATCGCCTTCGCCAAGGGCTTCGACGTCGTCGACGTCGTCGACGCAAGCTATCGCTTCCGCACAGTCGCCTTCGCCCTCGTCTTCGCCGTCCCCTTGATCCCGCCCAGGATCAGATCGATCCCTGCGAGGAAGTCGCCGCGGTCGTCGTGATTCCGGAGGTCGTCCGCGACCGATCGCGTGAACGGGTAGTCGCGTTCGTCGAGCGCGGACCACGCGTCCGCCACCTCGCCCAGGAAGTCGTCCCGATCGAGTGCTCGCGTCTGCGCGGAGAGCCGGTTCGCCGCGTTCTGTCCGCCGACGCCGAGGACGTAGTGCAGCAGCGCCGAGGTCGCCGACCACTGCCCCGCCGCAGGCGCACCGAGCGCGCGCACCTGCTGTCCGATGCATTCCAGCAGACGCACCGTCGGCAGCGCGCCGGCCGAGTGGAACAGCGCCGAGCCGATCCACGGGTGCTCGTTCATCGCGTCGAACATGGCGAGCGCCAGCGCACGGATCGTGTCCTCCGGCGTCGCTGCGTCCGCCTGCGCGGCCGTACCGTTGGTCGTACCCTGAGCCATCACGCCGGCGATCACCGCGTCGCACGCGGCGACAAGCAGGTCGCCCTTGTTCGCGATGTGCCAGTAGATCGCGCCGGGTCCCGTGGCGAGCCGCTCGGACAGCGCGCGGAACGTCAGCCCGCCCTCCCCGTCGTTGTCGAGCAGCTCGATCGCCGCTTCGATGATGCGATCGCGCGAGAGGGACTCTTCGCGCCGCGGCGCCGGACGTGCTTTCTTGACCATGCCCGATCTTGACACAACTGGAACGCCGCTCCATCATCATGGAATGTCATTCCACACATCGACCCGACGATCCCTGTCCCCTCGGCGATGTCACCCCACCCTGAAGGATTCAAGATGACACGCACCATCGCGATCGTCGGCGCCGGCCTCGGCGGACTGATGCTCGCCCGGGTTCTCCACGTCCACGGCATCGCCTCGACCGTCTACGAGGCGGAGACCTCGCCCACCGCGCGCACGCAGGGCGGCATGCTCGACATCCACGACGACAGCGGCCAGATCGCGCTGAAAGCCGCGCGACTGCACGACGCCTTCGTCCGGCTCATCCATCCCGGCGGCCAGGCGTCGCGGGTGCTGGATGCGACCGGCGCAGTGCTGCTCGATCAGCCCGACGACGGCAACGGCGGGCGGCCCGAGGTGCGTCGCGGTGAACTCCGCCGTCTGCTGCTGGACTCGCTGCCCGCGGACACCGTGTAATGGGGTCGCAAGCTGGCATCGGTCGCCGCGCTGAGGAACGGGCAGAACGGACAGGGTGCGCAGCACACCTTGTCCTTCGTAGACGGCTCGACGGTGACGGCGGATCTGCTCGTCGGCGCCGATGGCGCCTGGTCGAAAGTCCGGCCCCTGCTCTCCGACGCGAAGCCCGCGTACATCGGCACGACCTTCGTCGAGACCTACCTGTCCGATGCCGATGTCCGCCATCCCGCGAGCGCGGACGCGGTCGGCGGCGGCGCCTTCTTCGCGATGGCGCCGGGCAAAGGCATCTTTGCGCACCGCGAGCCAGACGGCGTGCTGCACACCTACGTTGCGGTCCGCCAGCCGATGGCGTGGGTGTCAGCGATCGAGGCCGAGGATCCCGCCGAAGCGCTGCGCCGCGTGGCCGCGGAGTTCGACGGCTGGGCGCCGGCGCTCACCGCGCTCATCACCGATGGCGAAACGGATCCCGTGCTGCGGTCCCTGCACGCCTTGCCCTCGGACCATCGATGGGATCGCGTGCCGGGCGTGACGCTGCTCGGCGACGCCGCGCATCTGATGGCCCCGGCGGGCGATGGCGCGAACCTCGCCATGGTCGACGGCGCCGAGCTTGCCGAAGCGATCGTGGCGCACCCCGAAGACCTGGAGGCCGCGCTCGCGGCTTATGAGGAGAAGCTCTTCCCCCGCAGTGCCGAGGCGGCGACGGGTTCGGCCGAGGTGCTCGACGCGTGCCTGGGCGAAGACGCGCCGCACAGCCTGGTGCGCTTCCTCAATCAGACACCAGGGCAGTGACGCCTTCGCCTTGCCGGACAGGACTTCGCATGACTTGACCCCTGACTAACGGCGGGTCATGGGCGGATGCCTAGCATCCGCCCGCTCACCCCCGTTGTTCGTCGAGCGCCCACGCTTCAAGCGTTCACTCATGGAGTCTCCCTTGTCCCATTTCCGCCCATCCCTCTTCGTCGCCACGTCGCTGGTCCTTGCGCTGTCGACTGCCCTGCCCCTGGCCCATGCCGAAGGTCGGCAAAGCCCGATCGACATCCACACGTCGGCGACCGTCGGCGCGCCCCTGCCGAAGATCACCCGCGCGTACCAGACCGCGGAGGTGTCGGTGGTCAACACCTTCAATCCCGGGGCGAACCCCTTCGTGCCCGAAGAGTTCGCCACGCTGCGCGTCAACGTGCCGGCCGGCTCGTCGATCAGCGTCAACGGCGTGACCTACGACCTGGCGCAGTTCCATTTCCACACGCCGTCGGAGCACAAGGTCAACGGCAAGGCCGCGCCGATGGAAATCCATTTCGTCCACGTCAAGCGCGGCGCCTGCCTGGGCGACAACGACGCCCTGCTGGTGATCGGTGCGCTGGTCAAGGCCGGCGGCGAACACCATGAGCTGCAGAAGATCTTCAAGCACGCACTGCCGGAAGATTCGAATGCGGCGCCGCTGACCATCCCCGCGTTCCATCTGGACCGCGTGCTGCCGCACGGCACGCATTCCTGGCGCTATGACGGCTCGTTGACCGCGCCGTCCGCCGTGGGCTGCAACAACCCGGCCGGCTCGGTGGCGGACCAGCTCAACACCGATGTCTTCCCGGAGAACGTCTCCTGGGTGCTGCTGGAGGAGCCCGTGATCATGTCGACGTCGCAGATCCGTCACTTCCGCGCGCTGTATGAGGCAGCAGGCAACTCGCGCGCCGTGCAGCCCTTGAATGGCCGCACGGTCTACCGCGACCAGGCCACGCATCACTGAAGTGGAGCGGCCTCCGTTCAGGCCGGCTTCCCTGCGGCGGCGATGAAGCGCTCCAGCGTCTCGACGCGCTTGGCGTCGCCGGCCGCCGCCGCGTCTTCGCGGATCTTGCGGATGACGGGCTGGGCGTCCTCCTGCACCTGCAGCACGAGGAACACGAAGGCCCAGAGCCACAGCTGGCCGAGCCCGTCCAGCAGCTTCCGGTCGCCGTGCATCAGCGTCTTGCGCACACGCGCCACGAGCGCGCGATCGGCGCTCAGGTCGGCGAACTTCTGGCGCTTGGACATGATCCCCGGCATGTGGGAGAACGAGCGCGCATACCGCAGGAAGGTGACCCCCGACTGGAAGCTGGCCAAGGACGGCTCCGGCTCGTCCGGCAGCCGCGCGAGCGGGTCCTGGCCGAAGAGGAAGACCGCCAGATGGAATGGCAGGCTGCAGACGGGGTAGCCGCGCGACAGGAGGCCTCCCAGGCCGCCATAGGCGCGGAGCAGCAACGCGAAGTCCTCTTCCGTCTTCACCGGCGGGCAGTGGTCCAGCCGGAGCAGGTGGTAGAAGAACGCGACCTGCTCGCTCTCGTCGAGAAACTTCCCCGCCTTGCCGATCAGGGGCGAGATCAGGTGATGGTTGCTGGGCCAGAAACCGCCCTGCTCACCGCGCTGAAGCGCGGCGGCTTCGTCGGCGATGAAGTCCAGGAGCAGCTGGCGCTGGGGCGTGTCGGGAGGGGTGCTCATCCAAGGGCTCCTTGTGTCTGCGTTAGTCCGTCCGCCACGGCGTTGCGCCAGGTCTTCGGCGACTTCCCCGTGGCGCGTTTGAAAGCCGTGCTGAAGGCGCTCTCGGACGTGTATCCGAGCGAGCGCGCCAGGACCGCCACCGGCGTGTCCTCCTCGCGCAGCGCGCGTTGTGCGAGGCGCATGCGCCAGTCGGCGAGATAACTCAGCGGCGCGACGCCCGCGACGTCCTTGAAGCGCACCGCGAAGGTCGTCCGCGACATCGCGCAGGCGCTGGCCAGTTCCTCGAGATGCCAGCTCCGCGCCGGCTCGCCGTGCATCAGGCGCAGCGCCGGCGCGATGCGCGGGTCCGCCAGCGCGCGCAGCCACCCTGCCGGCATCGGGCCGGACGCCTCCAGATGCGCGCGCAGGATCTGGATGAACAGCAGTTGCGACAGCTGCTCCGTCACCAGCTGCGCGCCAGGCAGCGGATCGGCCCGCTCCTCGACGAGCTGGTTCAGCACCCAGCGGAACACCGTCGCGCGCGGCGAGGCGGCCTGGATGTGGATCCACGGCGGCAGCACGCCTTCGAGCAGACGTCCGCTGGCCTGGTCGAGCAAGACGTGACCCCCGATGTGCGCGAAGTCCTTGCCGTCGCCCAGGGTGGCCGTCGAGCGGCCCGCGCCGGAGAACAGTCCCATCGCGTCCACCGGCTCGATGTCCAGGGCGCTGGCCAGCACCGACGCGCGCTTCGCCGCCAGCAGCCCCACGTCGCCGGTCTCGAAGAGGACCGCCTCGGGCTCGCCCTCGATGCGGACCCAGCACCGACCCTTCACGACGGCGAAGAACTTGATCTTGTCGGGCGCGGGGAAGCGGATCGCCCACGCGCCGCCGGCCTGGAATCCGCCGGTGACCAGCGACTCGGCGCGCGTGAACTTGAGGATGTCGGAAAACGGATCAGCCTGCATTTCCGAACTATCGCGCAAGTGATGCGTACGCTCAAGCATTCACAGTTCGAGACCCGCCTCCTATCGTGCCGGTCATGCGGCGTCGCTGCGACGGTCCACACCGCTCACCGGCTTTCCGCCCCTTTGAACGACAGGAAGAGCATCCACGACATGAGCCACTCGAACGGCACCAACAATCCCAACGACTCCAACGGCCTGCACGATCGGAACGATACGAAGGACCCACGCGGCGACCTGGTCCTGGTCACCGGCGGCACCGGCTTCATCGCGCAGCACTGCATCCTCGCGCTGCTCGCGAGCGGCTACCGCGTGCGCACCACCCTGCGCTCGGCGAAGCGCGAGGCCGAGGTCCTCACGCACCTGCGCGTCGGCGGCGCCGATCCTGGCGATCGTCTGTCCTTCGTCGTCGCTGACCTGTCGGCGGATGCGGGTTGGACGGAGGCTGTGGCCGGATGCCGCTATGTGCTGCACGGTGCCTCGCCGACGCCGTCCGGCGATCACGCGAGCGAGGGCGACTGGATCCGTCCCGCGGTGGACGGCAACCTGCGCGTGCTGCGCGCCGCCCGCGACGCAGGCGTCAAACGGGTGGTGCTGACCTCCGCCTTCGGCGCGATCTGCGCCGGCCACGGTCCGATGTCGCGCCCCTTCGACGAGACCGACTGGAGCGACATCTCCGGCAAGTCCGGCGAGGTCTGGCCGTACCAGAAGTCCAAGACCCTGGCCGAGCGCGCCGCGTGGGACTTCATCGCGAAGGAAGGCCGCGGGCTGGAGTTGTCCGCGATCAATCCGGTGGCGGTGCTCGGGCCGGCGCTGGGACCGGACACCTCCCATTCCATCGGCATCATCCAGCGGATGATGGACGGTCAGCCCGGCTGTCCAAAGATCAACACGGGGGTTGTCGACGTCCGCGACGTCGCGGACCTGCACCTGCGCGCGATGACGGATCCCGCCGCCAACGGCGAGCGTTTCCTCGCCACCGCCGGCGACAGCCTGTGGATGGTCGACATCGCGACGGTGCTCAAGCGGCGGCTGGGCGCCGCCGCGAACCGCGTGAAGACGCGGGTGCTCCCGAACTGGCTGGTGAAGCTGATCGGGCGCGGCACGCCCGCGGGACGCAGCGTCGCCTCGCTGCTCGGCCGCAACCTGAACGCCTCCGGCAACAAGGCCCGCCGCGTGCTCGGCTGGCGTCCGCGCTCGAACGAGGAGGCGATCGTGGCGACCGCCGAGAGCCTCGTCCGATTGAAGATGCTGCGCGACTAGAGGCCGCTCGCGCGGCAACCCCGCGGAACGCTTACTCCACCGTGATGCTGCGGTCCTTGATGAGCGTGGCCATGCGCTTGAGCTCGGCGTCGACGAACTTCTCCGACTCCGCCACGCCGCCGTGGAAGGCATCACCGCCGAGCTCGGCGATCTTCGCCTTCACCTCGGGTGAGGCCAGCGCCTGCTGCACGGCCTTGGACAGACGATCGATCACCGGCGCGGGCGTGCCGACCGGCGCGAACAGCCCGTTCCATTCGTACATCTCGAAGCCGGGCAGTCCCGCCTCGGCGCCCGTCGGCACATCCGGCAGCGCCGCGGAGCGCTTCTTCCCGCTGACCGCCAGCGGACGCAGCTTGCCCTGCTTCACGTACTGCAGGGTCGAGGCCACGTTGCCGAAGAACACCGGCACCTGGCCGCCGATGACGTCGGTCAGCGCGGGACCGCCGCCCTTGTAGGGCACGTGCATCATCTCGACCTTCGCGGACTGCTCGAACAGCACGCCGGCGATGTGCTGCGCCGAGCCGTTGCCCGACGACGCGAAGGCCACCGCATCCGTCTTCGCCTTGGCGGCCGCGATCAGCTCGGCGGCGTTCTTCGCCGGGAACTGCGCGTTCACCAGCACGACGTTGGGGAAGAGCGCCGTCACCGCGACCGTCTTGAAGGCCTTGCCCTGCTTGTAGGGCGAGTTGGGGAACAGCGTCGGCGTGACGGCATACGAGGACGCGTCGAACAGCAGCGTGTAGCCGTCGGCCGGCGCGCGCGACACGGCGCCGGCGGCGATCTGGCCGCTGCCGCCGGGACGGTTCTCGATGATGACGGTCTGTCCGAGGACCTCGCCCACCTTGGGCGCGATCAGGCGCGCGATCAGGTCCGCGCCGCCGCCGGGCGGGTAGCTCACCATGAAGGTCACCGGCTTGGTGGGCCAGGCTTGCGCCGAGGCGGCGCCGGAGAAGCTGCCGAGGGCGGCCAGGGCCAGCGCCGTCAGCACGGCATGGCGTCGTTGGATCATCGTGGGTCTCCAGAGGAAAGGAACCGGCGCTTCCCGGCGCCGGAGGAACGGGTACGTTTCGGCGCCGAGGATCAGCGCGTCTCGGCGCTGTAGTGGAAAGCGGTGGCGTCGCCCCAGGTGGTGCGCAGCTCGATGCACTGGCCGCCGAGGTCGAAGGCCTTGCGGTCGACACGGATCCCGGGCGCGCCCTCGGGCAGGTCGAGCAAGGCCGCGGTCGCGGCGTCCAGGTGACCGAAGGTCAGTTCGTCGGCGGCCCGCGCGACCGTCACGCCGCACAGACGGGCCAGCATCGGATAGAGCAGGTCCTCCCACTCCGCCAGCGGGAGATCGCGCAACGCGGCGAAGCGGGCCAGCGGCAGCAGCAGGTCCTCGGCGAGCACCGGCTTGCCGTCGAGCAGCCGCACCCGCTTCACGCGCAGCGCGCTGTCGCCGGTCCGCTGGCCGAGCGCCTGGGCTTCGGCCGCGCGCAGGCGCACGGTCTGACAGCGCCGGACCTGCGCGGTGGGCGGTCCGTCCGCCGGCCCACGGAAGCGGAAGAAGCGCAGCAGCGACGGCCCGTTCAGGCCTTGCGTGACGAAGGTGCCCTTGCCGTGCACGCGCTGGATGATCCCTTCCGCCGCCAGCATGGCCACGGCCTGCCGGACGGTGCCCAGCGCCACGCCGAAGCGCTGCGCGAGGTCGGTCTCCGACGGGATCGCCGCGCCGGCGGACCACTCGCCGCCGATGATGCGCGTGCGCAGGTCCTGCGCGAGCTGCGCATAACGGCTGACGCCCGCGGTCGGGGCGAGTCCCGCGTCCGGGGGACTCGTGGATTCTGGCGTGCTGGAAGTGCTCGACTTGCCCAAGGCTGTTTTCCTATAGTCCTCTATAGGACTAGAATTCGCGAATGATGCCGACGCCCCACCCCGCCGTCAACCCCGCCATCACTTCCGCCTCGCGCCTCACCGGCGTGGTCGACACGCACTTCCATGCGTTCGCGCTGACGGGCGCGGGGGCGCCGGGATCGCGCTACGTGCCGGACTACGCGGCGACCCTCGAGGCCTGGGATGCGGCGGTCGCGCCGCACGGCGTCTCGCACGGCGTGCTGGTGCAGCCGAGCTTCCTCGGCACCGACAACAGTCATCTGCTGAAATTGCTGGCGGAGCGACCCGCACAGCTGCGCGGCGTCGCCGTCGTCGGCGCGGGCTTCGCGGTGAACGAGCTTCGCCGGATGGACGCGCTCGGCGTCTGCGGCATCCGCCTCAACCTCGTCGGCACCGATCACCGGATCGGCGAAGAACTGCATCCGCTGTTCGATCAGTTGGAGGCGCTGTCGTGGCATCTGCAGATCCATACGGACCACGGGCGTCTCGCGGAAGTGCTGCGCCAGCTTCCCGAGACCTTGACGGTCGTGGTGGACCACTTCGGCAAGCCGGCCTCGCCGACCGAGGTGAGCGGCCTGGTCGCGGGGCAGCACGACCGGCTCTTCGTGAAGCTGAGCGCGCCCTACCGCCTGGCGGCTGGCTGCGAGGCCAAGGACCTGGCGGCGCGATGGCTGGACCGCGTCGGTCCGATGCGACTGGTGTGGGGCAGCGACTGGCCGTGCACGGCGCATGAGGACGCGCGGGCGACGTCCGCATCGCCGTTGTGGCTGGCGCACTGGCTGGCCTCGGACACGATGACCGAGGTCGTGCTCACCGACAACGCGTTGAGCCTGTACGGCTTCTGAGCGCGCCGCTGCGGGCGCTCCGCGACTGCCGCTACACTTCATCCCGCAGTGCGTTCCGCGCGCTGCCGTAGGCGTTACCGTCATCCAACGCGTCCTTTGTCGAGAGGAGCCCAGCGGGGCAGTTCTCGATGAATCACGACGCCGTTTCCGATGACCACTGGTATCGCCTGCCCGGGCTCTGTTCCTCCATTTCGGCCTGGGCGTCCTCTGCCGGTCTGGTCTGCGGCGTCACCGCAACCTGATCTCCAGAAGGACTTCCCATGAAACTCACCGGCAACACCATCCTCGTGACGGGTGGCACCAGCGGCATCGGCCGCGCACTGGCCGAGGCGCTGCATGACCGCGGCAACCGCGTCATCGTGACCGGCCGACGGCAGCCGCTGCTCGAAGCGATGAGCCTCGCACGGCCCGGTCTCGTCGGGCTGGCGCTCGATGTCGACGATCCCGCTTCATTCGCGCGATTCACGGCGACGCTGCGCGCGCACTTTCCCGAGCTCAACGTGCTGATCGCCAACGCGGGCATCTCGCGCACCGAGGACATGACCCGCGACGCGTGGACCGCGGACGACGCCGAGGCCATCGTGCAGACCAACATCCTGGGCGTGGTGCGCGTCGCGGCGGCGGTGCTGCCGCTGCTCAAAGGCAAGGCGGACGCGGCGTTCCTGGCGACCAGTTCGGCGCTGGCCTTCGTGCCGCGCGCGGACTTCCCGACCTACTGCGCGAGCAAGGCCTTCCTGCATTCGTGGCTGCAGTCGCTGCGGCATCAGATGCGCCACGTGCCCATCGAGGTGCTGGAGCTGTCCCCGCCGTACGTGCAGACCGAACTGACCGGCGCGCAGCAGGCGAGCGATCCGCGCGCGATGCCGTTGCCGGACTACGTCGCCGAGGTGCTGCAGATGCTCGAGGACGGCCGCACGCCGCGCGGCGAGGTGCTGCTCGATCGTGACCTCCCTCGCCGTTGGGCGGAGCGCGACGGGAAGTACGAGGCGCTGTTCTCGGCGATGAATCCGGGCTGAGTAGCGCGCTGAAGCGCCGTCAGCCCGCCGCGTGGCAGACCGCTTCGATGTTGTGCCCGTCCGGATCGATGACGAAGGCCGCGTAGTAGTTCGCGTGGTACTTCGGACGGAGTCCGGGCGGGCCGTTGTCCTTGGCGCCGGCGGCCAGCGCGGCGCGATGGAACGCGTCGACCTGCTCGCGCGTCTGCGCGACGAAGGCGATGTGCATGGGCGCGGTCCGCTCCCCGGTCTGGAACAGGCACAGCGACGCGTTGTTGCTGCCGCAGATCTCGATGCCGTAGGACGGATCGCCCTCCCCGCCTATCGTCACGCCGAGCGGCTCGAGCGCCTGGAGATAGAAGGTCCTGCTGGCGGCATAGTCGCGGACGCCGAATTTGACGTGGTCGAACATGGGCTCTCCTGAAGGGGTTCGCCCATCATCGCGCCTTCTGCCGGCGGCCCCGGACGCGCCCGGATGAGTCTTCCGGGCCATTCCCTCGGGGCCCGACTCGCGGTTACCCTGACCGTGAGATGTCATCAATTCGCAATATTTCTTCTGTAGGGCTGGTCGGCGCAGACCCGGGTGTGCTGTCCTGGTGGCGAGCCCTTCGCGCGATTGCCGCGCTCAACGTCTGCCTGTGGCTGGCGGTGCTGCAGTTCGCGCCGATCACCGGTGTCCAGGCGCATCTGCACCTGGCGCTGTCCGGCGTCTACGTGCTGGTCTGCGCCTATCGCTCGCTGTTCCCGCGGGTGGATCTGGAGCGGCTGGTCGTGATCGACACGCCGCTGTCCAGCATCTTCCTGGGCCGCACGGCGGCCACGATCGCGGAGATCTGCTTCGCGTTCCAGCTCGGGCTGCTGGTCCATCAGCTCGCGACGCATGCCGGCATGCCGGCCGTCGGCAAGGCGGCCTGGGCGATCCCGCTGTTCATGGTGATCGCGCAGGCCTTCTGCTGGCACAGCGTGCTCACGCTGAACCACATCACCCAGGCGGTGGAGTCCTCGCTCTGGGCGGCGGGCTTCAGCTGGATGGCGATCCTGCTGGGCGTCATCGCGGTGAACAGCAGCGGCTGGGTTCACGCGGTGGCGCTGTTCGGGATCGTGGGCGCGATGGGCTTCGTCGCGTATGTGCTCAGCGTGGACGTGCCGATGTACTGCCGCCGCTACCGCGAAGGCCGCGCGCGCGGGCTGGTCTACATGCGCCTGGATGAAGGCGCGCGCGACGCGTGGAGCCGCCGCGTGCACAGCGGGAGCTGGGTCGCGTGGAAGGCCGATGCGCTATGGCTCACGCCGTACTTCAGCTTCGGGGTGTGGGCGAGCATTGCGATGGTGTGCGTGCCGGGGGTGTGAGCAACGCTCACGGTGAGGCACCTACCTCAGGCGCTTCTCTCGGACCTTCGCCATCATTGCCGACATCTCCCGTCCCTCGTCATCGGCGCGCTTCTGCGCCCGGATTCGAGCCGTGAGGCCCATCCACCCGTTGATGTCTGGATCGGCACCTCGTTTGAGCAATAGCGCGACCATCTCCGGATAGCCCCGCTGGACCGCGAAGCACAACGGTGTCTCGCCAATCCGTTCCGCCTCGTTCGCATTGACCGATGCGCCGTGGTCCAGCAGCCACTCCGCGACCCGATAGCGATCAGCCCTTACGGCCTCGTGGAGCGGCGTGTTCCCCAGGTCGTCGAACAGGTTGACGTCATATCCCTGCGCAATCAACCGCTTCATCTCGGTGATGTCTCCTTCGTGCGCGGCACGATGAAGCCGTTCTGCTTCGAACCAGTCGTCTGGCGAATAGGTCGTCTTCGTCATGTTGCTCAAAGTGGGGACGAGTTGTTCCAAGGGCTACTGAAGCGCCCCCAGCATGAGGCCCGGCCAGTGATACGGAGATGACCGGGCCGGGCCAATCGCTGCCGTCAGCGGAGTGGATCGACCGTCGTACTCATGGAGTGCTTCGTGAAGGGATCGAAACGCCATACGACCGCCTTCACTTAGTCTGTTGCAAGAACCGCCCCATCCACCGGTACTGGTGTGCGTTCAGGTCTCCGATCTTCTGAAGGATCGGCGTGAAGCGGGCCGGCCACGTGCACGGGCCTTCCGAAGCCGTGCTCCCGGTGTTGTCCCCGCCGGACTTCATCAGCGCCACCAGCTCGGCGGCGACGGGCTTCTTCTCCGATTCGATCGCGGTGAACTCAGGCTTCTCCATCATGTCCTTGAACACTTGCGATCGCTTCTGCTTGTCCCATCCCTTGGTCTTCAAGAGCGCGTCGAGTTCCGACTCCGACTGGCGCTGCTGGGTGCGCAGCACGTCCAGCTGCAACGCCACGTCTTCCTCGGCGGCCGCTCGTCCCTCGGGTGTAGCGCAGGCCCATGTCGTGGGTCGAAGGGATTGCACGAGGTTCTCCGGCGGGACCATGCCCCGCTCCAGCCCGAATGCCAGGAGCCGTTGCCGAGTCAGCGCGGCGATGCGTTCCGAGAACGCCCGTTCCTGGGCCACGTAGACCAGCGCGATGTTCGAGGAGATGCACTGCGCGCGGGCCAGCCGCACGGGATCCGGGCCGGCCACGAACTCCAGCGCACCGAACGCGAGCCCCATCGATTTGGCGCTCTTCTGCGCCGCGTCCCGCACCCGCGCGAGCTCGACCACGTCAGGCTGCGCGGCGATCTCGGTCAACTTCGCATCGGCCTCGGTCTCGCTCACCGGACTGGATGCCAGCAGTGCACGGCGCAGGCGCGCCTGGTTGTCCACATCGCCCTGCCGGGACAGTTTGCCAAGGCGCTGACGAAGCGCCAGCTCCTTGTCGTATCGGCTGTTGAAGGTCGTCGCATAGGCCGGGATATCGCACAGGCTGGTGGGCGTTTGCGCGGAAGCAGAGGACGCCGCCACACCCAGTGCGGCGGCCAAGAGGATGGATTTCAAGACGGAAGCTCCCCGTTCAACGGACTGCGCCGCAGTCGTTCGTAATAGTGTGCGGCTGGCATGCTGTTCTTGCTGAGGAGTGTCGCCGGTCAACAGGCACGCGGAGGTCGGGACTATTCCGAAGCCACGCCGCGACTCGCGCGTCGAATAGACTCCGGCGCATTTACACCGATCGACACGCGCGCCAATGCCCTGGGTTCACGGAGACTGGATTGAAGACGACGAGGCCGACTCCGAGGCCGGCGCCTGGGCTTTCGAGCCCTACGCGCGACAGCTGTTCAAGCACGCAGGCTGGCAGCCGTTGCCACGGCCCGCACCCGTCGCCGCCGGCGATGCCATGGCCTATGCGACGTCCCTCCTCGAGGAATTCGGGGGCTTGATCGTGGGCGAAGCCACCCCAGACTCCGATCGCGCCGATGGCAACATCCACTTCCTGCGCGCACCCGAGCCTGTTCGCGAACACTGGGTGTCCTGCTGGCCGCGGCTCAGCACTGCGGTGTGGATTGCAGTGGGGCTCGACAGCTACGTCGACGTGCTCGTCGACGCGAAGGGCGACTTCCTGGTCGTCACCGAGATCGACGAGCGCCTGTACAACTTCGGCCGCGATTTCGTGCGGTTGGCAGAGACTCTGCTTCGCAGCCTGGACTGGCCGCTGGACGTCGAGGATGCACCAAGATCCTGACGACGCCCGTCCACCCGCGCTCCGAATCCCACCTCCACGCAGACCTCGGCACCGTTGCGGCTCACGCACAGGAAATTCAAATGACGCTTCAGCGCTGGAAAGTTTTTCTTTGTGCGATCTTCATTCAACTATTGACAACATCGCCAGCACAAGCCCAAGACACCAGACTTTTGGTACGCATTGACCGTGACTCACCCGAATGGACATCGGACACGGAGCGAAGTTTGGCGCGATCTGCAGTCAACTCAATCGCCGCAATCGCCGTCACCGTGAATGAGAAAGCTCTTGATCTGGCTTCCCTGACAGTGGATCTTCCTGACAAATCGACTTTGGTTTTCCATCGGAAGTCTTCAGGTCGAAACAGTCATGCAACACAGTGGTCCGGAGAGAGTTCCGATTCTTTCGCAAGCCTCACGACCTACATGAAAGCCGGCAAGCTGGAAGGCGATCTCAGAATAAGAGGACGCTATTTTTTGATTACGCCAGCATTGACGACCGGTCAATCAATAATCAAAGAGATTGCAACAAAACCGCCTGCCCAGGTAGATTCGCCAATACCACCAGTCCCCCCCTCGACTCCGTCATCATCGCAATCAAGGTCGAGCCAAAGGTCAAGCCACTCCCATCAGAAGGCTGCCCAAGCCTCGACCGAGGTTTCACCCCGCCGAACTGACTCTCCAGCAAATTCATGAGCAACGTCTTGCGGGGACAGCCGCGCACCGAATCCGACGTCCGCATCGACCTCGCCGCCGCCTATCGCCTGGCCGCGCTGGCCGGCTGGGACGACACGATCTACACGCATCTGTCCGCGGCCGTGCCGGGCGAGCCCGGCGTCTACCTGCTGAATGAATTCGGCCTCGGCTTCGACGAGGTCTGCGCCTCCAGCCTGGTGAAGGTCGACGTGCGCGGACGCGTCGTCGACGGCACCGGCCGACGCGTCAACCCCAGCGGCTTCGCCATCCACGGCGCCGTGCACGCCGCCCGCCCCGACGTCGAATGCGTGATCCATCTGCACGCGCCGTGGGGCGTCGCGCTGGCGATGCTCCCCGGCGGACTGCAGCCGACGTCGCAATGGGCCATGCGCCTGCACGGGCGGCTCGGTCGCCATGCCTACGAAGGCCTCGCGCTCGGCGCCGATGAGCAGGGCCGGCTCGTCGCCAAGCTCGGCGCGCTCGACGGCTTGATCCTCGAGAACCACGGCACACTGACCGTCGGCCGTTCCGTCGCCGAGGCCTATCTGCTCATGCACATACTCGAGCGCGCCGCGCAAGCGCAGCTGCGCGCGATGGCCGCCACGGCCGCAACCGGCGGCCGCGTGCTGCAGGTCAGCGATGAACTCGCCGCCCTCACCCACCACCAATGGGTCGGCGACGGCACCGAACGCGACGGCGACGCCGAATGGCCCGCGCTACTGCGCCGCGTGGACCGCCTGTCCCCCGGCTTCCGCCACTGAATCCCCAACACTCCCAGGAGAACACCCATGCCCACCCTCCGCGTCGAACTCTTCGAAGGCCGGACCCCGCAACAGAAGGCCGATCTGGCCAAGGAACTCACCGACGCCTGCGTGCGCGTGCTCGGCGGCAGCGCCGACGGCGTGGACGTCGTCTTCTTCGACGTGAAGCGCCAGGACTGGGCCACCGGCGGCGTCCTCTGGAGCGAGAAGAACAAGTAAGGGTCGATCCTCCCTGTCAGCCTTTACAGGCGCGATGCGGCGTCCTCGCCCCTAGCATCGCGTCGCGCCGAATCGAGCGCGATCACTGACCTCACAGGGAGTTCTGAATGAAGCAATCCAAAGGCATCCCGCGCGCGATCCGCGCGCTCGCCTTGATGCCGCTGCTGGCCACCGGATCGGCCTGGGCCGACTGGGTACCGACCGCCTACAACCGCTTCTATGCGGCCACCGTGACGGTCAACGGCGGCTCCGCCACGGTCACCGAACAGAGCAACGCCTACGGCCCGTTGTACAGCGTGGCCGGCGCGGCCACCGGCGTCCCGCTCTTCATCCAGGCCGGGCTCAACGACGCCCTGCGTCCGCAATTGCAATCCAACGGCGCGACGCTGCTCAGCGGGGTCGTCAGCGGCGACCTGCGCATGACGCTCACGCCACAGTTGAACGGCGTCGCCCGACTGGAGCTCACCGGGCTGGACTACCGGGCCGTGAGCCAGTTCTCCGGCCGCGCCGCCGGCGTGATCCGCTACGACTGCCAGAACACGCTGACCTTCACGAACACCCGCATCGTCGGGCAGATCGGCGGGATCACCGGCCCCGTGGCGCCGGGGACGGTCGGCATGACCACCACGCCCAACTCGTCGACCTGGTGCGACACCAACCTGTCGTGGCTGCTGCCCGTGGTCGGCGACATCATCGCCAACAAGATCACCGGCATGGTCGACGCGAAGATCGAGTCGGGCCTCGCCAATGCGGTGAACGGACTCGACAGCGGCCTGTTCATCGTGGCGGCCGGCAACAACTTCCGCTCCGGCCTGCACAACATGGTGCCGCAATCGACCGTGGTGAGGCTGCCCAACGGGCAGGACTTCCGCATCGGCGACTACGTCTGGAACAACTACAACTACATCGTCGCCAACAGCCAGATGACGCTGAAGCTGGGCCAGTACGCGCCGGTGAAGGAAGTCCGCGGCATGCAGCTGCCCTACGGCAACGTCCTGGTCGGCGTGCCGCTGCGACTGGACGTCGTCCTGCCCGATCTGAGCTTCAGCATCGAACTGCGCGACGAGGCCTGGGTCGACTGGCGCTGGGTCTGCAACGTGACGCGCCCGAGCGAGTTCTGCGAAGAGCCGTGACCTGAAGCGCGAGGGCACCGCCATGTCGGCTCGGTGTCCTCTGGCTCCCTCTCCCGCATTGCGGGAGAGGGCGGGGGTGAGGGCCAGCGGCCCCGGCAGTCAGCCTCACTCCGGCTCTATCCCCGCCGCCTTGATGATCTGCCCCCACTTGCGCGTCTCCGCTTCCTGGAACGCGCGCAGCTCGTCCGGCGTGCTGGCCCAGGCGTCCACGCCGGCGCCGTCGAAGAAGGTCTTCGCCGGCACGCTGCGCAACGCGGCCGTCAGCAGCTCGCGTAGCCGCTGCACCACCGGCGCCGGGGTCGCCGCCGGCACGTAGGCCGCGAACCAGTAGCTCATGTCGTAGCCCGCGACGCCCGCCTCGGCGATCGTCGGCACGTCCGGCAGCAGCGGCGAGCGCTTGGTCATCGAGAAGCCCAGCGCCCTCACCTTCCCGCCCTTGATCTGCGGCAGGCCGGTCGCCGTGTCGGTGATCATGAAATCGACCTGCCCGCCGATCAGGTCGGTCAAGGCCGGCGGATTGCTCTTGTACGGCACGTGCAGCAGCTGCGTGTGCGAAAGCTGCTGGAACTGCTCGCCCGCGACGCGGCTCGACGCGCTCCCGCTGCCGAAGCTCACCTTGCCCGGCTCGCGTTTCGCGCGCGCGATCACGTCCGCCACGGACTTGTACGGGCCGTCCGCCTTCACCACCATCACCTGACCGCCCTTGCCCAGACCCGTCACCGGCGCGAAGTCCTTCACCGGGTCGTAGGGCAGCTTGCGGTACAGGTGCGGATTGGCGGCCTGCGTCGTGTTGGTCGTGATCAGCACCGTGTAGCCGTCCGGCGCGGCGCGCGCGCCCTGCTGCGCCGCGAGCATGCCGCTCGCCCCCGCCTTGTTGTCGACGACCACCGCCTGCTTCGTCTGCTCCGCGATCGCCTGGCCCAGCGCCCGCGCGAGCTGGTCCGTCGCGCTCGCGGCGGCGAACGGGACCAGGAAGGTGATCGGCCGGTTCGGATAAGCGCCTGTGCCCTGCGCCTGTGCCAGGACTTGCCCGGGTGTCGCCGCGCAGAACGCCGCGGCGCTGGCGGCAGTCAGCAAGGCCCGCCGGCGGCTGAGGGGCTTGGGAAAGGTCATCGGGTCGTCTCCATCGTGTCGTTGTGATTCGGGACCGGTCGCCGGAGCAGCGGCAGCAGGTGTTCCGGTACTTCCAGAGGCATCGCCAGCACGACGAAGGACAGCGCCTTGCCGTGGCTGTCGAGGTTCAGCGCATCGTTGACGCCGCCGTCGAGGACGTCGTCCAGCACGAAGTTCATCGCGTGCAGCGCCGGCAGCAGGTAGCGCGTCACGCGGGTCGGCCGGCGGGACGCGAACCGGCGGGCCACCGCGTCCTCGGTGAGCTGCGCCACCAGCAGCGGGTACAGCTCGGGATGCCAGGCGATCACGCTGATGTTGGAACGGTCGCCCTTGTCTCCGGTGCGGCCGTGGGCGGCGAAGCGGAGTTCGACGACATCGGTCATGACAGCGTCACCGTGGCGGTCGCGAGTTCGCGAGGGAACAGGCAGGAACGCAGCCCGAGGCGCGGTCGGACGTTCGTCCTCACGCCCCCGCCGCCCGCGGGGCCGCAGGTGTAGAGCGCCGTGACCTCGCGCGTCAGGCGCTCCGCGCCCGCGCGGTCCGCATGATTCGCCGCGATACGCAGCCGCACGTCTTGCGCATCGCCCATCGGCAGGCGCGACAGCGCATCGCCGCCGTCGTCACCGAACACGCTCGTCACGCCGATCAGATCCACCCGCAGCGGTCCCCGCCGATCCGCCGCGTTCAACCGGGCCTGGAGCACCTCCGCCGCGAGCCGCGCGCGCGCTTCCGCCCCCGGGCCGGCGTAGGAGATCTCGCCCTCCGCCAGCCAGCCGTTGGCGAAGAACACGTTCGCCTTCAGCGCCTCGGGTCGCGCATGACCCCGCACGCCGGACAGCCGCACCTCGTCCACGCCGACCTGCCGCACCTGCGCCCCGCCGATGTCCGCGACGACGTCGGGGGTCAGGTAGGCCGCGGGATCGTGCAGCTCGTACAGCAGTTGCTCCTTGACGGTGTGCTCGTCGACGCAACCGCCGGTGCCGTCGGCCTTGAAGACCGTGCAGCTGCCGTCGGCCTCGATCCGGGCGATGGGGAAACCCACCGTCGCCAGGTCCGGCACGTCCTTGAATCCCGGGTCCGCGTAGTAGCCGCCGCAGACCTGCGCGCCGCACTCGAGCAGATGTCCGGCCATCGTCGCGCCGGCCAGCCGATCCCAGTCGTCGGGCGCCCAGCCGAAGTGCGCGAGCGCCGGCCCGACCGTCAACGACGGGTCCGCCACGCGGCCGGTGACGACGACGTCCGCGCCCTGTCGCAACGCCTGCGCGATCCCTTCCGCGCCCAGGTACACGTTGGCGCAGGCGATGGCGTCGTCGGCGATCACATGCCCTTCGCCCGCCAGCGTCCGCATCAGCAGCGCGCGTTGGTCCGGCGACTCCAGCGCATCGCCGCCCACGACGGCGACGACGGGCACCCGCAGGCCGAGCTCGGCCGCCAGCGCCTGCACGCGGCGCGCCGCGGCCGGCGGATTCGCCGCGCCGAAGTTGCCCACGATCGGGAGACGATGGGCCAGGCAGTCCGCGAGCACGGGTCGCAGCATCTCGTCGAGCAGCGGCTCGAAGCCGCCCTCGGGATCCCGCTGCCGCGCCAGCTGCGCCAGCGCGAGCGTGCGCTCGGCCAGCGTCTCGAAGATCAGCACCGCCGGGCCGCCCAGCCGGATCAGCGTGTCGACGACCGGACGCGCCGCGTCGGTGCGATCGCCGGAGAAACCGGCGGCGCAGCCGACCAGCAAGGAGGGGGACCCGGACGTTGAAGCAGGCGCTGGGACGTGTTCCATGCCCTCGAATGTAGACGTCCACCGCCCATAGGAGAATTCGATTGTTTGGATCAACTGATCGGTGAATCAAATGAATCGACTGTCGTCCGTTCCCTCCGCTTCAGCGACTCCGGCCCCGTCGAACGACGGCGTGGCGCCGGCCAACCTGTCGGCCCGGCAGCTCGCCGCCTTCGTCGCGCTGGCGGAGCTGCGCAGCTTCACGCGTGCGGCGGCGCAGTGCCACCTGTCGCAGCCGGCCTTCAGCGCGCTGATCCGGTCGCTGGAGGACAGCCTGGGCGCCCGCCTCTTCGACCGGACGACCCGTGCGGTCGAGCCCACCGTCGAAGGGACGCTGTTCCTGGACCCGGCGCGCCGCCTGCTGCAGGACATGCGCCTGGCGACCGACGACCTGCGCGACCACGTCGCGCGCCGCCGCGGCCGCGTGGCGCTGGCCGCCCTGCCCGCGCTCGTGGCGGGCTGGCTGCCGCCGCACCTCGCGACCTTCCGCCAGCAGTACCCGGGCATCGAGCTCGATCTCGCGGACGTGCTCTCGGAAAGCTGCGTGGAGCGCGTCCGCACGGGCCGCGCCGACCTGGCGCTGGCCGCCGTGCGCGCCACGGCGCCGGAGCTGTCGGTCGAGCCCTTCCTGTCCGACGACTTCTACCTGGTCTGCCGGCGGGACCATCCGCTCGCGAAGCGTCGCAAGCCGACGCTGGCGACCCTCGCGTCGCAGCCGCTGATCGGACTGGCGCGCCACAGCAGCGTGCGGCAGGCGCTGGACGCCGCGCTCCCCTCATTGCCGATGCGACCGGTGCTCGAGTTCGAGCAGCTCAGCTCGGTGGCGGGCATGGTGGTCGCGGGTCACGGCGTGACGCTGGTGCCGGCGCTGACGCTGTTCCATTTCAACCATCCGGACCTGATCGCGCGCCCGATCGTCGACGAGGGACTGCAGCGCCACATCTACCTGATCCGGCGTCGCGACCGGGCGCTGTCAGCCGCGGCGCAGGCGATGGCGGAATCGCTGTGGCGCTGGGCCGCGCAGGGGCCGAAGCGCGCGGGCGTGACGGTGCATGCGCCCATCGGCTGAGCCGGGCATCACACGCGCATCGGCAGTCCCTCGGCGACGCTGGCTGAGCGATCAGAGGCGCAAGCCGCACATGCCAAACATGATGGCGGTCGCCACGACCACGGCGAGGCCGGTGCCGGCCGCGACCAGGCGTCGACCCGTCGTGTCGGACACGCCATGCGCCACGAGCACCATGCGCAGTCCGCAGAAGGCATGCGTGATGACCGCGGCGACGGCGAGCGCGTAGTACGGCACGAGCCGGATGTTCCAGGGATCGCCGATCAGCCCCGTCGGCGCGCCGACGGCGAAGTCCCAGTCCGATTCGATCCTGAGGAAGCTGCGCGCGAAGTACAGCACCGAGTTCACGTGACTCGGCAGCGCGACGGCCAGGTAGACGCCGGCGGACAGCTGCAGCGCGCGGAGGAAGTCGCCCTGCCGCCGCGACGCCCGCCACGCCAGCGTCAGCCCCGAGACCACGAGAAAGGCCCCGAGGCCGAGGACGACCGGTTCGACCCATGGCGAGCGGTAGACGTGCCGCAGCGTGTGCATCACGGAGCGATGCAGCTCGTCGCCCAGCAGGCCCAGCAGATGATTGCCGAGATGCCAGGCCAGGAACATCAGGATGAATGCCAGCGCGGCGGCGCCGTGTGCCCTCGGCAGCCATCCGGGGATGGTGCCGGCCGCCGTCGGCGCCAGCGGCCGCGCGCGGTCGCCCCTGGCCACGTAGACCGCCATCGATGCCCAGAACACGGCCAGCAGCCACCGGTCCCAATCGGACACCCCCGCCACGTAGCTGAACACGCCGACGACGACGAAACAGGCCGGCGCGCTGACCGCCAGCAGCGCCACCCGCCGCGCGCGCAACTGGCCCGTGGTCACCGGCGTGCCGCGCAGCAGCCGGGCCACCGCCAACAGCGCGAGGAGAGGGATCAGGAAGGCCACGGACAGCGAGGCCGTCGCGATGGCCGTGTCGAGGATCCCGCCCGCCCTCGCCGCCTCCACGTGTGCATGGAACACCGCCAGCGGGAGCGGATAGAGCGCCGCGCCCAGCGGCGGCAGGAGGCCCAGCCACGGCGTCGCGTCCGCGTCCTGCGCCAGCGCTTGCGACTGGTCTTTCGCCCTCGCCCTCGCGGTGCCCCCTGCAACGGTGGTCTCACCGGCGAAGCGGGCCGGCAAGCGCGGCTGAGGATCCGGGGGCTGAAGGACTGGCATGGCGACGCACGGGAGTGGACGCGCAGTGTCCCCAACGCGCGGCGCCTCGGCCAGATCCACTTTCGATGCCGATCACTGGGACAGTGGAAGGCGGCAACCGGCGTCAACCGGTGGCAACCGGCGGTGCGCGTCGCCGGTCCGATGCGGGTCCGTGAACCTCTTCACGCCAACCCGCCGTGTAGGGCAACGCCTGACACCCGGAGTGGCGGGAACGGCGCAGACATCGAGGCCGGGCGGTGCCACCATGAGTCAAGGACACCGCCATGAAAATACTGATCGCCGATCCCTCCGACGCCTTCCGCAAGACGCTCTACGAGCGCCTGCGGGAAGTGCCCACCGCGACCGTGGTGGGCCAAGCCTCCGACGAGGACCAGGCGGTCCTGCTGGCGGCGCTCTGTTCGCCCGACCTCGTGCTGACGGAACTGGACCTGGGACGAGGCAGCGGCTTCGCGCTCATGGAGCGGCTCCGCGCCGCGGGCTATGAGGGCCTCGCCTACATGGTCACCTCCGCCGACGAGGCGGAACACGGGCCCCGCTGCGTGGAGGCGGGCATCACCGGCTTCTACGACAAGACCTACGACATGGAGCGCCTGCTGCAGGCGATGACCGTCCTGGCGCAGGCGCCGGTGACCTTCGGCCAGTCGCGGATCCGGGCCAGCGCCATCTGAGGATCGAGGATCGAGGATCGAGGATCGCGGCCTGCGGTCTGCGCTGCGCCGGGACGACCCGGGCATGGGTGTTGCCGGTAGGCCTTGAGCCTGAGAAAGAGACCGACCCCTTGCCGCAGCATTGCAGGATCCTGGTGGTCGACGACAACGTCGATGCCGCCGACACCCTCGTCGCCCTCCTCGCGACGAACGGGTTCGTCGCGTGCGCCATCTACGACGGCTCGGAGGCCGTGCTGCTGGCCGAGTTGATGAAGCCGACGCTGGTCTTCCTGGACATCGACATGCCCGGCATGGACGGCTACGACACAGCGGCCTGCATCCTCCGCGGCGCGCCGGCCGACGGGCATCCCCGCCTGGTGGCGCTGACCGGCCGCAGCAGCGCGGGGGACCGGACGCTCAGCACGAGCGCGGGCTTCGACCTCCATGTTCGCAAACCGATCGGGTGCGAGCAGCTGTTCGATCTGGCCGCGGCGGCCTATGACGGGCCGGAGCAACCCCACTAATACAAGGCAATCAGCAGCATCTTTTTGCCACTACTGTATGCACATACAGTATCATGGAGCCATCCAACTCCCGGAGTACCGGCATGCTGCTCGACCTCAACAACGCGGCCTCGATCGTGGAATGGTGGTGCATCTTCCCTGAGCGCCACGGCCCGCTGCTGGCGGACTGGGAGCGCCGCCGGCCCGAGCATGCCGCGGAGATCGGCCGCGCCCGACGCCTGATCAAGGCGGACCCGGCACGTCGCGCGATGATGGCCCGGGCGCAGGCCGAGGAACACCACGCAAGACCTGCCCCCGAGTACCGGCCGTCGTTCGACGAAATGGCCGCGGGGGAGCTGCGCGACGAGGACAGCGTCAGCCTCGCCACCGCGGCCTAGCGCTCAGACCGCGGTCTTCTTCAGGGCGGCGACCGCCTCGTCGAAGGAGAACACCGTGTCGTGCGGCCGATCCGGTGAGATCTGGTCCACGGAGGTCCTGTTCGCCGAGAACATGGAGATCACGCGGGCCTGCGGCCATCGCGCGAGCCTCTCGTTGAGCGCCTGCGCGTCAGCTTCGACCGCGCCGTCCGCGGCCGCCGCCACGACGAGCACGACCTGCACCGCCGCGTCGTCCAGTCCGGCCGGAACGCTCGCCAGTTCCTGCACGGTCACATGCAACGCGTCCCGCTGATCGCCGCGCAGCAGCCTTACGAGCAACTCCGCCGACAGGTGGGCCTCGCGATCATCCATGCTGATGCACATCAGCGCAGGGGGTGCGCCTGCGACGGCGTGGCCGGGCGATCCCGCCTCGATGTTCAGCCGGTCCTGACGCAACTGGAGTCCCAGATCGCCGCCCAGCAGCATCGACGGCGTCCATCGGCGCTTGGGCGCGTGCGGCAGGCGCGTCAACTCACCGAGCACCTGCAGGATGACGCGTTGCGCCGCGGACCGCTGCTGCTGCGTGATCAGGTTCCTGCCCAGATCCTCCCTGCCGAGATTGAGCGCGGGCAGGACCACCTTGTCGCAGTAGGCGGCCAGCGATTTCCGCTTCAGGAACGCTCGGGCGTCGGCCAGGATCTCCACCGCGTCGCCGCTCAGGCTCCGTTGATAGAAGCGTTGCGCGAGGCTCAAGGCGGGCGTGTCGCCCAGGAGGATGTCCAGGAAGGCCAAGGCAGGCACATGCCGGCCCGCGACGACGAGGCAGAGCGTCAGCGGCGTGGACAGCAGCAGGCCGACGGGCCCCCACAGCGCGCTCCAGAAGATGGCGGCGACAACGACGGACAGCGGGGAGAGTCCCGTCGCATGTCCGTACAGCCTCGGCTCCAGCACGTGGGCCACCACGAGCTCCACCGCCAGGAAGACGAGCGCGGTCGACCAGGCGAGATCCCAGCCCGGTGACACGCCCGCGGCCACCGCGCAGGCCCCCAGGGCCGCGGCGGGAAATCCGACGTAGGGGATGAAGCGGAGCACGCCGGCCAGCACCGCCCAGATCACGGCGTGCGGCATGCCGAGCACCACGAGCAGGACGCCGATCACCACGGCCACGCCGAGATTGACCGTGAACTGCGAGATGAAATAGCGCGACAGGCGCTGCCCCGCGTCGTTCACGGCGCTGGTCGCCGCGCGGATGTCCGATCCGCCGAGCAGGCGGATCAGGCGGTCGCGGAGCACGTCCTGCTCCAGCAGCGAGAAGATCAGCACGAGGATGACGATGCCCACCGTTGCGGCCGGCCCCCAGACCGCCGCGGCCAGTTGCCTCAGCGCGTCCACGCCGCGGTCCGGCGGTTCCGCGGGCGATGTCGTCCGACGCCGGGACGGCCACTCCGGATCGCCGCTATCTGCGGGCTCGGCGGTCGATGAGGACGACGGGGACGACGGGGACGACTTCAAGGTCCCCATCATGCGACCGGCCCGGCCATGCGCCTCTTCCAGCTGGTCGACCGTGAGCTTGCGCAGCGTGCTCACCTTCTCCTGCAGGTTGGCCTCGTAGGCCGGCAGCTCGCGGGACATGGCGCTCAACTGGCCCAGGAGCGCCGCGCCGAGGACCACCATGAAGCAGCCGGCCAGCAGCAGGGCCGAGATGGCGGCCGCGGTCTGCCCCAGTCCGAGGCGTCGGAACCGCCGCACGAAGGGCGCCAGGACGAACGCCAGCGTCCCCGCCAGCGTCATCGGCACCAGCACTTCCCTGCCCAGGTAGAGCAGCCCCAGGACGGACACGCCGATGAGGAACTTGGCGGCCAGGGGCGACGAAGGAGAGGATTGAGTCATGGGGATTCGCGGACGTCCGACCTGGGAGTATGCCCACGGCCTGCGGCACGTCGCCGTCGCAGGCGCCGACGGCCGGCGCAGCCCCTCGCCAGCGCTTCAGGCCTTGGCCACCACCATCCGCAGCCCCGGATCCTCCGGCTGCGCGGACAGCGTCCATCCATGCGCCTCCGCGATCTCCTGGCAGATCGCCAGGCCGAGGCCGGCGCCATGGTCGCGGCGATGCGCGCCGCGCCAGAAGCGCGCGAACATCCGCGACAGCTGGTGCGGGCTCACGCCCGGTCCTCGATCGCGGACCGACAGGCGATCGCCCTCGATCTCCACGCTCACGAGACTGCCGGCCGGCGCATGCTGGATGGCGTTCTCCAGCAGGTTCTTGAGCAGCGTGAACAAGGCGCCGCGGTCCGCATCCCACATCACCGCCCCGCCCGGCGCACTCGCCGGGTCCGACGCATCCGCCCTGTCCGCGGCACCGACCACGACATCGAGATCCACCCCGCGCGCCGTCGACATCCGCGTCAGGTAGTCGACCGCCTCATGCGCCGCCGCGACCACGTCGGTGGGCGCGAAGACATAGTTCTGCGCTTCGCTCGCCTCGGCCAGCAACAGCAGCTGCTGCACCTGCCGCGTCATGTGCTCGACGTCCTGCAGCAGCATGTCGGGCCCTTTGCCCGAGGCCATGAGCTCCACCTGCGCGCGGATCAGCGCCAGCGGCGTCTTCAGTTCGTGCGCCGCGGTGGCGAGGAACTCCTGCTGCACGCGATACCCGCGCTCCAGCCGGTCCAGCGCGCGGTTGAAGCTCTCGACCAGCGGGACGATCTCCGTCGGCACGCGGTCGATCTGCAGCCGCCCGTGCACCGATCGCGGCGAGATCGCCGCCGCCGACGCCGAGACCTCGTGCAGCGGCTGCAGCACGCGCCGCAGCGTCAGGTAGGCGCAGACGCCGAAGACCAGCAGCAGCGTCAGGGCGAACAGGCCCATGCCCTTGCTCATGAACAGCATCGCGAACTCCACGTCGAAGAGCTCGAAGAGCCGCGCGCTGCCGGCCTGCTGGAAGTACCAGGCGCGACCGTCGTGCCGGACCACCTCGGTGGCCCCGCGCATCGACTGCCCGGCGTACGTGAACGAGAAGTTGCCCTGCTTCAGCCGGCGCGCGCCCGGACCGCTCGCGGCCCAGAAGGCGTCCGACTCCGGCGACGCGAGCACGACCCGGCCCGACGCGTCCAGCAGCCGGTACGCCAGGTCGTCCTTCAGCCTGACGTACATCCAGTCATACTGCCGGACACGCGCGTTCAAGCCGATCGGCGTGCCGTCCGCGTCGAACACGAGCTTCTCCGCGAGTTCCTCGGCGAATTCGGAAATGTCCTCGTCGAAGTAGCGCGTGCCGCGCCAGCGCGCCACGCCGTCGAAGACGAGCACCAGCGTTGCCACGGTCAGCACGACCCCCGCGAGATAGGCCGCCATCACCTTCACGGTGAGGCTGTTCATCCATCCCGGGGTCGCGCCCGACGGCGCGCGGTCGGCGGGTGCTCGGCTGTCTTCAAGCATCGGAAACGGCCATCAGAAGCGGTACTGGTAACCCACGAAGACGCGATTCTCCGTCGAACGGTCGACCAGCGAGCTGTCCTTGATGCCGCTGCCCAGCGACGTGACGCTGAGGTCCAGCAGCATCGCGTGGTGCTGGTTGAACAGGTACATCGTGCGCAGGCCCACCTCGGCGTTGGTCGTCGACTTGCCCTGGTAGAACGCGCGGCCGGCGCGGACTTCATCCGCGCGCACGCCGTAGTAGTAGTCGACGTACTTCTTGTCGACCCAGTTCGCGCCCAGGCGCGGCGTCAGCATGAACTGGCCTCCGAGGCGCCAGGTCTTCTCCAGCGTCAGCGCGAATTTCTGGCCCTTGCTGTTGCCGGAGGCGTCCGCCGTCCATTCGCCGCCGAGGTCGAACATGTCGGTCTTCCACTCGGCCTTGGCGCCCAGCCACACGCCGCCCTTGCGCTCGGCCATGCCGTTGAGGATGGGCGCGTCGTCCTGCTTGTAGCCGCCCAGGTCCAGCTTGGCCACCAGGCCGAAGTCGACGCGCTGCGACGGGCTGATGTTCCAGCTCGGCAGCTTGCCCGTCACCCCCAGCCCGGCGACCTTCACCCAGCGGTTCTCGTAACTGATGATCGGCAGCACCTTGGTCTCGCGGTCGTAGCCCGTGTAGGCCTTCTGGGAGCTCACGGCGCCGACGCCCAGGCCCCACGACGATTCGCCTTCCTTGCCGCCGGGACCGCCAGGACCACCGGGACCGGCCGCCATCGCGGACAGCGGCGCCGACACGCAGAGAACGGCGGCGGAAGAGAGGACGGCGCGGGAGAACGGGAAGAACGCGCGCGAGGACGTGCGGGGAGCTTGCGAAAGGAGTCGTGTCTGCGGTGCCATGAGAAGTTCCCGAGAGGGGCGGTGATTGGAGCCCGCATGGTCGGTGCCGCAGTCTTACTGAGGACTTACCGTACGCCGGTAAGGATCCGGAAAGACGGCCGACGGGACAGTCGCGGCCCATGCACCGACGCTCCCTTCCCTTCACCCTCCTGAGCCTGCCGCTTCTGGGCGCCTGCGGCTCGCTGTCCTCGCCGGCAAGTCCTGACCCCGCGCCGGGCACGGTCCCGGTGCCCGCGCAGTGGCAGGCCCCGCAGCCGCACGGCGGCCAGACGACGGACCTGCGCCGCTGGTGGTCGCAGTTCGACGATCCGCTGCTCGCGACGCTGGTCACCGACGCGCAGGACGCGAGCCCGACCGTCGCCACCGCCGCCGCCAACATCGCCGACGCCCGCGCCGCGCGTCAGGCGGGCGAGGCCGCGCTGCTGCCCACCGTCGACCTCGGCGCGAGCGCCTCCCGCGCCCGGCCCGAACCCGGCGCCCCGCTCGTCAAGTCGGCGTCCGCCAGCCTGCAGCTGCAGTGGGAGCTGGACGTCTTCGGCGCCAACCGCGCCGGGGCCCAGGCGGCGCAGGCGCGATTCGCGTCGTCGCAAGCGGCGTGGCACGGCGCGCGGGTCTCCGTCGCCGCCGAGGTCGCCGGCGCCTACGCCGACCTGCGCGCCTGCGAGGCCCAGGCCCATCAGCTCGACCAGGACGCGGCCTCGCGCCTGCGCCTCGCGCAGCTGACCGTCCAGGCGACGCAGGCCGGCGCGCGCTCGCCGGCCGCGGCCGCGCTCGCCCAGGCCAGCGCGGCGGAAGGCCGGGTCGCGCTGATGCGGCAGCTGACGAATTGCGACCTGCTGGTGAAGTCGCTGGTCGCGCTGACCGCCCGCGAGGAGACCGCCCTGCGCGCCGAACTGGCCACCCGCGCCACCCGGTTTCCGCAACCGCGCGAGTTCAGCGTGACCTCGCTGCCGGCCGAGGTGCTCGCGCAGCGTCCCGACATCCAGGCGGCGGAACGCGATGTCGCCGCCGCCGGCGCCGATGCGACGCAGGCCGCCGCGCGGCGATGGCCGCGCATCACGCTCGCGGGCAACCTGGGCGCCGCGCGATCCAGCAGCGCGGGCCTCTCGACCGATGGCACTGTGTGGTCCGTGGGGCCGGTGGCCATCACCTTCCCGCTCTTCGACGGCGGCACGCGCCGCGCCAACGCCGAGGCCGCGCGGGAGCGCCACGGCGCCGCGATCCGCGTCTACGCGGCCCGGCTGCGCACCGCCGTGCAGGAGGTCGAAAGCGCCCTCGTCACGCTGCAGAGCACCGCGCTGCGGCAGGAGGACGCCGCGACCGCGGCGCTCGGCTACGAGCGCTCCTACCGCGCCACCGCCGCCAGCTACGAGGCCGGCGCGTCCAGCCTGTTCGAGGTCGAGGACGCGCGCCGCTCGCTGCTGTCCTCGCAGAGCACGCTGAACGAGCTGCGCCACGAGCGGCTGCTCGCCTGGATCTCGCTGTATCGCGCCGTCGGCGGCGGCTGGGCCTCGCCCGCGCCGGACGACGGCGCGGCAACGCCCCGCCGGCCGGCGCCCGAGACGACGGCTTCCGCCTCCCCCTTCCCCTCCGACCTGCTCCGCCCATGATGACTCCCTCCCTCAAGCTCACCCTGACCGTGGCGGGCGCGGCCCTGCTCTGCGCCGCCCTCGCCGTCAAGTTCGTCGGGACGTCCGCCGCGGCCAGCGATCCCG
Source organism: Mitsuaria sp. 7 (assembly GCF_001653795.1). NCBI lineage: Bacteria > Pseudomonadati > Pseudomonadota > Betaproteobacteria > Burkholderiales > Sphaerotilaceae > Roseateles > Mitsuaria sp. 7. Next base: position 2,042,310 of record NZ_CP011514.1, read on the forward strand.
CCGCCGCGCACAAGGAGACGCCCGCGCTCGCGGTCGCCGTCGCGCGGCTGCGACCCGCGACGCTCCCGATCCGCCTGTCCGCCAACGGCAACGTGACGGCCTGGCAGGAGGCGCTGATCGGCTCCGAGGCCAGCGGCCTGCGCCTCACCGAGGTGACGGTGAACGTCGGCGACGAAGTCCGTCGCGGCCAGGTCCTGGCGACCTTCTCCGCCGACACGGTGAACGCCGAACTCGCGCAGCGTCGCGCGGAAGTCGCGCAGGCGGCCGTGGCGCTCAGCGAAGCCTCGGCCAATGCGCAGCGCGCGCAGGCGCTGCAGGAAAGCGGCGCGATGTCGACGCAGCAGATCCAGCAGTACGACGCCGCCGCGCGGTCCGCGAAGGCGAAGCTCGACGCCGCGCGCGCCATCGAGGAGAGCCAGGCGCTGAAGCTCAAGCACACCCGGGTGCTCGCGCCCGACGACGGCGTCATCTCCGCCCGCGCGGCGACGGTGGGATCGGTGGTGCCGGCCGGCCAGGAGCTGTTCCGCATGATCCGCGGCGGCCGCGTCGAATGGCGCGCGGAGATCGCCGCGCCCGACCTCGCCCACCTCAAGCCGGGGCAACGCGTGCGCGTCACGCTGGTCAACGGCGACGCGGTCGACGGCCGCGTGCGCATGATCGCGCCGTCGGTCGACACGCTCACGCGCAACGGCCTGGTGTATGTCGACCTGCCGCGCCATCCCGCAGCGCGCGCCGGCACCTACGCGCACGGCGACTTCGACCTGGGCAGCAGCGCCGCGATGGTCCTGCCGCGCAGCGCCGTGCAGATGCGCGACGGCCTGCACCAGGTGATGCGGATCGACGCCAAGGACCGGGTCACCCAGGCCCGCGTGAAGGTTGGCCGCCAGTCCGGCGACCTGATGGAGATCCTCGACGGACTCGATCGCACCGATCGCGTCGTCGCCTCGGGCGGCGCCTTCCTGGGCGACAACGACCTGGTCCGCGTGGTGGAAGGGACCAAATGAACATCAATGTCTCCTCGTGGTCGATCCGAAATCCTTCGCCCGCGATCCTGCTCTTCGTCCTGCTGACCGTGCTCGGCCTGATGGCCTTCTCCGCGCTGTCGGTGCAGAACTTCCCCGACATCGACGTGCCGCGCGTCTCGGTCTCCGCCTCGCTGCCCGGCGCCTCGCCGTCGCAGATGGAGACGGAGGTCGCGCGCAAGATCGAGAACTCGCTGGCGACAGTCCAGGGCGTCAAGCACATGAACACGACGCTGACCGACGGCGCCGCCGACATCGCGATCGAGTTCCGCCTGGAGAAGCCCACGGACCAGGCGATCGACGACGTCCGCGACGCGGTGGCGCGGGTGCGCGCCGACCTCCCGGCAGACCTGCGCGATCCGGTCATCAAGAAGGTCGAGATCGTCGGCTCGGCGATCCTGACCTTCACCGTGGGCTCGCCGCGGCAGGACCTCGAGGCGGTGTCCTGGTACATCGACAACGAGGTGAGCCGGGCGCTGCTCGCCGTGCCCGGCGTCGGCGCGGTCAACCGCGTCGGCGGCATCGAGCGCGAAGTGCGCGTGGAACTCGACCCGCGCCGCCTGCTTGCGCTGAACACGACGGCGGCGGAGATCTCGCGCCAGCTGCGCGAGGTGCAGCAGGAAGCCTCGGGCGGCCGTGTCGACCTGGGCGGCATCGAGCAGTCCGTGCGCACCATCGCGACGGTGCAGACGGCCGAGGACATCGCCGCCATCGAGCTGTCCTTGACCGACGGCCGCCGCATCCGCATCGGCCAGGTCGCCACGGTGACCGACACCGCCGCGGAGCCCCGCGCCGCCGCCTTGCTCGACGGCTCGCCGGTCGTGGGCTTCGAGATCGTCCGCGCGCGCGGCTTCGGCGAGTTGGACGTGGCCGAGGGCGTGCGGCGCGCTGTCGCCGGCCTGCAGAAGCGCCGGCCGGACCTGCGCTTCGTCGAGGCGGTCGACTTCACCGGCGAGATCGTCGAGAACTACGACGGCTCGATGCGCCTGCTGGTCGAGGGCGCGGCGCTCGCCGTGCTGGTGGTGTTCCTGTTCCTGCGGGACTGGCGCGCGACCTTCGTCGCCGCGGTCGCGCTGCCGATGTCGGTGATCCCGACCTTCGCGCTGATGCACTGGATGGGCTTCACGCTGAACACGGTGACGCTGCTGTCGCTATCGCTGGTGGTGGGTGTGCTGGTCGACGACGCCATCGTCGAGATCGAGAACATCGAGCGCCACCTGCTGATGGGCAAGTCCGCGTACGAGGCGGCCATGGAAGCCGCGGACGAGATCGGCCTGGCCGTGATCGCGACCACCTTCACGCTGGTCGCCGTGTTCCTGCCGACGGCCTTCATGAGCGGCACGGTCGGCAAGTTCTTCGTCCAGTTCGGCTGGACGGCGGCGGGCGCGGTGCTGTTCTCGCTGGTGGTGGCGCGGCTGCTGACGCCGATGATGGCGGCCTACCTGCTGCGTGCGCCCAGACAAGCGGACAAGGATGGCCTCAAAGACGGACACAAGGACGGGCACGAGGACGGACATAAGGACGGGCACAAGGATGGGCACAAGGATGGGCACAAGGCCGAGCCGCGCTGGGTTCGCGTGTACCTCGGCGGGGCGCGCTGGTGCCTGCGCCATCGCGCGATCACGGTCGGTGTGGCGACGGCGTTCTTCCTGGGCGGCATCGGCCTGGCCTTCCTGCTGCCGACCACCTTCATCCCGCCGGACGACGGCGTGAAGACGCAGGTCACGCTGACGCTGCCGCCGGGCAGCAAGCTGCCCGCGACGATGGCGATGGCCGAGCGCGCCCGCGTGCTCCTGGCCAAGCATCGCCACGTGCATGGCGTGTTCACGGTGATCGGGGTCGCGGGTTCCGGCGGCAGCGGTCCGGGGGGCGATGATGGCGGTGCCGCCAACGTGCGCACGGCCGTGCTGACCTTGCAGCTCACGCACCGGTCGGACCGCGAGGACGGCCTCAAGCAGCAGCAGATCGAGGCGCAGCTGCGCGAGCGCCTGGCCGTGCTGCCCGGCGTGCGCGTGAAGGTGGGCGAAGGCGGCTCCGGCGCCGACTACCAGCTGACGCTGGCCGGCGACGACGCCGAACGGCTGGAGCGCCACGCCGCGCAGGTCGAACGCGAGCTGCGCACCCTGTCCGGCGTCGGCGCGGTCAGCTCGACGGCCAGTGTCTCGCGGCCGGAGCTGCGCGTGCGGCCCGACTTCGCACGGGCGGGCGACCTCGGCGTGACCTCGGCGGCCATCGCCGAGACCCTGCGGGTGGCGACGATGGGCGACTACGCGCAGTCGCTCGCCAAGCTGAACCTGAGCGAACGGCAGGTGCCGGTGATGGTGCGCCTGAGCGACGCCGCCCGCGAGGACCTGGACACCATCCGCCGTCTGCCGGTGCCCGGCGCGCGCGGCCCGGTGCCCTTGGAGCATGTCGCCGCGCTGGACTTCGGCAGCGGTCCGTCGGAGATCCAGCGGCAGGACCGGCAGCGCACGATCACCCTCAGTGTCGAGGCCAACGGACGTCCGCTCGGCGACATCGAGAACGAGGTGCTGGCGCTGCCGGCGCTCAAGCAGCTGCCGCGCGGCATCACGCTGGGCGCGCTAGGCGACGCGGAGGACATGGACGAGATGGCGTCCGGTTTCGGCATGGCGATGCTGACGGGCGTGCTCTGCATCTACATGGTGCTGGCGCTGCTGCTGAACAACTTCGTCCAGCCGCTGACCATCCTGATCGCGCTGGTGCTGTCGGTGCCGGGGGCGATGCTGGCGCTGTTCCTGGCCGGCTCCACGCTGTCGATGCCGTCGATGATCGGGCTGATCATGCTGATGGGCGTGGCGACGAAGAACTCCATCCTGCTGATCGACTACATCGTCATCGCGCGCCGAGATCACGGCCTGGGCCGCATGGAGGCGATCGTCGACGCCTGCCGCAAGCGCGCGCGGCCCATCGTCATGACGACGATCGCGATGGGCGCGGGGATGCTGCCCGTGGCGCTGGGCTATGTGGGCGATCCCAGCTTCCGGTCGCCGATGGCCATCGTCGTCATCGGCGGGCTGATCACGTCCACCTTCCTGAGCCTGCTGGTCATCCCGGTCGTCTACAGCTTGGTGGACGACGTCATCGAGCGCATCAAGCGCGTCAAGCGGATCAAGCTTGACGGCAGGACCGCCTCCGACACGGTCGACGAACTCAGGTCAGCAGTCCGCCGTCCACCGTGATGATCGTGCCGGTGACATGTCTTGCCCCCGGGCTCGCGAGGAAGGTCACCGCCGCGGCGATATCCGCCGGCGCGGCGAAGCGCCCCAGCGGCGTGAGGCCGCGCTGGTAGTCCGCGCTCTCGCCGTTGGCGGGATTCATGTCGGTGTCGGTCGAGCCCGGTTGCACGAGGTTGGCGGTGATGTCCTTGGGGCCCAGCTCCTGCGCCAGTCCTCGGTTGAACGACTGCAGCGCCGACTTGGTCATGTAGTAGACCGTGCCCGGCGATCCGACGATGCGGTCCGCCCCGGCCGAGCCGATGGTGATCACGCGGCCGCCCACACCGAGGTGCGGAATCGCCGCCTGCGTCGCCAGCACGGGCCCGCGGACGTTGACCGCGAGCAGCGCATCGATGTCCTCCACGCCGATGTCCGCGATCGCGCTGTACCGCGCGATGCCGGCGTTGTTGACGAGGATGTCCAGCCCACCCAGGGCCCCGACGGCCTCGTCGACCGAGCGCTTGATGGCGGCGGGATCCGCGCTGTCGGCCTGGATGGCCACGGCGCGGCGGCCGAGCTGCTCGATGGATGCCACGACCGCCTGGGCCCGCTCGGGCGAGTTCTGATAGGTCAGCGCGACATCCGCGCCGTCTTCCGCCAGCGCGACGGCGATGGCCGCTCCGATGCCGCGGGAACCGCCGGTGACCAGGGCGCGTTTTCCAGTGAGGGTGCTCATGATTCGTCCTTTATGCAGTGATCGATGCATTAATCGTAGAATGGTGGCAACGATGGGGTCAAGCTATTTATGAATCGATCACTGCAAAAAGAGATTCCGGGGCCGGTTGAGCCCGTGAGCGCCGCGCCGCGCAGCCGCGGGCGGCCACGTGCATTCGACCGCGAGGACGCCTTGATGAAGGCCATGAAGCTCTTCTGGGTCAAGGGCTATGAGGCGACGTCGATCGCCGATCTGACGGCGGTGCTGGGCATCGGCTCGACCAGCCTGTATGCCGCTTTCGGCTCGAAGGACGACCTGTATGCGGAGACGCTCCGGCTGTACGCCGCCACCTTCGAGGACCTCGTCCTGGGCCGCTTCCGCGAGGCGGCCACGGCGCGCGACGCGGCGTTCGCCTATCTGTGGGACTCGGCGGCCGCGATGACGGGATCGGACTTCGATCTCCCCCACGGCTGCCTGGTCACGCTGGGCGTGGTCGGCAGCGAGGGCCATGAGGAACTCGCCGACCTGATGAAGAGCGCCCGGGGCGGCGCGTTCGAGGTGCTCTCCGCGCGCCTGGCGCAGGCGGTCGCCGACGGCGAGCTGCCGGCCTCCCTCGACATCGTCCACCTCGCGAGGTACTTGCAGACCGTGCAGAGCGGGATGTCGATCCGCGCGCGCGACGGCGCCGAACGGACCGAACTCCAGACCGTGGCGGAGATCGCCATGGCCGGCTGGGATGGCATCGTGGGCGGGTCGCACAAGAAGGCCAAGGACGGCGCACGCGTGAAGCGCCGGTGAGGCTTCAGCGCCCCGACGTCGACGAAGGCTCGGCCTGTGCGCGGGCGACGGCCGCGTCTTCACCGATGGTCAGGGTGAACCGCCAGCCGAGCCGTTCGCAGATCCGGCGCACGATCTGCGTGCCGATGCCGTAGCCGCGCGCGGAGGGGTGCGCGGGCAGCGAGTTGCGGACCTCGATCGCATCGCCGTGGATGCGTACCGCGATGGGCCCGGGGCCGCCGTGGAACAGCGCGTTCTTCAGGAGATTGGCGACCAGGACATGCGCCATCGTCGGCGAGGCCTGCAGCAGCAGCACGTCCCGCAGGTCGACCCGGAGCTCGCGCTCCGTCGAGCCGCTGGTGACGTGCTCGAACAGGGCCGTCACCCACTCCTCGTCGATGCACGTGACGACCTCCGGTCGCACGTCCGACGGTTCGGACGCCTCGGACGGGTCGGACGACAGCTGCAGGAAGGTGTCGATGAGCGCCTGCATGTCGAGCAAGCCGCGGCGTGCCCGCGCGATGGGCCGGGTCTGCTCCGCGCAGGCGTTGGCCTCGATGCGCTCCAGGGCCGCCTGGATGATCGCGGCGGGCGTGCGCAGCTCATGGCTGGCGAACTGCGTGAAGCTGCGTTCCCGGTCGAGCACCTCAGCCGTCCGTTCGAGCGCGCCGTTGATCTGTCCCACCAGCGCTTCCAGCTCCAGCGACGAGCCGGGCGGCAACGGGACCGGCTCCAGACTTCCCGGGTCGCGCGAAACGACCAGCCGCCCGACCTCCTGCATCGGGGACGTCACGCGGGCCGTGATGCGCTTGCAGACCCAGAGCAGCAGCAGGCACAGCGGCGTGAGGCCGATGAGGTACCAGACGAAGACCTCGTTCTCGATGGACTCGTTGGGCTTGACCTCGTAGTGGAACTCGACCACGTAGAACACGCCGCCGTCAGGGCGTGACTGCGTGAGGACGAAGTAGTCCTCCGCCCGGTTGCCGAGCTCGAAGATACCGCGCGCGTCGGGCGCCAGCATCTTCCGGATGTTGGCCGGCAGCCTGCCGTAGTGCGGGTACACCACCGTGACCGGATCCAGCCCCAGGGGTTCCTGCAACGGCTCCTGCAGGCTCCAGTACTCGCCGATGCGGGCCAGGCGGCGTTTGGTCTGCGCCTCCGCGCCCAGTTGCAATGACGCGGCGACGAGGAAGGCGTGCACGACGAAGGTGGTCAGCAGGATCAGCAGCACGGACCGCCACATCTTGGCCAGCAGCGTCCTGGGACGGATGAGCGAGTTCAGCGCTTTCATCGGGTTCGTCGGGTTCGTCGGGTTCGTCGGGTTCGTCGGGTTCGTCGGGTTCGTCGCGTTCGATGCCACGGTCAGGCCTCCAGGCAGAAGCCCTGCTTGCCGCGGGTCTGGATGACCGCCGGCCCGCCGGCGTTCTGGATCAGCTTGCGCAGCTGGTACAGGTGGGCCCTGAGCGCGTCGCTGCCCGGCCGTTCCTCGTCGCCCCACAAGGCGCTCTCGAGTTCCTCCCTCGACACGACCCGCGGCGCATGGCGCATGAGCGTCTGGAGCAGGCGCGTCTGCAGCGGCGTGAGCGTGCAGCTGCCGCCGGACGGCAGCGACAGCCGGCACTGGTTGATGTCGAGCGAGAGCCCCGCGCCATGCACGATGCCAGCGCCGTTCGGGATGGTGAGGAAGCGCCGTATCGCGGCCCGGACCCGGGCCACCAGGACTCTGGAATCGAAGGGCTTGATGATGTAGTCGTCAGCGCCCCGCTCCAGACCGTCCACGACCTGCTCCGGCGAGCCTTGCGCGGTCAGGATCAGGATGGGCGCGCGGAAGCCGTCCGCCCGCAGCCGGGAACAGACGTCGAGACCACTCACGCGCGGAAGCCCGATGTCCAGGACGATCGCGTCGAAAGGCGGCGACGTGGTCTCCACCAGGGCGAGAGCCTGGGCCCCGTCGCTGGCGTAGTCCGGCTCGAAGCCGGCTTCCTCCAGCGTCTCGAGGATGGAGGCGGCCAGGTCGCGGCTGTCCTCGACCAGCAGTACACGTTCGGAATCCATGCCTGATTCTCGCGGCGGATCCGGTCAGAACAGGTACAGGTAGGCGAAGCGCACGCCGCTCTGGCTGGACTTGTCGACGAGCGGGCTGTCCTTGATCTTCGATCCCAGCCCCGTGGTGCTCAGGTCGAGCGACAGCTTGTGGCTGGCCGCCAGCGAGTAGCCGATGCGCAGCCCCGCCTCGATGTTGGTCGTGGACTTGCCGGTGTAGGCCGACCGCGCGGCGGTGGCCTCCGCGGCGCGGACGCCGTAGTAGTAGTCGACGTACTTCTTGTCGAAGGCATGCACGCCCAGGCGCGGCGTGAAGTCGAAGTCCCCGGCCGCGAAGCGTCGCTCGATGCCCAGGCTCATGCGCGTGCCCTTGCTCTGGCCCGCGGCGCCCAGCACCTCCGCCGTGAGCGTCGCGACGCTCGTCGTCCAGCTGGCGCTGCCGCCCAGCCAGAAGCCGCCCTTGCGTTCCGCCATGCCGGCGAGGAACGGCGAGTCGTCGGCCTCGTAGCCGTCGCCGGCATACCGTGCGCGCAGCCCGACGGTGAAGTCCCCGTCGGACACCACCTTCAGGTCGGCCGTGGGGCCCACGACGCGGAACCAGCGGCTCTCATAGAGCAGGAAAGGCAGGACCTCCGCCTTGTCGTCGAAGTCCCGATAGGGCTTCTTGTCGAACATGACGATGCTGCCGAGTCCCCATTGGGAACCGCGCCCGCCGGGGCGCTCGCCTTGCGCCTGCGCGCCGGTCAGGGTCAGCAGTCCGAGCGTGAGCGCGACTGAGCGGACGATGTGTTGGGAGGTAGGCATCGAGGGACTCCGATTGGTTGATGACGCGACCGACGGCTCGCGGTCTGCGGCGGGATTGGGGCATCCGCGTCGTGAAGCAACCGTGAGTGAGCACGGTGGGCGCCGACCGGGAGTGATCACCGGGACTGTTCACCGGGAGTGAGCGTCGTGATCGATGCGCCTCACGGTCACTTCACGCGCTGCTTGATCGAATGGCCGCTTCTCAACGCCGGAGCGCTCCATGCCACTCCTCAAGACCGTTGCCGTCCGGACTGCCGTGGCAGTCGTCGTCGGCACCGCCCTCGCCTACGCCGTCGCCGTCAACATGACCGAGCCGGCCCCGGTCTCGCCGTATGCGGCGCAGAGCTCGACGCCGCCCAGGACGGACGGCGTCCACATCGCGCCGAGGAGCGAGGCGCTCACCTTCGCCCGCTTCCACGTGAACCGCGAGCTGCGACTGATGCGCGTGGACCGCTACGACAACGGCGTGGTCTCGGGCGTCGACATCACCGCGCTGCAGACGTCCGGGGAAGCCGATCCGATCACGATGTGGCAGCAATCCAGCTACGACGCCATCGCGGCCGCCACGGGCGCCGTCGTCAGCGTCCGGGCGGAGGAACTCGCCGTGCCTTTCGCTTCGACCGGCGCGCAGATCGGCATGGGCGGCACCTATCCGGATCACGCGAAGGAGACGCGCATGTCGCGGCCCTTCGCGTTTCCGAAACTGCTGCCCGCGCAGCGCTGGAACATGGACGTGCCCACGCGGTCCTTCCTGCTCGACTACGAGGTGGAGCTCGGCATCGTGGCGCTGGCGCCCCTGAAGGCCGGCGAGAAGGCGCCGTCCTTCGGCCTCGTCCTGGCGTCCGACTACACCGACCGGGACCGGCTGCTGCGCGACATCGGCACGAGCGACGTCAACACCGGACTGCCCTTCTCCGCCGCCAAGTCCATCGTGCCCGCGCTGCCGGTCGGCGCGCTGTTCGTCATCCCCCGCGACATCCGGACCTTCTACAAGACGCTGGACCTGCGACTGCACGTCAACGACCGGCTGCGCCAGATCGCCCGTCCGAAGGACCTGACCTGGGACATCGACCGCATCGTGGACGAGAGCATCGCCCGCGCGAAGCTGGACTTCCCGATGGGCCGCAACACCGTGAAGCTGCCGATCGCCGCCGACAACACCATTCCGGCGCGGACCCTCATCCTCTCGGGGACCACCGACGGCGTGGTCGTCCGTCCGCCGTCCGGCCGCCAGCTCTTCATCGGCATCGTCCAGTGGCTGGTCAGCCTGCGCTGGACCACGCCCGGCCTGATCGTCGAGCCCACGGTGCGAGAGGGCCATGCCAACGGCCACTTCCTCCAGCCCGGCGATCACGTCGTGATGCGCGCCGAGTACCTCGGCGTGATCGACAACAGGATCACGCCGTGAGGCGCGACGCCCTCCACCCAGCCGCTCCCTTTTTCTCCCGCCCCTTCAAAGGATTCACCATGAGCTTCAAGCCCACCGCGAGCCGCGGCTTCGCCTCGCTGATCTTCGCGCTGTCGACTTTCGGCGCCTTCCCTCCGGCGGCGGAGGCCAACGCGGCCACTGAACCGCCGCCGATCTCACGCGCCGAAGTGCTCGCCGAGCTGGCGATCTATCAGGAGTCTGGTCTGGCCCTCGAAGAGCGCGTCGCGGCTGAAGTCGGTCATGAGACCGCCGCGACGGTGGCCGCTCGTGAGCGCCATGCCCAACTGCGACGAGGAGAACGACACGCGGAACTCATCGCGAAGTTCTCGACCGTACGCAAGTGAGAGAGGCGGTGAAAGTCCTCAGCACTTCCACCGCCGCTGGCCCTCACCCCCACCCTCTCCCGCAAGCAGGAGAGGGAGCAAGAAGCGCGCCGATATGACTCTCCTGCCAAGCGGAGCAAGAGAACGACGGACACCGGTCGAACTCCCTCTCCCGCTTGCGGGAGAGGGCGGGGGTGAGGGCCGGGGTCGGTGCAGTATCAGAGTTTCTGCGTCTCACGCTCCGTCACATCGGACTTCGGCGCATCGATCTCGACGCGCGGCGCTCCCGACCGATCCATCTCCCGCTGCGTCCGCCGCTGCAGATAGGCATCCCGCACGAACAGGTACTTGTCGAGCGCCACGTCGTCCACCATCTTCGTCACGTCGAGCAGGTTGGCACGCTTGTCGACGATACCGACGATCGTGAACGCGTTGCGCGCGCCGGCGTCTTCCAACTGCCCGGTCAGGCTGCCGTAGCTGTTGACGGGAATGGACGCGGTGCCGCGCAGGTCGGACGGTCCGAACAGCGGCAGCACCACATAGGCGCCGCCGCCGACGCCCCACACGCCCAACGTGTCGCTGAAGCCGTCGCCGTGGCGCGGCATGCCCCAACCGGTCGCGACGTCCATGAAGCCCAGCAGGCCCACGGTCGTGTTGGTGCCGAAGCGGGCGAAGTCGGACAGGCCGTCCTTGAAACGCCCCTGCAGCAGCAGGTTGGCGCCGGACCACGGGTCGGCCAGGTTGGAGAAGAAGTTGGTCACGCCGCTGCGCACGGGCGTGGGCAGGACCGTCTTGTAGACGGTGGCCACCGGCTTGAGCACGACCTTGTCGAGCCCTTCATTGAAGGCGAAGGTCGCGCGGTTCACGGGCTCGATGGGATCGGGGTTCTGCGGCGTGGCGCAGCCCGACAGCAGCGCGCCTGACACGAGGAGGAGAGCCGGTACGCGGGCAACGCCGGCAGGCAAGGGGAAAGTCGACATGAAAATGCTCCCGCTCCGGAAATGGAGCCGGGAGCATGGTCGGCGCGGTGGTCTTTCTGGAGACTTACCCGTTGAAAGACAGGATCGCCCAGCCCAGGCGGGGAATGACGATGTAGCCCTTCTCGTGGCCCAGCGAGTAGAAGGCACCAGGCGCGCGCAGCGCGGCGTCGACCTGGGAATCCATCTCTTCCGGCAGATGGCCGCAGCCCTCGCTCATGCCGGTCATCCAGCTGTCCGCTGTACCTCCCCCAGGGAGATAGGGTGTCTCCCGCCATCCTTCGCCGAGGAAGTCCACGCCCTCCTCTTCGATCCGCTTCCGGACCGCGTCACTGAGCCTGAAGATCGCCGCGCCGCATCCCTCGCGGAACCCGCTGGCGCTGTTGATCAGGACGACCTCGCCCGCCTCCAGCGACGCGGGCATGCAACTGCGGTACCAGTCCGCTTCGGCGAGTTGACAGCCGCGATGGAGCAGCAGGACGACGAGCAGAGCACTCAAACCACCCACGACAGGAAACGCAAACCTCATTGGACTCACCGATGCAAAGGAAGACGCGGAGTCTCCGTGGCATCGGTGAGGTCAGCATGAAGTGGCGCGATGCGGAACGATCCCGCGTCGACTTACAGCATGCCCGGCCGGAACAGCGACCGACGGCTGATCACCTCACCCGCGACGACGAACGTGCCGTCCCCGGTGTAGTGCAGCGTCTCGGGATGCTTTGGCCGTGCCGCCACGTGGGCCTTCAAGACTTCGAAGACGAACAGGTCATAGCGCTTGATCATCCGGGTGTCATGTAGGCGGCATTCAAAGCTCGCGTGGCACTCGCCGATCAGCGGCGCCTGGACTTGGGCAGCGGGCTGCTTCGTCAAGCCGAACGCCTCGAACTTGTCGACTTCCGCGCCGCTGCAATTGCCGATGCGCACGACGGTATCGGTCAGCGCGGTGGTCGGCAGGTTGATCACGCATTCACGGCTGCGCCGGATCATGTCGTGGCTGTGATTCGCCGACGAGATCACGCAGCCGATCAGCGACGGCGAGAACTCCATGACCAGGTGCCAGCCCATCGTCATCACGTTGTCCCGGCCGCGCCAGTGCGAGCTGACCAGGACGATCGGGCCGGGCTCCAGATAACGGCGGATGTGCTCGACGGGGAAGTCGCGCTTCTTGACGGGACGGGGATTACGCATGGTCATGAAAGATCTCCGGGGAGATCGATCACGGCAGACGGGGCGCCCGGACTTGTCGGCTCATGGCTTCGACTTCTCTGCGCTCAGTCGCTCGATGGACCGGATCCCCGCTTCCATCTTCTCGCGAGCCGACGAATTGGCGGAATGCACCCGCATCCGCGGCGGGACGAAGCCGTGAAGCGCCACGGCCTCCTCGACCCACAGCACCACGTCGTACCCGGTCCCGCGTTCGTCATCGCCCAGGTCGTGATCGAGGCTGATTTCCTCGACGCCGCCGGCCTTCAGCAGCTTGATGACCTCGTCTGGCCAGTACGCGCGCGTCCAGCCTTCGGGGGTGGTCCGTTCATCATCCAGATAGATTCGCATGGGGTGGTCAGTTCACGTCCGTCGGCGTCGTTTCTCGTTTCACGCTTCCTCGTAGCAGGCCACGCACACGATCGCCATCCGATTGAACGCCTTGAAGGCGTCGGTCATGCCGTCTTCCTGCTCGAACTTCTCCTCGCAGGCGTGGCACCAGGCCTGGAAATCGTGCGGATCGCTGCTGTTCTCGATGAAGCCAGCCGGCGCCGAGCCTGACGGCAGCAGGTGTCCGCAGACGACGGCGGAGATGCGGTCCCCATGCGAGCCGCAATTGATCATCATGGGGTCAGTCGTTGTCATGTCTTGTCCGGCTCACAGGGGTTGTCCTGGATCCCGCACAGGGTAGTCCTGGGCATGTCGACCGCCGCTCCTCAAGCAGCACGGCTCGCGTCAACTGACGTATCGCCGTCGTCGCGGCGCCACGCGATCAGATCCGGGCGTTCCCCACCGTTGACGAAGAACTGCGCGACGGCCTTGCAACACAGGTCGACATCGATGCACCAGGCGCGCGGGTACTCGTCCACCTGACCGTTGCCGAGACGGAATTGGGCGGTGCCTTCGGCGCCAGCATCCCCTCCGGAAACGAACCCGTCATCGCCCGGAAATCGCAGGAACATCAGGAACGCCGCGCGCCCGCCCTTCAGCATGCAGAGCGATGGGCCGTCCTCGACATTGATCCACAGTTCGAGCCATTCCCGCGTGGGGACGCCATCGAGCTGCTGTGTGAGCTGCTCGATCGCATCAACATCCAAGTCCTGCCCATTCAACGAGAGCGTCATCGTCATGGGCGGCAAGCATAGCCTCCGCGAATGATCACCGCGGAGAAGCGCTCAGCCCGGCGACACCGTCCCCATCGCCTTCAACGCCGCGATCGTGCCCGCATGCGCATTCACCGGCACGATCGTGCCGGGCTCCAGATAGCGGCTGCGGATGTGCTCGACGGGAAAGTCGCGCTTCTTGGTCGGATGGAGATGGGAGGCAGCCCTCCCCGATCACGGCATGCGGCGTTCCCCGGCCATTCGCCTGCGCCAGCGCCCATCAGGAATTCGGAGGATCGATCTCCGCAATCGACGGATGGTGCGAGGCAAGCACCCGTACTAGCGTGGAACGCGGGACGGACGTCTCTGCCGAAGGGGAGAACAGCACCTATGACCGCCTTCATGAAGAGCCACGACAGGGCCACCGATACGCCACTTTGCGTGCCGTCCGCGTTGCGTGACACGCAGGGAGTCCAGGCGTTGTCTCCCGGCCAGTCACGACGCGACACGTTGCAGGCAGTCGTCGACCGTTCGCCGCGCATGCAGGCGCAGCGTCGGCTCCTCTCAGCCACCGTCGGTGGCGCGCAGCGGCATAGTCCCGTCGCAGCGGAAACAGGAGAGCCTCCGCGGGCCCTCGTGACCACGACGCGGCCGTCCGGCCCGCCGGTACAGCGCGCCGTGATCCCGGTCTATCACCGACGCCCGGCCGACGACACCGCACGACAGAAGGACCAGGCGGAGGTGGACAAATTCGCGCAGGACTCGTCGCTCGGACCCGATGCAGGCACCGTGCGCGCCGAGTTCGCGACGGGAGGATCTATCGCGGCCCTGCAGGCGCCCGAGCGTCTGATCGTCACGGGTCACGGCAACGTGGGCACCCTCAATGGATATTCGGGTGCCGAGATCGCCTCCGGATTGAAGACGCGTTGGGGCCTGTCCAAGCCGTACAACGGCGAGATCGTTCTCAGTTCCTGCAAGGCAGGTGACTCCACGTGGTTCTCGAGCAGTCTGGTGGCGGAGGTCTCCGACAATCTGTTCGGCTACCAGGCGGTCGTCGCGGGCATGAAGGGCAACGTGGTGGCCGGCGGCGCCAACAGCACCGCTCCCGGTGTGGATCGTTCTGTGGGAAGCGATGCCGCCTTGGCCAACTACCGGGCACTCGAGCAGGACTACCGCGACCTCGTCAAGCGCAAGGACGATGAATTCAAGGCCTCGGAAGCCTGGCACGCTGATCTGAGCGCGCGCATCCTGACGCTGACCTTGCACGACATGGAGAAGCGGTTGGCCGAGCTGCCTCAGGAATGGTTGGTGGTGGAAGTGTTCAACGCTGTGCGCGGGTCCAAAACGAAAACAGAGCAACTTGCCGAAGACATCGCGGATCAGAAACGGAAGATCGCGGCCGACGAGTTGACCGCAGACGCAGGCCGACAACGCATCGCTGCGAAGTATCAGGGCGCCATTGACGACATCCTGCAGCGAATCGATGCCACCGGCGTGCCCTTCGGCACGGCTGGAGTGACGGTGCGCCACGGCCCGGCAGACCGTAGCACCCTGTCCAACCATTGGATCGCGTTCTTGCAGAGCGAGGCGGGGGACGGCGAGTCGGGTGACGCCGCCGGGGTGGGAATCGTCTGACGGTGTCGCGATGCGTCACCCTTGCATCCGCTCATCGCGAGCCCTGCCTGAGCGCGCTCAGCCGATCGGTCGCCCAGGGCGTGACACTCACGCCTGCGGCGACACCGTCCCCATCGCCTTCAACGCCGCGATCGTGCCCGCATGCGCATTCACCAGCTCCGGCGATTGGTCGAATCGCTCCGCATACCGCTTCATGAACGGATCCGCGCTATCGCGGTCCAGGCTGAGCAAGCCGCGCAGGCGCTGCGCCACCGGCAGCGGCGTCTGCGTCGCATCCGCGGCGCCTTCGATCGCCTCGTCCAGCATCGTGATCAGCCGGCTCAGCGGCTCCAGCCACTTCATCTCCTCGCCGAAGGCCATGACCTGGAGGAACTCGCCCGCGCTCTGCGGGCCGTGGGCCTTCTGGTAATCGCCGCGCTCCAGCTCGACCAGCGCGCGGTGGAGGTCGAGCAGGCTTGTGCGGAGCTGGTGGCAGTGGTCGGTGGTCATGGCGGGCTTGCGACGGTTGAAATTCGTGGGCCCACAGGGTAGCCGCACACGCCGCGCCACGCATGCCCCATCGGGGTCAGACGGCGGCCTCGCAGGGCGGCGCAAAGAGGCCGGGCAAGGCGCTCCGCGCGGTCCAGCGCCGGGCCCGGCACGCGCCATGCCCGCCCTGCCCCGTTTTTGGATGACGCCGGACGCCTCCGCCGGGTTCCGGCGTCCATGAATCGAGGGGCGTCGCCGCGGCGTCGCAGCCCCGCGCAGGACTAGTGTTGCATCGGTCCCCGAGACCGAGATGACATTCAAGGAGAACCCCATGCGCCTCATCCCGATGGCGAAGGTCCCGCTCGCCGCCGCCCTGGGCGTCGCCGCGCTGCTCACGCTGGCGTCGGCCCCGGCCGCCGCCGAGTACTACCAGTACACCTACACCGGCAACCTCTTCACGAGGACCTACGAGGACCCCTGGGCGCCGATCGGCGATCCGAACGGCGGGCGCACGTTCAGCCTGGTGTCCATCAACGCCGTCGTCACCACGAACGCCCCGCTGGGCAGCACCGTGACGCTGGCGGACGTGCTCAGCTTCAGCATCTCGATGACCAGCCCGGACCCCTTCGGTCCCCACGCCACGCTGAGCTATCCCTTCCCGCCCCCGATCGACTGCGGCGGCGGCAGCTGCCCCAGTCCGAGCTACTCGGGCAGCCTCACGATGTCCGACTTCAACTTCCTGAACCAGCCCACCAGCTGGGACCTGTCGATCGGCACCCAGACCTTCTATCCCACCGGACGCATGGGCTGGCTCACGCTGTCGACGTCGCGGGGTCGCGACATGCTCGATGGCGGCTATGAAACCGCCTATGCCGAATACGGCGGATTGATCACCTCCCCCGGCGTCTGGGCGATGTCCGTCGTCGTGCCGGAACCCGCCACCTATGCGTCGATGCTGGCCGGCGTCGCGCTGCTGGCAGGCCTCTCGCGCTGGCGGAGGACGCGTCGTGACAGGACGCCCGGCTGATCACGCCGTCAGCGCGGCTCCGACTTGCCCTGCTCGCCGAAGCGGATCGAGATGATCCGCCCCTCGCGGAGCCGGATCACGGCGGGCAGGTAGCCCTCGCCGCGCTCGTAGAGCCACTCGTCCGTCATCACGCATTGCACCTGCGGGACCGGCTGCACCAGCGTCTGGCCCTGGAAATACGGGACGGGCGGCGGCGCGTTCGTCAACACCCGTGCGCAGTAGGAATCGGCGATGGCGGGCTGTCCGCAGGCGCGCAACAGGAAGACCTTGGAGTCGCCCTCACGCACGCCGCCCTCGGTGCAGCGCAGCGATTGGGCCTGGGTCGCGCTCCCGGCGACCAGCAGCGCGCCCGCGGCCAGGGCCCGGAGGGCCCAGCCGTGTCGATCGGATCTTGTCATTTCATGCTCCCGCGGAGGTCCCGCTCGCGGGACAGGTCAACCTGGAATGGACAACGGGCGCGCCCTGCCCGTCGTTGACCGACTGCGGGGAATCCCGGCATGCCCCGTACGGAGGTCGCGCACCACCATCGCATGAAATCCGACTTTTGCTGATTTGCCCCGCCAGACCCTGAGCCTACGCTCAGCCACTGAAAGAGGCGTGAACAGCGGCCGGACGCATGCACCGACGGCATCCGCAGGAGTCCCCCGATGAAAGACCGATCCCGGCCGGCCACCGCCGCGCAATGCGAGGCCATTCCCGCAGCCGATCGAACCGAATCCGCTGCCCGGACGCGCGACAACGCGTCGAGCCACGATGCATCGCCGCACGCGGCGGCGCAGCGACGGCTCATCACCGCCACCTTCGGGCCGACCCGCCAGTACAGGCGCGCCCAGACGACGACCGCGACCCCGCCCGGCGCCACGGTGCAGCGCAACGAAGACTCCGCCGAACTGCTGACCGCGATGGCCAAGCCGCAGGTCTTTCCCGGCCCGGACGTCGAGGTGCAGGATCAGATCGTCGAGCGGCTTGAAAGGAAGATCACGCTCGAGGCGGGGAGCGACCAGGAGAGCAGCAAGCTCACCTTCGGCATCAACGGCCTGGGGGGCATCGTGTTGCACGACAAACCGGACGCCGATGTCGAGACCCTGATCAAGCGGTCGCAGCTCGTGGAACTCGACGATGGCGCCGTGAGCAACCGCCACCTGAGGCTCACCGGCGACGACCCGGAACTCCGCGCCATGATCGTCAGAAACACCCTGAAAACGATGGAGCAGGCCGGGCAACTCGCGTACCTCAGGACCAGCGGACTCATCGACGACGAGTTCAAGGTCGTCGTCGAGGTCCACTACTACCGTCAGCGCGATCCGAATGCACGCCAGTTCCACAAGGACACCTTGGGGCAGACGCTGTTCGTCAATCTCAATTTCCTGAACGAAGAACCGATCGCCGGCCCTGAATACATCGTCAATCCACCCACGTCCGAGGAACACGACCGGGACCTGGAGGAAACGATGCCCTTGGAGTTCCGCAAAGACCTGAAGGTCACCCGCGAGCGCCTGGGCCGGACCGACAAGGTCGAGATCGCGGAGGTGATGCCCAAGGGCGTGGTGGCCTTTGTGGACGAGGCGGTCCACCACAAGTCCCCGACCACGGAGCACCGCGCGGCGACCGCGGCTCAGGTCCGCAGCTATCTGCAGCAGCACTTCGCCGTGGACTTCAAGGCATACCTGGATGCCTTCG
The DNA here is from genome assembly GCF_001653795.1 of Mitsuaria sp. 7. Taxonomy (NCBI): domain Bacteria; kingdom Pseudomonadati; phylum Pseudomonadota; class Betaproteobacteria; order Burkholderiales; family Sphaerotilaceae; genus Roseateles; species Mitsuaria sp. 7. The sequence continues at coordinate 2,060,692 of NZ_CP011514.1, forward strand.
AAAAGCGAAAGGCGTCGTTCTCCTTCTGGCGCAAGGAGATCGGCTACTACCTGGAGGACTCACGCTCGCAGAACACCGACACGGACAATCTCTGGCAGAAGATCCTGAGCTCCACCGACGATCCGCACGCGAAGCTGGATCGGGTCAAGCTCGTGGCGCTCGATCCCGGGTCTCGACTTCTGAACCCCGACGAACTGGCCGACATCGGCGGCGAGGACCACTTCGGACAAGCGAGCATCCCCGGCCTCCGACGTCAGTTGCCCGAGCAGGACTACCTGACCTCAGACCCGTCGCGCAACGTGACGACGAAACACGAGGGGATGCCGCTCTTGAAGCGGACCATGAGCGACAAGCTGCTGGCCAAGCAATCGCCTCAGCCGATGGCGGGCCGCCGCGCCTTCTTCCGCACCTGGGTGCGTGCGGTGCGCAAGCAGAAGTGAGCGCGCGGCCCGCCGATCAGGGCTGCTGGGCAGGCTGCACCTGCTGCGCCGCCTGCGCCGCGCGCGCCCGGTCGGTGTAGCCCTTGTACGCCGGCAGCGCGATCGCCGCGACGACGCCGATCATGGCGATCACCGGCAGCGCCAGACCCAGGATGCGCACGCCCCAGTTGTTGGCCGGCGGCGGCGGGCCGAAGCGGTTGGCGCCCTTGCTGCCGGGCACGAAGATCCACACCAGCGCGATCAGCGGGATGATGAGCGTGACCGTCCACCAGCCGCTGATGTCCAGGTCGTGACAGCGCTTGATGCCCGTGATGACGCTGAACCAGATCGCGACCGCGAAGAGCGCGATGGTGCCCACGCTCACCGCCACCATGCTGCTCGCCAGCGCGAACAGCAGGCCCAGCGACACCACGTAATGGATCAGCGAGGCGCCCGTCGCATACGCCAGGTAACGCAGCCGGCCGATGCGGCCCTGGGACGAGAAGAGCTTGAGCTCCCCCGGCCCCTCGGACTGGGCCACGTCGGCCACATGCGCCCGCGGCGCCGCGTATTGATTCAAGGTCTGTTCAGTCATGGTTTCCCTCCGTCGATGAAATGGATGTGTTCAGAGCAGCCCCGCCCGCTTGACCTCGTGGTACCGGTTGACCAGCGTGGACGCGAGCTGGCGCGGCTCGACGTCGATGGACAGCCGGTCGTGATCGACCACGCGGGCGAAGGCGTCGTGGCGGGCCTGGGACAGCAGGTGCGCGCTGGCGACCGCGACGGCGTCCTCCGGCCCCGCGATCGGCTGCCCGGCGATGCGGCCCAGCGCCGTCTCGCGCAGGCTGGCCAGCAGCACGAGATGCCGGCGGCGCAGCAGGCGCAGCGCAGGCTGCAGCTCGGGCGAGTCCTCGTCCCGGAAGTTGGTCAGCACGATGACCAGCGAGCGCCGGCGCAGCCGGTGCGACAGCGTCTGCGCCGCGGCCGGGTAGTCCGAATGGTGCCCGCCCGGCTGCAGGTCGTGCATCTTGTTCATCAGCACGTTGAGCGTGCCCATGCCCTTGCGCGGCGCGCAGTCCCGGCTCTGGCCGGCCTCGTTGCCGAAGGTCATCGCGCCGACCTCGTCGCCCTCCGACAGCGCGACGTAGGCCAGCAGCATCAGCGCGTCCAGCGCGTCGTCGAAGTGGCTGGTCTCGCCCACGCCGGCCGACTGCTCGTCCGCGCGCATGCGACGCCCGCAGTCGAGCAGGAACATCACGCACTGGTCGCGCTCGTCCTGGAACTCGCGCACCACCGGCTTGCGATGCCGCAGCGAGGCCTTCACGTCCAGGTGCCGCAGCGGATCGCCGCGCTTGTATTCGGCGAGCTGGCGGAAGTCCGTGCCCTGCCCCCGCTGCACGAAGGTCTTGATGCCGATCTGCGCCAGCCGCCGGTCACCGGACAGCCAGGCATACCGCGCCAGCGCCGCGAAGTTCGGATAGACGCGCAGGTCGCTGGTGTCGCCGACGAGGTCGCGCACCTCGAAGCAGCCCGCGCGCGTGCGCCACAGCAGTTGCGTGCGGCCCAGCCGCGCGACGCCGCGCTGGCGCGCCTTGACGCGGAAGCTCACGCGGCTGCGGCTCTGCGCCGCGAGTTCCAGCGACCGCGGCAGGCCCTCGAAATCGAAGAGCGGATCGAGCTCATCGAAGACCTTCATCCGCCACGCCTGCTCGCTGGCGTTGACGAGGTCCAGCGTCAGCTCGGTCGACGCGCCGATGGCGAAGGCGGCCGGCAGGCGGCGCTCGATGCGCACGCCGCTGCGGCGCCACAGGCGCAGGCTGCGCCACAGGTCGACGCCGGCCACGATCAGCAGCACGCCCGACAGCGCGCCGCCCGCCGGCGCCACGAACGCCAGCGGCGCCCCCGCCGCCAGCGCGACGGCGGCGGCCAGGGCCAGGCCGGCCAGCACCACGATGCTGGCCCGGGTGGGCAGGACGACGCGACGCAAGGTGTTCATCAGAGCCGCGGCGCCTCCACGCTCTCCAGCGCGGCGGCCAGGATCTCGTCGAGGTCGCGTCCTTCGATCTGCGCGTCCGGCGCCATCGTCACGCGATGGCGCAGCACCGCCAGCGCCTGCCTGGCGACGTCGTCCGGGGTCGCGAAGTCGCGGCCCTCGATCAGCGCCACGGCCCGCGCGGCGCGGATCAGCGCCACGCTCGCACGCGGTCCCGCGCCGAACTCCAGACCCGGCCAGTTGCGCGTCACCCGCACCACGCGCACCGCGTAGTCGATGACCTTCGCGTCCACGTGCACGTGGCTCGCCAGGCGCTGGAGCTCCAGCACCTGCACGTCGTCGAGCACCGGCTGCACGGCCTCCAGCGGCAGCTCGTGACCGGCGCGGTCGGCCGTCACCAGCTGCACGATGGCCGTCTCCTCGTCATGCGTCGGATAGCCGATGCGGATCTGCAGCAGGAAGCGGTCGAGCTGCGCCTCGGGCAGCGGATAGGTGCCCTCGGTGTCCACCGGGTTCTGCGTGGCCATCACGATGAAGGGCCGCGGCAGCGCCAGGCTTTCGCCTTCCAGCGTGGCTTGGTACTCCTGCATCACTTCCAGCAGCGCGCTCTGTGTCTTGGCCGGCGCGCGGTTGATTTCATCGGCCAGCAGCAGGTGGGTGAACACGGGGCCCTTGCGCACGCGCAGCTGTCCCAGGCCGGCGCCGGTGTCGTCCAGCACGCTGTGGCCGATGACGTCCGCCGGCATCAGGTCCGGCGTGAACTGCACCCGCGCGTACTTCAGCTGCAGGGCCTGCGCCAGCGTGCGCGCCAGCAGCGTCTTGCCCAGTCCGGGCACGCCTTCGACCAGCACGTGGCCGGAGGCCACGACGGCGACGAGCATCTGCTCCACCGCCTCCGGCTGGCCGACCACGGCCTTGCCGACTTCTTGGCGCAGCACCTGCAGCCAGTGCGCGGCGAGCTTGAGTTCCTCGGGCTTGATCATTGCGAAGGTCTTTCGTCGTGGGGGCGGTGCAAGTTCGGATGCGGATGCTTGTGCGCAGGGCTCAGCAGGAGCCGCCGCGCGGTCTCCAGCAGATGCAGGCGCCCGGGCAGCTCCGCCCGGGTGCAGAACTTCGAGGCCATCGCCGCGTACAGGTCGTCCCGGGCCACGCCGGTCGCGGTCGCGACGGCATGCGCGCGGTCGGCCATCGGCAGGCGGGCATAACCGCGCACATGGCGGATCGCCGCGTCGTCGAGCGCCCGCTGCTGCGCGGCGAGCAAGGCGTCGCGGCCATGGCGATGGAGGTAGGCGCCCATCCCGCGCACCTGCTCCGAGATCGAGCGGCGCAAGCGCGGCGGCGCGGCCAGGCGCGGACCGAAGCGCACCGCGGCGCGCCACAGCGCGGCCGCCAGCGCCAGCGCGCCCAGCACGATGGCGATCCACCCGGAATGCCACAGCCAGGGCGTCAGGGCCTCGCGCTTCTCGTTCAGATAGATCCAGACGGTGGCGCCGGGGTCGGCCTGCACGGTGGCGGCCAGCAGCAGCGCGTTGTCGCAGCCCAAAGGCGACTGGCGCTGGAAGAGCCACGGACTGGCGTTGAGCACGGTCACGCTGCCGCGGCCCTGGATCACGCGGATCAGTTGCTGACCGTGTTCCTGCGTGAGCGTCCAGACCGCCTCGCGACCCGGCTTGACGCGCAGCCGCTTGTTCCAGTTGAACGAGTGGCAGAGATCCAGCGAGTCGATGTCGCCGAAGACCGGCGGCTCGGAGTCCGCCTCGTCGCGGTTCTCGTCTTCGTCTTCGTCGTCCTTGTGGTTCCCGCCTCCAGCCGCCGAAGCCCCGTGCCCGGGTGCCGGGGTCGGCTTGGCCGCGCGGGCCGCGGCGGCGGCGCGGGCCTGCTCGCCCTGACGTCTGACCTTCTCGCTGATGTCGAAGGCAAAGACCGGCACCCAACTCTCGAGCCGCGTGTCGTCCCAGTCCGCGCCCTGCAACAGCACCAGGTGACCGCCACGCTCGACCCACGCGCGCAGCTGCGCGGCGCGTTCGGGCACCAGCTCCCAGTTGGGCGACAGCAGTACCAGCCGCGCGCCTTCCGGCGGCATGCGGTCGAGCTGCTCATGGTGCTCCGCGTGCATGCCGAGCTTGCGCATGATCTGCTCGAACGCGTAGACCGGGTTGTCGCGGGCCTCGCCGGTGGCCGGCCGGGGCACGTCCTCTTCCACCCACTCGGTGTTGTCGGACAGCCACCAGCCGCCGGCGATCAGCACCAGCGCGGCCAGCAGCAGGAACAGGCGTTCACGCGTCATGTCGCGCTCCCCTGCGCCATCCGCGCGTCGAAGTCGGCGCACAGCGCCTCGAAGCGATCGGCGGGCAGCTCGCGCTGCGCATAGGCCACCGTCTGCCAGCCCGAGACCAGGCGCGACAGGAAGTCCAGCGAGGCGGGCGACACCCGCGCCGCGGCCAGGACCAGGCATTCGCGCTCGGTGCTGGCCGAGCGGATCGGCACGCCGTGCCCGTGCACCAGCCGCGAGAGCGCGCCGCGGTACAGCAAGGACAGCGCGGCGCGCTGCTCGCCGCGCTGCCAGAGCGCGCGCGCCGCGGCGCCGATGTCGTCGGGCAGGCTCTCGGGGCGGATGTCCAGCGAGCCCACGTGCGTCGGCGGCGCGGCCTTCAGCGCGCGTCCGCCCTCCTGTCCCTTGAGCCAGTCCCGCAGGCGCAGCAGCACCCAGATCAGCGCCGCGGCGACTATCAGCCACAGCGCCACGCGCAGGCCCGACGAGAGGTTCTTGAACAGCTCGATCCACCAGAGACTGTCGTCAGGCGTCTGGGCCTTCTTCTCCGGCTCCTGGTCCTTGGACTTCTTCTTGAAGCGCAGGACCTTCTTTTTCTCGTCGCCGGCCCACAGCGGATCGGCGCGGACCTCGCCTTCGGCGGTCCACACGGCGTCGGCGTCGATCGCCGAGGCGGCGACCTTCACCGGCACGGGAGCGACGACCGGCGCAGAGGCAGAGGCAGAGGCAGACTCAGAAGCAGACGGCTGCGCCCGCACGCCCGCGCATGCCAGCATCGCAACGGCCAGCAGCAGCGCATGCAGCAGCGTCAGCGGCAGCGCATGCAGCCCATCCCGCAGCGGCTCACGCAACGGTTCAGGTGAACGCACGGCGGAACTCCTGCTCGATGTCCCAGGCCTCGAGGACCACGCGGCGGTTCAGGTACATGGCGAAACCCGCCGCGACGTAGAACGGCTCCAGGAACAGCACCACCAGCGCGTAGGCCGAGGCGGTCGCGATGTCCAGCCCCAGCTGTCCGGCCGCGTGCGCGTCGGGATGGAAGAACCAGTCCCACACGCCGGCGTTGCGGTTCTCCGGCGCGAACCACCAGACCAGCGCGATCAGCGCGTAGCCGAGCACGGCTTCCGCATGCGCGAAGGTGACCTGCAGCGCCGTGGCCGCGCCGCGGTTGTCGTTGAGCATCAGCTTGACGCGCTTGCGCCGCGCGGCGCCGCGCTGGCCTTCGAGCTGCTCGACGGGCTGCGTGTACGCGCGCCACGGCGAGAAGCGCCGCCACAGCAGCGTGCGCAGGAACTGTCCGCCGAAGACCTGGCGCCGGGCGCGCCACAGGTCGCTCCAGCGCGTCGCCTCGCCGAAGACGGCGCGCGACATCACGAACAGCAGGCTGCGGTCCAGCCAGGGCTTGAGCCAGAAGAGGATCAGGATGGGCACGATGCCGCCGAGCTCCACCGTGCACATCGCGAGCACCGCGACGACCAGCAGCAGCAGCGTGAAGCAGCGCCAGATCGACGCCGCCTGCGAACGCACCAGCGCCAGCCCGAGGTCGCAGGCTTCCCCCTGGCTGCGCGGACGCAGGACGATGGCCAGGCCGTCAACGCGCATGGTTGGTCTCCCGGCCCGTATGTCTGCCCATCAGGCCCAGCCACGCCACCACCAGCGCCCAGCACACGGCGGCCACGCCGTACTTGACGTTCGGGGCGACCCAGGCCGCGGAGGACCAGAAGGCCTCGAAGGCGGCGGCGACCAGCAGCAGGAAGAAGGCCGCGTAGACGATGGGCACGGCGGCGCGCGCGGACGCGGCCAGCGCCTCGATGCGGCCCAGGCGTCCGGGCGCCAGCCAGCCCAGGCCCATGCGCAATCCCGCCGCGCCGCAGAGCACGATGCCGGTCAGTTCGAAGGCCGAGTGCGTGGCCACGAAGGGCCAGAAGTTGTGGCCGAGTCCGACGCGCGTCAGATGCCCGGCGACCGCACCGATCACCAGCCCGTTGTAGAGCAGCATGAAGGCGCTGCCCACGCCCGCCAGGATGCCGGCGCCGAAGCAGCGGAAGCCGATGCCGACGTTGTGGAAGATGTAGACGCCGAACATCTGCCAGTCGTCGCCGGCCTCGCGCAGGCGGCCGAGCACGTTCTTGCCGTCGCCGTACATGGCCTCGAAGTCGCGCAGCTGGCTCGCGTCCAGCATCCGCAGCGCGAAGTCCGGACCGGACCAGGCGAGCAGGAAGGCCGCGACCAGCGGCACGGCGAACAGCAGCAGCGCCGCCAGCACGAAGCGCCCTTGCGCGCGCACGGCGCGCGGCAGATCGGCGCGCAGCAGGCGCGAGAGCTGCCGCAGGCCGTAGTCCTGGCGGCGGTAGATGAGCTGGTGCGCGTCCTGCGTCAGCGCTTCCAGCCGCGCCACCAGGTGGATCGGATAGGCGCGCGACTGCGCCAGCGCGAGGTGCTCGCAGACGCGGCGGTACTGCGACGCGAGCAGCGCGCCGTCGGCGCTCTTGCCCAGCTTCGCGAGCGCGAGTTCCGCGGCGAAGGCCTCCCACAGCGGGCCGTAGGTCGCCTCGAAATGCATCGGGGTCATGTGCGTTTCCCCATCAACCATTGCGCCACGCCGAGCAGGCGCTCGGACGCGCCGCGCGGCTTCTCGCCCGGCACCTCCGCCGGCAGCGCGGGCGCGGCCAGCTTCGCCAGTTCCTCGAAGCGTTCCGGCGTCAGCCGTTTCGCGCGACCGGCCCAGGACCGGATGGCGGCCTGCTCGCCCTGGCTCAGCGGGCGCGCCGGCGCGAGCGGGGGCGCATCGGGCGGCGCGTCGTGCAGGACCACGGGCTGGGCGTACACGACGAGCGTGCCGGCGGCCAGGTCGCCCAGGCGCTTGCAATCACGGTTCAGCAGCATGGTCACGATGCCGAAGGCATAGGCCAGCGGCAGGAAGTCCGCGACCCGCAGCAGGTTGCGGGTCACCGAGGCCGCCGGGGTGACGGGCAGTCCGGTGTCCATGACGACGCGCAGGCCCACCGCCTGCTTGCCGGGCGTGGCGCCGGAGCGGCCCAGTTCGAAGGCGATCGGGTACAGCCACTCGATGAGGAACATCCCGATCAGCATCAGGCCGAAGCCCAGGCCGCCCAGGCCGCCGAAGGCGCCCAGCGACATCACCAGGACCAGGTCGAGGATGAGCCGGATGAACAGGTCAAGCAGGAAGGCCATGGTCCGTGACACGAGCCCGGCGGGCCGCAGGGACAGGACGATGCCTTCCGGGGTCTCGGCCGGCGACAGCGTGTCGATGCGCGGCGCGGGCGTGGCGGGATGCGAGCTCAGAGCTTGATCACCTTCGTGTCGGCGATCGTGTCATGCAGGCACTGGCGCGACTCGCGGAAGATGAGCAGGCAGTCGAGGAGCGAATAGATCGCCGCGCTGGCGGCGAAACAGTTCATCAGGATCCCGACCCCGTAGCGAAGGCCGAGCAGGCGCCAGGCGTCCGGCGTCGATCCGTCGGAGCGCACGATACGCACCCGGCAGATCATCTTCCCGACGGTCTGGCCGCGCTTGAGCAGGGGCCACGCTTGCACGATCAGGAAAAGTGGCACGCCGATGATCACGGACGGCAGGTTGAACGCCGTAAGAGACATGCTGTCGAAGTTCTTGAACAGTTCGTCCGCCGCGGGGATCAGCTTCAGGACTGCGGTCATCAACGTCCAGAGGATCAGGGCATCCAGCAGCGCGGCAGCGAGACGGGTGCCACGCCCGGCCAGGACGTCACCGGACTCCGACGTCGCCACGTCGGCCACCACGGCCTGGGGCGGCGCGAAACGGTCTTCGGTGGAAACTGACATGCTTCCCTCCCTCTCAGAATTTTGGAGGGGATTGTGTCAGTGCTTCTAGGGGTTGGTCGATGGGGGCTTCACCGACCTGGGCGGGATCCGCCACACCCTCTGGGGGGATTGCCGCCTCAGGGTTGTCACGCAGGGGCCGGGTCTTGCTCCTCAACATCTCGACCTCCGAATCGGCTTCAGAAGGCTCCATGAAGCCGCGCAGTTCCTGGAACTCGAGATCGGAAAGCTTCATTGCTGGAGAAAGGCTGAGTCGGCCAACTCCAGTACTCGCTCCGAGCGTCCTTGTTCGATGGCTTGTCGGGGGGTCACTCCTTCGAGCCCACCCAGGGGGGTTTCGAGGAAGCTCAGGATCGCCCAGCCGCCGGTGACGCCCAGCGCCTTGGAAAGTGCGGGCAGCAGCTCCCAGAGGGCTGGTTCAAACTGCCAACGTGGCAGGCGATAGCCTCGACGCGTCTGGCTCAGGCCGATGGCGCGCCCCTTCGCGATCCAGGCGTTGATGGTCACCCGTGAGGTGCCTGCGAGAACCGCGGCCTCCTCCGTCGACAACATGTCGTCCGCATTGAGTCGCGCCTGTCGCCACTCTTGGCTTGCGGCGAGCAGCGCCTTGGTCTCTGCCACCGACACGTATGACGACGGCGCGCGCGGGCGCGTCGCCGCGGCGACCTTGGTTCGACGGCGTGGAGGGACAGGTGTTGACGACGGCTTCATGGGCGCTCCGGAGACGTAACGAAAGACTACCTGCGCCGGGGCAGGCTGGACAAGTTCGTTAAGTACGGAAAGCTCGATAAGAGTTCCAGCCGAACGGTCGCCGATGTGCGGCTCGGGTGGCTGCCGTCACTCGAAACTGGGAGAAGCTGGAAATCGCAATGGACGATCAGTTCCGGTCCGGCCTGACCGGAAGTCCGCCAGAGGAACCATCCGCCTCGGTCACGCGGCCGCTCGCCCGCCGGCTGGCGCGGCTGCCGGTAGCGGGCTTGGCGGTTTCAGCCGGCGCGGTGGTCACAGGCGACGACGTGTCGGGAGAATCGACCTCGGGCGCCGGAGCAGGCGTCTGCGTGGCGGCCGGCGCTGGCACTGCCGGAGATACCGTCTGCGCAGCCGGACGCGTCGACGACGCCGCCGGCTGATTCATCGAGGCCGCATCCAGCGGAGGCCCCACAGTCCCGGACTGGCGCCGGCTGGCGTTGGTCGACACCGGCGGTTCGGTCGTCTGCGCGATGGCGGCGGCCGCAAGCAGGGTCACGCAGAACGCGCTCAGGAAGATGCTGAATTGCTTCATCGCCTGTCCTCCAGGGAAACGGAGTTCCGGGGTGGGCGCGGAACTTCGGCGCCGGACGGACCAAGTGGCAATCCGCGCTCCCAGCCAGACCCAGCCCCTCTGAGACCCTGCCGGAAATCCTTCAAGGCCCCTCCACGGCCCCTTCAAGACCCCCATCCCCGGGTCCGCGCGAGGTCGGGCGACAACCCCCTGAAGGTACAGTGCGGGACCCCTTTCCCCCAGTCCCCATGGAACGTCTCGAGCCTTCGTTTCCGACGCTGCAGTCCTGCGCCGACGAGCCCATCCACATCCCCGGATCCATCCAGCCGCACGGCCTGCTGCTCGCGCTGCGCGAGGGCCGCATCGCCGCCTGGAGCGACAACGTGCCGGCGCTGCTCGGCTTCCAGCCGGCGCTGGGCCTTCCGTGGCAAGAGCTGGCCCTGCCCGGCACGGTCCACAGCGAGCTCACCCTGCTCGCCGACGAAGCCGCGCTGACGCCCGGCATGCCGGCCTTCTGCGAGGTCGAGCTCGGCGGACGGCCGCATGACGCCGTCGTCCACGTCCACGACCACCACACGCTGATCGAGATCGAGCCCCGCACCCAGCCGCTGGCGCCGCTCAGCTCGCAGGCGCGGGTCTACGACCGCGTGCGCCGCGCCGGATCGATGGAGGCCGTGCTGCAGGTCGCCGTCGACGCGATCCGCGCGTGGACCGGCTTCGACCGGGTGATGGCCTACCGCTTCCGCCATGACGACAGCGGCGAGGTCGAGGCGGAAGCCAAGTCGGACGCCCTCTCCTCCTACCGCGGCCTGCGTTATCCGGCCAGCGACATCCCGGCGCAGGCGCGCCGGCTCTACCTGCTCAACACGCTGCGGCTGATCCCGCACGTCAGCTACCGCGCGGTCGCGCTGGTCGGCCATCCGGACGCGCCGCCGCTGGACCTGACGCACTCGGTGCTGCGCAGCGTCTCGCCCATCCACGTCGAGTACCTGCACAACATGGGCGTGGGCGCGTCGATGAGCGTCTCCATCGTCGTCAACGACAAGCTCTGGGGCCTGATCGCCTGCCACCACATGAGCTCGCTGCAGGTGCCGTATCCGGTGCGCTCGGACTGCGACGTGCTGGCCAACATCCTGTCGTCGGCGATCGCGACGATCGAGGCGCGCGAGTTTGCGCGTCGTCAGGCCGACACGGCCTCGCTGATCGGCGAACTGGCGGGCGATCTCTCGATCGCGGACGACGCCATCACCGCCCTGCTCGGCCAGTCGCCGCGCCTGCGCGAGGTGCTGCGCGCCGACACGCTGGTGCTGGCGCAGCAGAGCAAGGTGGTCTCGGACGGCGACCTGCCGCAGGAACTGGCGGTGGCCATCGCGACGGTGCCCTGGACCGGCGACATGCCGGCCCTGCGGTCCTGCAGCGACGACTGGCCGCAGGAATTGCGACCGCTGCTCGGCCAATGGGTCGGCGCGATGTGCATCCCCTTTGACGCCAGCAACGGCGGCCGCCTGATCGCGCTGCGCAAGGAGCAGCGCGAGACGGTCCGCTGGGCCGGCCAGCCCGACAAGGTCGTGGCGCGCGGCCCCAACGGTCCGCGGCTGACGCCGCGCGGCTCGTTCACCGAGTGGCGCGAGCAGGTCAAGGACTGCGCCGAGCCATGGACGGAGACGGATGTGCGTTTCGGCAAGCAGTTGATGCTGGAGCTGCAGCGCACGGCCGCGGCGCGGCATGCCGAGGTGGAGCAGGCGCGTCGCAATCTGCTGGCCATGCTCGGTCACGACCTGCGCGATCCGCTGCAGGCGATCCAGATGGTGGCGGGCGTGCTCAAGCGCGAGCCCGATCCGGCGCAGACGGGCCGGCTGGGCGCACGGCTGGACGCGTCGAGCGGACGGATGCACCGGCTCATCACGCAGGTGCTGGACTTCAGCCGGGCGGAAGTCGGGATGCAGCTGCACACCGAGCTGCGCTCACTGGACCTGGAGGCGCTGCTGCTGGACCTGGTCGAGGAAGTACGGATGGGACATCCGGGCTTCGAGATCGTCGCCCGTACGGCGGGGCCGGCCATGGTGAACGGCGACTCCGTGCGGCTGGCGCAGGCGATGTCCAACCTCATCGCGAACGCACGCAACTACGGCGCGCCGGGACGGCCGGTGGCGGTGTCGCTCGAACCGACGGGCGATGGCGGCCAGCGGTTCAGCGTGGCCAACGAGGCCGACGAGATCCCGGCGGTGGTGGCGACCGAGCTGTTCGAGCCGTTCAAGCGCGGCCTCGAGCGCGGCGCCCCGAATCGCAGCGGACTGGGGCTCGGCCTCTACATCACGCGACGCATCGTCGAGGAGCACGGCGGGACGCTGGGCTATCGGTATGAGGCGCCGAATGTGGTGTTCGAGTTCACGGTGGCTGGATGATGACACCCTCCACACGCGTATTGAGCTCGATGCCTGCAACACCGATGCCCTCTCCGGCTCGGGCGGCCTGAACTCGGAGACTCAACGCAGGAGGTCTTCGCGCGCGCCAATGAACCAGTCTAGATCCATCGCCAATTGTCCTTGTTCCGGAAGTTGGTAGTGGTCGGTGCGCTGCCAGAAGCGAAATCCTTGTCTCGCCCACGTTGGAGGCAAACGTGGCTTGTGCTGTGCGGACCAATCCGCGATCCACAGCGGGTACCGTGCAAAGCGATCGTCGTCAAGCCAACGCGTGCCGACGTCCAAGTTGGTGTAGATCAAGGGGATTCGCCCCCCATTGCGTTCGAGGAATTGCAGCGCTCGAAGCAACTCGGCCTGCACCTGTTCCTTTGTGGGCGGATCACCCACCGGAAAGCTGTCGGCCTCGAAGTCCAGTACCGGCGCTATGTCGCTCTTGTCAGCCGTACCCCCCAGCATGTGCAGGTACAGCTGCATCTGACGTTCCACATCAATGCCAACACGAAAAAAGTGATAGCTGCCGCGTACCAAACCATGACGTCGCACGGCGCTCCAGTGGCGATCAAAAGTCGGGTCTGGACTCAATCCGTCGCTGGCGCGCACGAAGACGAAACTGATTCCCGACAAAGGTCCAGTCAAATGATCCACCCAGTCGCCGTTCCATTTTGAGACATCCACACCGTGCAGCGGCAGCACGGGAGCCGGTAGTGGGGACGCCACCTCCGGGTCACTCGGGCCCGCTGCGGACACCGCAGACGCGGCAGAGGTCGCGGCAACTGACGCGATCGCCAGCTCGGACGCCCCATTCGCAGGCTGTGTCGCTACAACTTTCGACAGCACAGGCCAGTGCGCCCGCAGGCATGCGGTGTCGAAGGACAGGAGCCCGCCCAGGTGGAGGCCGGCAAGGGTTGCGCTCAAAAGTCCGACAACCCAGATGCCGATATGCAGATGAACTAAAGCATGCGCGACGCTGGACAGAGCACCCGCCCCTTCGCACAGCGCCCTGCCCCCTTCCAGCAGGCCAAGCACCGACCATCGTCGAGTTGATTGACGTGATGCCGCCGCCGGCTTTCCGGGTGGTGGCGTGCGCGGACTTTCCGACGGCACTTCCGGCGGAACAACGACAGGCATCTGCCCAGGTTCATTGATCTGACGCACGCGGGCGAAGAGCTCTTCCAGCGCACGGGACGCATGCAAGGTTCCGCGCGCCCAGTCGAGCGCCAAGGCAAAGGCATCGCCTTCCAGTCGCACACCTTCGTAGATCACCTCACCTTTCGAGTTTCGCACCTGGTGCGGATCGGCGCTGTATTCGCCCTGTGCGTTGAGGACCAGGCGAGAGCGCTCGGGCTGCACGGCATCGAACGATTCACCGACCACCACCAGCGGCGGAGGTCGATCGCCATCGTCGTACGTCACGGCCAGATAGTTCTCCCGCCTTAGCCAAGCCAGCAACAGCAACAGAGTCATCAGCGCCCGCTGCTCTTCCCGGGCCGCCCCGGCCATCGACAGGCGCGCAGGCCGGACATAGCAATAACCAAAACGGCCAGTCGGCTGCAGAATCAGGGCGCGCCCCGCAGCCCGGCTGAAGAATACCCGCGCGAGAAAATCCGCAGACGGGATTGGGCCCGCGCGAGCCACGAGCACAAGTCGCTCTATCCATTCGATTTCCTGCAACTCAAAGCGACGCATTGACGTTCTCCCTCTTCGCATTCGGATGGCGCCTCAGATGCGCGCGCGCCACGAAGGGCCGCACTTCTACGGGACGTATGCTTCAGCCTCCCGTCGGAGCAGGTGCAGGGCTGTCGGCTGCAGGCTGCGCTGGCGTCGTGTCGTCGCCGGCTATCGCCAGGAAACGACCTGGGAAGTACTTCGCCACCCACATCTGCGCGAGCTGCACTCGAGTGATGGGCTTGGTGTAATACATGATCGGTACGCCAATGCCTCCGCTCAGTGCCTTGTTCACGTAGTCCTCGAAAGCCACCATCATGGAATTGGTATCGATGATGTTGTTTTGAGACTTGTCGATGTCCGCCAGCGCGGAAAGCGCCGCGGTAACGGTCGCATTCTTCATCGCGGCGAGCTGTCCACCGGTGCGTGCTGTATTGGCGGCGTTGTCAACAGAATCCTGATCGCTGGCTGTTGCGTTCTGAAGCTTGGCCAGCGCTGCCATGCTGCTCGCGCCATCGCTGTCCACGAATCCCTTCACGCTCATCTGCACCTGGTTCGACTTGATCGAGGGGATGGATCCCATCGCGTAAAGGGTGCAATGGGAGCTGATGTTCTGGGCGCTCAAAAGATTCTTCGCATCATTCGAGATGCTGCTCTCCACGCCAAAACCACCTTTTTCGCTGGCGATCCAGCTTCCAACCTTGAATGCAGTCTGGAGTTTCGCTGCCATCGAATACATGGCCTCGCTGGACTCCGTGGTCGTGGTATCAAGCACATGCACCATTCCGATGAAGCAGGAGCCATAGACGGCGCCGGACAAGAGTGTGAGTCGCTTGGCTTCATCTTTCTCCGCCTGCTTTGCGATGTCGGCCAGAGAAGTCATGTTGGACGTGTCGATGAACTGGTCCGGGTGGGTGACATTCCAGACTCGGATGGCCTTGTCCACATCGAGGTAAAAGGGCGCGAGGACCTGCGCATTCTTGTGGGTACACGTCGCGCTGATGACCAACGTTCCCGCGATCTCGTGGCGTTGGTGCTGGCTGCTCGCTTGACTCTGCGCGGCCGAGCTAGCGGAGCTGGAGATCGAATCACCCAATTCCTTGGTCTCCTCGCTCACAAAGGCGCCCAGTGTCATCGCATGAGTCTGGCTACTCTGGGAGTTCCTGTCATAGGCGAAGTACTGGACGTTCATCTTGATGGAATCGGCGGAGAGCGGCAGCGACTTGATTTCGGTGCGGTTGTAGTCCACCGGACTTTCCGGTCCAGAGCCGACCGCCTTGATCTGACGCTTGAGAGGCAGGATCTCCTGTTCTGCCTGCATCTTGGCCTTGCTGTACTCCACTGCGGCCGTGGAAAGCTGCTTGTTGATCTCGGCGCGCTGCTTCACCAGATCCGCTGTATCAACGCTCATGTCCATAAGCTCCTGAATGGTCATGTCGAAGCTGCGACGTAGCGTCAACAGGTCATTGAGGTGGTCCTCTGCGTCGTCCGCCGGGCTCTGTTTCTGCGCGATCTGAGCCAGCAAGTCGAGCCGGTCCTGTGTCACCAGGTTTCCGAGCGCGAGAGTCGGGTCGTAAGGAATGGTCGACGGCATCGTGTTCTCCTGAACGGTTGAGAGGTTGGCCTGCGCACGACTCGATGGCCGTGCGGTCGTCAGGAAAAACGCTGTCGATCTCCGTATTGCGTTTGCCGTTCGACGGAGTGAATGCTATGCAGTGTCGGATCCAATGGATCTGAAGACTTCTTAAACATTCGTAATCAATCAATCCAATCAATTCATGGCAATGGCTTCAATGATTCGGAGAAAGCCGAGACTTTTCATGACACGCATCACGGCATTCGACCGATTTCAATTCGTTCTCTGGCACTCGATCATTTCCTGGCGGCACCACATCAAACCGCCGCATTCCATCAACTTTCTACCGGAGATCAACATGCCCGAAGCCAAAGTCTTCGAATCCGCGAATGATCAGTGGTCCAAGCAGACCCAAGGAGGCGGCAATACCATCGAGGTCCGCTATGGATGGTGCGCAGCAGCCAGCGCTCTTTGGACATTGAGCACACTTCAAGGCACACCAGCTGCATCATCCAAGCCGGACCAGAATCGATCCGGAATCCTTCAGGTCAAATATCGGTGGGACGGCAGCCACCAGAGCGACATCAATCTTCTTCAGGGATTGGATCTGAATCCCGAGCACGTCCTCCAGGACAAGAGCCGAGACGAGGCGATCAACTACATGGCGACCACCCCTGGCGTCTACTGGTTCGGCTACACGAAGCGACTGCCCAATGGTCAATGGGAAGGCCATGCGATGGCTGCTGACACTCGAACCCCTGGGCAACCGCTGTTCTACGACATTGAGAGCGGTCTCTATCGATACGCCAGCGTCGCAGAGTTCAAGCAGGGAGTGAGCTCGCGCTATGGTGATGCATCCTGGGAAGTGATCAAGGTCCACTTGACACATTGACGCAGCGCTCGACACGAACCTCAGGTTCGCGTCAACTGTTCGTCGGCAGCCTCGCACTACGGTGTCGAGGCTGAAGTCATTTCAGATGCAGATGCCAAGCAACGCGCACGGCAAGGCGCGACATCACATTCCCACGACTACGGCACCACCAACCCCTCTCGGATCGCATAGCGGGTGATATCCGCAATTCCGCGCGCACCCAGCTTGGCCGAGGCGTGCTCCCGGTGGGCCGCCACAGTTTTGTAGCTCAGTCCCAAATGCAGGGCGGCTTCCTTGGTAGAGAGCCCTTCTGCAAGCAATTGCACGATCTCCCGTTCCTTCGAGGTGAGAAGAACGAACACGCCTGTGGCGGCGGCGCGCCCCGGCCGGTCGATGCAGGCAGCAATCGCCGCGTCGGCCAGTAACGGGCTGAGATAAAGCTGGCGGTTCGTCACCGCCGTGATCGCGCGTAGCAACTCCTCCAAGCCGCAGTTTTTTCCAAGGATGCCTCGCACACCGGCCTCCAGCGCTCTGCGCAGCATCCAGGAAGGCTCTTCGGCAGCGAGGCAGATGATCTGACTGTCCGATGACGTCGCCAAGATGCGCTGAGCCGCGTCCACGCCATGAAGTCCCGGCATCTGCATCTCCATCAGTACGACCTGCGGCATCAGACGAGCGGTCATTCGCACGCCCTCCTGACCGTCAGCAGCTTCGGCGAGCAGCTCGATGTCGGAGCGGGACCCAAGCAACGCGGCCAGCCCCTCACGCAACAGCTGATGGCGAGCCATCACGATCAATTTCGTTCTCACGTCTTCTCCCCTTTGCGGCAGCCTGCGCCACGATCGGCAGGAGGTCGTTTCCGTCGGATGACAGTGTTCCGGTTCGAGCCGAGGAACCATTTGTCTCACGTCATGGGCTGATTCATTCAATGCGGGAACTTCGTTTGCTGAATTGCCCTTAATTTTTCGGGTCCGGAATGAATTACGAGCAGCCGCAGATATCTGAATGACATGAGCCGGACTAACCTTCGAACCAGGAGGAGTTTTCCAATGAGAACGGGCAAGGTGTGAACCCCGCAACGATGACCCTCACGGCACGCGAAACCCAGACCCTTCAATTGACCTCCGATGGCCTGTCTTGCCGAGAAATCGGCAGACAGCTTGAAATCAGCGAAGCCACAGTGCGTAAGCATCGGAGCAACATGTTCGCCAAACTGGGCTGCCGGAACGCCGCACAACTCGTGGCACTCGCGCGCATGCGGGGATGGCTGACTTGCACGCGGAGGCTCTCTTTTCGACGCGCTCTCGGCACGGGAACTGGAGGTAATGCGCCTCGTCGTTGACGGCTACACAAGCAAAGAGATAGGTCGGATTCTGGGAATCAGCGACCTCACGGTGCGAAAACACCGTGAACGCCTGTTACGAAAACTAGGGCTGAGCAGTACCGCTCAATTGGTCGCCCTGATGCCCCATCGAGACTCGTTGCAGGCGCCAGGGAGCGAAGTCCGCGCGCGAAGTCAACTTACGGCATCGGGAGTATTGAGTGACGGCGAGACGGACCACAAGATCGGGTCATAACGCTTCCCGGGTCTAGGGCTCGGGGAACATAGAGATCAAGGGAGTGGAAATGAAAAAGTCGAATGTCGGTGCACCGCAAGCAGGTGAAAAAGTCGAAATGCCCGGCGATGTGCTCCGGTTCGACACCTTCGAAATCCATCCGTTCGAGCGTCGGCTGCTAGTTCGCGGTCAGCGCGCCGCGGTCAGCTCGCGAGCATTTGATCTATTGCTTGTCCTGGCCGAACAGAGCGGCGCGATGGTCGGCAAGGAGCAACTCATCAACCGCGTCTGGCCTGATGTGGTCGTCACCGAGAACAACCTGCACGTCCATGTCTCGGCGCTGAGAAAGCTGTTGGGGCCTCAGGTGATCGGCACCTTGCAAGGCCGCGGGTACAGACTGGTGGCACGCCCCCTGGCCGGCCAGCCCAACGACAACATGACAAGCTGCGATCTTGGCGGAGTTGCTCCCCTGCGGCGCGACAGCCAGATGTTTGGCCGTACCGAGGAACTCACGCTACTCACACAGCTGATGGACAGACATCGCCTGGTGAGCATCGTCGGCCCGGGTGGCGTGGGCAAGACCATGCTGGCCGCCGCAGTGGCTCGATCCAGCCTGGACGATCTCGCACAAGATGTTCGATGGGTGGATCTTCATTCGCTGAGTGAATCGACTCAATTGCCTGCTGCCGTCGGTCGGGCGATCGGTGCTCGTGGTCAACCCCCAACGGACCTCTCCGCCATCGTCCAGGCCTTGCGAGGTCTGACTGTCATCCTGGTACTGGACGGCGCCGAGCACCTCCTGAACGCGGTTGCACAGTTCGCGAGCGCGGTCTTGGATGACTCGCCGGGGATCCGCTTGCTGATAAGCAGTCAATCGGCGCTGCGCTTGGACGGCGAACGCGTACTGCGACTTGCGCCGCTGCCCGTGCCGGCGCCGAACTGCAACATCAATGCCGCCACTGGCAATGCGGCCGTCGCCCTCTTTTCCGGAGAGGCCACGGCCTCGGACCAGCGGTTCGCGCTTGACGATGACAACTTCGAGCTCGTGGTGGATGTGTGCCGCCAGCTCGACGGCCTGCCTTTGGCCATCAAGTTGGCAGCGCAACGAGCCCACGTTTTGGGACTTCCCGCGTTGCGTGCGCATCTTCCCGATCAGTTGCACTTGATGCGCAATGCCAGCCGCGATGCGGTTTGGCGACAGCACACGCTGATGCGATCATTCGAATGGAGTATTAAATTGCTCGACGACATGCAGCGCACCGTCTTATGCAGGCTGGCCAATCTCGAAGGCAGCTTTCTCCTGGAGCAAGCCGTCGAGGCCGCAGTCGGCCAGTCTCTTGAACCGTGGAGTGTCATGGAAGCGCTCGTTACGCTGGTGGACCGGTCTCTGATTCAATTGGAGGGACAGCCGCCGAACCGCTATCGATTACTGGCCATCGTGCGCTGCTTGGCGCGACGCTTGGCAATAGAGAAGGACGGCACCTTGATCTCGCCTTCCTACCCTCCGGCAAGCTCTCCCCCCCTCCTCCTGCCTCTGGACCTCGTGGCACAGGTGCTGCCTACATCTTGTCACGCGATTCGGGCGTGACGCTCAACGCGGGCAAAAGCACACAGGATCGTACGAGGTGACCGGATCGTGACATGTCGCGCGAGTTCCCCCTCAGCACTCCGGAATCCGATTCACCAACGGCTCCCCGCGCTCGAACGCGCTGAGGCTTTCCAGCGTCGTGGCCATGATCTGGCCGATTGCCTCGACGGTGAAGAAGGCCTGGTGCCCCGTGACGATCACGTTCGGGAAGGACACCAGCCGCTGGATCACGTCGTCGTGGATCACCGTGGAGGACAGGTCCTGGAAGAACAGGCTGGCCTCCTGCTCGTAGACGTCGATCGCCAGGCCGCCGAGCTGCCCCGTCTTCAGCGCCTGCGTCGCCGCCTCGGTATCGACCAGTCCGCCGCGGCTGGTGTTCACCAGGATCGCGCCGCGCTTGAGCTGCGCCAGCGAGTTCGCGTCGACGATGTGGCGCGTCTGCTCCGTCAGCGGGCAGTGCAGCGAGATCACGTCCGACTGCGCCATCAACTCGGGCAGCGGCACGTAGCGGCCGCCGAGTTCCTCGAACTCCGGCTTCGGGAAAGCGTCGTGGCCCAGCACCGTGCAGCCGAAGCCCGCCATGATCCGCGCGAAGATCGTGCCGATCTTGCCGGTGCCGATCACGCCCACCGTCTTGCCGTGCAGGTCGAAGCCCATGAGGCCGTCGAGTTTGAAGTTGCCGTCGCGCGTACGCACGCTAGCTCGCACGATCTTGCGGTTGACCGCGAGCAGCAGGCCCACGGCGAACTCGGCGACCGAGTAAGGCGAGTAGTCGGTGACCCGCACGACCTCGATGCCCAGCCGGCGCGCGGCCGCCGCGTCGATGTGGTTGAAGCCGGTCGAGCGCGTCGCCACCAGCAGCGTGCCCTGCGCGGCGAGCCGGGTCAGCACCTCGGCGTCCACGGCGTCGTTGACGAAGACGCACACCGCCTTGCATCCGGCGGCCAGCGCCGCCGTGTCGACGGTCAACCGGTCCTGCACGAACACCAGCTCATGGCCGATCTCCCGGTTGGCCTGCTGCAGCAGGGTCTGGTCGTATCGACGCGTACTGAAGACTGCAGTTTTCATGGTTCCTGCTCCTTGTCTCTCACCACATCCCCAACACCCGCCACCACGCGGTCCCCACGATCGCGAAGATCAGCAGCTCCAGCACGCACATCACCGCGCCCACGCGCCACCACTGCCCCATCGTCACGTAGCCGCTGCCGAAGATGATCGGCGAGGTCCCGGTCGCGTAGTGCGTCAAGGTCATCATGATCGCCGAGCCCGCCGTCATCATCAGCATGAACGGCACCAGGTACGCCCCGGGCACCAGCTGCGCGCCGACCGTCAGGAAGGCCAGCATCATCGCGCTGATATGCGCCGTCGTGCTCGCGAACAGGTAGTGCGAGAACACGAACGCCGCCACCAGCACCGCAGCCACCCAGAACCAGCCCATGCCGCTCGCCACGATCGCGTCGCGCATGCCGATGGAGAACCACGAGATCACGCCGAGCTTGTTCAACTGCTCGGCCAGCATGACCAGCGCGCCGAACCAGATCAGCGTGTCCCAGGCGCTCTTCTCGGACAGCACGTCGTCCCAGTCGATGGTGCCGGTGATGATCAGCGCGAACAGCCCGAGAAACGCCACCACCGTCGGATCCAGCGTCCAGCCCGGGCCGAGGACCATCGCGGGCACGTTCGCCCACAGCAGCAGCATCAGGCCGAAGACGCCGAGCATCACGCGCTCCTTGCCCGACAGCGGCCCCATGCGGGCCAGCTCGCCGCGCGCGTACTCGACGGCATTCGGCGTGGCCTTGAGCTCGGGCGGCGCGAGCAGGAACACCACCAGCGGCATCGTCAGCAGCGCCACCAGCCCCGGCAGCAGCATGCACAGCGCCCAGGTGGTCCAGCTGAGGTGCAGCGACTGCCCGGTGGCCTTGGCGACGTAGTCGACCACCAATGGGTTCGGCGCCGTGGCGGTGAGGAACATCGCCGACGTGATCGGATTGGCGTGGTAGTTGACCAGCGCGAGGTAGGTGCCGACCTTGCCCTGCGTGCCCTTGGCCGGATCGGAGTCGAAGGCGCTCGCGATCGACTTCATGATCGGATGGACGATGCCGCCGCCGCGCGCCGTGTTGCTCGGCGTGAACGGGGCGAGCACGAGCTCGCAGATCGCCAGGCCGTACCCGATGCCCACGGTGCGTCTGCCCATCAGCGCGATGAACATCAGCCCGATGCGGTTGCCCAGTCCCGTCTTCTTGAGCCCGCGCGAGATCAGCACGGCCACGACGATCAGCCAGATCAGCGGGTTGGAGAAGCTGCTCAGCGCGTCGGTGATCGCGCCCTTGGAGGTCGGCGACGTCACCTGCGCCAGCGACAGGATCACGATGGCCATCATCGCCATCACGCCGATGGGCATCACCTTCAGGATGATGGCCACGATGGTGGTCAGGAAGATGGCCACCAGATGCCAGGCCTCGGGCTTGAGCCCGTCCGGGACCGGCACCAGCAGCAGGCCGAACAGCACCCCCGTCGTGATGAACGCCGGAATCAGGCGGAACGGCACCGCCTGCTTGAAATAGCGATAGAGCGCGATCAACCGGGCTGTCATGCGCAGCGTCCTCCCTGGTCCTGTCGGTCGATTGAATCACGAAGGAACGCCCACAGGGTCGATCAACACTGGTGTTGCGTCAAGCTTCGTGCACGAGGCAAGGACTGGCCCCTACACTCGGACGCTCTTCCTCAGGGGGTGGCCATCCATGGATGTCGTCGACCGGTTCGGACTCTTCCTGGCGTCGCAGCCGCTGCTGGCGCTGTTCCTCACGATCGCGGTGGGCTACTGGCTGGGTGCCCGCAGCATCAAGGGTTTCGCGCTGGGATCGGGCGCGGTGCTGTTCGTCGGTCTGGCGATCGGCGCCGCCGCGCCGCAGCTGAAGCTGCCCGCGCTCATCGGCAATCTGGGGCTGATGCTGTTCCTCTACGGCGTCGGCATCGCCTACGGCGCGCAGTTCCTGCGCGGCCTGACCAGCGCGCGCGGCGCCAAGGCGAATGCGGCGGCGCTGCTGGGCGTGCTGGCCGCGCTGGGATTGATGATCGCGGCCGCGCGCCTCTGGCCCGGCGTGGAGCTGCCCAAGGCGCTGGGCGCGTTCTCGGGCGCGGGCACCAGCACGGCCGCGCTGCAGGCGGCGCTCGCGGTGTTCGGGCCGTCGCCGGCGACCGGTTATTCAGTGGCGTATCCGGTCGGCGTGGCGATTCCCATCCTGCTGCTCGGGCTCTACAACGCGTGGCGCAAGCCCCGGCTGGAGCACCCTGCCCCGCCTTCGCTGCACGTGGAGGAAGTCGGCGTCGACGATGTCGCGGTGCTCGGCCGGACGGTGGGCGCCGTCGCGCAGACGTTGCCGGAGGGGGTGGCGATCTCCGCGATCCGTCGCGGCCACCACAACATGGGGGCGACGCCTGAGGTCGAGCTGCAACGCGGCGACGTGCTGCTGCTGAGCGGTACCGATCCGGCCACGCTGAAGAACGCCGCGCTGCGCTTCGGCCACGCCGATCCCGGGCGCATCCTGCGCGACCGCAGCGAATTCGACTACGAACGCTTCTTCGTCTCCAGCCCGCAACTGGCCGGCAAGCGGCTGTCGGAGCTGCAGCTGCCGCCCGAGTGCCGGGCGCGCATCCTGCACCTGCGGCGCAGCGACGTGGACCTCGCGCCGCACGCGGACCGGGTGCTCGAGTTCGGCGACCGCGTCGGCGTGCTGGCGCCGCGCGAGAGCTTCCCGATGCTGAGCCGCTACTTCGGCGACTCGGTGCGCGCCACCGGCGAGGTGAGCTACATCGGCCTGGGCGTCGGCGTCACGCTGGGCCTCGCGGTGGGCGCGATCAGCCTGCCGCTGCCGCTGCTCGGCCATCTCTCCTTGGGATTCGCGGGGCTGCTGCTCGTGGCGCTGCTGCTCGGGTGGCGCCGCCGCACCGGACCGCTGACCTGGGTGATGCCGATCTCGGCCAACCTGGTGCTGCGCAACTTCGGGCTGACGGTCTTCCTCGCGGTGGTGGGGATTTCGTCCGGCTCCACCTTCGCGGCGACGATCGCGGAGAGCGGCTGGCTCTACCTCGCGCTCGGCAGCGCGATCGTCTCGGTGCTGGTGGTGGTCACGCTGCTCGTGGCGACGGTGATCTTCAGACTGCCCTTCGACACGACCGCGGGCATCGTGGCCGGCGCCACCGGCAATCCGGCGATCCTCGCGTTCTCCAACCGCATCGCGCCGACCGACCAGCCCGACATCAGCTACGCGATGATCTTCCCGTCGATGACGATCGTGAAGATCGTGCTGGTGCAGGTCGTGGCGATGTGGGCCCCATAACTCCTGAGAGGTAACACCTCCCTCAACGCTTACCGTTGATTGCAGCTCTTGCCTCTCCCCTGTTGGAAGCGCTTTCATCCTGCGGAAAGAATGGCCTCGATCCCCATTCCAACCTCCGCGAGAGACGAGCATGCATCCTTCTCCCAGCCCGAGCTTCGGCAAGCTCCAGGCCGCGCCGACCGCGATCGCGCTGGCCGTCAGCGTGCTGCTGAGCGCCTGCGGCGGCGCCGACTCCTCCGAGTCGGCGAACGCGTCGGCTGCGGCGACGGACGCCGATCGCGTACGCGCGCAAGCCCTGACCCCCGATCCGGCACCGGTGGTGGCCGCGGGACGCTACGTGCTGATGAACGCGCTGACCGGCAAGTGCGTCGAGGCGGTGCCCGCCGCGGCCGACGGCGGACGCGTCCAGCAGACGACCTGCGGTGACGGCCTGAACCAGGCCTTCGACCTCAGCGTCCAGAGCGACGGCTTCTACAAGCTGACCAGCGCCGCCACGTCGAAGGTGCTCGAGTTGGCCGGGGCCTCGCGCGCCGACGGCGCGGCGATCCAGCAGTCGACCAGCAACGACACCGAGGCGCAGCGCTTCCGCCTGTGGCGCGCCAATGGCAACCGGGTCCGGATCGTCAATGCGTCCAGCGGCAAGTGCCTGACGCTGCCCGGTCGGTCCGGCGCCAACGGGGTACAGATCCAGCAGGCCAGTTGCCTCACCGCGGAGGCCGTGCATCAGTTCTTCCTCTATCCGCGCGACTCGGTGCCGCGCGGCCTGCTGCCGGTGGGGCAGTACAACCTGCGCGGCGTTCAATCGAACCTGTGCGTGGATATCGAAGGCGCAGGCACGGCCGATGGCGTGAAGACGCTTCAAGCGACCTGCGGCAACGCGGCGAGCCAGCGCTTCGAAGTCCGCGCCGCGGCCGACGGCAGCTACGCCTTCCTCAACGTCAACAGCGGCAAGGCGCTCGACGTCAGCGAGATCTCGACCGCCAACGGTGCGCTGATCCATCAATGGAGCTACGTCGCCGGCGCCAACCAGCGCTTCGCCGTCACCGCCAAGGGCGATGCCTTCAACATCGCCGCCAAGCACAGCGGCCGATGCGTGGACGTGAAGGACTTCAGCGTCGCCGTCGGCGGCGTCATCCAGCAATGGGATTGCGGCAACGGCGACAACCAGCGCTGGCGCCTGCAGGCGACCGATGCGCAAGGCCCGGCACCGACGCCCGCCCCGCCTGCGCCTGCGCCGTCACCCACGCCGCCGCCGGCCCCGGCGCCCTCGCCGACACCGCCCCCTCCTCCTCCTCCGCCGCCCCCGCCGCCGGCGCCTCCCCCCGGACCCGCGCCGGCACCGGGCCCAGCGCCGGCCCCTGGTCCCGCACCGGCGCCAGCACCCGTCCCTGGCCGCGGCGCCAACGTGCCCTGGGTCGAGTACCAGGCCGAAGACGGCCAGACCAATGCCCAGGTCCTCGGCCCGAGCCGCCAGAAGTGGGACGCGAACCACATCGAGGCCGAGGCCATCGGCCGCAAGGCGGTGCGCCTGAACCGGACCGGCGACTACGTGTCCTTCAAGACCACCGCGGCCGGCAACGGCGTGGTGGTGCGCTACTCGATCCCCGACGCCCCGAACGGCGGCGGCATCGACGCCACGCTGGGCCTCTACGTGAACGGCGTGCGCGTGAAGTCGCTGCCGCTGACCTCGCGCTACAGCTGGTCCTACCAGGGCGGTCTGATCGGCGATCCGATCGTCGACAAGCCGGCCGGCCAGCCGCACACCTTCTTCGATGAAACGCGCGTCCTGTTGCCCGACAACATCCCCGCCGGCGCGACCGTCATGCTGCGTCGCGACGCGCAGGACACCGCCGGCTTCTACGTGATCGACCTGGTCGACATCGAGCCCGTGCCGCAGGCGCTGACCATGCCGGCGGGCTTCACGTCGGTGACGGCCTTCGGCATCCAGCCCAACGACGGCAAGGACCACGCGGACGACGTGCTGCGCGCCATGCGCTCAACCAGCAAGCTGTGGTTCCCACCCGGCGACTACCTGCTGCAGAAGATCAACGGCGGCAACGTCGGGCTGGACAACCCCGGCATCGAGGTGCGCGGCGCCGGCATGTGGCACACCAACCTGCGCGGTCCGAAGTCGATGTTCTTCTGCTACGGCGCGAGCGCCCGGTGCGTGTTCGGGGACTTCTCCATCCTCGGCGAATCCAAGGCACGCGCCGAGGAATCCGAGGGCGTGCAGAAGGCCTTCGCCGGCCCGATGGGCGCCAACAGCCTGATCGAGAACGTCTGGATCGAGCACGTGGTCGGCGCGATCTGGGTCGGCAACGATCCACCGTACCAGGCCCAGCCGACGCAGAACCTGACGATCCGCAACTGCCGCATCCGCAACACCTACGCGGACGGGATCAACCTGGACAACGGCACGTCCAACTCGCTGGTGGAGAACTGCCACGTGCGCAACACCGGCGACGACGCGCTGGTGGTGTGGTCCATCAAGTGGACCGATTGGGTGAAGGACAAGACCTGGCAGCTGGGCGACGGCTTCATCCCGCCCGCGGGGAAGAATGCGCCGGACCAGGGGCAGGCGGTCAACAACGTGTTCCGCAACAACACGGTGCAGATGCCGTGGCGCGCCAACTGCTTCGCGGCCTACGGCGGCGCGGGCAACGTGTTCAAGGACAGCGTCTGCGAGGACGTGCTGACCTACCCGGGTATCCTGATCGACAACGAGTTCAGCCCCTATCCGTTCGGGCCGGGGACGACGACCTTCAGCAACATCTCGCTGATCCGCGCGGGCGGGCCGATGTTCAACGAGAACACGGGCAACCCGTGGCAGCACGGCGCGCTCAAGTTCTACCTGCGCGAGGGCGACGTGAACGACATCCTGGTGGAGAACGTCGACATCATCGACCCGACCTACTCCGGCATCGAGTTCCGCGGCTTCGGTTCGGCCTTCGTGTCGCCGGGCGAGAAGTTCCACCCGGACCTGCTGCGCGACGCGGACAACGCGAAGTTCCGCAACGTGAGGCTGAAGAACATCCGGATCACGAATCCCGGCCGGTACGGCATCGAGGTGCTCGACAACGGCGGTCGCGGCGCGGTCAACTTCGACGGCGTGGTGGTGACCAATCCGGCGCTCGGTGGGCTGAAGAAGGACAACGCGCCGGAGAGCTTCTTCATTCGCGGGACCGGCAACGCCGGTTGGTGAACGCGGTGCAGTTGATGCTGCGCTGGTTCAGGTGGCGTCCGCGTCGGGGTCGGGGTCTGAGTCCGACTCCGATTCCGCCGTCAACCGCTGCCGCATCACGCCATTCACTTCCGCGCCGTAGATCAGCGTCGTCGCGCTGATGTAGAGGAACACCAGCGTGGCGACCACGCCGGCGAAGCTGCCGTAGAGCAGCGCCAGCTTGCCCGCGCTGCGCAGCGTGTACGAGAGCGTCGCCGCCGATCCCACCCAGAGCGCCGCGCCGACGACGGCGCCGGGAAGCACGGTGCGGATGCGTTGGCGGATGTCGGGCAGCCAGCCGTAGAGCAGCGCGTACAGCACGACCAGCACCGGGAAGGCGACGCCATAGCGCACGCTGTTGCGCAGCCACAGCGTCTCGCGGCCCTTGCCGACGCTCTTCTCCAGAGCTTCCCAGACATAGGGCATGACGATGACGGAGCTGAAGATCGCGAGGATGGCGCCGCCGACGATGAGGGTGAACAGGATGACCTTGAGGCGCGCCCGCCAGAACGGTGCGCCGCGCTCGATCGCGTAGGCGCGGTTCAGCGCGGTGCGCACCGCCTGCATGCCGGAGGACGCCGTCCACAGCGTCACGAAGAGCCCGATGGCCAGCAGCGCCTGGCTGCGCTGGGCCAGCACCTGGTTGACCACAGGCTGCAAGGCGCTGCGCACGAGCGGCGGCGCGTACTCCACGACGCGCCCCGCCAGCGCGGCCGCATCCCCGGGCGAGCCGATGTAGGCCGCACCCGCCGAGAGCAGCAGCAGCAACGGGAACATCGACAGCACCATCGAGAACGCCATGCTGCCCGCCTGGTTGGCGCTCTGGTGCAGCACGTAATTGCGGATGGCCAGGAGCAGGACGCCGAGGACGGGTGTGCGCACGGCAACCCGTCGAACCCAACGCGCCAATCCAGCAAGCCGCGAAACATTCATGTAAAATTCCCTGAACTATTCATGGAGTATTCATCGTGGCCGTTTCAGGCTCTTCCGAGAACGATCTCTCAGCTGCGCTGGAGCGCGCCTTAAGAGAGGGGCCGCGCTCCGGACCGGAGCTTCTCGCAGTGCTCGGAGTCAGCCAGCCAACATTGTCTCGAACTATTCATGGAAGCTCTCTTCCCATCACGAGTTTCCGGATTCGAGGCGTCCGCACGCCGAAGTACGCCCTTCTTCGCCAACTCCCCCAGGGACTCGATCCGCGGCAGCATGTCAACCGGCTGCTGGCCTCTGGCTCCGTCGTGCCTTTTGCGGAGCTGGAGTTCCTCAGCGGCGGCGCGACCTTGGAGCGATCGGCCGATGACAACGGCCGCGTCACGTTCTACGAGGGCCTGCCGCCGTACATCAATTTCGCCTCCCCCTCCGGCTTCCTTGGCAAGCAACTTGCCCAGGAGCTTGCCCGGACGCAGGGCTTTCCGCAGAGCCTGAACGATTGGGGCGACGAGCATCGCATCGCCTACCTGTTCTCGCGAGGCCTCAACCTCCCCGGTAACCTCGTCTTCGGGAACACCTCCCTGCAGATGGAGCTCGAACTCCGCAAGGCCCGGCCCACACCGGTGACCGAGAAGCCGCTTGCCTATCTGGAGATGGCGACAGCCCTGAAGGGCTCGGCCTATGGATCCAGTGCCGGCGGCGAACAGCCCAAGTTCCTCTGGCTCACCGAGGACCTCGGTCATGTGATCGTCAAGTTCGCCAAGCTGGGCAGCCGCATGGCGGAGCTGCTGCCGCTGGAGCACCTGGCCCTCCGATCGCTGGACGAGGTCGGCGTACCGGCCGCTCGTACGCAACTGCTGACGGCCGGCGACTACGTGTTCCTCGAGATCCAACGCTTCGATCGCGTGGGGCTCAACGGCCGCGTGGGGATGCTCTCCGCGGGCGCCGTCGATGACGAGTTCTTCGGCAAGCGCGACAGCTGGTCGGAGTTCGCCGCGCGCTGCGTGGCGTCGAAGTACCTCTCGGCCGAAGACGCCCGCCACGTCCACACGATGGCCGCCTTCAGCGAGCTGATCGGCAACGGCGACCGCCACTTCGAGAACCTCTCGCTGCTCATCGACGAACGCGGCGAGTACCAGGGCATCGCCCCTGCCTACGACATCCTGCCCATGCGATACGCTTCCATCGGCGGCGGCGTGGATCCGGACCTGCGCACTATCGAGCCGAAGGTCGGTCCGATCGGCGCCCGTCCCGAGGTCTGGGAGCGCGCCACCCGCGCGGCGCAGCGCTTCTGGACCGCGGCCCAGACCGAGGTCCTGGCCGCGCCACTGTCGGACGAGATGAAGGCGCTCGCCGCCGAGAACCTGACCGCAGTCTGGGAGTTCGTCGCCCCTCTGGTTCCCGCTCAATCGGCCGCCGCCATCGGCGCCCGATGAGCACACGCTCAAGGCATTCATGAAAGCACCCCCGCGACTCCAATCCCTGATCGAGGAAGGCCTGATCGACACCGTCGTGCGTCAGCTGATGAGCGGCAAGGAAGCGCTGGTCTACGTCGTGCGCTGCGGCGACGAGACGCGCTGCGCCAAGGTCTACAAGGAAGCCACGCAGCGCAGCTTCCGCCAGGCCGTGGACTACACCGAGAACCGCAAGACCAAGAACAGCCGCCAGGCGCGCGCCATGGCCAAGGGCACGAAGTTCGGCCGCCAGGCCCAGGAAGCCGCCTGGCAGAACGCCGAGGTCGACGCGCTGTATCGCCTGGCCGGCGCCGGCGTGCGCGTGCCCCAGCCCTACAACTTCATGGACGGCGTGCTGCTGATGGAACTCGTCGTGGACGAGAACGGCGATGCGGCGCCGCGCCTCAACGACTCGATGTTCACGGCCGAGGAAGCCCGCACCCATCACCGGAGCCTGTTGACGGAAGTCGTGCGCATGCTGGGCGCGGGCGTGGTCCACGGCGACCTGTCCGAGTTCAACATCCTGCTGGCCAGCGACGGCCCGGTGATCATCGACCTGCCGCAGGCCGTGGACGCCGCCGGCAACAACCACGCCAAGCGCATGCTGCTGCGCGACGTCAACAACCTGCGCGACTTCTTCGGCGGCTTCGCGCCGGACCTGCTGAGCACCGACTACGGGCACGAGATCTGGGCGCTCTACGAGAGCGGCGCCCTCACTCCCGACACGCCCTTGACCGGACGCTTCAAGCACGCGACCGGACCGGTCGACCTCGGCGAAGTGATCCGCGAGATCGACGACGCAGCCGACGAGGAAGCCGCGCGGCGCCTGCGGATGCTCAGTTCCTGACGGCCCGTAGCGCGGCCGTGATCGCGTCCCGGATCGGGAACAGGTGGTCGTTGCCGTTGAACTCCGCATCCGGGCTGTTGCCGGTGTGCACGATCACGACCTTCGCGACGGGGTCCACGAAGAGGTTCTGCCCGTTGGTGCCCCAGGCGAAGGAGCGCCCGCCCGCCGCCTGCGGGATCCAGACGTGCAGGCCGTAGAACGGCACGTTCGCGGGCTGGGGCTTGTCCTTGCGCAACGCGCTCATCTGCTCGATCCACGCCCGGGGCACGACCTGGCGCTTGCCCACGCGGCCGAGGTTCATCATCAGCTGCCCCAGCCGGGCGTAGTCCCGCAAGGTCGCGACGAACTGCCCCTGCACGCCCTCCTGCCCCGCCCGGTTCTTGATCCAGTAGGCGGGTGACTCGGCGCCCATCGGCCCCCACAGGCGCGAGGACAGGTAGTCGGTATTGCTCACGCCGGTGCGCGCGCTCAGCATCAGGCCGAGCACGGCCGACACCGCGCCGTTGTAGTTGAAGACCTTGCCGGCCGGATCCTTGTCCTTCTTGCCCGCCAGATAGGCGCGCATGTCGGTGAAGGGCTCGATCATCGGATTCGTGGTCTGGTTGTCCGAAGCCTCGCCGGGCCGGAACGAGTTCTTCAGCGCCACGCCCGAGCTCATGCGCAGCAGGTCCTCGACGCTGTCGTCGGCGAAGGCGCTGCCGCGGAAGTCCGGCAGCACCGCCGAGACCCGCTCGTCCAGCGACAACTTGCCCTCGTCGATCGCGATGCCGATCAGCAGCGCGAGGACGGTCTTGGACATCGACGCGGACAGCAGCGCCGTCGACGGCTTCGCCTGCTGCAGGTAGCGTTCGAACACGACCTGACCCTCGTGCATCACGAGAAAACCGGTGGTGCAGAACTTTCCGAAGTAGTCCTCGAGCGCGACGGCCGTCGCCGAGCCACGCGGCTTGTAGAGCACCGCGCCCAAGGGCGTCCCTGCGGGCAAGACCTGAGGGATGGCGGCGGCGGGCGCCTCGTTGTGGAGAAAGCGCTTCTGGGGATCGAGGTAGACGCCCTGGCAGCCGGAGGGCGCCTGGGCGTGGGCGACACCACCCGGAACCACGATCAGCGCGGCAATCAGCGCAACGAACGGTACCGCGATCACGTGAAGCTGCGCGGGGCCCCGCTGCGGCCGGTAGGGTTGAACCTGCATCATTTGTCGCGATCGTAGCTGCCGGTGCCGATGTACACCGACCGGTTGTCGCCATCGACGGGGAAGCTGAGCAGGCGCTCCTTGTGGCCGTCGTCGTACTCCAGCGAGATCGCGAAGCCGTCCAGCTGATATCTGCCGCGGCGGCTGGCGCCGTCGTCCTTGGCGCGCGTGCCGCTGCTGACCCCGACCGTCCCCAGCCCCGTGCCGACGGTGCTGCTGCCGGTGCTGCTGCTGCCCTTGCCGTCGCCGTGCGACGATCCCGCGACCACCGTGCCCGTGATGGCCTGCAGGCTGCCAGTGCTGGAGAGCGCACTGAAGCTGCGCTCGAAGCGGCCGTCCTTCGTGAAGCGGATGCCGTGCGTGGCCGACGTGCCGCCGGTGATCATGCTGCCGGTGAAGCTGCGCCGGCTGAAGCTGCCCTCCAGCCGTGACTCCTTCGGCCAGGGCCGCACCGCCTCGTGCCCCTCGGGCTTCCAGTCGCCGGCCGGTCGACCGTCGTCGTCCTGCGCCTGCATCGCGTAGCCCTTGCCGGCGCTCCGCCAGCGCCCCCATTGCTGCGGTTCGAGCTGGCGCGACGCGGCGACGTCGAGCTGGTCCGGCGGCATCGCGGTGCGGCGGTAGACGCTGCCGTCCCGCAGCAGGAAGCGGACGTCCTCCTCCCAGCGGGTGCCGTTGATGTTGTTGGCCTCGCCGTGGATCACGACGGCGGCGAGGTCCTTCTCGCTCAAGCCTTTGCCGGGCGCGGTCGACACGCGCTGCAACGCCACTTCCCGGCGCGCCAGCGGCGTCTGCGCCAGCGGCGACGGCGTCAGCCCCGACGGATCGTTGACCAGCGCGGCGTCGGCGAGGTCCATCGACAGGCGGCTCAGCGAGGTGACGACCCCGCGCAGCACCACCTCCTTGCCCAGCCAGGATTCGGCGTTGAACTTCAGGTGGATGAACTGCTCCCCGACCCGGTCGCCCTGCTCCTGCATGAGATAGAAGTTCTCGGGGCGGCGCAGGTCGCGCGCCACGCGCCCCTTGACGTAGACCAGACCGAGCTTGCGCCGGGCGGCCTCCTCGGAGATCACCAGCCAGTTGCCGCGCTGCTCGGTCAGGGCGATCACCTGGCTGGGCAGCAAGACCTGGCCCCGGGCGGGCTCGACGGCCACGGGCAGCGGGGTGATCGGCATCACGAGGTTGGCCTGCACGATCGCGCGCGCTACGGCGCCCGCCTGCGGATAGCGCGCGGCGACGTCCTTGCCGCCGCCCTGCCATTCGCGCGCGAGCGTGGCGCAGGCCTGCGGGTCGCTCAGCACGCGCTGGCGCATGGGCTCGACCAGCTTGTCCCAGGGCGCATCGCCGCTGCGCCGCTGCATCATGCGGGTGAGCACCACGCGCATCGGGGCGATCTGGTAGCGCCCCCGCCAGGCGATCCAGGCGTCCCGCATCGACGGGGCGGCGGTGTCGCCGGTGTCCTGGCACGCGTTGATCGCGGCTTCGGACATCACGTCGAAGCTCACGGCCTCGACGAGCTGGCTCATGGCGGCGGAATCGGTGACCAGGCTCTTCGCGTCAGGCGCGGCGTGGGCAGGACTGGCGATCAGCGCAACGGCACAGGCGGCGGAACAGGCAGCTGAACACGCAGCGCTTGCGGCACGGCCGACACCCGCGGTGTACGCGGTGTACGCGGTACGGGTCGCCCGCGCGGATCGGATGGAGAGGAAACACATGCGATCGGACCCGGAAATTCGGAGGACCGCATCCTGCCCGTCCTTGGCGTTCCGGGCCACAGCCCGGACGGGGAAGCGTCCGTCTGGGACTTGACGAGCCGCCCCGGATTACGCTGTCTGGACCGCCGGCTCGCAGAGCACCGGGAAGTTCAGCGAATTGGCGATGAAGCACTGCCCGTGTGCGTCGTGGTGCAGGCGCCGGGCGAGCTCGACATCGTCGCCCGCCCGCACGGTGACGCGTGGCCGCAGGACGATCTTCGTGAAGCGGCCCTTCTCGCCCTCCACCATCGTGCCCTCGGCCTCGTCCACATAGGCCAGCACGGCGATGCCCGCCTCCGCGCAGAGGTGCAGGTACCAGAGCTTGTGGCAGGCGCTGGTCGACGCCACCAGCAGGTCCTCCGGATTCCAACGGGTCCTGTCGCCGAGGAAGGCCGGATCGGATGAGCCCAGGATGGGCGCCTTGCCCGCCGATTCGATCGCATGGTCGCGGCTGTAGGCCTTGTAGCCGGACGTGCCCGTGCCCTGATTGCCGGTCCACGTCACGGTGACGTGATAGCGGTGTTCCCGATGTGCCATGGTGTGTCGCTCCTGTGGGGCGCGATTGTCTCGCCGACGGCGATGTCACCCTCCTGAGTTCCTGAAAGCGCAGTGAGGTACGCCAGTTCGAGACACCGAGTGAACGCCGGCGTGTCGAACAGCACCGCCGAGTCGCGATTCTCCTGGAGGCGATTCCGAAGTTCGTTGAAACTGTCCCCGTCGGTCGCGAGCGCCACCGCGGTATCGACGTACTCGTCCTGCGTCGCCACCACCAGTTCCGGCAGGCCCACGGCGTGAAGGAGGCTGGACGCCATGCGGCCGGCGAAGGACTGCCCCGCCTGCGTCAGCACCGGCAAGCCCATCCACAACGCGTCGCTGGCCGTCGTGCCGGCGTTGTAGGGCAGCGTGTCGAGGAAGAGATCCGCCGACGCGAGTCGTGCCAGATAGGTCTCGCGATCGCATCGATCCGCGAAGACCAGCCAGGCCGGATCGAGGCCCAGTTCCGCGGCATGGCTGCGGAGGTTCCGGATGGCCTCGTCCTCTTCGGCCAGCAACCAGAGCACCGAGCCGGGCACGCGCCCGAGGATCCGCGCCCACGCCGCGAACATCGATGGCGTCAGCTTCGCGGGGTTGTTGAAGCAGCAGAACACGAACGCATTTTCGGGCAACCCCGCGATGGCGCGCTGATCGCCGCCGGCCGGTCTCGGGCGCTGCCGATCGTTGGCCTGGTACGACGGCAGCACCATCAGCTTCTCATCGACGAAGCCGCGTGTGCGCTCGTCGACGAGGTACCGGTCCGCGACGACGTAGTCGTACAGCGCAGCGCCTGCGGTCCCGAGGTATCCCAGATAGAGCACCTGCACCGGCGCGATCCGGTGCGCGAAGATCGCGCTGCGGGCATGGTCGGTGTAGCCCGTCAGGTCGACGGCGATGTCGATCGACAGCTCGCGGCAGATCTGGACGATCTGCTCGTCGGACGAGTGCTGGACATCGAGGAACGCATCGACGCCGGCGCGCAACCGGCGCTGCATCGGGTCGTCGCTGCCGCTGCCGTAGTTGATGACCGCGACGTCGAAGACCTGCCGGTCGTGCAGCGCCAGCACCTCCGCGATCAGGTAGGCGACAGGGTGGCTGTGGAAGTCGCGGGACACATAGGCGATGCGGATCTTGCGTCCCGCGGGAAAGCCCAAGTGACGCTCGGCGAGCCGGGGTGTCGGCAGCGTCCGCGCAGCCCAGGTCTTCGCCGCGACCTGCTGCAGCGCAGGATCGTCCGTCAGGTGCTGGACGATCAGCGGCTGCGCGACAGGCTCGCCGGCCTCCACGCGCTTGAGAAGCGTCTGCCGCTGCTGCGCATGGCCGCGCCAATCGAAGACATGCATCGCGGCATACAGCCGCAGCCCGGCCAACCATGCCGTCTGCGGCGCCAGCGCGATCGCCGCGTCGAAGTCCGCCACGGCCAGCGAGAACCGCCTGGCGCGGAGATGCAGGTTCGCCCGGTTCTGAAGCGGCGCGGCAAAGCGCGGGTCCGCATCAATCGCGTGGCCGAAGGCGTCGAGCGCGGCGGCCATCGATCCCGTCTTGCGAAGCGCCAGTCCCTTCAGGTTCTGGGCGACGGGGTAGCCCGGATCGTCCCGGTCGAATCGATCCGCCTGCTGCAGGGCGGCGTCCCATTCGCCCGCATGGATCAGCTGATCGATCAGCTCCAGCCGGAAGATGTCGCGCCCGGGGTCGTTCTCCAGGGCGAGCTCGATCGCCATCCGCGCCGAGTCCGCGGCGCCGAGGTCCCGGTAGGCCAGACTCAGTCCGTGGAAGGCCTTCGCATAGGACGGCTTCAGACCGAGGGCCTGTTCGAACGCGGCGATCGCCTCCTGCGGCCGGGCCAGCTCGCGCAGCGTCACGCCCCAGTTGTGGAAGAGCACTTCATCCTGGCTGCCCGCCTCGGCCAAGGCGCGGTAGCTCTCGGCTGCGTCCTGCCAGCGGCCTTGATCGGCCAGCGCATCGGCGGCCGCGCGCTCACGAAACGCCTGTTCGTTCTTCCTGCTCAACGCGAGTCCCCTCCCCGACAGCGGGTCGGGGAATCTTAGAGGGAAGTCATAAGCACCTGCGCATCCCTTCGTAGCCAGCCGGCACCGCCTGGGCGATCCTGACGTCGACCTTTGCCGTGTGCTCTACCGAGCATCTTCAAGCCCGGGAGTCCCGCCTCCCGGGCTCTTTCTCGTTCTCATCGCCCGTTCCGGGATCACTGTTCCACTCATCGACATGGCCACTCGACGTTCCGCCCTCGTCCGCCTCGGCGTCACCGCCGCCGCCGCGCTGCTCTTCTCCGGCGCGAGCCGCGCTGAAGAGATCATCAAGATCGCCGTCACCAACGGCCCGCATGCGCAGATCGCCGAGGTCGCGAAGCAGGTCGCCGCCCGCGACGGCCTCACGCTGCAGATCGTCGAGTTCTCCGACTACGTGCAGCCCAACGCCGCGCTCGACGCCGGCGACGTGCAGGCCAACAGCTATCAGCATCTGCCCTTCCTGCAGTCGCAGATCCAGGCGCGCGGCTACAAGCTCAGCGCGGTCGGCGTCACCGTCACCGCGCCGCTGGGCTTCTACTCGAAGCGCGTCAAGCGGCTCGACCAACTCGCGACCGGCGCCCGCATCGCCATCCCCAACGATCCGACCAACAGCGGCCGCGCGCTGCAACTGCTGCACAAGGCCGGCATCCTCACGCTGAAGTCCGGTGCGGGGATTTCCGCCACGACGCTCGATATCGCGGAGAACCCACGCCAGCTGCGGATCGTCCAGGTCGACGCCGCGCAACTGCCGCGCACGCTGGACGACGTGGACGCCAGCGCGATCAATACCAACTACGCGGTGCAAGCGGGACTCAGCCCCAAGCGCGACGCGATCGCGATCGAGGACGCGAAGAGCCCCTACGCCAACCTCATCGCCGTGAGGACGCAGGACAAGGACCGACCCTGGGTGCCCAAGCTGGTCCGCGCCTTCCAGTCGACCGAGGTCCGGCAGTTCGTCGCGGAGCGCTTCGCGGATTCGCTGGTCGTCGCGTTCTGAACGCCTAGCCGCCTCGGGCATTCATCGGGACGCCGGGCTGGGCGCCGGCAGACGCCGGCGCATCCGCGTGGCGTCCTGCCGATCTCGCCAGACCGAGCGCCGCGATCACGACGAAGGGAACGCCCATCAGCCAGGGCGCCGTCGGTGCCAGCGCGTAGAGCATCGTGCCCAACGCCGGTCCGAGCGAATCCCTGAGATCGACCGCCACGGACGAGGCCGCCAGGTAGGACGCGCGCTGCGTGCCGGGCGCCAGCGCGATCACCGCGGTGGGGACCAGCGGTCCGACCAGCATCTGCGCCACGGCGCACAGGCTGACGGCGACGACCATCGCGGCCAGGGCCGGCGAGAGGGCCAGAACGATGAAGGCCGACGCTGTTGCGCCGCCTGCCGCCAAGACCAGCCACCGGACCGACCTCGCCTGCGTGAGCCGGCTGATCCGCAGTTGCAGGCCCACGGCCAGTGCGGCCCCGAAGGCGAACAGCGCGCCGACGCCCGACGGCGTGAGCGTGCCCGCATCGCGCGCGTACAGCGGGATCAGCGCTTCGATCCAGCTTCCCGCCACCTCGAAAAGCAGGACCCACAGCAACAGCCGGGCCAGGCGACCGTCACGGAATGCGGGCATCAGCGCGGACAGGCCTTCCTCTCCTTCGTCCTCCGCGTCGTCCCCGTCGTCCCCGTCGTCCCCGTCGTTCCCGTCGTTCCCGTCCGACCACTCTTCTTCCTCAGCGATGAGCGGCTCGGCCTCGGCCGCCGCCATCGTCTCGGGCAAGGCCAGCAGCGCGATCAGGCCGCCCAGCAGCAGGATGCCGCCCGCCACCACGAACACGGCGCGCAGCGACAGGAGCGCCAACGCCGCCCCCAGCAAGGGTCCGAGGATGTGTCCGCTGCCGGACGCCACCGACGCGACGCCGAACCAGCGGCGATGCTCATGGGCCGGCGTCGAATCGGCGATCACCGCCATCACCGTCGGATGCAGGACGGACTCGAAGATGCCCGTCAGCAGCAGGACCGCCGCCGCCGCGACCGTGCCATGGACGAAGCACAGCGACCCGATGCCCGTCCCGACGCCGAGCGCGGCGACGATCAGCACGGGCCGGCGGCCGATCCGGTCCGCGATGCCGCCCAGGAACGGCGCGGCAAGGAGCTCGCCCGCCGCATAGCAGCCGATGAGAAGACCGACGGCGCCGACCGGGATGGCGGCCTCGTCGACGGCCCACAGCGCCAGGAAGGGGAGAAGCGCGCCGTCGGCGATCCCGGCGCAGCACAGGAGCAGAAAGCCCAGCGCGGCCGGGCGAGGCGCCGACTGCCAGCGCGTTTGAAGGGGTTTGAACATGGACGTCACCTCCGCGGGCACCCGGGGATGCCGGGGTGCCAGGTCTTGCGTTGGTTGACGTAAACGCTTACGGGAACCGGCGCGGCGTGATCGCCGCATCGGAGGCCGCCATCATGCCGACGTCGCGCCGGTCTGCCTATTCGCATTCGGTACGGACCCGCCCGATCACCGGCGGGTCACCGGCGCAAACCTGAACAGTGGGCGGCCCTGCCCATCGCGCGACCTCGGTCCGCCGCCGGCGGTGCACCGCCCGCGCCACAGGTGAATCAACGCGTCGGCGATGGTTTCGCAGGCCTGCCGTCGTCCGCCTGCGAATGCGAATAGGTAATGCGACGAATCAATCGTATTCTTCAACGCGATCAATCCGTCGCATTACGTCACTGTCCGGACCTCAGCTTCCGACCGCGACGCCCTCCTTACCCGTTCCCATCCTCCCCCTCTTCGCACACGACCATGAACCGCACCCTCGACGCCTCGCGCGGCGCCCCGACCGGGCCCTCGGGCGCCCGCATCTTCCTCCAGCTCCTGCCGCTGACGCTCACCGTGTTCATCGGCTTCCTGACCATCGGTCTCCAGCTGCCCGTCCTTCCCCTGCACGTGCATCGCACGCTGGGCATGGACGAACTGGTGGTCGGTTTCGTCGTCGGCTCCCAGTTCGTCGCGGCCCTGCTTTCCCGGGCCTGGGCCGGCAACTTCGCGGACCTCCGCGGGACCCGTCGCGCCGTCAGGCTGGGCCTGATCCTCGCGTCCGCCTCGGGCATCGTCTACCTGCTCTCGACGGTCTTCCCGACCCGGCCGACGACGGCCGTCTGGTTGATCGTCGCGGGACGCCTGCTGCTGGCGCTCGGCGAAAGCCTGCTGGTGACCGGCGCCATGGGATGGGGCATCGGCCTGGCGGGTCCGCAGAACGCCGGCAAGGTGATGGCGTGGATAGGCACGGCCATCTACGGCGCGTATGCCGTCGGCGCGCCGCTGGGCGTCGCCCTGAACGCGAGCCGCGGCTTCGTGGGCATCTGCGCCGCCGTGCTGGTGATCCCGATGATCGCGTTCGCGGTCATCGCCAGGGCACCCGCGCTGCCGCCGTCGGCCCAACGCCGCGCCCCGTTCCATACCGTCCTCTCCGCCGTGAGCGGTCCCGGACTCGGCCTGGCCCTGTGCAGCGCCGGCTTCGGCGTGATCACGGCCTTCATCTCCCTGCTCTTCGTCTCGAAACGCTGGGGCGATGCATCGCTCGCGTTCACCGCCTTCGGCGCGGCCTTCATCGGCGCGCGCCTCCTCTTCAGCCACCTCCCCGACAAGATCGGCGGCGCCAAGGTGGCGCTGGTCTGCGTGCTCATCGAGGCCGCCGGCCTGCTGGTGATCTGGCAGGCGGACTCCGCCCAGGTCGCCTATCTGGGGATCGCCCTGACCGCCTTCGGCTACTCGCTGGCCTTCCCGGGTTTCGGCGTCGAAGCGGTCCGCCGCGCGCCGCCGCAGGCCCGCAGCCTGGCCATGGGGGCGTACGTCGCCTTCCTCGACATCTCGCTGGGCATCATCAGCCCCGCGGCCGGCGCGCTGGCGCGGGCCTACACCGTCGACGCCGTGTATCTCGCCGGTGCCGTGGTCGTGGCGCTGTCCTCGCTGGTGGCGCTGGCGCTCCTGATCGCCAAGCCGCAAGGAGCCGCCCGTGGCTGAGCCCCGCACCGCCGCGCCCTCGCGCGCCGCCCCGTCGTCCCGTCGCCGGCTGCCGCTGGCGCTGGCACTGACCGCCGTCGCGCTCGCCGCCGTCATGGGGTCGCTCTACGCGTGGCGCACCCTCCGCCAGGCGGTCCCGCCGCCGCCGCCGCCCGGACCGGTGCAGGTCGCCACCGCCCGCGTCACGCTGCGCGAGGCGGGTGCGGAGTTGCAGGCGGTCGCAAGCCTGCAGGCCGTGCGGGAAGTCTGGGTCTCGCCGGACACCGCCGGCAGGGTGACGGCGCTCTCGTTCGAGCCCGGCCAGACCGTCCAGGCCGGCGCCGTGCTGCTGCAGCTCTACGACGCGCCTGAACGCGCGGACCGCGAGGCGGCGCGCGCACGCGCGGCCTATGCGGAACAGCATC
The DNA here is from genome assembly GCF_001653795.1 of Mitsuaria sp. 7. Lineage (NCBI taxonomy): Bacteria > Pseudomonadati > Pseudomonadota > Betaproteobacteria > Burkholderiales > Sphaerotilaceae > Roseateles > Mitsuaria sp. 7. Next base: position 2,100,834 of record NZ_CP011514.1, read on the forward strand.
TGCAGCGCGCGCGGCTGCTGGTGCCGGACGGCGCCGAGTCCCGCGAGACGCTGGACCTGCGCCAGTCGGAGGCGGACCAGGCCCGCGCCGAAGTGCGACAGCTCGATGCACGCATCGAGCAGAAGACCGTGCGCGCGCCCTTCGCCGGCCAGCTCGGTCTGCGGCGCGTGAATCCCGGCCAGTACCTCCAGGCGGGCGATGCGATCGCGACGCTGACGCAGCTGGATCCGCTCCACGTCAACTTCACGCTGCCGCAGCAGAACCTCGGCGAGCTGTCGATCGGCGGCCGGGTGCGCGTGCAGGTCGACGGCATCGCGCGCGGCGTCGATGCCACGATCAGCGCCATCGAGCCCCGCATCGACGGCAGCACCCGCAACGTCACCGTGCAGGCGTTGCTGCGCAATCCGGACCGCACGCTCAAGTCCGGGATGTATGCGACGGTGCGAGTCCCCTCGTCCTCGACGGCGACAGCGGCAGCGCTGCCGCTGACCGCGGTCGTGACGACGGCCTCCGGGGACACCGTCGTCCGCGTCCGCGACATCGATGCCCACGGCGTCGGAAGCATCGAGGTGGTGCCCGTCACGGTCCTGCGCACGCTGGGCGAGGAGGCGCTGGTGGACACGGCGCCCGGCGCGGGCCGGAGCGCGGATCCGAAGGCGGCACGCCTGGCCGCCGGCGATCTGGTGATCGTCGCGGGCCAGAACCGGCTGAGGCCGGGCGCCAAGGTGCGCACCGGCCCGTCGCCGTCGCCGTCGCCGTCGCCGTCGCCGTCGCCGTCGCCATCGTCATCGTCATCGCCCGCGGCGTCCACGCCCACGGCCTCGCCCGTCCGGTCCCGTTGAGAGGCGCAGATGCGGTTCACTGACCTTTTCATCCGCCGGCCCGTGCTGGCAATCGTCGCGAGTCTCCTGATCCTGCTGGTGGGTCTCTACGCGTCGTTCGCCCTGCCGGTGCGGCAGTACCCTTATCTCGAGAACGCCACGATCACGGTGAGCACCACGCTGCCCGGGGCGACCCAGGACGTGATGCAGGGCTTCGTCACCACGCCGATCGCCCAGTCCATCGCGACGGCCACCGGCATCGAGTACCTCAGCTCGACCACCACGCAGGGCAGGAGCGACATCAAGGCGCGGCTGGTGATCAACGCCAACGCCGACCGGGCGATGACCGAGATCCTGGCCAAGGTGCAGCAGGTGAAGTCCCGGCTGCCCGCGGGCATCACCGACCCCGTCATCGGCAAGTCCACCGAGGGCGGCACGGCGGTCCAGTACGTGGCCTTCTTCAGCGACACGCTGTCGATCCCCCAGGTCACCGACTTCGCCGCGCGCGTGGCGGTGCCGATGTTCAGCGGCATCCCGGGCGTCGGCTCGGTGGAGATCAACGGCGGACAGACGCTGGCCATGCGGCTGTGGATCGATCCGGTCCGGCTGGCCGCCCGCGGCCTGTCCGCGGGCGAGGTCGCCGCGGCGCTGCGCGCCAACAACGTGCAGGCGGCGCCGGGGCAGCTCAAGAGCGCGCTGACCGTCACCGGCATCAGCGCGGCGACGGACCTGCGCGACGTCGACGACTTCCGGAACATGGTGATCCGGGGCGGCACGGCGGACGGATCGACGGGCGGCATCGTCCGCCTGTCCGACGTGGCCACCGTGGAGATCGGCGGCCAGAACTACGACAACGCCTCCTTCGCCACCGGCACGCCCGCGATCTTCGTCGCCCTCTACCCGACGCCCGACGGCAACCCGGTCGACATCGTCCGGCGCGCCGGCGAACTGGTCCCGCGCATCCGCGAGATGGCGCCGCCCGGGCTCACCGTGCGTCCCAACTATGACGTGGCGCGCTTCGTCAACGCGTCGATCGAGGAGGTGCGCACCACGCTGGTCGAGGCCGTCGCCATCGTGGTGGTCGTGATCTTCCTGTTCCTGGGCTCCTTCCGGGCCGTGCTCATCCCGGTGCTCACGATCCCGCTCTCGCTCGTGGGCACCGCCGCGCTGATGCTGGCCTTCGGGTTCTCGCTCAACCTGCTCACCCTGCTCGCGATGGTCCTGGCCATCGGCCTGGTCGTCGACGACGCGATCGTCGTCGTCGAGAACATCCACCGGCACGTCGAGGAGGGGCTGACGCCGATCCGCGCCGCCCTGGTCGGGGCGCGGGAGATCGTCGGCCCGGTGGTCGCCATGACCCTCACGCTGGCCGCCGTCTACGCGCCGATCGGGATGATGGGCGGACTGACGGGGGCGCTCTTCAAGGAGTTCGCCTTCACGCTGGCCGGCTCGGTGGTCGTCTCCGGCGTCGTCGCGCTGACGCTGTCGCCCATGATGAGCTCCGCGATGTTGAGCAGCCGGGCCGGCGACTCGCGCCTGACCCGATCGGTCGAGCGCCTGATGGCCGGGCTGGGCGCCGCGTACGGACGCCTGCTCGCCAGGACCCTGGTCATGCGCGGCGTCGTCCTGCTCGTCGGCGCAGCCATGCTCGCCGCCATCGTGGTCCAGTTCCTCGGCATCCGGCGCGAACTGGCCCCCACCGAAGACCAGGGGGCCGTCATCGTCGTCAACCGCGCGCCGCAGTACGCCGGCGTGGGCTACACGGCCACCTACGCCCGCCAGATCGAGAAGATCTTCGAATCCCTGCCCGAATTCGACAGCAGCTTCATGCACATCGGCGGCACGGGCCGGGGTCAGAACCAGATGTTCGGCGGCGCCATCCTCAAGGACTGGTCGGCGCGCTCCCGCAACTCGGTCGAGATCCAGAAGCAGCTGCAGGCCGCGGGCGCCGCGGTGGACGGCCAGACCTTCACGGCCGTCCAGCTTCCGCCCCTGCCCGGCTCCAGCGGCGGCCTGCCCGTCCAGATCGTGCTGCGCTCCGCCGACGACTTCACGGCGCTGTACGACACGGCGGAGAAGCTGCGCGCCGCGGCCCACAAGAGCGGGCTGTTCGTGTTCGTCCAGAACAACCTCGCCTACGACAGTCCGCAAGCCCACGTGCGCATCGACAACGCCAAGGCGGGTCAGCTGGGCGTGAGCATGCAGGCGATCGCGGACACGCTGGCCGTGCTGGTGGGCGAGAACTTCGTGTCCCGCTTCAACTTCCACGACCGTTCCTATGACGTGATCCCGCAGGTCCGCGGCGGCGACCGCGCCGCGCCCGAGGACCTCGGCCGCTTCCAGGTCAAGACGGCGTCCGGCGCCCTGGTGCCCTTGTCGACCGTGGCCCGGATCGATCGGCGCCCGCAGGCCAACCAGCTGACGCAGTTCAACCAGCTGAACTCGGTGACGCTGGAGCTGCTGCCCCGGCCCACCGTCAGCATGGGCGAAGCGGTCGCCTTCCTGCAGTCGCAGGCGCTGCCGGTCGGCACCAGCGTGGACTGGTTGAGCGACAGCCGCCAGTTCGTGCAGGAGGGCAACCGTCTGGTCGTCTCCTTCGGCTTCGCGCTGGTCGTGATCTTCCTGGTGCTGGCGGCGCAGTTCGAAAGCCTGCGGGATCCGCTCGTCATCCTCGTGACGGTGCCGCTGGCCGTCTGCGGCGCGCTGCTGCCGCTGTGGCTGGGCTTCGCCACCCTCAACATCTACACGCAGATCGGTCTGGTCACCTTGATCGGATTGATCTCCAAACATGGAATCCTGATGGTCAGTTTCGCCAATCACATCCAGGAGCAGGACGACCTGAACCGCGTCGACGCCATCCACCGGGCGGCCGAGGTGCGCATGCGCCCGGTCCTCATGACGACCGCGGCGATGGTCGCCGGGCTGGTGCCGCTCCTGTTCGCCACCGGCGCGGGTTCGGCCAGCCGCTTCTCCATCGGCATCGTCGTGGTGATGGGCATGCTGGTGGGCACGCTGTTCACCTTGTTCGTGCTGCCCACCGTCTACAGCTTCGTCGCCAAGGACCACCGGCGGGCCGCCCGCAGCGCGCGAGAGAACGAACTGGCCGCCACGGAGGTCCGGCATGCATGAGCGGCGATCGCCCGTGGCGCGCATCGCCCTCGCCTGCGCGCTGGCCACGCTCGGGACGCTGATCGGCGGCTGTGCGACGCCGCCCGCCTATCGGCCCCCGTCCCCGCCGTCGACCGCGTCGGGACCGTTCCAGCAGCAGTCGGCCCTGGTGCGGTCCGATGCGCAGGCGCCCGACGACTGGTGGCGGCTGTACGAGGATCCCGTGCTGGACCGACTCGTCCGCGAGGCCCTGAGCGCCAACACCGGCTTGCGCGAATCGATGGCACGCCTGAACCGCGCGCGCGCCGTGGAGGCCGAGTCCCGCGGCGCCCGCTGGCCCGACACCACGGTGTCGGCGGGTGCCTCGTCGGGGCGGAATCCGGCGGCTTCCGGCGGATCCGGCCGGACGCCGGTGCAATGGACCTACTCGGGCCGGTTCGCCGTGGCCTACGAGGTGGACCTGTTCGACCGCGTGGGCAGCAGCATCGCCGCGGCCCACGCGGATCTGCAGGCGACGGAGGCGGCGCGCGACGCAGCGGCCGTGGTCGTCGCGGCCGAGGTCACGCGGGCCTATTCCGACGCCTGCGCCGCGAACGCCTCTGCCGACGTGGCCCGACAGTCGCTGGACATTGCCGAGCGCGTGCTGGCCATGGTGAAGACCCGTCATGCGGCGGGCGCCGCGCAGGAGATCGACGTGCGGCGCGCGGACCTGGCGGTCGCCCAGGCCCAGGCCGCACTGGCGCCGTGGTCGAGCCGGCAGGCTGCGGCGCTGCTGTCGCTGACCGCGCTGCTGGGTCGCACGCCCGCGGACATCCCGCCGCAAGCGCGCGACTGCGCGTCGCCGCCGACGCTGCGCGGCACGCTGCCCGTGGGCGACGGCGCGACGCTGCTCCGGCGTCGTCCGGACGTCCGGCAGGCCGAGCGTCAGCTGTCCGCCGACGTCGCGCGCATCGGCATCGCCACGGCTGAGCTGTACCCGCGCGTGACGCTAGGCGCCTCGGCTGACTACACGCGCAACGACGCGTTGCGAGGCAGCCGCAGCTGGTCCTTCGGCCTGGGTCCGCTGGTGTCCTGGACCTTCCCGGATCGCCTGGCCGTGCAGGCTCGCCTGGAACAGGCGCGGGCCGACGGCGCGGCCTCGCTGGCCCGCTTCGACGGCACCGTGCTGACGGCGCTGAAGGAAACCGAGACCGCGTTGAGCGCCTATGCGTCCGCCGTCGATGAGCAGGCCGCGCTGCGCCTCGCGCGCGGCAAGGCCGAGGCGGTCTTCCAGGGCGCGCAACGGCGCTTCGAGGCGGGCGCGGCCAGCGAGATGGACCTGCACCTCGCCCGCGCCGACCTGGTGGCGATCGCGGCGCAGGGGGCGGCCGCGGACCAGCGCGTCGGATCGACGCGCGTCGACGTCTTCAAGGCGCTCGGCGGCGGCTGGACGTCGACTTCGCCGGCGCCTTGGCCTTCGGCTTCGCCTTCGCCTTCAGCGGCGTCAAAGGCATCGGCGCCGGCGCGGGCTTCGCCCTCAGCCGCGCCTTGACCGTCGTGCCGCCCGCCTCCGGCGCGTCGGAAGTCTGCGACGCCGCCGGCGTGCCGGCGTCCGTCAGGTTGCCGATGTAGGCGCAGAACATGTCCGCGAGCGCGTTCGCGTAAGCCTTGATCTCGGGCCCCGTCCGCGGGCTCGCCGAGAAGTCGTGGCCGACCACGCTCAAGGTCGTGAGGACCAGGTCCGCCGCCAGCGCGCGGGCCGCGACGCCCGCCTCGGGCGCCGCCTCTTCCATGAAGCGCGCCATGGTCTCGTTCACTTCGGACTTGGCCGCCTGCGACTCCGGCGCATCGCGGTACAGCGGGGCGGCGTCGTTGAGCGCCACGCGCATGTCGGCCTCCTCGCATTCCGACTTGATGAAGGTCAGCACCAGCACCCGCAGCCGCTCCAGCGGCGGGCGCTTGCGGTCCTCGAGGATGCGGCGCAGCGTTTCCGTGGTTTCCTGCCATTCGTCGGACTGCAACCTGAACAGGATGGCCGCCTTGTTCGGGAAGTACTGGTAGACGGAGCCCACGCTGACGCCGGCCCGCTCCGCGACCCGCGCGGTGGTGAAGCGCGCGGCGCCTTCCTTCTCCAGAACCTGAATAGCCGCCTGGAGGATGGCGGCGACGAGGTCGGTGGAACGGGCCTGCTGAGGGAGCTTGCGAGAGGAGATCTGGGGCGGTTTGCGTGTGGACATGGCGGAGGAAAGGCGGCTGCGGGAATGCGAATGGCGAATGCGACGTATCAGTCGTATTCTTCAAACACGATGAATTGATCGTATTTAACGCTAGGCACCGCAGTGCCTGCAACCGGAAATTGACCATGACCACATTGACCACGGCGCCCCTGGCACCGCTGCTGACGCGACTGTTCGCGCAGGCGGACGCGGCGACCAGCCCCGCGGCCGCCGCCATCCCGCGGGAAGAACGCCAGCGCCTCATGCGCAGCAAGACCGAGTACCTGTCCTTCTACAGCCAGCTCAAGGACCTCTGGCTGCCGGTATCGCCGGAGACGGGCCGGCTGCTCTACCTGCTGGCCCGGCACGCGAAGGCGCGCCACGTCGTCGAGTTCGGCACGTCCTTCGGACTGTCGACCCTGCATCTGGCCGCGGCGCTGCGCGACAACGGCGGCGGCCTGCTGATCACGACGGAGTTCGAGCCTTCCAAGGTGGCGAGCGCCCGCGCGCACCTGGGTGAGGCCGGCCTGAGCGACCTGGTGGACTTCCGCGAGGGAGACGCGCTCGAGACGCTGCGCACCGGCCTGCCGGCGTCGATCGACCTGCTGCTGCTCGACGGCGCGAAGGCGCTGTACGACGACGTGCTGGATCTGGTCGAACCTCAGCTGCGACCGGGCGCGCTCGTCATCGCCGACAACGTCGACTACAGCCCCGACTACCTGAAACGCGTCCGCTCCCCGGAGAGCGGCTACCTCTCCCTGCCGTTCGACAAGGACGTCGAGATCTCCCTTCGCCTCTACTGATCAAGGAAATACCATGCATGTCTTCGTTACTGGCGCCACCGGCTGGGTCGGCTCGGCCATCGTCAAGGATCTCATCGCCGCCGGCCACCGGGTGACCGGTCTGGCACGCTCGCAGGACAAGGCCGCGGAGGTGATCGCCGCCGGCGCCGAGGCCGTCATCGCGACGCTCGACGACCTCGATGCGCTGACCGTCGCGGCCGATCTGGCCGACGCGGTCATCCACACCGCCTTCACCCACGACTTCAAGAACTTCCCGGCCTGCTGCGAGCAGGACCGTCGCGTCATCGCGGCCCTGGGCACGGCGCTGGTCGGCTCGCAACGCCCGCTGCTGGTCACCTCCGGCCTGTCGGGCATGCCGCGCGGCGCGTCGGAAGCGGACCTCCCCCATCCGGGATCGCCCCGCGTCTCGGAAGCCACGGCCCGGTCCATCGCCGAGGTCGGCGGCAAGGTCGCGACCGTCCGTCTCGCGCCGTCGGTGCACGGCATCGGCGACCACGGCTTCATCCCCATCCTCGTCCGCCTGGCGCGCGAGACCGGTGTGTCCGCCTATGTGGAAGGCGCCGACAACTGCTGGTCGGGCGTGTACCGCCTGGACGCGGCCCGGGTCTACCGTCTGGCCCTCGAGCAGGGGGTGAAGCAGTCGGTCTACCACGCGGTCGCGGACGAGGCGGTGCCGTTCAAGGCCATCGCGGAAGTCATCGGACGCCAGCTCGGACTGCCCGTCGAGGCGCGCGGTCGCGATCACTTCGGATGGTTCGCCAACATGGCCGGCGGCAACATGTCGGTGTCCAGCCAACGGACCCGCGACCTGCTGGGCTGGACGCCGATGGGCCCGAGCCTGCTGGAGGACCTGGATCAGGCCGCCTACTACGCAGGGTCATGAACGCCTTCTCACGGACCCTGCTCGCCGTCGCGCTCTGCGCGCGCCTCCTGCCGGCCGGCGCGCAGGTGTCCCACATGGATCAGCCCATCCTGGGCGAGACGGCGGCCCAGGTCTCCGATCACGTCTGGCAGATCGCGGGATTCCCGAACGTCGCCATCGTGGTCGGCCCTCGCGCGACCCTGGTCGTCGACACCGGGCTGGGACCTCGCAACGGGCGGACGGCCGCGCGGGTGGCGGCGCGACTCTCGCGCCCCAAGTCCCGGCTGTTCCTGACGACGACGCACTTCCACCCCGAGCATGCCTTCGGCGAGGGGGGGTTCCCGGCCGGCACGGTCATCATCCGCAACGCCGTTCAACAGCGGGAGATGGACGAGCACGGGCTCGCGCTCGTCGAGTTGTTCAAAGGCATGACGCCGCTCAACAAGGCCCTGCTGGACGGGGCGGTCACGAGGCCGCCCGACATCCTCTTCGACCGCGAGCTGCGACTCGACCTGGGCGGCGGGGTGACGGCCCGGCTGCTCTGGCTGGGGGCCGCCCACACGAAAGGCGACCAGCTCGTCTTCGTGGAGCCGGACGGCACCCTGATCTCGGGGGACGTCATCCAGAACAGGACCAGCCCGTTCATCCATGGCCAGGGCGGCACGGCCGCCAGCTGGATCGCCGCGATCGACGAGGCCGCCAGGCTGGAGGTGCGCCACCTCGTGCCGGACCACAGCCCGGTCGGCGATCGCACCACGCTCGATGAATCGCGCGCATTCCTGGTCCTGCTGCGCCAGCGCGCGCTGGCGATGAAGCAGCAGGGTCTCAGCGCCGAGCGCGCGGGCGAGCTGCTCACTGCGGAACTCAAGTCGGCCTATCCGGACTGGCACATCGACGACGTGACGTCGTTCGTCCAGGCGGCCTACTCGGAGTGAGCGGAGTGAGCGGAGTGAGGCGGCATGAGGGGCACGGAGACCTTCCGTTCGTCGCCCCCGAACACGAATCGCAGGGATCGCAGGGATCACAAGGGCCAGAGCGTATCGACCGGCCGCTCCAGCACCCGCGCGGCGACGGCGTGGAACACGGCCGGGTCCAGGCGCCCCTCCGCGGCGGTGCTGGCGAGCCAGCGCTCGATGGATCCGCCCTTCTCCGCCCATCGGTCCTGGCGTAGCAGTCCGTACAGGCCGGCGGCGATCACGTGGATGCCGTCGTCCGACTTGCGCCAGCGGTCCGCGGGATTGCGGGCCACGCCGAGCGCCTCGCTGATCAGTTGGTCCAGGGCCTGGCACAGGTCCTCGTCCATCAGGCCCTTCAGCGTCGTGTAGCCCCAGCGGGGATCGTGGTCGCGGACGATCTTCGTGATCAGCGGGTCGCGCCCGAAGGCGGCGAGCGCGGCGGTCGCGGCCGGGCCGTCCATCGGCATCGGCGGATGCAGCATCTCGTGCGCGGCGATGCGCACCGTCGTGGCGGTGTCGTAGTCGGCCGCCTGCAGGAAGGTCTGCCCCTGCACCTTGATGCCATGCGGCTTGGAGAACTGGAGCAGCACGATCTGGATTTCCGGATCGAAGCTGCGGCCGGTCAGCTTCTCCTGCCAGGCGATCACGTCGAAGCCGGCCAGCGCGCGTTGCACCTCGGCGATGCGCGGGTCCAGGTCCTTGCCGATCCGCTCCTTGCGGAACGCCGCGAACCCCGCGCGCTGCATCGCGCTGAAGATCGCATCGATCCGCGGCGCCGCGCGATCGAACCAGGCCCAGTCCTCTTCGTTCCAGTAGCTGCTGGCCTTGTAGCTCGGCAGGATGGCCGTCCGCCGCGATCGCAGCGCGCTCAGCAACGTGGCGATCGAGGCATCGTTGCCGTTGGCCGAGAACAGCACCTGCAGGTTGGGACCGAGCAGACCGAAGCCGTCCTTCGTCGCCTCGTTCCACAGCCGGGCCACGTCGCTGCGGACCGCCTCCGGCAGGCGCGGTGCGAAGGCGGCGGCGTCCTCGGCATAGAAGTCCAGGTAGAGCTGAGTGCCGGACAGCGGACCGAGGAAGGCGATCGCATCGAAGCCCTCGGAAGCGCGGACCTTCCAGCGCGTCCGGTTGCCGGCGGATGGCGCGGCGGATGCCGCCGCAGATCGCGCGTCGACAGGCAGGGTGCAGAGCACGGACGCCACCGAAGCGATCAGCGGCACGGTCAGGAAGGTTCGTCGTTGCATGCCCCGATGCTAGGCATGCGGGGCGGTCCGTTCTTGAACGGACTTAACCCACCCAGCGTGTGGGCGTCCGTCCGGTCAACTCGACGATGGCGCGCGTGAGGTGCGCCTGGTCGGCGAAGCCGGACTCGGCGGCGAGCGCGGCCATCGATCCCCGCCATCCCGGCAGCCGGCGCAGCGCCTGCAGCGCGCGCAGCTCCAGCCGGTAGCGCTTGGGACTGGTGCCGTAGGCGCGGCCGAAGCCCCGGCTGAGCGATTGCGGCGCGATGCCCATGGCGTCGGCCCAATCGGCGAGAACGAGATTCGGATCGGCCGCGAGTGCCGCGGCGAGCAGGTCCGGCCAGTCGTTGAGCCGGGCGACCGAGGGGCGGAAGGTCTGGCGCAACAGCGCAGCGGCCTCGCGAGGGTCGCGCTCGGCGAGCCGGGCGATCGCGTCGGCGTCGTCCACCTGTCCGAACGCCTCGACGACGTCGCCCCCGGGCGCCGGCAGATTGAGCACGCGGGCGCCGGCCCGGAAGAACTCGTTCTGATGAGATTCATGCTCGCCGTGGAACACCGCCTGGCCGGCCTCGACACGCAGCCGCCCGCGGTCGCCCGCCTCCATGTAGCCGCCCGCCAGCACAAGGGCGACATAGGCGTGGCGATGGCGGTGGCGTTCCATCCGCTCAAGCGCGCGATGAACGGAGATGGCGGTCGTCATTCGTTCAAGCGCTCGTCGGCTCGCGGTTCAGCAACCCGACGCCCCGCCAACGGATGGATGTCCAGGCTCCCGTACATGCTGACGACTTCGCCGACGACCACCTGGTAGCCCTTGAGCCAGCGCGTGTGCTGCTGCTTCGCTTCGAGATGCAGCGGATGCGCCATCAACTGGCGCAACGCGGCCATCGACTCCCAGTAGTAGACGTTGGTGATCAGCCCCAGCGCGGCGTTCTCCCAGCTCTCCTCGCCGAGGTAGCCCGGGATCGCCTTCGCCATCTCCGCGATGGCGTTGTCCAGCGCATGGAAGTCGGCGTCGTACTCGCCCTTGTAGAAGGTGAAGGTGGAGGTGAACACGGGCGAATGGAAATGGGTATGGAGATGGCAGAAGGAAGGATGGCGGCGCTGTCGATGGCAAGAGGTGTCACTGCGCCAGCAGGCTGCGCGCCACTTGATCGACCTCTTCCGCAGATTCGGACGGCGTGGGGTCGAACGCGATTCTTTCAAGCACCGGTCGGAGCAGATGGATCAGCGCTGGTGAGCGCGCCACGACGGCCTCGAGGAGGTGGTACTTCCAAGTTTCGTCATTCCCCACAAGTATCCGATCAATGAATGGTGCGAGGGGTGCTCCGACGCTGGCAAGAGCGGGAGCCAGGACTGCCGCAACAGGCCAATTGGCGTCCTGCACCCATGCCAGAAGTGGCGTCGCAACGGGTCGCAGGTGATCCCAGTCGGCGACGGCAGCCCTTTGGGCGGCCGCCACGTCGAACTTGTCGCTTGGCACGATGGAAGTCATTCACGGATTCAAACACAGGCGCGGCGGCCGCGTGGCCAGGCTGGCCCAGCCCGGCGTTCAGTCGCCCCCTCGTGGCGAGGTCCTGCGTCAAACTAAACTGGTTCGCGCTCGGCGATGGCGAGTTATCACCGGGCAGCGAGAGTTCCTGAAAGGAAGCGCTATGTCCAAGTACCTCATCTCCTTCCCCAGCGCCGCGATGGTCGTTCCCGACGGCGAGTGGGACGCGGTGGTCCGCGACTCGCATGCGGTGATCGAGGAGGCCAAGGTGGCCGGCGTCTATGTCTTCGGCGGCGGCATCGATGAGAGCGTCGCGCCGGTGCTCGTCTCGGCGGATGGCAGCGTCGCTGAAGGCGGCTACCCCGGGGGGCCTACGCTCAACGGCGGATTCTGTGTCCTCGAATTGCCGTCGCGTGAAGCGGCCGTCGACTGGTCCGCGCGCATCGCCAAGGCCTGCCGCTGTCGACAGGAACTTCGCGTGTTCTTCTTCGATCCGGCGTCCTGACCGCCAGTCGGGGGTCGGTTCTTGCGTGAGGCTGCTGGCCCTCACCGCTGCCCTCTCCCGCAAGCGGGAGAGGGCGCAAGAGGACCGATCACGCCACCGCCAGGTGCACCGCCTCCGCCAGCGCGTCCACGCGGAACGGCTTCTTCAGGATGGACCGGGCGCCCAGCACCTGACCGACCTTGTCCATGTCGGCGTAGCCCGTCGCCAGGATGATCGGGATCGTCGGCCACGCGTCTTGCACGCGCCGGATCAGCTCCCCGCCGTTCATGCCCGGCATCACGTAGTCCACGATCAGCAGGCTGGGCTGGCTTTCGCCCAGCGTGCGCAGCGCATCCGCGCCGTTGGACACCGCCGTCACCTGGTGCCCCAGCAGCTCCAGGCTCTGGACGATGGAATGCCGCACCTCGTCGTCGTCCTCGACCACCAGGATGTCCTGGCGCGGCGTGACCAGGCTCGAGCGATCCGCCTCGGCCTCCTCCGCCAGAGCCCCGATGGCCAGCGGGAACGTGAGGTGCACCTGCGTCCCCTGCCCCGGCGCGCTGTCGATGCGCACCTGCCCGCCCGACTGCTTCGCGAAACCGTAGACCTGCGCCAGTCCCAGACCCGTGCCGCTGCCCATCGCCTTGGTGGTGAAGAAGGGCTCGAACACGCGCTCGATGATGGACGGCGGGATGCCCGCGCCGTTGTCGGCCACCGTCACGCGCACGCCGGGCACGACCTGACCCTCACGCTCGCACTCGGCCTCCTGCGTGGCGATGGCGATGGTGCCACCCTCCTTCATCGCATCGCGCGCATTGAGCGCGAGGTTGAGGACGGCCATCTCCAGCTGGTTGGGATCCAGCCGCACCACCGGCTGCGGATGCGCCAGCGCCAGCTCGATGCGTACGCGCGAACCGACCGACGTCAGCAGCAGTTCCTGCATGCCGTTGATCGACGCGTGGATGTCGGTCGCCTGCGGCACCAGCGACTGGTTGCGGGCGAAGGACAGCAGCTGCTCGGTCAAGCGCGCGCCGCGCTTCACCGTGCGCCGCGCGCCCTCCACGATCCGTCCCGCCGGCGGCGGACAGTCCAGCCGTGCCAGCAGGTCCAGGTTGGTGCCGATGACGTGCAGCAGGTTGTTGAAGTCGTGCGCGATGCCGCCGGTCAGATGCCCCATGGCCTCCATCTTCTGGACCTGCAGCAGCGCCGCCTGCGCGCGCTCGCGCTCGGCGATCTCGTTCATGAGCCGGTTGTTGGCCATCGAGAGCTCGCGCGTGCGGCTCTCGATGCGGTCCTCGAGCTCGCGGTTGAGCCGCTCCACGGCGTCATGCGCGACCGCGAGCTCGGCCAGCATCGCGCGGTTCGCGTACTGCCGCGCCCGGGCGCGCACGGCCGCCTCCACGGCGGTGTGCAGCGTGTCGGGGCTCAGCGGCCGCTCCAGCAGGATGACGTTGCCCATCAGGTGCAGCGAGGTCGCCGCGTTGTGCGCGCGCCGGCCGGTGCGCTTGCCGGTCAGCACGACGAAGGGGAAGTCCGACCAGGACGGCTGCCGGCTCAGCCACAGGTGCACCGGACTGCCCGGCACGATGGACAAGGCCTCCTCCGTCACGACCGCCGCCGCGGCCCCTTCGTTCAGGGCCGCCAGCAGTTGCTCGGGGGTGTGCACGGGCTGGGCCGTAGCCATGCCCCGCACGACCTCCGCGATCACCTGCGCATCCCGCCCGAACGGCGCCAGGATGATCACCCGGGATTCGAAGGCGTCGCTCATCGAGCGTCGTTGTCGCTCAGCAGCGCCATCTCTCCGGCGTATCGCGAGATGCCGGACACCACGCCCTCGAAGTCCGTCAGGGCCTCGCCCACCTCCACGCCGCGGTCGCCGAGGCGGAACTCATGGATGGTGTTGGCGTGCTTGTTGGTGCGGCTCTTCGCCACCGACACCGCCTTGAGCAGGTTGCCCCGCGCCTCGAAGTAGCGGAACAGCACCACCGCGTCGCTCAGGTAGCTCAGGTCGATGTCCAGCCGGCCCTGCCCCAGGATGCCGTGCTGGCCAAGCACCAGGATGGTCATCACGCCGCGCTGGTTGAGGTAGGTCAGCAGCTCATGCATCTGCAGCATCAGGAACTTGCCGCCGGGCATGGCTTGCAGATAGGCGTTGAGGCTGTCGATGACCACCGTGCGGGCGCCGTCCTCCTCGACCGAACGCCGCACGCGCGCGGCGAATTCGCCGGCCGTGACCTCCGCGGGATCCAGCGCGCTGAGCAGGAAGCGGCCTTCGTCGATGTCGGGCTGCAGGTCGTAGCCCAGGGTCCTGGCGCGGGGCAGCAGCGTGCCCAGGCCTTCGTCGAAGAGGTAGTAGGCCGCCCGTTCGCCGCGCCGCAACGCCGCGTGCACGCAGGCAATGGCGGTGGTGGTCTTGCCGACGCCGGACGGTCCGACGAACAGCGTGTTGCTGCCGCGGGCCAGGCCGCCGCCCAGCGCGGCATCGAAGGCGACGTTGCCGCTGCTGACGTTCTCCGGCACGAAGGCCTTGTGGTGCTCCGCCGCGATCAGGCGCGGGAACACTTCCAGGCCGCCGGTCTTGAGGGTGAAGTCGTGCTCGCCGCTGCGGAAGCCGATGCCCCGCATCTTCGCCACGCGCAGGAAGCGCTTGTCGGCGCCGTACTCGCCCACGATCTGCTGCAGCCACACGACCCCGTGCGCGATGCTGCGCAGCTGCATGTCGCCGGTGGACGCGCTCAGGTCGTCCAGCATCAGCACCGTGCAGTCGTGGTGGGCGAAGAAATGCTTCAGCGCCAGCACCTGGCGCCGGTAGCGCAACGGATCCTGGGCCAGCAGGCGCATCTCCGACAGGCTGTCGAAGACCACGCGCTTCGGTCGGGTCGCCTCGATGCGCGCCATCACGCCCTGCACGGTCTGGTTCAGTTCGAGCTCGGCGGGGTGGATGATGGTCTGCTCCGCCTCGGGACCGAGCTGCTCCGCGCTGACCAGCTCGAAGACCTCCAGCTGGGGGTGGTCCAGGCTCCAGCCATGCGACTTGGCGACCTCCTTCAGCTCATTGCCGGTCTCGGACAGCGTGACATACAGGCCGGGCTCGCCGACCGCGAGCCCCGCGAGCAGGAAATGCATCCCCAGCGTGGTCTTGCCGGTGCCCGGCTCCCCTTCGAAGAGGTAGAGGTGGCCGGCGGGAAGTCCGCCCTGGAGGATGTCATCGAGGCCGGAGATGCCGGTGGAGCAGCGGGTGGGGGTCATGGATCGGACGGCGCGGGCGAAAGAGGTGCATTCTCGTCCAGGCGCCCGCGGAGGCGGTCCGGAGAGGTCGAAAGCCGCGCCGCAGCAAATGGCGTGCCCGCTCGCTCACGGCGGCGTGCCCTCCCCAGACGGTCATGGACGGTCATGCCGCGCAGGAGCGGCGTCGTCCTGCACCGTCAAGCCCCGGGCGGCTTCCGTGAGCAATGGGGTCATGACGGCCCATCCCACGGCCAGCACGGCGAGCGCCTGGATCGTGTCGGGGAAGACGCCCGCCCCCAGTCTCACGGCGCCCAGGTAGGACGCCGGGCCGGAGATGGCGCCGAGCAGCGCCGCCAGCCACGGCCGGCCGTGCAGCCAGGCCAGCGGCCCGCGGACGATGCTGGCGAACAAGGCCCACAAGGCCAGGATCCAGACGGGCGCCCAGCCCTCGACCGGACCGGGGGATGCGTAGACGAGCCAGCCACTGCGCAGCAGGAAGGTGTCCCAGACCAGACCCAGGACGAGCGCACCGGCGATCAGGGCCAGGTCCACGCGTCGCCCGGCGCTGACGCTCAACTGAAGGACGAGGACGACGCCGACGGCGAGCAGTCCCCATCCGACCTGCCCGTTCGCCGCACCGAGCACGCACGCGAACCAGGCGATCTGGAAAACGAGGAACTGACCGACGAGGACCAAGGCTTCCTTCTTCCGCACGCGACACCTCCGTGGGGTCGGAGTGCCCCGGGCGCCCTGACTCTAAGCGACGAGCAGCGGCCGCGTGGACGGCGCCGTCGCGAGCGCCGCGACCGACGCGGCGGTCGACGACACCGACGATCCGATCTGGATGCGTCCCTTGCCGGCGCGCTTGGCCGCGTACATGGCCTCGTCGGCGCCGCGCATGACTGCGGCCATCTCGCAGGATCCCCGGGCCAGCACGATGCCGATGCTCGCGCTCACGGTGACGAGGTGACCGCCGGCGATCCCGATCGGCCGCTCGATCTCCGCCAGGCAGCGCTGGAGCACCGCGCGCGCGCTGCCCACGTCGCCGGTGGTGGCCAGCACGATCCCGAACTCGTCGCCGCCCAGGCGGGCCACGATGTCGTTGGCGCGCAGGGTCTGCTGCAGCCGGGCGCCGACTTCCTTGAGCACCTCGTCGCCGGCCTCGTGCCCATGGCGGTCGTTGACGGGCTTGAAACCGTCCAGGTCCAGGTAGCAGACCGCCAGGCCCGTGTCCGCCCGCGACGCGCCCGCCTGGGCGTCGGCGAGCTTCTCCTCGAACAGGCGCCGGTTCGGCAGGCCGGTCAGGGCGTCCCGGAAGGCCATGCCGTAGGCCTTCTCCTCGCTCTGCTTGAGCGCGTCGATGTCCACCAGCATCCACAGGCTCTCGTCCTCGGAGACCAGCATGCCGCTGAGATCGATCCACAGCGCCGCGCCGTCCTTCTTGCGCATCTGCACCTGGGTGCGGAAGCGTTCGCCGGCGCGCAGGGCGCCGTAGCCGGCCCGGCCGATGTAGTCGAAGGTGGCCTGGTCCAGGTAGAGCTCGCGCATCGGCATGCCGCGCAGTTCGCCGGGGCCGTAGCCGAGGATGCGTTCGAGGGCGCGGTTGTCCCAGAGGATCACGCGCGAGCGCAGGCGCACCATGCCCACCAGGTCGTTCTCCAGCATCAGCGACTGCTCGCGCGCGGTGCGGTCCGCAGCCAGCCGGCCTTCATGCTCGCGCTTCTGTCCGCGATAGAGCAGCACGGAGATGCCGGCGACCAGGGCGATCATCAGCGCCACGAGGCCCGCGAGTTCCGCGACCTGGTGGTACCAGGCGCCGAGGTACTCCCCGGTGCTCAGGCCGGCGTAGACGGTGAACGGGTAGCCCTGCACGCGGCGGTAGGCGGTGATGCGTTCGACCTTGTCCAGCGCCGTCGAGGTCACGTACCACCCCTGCGCCGGGTCGCGACTGAGGTGCTCGCGCAGGGCCTGGGAGACCGTGGCCTCGCCCAACCCCTTGAGCGACCGCGGCTCGGACGCGGAATGGCGGGCCACCAGCAGGAAGTTGTCGTTCATGCGCATCGCCATCGCGCCCGACTGGCCGAGCGCCATCTCGGCGAAGTGTTCCGCGAAGTGTTCCGAGGTCATCTCCGTCAGCACGATGCCGTCGAAGCCGCCGTCGGCGTTGATCAGCCGGCGCGCGATCACGATGCACCAGCCTCCCGCCACGCGGTCCTGCAGCGGCTCGGACACCACCGTGGCATCGCGTGCCCTCGCCTGCTCGAAATAGGCCCGGTCGCCGAGGCGCACGGGCGTCGCCAGCGGGTTCCCGTCGGTGGTCACCAGCCCGGTGGCATCGACCACGCGCACCGCGCTCACATGCCTGAGCAGCTCGCGCTGCTCGGCGACCATCTGCGCCAGGACCTCGGCACGGTCCGCCGCACGCGACGTCTTCGCGTAGCGCTCCGCCACGGTGGCCAGGGCGTTGTCGATGAGGCGCAGCTCGGCGGCCACTTCGCCGCTCATGCTCGCGCTCAGGTTCTCGGCGGTCAGCCGCGCCGCGTCTTCGTCGCCTTCGCGGGCGTTGTGCAGGCTCAGTCCGGCGGCCAGACACAGCAGCAGGCCCAGCATCAGGTTGCCGGCGACCAGCCCGCGGCGCAGGCGGGTGAGTGAGGTCGTGACGATCGTTCGTTGGTGTTGCATGGCGAGGCGGCTTTCCGGCGGGGCCGTCGGCGGGGAACGCCCACCCCTGGCCCAATGTCGGATGTTGTACGTCTGCGCCTTGCGCCGCGCTATCCGGCACTGGATGAAGCTGGTGTAGGGGGACGACTGACGGGGTTTGCCCGATCCGCCGGATCACCGGCAAAGCCTGCCCCCGAGCGGGAACGGCCGGATCGCGTTAGGGTGGCGGGATATCTGGAGCACACCCGCACGCCATGACCGCCCACCACACGCCCTCCTCCGCCATCGTCTCCGTCCAGCCCCTGGGCATGCCCTGGGAGACGATCGACCCGTTCCTGTTCTGCGTCCACCACGACGACGCCTATCCGCCCGGCAACGGCCGCCACGGGCCGGACGCGGCGCTGCTGGCGGGCCGGAAGATGGGCTCGGACTTCTCGCGCCAGGACGGCTGGAGCATGTATCACGGCCAGCAGGTGCCCGGCTTTCCGGCCCACCCGCATCGCGGCTTCGAGACCGTGACCATCGTCCGCAAGGGGCGCATCGACCACGCCGATTCGCTGGGCGCCGGCGCGCGCTTCGGCGGCGGCGACGTGCAGTGGCTGACGGCCGGCAAGGGCATCGTCCATGCGGAGATGTTCCCGCTGCTGCACACCGACCGGCCCAATCCGCTGGAGCTGTTCCAGATCTGGCTCAACCTGCCGGCGGACAGCAAGATGGTGGAACCGCACTTCACGATGTTCTGGTCGCAGGACATCCCGCGGCACACCTTCGTCGATGAGGCCGGACGCGCCACCGAGGTCGTGGTGATCGCCGGCGAGCTGGCCGCGACGGGGACCGGCAACGGCAACGGGAATGGCCATGGGTCGGCGGGCGCGGCCAGGCCGCTGGCACCGCCGCCGGACTCCTGGGGCTCGCGGCTGCATTCGGACCTGGCGATGTGGACGCTGCGCCTGGAACCCGGCGCGACGTGGACGCTGCCGGCGGCGCTGGGCGACGGGACGCGGCGCAAGCTGTACTTCTTCGCCGGCAGCGAGCTCACCATCGAGGGTCAGGTCGTGCCGGTCGGCGCCGCCATTGAAGTGCGGGCCGGCGCAGCGGTCGTGCTGAGCAACGGCGATCAGCCCGGCGAGCTGCTGATGCTGCAAGGCCGTCCCATCGGCGAGCCGGTGGCGCAGTACGGCCCCTTCGTCATGAACACCGAGCAGGAGCTGCGCCAGGCCTTCGAGGACTACCGCCGGACCGAGTTCGGCGGCTGGCCGTGGCCGGACCAGGCACCGGTGCACGGCCACGAGGAGGACCGTTTCGCGCGGCATGCGAACGGGTGGACGGAGCGGCCCCCGTCACAGGACTGAATCATCCCGGGCCAGGCGGCAAGACGGCCAGACAAATCCTGACCCCCTAATGGGGGAGACGCGCCTGGGACCCCGTTGCGCGGTGTCCCTGGCGAATGGCCCGTTCATTTGATTTCCGGCAATTCAGCGCATACCACCTTGTTCATCGGTCTTTTCCGGGGAGCCGATTCAAAGGTTCATGCAAGACTGATTGCCGTCACGGCCCCAAGAGATCTCCAAGGCAATGCATACGCAGTACGTCATCCGCCTGCGCGGATGAGGCGATGCGCCTCAGGCGATCCGGGTCGGCCGACTCAAACCATTGAACATAGGGGATGACTCATGGGTGACAGTCTTTGCCTGAGCCGCGCGCGGCCGTCTTTCACTGCCGTTGCGCAGCGCACCGTGCGCCGGCAGCGACAGCTTCCACGCTTGAACCTGCTGTACCTCGCCGCCCTCGGTGCCATCGGCGCCCTCGCCACGGTACCCTGCGCGGTCCATGCGCAGACGACCACCCTGGACTTCTCCACCGGCTGGACCGGCATCGGCAACAACGTCACCTACCAGACGACGCCGTTCACGACGATCAGCAAGGGCACGCCGTTCACCTTGACGCCGCCGACCGGTCAAGGCATGTGGCGGCTGACGCCGGTCTCCAGCACCATCAACGGGGCCTCCGCCGCGGACTCCGCGCTGGGGCTGACCAACGGGACCGTCGATGCGCTGCTTAACCACAACCCGAATTTCGGCGGCAGCGTCACCAACTTCTCCGTGCTGACGAAGACGATGACGCTCAACGCCGGGACGTATTCGTTCTCCTGGGCGCTCAACGTCACCGATCACGGCTTCAATGACGGCGCGCTCTTCTCGCTGTCGGGCAACGGACTGGAGTACCTCGAGTCCCTGGCCCGGGCGGGCGGTCCGGGGGACACGGCCGGTCCCTCGCCCAACACCTATGTGGCCTACCTCTTCGACACGGCGGACGGCGTCACGCCCTGGCTCACCACGACCTTCAACATCGCGACGACGGGGACCTACAAGGTCAGCTTCGCGGACTACAACTGGAACGACCTCGCCGTCCCGCCGAACTTCTTCCTGGCCAACACCATCGGGACCTACACGGGCAATCCGCTGGCGGGCACCAACGCACCGCCCGCCACACCGGACATCACCTCGGGCACGGTGACCGGCTCCGACCTGGTGAACGGCACCGTCAATCCGGTGTTCGACGGCGGCACGCTGCACACCGACGTCGCCAACGCCGTCTACAGCGCCAACCTGGCGATCAAGGGCACCGGCGGGACGATCGACCAGAACGGCCTGAACTCGACCTTCAGCGGCGTGCTGTCCGACCAGACGACCGGCACGCCGGGCGCGATGAGCTTCGTCAACGCCGGCGCGAGCGGCGGTTCGATCACGCTGACCGGCGTCAATACCTACACCGGCCAGACGACGGTCGGCAGCGGCGCCACGCTGGCGCTGGCCGGCGCGGGCAGCATCGCCACCTCGAGCCGGCTGGTGGACAACGGCGTGTTCGACATCGCCGGGACCAGCGCCGGCGCCACGCTGACGAGCCTGGCGGGCACGGGGTCCGTGGCGCTGGGCGGGCAAGTCCTGACCCTCACCAGTGCCGCGGACACCTTCGGCGGGGTCATCGCCGGCAGCGGCGGCGTGACCCTCGCCGGCGGCACGCAGACGCTGTCCGGTATCAACACCTTCACCGGCGCCACCTCGGTCGCCAGCGGCGCGACCCTGGCGCTCTCGGGCACGGGCAGCATCGCCGCGTCCAGCGGGCTCGCGAACGAGGGCAGCTTCGACATCTCCGCGACGACGGCCGGCGCGACGCTGAAGAGCCTGACCGGCGGCGGCACGGTCGCGCTGGGCGCCCAGACCCTGACGCTGACCGACGCCAGCGGCGGCTATGCGGGCACGATCGCCGGCAGCGGCGGTCTGACCGTGGCCGGCGGCGCGCAGTCGCTGTCCGCCGTCCACGCCTTCACCGGCGCCACCTCGGTCGCCAGCGGCGCGACCCTGGCGCTGACGGGCGCGGGCAGCATCGCCACGTCCAGCGGGCTCGCGAACGACGGCAGCTTCGACATCTCCGCGACGACGGCCGGCGCGACGCTGAAGGGCCTGACCGGCGGCGGCACGGTCGCCCTGGGCGCCCAGACCCTGACGCTGGCCAACGCCAGCGGCGGCTATGCGGGCACGATCGCCGGCAGCGGCGGTCTGGCCGTCGCCGGCGGCACGCAGTCGCTGTCCGGCGTCAACACCTTCACCGGCGGCACCTTGATCGCGAGCGGCGCGACCCTGGCGCTGACGGGCACGGGCAGCATCGCCGTCTCCGGCGGCGTCACGAACAGCGGCACGCTCGACATCTCCGGCACCACCGCCGGCGCCAGCGTGCAGTCCCTCGCGGGCGGCGGCAACGTGGCGCTCGGCAGCAAGACCCTCACGATAGACACGACGGCCGCGTCCTTTAACGGCGCGATCAGCGGCAGCGGCGGCGTGCGGCTCAACGGCGGGCAATGGACCGTCGGCAACGCGCAGGCCTACACCGGACTGACCATCCTGGCCGCATCGACCCTGCACGTGAACGGCAGTCTGGCCGGCGGCGTGGACGTGCGCAGCGGCGCGGTGCTGCAAGGCAGCGGCACGATCGCCGGACCGGTGACGGTCGCGTCGGGCGGCAAGCTGTCGCCGGGCAATTCCCCCGGCGTGATGACGGTGGGCGCCAGCGTCAGCCTGGCCCCCGGATCGACCTTCGAAGTCGACATCAACGGCGCGACGCCGGGCACCGGCGCGGGACACCACGACCAGCTCGTGCTGACCGGCGCCGGCAGCAAGTTCAGCGCGAACGGCGCGCAGCTCACGGTCAATCTCGTCGGCATTTCCGGCCTCGGCACCTACACGCCGTATGTGCCGACGCGGGGGCAGCGCTTCCACATCGTCACCGCGCAGGGCGGGCTGGACGCGACGACCTTCGGCGCCTTCTCGCAGCCCACCGGACTGGCGGCGGGCACACGGCTGCGGGCGCTCTATACCGCCAACGGCGTCGACCTGCTGGTCGTGCCGACGGCCTATCTGGCCCTCGCCCAGGCCCAGGGCGCCAACCTGAACACGCAGTCGGTCGCCGCGGCGCTGGACAAGATCACCGCGGCACAGGACGCCGCCACCGCGACCCCGGCGCAGACGACCCTGTCCGACACGGTCGCCGGGCTCGACGACGCGACGCTGATGGGCACGATGCGCTCGCTCAGCGGCGAGATCCACGGGGCCGTCGCGGCCGCCTTGCCCTCGGCCGGCCAGCGCCTGCAGGACGCGGTGTCCCGGCACCTGTCCGCCCTGGAGACGCGGCAGCGCGGCCTGTGGGTGGACTACAGCGGCGGCAGGAGCCGCTGGACCGCGGACGGCGCCTCGTCGGGGGCGCGCTCGCGCGATCGCCACCAGATCACGATCGGCTTCGACGTGCTGAACGACGGCACCAACGGCGTCGGCGTGGCGCTGTCGCAATCCAACCAGAAGCTCAGCTCCGACAGCGGCGGCACCGGCGAGGTGAAGGACACGCTCGGCATGGCGTACGGCCAGCTCGGCCTGGGCGCCGGGCTGATCCTCGACGGACAGATCGGCGGCGGTGGCGGCAAGGCGCTCAGCAGCCGTGACGATCCCCTGGCGGCGCTCGGCCTGAGCCAGGGCCAGCTGAAGACCGACGCCTCCACGCGCCAGATGTTCGCCGGCATCGGCGTGCGCACGGCGATGAACTACGCGAACGTGCGGCTCGTGCCGTACGCCCGCGTCGAGACGCAGCGGGTCAAGCGCGATGCCGCGGTCGAGGACTCGGGATCGCTGGCCGCGTTGAATCTGGGCAAGCTGTCGGCCGGCGGCGGCCGCATGGAGCTGGGCGTGGGCGTGGGCTCGCCGGACAAGGATCCGGGCACCTCGCGCTTCACCTTCGGCGGGCGACTGGCCGTGGGCCGCGAGTCGGGCGCGCTGCGGCGCATGCTCGTCGATGCGAGCCTGGTCGGCACGGCCATCCAGATCCAGGCGCCGCGCGTCAGCCGCCAATACCTGCGCGCGGAACTGACGGGGACCTGGCTGGTCATGCCCGGCGGCTACGTCTACGCCGGCGTCAGCGGGCAGAGCCGGGAGAACCGCACGGACAGCTCGTTCACGCTGGGCGCCATCGCCACGTTCTGAGGGATCGGAGGGCGTCCAGGCGATGGACTCGCCGGGCCGCCCCTGGTCGCCGAGTCGCCCCGGCGCTGTCACACCCATGAGGTTAAGCTGAGCTCCAAGGAGCCAGCGATGAACGTTTCCAGGGCCTCTGCCTCTTCTCCCTACGGCGGGCGCGTCGGTGCCGTCAGCTACCGCTTCGACAGCCTGCGCGAGCTGATGGCCAAGGCCACGCCGGAGCGCTCGGGCGACCGGCTCGCCGGCGTGGGCGCGGCGTCGGAGCAGGAACGCGTCGCCGCGCAGATGGCGCTGGCCGACCTGCCGCTGAAGACCTTCCTCACCGAGGCCCTGATCCCGTACGAGGACGACGAGGTCACGCGGCTCATCGTCGACACGCACGACGCCGCGGTGTTCCAGGTCATCGGGCACCTGACGGTCGGCGGGCTGCGCGAGTGGCTGCTGTCCGACGCGGCGGACACTGCCGCGCTGACGCGCCTGGCGCCCGGCATCACGCCGGAGATGGCCGCCGCGGTGAGCAAGATCATGCGGAACCAGGACCTGATCCTGGTGGCGCGCAAGTGCGAGGTCGTCACGCGCTTCCGCAACACGCTGGGCCTCTCAGGGCGACTGTCCACGCGCCTGCAGCCCAACCATCCCACCGACGACGCCAGCGGCATCGCGGCCAGCGTGCTGGACGGCCTGATGTACGGCAGCGGCGACGCGGTCATCGGCATCAATCCCGCCACCGACAACGTGGCTCAGGTTTCGCACCTGCTGCGCCTGCTCGCGGAGGTCATCGAGCGCTTCGAAATCCCCACGCAGAGCTGCGTGCTCACCCACGTGACCAACACGATGCAGTGCATCGAACGCGGCGCGCCGGTCGACCTGGTGTTCCAGTCCATCGGCGGCACGGAGGCGACGAACCGCAGCTTCGGCGTCGACCTGGCGCTGCTGGCCGAGGCACGCGCGGCGGCGCTGTCGCTGGCGCGGGGCGCCCTCTTCGACGACGGCCGGCGCGGCCGGCACGTCATGTACTTCGAGACCGGCCAGGGCAGCGCGCTGTCGGCCGGCGCGCACCACGGCTGCGACCAGCAGACCGTCGAGGCCAGGACCTACGCGGTCGCGCGGCACTTCGAGCCGCTGCTGGTGAACACGGTGGTCGGCTTCATCGGACCCGAGTACCTGTACGACGGCAAGCAGATCATCCGGGCGGGACTGGAGGACCACTTCTGCGCGAAGCTGCTGGGACTGCCGATGGGCTGCGACATCTGCTACACGAATCACGCCGCGGCGGACCAGAACGACATGGACGTGCTGCTCACGCTGCTGGGCGTGGCGGGCTGCAACTTCATCATGGGGATCCCGGGCTCGGACGACGTGATGCTCAACTACCAGACCACGTCCTTCCACGACGCGCTGTACGCGCGGCGGGTGCTGGGGCTGCGCGCCGCGCCGGAGTTCGAGCGCTGGCTCGAGCGCATGCGCATCGCACGACCCGGCGCGCCGGGGCATCTGATGGACGGCATGTCTCCGGCCTTCGCAGCCTTGCTGCCTTCGTCGTGAGCGCGGCCATGAGCGACGACACGCCCTGCGACGCGATCATCCCCAACCCGTGGAGCACGCTGCGCCGTCACACGCCGGCGCGCATCGGTCTGGGCCGCGCCGGCGTCAGTCAGCCGACGGCGGCGCATCTGGCGTTCCAGCTCGCCCATGCGCAGGCGCGGGACGCCGTGCATCGCGAGCTGGACCACGAGGCGCTCGCGGCCTCCTTGAACGAGGCGGGGCTGGAAACACTCGATCTGCACAGCGCGGCCAGCGATCGGGCCACCTATCTCCAACGACCCGACCTCGGGCGCAAGCTCGACGATCCGTCGACCGCGCTGCTGGCCGTGTGTGATGCGGGAAATCCGCCGGACCTCGCGCTGATCGTCGCGGACGGCCTGTCCGCTTTGGCGATCGAGCGGCATGCCCTCGCCTTCATCGCGGCGCTCAGGCCGATGCTCGCGCAAGACTGGCGCTGGGCGCCGGTGGCCGTGGTCCGCCAGGCCCGCGTCGCGATCGGGGATCCGATCGGTCACGCACTGGGCGCGAAGCTCGCCGTCGTGCTGATCGGCGAACGCCCGGGGCTGAGCTCGCCCGACAGCATGGGTGTGTACGTCACCTGGGCGCCTCGGCCGGGACGCACGGACGCGGAGCGCAATTGCATCTCCAACGTGCGGCCGGAAGGCCTGGCGCCGGAAGTCGCGGCGGCCCGTCTCGCATGGCTGCTCAACGAGGCGCGGGCCCGTCAGGTGACAGGTGTTGCGTTGAAGGATGAGAGCGCGCCTGCGGCGCAGATGGTCGAGTCGACAGGAACGTTCAAGCTCAACGCCGACTGAGGCGCACAGCAAAGCCCGCACCGTGCGCACAAGCAAAATGTCAGAAACTGAGATAAAATTCTGACATCAAAGGTTCACTCTTCAATCATGAGCACGCTTCCGCGCTCCATCCTGTTGCATGCCCAATCCTTGCCTGAGGGCGGTGTGGTGTCGCCCAAGGAGTTTCTGCATCTCGGAAATCGAGCGGCGGTTGATCAGGCGTTCTCGAGGCTCGCCAAGGAAGGCAAGTTGCTCCGGGTCGCTCGAGGCACCTATGTCATGCCGGTGTCGAGCCGGTTCGGAACGCGCTCGCCCAATTCTGAGAAGGTCATGCAGTCGCTGGCCGCGCAGAGTGGCGAGGTGGTCGCGCCGCACGGAGCCAGCGCAGCCAATACCTTGGGTCTGACACAGCAGGTGCCAATTCGCGAGGTTTATCTGACCTCGGGGCGCAGCCGCAAGCTCAGACTGGGTCGTTATGAAGTGACGGTCAAGCACGCGCCTCGCTGGATGCTGGCGCTGGGGTCCGGCAAAGCCGGTGCGGCGGTCAGGGCCCTTGCCTGGATGGGACCGTCACACGTGCGCGAATCGTTGATCACCTTGCGGCGAACACTGCCGTCTACCGAATGGCGGGCATTGACCTCCGGTCGTGCCGCGCTCCCCTCATGGATGGCCCGCGCGATCGGCGAAGCAGCGATTCATGGCTGAGTCCTACTTCGCCCTGAGTACCACGGATCAAGCCGAAATCCTTGAGATCGGCCAGCAGCGGACCGCGCGCCCTGCCCATCTGTTGGAGAAAGACATATGGGTCGTCTGGACGCTCGACGCATTGTTCGGCTCGCCGGTTGGCATCGATCTGACGTTCAAGGGCGGAACGTCGCTCTCAAAAGCGTACAGGATCATCGACAGGTTTTCGGAGGATCTCGACCTGACATATGACATCCGCAAGTTGATCGCCGACCTGACGGGTGGCGAGGAGTTCCTGCCGGTCAGCCGCAGCCAAGCCAGCAAGTGGACGAAAGCCGTCCGCGACCGGCTCCCGCAATGGATCGCGGAAACGGTACAGCCCGTGATTCAGAAAGCACTTGATCGGGCGAAGCTCGATGCCAGGCTGGAAATCGCAGGAGCAGACAAGGACAAGCTGCTGCTCCACTACCCAGTGGTCAAGCAAGGCACTGAATATGTTGCCCCGGTTGTCACGCTGGAGTTCGGAGGTCGAGCGACGGGTGAACCACACATGGCCATGCCTGTGACGTGCGACATCAGCACCCAAGTCGAGGGGGTCACATTTCCGACTGCATTGCCCGTGGTGATGAGCGTCGCTCGGACCTTCTGGGAGAAGGCCACCGCCACCCACGTCTATTGCGCGCAGGGTCGCATCCGCGGCGAACGGTATGCGCGGCATTGGCACGACTTGGCAGCCATCATGCGGAGCTCACACTTCGAAGCCGCCATCGCAGACCGCGGCGTCGCGCTCGCCGTTGCCGAGCACAAGTCGCACTTCTTCAGCGAGAAGAATGCCACCGGCCACACGATCGACTACTTCGCCGCCGTTGGAGGCGCTTTGCACCTGGTGCCAGAGAACGCCGCACGCGATGCCCTCGCCGCGGACTACGCAAGCATGCTTGAAGAGCAAATCATGGTGGGCAACGCCCTACCCTTCGAAGATCTCATGCGGACCTGCGCGGACGTTGCTGCTCGAGCCAACGCAGCCGCAACAGCCTGAGCCGACTACGTCAGCCCGGGCGCCGGAAGGTCAGGCGCTGACTCCACTCAAGGCGAAACGAAGCTCTCCTTGCCCGCCTTCTTGTCTTCCTCGGCGAGCTTCACATCGGTGTCGTCGACGACGCCGTCCTTGTTGCGGTCGTGCAGGTTGAACATGTTCAAACCGGCGGTCATGAACTCTTCGAGACTGATGCTGCCGTTCTTGTCCTTGTCGAGCACGCCGAAGCGAACCTTGGCCTGACGCATCTGGCGCTGCAGCTCCTCGCGGCGCTTCTCCGAGTCGGCCATCTTGCTGATGCGCTGCATCAAGCGGCCTTCGAATTCACCGAGGTATTCGGTTTCGCTCAACTGGCCATCGGCGTTGAGGTCGATGCGCACGAACTCCACCTCGCGACCGAGCTTGAACTCGGCGAGCAGCACCTTGCCGTCGCCGTTGAGGTCCTGCTCCGTGATGAAGGTCGTGGAGGAATGCGAGGCGGCGAGCGCGGGCAACGAGGCCAGCGAGGCCAGACCCAGCAGGGCCGCGGACAGCGAACGTGGGAAAGTGGTCTTCATGGCTGGGGCTGCACTTCGACGGTCAGGGTGGCCGTGGTGCTGATCCACAGCGCGGGGTTGTCGGCGGAGGCGCGGCGCACGCGCACCTGCAGCAGATAGAGGCCGGCGGTCCTGGGCTTGAAGCTCACTTCGCCGGCGGCGTTGGTGCTGAAGTCCAGCTCGGCCTGCTTCTGGCTCACGTAGTTCTGGCCGTCGGCGATGACGGTCAGCGTCTCGCCGGCCAGCGGCTTGCGGTTCTCGCGCACGCGCACGGTGACGGGCTCGCCGGCATAGAGCTCATAGGGCCTGGTCACCGGGAAGATCTCGACGCCCTCGGTGTCGAAGTCCACCGCGCCGGGCCGGCCGCGGGTGACGTAGACGTCGGCGCGGGTGATGCTCTGCACGTCGATCGGCTGGTCGCCGGGCTTCGCGTCTTCGGCGCGTTCGGAGAACACCACCTTGCCCTCGCGCAGCACGCCCTTGGCCAGGCGCCCCTTGCGCACGCCCGAGGACACCAGGTAGGTGCCGTTGCCGGCGCCCAGCGGCACCTCGAGGTAGCTGGCGTCCTTCAGCACGGCGGCCGGCGTCAGCGGCAGCTTCTTGCCGTCGGGACCGACCACCTGGAAGGTGTCGGACTTCATCGCCACGTCGGGCCGCAGGTCGCCTTCGGCGAAGGAGGCTTCGACGGTCACATGCTTGCGCTGTTCCTCCGCGCTGAAAGTGTTGGGCTTGAGGTACGGCGAGTGGGCCTGAGCGGCTGCGCAAAGCAGCAGCGGGGTCAGGCAGAGACCGATCTTTTTGAGCGTGAAGAGGGACATCGCAATTCGTGCCGGGTTGAGTCGGTCGGCACTATAGATGAGAATTGATCTCAATTGCGAACTATTGTCAACAAGGACAGAGGAAGCTCCCGAGAGAGGACGGGTGCCAGGTGTTGCGCCGAAGCGCGAGACACTCGCGTTTCGACAGGGACGACTTCAATCCGGAGGCCTGCCGTGCGCTGCCCTACCCGCCGCCGGCCTACACCGGGGACGAGGCGCAGGCATTGAAGCGCGTGCTCGAAGCAGTCGATCGCGTCGTGGCGGCGACGCCGCGGAGCATCGTCGACACGGCCGCGACGCTCGCGTTGCCCGAGTGGGCAGCGCTGGGCGCCGCCGCGCGGCACGCGCTGACGGTGATGTCGGTGCGAGGCAGGCTGCCGGAATGAGTCGGGAAGTCGCGCGAAGCGAATTCGCAATGAGGCCGGGCAGCCGGCTTTGCGGCGAAACCGACCTCATGACTAGAAGACATGATTCAGCGAGCGTCTGCCATCACCGCGGAGGTCCTCGATTGATGCGACGATCCCGGCAGTTGTAAATCGGGAAATGCGACATGAGCGAGGACAAGGTCCCTCAGACCTTCTGCATCGCGAGCAGGTAATTCACCCCTGTCCAGCCGAAGAGCCGGAAGGTCCGGGTGATCGGGTTGTAGCGCAGCCCCTTCTCGTCGCGAAGGACCAGTCCGGCCGCGGCCGCCATCGCTTTCAGCTCTGCCGGCTTGATGAACTTGGCGTAGTCGTGCGTGCCGCGCGGCAGCACCTTGAGCACGCGCTCCGCGCCGAAGATGGCGACGAGCCAGCTCAGGGGCGATCGGTTGATCGTGGAGAAGAACACCCACCCGCCTGGCCTGGTCAGCGCCGAGCACGCGGCGACGACCTGCGCGGGATCCGGGACGTGCTCGAGCATCTCCATGCAGGTGACGACGTCGAAGGTGCCCGGAGACTCGCGCGCGAGGTCCTCGGCGGCGACGTGGCGGTAGGCCACGGACGCCCTGCTCTGCGCCGCATGGATCGTGGCGACCTTCAAGCCCTTGTCCGCGAGGTCGATGCCGAGCACATCGGCGCCACGGTGTGCCATCGCCTCGGCCAGGATGCCGCCGCCGCAGCCGACGTCGAGGACGCACCTGCCCCGCAGCGAGGCCAGCCGATCGATCCACTCGAGCCGATGCGGATTGATCGCATGCAAGGGCCAGAACTCCGACCCGGCATCCCACCAGCGGGAAGCCAAGGCCTGGAACTTGTCGAGCTCGGCCGCATCGAAGTTGGTGTGCGTCGTCATGATGTTTTCCTTGTCTGAAGTGAATTACCAGTGCCCCTGACTGCGGTTCCAGCGGTACAGCACACGGGCGAAGACGATGTAGGCCCACGAGCTCAGGGTCCGCAGCCCTGGCAGGCGCAGCGGCTTGAGGAGCCAGCCCCAGCGGGGCTGCAGCGACCATGTCGTCACGAGTGCGGTCGCGCCCACCTGCAGACGGCCGTCGGCGTCGACCAGGTGCAGACGCTCCCGGACGCTTTCCAGATCGAGGCCCAGCGCCGCGAGACGCTCGGGGTGGCGGTGCACGTCCACCCATTCGACATCGCGCTCGCTGATGCGCGCGCGCATGGCACACACGCCGGCGTCGCAGACCGGGCAGGCGCTGTTGTAGTAGACGGTGTGATGCCGGACGGCAGGATCGACGACGGGCGGTGCGGAGGCGATCGGATCGGCGGACATGCGGACTCCTCAAGTGCGGTCCAGCATAGCCTATATTTAGCCAAATAGCTAAATGCCTAATTAGCGAACGCGATGACGGCGGGCGATAAGATGCGGCGATGGACAAAGTCTTCGAAGCGCTGGCCTCGACGCCGAGGCGCAAGATCCTGGCCTATCTCTCCGAGACGGAACTCTCGGCGGGCGACATCGCGACGCGCTTCGATATGACGAAACCGTCCTTGTCCAAGCACCTCAAGATCCTCGAGACGGCCGGCCTGGTGAAGGCCGAGAAGCGCGGCCAGTTCGTCTTCTACAGCCTGCAGAGGGACAGCCTGGCCAACACGCTCACCAGCTTCGTCCAGCAGGTCTGCCCGGTGTCCACGAAGCTGCGCAAGGAAAGCAAGGCCATCGCATCGAAGCGCAGCTGACCGCGCTCGACTCAGGAAAAGTAGGCGCAGTGCCGGGCGACAACCTGCTGGTCTCTCACGATGCACCAGCCAGACTCGTGGCAGTCGCGAAGCCCCACCGTTGCTGACCACGCGTACTCCCAGAGCTGATCGCCGGCCAGCATCTGGCTCGTGAACTTCTTGAGCTCTGCCCGGGCCTTCTTCCCTCGCACCGTCTTCAGATAGCCCGCGATATCGGTGACCTGCTGCGTGAGCAGACGGGTCATGTCTCGCAGGGATTCTTCTTCGCTTGGCATGGTGATCTGTCGACGAGGACGCAAGGGGTCGATCGGTGTGCGTCACGACCGCAGGATCGCGCCGCCGGGTTTTCGAGATTGTGATGCTCGTCCGGGAGATGGCAAGATCCGACCCCCATGTCGAACAGCAACCCCTTCGCGCCGCCCGGCGCCATCGTCGCCGATACGGTGGACCAGGCTCAGTCGACCTCTTCTCGACGTCAGAGCTTGAAGACAGCGAGACGCCTGCTCGTCGCCTCCATTGTCGGATTCGTTGCCTGCGCGGTGATGCGTCGAACCGGACCGGGCGGTGTTCAACTCCTGCTCGGCTTCGTCACCCTGATCGCAGCCATCACAGGGATCGTGAAGGTCTGTCTGGCAACGGAGCTCGGATGGGGCGTGACTGCCCTGGCCTTGGTCGGGTTCTTCATCCCCGGCCTGAACATCGCCGTCTACGCGATCCTCATCGTTCGCGCGACGCGGGAGCTCCGCTCGCCACGGACGGCCTGGTATCAGGCGGACGGATCCGGAAGCTGAAAATGCACCGCCGAGCCGTCCTCATCAGTCTTGTTGCCACGTTGGCGCATGGCACCGCAAGGGCCGGAACCTGGGGGCACGGCAGCTTCGGAAATGATGGCGCGCTTGACTGGCTTGGAGATTTCCTCGACAGACCGTCCGCTGCCTCCATTGAGGCCACGCTCAATGCGGCGCTGACATCCGGTCCGCTGGGGTCGTTTGAAGGCGAGTCCGCGATGGCGGCCGCAGAGGTCGTCGCGGCGGCACTCGGACGACCGGCTCCGGATCTTCGGAATGACTTGCTCGCCTGGCTTCGGCGCACGGATCTTGCGGACTACAAGAAGCTGAAGGCACTCGCAGGACGCGCGGTGAACGCCGTCATCTCCGGCCAGAGGTCCGAGCTGCGTGAGTTGTGGAGCCCCGATCGCGTGGACTTCGCCCAGTGGCAAGCCAGTGCCCAGGAGCTGCTCAAGCGCCTGGGTGAGCCGCGCCGTTGACGACAATCCAGGCAGCGCCAATGCAAGAGATTCCCCCGCATCGAACGGACGTCCATATCCTCGCCGACATCAACTGGGAATCGAAGGTTGATCATGCGATGGCTGAACTCTTCGAAGCCCTCTGGGCGACGACACGCTGCGTCAACGACCGCTAGCAACCGAGGCCGTTTCACAGCCAGGCCGACAGCGACTCATGCCCGGCATGGTCGGCCTGTGCCTCGGTCTTGCGGATGATCATGGTGCCGCGACTCGACCCGTCCCTCGGACGTATTCCAAAGT
The DNA here is from genome assembly GCF_001653795.1 of Mitsuaria sp. 7. Classification (NCBI taxonomy): domain Bacteria; kingdom Pseudomonadati; phylum Pseudomonadota; class Betaproteobacteria; order Burkholderiales; family Sphaerotilaceae; genus Roseateles; species Mitsuaria sp. 7. The sequence continues at coordinate 2,133,280 of NZ_CP011514.1, forward strand.
CGTATGGCAACCGTCGAAGATTGGATGTTTCCCCCCTGGCTGATGCTCCTAAGCTGGGCGGCGTTCCCCAACGAGCCGGCCCCATGCGAATCACGAAGCTGACGACCTATCGCGTTCCACCGCGGTGGATGTTCCTGAAGATCGACACCGACGAAGGCGTGGTCGGCTGGGGCGAACCCGTGATCGAAGGTCGCGCGCGCACCGTCGAGGCCGCGGTGCACGAGCTGTCGGAATACGTCGTCGGCCAGGACCCTTCCCGCATCAACGACCTCTGGCAGGTCATGTACCGCGCGGGCTTCTATCGCGGCGGCGCGATCCTGATGAGCGCCCTCGCCGGCATCGACCAGGCGCTGTGGGACATCAAGGGCAAGGTCCTCGGCCAGCCGGTCCACGAGCTGCTGGGAGGCCTGGTCCGCGATCGGATGAAAGTCTATTCCTGGGTCGGCGGCGACCGCCCCGCCGACGTCATCAACGACATCCGGCGCATGCGCGAGGGCGGCTTCGATACCTTCAAGATGAATGGCACCGAAGAGATGGCCATCGTCGACAGCGCCCGCAAGGTGGACGAGGCGGTGGCCCGCATCGCCGAGATCCGGGAGGCCTTCGGCCACGAGATCGAGTTCGGCATCGACTTCCACGGCCGCGTGGCCGCGCCCATGGCCAAGCCGCTGCTCAAGGCGCTGGAACCGTACCGGCCGCTCTTCGTCGAGGAACCCGTGCTCGCGGAGCAGGCCGAGTACTACCCGCGCCTGGCCGAGCAGACGACCATTCCGCTGGCGGCGGGCGAGCGCATGTATTCCCGCTTCGAGTTCAAGCGCGTCTTCGCCGCCGGCGGCATCGCCATCATCCAGCCGGACCTGTCGCATGCCGGCGGCATCACCGAGTGCGTCAAGATCGCCGCGATGGCCGAGGCGCACGACGTGGCCCTCGCCCCCCATTGCCCGCTGGGGCCGGTGGCGCTGGCGGCCTGCCTGGCCGTGGACTTCGTGTCGCACAACGCCGTGCTGCAGGAACAGAGCATGGGCATCCACTACAACCAGGGCGCGGAACTGCTGGACTTCGTCAGCAACCGCGAGGACTTCCACATCGAGGACGGCTTCATCCGGCCGCTGCGCAGGCCCGGCCTGGGCGTGGTGATCGACGAACAGCGCGTCATCGAGGCCAGCCGCAATGCCCCCGACTGGCGCAATCCCGTCTGGCGTCATGCCGACGGCAGCGTCGCGGAATGGTGATGCCTGAGCGCGCGCGCCTGATCGCGCTGGACTGGGGAAGCACGCGGCTCCGCGCCTTCCTGATGGGCGCCGACGGCGAGGTGCTGGGCACGCGCGAGTCCGACGCCGGAGCCTCCACCCTGGGCGGCACCGACGCGTTCGCCCGGGCCCTGGAAGACCTGGTGGGAAGCTGGCGCGCGCAGCACGCGGGCATCAGGCTGCTGGCGTGCGGCATGGTCGGCAGCCAGCACGGCTGGCGCGAAGTCCCGTATGTGCGCTGCGCCGCCGATGCCGCCGCGCTGGCCGCCCGGGCGCTGCCGCTGGACGATGCGCTCTGGATCATTCCCGGCCTCGTCGACGATGCGGGACAGCCGGACGTCATGCGCGGCGAGGAGACGCAGATCATCGGCGCGTTGGCGCGACATCCCGAGCTGTCGGCGGACGCCTGCCTCGTGCTGCCCGGCACGCATTCGAAATGGGCGCGGGTCCGCGATGGCCGCGTCACCGGTTTCGCCACGCACATGACCGGCGAGCTCTACGCCTTGCTGCGCCGGCAGTCGGTGCTCTCGCGGCTGATGCCGGCCGACGACGGCCCGCCCGCGTCGGACGACGCATTCCTTCGCGGTCTGGACGCGGCGCGGGAGCCCGCGGGGCTCGGCCGTCAGCTCTTCGGCGTGCGCACGCTGGGCCTGTTCAAGCAGTTGCGGTCCGAGGAACTGCCCGACTACCTGTCCGGGCTGCTGATCGGCCACGAGGTCGCGAGCGAGCTGGGCGACTTGCGCCGACCGGAGGCGACGGGCGACGCGGCGTCGCAGCGTCTCGCGCTCGTCGGCGATCCGGCCCTGTGCAGGCGCTACGCGCTGGCCATCGGCCGCTTCGGTGGGCCCTCGCCGCTCCTGCTCGACAACACCGCGCCCGCCGGCCTGTGGCGGCTGGCGCAAATCATGAAGCTCGCCTGATGTTGACGACCGCGCTGCAACACCTGCCCCTGATCGCCATCCTGCGAGGCGTGGGTCCGGACGAGGTGGAGGCCATCGGCGATGCGCTCCACGCCGAAGGATTCCGCCTCATCGAGGTGCCGTTGAACTCGCCGCGCGCACTCGAGTCCATAGCCCGCCTCGCGCGGCGACTGCCGGCCGACACGGTCGTCGGCGCCGGCACGGTGCTCACGGCCACCGCCGTCGCCCAGGTGCGCGACGCGGGCGGACGACTCATCGTCATGCCGCACGCGGACGCCGCCGTGATCCGGGCCGCCAAGGCGCTCGGCCTGTCCTGCGTGCCGGGCGCGGCCACGCCGACGGAGGCCTTCGCCGCGATCGATGCCGGCGCCGACGCGCTGAAGCTCTTCCCGGCGGAGCTGGTCACGCCCGCCGTCATCAAGGCGATGCGCGCCGTGCTGCCGCGCGACCTGCCGCTGCTGCCGGTCGGCGGTATCACGCCGGACACCATGGCCGCGTTCAAGGCGGCGGGCGCCGCCGGATTCGGCCTGGGATCGGCGCTCTATGGTCCGGGGCTAGCCGCGGTCGAGGTCGGGCGGCGCGCGCGGTCCTTCGTCAACGCCTGGCGCGCCCTCTGACATGCCCTCGCCGCAACACACCCCGATGGCGTCCGATCCCTCGTTCGACAGGTCCTCCGACCGGTCGTTCAGCACGTCGTCCAAGACGTCGTCCGAGACGTCGTTCAACGCGCCGCTTGAACTCGTCCTGACGCAGAGCGCGACGCTGGGCGAGGGACTGCAGTGGCACGACGGACGCTGGTGGTGGACCGACATCGAAGGCGCCACGCTGCAGGCCTGGCGTCCCGGCGATGCGGTCACCAGCGTCTGCCCGTTGCCCGATCGGCTCGGCAGCTTCGCGCACTGCCGGTCCGGGCGCATGCTGCTGGGCCTGAGCAAGCGGCTGGCCTTCTCGACGCTGGACGACGCGCTGGCCTTGAGTTCGTTGGAGACCGTGACGCCCGTCGATGCCGCCGAGCCGCGCACCCGCATCAACGACGGCCGCACCGACCGGCGCGGCCACTTCGTGTTCGGCACCATGAACGAGGCGAAGGAACGCCGCACCATCGCGAGCTTCTACCAGTTCTCGATGCGGCATGGGCTGCGCCGCCTGGCCCTGCCCGCCGTCGCGATCGCCAACAGCCTCTGCTTCAGCCTCGACGGCCGCACGATGTACTTCTGCGACACGCTGACCCGACGCATCCAGCAGTGCGCCTACGACGCCGAGAGCGCCCAGGTGGCCGACGTGCGGCTGTTCGCCGAGATGGACCTCGCGCAGGCCTGGCCCGACGGCTCGACCATCGACGCCGAAGGCTGCCTGTGGAACGCCCAATGGGGCGCCGGCCGCGTCGCGCGTTACGACCCCGAGGGCCGGCTGATGGGCGTGTTCACCGCGCCCGCCGCCCACACCAGCTGCCCCGCCATCGGCGGCCCGGGACTGGACCAGCTGATGCTCACCACCGCCCGGCAGGAGCTGAGCCGCGAGGCCCTGGCCGCACAGCCGCTGTCGGGCAGCCTCTTCGGCCTGCGCCTGCCCCGGGCCCTGGGCGTGCCCGACGCCCTGTTCGACGACCAATGAACGACCAATGAACGACCAATAAGCGATCAGCAAACGATCAGTAAACGATCAGTCAAGGAGACAACATGACGACAACAAAGACGACGACAAAGACCACCACCGTCACGACGAGCGGCGCGGCGACGATGCCACGACGCGCCGTCCTCGCCCTGCTGGTCGTGCCGCTGGCGGCGACCCTCGCGCTGCCGCACGCCGCGCGCGCGGCCGAGCCGGTCAAGATCGGTTTCCTCGTCAAGCAGGCCGAGGAGCCGTGGTTCCAGGACGAATGGCGTTTCGCCGAGCAGGCGGCCAAGGACAAGGGCTTCACGCTGGTGAAGATCGGCGTGCCCAACGGCGAGAAGATGATGGCCGCCATCGACAACCTCGCTGCGCAGAAGGCGGCCGGCTTCGTCATCTGCGCGCCCGACGTGAAGCTGGGCGCGGCCGTGAACCGCGCGGCCAAGCGCCACAACCTCAAGGTCATGTCGGTGGACGACCAGCTCGTCGACGGCGCCGGCAAGCCCATCGCCGACATTCCCCACATGGGCATCTCCGCCTACGAGATCGGCAAGCAGGCCGGCCTGGGCATGGTCGAGGAGATCAAGGCCCGCGGCTGGAAGCTGGACGAGGTCGGCGCCCTGCGCGTGGCCTACGACCAGCTGCCCACCGCGCGTGATCGCAACCAGGGCGTGCTGGACGCGCTGAAGGCCGCCGGCCTGCCGCCCGCCAACGTCGTCGACGCGCCCCAGGCCAAGACGGACACCGAAAGCGCCTTCAACGCCGCCAACATCGCCTTCACCAAGAACGCGAAGTTCAAGCGCTGGGTCGCCTTCGGCCTGAACGACGAGGCGGTGCTCGGCGCCGTGCGCGCTGCCGAAGGCCGCGGCATCAAGCAGGACGCGATGGTCGGCATCGGCATCGGCGGCAGCCAGACCGCGCTGAGCGAATTCTCCAAGCCCACGCCGACGGGCTTCTTCGGCACGGTGCTGATCAGCCCCAAGCGTCACGGCTACGAGACGGCCGTGGCCGTCTACGACTGGGTCACGCAGGGCAAGGCGCCGCCGCCCGTGACGCTGACCAGCGGCACGCTGGCGACGCGCAAGAACCAGGCCGAGATCCGGAAGCAGATGGGCCTGTGACATGGCGTCGCTGCGATTCGACAACATCAGCAAGCACTTCCCCGGGGTCAAGGCGCTGGACGGTGTCTGCTTCGAAGCGCGCGCCGGCCAGGTGATGGGACTGCTCGGCGAGAACGGCGCCGGCAAGAGCACGCTGCTGAAGATCCTGGGCGGCCAGTACCGGCCCGACGGCGGCGAGTTGCGGCTCGACGGCGAGGTGTGCCGCTTCAGCTCGGCCGGCGACGCGATCGCCGCCGGCGTGGCCATCATCCACCAGGAGCTGCAGTACGTCCCCGAACTGACGGTGGCCGAGAACGCCCTGCTGGGCCGGCTGCCGACGCGCCTGGGCCTGGTGGACCACCAGGCCGCGCGCCGCCGCGTGGCCGATCAGCTGGCGGCGATCGGCGTGGACCTGGATCCGGGCGCGCGGCTGTCCGAGCTGTCCATCGCCCAGCGGCAGATGGTGGAGATCTGCAAGGCGGTCCTGCAGGACGCGCGGGTCATCGCCTTCGACGAGCCCACCAGCAGCCTGTCGCACCGCGAGACGGAGATCCTCTTCCGGCTCGTCAAGCGCCTGCGCGCGGAGGGCCGCACGCTCATCTACATCTCGCACCGCCTGGAAGAGCTGTACGAGCTCTGCGACGCCTGCACGATCTTCCGGGACGGCCGCAAGATCGTCACGCACGAGGTCATGGCCGAGGTCCCGCGTGAACGCCTGATCGCCGACATGGTCGGCCGCGAGCTGCGGGACATCTACGACTACCGCGCGCGCGAGCATGGTCCCGAGCGCGTGGCGGTGCGGGGCCTGCACGGAGACCTACTGCCCGAGCCGCTGAGCTTCAGCGTGCGCCGCGGCGAGGTGCTGGGCTTCTTCGGTCTCGTCGGCGCCGGCCGCACCGAGCTGATGCGGCTGCTCTACGGCGCCGATACGCGCCGCGGCGGCGAGGTCCTGCTCGACGGCCAGGCGGTGTCCGACGGCGGCCCGCCCGCGTCCATCGCGGCAGGCATCGTGCTCTGTCCCGAGGACCGCAAGGAACAGGGCATCCTGGCGCACAGCTCCGTCGCGGAGAACATCAACATCAGCTGCCGGCGTCACGGTCTGGCGGGCGGCCTCTTCCTGCGGCCGCGGCTCGAGGCGGCGCGCGCCGACGCCTTCATCCGCAAGCTGCGCATCAAGACCCCGCATCGCGGGCAGGAGATCCGCCTCCTGTCGGGCGGCAACCAGCAGAAGGTCATCCTGGCGCGGTGGCTGGCCGAGCCGCACCTGAAGCTGCTCATCCTGGACGAGCCGACGCGGGGCATCGACGTCGGCGCCAAGAACGAGATCTACCGGATCATCCACGACGTGGCGTCGGCCGGCTGCGCCGTCATCGTCGTCTCCAGCGAGCTGCCCGAAGTGCTGGGCATCGCCGACCGCGTGATCGTCATGCGCGGCGGACGCATCAGCGGCGAGCTCGCGCGCGCCGACGCCAGCGAGACAGCCGCTCTCGCGCTGGCGCTACCTGACGGAGCGCCGCCGGCGCCCCTGCATTGACCATGACTACCATGCACTCCACGTCAGAACCCGCCCTGTCATCCGCGGCGCCCTCCACGGTGTCCTCCGCGCCCGCCTCCTCTCCTTCCTCCGCGCCTCCCACGGAACGTCCTCCCGGCATGCACCCCACCGCCCGCGCCCTCCTCAAGGAGCACAGCATGACGCTGGGCTACGGGCTGCTCTTCGTCGTGCTGGCGCTGACCGTCGAGAACTTCTTCTCCACGGCCAACGTCGTCGGCCTGCTGCTGTCCGTCGCCCAGATCGGCATGGTGGCCTGCACGATGATGTTGTGCCTGGCCTCCCGGGACTTCGACCTCAGCGTGGGCTCCACCATCGCCTTCGCCGGCGTGCTGGGCGCCATGGTGCTCGAGCGCACCGGCAGCGCGGCGCTGGCCGTGGGCGGCGGGCTGCTGGCCGGCGCCCTGATCGGCGCGGGCAACGGCGTGCTGATCGCCTACCTGCGCGTGAACGCGCTGATCGCCACGCTGGCCACCATGCTGATGGTGCGCGGCCTGGCCTTCATCGCCTCCAAGGGCCAGGCCGTGGGCATCGACCACGAGGGCTTCATCAGCTTCGGCGACAGCACCTGGCTGGGCCTGCCGCTGCCGATCTGGACGACGGCGCTGTGCTTCCTGGTCTTCGGCGTGCTGCTGAACAGCACCGTCTTCGGCCGCAACACCCTGGCCATCGGCGGGAACCCGGAGGCGGCGCGCCTGGCGGGGGTGCGCGTGGAGCGGCTGCGGGTCTGGATCTTCCTGCTGCAGGGCGTCGTCACGGCCCTGGCCGGGCTGATCCTGTCCGCCCGCATCACGAGCGGCCAGCCCAACGCGGCCACCGGCTTCGAGCTGGACGTCATCTCGGCCTGCGTGCTGGGCGGCGTGTCGCTGCAGGGCGGCAAGGCGCGCATCTTCGGCGTCGTCGTCGGCGTGCTCATCATGGGCACGGTGGAGAACGTCATGAACCTGCTCAACGTCGACGCCTTCTATCAATACCTGGTACGCGGCCTCATCCTGCTGGCCGCGGTCCTGCTCGATCAACTGAAAACGCGCGGTGAGCGCCGCGCCTGACACGATGAGTGCACGTCTGAGAGGCAAGGTCGCGCTGGTGACCGGCTCCACCCAGGGCATCGGCAGGGCCGTGGCCCGTCTCTTCGTCGCGGAGGGGGCGAAGGTCATCCTCAACGACCTGGCCGCCGACGACCACTCGCAGGCGCTGCTGGCCGAACTGGGCGAGGACAACGCCCTCTTCATCGCGGCCGACATCGCCGACGAGTCGGCGGTGCAGGCGATGGTCGCCAGGGGCGCGGACCGTTTCGGTCCGATCACCGTGCTGGTCAACAACGCCGGCCTGGACATCTTCGCCGAGCCGCTGGCGATGACGGCGGCGCAGTGGCAACGCTGCCTCGCCGTGGACCTCGAGGGGCCGATGCACTGCAGCCGCGCCGTGCTGCCCGGCATGCTCGACGGCGGCGGCGGCAGCATCGTCAACATCGCGTCGGTGCACGGTCACCGCATCATCCCGGACGCGTTCCCCTACGCGGTCGCCAAGCACGCGCTGATCGGGCTGACCAAGTCGCTGGGCATCCAATACGCGGCGCGCAAGGTGCGCGTCAACTCGATCTCGCCCGGGCTCATCCTGTCCGAGCGTGTGGTGGAATGGCTCAAGCGCCTGACTCCCGAGGAGGCGCAACGCCAGATCGACCTGCTCCCCTGCAAGCGCATCGGCGAGCCCATCGAGGTGGCCTACACCGCGCTGTTCCTGGCCAGCGACGAGGCCCGGTTCATCAACGCCACGGACATCCTGATCGATGGCGGGCGTTCGCAGCTTTATCACGACTAGGCATGCCCGATCCGCGTTCCGACCGCTTCGTCCGATCCCATCTGAAAGTCCGGCAACTCGTGCTGCTCGTGGAGCTGGGCCGCCACGGCTCGATCCTGCATGCGGCGCAGGCCGCCAACCTGACGCAGCCGGCGGCCTCGAAGCTGCTGGCCGAGCTGGAGCACGCGCTGGGCATGAAGCTGTTCGACCGCCTGCCGCGCGGCGTGGCGCCCACCGACTACGGGGCGGTCATGATCCGTCGCGCCGGGGCGGCCCTCGCCGAACTGGACGCCGGACACCAGGAGGTCATGGAGTTGTCGTCGGGGCTGTCGGGCCGGGTGGCCATCGGCGCGGTGCTGACGCCGGCGACCACCCTGCTGCCGCGGGCCGTCGTCGCGCTCAAGGCCCGGCAGCCGCGGGTCCACGTGACCATCACCGTGGACACCAGCAAGCCGATGATCCAGCAACTGCAGAACGGCGAGCTGGACCTCGTCATCGGCCGGGTGCTGGACAGCGAGTCCGCGGCCCAGCTGAGCTTCGAGCCGCTGTCCGAAGAGCCGCACCGCATCATCGTGCGCGCCGGGCATCCGTTGGCCGGGCGAAGTGATCTCAGCCTGCAGGAGCTCGCCCGCCAGGCCTGGATCCTGCCGCCGGGCGGCAGCATCCTGCGGGACCGGCTCACCGCGCTGTTCCTCAGCGCCGGCCTGGACCAGCCGCACCAGGCGGTCGAGACCTTGTCGCTGCCGGTCGTGACCAGCCTGCTGGGCAGGTCCGACATGGTCGTCGCCCTGCCCGAGGAACTGATCCAGCCCTACCGCGACGCAGGCCTGCTGACGGTGCTCGACTTCGACCTGGGGCTGCGCATGGACGCCTACGGCATCGTCACGCGGCGCGGCCACCAGCTGTCGCCGGGCGCCGAACTCATGCTCGACTGCCTGAGGGAAGAAGCCGCGCGTCGGGTCCTCTGACGCCTTCACCGGCGCGACGCCCGCAGCGCTCGCCAAGCAAGGCAGAAGTTTCGAGCACTTTCGTTCGATCGACAATCGCAAGAGAAAATCTCGTGGAAAACGAGAGACGGCGACAAACGAAAGCATTCGTAGACTGGGGCCATGACAAAGTCCCTCCTGTGCCTCGCCCTCCTCACCGCCTTCGGGGCCCATGCACAGCAGGCGCCACTGCAGCCGACCGGCCGCTGGGAACACCTGCCGGTGGGCACCGCGCCCACGCCGCCCATGGGCTGGTCCAGCTGGAACGCCTTCCGCGTCGACATCACCGAGCAGAAGGTCCTGGATTCCGCGCAGGTCATCGTCGATTCGGGACTGGCCAGCGCCGGCTACCGCAGCATCAACGTGGACGACGGCTGGTGGCTCAAGCGCCGCACCGGCGACGGCCGGCTGCAGGTCCGCACCGGGCTGTTCCCGAGCGCGGCGGTCGCCGGCCAGGACTCGTCGCTGCGGCCCTTCACCGACAGGATCCATGCGATGGGCCTGAAGGCGGGCCTCTACAGCGACATCGGCCGCAACGCCTGCTCGCAGGCCTATGACGCGGACAGCCCCAACCTCCCCGAAGGCACGCCCGCGGAGCGCGAGGTGGGCCTGATGGACTTCGTGGAACAGGACGTGGCGCTGTTCTTCCGCGAGTGGAACTTCGACTACCTGAAGGTCGATGGCTGCGGTCTCTCGTCCTATGGACGCGACCGTGCCCACGTCGCCTCGGGCCAGTACCGGGCGTTCAAGCCCATGATCGTCGAGGGCAACGTCAACCAGTCCGACATCGCGGGCACGAAGGCGCTCTACGGCCGCCTGCGGCGCGCGCTGCACGAGGTGCGGCCCCAGGGCGACTACGTCCTGTCGGTCTGCCTGTGGGGCACCGTCAACGTGCGCAGCTGGGGCCAGGACTACGGCACGATGTGGCGGACCAGCCGCGACATCGCCAGCGGCTTCTCGCAGATGGTGCACAACTTCGATTCCGTGTCCACGCGCGAGTTCTACGCCGGCCCCGGCCGCTGGAACGACCCCGACATGCTGGAGATCGGCAACGGCGACTTCGACGGCCGGCATCTCGACGAGGCGCGCACGCACATGGCCCTGTGGGCGATCGTGGCCGCGCCGTTGATGATGGGGACCGACCTCTCGAAGGCGTCGCCGGCCATCATCGACATCCTGAAGGCGCCGGAGGTCGTCGCCATCAACCAGGATCCCGCCGGACACCAGGGCATCATCGCGTACGCCGACAGCGACCGCCAGATCCTCGTCAAGACGCTGTCCGACGGGCGCAAGGCGGTCCTGCTGTTCAACCGCGGCTCGGAGCCCGGCAAGATCACGCTGACGGCCGCGCATCTGAAGATGGACGCGGCCACGCCCATCGCGCTGCGCAACAGCTGGACGCGATCCGACGACGGCACCTTCACCGGCGAGCGCGTCTTCGAACTCAAGCCGCGCGAGTCGCTGCTGTTGACGGCGACGGGCCGACACGCGCTGCCTCGCGGCTACTACGTGTCCGAGCGGCCCGGCAACGTCTACGTGGCGCGCGACGGCGTCCGCGCCTTGGAGCCCGATCCCATCGGCTACCGCTCCCTCGCGTCCTGGGGCAGCACGGACACCGGCGGAACGCGGCCTGCCTACGCCGGCTGGGGCGGGCCGCGCGCCGATTCGACACCGTATGACCAGGCGCTCCAGGTCCAGGGCCGGCTCTTCCGGCCCGGCATCGGCACGCTGGCCGATTCGCGGCTCCAGGTGCGCGTGCCGGCGGGGTCGCTCCGTTTCACGGCGAACGTGGGCGTCGACGATTCGACGCGGGGCAAGACGTCGCCGGTCAGCTTCGAAGTCTGGGGCGATGGCAGACGGCTCGCATCGACGCCGCCGATGAAGTTTGGCCAGCCGGTCCGCGAGCTCAGTGCGGACCTGCGCGGCGTGAAGCTGGTCGAACTGGTGGTACGGCAGCATGGCAAGGATGCCGACGGGCCGGTGGTGGTGACCTGGGGTGAGGCGCGGGTCGAGTAGGCGGGTGGACAGGAGGACGTGCCACCCATGTCTCTGATGGAGACGTTCAATCAGACGGCCTCGGCGTCTTTCGCATGAACGCGTTGAGTTGAGCCGCCACCTCTCCCGGACTCTCCTCCAGCACGAAATGCCCGACGCCGGGAAGCGTGGCGCCCTGCACGTCGGTCGCCACGAGTCTCATGGTCTTCTCCATGCCGGCCCCGACGCTGTGCTGGCCGCCGATCGCGAGCACAGGGATGGTGAGCGGCGTCGCCGCGCGAAGGCGGTTCTGCTGCAGACCGGTGTCGCTGAATGCGGCGCGGTAGTAGTTGAAGGCGGCCCTCGCACCGCCGGGTTGCGCGAAGACCCGCGTGTACTCATCCAGCGCTTCCGTCGTGAAGACCTCGCGCTTCACCGACTTCTGCGCGAACAGCCAGCCCAGGTAGGCGCGCTCATGGCCCTGCACCAGGATCTCCGGCAGATCAGGCAAGCGATTGAAGGCGAAATGCCAGGACTTCAGATTCGCGTCGTCGCCGGGAATGCCCGCCGGCGCGGGCGGCGTGATGCCGGGCAGCGCGGCCTCCATGACGGTCAAGGTCCTGACCTCGCGGGGCCAGTCCGCGGCGTAGGCGTAGGCCATCCAGGCGCCGACATCGTGGCCCGCCACGTGCAGGTTTCCTTTCTTCGCCAGGCCCTTGGCGGCCACGAATGCATGGATGTCGGCGCTGATCGTCTTGCTGTCGTAGCCCTCCGGCGGGTGATCCGAGTCCCCCATGCCGCGCAGATCGAGCGCCACGACAGGGTGACCTTCCGCAATGAGTCTGGGCATGACGAAGCGCCACGCATACCAACTCTCGGGCCACCCCGGGATCAGGAGGATGGGATCGCCCTTGCTGCCCTCGCCTCCCTCCACGTAGTGCAGCTTGACGCCGTTCACGACCACGGCACCGTGGTGAAGGTCTGCGCTGGATGACTTCGCGTCGCGCTCGATCGCGGGAGCGCCTGGAGCCCCCGGTGAATCGGCTGAGACGAGTGAAGCGGCATTGGCCCAAAGACTCCCGGCGAGGCCGCAGGCGGCCAGCAGGGAACGAAGCAACCTGGATCTGGAATTCAACATGGCGTGCCTTTCAAAGGTTGGAAGGTGGAAGTCGAACAAGCGCTGAATCGACATAAATTAGGATCACATCGATTCCTAATTGATCAAAAAAAAGATCAGCTGATCAGACGCAAGCCCTGTTGCGCGACCAGCTCGAAGAACTTTTTGCCGGGCTCACGGCTCTTGCCGACCAGGCGCATTCCTTGCATGAAGCAGAGCAGAGAACAGGCGGTGGCCTTGCGATCTTCCAACGGTCCGATGGACCCGTCCTCCTGCGCCTGACGCAACAGGTCGACGAGCAGACGTTCGGTGCGCTGCCAGGAGGCGACGACCCGCTGGGCGATCTCGGGCTCATGGACCGACAGCTCCACGGCTGTCGCGATGACCAGGCAACCGCGCTGGCCGTCGCTGCCTTGAGAAAGCCGCGCGTATCGCTCCAGCACGGCCGCGATCCGTTCTTTCCCGGTGCCTGTCGAGCGGGCGATGCTTTCCAGCTTCTCGGCGCCTTCACTGGCGTACAGGTCGTACGCGGCGATGAAGATGCCCTTCTTGTCCTGGAAGGCCTTGTACAAGCTCCCTCGCGAAAGCCCCATGCCTTCCGACAGGTCGACGATCGACGTGGCCGTGTAGCCGCGCTGGCGGAAGACCTCGATGGCCAGCCGCAACGCCTTCTCCACATCGAATTCACGCGGGCGGCCGCGATCACGCGTCAAGGTCTTGGGCTCCATTCGGTAATTATGGAACATTTCGGTTCCAAACATGGAATGCCCATGATCTGGCGTGCGGCATTCTCGTCGGGCGCACGTGCCGCATTCCGACGTCCGATCAGCTCATGTAACGCTTGAAAAGGACCCACGCGATGGCGAGACAGGTCACCTCGACGGCATAGATGTTGAGGATCTGGCGCCAGTTGAGCGGGACGCGCTCGGCGTGGAAATGCTGCTCCGTGCCGTGGCCGGTGACGAGCTGCTCGGTCATCGGATACACGCGCAGCGAGCGGATCGGCAGGATGGGCAGCTGCCAGACGGTGAGCCACTCGGTGGTCACATAGGTGCCGCGGATGTCGACATCGCGCTTGCCGAAGTACTTGGTGCCGGTGCCGTTGTGGAGATGAGGCATGGTTGCGATGGGATCGAGTGAATCGAATGGCGCGATCGGAGCAATCGGAGCAATCGGAGCAATCGGAACGACGTGCGCGGGTGACGCCGCCCGTCGACCAGGCTCACGGCTTGGAGGTCTCGGAGGCGCGGACCTTGTCGTCGACCTTGGGCCCGGCCTGCTCGTCCTGCGCCGCGGGGCCGGCGGTCGGTTTTATTGAGGGAGGGAGTGTGGCGTGGGGATGGGGGGAGGCTGAGAGGCAAGGAATGGGAGGCGTGAAGGGGGTCACGCAGGCCCTCACCTTTCATTTCCCGACTCGACCCCAAAGGAAGGCGAGTCCCGACGACATGAAGGCCAGCAGCGCCTTCTGCAGATCGGTGAAATGGTCGGGATCGTTGCCGATGGTGTAGACGAACGCGCAGGTGAAGATGAACAGCAGGATGGCGGTGACCTGGACTGCCGGCGTCCAGTCCTTGCCAAGGAATGCTCCGACCAGTTTCTGGAGCTTCATCGGGTCGAGTCGCTCGCCTTGGGTCGCCGCGAGATCGAGAAAGAAGTTGGCGATGGACTTGGAGTTGAAGCGCATGGAGGGTCTCCGTGAGAAGCCGCCGAGGGGCGGCGCCTGTGAAACATGGGAGGCCATGCTCCGCGCAAACGCGACTTCGATTTCTGATTTAAATCAAAGACATCTAGCAGTTCATTCCTTGGAGGGAGTGATGGGGGTGTGGCTCCCCATTGAGGGTCAGGACTTGCCGCGGCAGCCCCGGGTCAAAATCAGCGCCGGACAGACGGAGCCTTCATGAGACAGAACGCAGCGATCCTCGCGCTGGCATTGATGCCGATGACCGTTCACGCCAAGTGCGGCGAGCTGACGTATCTCCTGGAGGGGCAGATCGAAGACAGATCCGGGCGACCAGCGGCAGGCGCCTTGGTGGGCGCTTCCTGGATGGAAGGCGGTCAACCGGCAGGTCCCGCCATTGCTGTCGCGGACCGTGCGGGCCGCTATCGCCTGTCAGTGCAGTTCCGCCCCAACGACGACATGCCGCTCCAGGGCGAAGCCTGCGCGGATCGTCTCGACCGCGTGGGCGTCGTGGCGTACTTGGGTCGTCAGCGCTCGACGCCCATTCAGGTCAGCATCTCCGGCATTCGACAGCAGCTGCCGAAGCTCAGGATTGATGGGGCGTCGGTGAGTCCGTGAACCGGAACTCGGCATGCGCGTGAGGATTGTCGGAGCATGCGCAGCGGTGTTGCACTTCAAGCTTGAGACCGGCAGTCCATCCGCCTCGCGCGGCGCGCCAGCAGCGGCAGGACCAGAGCACCCAGCCCCATCAGCGCCCAGGTGGCGGGCTCGGGGACCGCATCGGAGAACGACTGCGCGTAGCTGATGCCCTGCGAGGTCAGCGCCGAGAACCCGTTCACCAGTTGCCCGGACGAGTCCCGCACCGACAGGATGCCGCCCCACGCGGTGATTGCTTCCCCCATCCCCGTGGTGCCATAGGAATACTGCGACTCCAGCCCCGACGGGAGGGAGGATCCATTGGCTTGCATCGAGGCGGCGAAATCGAGCTCGATGGGTCGCCCGAAAGCGAAGGTCAACGCGAAGGTGTTCCTCACGCCGCGCAAGCCGGTCGCGCTGAGGTCGTCGAGCCCGGCGCTGTCAGTCACATGGGAGAACGCCGCTCCGGCCGTCACGGTGGTCGGCCAGGCACCGGTCACCGCGTCGAGGCCGGTGCTGTTCACCTGCAGCGAGGTGTTCCATGTCACGTCGCTGCGCGCGAGGCCGAAAGGCGGCGCGTCGGTGATGTTGCCAAAGGACGCCGAAGTGAACTTGCTCAAGGTCACCACCTGGAACAGCATCGTGCCGACAGTGCCGTCAGCGCAGCCGCCGCATTGGATGATGAAGCTGTCGGTCAACCGGGCCGACGCGCTCGACGAGGCAATGGGCGCAGACTTCAGACGCCCGGTGGTGCGCGTGATGGTTTTCGCGGTGAGGAGCACCCGCCCCGCGATCGCGCTGCCGCTGGCGTTGCTGCTGCTCTGGGAGCCATTGAAATTCGACTGGAAATCAAAAATCTGCGCGGAGGTCACGGTGCCGGCGGGCACGCTGTCCACCACCGATTTGGCGTCGACCGGCGCGGTGAGGTTCAGCGTCCGGGCTTCGCTGCGCGACTCGGCGCTGTAGGTGGCGGCCGTCGCTGCTGAACCAGAGGCGACCAGCGCGATCGCCAGCAGACCTGGCGCGGTGATCCAGGACCTGCGCGGCGCGAAGGCTTGATAGACACGTGTCGCGATGCGCATGGCAGCGGTCCTGAAGTCCGGAGGGCTCGCGCAGGCTAGCACCGGCGTGTCGCCAGGGGTGAAGGCGTCCCTGGGATGCAGGACTCGGTGGGTGCTGGGGTGGTCGAGTTGGGGGTTTGATCCAACGGGCCTCCTCGCGCGTGGATGAACTCTGACAACTTGCAAACATCAGGAGAGCGAATTCAACAACGCTCGGTACAACGTTGATTCGTCGAATGTCGGACTGCCATCTTCCGGCATCGCCCGCTCGGCAGCATCGCCGTGGAAGCAGAAGTTGCGTGCGGTACCCTGCCGAAGGCATCCCACTTGCGAGAAGCACATGGAATTTCGGCGCCCGCGTCGCGTCAACCCGTTCGACAGTCCGTGGCTGTCGCTGACTGCGCATGGCTTGGCCACCGCCGCCCTCCTGAGCGGCTGCTACTTCTCCATTGCCATCGGGGCATGGTGGCCTGGCGCGTTGGCGCTCGCTGCAGCTTCTGCGTTGGAAATTTTCTGGTGGTACTGCCTCTTCAGGCGCTGAGTCCGAAGAGACATCGGCATCGAACCGCATGCTCCAATGTGGCTCAGAAACCGCTGCCGATCCGCACCCAAGACGTTGAACGCTGTGAGCCGCCCTCTCATCCTCATTGCCTGGCTGGTCCTGGCGGGGAGTTCGCTTCTCGGCTTTGCCGTGGTCGGTACCGGAGCGCTCATCACCGGCGATGCTGCGGCGATCCGCATGGGCCTTTTGCTGTGGGTGACGGCTACGACCGCTGCGTTCGTCGGGATGTTCTTTGCGCTGCGGCGAGCTTCATGGGTTGCAGTGGTCTGTACCCTGCCAGCGCCCTTCTGTGTGGCGCTGCTTGCCCGCTATTTTGTTTTGGGCATCAGAACCTGGTGATGCGCTCTCGCTGGTCCTGCAGCAAAGACCGACGGCGCCGGCTGCATTGATACGCTGAGGCCTGACGAATTCGCGCACCCGTGCGCCCATCCGGCCACCGCCGCCGACGAAGGCCGAAGAGGCGCTGTTGCCCATCGCCGGGGATGGTGGTGGAGGTTCGATCCCTGCGGCAGGCGGGATCGCCTGAGTCGGGGGCAAGGCATGCAGCAGGGCTGGAGTACCATGGCCCTGCCGTTGCGCGGCGGGACCGACGTGTCCTTGCCGCAGGATGGGGCGCTTCAGCGGAGCGGAGTCGGGATGGCTCGCCGATGCAGAGGAACCTGGTCGAGACCTCAACCCGCATCATCCATGCCCCAACCGGAACACCGAGCCGAAGATCCGCAGTCCCCCGAGGCCGAGCACGACCTCGGCAACGCAGTGGTCCCTGACGATCGCAGCGCCGTCGCGAGCACGCGGCTGCTGGTGCTGGTCGTCGAGCGGGACCCTCACATCCGCGAGCTGGAAGCGCACTTCCTCCAGCAGGCGGGCTTCGAGGTCGCGTTCGCCGTCGATGGGCGCGAAGCGCTGAGGCAGGCGCGCGAGCGGCTGCCCGACATCGTCATCACCGAAGTGCTGGTGCCCAAGCTCGACGGATTGGCGCTGTGCCGCCAGCTCAAGAGCGATGAGCTCACCAAGGGCATCACCGTGCTGGTCTTCAGCATCCTCGCCGCCAACAGCCGCGCCGCGGAGGCCGGCGCGGACGCCTTCCTCATGAAACCCTTGGCCGAACAGCGGTTGCTCAGCACCGTGAAGTCGCTCATCCAGAAAAGACAGACGTCGAAAGGCTAGCGCAGCATGGGTTCCCACCACGAGGCCGAAGCGTCATCGCCGGCCAGCCAGCCATTGGCGCGCCTGTCCACCGGCAACCCGGATCTGGACTCGATCATGTTCGGCGGCTTCCCCGCCCACTCGATCAACATCCTGATGGGCGAGCCCGGCAGCGGCAAGACCATCCTCGCCGAACGGCTGATGTTCGCCAATGCCGAGGACGACGGCCGCTCCATCCTCTTCTTCACCACCCTGTCGGAACCCGCGGACAAGGTGGTCCGCTACCTGCAGCAATTCGACTTCTACGACGAGACCAAGCTCGGCACCGTCATCCACTACAGCTCCATCGGCCAGGAACTGGCCGAACAGGGCGTGGGCGCGCTGGTGACCATCCTCAAGGAAGCGATCACGGAGCAGCGGCCCAAGATCATCGTCATCGACTCGTTCAAGGCCATCCACGACCTCTCCACCTCGGTGCCGGAGATGCGCAAGATGCTGTACGAGGTGGCCGGCCTGCTGACCGCCTACGAGACCACGGCCTTCCTCGTGGGCGAGTACAGCGAGGACCAGATCTCGACCTATCCGGAGTTCGCCGTTGCCGACAGCATGATCGAACTCGCGCGCAACAAGCTGGGCACGCGCGACGAGCGCTTCCTGCGCGTGCTCAAGCTGCGCGGCAGCGGCTACCTGGAAGGTCTGCACGGTTTCCGCATCACCAATGGCGGCCTGGAGGTCTACCCTCGCCTGGTCAGTCCGGACGAACCGCCGGGTTACGACCTGCTGAAGGAACGCATCCCCACGGGCATCGACGGCCTGGACGACCTGCTGGACGGCGGGCTGCCGCGCGGCCGATCGACCTTCGTGCTGGGCCAGACCGGCGCGGGCAAGACCACGCTGGCCATGCAGTTCGTCATGGAAGGCCTGCAGCGCGGCGAAGGCTGCATGTACGTGTCCTTCGAAGAGAATCCCACCCAGCTCGAAGCGCAACTGCGCAACATGGGGCTCGACACACGGGACGCCCGGCAACGCGGCCTGCACTTCCTGTACGTGTCTCCGGTCGAGCTCCAGATCGACAGCATCGCGTCCGCGCTGCACCGCGTGGTTCGAGAGGGCGGCATCCAGCGCCTGGTGGTCGACGCCGTGGGCGACCTGCTGATGACCACCAGCGATCCGCAGCGCCTGCACAGCTACCTGTACGCATTGGCGCAGCACTTCGCGGTCAAGGGCGTCACGAGCATGTTCACGTACGAGACCATCGGCAAGGACCTGTTCACGGAGACGCGCATGAGCGCGCTGGCCGACAACATCATCCTGCTGGGCATCCAGATCGAGGACCGCAAGGCCAGGCGCACGCTGCGCATCGTGAAGGCCCGCGGCATCGCCCATGACCTCGACGAGCACGAGCTCACGATCTCCTCCTCCGGCGTGAAGGTGGTGTGACATGACCACCGCGCCGTTCCAGGCCGACCGGCGCGCACACCAACTGCGCAAGCTCACGGAGGTGAGCCGCGCGCTCACCTATGCGATGTCGCTGGACGAGGTGCTGGCGCTGACCGTGCGTCGCGCGGCGGACCTGCTGGAGGCACAGCGCGCGGTCCTCCTGCTGACCGATGAAGAGGGCCTGCTGGTGGTGAAGGCCGCGTTCGGGCTGGAGACATCGCAGCTCGAAGGCTTCAAGGAGCCGCTCCACGAGACGCTGATCACGCGGCTCAAGGTCCTGCTCGGCACCTCGGAAGAGGCGCACTTTCTGGGCGTTCCTCTGGTGGTGGGCGGCGAGGTGACGGGGTTGCTCGCCGTGGCCAGGCCCGGCGACGAATCGCAGCCCGACGACGATGAATGGCTGCTGTCCGCACTGGCGGATCAGGCGGCGGTCGCGCTGGAGAAGTCGCGACTGGACGAGACCGCCGAGTTCCGCGAACGGCTGATCGGCATCGTCAGCCACGACCTGCGCAACCCCGTGTCGGTCATCACCATGGCGTCGTCGGCGCTGATGCGCTGGGAGCAGCTTGATCAACGCACGATCAACAAGCTGGTGTCGCGCATCCACAGCTCGGGCCAGCGCGCCGCCGACATGATTCGAGACCTCCTCGACTTCACGCAGACACGGTTGGGCGGTGGCATCCATCTGGGACGTCGACCCGCGGACCTGCATGACATCGTGCGGCGCGTCGTCGAGGAGATGGAGGTCGCGAATCCGGAGCGGCATTTCTCCGTCGTGCATGCGGGGGAGGCATCGGGCGAATGGGATGAGGATCGATTGGCACAGGTGGTGGGCAACCTGCTGTCCAACGCGGTCAGCTACAGCCCGGCGGAGTCGGAGATCCGCATCACCACTGACGCGGGAGCGGGAGGAAGCGCGGTGCTCGTCATCCACAACGAGGGGGATCCCATCGATGACGACGTCCTGCCGCACCTGTTCGAGCCCATGCGGCGCGCATCGGCCGACCTGAGCAACACGCATCGCAGCGTGGGACTGGGTCTGTACATCGTCAAGCACATCGTGGAAGCGCATGAGGGCACGGTCAGCGTGCATTCCAAGGCCGGGGAAGGCACTCGCGTGCGTGTTGAGCTGCCTGGGCACGCTCGATGATGCGAGAGGCCAGGCGCCCTCGTCCGAGGGGGCCTGGCGGCGAGTGACGGGCCTTCTTCAGCGAAGGCATTGCTTGGCCGCGGTCACACCTGCTGCGTCTGAGCATGACGCTCAAGCCGAGGCCTTCTTCCGATCCTCATCCACGGCGCGCTCCACCACGCCGAGCATGCCCAGCCCTTCGCGCAGCGACTCCTTCACTGCATTCGCCACATGCTTGGCGGGATCGCACTCCGCGCTGTTGTCGGCGAGCATGGCCAGCATCGACGCGCCGCTCACCAGCAGAGCGCGGAGATTGGCCAGCGCCGAGCCCGTCGTCAGATCCGCGCGCAGGCAGATCGCATCGGAGCCGATGCGCGGTCCGAAGATCTGCGGCTCCGTCATGCCCCAGCCGTGCTGCAGGTGGATCAGCGTCTGCTGATCGCAGCCCGCGAGCGGATGGCGCTGGCGCATCGGCTTGTCGGACTCGTCGATGCGTGCTTGTTGGAAACTTCCCATGTCGTACTACCCCGGTCAATGTTGGACACCACCGGCTCCGACGTTGAAGGCGACATGCCTTCGGATCGACCGGAGAGGTGGGCGAGATGTTCAACTCACGACGAACCCAACGTGAGGCCGTCCTCGCGGATAGGCCCATCTCGCCCATGACCAGATGATCAGGAGCTAGACACCAGTCTCAGGACCGGCGTCGGGATCGTGGCGGGTTGAATCACCGGGGTCCATGCTCCGTCCGATTCCGACTTCGTTCTTTGATCCTTATCAAAGACTTCCGGAGGTTCGTTCCTTAGGGGGAACGCCGCGGACTTAAGAGGGAGTGACGTCCCACCTGAGGGTCAGGTATTGTCAGCGGGCATTAGCGCCCGATGCGTGACGCATCGAGCGTCGACCGTAAGCACTGAAGGACTCCGCCATGGCCACCAAGAAACCTTGTCCTGCGCACCGTGTACATCGACCCGGATGTCGACGACGGTCTGCGCAACGAAGCGTTTGAAGGCAAGACCAGCAAGAACGACCTGATTCGCAAGTATCTGAAGCTTGGGATGCAGCAAGGAGCTGTCGACGCAGCGTCCTCATCCGGAAAGAAGGCAACGCGCGCGAAGTCATCCAAGGCTGCAGCGACTGGTCCGAGCCATCGGGCAACCTAACTGACGAACCTCGCACTGGGCACGCTCACGCGTCCCCGCGACTTTTAAGCCCGAACCCTCAACCGCGCAAAACTCGCCACCGCTGCCAGCCCAGCGGTCACACCGCCCAGCGCCAGCGCGACGGTCGGGCCGTCACGCAGGCCGGCCAGATGGAAGCACAAGGCGACCAGCGCGGCGCCGCTGGCCTGTCCGAGCAGCCGCACCACACCGATGACGCCGCTGGCGCCGCCGCTGCGGTGCGGGGGCGCGCTGGACATCAGCGCGGTCAGGTTGGGCGCCTGGAAGAAACCGAAGCCCGCGCCGCACAGCGCCATCCACAGCACAAGCATCGGCAGCGAGGGATCGTGGGACTGCAGCGCCAACCCGCACATGCCGACCGCCAGCACCGCCAGGCCGATGCCGCCCAGCAGCCCCGGCGCATGCCGGTCCGACAGCCGGCCGGCGAGTGGCGCGGTAATCGCGACGACCACCGGCCACGACGTCATGAGGTACCCGGCGTTGGCGGCGTCGCGGTGCAGGACTTGCTCGAAGTAGAACGGCAGCGAGACGAAGGCCAGGCCCTGGGTGGCGAATGCGCAGACCGCGGTCACCGCCGACAGCGCAAACATGGGCCTGCGCAACAGGTCCACCGGCAGCATGGGCGTGGCGTGGCCGCGCTGGCGATGCAGCAGGAGCGCGCCGGCGACGACCGTCAGCACGACAGCGGGCAACACCTGCGTCCAGGCGGCCAACTGCGCCATGGAGCCCAGTGCAAAGATCAGCGCCGCAAAGCTGGTGGCCGTCAGGACGGCGGTGCCCACGTCGAAGCCGTGCGGGCGGGGTGGGCTGCTCGGCAATGTCGGCCAGGCACAGGCGATCGCCAGCAGGCCCAGGGGGACGTTGATGCCGAACAGCCAGGGCCAACTGGCCGCGGACAGCAGCAGCGAGGCCACCGTCGGTCCGATCACGAAGCCGATGCTCCCCACCAGCGCATTGATGCCCACGCCGCGGCCCAGTTTGGTCGGTGGGTAGATCTGCCGGATCAGCGCGATGTTCACGCTCATCATCGCGCCCGCGCCTATGCCCTGGAAGGCTCGCGCGGCGGCGAGCAGCTCGACGCTGGTCGCCGCCATGCACAGCCCCGAAGCGACGGTGAACAGCACGAGCCCTCCGAGAAAGACTCGCCGCGGGCCGATGCCATCCCCCAGCGCGGCGAAGGGCAGCATCGTGGCGACGACCGCGAGCTGGTAGGCATTGATGACCCAGATGGCGTCGGCGGCATGCGATTGCAGGTCGGCGGCGATGGTCGGCAGCGCGACGTTGGCAATGGCCGTGTCCAGCGTGGAGAGCATGACGCCCAACAGGACCGCCAGCAGCGCGCTGCGTCCGCGAGGGTCCAGGCCTTGTTTTTCTCGTTGCTGATCGTCGGGCGACATCGAGGGCTGCTGCTCAGGAGGTGGGGATGAGGCGGCCCCCACGGAGCGTCGGACTACGCCGCCCCGGATGGACCTTGACCGATCATCAGCCAACACCTTGGCGCAAGATTCCGGAGGACGCACGACGATGGGGTCGGGGCCACGGCGACCCTTGAATAGAGGGCGCAGTACGCTGCAGAGCGCACAAAACGGCGTGCAGGTGGCAGAAGCGCAGCGTTTGCTCGCCCACCTGGCTGCCATGGTTGGCCCACAGTTCGTGGAAGCCGCTGCAGCTGTGAGCCATGCATTTGGCCGAGGTGACGCCCTTCGCATTCGGAGTTTTGGGACACCATGTTCCGCCGCATGGTCGAGGCTCCGCGAACGATCGTTTTGCAGCGGGAGCGGACTGTCACGGCCACTGGCTCCAAGGGCTGCACGCGGTCAAGAGTGGCCGGAGGAGATTGTCGGGCCTGGGGTAAGCTGCATTCGCTCTGAGCGGCCCAATTTCAGGTTGCCAGGATTGGCCAACTCGTAAGTTGATCCGTACATGCGACGCAACATCCTCGTTCTCATTGCCCTTACTCCACTGGCGACCATGACTGAAGCGCTCTCGCAGGAATTCAAAGAAGGGCAGGTTTGGTCGTACCGAACGCGCTCAAACGATCAAGGCTCCACGCTGTTGATCAACAAGGTGGAGTTCGATGCAAAGCTCGGTTCCATCTTTCACATCAGTGTCAACGGAGTAAAGGTCAAGAACCGTCGCGCGCCTAATGGCATTACGCAAGACCTTCCTCATTTCCCCGTGTCGAGGAAGACCCTCGAGGACAGCGCTCTCAAACTGGTTGGCACCTCTGCGCCAAACCCGGACTACCGCGAGGGCCATGCAACTTGGAAGCAGGCGTTTGAGGCGGGGGAAGCAGGCATCTTCACTATCCCAGTGGCGGAGATAGTTGACTTTATCGAGAAGACAGTGAACCAGTGAGCGTCTGCTTTTGGGGTGCTAGCGGGGCATCACCAGCTTTCCACTTCGGGTCGATTGCCGTCACTAGACAGCGAGCGCCGGCAACCTGCAAAAATCCGCCGACGCATTCGGTCGACTCTTCTGTCGAAATGCATCATCAACGCGGGCCGAAGCTCCTGCCAATGAACGCCGAAATACGTACCTCGTATCAATCATTAGGTCGGCACCTGCCGTAAGCCTCCCGGTACGGCTTGCCGAAGCACTCGGCCAGTCCTGCCAGCACCTTCAGATTCATCGCATTCTCAGCGTCGGCCTCCGTCGCGCGTTGATGAGCCTCGCATTGCGCGTCGAATGCGGCCCGGTCCTTGCGAAATAATGCCACCGTCGTCAGCACGTAGGTGTTCCAGCTGAATCCCCGCGTGTCATTGGCTTCGTCAGGATTGATCGACAGCAAGGCCTGCTCCGCAGCCGCAACATCGTCGCCCAACATCGCCAATGTCTGCGCAAGGTGCCAGCGCACTCCGCGCTGCTAGTACTCGTGGCGTCGCTGGAGCAACTGCGCCTGCTCCAGATAGCAGTTGCCCAGCGAGCGCCACCCCCTTCTCGGTCTGGTCGCACTCCCAGTACGGGAGCTTGATCGCTGTCGGACCAGCCTTCTTGTACATCTTTGGGCGATCGATGGGGTCGGGGGCCAGCAACGGCTGAGTGGACTGTTGCGGCCGGCTTCACTCTCTGATCGATATCAAAGACATTCCGATCGACGATCACCATCGCATCTCGGTCTAAGTCTCTCGCGCTCAAGACACAAGTCGCCCTAGTTCCTCATCCACCGCGCGCCCCAACACGTCGAGCATTCCCAGTCCTTCGCGCAGCAAGTCCTTCATCACGTCGGCCACGTGCTTGGCCGAATCGCTCTCCATCGACGCGCCGCTCACCAGCAGTGCTCGCTGATTGGCCAGCGCCGAACCCGTCGTCAGATCCGCGCGCAGGTAGATCGCATCGGAGCTGATACGCGGGCCAAAGATCTGCGGCTCCCGTGCTCTTTCCTTTGGACCACGGCGGTAGGTTATTTCGGGCCAATCCAATCGCTCAGCGTCGGGTAGACCTTTTTTGGTCTGTCCTCCTGGGCCAACTTTAAGGTCTTCGCCCGTTGCTTAGCGATGGAGCTCATCAGGCCCTTGTCCTGAACCTTCATCTTCACGAAAGCCCGTTTCAAAAAATCGTAGGTTGACCTGAACTTTGGAGGCGAGTCCTCCAGGAGCTTGGAGACCAGTGCAGAGATGCTGGACGTGACTTCTGCCGGCAGATCATCGACCTCGTTGCTCTTCAACAGCGTTGAAATGTTCGACACCAGCAGGTAGTCCGGCTGCAGGCGTTGAAGAAATACTTCCTGGCGAGCTTCGGGGACCCACTCAATCCCCTCCTTCAGCGAGTCGAGCACTGCTGGAGCGATGTCTACCATCCGATCGATCCATCTTGACTTGATGGACTCGTCGACCGGAAGGTCGAAGAGCGCCGCCCACACCTCAGGAAAGAACTCGCCGGAGGTTCGACGTTTGCGCGCGAGAAGAAGCCCTGCGACGCGATTCGCATGATCAGGCCCTAGCACTGAAATCGCGTGCGTCATAGCACTTACTTCGTCGTGGGCCATCGTCCACTCCCAAGACATTTCAAACAATTCGTGCTGCGGTTTCCGGGTGATCGCTAGCACGATCGCCTTCCACTCCTCACTCCTAGACCCATGCACTCCCATGTAATAGATGGTGGGGTGCCCCCCGGTGAATACATTGACGCACGCATTCAACAGCGAAGGATTCACGGCCGCGATCATGTCTTCCGCGGAATCGCTCAGCCTCGGGCTTGCCTGCAGGATCACCTCTTGAATTTCCTCTGGCACGACGAATCGCGTCAAAGCAGAGGCTTGAATCCAGACCGCGTCACGCGCATCCGCAACAAGGTGGCTGAGCAGTAAATTTCGCTCAAGGTCGGATAAGTTGTCCCAGCCGACAACGAGATCCGCAACGACGCGAATCCTCGATGCCGTCCCGGTTAACTCAAGGAGGCGCTTCATTCGGTCCATCCGGCCAGGTCCGATCGACGGCATACCGGATAGCACGATGTCGGAGACCCCGAGCATGTAATCGCTCGGAATCCCGCCGGATACAGCAATCCTCGCAACGAGGTCGATCCAGCGATCGATGATCGCGGTTAGTGCGCCCTCAGAGATGTTACCAATCGCCTTCTCAACGACATCAAAGAGCCGTTCGTCTCTGATGGATGCCCCCAACGGAAGCTCGCCCAACACGACCGGCATCGTCGCTTCGAGAATCGGCCAGGGCGTTGGCGTTCCTCCGTGTTCCCTACGCGCAATGAGCACGAGATCGTCAATCAGTGCAGCAGCGGTGGCGGGCGAACTCGACATCCCTCGCAGGCCCTCAATGAGGTGCTGCCTGCGTTGCTCATCGCACTTCGACCAAGCCTTGACCACACCGCGATATACGGCCTGAGCTATCGATGGACTTCGTTCCGCAAAGATGCGTTCGAGTATGGCAGCGTCATGCCCACGAGGAATGCGCAGCCAAGCTTTGGCGGCGGGCGCCCGAATCAGCGAGACGTCGTAGCTCAGCAACCGAGCTGCCATCTGGGCGGTCATCTCGCTGGGGTTCTCTGCAAGGAATTGGACGGCGCGAGCCGCGGCCTGCGTGGAGACTCTTTGCGGACGGTCGCTGCCCAGTACGTTTAATGTTCCTTCAATCTCTGACTTCGGGATCCTCTCGGGGAAAGGATCGACCGCGAGCGAACCTGCGGCATCGGCTGGCGGGATGCGCGGCTGATCATGAGTCCATACGACGTGGGACAACCGAGGCCAGGTGATCTTCCTTAGCCAATCCGAGACCGCCCCTTGTTCGTCCTCCGGCATCGAGGGCAGTTGCTTCACAAGGAAGGCAAAACACAGTTCTCGTACCGTCGGGAACACTGAGCTCAGTCCCTTCTTGGCGACCTCTACGACACCTGAATCGCCGCTGCTGCCGGATAGGTTCCGATGAACCCACTGGAGATTGGTTGCGGCGGCGATAGCGGATTCGGGCGCCACTGTGAAGATTGCCCGCTCGAGCTGCTGCACTGCGGCATCCCGACTTTTTCTGGTTGCAGCGTCCAACAGTGACTCTGCACTAGCGCGATAGAACGGATGGCTGAACGTGTATGTCTGGTGGACCTCCGACAACATTCGGCGCAGCTCCAGTTGTTCAAGTGCGCCAAGCTCAGGCTCTGAGAGTTGCGGCAGTGGATCGTAGCTAAGCGCTGTCGAAACTTCTGCCGACCTTGTCGGTTCGATACCTGGACCTACGGACATCATGGTCCCCAGGACGTCCGACTCTCCTGGCCGATCTGTTCGCGTCGCATCAAGAATAAACGCCAACTCGGTCTCGCCGACTCGGAGCTCGGGAGTAGAACCGACAGCCAGCGCAGTCAACAGCGGCCCCAGCTTCTCAGCTCTAAGTGCACTTCCCAGGGCCTTCGCGTCCTGACGCGCCAGTCGAACCACTTCGTCTGGGTGCGCTCCAGCAGGGATCTGATGATGCCTGCTCGCGAGATGTACGAGACAACCTGGCTCAAGATCCAAAGCGCCGGTCAAGAGTTCTCTTGACACCTGCTCCTCCAGTTCCGTTGGAACTTGGTGGGATCGGGCTGCGTCTCGCCAGACACGTTGAAGGAATGTTGGCGAGCCAGGCCCGAGGGTGATCCATGCATGACCCGCGGTGAGTAACCCCTGAACCGACGGCTCTCGTGTTGCTTCCAGCAGTCGATCCTGCGCTTGCGCGACGATCAAACGGCGGGACGTGCCCAATCTCGGAATGAGCTGCTCCAGCTGTTGGAGTTCACGCCAGGCATTGTCAGACGTATGCGAACCCCCAAGCGGATCGTCAACGAGGGCGGCTCGTAGCTCATCGACTGGCTCCAACAGGAATCGCCCCCCCTCCGCAACGCCCCCAAAGACTTGAACTCGGAAGCCCTGCTTCTGAAGACCAGCGGCGAGGCTCCGTGCGATGAAGCTCTTTCCGACTCGAGGAGCACCGGAGATCAGAACCGCCTTTCGATTGGCCAACTGCTCCCGAAGCGCCTGCTCTTCACTCCGCTCCACGTGCGCAGCAGAGACCAAAGGATTTGTAGACCGCCCAGAAGCGACCACTGCGGCAATCTCTGGGATGACGTCATTTCCGGTCCGCTTCTCTCGAAAAACGATGTCCTCAATTTCTCGCAGCACTCGATCGATATGGTCGGGCACCACCCGATGCTTGGACAGCAACTCCTCTCGAGTCTCTCTGATGACTTCCTCATCGTTCTGCTGCTCAACAAGAAGTACCCGATGCAACGCTGCCCTAAACGCGCTGCTCGTTATCGATTCGACCACCCTCCCAACGTGAGCGCGTCTTAGCTTGTCCGTTTTTCCGTCAGACTGAGCATTGACTGCCGCATAGGCACGGAGCTCGTCGCGTATGGCAGCCTCAGCGCCAAGCTTGATGATTCCTGGATCCAGCGTGAATCTGTCTGCAGCCAATCTCACAAGATGATCTGCCGTTGCATCAGTACATCGTCCGCCCGCGACAAAGAGAACAGACCGGCTCGGATCAGAAATCAGCTTCTCGATCAACGAGTCAGTCGCCTGACGGTACGGAAAGTGTGTGAGCCAGTCGACAAGTTTGGTCGCGGTTATGGCGCCCTGTTCGCTCTTGACCTGAACGTCAACAGTCAATCTGCTTCCCTGCCCCGTCAAGAGAAGCATCGCATCTTCACCGTCGACGGGCTCGATCTGCATCTCGATGGCGCCCTCATGGGCAGCCCGGATGGCTAGGAGGACACAGACGCGGTCCTGAAACCTGTAGGCCCTCGGCCCGATAATCTCGATGGACATTCGTTGTTCAGCGTGAGTTCATCAGCATTCATCACCGGCGCGCGGGGAACAATGACGAAGCGAAGATTGAAGGAGCAAATGATGCCGTGCGCTAGATCCCGAACAGGCCGTTCCCTTTCAGTTTCTCGGTCAACGACTTCGGAAACACAAGCTCTGCGTCGACATCTCCCCGCTCAAACGACAGTCGCCCGTCGAGGATCCCGTGCAGGTCATGATCTTCCTTTGACTGCGGAGCAAGCTCCCGAACCGCAGTAGCGAGCGCTTCTATCCATTTCGACGCCGGCTCGGAAGCATTCACGACAACGAAGAGCTTTTGGAGTAGCTTCAGAAGCGGACGGGGGGTTCCTCGTATGCTCAACGAGGTAAGCAAGTTTCCATGCGGCCAGATGAGGGTCAGCGCAACGTCCCGCAACTCCAACTTCAGAATGTCGTGGGCAAGCGCATCCGCCAAGTCTGCAACCAAACTATGCATGGCGTCTGGAAATCCCTCCGCCATGCCAAAGACCAGCGGCACCAACTCAAGGCGACCATCGACGGCAAGCATCGAGGCAACCATCGAAAGGTCTGCGCGCTGACGCAACAACTTGTCGACTGAAGCTCCGCCCGTCTCCATGAAGGAGAACGTCCCGGACCGATCAGGCGTGGCTGCCTCTTTTAGTACAAAGGAAAGCTTCTTCGAGGCGGCACCAGGCTGAAGTTGGACGAAGACACTCAATCGCTCCTCCTGCTCCAGTGGCTCGGCCAATGCTGCTGACTCGAAAAGCGCAGAGGCCGTCCGTTCCTTCTCTAGGCCATCGGTCGGTGCGCCGAGATACTCGGGTACCAGTGGATTTCCCCTGAAGTAGTCGCTGAGCAACCGCTTCCACTGGCCGACACTCAAGGCGCCGTCGAAGCGAAATAGTTTTGTGTACTCTGAATGCTTGCCAGCACGGTCTATGTTGAGCTCGATCCTCTCTAGGTACTTCTCGGTCGGGTATGCGCGAATCGCACCGTCGAAATGCGTGACAAGCTGCTCTCGTAGCGAGTACTCGGCATGTGCATAGCGGCATGCATACCGATCCTCAGGCAGACCGGACGACGGGAGGTCCCTCAGCTCTTCCAGTTCGAGCGTTCGAAAGGTCGCGACCCCTCCTTCACCGGAGCGGGATTCAAGCGGCTTCCACCAGACCTGCGTCTTGTCGACGCCTTCCAGCTTGCGCGTTTCCTCATCCGCCTTGTGCGTCGCAACACCGCTGGGAATTGAAGCGATGTCATCGGAATAACGCGGCCCGTGCCAGTACTCGAACTCAAGCAGGCCATGAAGCTCTGCAGGGTGTCCAACGCGATCTGGATCCAAACGTAGTCTTGCGCGGACCAGTTCATCTTTGGCTGCGCGAGAAAAACTATCGAGAAAGTAGTCGTTGAGCTTGTTAACGTGCGACTGACTACGACGGAAGAACCGATGAGCAAAAAGCAATAGCCCATGTTCCTGGTCCATGAAGACGCCGGGCGAAAGCATCTTGACGCGCGTCAAGAGATGCGCGTAATCGACCAGACCATCTTTATCGACATAGCTGCTGTCTAAATCGAACAGCTCCGGGTAGAGCCTCGAGGCTAGGCCATCGCGCACCGCAACTAGGGTTTCGACGCGAAGGAAGATGGTGCTTTGCTCATCCAAGACCTCGGGGACGACTCTCTGCGACAGCTCTGCCCGAAGGCCCTCGGTGCCCTCTGAGTGATGGCAATCCCAGTAGCGCCGACCGAGTTCCTTCAACTCAGCCCAATCCTTGTCTTCCTCTGCCTCGGCCATAAGTCCCACCACGCGAACCATGGCGCCGTCAATGAAATGGCCGAGCGTTGCGCTCCATCCCACGGGTCTAGTCAGGTCATGCTGGAGGTTCATGGGAAAGCCTCTTGGCAGCCCATGCTTGAGTACGTACGCGAGATGACTCTCCTCGGCCGCCATAAGAGCTGAGGCTGTCACTCGAATATTTGCGCGATTAACCTGGTCTGAGTTGAATATTTGTAGGCTTCTTCTTGGCATGATCGACCTCCCTCAGCCGATTCTTCACTCACTCGCCTTTCAATTGCTCTGTCACGCAAGCCGCTCAAAGCGGCGTTCGATCAAAGTTCGCGACACCAGGCCCAAAGGCAGCTATCGCCCTTTCCTTCACCGACTTGAGCGTCAACCGGAGTTCGATGAGGTCATTGCCGTAGTCGGCGACCTCATCCTCGTCCTCCGAGGTCTGACAGATGTTCGCCCACTTGGCGTCCAGCTCCGTCAGCGCTTCGAGAATGCAGTGCGCTTCCCAGCGCGTGAGGTCCAACGTTAGCGATTTCATGCTTGCTTGCCTTGCCTGAAGAACACACGGAACGCCTTCATTCCCAGCTCCTCCAGTAGCCCCTTGTACTTGTCCAAGGGCATGTTAACCGTGGGGGCGATGGTGTAGTGGCCGGGACGGTCGTGGACCAGCTTCAGACCTTGCGGCATCGGCGTGGTCGCATTGAACTGCCACACCCAGCCGCTCATATCTCTTTCAGCCAGCCCCTGCTCGTTGAACACGCTGACGCCTGCATTGTTCGCGACGACCACAACGATGTCGTTGACCTTCGTCAGGTCAACATCGTGTGGTCGGATGTTGCTCAGCTTCGGCGTGGTTGCGTTGCCAAGGCGGAAGACGTCCTCGGGGCAGAGATAGAACGATTTGGGGAACATTGGCCTCTCCTGTTGAGAGGCCAGTGGACCGTCCCGTCGCGTCGACGGCTAGTGACGTAAGCCATCTCCCCTTAAGCCACCCTAAACGAAGCCACCGACTCCGCCAATCGCTGAGCCTGCGCTTCGAGGCTGTTTGCGGCAGCGGCGCTTTCTTCCACCAACGCCGCGTTCTGCTGCGTCACCTGATCCATCTGCGTGATGGCCTGATTGATCTGCTCGATCCCGCGGCTTTGCTCTCCGGCTGCGCCGGAGATTTCATTCACGAGCTCACTCACGCGACGGATCTGCTCGACGATTTCTCGCATCGTCTCTCCGGCTGCGGCGACTTCGCGTCCACCCGTCGCCACCGACACGCCTGACGTCCCGATCAACGTCTTGATCTCCCTCGCCGCACTCGCACTGCGCTGCGCCAGTGCGCGCACCTCACTCGCCACCACCGCGAATCCGCGGCCGTGCTCACCCGCCCTCGCCGCTTCGACTGCGGCGTTCAGCGCCAAGATATTCGTCTGGAACGCGATCCCATCGATCACGCCGATGATGTCTTCAATCCTCTTGCTGCTATCCGTGATCGCATCCATCGTCGCAACGACCCGCCCGATCACCTCCCCCCCACGCCGCGCCGTCCCCGACGCCTCCACCGCCAGCGACGTCGCCTGCCTCGCGCTGTCCGCGGCCTGATGCACCGTCCCCGTGATCTCCTCCATCGAGCTCGCCGTCTGCTGCAGGCTGCTCGCCTGTTCCTCCGTCCGGCTCGACAGATCCAGATTCCCCGCCGCGATCTGGCTGGCCGCCGTCGTCACCGAGTCCACGCCGCTGCGCACCTCGCGCACCAGCCCGCGCAGGCCCTCCACCATGCGCGCCAGGCTCTGCTGCAGCTCCCCCAGCTCATCGCTGCGCGTCACGCGCACGTCCGCCGTCAGGTCGCCACCCGCCACCGTCTCCATCGCACGCCGCACCTCCGCCAGCGGCCGCGTCACCGACCGCGTCGCCATCACCCCGAAGGCAAGACCTGCCACCACGCCCGCGATCACCGCGATCCACAGCACCAGCGTCGTGTTGCGCACCGCCTCCGTGGCCAGCGCGCCGGACTCCGCCATCAGCTCCTCCTGCCGCGCCACCAGCTTCTCCAGCGAGCTCACGTACGCCAGCTGCGTCGGGCGCAGCTTCTGCATCAGCACCAGCTTCGCGCCGTCCATGTCCTCCGTCTTGACCTGCGCGAAGAAGGCGTCCAGCGCCTCCCCATAGGTCTTGCGCACGGTCAAGGACTCGTCCAGCGCCGCCTTCGCCTTGGGATCGCGGATCGTGGGAATCAGATCCTCATAGACCTTCGCCGCACGCTGCCGCGATTCGCGGATCGAGGCCAGCTCCACCTCGCGCTCCTGCGCCGTGTCCAGCAGCAGCACGTTGCGCGCATTGCGCGCCTGCAGATTCAGCTCGTCGAAGATCCGGCTGACCGATCGCACCTTCACGTACCGGTCGCCGATCACCTGCCCCAGCCGACCATCCACCGACGTCAGCCCGCCGTGCGAGGCCCCCGCCATCAGCAGCATGAGCAGGACCATCAGACCGAATGCGACGGCCAGACGCGCGCCTATCCTGAGATTGAAAACCGAAGACATCGAGACTCCCTTGTTGTGTGTCTCGATGGGATCGGCACCAATCTGGTAACCCTGAGGGTCCTTCGCACCGCCTGGGCGTGGAGCGCCCGGATCGGGCGCTATTCGTTGATTTAGATCAAGCAGGACTCCGCCGCTACCTCTTTGGAGATGGCCGCCAATCGAGCCACAGTCGGTCGCACACGGAAGGCGTCCTTCAGCAGGCAGAGCGAGATCTCCGGCAACGGCGGCAAGCCCACCTCGTCGTCGACCGCTTGAAGACCGGTCGGCGAATGGAGCGCCACGCGCGGCAGCACGCCCAGTCCGGCGCGGGCCGCCGCCCACAGCGCGGAGAGGCTGGTCGTCGACATCGCCGGTCGCCAGGCGCGGCCCGCCGCATCGAGCGCCTCCATCGCCGTCTGCCGGAACAGGCACGGCGCGTCCGACACCAGCAGCGGCAGCGGCGCCGCGGGGTCAGGTCTGAACCCCGGCGCCGCGTACCAGCGCATCGGCAAGGTCGCGATCGCGCAGGGATCGCGATCGTCCGCCGGCCGGAACACCAGCCCCAGGTCCAGTTGCCCCGACTCGAGCTCGTCGAGCACGCGGTCGTTCAGGTCCACGTTCACGCGCACCTTCGTGCTGGGATGCGCGACGCGGAAGCGCTCCAGCGTCGTCGGCAGCAGGCTGTCCGCGACGTCCTGCGGCATGCCGAAGAGGATCTCGCAGCAGGGATTGAGCTGGTGCAGCGCCACCATCGCCTCGTCGTTCAAGGCGAGCAGGCGCCGCGCGTAGCCCACCAGCACCTCGCCCTCGTCCGTCAGCACCTGCTGCCGGCCGACCTTGCGGAACAGCTTCAGGTCGAGCCGCTCCTCCAGCGCCTTGATCTGCAGGCTCACCGCGCCGGGCGAGCGGTTCACGCGTTCCGCCGCCCGGCCGAACCCCTTGAGGTCGACGGCCGCGAGCAGCGTCCTCAGCGCCACCAGGTCCAGGATCATCCGAAGCTCCTGCCGCCGACGTCGACGGCCACCTTC
This sequence comes from Mitsuaria sp. 7, assembly GCF_001653795.1. Classification (NCBI taxonomy): domain Bacteria; kingdom Pseudomonadati; phylum Pseudomonadota; class Betaproteobacteria; order Burkholderiales; family Sphaerotilaceae; genus Roseateles; species Mitsuaria sp. 7. Next base: position 2,166,996 of record NZ_CP011514.1, read on the forward strand.
GCAATATGCTCAAGGAGCGCGGCCACGTCCACCGACTCGTGCGAGGACACGCCGATCCAGGGCTTGCCGGTGAGGACCTGGTCGACGAAGGATTCGGCCTCGACGCGGAACGCGTCCACCGCGGGCAGGGACACGGTCTCGAAGGTCGCGCCGAAGCCGCTGCCGCGCTTGATGCGCAGCGTCGTCGGCTGGTTGTCGGGCGTGCTGTTGGCGTAGCTGGTCTCGATCACGCCGCCCTCGCAGGCGATCACGGCGTACCGGTGCGCGGCCGCGTGGAAGCTGCACGAGATCTGCGCCATCAGCCCGGTGCGGAACGCCAGGTTGGCGATGACCGCCGTGTCGGTGCCCCGCGGCCCCTGACGCTTGAAGGCCTGGACCTGCTCCGGATACGCGCCCGCGATCGCACGGACCAGGCTGAGCGGATAGGCGCCCGCATCCATCAGCGCCCCGCCCGCGAGCGCGGGATCGAGCCGGATGTCGCCCTGGTTCTCCAGCTTGAATCCGAAGCTGCCCTGGATGGACAGCGGGAGGCCCAGCTCGCCGGACTCGATGATCCGCAGCATCTCCACCGTCTGCGGCTGCGCCCGGTAGGGATAGGCCTCCGCCACGTGCAGGCCGAGCTTCTGGGCCGTCTGGTGGATCAGCCGCGCCTCCTGCGGCGAGCCGGTCAGCGGCTTCTCGCAGAGCACGTGCTTGCCGGCTTCCAGCGCGCGCAGGCACCACTCGGTGTGCAGGCTGTTGGGAAGGCCGATGTAGACGATCTGGACCGTCGGGTCGTCGAGCAGTTCCGCGTAGGAGCCGTACGCATGGGCGATGCCGTGCTTCTCTGCAAAGGCCGTGGCGCTGTCCAGCGAGCGGCTCGCCACCGCGGCGACGTGGAGCTTCGACGAGCCCTTCACCTGCCCGGCGAAGTGGTTGGCGATGGAGCCGGTGCTGAGGATGCCGAAGCCGATGGAGGTGGAGGCGGCGCTGTCGAGGGATTGGGCGAGCAGTGTGGGCATGGGATATCCAGGGGAAGGCAGGAGAAGGAAGACCGGAGTCGACGCCCCGGACTCTAGGGAGCGCCCTCCTCCGCGACAAACGATTAATTCCGGCGGGGTGCTTGAGGAAAGCTAAAGGATGCGGCCGTGCGGCGATCCGGCCCCGATCCGCAGTTGCTTATGCGGCTTTCTGCGTGGCGTACGAGCGTACGGCATGCCAATGTCCGGGCCATTCCGCTGTCAGGAGTTTCCACATGTCCCAAGCCACACCGTCCCACACGCCGTCCACCACGCCCACCATCGCCCTGCCCGCCGCCCGCGAGGCCGACCACCCGATCGATCCGCAGTTCCTGAACCGCTGGTCGCCGCGCGCCTTCACCGGTGAGTCGCTGGACACCGCCACGCTGCTGCGCTTCCTGGAAGCCGCGCGCTGGGCGCCGTCCGGCTACAACGTGCAGCCGTGGCGCTTCGTCTATGCGCTGGCCGGCACGCCCGCCTGGGCCACGCTGTTCGAGACGCTCAGCGTCACCAACCAGAGCTGGGCGCATCGCGCCTCGGCGCTGGTGCTGGTCGTGTCGCAGCAGCGCTGGCTGCCGCCGGGCAAGTCCGCGCTGGAACCCAACGCCACCCACGCCTTCGACACCGGCGCCGCCTGGTCGCACCTGGCGCTGCAAGCCTCGCTCTCGGGCTGGCACGCGCACAGCATCGGCGGCTTCGACCGCGCGCTGGCGCGCAGCTCGCTGGACATCCCCGAGGACTACACCCCGCAGGTCATCGTGGCGCTGGGCCGTCGCGGCGACAAGGCCGTGCTGCCCGAAGCGCTGCAGGCGCGCGAGCAGCCCAACACGCGCCTGCCGCTGAGCGCCATCGCCGCGGAAGGCCGCTTCCCGTTCGACTGAGGCAAGGCCCGACCCCAACCGACGCTGCGCCGATCCGCGCAGCGCTGCTGGGATCCACGCAGCCGGACACCTCGAGAAACGCCTGAATCCATGCGCCCTCGCATGGCCCGGAAGTTGCGACGTTGAGCCCGATGCCCGATCCCGTCGGGCGCTTCCTCATCGTCCATGCCCGCATCCTTGCCCGCATCCTCTCCGGCACCCACTTCGCCGCTGTGGCGCAGCCTGCTGCTCTACCGCGAGATCCCCTGGCACTTCGGCCTCACCGCGCTGCTCTTCCTCTTGGGCAACATCGCCTTCGCCGGCCAGCAGTGGCTGGTGGGCCGCGCGGTCCACGCGCTGGAGCTCGGCGCACCGCACGGCGTGCAGGCCGCCATCGACGGCGTGCTCACCTGGTCGATCTGGCTGCTGGGCGTCGCGCTGCTGCGCGGCGCGCTGCAGTACGGCGCGGGCCTGTCCTCGCTGATCAGCGGCCAGCGCCTGCTCACGCTGCTGCGCGAGCGCATCCTCGTGCAGGTCCAGCGCCTGGACCTCGGCTACCACTGGCGCCACGGCGTCGGTGAACTGGTCACCCGCACCACCCGCGATGCCGACAAGCTGCGCGACGCGCTGATCAACTTCTGGCGCCAGGTGTTCGAGCTGACGCTCGTCGTCACGGCGACGCTGGGCGTGCTCGCGTGGTACCACCCGGGGCTCGCGGTCGTGCCGCTGCTGCTGATCGGCGTCGCGGTGACGCTGTTCCTGCGCCAGACCCATCACCTCGTGGCACTGGACCGCGCCACCGGCGCCGCCTACGACCAGGTCAACCAGGAGCTGTCCGAAGGCGTCAACGGCGTGCGCGTCGTCAAGTCCTTCGTGCTGGAGGCCCGCCGCGCCGCGCATTTCGAGGCGCAGGTCGAGCTCTTCATGCGACAGGCCACCGCCGCGCTGGCCTATGCCTGCGCGCGCGTGCCGCTGCCGCAGGCGGTGGTCGCGCTGGGCCAGGTCTGGATCCTGGTCTTCGGCCTGCACCTGGTGGAGATCGGACGGCTGCACCGCGGCGAACTCGTCGCCGCGCTGCTGATGGCCAACGTGCTGATCTTCCGCGCCGAAGGCATCGGGCGCGTGCTGCAGATCTTCGCGGACGCGCGCTCGTCGGCGGCGCGGATCTGGGAGTTGCTCGACGCCGTTCCCGCGATCGAAGGCGGCACCGCGACGCTGCCGGCGCGTGCCGGCGCGTTGGGCCTGTCGTTGGACGATGTCGGCGTGCGGGCGCCCGGCGGCACGACAGCCATCCTCGACGGCTGCTCGCTGCGCATCGCGCCGGGAGAGATCGTCGCGGTCGTCGGCGCGACCGGCTCGGGCAAGAGCACGCTGGTGAACCTGCTGCCGCGCCTGCTGGACGTCGATGCCGGTCGCATCCGCGTCGGCGACGACGCGCACGGATGGATAGACATCCGCGAGCTGCGCCTGGACGCGCTGCGACAAGCGGTCCAGGTGGTGCCTCAGGAAGCCTTCCTGTTCTCCGACACGTTGGAGGCCAATCTCAGGCTCGCCGCGCCCGACGCCGACGCGCGCGCGTTGGAGCAGGCCCTCCACGCCTCCTGCGCCGACGAGGTCCTCGAGCGTCTGCACGACGGCCTCGCCACGCCCGTGGGCGACCGCGGCGTCACGCTGTCCGGCGGTCAGCGTCAACGCCTGGCACTTGCCCGAGCGCTACTGGCGCGCCCTCGCCTGCTGGCGCTCGACGACGCCACCAGCGCGCTGGATGCGCTCACCGAGCAGCGCGTGCTCAGCCGCCTGCGCGCGTTGAACACCGCATCGATTGCCGGCCCGGACGCCGGCGGCACCACGGTGCTGATGGTCGCGAGCAAGCTCTCCACCGTGCTGCAGGCCGACCGGGTGCTGCTGCTCGTCGACGGCCGCATCGCGGCCGCCGGCCGCCATCACGAACTCACCGGCCTGCGGGCCTATCGCGAACTGCTGGGACTCGACTGATGGCACTCGGCGACATGCGAGGACAGCGGCCGCTGTCCGACATCGAACTCGAACAGGCCCTCGCCCGCAAGGCGCTGGACCGCGGCATGTTCTGGCGGATGCTGCCGCTGCTGCGGCCCGTGCGCCGCGGTCTGGCCGCCGTGGTGACGCTGGAGGCGCTGCTGGTCGGCGCGGTCTTCCTGCGGCCGTGGTTCGTCGGGCAGGCGCTCGACCACGCGCTGGTGGCGGACGGCGCCGACTGGTCGCTCGACACGCGGCTGGCCGCGTGGCTGGGCATCGGCATGGCGCTGACCTGGACCGCGCGCTTCGCGATCTCCGGCCTGTCCCAGTACCTCGCCGGCAAGGCCGCGCTGCGCGTGCTCAACACGCTGCGCATGCAGGCCTACCGGCATGTGCAGGACCTCAGCGTCCGCTTCTTCGACAAGACCAAGGCGGGCCGCATCATCTCGCGCGTGGACCGCGACGTCGACGCGCTCGAGCCGCTGCTGATCCAGGGCCCGCCGGAGCTGCTCTCCGCCGTGCTGCGATGCGGCGTCGCGGCGGTGCTGATCCACGCGATCTCGCCGACGCTGTTCCTCGGCCTCGCGGCGGTGGTGCCGCCGCTGGTGCTCGGACTCTGGGCCTTCAAGAAAATCTCGCAGAAGAACTGGGGACTGGTGGCCGAGGCCCGCGCGCGCTTCACCGCGCATCTGGTGGAAACCGTCTCCGGCGTGCGCATCATCCAGCAGATGGTGCAGGAGGAGCCCAACCGCCGCCGCTACCGCGCGCTGCTGGAGGACTTCAACCGCACGCTGGTCCGCGGCAACCGCAGGGCCGGCTGGTTCCTGCCCTACACCGCGCTGCTGGCCAGCGCCGGCATGGTGATGCTGCTGTGGGGCGGCGCGCACGCGGTGCCGCGCGGGGAGCTCACCTTCGGCCAGGTCGTGCAGTGCCTGTTCTACGTGCAGCTCTTCCTGGGTCCGCTGCAGGAGCTCTCCGACCTGCTGGAGCGCTACACCAGCGGCGCGGCGTCGGCGCAGCGCATCTTCCTGCTGCTCGACACGGAGCCCGAGGTCGCCGATCCCGCCGAGCCGGAGGCGCTCACGCGGGTGCGCGGCGACATCCACTTCGACCGCGTCGACTTCGCGTACGAGCCGGAGCGGCCAGTCATCCGCGGCCTCGACCTGCGCATCGCACCGGGCGAGGTACTGGCCATCGTCGGCCCGACCGGCCACGGCAAGAGCACGCTGGTGCAGCTGCTGACCCGCTTCTACGACATCGGCAGCGGGGCCGTGCGCCTGGACGGCGTCGACATCCGCGCGATGTCGCAGCGGCAGTTGCGGCGACACGTCGGCGTCGTCTTGCAGGAGAACATGCTGTTCACCGGGACCATTCTGGACAACCTGCGCATCGCCGCGCCGGAGGCGGACGATGAAAAGCTCATGGCCGCAGCGCGCGAGCTCGGCGCCGATGCCGTGCTGGAGCGGCTCCCGCTCGGCTACCAGACGCCAGTCGGCGCGATGGGCGGGCAACTGAGCCAGGGCCAGCGCCAACTCGTCTGCCTGGTTCGCGCCTATCTCGCCGATCCGGCGGTGCTGGTGATGGACGAGGCCACTTCCGCCGTCGACGTCCAGACCGAGCGCCGCATCCAGGCCGCGCTGCGACGGCTCTGCGAAGGCCGGACCGCGATCATCATCGCCCACCGCCTGGCGACGATCCGGGACGCCGACCGCATCGCCGTCATCGAGCAGGGACAGATCGTCGAGCTCGGCCCGCACGATGTCCTCATCGCCGCCGGCGGACCGTACTCGCGGTTGTACCGCGCGTATGAGGAAGCCTCCTTCGGCGCCGCCGTGCACGGCGCGGAAAGCAGCCCCGCGCTGGCCTGAAGGCAGCAGCGGTTGCTGCTTTCGACGCGCATCAAGCGCCGGGAAGCCCGATGAACACGGATTTCCCGGCCCTCAAGACCTGGCACGGATCTGGCAGAGCAGCTGGCGTCATCGACACCGCAAGGACACGCCATGAGCACCCCGAACGCCACCACCCCCGCAGCCAACAGCGCTGCACCCGCCGTCGACACCGTCTGGTTCACGCGCTGCCCCGTCCCCACCGCCACCGGCCTCGCCTACCGACTTGGCTGGCTGGACGAAGAGTTCGCTCGCGACGGCATCCAGCTCAAGACGCTGCAGGAAACCGGCGGCGAGCTGGCCCGCCACCACTACGACCACGAGCTGACCACGCTGGTCCGCGAAGGCGGCAACCTGCTCGCCATCCCGGCGCGCGCGCAGGGTGCGCCCACGCGCCTGGTGGGCCTGACCTGGATCGACGAGTTCCAGGCGATCCTCGTCCGTCCCGACTCCGACATCAGCCGCCCGGAGCACCTGCGCGGCAAGCGCCTGGCGCTGCCGGCTTTCCGCCCCGCCGACATCGCGCAGAACCGTCGCGGCCGCAGCATCGCGCGGGGCATGAGCCTGCAGGGCTACAAGGGCGCGCTGAATTCGGTCGGCCTGTCGCTGGACGACGCCCACCTCGTCGAGCTGCCGCCGGCGCCGCCGCGCGAAGGCGATCTCGGCCATCTGGCCGGGTCCGCGGGTTCGCCGACTTCGCCGCGTCTGCCCGGTTCGCCCGCGTCCGCAGCGGCAGCCGCGAACGGCACGGCGGGAGCGCCGCCCCGGCAGGACCTCGGCACGGGCCTGTGGGAAGGCATCCATCCGCTGCTGCGCGGTGAAGTCGATGCCGTCTACGTCAAGGGCGCCGCCGCGCTGGAAGCCGCCATCCGGCTCGGCGCGAAGGTCGGCATCGACCTCGACCAGTTGCCGGAGAAGCGCTTCCGCGTCAACAACGGCACGCCGCGCCCGATCACCGTCCACCAGTCGCTGATCGACGACCACTTCGACCTGTTGGTCCGCTTCCTGACGCAGACGCTGCGCGCGGCCGAATGGGCGAAGACGCATCTGACCGAGACGCTGGAGATCCTGCAAGGCGAGACGCGCGCCGGCAGCGCCGGCGTCTCCGGCGCCTACCGCAACGACTTCCACCTGTCGCTCGCGCCGGACCTCTCCGAGGAACGCGTCGAGCTGTTCCGCCTGCAAAAGAACTTCCAGCTGACGCACGGCTTCCTGGACCGCGACTTCGACTTCGACGCGTGGATCGATCCGCGGCCGCTGGAGGAGGCACGTCGTCGCCTCGCCGAGTCGCTGGCTTCGGGCGACACCGACGCGTCGACGGCCGCCACGCTGCGCGCCGCCGCCTGAGGATCGGACGACATGGCCGTCAAGATCCTCTGGTACCTCACCGCGCCGGACGGTCCCTATCCTTGGGAACCGCAAGGCCGGTGGCACACGGACTTCCGCCACCTGGAGCAGTTGGCCGTGACCATCGACCGGCTGGGCTTCTACGGCGCGCTGCTGGGAAGCAGCGCCAACGAGAGCCTGGCCGTGGCGGCCTCGCTGATCGCGCAGACGCGGACGATGCGTTTCCTCGTCGCGCAGCACCCGGGCGAGCTCTCGCCCGCGGTGCTCGCCAAGTACGCGCAGACCTTCGATGCGTTCTCGGGCGGCCGGCTGCTGTTCAACGTGGTGAACGGCAACGACGCCGGGCTCGCATCGCTCGGCGTGCACTACAAGCACGACGAGCGCTACGACTTCAGCTGGGAGTACTGGGACGCCTTCCGCCGTGTCTACAACGGCGAGACCTCGGGCTATGACGGCCGCTATGTGCAGCTCGCCGCCCGCGCCACCGGGCCCAGTCCGATGAGCGTGTGGAACGGCCCGACGCAACCCGGCGGCGTGCCGCTGTGGGGCGCGGGCACGTCCGCGCCCGGCGTGGCGCATTCGGTCAAGCTGCTCGACGTATACCTGAGCTTCGCCAACACGCCGCCGCTGCTGGGCGAGAAGTTCCGCCGCGTCGGCACGGAGGCCGCGAAGATCGGCCGCACGCTGAGCTACGGCACCCGGCTGCAGGTCATCGTGCGCGAGACCGAGGAAGAAGCCTGGGCCCACGCCGAGTGGCTGCTGTCGAAGTCCTCGCTCGAACACGCGAAACGCTCGGCGCAGCGGCAACTGCCGCCCGGCCAGACGCTCGACACCTTCCAGAGCGACAACCCGATCATCCAGCGCAACGTCGACAGCCTGCGCGCCGGTCGGCTGCCCTCCGCGAAGGACCTCGAGATCTACCCCAATGTCTGGCTCGGCCCCGCGTGGTTCGGCTTCGATATCCTCGGGCCGTCCTCCGGCACCACGCTCGTCGGCAGCGCGGAAAACGTCGCCGCCCGCATCCGCGAGTACGAGGCGCAAGGAACCCACGCCTTCATCCTCTCCGGGTTCCCGCTCATCAGCGAAGCCCAGCGCGTCGCCGACCTGCTGCTGCCGCTGCTTGACCTGGACCACGGGTTCGAGGTGCCACGGCTCAACGCAGCCGCCTGAGCTCAGAGTCTGGCCGGGGCCGGCGGCGAAGCCGAAGCCTCGGCGCTCAACTCACTTCGCTCGCCTCCGGCTCGCTGCGTTCAAACAGAACGCGCCTGGTCAGTCGAGGAGCTTCGGCTTCGCCGCCGGCCCCGGCCAGACTCCCCACGACACCCTGGGCAGCCCGCAACACCCCCTGCGCAAATCCGCGCAGATCGTTGCGGCGCTCCGTGCAGCCGCCCGCCCGACCACCGATGAGCCCCCGGACGACACGCCGTCGACAGCCCCGAATGCCCTGTTCATCGGCATCCTGAAGTCCCTCGGCACCGCATATGCATATTCGGTGGCATGGCACGGATCCTGCGAAACATGCCGCAACGTCCTCCATGGAACCGCCTCCGGCAACGCCCACGATGTCCGACTCCTTCGACCAAGAACCCGATCCGCTGCGCCGCGCCCTGTTGCGCAACAGCTGGCTTGCCGGCGCCGCCGGACTGCTCGGCACCGGACTCCTGAGCGCTTGCGGAGAACGCACCCCGACCACCGCCTCCGGCTCGAATGGCGCCTCAGCGACGGCATCCGGCGCGGCATCGGGTACGGCCCCAGGCGTAGCCACCGCGAATGAGCAACCCCGTCGCAGCAGCGGTGCCGTCCACTTCGGCGTGATCGAAGCGGGACAGGCGGGGAACCTGGATGCGCACAAGCCGGTGGGCAGCGGCGCGTTCCGTGGCTGGGCGCTCTACGCGAAGCTCTGGGAATGGGGACTCGACGGCCTACCGACGCTGGCCCTCGCCGAATCCGCCGAGGTCAACGCCGACGGCACCGAATGGACCATCCGTCTCAAGCCGGACCTGGAGTTCCACCACGGCAAGACCATCGACGCCGACGACGTCATCTTCTCGCTGCGTCGCCTCACCGATCCCGCCCTCGCCTCGCCGTACGCGGCCTACCTCTACTCGCTGCAGCGCGACGCGGTTCGCAAGCTTGATGCGCGCACCGTCCGCATCCCCTTCGCCAAGGGCCAGGGCCTGGTCGCCCTCGCCGAATGCTGGATGAGCTGGGGCGGCATCGTCCCGGTCGACTACCACCCGGTCAACAACGTCGTCGGCGCCGGACCGTACCGGCTCAAGAGCTTCACGCCGGGCCAGCGCTCGGTGTTCACGCGCTTCGAGAACTACTTCAAGCCCAACCAGCCCTGGTTCGACGAGGTCCACATCCACGACTTCGCTGACCAGACCGCGCGACTGCAGGCGCTGCAGGCCGGCCAGATCGACATCGCGCCCGGCATCTCGCCGGAACAGCTGCGCTTCCTGGAAAGCGACACGCGCTTCCGCGTCGTCGCGTCGCAGACGGATGCGTGGCAGTCGCTGGACATGAACCTGTCCAAGGCGCCCTTCGACAAGCCCGAGGTCGCGCGCGCCTTCCGCCTGATCGCCAACCGCAAGGAGCTGGTGGACCGCGTGCTGCAAGGCCGCGGGCGGGTCGCCAACGACCTGTACTCGCCTGGCGATCCGGTCTTCAACAGCGCGATCCCGCAGCGCGAGCGCGATCTGGCCGAAGCGCGCAAGCTCCTCGCGGCCGCCGGTTTCCCCAACGGCCTGGAAGTCGAGCTCGTCACGCCGGGCTCCAAGGCCGCGCTGGTCTTCGCGCAGCAGGCCAAGGAAGCCGGCGTGACGGTGAACGTCAAGCAGGTCGACGCGTCCACCTTCACCGGTCCCAACCGGACGGGTTGGACCTTCAGCACCGGCAGCGGCGTGTCGCGCCCCTTCCTGCTGACGGTGCAGCAGCACGACGGCCCGCGTGCGGCGAGCAACAAGACCCACTTCCGCGATCCGCGCTTCGGGGAGCTGATCACCGCCGCGCTGGCGCAGGCCGACCTCGACAAGCGCCGCGCCCTGGTTCACGAGGCGCAGCAGATCCAGCATGAGCGCGGCGGTCTTCTGATCTGGGGCTTCTCCGACGTGCTGGATGCGGTGTCCACGCGCATAGGCGGCGTCACGCCGGACCGCACCGGTTTCGCGGCCTGGCGGACCGATCGCATCTGGCGCCGGGAGGATGCGGCATGAGCGACCTCACCCTTCCCGCAGGACGCAGCTCGGCGAGCACTGCCCACCCCTCATCACCAACGACGGCGACGCCAGGGTCCTCATCGGCCACGTCCTCGACGAAAGCTGCGCCTTTCCAGCGCCGCGCCGGCATCCGCTGGCGCTGGCCATCGTGGACGCGCTGGTTCCTCGGGCGTGTGCTCGGTGGCATCGGCGTCGTGCTGGCCATCTCGATCATCGTCTTCGGCGCGACGCAGGCGCTGCCGTCGGATCCGGCGCGCATCATCCTCGGCCCCGAGGCGAGCGAAGCCACGATCGCGGTGCTGCGCGAGCAGCTCGGCCTGAACAAGCCCCTCGTCGTCCAGTACCTGCACTGGGCGGGACAGATGCTATCGGGCGACCTGGGCCGCTCGATCGATTCCAACGTGCCGGTCGGCGAGCTGATGCGGGCGCGATTCGCCAACTCGCTGCTGCTGACGATCTGCGTGGCGCTGACGGCGCTTCCCATCGCACTGGCCGGCGGCGTGTGGCTCGCGCTGCGCCGCGACGGTCGCATCGACCGCTGGACGATCTCCGGCCTCGTGCTCATCAAGGCGGTGCCCGGCTTCGCGATCGCGATCGTGCTGGTGCTGCTCTTCTCGACCTCGGTGTGGAAGATCCTGCCCGCGGCGTCGCTGCTGGAGCCCGACCGCGGCCTGCTCGCGCAGTGGCGCTATCTGGTGCTGCCGACGGCGACGCTGGCGCTGTCGATCACGCCCTACCTGCTGCGCCTGGTGCGCGCGTCGATGATCGAGGTGCTGGAGTCCGACTTCATCACCTCCGCCCGCCTGCGCGGCATCCCGGAGCGCCGCATCGTCTGGCGCCATGCGCTGCCCAACGCGCTGATCCCGGCGATCCAGGGCGTGGCGATGACGCTGCGCGTGCTCTTCGGCGGCGCGCTGATCGCGGAGGTGGTCTTCAGCTACCCCGGCATCGGCAACACGCTCAACGCCGCGATCGAGATGCGCGACATGCCCATGATCCAGGCCATCGTGCTGGTGATCACCGTCGGCATCGTCGCGATCAACCTCGCAGCCGACCTGGCCACGGTATTGCTCACGCCGCGGCTGCGCACCGCCGGCCGCATCCGCGCCCGCTCGCCCGGTCGACGCCACGCCCTGCGGCTCAGCCGCGGACAGATCCGACCGAGGTACGCACGATGAGCACGAATACGTCTTCCCGCCGCGGCTTCTGGCGACTCGCGCTCTCGCAGGCGCCGGTGCGAGTGGGATTGATCGCCACCCTGCTGGTGGTCTTCGTCGCGCTCGTCGGTCCGTGGATCGCGCCGCACGAATCGACCGCGCTGGTCGGTCCGACCTACGGTTCGCCGGCGGCCGGCGCACCGCTGGGTCACGACTTCCTCGGCCACGACGTCCTGTCCCGCGTCCTCGCGGGAGGCGGCTCGGTGGTGTGGATGTCGCTGACGACCTCGATCCTGGCGCTCGGCCTGGGCACCGTGCTCGGCGTTCTGGCTGCGTATGCGCGGGGCCGCGTCGACCAGGCCATCGTCTGGGCAGCCGATGTCTTCCTCGCCTTCCCCGACCTGATCCTCGTGCTGCTGATCGTGTCGATGCTCGGGCGCAGCCACGGCATCGTCGTGCTGACGGTGGCGCTGGCCTTCGTGCCGGGCGTGATCCGCCTCGCGCGGGGCGTCGCGCTGAACGTCGCGCGACAGGAATTCGTCGAAGCCGCCGAGCTGCTCGGCTATCCGCGCAGCCGCATCGTGCTGCGCGAGATCCTGCCCAACATCGCCACGCCGCTGCTCGTGCATCTGGGCGTGATGCTGACCTGGGCGGTGGGGATGTTGTCGGGGCTCGCCTTCCTCGGCTACGGCGTGGCGCCGCCCGCCGCGGACTGGGGCCTGATGATCAACGAGAACCGCGCCGGCCTGCTGGTGCAGCCGCTGGCGGTGGCCGCGCCGGTGCTGCTGGTCGCGATCTTCGCGCTGGGCACCAATCTGCTGGCCGAGGGCGCGAGCCGCGCCGCCGCACGGATCGAGGAGCGCTGAGATGTCCGCTGTCTTCGAACTGCGCCCCGTCGATCCGGAAGATGCCAACGGTCGGGCTGCGCTCGCGTCCTCGGACCACGCCGACCTGACCGCACCTTCCTCCGCGTCGTTCTCCGCCAACGAGGCGCCCGCCGGCCCGCCGCTGCTGGAGGTCACCCGCCTGCGCGTCGAGCTGCCGTCGGGCGCCGACATCGTCGACGACATCTCGCTGCGCCTGACCGCCGGGCGCGTGCTCGGCCTCGTCGGCGAGTCCGGCTCGGGCAAGAGCACGATCGCGCTGGCGCTGCTCGGCCACGCCCGCGACGGCGCGCGCATCGCTGGTGGCAGCGTGCGTGTCGGCGAGACCGAGGTCCTTTCGCTCGCTCCCGACGCGCTGCGCCGCCTGCGCGGACGCGTCGTCGCTCACGTCGCGCAAGACCCGGCGGCGGCGCTCAATCCGCTGCGGCGCATCGGCACGCAGCTGTGCGAGGTGCTGGAGATCCACGAGGCCGCCCTGCCCTCCGCTGAGCGTGATCTGCGCGTTCGCCAGACGCTGTCCGACGTCGGCCTGCCCGACGACGCCGAGTTCCTGCGCCGTTTCCCGCACCAGCTGTCCGGCGGTCAGCAGCAGCGGGTGCTGCTCGCGCTGGCCTTCGTCACGCGGCCGCGCCTGATCGTCATGGACGAGCCGACGACCGCGCTCGACGTCACGACGCAGGCCAAGGTGCTGGAGACCGTGCGCGCGCTGTGCCGGCGTCACGGCGTGGCGGCGGTCTATGTGTCGCACGACCTGGCGGTGGTGCGGCACCTCGCGGACGAAGTCCTGGTGCTCTACGCCGGCCGCGTCGTCGAGCAGGCCCCGCTGCGCGCATTGTTCGAGTCCCCGCGCCACCCGTACACCCAAGGGCTGCTCGCGGCGATCCCCGACGTGGCCGAACGCCGCGCGCCGAGCCCGATTCCCGGTCACGCGCCGGCTCCGGGTCGGCGCCCCTCCGGTTGCGCCTTCGCCGCACGCTGCCCGCTCGCGGACGGCGACTGCCGCGCATTGGCGCCTTCGCTGGTCAGCATCAACGGCGTCAGCGTCAGCGTCGGCGCTGGCATCGCTGGCTCGCATGCGCTGGCCTGTCACCATCCCGACGACGGTCCCGCATTCGTTCGCGCCCAGGCGGACGTGCCCGCGCCGGTCGCGAGCGACGCCCAGCCGCTGCTGGAGATCGACCGCCTCAGCGCCTGGTACGGCGAGCGGCAAGTCCTCTTCGAGGCCTCGCTGACGCTGGCGCCGGGCGACTGTCTGGCGCTGGTCGGCGAGTCCGGCTCGGGCAAGACGACCCTGGCGCGCGCGCTGGCCGGCATCGGCGAGCAGGCGACCGGCGCGCTGCGCTATGCAGGCGAGTCGCTGCCGCTCAAGGCGCGCCAACGCCCGGCGGACCAGCGCCGCCAGGTGCAGTACATCTTCCAGAACCCGTACCGCTCGCTGAACCCGCGCCACACCGTCGGCGAGACGCTGTCGACCGCCGCGCGCCACTTCTTCGACATCGACGCCGCCGAGGCGCGCCGTCGCGTCGAGCGCGTGCTGACGCAGGTCGCACTACCCGCGACGACGGCCCAGTCCTATCCCCGCGAGCTCTCCGGCGGCGAGCGCCAGCGCGTGGCCATCGCCCGCGCGCTGATCTGCGAGCCGCGTCTGCTGATCTGCGACGAAATCACTTCCGCGCTCGATGTCTCGGTGCAATCGACCATCCTGGACCTGCTCGCGCGACTGCAGCGCGACGGCCTGGCGCTGCTCTTCGTCACGCACGACCTGGGCGTGGTCCGCGCGATCGCGCGCCACGTTGCCGTGTTGCGCCACGGCGTGATCGTCGAGCAAGGCCCGGTCGAACGCGTGCTCGACGAACCCGTCGAGCCCTACACCCGCCAGTTGGTCGTGGACTCGCCCTCGCTGACCGCCGACACGCGCCGGTTGCCGCCTACGCGCCGCTACCGGTTCTCCACCTGATCGCCTCAACGCCCCAACAACTCAAGGCCCAGCCCGCATGACCGCCATCACGACTCCTCGCGCCCGTCGTCTCACTTCAGAGGCAGAAGCCATCGAAGCGGCCCGCCACGCCGCCGACGCCATCGCCGAAATCTCCGCCGATCCGGCGCAGAACGATCGCCTGCCGTTCCGCCAGGCCGAGATCCTGTCGCAGTCCGGCGTCACCGCGATCTCGCTGCCGAAGGAACTCGGCGGCTTGGGCGCCTCGGTGAAGACGGTCGTGGAAACCGTGCGTCTCATCTCCGTCGCCGACGGCGGCGTCGGCCAGCTGCTGCAGATCCACAACGTGATGATCCGCGGCGTGGGCGTCGGCTTCGCGCCTGAGATCCGCGACCGCCTGGTCGCCGACATCCTCGACGGCAAGCGCTTCGGCAACGCGCTAGCTGAGGTTGGCGGCAAGAACAAGTTCGATCACAAGACCTTCGCCGAACGCCAGCCCGACGGCCCGCTGATCCTGCGCGGCAGCAAGTTCTACTCGACCGGCTCCTACCTGGCCGAGTGGATCTCGCTGAGCGCCGGCTCCACCGAAGGCCCGATCAACGTGCTGCTGCACCGCGATACGCCCGGGCTGGAACTGCTCGACGACTGGCACGCCTTCGGCCAGCAGCACTCGGTCAGCGGCACCGCGCGCTTCAACGACATCGTCGTCGACGAGCGCTTCGTCCCCCGCCGCCCGCAAGGTCCCGGCGGCATGCCGCGCACCGGCCTGACCTGGCCCCAGATCCTGCACGCCGCGATCGACACCGGCATCGCCCGCGGCGCGCTCGACGCCGCCGTCCACCACCTGCGCCACAACACCCGACCCTGGGTCGACGCCGACGTCGACGCCGCCGCGCAGGAGCCGCACATCATCAAGACCATCGGCGAGTACGCCGTCGCCGTGCGCGCCGCCGAGGCGCTGCTGCGCCACGCCGCCGCGCTCTTCGACGAGCACCGCGCCGACCCCGACAGCAAGCCGCTGCAGGACGAGCTGATCCTCGCGGTCGCCTCGGCGCGCGCGGCCTCGGACGACGCCTCGCTGCGGATCTCCAGCGACATGTTCTCGCTGCTGGGCGCGAACTCCAGCCTCACGAAGTGGAACCTCGACCGCTTCTGGCGCAATGCGCGCGTCCACACGACGCATGACCCGATCCGCTGGCGCCTGCATCACGTCGGCAACTACTACCTCAACGGCGTCGATCCGGCCGAGTACGGCGCCGCCCTGCGCGAGCGCCGGGCCAACGCCGGCGCCAGCAGCAGCTGACGACTCCAGCCTCCCCGTATTCCGCACGACGGCGCGGTCGCCTCCGCGTTGCGCCGCCGCATGCATAAAAACATCCAAGGCTTACCGTCCATGTCCGTTTCTCGTGCTTCCCGTTCCTCGCGACGACCCTCGCCGCCGGTCCGCCCGCTATTGGGGTTGCTGATCCTGACCGCCTATGCGGCGGGCCCAGTCGCCTTGGCCCAGTCCGTCGTGGCGACTCGAGATGCCGTCGCATCCGCCGACGCTTCATCCGCAGGCGGCGTACGTGGCGCCGCCGTGGCATCCACGGGGCTGGATGCCGTGGTGGTGACAGGTACCCGCCGCATCGGCACGACCAGTCTCGATGCCTCCGCGCCGGTCGACGTGCTCAGCGCCGAGACGCTGCAACGCACCGGCGCGACCGACTTGTCGCGCGCGCTGATCAGCCTGTCGCCATCGTTCAGCGCGCCGTCGACGCCCAACGGCGGCTTCGCGTCATCGATCCCGGCGGGCGCCTCGCTGCGCGGCCTGTCCTCTGACCAGGTGCTGGTGCTGATCAACGGCAAGCGCCGCCACGTCGGCGCGAACTTCACCCGGCAGGCGCTGGCCGGCGGCCGGGGCGCCGCCGCGGTCGACCTGAGCCTGATCCCCGTCAGCGCGATCGAGCGCGTCGAGATCCTGCGCGACGGCGCCGCCGCGCAGTACGGCTCCGACGCCATCGCCGGCGTGATCAACGTCGTGCTGCGCGCACAGGACAGCGGCGGCGCGCTGACCGTGCGTTGGGGTGGCCTCGCGCACGATGATCGCGGCGGCGAGCAGCACACCATCAACGGTTGGAAGGGCCTCGCCCTGCCCAACGAGGGCTTCCTCACCCTGGCCTTCGACGCCGGCGAGAAGGACAAGGCCAACAATACGCGCCCGGATCCGTCGCTGCCCGTCGGCCATCCGTTCCGCAACTGGGCCTTCGGTTCGCCGGCGGTGAAGGACCAGGCCAACCTCGTCGCCAACGCCGAGCTGCCGCTGAGCGACCAGACCGCGCTCTATGCCTTCGGCACCTGGGGTCATCGCCGCAGCATCGGCGAGAACTTCTACGAGTCCAACACCGCCAGCTCGGTGCTCGCGCGCTCGGTCTACTTCCAGCAGCGTTTCCCGAACGGCCGCGTCCCGATCAACATCTACGAGCTCGACGACGCCGCACTGAACGCCGGCGTCCGCCACGGCGACACGCGCGCGGGCCAGTGGGACTTCGCCGTCAACCTCGGCCAGAACACCGTCAAGTCGACCGACGCCAACGCGATCAACCCGAGCTACGGCGCCAACTCGCCCTCGACGATCTACACCGGCAGCCGCGAGAACACGCAGGCCAACGCGACGCTGGACTACAGCCGCGAGCTGCGCGTGCCGGGCTTCAGCGCGCCGGTGACTTTCGCCGCCGGCCTTGCCTATCGCTGGGAGCGCTACGTCCTCGACGCCGGCGATCCGATCGCCTACACGCGCGGCCCGTTCTACAACCCGAGCAGCGTGCTCGGCGTCGGCGTGCCGGGGCTGTACTCCGGCATCACCGACCAGGACGCACGGCAGCTCTCACGTCGCGTCGGCGGCGGCTACGTCAGCGCGGAAGGCAACGTGCTGGACGGCCTCAACGTCGGCCTGGCGCTGCGCAGCGAGCGCTACTCCGACTTCGGCAACACCACCCACGGCAAGCTCTCGCTGCGCTACGACTTCACGCCGCAGCTGGCGCTGCGCTCCACCGCGAGCAACGGCTACCGCGCGCCGTCCATCGTGCAGTTGGGCTACTCGGCCTTCAGCGTGCAGACGGCAACGATCAACGGCCAGCCGGTCGACGTCCAGCAGCGCACGCTGCTGCCGGGCAGCCCGATCGCGAACCTGATCGGCGGCGTCGCGCTGAAGCCGGAGAAGTCCCGCAACGTCTCGCTGGGTCTCGTGTGGCGCCCGAGCGCCGAGGCCAGCGCGACGCTGGACGTCTACCGCATCGGCATCGAGAACCGCATCGCCCTGTCCGAGAACCTGACCACGGCGACGCTGCCGGCGCTCGCGCCCATCCTGGCGCCGTTCGGCATCAACAGCGCGGCGTTCTTCACCAACGTGCTCGACACCCGCACGCGCGGCGCCGAGCTGACCGGCAAGTACCGCGTCGCGTTGAGCGGCTCGCGGCTGGACCTGAGCGCCGGCTGGGCGTGGAACGACACGCGCATCACGCGCGCCCGCGACGTCACGACGTCCACCGGCGCGGTGATCCCGGCCGCGCAGATCGTCGGCCGCAACACGCGCGGGCTGATCGAGGAGATCACGCCCAAGGACAAGCTGGTGCTGGGCGCCGACTGGGAGGCCGGCGCGTGGACCGTGCACGGCGGCGCGCGCCGCTACGGCAAGTGGACCAACCGCGCCACCAACGCGCTGGACGACAAGACCTACGGCGCGCAGTGGGTGGTCGACACGGAGGTCGCCTACCGCTTCAACGGCGGGCTGCGAGGCCTGACCCTCGCGGCCGGCGCGATCAACCTCTTCGACAGCTATCCCGACGAGAACCCCACCGTCGTCGCCAGCACCGGCCAGGCGGCCACCGGCAGCGGTGCGATCACCAAGTACAGCTTCAACTCGCCCGAAGGCGGCCTGGGCACGCAGCTCTACGTCCGCGTCAGCTACAGCTTCTGACGTCCTCGACTCTCGCAAGGATCGCCATGTCTCTCTCTTCCCGCTTCATTCCCGGACTTGTCGCCGGACTCATCGCCGGACTTCTCTCCATCGGAGTCGCAGCACAAACGTTCGCGCCCAAGCCTGACCCGTCGCAGGGCGACGGACGCGTCTCCGACTTCTACCGCTGGACCGAGGCGATCCCCACCACGCCGGGCCGCGTGCTGCGCACCGAGCCGTTGCCGGCGCAGGTCGGCCTGTCGGAGGCCGCGTCGCAGCAACGCATCCTCTACACCTCGACCAGCGGCTTCGACAGCAAGACCCCGATCGTCGTCTCCGGCGCGCTGTTCATCCCGCGCGGCACGCCGCCAGCCGGCGGCTGGCCGGTGCTCGCCTGGGGCCACGGCACCGTGGGCCTGGCCGACATCTGCGCGCCGTCGTGGTCCGGCCGCTCCTACCGCGACGTGCGCTACCTCAACCGCTGGCTGAAGGAAGGCTTCGCCATCGTCGCCAGCGACTACGAAGGCCTCGGCGTCCCCGGCCCGCATCCGCTGATCAACGTCCCGATGCTGGCCTACGGCATCCTGGACAGCGCCCGCGCGGTCATCCACGACGTGCCGGGTCTTGCCAACCGGGTGCTGCTGGTCGGTCAGTCGCAAGGCGGCATCGGCGTCTTCGCTGCGGCGTCGTACCAGTCGCGCTACGCGCCAGAGCTGGGCGTCAAGGGCAGCATCGGCACCGGCGTGATCTACCGCGATCCCAAGGCCACGCCGATCCCGCTGCAGCGCGACCCCAACAAGGTCGACGACTCGCTCGCCTACGGCTTCTACGGCTTCCTCGTCGATCAGCAGCACGACCCGTCGCTGAAGCCCGAGGACGTGTTCACCGAGCAAGGGCAGTCGCTGGTCGCTCAAGCGCGCGTGGCCTGCCTGTCGACGCTGGCCTCGGATGTCGTCGGCAACGGCCTGACGATCGGCAATTCGCGGCTCGCCACGCCGACCGCCGCGTACCAGCGCTACCTCGCCGGCGCGCCGGGCCGCAGCGCCCGCTACAGCGAGTACCCGACGCTCGCCATCCCGCATCCCGTCTTCATCGGCACCGGCGCGGACGACGTGACGCCGTCCGCGATCAGCCAGCTCGCGCTGATGCGCGACGCCTGCGCGGCGGGAACCGTCGTCGAAGGCCATCTCTACGCCGGGCTCGGCCACAGCGCCACGGTGAACGCCTCGCTGAAGGACTCGGTCCCGTTCGCGAAGAAGGCCATCGCCGGCGAGCCGATCACGCCGCGCTGTACGCCCTCGCTTGAGTGACCCGATCTCCAGACATCCGCTTTCCGCATTCCCGCTTTCAAGGACACCGCCATGACCTCTCGCCTGTCGCGCCGGCCCGTGGGCCGCGCCTTCTCCACCCCGCCCTTGCACGCTCCGACCGCCCGTGGACCGGCCCGTCCGCGCTTGAGCCACTTCGCCCGTGCCGCCTTGCTGCTCGCCGGCGGTGAAGCCGCCTTCGCCCAGGACTCCGCTGATGCCGGATCCAGTACCGCAGCGACCGCCGCAGCGAGCGGAACGGCGGCCATCGTCGTGCCCTCGGTGCTGGTGACCGGCGCGCGCGCCGAGCCGCGCACCGTGCAATCGAGTCCGACGCCGGTCGACGTCTTCTCCGCCGACGCCATCGACGGCGCCGCCCGCGCCGGCCTGCTCGAAACGCTGAACTCGCTGGTGCCGTCGTTCAACCTGCCCAATTGGGTGGGCTTCGGCAACAGCACGCTGGTGCGCGGCGGTCAGCTGCGCGGGCTGAACCCGGACCACACGCTGGTGCTGATCAACGGCAAGCGGCGACACAGCACCGCGCTGCTCGGTGCCGGTGGATTCACCGCCTCCGCGCCGGCTGATCTGTCGCTGATCCCGACCGGCGCCATCGAGCGCATCGAGGTCCTGCGCGACGGCGCCTCGGCGCTGTACGGCTCCGACGCGATCGCCGGCGTGATCAACATCATCACGCGCCAGGACCGCGAAGGCGGCAGCGTGCAGGCGCGCGTCGGCGAGTACTACGAGGGCGACGGCCTCACCCAGCAGTACCAGGGCCACCTCGGCCTGCCGCTGGGCAAGGACGGCCATCTGAGCCTCGCTGCCCAGTACGACAAGCAACGCCCGGTCTTCCGCGACAGTCCGGTGCCCTCGACCTTCCTCTTCTACTTCCCGCGCAACGCGGCCGGTCAACCGATCCTGCCGTCGGGCAGCCTGGCCTCGAATCCAACGCTGCCGGCCGGCGCAACGCCTGACCCTCGC
Source organism: Mitsuaria sp. 7 (assembly GCF_001653795.1). NCBI lineage: Bacteria > Pseudomonadati > Pseudomonadota > Betaproteobacteria > Burkholderiales > Sphaerotilaceae > Roseateles > Mitsuaria sp. 7. The sequence goes on from NZ_CP011514.1 coordinate 2,187,502, forward strand.
GAAGCCACGCGCAACAGCAACCAGGTCTTCGGTCTTGGCGGTCTGCAGGGCTTCGAACTCGGCTCGCTGAGCGCCGATGCGGGACTGGACCTCGGCGCCGGCATCGAGGTCTACGGCCTGGCGACCTACGCCCACCGCAAGGCGCGCGCGCCGCAGTACTTCCGCCACCCGTCGCGCGACGAGGTCGTCCGCGCGCTCTACCCGGACGGCTTCACGCCCTTCTCCGGCATCACCGAGAACGACCTCTCCGCAACCGCCGGCGTGCGCGGCGGCGAGGCGACGGGCTGGCGCTGGGACGTCAGCGCCGGCGTCGGCCGCGACGACATCGACACGTACATCTACAACTCGGTCAGCCCGACCTACGGCCTGGCGAGCCAGCGCGACTTCTTCCTCGGCAACCAGACCTACACCGCCTACACGGCCAACGGCGACCTGCGCCGCACGCTCGACATCGGCGGCCTGGCCAGCGAGTTGTCGCTCGGAACGGAACTGCGCCAGGAACGCTTCAAGCGCGGCGTCGGCGACGAGCAGTCCTGGGGACACGGCGGCCAGCCGGTGCTTGACGGCCCCAACGCCGGCAAGGCGCTCGGCAACGGCTTCTCCGGCTCGCAGGCCGACACGGGCAACCGTCCCGAGGACGTCATCAACGCCAAGCGCCACAGCGAGGCGGTCTACCTCGGCCTCTCTCTGAAGCCGCTGCGCGACTGGGTCGTCGACACCGCGGTGCGGCGCGAGAAGTTCTCCGACTTCGGCAGCACGACGACCGGTCGACTCGCCACGCGCTTCGAGATCGCTTCGGGCTTCGCGCTGCGCGGCTCGGTGAGCTCCGGCTTCCACGCGCCGCCGCTGGCCGCGCAATCGCAGCGCGCCACCGACATCGCCAACGACTACGCCAACCACCAGCTGCGCGTCTCCTCGCCCGAGGCCATCGCGCTGGGCGCCAAGCCGCTCAAGCCGGAGAAGTCCGACAACCTGAGCCTGGGCGTCGTCGCCTCGCCGCTGCAGGACCTCAACGTCGCGGTCGACGTCTACCAGATCAAGGTCAAGAACCGCATCGCCACCTCGACCAGCTTTCGCGAGGCGCTCTACCCCGGCACCGGCGCGCTGGTGCAGGCGGCGGGCCTGGGCTTCGCGGACGGCATCAACTACTTCATCAACGCCGCGGACACCCGCACGCGCGGCATCGACGTCACGCTGGACGGCGCGTTCAAGGGCAACGGCTGGGGCCGGCTGCGCTGGTCCGCCGCCCTCAACTACAACGAGACCGTCGTCAGCCGCGTCGCCGACACGCCCGCCGTTCTGCAGGCCTACAACGTGCCGGTCTTCAGCGTCGCGCAGCAGAACACGCTGAAGTACCTCGCGCCGCGCGACAAGGAAATCTTCACCCTGAACTGGAGCCGCAACGACTGGTCCGTGCAGACCCGGCTCACGCACTACGGCACGATCAAGCGCGTCGGCTCGCCGGCCACCATCCCCACGACGGGACCGTGGGCCGGCCAGCGCGAGATCGTCTACGACGTCGGCAACCTCTGGACCACCGACCTCGAGATCGCCTGGAAGGTCACCCCGCGCGTGCGCCTGGCGCTGACCGCCAACAACCTGTTCGACCGCAAGCCGGCCACGCTGCCGGATCCGCTGCTCAACAAGTTCCAGAGCTACGCCTACGTCAACAACGGCCCGATCACCGGTGCCGGCGGCTTCTATGCCGTCTCGGCGCGGGTCGACTTCTGATCCCCCCTCCGTTCATCGCTTCAACGATCCGCTTTCAACGTTCCATCGCCCCAACCACCTTGAGGAGCTTCCCATGCCCATCGAATTCGTCGGCGGCCTCTTTCCGCGCAACCAACTCGCCCAGCGCGCATCCAACGCCTCGCCGCGCCTGGACCTGACCTACCTGCGCGACCTCGCCCGCGCGCACGAGCACGCCGGTTTCGACCGCGTGCTGATCGCCAACGGCGGCGGCGACCCGCTGTACCTCGCGGCCTTTGCGGCGTCGCACACCGACAAGCTCGGCTTCATGATCGCGCACCGTCCCGGCCTGGTGCCGCCGACAGTCGCCGCACGCGCCTTCGCGACGCTGGACCAGACGACCGGCGGCCGCATCCGCCTGCACACGATCACCGGCCACGCGCCGGAGCCGGGTCATGGCGAACGGCTCTACGACAAGTCCGAGCGCTACGAGCGCGCCGGCGAGTACCTGGACATCGTCCGCCGCGTGTGGACCGAGGACAAGCCGTTCGACTACCAGGGCCGCTTCTATCAGCTCGAAGGTGCGTTCTCGCCGGTGAAGCCGATCCAGCAGCCGTATGTGCCGATCTCGCTGGGCGGCTCATCGGAAGGCGCGTACCGCGTCGCGGTGGAGCACACCGACCTCTACGCGCTGTGGGCTGAGAGTCTGGAAGACACCGCCGCGCGCATCCGCAAGCTGCGCGAGATCGCGGCCGAGGCCAACAAGCCCGCGCCGCGCGTGAGCCTGTCAGTGCGCCTGATCATCGGACCGACCGAAGAGCTGGCCTGGCAGAAGGCGCGTGAGATCGAGGCGGCGCTGAAGGCCGGCACCGCAGCGCGCGGCCGCATCGAGACGAACGGTCTGAGCGGCGGCGCCGAGCGCCAGCTCGCGTTGGCGGCGAAGGGCGAGGTGCATGACAAGGCCTTGTTCCTCGGCACGTCGACGGCGATCGGCGGTGGTACGGACAGCACGTCGCTGGTGGGCACGCCCGACACGATCATCGAGTCGCTGCTCGCGTACTACGACATCGGCGTCACGACCTTCCTGAACCGGGGCTACGACCCGTTGCCCGATGCCATCGACTATGGGCGCTACATCATCCCCGCCGTGCGCGAGGAAGTGGCGCGTCGGGAACAGACCGCGCAACGCAAGGCGGCTTGATCCGCCATTCCACCTGCCGAGGCTGCTGGCCCTCACCCCCACCCTCTCCCGCAAGCGGGAGAGGGAGTCCGACCGACTCGACTCGCAGCGCCGACGCCTGTTTCTCCCTCTCCCGCTTGCGGGAGAGCAACCGCGTCAAACGAATGCAGCGGTAGACCTTGCTCCCTCTCCCGCCTGCGGGAAAGCAGCCGCGTCAAACGAATGCCGCGGTAGACCTTGCTCCCTCTCCCGCTTGCGGGAGAGGGCGGGGGTGAGGGGCGCGCGCAGCGCGCTGGGTCTAGGCAGTCATGCAGCGTCTTTCTTGCTCGCACCGGTGTGAGTCGCATATGGCGGCACGGTGGTCGCCAGTTCCGCGTGGACGGGATCGTTCTCATCGAACGCCGGCACATCGAAGCCGTGTTCCAGATCCAGCAGCGGCAGCAGCGTCCGCGCGATGCGTTGCGCTTCCGGCACCAGCGGCCAGCCGGAGAGGATGAACGCCTCCGTGCCTTGCGCGTGGAACTCCTTCAAGCGCTCTGCCACCTGCTCGGTGCTGCCGACGATCCAGGTGCCTGCCCACGGATGCAGGATGTCGAAGCCGAACGGGCTCGGCCCGACCCACACGTTGGGATAGACCTCGAGGTCGCGCAGCGCGGGCAGCTTGCCTGCGCGCAGCGCGGCGATGCGGCGATGGACCAGCGGATCGTCGCTGACCACCTCTTCATCGAGCCCCTTCGGACCGAGGTGCCGCGAAGCCAGCCGCACTGCCGTCTCATGCGAAGTCTGGTCGAGGATCCACTGCGCGTGGGCCCAGGCTTCCTCCTCCGTATCGCGGACGATGATCTGCAGCCGTGTGCCGAAGCGCAGCTTGCGCCCATGCGCCGCAGCCCGCGCGCCGACGCGGCGGAACTTGTCGCCCAGCCGCGGCGGCGCATCCGCGAAGCTCAGGTACCAGTCCAGCAACTTCGCCGAATGCTCGACCCCGGGCTCCGACGTCCCCGCGCCCCACAGCGGCATCGTGGGCGTCTGCGTCGGCGGCAGCGGGTTGCGCAGCGGCACCACCGCGCGCGGCGCGATCTGGATGTACTTGCCCTGGTAGCCGTCGTTGGAGCCCGCGTACAGCTGCTGGAACGCGTCCCAGAACTCGTAGCTGTAGGCATAGCGCTCGTCGTGCGGGATGGGCATCCCCATGCTCTTGAGCCCCGCATCGTTCCCGTTCACGACGTTGAACAGCAGCCGCCCCTTGCTGAAACGGTCCACCGTCAGCGCCATCTGCGCGAGCTTGGCCGGCGTGATCAGGCCCGGATGTTGCGCCGTCAGGAAGCGCATGCGCTCCGTGTGCGCGACCAGCAGGCCGGTCAGGCTCAGCGATTCGTGCTGGTCGGTGGCCAGCAGCGCGCCGTAGAAACCGAGCCGGTCGATGTTGCGCGCCTGCGCGACGAGCTGCGCCGGATCGTTCTGCCATGAATGCGCGCGTTCCCACGGCACCGGACCGTCGGGGCTGCTGATGTACCAAAGAATCTTGATGCCCATGGGGCGCTCCTTCTGAATTCGGGATCGGACGCGCGAACTGTCTGCAAGAGACATGCCGGATCGCAGCAACCCCAGCCACCAGGCTTCACGGGGCTTCACGAGGCTCAGACGACCCCGTCCCGGCGATGCCCTGCGCAACGCTGCGCAGCGCTGGCCCGACGGCAGCACGCCGCTGTTGCGATGGCAACAGACCGATTGATCGCGCCAGGCGACGAAGCTTGAAATGCTTATCGGATTGACGGGAATGCCGTATCCATCGGCCCTCCAAGGCCTTTAACGAGCTGGCACGAATGCTGCGAAGGGACGGTTCTCCCTGCCACTCCACCCACGTTCGAGGTCATGAAGACAGCCATCCGCCGCTCCACGTCGCCTTCCCGCTTCCTGCCGATCACCGCCGTCGGCATGGCCTGTGGACTGCTGTGCGCGAACGGCGCTGTCGCACAGACGGTGGCCTCGGCATCGTCCGCCCCCTCCGAAGCAGCCTCGCCCGAACCCGCGGGCGGCGGCTCGCGCGCGCAGCGCATCGAGTCCGTGAGCATCAACGGCAAGCGTGCCGGCTCGGTGCTGCCCGACCGGCCCAGCGGCTCCGTCGACGGCCTCGACGCCGCCGTCGTCGACGTGCCGCGTTCGGTCTTCCAGATCGACGAGCAGCAGCTCCGCCGCGAGCCGCTGCGCAACGCCGACGACCTCGTCCGCTACGCGCCGGGCATCACCCGCAACGGCGGCCAGAACGTTTCGATCGCGCCGCTGATCCGCGGTCAGGCCTCGGAACTCTTCCAGGACGGCCAGCGGACCTACAACGTCCGCCACCCGTTCAACACCAACGCCTTCGAAGGCGTCGACATCGTCGCCGGCCCGCCCTCGCAGGTCTTCGGCCCGAGCAGCCGCAGCGGCGGCTACGCCAACTACCTCGCCAAGAAGCCGGACTTCAGCACCCAGCGCACCACCCTCAGCGGCAGCTATGGCAGCTGGAGCACCAGCAAGCTGACGCTGGACACCACCGGCCCGATCAGCGACACCCTCGCCTACCGCGTCAGCCTCACGCCGCAGCGCGCCGACGACTACTACGACGGCGTCAGCAACAACTACAACGCGTTCTACGGCGCGCTCGCGTGGAAGCCGACCAGCAAGGTCCGCGTCGACTGGAACCTCGCGTACGACGACTACTACGACTTCAATGTGATCCACGGCTGGAACCGCGCGACGCAGCAGTCCGTCGACAGCGGCCAGTACTGGGGCGGCCGTGCGACGCCCATCGTCGCGCAGACCGTCGGCTCGGCCACGCGCTACTACTCGCCGGTCTACGCCTCCGGCGCCTACAACAGCGCGATCACCGGCTGGGTCGAACGCACGCCCAACGCGAAGAACCAGTTCATCGCCGGCCCGCTGCTCACCGGCGCGCAGCTGCCGTCCTTCCTGACCAGCGCCACCAACCCCGGCACCGTCCGTGGCTGGGTCTACGACCCGACGACACCAGGGAACGGGGCGACCTCGATCTCCCGCTCCGACTTCTCCAACCCCAACGACAAGAACACCGCCAAGCGCGCGACCTCGCAGCTGCGCGTCGTGGCCGAGCTGTCCCCGTCCTGGTCGCTGGCCAACAGCACGCTGTTCCAGTACTCGAAGGACACCGGCGACTCGGTCGGCAGCTTCTTCACGCAGTTCAGCGACCACTTGCTGGACAACCGCACCGAGCTACGTGGACGAAACCACTTCGAACTGGGCGGCGTCGGCATCGACCTGCAGAGCAACACCGGTGTGTCGCTGCGGCGCGAGAGCTTCACGACGCTCGCGGCCAACAACAGCTTCTTCACCGCGCCTTATGACCTGACGGCGCCGCTCGGCCTCAAGACGCCGGCCACCATCTACGGCCTGCCGGTGCCCGCGGGATCGGGCTCGTGGATCGGGACGGCGGGCGTGCCGCAGCAGACGTCCTTCGGCTACCTCAACCTGCCGAGGATGTACCCGGTCGCGAACGGGCTCTATGCCGAGGCGGGCGGTTCCGCCACCGTCGGCGGCGCGACCTACACGGCGCGCGGCGACTGGACCAACACGGGCGTCTTCACGCAGCTCAACACGCTGGTCGACGGCCGCTTCGGCCTGAACGTCGGCGTGAGCGCGACCAAAGTCAACGCGCACATCGAGAACCCGCTCGCCGCCACGGCCGCGCAGGTCGCGTCCGACGACCGATCGACCTGGCTGCCCGCCGCGCAGGTCAACCTGCTGTGGAAGCCCACCGAGCAGAGCACGATCTACGCGACCGTCGACCGCTCCTACGCGATCAACACCGGCGGCTTCGCGGACGTGCTGACCTGGGGCGCGAACAACCAGCTCAATCCGCTGGCCTTCCGCAGCCTGTCCAACCTTCGTGAGTTCGGAGCCAAGGCGGACCTGATCCCCGGCCGGCTCTTCGCCTCGCTCGCGTACTACAAGGCCGAGCGCGACCTCTCGCCCGCGCCGGACGGCTCCATCGCGCGGCTGCGCATCCACGGCACCGAGGCCGCGATCCGCGCGCAGCTGTCGAATCAGCTGTCCGCCGGCCTCAACGCCAGCGCGATCAACGCGCGCTACGACTTCGTCAGCTTCGGCTCGGGCGGCTTCTTCTCGCCGTGGGGCTTCGTCGCCGACAACGCCACCGTGTTCGGCGACGGCAACGTGCTCAACAAACGCCCCGCGCCGGGATCGCTGCAGGCACCGGGCATTCCGAAGCACTCGGCTTCCGGTTTCGTCGACTACCAGCTCGAGAACGGTCTGGGCACGCAGCTCTCGGCCTGGTGGACCAGCGCCTGGTACACGAGCATCACGCAGACGGTGAAGGTGCCTAGCGAGCATGCCTTCGACTGGACGCTGTACTACCGCCAGCCGCGCTACGAGATCAGCCTCACGGTCCGCAACCTGACCAACGAGAAGAACTACAGCGCCGGACTCACCGGCACGACCAACGAGTTCCTGGTGCCCAGCCCCTCGCGCAGCGCGCAGGTCAGCGTCGTTTATCACTTCTGAGGAGCCAGGCATGGACGACAACGAACTGTCACGTCGCCAACTGCTTGCCCGCGCGATCGCGCTGGGCGGCTGGTCCGGCGTCGGCGCCATCGGGCTGAGCGGCTGCGGCGACGCGCGCCCGGGCGGCGCGGGAACCGCGTCGGCCTCCGCCAACGCAGGCGGCAATGCAGCAGCCAACGCGACCACGGGCACGGCGGCAAACGCGCCCGCAATCACCGCCTCCGGCCCGACCGGCGCGCCGCGTCGCGGCGGCCGCCTGCGCCTGGGCGTCATCGACGGCAGCCAGGCCGGCAACCTCGACGCGCACAAGCCGACCGCGGGCGCCTCGACGCTGCGCGGCTTCGCGCTCTACAGCAAGCTGTGGGAGTGGAGCCCCGACATGGCGCCGGAGCTGGCGCTCGCGGAATCCGCCGAGGTCTCTCCCGATGCGAAGACCTGGACCATCCGGCTGCGCAAGGGCCTAGAGTTCCACCACGGCAAGACGATCTCCGCCGACGACGTGATCTTCTCGATCCGCCGGCTGACCGACCCGCAGCTGGCCTCGCCGTACGCCGGCCTGGTGTCGGTCGTCGACCGCGACGCGCTGAAGAAGCTCGACGACCGCACCGTGCGCCTCACCTTCCGCGAGAACCGCGGCTACGTGCCGCTGGCCGACGCGTGGGTCAACTTCGGCGGCATCGTGCCGACCGACTACGACCCGACGAAGCCGGTGGGCGCGGGGCCGTTCAAGCTCAAGGAGTTCATCCCTGGCCAGCGCTCGCTGTTCACGCGCTTCGAGAACTACTTCAAGCCCGGCCGACCGTATCCGGACGAGCTGGAGATCATCGACTTCAAGGACCAGACCTCGCGCCTGCAGGCGCTGCAGAACGGCCAGGTCGACGTGGTCAACGCGATCTCGCCGGAGCAGCTCCCTCTGCTGGGCCAGTCGTCGGGGCTGCGCACGGTGATCTCGGAGACGAATTACTGGCAGTCCTTCGACATGAATGTCGAACTCGCGCCGTTCAACGACGTGCGCGTGCGCCAGGCCTTCCGGCTGATCGCCGACCGGCAGGCGCTGGTGGACCGCGCGCTCAACGGCCAGGGGCGCATCGCCAACGACCTGTACGCGCCGCAGGATCCGACCTTCGACCATTCGATCCCGCAACGCCGGCAAGACTTGGCACAGGCTCGGGCGCTGCTGGCTGCGGCGGGGCATTCCTCGCTCAGCGTCGAGCTGGTGACGACGGCCGCCGGCGCGCGCGCCGCGCTGGTCTTCGCCGAGCAGGCCAAGCAGGCTGGCGTGCGCATCGACGTCAAGCAGGTCGACGCCGCCACCTTCGCCGGACCGCGTCGCACCAGCTGGCCGCTGAGCACGGGCGGCTCGCTGGGCCACGCGTGGCTGGTGTCCGCGCTGCACGCGGACGGCCCGCAGGCGGTGGTCAACAAGACGCGCTTCCGCGATGCGCGCTTCACCGAGCTGGTCACCGCCGCAATGCAGCAGCCCGATCCCGTCAAGCGCGCACCGCTGGTGCATGAGGCGCAGCGCATCCAGTACGAGCGCGGCAGCCTGCTCATCTGGGGCTTCGCCAACACGCTGGACGCGGCGAGCACGCGCGTCGGCGGGCTGGAGCCTGAGCACACGCACTTCCCCACCTGGCGCTTCGACAAGCTGTGGCTGGCATGAACCGCGCGGACCGAACCGCTTCCACCGATTTCTCGCTCACTCCGATCTTCATGAAGAAAGCGACTTCACCATGACCCGCATCGTCGCCCTCAGCGGCAGCCTGAGCCGCCCCTCGCGCACCCGCGCGCTCGTCACCGCGATCGCCGAGCGCATCGCCGACGGCCGACCGGCCGGCACCGACGCCCGCATCGACATCGTCGACATCGCCGAGCTCGCCTCCTCGCTGGCCGGCGTCACCAGCTTCGAGCGCCTGCCCGCGCCGGTGGCCGCGGCGCAGGACCTGCTGACGCAGGCGGACGTCGTCGTGCTCGGCTCGCCGGTCTACAAGGGCTCGTACAGCGGGCTGTTCAAACACTTCATCGACCTGCTCGATCCGACGCGGCTGCGCGGTAAGGTGGCGGTGCTCGCCGCCACCGGCGGCAGCGACCGCCACGCGCTGGTGCTGGAGCACCAGTGGCGGCCGCTCGCCAGCTTCCTGGAACTGCACACCGTGCCGGCCGGCGTCTACGTGCGCGACAGCGAGTTCGAGCAGTACCAGCTCGCCGCCGACCGCGTCGCCAGCCAGGCGCGCATCGAGCTGGCCGCCGCGCAGGCGCGCGCGCTGCTCGGTTGGCCGCTCGTCAGCGCGACCACCGTCGCGCTCGCCGCCTGATCCAACTCACCTGTCGGCGAGCACCGTGCCCGCCTTCTCCACCTACGCCTATTCCTGCGCCTGGATCCAGGCCAATGAACAGGCCCCTGCCGAAAGGAACCGCATGTCCACCGTCATCGAACCTTCGACCGCCGTCTCCACCAATGCAAACGCCAACGCCCTCGACACCCCGCCGCCGCTGAGCGCCGCGGCGCAGGAGTTCGTCGCCCAGGTGAAGCAGCAGGCCGCCGTCATCTTCGAGGCCTACCGCGAGACCGGCACGATCACCGCCTTCGGCACGGTCGGTTTCATCGAGCGCATCCCGGGCGAGGACAAGCTCGTCTCAGTCAACTATCCCGGCCCGTTCGACCGGAACAAGCCGCTGACCGCCACGGTGACGGGCTTCGACGGCACCGTCTACGTCGGCGCGGCCGCCAAGGCCGGCCAGGGCCGCTACACCAAGCTGTTCATCGAGCATCCGGAGATCACGACCATCTCGCACGTGCACGCGCCCTACCTCGGCGCGTGGGCGCAGACGCACCGCACCCTGCCGATCCGCTACGTGCCGGTGCAGCGCCACCAGCTCTTCCGCGAGCTGCCGGTCTACATCGACCGCCGCCAGCAGGAGGTCGACTTCATCCTCGACCGCCTGCGCGACAACCCGCATGTCTCCGCGATCCTGGAGGCCAACGGCGGCGCCACTGTCTGGGGCCGCAAGGGCCTGCGCGACACGGCGGAGTTCATCCTGCTGCTGGAGGAAGGCGCGCAGATCCAGGCGCTGGCCGAGGCGCTGGGCGGTTCGCGCGACCTCGGTCCCGGCGTGCTGAAGCAGCAGTGGAAGATGGGCAAGCTCTATGAGCGCGCCCAGGAACTGCATCTGCTGCGCGATACCGACCTGTGATCCGCCGCGACGCCGCATCCGCGAATGCCTCGATGGCCGCCCCGCATGCCACGTGGCAGCGCGCCCTCCGCGGCGCGCGCACCGTCCGCATATGCAACGAGGCAAAACTTCGTTCCTCCGCGGACCGGGGCTTCCTAGCATGGGCTTTTGCCGACGCCATCTCCAGGAGGAAGCCCGACCATGCCACCCAGCGACGCCAACGACACCGGGCTGTTGACCCTGGACAGCGCCTCGGCCGGCCCGTTGTCGATCCGGGCGCGCTCGCTGGCCTTCGTGGATCCGGCGTCGCAGGCGGTGCTGCAGCTGATCGAGCGGGTCGCGCCCAGCGGCGCGCCGGTGATGATCGGCGGGGACTCGGGGACGGGCAAGGAGCTGATCGCGCGGCACATCCACACGCTGAGCGGTCGCACCGGGCCCTTCCTGGCGATCAACTGCGGCGCGATCACGGAGCACCTGGCGGAGAGCGAGCTCTTCGGCCACGAGGCGGGCGCCTTCACCGGCGCGCAGGGCCGGCGCGAGGGCTGGTTCGAAGCGGCGCACCGCGGCACGCTGTTCCTCGACGAAATCGGCGACCTGCCGCTCTCGCTGCAGGTCAAGCTGCTGCGCGTGCTGCAGGAACGCGAGGTGGTGCGGCTCGGCTCGCGCAAGCCGATCCCGGTCGATGTCCGGCTGGTCACGGCGACCAACGTCGACCTGGGCGAGGCGGTCTCGGCGGGGCACTTCCGGCTCGACCTCTTCTACCGGCTCAACATCGTCCAGGTGCGGCTGCCGCCGCTGCGCGAGCGCCTGGGCGACATCGGTCCGCTGGCGCGCCACTTCCTCTCGATCTACAGCAAGCGGCTCGGGCTGCCCGAACCGCGGCTGGGCGACGCGGCCCTGCGCGCGTTGGAGGCGTACGACTGGCCGGGCAACATCCGCGAGCTGGAGAACGTCATCCACTTCGCGCTGCTGGTCGCGTCAGAGCAGGAGATCAGGCCCGAGCATCTGAAGCTGGCGGGTCAGCCGACACGGCGGCATGCGGTCGCGGAGCCTTCGTCATCGGGACCGCCGGGCGCGCCCATCGCCGCGGCGCCGCAGGCGCCACAGTCGCCTCCCCCGTCGACGCCGCAGGGCGCGGGCTTCCACGCGGCGTCCGCCGCTGCGACGGAGCCGCCACCCGCGCTGCTGCGTCGCGCCGTCCAGGCGTTGCTCGAATCACCGCCCAAGTCGCTCTTCAACGACGTGGAGCGCCTGCTCGTCGAGGAGAGCTACCGCGTCAGCGGTCGCAACCAGGTGCGGGCCGGCGCGCTGCTGGGCGTGTCGCGCAATGTCATGCGCACGCTGCTGAAGCGGCATGGATTGATCGGGGACGGCACGAGCCCCGAGGACGCGGAAGAGGCGGACGAGGCGGAGACCTCCGACGACCACGTGCTCACCCACGGACAGGGTCAGGCAGAGGAAGCCTGAGCCTGGCCGCAAGGTCCGGGACATCCACGACGCCCGCGCGATCGCGCGGCGCGCCCGGGCCAACCCCCACAACCAGAACATCGCATCGCCCATGAGCCCTGTGCCCGACATCCTGTGGTACACCCGCACGCCCAATCCGACGCCGCTCGGACTGGCGTCCCAGCTCGGCTGGTTCCACGACGAATTCCGCGCCGACGGCATCAAGATCTTCACGCTGGAGGAGACGCCGGACCCGGTGCTGCGCCAGTCGCGCAACGATCATCACCTGCCCAACTCCTTCCGCCAGGGCGGCAACGTGCCGGCGATCTGGGCGCGCTCGCAGGGCGCGGAGAGTCGCGTCATCGGGCTGAACTGGCTCGATGAATACCAGGGCATCGTGAGCGCGCCCGGCAGCGGCGTGATCGAGCCGCGCGACCTGCGCGGTCGTCGAATCGGCCTGCCTCTGTACAGCAACCGGATCGAGAGCCGGCGCTCGGAGGCGCTGCATGGGTTCCTCGTGGCGCTGGATCTGGCGGGGTTGTCGCTGAGTCAGGTGGAGGTCGTCGACGTGCCCGTCGAGCCTTCCGGTGGGCCTGGCGCGAGTCCGGCGATCCATACCGGCGCGACCAGTCCGGACTCGCAATTGCTGAGCTCGCAGAACGAATACGAGCTGCTGGTCGCGGCGCTGCAGCGCGGCGATGTGGACGCGATCTACTTGAAGGGGGATCGCGGCCTCGAGCTCACGCATGAGACGGGGGCGCACGTGGTCTTCGACATCAGCCGCGATCCGGATCCGCTGGTGCGCGCGCACAACGGGACGCCCCGGCCGATCACGGTGCATCAGTCGCTGCTGGACAACCATCCGGAGATCGTCGCGCGATTCCTGGCGCGCATCGTCGCGGTGAGCGACTGGGCGGCGAAGCATCCGTATGAAACGCTGGCGTACATCAGCCGTGAGACCGGCGGGAAGGTGCCGTGGGTGAAGCGCGCCTATGGTGACGACCTGCCGCGGCGGCAGACGACCGACCTCGCGGATACGGCCGTCGCGGCGCTGGAAGTGCAGAAGAAGTTCCTGCTGAAGTGGGGCTTCATCCAGACGGACTTCGACATCGGCGCGTGGATCGATCCGGCGCCGTTGGAGGCGGCTCGCCGGCTCCTGAGCGAGGCGGCGGTGCAGGCGCTGTAGGCGCTGTAGGCGCTGTAGGCGCTGTAGGCGCTGTAGGCGCTGTAGGCGCTGTAGGCGCTGTAGGCGCTGTAGGCGCTGTAGGCGCTGTAGGCGCTGTAGGCGCTGTAGGCGCTGTAGGCGCTGTAGGCGCTGTAGGCGCTGTAGGCGCTGTAGGCGCTGTAGGCGCTGTAGGCGCTGTAGGCGCTGTAGGCCAGTCTCCCGCAAGCGGGAGAAGAATCAACAAAGGGGTTCAGCACTGCCACGGCCGCTGGCCCTCACCCCCCGCCCTCTCCCGCAAGCGGGAGAGGGAGTCCACTTCCACCGCCGAAGGCGCTGACGAGGCGCTCCCGCAGGAGGGGGAGGGAGCAAGAAGGTCTCCGTACTTCCGCCGCCGCGGGCCCTCACCCCCCGCCCTCTCCCGCAAGCGGGAGAGGGAGTTCACTTCTACCGCCGAAGGCGCTGACGAGGCTCTGCCGCAAGAGAGAGAGAGAGAGAAGGAGCAAGAGGCGCCGGCGCCGCGAGTAGCGCCGGTCGGACTCCCTCTCCCGCTTGCGGGAGAGGGCGGGGGGTGAGGGCCAGCGGCCACGGCAGTGAGGCAGACCCGAGTCTGTGCCCGCCGGAGCGGTTCCGGATTTCCCACCCGCAAGCTCAGCCTTCCTCCGATGCCCCGCACGCCGGGCTGCCCCGACGATGACCTTCCGCGTCCCCATTCCCCGACGCAGGAGGTCCCATGTCACAGCGTCATTGCCGGCGCGTGTTCCACCGCGGCGCGCTCCCTCGCGATCTCTCCCACGCCGTGCTGCTGGCGCTGCTCGCGCTCGTCGCGCTCTGGCTGCAGGGCTGCGCGCAGACGAAGCCGCTCGCGGCCCCACCGCCGTGGCCAGCCGACGATCCGGCGCCGATCTATGAAGTGGAGTCGCCGCGCCCCACCACCGGTCCCGACGCCCCCCTGACCGCCGGCCTGGGCGGCGAGTCCGCCCCACCGGCGCCGTCGACCGAACGCCTGCTCGCTCTCGCCCTGCAGGAGTGGGAACTCTGGGGCCGAGGCCGCTGGGACGCCGCCACCAACCTCACCGAGCACCGGCTCGACGCCCCGCGCCGGCAGGAAGCCGAGCCCTACCTCCACGCCCGCGTGCTGCTCTACTGGATCGGCGTGAAGGGCCCCGACTATCCGCTCCAGCGCACCCGTTTCGACGACGGCTCGCTGCGGCCCTGGAGCGCGGTCTTCATCTCCTGGCTGATGCGCAACGCCGGTTTCGGCGACCGCCAGTTCGAGGCCAGCGAGCTGCACTGGCATTACATCCGCGCGGCCCTGGACGGGAGCCGTCCGGGCCTCGAGGCCCGCGACGCCGCCGTCACCCCGCCGCGGCCGGGCGACGTCATCTGCGCGCCGCGCGACGCCCAGCCCGACGCGCCGGCCACCTTCGCCCAATGGAGTGCCCTGCCCCGCGCGTTACGCGGCCGCATCTGGACCTGGCACTGCGACCTGGTCGTGCAGGTGGACGGCAGCGAGCTGGGCGCCATCGGCGGCAACGTCAGCGACAGCGTCAGCTGGACCCGCGCCCCGCTGGACGCCGGCGGCCGGCTGGTCGCGACGCCGGACCGCGCCTGGACCGTGCTGCTCCGGCAGAAGGGGGTGCCCCCTTGAACCCGTCCGACGCGCCCAACGGGGCCACCGAGTCCGACTGCGTCCCCGTCACCCGCGACCGCAGGGCGGTCGTGCTCGGCTACTGGCAGGCGTCGGTGGGCGTGGCCACGGGCCTGAGCGTCATCGTCGGCGTGCTGATCTCGGTGACCCAGCTCGTCGAATGGGTGGACGACAGCAAGCGCGCCAACCTGACCGAGCGGCTGCAGTCGCTGCAGCACGTCTCCCATCTGCTGGAGCGCGACGAGCGCATCCGGCTGCGCGCCCGCGCCTTCCAGCGCGAGCTGCTCCCCGAGATCGGCCCGCACGCCCAGGAGCTGATCCGCCTGGCCGGCTCCGGCGAGGACCTCTACCTGAGCCAGGACATGGAGAACTTCGCCGCCGTGCACTTCCATTACGAGCAGCTCGGCGCGCTGGTGAAGCTGGAGTACATCGAGTTCCCGCTGGTCTACGAGGTCGTGCCCTTCCCCGACGACTACATGGCGGCCGTCGATCCGCTGCGCAAGGCGCTCGCCGAGCACTGGAAAGGGATCGGCAAGCCCCTTCCGGACCTGGGCTCCAACATCGACTTCCTGAAGAGCTGCTACGACCTGAGCCGTGCCACCCCGCATGAGCGGCCGCATTGCCCCCGCTCATGAACGCCCGGGGCCGCCGCGGGGAAGCACACGGGGAATGTCTCGCAAGCGCCTGTTTCCGGGGCTTCCGGACACCTTCGAGAGACCTTCCGGAACCTGCCGGAGCCTCCGGAAGGTTTCCGGAAGGTCGCGGGAGGCGGCGCCGCCTACCGTCTGTGGCATCGATCCCCCCGGATCGGTCGCCACACGACGACGCCGTACAGGCGCACAGGGAGCTCGCATGAACCTCACCCCACTCCGTCCTCATACCCCCCCGCCGGCGCGGCCCCGTCCCGCCGGTCCGACCGGCCGGCTCACCCGCGAGCACCGGTTGGAGCGATTGACCCGCCTTCAGATGACGCTCGCGGAAGCGCACGCCGATGCGGAACTCCGGGAACGCGAACGCGTCGCCCAGCTGCTGCATGACCAGGTCGGCGGCCTGATCGTCCGGCTGCGGCTGGCCTTCGGGGAGTGGCGCCAGGGCGCGGGCGCCCCGGTCGGCGCGGACCCGGGGCTGGCGCAGGTCACCGAGCTGCTCGGCGAGCTGTCGCGGACGGTCCGCTCGCTGACCTTCGCGCTGGCGCCGCCGGACTGGCACGGCGACCTGCCGACGGCGCTGGAGGCCGTGGCGGCGGAGCTGGGACTGCTCGGACCGCTGGCCATCCATGTCGACGGCGGCGCGATGGGGGCGCCCGGCACGGCCGAGATCCCCGCCGCGCATCGCGCGGTCGCCTGCCGCGTGGTGCGGGAGCTCTGCCTGAACGTCCAGAAGCATGCGTCGGCATCCCGCGTCGAGATCGAGCCGAAGGTCGACGGCGGCTGGTTGAGCGTGCGCGTACGCGACGACGGACGCGGCTTCCCGACCGGTCGGGGCGAGACCGACGCGCACGCGCACGGGCTCGGGCTGAGCGGCGCACGCGCGCAGTTGCAGGCGCTGGGCGGCGCGCTGGTGCTGCGCTCGGAGCCCGGCCGCGGAACCTGCGCGACCTTGTTGATTCCGCTGGATCCGGCGTGATCCGGCGCGTTCCTCCGCCTTCATCGTCACCTTCGTCTTCACGCTCATCGTCAGGGAGATCGTCATGACCCTTCGCATCGTCCTCGCGGACGACCATCAACTCGTGCGCGAAGGCCTGCGCGCGCTCCTGTCCCGCGACGCGGGGCTGGACGTCGTCGGGCTGGCCGAGGACGGCGCCGCCGCCGTCAAACTCGTGCGCCATCTGCAGCCGGATCTGCTGATCACGGACATCGCGATGCCGGGCCTCAACGGGATCGAAGCGACGCGGCGGGTCCGCGCCCACCATCCGTCGGTGCAGGTGATCTGCCTGTCGATGCACGGGGACCAGCGCAGCGTGGTGACGGCGCTGCAGGCGGGCGCGTCGGGGTACGTGCTCAAGGACGCGTCGAGCGAGGAGCTGCTGCGCGCCGTGCGCGACGTGGCCGGCGGGCGTATCTATCTGAGCCCGGGGCTGATGGGCGGTCTGGTGGATGAGATCCGCACGCGGCACCGGCTGCCCGAGGCGGGCACGCCGATTCCGGCGGGGCCGGCGCTGACGGCGCGGGAGCGCGAGATCGTCCAGCTCTTCGCCGAAGACCTGAGCACGCAGGAGATCGCGGACCGGCTCAAGCTCAGCGCGAAGACGGTGGCGACGCATCGCGAGAACGTGACGCGCAAGCTGGGCGTGCGCGGTGTCGCCGGCATGACGCGCTACGCGCTGAGCGAAGGCCTGAGCGAGGGAGGCGTGTCATGCCGCTGATCATCTATGAGGTGCCGAACTGGGTGCTGGGGCTGTCGCTTGTGCTGGCGTGGGTGGTGCTCGGGCTCGGCGCGCAGGCGCTGTTCCCGCGGCGCTGGCGCGAGCGCGCGACGGAGTCGGATCGCAACGTCGCGCTCGCGTCGCTGGGCGTGATCGCGACGATCAACTCGCTGCTGCTGGCGTTCTCGGCGGTGTCGGTGTGGGACTCGTTCAGCGCGGCGGAGCAGGCGGTGAGCCGCGAGGCCACGGCGATGGCGCAGCTGGGGCGATCGCTGGCCGTGTATGGAACGCCGGAGTCGAGGCTCGCGCGGGAGCGCCTGCGCGGGTATGGCCGGAGTGTGATCGGCAAGGAATGGGCGGCGATGCAACACGAGCAGCCGAGCCAGCCGACGCTGGACGCGTTCGATGACGTCTACCGGTCGCTGGGCGATCTTCGTCCGACGACCGGGGCGGAAACGGCGCTGGTCGAGCACATGTGGACCGAGGCGAATGACCTGCTGACGCAGCGACGCGCCCGGCTGGAGGCCAGCGACGGGAAGGTGCCGGTGACGCTGTGGGTGGTGGTGCTGGTGAGCTCGCTGCTCACCCTGGCGCCCGTCGCGGTGCTCCCCGTCACCGCCTGCAGTCGCGGGGCGATCGTGGTGCTGGCACTCGCCTTGGGACTGGTCTTCCATTTCGTCGCGGCCATGGATCGGCCATTCCTCGGCGCGGAACGCGTCACCTCGGATCCGATTGAGAACGCACTCGCCAATATGCAGAGGTGGGATGCGAGGAGTTTGCCGGTGGCGGCGAGATAGCGGCCTCGCCGGCGCATCATCCAAAGGTGGCCGATGGCGCATGAAGAGGACCGGTTGGGGCTACAACACGACAGGATGACCCGATCCCGAAGTACCTGTAGCTGCCAACTGGCGTCGCCCGAATTGCGCCATCGCAGAGCTTTCCTAGCTGCGGGGACTGCAGGTGAGTCTCTGGAAAGACGTGCAGTCATGCCCATTGCAGATCCGCTGATCGGAGATCACGACGGTCAGGCCGTGGTTCGGCTTGGCGACTTCATTGCTCGATGCCCCAAAGCCTTTCGATGCGCAAAAGGCATCCGCGGCCGGCTTGCCGCAATGGGTCGCCCACTCCCGACACCAATCGAGCTGGACGATGTCGCCGCTCTTGAGCTTCAGTTCAGGAGAGAAGACGGTGAGCGATCCATCCGCCGCGCGCTGGGTCGCCATCATCGAATAGCCGCGCGGCGCGCGTGAGCACCTCATGTTCACGTCTGTCACGAAGCGCCCGTCGCTGGAGGTCCAGACGGACAACGAGGTGGCCAATTCGCCCGCCGGACACCTGCCCTTGCGCGGCTTGCCTTTGCCACGCGGCAGGTTGTTGCTTCCTCCGAAAGCGAGGGCCGATTCGGTCACCGTCTGCGGCGGGGCGAGCGTGCTGCACTGCAGGGTCACCCTGTCGGCGAACGCGGCATCGCCCTGACGCACGTTCGCGACTTCCCATGCGCTCACGGCAGACCCCGCGGGACAGCGCTGCGTGATCGCACCGCCGCCCTTTCCGCCAACGGGACGCCCTGCCCGCCCGTCGATGGGCAGGAGGGTCCTCTCGTTCCAGCCGGCGCAGGTCGGCCCCACGGCATCGATCCAAAGACCGGCTTTCCCGGTGAGGCCTGTGACCCACTGGTCCTTGCCGCACGAGGCTTCGGCGCCCACAGTGAGCGAGGCCCACGCAGGGGCGGCGATGGATGCCATGGCGATTGCCAAGGCCCAAGCCAAAGCCCGCATGCGGATGAGTGAACGTGCCATCTTGGCCTCCTCCCTGTGCAGGTGGATCGTGCACCTGCCAGCGAGGACGGACATCCCTAGTTGTGAAGCGTCAAGACCGTGACACCGAGCGGCCGAAGGAACGACCTGCAGCCGGACGCTGAACTACCACCCCAGCGCTCGACCCTTCGACTCCCATTCGAAGTCTTGCGCGAGGACATCGATCGAGCACTGGTCGCCAAGGATCAGGTAGTGCCTGAGCTGCCAGCGCTGCGCTTCGGCAGTTCGCTACGTCGAGTTCTCAGCGACGGGGTCAGGACTTGCCACCGGCGTCGGGAACCACCACGGAAATCCTGTTGCCAAGCGGTCCGACGGGCAGCGCCGGAACGACGCGTAGGATGCGGGATCCCCTCTCCTTCCCTCGCGAAAGCCTCCCCGCCCGTGACCGCCCACCTCGACTTCGACCTGCTCCGCAGCCTCGTCGCCGTCGCCGAGACCGGCGCGCTCAGCAAGGCCGCGGAGCGCGTCGGCCGCACGCAGTCCGCGCTGAGCATGCAGATGCAGCGCCTGGAGGACGTCGCCGGCCAGCCGCTGCTGCACCGCACCGCGCGCGGCGTGACGCTGACCGCCGCCGGCGAACGGCTGCTGGCGCACGCCCGCGAGCTGACGCGCCACCACGACGAGGCCCTCGCCGAACTGCGCGGCGTGGACGTCTCCGGCGTGCTGCGCTTCAGCTGCCCCGAGGACTACGCCGTCGTCTTCCTGCCGCATCTGCTGCAGGGCTTCGCGAGCCTGCATCCGCGCGTCCAGCTCGAAGTCGTCTGCGCGCCGACGCCCCGATTGCACGAGCTGCTGGCTCGCCATGCGGTGGACCTGGCCCTCGTGTCGGTGGAGAACGCGGACGAGCCCGGCGTCATCCGCCGCGAGCCGCTGGTCTGGGTCGCACGGCGCGGCTCGGCGGTCGCCGGCATGACGCCGCTGCCGCTCGCGCTGGGCGCGCAGGACGCGCTGGACCACGTGCTGGCCCGACGCGCCCTCGAGGCCGTGGGCCGGGAGTTCCGGCTCGCCTACGCGAGCAGCAGCCTGGCCGGACTGATCGGCATGGCGCGCTCCGGGCAGGCAGTGACCGTGCTCACGCGGACCTCCGTGCCCGATGACCTGGAGATCCTCGACGAGGACAGCGGCCTGCCGCCGTTGCCGGTGATCGGGGTGACGCTGGCGAGCGGGCGGGAACGGCCCTCGCCGCTGACGGCCGCCTTCGCGGCGCATGTGCGCAAGGTCCTGCCGGCCGCCTGAGCGCCACTTGAGCGCCACTTGAGCGCCACACGTGCGCTGCTCGACCGCTACTCGAGCGTCTCCTGGGCGCCTCCCGCGCGCGCCACCGATGCACGCCGCTGATGCCAGCCATCAGCACTACTCGCTTCCCGGGCGGCCGGGATCTCCGTAGGCTCCTGCCCGTCACGAGTCCAAGGAAGCCGCCATGTCACGCAACGCCGACCCCACGTTCTGGGCCCGTTCCCGCCAGCATCTGATCCGCTACGGCGGCAGCTTCGAGCCGCTCATCATCGAACGCGCGCGGGGCAGCTTCGTCCACGACGCCGACGGCCGCGCGATCCTGGACTTCACCTCGGGCCAGATGAGTTCCCTGCTGGGGCACGGCCACCCGGAGATCGCCGCGGTGATCGCCGACCGCGCGGCCAACCTGGACCACCTCTTCAGCGGCATGCTCAGCCGGCCGGTGGTCGATCTGGCGACGAAGCTGGCCGAGGTCGCGCCGCAGGGCCTCGAACGCAGCCTGCTGCTGAGCACCGGCGCCGAGGCCAACGAGGCGGCGCTCAAGCTCGCCAAGCTGTACACCGGCAAGTACGAGATCGTCGGCTTCGCGCAGTCGTGGCACGGCATGACCGGCGCGGCCGCGTCGGCCACCTACTGCGCCGGCCGCAAGGGCTACGGCCCCGCGTCGGTCGGTTCCTTCGCGATCCCGGCACCCAATCCCTACCGGCCGCGCTTCGGCGGCGCCGACGACTGGCAGGCCGAACTGGACTACGCCTTCGACCTCATCGACCGCCAGTCCAGCGGCAACCTCGCGGCCTTCATCGCCGAACCCATCCTCAGCTCCGGCGGCCTGATCGACCTGCCCGTGGGCTACCTGCGCGCCCTGCAGACGAAGTGCCGCGAGCGCGGCATGCTGCTGATCCTCGACGAGGCGCAGACGGGCGTCGGGCGCACCGGGATGATGTTCGCGTGCGAGCGCGACGGCGTCTCGCCGGACATCCTGACGCTGTCGAAGACGCTGGGCGCGGGCATTCCGCTGTCCGCGGTGCTGACCACCGCGGAGATCGAGGAGCGCTGCCATGAGCGCGGCTTCCTGTTCTACACGACGCACGTCTCCGACCCGCTGCCCGCCGCGGTGGGCCTCAAGGTGCTGGAGATCGTCGAGCGCGACGGCCTGGTCGAGCGCGCGCGCGTCGCCGGCGCGCGGCTGGAGACTGGCCTGCGCGCGCTGCAGCGCGAGTTCGACTGCATCGGCGATGTCCGCGGCCGCGGCCTGCTGCTGGGCGTGGAGATCGTGCGCAGCCAGGCCGGCAAGGAGGCCGCCCCCGAACTCGGCGCGGCCATCACCCGCGCCTGCATGGCGCACGGCCTGAGCATGAACATCGTGCAGCTGCCGCTGATGGGCGGCGTCTTCCGCATCGCGCCGCCGTTGACGGTCAGCGACGAGGAGATCGACCTGGGGCTGTCGCTGCTGAAGCGGGCGATCGAAGACGTGGTCTGAGGCGTCGTCTAAGGTCTCGTCTGAGGCTTCGTCCGAGGCCTCGGTGCTCAGCGCCCCCCTGCGACATCTCCCGCCGCGCGGTGCGCCAGTTGCTCCGCCGCCTGGGCGACGGCGGCCGCGCGGATCGGATATCGGGCCTTTCCGGCCTCCAGGCATCGCTGCACGATGTGCGGCGGCGAGGTCTCCGGCGTGCCGCCGGGGAACGGCGGCTGCGGGTCATATTCGATCTGCAGCTGGATCTGGCGCGCGGTGTCCTCGTCGCGCATCAGCGCGACGGCCTGCAGCGCCATGTCGATGCCCGAGGTCACGCCACCGGAGGTCAGCAGATGGCCGTCCACGCAGACGCGCGCGTCGTCGCGCAGCGCGCCGAAGGCCGGCAGGAACTCCCGCGCGGTCCAATGACAGCTCGCGCGCTTGCCGCGCAGCAGTCCGGCCGCTCCCAGCAGCAGCGAGCCCGTGCAGATGCCCATCACGTAGGACGCGCGGGCGGCCTGGGACGCGATGAATTCGATCCACGGCGCCTGCGTCAGCAGATCGTCGGCGCCCGGACCGCCGGGAACGACGAAGATGTCGCAGGCGCCGGCGCTTGCGAAGGTCGCGGTCGGCGTCAGCACCAGGCCGCGGTCGGAAGTGACCGGATCCAGGCTTGAGGACACCAACGAGACCGTGGCGCCGGGCACCCGCGCGAGCACTTCGTACGGACCGGTCAGGTCGAGTTGCGTGACGCCGGGGAACAGCAGGACATTGACTTGCATGAAGAGGCTCCTTGAGACTCGTCACGATAAGGAAACGACAGGAGGCACGCGTGCCAGAAACGCGCCGGATTGCGCCAATCGACATCACCTTCCTGCTGTTCGAGGGCTTCCAGCCGATCGACCTCGCGGGGCCGTGGCAGGCCTTCGTCTCGGCCAACGAGGAGAGCGGCCAGACGCGCTACCGGCTGGCCACCTGCGGTACCGCGGACGTGGCCGCGACGGTGGGGGCCGGGCTGCGACTGCAGGTCGACCGGGGCCTGTCCGAGTCGCTCGCGGCGGACCTCCACACGGTGATGGTCCCGGGTGGCGAAGGCGTGCACCGCGTCGCCAGGACGCCCGAGATCCTGGCCTGGCTCAGGGCCGCGGATGCGAAGGCGCAGCGGACCTGCAGCGTGTGCACCGGCGCTTTCCTGCTGGCCGAGGCCGGCCTGCTCGACGGCCGGCGCGTGACGACCCACTGGCGCGCCGCCGCGCTGCTGCGGCGACGCTTCCCGGCGCTGCGGGTCTCCGATGAACTGATCTACAGCGAGAGCGGCAAGTACTGGACGTCCGCGGGCGTGACCGCGGGCATCGACCTGGCGCTGATGCTCATCGAGCGCGACTGCGGCCGGACGGTGGCGCAGCGGGTGGCGCGGCGGCTGGTGGTGCCCTTGCGCAGGGATGGCGACCAGCGCCAGTACAGCCAGGCGCTGCGCGCCCAGGACCGCGCGGGCGCGCCCTTCTCCGACCTGATGGATCGCGTGCTGGCGAGGCCGTCACACCCGTGGACCATCGACGAGATGGCGGACCTCTGCCACATGTCCCGCAGGACGTTCCAGCGGAAGTTCACGGCGTCGTTCGGGGTGGCGCCGGGGGAGGCGATCGCGCGATGGCGGGAGGAGCAAGGCGTGAGTCGCAGGAGCCCGTCCTGAGGCAGATATCCGTCCGCAAGCAGATCGGCATCACTTCAGCGCGAGCTCCTTCGGAGCAATTTCCGGAACGTCCTCGCCTTGCAGCTGGGCCTCCACGGTGTGCCCGCCCTGAAGCGCTTCGACCTGCCGGTCACGGGTGCTGTCGACACGAGCCAGCACCCGATCCAGAAGTTCCACTGGGGCGACTACACGGCCAGTCCGGGGGGCCGCTATACCTACGAAGTGCACGCATTCCGAGGCCATCCGATAGCGCTGGTGGACGACGACCTCGGGAAAGCGCTGGAGGAGGCGCCGGCCCAGGTGTTCGGTCTGCTGAACAATGATGGCGTGGCCCCGAATCCGTGGAGGAAGTGCGGGCGAAACCACTCAGGGGTCAGGACTTGTCAGAGACCATCTACGGGGCCACGTGAGGACGTATCCTCCTCCCGGCTTCAAAGGCATCTCTGCATATGGACCTCAGCCTCTCATTCCAGGACAACCAGACCGGTCACAAGGACCTCGTTCTTCGCTTCGCGGGACAGGAACGGATCTGCGATTCGTACTACCTGGTCATCGACGATGGTCTTCCTTCCGTCGGTGAAGACGAACGCAAGATCCGGGCGGTCCTCTTGCGACTCCTGGAGCAATGGCTCGAAGTCGTTCAAGGCTTGAAGGCCGGTGAGATCGGCTATCTCCCCTACGACCTGTCCGACCAATACTCTGGCTGGTTGCGCTGCACCGCCACGCCGGACGGGTACACCCTGGCCCAGGGCTGGTCGACCGTGGAAGGATGGTCGTTCCCCCCTTCCGATGTCGGAGACCTCCTTCACCACCTCGAAGGCTTCCGCGTCGACGGCCCGGTGCTGGAGGTGGCTCGCGACGATCTCCTGTCGGCCATCCGCGCGTCGGCCTCGCTGGCACGTCAGCCATGACCTCCGACCTTCACCAGTGAGCCTCATGGCGCAACCCGCATGAAAAGCCTCGACGAGTTGATCCGGACCGAGGATCCCGCCTGGCCGACGGTGTCGGCGTGGATCGAGTCTTGCCCGAACGTATGCGTCCTTCCCACCGACCCCGCGACTGCTGATGCGGCGCTCCTCGCCCTGCAAGTCACGCTGCGCTCGCCGATGGGCGCGCTGGTCCACCACACGGGCGGACTGCTCGTCGACCACGGCTGGCTGCGCATCCTTGGCGCCGGGGGCCCGCGGATGCGGCGCTCGCTGCCCGGCTGGACGACGGACCACGCGCCGTTCGACGAGAACGGGCGCCCTGGCTTCCTGCTCATCGCCGATGACGTGATGGGCGGCTTCTTCGCCCTGAACGGCGGCGGTCTCGGACCGGACCTCGGGCACGTCCTGTACTTCTCACCCCAGTCGCTGGACTGGGAGGACTTCGCCGCGAGCTACAGCGCCTTCCTGACCTGGGCGCTCTCTTCCGACGTGCCGGACTTCTATCGACCACTCCGCTGGCCCGGATGGGAGCGCGACATTGCGGCCGTCTCGGGTGACCAGGCGCTGTCGGTTCACCCCTTCCTCTGGCTTGAAGGAATTCCCTCGGCCGAGCGCACGCGCCGCCCCATTCCAGTGGGCGAGAAATACCAGCTCACTATGGATGTCGCCTGGCAGATCAGCAATCGCTGAACGCTGGTCGACGCTGAATCGAATCCTTCCTCCACAATCCGCCCCAACCAGACAGCAGGGACTTGCTCATGATGGAATGGATCCGCTGGCATTTCAGCAAGCCGACCGCGGCTGACGTCATCCAACGCGTCGTCAATCGCCTGAACGATGCCGGCGCCACGCAGGTGACCTTCAAGGAAGATTCGCCCGAGGTCACCTTCACGCTCAACGGCACGCAGATGCACTCGCATCTGGCGCATCTGCTGAGTGACGTCCTCCGGGCCAAGGGCGGCCGCGCGCGCGACGCCGAGGTCCGCCGGTACGTGGACGGCGTGATGCTGCGTCCGATGTCCAAGGACCTGCCCGAGCATGCCGAGGACTACGCCAGCGTCCGGTCCCGCCTGATCCCCCTGCTGCGCACGCACGCCGACATGGGCAAGAACGCCCTGAACGCCGCCAACAGCCTGAGCCTGGGCCAGGACGCGCCGCCTCGCGAGACCAACGACACGCCCTGGCGCGCGGTCGTCGGCGACTACGTCGCGATCCTCGGCCTGGACACGCCGGAGAGCACCGCCCGCGTCGCGCAGGGCATGCTCGACCGTTGGGGCGTGAGCTTCGACGACGCCTTCGACGACGCGCTCCAGAACCTGCGCGGGCTCCCGGAGAACGACGGCTGGCAACAGGTCGCACCCGGACTCTGGCAGGGCGCGTGGAACGACTCCTACGAATCGTCGCGGCTCTTCCTGCCGGACGTGATCTACCGCTCCGGCGTGGCGCATCCCGTCGTGATGGTGCCGCTGCGGCACGTGCTGTTCGCGACGGACGCCAACGACCTGGCCGGCCTGACGCTGATGGCCGCCGCGTGCCGCCGGATGCAGCAGGAGCACACCCGCTGGCTGTCCTGCCGCCCGCTGCAGCTCGTCGAGCGCGAGTGGCAGCCCTTCGAGCCGCCCGAAGCGCTTCGCGCGCAGTTCCAGGCGCTGATCGCCGTCGAGGACTCGGAGGACTACACCACGCAGAAGAACCTGCTGGAGCAGCAGCACGCGCAGGATCCGGCCGCCCCCTTCGTGGGCTCGGTCCAGCTGCTGCAGTTCAAGGACAGCGACCGGGTGGTGAGCTACTCGGTGTGGTCGGACGGCGTGGACACGCTGCTGCCGCACACCGACCTGGTGGCTTTCGCCTCGCAGGAGAAACCGGATCAGACGGTGATCGTCGCCTGGGCGGATGCCGTGCGCATCGCGGGGCATCACATGCAGCGCGTCGACGGCCTGCATCCTCCGCGTGTGCGCGTCAGCGTCTTCCCGACCGAGGATGAGCAGGCGCAGTTGAGAGCGGTGCAGGCGCTCTGAGTTCCCCGGTCCGCATCCATTGCGCGATCGCCCCGTGACCCGACCTGGACCGATCGGATGCCAGGCACAAGGAGAAACCCACCATGTCGATGATCGGCAACTGCCTCAGCATCTCGGTCGAGCAGCTGGACGAGCTGTACAAGGACCCGGACCAGGCCGAGGCGCTCGCCTACCCCGAGGACGATGACCAGGACGATGCGCTCGACCTCGACAAGTCCTGGCACCTCATCCACTTCCTCCTCACCGGGAAATCGTGGGGCGGCGACGGACCGCTCGCCCATGCCGTCCTGGGAGGCGATCCGTTGCCCGACACCGACACGGGCTACGGTCCCTTCAGGGTGCTCGAGCCCGAAGCAGTCAAGGCCGCGGCGGCGGCGCTGGCCGACGTCTCCGGCGAGTCCCTCTGGGCCCGCTTCAATGCGAAGAAGGTGGAAGCCGAACAGATCTACCCGATCCCCTGGCGCGGCGATGCCGACGACCGCGACTACGTGCTGCACAACTTCGAGGCGCTCAAGCAGTACTTCCACGATGCGGCAGCGGACGGAAACGGCATGCTGCTCTGGATCGCCTGAAGGCGGTCGCCCCTCGGCGCTCCGGGAGTCGAAGCCCGCGGCGCAGTGAATGGCGCGCGCGGGACCCTTCACGCAAAGGCTTCCAAGACACGATGAAAATTCCGGCAGTCCCCCTTGTTCCGGCACCCGAGACACCCGAATCCCAAGCCATCGTCGGATTCAAGCGGGCAGGTCACCCCATGGGCGCTCGCCATCGGATCGGCGGCGACCCGGAATGGATCCAGGACCCGGACATCCCCGCCTGCGGATGCGCTCAGCCGATGTCCTTCTATGCCCAGATCGATTCCCTCGGCGATGCGGTCTGCATCGGAGACTGCGGGATGGTCTACGTCTTCATCTGCTGGGACTGCCTGACGACCAAGAGCGTCTTGCAGTCGTACTAGCACCAGGCATTGCAGCGCTCGCGCCGTGACGACATGACCAAGGTCGCGAGGACCGGTCCCTTCCAATCGCTAGACTTCGCGCATCGTTCGTCGCCGCGGACCGTCCTCATCCTGCTTCCCCGTTGGCGCCACCACCTGCTTGCCGACTTCTTCGCGTTCAAATACATGCAGCGCCCGGATGCGGTGTGGGCGCCGTCTCCGTTCTCGATGCGCACCTGCCTTAACCACCTCCTCGCCCTGGCGCTCTGTTCTTCGTTTGGCGCTTGCTGGGCGACCTCACGCATAGGGAATGCCGAGGTACTGCTTCAAGACGGGCAACCCTGCTTCTTTCTTTCCAGCAAAGATGTGAAGCGGGACCCGATCGCGAAGCTGCAGGGCATCTCCGTCTCGGATCTGTCCACCCGACCGGTGGCGACTGTCTCATGGGTCATGTTCGACGCCAGCCCCGCGGTGCCGCAGTCCTCCGCCGCCTGCTACGTCTATGGGCAGTTCCCGCCCGCATCGAAGTCGGGCCCTATGAGCACATTGACGAATGGCAAGGTCTACTCGGCCTTCCTGAACGTGTGCCCCAGCGACACGTCCGATCCGACCCGGGGCTATGACGTGAGCTTCTGCCTCGCCGGCGAAGGCGCCGAGCGACGCCTGGTTCCCGCGGAGTTCTGGCGCAACGGTTCATGCCATTGACGGCAACCGCATGAGGCTTGGCCAGCCCCCTGGCTAGAGCTCCCGCGCCATCCGCTTCGCCAGCGCCGCGATGGCCCGCTCGTCGCGCCGGTAGTACGACCAACGGCCCGCCCGCTTGACGGTGACCAGGCCGACGCTCGCCAGGTCGGCGAGGTACTTCGAGGTCGTCGAGAACGCCAGCCCCTGCCCCTCCTGGATCGACGACACGCAGACGCCGTCGACCAGCGGGTCGCCCTCATCCTGGGGCGGGAAGCTCCCGGGCGTCTTGAGCTTGCGCAGGATCTCCAGACGCTGCGCATTGGCCAGCACTTCGAGCACGCGGAGCAACGGCACTTCTTCGGACATAGGCGGAATCAAGCGTTCGATCAGGCGTTTGAGCGGCCAGTGTACGGGCGGCTCGCGCGACGAATAGCAGCACGAACCCGGCCGCGCAAGACCTGACCCATCACCATCGACGGCGAAAGGGTCGAAGCCGGCCGCCTCAACGTATCGATGATTTGCGATATGACAATGGACCCGTTCCGCGGAAATCGGCGGAGCGAGACCCATCCCAACTTCTGCGAGTCCCCATGAAAGCCATCGTCCTGACCGCCTTCGGCGGCGTTGAGAACCTGCAACTGCAGGAGGTCCCCGTGCCGGCCGTCGATGCCGGCGAACTGCTCGTGCGCGTCGTCGCCACCTCCGTCAACCCGCTCGACTACCAGATCCGCCGCGGCGACTACCCGGCGTACGTGCCCCTGCCGGCCGTCATCGGGCACGACGTGTCCGGCGTGGTCGAGCGCGTGGGCGCCGGCGTGAGCGACTTCAAGCCCGGCGACGAGGTCTTCTACACGCCGAAGATCTTCGGCCCCAAGGGCGGCAGCTACGCCGAATTCAACGTCGTCCCGCAGGAACTGGTGACGCACAAGCCGCGCAACCTGACGCATGCCGAGGCGGCGTCCACGACGCTGGTCGGCGGCACCGCCTGGGAAGCGCTGGTCACGCGGGCCCGCCTGCAGCCCGCCGAAACCGTCCTGATCCACGGCGGTGCGGGCGGCGTCGGCTCCATCGCCATTCAGCTGGCCAAGACGATGGGCGCCCGGGTGTTGACCACCTGCAACGCCCGGCAGTTCGAGTTCGTCCGTTCGCTCGGCGCCGATGAGGCGATCGACTACGAGTCCGGCGACTACGTCGACCATGTGCGCGAGCTGACGGGCGCGCGCGGCGTGAACGTCGTGCTGGACACCATCGGTGGCAATACGCTGGAGCGCTCCCCGCACGTGCTGGCGGACGGAGGACGCGTCGTGTCGATCGTCGACATCGCGACGCCGCAGAACCTGGTGAACGCCTGGGGCGTGAACGCGGAGTACCACTTCGTCTTCACGCGGCAGAACCGCGGCAAGCTGCTCGCGCTCAAGGACCTGCTGGAGCGCGAGCGCATCCGGCCGGTCATCGGGGCCACGTTCCGGCTGTCGGAGATGGGCGCGGCGCACACCGCGCTCGAACAGCGTCGGGATGGCGATCGGCCGTTGCTCGGCAAGGTGGTCATCGAGATCAGCTGATCCGGCAGCTGCATGTCGCAAGCCTCGTTCAGACCGGTCGTTTGGCTGCTTCCAGCTTGGCGATGAATTCATCCTCAACGACACCGGCAAGCCTCGGCCCGATATCAGGCTCCCGCGTCAACGCCTGGCGTAGATCGGCGTAATTGCGAAGTGAATACACAAGGGACTGCAACGCAATCACGGCGCCATACGACTCCGCCGGCAGCACCAAGTCACTCAGGGCATCGCCGAGCGCATTGAGATCATGGGTGCCCGGCGACCAGTCTCGTCCACCCAAATGCCCCTTCAACAGCGCGGGCAAGCGGAGCATGGACGCCGCGTGGGCGGCAAGTATCTTCCCCGCGCTTGCGTCGATGACGGCCTTGATTTCGTTGCGGACTTCCGCCGTCTGCGGAAAGGCATCCTCGGCGGTACCGCGCAACATCTCCCGTGTGGCGGGATCCCTCTTCAGCGCGTCGATGGTCAACGGCGCGTCGGCAAACCGGACTTCCGCGGCTGCCACCAGCCGTTCACACAACGTGCGCGACGACACCTGCCAGTTATGCACTGCCTTGAAGTAGAGCGACAGATTGACCGCTGCATTTCCCAGGCTGCCCACGTTCTGACTGGTGGAGATGGCCTTCCGATGCTCCTGTGCGACCTGGGCGGGCCCGCTCCCGGGTGTGTTCTTCGCCTGCTTGAAGCCGTACTCGATGAAGCGTTTCCCGCCGCCGCCCGTGCCGGTCACCAGCGACGCTTCGGGCATGAAATGCATCGACTGCTTGAGCACATCACTTCCACGCGGCAAGGCGTTCAAGCCCAGGAACCGCTTTAGATTTCCCGACTCAAAGGTGTACTTTCCGAATATCTCCCCCTGCGTGCTGTCGTTGGGTGCCTTCTGATTGCTGCGTAACGCTCCGGCATGCACCAGTAGATTGGCTTCGGAAAGATACGGAATGCGTGGATCCACGTCGGACAGTCCGTCCCGCACGTCCTGATCCAGGTCGCTGGCATATTCGGGCAAGGCCATGCTGCTGCCGTCTGGCGCGTCGCCGGGATCGACTGCGTTGTCTCTCCGACGAACGCGATACCCACCGGCGAGCAGGAGAGGAACGGTCTTGCGATGCTTCCATTGATCGAGTATCTCGCTCTGGTAGACGTCATACACGCCACGCCCGCCCTGGTCGGGCGGCGCCTTGGTACTGGGAGCATCGTCGTCGGCCACGTGGTGGTAGACCGCGTCCACCGCCGGACTGCGTTGCAGCAGCAACTGCTCCATCTGACCGGTGACTGGCGCCTTGGCAATGGTTTCTCGGACCGTGCCGTAAGGGATGTCTGCCTTTTCCAAGGTGCCCAGCTTTTCCCTTTCAGAGTCAGGCATGTCGGCCAACTCGCCCCGCATTTCCGGTTCGCTCACCACCTGACGGTTGAGCTTGTTCTGCCACTGTCTGGCCCATCCGAAACTCACGATGGCCACCGGCCAGTTCTGCGGCGTAGCTGCCTCGACTGCAGTCCGGGTTGCCAGCGCCGCGACCTGTCGATTACCCAGGCCGGCCCAGGCATTCACGCCAACGACCAGGCCAAAACGCAGCAGCGCCTCGGCCGGATCAGCAAAGCCTTGCGCGTAGGTTGCGCCGATGGCATCGACTCCCTTGCGTGTGGGCGTCGTCGGAATGGTGGCAAGGATGCCGATGCCTTGGCCTGCGCTCTTGGCCTTCTCGGCCTGCCCCGACGGTTTTGGATCCAGCGTCCTCTCCAGGACGTCCAACACCTGCACGTTTTTCGTGAGCTCCCACCTGGCTTGCGCTTCGGCAGCCGTATGGAAGCGCTGGATGACCGGTGGATTCAAGCCGGCCAACTGCCGGCGTTGAGCCAGCATGCGGGGGCTGTCGGCCAGCGCCTCGACCTGCCGGCGCTGGGCAAGCAGTCGGGGGCTCGCACTTTGAACGCCGGTCTGGTTCGAACCATGCTGCGGCGCAGCGTCGGTGGTCGTCGCCGCGGCGGCACGATGGCTGGATGAAGCCGATGAATGAGGCAGGCGTGACACGATGGAATGTCCCTCTGAAATGCATTGATGCCGGCCCGCGAGGAGGCAGCGTATCCGTGACCCGGGATACTCGGAGTGGTCCACATCGCCACCCTGACTTCAATCGGCAGAATGCGGATTTCGATCTGGAGGCATCGTTCTTTCAACGCACGAGTGGCCATGCTTTCTACGAACCTTGATCCGATCTTGTCGAAATCCGCCGACCTGACCCGTCGTCAAGGCGGCATCACTGCCAAACCTCTTCAAAGGACTACCGATGAAACCGCTGCTGCTCGCCCCCGCCCTGCTCTCCCTGGCCGTCGCCGCTCAAGCCGCGCCCGCGACCTACGACATCGACCCGACGCACACCTACCCCAGCTTCGAGGCCGACCACATGGGCCTGTCCAACTGGCGCGGCAAGCTCAACAAGAGCGCGGGCACCATCGTCTACGACAAGGCCACCGGCGCGGGCAGCGTCGACGTGAAGATGGACCTGGCCAGCATCGACTTCGGCCTGGACGCGATGAACGCCTGGGCGACCGGCGACAAGTTCTTCAACGTCGAGAAGAACCCCAGCGCGACCTTCAAGGGCCGCTTCGACGGCGCCAAGGCCGGCGTGCCGACGCAAGTCGTCGGCGAGCTCACCCTCAACGGCAAGACCCGGCCCCTGACCCTCGCCATCCACCAGCTCAAGTGCGTGCCGCACCCGATGCTCAAGCGCGAGCTCTGCGGTGCCGATGCCTCGGGCAGCTTCAACCGCGAGGAATTCGGGCTGGCCGCCGGCAAGGACTACGGCTTCAAGATGGACGTGACCCTGCGCATCCAGGTGGAAGCCCTCGCGAAGGAGTGAGGCTTCATGACATGCCTTCGGCTTCGCGCCATCGCCGCCATGCTGGCGCTGGTGGCTGCTCCGGCGATCGCGTCATCCGCGACCGCCGGCCAGGACTGCTCGGAGAGCGGCGTCTGGCTGGGCACGATCGGCAAGGCGTCGGTGTCCATGGCCTTCAGCGACGGCACGGGGCGCTACTACTACGGCAACAGCGCGATGGACCTCGTGCTCACCCGCGATGGCGCGCGCACCGACCGTTGGATCGAAACCTCCCTGAAGGGCAAACGGACGGGCCTGCTCACGCTGTCCTGCGGTGACACGCTCACCGGCACGTGGACGGACGCGTCCGGCGCGCGCGCCGCCCCGATCCTGGCGGCACGTCCTGCGCCGCGGCCCGACGACGCTGACGCCGACGTCAAAACTGAGGGCGACGCCGACGAGCAGAAGCCCGATGCCGAAACGGTCGCGGTCGAGGCCTATCTCCGGGCGCGCAAGGCGAATCCGCCGGCCGTGCGCCGGATTGCCGAACGGATGGGACCGCACCGTTTCGTCCGCTATGGCATCCACGACTTCGGCGCCGTGGGCGCGGAGCTGCAGGGCAAGGAACGCGGCATCCAGACGATCAACGGGGTGCTGCGGAAGCAGTATGAAGGCCTGTTGGCCAACGCATGGGGCTGCACGTATTGGGCCCTGACGTTGGGCGGCCCCGGCCGTGCCGAGGAATTCGCCTCCTACGACCGCGTGGCGTTCTGGCACGGATCGACCGTGGTCATCGAGACGTCGGAATCCGCCTGCGGACGCGAAAGCACCATCGACCATCGCAGGATTTCCGCCTACGACACGACCACCGGCAAGTCCGTGGACTGGCCCCATCTGTCCTACGAGCGGCGACGGCCCGCGCCGGCGGCCCTGATGGCGGCCCTGGCCACGCACTACCGCGCCAGCGAGGCGGGCAGGACGGCCCGATGCGAAGGCTTCCTCGGCCGGCGGATCCACATCGAGGGCTGGCCGGAGCAGGACGGCCTGGTCGTCACGCTGGCGCTGGACGTGAACGACCCCAGCGCTGCATCCCTGGCCGAGTGCGAGGAGCGGCTGACGCTCCCGTTCGATGACGCCTTGCCCCTGCTCGAGCCTGGGGACCGGCGGATGCTCCAGGGCCTGCTGGCCCAGCCGTGAGCGCTGTCAATCGGCGGGACATCTGCTGGCTGCGCGCTCACGTCAGGTCTGAAGTCATCATCGCCCTCAACCGCCCCGCGGCGCCAGCGCGGCGATCACCGCGTTGAAGATCAGCTCGCTGGTCGCCTCGACCTCCTTGCGGACCGCTCCCGGCCTGGCGAGCGACAGCACCCCCTGCGACGCCGCCCACACCGCGCGCGCCGCCGCGTCGACCGGGCCGGTCAGCCGGCCCGAGTCGACCAGCCGCTGCACATGGCCGCGCATGACCGCGTAAGGCTGGTCGGACAGCTCCGGTCTCGCGAGCGCATGCCGCGCGAACATCGCCGACAACGCGGGTTGCTCCAGCGCGAAATCCACCGCCACGTCCCAGCCGAAGCGCAGCAGCTGCATCGGCTCCTCCGTCCCGCGGGGCGCCCGCTTGCGGCGCATGAACTCGACCAGGCCGCGCTGGACGAGCGCCCGCTCCAGCCCGTCCTTGTCGCCGAAGTGGTGGTAGAGCGTCGGCGCCTTCACGCCGGCGAGCTCGCAGACGGCGCGCGTCGTCAATGCGGACGCCCCGCTGGCTTCGAGCAGCTGCGCGGCGGCGTCGAGGATGGCGGATTCAGTGTCGATTTCCATGGTTCCCGCGTCGGTTTCCGGAACTGCCTTGACACGCAGTATATCAGCGCTATACGCTTTCTATAACAACGCTATAGAAAGGTTCCCATGACCCGTACCTGCCTGGTGACCGGAGGCTCCGGCTTCGTCGGTGGCCGATTGATTGAACGCCTCGTCGCAGAAGGCTGGCACGTGCGCGCGCTCGCCCGTGGCGACGCCGCGGCGCAAAGTGTACGCAGGCGCGGCGCCGAGCCGGTGCTCGGCGCGCTGGACGACGCGGCCGCCCTCCTCGCGGCGGTCCAGGGGTGCAGCGTCGTCTTCCACGTCGCCGCGCTGTTCAAGTTGTGGGGCGATGCTGCTGAGTTCGAACAGTCCAACGTGGCGGGAACCGCCAGGCTGCTGCACGCGGCCCGGCAGGCGTCGGTGCGCCGCTTCGTGCAACTGGGCGCGGCGGCGGTGGTCCTCGGTGAACCCGCCCCCCGGCTGCATGCGACCGAGTCCTTGCCGCGGCTTGAGCGGCAATGGGCGCCCTACAGCAGCTCCAAGGCGCGCAGCGAGGCGCTGGTGCTCGCGGCCAACCGGCCCGGTCAGTTCGAGACGGTGGTCCTGCGGCCGCCGATGATCTGGGGCGACGGGATGCCGATGCTGGATCACCTCGTCGACGGCGTGAAGGCCGGGGATTTCCGCTGGGTGGGCGACGGCTCGCAGGCGATGTCGACCGTGCACGTGGACAACGTCTGCCGCGCGCTCGAACTCGCGGCGGATCGCGGTGAGAGCGGCCAGGCCTACTTCATCAGCGACGGGGTGGACCAGACGCTCAAGGGCTTCCTGTCCGCGCTGCTGAAGACCCGCGGCGTCGCGCCGCCGACGGCTTCGGCGCCGCTGCGCATGGCCTGGCTGATGGCCGGCGCCATGGAGTGGATCTGGCGCACCTTCTCCCGCCCCGGCGAGCCGCCCATCACGCGCCAGATGCTGAGCCTGATCGGCGCGCCGTTCACGCTGGACATCGGCAAGGCGGAGCGGGAGCTGGGCTATCGGCCGGTGGTGTCGATCGAGCAGGGCTTGCTCGGCATGCGGGGGTGATGGCGGCATCGGCGTGTGCAGCCGCGGGGGAGTCGTCCGGCGCGGCCACGCGCCACGCTGTTACCCTCTCGGCCTCGTCGAAGGCTTGTTCATGCTGCACATCTCCCCCATCAAAATCGCCGCCGGCATCGCGGCTGTCCTCCTGGCCGTGACGGGACTGTTCTATTTCTCCGAGGCCCGCCAGGGCGTGGTGAACATGTTCGCGGCCCGCAAGAAGCCCGCATCCACGAGCGCGCAGACATCGCGCCAGGCCGAGGTCGCGGCCACCGCCTCCGGCGTGCGGGTCATCCCCATCGGCGTGGCGCCCCAGGCGAGCTCCGCGCCCGCGAGGCGCTCGTCGAGCGGCGGTTGAACCGCCCCGCCATGCGCCTGCCCCGTCGCTTCGACGACGCGCTGATGACGCCACCCGATGCGGTCGGTGCAGCCGATGCGGCGTTGTCCGCTTCGCTTCGCGCCTGGTGCGAGAGCGGTGCTTTCCCGACGCTGACGGCGCCGTTGCGCATCGCCAGCATCGCGCCGCACGCCGATCTCGACGGCGTGGCCTGCGAACTCGACGGCAGTCATGAACTGGCGCGCCTGAGTCGCTGGCAAGGCCTGTGGTGGCGCCTGCAGATCCTGTGGCGCGAATGCACGACGACACGCGGGACAGGGCCTCACGATCCGTGGGACTGCGGTTGGTGGCGGGAGGACTCCTTGAGCACCGCCGAAGCGTTCCGACCGCGGCGCGCCACGCTGCTGCTGATCCGTGAACCGGACGCCGCGACCATGGCAGCGCTGCTGGCCACGCTGCGTGGGAACAGTCCGGCCTATACGAAGCCGGTGCGCGTGCTGGTGGTCTCGGCCGAAGCCGCAACGGGCATGGAGCGCCTCTACCTGGCGAATATGCGCCGGGCGCCATCGACGTCATCGACGCCATCGACGCCTTGAGCAAACGCGGTCACGTCGGCCGGCCGAGCAGTGCCTGCAGACGCAATGCGTCGTCCGCCGCCGCACCAGCAGCGGTGTTGTCGAAGACACACCAGACCTCCGTGCCGGCTGGCCATCGCGACACCTCCGCGGCACGCGCGGCCAGCCAGTCGTCCTCATAACGCGACCAGTACATGCGCGGCGATCCATGCCAGCGGTAGTAGACCGTCGCGCCACGCCCGTCCCCCTTCTCTCCCAACCAGCCTCCCGGTTCTCCCGCACCCGCGGGCCTGGCAGGATCGGCGGCGACACGCCCCACACGTTCCTCGATGAGCAGCCGCTCGGCGGCCGGGGTGAACCAGCTCGGATGGCGGGGCTCGCACAGCACGGCGCCCTCGAATCCGGCGTGGACGGAACGGAAGAAGGCGCGTGCCGTCCTCGAGTCCAGGGCCAGCGAAGGCGGCAGCTGCACGAGCAACGCAGCGAGCCGATCTCCGAGCCCGGCCAGCGACGTCGTGAACGCCTTGACCTCCGCGCGCGGCACCTTCAAGCGTGCATCGTGCGTCATCGCCTCCGGCAGCTTGGCCGAGAGGCGGAAGTCAGGCGGGGTCTCCGCCGCCCAGCGTTCGAACGTCGCCGGCCGATGGGTGCGAGTGAAGGTGGTGTTGATCTCCGCGCAGCCGAGGACGCGTGCATAGCGCGCCAGGTGACTGTCCTCACCGGGAAAGGACGCCGCAACGGCCTTGGGGATGCTCCAGCCGGCAGTGCCGAGGCGGACGTTGATCGACATGCGAAGAGTTCTGGACGAAGGGCTCTCCGGATGGCAAACCGCGCGCCGCGCGAACGATGTTCGCCAGGCTTACCCAGGCGGCATGCGCCTTGCCAGTCTCCTGCTGTCGGTGTCTTTGCCGACGCGCACAACGTGGAGACCACCATGGCTCAGCAACCTAACGCGCAGAACCCGCAGCAGTCCCAGAGCGGACAAGGCCAGCAGAAGCAGCAACAGCATCAGCAAGGCCAGCAAGGACAGAACCAGCCCGGCGGCCAGCAGCAAGGCTCCGGATCGCAAGGTCAGCAGCAGTCGCCGCAGCAGGGTCAGCCCAGCAGCGGCCGGCAAGGCCAGCTGAACCAGGGCTCGCAACAGCAGAACCCGCAGACTTCGCGTGATCAGTCCAACCGCGCTTCGCGGGACGACCAGGATCAGGGCAGCGATTCGTCGCGAGACGACCGCTGATCCCACGCCCCTCGAACGGCTTTGCGGCGGCCCCTGCCGCAGCAGGCCCTCATCGAAGCCCCGCCCTGCCGGGGCTTTTTTCCGTCCCGCCCATTCATTGCGCCCATTCATTGCGCCCGTTCATCCCGCCCATTCATCCCCCTGCCTCCGTGACGCGGTGGCGAGCCGCTTGCCTTGGCCACGCATGGACGAACTGCTCAACGCGCTTCAATGGCCTGCGATGGTCGTCACGCTGGCCGCCGCGTGGCTGGTCGGCGGCCGCAGCGCGCGGCGCAGGACCTGGGGCTTCTGGGTGTTCGTCCTGAGCAACGTGCTCTGGTGCGTGTGGGGCGCCTTCACCCAGTCGTACGCGTTGATCGTGCTGCAGGTCGGTTTGTTCGCCCTCAATCTGCGGGGCGTTCGCAAGAACGAGAAGGCGCAGCGG
Organism: Mitsuaria sp. 7; assembly: GCF_001653795.1. Classification (NCBI taxonomy): domain Bacteria; kingdom Pseudomonadati; phylum Pseudomonadota; class Betaproteobacteria; order Burkholderiales; family Sphaerotilaceae; genus Roseateles; species Mitsuaria sp. 7. The sequence continues at coordinate 2,225,285 of NZ_CP011514.1, forward strand.
AACGACGACGACGCGGCGGATGCCCGATGACCACGCGCATCCCGGGCATCGCGGGCATCGCCATTGCCATCGAGCGATTGATGTCCCCAATCCCAACCTTCATTGCCGATCCGGCCCGGCGCTTGCGCGCGCTCATCGACGCCGGCCGCGCGGCGCTTCCGTTGCCGGGCCGCGGACAGACGCTCCAGCGATGGTCGGCGCTGGCGGCAGTCGCCGCCGAGGACCTGTCGCTCGTGAAGCTTTTCGAGGGACACACCGACGCGATCGCGATCCTTGCGGACGCCGGACTGACCGACGTTCGCGAGCCCGGTTCGCTCGCGCCTGCCTACGGCATGTGGGCGGCGGAACCGCCCGGGGCGCGCGTGGTGTTCCGCCCGAACGCGGACGGCACGGTCGCGCTGTCCGGCACCAAGGCGTGGTGCTCCGGTGCAGCCGTGCTGGATCGCGCGCTGCTGACGGTGTGGCCGGAGGACGGTGCGCGCGTGGCGTCCGAAGCAGGTCCCTGGCTGGCGGACGTCGACCTCCACCAGCCCGGCGTCACAGTCGATGACTCGCGCTGGAAAGCCGTCGGCATGGCGGACTCCGCCAGCGCATCGGTGACCTTCGAGGCCACACCCGCACGCCTGGTCGGGCACGCGGGGTTCTATCTCTCACGGTCCGGGTTCTGGCAAGGCGGGATCGGCATCGCGGCCTGCTGGCACGGCGCAGCCTGCGCGGTGGGCGCGGCACTACATGCACAGGCCTCCGCAGTGATCGCAGGGGCCTCGCGTGCGTCCGTTTCGTCCGTTGCTTCCAGTGGATCCGGAGCATCTGGTGCGGATCCCGGTTGGCATCGGGCGCTGGCGCTCGGTGAGGTCGATCGCCTGCTGAGCGCCAACGCCGCGTTGCTGCGCGAAGCGGCCGACTGGGTCGATCGCCACCCCGATCGCGATGCGCGCGCCTGGGCGCTGCGCACGCGCGCGGCCAGCGACGAATGCGCGCAACAGGTGCTGCGCGCCGTCACGCGCGCGATGGGCGCGGGGCCGCTGTGCCATGACGAGGCCCTCGCCCGCCTGGCAGCGGATTTGCCTGTGTTCATCCGCCAATGCCATGGTGACCGGGATCTGGTCGCCTTGGGACACGAACTCTTGAAGCAGGCGGGCACCACATGGACGCTCTGACAGTCGATCGGATCATCCCGGAACTGCGGCAGAAGCTGCCGGAGGACGAGCCCGCGGCCCGCCGCCGGATCGAGGGCATCGGCACGCCGGAACGGGCGTGGCGGCAATGGATGCCGCTGTGGGACACGCCGCTGACGTCGCTTGACGCACTGGTGCCTCCCGGGTCGCGGGTGGTGGTGGTCGCGCCGCATCCGGACGATGAAGTGCTGGGCTGCGGCGGATTGCTGTCGATGCTCGCGACGCGTCTGCGCTCGACGGCGACCGCGACCGAATTGCCGACGCTCGCGCCCTTCGTCGCCGTGATCGGCGTCACCGACGGTGACGCCAGCCACCGCGGCTCGACGACCTGGGCGCCGCAGTTCCTCGCCGCGCAACGGCGGCTGGAGCGTCTGAGAGGTCTGCGACACCTCGGCCTGCGCATTCCGGTCCACGGGCTCTGCGTGCCGGACGGGCGCGTGATGTTCCACGAGCGGCGACTGGTCGCCGCGCTGTCCCGCCTCCTGAGGCCGGGCGACGTGGTGATCACCACCTGGCGCCATGACGGTCATCCCGACCACGAGGCCGTGGGCCGCGCCTGCGCCGCCGCCGCGCGACGCGTCGGTGCCACGCTGCTGGAGATGCCGGTCTGGACCTGGCATTGGGCCCGACCCGGCGATGCAGCCGTTCCCTGGCATCGCCTGCGGCAACTGCCGTTGTCCGGACGCGCGCTGGAGGACAAGTGGCTCGCGCTGTCCGAGCATCACAGCCAGCTGATGCGCGACGGGGAGCGGCCGCCCGTGCTGTTTCCCGAAGCCGTGGATCGCCTGCTGCGGTCCTCGGAGTTCTTCTTCGTCGCGGAGCAGCAGGCATGACCGCGCCCGGCCACACGCAGCCGGTCGCGCTCGCCGGGCACTTCGAGGCGCTGTTCCGCGAAGACCCGGATCCGTGGGGCTACCGGACGCGCTGGTACGAGCGGCGCAAGCGCGCGCAGATCCTGGCCAGCCTGCCCTGCGAGTTCTACGCGCGCGCCTTCGAGCCCGCCTGCGCCAACGGCGAACTGAGTGCGGATCTCGCGACCCGCTGCTACAGCCTGCTGTGCAGCGATGTCAGCCCGGCGGCCGCGGATCACGCCCGCCAGCGACTCGCCTGCCTGCCGCATGTCGACGTGCAGACCGGCGCGATCCCCGGCCGGTGGCCTGAAGGCCGCTTCGACCTGATCGTGCTGAGCGAGATCGGCTACTACCTCGATGACGACGCCTTCGACAACACGCTCGAACGCACGGTCACGAGCCTGGAAGCCGACGGCACCGTGCTCGCCAGCCACTGGCGCCATCCGGAGGGCGACTACTTCCGCAACGGGGACGACGTCCATCGACGCATGGCGGCGGTCTTCCAGGAGCGTTTCGGCTGGACGCAGCTGCTGCGTCACGAAGAAGACGACTTCCTCGTCGAGGTCTGGAGCCCGGACGGCCGGTCGGTGGCACGGCGCGAGGGACTGCGGCCATGATCGGCGCGGTCGTCCCTGCCCATGACGAAGAGGCCCTGATCGGTCGTGCCCTGGCGGCGCTCATCACGGCCGCCGGGCATCCGGACCTGCAAGGCGAGGAAGTCCGCATCCTCGTCGTCCTCGATGCCTGCAGCGATCGGACGGGCGAGATCGCGCGCTCGTCCGGCGTCCAGTGCGTGGCCGTCGACGCACGCAACGTCGGCTTCGCGCGCGCCGCGGGCGCGCAGGCCCTGATCGAGCAAGGCGCGCGGTGGCTGGCCTTCACGGATGCCGATTCGGTGGTGGCGCCGTGCTGGTTCTCGCGCCAGCTCGCGTGCCGGACCGAGGCGGTCTGCGGCGTGGTCGAAGTGGACGACTGGACCGGCTTCACGACCGAGGAGCGCAGCGCGTACGAGCTCGGCTACACGGATGCCGAGGAACATCGGCACATCCACGGCGCCAACCTCGGCGTGAGCGTGAGCGCCTATCAGCAGGCCGGCGGTTTCGCGCAACTGTGCAGCCGCGAGGACGTCGAATTCGTCGGACGGCTGCACGCGCTCGGCATGCGCATTGCCTGGACCAACACGGTGCGCGTGGTCACGAGTGCCCGCCAGGATGGCCGGGCACCGGACGGATTTGCTGCCCACATGGGGCGCCTGCGGTGCGCCTAGGAGACTTCACATGAGCTCGTCCGACAAGATCGCCTTTCCCAAGCAGTCGCAACCCTGGCCGGGCCTGGCGCGCGACATGACCCCGCCGCCCGATCACGGCGAGAAAAGCTACGTGGGCCATGGCCGGCTCGCCGGCCGCCGCGCGCTGATCACCGGCGGCGACAGCGGCATCGGTCGCGCGGCCGCCATCGCCTTCGCCCGCGAGGGCGCGGACGTCGCGATCAACTACCTGCCTGACGAAGAGCCCGACGCGCGCGAGGTGATCGCGCTGATCCGGGAAACCGGCCGTCAGGGGATCGCCCTGCCGGGCGACCTGCGCGACGAAGCGTTCTGCGGGCAGCTGGTGGCGGACGCCGTGCGTGAGCTCGGGGGTCTGGACATCCTCGTCAACAACGCGGCCCGGCAGCAGAGCCACGAGTCGATCCTGGACATCAGCACCGAGCAGTTCGACTGGACCTTCAAGACCAACATCTACGCGCCGTTCTGGCTGTGCAAGGCGGCGATCCCGCATCTGAAGGCGGGCAGCTCCATCATCAACACGGCGTCCGTCAACTCGTACGACCCAGGTGAGAACCTGCTGGACTACGCGTCCACCAAAGGCGCGATCCTGATCTTCACCAAGGGGCTCGCGAAGCAGCTGGCCAAGCAGGGCATCCGCGTCAACGCGGTCGCGCCGGGGCCCTTCTGGACGCCGCTGCAGGTCTGCGGCGGTCAGACGCAGGAGAAGCTGCAGAAGTTCGGCACCGACACGCCGATGGGACGCGCGGGTCAACCGGCGGAACTCGCGGGGGTCTACGTGCTGCTGGCGTCGTCGGAGTCGAGCTACGCCACCGGGCAGGTCTATGGCGCGTCGGGCGGACGCGGCGATCCATGATCGGTCCGTGACCATGGCGAACCGTTCCAGACCGCGCAACGTCGATCGGCAGGTCGCGAGCGGGACTGGCATCCCGCGTTCGCGCAAGGTGCTGCTGCTGGTGGACTTCATCAACCCGCTGCGCTTCGACGGCGCCGAGGACATCGCCGACGCGGCGGTCGACGCGGCTCGCGCCGCCGCGCGGCTGAGGAAAGAGTTCCATGCCGAAGGCGCGTGCGTCATCTACGTCAACGACAACTTCGGCCAGTGGCGGTCGGATGTGCAGACGCTGCTGCGCGAATGCCGCAAGAACGGCGGTGCCGCCGCGGAACTGGCCCGGCTGCTGCCACCCGCCAAGGCTGATCTGCTGATCCTCAAGCCGCGGCATTCCGGCTTCTACGCCACGCCGCTGGATCTGCTCCTGGAGCAGTTGGGAGCCAAGGATCTCATCGTCACCGGCCTCGCGACGGACTACTGTGTCAAGTGCACCGCGATGGACGCATATGTCCGAGGCTATCGCGTGGCGGTGCCCGCCGACTGCACCGCCGCCGAATCCACAGCGCGCAAGAACGACGCACTGGCGTGGATGAAGGAGGTACTCAAAGCGCGCATCGCGCCCCACCAGGCAGAGCGCGTCAGTCCTTCTTGACGATGCTGATGCTCCCGTCGCTCTCCAGGACGGCGATCCTCACTTCGGACAGCGCGCAGTCCGACTCGCGCAGGGCTTTCTCCACGTCGAGCTTGCTGAGCCGGTGACGCCGCAGCACCTCGTTGAACCAATGGCCGTCACGGCCGATGAGGACGGGCGATCCTTCGACCAGGCGCTCGAAGCCCTTGTGCCGCGATCCGATGAACGCGATCGTCGCGTTCATCGCGATCAGGGCCGCCGCGAGGATCCACGCGCCGGCGACCGAGTCGTCGCCGCCGCTCAGGCCGTTGCTCACGGCTTCGCTGAGCAGCATCACGACGAGCAGGTCGAACGGCGTGAACTGACCCACCGTCCGCTTCCCCGACAAGCGCACCATCACCAGCAAGGCGACGTAGATGAGCGCGGCTCGCGCCAGCAGCTCCCATGGGCTGATCTGCAAGTCGAACATCGGGCGCCTCCTTCCGTGAATGCCGGACGCGTGTCGTCTGGCGTGGGAGGCAACGGCGACTCCCGAGCGCCGGTGAGACGGTTCTTGCACTGCCGATGACAGGCGCCTCAGACCTTGGCAGGCACGACACGCATCTCGATGGTGCCCTCTATCACGCGGACGTCGCTCACGCCGTGGCGCTGGGCGACGGCCATGACCGCCAGGAATGCGCCGTAGCTCACTCCCTGGTGGGGCATGACGTGGATCATGGGCTGGTTCTCGTAGCCCAGGTCGCGGAGCGCGAGCATCCGGGATTCCAGGGCTTCGCGACTGGCCAGCACCTCGCCATTCCAGGCGACGACGCCGTCCGCTTCGATCGTGACGACCTCGACGCGACGCACGTCTGCGTCGAAGTATCCCAGGCAACCCGGGAACGCGAGGTCGAAGTCGAGGCTGTGGTCCATCGTGCGGATACCCATGATCCACAGCGCCACCAGCGCGAGCATCACGCCGCCGAGTGGCGCCGTGCTCAGGGAGGAGAGCTGCAGCGGTTCCGTGTGGTCCGACGAGGGGCTCGCGCGCATGACTGTTCCGGTCGAGGTGGGGCGACGGCGGCGATCTTTCCAGAAGAATTGGGCCTCGATCGGCATCCCCATAAAATCATCCCGGATTCAGACCATCTCCGGGCTCCGCGGTGAGCCCCAGGCGGGCAACCACTGACCCTCAGTTTGCAAGATGCCCATCGACCTCAAAACCATAGAGCGCCATTTCTTCGACGTCGTCCGACCGCACCCGGCGTTCGCCGGTTGGAAGAAAAAGAAGGCGCGGACCCTCACAGGCCCTGCGAGCGACACGCAACTGGGCATCGAGTTGATCCGCTTCAGGAACTCGTTCGAGAGCGCGCAGTTGATCGCCGTGGCGGCGTTCTGCAGCGTTCCCTTCACGATCCGCCCGGACAGGACGCATCTGCTGACCCGTGACGACTGGGCGAAGGACCGCCTTTTCTGGCGCACGTACCTGATGCCGGAAACAGGCATGACGGCCCAGCCGACATTTGGAAGCGGCGCGGTGGTGCTCCTGCGCGATGAGAGTGAAGCGCTGGCCTGGTCGACGTCGTTGGCTGATGACATCGACGCCTTTGTCCTGCCGTGGCTGGACACCTGCACCAGCGTCGATGCCGTGCTCGACGCCTACACGAGCGAATCCGAGGGCGGCTTGAACCTGCATGTCACCTTGTGGCGCCACGGTGCCCAGGCGGCGCGTACGCAGCTGCTGGACTATCTGCAGACCTGGCAGCAGCAGCCCCCGCTCGACCTGCTCTTCGAGTGGTCCGTCGAGTACGGCTTGCTGTCCGGGCAGGAAGCGGAGCAGCTGGCGCGGGTGCAGATTCCCAAGATTCCGCCGCTGGTGGCCGAGCTGCGCAACGCGCCGATGCCGGGCCACGCTGGTACTTGACTGCGATCCACCGGGTCCCATCGCCATGTCGTCTCCGTTCCCATTCTTCGTCATGCTCTCGGAGTCCATCGAGCTGGAACAGCTGGCCAACGCGCTCGGCGAGCTGATTCCCGCCGGACACCGGGTGGAAGTCGTCAATGGCCGTGACCCGATCCAGGCGCCTATCGGCGACGACGTCGGATTTTTTGCGGGCATTGGCGTATGTCGCCGGGCAATGGCATCTCGCCGATGACTACGCCATCGATGACGATGAAGAGGAGGATGGGTCGCCCAAGCCTCCGGGCCCGTTGAAGCTGATCCGGCCGGTCGTGATGCCGTGGTGATGGAAAACAAGCCGATTGGACTGCCGGGCATTCCGCGTTGACTGCCGATTGACGACTACCCCTTTGCAGCATCAGATTCCGTGCAGGTCGGATCAATCAGCCGTACAGCGCCTGCTCCCAGTCCTCAAACGGTGGCTGAACCACGAATGACGGATCGAACCACTGTTTGACGTAGTCCGTTGCTCGCCTTTGTGCATGGGTGAAGTTCAGCACCTTGCCCTCTGCATCCATTTCGATCACGTTTGCAAAGATTGCAAACGCCATCTCAATTTCGCTTGGAGCCTCTCCGTAAAGGCTCAAATAGTCGACGCCCTCCAACATGTAGTGAGTCCCACTCGCCATGAAGTAGGCGAACGTCCTCAGGGCTCCGCTGAAGTCGTGACTGAGTTTCTGGTTGGTCATGAATGCGGACCTCTGCTCATGTGTCGATGGTCACCTTGACGCCGGCGTCTGTCCCGATCGGGGCCACGCATCACTGAATTATCCTGCGCTGACGCAACTCGAGAATGGCAACATGCATTACCTGATCGTTGACGGCAGGCTCTCCGGCACCGGTGTCCGTGATGCCGTGGAGGGAGGATTTCTGGATCTTGACGAGCTGGGGATCTCGGCCGCGCTCGCCTCGGATCTGACGGCATGGGTGAGCCGTTACGAGAGCCAGCACTACCGGCAGTTCACGGATGCAGATGAGGTGGCAGCGCTCGCGGCCTCCGCATCACGCCGGAGTGCCTCCACATAGCCCCGCGGCGTCTCACCGACCAGCCGCCTGAAATCGCGGATGAAGTGCGCCTGGTCGAAGTAGCCCAGGCGCAGGGCCAGATCGGCATCGGGCTTCGCCTCGCCGCTCTGCAGCAGCGCGACGGCCTCATGCAGGCGGTAACGGGCGATCACCCATTTGGGACTCGCTCCCACGTAATAGTGGAAGTCGCGCTGCAGGCGACGCAGTGACTCTGCGGTGGCCCGACACAGCTGATCGACCGTGGTGATCGTCGAGTCGGAGCCGATCCCGCGGACGATCTCCGCGAGACGCTCCGCACGCGCGTCCACGGCCTCAGGCAGTTTCGAACGCAGCAGATCCTCAATTCGCTCCCGACCCGCGTCCGCCGTTCCGGTCATCGGCGGATCGACCAATCGCTGCACGTCTTCGCCCAGCACGCTCCGGGCTTCAACGTGCTGGTCCGCCAGGGCCGTCACCGGCGACGGATGGAAAGCAGGGAATGCCGCCACCCGGAACTTCACACCGTGGACGCAGCCCTGCCCGCTCAGCGTCCTGGTGAATCGCGCCCGGTGCACGCCCCATAGCCGCGCCTCGCCGTCTTCGACGACCAGGTGGACGTTGGGGTGCGGCAGCGTCGCCTGCACCCGCGGCGGCTGACCGCGGAGGTCCCAGGCCACGAACCAATGGTGCTCTATCCACGGCGCCAGGTCGGGAGACGGCGCCAGCTGTTCATGGACGAAGCGCCCCGGCGCCAGCCCGGGGTGGAGAATGCCTCGTGCGGCGCTGCGTCCGTGTTCCGTCATGCCGTACCGATGTCGCGTTTTTCCTATCGCCCGGGATGCGCATCCGGTGCAATGGGCGCAACGTGCCACTGCTTCCCACATCCATGCGAGCTTTCGCGACCAGTATCGCCGTGATCATGTCCGTCGCCTCCGTGGCGGCCGCCACGCCTCCCGGCGCTCCGCATCCCTCCGCAGAAACGAGGTCTCCCATGACCCAGACCCACACCCTCCGCGGCACCTTCGACGTGCAGATGACCCCCCTGCCCTCGGCGCCCGACGAGGCCGAGGCGAACCTCGGCCACCTGCTGCTTCGCAAGCAGTTCCACGGCGAGCTCGACGCGACCGGCCTCGGCCACATGATGGCCTTCCGCAGCGCGGAGCCGAGCTCCGCCGGCTACGTCGCGATGGAGCGCGTCGAGGGACGCGTGGCGGGTCGCAGCGGCTCGTTCATGCTGATGCACTTCGGCGAGATGAACCGGGGCACGCCCAAGCTGATCGTGCAGGTCGTGCCCGACTCCGGCACCGACGAGCTGACCGGCTTGAGCGGCACGCTCGGCATCGACGTGCGGGACGGCAAGCACTTCTACGAGTTCAGCTACCGCCTGCCGGCGGAGTGAATCCCAGCGCTGGCATCCCACGCCCGATCCGTCCCCCTGCCCATTTGCATAAGCCGCAATGCATCAGTAGCATCCGCCCGCATGACGAGAACCCTGGGCACGCAGCTGCGCCACCTGATCGAGCTGCTGGACAGCGCGGTCGAGCGCTCGTATGAGCACGTGGACGCGAGCTACCGCCCGCGCTACACGCCGGTGATGCGCGTGCTCATGCGGGAGAACTCGTCCACGATCAGCGAGATCGCCATCGCCGCGGGCATCAGCCAGCCCGCGGTGACGCAGACGGTGAGCCGGATGATGGAGGCGGACCTCGTGTCCGTCAGTCCCTCCGAGACGGACGCCCGTCAGCGCATCGTGCAGCTGACGAAGAAGGGCAAGCGCCTGGCGCCCAAGCTGGAGAAGTGCTGGGAAGCGACCGCGCTGGCCGCCCGGAGCCTGGAGGCGGACCTGCAGCTGCCTCTCGGCGCCGTGCTCGAAGACGCGATCAAGGCGCTGGAGCAGCGGTCCTACGACGAGCGGATCGCGGCGGCGCGAAAGTCGCTCGGCGGTCCTTGAGTCCGTCCCTGCCCTGCGCGTCGAATACCTGAAGCGCCGCATCGGACAGTTCCGCGAGTGATCGCCGCGCCCCGGCGCGGCGTCACGGCAGGCTGCTCACCACCAGCTCATCCGACTTCGATTCATCGAACGCCATCCGTTCCTTGAGCCCTTCGTGCTCGTCGAACGGCGTCTCGTACGACCACACGGCGTCCTTCACGCGCTGGTCGCCGACGTCGATGTCGAAGTAGCTCGCCGTGCCCTTGAACGGGCATCCGGTCGAGGTATCCGTGCGTTTCAGCCGGTCCTGCCTCACGTCGCCGCGCGGGAAGTAGAAGCGCGGCGGATGGCCGTCCTCGTCGACCCGCACGACATCGCGCGAATCCGCCAGCGTCTGGCCTCCGAACGAGACCGTCATGCGCTCGGCGACGGGAGACTCCAGCACCTTGTGCTCGGGATGATCGCGATGGCCAGGGGACTTGCTCATGGCAGGACCTTCTTGACAGTGGCTGAGGACACCTCGATGAGCAATCGGCATGCCTCGCCCCTCATCCGAACCTCCTCGGCCCGTCTCGCCCTTCTCCAGCCCTTCTCCAGCCCTTATCCAGCCCTCACCCGCCCCTTGCCATCGCGCTTCCCGCGCAGCATCTCGTGGTCCGCGCGCTCGATCAGCTCATGCGCCCCGGCCTCGTCGTCCGGCGAGAACACCGCGACGCCCGCGGTGACGCCCACGGTCACCTTCACGCCGGACGACAGCAGGACCGGCTCGCCGATCGCGTCGACGACGCGCGCCAGCACCGATCGCCATTCCCCGTCCTCGATGCAGGTCAGGACCAGCACGAACTCGTCGCCGCCGAGCCGGGCCACCGTGTCGAGCGGGCGGATGCTCGCCGCCAGCCGCGCCGCGACCGTCTGCAGCAGCTGGTCGCCCGCGTCATGTCCCTGCGCATCGTTGACCGCCTTGAATCCGTCCAGGTCCAGGTAGCAGACCGCCACCTGCTTGCGCTCGCGCCGCGCCAATGCCAGGGCCTGCTCGATCCGGTCATACAGCAGCACGCGATTGGGCAGCTGCGTCAGCGCGTCGTGGAAGGCCGCGTGCGCCAGGTCCTCGTGCGCCGCCTTCATCGCGGTGATGTCGACCGCCATCGCGAAGACCTCGGTGTCCGACAAGGGCACCGCGCCGAAGTCCACCCACACCGCCTCGCCGGTCTTGCTCCGCATCCGGATCTGCGAGCGGTAGTAGCCGTGCTCGGCCATCGCGGAGTAGACCTGCCGGCCCACTTCCTCGAACTGCTCGTCGTCCCAATAGAACACCCGCGCCGACATGCCCTGCAGCTCGCCCGGGCCGTAGCCCAGCAGCCGCTCCACCGCCCGGTTGCGCCAGGTGATCGTGCGGCGCGCGATCTTCGCCATGCCGACCAGGTCGCTGTCGAGCATGGCCGCCTGCTCGCGCAGCAGTCGCCGCTGCTGCGTGACGTCGCGCCCCGACGCGAACACCAGCAGTTCGCCGCCGATCTCGGTGACGCTCAGCTGCAGCTCCACGTCGATCACCTCGCCGTCGTCGCGCCGGTGCGTGACGTCGACGCGCTGCCGGTCACCCGCCTTGATGCGGGCCAGCCAGCGCGCGATGCTGGCCTCGTCCTGGTTGGGATCCCAGCTCGCGACGTGCCGCCCCTGCAGCGACGCGCGCGTCGACTTCAGCATCTCCGCGAAGGAGTCGCTGAACTCCACCAGCCGCCCCTGCCGGTCGATGATGTGGATGCCATCGGCCGAGACGCGCATCAGCGCCTGGATCCGCTGGCCCTGGTCGGCCAGCGCCTGCATGGTGCGGTCCTGCCGCCGCGTGGCGCGATGGACCTGCCACATGGCCAGCGCCACCAGCAGCCACGCGAGCGCGGCCAGCGAGACCACCGTCCCCGCCTGCTCGCGCCAGGGCTTGAAGAAGCGCTCGTTGTTCACCCCGGCGTAGACGACGAAGGGCCAGTCGTCCAGCGCGCGGTAGGCGCTGGTCCGGCTCTGGCCGTCGATCGCCACCAGCGACACGAAGCTCCCCTGGCGCGGCTGCGCGGCCAGCATCTCGCGCAGCTTGTCCGTGACCTGCGTCTCGCCGACCTGGCCCTGCTCCGGGCTGCCCGGCGCCATCCGCGCGACCAGGCGCAGGTCGTCGCGGCGCAGCGTCATCGCGTCGAGCGGCGCGAGCTCGTAGCGTTCGAAGAGATGCCGGAAATGCTCGACGCCCACGGTCACGTAGAGGAAGCCCACGAACCGTTCGCGCACGACCAGCGGCCGTCCGAAGCCGATCACCCAGTTCCCCGACACCCGCGACACCAGCGGCCCGGTGACCTGCGTCACCGGCTTCGAGAGGTCGCGGGCCTTGATGAAGAAGTCCCGGTCGGCGATCTGCGTGGGCGAGCCGGCGGGCAGCCGCGTGCCCCAGCGCACCAGTCCGGTCGCATCGGCCGCGCGCAGGGCCTCGATGCCGAACAGCAGGCCGAAGCGCGCGTGGAGGATCTCGTTCAGCGCTGCGTCGGAAGCGCCGCCCGGCGCGGCCAGCAGCCGCTCCATCTCGCCGGCGGTCGCGCGCAGGACGGCGTCGACGCGGCCCATCTCCGCGGCGACGTTGAGCTGCGCGACGGCGGCGAGTCCCTCGGACACGTCGCGCGCCTGCGCCGCGTAGGCGCGGTGGGACGTGACCAGCACATGCGCGACCAGCGCGCCCAGCACCAGCGCGACGGTCAGGTTGGCGACGATCAGCCAGGCCGTCATGCGTCGGCGGCGGCGCACGGCGCCGTCGACGAAGAGTTGCGGATCGGAAAGCGGCATGCCTCGGATGGTGCCTCAGGCGGACGTCGTCCGACAGCCGCGCGGTCGCCCCGCACCCTGTGTTTTCCCGAGTCCCATTCTTGGGGGATGACCGCCGCGCCCATCCGGCCTAGCCTCTGACTTTCACCCAGAAGAATCACCGAGGGGGATGGCCATGGACACGAGCATCGGCGTCGACGACAGCGTCGAACCCAGGAAGCGCAACCTCGTGCTGTTCTGCGACGGCACGAACAACACGCTGACCGGCGGGATCGAGGACACCAACGTCCTGAAGCTGTTCGGCTACCTGCGCAGCCAGCAGCCGACGATCGAGACCCTGTCGTATTACGACCCCGGCGTCGGCTCGCCCGACTCGGCGCCGCCCACCGGCCTGCTGGACCTGCTCAAGCGCCGCTGGGCGCGCATCGCCGGGCTGGCCTCGGGCCAGGGCGTCTACGACAACATCGGCGAGGGCTACCACTTCCTGATGCGCCACTTCGACGAGCGCATCGACGACCGCATCTTCTGCTTCGGCTTTTCGCGCGGCGCGTTCACGGCGCGCGCGATCGTCGGCATGGTCAACCTCTTCGGCATCCTGCGCCCCGAGCACGAGGAGCTGATCCCGACGCTGGTCCGGATCTACTTCTCGCAGCCGCCCATCGAGGAACAGGCCGAGGGCCGCAAGAACTGGCGGCGCGCGATGGCCCGCGTCCTGCATCGCGGCTTCGCCAGACCGGGCCAGGAAGGCGCGCGCGGCGCGCAGGGCGGCGAAGAGGCCACGGCCGCGAACCGCAACCGGCTGGCGGAACAGGTGCGGCGCAACTTCGCGCGGCCCGCGGACGTCTTCTGGGTCGGCGTGTGGGACACCGTCGAGTCGGTCGGCCTGCCGCCCTTCGGCTCGCGGGACAACCCCGCCACGGCGACCTTCGCCGACAAGAGGCACATGCTGCACGTCCGCCACGCGCTGGCCTTCGACGAGCACCGCTGGCCCTTCCTGCCGCGGGTCTACGACTCGCCCAGCCGCGTGGACGTGGCCGGCGTGGACCGCTTCGACCGCCTGATCGTGCGCACGCTGCGCCAGCTCTGGTTCCCGGGCGTGCATTGCGATGTCGGCGGCAGCTATCCGTCGCACTCCGGGGAGAGCAGACGCTACCCCCACGGCCGCACCGGCCTGCCGGACGCGTCCATGGTCTGGATGGTCAACGAGGCGGCGGAAGAGCTCGGCGTCCCGCCGCTGTCCGGCCTGCCCGCCGGCAGCGATGCCTTCGGCATGCCGCTGCCCGAGTCCTTCGTGGGCAAGCTGCCGTTGCGCCACGACGCGCTGCACGACACGCCGCTCTGGGCGCTGGCCGGCATGACGGTGCGGCGCATGACGACCGAGATCGTGAGCATCCCCAAGGGCCGGCAGAAGATCCCCGTCGACGTGGTGCCCGCCTCGCCGCCCGCGCCCTTCCAGGGCCCCAGCGTCTGGGACGAGCGGCGCTCGCTGCCGTGGCTGCTGTTCGCGGTCCTTGCCGGCGCGGCCTTCCTGCTGCTGTCCGGCTGGAACCTGCAGCGCCTGCCTTTCCTGCAGTCGAGGCTGCCGACGCCGGGCGGCTGGGAAGAGTGCCTGATGCGCAGCGCGGTGGCGCCGCTGGAATTCGCCCGGCATCAGCTGGGACTGCTGCTCCACGGCTGGCCGCACTACATCGGCTGGATCCGCCAGGAGCGCGCGGCGCTCTTCATCGGTCTGGCGTGGGACCTGGCGTTCCTGCTCGCGGCGGCCTACTTGCTGTCGCGGCTGGCCTCGCGGGTGTTCACGTGGATGGCGGGCTGGCGCCAGCCGGGGGAGCACCGGTCGCGGCTGCTGCTGGCCATCGGCTGGCTGCCGGCGCTGGCCTTCGGCGCCGATGCGCTGGAGGACCTGTCGACGCTGGCCGCCGTGCTGATCGACCTCGTCGGCCTGCCCAACCTCGCGAGCCTGACGCTGCTGGTGATGAGCGCCTTCTCGATGGTGAAGATCGCCGCCTGGACGCTGGGCATCGCGATCTTCGGCGGCGGGCGCGTGCTGCTGGCGGTGCTGCCGGTCAAGACGGTCGGCAAGGTCGGGCGCAAGGCCTGACCCTGCGGCGACCTCATCCGGGATCGGCGCCAGAGCGTCGACGGCCTCGGAGGTCGCGAGGGGCTTGAAAGCTCAGAGCCCTTCCATCGCCTTCTCCTGCGCCTGGTCCTTCAGCGTACCGCCCTTGGGCTTGAGCAGGTCGCGCGCATTGGGAATGCCTGAACCGGGCGTCGCGGGCGCCGGCGGCGCCTTGTAGGCCGGCACGACCGTGATCGCGCCGCCCTTGACCTGCTGTTCGGTGCTGCCCGCCGGGCAGGCGTCGTTGGTGTAGAGCACGCTGCCGTTGACCAGGCAGCGGCGCGGGCGGTTGGTGGGCGGATTCGCCCGCGGGCCGTCCTCCGCGACGGGCGGGCTCTCGGCGAAGGGGTTCCTGGGAATCTCGACCTTCTCCGCCTGGCGCTCCACCTGACGCGCGGCATCGCGCAGGAACGGAATCTCGTCGCGCTTCTTCCAGCCGACAGCGCCCAGAACAACGACCACGATGATGAGCAGCACGGCTCGCATGACTTCTTCTCCCTGATTTTTTCTGGCCGATCGATTGTCACCGCGCCGCAACCTCGCGCAACGAACATGACACACACATCACGACCTCCATCGCTGTCATGTCCTTCCTCTCGACGCTCTACTTCCGACGCCGCTCCTCTTGCTCCCTCTCCCGCTTGCGGGAGAGGGTGGGGGTGAGGGCCAGCGGCCGTCGCACCCCACCGACCGGAACGATGGTCCTTGTGCCGCTGCTGATCGCGACGGCGACGCTCGCGGCCTGCGGCGGGAGCGACGACAACGCCGGCGATCCGGTCAACGGCGGCAGCACGACCGTCTCCAGCCTGCGCCTCATCGGCCAGCAGGTGCTGCCGCGGCGGATGGACTACGCGGGCTCGGTGGTCGGCGGCCTGTCCGGCGTCGACTACGACCCCAAGACCGACACCTACGTGCTGATCAGCGACGACCGCACGACCACCGATTCCGCCGGCGCGCCGCGGATGTACACGGCCAAGCTGAGCTTCGACGCGAACGCCTTCAGCGCGGTGACCTTCACCGGCGTGGTGACGATGAAGCAGCCGGACGGCAGCGTCTATCCGAAGGTGCCGGACGCGAAGGTCGCGGATCCGGAGTCGGTCCGCGTGGACCCGGTCACCGGCAACTGGGTCTGGCTCAGCGAGGGCGACCGCACGCTGACGAGCGTGCCGCCGCGCGTGATCAACCCCTTCATCCGCGAGATCTCGCCGCAGGGCAACCACGTGCGCGAGTACACCCTGCCGGCGATGTTCCAGATGAGCGCGCAGAACACCGGTCCGCGCGGCAACCTGGTCTTCGAGGGACTGACCTTCTCGCCCGACAGCCAGTCGGCCTGGGTGCTGATGGAAGGCGCGCTGCTCCAGGACGGCGCCGCGCCGACGACCACGGCCGGCAGCGCCTCGCGCCTGACGCGCTTCGACCGCGCGAGCGGCGTGGCCAACGCGCAGTACGTCTATCCGATCGAGAAGGTGCAGGCCGCGCCGGTGCCGGCGGACCAGTTCACGGTCAACGGCCCGACGGAGATCCTGGCGCTGTCGGCGACCCGTTTCCTGGTCCTGGAGCGCAGCTTCTCGGTGGGCGTGATCGGCAACCAGGTGCGGCTCTATGAGATCGACACCGCCGCCGCGACCAACGTGCTGACGGCGAGCTCGCTGGCCGGCGCGACGCCGGTGACCAAGAAGCTGGTGCTGGACTTCGAGACGCTGAAGACGCAGCTCGGCGGCATCGCCAACCTCGAAGGCATGACCTTCGGACCGAAGCTGGCCAACGGCAGGCGCAGCCTGGTCGTCGTCGCGGACGACAACTTCCCGACGGCGGACTCGCCGACGGACCGCAACCAGGTGCTGGTGTTCGAGGTCCAGCCCTGAACGCCTGGCGCTGACGCGCGCGTTACGGCGGTCGCCCGTAACGCGCCTTTCGCTTTCAGCGGACGACGACAGCCTCTAAGGTCCGGGATGAACGCCGCGCAGCTCGCGCGGCCCGATTCCAACGACTCCAACGAGGCTTCATCGATGCATGGGATTTCACGCGCCGCGGCGCTCGCCGCTTCCGCACTGACACTGCTGTCCGCGCAGGCCGCGCCTGATCAGGCGCCCGATGCCGCGTCGATCCGGGCGGCCGTCGACGCGGCGGTCCGTCCCATGATGGCGAAGAACGACATCCCCGGCATGGCCGTCGGCGTGACAGTCGGCGGGCGGTCCTTCGTCTTCAACTACGGCGTCGCGTCGAAGGCTTCAGGCAAGCCCGTCGACGACAGGACGCTGTTCGAAGTCGGCTCAGTCAGCAAGACCTTCAACGCGACGCTGGGCGCGAAGGCGCTGGTGGAGGGCAAGCTGCAGCTGTCGGACCACCCGGGCCGCCACCTGCCCGCGCTGAAGGGCCATCCGATCGATCGCGCGACGCTGCTCAACCTCGTCACCTACACGGCCGGCGGCCTGACGCTGCAGGTGCCGGACGCGGTGACCGACGAGGCGTCGCTGATGCGCTACCTGCAGCAGTGGAAGCCCGACTTCGCGCCGGGCGAGAAACGGCGCTATTCGAACCCGAGCATCGGCCTGTTCGGCCGCGCAGCCGCTGCGGCGATGGGGCGCGACTACGCCGACGCGGTCGAGTCGGACCTGCTGCCCAAGCTCGGCCTGCGCGAGACCTGGCTGCGCGTGCCGGCCGCGGCGATGCCCGATTACGCCACGGGCTACGACAAGGAGGAGCGCCGGGGCGGGACCCAAGGTGAGGCCCAGGACATGGCCGTGCGTGTCTCGCCGGGCGCGTTCGACTCGGAGTCCTACGGCATCAAGACGACGGCCGTCGACCTGGTGCGCTTCCTGCAGGTCAACATCGATCCCGGCCGCCTTGACGCGACGACCCGCCAGGCCGTTGAAGCGACGCACATCGGCCACTTCCAGGTCGACGGCATGACGCAGGGTCTGGGCTGGGAGCAGTACCCGTGGCCGGTGGCGCTGGACCAGCTCCAGGCGGGCAACGCGCTCGGCCGCGTGACGACGGCGGTCAAGCCGCTGGCGCACACGCCGGCGGGGCCGCGGCTGTTCAACAAGACCGGTTCGACGCGCGGCTTCGGGACCTACGTGGTGTTCGTGCCGACGCAGCGCATCGGCGTCGTGCTGCTGGGCAACCGCAGCTGGCCTATCCCCGAGCGCGTGGACGCGGCCTACGCGATCCTGGAAAAGCTCCAGGCCAGCAGCGCCCTCTGACTGATGCTCAGCGCGATGGAGAAGGCGCCGAGGCGCCCTTCCCCGCGGCGCGCACCGCCGCGAGCTCGCGGGTGAGCCAGGTCTTGCTCTCGACCGGCGCCGCGCCGCCGCAGCGCACCAGATACGGCTTGCCGCTCATGCTGCTCTTCGAGGCACCCAGGTCGATGAACTGCTCCGCGGTCTTCACGAGGTTCTTGTCCTCGAGGTAGCTCAGCTTGCGCTCGAGGTGGGACTTCGCCTCGGCGGCCGAATGCCAGTCGCCGTTGCGGTTGAACTCGCACGACGAGGCCGTCAACTTGCCGAAGAGCGCCGTGACCTCGGCCTTCGCGGCCGGCGGCAGCGGCTCGGCCGATGCGCGCATCGGCACGGCCACACAGGCGGCCATGACAGCGGCAGAAGCGGCGGCGAGCCGGACGGGAAGCGGGAGAGCACGCATGGGCCATGGACGTCGTTGATGGGGACCCGCGATGTTGCCATGCGGCGCGATCAGGCCTTCTTCCCTACCGGCACGGCACCGTCGAGCGTCGCCGCGATGAAGCCGTTCGCCTCCAGGCAATCGCCGCGCGACCAGCCTTCGGTGAAGGCCTGGGCGAGGCGCTGGAGCTCCACGTCCTGCGCATCGAGCTCGGTGCGCATGCGGGCGATCTCCTCGCGCCGCCGCTGCAGGCTGGCGAGCACCAGTTCCTTCGGCACCCTGCCGTCGCCCTGCGCGAACGCCTGTCTCAGGCTGTCCAGCGTGAAACCCAGCCGCTGCGCGAGCTGGATGACCTGCAGCCGCTCCAGCGCGTCGGTGCCGTAGTCGCGGTACCCGTTGAGCCCGCGCGCGCCTTCCGGCAGCAGCCCGCTCGCCTCGTAGAACCGGATCGCCGAGGTCTTGATGCCGATCCGTTTCGCCAGTTCTCCGATGCGCATCCCCGACTCCATGAAAAGCGCTTGACCTTCAAGCCAGCTTGAAGCTTACGCTGCCGGCATTCCTGAACTCAAGCCCGGACCATGTCGACCGAATCGTCCCCCGCCCTCCATGACCCGCTGGTCCTGCCCAACGGCCAGACGCTGAAGAACCGCATCGCGAAGGCCGCGATGGAGGAGGCGCTCGCCGAGGCCGGCCAACTGCCCGGCATCGGCAGCCAGCGGCTCTACCGTCGCTGGGCCGAAGGCGGCGCGGGCCTGCTCATCACCGGCAACGTGATGGTCGCGCCCGATGCCTTGACCGGCCCCGGCGGTCTGGTGCTCGAAGCCGGCACGCCACGCGCGCCCTACGAGGCCTGGGCCCGCGCGGCACATGCGGGCGGCGCGCGGATCTGGATGCAGATCAACCATCCGGGCCGGCAGGTGTTCGCGGCGCTCGGCAACCCGGGCTATGCGCCGTCCGAGGTCGCCTTGGACATGGGCAAGCACGGCAAGCTCTTCGCGCCGGTCCGCGCGCTGACCGGGCCGGAGATCGCCGTCATCGTCCGCCGCTTCGCCGACACCGCGCGCGCGGCCCGCGAGGCCGGCTTCGACGGCGTGCAGATCCACGCGGCGCATGGCTACCTGCTCTCGCAGTTCCTGTCGCCGCTGGCCAACCGGCGCACCGACGGCTACGGCGGCGCCATCGCGCATCGCGCCCGCCTGCTCCTCGAGGTCGTGCGTGCCGTCAAGGCGGTCGGCGGGCCGGACTTCGCCGTCGCGGTCAAGCTCAACAGCGCCGACTTCCAGCGCGGCGGTTTCGACGAGGCCGACGCCCGCGCGGTCGTGGGCCTGCTCAATGCCGAGGGCATCGACCTGCTGGAGCTCTCCGGCGGCAGCTACGAGAGTCCGGCCATGCAGGGCCGCACAGCCGACGGACGCACGCTGGGGCGCGAGGCCTACTTCCTGGCGTTCGCGCAAGACCTGGCACGGCTTGCCCACATGCCGGTGATGACGACCGGCGGGATCCGCCGGCGCGCCATCGCCGAACACGTGCTCGCGAGCGGCATCGCGGTGGTGGGCCTGGGCACCGCCCTCGCCTACGAGCCGGACCTGCCCCGGCGCTGGACGACGGCGGAGGCCGTGGCCCAGCCCGTCGCCGTGAACTGGAAGAACAAGGCGATCGGCGGCCTGGCGATGATGGCGCTGGCACGACGCCAGTTGCGGCGCATGGCGGACGGCGCCGCGCCGACGCGGCATGTCTCGCCGTTCTTCACGCTGGTGCTGGACCAGTGGCGGGCCTCGCGGCTGAAGCGGCGCTATCTGCGCTGGCGGCAGGACGCGGCGACGCCGGCGCGACAATGAAGGCTTCGCTCCCCGTCGGCCTCACGGCCGCAGTGCATGTCGCCTTCGCAGACGTCCTCCCTGCCCTCCTCCCTCGGCTTGCCGGGCTTGCCGCCGCTGCTCGATGACGTGCTGCGGCAGACGGTCCGCCGGTACCGCTCGCCCGCGTTGCCAGCGACTCTGGAGAACGCGCGCGCCGTCGGAGCGGCGACCGCTCTTGCCGTGGCCATCGAACATGCACGGAGGGCGCTCGCCGCGGGAGACACGCCAGCGGACGAGGTGAAGACCTTGTTCCTCGACGCACTCGCCCAATTGATCGACGAGGCGATGCGCCCGCTCAAGGCGCACGGCAACGGCAGCAACGGCAGCAACGGCAGTGGCGACAGCAACGCAGGCCGCGAAGGCCGCGAAGGCAGCGAGGGCAGCGAGGGCAAGGACCCTCTCGAAGGCGGAGGCGATCCCGCCTTCCAGGCCATGGTCCTGCGCCACCGCTCGGCGGTGGTGCGCGAGTACGCCTCGCTCAGCGCGCACGTCGAGCGCGATCGGCGCGCCGTCCGTGCCGCGGTCAACGCCCTCGCCCATCCCGAGAAGACGCAGCGCCGATCGCCCGGAGCGACGCGCGACGCGCTCCTGGGCCTTCATCTCGCCGCCGACGAAGGCGACTGGGCGCGGGTGTCCGACCTCCTTCTGCCGCTGCGCGAGCTGCCGGACGTCCGCGCCGAGCCGTCGCTCCATCGCGGCGCGGAGCGCCTCGCCGGCGACGAGGCGTTGGGACGCCTGCAACGACTCGACGCGTTGTCTCCGGAGGCACTCGTGGTGCGTTATCGCGCGCTGTGGGACCGGCAAGGCCCGGTCGCAGGCAGCGCGCAGGCGGCCGCAAGCGGCGCCGGCGCCCAGCAGCGCGGCGATGCGGTGGAGGCGCTGGCCGCCGAAGCGCTCAAGGCGCTCGTCCTGCGCATGAACGCCGAAGCCGGCGCTGCGCGCTACCGGGTCGTGACGTCGCTGCGGGTTCCGCCCTCCTTCCCCGGCGACGCGCAGCGCGCGAAGAGCGAGTGGGACGTGGCGCTGCTGCGGCGCCATGACTCCGATGAATCCAATGAGCCCGGTGGATCCGCGACGTTCGCGGCGCCAGCCCATGACTGGGACCTCTGCCTGCTCATCGAAGCCAAGGCCTCACCCGATGCCGCGACGACCGACCTGCCCCGTCTGCTGCGCGGCTTGCGCCTGCTGGCGCAGGCCGACGTCCAGACGAGCTACGCGTTCGCCTCGGACGACGGCGAGGTGCGGCTGCGCGGCGCCTCGCTGAGCGCGCTGCCCACCGAGGAGGCCGGCCTCGCACGCGCCGTGCTCTATTGCTGCGATGGCCCCGAAGAGCGCGCACCGCGCCTGCTCAACGCGGCGAGCCGCATGCAACTGCTGTCCGCCGAGGCCAGCCTCGACGTCGCCGCGCGACTGGAAGACGGCGCGCCGGTCGAGCCGGCGCTGCTGCTCCCGGTCTGGCGGCTGCTGCTGGAAGCCCCGGCCTTCACCTCGGTCCTGCGCCAGTACGCGACGCTGCGCGTCGTGCGCGAGCTCATGGTGCATCCGCGTGACCTGCTGGCGGCGGTGACGACGACAGCCGCGCCAGCCCTCAGTGCCGGCTCCGTCGTTCCACGAGGCCTCGATTCCTGAGGGCGACGAGGCCCAGGATCGTGTCGATGAAAGGCACCTCGACGCCGACATGCTGCGCGATCTCGGAGACCGATCGCACGATGGTGTCCACCTCCAGCGGGCGTCCGGATTCGACGTCCTGAAGCATCGAGGTCTTGAAGGCGCCGAGCCGCTGCGTGGCGGCGATCCGCTCGGCGACGGTCATGCCGATGTCGATCCCGATCCGCTCCCCCACCTGCTGGGCCTCGCGCATGAGGTTCTCGATCAGGCGGCGCGTCAACGGACTTCCCAGGAGCTCGTCGGTCGTGGCCAGCGTCAGGGCGCTGGTCGGATTCAAGGCGAGGTTGCCCCACAGCTTGGCCCAGACCTCGCGGCGGATGTTCCCGCTGGTCGACACCTGGAAGCGCGCATGCCGGAGCAGCGCCGCCACCGCCTCGGCACCGTCCACGTTGCCCCCGTCCGGCGCGCCCACGATGAGCCGGCGCTCGGCGCCCGGCACCACGCGGCCGTGGGCGTCCAGGGACGACGAGAGATAGACGACGCAGCCCAGGCACTGGGCCGGCGGCAACGCGCGCGACACCGCCCCGTCGGGATCCACGGACTGCAGCCGCAGCGGCGAACCGTCGCCGCCGCGTCCTCCGAAGAACCACCAGGGGATGCCGTTCATCAGGGACACGATCAGGGTCCCGGGCCCGATCAGCGGCGCCAGCGTCGGCGCCAGCGACGGCAGCGCGATGCTCTTGGTGCAGAGGAAGACCACGTCCTGCTCGCCGAGCTCGGACGCGCGCCCCACCACACGGGGCGTCTTCACGTTCTCCTTGCCGCCGGGCTCCACCAGTACCAGGCCATGGGTCCTGATCTGCTGCTCCCGGCGCTGATGGGCGAGCAAGCTGGTCGCTATGCCGGCGTCGAGCAGGCTGTGGGCGAGCAGTCCGCCGACGGCACCGGGCCCGACCACGCACACGCGCAAGCCTGTGGTCATCGTCGGGTGGGAGTCGGAGGCGGAGTCGGAATCGGCGTCGGAGTGGGGCATCTTCTTGGCGGGCGAGGAGGCGCGATGGCCGCGGCGATTCTGCGGGAGCACACGTACGGGCCGCGTTAAAACGGGAGCACGAAACGCTTGCGACGCTACCCGTTTAGAGGGATGTCGATCAGCCCCGAGCGCAGGGCGAGCGGCGCCCTGTCGAATGCGTCCACCCACCGGCCCGCAGGGCCCCGACGCGATTGGTCATTTGACGTCGGACCGGACGGAGGACCCGTTGCCGTCGCCTTCTTCCTCCGCAGTGGAATCGAAGGATTCTCCCGGCCGCATGTCGAGCGCCTCCGAGGCGCCCGGCATGCGGATCCCGTCGAGCAACCGCGCGAAGACCTCCACCTCTTCCAGACGCGGCGGCCATGCGGTCCCGAACAGCGCCACGTGCTGCGTGATGAAACGCGCCGCTTCCTCGCCCAGGGGGGCGTCTCCGGCGTCAGGGAACGCCGGCGCGTGGTCGACGGAATCAGTCTCCAGCGACGAGCGCAACCGCGCCAGCCAAGCGGGGCCCAACGCCTCGTGCAAAGCGCCCAGGGCCACGAGCTGCGGCGCCGCCAGCCGTCGATTGGGCCCGGCGCGCGAGGCTTCCACTGCCGAGGCCGATGCCACGTCGTCACCCTTCACGCGGAGACGGCGCAGCCGCGCACGCAGGTCGTCGAGCAGCGTGCGATCGCGTTCCTCGCCCTGCTGGAGCATCTCGAAATAGCGCAGCTTGTTGCCGAAGCGCTTCACCGCGCGCGGCGTGTGGGCGGACTCGCGGACCAGCTCGGTCCAGACCTTGAGCGCGTCGCGGAAGTCCTTGGAGTCGGTGGCCTCGCGATGGCGCCGGCTCGCCGCGCGCAGGAGCAGCAGTCCCGCCAGCGCGGCGCCCGAGTTCAGCACGCCGGCGACGATCCAGGCGTCCGCATGACTGCGCGCGCCGGCTTGCACGAGCACCCTCCCCGCAGGCTGTGCGGGGGAGCGTCCCCAGGCGAGCGCGGGGTCGGACGCCGTGAGACCCGGGGGCGGCGCTTGTTCCGACGTGGACGCATGCGCCCGATCCTGTCCCTGCTCCTTGCCCGGCGCATCGGGGCGCAGCAGCACCCCCAGGCTCACGCCTGCCGCCACCGCGACCGCGAGCGCCAGCCACATCGCGTGGCGGCGGATCCCCGCCATCGCCGCCCCCCGCCAGGATGACGCCGGCGCAGTTTCGGAATCGTCGGTCAGCAGCCGCCACGCCTCGTACGACTGCGCGGTGGGCACCTTGATCTCCAGGTTGATCAGCTTCTGCAGATAGTTGGCCGCATAGGCCAGTCGCTGCTCGCGCGCGGCCTGCTCGGGATCGGCGTTGGCCGCCGAGGCGGCGGCGCTCGCCAGTTCCCTGGCGATGCGCTCGAACGCGATCGCGAGCGCGGCCTGCACCTTGTCGGTCGCCATGCCGAAGAGCACGAAGCACTGCCCCGACGAGGTCAGGAAGTTCACCGCTTCCATGATCTCCAGCACGGCCTCGGGCCGGCAGCGGTCGAGGTCGTCGACGACAACGACGACACGCTCGGGCAGCGCATGGGAGACCTCGCCGAACTGCTCGGCGAAACGCGTGCGGAAACTGTTCTGCTCGGCGGCGAGCCGGGGCTTCATGCCTTGGAGCCCGCCCGCCAGCAAAGCCGCCGGATCGGCGCCGAAGGCCGTCAGCGCCTTGCGCAACGCGGCCAACGTGGTGCCCGCGACCGTCAGCAACGCGAGCCACTCCGCCCACGGCAATGGCGGCGCGTTCGTGGATGCCGTGGTGGATGCCGTCGTGGATGCCGTCGTGGACGCAGGCGTCGGCTCATCCGTCGACGAGGCCGTGGCCTTCGGCGACGCCTGTTCCGTGAGCGATCCCAGCGCCTGCCCGATGCGCTGGAGCATCCGCGTCTCCGCCGCCGGGTCGTTCATCCCCACGTGCAGCGTCACGAGCGCCGCCACCGCCGCACACAACAGCACCGTGAACACCCCATGCTTGCGCGAGCGCAGCCACAGCAGGCGCAGGCGGAAGCCGATCCCGTCGAGGCTGAGCCACGGCGGCAACGCCTGCTTGCTCAAGGCGCCCAGCAGCGCGGCGAAGAGGTGATCCTCCTTCTGGTGGTGCCAGGCGTTGAACCAGATCGGCCGCGTGCCGTGCTTGCGCAGATCTGCGCAGACGAGGCCCATCAGCGAACTCTTGCCCGAGCCCCAGTCGCCGGTGATGGCGAGCGTCAGCGGCGGCTCGGTCGCCGGATTGCGCAGGAAGCGGGAGATGCCCGCGGCGAGCGGCTCGAAGTTGAGCCGGTCCTGCTTAGGATCGGTCAGCGCCGCGTCCGTGGCAGGCGTGTCGGCCATGCCCGCCACACCGCCCGCGGCGCGACTGGCCTGCGTGAACTGCCGCCAGGCGCGCAGGAACACCGGCACCGACAGCAGCAGGGCGAGGCAGTACCAGGGGGCCGGATAACGCGCATAGACCCGGGGATCGCGCCAGCTGCGACCGCCGTCGCGCGAGGTCAGCAGCATGCCGCCATCGCCGACGGCCCAGCCCCGCAGGCCGCCTGCACCGATGTAGCCCGCACGCAGGCCCGCAGGCAGCGGCATCGGCGGTTGCAGGGATCGCCGCGGACGATCCATCGCCGCCCGGGCGTCCGCCGTGCCGAGGTCGCCAGGCTCCCACGACGCACCGCCGTTGCTGGTCCGGATCACGCGCGTGCCGCCGGTGTCCATCGCCCAGGCCTTCATGCCGTCGGCGCCGACGTGCAGCAGACCCAGGCCCGCGGCGGCGCCCGTCGTCTGGCGGCGCCAGGTCTTGCCGCCATCGTCCGTGCGCAGCACCGAGCCGCTCCGGCCCAGCGCCCAGCCGCGCTCATCGTCGTCAGAGAAGCCGACGCTCGTCAGCGGGTCGAGGGCCTGTCGCGTTGCCAGCGGCCCCGACGACCCCGACGCCCTCGAATATTCGGACAGCGCGTTTTCGGACGCCGCGTCCCCGCTGACATCGGGCAGGCGGAGGAACGCGTTGCGCTCGACGGGAAGACGCCACCAGTCCCAGAGGCCGCGGTCCGCGCGCGTGACCGCGAGTGCGGAGTCCACCGGCCCGGGCGGCTGCAACAACGCCGCGGCGCTGGCCACGACGCACCACATCAGACCGGTCCACAGCCAGACGCGGCCACCGCGGCGATGCGTCACAGGCGATCCGGCGGAAGGCGCTTCCATGGCGGGCAACGGAGGGGCGATCCCCACCGTATATCCCGAGCCCTGCGATGACGCATCACCAATTCGGATGACCCCGCGCCGCCGCACAATCCACGCGATCCGACCCACGAGAAAGCTCTCGCATGCGCTTCGCCACGACCCGAATCCACCCCCTCCGCACGGCGCTCGCCGCGCTCATCGCGGTGGGTTCGACGATGTCCACAGGCTCGATGGCCCAAGTCGCCCCGGCGGCCTCGGCGGCATCCGCCGTCGAGCCGCCGATCATCGGCCGCGAAGGCGTGACCGCCACCTTGTGGTTCCAGACCGCCGTGGAGCGGCAAGCCGCCACGCTCGCCGTCTACCGCGCCGCGACCGCCCGCCTCCCCGCCGCCCGCAAGGCCACGCGCGAGACCGCGTCGCTCGAGCAGGCCGAGCAAGGCGGCTTCGCCCGCAAGCCCCCGGCGATAGTGCTGGACGTCGACGAGACAGTCGTCGACAACTCGCCCTATGAGGCGTGGCGGATACTCGCCGGCAAGCCCTACGACAGCACGTCGTGGGCGGCCTGGGTGGCCTCCGCGCAGGCGACGGCGATCCCGGGCGCGCCGGAGTTCATCGCGCGCGCTCGCGCCCTCGGATTCCGCGTCGTTTTCGTCACCAACCGGACCTGCCCCGCCAATGGTCCCTATGGTGCCGATGGCGTTCATGTCTCGTGCCCGCAGAAGGCGCAGACGCTCGCGAACCTGGAGCGGGTGCTCGGCCGTGCCGTCGCCCCCGACGACCTGATGTTGCGCGGCGATCGCGCCGACTGGGCCGAGTCCGACAAGAGCGCCAGGCGCCTTGCGGTCGCGCGCACGCATCGCATCGCCATGCTCGTCGGCGACGACCTCAACGACTTCGTGCCGCGCGCGAAGTACGTCCCGCAGGACCACGCGACACGCTGGGGCCTCACCTGGGTGCCGATTCCCAATCCGACTTATGGATCCTGGGGCGACTCGCTGACACTGCCGCAGCGCTATGACGCGCTGAAGCCCTGGAGCGGCCCGGCCGCCGTCGAATCCGCCACCCGTTGAGCGAAAGAGTCTCCATGCTCGCCGTCCGTCCCCGTTCCCGCTCGCGCCACCTGTGGGGCGCCTCCGCCCTCGCCTTGCTGACGCTAGTCGCCGCCGGTGCCGTTCATGCCGTCAACGCCGTGATGCCGGAGCTGGCCCGGGATCCGATTCCGCTGGACCTGCACGTCGAGGTCAACCGCCGGGACGGCACTCCGCCGACGGACAAGCGCGTGTCCAAGATGCGCCTCGTCACCGAGGAAGGCAAGTCGGCGCTGGTCGTGCTCGGCGGTCGGCCGGATCAACCGACGCCGGACCAGGTCCACGTCGAGATCACCGCCAAGCGCCGCAACGACAGGCAGCTGACGCTGACCTTCGCCGTGTCCGAGGGCGGTCGGTCCTTGATGAAGAACACGGTCATCGTGAAAGAAGGCGTCGAGGCCACCGTCGGGTCGGCGCCCGACGACCTCAGGCAGAGCGAGGTGCTCATCCGCGTGCGCAGCATCACCCTGGCGGAGGTGCCGGGCTACAAGAGCGCCCGCTGACGTGCGACGGGCCCGGCGCCTTCCCGGCGACGGGCCCGTTTCCTCGTCAGCGTTCCCTCCGCTCAATACCCGGCCGCCAGCCCCGAGTTGCGCCGCGGATCATTCGCGCCGTAGAAGCGGTTGTTGCCCACCGGCTTGCCGTTCAAGGACGGCGCGCCGACGATGATCGCCGCGAGGTGGTTCGCCGGGTGCGGCGCGCCCAGCTTGTGGCCCATGCCCTCCAGCACCTTGCGCGTGTCCGGCGAGAACGCATACGGCTCCACGTTGGTCACGTCCGGCAGCCATTGCTGGTGGAAGCGCGGCGCGTCCACCGCCTCCTGCACGTTCATGTCGAAGTCGATCGCGTTGAGCATGGTCTGCAGCACCGCCGTGATGATGCGGCTGCCGCCCGGCGTGCCCACCACCATCACCGGCTTGCCGTCCTTGGTCACGATGGTCGGGCTCATCGACGACAGCGGCCGCTTCCCGGGCGCGATCGCGTTCGCCTCGCCCTGCACCAGGCCGTACATGTTGGGCACGCCGATCTTGGAGGTGAAGTCGTCCATCTCGTTGTTGAGCAGCACGCCGGTCTTCGCCGCCGTGACCTTCGCGCCGAACCAGTCGTTCAGCGTGTAGGTCACCGACACCGCGTTGCCCCACTTGTCCGCGATCGAGTAGTGCGTCGTGTTGCTGCCCTCGTGCGGCGCCACGCCGGGCTTGATGTCCATCGACACGCCCGCCTTCGCCGGATCGATCGCGGCGCGCAGCTTGGCCGCGTAGCCCTTGTCCAGCAGCCGCTGCAGCGGGTTCTTCACGAAGTCCGGATCGCCCAGCGTGCTGTTGCGATCCACGTAGGCATGGCGCATCGCCTCGATCTGGTAGTGCGCGCCCTGCGCCGATCCCCAGCCGAGCTGCCGCAGCGGGTAGCCCTCGAGGATGTTGAGCATCTCGCAGATGATCACGCCGCCCGAGCTCGGCGGCGGCGCGGAGACGACGTGGTAGCCGCGGTAGTCGCATTCGACCGGCGGCAGCTCGCGCGTCTTGTACTGGTCGAGGTCGGCCTGCGTCAGGATGCCCTTGCCCGCCTGGCTGGACCCGACCAGCGCCTTGGCCACCCAGCCCTTGTAGAAGCCGTCCGTGCCCTTGTTGCCGATCTCGCGCAGCGTCTTCGCCAGATCCTTCTGCACGAGCTTGTCGCCGGCCTGGAAGGGCTTGCCCTTGTTCAGGAAGATCGCGCCCGAGGCCGGGTCGGCCATGAAGTCCTTCGTGGCCGTCTGGAACATGTCGACGTCGCCCTGGTCCAGCGCGAAGCCGCGGTCCGCCAGCGCGATCGCCGGCGCGATCAGCGCGGGACGCTTCATCGTGCCGTACTTCTCCCGCGCGTACTCCATGCCCGAGACCGTCCCCGGCACGCCCACCGCGAGGTGCCCGTGCGTGCTCAGGCCCTTGATGACGTTGCCGTCCTTGTCGAGGTACATGTTGGCCGTCGCGGCCAGCGGCGCCTTCTCGCGGAAGTCGAGGAAGGTCTTGCGGCCGTCGGCCAGCTGGATCGTCATGAACCCGCCGCCGCCGAGGTTGCCCGCCGCCGGGTACACGACCGCGAGCGCGTAGCCCACCGCCACCGCGGCATCGACGGCATTGCCGCCGTCCTTCAGCACGTCGACGCCGACCCGCGTGGCGAGGTGCTGCGCGGTCACCACCATGCCGTTCTGCGCGGCCACCGGCGCGGCGGAGGCGGCGAAGGACGGTGCGATCGGCCCGAAAGCGAGAGACGCGGTCACCGCCACGGCACAGGTCAACAAACGGAAAGTCTTCATGAACCGGATCTCCCTTGATGAGTACGGACCCATTCCACATCCGTACGGCTTTGTCCGCAACCCTTCCATGATTCCTTTCTCTCTTTCGTCGGTCGATCTCCAGGACACGATCGGTTTCCGGGACGGCCTCCTGGACGCCGGGACGGCGTCCCCGGCCGCCGAGGACGCCCCGGCGCTGACCGAGCCGCAAATGGATGCGTTGAGAAGCGGTGCGCTGACCTATCTCGAGAGCGCTGAAGGAGAAGCCCTCCTGCAGGCCATGCGGAGCGATCTCTCCCTCCTGGCCCGATACGCGCGCGAGCACTGCCGCCCCGATGCGGCGTCGAGACTGGCGGCCCTGCCGCAGCGGCTGGACGCCGACTACGTCGCGCCCTTCTGGTGGGACGTGCTGGTCGAGGGCCGCCAACATCTGCGGGCACTGGCGCAGGCGATCACGAACGATCTGGTTCCGACCGAGCGGCGCTGCATCGCCTTGGAGAACCTGGCGGACGGGATAGGGAAGACCTGCGGCACCCGCCTGTCGGAAGAACTTCGGGTTGCGCTGACGCCCCTTCGCGGCTATGGAGGGGGACTCCGGACCGAGTACGCGCGCGTCTTTGAGCAGAGTCGCGATGCGCTCATCGTTCGTGAGTGCCGCCAGTTCAATGGCGAATCACCGGATGTGCACGGCGTGGCCCGTGTGCGGAAGGCGCTGCGTCGCCCGCCGCTGCAGTTGGGGCTGACGCTGCGGCACCAGTTCTCGTCACGCAGCTTGCGGCTGGCGGAGTCTCCCGACGTCGCTCGATGCCGCGAGGCCATCGAGCGGGAGTTGACGCCAGCCCATCTGGCCCGATTGCTGGCGGAAGAGTGCCTGGGCATCGTGCACGCGGCATTCCTCGATCGCATCAGGGGTCCTGTCGATCTGGCGAACGACACGCGGCAGTTGGCCATCCTCAACGAGGAAGTGGCCAAGGCCAGCCTGAGATTCGGTTCGCTGAACGTCACCAGTTTCATGGAACTGGATGACGATGCCTTGCCACGGCTGATCGACGACGCGGGCCTGATCGCCATCGACATCCGCCGCCACGCGGCAAGCCAGAAACTGGTCGGACCCGCCGAAGTGCGCCCGTTGCTGACCGTGGGCAACGGACCGTCCCGCGTCGTCTGGCGGGTGGTGGATGAGGCGCTGGATGAGCTCCTGCTCGGCGATGCCGGCGTCGAGGAGCATCAACCCGCCACATCGCGGCGGTTGTGCGACATGCTTGAGACCTGGCAGGCGTGTCCCGATCCGAGGCCGCCTCTGCCCTGGCTCCCTGAGCCGCTTCGACAACGGTTCCTGGTCGACCTGCTGCCGCGATTGTCTGCCGGGCTCATCGACTCATTGCCTGCGTCCTGGTTTCTGGACACGGCAACAGCGCAACGGGCCGGCATCGGCCCAGGCCCGTTGTCCATCAAGGACTGGCTTGAATCGGTCGATCCGGCCACGCTGGACGCCGAGGCCGCCGCGGCGATCTGGCGCTACCTGAGGCTGCATCCGGACACCGGCCAGGCGACGCGTGGCCTCTTCTTCCTGCGGCCGGAGCTGGCCGTGCCGCTGTGCGCGGGTGTCGCTTCGACGGTCGCGGCACTGTCGCGGATGGGTGCGGCACAACAGGCGCGAGAGGCTTCCGTCCTGATGGAGGGACTGGAGCCGGCGCTGAGGATGTTGTCCCAGGACGAATTCCGGGCGCTGCTGCGACACGACGGCCCGCTGCACGCATGGGCCTGGGCGGGCTTCAAGCAGCCGGAACTGCTCTCGCCGCTGCTGTCAGCGCTGGAACGTCTGCATCACTCGGGCACGATGCGAGACGACCACTGGGTCGACCTGTTCAACGTCGGCGATCCGGACCTTCGCAGCGATCTTCCGATGCTGCTTCGCGCCCAGGGTGAGGTCGACGCAGGCGGCCTGCCCGTCTTCGCGGACTGGCTGGAGTCGGTGGCGCCCCGCGTGCTCGGAGACGCCGCACTGCGGGCGCTGACGTTCCCGACGCTGCCAGACAGCCAGGCCGCGACCTGGATGAGACGCCAGGTCCCAGCCTACGCGCGAGCATCTTTCGAACGGTACTTGCAGACCCTGGAGCGTGGCATCGTCTCCGGACGTGTCGACATCTCCGACGTGATGCGGACGCTGACGGTCCGGAACGTCGGGGACACGCCCGGTATCGCCTATCTGTCGTCCCGCAATGGCATCGGTCTCGTCAAGATCGTCATCGAATGGGCGACGCGTCAGGTGCTCGCAGGCCGGATGCCTCAGGCGTGCCTGGAGCGTCTGATCATGGTGTGCGACACCGACCTGCCCAGGCAGCAGTCCCCTGCCGTCCACGACGGGGACTTGGGGCTGGCCCAGGCCGTCGCAGCCCTGTCGGATGCCGCCCGGCGGCAGTCGCCGAGCATCGGAGAGATGGCACGACCACGCATCGGCGCGGCCGAGGCCGCTAGTGTTGCGGCTCCTTGAGCGCGTCGGGCACCGGCAGTGCGACGATGGCTATGCCCTCGTCCGCAAGCTCGCGCGCCTCGTCCGGCGTCGCGCGGCCGCGGATGCCGCGCTCCTCGGCCTCGCCGTAATGGATGCGGCGCGCCTCGGTGGCGAACCGGTCGCCGACGTCCTCGGTCTTGGCCATCAGCGTGCGGACGGCCTGCAGGACCTGCTTCTGCAACTCGATCGCGATCGGCGGCACGCCGTCCGGCACGGTCGGCCCCGAGGGCACGAAAGGCAGCGACGGGGTCGAAGGCGACGTTTCCGATCCACTCGCGCGCGACGACTTCGACGTCGTCGGCTCGGCCGCCGAGGAGAGATTCAGCCGCGGCGCGCTCGGCATGCGCCGCACGGACGCGCTGTTGCACAGCGGGCAGCACAGGAGACCGCGCTCCTGTTGCGACTCGAAATCGGTGGCGGAGGCGAACCAGCCTTCAAAGGCATGGCCGGCCTCGCAGGCCAGGTTCAGTACCAGCATGATGGACCGATGCTAGCGGCTGGACGCCTCGTCCGCCGGCATCCAGTCCAATGGCCATGCACCGGCCCGCCAGCGCTGCAGCCATTGCAGGCAGACCAGCGTCTTCGCATCGGTGATGCGGCCGTCGAAGGCCATGCGGTCGAGCTCGTCCTCGGCCACCGGCAGCAGGTCGAGGAACTCCTCGTCGTCGAGCCGGCGTTCGCCGGCGATCAGGCCGCGGGCGAAGAAGATCTCGATGCGTTCGTCCGAGTAGGCGATCGCGTTGTGCATCACGCCGGCGTAGGCCCACTCGCGCGCGCGGAAGCCGGTCTCCTCGAACAGCTCGCGCATCGCGCAGCGCAGCGGCGTCTCGTCCGGATCCAGCTTGCCCGCGGGGAACTCCAGCACCACGCGGCCCAGCGGATAGCGGTACTGGCGTTCCAGCAGCACGCGGCCGTCGTCGAACAGCGGCACGATCACCGCGGCGCCCGAATGGCGGATGTACTCGCGCGTGGCCTCCCGGCCATTGGGCAGCGCGACGCGGTCGCGCTTCACCTGAAGAAAATTGCCCCGGAGGATCCAGTCGGACGCCAGCGGGGTTTCGCGCAGATGCTCGTCGTCGTCACCAGGGGCGGCCGGCGGGATGCCGATCACGCCCTCGTCATCGGGTCGGTTGGCTTCAGGCAGCTTCTTCGTCATCGAACTCTCGCACCTTGGCCCGCGAGCGGCGCAGGTAGCGCCACACGAAACCCGGGAAGCCCAAGGTCACGAACATCGCCAGCGCGGCGGCGTAGAACTCCCAGCCTTGCGGGAAGCGCTGGCCTTGCGTCGACTCCAGGCCGAAGCCCACGACCAGCGTCACCAGCGCGAGCAGGAACAGTTCCAGCAGGCGCCAGCCGCCGGCCTTGGGATCGCGGCGCGGCCCGACCAGCAGGATGCGCGAACTCAAGTACGGCAGGTTGGCCGCGACGAGCGCGACCACCAGCACCATCCAGACTGAAACGCCTTGATCCATGGTCGTGCTCTCCGGGGGACGATCAGTGCGCCAGCGCGCGGACGACGGCCTGCGTGCACAGCGCCAGCAGACCGCTCGGCACCAGGCCCAGCACCAGCACCGCGGCGCCGTTCAGCGACATCACCACGCGGGCGTCCGCGGGCGCCGTCACCGGGCTGTGATCGGTCGGTTCATCGAAGAACATGACCTTCACGACACGCAGGTAGTAGAACGCGCCGACCAGCGACAGCAGCACCGCGATCACGGCCAGCCAGATGTAGAGCGACTGACCCGTCGTGACCATCGCCTG
Organism: Mitsuaria sp. 7; assembly: GCF_001653795.1. Taxonomy (NCBI): domain Bacteria; kingdom Pseudomonadati; phylum Pseudomonadota; class Betaproteobacteria; order Burkholderiales; family Sphaerotilaceae; genus Roseateles; species Mitsuaria sp. 7. The sequence goes on from NZ_CP011514.1 coordinate 2,258,794, forward strand.
CAGCACCGCCAGCTTGCCGTAGAAGCCCACCATCGGCGGGATGCCGGCCAGCGAGAACATGTAGATCGCCATCACGAAGGCGAACCACGGGCTGCGCTTGAACAGGCCGGCCAGATCGCTGATCTGCTCGGACTCGAAGCCCTGGCGCGCCAGCAGCATGATCAGGCCGAAGCTGCCCAGCGTCGTCAGCACGTAGCTGATCGCGTAGAACATGGCCGAGCTGTAGGCGTTCAGCGCGTGCATGTCCGGCTGACCGTTCACCACGCCCGAGGCCAGACCCAGCACGACGAAGCCCATCTGCGAGATCGTCGAGTAGGCCAGCATCCGCTTGAGGTTGCTCTGCGCGATCGCGGCCAGGTTGCCCACGACCAGCGAGGCCACCGCCATCACCAGCATCATCTGCTGCCAGTCGGTCGCCAGCGGCAGCATGCCTTCCACCAGCAGACGCAGCGTCATGCCCAGCGCGGCCAGCTTGGGCGCGCCGCCGATCAGCAGCGTCGCGGCCGTGGGCGCGCCCTGGTAGACGTCCGGCACCCACATGTGGAACGGCGCGGCGCCCAGCTTGAAGCCCAGGCCGGCCACGACGAAGACCACGCCCAGCACCAGCACGCCCTTGTTGACGGTGCCGGTCGAGATGACCTCGAACACGCGCGGGATCGACAGCGAGCCCGTGGCGCCGTACATCATCGACAGGCCGTACAGCAGGAAGCCCGAGGCCAGCGCGCCCAGCACGAAGTACTTCATCGCGGCTTCGGTCGAGATCGTGTGATCGCGACGCAGCGCCGTCAGCGCGTACAGCGACAGGCTCATCAGCTCCAGACCCAGGTAGGTGGTCAGGAAGTTGTTGGCCGCTACCATCACGTTGACGCCCAGCAGCACCAGCAGGCTGAGCGTGAACAGCTCGCCCTTGAGGATGTCGCGCGACTCCGCGTACGGACGCGCGTAGACCAGCGTGATGATCAGCGCGACGGCGCTGACGCCGCTCAGCAGGTGGCTCAGCGGGTCCACGACCAGCATGCCCTGCATCGTCTCGGTGGGCGCGTCGCCCATCGCGGCGAAGTGCATCACGCCGACCACCGCCAGGCTGAGCTGCGTCAGCCAGTAGGTCGTCGTGCGGCGCGGATCGGTGACGAACAGGTCCACCAGCGCGACCACGCAGGCCAGCGCCAGCAACAGGATTTCGGGATAGACCGCGACCCAGTTCATGTCGTTCATTGTGTTGGGCCCTTATTGGATCTTGGACACCGCGACGTGCTTGAGCAGCGCGTCGACGGATTGATGCATCACGTCGGTGAACGGCTTCGGGTACACGCCCATGTAGAGCGTCGCGATCGCCAGCACGCCCAGCATCAGGAACTCGCGGCCGTTGATGTCGGTCAGGTTGCGGACGTTGTCGTTGGTCACCGCGCCGAAGTAGACGCGCTTGATCATCCACAGCGTGTAGGCCGCGCCGAAGATCAGCGCCGTGGCCGCCAGCAGGCCGATCCAGAAGTTGTGGCCGACGGCGCCCAGGATCACCATCCACTCGCCCACGAAACCGGCCGTCGCCGGCAGGCCGCAGTTGGCCATGCCGAAGAACACCGCCAGCGCCGCGAACTTGGGCATCGTGTTGACGACGCCGCCGTAGTCGGCGATCTCACGCGAGTGCACGCGGTCGTACAGGACGCCGATGCACAGGAACATCGCGCCCGACACGAAGCCGTGCGAGATCATCTGCACCAGGCCGCCGGCGATGCCCAGCTCGTTGAAGATGAAGAAGCCCAGGGTCACGAAGCCCATGTGGGCGACCGACGAGTAGGCCACCAGCTTCTTCATGTCGCGCTGGACCATGGCCACCAGGCCGATGTAGATCACCGCGATCAGCGACAGGCCGATGATGAACCAGTCGTAGTGGCGCGCGGCGTCAGGCGCGATCGGCAGCGAGAAGCGCAGGAAGCCGTAGGCGCCCAGCTTCAGCATGATGGCCGCCAGGACCACCGAGCCGCCGGTCGGCGCCTCGACGTGGGCGTCCGGCAACCACGTGTGCACCGGCCACATCGGGACCTTCACCGCGAAGGCCGCGAAGAACGCGAAGAACAGCAGTGTCTGCGCCGACATCGGCAGCGGCAGCTTGTGCCACAGCAGGATCTCGAAGCTGCCCGACTGGCTGTACAGGTACAGCAGCGCGATCAGCATCAGCAGCGAGCCGGCCAGCGTGTACAGGAAGAACTTGAAGGCCGCGTACACGCGACGAGGGCCGCCCCAGACGCCGATGATGATGTACATCGGGATCAGCGTGGCCTCGAAGAACACGTAGAACAGCATGCCGTCAAGCGCGCAGAACACGCCGATCATCAGGCCCGACAGGATCAGGAAGGCGCCCATGTACTGGTGCACCCGCGTGTCGATCACTTCCCAGGCCGCGATCACCACGATGATCGAGATGAAGGCCGTCAGCGGGACGAACCACATCGAGATGCCGTCCACGCCCAGGTGGTAGTGGATGTTGAAGCGCGGGATCCAGGTCGCGACCTCGACGAACTGCATCGCCGCCGTCGAGGTGTCGAAACCGCTGATCAGCGGCAGCGTCACCAGGAAGGACAGCACGGCGCCGACCAGCGCCATCCAGCGCACCGCGCCGGCGTTGTTGTCGCGCCCGAGCGCGAGCAGGAGGCCACCGCAGACGATGGGCAGCCAGATGGAGAGACTTAGCAACATTCTTATTCTCCGCCCGCGTCAGAGGCCGAACAGGGCCTTGAATTGGGGCCCCATGTAAGGCCACAGCTGCCAGGTCATCAGACCGACGACACCCAGGATCATCACCAGCGCGTACCAGTAGAGGTGGCCGGTCTGGACCAGCCGCACCAGGCCGGCGACACCGCCCACCGTGCGCGCCGAGCCGTTGATCAGCACGCCGTCGATGACGGCCTGGTCCCCCGCCTTCCACAGGCCGGATCCGAGCGCGCGCGCGCCGCGGGCCAGCACGTTCTCGTTGAACCAGTCCATGTAGTACTTGTTCTCGAGGATCGTCACGATCGGGCGGAAGATGCGCGCGATCGCGGCCGGGATGGCCGGGCTGATCATGTAGAACCAGTAGGCCACGGCCACGCCGGCCACCGCCAGCCACAGCGGCAGCGTCTGCAGGCTGTGCACCGCCATCGCGACGGCGCCGTGGAACTCCTCGCCCAGCTCGCTCATCGCGTGATGGACCTCGTGGTTCACGAAGATCGAGTCCTTGAAGAAGTCGCCGTGCAGCATCGGCTTGATCGTGAAGAAACCGATCAGCACCGACGGGATCGCCAGCAGCACCAGCGGCACCGTCACCACCCACTTCGACTCATGCGGGGTGTGGTCGTGCGCGTCACCGTGATGGTCATCGTGATCATCGTGGTGGTCGTGCTCGCCCGGGAACGGCTTGTGGTGGAAGTTCTCCTTGCCGTGGAAGACCAGGAAGTACATCCGGAAGCTGTAGAACGCCGTCACGAAGACGCCGGCCACCACCGCGAAGTACGCGAAGCTCGCGCCCGGCAGATGCGAGGCGTGCACGGCTTCGATGATGGAGTCCTTCGAGTAGAAGCCCGAGAAGAACGGCGTGCCGATCAGCGCCAGCGAGCCCAGCAGCGAGGTGATCCAGGTCACCTTCATGTACTTGCGCAGGCCGCCCATGTTGCGGATGTCCTGGTCATGGTGCATGCCGATGATCACGGAGCCTGCGCCCAGGAACAGCAGCGCCTTGAAGAACGCGTGCGTCATCAGGTGGAACACCGCCACCGAGTAGGCCGAGGCGCCCAGCGCCACCGTCATGTAGCCCAGCTGCGAGAGCGTGGAATACGCGACGACGCGCTTGATGTCGTTCTGGATGATGCCCAGGAAGCCCATGAACAGCGCCGTGATGGAGCCGATCACCAGCACGAAGCTCAGCGCCGTGTCGGACAGCTCGAACAGCGGGCTGAAGCGCGACACCATGAAGATGCCGGCCGTCACCATCGTCGCCGCGTGGATCAGCGCCGAGATCGGGGTCGGGCCTTCCATCGAGTCCGGCAGCCACACGTGCAGCGGGAACTGCGCCGACTTGCCCATCGCGCCGATGAACAGGCAGATGCAGGCCACGCTCAGCATCATCCACGGCTCGGCGCCGAAGGGATTGGCGAAGCCGATCTTGGCCAGTTCCGCCGACTTGGCGAAGGTCTCGGTGTAGTTCAGCGAACCGCCGTAGGCCACCAGCAGGCCGATGCCCAGGATGAAGCCGAAGTCGCCGACCCGGTTCACCAGGAAGGCCTTCATGTTGGCGAAGATCGCCGTGGGCTTCGTGTACCAGAAGCCGATCAGCAGGTAGGACACCAGGCCCACCGCTTCCCAGCCGAAGAACAGCTGCAGCATGTTGTTGGACATCACCAGCATCAGCATGCTGAAGGTGAACAACGAGATGTAGCTGAAGAAGCGCTGGTAGCCGGGGTCTTCCTCCATGTAGCCGATGGTGTAGATGTGCACCATCAGCGAGACGAAGGTCACCACGCACATCATCATCGCGGACAGGCCGTCGATCATGAAGCCGACTTCCATCTTCAGGCCGCCCAGCACCATCCACTCGTAGACGGTCTGGTTGAAGCGCGCGCCTTCCAGCACGGCCTGCAGCGTGATCACCGAGATGATCAGCGCCACCAGCACGCCGAGGATGGTCACCACGTGGGCGCCGCGGCGGCCCACCTGCTTGCCGAACAGGCCCGCCACGATGGCGCCGGCGAGCGGCGCCAGGGGCACCGCCAGCAGCATGTTCTGAGAGAGTGTTGCAGACATTGTTTTTCTCGCTTCCTGACGCTCGTCAGCCCTTCAGGGCGTCCAGCTCTTCCACGTCGATGCTGCTGCGGTTGCGGAACAGCACGACCAGGATCGCCAGGCCGATGGCCGACTCGGCGGCCGCCACGGTGAGGATGAAGAACACGAACACCTGGCCGGCCATGTCGCCCAGGTAGTGCGAGAACGCCACGAAGTTCATGTTGACCGCCAGCAGCATCAGCTCGATGGCCATCAGCAGCACGATCAGGTTCTTGCGGTTCAGGAAGATGCCGATCACCGACAGCGCGAACAGGAACGCGCCCAGGATCAGGAAATGGTTCAGGCTCAGCGCACCCATCACGCGGCTCCTTCGTTCTTGTCAGCCGCCGGCAGGGACGGCGCTTCGACGGTCGGGGCGACCTTGACGATGCGCAGGCGGTCCGCCTTCTTCACGCGCACCTGCTGCGAGGCGTCCTGGTGACGCGAGTCCTTGCGGCCGCGCAAGGTCAGCGCGATCGCCGCGATGATCCCCACCAGCAGCAGCACCGCGGCGATCTGCACCGGGAACAGGTAGTTGGTGTAGATCTCGATGCCCAGCAGCTTGGTGTTGCCCAGCTGCGCCATGTTGGGGATCTCCGGCGCGTTCTCGACGCCGCGGAAGCCGCCCATCAGCACGGCCGCGATCTCCAGCGCGATGACCGCGCCGACGAGGCTGGCCACCGGCAGGTGCTTCCAGATGCTCTCGCGCACGGCGGTGGACTCGAAGTCCAGCATCATCACGACGAACAGGAACAGCACCATCACGGCGCCGATGTAGACCAGCACCAGCGTGATGGCCAGGAACTCCGCCTTCAGCAGCATCCACAGACAGGAGGCGCTGAAGAAGGACAGGATCAGGAACAGGGCCGAGTGCACGGTGCTCTTGGCCGTGATGACACGGACGGCGGAGCCCAGCAGCACGGCCGAGAAAACGTAGAAGAGCGCGGTAGTGATATCCATGCGATGTCCTGCAAGCAGGCCGCCGGTCGCGGTCCTCTCCCCTCCCCTGTCGGCGAGGTGGAGCAGACCGCGCGACCGGTCAGCGGTACTTGGCGTCGGCCTCCTTGCTGGCTGCGATCTGCGGCTCGTACCGGTCCCCCACCGCCAGGAGCATCTCCTTGGTGAAGTACAGGTCGCCGCGCTTCTCGCCGTGGTATTCGAAGATGTCGGTCTCGACGATGGAGTCGACCGGGCAGCTCTCTTCGCAGAAGCCGCAGAAGATGCACTTGGTCAGGTCGATGTCGTAGCGCGTGGTGCGGCGCGAGCCGTCCGCGCGCACCTCGGATTCGATCGTGATCGCCATGGCGGGGCACACGGCCTCGCACAGCTTGCAGGCGATGCAGCGCTCTTCACCGTTCTCGTACCGGCGCAGCGCGTGCAGACCGCGGAAGCGAGGAGACAGCGGGGTCTTCTCTTCCGGGAACTGCACCGTGATGTTCTTCGAGAGGAAATGCCGGCCGGTGAGGGCCATGCCCTTCAGCAGCTCGGTGAGCATGAAGCTCTTGACTAGGTCCTTGATCACAGCGGATACCTCGGATTACTTCCAGATATTGAACGGCGACTGGATCCACAGACCCACGACCACCAGCCAGATCAGCGTGATGGGGATGAAGATCTTCCAGCCCAGACGCATGATCTGGTCATAGCGATAGCGGGGGAACGTGGCGCGCACCCACAGGAAGCAGGTCACGACGAAGAAGGTCTTGGCGAACAGCCAGAACCAGTTCCAGAACGCCATCGAGTGCTGGATCCACGCGGGGGTGTCGAGGCCGAACAGGCTCCAGGACACCGGGGCCGACCAGCCGCCCAGGAACATCAGCACCGCGAGGGCCGACACCAGGATCATGTTGGCGTACTCGGCCAGGAAGAACATCGCGAACGACATGCCCGAGTACTCGATCATGTGACCGGCCACGATTTCCGATTCGCCTTCGACGACGTCGAAGGGGTGGCGGTTCGTCTCGGCCAGGCCGGAGATGAAGTACACCAGGAAGATCGGCAGCAGCGGCAGCCAGTTCCAGGACAGGATGTTCACGCCGTGGGACGCGAACCAGCCCTGCTCCTGGCTCATCACGATGGCGCTGACGTTCATCGAGCCGGTCACCATCAGCACGACGACCAGGCAGAAGCCCATCGCGATCTCGTACGAGACCATCTGTGCCGAGGCGCGCAGCGCGCCCAGGAAGGCGTACTTCGAGTTCGAGGCCCAGCCCGCGATGATCACGCCGTAGACCTCGAGCGAGGTGATGGCCATCAGGAACAGCAGGCCGGCGTTGACGTCGGCGATCGCGGCGCCGGGGCCGAAGGGCACGACCGCCCAGGCGGCCAGCGCCGGCATGATGGTCATGATCGGGCCGAGGAAGAACAGGCCCTTGTTCGCGGCGCTCGGGACGATGATCTCCTTGAAGATCAGCTTCACGGCGTCGGCGATCGGCGTCAGCAGGCCCAGCGGACCGACACGGTTCGGACCCGGACGGATCTGCGACCAGCCGATGGCCTTGCGTTCCCACAGCGTCAGGTAGGCGACGCAGCCCAGCAGCGGCAGCAGCACGGCGATGATCTTGAGCACGCTCCAGACCACCGGCCAGACCACACCTCCCAGCAGCGAGGCGCCGGCGTTATAGAAGTTTTCCATCGTCGTCTCGTCCTCAGGCCTTGGTCACGGCGATCGCGCCGGTGAACGCGCCCAGCGCGGCGGTCTCGGGGATGCCGGCGGGAATGCGCACCACGGTCGCGGGCAGCGATGCGTCCAGTTGCGCGGCCAGCACGGCCTCGCCGCCGTCCTGCGTCACGCGCACCTGCGCACCCTTCTCGGCCAGGCCGAGTTCGGCCCACAGCGCCTGCGGCAGCGAAGCGATCGCCGCATCACGGCCGTCGCGGGTCAGCTGCAGCGAGGTGGCGCGGCGCACCAGCGCGTCGGTCGCGTAGATCGGCACCGTCGTCAGGCGTTCCAGGCCTTGCGCCGCTTGCACGGGCGCTGCGGCGGCGGACTGCGCCGACACCGCGTTGCCCAGGCGGTTCGCCAGGTCCAGCGACGAGCCCAGCGCCGCGGTGCGGACCTGCTCGGAGCTGTCGAAGTCGAAGCCCTGCAGGCTCAGCAGGTTGCCCAGCACGCGCAGGATCTTCCAGCCCGGACGGGTCTCGCCGCGGGCCTTGGCCACGCCGACGAAGCTCTGCAGGCGGCCTTCCGCGTTGACGAAGCTGCCCGAAGTCTCGGTGAACGGGGCCATCGGCAGCAGCACGTCGGCGAACTCGACCACCGGGCCGGTCTTGAACGGCGTCAGGACGACGACCATCTCGGCCGCGTTGATCGCCTTCTTGGCGGCGGCGGCGTTCGCGCCGTCCAGCACCGGATCGGTGTTGAGCAGCAGCAGCGCCTTGGCCGGCTGGTCGTTCAGCAGCTGGGCTGCCGTGCGACCGCCCTGCCCCGGACGCGCGTTGACGAGCTGCGCGCCGACGCTGTTCGCGGCGGCCGACAGCACGCCGACGGTGGCGCCGGTCTGCTCGCCGATCCAGTTCGCCAGCGACAGCAGCGTGGCGGCTTGCGGATGCTGGATCGCGGCGTTGCCGATCAGCACGGCCTTGCGCTCGCCCGACAGCAGCGTGTCGGCGATCGCCTTGGCGGCGTCGGTCGCATTGCCGGACGCGGGAGCGCTGACGCCCTTCGCCGCGCCGATGGCGGCGGCGACGTTGGCCAGCTCAGCGACCCAGGTCGACGGCGCAGCGGTGATCGCAGCGGCGACCGGCATCTTCCAGTCTTCGACCGAACCGGCCAGCGACAGGATCTGCGCACCGCGGCGGGCGGCCTGACGCAGGCGCTGCGCGAACAGCGGGTGGTCCTTGCGCAGCGACGAGCCGACGACGAAGGCGCGGTCCAGTTGCGACAGCGACGCGATCGACGTGCCCAGCCACAGCGCCTTGCCGTCCGCGGCACGCAGCGCCGGGTCGGCGACGCGCAGCTGCGTGTCGATGTTCTCGCTGCCCAGGCCGCGCACCAGTTGCGCCAGCAGGTGCAGTTCCTCGACGGTGCTGTGCTCCGAGCCCAGCGCGGCGATGGACGCGCCGCCCTTCTCCGTCTTGACCTGCTTCAGGCCGTTGGCGACGTACTCGAGCGCGGTGGTCCAGTCGACCGGCTTCCACTCGCCGCCCTGCTTCAGCATCGGCGTGGTCAGGCGTTCGTCGCCGTTCAGCGCTTCGTAGGAGAAGCGGTCGCGGTCGGCGATCCAGCACTCGTTGACGGCTTCGTTCTCCAGCGGGACGACGCGCATCACTTCGTTGTTCTTCACCTGGACGATCAGGTTCGCGCCGGTCGAGTCATGCGGGCTGACGCTCTTGCGACGCGACAGTTCCCAGGTGCGGGCGCTGTAGCGGAAGGGCTTGCTGGTCAGCGCGCCCACCGGGCAGATGTCGATCATGTTGCCCGACAGCTCCGAGTCCACGGTGCGGCCGACGAAGGTCTGGATCTCGCTGTGCTCGCCGCGGTGCGCCATGCCCAGCTCCATCACGCCGGAGATCTCCTGGCCGAAGCGGACGCAGCGCGTGCAGTGGATGCAGCGGCTCATCTCTTCCATCGAGATCAGCGGGCCGACGTTCTTGTGGAACACCACGCGCTTCTCTTCCGAGTAGCGCGAGGCGCTGGCGCCGTAACCGACGGCCAGATCCTGCAGCTGGCATTCGCCGCCCTGGTCGCAGATGGGGCAGTCCAGCGGGTGATTGATCAGCAGGAACTCCATCACGCCCTGCTGGGCCTTGATGGCTTTCTCGCTCTTGGTGCGCACGATCATGCCTTGCGTCACCGGCGTGGCGCAGGCGGGCAGCGGCTTGGGCGCCTTCTCCACGTCCACCAGGCACATGCGGCAGTTGGCCGCGATGCTCAGCTTCTTGTGATAGCAGAAGTGCGGGATGTATGCGCCGGCCTTCTCGGCGGCATGCATCACCATGCTGCCTTCGGGCACTTCGACCTTCTGGCCGTCGAGTTCGATTTCAACCATAGTTCTTCTCAGCGGCTCCGATCAGGCGTGCGCCGGCGACTTCGCCGTGGCGGACGGGGACGACGCGGCGGGCGCCTTGTTCTGCTGGGCCTGTTCGATCATCGCGATGAACTCGCCCTTGAAGTGCTTCAGCATCGCGCGCACCGGCATCGCCGCGGCGTCGCCCAGCGCGCAGATGGTGCGGCCCTGGATGTTGTCGGCCACGGAGTTCAGCAGGTCGATGTCCTCGACGCGGCCCTTGCCGTGGGCGATGCGCTCGATCACGCGGTGCATCCAGCCCGTGCCTTCGCGGCAGGGCGTGCACTGGCCGCAGGACTCGTGCGCGTAGAAGTAGGACAGGCGCAGCAGGCTGGTGACCATGCAGCGGGTCTCGTCCATCACGATGACCGCGCCCGAACCCAGCATTGAGCCGTTCTTGGCGATGGAGTCATAGTCCATCGTGCACTGCATCATGACGTCGGCGGGCAGCACCGGGGCGGACGAGCCGCCGGGGATGACCGCCTTGAGCTTGCGGCCGCCGCGCACGCCGCCGGCGAGCTCCAGCAGCTTCTCGAACGAGGTGCCCAGGGGGATCTCGTAGTTGCCCGGACGCTCGACGTCGCCGGAGATCGAGAAGATCTTGGTGCCTCCGTTGTTGGGCTTGCCGACTTCGAGGTAGGCCTGGCCGCCGTTGCGGATGATCCAGGGCACCGCCGCGAAGGTCTCGGTGTTGTTGATGGTCGTCGGCTTGCCGTACAGGCCGAACGAGGCCGGGAACGGCGGCTTGAAGCGCGGCTGGCCCTTCTTGCCTTCGAGCGATTCCAGCAGCGCGGTTTCCTCGCCGCAGATGTAGGCGCCGAATCCGTGGTGGCCGTGCAGCTGGAAGCTGAAGTTGCTGCCCAGGATGTTGTCGCCCAGGTAGCCGGCCGCGCGGGCCTCTTCCAGCGCGGCTTCGAAGCGTTCGTACACCTCGAAGATCTCGCCGTGGATGTAGTTGTAGCCGACCTTGATGCCCATCGCGAACGCCGCGATCGCCATGCCTTCGATGACGATGTGCGGGTTGAACATCAGGATGTCGCGGTCCTTGCAGGTCCCCGGCTCACCCTCGTCGCTGTTGCAGACCAGGTACTTCGCGCCCGGGAACTGGCGCGGCATGAAGCTCCACTTCAGGCCGGTCGGGAAGCCCGCGCCGCCGCGGCCGCGCAGGCCGGAAGCCTTCACTTCGGCGATGACCTGGTCGGAGGTCATGCCCTGACCCTCGCCCTGGGCGAGGATCTTGCGCAGGGCCTGGTAGCCGCCGCGCGCCTCGTAATCCTTCAGCGACCAGTTCTTGCCATCGAGGCCCGCGTAGATCTGCGGGGTGATGTTGCGGTCGTGGAAGCAGGTCTCGGCACCCGTGGCCTGCCACTTCGAGAGGTCGATGTTCGCGATGTTGGTCATCGTCCAGGTCCCTCAGTTCTTGTTCGCTGCGTGGTGCGCTCTGAGCGCATCCACCAGCTCATCCAGACGCTCGGCGCTCATGAAGCTCAGCATCTGGCGGTCGTTCACCAGCATCACCGGCGAGTCGGCGCAGGCGCCCAGGCACTCGCTCTGCTGCACGGTGAAGACGCCGTCGGCGGTCGTGCCGCCGGCCTCGACGCCCAGCTTCGAGCACAGGTGGTCCAGCGCCTTCTGGCCGTCGCGCAGCTGGCACGGCAGGTTGGTGCAGACGTTCAGCTTGAACAGGCCCAGCTTGCGCTGGTTGTACATGTTGTAGAAGGTCGTGACCTCGTAGACGGCGATCGCCGGCATGCCGAGGTACTGCGCGATCGCGTCTTCCGCCTCGCGGGACACGAAGCCCTGCTCCTGCTGGACGATGGACAGGCAGGCCATCACGGCCGACTGCGCCTGCTCGGCCGGGTACTTCGCGACTTCGCGCGCGAAGCGGGCCGCGGTGGCCTCGCTCAACACGAACCCGGTGCTCACAATTTCAGTGCTGCTCATGCGGTCACCACTCAACGGTCAATTTCACCGAACACGATGTCCATCGTGCCGATCACGGCCACCGCGTCGGCAATCATGTGTCCGCGGGCCATCTCGTCCAGCGCGGCCAGGTGCGAATACCCCGGCGCGCGGATCTTCAGCCGGTACGGCTTGTTGGCGCCGTCGCTGATCAGGTAGATGCCGAACTCGCCCTTCGGGTGCTCGACCGATGCGTAGGCCTCGCCCTCGGGGACGCGGAAACCTTCGGTGAACAGCTTGAAGTGGTGGATCAGCTCTTCCATGCTGGTCTTCATCGCCACGCGGCTCGGAGGAGCGACCTTGTGGTTGTCGGTGATGACCGGACCCGGATTCGCCTTCAGCCACTTCACGCACTGCTGCACGATGCGGTTGGACTGGCGCATCTCCTCGACGCGCACGCAGTAGCGGTCGTAGGTGTCGCCGTTGGTGCCGACCGGGATGTCGAAGTCCATCCTGCCGTACACGTCGTACGGCTGCGTCTTGCGCGTGTCCCACGCGATGCCGGAGCCGCGCAGCATCGGGCCGGTCAGGCCCAGGTTGAGCGCGCGCTCGGGCGTCACGACGCCGATGCCGACCGTGCGCTGCTTCCAGATGCGGTTGTCGGTCAGCAGCGTCTCGTAGTCGTCGACGTTGGCCGGGAAGCGGTTGCAGAAGTCCTCGATGAAGTCCAGCAGCGAGCCCTGGCGGTTCTCGTTGAGCTTGTCGATCGCCTTCTGGTTCTTGATCTTGCTGACCTTGTACTGCGGCATCGAGTCCGGCAGGTCGCGGTACACGCCGCCCGGACGGAAGTAGGCCGCGTGCATGCGCGCGCCCGAGACCGCCTCGTACATGTCGAAGATGTCCTCACGCTCGCGGAAGCAGTAGATGAGGATGTTCATCGCGCCGCAGTCGATGCCGTGCGCGCCCAGCCAGAGCAGGTGGTTCAGGATGCGGGTCAGCTCGCCGAACATCACACGGATGTACTGCGCGCGCTCCGGCACTTCCAGGCCGAGCATCTTCTCGATGGCCAGGCAGTACGCGTGCTCGTTGGACATCATCGACACGTAGTCGAGGCGGTCCATGTAGGGCAGCGACTGGATGAAGGTCTTGGTCTCGGCCAGCTTCTCGGTGCCGCGGTGCAGCAGGCCGATGTGCGGATCGGCGCGCTGGATCACTTCCCCGTCCAGCTCCAGCACCAGGCGCAGCACGCCGTGCGCGGCCGGATGCTGGGGTCCGAAGTTCAGGGTGTAGTTCTTGATTTCGGCTGGCATGCTCACAGGCCCCCGTAGTTGTCTTCGCGGATCACGCGCGGCGTGATCTCGCGCGGCTCGATGGTCACCGGCTGGTAGATCACGCGCTTCTGCTCGGGGTCGTAACGCATCTCGACATGGCCCGTCACCGGGAAGTCCTTGCGCATCGGGTGGCCGATGAAACCGTAGTCCGTCAGGATGCGGCGCAGGTCTTCATGGCCTTCGAAGATGATCCCGTACATGTCGAACGCTTCGCGCTCGAACCAGTTGGCGGCGTTCCAGATCGGCGTCACGGCGGCGACCGACGGGAAGTCGTCTTCCGGCGCGAAGACCTTGACGCGCACGCGCCAGTTCTTGTTGATCGACAGCAGGTGGGAGACGACCGCGAAACGCGCGCCTTCGTAGGCGCCGTCCTTGTAGTCGGAGTAGTCCACGCCGCACAGGTCGATCAGCTGCTCGAAGCGCAGCTCCGAGTGGTCGCGCAGCAGCTTGGCGACGTTGAAGTAGTCCTTGGCCGCGACGGTGATCGTGATTTCACCCAGCTCGCGCTTGAACGCGACGATCTGGTCGCCCAGCACGCTGTGCAGGGCCGCCTGCAGGGTGTCGAGTTTGATGGTCATGAGGTCTGCCTGCTTCTGCTCAGCGAGCGATGGTGTTCTCGCGGCGGATCTTGGCCTGCAGCTGCAGGATGCCGTAGAGCAGCGCTTCGGCGGTCGGCGGACAGCCCGGGACATAGACGTCGACCGGGACGATGCGGTCGCAGCCGCGCACGACCGAATAACTGTAGTGGTAGTAGCCGCCGCCGTTGGCGCAGCTGCCCATCGAGAGCACCCAGCGCGGCTCGGCCATCTGGTCGTAGACCTTGCGCAGCGCCGGCGCCATCTTGTTGCACAGCGTGCCGGCCACGATCATCAGATCGGACTGGCGCGGACTGGGACGGAACAGCATGCCGAAACGGTCGATGTCGTAGCGGGCGGCGCCCGCGTGCATCATCTCGACCGCGCAGCAGGCAAGACCGAAGGTCATCGGCCACAACGAACCGGTCTTGGACCAGTTCACCAGCTTGTCCAGCTGGGTGGTCATGAAGCCTTCCTTCATTACGCCTTCGTTACCCATATCGAATTCCCATCTTTCGAGATCAGCGGAGAAGGCACGTCGGACTGCGCGCTGCGTGAAAGCCACGCTAACGCCGCGTTGACGCGTTGCCCTTCCCTAACGGACACGCGCCCTGAACGGGCGCCGTGTCCTGAAGCATTCACGGATCCGGCGCGTCATCGCGGATCCGCCCATCGGGTCGTCACTCCCAGTCGAGCGCGCCCTTCTTCCATTCGTAGGCGAAGCCCACCACCAGGATGCCCAGGAAGAGCATCATCGCCCAGAAGCCTGCCGGACCGATCTCGCGCAGCGAGACGGCCCACGGGAACAGGAAGGCGATTTCCAGATCGAAGAGGATGAAGAGGATGGCGACGAGGTAGTAGCGCACGTCGAACTTCATGCGCGCGTCTTCGAAGGCCTCGAAGCCGCACTCGTAGGGGCTGTTCTTTGCCGCGTCAGGGCGACGCGGGCCCGCCAGGAAGCCCAGCACTTGCGGAGCGATACCCACTCCGCAACCGACCAGGATGAAAAGGATGACGGGCAGGTATTGTTCCAGGCTCACGACTTGCTCTCGTTGTATGGCCGGGATTAGATACTGCCGCCATGACGCGGCAAAACCAATTCCCGACGTGTCACCGAAGATTGGCGGGCCAGGGCCGACCAACGATTCGGCAAAAGCAACGGGCGCGCCGCCAGCGATTATCCAATCGCTCACGGACCGCGCCCGCCTTGTCCTCCGGAAATTCGCACACGTGATGTGCGCTGGGATTTCCAGAGTCCTACGACCTGCTTGATCACCTTCGATCCGGCTTTCCGGCTAGATCGCGAAGACCATGGCAGGCCGATTTATTCTGGTGCCGACGGCGAGACTCGAACTCGCACAGCTTTCGCCACTACCCCCTCAAGATAGCGTGTCTACCAATTTCACCACGTCGGCTTGTGGTCACCTTTCAGTGACCTTGTCTTGACGGTTTGCGCTTCAGACAGCCTCGAATTCTATAGTGCTTTCAGAGCTCCAAAAGGAAACCAAAGCAATTTTATCGAGGTGCTTGCGCTTGCCGCCCAGCTCTGTCAGTTCGAGGCGCCGGATGCAGCGGCCGAAGGCGCCGCTTGCGGAGCGATCGAGGCACCAGGCAGCACCGCAGCCGAGGCCGGCGCAGCCGGGTTGGCGGCGCGCTCGAGCAGCAGCTCACCCGCCGACGGACCGGACCCGATGCCGCCGTCGCGATGGCTGCCCATGTAGGCCAGCGCCAGCGTCGACACGAAGAAGATGGTCGCCGCGACGGCCGTCGAGCGCGACAGGAAATTCGCGCTGCCGGTCGCGCCGAACAGCGAGCCCGAAGCCCCGCTGCCGAACGACGCGCCCATGTCGGCGCCCTTGCCGTGCTGCACGAGCACCAGGCCGATCATTGCCAGCGCCGCAATCAGTTGCAGCACCAGCACCAGATTCATCATCACTTGCATTGCTATTTTCTCCAGGAACCTTGAACGCCGGCTTCAGCCGGCAGCGCGGCAGATCGCCGCGAACTCGACCGCCTTCAGCGCGGCGCCTCCGATGAGGCCGCCGTCGATGTCTGCCTGCGCAAACAGTTGGACGGCGTTGTCGGGCTTGACGCTGCCGCCGTACAGGATCTGCATCTGCTCGGCCTTCTGCGTGGCCGCGCGCAGTTGCTGGCGCAGCAGCGCGTGCACATGCTGCGCCTGCTCCGGCGTGGCCGTCAGGCCCGTGCCGATCGCCCACACCGGCTCGTAGGCCACCACGATCTCGCCGATGCAGTGCGTCAGCGTGTGGATGACCGCCGCGAGCTGGCGCTTGACGACTTCTTCGGTCCGACCCGCTTCGCGCTCGGCCAGCGTCTCGCCGACACAGACGATCGGCGTGACGCCGTGTGCCAGCGCGGCCTTGGCCTTGTCGGCGACCAGTTGGTCGCTTTCGGCGTGATACGCGCGGCGCTCCGAGTGGCCGACGATGGCATAGCGGCAGCCCAGATCCGCGAGCATCGCCGACGACACCTCACCGGTGTAGGCGCCCTGCTCGTGCGTGGACACGTCCTGCGACCCGTACGCGACCTGCGTCCCGGTCAGGCCGAGCGCCGTGTCCGTGATGTACGGGAACGGCACGCACACGGCGACCTGGGCGCTCCACGGCCCCGCTTCCTTGAGGCCCGCCAGCAGCACGGCGTTGGACGCACGGGTGCCGTGCATCTTCCAGTTGCCGACCACCAGTTTCTTGCGCATCAGATCAACTCCCTTTAATCCGAAAAACCCTGCGGATGAGCGGATCGCTCACCAGCTCAGCACGATCTTGCCGACGTGCTCGCCCGATTCCATCAGCGCATGCGCCGCGGCGGCTTCCGACGCAGGCAGTTGCCTGAAGATCACCGGCGAGATCGTCCGCGACTCGAGCAGCGGCCACACGCGCTCACGCAGCGCGCGGGCGATGCCGGCCTTGAAGGCGATCGGACGCGGACGCAGCGTGGAGCCGGTGATCGTCAGACGGCGGCGCAAGACCTGACCCGCATCGAATTCCGCCTTCACGCCACCCTGCACCGCGATGATCACGGCACGGCCGTCGTCAGCCAGGCACTGCACGTTGCGCGCGACATAGCTGCCGGCGACCATGTCCAGGATCACGTCGACGCCACGACCCTTCGTGGCCGTCTTCACTTCCTCGACGAAGTCCTGATCGCGATAGTTGATCGCGACGTCGGCGCCGAGCGCCAGGCAGGCCTTCGCCTTGTCCGCGTTGCCGACGGTGACCAGCACCGTCGAGCCCAGCGCCTTCGCCAGCTGGATCGCCGTCACGCCGATGCCGCTGCTGCCGCCATGGACCAGCAGGCTTTCGCCAGGCTGCAGGCGGGCGCGTTCAAAGACGTTGCTCCAGACGGTGAAGAAGGTCTCCGGCAGGCTTGCCGCCTCGACCATGCTCCAGCCCTGGGGCACCGGCAGGCACTGGGCCACCGGCGCGACGCAGAGTTCGGCATAACCGCCACCCGCGACCAGCGCGCAGACCGCATCGCCGACCTTGAGGCCGGCGGCGGCCAGCGCCTGGACATCACCCGACTCGACCGTGCCCGCGACTTCCAGACCTGGAAGATCGCTGGCACCGGCCGGCGCCGGATACGCACCCTTGCGCTGCAGCACGTCCGGACGGTTGATGCCGTAGGCCTGCACGCGGATCAAGCATTCACCCACCCCGGCGACGGGGTCGGCATGCTCGACCAGCTGCAGGACCTCCGGTCCGCCGGGCTGGGTGATGGCGATCGCCTTCATGACGTGAAGCGGGGTGACGTGCCGGACAGCCGACCGATTACTCGGCCGAGCCTTCGCCGTGGCCGTGGTGCGGCGCCGGAGCGTCGCGGTCCAGCAGCGCCTTCATCGACAGCTTGATGCGGCCCTTCTCGTCGGTCTCGAGCACCTTGACCTTGACGATCTGACCTTCGCTGAGGAAGTCGGTGACCTTCTCGACGCGCTGGTGCGCGATCTGGCTGATGTGCAGCAGGCCGTCCTTGCCCGGCAGGATGTTGACCAGCGCGCCGAAGTCCAGGATCTTGGTGACCGGGCCTTCATAGACCTTGCCGATCTCGGCTTCCGCGGTGATCTCGGCGATGCGCTTCTTGGCGATCTCGGCCTTGGCGCCGTCGGTCGACGCGATCGTGATCGTGCCGTCTTCGCCGATGTCGATCTGCGTGCCGGTCTCTTCGGTCAGCGCGCGGATGGTGGCGCCGCCCTTGCCGATCACGTCACGGATCTTCTCCGGATTGATCTTCATCGTGTACAGACGCGGCGCGAACTGCGAGATCTCGGCGTTGGCTTCGCCTTGGGCGCCGACCATCGCTTCGAGGATGTGCAGGCGGGCTTCCTTGGCTTGCGCCAGGGCGACCTGCATGATTTCCTTGGTGATGCCCTGGATCTTGATGTCCATCTGCAGCGCGGTGATGCCCGAGGTCGTGCCGGCCACCTTGAAGTCCATGTCGCCCAGGTGATCTTCATCGCCCAGGATGTCGGTCAGCACGGCGAAGCGGTTGGCGTCCTTGATCAGGCCCATGGCGATGCCGGCGACGTGCGCCTTCAGCGGCACGCCGGCGTCCAGCAGCGACAGGCAGCCGCCGCAGACCGAAGCCATCGACGAGGAGCCGTTGGACTCGGTGATTTCCGAGACCACGCGGATCGAGTACGGGAAATCTTCCTTGGTCGGCAGCACGGCGACGAGCGCGCGCTTGGCCAGACGGCCATGGCCGATTTCGCGGCGCTTGGGGCTGCCCACGCGACCGGTTTCGCCGGTGGCGAACGGAGGCATGTTGTAGTGCAGCATGAAGCGCTCGGAGTACTCGCCGGCCAGCGCGTCGATGGTCTGCGCGTCGCGGTCGGTGCCCAGCGTCGCGGCGACCAGCGCCTGCGTTTCACCGCGGGTGAACAGCGACGAGCCGTGGGCGCGCGGCAGCACGCCGTTGCGGATCTCGATGGCGCGGACGGTGCGGGTGTCGCGGCCGTCGATGCGCGGCTCGCCGGCCAGGATCTGGCCGCGGACGATGCGGGCTTCGATCTCGAACAGCAGGCCGTCGACTTCGACGCCGTCGAAGTCGGTGCCTTCGGCCGTCAGGGCAGCCTTGACCTTCGAGTAGGCCGAGCGGCAGGCTTCGGTACGGGCCTGCTTCGAACGGATCTGGTAGGCGGCGCGCAGCTCTTCCTCGGCCAGGGCGGTGACCTTGGCGATGAAGGCCTCATCCTTGGCCGGGGCGACCCAGTTCCAGGACGGCTTGCCGGCGTCGCGGACCAGTTCGTTGATCGCGGCGATGGCGGTCTTGCCCTGGTCGTGACCGAAGGTCACGGCGCCCAGCATGATGTCTTCGCTGAGCTGGTCGGCTTCGGACTCGACCATCAGCACGGCGGCTTCGGTGCCGGCGACGACCAGGTCCAGCTTGGAGTCGATCAGCTGGGTCTTGCCCGGGTTCAGCACGTATTCGCCGTTGACGTAACCCACGCGCGCAGCGCCGATCGGGCCGTTGAACGGGATGCCGGAGATGGCCAGCGCGGCGCTGGTGGCGATCAGGGCGGCGATGTCGGCCTGGACTTCAGGGTTCAGCGACACCGTGTGGATCACGACCTGGACTTCGTTGAAGAAGCCTTCCGGGAACAGCGGGCGGATCGGGCGGTCGATCAGGCGCGAGGTCAGGGTCTCGAGCTCGCTCGGACGGCCTTCACGCTTGAAGAAGCTGCCGGGGATCTTGCCGGCGGCGTAGGTCTTCTCGATGTAGTCGACGGTCAGCGGGAAGAAGTCCTGGCCGGCCTTCGGCGAGGACTTGGCGACGACGGTCGCCAGCACCACGGTGTCCTCGATGTTCACCAGCACGGCGCCGGAGGATTGACGGGCGATTTCGCCGGTCTCCATCACGACTTGATGTTGGCCCCATTGGAAGGTCTTCACGACCTTGTTGAACATGCTCATTCGAGTTCTCCTCAGTTCAGGGATGCGCCGCTCACGGTGCGGCACAAGGACCGGGAGTGAAACTGGGTTTGGCGGGATGCCATTCCAGAGCGGCTGCCGGTCCCGGCTGCTGCCGGCGAACACTTGCAAACGCTTTGGAATGACACATCGGCGCCACGTCAGTTCAACTCCGTTGTGTGACCGGTCCACCGACCGGTCGGGCCGCCTGCCGGAACACTCCAGCCGACGGCACGCAGAAACGACAAAGAGCCTGTTGGAGTCAGACCAATCAGGCTCTTTGCTTTCATGCGCCGATTACTTGCGCAGACCCAGCTTCTGGATCAGGGCGGTGTAACGGTCGGCGTCCTTCTTCTTCAGGTAGGACAGCAGGCTCTTGCGCGCGTTGACCATCTTCAGCAGACCGCGACGGCCGTGGTGGTCCTTGGCGTGCAGCTTGAAATGGGGGGTCAGTTCGTTGATGCGCGCGGTCAGCAGGGCCACTTGCACTTCCGGCGAGCCGGTGTCGTTGGCGCTGCGCGCGTTGGCCTTGACGATCTCGGCCTTGTTTTGGTCGAAGCTGGACATGATGCGTTCCTTGTTCCGGAATGATTCGGAAGGTCCGCCGGCATGGCCAGTGAAGGCGTCAAGTGCGCAGACGGTTTCCGAGGTTTGACTTGCGATCACAGGTGAAACCGACCCGTGTCGTGCTGATTGCCGTCGTCAGGACGAACCTGACAGGACAGCCGGGGAGTATAGCCGCAAAAGCCCCTCTTCAGGAGGGGCGCTTCATCCGGCAGCTGGAAGGCTGTTCAGCCTGTGCGGCGTCGAGGAAGCGCAAGGTGCGGAAGCCGTAGCCGGAGCCTTCGTTGTCGTGCGGTGTCCCGGCCTCGCCGGCGCGACGCAGGACGCTGACGTACAGCGGCTGCTGGAGCTGGTGATCCGAAGGACGCATCCAGCCCTGGTGCGCCACGCCGAGCGATCGGCCGTCGAGCGTCAACCCCTCCAACGCCAGCGCGACCGCCTTTGGATCGGCGCTGCCGGCCTTCTCCATCGCGGCGACCAGCATCTCGACCATCAACTGCATGCGCGCATGGAGGTAGTCGTGATCCGGCTTCGGAAAGCGCTGGCGGAACGCCGCGTAGAAGCGCTCCGAATCCGCGGTTCCGACGTTCGGGTGCCACTCGGCCACCGCCAGCACGCGGTCGACGCCCGCCTCGCCCAGCACGCCGGGCACGCCCAGCGCGTTCCCGTAGAAGGTGTAGAAGCGCGCATCGAGCCCGATGTCCTTGGCCGCCTTGATCAGCAGCGTCAGGTCGTTGCCCCAGTTGCCGGTGAGCACCGCCTGGGCGCCGCTGGCCCGGATCTTCGTCGCGTAGGGCAGAAAGTCCTTCACGCGGCCGAGCGGGTGGAGTTCGTCGCCGACGATCTGCAGGTCGGGGCGGCGCTTGGCCAGCATCGCCCTCGCCTCCTCGCGCAGATGCTGGCCGAAACTGTAGTCCTGACCGATCAGGTAGAGCCGCTTGAGGTTCCGATCCTGGGCGATCACCTCGATCAAGGCCGCCAGCCGCATGTCGGTGTGAGCGTCGAAGCGGAAGTGCCAGAAGCTGCACTGCGCGCCGGTCAGCGCCGGATCGACGGCCGCGTAGTTGAGGAACAGCGCGCGGCGGTCAGGCTCGCGGGCGTTGTGCCTGTCGAGCGCGCCGATCAGCGCGCTCGCGACGGCGGAGCTGTTGCCCTGGAGGACGACGGGAACGCCCTGGTCCGTTGCCGCGCGCAGCATCGCCAGCGACTCCTCAACCGAGCCCTTGCTGTCGAAGCGGACGATCTCCAGGCGCCGTGCGCCGCCCGGCAGCTTCACGCCGCCGCGGGCGTTGACGCGCTCGGACGCCCAGATGAGGTTGCGGAACACGGCCTCGCCGCCGTTGCCGAGCGGACCGGAGAGTCCTTCGATCAAGCCGAGTCGGATCGGAGCAGCAGGAGCGGCTGCCATCGCACCAGCCAGACTGATCTGCGCGAGCGCCGCGACGGTCAATGCGACCACCGCCCTCCTCGTCCAGCGTCTCACAGCTGCGCCGGGCTGGCGAGTTGCGACAGATCCCAGCGCGGCTTGACCTCGAAGCCGCCGCCGCGCGTCAGGTTCGCCATGTCGCGCTGCAGGCGCAGGCCGGCCGCGAGCGCGATCATGGCGCCGTTGTCCGTGCACAGATGCAGCTCGGGATAGTGGACGCGCACGCGGCGCTTCTCGCAGGCTGCGTCCAACTGTTCGCGCAAGCGCTTGTTGGCGCCGACGCCGCCCGCCACGACCAGGCGCTTCAGACCGGTTTCCTTCAGCGCCAGCAGCGCCTTCTTGACCAGCACCTCGACGATGGCGGCCTGCGTCGAGGCCGCGAGGTCAGCGCGCTGCTGCTCGCTGATGCCCTCGGACTGCGCCTCAAGCTTGCGGACCTGCGTCAGCACCGCCGTCTTCAGGCCGGCAAAGCTGAAATCAGGCTTGCCGCTGTGCATGAGCGGGCGCGGCAGCGCGAACGCTTCGGGATTACCTTGCTCCGCCAGCTTCGACAGATGCGGACCGCCGGGATACGGCAGGCCGAGCAGCTTGGCCGACTTGTCGAAGGCTTCGCCGGCGGCGTCGTCGATGGTCTCGCCCAGCAGCTCGTAGCTGCCGACGTCGTCGACACGCATCAGCTGCGTGTGGCCGCCGGACACCAGCAGCGCGACGAACGGGAACTCCGGCGGATCCGCCGACAGGAACGGCGACAGCAGATGGCCTTCGAGGTGATGGATGCCCATCACCGGCCGATCGAGCGCGGCACCCAGCGATGCGGCAACGCCGGCACCGACGAGCAGCGCGCCGGCAAGACCCGGCCCCTGCGTGTACGCGACCACGTCGACATCCGCCAGCGACAGTCCGGCGCCCGCAAGCACCTCGCGGGTCAGCGGCAGCACGCGGCGGATGTGGTCGCGCGAGGCGAGCTCGGGCACGACGCCGCCGTAGGCCTGATGCATCGTGATCTGGCTGTGCAGCGCATGCGCAAGCAGCGTCGGCACGCCGTCGCCAGACGCGTCGACCAGCGCCACGCCGGTTTCGTCGCAGGAGGATTCGATGCCGAGGACGCGCATGGGATCAGCCGTTCAGGATGCCGGGGAAGTCGTCGCGAACCGCAGTCAAGCGGATCTCGTCGATCAATGGTTCTCTTTGGCGTGGTTGATCGAGTACTTGGGGATCTCGACCGTCACGTCCTTGTTGGACAGGATGGCCTGGCAGGACAGGCGCGAGTTGGGCTCCAGACCCCAGGCGCGGTCCAGCATGTCCTCCTCGTTCTCTTCCATCTCGGACAGCGACGCGAAGCCCTCGCGCACGATCACGTGGCAGGTCGTGCAGGCGCAGACCTGGTCGCAGGCGTGCTCGATGTCGATGTGGTTGTCGAGCATCGCCTCGCAGATCGTCGTGCCGGAGGGGGCTTCGATCGACTTGCCCTCGGGCGCGTATTCGGGATGGGGAAGGATCTTGATGACGGGCATGGGGAGGTGTCCTTGAGGCTGGCGAGCTGAGCTTGTCCGGCTGGGCGTCGGCTTGCGGTCAGACCTGATCGATGCTGCGGCCGGTGAGGGCCTGCTGGATGCCGCGGTTCATGCGCGCGGCGGCAAAGGCCTCGGTGCCCTTGGCCAGCGTCTCGACCGCGGCGGTGATCGCATCGGCATCGGCGACCGCGTCGTCGGCCTGCGCCTTCGCGAGCAGATCCGTCTGCAGCGCGGCAATCTCGGCGCGCTCAACGTCGCTGAGCAGATCGCCGTCGGCGCGCAGCGCGGACTGGGTGGCCAGGATCATCCGCTCGGCGTCGACGCGCGCTTCGCGCAGCTTGCGCGCGACCATGTCGCCCTCGGCGCTGGCGAAGCCCTCGCGCAGCATGGTCGCGATCTGGTCGTCGGACAGGCCGTAGCTCGGCTTGACCTGCACCGCCGCCTCGACGCCCGAGCCCAGCTCGCGCGCGGAGACGCTCAGCAGGCCGTCGGCGTCGACCTGGAAGGTCACGCGGATACGGGCCGAGCCGGCCACCATCGGCGGAATGCCGCGCAGCTCGAAACGCGCCAGCGAGCGGCACTCGCTCACCAGCTCGCGCTCGCCCTGGAGCACATGCACCGCCAGCGCGGTCTGACCATCCTTGAAAGTGGTGAAGTCCTGCGCCTTCGCCACAGGGATCGTGGCGTTGCGCTCGATGATGCGCTCGACCAGGCCGCCCATGGTCTCAAGACCCAGCGAGAGCGGGATCACGTCGAGCAGCAGGATCTCACCGTCCGAGCTGTTGCCAGCCAGTTGATTCGCCTGCACCGAGGCGCCGAGCGCAACGACTTCGTCGGGATTCAGGTTCGTCAGGACTTCGCGGCCGAACAACTCACCGACCACGCGGCGCACGATCGGCATGCGCGTGGAGCCACCGACCATCACCGTGCCCTGCACCTCGTCCGCGGCGACCTTCGCGTCGCGCAGCACGCGGCGCACGGCCAGCAGCGTCTTGTTGACCAGGGGCTGGGCCAGTTCATCGAACTGACCGCGCGACACCTCGACGCTCAGCGCGCCGGCATCGAGCGCGGCGCTCAGCGTCACGCGCTCGTGATCGGTCAACGCTTCCTTGGCCTCTCGGGCCGCCACCAGCACACGACGCTTGTCCGCGGCGCTGCTGACGCTCAGGCCCCCCTGCGCCAGCGCCCAGTCAGCCAGCAGCCGGTCGAAGTCGTCGCCGCCGAGTTGCGCATCGCCACCGGTGGCGACCACTTCGAAGACGCCCTTCGTCAGGCGCAGCAGCGAGATGTCGAAGGTACCGCCGCCCAGGTCGTAGACGGCATAGAGGCCTTCGCTGCCGTTGTCCAGCCCGTAGGCGATCGCGGCGGCGGTGGGCTCGTTGATCAGGCGCAGCACGTTCAGGCCCGCCAACTGCGCGGCATCTTTCGTCGCCTGGCGCTGCGCGTCGTCGAAGTACGCGGGCACCGTGATGACGGCGCCGAACAGGTCGTCGTTGAACGTGTCCTCGGCGCGCTGGCGCAGCGTGGCGAGGATCTCCGCGCTGATCTCGACCGGCGACTTCAGGCCCTCGCGCGTGAGCACGCTCAGCATGCCGGGCGTATCTTCGAAACGGTACGGGAGCTTCTCGCGATTGGCGATGTCGTCGAGGCGGCGGCCCATGAAGCGCTTCACCGAGACGATGGTGTTTTCCGGATCCTCGGCCTGCGCGGCGAGCGCGTCATAGCCGAACTGGCGGCGGCCTTCCAGCATCACGCGCACGGCCGACGGCAGGATCACGCGGCCCTGGTCGTCCGGCAGGCATTCGGCGACGCCATGGCGCACCGCGGCCACTAGCGAATGCGTCGTGCCGAGGTCGATGCCGACCGCGATGCGGCGCTGATGGGGATCGGGCGACGCGCCGGGTTCGGAGATTTGCAGCAGGGCCATGTTGTCTTGTTCTTCGAATGTCGGATCGGAGGTCGAATCGAATGTCGGGCTCAGGAATGCTCGAGCGCATCCAGCCGATGGTCGATGTCCGAACGGAAACGCGTCAGGAACATCAGCGCGCGCACCGACTCGGCGGCGCCAGCGGCGTTGTCCTCGTCGTCGAGCTGGCGGCCGGCCTGCGCCAGCAGCGCGCGCTCGCGGTCGGCAACCTGCTTGTCGATGGCGAGGATCGCGTCGGGCGTCTTCGCTTCGTCGAGCGACTCACGCCATTCCATCTGCTCCATCAGGAACGCCGCGGGCATGCGGGTGTTCTCGTTGGCCTGGATAGGCGCACCACGCAGTTCACAGAGATAGGAGGCGCGCTTGAGCGGATCGCGCAGGCGCTGGTGAGCCTCGTTGACGCGCAACGCCCATTGCATCGCCAGGCGTTGCGAGGCGGCGCCGTCGGCGGCGAAGCGGTCCGGATGCACCTTCGCCGCGAGCGCCTTCCAGCGCTCGGCGATCTCGGCGCCGTCCTGCGCGAAGCGTTGCGGCAAGCCGAACAGGGTGAAGTCGTCGTCGTCGAGTTTCATGAACAAAAAAGCGCGGCACCGTGGCCGCGCCCTTTTTCGCGTGCAGCGTTCAGACGCGGAAAGACTCGCCGCAACCGCAGCGATCCTTCTCACGCGGATTGCGGAACTTGAAGCCTTCGTTCAGGCCCTCGCGGACGAAGTCCAGCTCGGTGCCATCGAGGTACGGCAGGCTCTTCGGGTCGATCAGCACCTTCACGCCATGGCCCTCGAAGATCACGTCCTCGGGGGCCACCTCGTCCGCGTACTCCAGCTTGTAGGCCAGGCCCGAGCAGCCGGTGGTCTTCACGCCCAGACGCACGCCCACGCCACGACCGCGCTTGGCGATGTAGCGCGTGACGTGCCGGGCCGCGGCTTCGGTCAGGGTGACGGACATCATGGACCTCAGGCCGCCGCAGTCGCGCCCGCGTCGGCGTTCTGACCGTGCTTGGCGCGGTAGTCGTCCACCGCGGCCTTGATCGCGTCTTCCGCCAGGATCGAGCAGTGGATCTTCACCGGCGGCAGGGCCAGCTCTTCCGCGATCTGGTTGTTCTTGATGGACAGCGCCTGGTCCAGCGTCTTGCCCTTGACCCACTCGGTGACCAGCGAACTCGACGCGATCGCCGAGCCGCAGCCGTAGGTCTTGAACTTGGCGTCCTCGATCAGGCCGGTCGCGGGGTTGACCTTGATCTGGAGCTTCATCACGTCGCCGCAGGCCGGCGCGCCGACCATGCCGGTGCCGACGGACTCGTCGCCCTTGTCGAAGCCGCCCACGTTGCGGGGATTCTCGTAGTGGTCGATGACCTTGTCGCTGTATGCCATGTCGTGTTCTCCAACAACTTTGTCTTGATGAACTGCGTCGTTCGTTTCGCCGTCAGCGGACGCTCAATGCGCCGCCCACTGGATGGTGCTGATGTCGACGCCTTCCTTGTACATGTCCCACAGCGGGGACAGTTCGCGCAGCTTGGCGACCCGGTCCTTCAGCAGCGAGACGGCGTAGTCGATTTCCTCTTCGGTCGTGAAGCGGCCGATCGTCATGCGCAGCGAGGAATGCGCCAGCTCGTCGCTGCGGCCCAGGGCGCGCAGCACGTAGCTCGGTTCCAGGCTCGCGGACGTGCAGGCCGAGCCCGACGACACGGCGATGCCCTTGATGCCCATGATCAGCGACTCGCCCTCGACGTAGTTGAACGAGGCGTTGACGTTGTGGGGCACGCGGCGGGTCAGGTCGCCGTTGAGGAACACCTGCTCGATGTCCTTCAGGCCGTCCAGCAGGCGCTGCTGCAGCGCCTTGATGCGCGGCAACTCGGTGGCCATCTCCTCGCGGGCGATGCGGAAGGCTTCGCCCATGCCGACGATCTGGTGCGTCGGCAGCGTGCCCGAACGCAGGCCGCGCTCATGTCCGCCGCCGTGCATCTGCGCTTCCAGACGCACGCGCGGCTTGCGACGCACGTACAGGGCGCCGATGCCCTTGGGACCGTAGGACTTGTGCGAGGCCAGGCTCATCAGGTCGACCGGCAGCGTGGTCAGGTCGATCTCGACCTTGCCGGTGGCCTGCGCGGCGTCGACGTGGAAGACGATGCCCTTCTCGCGGCACAGCGCGCCGATGGTCGGGATGTCCTGGATCACGCCGATCTCGTTGTTCACGAACATCACCGAGATCAGGATCGTGTCCGGGCGGATGGCCGCCTTCAGCACGTCCAGGTCGATCAGGCCGTCTTCCTGGACGTCGAGGTAGGTGACCTCGAAGCCCTGGCGCTCCAGCTCACGCGTCGTGTCCAGCACGGCCTTGTGCTCGGTCTTGATCGTGATCAGGTGCTTGCCGCGCGACTGGTAGAAGTTGGCCGCGCCCTTGATGGCGAGGTTGTTCGACTCGGTCGCGCCGGAGGTCCAGACGATCTCGCGCGGGTCCGCGCCGATCAGCTTGGCGACTTCGACGCGCGCCTTCTCCACGGCTTCTTCCGCCTCCCAGCCCCACGCGTGACTGCGCGACGCCGGATTGCCGAAGTGCTCGCGCAGCCACGGAATCATCGCGTCGACGACGCGCGGGTCCACCGGCGTGGTGGCGCCGTAGTCCATGTAGATGGGGAAATGCGGGGTCATGTCCATGGGAACGTTCTTCTTGTCGACTACTGAATGGTTGACGTGGACCGGAGGGCCGGAATCACTTGCTCATCGCATTGCCGAGCGCGAACACGGAATTCGGCGCGGTGATGCGGATGGGCTTGACGACGGGGGTGCTCGAGATGGCGCGCTTGATCGGCGCTTCCTCGACGGTGACGCCCTTGGCGAGCTGGTCGTCGACGAGCTTGCGCAGCGTGACCGAGTCGAGGTACTCGATCATCTTGTTGTTGAGCGCCGTCCACAGGTCGTGCGTGATGCAGCGGCCGGTGTCGTCGCCCATGCAGTTTTCCTTGCCGCCGCAGCCGGTCGCATCGATGGGTTCGTCCACGGCGACGATGATGTCGGCGACGGTGATCTCATCGGAGCGGCGACCCAGCGAATAACCGCCGCCGGGACCGCGGGTGGATTCGACCAGCTGGTGGCGGCGGAGCTTGCCGAACAGCTGCTCGAGGTAGGACAACGAGATCTGCTGGCGCTGGCTGATCGCCGCCAGCGCGACGGGCCCGCCGTTTTCGCGCAGGGCCAGATCGATCATCGCGGTGACGGCAAAACGACCTTTGGTGGTGAGACGCATCGAACTTCTCCTTGGCGCCCTTGTCGGGCTACAGGACATGGAGGCGGTGGCTCGGCTGACGCCGGGTCGACTCCCGGAGCAGGGTTAACCCCGGCTAAGTCCGACCATTTTACTCAATTAAAACGAAGCTTGCTCGGGTTAGCCCGGACAGGTGGGAAGGGGGCCTCTTCAGGCCAGTCGGGCCGCTGCGATTTGCGCCAAACGGTCGCAGCCGGACTCCAGCAGATCGAGCACCTGCTCGAAGCCGTCGGTACCGCCGTAATACGGATCTGGTACCTCGATCTCCCCTGGCAGCAGGGAAATCCGGTGCTGCAGCGCAGCAGGGCAGCGCCGGCGGAGCTCGCGCAGGTGGCCTGCATCCATGGCGATCAGCAGGTCGAATCGCTCGAAATCATCGGTGCGAAGCGCGCGCGCCCGTTGATCGCAGAGCTCATAGCCCCTTTGTCGGGCGTGGTCTTGGGAACGCTCGTCAGGGGCTTCACCGGCATGCCACCCTTGGACGCCTGCGGAGTCGACATGAACCCGGTCCGCCAAACCCATCTCCGTCAGTTGGTGGCGGAGCACGCCCTCGGCGGTCGGAGAGCGGCAGATGTTCCCAGTGCAGACAAAAAGGATGGAGAGCTCGGCGGGCATGGGGCGGCATTGTGACGCGGCTGTCATCCCGCCGGCGTCGGCGTATCCGCCATCAGCCAGCCATCAGCATGGGATCAGAATTTGCTCACCGACTGCTCTCACCACCCAGGAGCCCCAGCATGAGCCTCTCGCAGATTGAAACCGTCCGCGCCGCACGCCTGCAACTGATCGACCTTGGCGACGAGAAGACCGCCGCGCTGCTGGAGTGGGCGCTGAAGGAGCAGGCGGCCCCCTCGGACTCCCCTGCCACGCCCCCTCGCGACAAGCCGCGGGCCGGCTGACGTCTCCGCTTGAAACGGGGAAGCGCCAGCGATCACCCGTCCGAAGTCGCCGATCGCAGCCGATCCGCGTTCGCCAGATCCGCGATCGGCGCGAGCAGCGCGCGGTTGAAGTCTTCCAGCGGGAAACCTTCGCGAACGCGCCTCGGCCAGTCGGCATGCGTCAGCGCACCACGACCCAGGGCGATCACATCCGCCTCACCGCGGTCCATCATGTCCACGGCCCGCGGGGGGTCTTGCAGGGACCCGTTCGCGATGACCGGTACGGCGCCATGGCGCCGCGCCAGCGCCGCCAGGCTCGGCCCGTCTCCGAAGGCAGGCTGCCAGGCCTCGAATTCCGTCGTATGCAGGTAATCGATGGGCGCGGCCGACAACGTCCGGAACACGGTGGCCGCATCCGCCTCGCCGCCGCGCCATTTGTGGGTGAAGTCGTTGACCTTGCCTTGCGACACTCGATAACCCACCGCGAAGTCCGCCCCCACCGCGTGACGGACGGCTTGGATCGTCTCGACGCCCAGCTTCAGCCGCGCCACCAGGGCGCCTCCATAGTCATCCTCACGCCGATTCGTGTGCTCGGTGAGGAACTGGTCGAGCAGGTAGCCATTCGCTCCATGGATCTCGACGCCGTCGAAGCCCGCCTCGCGGGCACGCACCGCCGCGCAGGCAAAGCCGCTGACCGCCTCGGCGATGTCCTCGGCTGACATCGCTTCCGGCATCCGATACGGCCCCTCGCCTCGATAGAAGGACATTTGAGCCCCCGACGGCTGGATCGCTGAAGGCCCCTTCGCGATCGCCCGATGGGCGTTCCCCTGCGAAATCGCGCCCGCATGCATCAGCTGCGCGACGATCCGCCCGCCCGCCGCGTGGACTCGCTCCACCACGAGTCGCCACGCGTTGCCCTGCGACGCGTCCGCCAATCCGGGTTGATGAAGGTAGCCCTGCGCGAACGACCGATCGGTGTAGATCCCTTCGGTGATCACGAGCCCGAAGCCGCCAGCAGCGAAGTCGGCGTAGTACTCGGCCATCCGTGGCGTCGCACGCCCGTCCGCCAGCGCGCTGACGCGTGTCATCGGCGCGACCGCCCATCGATTGGCGATCTGCATCGACCCCAGCGCGGTGGGGGAAAATAAGCTTGAGACATCCATCTCAGCCCTCCTGCCTGTCGACAACGACAGGGGCTCCGGCCACTGCGGCAATCGCTTCGATCTCGATCATCGCGTCCGGTGTGTAGAGCGCCTTGATCTCCGCGATCGTGTCGGCCGGATACGGCGCGGAGAAGAACTTGCGACGCAGCGCGACGACGTCCTCGAAGTGCCCCATGTCGGTCACGAAGATCGTGACCTTGATGACGTGCTTCAGATCGGAGCCGCCGGCCTCGAGCGCGCGACGCAGGTTCGCGAAGGCCTGCTCGCCCTGCGCGAGGAATCCGCCCGGGACGATCTTGCCGTCCTCGCCTGCGCCCGCCTGGCCGGAGATGAACAGCAGCCCGCCCGCCTTGATGCCCTGCGACAGCAGGAAGGGCTCGTAGGGGTCGGGATTCGTGATGACGCGTTCCAGCATGGTTGCATTCCTTTCATTCATTGCGGAGGGCCATGTGCCGTCCGTAGAAGAACGATAGGGAAGCCATGGCCGCTCGACAAAGGTTCAATAGTCAGCCGTAAGATGAGACAAAATCATCCATAGAGCCATCCGATGGATCGTCGATCGCTTCCACTGTCCGCGCTGCGCGCCTTCGAGGCCGCGGCCCGAATGGGCAGCTTCAAGGCTGCCGCCGAGGAACTCGCCGTCACACCGACGGCGATCAGCCACCAGATCCGCGGACTGGAAGCGCTGAGCGGCGTCGAGCTGTTTGAAAGGCACGTGCGGCGCGTGGCGCTCACCGAGGCCGGCGCGCAGCTCTACCCGGTGCTGCGGGACGGCTTCGATGCGTTCCAGTCGGCGCTGGAGCGACTGACACAGCCCCGCCGGCGGCCGCAGGTGGTGATCTCCGCGACGAACGCCTTCACGGTGAAGTGGCTGGTGCCGAGGATGGCGGATTTCCGTCGCCTGCATCCGGGCATCGACCTGCAACTGCAGGCCTCCGATGACGTCGTGGACCTGCGCTCGATGGCGGTGGACATCGCCATCCGCTATGGGCGCGGCCCCTACCCTGGCCTCACCGCCGAGCCGCTCTTCACCGACCACTTCGCGCCGGTCGCGAATCCGCGCCTCGAGGTGCGATCCATCGACGACCTGGCGCGGCTGCCGCTGATCCACTTCGACTGGAAGCGCGCGCAGCCCGAGAACCCCACCTGGGAGCGCTGGTTCGTCTCGGCCGGCATTGAAAGGATGCCATCCGCGGGGCAACTGCGCTTTTCCGATGAGGGGCACGCCATCCAGGCGGCGGTCGCCGGCCATGGCATCGCGCTGGTGAGCCAGGCCCTGATCGCCGAGGAACTCGCGGCCGGTCATCTCGTCCAGCCTTTCGGCCCGGTGATCGCCGGGCACACCTATCACCTGGCGGTCAGCAACGAGCGCTCGCCGACCGCCGGCGCACAGGCGGCCATGGGGTGGTTGAAATCGCAGGCGGCGGCGCGCTGAAGCAGACGGCGTGTATCGATCCTCGCTTTGCTTCGTTCCAGGTCTTGCCCCGCATCCCTAGGCTGCGGTGATCTCCCGTTTCCTCGTCCTCGCGAGCTCCCCCCGCCATGTCCTGCGCCTCTTCTCCGACCTCCCGCCGTCAATGGCTGGCTCAAGCCGCCGCCCTTGCCGGGGCGGCCGCCCTGCCCCCGCTCCCGGTCCTCGCGGCCGAGGCCAAGACCCTGCGCATCGGCTACCAGAAGTCCAGCACGCTGACGCTGTTCCTCAAGTCCCGCGGGATCCTGGAGAAGGCGCTCGCGCCGCACCAGGTCAACGTCAGCTGGCATGAATTCACCTCCGGCCTGCCGCTGCTGGAAGCGCTCAACATCGGCGCGCTCGACCTCAGCGCCGACGTGGCGGATGCGGTCCCGCCGTTCGCGCTCGCGGCTGGCGCAAAGCTCACC
Source organism: Mitsuaria sp. 7 (assembly GCF_001653795.1). Lineage (NCBI taxonomy): Bacteria > Pseudomonadati > Pseudomonadota > Betaproteobacteria > Burkholderiales > Sphaerotilaceae > Roseateles > Mitsuaria sp. 7. Next base: position 2,290,937 of record NZ_CP011514.1, read on the forward strand.
TACTACGCGATCGAAACGCCCTCGCCCACCGCGCAGGCCATCGTGGTCCGCAAGGACTCGCCGATCACCAACGTCGCGCAGTTGAAGGGCAAGAAGATCGGCTTCGCCAAGGGCGCCGGTGCGCACTACCTGCTGCTGGAAGCGCTCAGCCAGGCCGGCCTGTCCATCCGCGACATCGAGCCCGCCTACCTCAATCCCGCCGACGGCCGCTCGGCCTTCGAGAACGGCGCCATCGCCGCCTGGGTCGTCTGGGATCCGTTCCTGGCCGCCGTGCAACGCCAATCGGGCGCCCGCATCCTGGTCGACGGCACCCGCATCGCCGCCTATCGTCGTTTCTATCTCGCGGCCACCTCGTTCGCCCAGCAGAATCCGGACGTGCTCCAACGCGTCTACGACGAACTCCAGCGCGCGGGCGACTGGGTCAAGAAGAACCCGGCCGCGGCCGCCGAGTGGCATGCGCCGGTGCTCGGCCTCGACCCCTCCATCGTCGCCGCCGCCAACGAGCGCCGCACGTATGCGGTCCGCCCCGTCGACGCGGAATCGCTGTCCGAGCAGCAGCGCATCGCCGACGCCTTCAGCGGCGCGCAGATCCTGCCACGCCGCATCGCCATCCAGGAATCGCCGGTCTGGCGTCCGGCTTGAGCCGCACCCGCTCGACCGACCGAACGACCGACTGCAAGGAGTCATTGCCATGTCCGTCCTGAACTCCGACCCGACGACGCCGGCCCAAGGCCTGCCGCGCCCGCCTGTGCCGAAACACCCCACACCGCTACCGACCCGCACGCCGGCCGACGTCCGCGCGGCGCTGCTGGCGCGCGTCGAGATCGCACTGCTCGACGTCCGCGAGGAGGCCGCCTATGCCGAGGCCCACCCGCTGTGGGCCGCCAACCTGGCGGCTTCGCGGCTGGAACTCGACGCGTGGGGCCGCCTGCCGCGCCGCGACGTGCCCATCGTGATCTACGACGACGGCGAAGGCGTCGCGGCGCCGTCGGCGCGCAAGCTGCAGTCGCTCGGCTACACCGACGTCGCCCTGCTCGCCGGCGGCTTGAGCGCGTGGCGCGACGACGGCCTGGAGCTCTTCCGCGACGTCAACGTCCCGAGCAAGGCCTTCGGCGAGCTCGTGGAGGCGCGTCGGCATACGCCGTCGTTGCCGGGGGAGGAAGTTCACGCGCAGCTTGCCCGTGGCGACAACCTCGTGCTGCTGGACGCCCGTCGCTTCGACGAGTACCGCACGATGAGCCTGCCCGGCTCGATCAGCACGCCCGGCGGCGAGCTGGTGCGCCGCGCGCGCGACCTCGCACCCGATCCTTCGACGACGATCGTGGTGCACTGCGCCGGCCGCACACGCAGCCTGATCGGCGCGCAGTCGCTGATCGATGCCGGCGTGCCGAATCCGGTCGCAGCGCTGCGCAACGGAACGATCGGATGGACGCTCGCCGGCCTCACGCTGGCGCAGGGCCAGGGGCGCTCGCATGAGGACGCGCCGGTCGGCGATCTGACCGCCGCGCGGGAAGGCGCCGCCGCGCTCGCCCGACGGGCTCACGTGCAACGCATCGACGCGTCCGTCCTGACGGAATGGCTGGCCGACGCCCGGCGCACGACCTATCGATTCGATGTCCGCAGCGCCGCCGAGTACGGCCGCGCCCACCGACCGGGATTCCGCAATGCGGCCGGCGGGCAGCTCGTCCAGGAGACCGACCATCACGCGCCGGTGCGTGGCGCCCGCATCGTGCTGGCCGACGACGACGGCATCCGCGCGCCGATGGCTGCGGCCTGGCTCGCGCAGATGGGGTGGGAGGTCGCAGTGCTGCCGCCCGACGCCACCGCCCACACCGAGACCGGCCCCGACCTGCCGCCGCAGCCGCTGTCGCCGACGGTTGCCACCGTGACGCCCGCCGAGCTCGCCCGCTGGCGCGCCGAAGAAGCCGATCGGGAGCAGCCCGATACGGTCGTCGTCGACGTGGCGCCGAGCATCACCTACATCGTCCGGCACATTCCCGGCGCATGGTGGAGCCCGCGAGCGCGACTCGCCGACGCACTCCGCACCGTGATCCCGCCGGCACGCCGGGTCGTTCTCACCGGCAATCTGGGCGTGCTGCCGCGCTTCGTCGCCGCGGACCTCGCTGCGGAGCTGGCCTCAGAGGGACGCGAGCTGCTGGTGCTGGAAGGTGGAACGACAGCCTGGTACGACGCGGGCCTGCCGATCGAATCCGCCAATCCGCGTCTGGCCTTCCCGCGCGACGACCGTTATCGCCGCCCCTACGAGGGCACGAACCACCCGCGCGACGCGATGCAGGCCTACCTCGACTGGGAGTTCGGACTGATCGCGCAGCTCGACCGCGACGGAACCCATTTCTTCCGCGTGATCGAGGACTAGCCTTACTTCCCCTTGCCGGCCGTGATCGGCACGACGTTGTCGTGCACGGCCGCGCCGAAGGCCTGTTCCTTGAGTTGCGACAGCTGGTCGCGCAGTCGCGCGGCCTTTTCGAACTCGAGGTTGCGCGCGTGTTCCAGCATCTGCTTCTCCAGCTGCGTGATGCGCTTGCTCAGGTCCTTCTCGCTCAGCGCCTCGACCTCCGCTGCATCGTGGATCACCTTGGCATCGTCGCGGCCCGGCTTGTCGCTGTAGACACCCTCGATCAGGTCGCGGATGCGCTTCACCACGCCGCGCGGCGTGATGCCGTTGGCCTCGTTGAACTCGATCTGCTTGGCGCGACGGCGTTCGGTCTCGCCGATGGCCTTCTTCATCGACTCGGTCATGCGGTCCGCATACAGGATCGCCTTGCCGTTCACGTTCCGCGCGGCCCGCCCGATGGTCTGGATCAGGCTGCGTTCCGCGCGCAGGAAGCCTTCCTTGTCCGCATCGAGGATCGCCACCAGCGACACCTCGGGGATGTCCAGGCCCTCGCGCAGCAGGTTGATCCCCACCAGCACGTCGAAGGTCCCCAGCCGCAGGTCGCGCAGGATCTCCACCCGTTCGACCGTGTCGATGTCCGAGTGCAGGTAGCGCACCTTCACGCCGTTGTCGCTGAGGTACTCGGTCAACTGCTCGGCCATGCGCTTGGTCAGCGTCGTGATCAGCACGCGTTCCTTGATCTCGACGCGGTCGCGGATCTCCTGCAGCACGTCGTCGACCTGATGCACGGCCGGTCTCACCTCGACGATCGGATCCACCAGGCCCGTCGGCCGCACCAGCTGCTCGACGACGTTGCCGGCCTGGCGCTTCTCGTACTCGCCCGGCGTGGCGCTGACGAAGATGGCCTGGCGCATCTTGCGCTCGTACTCCTCGAATTTCAGCGGCCGGTTGTCCATCGCCGACGGCAGTCTGAAGCCGTACTCGACCAGCGTGCTCTTGCGCGCCCGGTCGCCGTTGTACATGCCGCCGAACTGGCCGATCAGCACGTGGCTCTCGTCCAGGAACATCAGCGCGTCGGGCGGCAGGTAGTCCACCAGCGTCGGCGGCGGATCGCCCGGCGCGGCCTGCGACAGGTGGCGCGTGTAGTTCTCGATGCCCTTGCAGTGCCCGACTTCCTGGAGCATCTCCAGGTCGAAGCGCGTGCGCTGCTCCAGCCGCTGGGCCTCGACGAGCTTGCCCTCCTTGATGAAGAAGGCGACGCGCTCGCGCAACTCCTCCTTGATCGTCTCGATCGCGGCGACCACGCGGTCGCGCGGGGTCACGTAATGGCTGGAGGGATAGACGGTGAAGCGCGGGATCTTCTGCCGGATCTGGCCGGTCAGCGGATCGAAGAGCACCAGGCCTTCGACCTCGTCGTCGAAGAGCTCGATCCGCAGCGCCAGCTCCGAGTGCTCCGCCGGGAACACGTCGATCGTGTCGCCGCGCACGCGGAAGTGGCCGCGGGTGAATTCCATCTCGTTGCGCGTGTACTGCATGCGCGCCAGCTGCTGGATCACGTCGCGCTGGCCGACCTTGTCGCCCACCCGCAGCGTCATCACCATCTGGTGGTAATCGCTCGGGTTGCCGATGCCGTAGATCGCCGACACCGACGCCACGATCACCACGTCGCGCCGCTCCAGCAGGCTCTTGGTGCAGGACAGTCTCAACTGCTCGATCTGCTCGTTGATCGCGCTGTCCTTCTCGATGAACAGGTCACGCTGCGGGACGTAGGCCTCGGGCTGGTAGTAGTCGTAATAGCTGACGAAGTACTCGACCGCGTTCTTCGGGAAGAACTCTCGGAACTCGCTGTAGAGCTGCGCCGCCAGCGTCTTGTTGGGCGCGAAGACGATCGCCGGGCGTCCGAGACGCGCGATCGTGTTGGCCATCGTGAAGGTCTTGCCCGACCCCGTCACGCCCAGCAGCGTCTGGAAGCTCTCGCCGTCATTGACACCGTCCACCAGCCCCTGGATGGCCGTCGGCTGATCGCCCGCGGGCGGGTACGGCTGGAACAACTGGAACGGAGAGCCTTCGAAAGAGACGAATTCGCCCTTCGGCGGCTCGCCCGCGCCGGTGGTATCCACCTCTAGAGAGGCAGGTTTCTCCCCCTTGGCGACAGGAGTTTCAGGCTTGGCGGCGGAAGATCGACTCATCAGGGTTTCCCAGGGGCAACGCATGTTCCCTGCCTACAATCGGCGGGCTTCGCTGGGCGCTCAGGAGGCGCCTCGGGCGTCAGGACGCGACAGCGTAGCGCAGTCCTCTCCACCGTTTGTCAGGAAAGCCTCCATGTCCTTGTTCGCCGCCGTCGCCATGGCCCCTCGCGACCCCATCCTGGGTCTGAACGAGCAATTCAACGCCGACCCGAATCCCAACAAGGTCAACCTGGGCGTCGGCGTCTATTACGACGACAACGGCAAGCTGCCCCTGCTGGCCTGCGTGGCCGCCGCGGAAGCACAGATGCAGGCCGCTCCCAAGCCGCGCGGCTATCTGCCCATCGACGGCATCGCCGCGTACGACCTGGCGGTCCAAGGCCTGGTCTTCGGCGCCGACAGCGACGTGCTCAAGAGCAAGCGCGTGGCGACCGTGCAGGCCATCGGCGGTACCGGCGGCTTGAAGATCGGTGCGGACTTCCTCAAGCGCCTGAATCCCGGCGCCACGGTGCTGATCTCCGACCCGTCCTGGGAAAACCACCGCGCGCTGTTCACCAACGCGGGCTTCCCGGTCGACACCTACCCCTACTACGACGCCGCCAATCGCGGCATCAACTTCGACGGCATGCTGTCGGCGCTCAACGCCGCGGCGGCCGGAACGATCGTCGTGCTGCACGCCTGCTGCCACAACCCGACCGGCTACGACCTGACGCCCGCGCAGTGGGACCAGGTCGTGGAGGCGGTCAAGGCGAAGGATCTCGTCGCCTTCCTCGACATGGCCTACCAGGGCTTCGGCGAAGGCATCGCCGAGGACGGCGCCGTGATCCGGCAGTTCCTGGACGCCGGCCTGGACTTCTTCGTGTCGACCAGCTTCTCCAAGAGCTTCTCGCTCTACGGGGAACGCGTCGGCGCGCTGAGCGTGGTCTGCGCCTCGGCCGAAGAGACGGTCAAGGTGCTGAGCCAGCTCAAGATCGTCATCCGGACCAACTACTCCAACCCGCCGACGCACGGGGCCCAGGTCGTGGCCACCGTGCTGTCGACCCCGGCGCTGCGGGCCCAGTGGGAAGAGGAACTGGCCGGCATGCGCGTGCGCATCAAGCAGATGCGCGAGGCGCTCGTCACTGAACTCAAGGCCGCCGGCATCACCGACGACCTGAGCTACGTCACCCGCCAGAAGGGCATGTTCAGCTACAGCGGGCTGTCCGCCGAGCAAATGCAGCGCCTGCGCTCGGAATTCGGCGTCTATGGCGTCGACTCCGGCCGTATCTGCGTCGCCGCGCTGAACAGCAAGAACTTGAAACAAGTCGCCGCCGCGATCGCTGCGGTGAAGAAGGCCTGATCACTGGGCTCTCCCTCGACACCACACTTCGATGCGCTGATCGCACGATCGGCCATCGAACACAGGGCCGGACCTGCCGCAAGCAGGCCGGCCCTGCGCATTTATGGCGAAATGCATAGGTTCGAAACCCCTCCTTCCGCCTTGCACGGCGCACTGGCGACACACACTTCCAAAACCCGGGGCCTAGAATTGCTGCATTGCACAACGGGTGCCAGCCTTCGCCTCACTCCCCTCGAGAGGTCCGCCAGATGCTCTACCAGCTTTATGAAACCCAACGCGCGCTGCTGAGCCCGTTCTCCGAATTCGCCAGCGCCACAGCCAAGCTGTACAGCCACCCGCTGTCGCCCTTCGCCCATACGCCGCTGTCGCACCGGATGTCCGCAGGCCTGGATCTGATGCACCGGCTGGCCAAGGAGTACGAGAAGCCGGAATTCGAGATCAACAGCGTCGAGGTCGACGGCGTCGACGTCGCAGTCCAGGAACTGGTGGCGCTCGAGCAGCCCTTCTGCCGCCTGCTGCGCTTCAAGCGCTACACCGACGATCAGGCCGTGCTGGCCAAGATGAAGGCGCAGCCGACCGTTCTGGTCGTGGCACCGCTGTCCGGCCATCACAGCACGCTGCTGCGCGATACCGTCAAACAGCTGCTGAAGGACCACAAGGTCTTCATCACCGACTGGACCGACGCCCGCATGGTGCCGCTCGAGGCCGGTGCATTCCACCTCGACGACTACATCTATTACGTCCAGGACTTCATCCGCCACGTCGGCGAAGACTGCCATGTGATCTCGGTCTGCCAGCCGACGGTGCCGGTGCTCGCGGCGATCTCGCTGATGGCCTCCAAGGGCGAGACCACGCCGCGGTCGATGACGATGATGGGCGGCCCGATCGACGCCCGCCGCAGCCCGACGGCCGTCAACAACCTGGCGATGAACAAGAGCTACAGCTGGTTCGAGAACAACGTGATCTACCGCGTTCCGACCAACTTCCCGGGCGCCGGCCGCGAGGTCTATCCGGGCTTCCTGCAGCACACCGGCTTCGTGGCGATGAATCCGGACCGCCACCTGAGCTCGCACTACGACTACTTCCTGGATCTGGTCCGCGGCGACGACGACAACGTCGACGCCCACCGCCGCTTCTACGACGAGTACAACGCCGTGCTGGACATGCCGGCCGAGTACTACCTGGACACGATCAAGACGGTGTTCCAGGACTTCGCGCTGGTGCATGGGACCTGGGAGGTCGGCGGTGATCTGGTGCGTCCGCAGGACATCACCCAGACGGCGTTGCTGACGGTCGAAGGCGAATTGGACGACATTTCCGGCGCCGGTCAGACCAAGGCGGCCCACGAGCTGTGCAGCGGCATCGACGCGAAGGACCAGGCCCATTACGACGCGGTCGGCGCCGGCCACTACGGCATCTTCTCGGGCCGCCGCTGGCGCGAGAAGGTCTACCCGGTGATCCGCGACTTCATTGCGAAGTACGATGCGGCCCCGTTGCACAAGCCCGCCGCGGCCAAGCGCGCTGCTGCCCGTCCGGCCGCGGCCCGCAGGTCGCGCAAGCCGACCGAGTGAACCCCGCCGCTTCCGCCTCCGCTGAACCGACCTCCGCCCCGTTCGACGATCTCGTCGAACGCCTGAATCTGGCCCTGCCGCAGACGCAATGCACACGCTGCGGCTATCCCGACTGTCATTCGTACGCCCACGCGATCGCGCGCGGCGAGGCGGCCATCAACCAGTGCCCGCCCGGGGGCGCTGAGGGCATCGCCCGCCTGGCCGCGCTGACCAGACGCGAGGCCTTGCCGCTCAATCCGGACAACGGCAGCGAGGGGCCTCGCCGACTCGCCGTCATCGACGAAGGCTGGTGCATCGGCTGCACGCTGTGCATCAAGGCCTGCCCTGTCGACGCGATAGTCGGTACCAGCAAGCAGATGCATGTGGTCATCGATGCCGATTGCACCGGTTGCGAACTCTGCATCCCGGTGTGTCCGGTCGACTGCATTTCGCTGACCGTCGTCACGCCGGGGCTCAGCGGCTGGGCGGCGTGGGGCGCACCCCAGGCCGAACGCGCCCGCGAGCGCTACCGCTGGCATGAGATCCGCGTCGCGCGCGACCTGCGCGAGCATGATGCGCGCCTCGAAACCAAGGCGCAGCACAAGCTCGATCACCTCGAAGAGGAAACGCGGCTCACCGACGCCGCGCAGATCGACCGCAAGCGCGCCGTCATCGAAGCCGCGCTCGCCCGGGCGCGCGCCAAACGCGGCGCCTGACCGCCAAGCCCCATCGCCAGCCGCTTTTTGCTCGCCATGAATCAAACGCAAGTCCGCGAATTCTTCGAGATCCTCCGTCGGGCCAATCCGTCGCCGCAGACCGAGCTCGAGTACGCCAGCGTCTTCGAACTGCTCGCGGCGGTGCTGCTGTCCGCGCAGGCGACCGACGTGGGCGTCAACACGGCGACCAGACGGTTGTTCGTCGTCGCCAACACGCCGCAGAAGATCCTGGACATCGGCGAGGAACGGCTCGCCGAGTTCATCAAGACGATCGGGCTCTACAAGACCAAGGCGAAGAATCTGTACGCCACCTGCCGCATCCTCGTCGAACAGTACGGCGGCGTCGTGCCGCAGAGCCGGGAGGCGCTCGAATCGCTGCCCGGCGTCGGCCGCAAGACGGCGAATGTGGTGCTCAACGTCGCCTTCGGCGAAGCGACGATGGCCGTGGACACGCACATCTTCCGCGTCGGCAACCGCACAGGTCTCGCACCCGGCAAGAACGTGCTCGAAGTCGAGCAGCAACTGCTCCAGCGTGTGCCGGAGGAATTCCTCGTCGATGCGCACCATTGGCTGATCCTCCATGGCCGCTATGTCTGCCAGGCCCGACGGCCACTGTGCGAGCGTTGCGCCGTCGTCGCGCAATGTGACAGCGGGCCGATGGCCGCGGCGCGTTGAACGAACCCCGCCCCCTACAATCTGCGCGTTCATCCGTCAGGGAAGCCATGTCCAGCATCAACGACCTAGTCGACCGCGTCGAGCGCCTGCTGGTGCGTCACGAGGAACTCAAACGCACGAACGGCTTGCTCGAGCAACAGGTCCAGGCGCTCACGCTGGAGCGCGACAGCCTGCGCTCCAGACTTGCCGCGGCGCGCGCGCGCGTCGATGCCCTGCTGGACCGCCTGCCGCTGGAAGCGGTCGACCTGCTTGAAAGCAGCGACGGCACTGAACCCTCCAATTCTCGAAAGACGGGCGCATGAAGCAAATCGAAGTCACGATCATGGGCCAGAGCTACCTCCTCGGCTGCCCGGAAGGCGGCGAGGCGGCGCTGCAGAAGGCGGTGGCGCGGGTCGACAAGGAGATGTGCGCGATCCGTGATGCCGGTCGTATCAAGGCGCGCGAGCGAATCGCAGTGCTGGCGGCCTTGAACCTTGCTTACTCGCTCACCGAATCGAATGGATCGGCGGCGGTGGCCAGTGACGCTACGGATTCAAGCGTCGGCACTGGAACCAACGGCGCCATACCTGATCTTGAAACGCTGATGAAGCGGCTCGATGAAGCCCTTGTCCAAGACGGGCAACTGCTGTGAACGCGGGATCGCCGCGCGTAGAATCCGTTCTGTCCACTGCGTTCGCGTGAGTTTTATATTTCCTTGAACCGATGCTTTCGCGAGCAAGGGCTTGGAACATTGCAGAGCTGGTGTGAGCGTCTCGCGTCAGATGAACCCGAAGCCCTGCTGACCTCGCCCACCTGTACCCCTAGGGTTCAGGAATGCGGCTCACGGTTCGCCGTGGACACCTCTTCCCGAAACCGCGCCTGATCCTCCGTCACGCGCGGTTTTTTCATGGTCGATCACCATCAGCCATCGTCGTGAGGATTCAGCCTTGAGCAACACCACGAACGCTTCCCCGCAGTACTGGCTGATGAAGTCCGAACCGGACGAAGCCTCGATCGATCACCTGCAGGCCGCCGGCGAACTTCCCTGGACCGGCGTGCGCAACTATCAGGCCCGCAACTTCATGCGGGACCAGATGCGCATCGGTGACGGCGTGCTGTTCTATCACTCGTCCTGCCCGGAGCCGGGCATCGCCGGCTTTGCGGAGGTCAGCAGCGCCGCCTACCCGGACGAGACCCAGTTCGATCCCGGGAGCCACTACTTCGACGCGAAGGCCAAACGCGACGAACCGCGTTGGCAGCACGTCGACGTGCGCTTCGTGCGCAAGACGCGCCTGCTGAGCCTGGCGGAGATGAAGCGCGATCCGGCGCTGGCCGACATGCGCACGCTGCAGCCGGGGAACCGGCTGTCGATCACGCCGGTGACGCCAGCGGAGTGGCAGCACCTTCAGAAGCTGCTCGCCTGATCGACGGGCGATTCGCCCGGCGACCACCGCAGCGTTCTCAGCCGCCCATCCCGAACGGGATCGACGCCAGCACGACCTGGTTGCCACCGCGCCGCTGAGCTTCCTTCACCGCCATCTCGGCGGCGCCCAGCAGCTCCTCCTGTCGCGAGGCGGTGTGCGGGAAGCTCGCCACGCCCATCGACAACGACAGACCGATGTCCTGCCCATGCAGCACGACGATCTGGGCGTGGCACTGGCGACGCAGCTGTTCCATGCGCGCGTGTGCGGTCGCGAGGCCGACGCCCGACAGCAGCACCGCGAACAGGTCGTCGCCGATGCGGCAGGCCGCATCCATCGCTCGGGTGTTGGCGCGCAGCATGCGCCCCAGACCTTCGAGGAGGCGCTGACGGGCCTCCTCGCCCAGACCGGCCTCCGGTGACACCGGATCCAGCGCGATCAGCACCAGGGTGAACTCGCGGTGCTCGCGGGTCGAGAGATCGATCTCCCTAAGCAACTGATCATCGAACTGCGCCCGCATGTAGAGACCCGAGACCTCGTCGCGACCGCTCCCCTGCTGCAGCTCACGGCGCATCTGCTCCAGCGACTTCTGCTGCTGCTCGAGCTGCTGCAGTGCGCGCTGCAGGTGCGTCTCACGGTGACGCTCCTCGGTCTTGTCGCTCCACAGCGCCATCACGTGCTCCGCGCCAAGGGGCGCGCGCATGACCATGAACTCGCGGCGACGGCCGCCGATTTCCAGGCGGTGCTCGGAACTCACGACGCCGCGCTGCGCCAGCGTGGCCTGTTCGGAACGGCGCATCGCCTGCACCTCGTCGCCGCGCATCAGCTCGGCGTCGGCGGCGCCGACGATGCCGGTGTCCAGGCGACCGAAGAGCTCGCTCATGCCAGGACTGGCGAAGACATACCGGCCGGTGGCCATCGACTTCACGGTCAGGCAGGCGCCCGTCGGCTCCAGCAGGCTGAGCAAGCCGGCCGCGACGGGCGTCTGGGACGTTCCCGACGATTCCAGCCAGGCATCGAAACTGGCAGGCGCGGGTGTCGCGGCGGCTTGTAATTCCATGGGTCGGGCCGGGCCAGGGGGGCGGCCCCTCGCGGTCGAATGGTGGTGGATCGAATGTAGATGGGCGTCCGTCGCCGGGGCAAGTGCCGTCGGCAGTACGAAGGGGCCACTCCCCCTAAGCTTGGGGTCCGGCATCCTAGCTTGCCCTGGCCCGGGTCGAGAGCGATGCACTTCGCCCAGAGAGGCTGGCCTGCGCCCCGGCAGGAACAAGGCGTGAAAATATCACGCCCGCTCTTCGCGAGACCATGGGGCCTTCACAGGGGACACGGGCGTCGACGGGAAACGTGGCGTCTCGCGCGCGCCAGTTGCATCGGCGTTGATGGCGAACCCACAAAAATAAGGCTAGAATCCGCGTTTTGCTGGCAAACCCTGCGCGTCGATTCGGAAGTGGAATCCGGATACTCCGCTTCGAAGGCAAGCCCTTCCTCGCGAACACCGAGCGCTATTTGAAGGAATTTCATGACCACCATTCGCGTCAAAGAAAACGAGCCGTTCGACGTGGCCCTGCGCCGCTTCAAGCGCACGATCGAAAAGCTGGGCCTGCTCACCGAGCTGCGCGCCCGCGAGTTCTACGAGAAGCCGACTGCCGAGCGCAAGCGCAAGAAGGCTGCCGCCGTCAAGCGTCACTACAAGCGCGTGCGCAGCATGCAGCTGCCCAAGAAGCTGTACTGATCGTCTGATCGGACCGCTTCGGCACCGGGGACCCGTCCACTGACGATCCCCACCGCCGGAACAGCACAGAAAGCCCGCGCAGGACGCTGCCGCGGGCTTTTCTGTTTCTGCGCGACATTACGACATCTCTCACCTCTCCCACATCTCCCTCGAGACCACGAATCAAGGAGCCCTCATGAGCCTGAAGGAACAGATCACCGAAGACATGAAGACGGCGATGCGCGCCAAGGACAGCGAACGCCTGGGCACGATCCGGCTGCTGCTGGCCGCGGTGAAGCAGAAGGAAGTGGATGAGCGCATCGATGTGGATGACGCGACGCTGGTGGGCATCGTCGACAAGCTGATCAAGCAGCGCAAGGATTCGATCAGCCAGTTCACAGCCGCCGGCCGCATGGATCTGGCCGACAAGGAAACCGCAGAGCTGAAAGTGCTGGAGGTCTATCTGCCACAGCGCCTGAGCGAGGCGGAGATCAAGGCTGAAGTCGCCGCGATCGTCACCGAGCTGGGTGCCAAGGGTCCCGCCGACATGGGCAAGGTGATGGGCGCCGTGAAGGGCAAGCTGGCGGGCAAGGCCGACATGGGTCTGGTCTCGGCGGCGGTCAAGGCCGCGCTGGCGGGCTGAGGCCCTCTCCCGATTCAACGACAGGAGTCCGCGATGGAACTGACCGTCCAACAATTGACGCCCGATTTCTGCGTCGCGCCGCAGTTGACGCCGGAAGCCATGGCCGCGCTGGCCGAGGCCGGCTTCAAGTCGGTGATCAACAATCGCCCCGATTTCGAGCACGGCCCCGACCAGCCCACCAGCGAGCAGGTCCGCGCCGCGGCCGAAGCCGCGGGGCTGGTCTACCACCACCTGCCGGTGCAAGGCGGCTACCAGTCGCCGGAAGAGATCGCCGCGATGCGCGCGCTGCTCGACGAAGTGCCCAAGCCGGTGCTGGCGTTCTGCCGCTCGGGTGCGCGGTCGACAAGACTCTTCGCCGCCGCGACGCAACTCTGATCATTGCGACATCGAATGGGATGGCCCCGGTCTTCGACCGGGGCCATTTTTCTTTCGTCAGGGCTTTCCCGGAACACTCCTGGAATTCAGGTTCCAGACGACCCGGGCTGGATACAGTCCGCCTCCATGACAAGAACTGAGCCCGACCCGTCGCGGGCTCGATGGAGACCTGGACTCGTCGATGAAAGCCCTGCTTGCATTTGCCAAGGGCATCGACTGGCTGACGGACCGGTTCGGCACGCTTGCCGCCTGGGCTGTCCTGCTGTCGTGCTTTATCAGCGCCGCGAACGCGGTGATCCGCTACGGCCTGGACATCAGCTCCAACGCCTTCCTTGAGATCCAGTGGTACCTGTTCGCTGTCTGCGTGATGGGCGGCGCGGCGCAGGTGCTGCGGCTCAACGAGCACGTGCGCGTCGACATCATGTACACGCGACTCCGCGGCCACGGCAAGGTCTACGTCGACCTGTTCGGGCTGATCGTGTTCCTGCTCCCCGTGATGGGTTTTGCGGGTTGGCTGTCGTGGGACTTCTTCCTGGTGAAGCTCACCACCGGCATGCGCGCGGACGACACCGTCGCCGCGCTGGGCTACGGCGGCTACGCGTGGAAGCTGTTCACCAGCGGTGAAGTGTCGGGCAACGCCGGCGGCCTGATCCGCTGGCCGGCCGCGCTGACGCTGCCGGTGGGCTTCGCGCTGGTGTTCGTGCAGGGGATCTCGGAGGTGATCAAGCGCATCGGCTATCTGGCCCACCTCGTCGAGATGGACACGCACTACGAGAGGCCGCTGCAATGATCACGATGGAGCAGTTTCCCCCGCTGATGTTCGCGGGGCTGATCATCATCATGCTGATCGGCTTCCCCGTGGCGTTCTCCCTCGCCGCGCTCGGACTGGCCTGCGGCTTCTTCGCGGTGAGCCAAGGCTGGTTCCCGCCCTCGTTCATGTCGGCGCTGCCGCAGAACGTCTTCGGCATCCTGTCCAACGACCTGCTGCTGGCGATCCCCTTCTTCACGCTGATGGGCGCGTTGCTGGAGAAATGCGGGCTCGCCGAGGACATGCTCGATTCGATGGGCCAGCTCTTCGGGCCGGTGCGCGGCGGGCTGGGCTATTCGGTGATCATCGTGGGCTTCATCCTCGGCGCGATCACCGGGACGGTGGCCGGTCAGGTGATCGCCATGGCGATGATCTCGCTGCCGGTCATGATGCGATACGGCTACAACATGCGCTACGCCACCGGCGTGCTGGCAGCCTCGGGGACGATCACGCAACTCGTGCCCCCCTCCCTGGTGCTGGTGGTGCTGGCGGACCAGCTCGGCAAGCCCGTCGGCGACATGTACAAAGGCGCGTGGGGGCCGTCGATCCTGCAGGTGCTGATCTTCGCGCTGTACACCTTCATGGTGTCGCGCATCAGGCCCGAGCATGTGCCTGGCGTGCCCAAGGAGGCCCGCACCCTCGACGGCTGGGCGTTGTGGGCGAAGTGCCTGCGCGGGATCATCCCGTCGGCGATCCTGATCTTCGCGGTGCTGGGGTCGATGGGCGGTCTGCCCGGCATCGACACGGCGATCTGTACGCCGACCGAGGCCGGCGCGATGGGCGCCGTCGGCGCGTTCATCCTGGCGGCGTCGCACCGGCGGCTGAACTGGCCGGTGGTCAAGGACGCCATGATCGGCACCATGCGCATCACCGCGATGGTGGTCTTCATCCTGATCGGGTCGCGGACCTTCTCGCTGGTGTTCCAGGGCGTCGAAGGCGGGAAGTGGATCGAGCACCTGCTCTCGAACCTGCCCGGCGGTCAGATCGGCTTCCTGATCGTCGTCAACCTCTTCATCTTCTTCCTGGCGTTCTTCCTCGACTTCTTCGAGATCGCCTTCATCATCCTGCCGCTGCTCGGCCCGGTCGCCGACAAGATGGGCATCGACCTGGTGTGGTTCGGCGTGATGCTCTGCGTGAACATGCAGACCAGCTTCATGCATCCGCCGTTCGGGTTCGCGCTGTTCTACCTGCGAGGCATCTCGGACACGCTCTTCAAAAACGGCGCGCTGCCCAGGAAGGTGCTGTCAAGCGACATCTACCTGGGCTCCATCCCCTGGGTGGTGATGCAGTTGATCCTCGTGGCCATCGTCATCTTCTTCCCGGTCACGGTGACCGCGTTCCTCGACAAGGCGGAAGCAGTCGACATGGACAAGGCGACGGAGATGCTCCAGGGCATCGACGCCGGCCAGACGGAGCGTACCGATCCGAATGCGGACACGAACACGCTCTTCGGGCTGCCGGCGGAGGCGGCGTCCGAAGCCGCATCGGCACCCGCCTCCGAGGGAACCCCTTAGCGCGTGGACGGCGGCATGTTCGACGCCTCCTTGATGCGGTCCCAGGCGTCCTTCACCGCCGGCTTGGCCCGCGCCCATTCGAGCGAGGAGCCCTG
Source organism: Mitsuaria sp. 7 (assembly GCF_001653795.1). NCBI lineage: Bacteria > Pseudomonadati > Pseudomonadota > Betaproteobacteria > Burkholderiales > Sphaerotilaceae > Roseateles > Mitsuaria sp. 7. The sequence continues at coordinate 2,306,305 of NZ_CP011514.1, forward strand.
CCGCTGGTTGCCCCAGTCGCGGTGCAATTCGGCTTCGAAGTCCTCGAACTCACGATCCGGATAGCGGGCAAACGCATCGACGCCATAGGCATACGCGGGGCCGAAGTCATCGTGCGTGTCGCCTTGCTGGATGTAGGGGCGCTTGGCGTAGTTGTCGCGCCAATAGCGGGCCTCCTGCTCGTGGTCGTAGGCCTTGTCGCGGGATTCGTTGAAGTCGGGCATGACAGTCTCCGGAAAGTCTCGATGACCTTCGTCGGCAAGTGCCATGCCCTGCGGTCGCTACAGTCACCGTCATGCGCGCACGCCCTTCCACCCTCTTCCGTTCGATCTCTGCAACCCGCCTTCACACTTTGATCACGTTGACGATCGCGACTGCGTTGAGCCCGCTGGCCGCGCACGCCTCGAGTGCCTGCGACAAGGGCGCGTGGCGAGGCACGCTCGGCACGTCGCCGGTATCCATCGAGCTCAATCCGGCCGAGGACGAACGTCCCGCCATGGGCCGGTACTACTACCGCAGCTCGCTCGGCGATCTCACCCTGGTTCGCGATGCCAGGACTGGGGAGTGGCAGGAACTCGATGCCGCGGAGAAGCTCACAGGACGGCTGACGCTCAATTGCGACGCCAACACCCTGAACGGCGAGTGGCGCTCCGTCGATGGCACGAAGAAGCTGCCGATCGCCGCGACGGCGACCAGGAACGATGACTACAACGCGCCCCGCAAGATCGCGCTCAAGCCGACCGTCGCGAAGACCGGCCAGATCGGTGGCCGTCGCTACGAGGTTCTGACCTACCCCGTGCCCGGCACCATCGGTACCCGAGGCGCGAAGCTCGACACCACGCATGGCGGCATCCGCCTGATCGGCACGACACCAGCCATCACGACACTGAACGCCACGTTGTGGGGCAAGGCCGTCGACGCCGTCATCGATCACATCGACTGCATGGCCCAAGGCCGCCGAGAACGAGGACCAGAGGCCGGCTACGAGTCCTCGCAGACGCAGACCGTCGTGGCATGGAACGCCGCCTTCGTCGTCGTCGATACGTGGAACGAGGGCTACTGTGGCGGCGCTCATCCCTGGCACGGCAACAGCGTCACCACCTATCGCCTCGATACCGGCGCGGAGGCCGACGTCTCTTCGTGGGTTCGATCCGATTGGCGCAGCGAGATCCCGAAGGACTCCCGGCTCGGCAAGCTGCTGGTGAAGGCCTACGCCGACAACGGCGGCAACGGCGAGGAAGCCGAGTGCCGCGATGAAGTCCGTTGGATGGGCAGCTCGATCCACCCTGAGCCCAAGCAGCTCGTCTTCCACACGCAGGCCTCGTACGCGATGACGCCCTGCGCGGAGGACGTGGCACTGCCGATCGACGCCGTCTGGCCCTACCTGACGCCAGCCGGCCAGCAGGCGCTGAAGACCTTCCGCTGAGTCACTCTCACTGTGGCGTGACCATCTTCAGTCCGACGATGCCCGCCCCGATGAGGCCGATGCACGCCAGCCGCGCGAAAGACGCCGACTCGCCCAGCAGCACGATGCCCGCGATCGCCGTGCCGACGGCGCCGATGCCCGTCCATACCGCATAGGCGGTCCCCACCGGCAGATGCTTCAGCGCCCAGCCCAGCAGCAGGACGCTCGTCACCATGGCCGCCAGCGTGCCCACCGTCGGCCACAGCCGGCTGAACCCTTCCGTGTACTTCAGCCCGACGGCCCAGCCGATCTCGAACAGCCCCGCCAGAAACAACACGCCCCACACCATCGCCATCTCCTTGAAAGTGGATGGGTAGGACTTTATGTTCACGTTTCTGATAGTTAAAGTCAGGATCAATCAGATTTCCTGACAGATCACGGGCGTACCTTGGCTTTCGATCTCGACAACCTCCGCGTGTTCCTCGCTGCGATCGATCACGGATCGTTTTCTGCCGCAGCGCGCGTGCTGGGTCGTGTGCCCTCGGCCGTCAGCATGACGATCGCGAATCTGGAAGCACAGCTCGACCTCTCGTTGTTCGACCGCACCGGCCGTGAGCCCGTGCCCACCGCGAAGGCCCTCGCGCTGGTGCCGCAGGCCCGCAGACTGACTGAACAGCTCGGTCAACTCAATCGCCATGCGTTGTCGATGACCCAAGGGCTGGAGCCCTCGCTGACGATCGCCGTGGTGCCGGAACTCGTCGCCGCGACGCCCTGGAGCGACGCGCTGACGACGCTGTCCACCGAGTTCCCGCTGTTGGACGTCGAGGTGCTGACCGCCCCGCAGGCGGACGCCCTGGCCATGCTGAAGTCCGGCCGCGCTCAACTGGCCCTGGTCTTCGAGCGCCAGGGGCTCGATCCCTCCGAGCAATTCCAGGAGGTGGCCCGCGAGACCCTGATCGCCGTCGTGGCGGCATCGCATCCCATGCTCGCGCGCGATCCGTCGGCGCTGCGCGACGAGCACCTCATCGCCGAGCGCCAGATCCTCGTGGCGGGCCGCGACGCCTGTGACGTCGACAAGCGGATTTCCGTCTCTCGCGTCCAATGGCGCACCGACAGCCCGGTGGCAGCGTTGCGCATGGTGGCCGCCGGGCTCGGATGGGCGTGGCTGCCATCGGGATTCGTGCGCGCCGCGTTGGCGTCAGGGGAACTGGTGCAGATTCCCGCAGGCAACTTCACGACGGCGCTGCAGCTCTACGTCGATGTCGTCTGGACGCAGACACGGCCGCTCGGACTTGCCGCGCGGCGCTTCGTCGAACTGCTGGAGGGTCGCGACGGTTGTTCCGGGGCGATCGCCGGCGATCGGACGCCGACCGCAGCGCCGCTCAGCGATAGCGTTCCGGATCCGGCGAATCCGTCGGCTGCGCGACCACGCGCCGGAAAGCGGCGTTCATCGGCAGCTTCAGGTTGATGCCCGTCGGGGGCAGCGGCGATTCGAACCAGCGCTTGTAGATCGCATGGATCTCGCCGCTGCGGTAGAGACCGGTCAGCACGTCGTCCACCATCGTCTTGAACATCGGATCGTCGCGGTTGAGCCCGATGGCGTAAGGCTCCACGGTGAGCGCGCGATCGGAGATCACGTAGTCGTCCGCCGAGGCCGCCGCGCCCTGCTGCGCCAGCAGGCTGCGGATGATCACGTCGTCCATCATGAACGCATCGGCCCGGCCGCTGCGCAGCAGCTGGAACGCGTCCGGATCATCCAGCCCGGCGACGATGCGGATGTTCAGTCCCTGCTGCTCGTTGACCTTGGCCAGGTGCTGGATGCTGGTCGTGCCGATGGTGCTCACCACCGGGCGGCCACGCAGGTCGAGCAGGCTCTGCACCTTCTCGCCGTGGCGGGTCATCAGCTTGGTCTCGGCCACGAAGATGGTCAGCGAGAACGCCTGGCTGCGCGCACGCTCGGCGGTATTGGTCGTGATGCCGCACTCCATGTCCAGCGTGCCGTTGCTGACCATCGGCATCCGCGTCGCCGAGCCGACCGCGACACGACGCACCTCCAGGTCCGGCAGCTTGAGCTTCACGCGAAGCGAGGCGATCACGCGCTCGCAGAGTTCGACGGAATAGCCCGTCGGCCGCAACTGCGCGTCGAGGTAGCTGAACGGCGCCGACGCCGGCCGGTAGCCGATGACGACAACACCGGTCTCGCGGATGCGGGTCAGCGTCGGGCCCTCGGGCGGTTGCGCGGGGCTGGCCGCCGATGGCGCCGTGAGCTTGGGTTTGACGGGCGCTGCGACTGCGGACGGCGCGACCACGGTCGACAACGCCGTCAGGATCAACGCGGCCATGACGCTGACGACCCGCGTGCTCATCGATCAGACCTCGCCGTCGTCGCCGAGGCCGGCGCCGCCATCATCCTGTCCGAGCGCTCCGGCATCCAGCCGTCGCAATTCGTCGAGTCGCGCGCCGATCTTGATCTCCAGGCCGCGCGGAACAGGCTCGTAGAAGCGCTGATCCTCGAGTCCGTCCGGCAAGTACTGCTCGCCGGCCACGTACGCGCCGGGAAAGTCATGCGCGTAGCGGTAGGCCTTGCCGTAGCCGAGCTCCTTCATGAGCCGCGTCGGCGCATTGCGCAGGTGCACCGGCACCGGGCGCGAGCTGTCCTGCTTGATCAACGCGCGCACCTGGTTGTAGGCGTTGTAGACGGCGTTCGACTTCGGCGCGATCGCCAGATAGACGACCGCCTGTGCCAGCGCGAGCTCGCCTTCAGGCGTTCCCAGGCGCTCATAGGTCTCCGCCGCGTCCAGGCAGATCCGCAGCGCGCGAGGATCGGCGTTGCCGATGTCCTCGCTCGCCATGCGGACCAGCCGCCGGGTGATGTAGCGCGCATCGACGCCGCCATCGAGCATCCGCACCAGCCAGTAGAGCGCCGCGTCCGGATGGGAGCCGCGCACCGACTTGTGCAGCGCCGAGATCACGTCGTAGAACTGGTCGCCGCCCTTGTCGTAGCGCCGCAGCTGTTCACCGAGCGTGCGCTCCAGCAGCGCCTCGTCGATCTCCGCCGTACCGGGCGGCGTCAGTTGGGCCACGGTCTCCAGCGTGTTCAGCAGACGCCGCGCATCCCCGTCGGCATAACCGATCAGCCGAAGCGTGGCCGCCTCGCTCACCGTGGGCGCACCGAGGGCTTCTCGGCCGCGCGCCAGCAGTTCGCGCATGTCCTGTTCGTCGAGCGACTTCAGCACGTGCACGGTCGCCCGCGACAGCAGCGCCGAGTTCACCTCGAACGAGGGGTTCTCGGTCGTCGCTCCGATGAAGCTGAACAGGCCTGACTCGACGTGCGGCAGGAAGGCATCCTGCTGCGCCTTGTTGAAACGGTGGACCTCGTCGACGAACACGATCGTGCGCCGGCCCTGCCCCGCTGCGACCTGCGCGCGGTCGACCGCCTCGCGGATGTCCTTGACGCCACCCAGGACCGCCGAAATCGCAATGAACTGTGCGTCGAAGTGCTGCGTCATCAGCCGCGCCAGCGTCGTCTTGCCGACGCCCGGCGGGCCCCACAGGATCATCGAATGCGGCCGGCCGCTTTCAAGCGCGACGCGCAGCGGCATGCCCTCGCCCAGCAGGTGGCGTTGGCCGACCACCTCATCGAGCTTGCGCGGTCGCAGCCGCTCGGGCAGCGGCGCGTGCTGACTTGGCGCGGCTGCTTGAGACCGCGCAGTGGGAACGGGTTCGAACTCGTCCGGAAAGAGCGACGCGTTGCTCATCGATGCAGACTCAGGGTCGCTCAGGGCTGACGCGCGATGTCCGTTCCCGGAGGCGGCGTGAAGCGGAAGCGGTCGGCCGACACCTTGGCGTTGGGTTCGATCGCGCTGAACTGCATCACCGACTGCTGGCCGAAGCCGTCGACGATCTCCAGCGCGCCCAGCTCGCGCCCCTTGAACCCGAGCTTCAGGCTCTGCAGACCGCTGTCGTTGCGCTTGGGCGTGGCCTGCACCCAGTCCAGACCGTTCGCCGCCGGCAGCGACTTCAGCGTGAAGTCCTTGGCCAGGTCGCCGCCCGCGAGCAGCGACACCGGTGTCGCGCCCAGTGCCTGGTCCATGTTGCGCACGCTGGCCTGCTGCAGGTCGGGATCGTAGATCCACACCTCCTTGCCATCAGCCACGATCAGTTGCTCAGCCGGCTTGGCGTAGCTGAAGCGGAACTGGTTCGGACGCTGGAATTCGAACGTACCCGTGGTCGTCTTCTTGCGCTTGCCGTCGGGCGCTGTGACGGTCTGGGTAAACGTCGCGCGGCCGCTCTTCACTTCGCTGACGAACTGCTGCAGCGCGCTCACGCCGTCAGCGTGCGCAAGGGTCGTGAAACAGACGGCGATGGCCGCCATGGCACGGACCAGGGGGCGGAACAGGGAGGAGGTATCGATCATTCGTCTCGCAGAATCGTTCGGATCAGTCATCCCGCTTGGGCACGATGATGTCGCGGTTGCCGTTGGTGGCCATCGCCGAGACGACGCCGGACTTCTCCATCTGCTCCAGCAAACGGGCCGCCCGGTTGTAGCCGATGCGCAGATGTCTCTGCACCAGCGAGATCGACGCGCGCTTGTGCTGCAGCACGATGCCCACGGCCTGGTCGTACATCGGATCGGACTCGCCGTCGCCACCCGCCGTCAGGCCGGGCAGTCCGTCGCCGCCGCCATCGCCGTCGAGCACGCCGCCTTCCAGGATGCCCTCGATGTAGTTGGGCTCGCCCTGTTCCTTCAGGTATTCGACGACGCGATGCACCTCGTCGTCGCTGACGAACGCGCCGTGCACCCGCACCGGCAAACCGGTGCCCGAGGCCATGTAGAGCATGTCGCCCATGCCCAGCAGCGCCTCGGCCCCCATCTGGTCGAGGATGGTCCGCGAGTCGATCTTGCTGGACACCTGGAAGGACAGCCGCGTCGGGATGTTGGCCTTGATCAGGCCGGTGATCACGTCGACCGAGGGGCGCTGCGTCGCGAGGATCAGGTGGATGCCGGCCGCGCGCGCCTTCTGCGCCAGACGGGCGATCAATTCCTCGATCTTCTTGCCGACGACCATCATCAGGTCGGCCAGTTCGTCGATGACGACGACGATGTGCGGCAGCCGCTCCAGCGGCTCCGGCTCTTCCGGCGTCAGGCTGAACGGGTTGGGGATCTTCTCCTCGCGCTCGGCCGCGTCGGCGATCTTCTTGTTGAAGCCCGCGAGGTTGCGCACGCCCATCTTGGACATGAGCTTGTAGCGGCGCTCCATCTCGTTGACGCACCAGTTCAACGCGTTGCTGGCCTGCTTCATGTCCGTCACGACCGGCGCCAGCAGATGCGGGATGCCTTCGTAGACGCTCATTTCCAGCATCTTCGGATCGATCAGGATCAGGCGGACGTCGCGGGCCTCGGCCTTGTAAAGCACCGACAGGATCATCGCGTTGATGCCCACCGACTTGCCCGAGCCGGTCGTGCCGGCCACCAGGCAGTGCGGCATCTTGGCCAGGTCGGCCACCACCGGCAGACCGACGATGTCCTTGCCCAGGCCCATCGTCAGCGGCGACGCGGCGTCGGCGTAGACCTGGGAACCCAGGATCTCGGACAGCCGGATGGTCTGGCGGCGCGCGTTGGGCAACTCCAGCGCCATGTAGTTCTTGCCCGGGATCGTCTCGACCACGCGGATCGAGGTCAGGCTCAGCGAACGCGCCAGGTCCTTGGCCAGGCCCAGGATCTGCGAGCCCTTCACGCCGGTCGCCGGCTCGATCTCGTAGCGCGTGATCACCGGTCCCGGCGAGGCCGCCACCACCCGCACGTCGACGCCGAAGTCCTTCAACTTCTTCTCGATCATGCGGCTGGTCATTTCCAGCGACTCAGGCGTCACCGTCTCGATGCGTGGCGGCGGCGCATCCAGCAGGTCGACCTGCGGCAGCTTGGCATCCGTGGGGTCGGTGAACAGCGTCTGCTGGCGCTCCTTGATGACGCGCGTGGACTTCGGCACCTCGGCCACCGGCGGTTCGATGACGATCGGGATGTGATGCTCCTCCTCGACCAGGCGCTCGACCTCGACGACGGCTTCGCGCTCGCGCTTGGCTTCCTTGCCGACGCGCTTGTCCTCGGCGATCTCGCGGCGGACCTCGCGCTTCTCGATCAGGCGCTCGATCTTGGTTCCGATCTGCTCGGCCACGCGCAGCCAGGAGAACTTCAGCGCCAACGACACGCCGGCCACCAGCGCCGCGATCCACACGACGCCCGATCCCGCGAATCCCAGCAGCTTCATGCTGAACGGCCCCAGCAGGTAACCGAGCACACCCCCGGCATGCCCACCCGGCAGGTACACGTCCCAACGCCATAGGCGCGTCCATTCCAGCGAGCAGCTCGCGGCCATCAGCAGGACCACGCCGGCGATGGCGGGGAGCCGATCCTTGAGGGTGGGAATGGTCGAGCCGTCCGCGCGCAGCATGCGCGCCAGGGCGCTCAGCCAGGCGCGTAGCGACACCAGCATCAGCCACCAGCACGAGTAGCCGAAGCCGAACAGCATCAGGTCGGAGATCCACGCGCCCAGCGTGCCAACGCGATTGTGCGCCGGCCCGGAGGTGCCGGCGGTGCTGAATGCGGCGTCCACGCGGTCGTGGCTGACCATCGCTAGCAAGACCAGGCACCACACGAGCGCGCCGATCAGCAGCCACAGCGGCGTGCGCAGCGGACTGGGGGGCGCAGGCGGCGCGGCGGGCGCCGCGGCCTTCTTGGACTTGCGTGCCGGCGCGGGGCGCTCGGTCGGCGCGGCATCGTCACCGCCCAGCAGGGAACCGGGAAAACTCATTCCCCGATTGTGACGCACAAGCCCCGCGTCCCGGACGCGAGGCTCCCCGCCAAGGTGAAGAAACGTTGAAGCGTCGGCCGACGGCGCCTCACTGGGCGCCTCAGTCGTGCTGCAGGCGTTCCTTGATGACCACGGAGCCGTTCTCGAGCGTCTCGATGACGCCCTTGTCCTCCAGGTCCTTCATGACGCGGCTGACCATCTCGCGCGATGCGCCGACGACCTTCGCCATGTCCTGTCTGGACACCTTGCCGCGGATGATCTTCACGCCCTTCTCTTCTTCCGCCATGTCCAGCAGCGTGCGCGCGACGCGACCGTAGACGTCGAGCAGCGCGAGCGACTCGATCTGGCGGTCCGCGTTGCGCAGCCGCGCGACGAGGCCGCGCAGGATGCCGTAGGCCAGGCTCGACGAATCCGGCAATCCGCGCCCGAAATCGGCCCGACCCAGCACCAGCATGTCGGTCTGCACCTCGGCGCGCACCGTGGCCGAATGCGGCTCGTTGTCGATGAGGCTCATCTCGCCGACGTAGTCGCCCGGCTGCAGCACGGCGAGGATGACTTCGCGGCCGCGGCTGTCCGCGGTCAGCACGCGGGCGCGGCCGTTGAGCAGGATGAAGAGCGCGTTGGACTTGGTGCCCTGCTCGACGATCAGCTCGCCGCGTTTGAAGCGCCGTTTGACGACGCTGTCCGCGATGGACTGGGCCTGGTCGGCGGTCAGCAGGGAGAACAAGGGAACCCTGCGGATCAGATCCAAATTGGACAACATGGCCATGAAGGGGTGCCTCCTGTCGGGGGTTAGGGTCAATCGTGGAACTCAGGATGGCAGAGGGACCCGCCACCTAGAATGGATGCATTGTGCCAATTTGTTCACGCCTGTTCATAGGGTCAACGCCATAGGCCGCCCGTCGGTCCGCTTAGGCTGTCGTCCCTTGCGTCTGCTGAACGCATCCCCACCTCCCCCGTCATGAGCCAAAACACCCGCCACGCCCAACTGTTGATCCTCGGCTCCGGCCCCGCCGGCTACACCGCCGCCATCTACGCGGCGCGTGCCAACCTGAAGCCGCTTCTGGTGACGGGCATGGCGCAAGGGGGTCAGTTGATGACCACGACCGAAGTGGACAACTGGCCGGCCGACGTGATGGGCGTCCAGGGTCCGGAGCTGATGCAACGCTTCCAGGAACATGCCGAGCGCTTCCAGACCGAGATCGTCTTCGACCACATCAACAGCGTCGACTTCTCCAAGCGCCCGTTCACGCTGACCGGCGACAGCGCGGTGTACACGGCCGACGCAGTGGTGCTGGCCACCGGCGCTTCCGCGCAATACCTGGGACTGCCGTCGGAAGAATCGTTCATGGGTCGCGGGGTCAGTGCTTGCGCGACCTGCGACGGCTTCTTCTATCGCGAGCAGGAAGTCTGCGTCGTCGGCGGCGGGAACACCGCTGTCGAGGAGGCGTTGTACCTGTCCAACATCGCCAGCAAGGTCCACCTGATCCACCGTCGCGACAAGTTCCGCGCCGAGCCGATCCTGGTCGACAAGCTGATGGACAAGGTCAAGGCCGGCAAGATCGAGCTGCATGTCTTCCACACGCTGGACGAGGTGCTGGGCGACGCCAGCGGCGTCACCGGCGTGCGCATCAAGAGCACGCAGGACGGCGCGACCACCGACCTGAAGCTGCAAGGCTGCTTCATCGCGATCGGACACAAGCCCAACACCGACATTTTCCAAGGCCAGATCGAAATGAAGGACGGCTACATCCGCACGAAGAGCGGCCTGGAAGGCTTCGCCACCATGACGAGCGTGCCGGGCGTGTTCGCCGCTGGCGACGTGCAGGATCACGTGTATCGCCAGGCCATCACCAGCGCCGGTACCGGCTGCATGGCCGCATTGGATGCGCAGCGTTTCCTGGAGCAGGAATCGGCCTGATCCTTCGCGAGCGTCGCCGATCTGACGTTCGATCGAAGGGCGCTCGCCCTGAGACTGCCGACCGGCCCGCCTTTGCGCGGGCCGGTTCGTTTCTGCTACACTCTTCGTTTCCCCGCGCCATCAACCTGTGAAGGATCTTGACGCGAGGAAAGTGGGATACCGCCACCCTATGGCGAGGTGAGGCCGCCGCCCGCGGCTCGACAGCAAGGTCGAGACGATTGGGACGGTCGCCGGATGACGACAAGTATCGGAGTGTCCTCATGGCACGCGTCTGCGCAGTCACGGGCAAGAAGCCCATGGTCGGGAACAACGTTTCCCACGCCAACAACAAAACCAAGCGCCGGTTCCTCCCGAACCTGCAATACCGCCGTTTCTGGGTCGAGAGCGAAAACCGCTGGGTCCGTCTTCGCATCAGCAACGCAGGTCTGCGTCTGATCGACAAGAAGGGCATTGACGCCGTGCTGGCCGACCTGCGCTCGCGCGGTCAAGCCTAATCACTGAACCAGGAGCGACACCATGGCATCCAAAGGCGGACGCGAAAAGATCAAGCTGGAATCCACTGCCGGCACCGGTCATTTCTACACCACGAACAAGAACAAGAAGACCACGCCCCAAAAGCTGGAATTCATGAAGTTCGACCCCAAGGCACGCAAGCACGTGCTGTACAAGGAAACCAAGCTGAAGTGATTCAGCCCGGTCCTTGAAGAAGAAAACCCGCCTCTCGGCGGGTTTTTTCATGGGCGATCCGAAAGAGAGGCCGCCTCCGCAGCCCCACCGCAATCAGCGCGCGGGCGCCAGGTGCGCCTTGCCGAGCAGCTCGCGGGCCATCCAGTCGTCGATCATCTTCTTCTCGTAGCGCAGCGGCTCGGAGTCGAAGTAGCGGTTGCCGACGCCGTTCTGATAGTCCATGTCCTTCAGGTCCGCCTTGCCGGACTTCAGGACCTGACCGTTCTCGCTGAGCGTGTAGGTGAAGCTCATGCGCGGAATCGTCACCGATCGAAGGATGCGGAGCCGGTCCGTACGGACATGCGGCTCCACCTCACCCGCCAGGTCGACATCCGTCACGTCGATCTTGAGCTGCTTGCCGGGCAGCTCGCGCGCCGCGAGCGCCTTGAAGTGATCTTCCAGCTGCTTCATCGCGTTGTCGCGATCCACGCCGACCCAGCCGATGTCGGAGAAGCTCTCCGGCTTGATGAAGTTGACTTCCGCCTGCGCCTGAGCGGCCGCAGCGATCGCCCCCAGGCTCACGGTCGTCAGGCTGAGCAGCACAGCGCGCTTGAAAAAGGTCGAGGCCATCATGTCCATCTCCTTGTCTGAGAGTTCTGACAAATTATGGGCGCCGCCAAGAAAAAAGGCGCCCGGTAGGGGCGCCCTTTGCATTGCTTCATCTGCACCTGGGTGTCGGCCATCACTCTGGACGGCGACCCCGGCTCGATGAGTCACCTCCGATCAGACGCGCACCGTGCGCAAGCCCGTCGCGAAGGACTTCAGTTCAGCGATACCGCTTTCCTCGGCCTTGCGGCACCAGGCTTGCAGGTCGTGCACCAGCTGCTCGGCCGACACGTTCGTGCGGGTCCACAGCTGACGCAGCTCTTCCCGCATCGTCACCAGCTTGTCGAGCACCGGGCTCGCCGCGCGGGCGCCGTCCAGTTGCTCCTGGTACGCAGCCGGGATCTTCTCGGCGTCGCGATGCAGCCAACGTGTCGCCAGCTTGAACTGATGGAACTTGACGCTGTGCTGCTCGCCAGCCGCCTTCAACTGAAGCAGCTCGGCCTTGCAGGCGCCACGCAGACCGCGCGCATAACGCGCCATCACTTCATAGCGGTTGGCGATGATGGCTTCCAGCGTGTCCTTGTCGGCCACCGCCTTGAGTTCGCCCGTCTTGATCTGCGGCGCGGTCTTGCGAACCTTCGCCCAGCCGATCATTTCCATCGCACGGATGTAACCCCAGCCGATGTCGAACTCGAACGGCTTGACCGAGAACTTGGCCGACGTCGGGTAGGTGTGGTGATTGTTGTGCAGCTCTTCGCCGCCAATGATCACGCCCCACGGCGAGACGTTCGTCGACGCGTCCTGCGCCTCGAAGTTGCGATAGCCCCAGTAGTGGCCCACGCCGTTGATCACGCCAGCGGCCCAGAACGGGATCCAGGCCATCTGGATCGCCCACACGGCCATGCCCGCCACGCCGAACAGCGCCAGGTCGATGATCATCATCAGGGACACACCCCAGACCGAACGGCCGGTGTAGACCTGACGCTCGATCCAGTCGTCCGGCACGCCATGGCTGAACTTCTTGATCGTTTCCTCGTTCTTCGCCTCGGCGCGATACAGCTCGGCGCCACGCGTCATCACGGTCTTGATCCCGCGGGTGACCGGGCTGTGAGGATCGTCCTCGGTCTCGCACTTGGCGTGGTGCTTGCGGTGGATGGCCACCCATTCACGGGTGACCATGCCGGTCGTCAGCCACATCCAGAAGCGGAAGAAGTGCGACGGGATCGGGCCCAGATCGAGTGCCCGGTGCGCCTGGGCACGATGCAGGAAGATCGTCACGCCAGCAATGGTGATATGCGTGACCACCAGGGTGAAGACCACGATCTGCCACCAGTTGGCGCCGGTGAGGCCGTCGATCATCCACGCCAGGATGGCGTCGTGCACAGACATCAATACGTTCATTCGGTCCTAACCCTGCTCGCGAGGAGCCAGTTGTCCACAGGAAGCCCCCATTGTAGGCGACGCACTCTAGAAATCGCCCGGATGTAAGCGGCTTTCCCGCCTGTCTTTTGACGCTTCAGGACCGGAATGGCCTGAAGACGTGATTGATCGACGGCAATTTGTTCGCAGTCAGAAACAAGCATGGCCATCCGACCGTGACGAGCCTGGTCGACAGGCTTACTTTTTCCGTTCCCAGACCGCCGCGAAGAAGCCGTCACTCTGATGCCGATGCGGCCACAGGCGCAGATAGCCGTTCTCCGACAGTTGGGCCGCCTGGGACGCCTCGACCTGCGCGTGCGCCAGCACCTCCTGCGCAGGCACGAAGGTGAAGTCGGGATGGGCCTCGGCGAACGCCTGCGCGACCGATTCATTCTCGGCATCCAGCAGCGAACAGGTCGCGTAGACGAGGCGGCCTCCCGGCTTGAGCAGTCGCGACGCACTGTTCAGGATCGCCAGTTGCTTGTCGTGCAGTTCCAGGATGCCCGTCGGCGACTGGCGCCATTTCAGGTCAGGATTGCGGCGAAGCGTGCCCAGGCCAGAGCACGGCGCATCGACCAGCACGCGGTCGATCTTCCCGGCCAGACGCTTGACGCGCTCGTCGCGTTCATTGCTGATCTGCACCGGGTAGACGTTGGACAGCCCGCTTCGCGCCAGACGCGGCTTGAGCTTGTCGAGGCGATGCCCCGAGACATCGAACGCGTACAGCCGACCGGTGTTGCGCATCGCGGCGCCCAGCGCCAGGGTCTTGCCGCCGGCACCAGCACAGAAATCGACGACCATCTCCCCGCGCTTGGCTTCGGTGAGCAGGGACAGCAACTGGCTGCCCTCGTCCTGGACCTCGACCTGGCCGCTGGTGAAGACGTCCAGCTTCTGCAGTGCCGGCTTGCCTTCGAGCCGCAGGCCCCAGGGCGAGAACGGCGTCGGCGTCGACGCGAAGCCCTTCTCCTGGAGCGCGGCCTGCACGTCCTCGCGCTTGGCCTTCAGCAGATTGACGCGCAGGTCCAGCGGCGCCGGCACATTGACGGCATCCGCCAGTTGCCAGAACTGCTCGTCGCCCAGGCGTTTCTTCAGCGGGTCGACGATCCAGTCGGGCAGGTTGTGGCGGAGCTTCTCCGGCAGCTTGCTGCGGTCGACCTTCGCCACCTGCTTGAGCCAGTGCTGCTCTTCGTCGACGATCGCGGCGCGGAGGAAGGCGTCACTGCCGGCCCAGGCGAGGATCGCCAGCCGCCGGGACATCGGACCGCGGCCCGACTGGGCCAGATGCTGCAGCACCGGACGCTGGCGCAGCACCGCGTAGGCGGTCTCGGCGACGGTGTGGCGCTCGCGCTGGCCAAGCGCCTTGTGCGCGCGGAAGAAGTCGGAAACGAGGGTGTCGGCGGGCTTGTCGAACAGCAGCAGGCTGTCCACCAGTTCGGCGCAGAGTTCAAGAAGGGCATTAGGATGCATCGCCCGATTATCCCAGGCTCCGGGCCCAGGCCCGCGCCCTGCCCTGTTGCTGGCGCCACGACCCGTCTTTTCATGAGCAATTCCCACTCGACCCCGGACCCTTCGACGCATGGCGCCGGCGATCCGCTGCCCCCACTGCCCGAGGCGCCTGTCGGGCGCTACCGCCACTACAAGGGCGGCGAATACGAGGTCCGCGGCGTCGTCCGCCACAGCGAGACCCTGGAGCCCCTCGTGCTCTACGTGCCGCTCTACAACGACAGCGGCCTGTGGGTGCGTCCCTACGACATGTTCTTCGGCACCGTCGAGATCGACGGCGTGACGCAGCCTCGCTTCGCCCGGATCCCGGGCTGATCGCCGGCTGACCCCCATGCCCTTGCTGCACCAGATCAAGCGCCGTCCTCGCCTGTTGATCGGCGCGGCCACCGGCGCCCTGCTGGCCGCCGCCTGGCCCGTCGACCTGGCGTGGCACACCCGTGCGCTGCTGGGCTGGAGCGCCGGCGTCTGGACCTACCTCGTGCTCATCGGCTGGATGATGTTCCGGACCGACCCGGAAGACGTCGAGGAGCAGGCGCGCGCCGTCGCGGACAGCGCGCCGACGGTGCTGGTGCTGGCGATCCTCGGCGGCGCCGCAAGCATGGCGGCGATCGCGCTGGAACTGGCGCAGGTGAAAGAGTCCGGCCTGCTGCAGGCGTGGCCCCATCTGCTCGTGGCATCGGCAACGCTGACGGGCTCGTGGCTGTTGCTGCCGGTGGAGTTCGGCCTGGCGTATGCGTCGCTGTTCCACTGCGGCCCGAAGGCGCCGCACGGGCTGGAGTTCCCCGGCGATGAGGACGCCCCCGACTACCTGGATTTCTTCTACTTTGCAGCAACGGTCGCCGCGACCTCGCAGACCTCGGACGTCGTCGTCAGTGCGCGACCGATCCGGCGGCTGGTGCTGGTGCAGGCGATTCAAGCCTTCGTATTCAACACCGTGGTGCTGGCGCTGACGATCAACTTCCTCGCCGGCATGCTGGGGTGAGCGTCAGCTGAACATCTGCGGCTCGCCGCCGCGATGGTGGACGCGGGCGCCCTCGGTCGAGAGCTGCCCTTCAACGAACCAGCGCACGGCGGTGGGGTACATGCGGTGCTCCAGCTTGAGGATACGCGCCGCGAGGGAAGCCTCGTCATCGCCGTCCAGCACCGGCACGACGGCCTGCGCGACGATCGGCCCGTGGTCCAGTTCCGCCGTCACGAAGTGCACCGTGGCGCCCGCCACACGACAGCCTGCCTCGATCGCGCGCTGGTGCGTGTGCAGTCCCGTGAAGGCCGGCAACAGCGACGGATGGACGTTGAGCATGCGACCCGCATAGTGGCCGGTGAACGCCGGCGTCAGGATGCGCATGAACCCGGCCAGCACCACCAGATCGGGCGCGAAGCCGTCGACGACGCGCTGCAGTTCCGCGTCGAAGGCGGTGCGCGCGGCATCGCCCTTGCCGAAGGCCTTGTGGTCGACGACGGCGGTGGCGACGCCTTGCGCCCGCGCAAATTCAAGCCCTGCGGCGTCCGGCCGGTTGCTGATCACCGCGGCGATGCGGGCCGGCCATCCGCCGGCGGCGCAGGCCTGGACGATGGCCTCCATGTTGGAGCCTCGCCCGGAGATCAGGATCACGATGTTCTTCATGGGCCGGCAGTGTAGCCAAGGGCATGGCCATGACCGCCGTCGACCGGGCCGCGGCTCCCTACAATCGCCCTCCCGCCATCGCACGGCCGACCTCGTCCCGAGACCGCCGCGCGCCGGCGCGGCCACCGCCTCCAGCCCTCCGCCATGACCGACCATCCCACCCTCACCCCGCGCCAGCGCGTGCTGTCCGGCATGCGCCCGACCGGCGCGCTGCACCTCGGCCACTATCACGGCGCGCTGAAGAACTGGGTGCGGCTGCAGGAAGCCTACGACTGCTTCTTCTTCGTCGCCGACTGGCACGCGCTGACGACGCATTACCAGCACCGCGAGGGCCTGGAGCAGAGCGTCTACGACATGGTCGTCGACTGGCTGGCGGCCGGCATCGACCCGGAGCAGGCGACGCTGTTCATCCAGAGCCGCATGCCGGAGCACGCCGAGCTGTTCACGCTGCTGGCCATGAGCACGCCGTCGAGCTGGCTGGAGCGGATGCCGAGCTACAAGGACCTCGTCGCCGAAAACCGCGAGCTGGCGACCTACGGCTTCCTCGGCTACCCGCTGCTGCAGGCGGCCGACATCCTGATCTACAAGGCGGCCTTCGTGCCGGTCGGCGAGGACCAGGCGCCTCACGTCGAAGTGACGCGCGAGGTCGCGCGCCGCTTCAACCACCTCTACCGGCAGCCGTCGACGCCGCTGTTCCCGGAACCGCAGGCGCTGATGACCGAGACCTCGCGCTTGCCCGGCCTGGACGGCCGCAAGATGAGTAAGACCTACGGCAACGCCATCGGCATGCGCGATGCGCCGGAAGTGGTCGCCGACAAGGTGCGCAAGATGCAGACCGACCCGCAGCGTGTGCGCCGCGGCGATCCGGGCGAGCCGGAGCGCTGCCCGGTCTGGGCGCTGCACAAGGTCTACGCCGACAGCGACACGCGCGCCTGGGTCGAATCCGGCTGCCGCAGCGCGGGCATCGGCTGCCTGGACTGCAAGGAGCCGCTGATCGAGGCGATCCACGATGAACAGGCCCCGTGGCGCGCCCGCGCCGACGAGCTGCTCGCCGATCCGAAGAAGGTCCACTGGATCGTCGAGGTCGGCACCGAACGTGCCCGCGCGGTGGCCCGCAAGACCTTGCGCGAGGTGCGTGGCGCGATGGGCATCGACTACTGAGATGGACGAGATGGCAGGCATCCACATCACCGACATCGAATCCGCCATCAACTGGTGGCGCCAGCGCTCACCGGGCGACGGCGTGACGCTGGGCCCGGAGTTGCGCGCGCTGGCGGAGGTGTACGCGCTGATGGTCTTCCATCGCGAGACCGAGTGCGACGAGGACTCGATGCCGCCGCGCGCGCTCGAGGCCTGGATGCGCTGGTATGACACGACGCCGGACGCGCCCTGCATCGCGATCTGCTCGACCAGCCAGGGCGACGAACTCTGCAAGGGCTGCGGACGCAGCTTCGACGAGGTGCAGAACTGGCCGGTGCTCACGCCCGGAGAGAAACGCGCGACCTGGCGGCGCATCACGATCGAAGGCACGGCGTGGCGTTTCAACCGTTATTCGGAACGGGCGATCGAGCTGCGCAACGCCGCCGGCAACAGCGCCCAGGAGCCGGCCGACAAGGACTCCGCTTGAGCGCTGCGCTCCACGGCCGGCTCGCGAGCCTGCGGCAGATCCTGCCGCTCGCGTGGCCCGTGTTCATCGGGCAACTCGCGGTGCTGGCGTACTCGACGATCGACACCCTCCTCGTCGCCCGTCACTCCGCGATCGACCTCGCCGCGCTGGCGGTGGGCTCCGCGGTCTACACCTCGGTGTTCGTCGGCCTGATGGGCGTGGTGCTGGCGATCTCGCCGGTGGCCGGGCAGCTCTTCGGCGCCAGACGCATGGCCGAAGCCGGCGACAGCCTGCATCAGGCCGCGTGGCTGGCGCTGGCGCTCACGGTCGTCGGCGAACTGATCCTGTGGTTCCCGCAGCCCTTCCTCGCCATCTCCCAGGTCAGTCCCGAGATCGCCGCCAAGATCCGCGACTACCTGCGCATGCTGGGCATCGCGCTGCCGGCGGCCTTGCTGTTCACCGCCTACCGCGGCTTCAACACGGCGGTGTCACGACCGAAGGCGGTGATGGCGCTGCAGATCGGCGGCCTGCTCTTGAAATTCCCGGCCAGCGCGCTGCTGATCGGCGGATTCACGCTGGGGCCCTTGCACGTGCCGCCGCTGGGCGCCGTCGGCTGCGCGATCGCGACGGCGCTCGTCATGTGGAGCCAACTGCTGATCGCGCTGGCCGTGCTGCGGCGCGATCCGTTCTACGCCGCGTTCGGCTTCGCCCGCAGCGGCCTGCATCGCCCGCGCAAGGAGACCTTGCTGCGGCTGCTGAAGCTCGGCGTGCCGATGGGCGCGTCCGTGCTGATCGAGGTGACCGGCTTCACCTTCATGGCGATCTTCATCGCGCGGCTGGGCACGACGCCGGTGGCGGGACACCAGCTCTGCGCCAACCTCGTCGCCATGATGTTCATGCTGCCGCTGTCGCAGGCGAATGCCTGCAGCACGCTCGTGGCGCAGGCGATGGGCGCGCGCGACTACGCGGCGGCGCGCCGGCTGGGCTGGCATGGGTTGGAGATCGCGCTGGCGATCGCGTTCGTGCTCGGCGGCGTGGTCTTCTCGTTGCGCGAGCAAGTGCTCGGGCTCTACACGAGCAACGCCGCCGTCATCGCCGCCGCCCTGCCCCTGCTGGGCTGGCTGTGGCTCTTCCACGTGTCCGACGCCGGCCAGACCGTGGCCGCCTTCGTGCTGCGCGCCCATCACATCGCGACCGTGCCGATGCTGATCTACGCGTTCGCGATCTGGGGACTCGGCCTCGGTGGTGGGTACTGGCTGGCCTTCGGCGATCACGCCGTCGCGCTGCCCGCGATCATGCAGGGCGCGATGGGCTTCTGGAGCGCCGCGTCGGTGGGGCTCGCGGCGGCAGCGATCGGGCTCAGCATCCTGCTGGCCCTCGTGCATCGCCGCGAGATTGGCCGTTGAAGTACCGGGCGTGGAATGCCGGCCGCTGAATTTCAGCCCGCTGCGTTCAGCGGCAGAGTGATGACGAAGCAGCTGCCGCCGCCTTCGCGCGCGTCGCAGCGCACCGTGCCCTGGTGGGCCGTCGCGATCTGCTTCACGAGGCTCAGACCCAGCCCGACACCGCCCGACACCTCGGCATGGCCGGGCAGTCGGAAAAAGGCTTCGAAGATCCGCTCCCGCATCGGCTCCGGCACGCCGGGGCCGCGATCGCAGACCTGCAGTTCGATGCGGGTCTCCCCCGCGCGGCGCAGCTTCAACTCGACCACCGGACCGCCATAGCGGCGCGCGTTCTCGAGCAGGTTGCGCAGCGCCCGGCGCAGCAGACGTTCGTCGCCATCGAGCGTCAGCCGCTCGATGCCCTCCTCGATCTCCAGTTCGGCGTCTCCCTGCGCGGCCGCTTCGGCTGCGAGCGCCAGCAGATCGACCGGCTCCAGCCGCAAGGACTTGGCGCCGCCTTCGAGCCGGCTGGCCAGCAGCACTTCCTCGACGAGCGCGTCCAGCTCCACGATGTTGGTGTTGATCTCCTGCCCCAGCCGCGCGCGTTGCGCCGGCGACGCGTCGTCCAGCATCGAGAACGCCATCTTCAGCCGGGCCAGCGGCGAGCGCAGTTCGTGGCTCGCGTTGGCCAGCAGGCTCTTCTGCGATCTCAGCAGGGCCTCGATCTGCTCGGCGGCGCGGTTGAAACTGGTCGCCAGCGCGGCGACCTCGTCCTTGCCGTTGTCCTGCACGCGGAAGCTCAGGTCGCCGGAGCCGAACTGCTCGACACCGGACTTCAGGGATTCGAGCCGGCGCGTCAGCCGGCGCACCACCGGATAGGCCCCGACGGCCACCGCCACGAACAGCACCGCCAGCAGCACGGCCAGCGCTTCGCCGCTAGGTCTCGGGATCCAGCCCGGCAGCCAGGACCCGTTGGCCGCGTCCTCGCGACGTTGCTGCTCCAGGCGATCCAGCATGCGCTGGCGCATCTGCTCGACCTCGGGCCGCGGCTCGCGGCGAATGGGATCGCGCGCGTCACTCGGCGGCGCGCCGTCGCCGAAGGGATCGCGGCGCTCGCGCGGTATCCGATGCGGACCACTGGCGGCGCGGGCATCGGCTTCGAGCTTGTCCTGACCCATCGGTCCCGACGCGCCAGGCGGACGGGCCAGACGCAGGAACAGGAGATGCCGGCCGTCGTCCAGCGGCACGCGCTGTACGCGCGAACCGGGGAGGTCCTCGCGGCGCTCGAACAGCGGCGAGGCGCCGATGCGGCGTCCGCGCGAATCCTCCAGCGCCAGCGCCATGCGCAGGCGCTGACCCCAGTCCTCGACGGCATCGGCCTGCTCGTCCGTCGACGCCGTGACCGGCGGCAACGCGCGCTGCACCAGCACCGCGAGCGCCACCAGGCGCTCCGACGCGGCCTGCTCGAAGGTGCCGCGCTCCTGCTCGATGCGCCCCTGGAAGAGCCACGCCGAGCCGAGCGCAAACGCCAGCAACACCACCACGACGGTGATGTAGATGCGCAGGTACAGCGCCTTCACCGCGTCGCAGCCTTCATTCGAGGCCTTCGGCGTCCTGCTTGCGTGCGAACACGTACCCCGCGCCGCGCACCGTCAGCACGCGTCTCGGGTTCTTGGCGTCGTCCTCGATGACCGAGCGGATGCGCGAGATGTGCACGTCGATCGAACGGTCGAAGGCTTCGAGCGGATGGCCCTTCAACGCGTCCATGATCTGGTCGCGGGAGAGCACCCGGCCCGGGCTCTGCGCCAGGACGACCAGCAGGTCGAACTGGTGGCTCGTCAGGTCGCAGGCATTGCCGTCCAGGCGCACCTGGCGCGCGGCCAGATCGATCTCCAGGCGGCCGAAGCGCAGCACCTCGTCGCCCATGGCCTGCGGCTCGGTGCGGCGCAGCAGCGCCTTCACGCGGGCCTGCAGCTCACGGGGTTCGAAGGGCTTGGGCAGGTAGTCGTCCGCGCCCAGTTCCAGGCCGAGGATGCGATCCATCGGCTCGCCGCGCGCCGACAGCATCAGCACCGGCAGGCGGCGCCAGCGCTTGTCGCTGCGCAGCTGGCGGCAGAACTCGAGGCCGTCGCCGTCGGGCAGCATCAGGTCCAGGACCAGCAGTTCGAACTGGCCGGCCTCGAGCTCGGTGCGGCCCTGCGCCAGCGAACCGGCGAAGCTGACGTCGAAGCCGGCGCTGCTGAGGTAGTCGCCCAGCATGGCGGTGAGCCGGGCGTCGTCGTCGATCAGGAGCAGTCGTGGGTTCATCGGGCGTTGCGGTGCAGCCACCGACCGGGCCGGATCGGCCAGGCCGCGCGCCGCGGACTCATCGAAAGACTGAAGCATAGCCGGCCTCGTACGTTCAGCGGTCAGTGAAAGGCTTCGGGACAGGGTTGTCCTGATTGGCCGCGCGACGCTCCTTCGACCGTTCGGCACGGTCCTTCATGCGTTCCTTCATCTTGTCGCGCTGCTGGTTCTTCAGCTGGGCGATCTTGGCGCGCTGCTCGGGGGACAGGACCCGCGATGCGTCGATCATCGCCAGCGTGATGCGCTTGGACTCGACATCGTGCGCGGCGTGCATCTGCTGGCGCACCTGTTCGACGGCGTTGGCATCAACGGTGGGCGCGGTGAACAGCGCCTGCATGCGCTCGTGCAACTGGCGCTCGGTGTCGCGCTGGGGCTTCAGGTCCGTGCGCGCGGCTTCGAAGATCTGCTTGATCTGCGCCTGCTGCGCGTCGGTGACGCCGGCGTCCTTCAGCAGCTTGCCGTGCATCGGGCCCATGGCGCCAAAACCACCGGGACCGCCGGGGCCGCCGAAGTCCGGCCCACCGCGGCGCATGCCATGCGGCGGGGGCGGCGGTGCGTCGCCGGGGGCGGGCTGGGCGTGCGCCGCCAGGGCGGCCACGCTCATCGTCGCGGCCAGGGCCAGCATCTTGAGGGGGCGGGAGAAGCTCTTGACCATCTCGGAATCTCCAAATCGTTCTGGGGTGAGGAAATGGTCGGCGGCGCGCGTCAATTGGCCGTGGGCGGGCCGTAAAGATTCGTGAAATGAATCGGTGCCAATGAAAAACGCCCGCGGCGCCTCTTGAAATCGAGACATCGCGGGCGCCTGGCAAGACCTGCCCCAGAGGAGCGGTCCCGTGGGCTGGGAGCCGTGGGAATTAAGCGATCGGCTTGAAACGGACGCGCTTCGGGCGCGCGCCTTCTTCGCCGAGGCGGCGCTTCTTGTCAGCTTCGTACTCGTGGAAGTTGCCGTCGAAGAAGAACCACTGCGAGTCACCTTCGCAGGCCAGGATGTGCGTGCAGATGCGGTCCAGGAACCAGCGGTCATGGGAGATCACCATGGCCGAGCCGGCGAACTCCAGCAGCGCCTCTTCCAGCGCGCGCAGGGTTTCGACGTCCAGGTCGTTCGACGGTTCGTCGAGCATCAGCACGTTGCCGCCCTGGGCCAGGGTCTTGGCCAGGTGCAGACGGCCGCGCTCACCGCCGGACAGCTGACCGACCATCTTCTGCTGATCGTTGCCCTTGAAGTTGAAGCGGCCGATGTAGGCGCGCGACGGCATCACGAACTTGCCGACGATGATGTTGTCCAGACCGCCCGAGACGTCTTCCCACACGGTCTTGTTGGCGTCCAGGCTCTGGCGGCTCTGGTCGACGAAGGCCAGCTTGGCCGTCTTGCCGATCTTCACCGTGCCGCTGTCCGGCGTCTCGACGCCCTGGATCATGCGGAACAGCGTCGACTTGCCGGCGCCGTTCGGGCCGATGATGCCGACGATCGCACCGGGCGGGACCTTGAACGACAGGTTGTCGATCAGCACGCGGTCGCCGAAGGACTTGGTCACGCCTTCGAACTCGATGACTTCATTGCCCAGGCGCTCGGCCACGGGGATGAAGATCTCGTTGGTCTCGTTGCGCTTCTGGTATTCGACGTCGCTCAGTTCCTCGAAGCGGGCCAGACGCGCCTTGCTCTTGGCCTGGCGGCCCTTGGCGTTCGAGCGCACCCACTTCAGTTCTTCCTTCATCGCCTTGGCGCGGGCGTCCTCGGACTTCTGCTCCTGCTCCAGGCGGCGCTCCTTCTGGTCCAGCCAGTCGGAGTAGTTGCCCTTCCAGGGGATGCCGTGGCCGCGGTCCAGTTCCAGGATCCACTCGGCGGCGTTGTCCAGGAAGTAGCGATCATGGGTGATGGCCACCACGGTGCCGGGGAAGCGCGACAGGAACTGCTCCAGCCACTCGACAGATTCGGCGTCCAAGTGGTTGGTCGGTTCGTCCAGCAGCAGCATGTCGGGCTTGGACAGCAGCAGGCGGCACAGCGCGACGCGGCGCTTCTCGCCGCCGGACAGCACGCCGATGTTGGCGTCCCACGGCGGCAGGTTGAGCGCGTCGGCGGCCAGTTCCAGCTGCAGGTCGGTGTTCTCGGAGCCGGCCGCGGCGATGATCGCCTCCAGCTCGCCCTGCTCGGCGGCCAGCGCGTCGAAGTCGGCGCCGTCCTCGGCGTACGCGGCGTAGACCTCGTCCAGGCGCTTCTTGGCGGCCAGCACACCGCCAATGCCTTCCTCGACCGCTTCACGCACGGTCTGGTCCGGATTCAGGTGGGGCTCCTGCTCCAGGTAGCCGATCTTGATGCCGGGCATCGGGATGGCTTCACCCTCGATCTCCTTGTCGACGCCGGCCATGATCTTCAGCAGCGTGGACTTGCCCGAGCCGTTCAGGCCGAGCACGCCGATCTTGGCGCCGGGGAAGAAGGACAGCGAGACGTTCTTGAGGATGTGGCGCTTCGGAGGAACCGTCTTGTTGACGCGGTTCATCGAAAAGACGTATTGAGCCATGGCGATGGGTCTTC
The DNA here is from genome assembly GCF_001653795.1 of Mitsuaria sp. 7. Taxonomy (NCBI): domain Bacteria; kingdom Pseudomonadati; phylum Pseudomonadota; class Betaproteobacteria; order Burkholderiales; family Sphaerotilaceae; genus Roseateles; species Mitsuaria sp. 7. Next base: position 2,330,126 of record NZ_CP011514.1, read on the forward strand.
AGCGTTTCGTGGGTTGACCTGGGGCTCGGACCGCCCGTCGCAGCGGATGCGGCGACGGGTTTGACAGGGGGCCGGAGCCTGCATGGGCGGCGAGGCGCCCGGGCAATAGTCGTGCATTGTCGCAGCTTCCGCCGGTGCCCATAAACTCGACGGCCCTTCCCGCCCCTTCCGGTTTCTTCAGAGATGACCACCATGCTGTTCCGTTCCATCTCGCGCACCGTTTCGGTTCGTTCGCGCACAGTCGGCGCCTTGGCCGCGCTCCCGCTCACGATGGCCCTCATCGTGGGCAGCGCGCAGGCGCAGACGCTGCGCTGGGCCAGCCAGGGCGACATGCAGACGGCCGACCCGCATTCGCAGAACGAGATCGTCACCAACGCGATGAACGGCCAAGTCTATGAGCGCCTGGTGTCGCGCGACCGCGACCTCAACCTGGTGCCGGGTCTTGCCACCGAGTGGACGCAGCTCAAGCCGACGCTGTGGCGGCTGAAGCTGCGTCAGGGCGTGAAGTTCCAGGACGGCACGCCGTTCACGGCGGACGACGTCGTGTTCTCGATCAACCGGGCGAAGGATCCGTACTCGCAGATCAGCGTCTACGCGCAGGCGGTCGGCACGCCCAAGAAGATCGACGACTTCACGGTCGAGTTCCAGCTCGACAAGGTCAATCCGATCTTCCTGCAGCACCTGGACACGCTGTTCATCATGAGCCGCAAGTGGTGCGAGCAGCACAACGTCGCCAAGCCGCAGAACTTCAAGGACAAGCAGGAGACCTACGCCGCCACGCATTCGAACGGCACCGGTCCGTACGCGATGGTGGCCCGCGAGCCCGGCATCCGCACCACCTTCAAGCGCAACCCGACCTGGTGGGGCAAATTCGACGGCAACGTGCAGGACGCCGTCTACACGCCGATCGCCAATGACGCGACCCGGCTGGCCGCGCTGGTGTCGGGCGAGATCGATTTCGTGCTCGACCCGTCGCCGCGCGACATCCCCAAGCTGAAACAGACGGCGCAGGTCAAGGTCCAGGAAGGCCCCGAGAACCGCATCGTCTTCATCGGCATGGACCAGTCGCGCGACAAGCTGCTGTACGGGAAGGTGGCCGGCGACAAGAACCCGTTCAAGGACCTGCGGGTGCGCCAGGCGCTGTACCAGGCGATCGACATCAACACGATGCGCGCCAAGCTGATGAACGGCCTGAGCCTGCCCACCGGCGGACTGACGCCCTCGCCGCTGGGCGCTTTCAGCGACCCGCAGTTGGAGACGCGTCTGCCCTTCGACCTGGCCGCGGCGCGCAAGCTGATGGCCGACGCCGGCTACGCCAACGGCTTCGAGGTGACGCTGGACTGCACCAACAACCGCTACATCAACGACGAGCGCATCTGCCTGGCGCTGGCGTCGATGTGGGCGCAGCTCAAGGTGAAGGTCAGCGTCAACGCGCAGCCGCGCGTGCTGATGTTCCCCAAGCTGGAGAAGCTCGACACCAGCCTCTACCTGTACGGCTGGGGCGGCAGCATCACCGATGCGGAAGTCGCGATGACGCCGCTGATGCGCAACCGCGGCGAGAAGTCGGTCGGCCAGTACAACTTCGGCAACTGGCGCGACGACAAGTTCGACCAGCTCGCCGCCGCGTCCAGCGAGGAAGCCGATCCGAAGAAGCGCGAGGAGCTGATCAAGGCCGCGCTGCGCGAGTTCCGCGCGCAGACGCACCTGATCCCGCTGCACCGCCAGATGATCCCGTGGGCGACGCGCGCCAACGTGACGGTGATCCACCGCCCCGACAACTGGTTCGAACTGCGCTGGGCCTCCGTCGCCCCGAAGTAAGCCACTCGGAACTCCCTCTCCCGCTTGCTGTATGGACCGAGGACATGGGTGACAGGTGTGCCAGGACATGGGTAACAGGTCAGGTCCAGGTTAGTCAGCCTGGCACAGGTCAATCATGCGTACTTTTTGATGGCAGAAGAAGACATCGAAGCTGCCATCAAGATCCAGGTGAGGTCGTAGGGCTACAGGCTGGCCGATGAGGCCTCTGCCGACGCGGTAGGTGTTGCCTTTGAAGGCGATCCGTCCACCGTATCCGACCCGGCGCACGATGGCGCCATCGCCATATTCGACGGGCCGCAAAGAGCTTGGCATCGAGCGCGGGCTGGCCGCGTAGCGGCTGGCTGGCGTGTCCATGCCCAGCGCTTGATGCGGGCGCTTGGCGTTGTACAGATGCCGCCACTGGATGAAGTGGTGCTGGGCATCGTCCAGGTCCTTGAAGTGCCGACTGGCCAGCAACTCGGCTTTCAGGGTGCGATGGAATCGCTCGTCCTTGCCGTTGGTCTGAGGATGCATCGGTCGGCTGTGGCTCAACCGCACTCCCAAGCGAATCAGCCAGACGCCCAGCTCGGTGAGTGCTCCGCGCGTCGGCGAGCCCCAGGGCGGACCGTTGTCGGCGTTGATGCGCTCAGGCAGCCCATAGCGCTCAAAGGCGCGCTGCAGCACCGGCTGCACGGACTCTAGCCGCTCGTTACTCAGCGCTTGCAGCACGATGTTGAAGCGCGAGTGATCGTCCAGCACGGTCAGCGGATGGCAGCGCTCAGTGTCGGTGGCGAAGTGGCCCTTGAAGTCCATCTGCCACAGTGCATTGGGCGTCTCGTGCTCGAAGCGCTGCCATGCCGTCGCGGCCTGGCTTGCTGCCGGGTCGATCAGGCCGTTTCGGCGCAGCACCCAGTTGGCTGTGCTGGCTGCTACGTGCACACCATGATCGCGCGCCAGCACCTTCGCGATCTTGCGACCGCCCCAAGCAGAACATTCGGCCCGCACTGCAAGCACCTGCGCCTGCAGCTGTTCGGGCGTACGAGTCGGCGAGGTGTGTGGTCGCCGAGATCGATCCTCGAGATCGTCTCGGCTGAGCCACTTGTAGCCTGTCTTGCGGCTGATCCCGCTGCGTCGACATAGCTCGCTGATATTGGCGCCAGGCTGTCGGGCCAGTCGAACAAATTCCTCTCGTTGATCCTTCACGGTGTCTTGGCTCCAGGGCAACTTCGTCCTCCCGCTGACTAGGCGGGAAAAGTGTCACCCATGTCCTGGCACGCCTGTTACCTATGTCCTCGGTCCATACAGCKWGCGGGAGAGGGMCGGGGGTSAGGGCCAKCGGCCGTCTCAGTGCATCAGCGSRMTGGYGGATCGRWCAGRYASCSRAKGCYTGMGCACMGTGCGGATCARCGGCGWGCKCGGAWYGTCKTSCASCWKCKSCCKSASCCGYGRSAGCSACTGCRGGTSCRYCKWCYGCWGCCAGCGCSRTSASCCCKTCGCCGCRMGCYMGSWGCAGCAGSTCSWAGGCSTTGCAGCACGMTGTSCKTGSCGCTSACRRGMAMGCGSRTCWGCAKCKTGYRTTCGGTCGTCTCGACGACMTGSACSMCGCAGAACCCGSCCGKCCCAATGRGCGGAGCYKKYGCRTCATSGTGSTCGMGCTTGWMGCGGCMGWWCRTYAGCACCKGCMGCSTGMAGTCGMCCTCACRGGGCMKCAACMGYGCCTTGATGCGMKSCTGSARCTSSYGCGKSTCCMCGTYCTKGRMGRGSWYCKCGATSMRCCMYTGCAGCKSSAKSRCCAGCACGTCGTTCGAGCGTGCTGTCGTGCTGCAGCAGCACGATCACCGGCATCCGCGAGCGCTGTCTCAACCGGGTGAGCGCGCTCCAGCCCGCCTCGCGGGCATCGCTGGGATCGATGAGGGCGAGGTCCACCGGCAGCAGCGGCACGCGATCCAGCAGGGCGGCCTCGGCGCTGTCGGTGACGCGGAAGCCCCAGGCCCTCAACAGGCCGGCGAATCGCAGGCGCGCATGCGGGTCGGGGTCCAGCAGCAGCAGATGGGTGCCGGCGGCAGGATCGGGAAACAGGGCGCTCATGACGATGGGACAAGTGGACACATTGGCGCAAGACTATGCCGCTGCAATCGCGTCTGAACCCCGATCAGCACGGGCCTCACCGCCCTTTTTACCCACGGTTTACCGCACTGAAACACGGCTGCGGAGACCGACACGATTGCCTGAGCGAGGCCTGTCACCCAGCTTGCTGGAAGCTGTCCGGAACACCCCTTTGGGCGCCCTCCGACGCATCCGTTCGCTCAAGGCGATGGCCGGCTTCTCCTCGCCCGTCGTAGGACGCGCCGAACCAATCGCTCACAAGGGTGACAGACCCCGTCAGCTACAATGACCCCATCGCCGCGGCTCAGTCTTGCCGCGGCTTTATCTTTTGAGCTCACGCTCTCCCACGGCAGCCGAAGACTGGCGCCAGCTCTCACCGGGCCGGCGTGCTGCACACAAAGCCCGTTCGGGCACCAAAAAAGCAGCTTATGAGTTTTGACGCATTGGGGCTCTCCCAGCCCCTGCTCCGCGCGATCGCCGATGCCGGCTACTCGACCCCCACCCCCATCCAGAGCCAGGCGATCCCCGCCGTGCTGACCGGCGGCGACCTGCTGGCCGGCGCTCAGACCGGTACCGGCAAGACCGCCGGTTTCACCCTTCCCCTGCTGGAGCGCCTCTCGGCCGGCAAGCCCGTGCGTGACGCCAAGGGCCGTCCCGCGATCCGCGCGCTGGTGCTGACGCCGACCCGCGAACTCGCCGCCCAGGTCGAGGAAAGCGTGCGCACCTACGGCAAGTACCTGCCGCTGACCAGCATGGTGATGTTCGGCGGCGTCGGCATGAATCCGCAGATCAGCCAGCTGCGCAAGGGCGTGGACATCCTGGTGGCGACGCCGGGCCGTCTGCTGGACCACGCGCAGCAAGGCACGCTGGACCTGTCCAAGGTCGAGATCCTGGTGCTGGACGAAGCCGACCGCATGCTCGACATGGGCTTCATCCACGACATCAAGAAGGTGCTTGCGCTGCTGCCGGCCAAGAAGCAGAGCCTGCTGTTCTCCGCGACCTTCAGCGACGAGATCAAGGCGCTGGCCGACCGCCTGCTGGACAAGCCGGGCCTGATCGAGGTCGCGCGCCGCAACGCGACGGCCGACACGATCGCGCAGCGCATCCACCCGGTCGACCGCGACAAGAAGAAGGAACTGCTGGCCCATCTGATCACGAAGAACGACTGGCACCAGGTGCTGGTGTTCACGCGGATGAAGCACGGCGCGAACCGCCTGGCCGAGTACCTGGACAAGTCGGGCATCACCGCGATGGCGATCCACGGCAACAAGAGCCAGGGCGCGCGCACCAAGGCGCTGGCCGAGTTCAAGAGCGGCGACCTGAAGGTTCTGGTCGCGACCGACATCGCCGCGCGCGGCATCGACATCGACCAGCTGCCGCACGTCATCAACTACGAGCTGCCCAACGTCGCTGAAGACTACGTGCACCGCATCGGCCGTACCGGCCGCGCGGGCGCGCAGGGCGAGGCGCTGTCGCTGGTGTGCGTTGACGAGGAAGGTTTCCTGCGCGAGATCCAGAAGCTGATCAAGCGCGAGATCCCGCGCGAGGTCGTGCCAGGCTTCGAACCGGATCCGAACGCCAAGGCCGAACCCATCGTGCTGGGCCGGATGGTCCTGAACGGCGGCCTGGGCAAGTCCTCGGGCTCGCCGCGTCCGGCGGGCGGCGGTGGCGGTGGTGGCCGTCGCGGTGGGGGTGGCGGTGGCGGCGGTGGCGGTGGCCGTTCGCAAGGCCAGGGCGGTCGTCCGCAGGGCGGCGGCCAGGGCCAGGGTCAAGGTCGTCCGGCGCAGGGTGCGCAAGGCGGCGGCCAGAGAGCCGGCGGTCAACCGCAAGGTCAGCGCCAAGGACAAGGCCAGGGCGGACAAGGTCAAGGCCAGCGTCAGGCGCAAGGCCAGGGCCAAGGCGGGCAACGCCAGGGTCAAGGCCAAGGTCAGGGCCAAGGCAGCCGTCACGGCAGCCAGGGCAACCGTCCGGCAGGCGCGGCGCTGACGCGTCCGAAGTCGAACTCCTGATCCCGGACTTCCCGTGATGCAACGGCGCCCTCAGTGGCGCCGTTGTCGTTTCCGCGCTTCCCGCCTCTGCGCGGGCCGCATTCGGCATACTCGCAGCCACGCCCAGCCCCATGAAGACCGCGCCCATCATTCCGGCCCGCGTCGATTTCTCCGGCGCCGTCCCGAGCGCGCCCGATTTCGGCGACCTCTACCACGCTCCGTTCGGCGCGTTCGCGCAGGCTCGGCAGGTGTTCCTCGACGGCAATGGCCTGCCGGGCCGATGGGCGGGGCGGCGGCGCTTCGTCCTCCTCGAAACGGGCTTCGGACTGGGCAACAACTTCCTCGCCACCTGGGCCGCCTGGCGCGACGATCCGGCACGTTGCGAGCGGCTGGTCTTCCTCAGCATCGAGAAGCATCCGCTGACGCGGGCCAACCTGGAGCGCGCGCAGGCGAGCTCGCCGGAGCCGGCGCTGGCCCAGCAACTGGTCGAGGCCTGGCCGGCGCTCACGCCGAACCTGCACACGCTGGACTTCGACGGCGGGCGCGTCAGACTGATGTTGGCGTTCGGCGACGCGCGCGATTGGATGCCGGAGCTGGTGGCCTCGGTGGATGCCTTCTTCCTCGATGGCTTTGCGCCGGCGAAGAATCCGGACCTGTGGGACGACACCGTCCTGAAGCAGGTTGGCCGACTGGCCGCACCCGGCGCCACGGCGGCCACCTGGAGCGTCGCCCGCAGCGTGCGCGACGGATTGACCGCGGCGGGATTCGAGGTCGAGAAGCGACCCGGCTCCGGCGGCAAATGGCAGACGACGGTGGCGCGTTTTGCGCCCCGGCACCGGCCGCCGGTGCCGCCGGGCCGCCTGCCCATCGCGCCGGAGGCCAGGGACGTCCTGGTCATCGGCGCCGGCTTGGCGGGCGCGGCCTGCGCGCGGGTGCTGACGCGAGAGGGTCTGCGCGTCACGGTGCTCGAAGGCGGCGCGACGACCGCAGCCCAGGCCTCCGGAAATCCGGGGGGACTCTTCCACGGCACGCTCCACGCGGAAGACGGTCCGCACGCCCGCTTCAGTCGCGCCGCGGCGCTCGCGACCGAGCGCGAGCTACGCCGCGTCACGCCCGCCCTGCCCTGGCTGCAATGGGGCCTGCTGCGCGTCGAGCGGGATCCCGAGGGTCTTGCATCGATGCGAACGCTGCTGTCACGCAGCGGGCTGCCCGCCGACTACGTCCAGGCCCTGAGCGCCGAGGAGGCGAGCGCCAAGGCGGGTCTGACCTTGACTCAACCCGCCTGGTTCTTCGCGGGCGGCGGCGCCGTCTCGCCGCCGGCGCTCATCGCCGCATGGCTCGCCGGAGCGGCGCAAGCCGAGGGCTTCCAACTGCGTCTGAACGCGCCCGTCGCGGCCCTGAAACGCGATGCGACGAGCGGCCGGTGGTCTGCCATGAACCCGGCTGGCGAAGTCCTCGCCACGGCCGACGCAGTGGTGCTGTGCGGCGGCATCGACAGCGGCGCCCTGGCTTCCGGATGGACAGCCGGGCCTGCGTGGCCCTGGGGTTCGCAGCGCGGGCAACTGAGCGGCATGCCGCAAGACCTGACACCGCCGAGGCTGGCGATGCCTGTGGCAGGGCTGGGTTATGCGCTCAGCCTCCCCGACGGCGCGCTGTGCTTTGGCGCGAGCACCGATGCCGGCGACATGGACCCCGCCTTGCGGGCGTCGGACCATGCCCAGAACGTCGACCGGCTGCGATCGCTGCTGCCGTCGGAGACGATCCCGGAGGACATGCCGCTGGCTGGTCGCGTCGGCTGGCGCAGCCTGGTGCCGGACCGTCTCCCGATCGTGGGCGCACTGCCGGCCGAGAGGCCCGAGCGTCGCGCCGAGCAGGCCCGCTTCTGGCCTCGTCAGCCGGGGCTGATGGTGGTGGGCGCCCTCGCCTCGCGCGGGATCACCTGGGCGACACTGTGCGCCGAGCTCGTCGCCGCGCAGCTCACCGGCGCGCCCTGGCCGGTGGAGACGAGCCTCGCGGAAGCCCTCGACCCAGCCCGCTTCGCCGCCAAGGCGCACCGGGCCACGACGTAGCGCGCCTAGTCGCGCTGCGCGTCTTGCGCCTTGTCGGTCACGATCGCCAATGCCAGGGCATCCCGACCACGCGCGGAGAGTTGGAACATCGGCGCCATGGCCGTCACGACGGCCGCCACCGCGACGATCGACGTCAGCGCGATACCGACACCCCACTTCAGCGTGTTGGTGAACGCCTGATGCATTTCGGAACGGAGGCTGCCGATCTCCGCGCGCACCGTACCGATCTCGTGCTTGAGCTCTCCGCGGATGGCACCCACCTCCTGCTGCAACTGCTCCCGCGTCGCCAAGGTCGGCAACACGACATCCAGCCGCGTCTTCAACATCTGCACCTGCAGCGCCAGGTCGGCGTTTGCGCCCATCGCGCTGGCGCGCTGCCCGTCTTCATTGAACTGCATGAACTTCTCCATCGCAACGACGGGCCCTCGCCCATCCAAGGCATTGACTCTGCCACTGCGAGAGAGATCAGGAATTCAACTTTCGGGGGATCCGATGGGGGATTCGACCTCCCCTTGCGCGGCGTCAACACTCCCCCATTTTCCTGAGGGTCAGGTCTTGACGGCGTCCACCGGCTTTCCGTCGGCGCTGGTGCGCACGACGTAGCTCGTCACCTCGCGAGACACGAGCATCGGGATGATGGTGCCGAAGCCCAGGCGCTGGAAGTGCTCGGAGGCGCGGTGCTCGTCCAGGCCGCTCGCGTCGGTGTACTGCTCGAGGATCACGTAACGGTCCGCATCCTGCGGCGAGCGGTAGAACGCGTACGCCAGGTTCTTGGCCTCGCGCCGCGTGGCCTCGGTCAACTCGACCAGCAACGCCCCGACCTGGTCGCCCAGCCCCGGTTTGACGTGGTACTGCGCGATCACCTGCAGGAAGCTGCCGCCGGCGGACGTCGGGGCGGTCTGGGAGCTCGTGTCGGACATGGCGGACGCCGGCGGATGGCCGGCAGGTCGTGACGGATGGCGCATTGTCCGGCCACCTCCGACGAACCATTTAAGTTTGATCACGTACGCGTCGATAAGGTGCGAAGACGCCGTCAAGGCCGCCGCGCGCCCGCGAGGGTGCAGGTCAACGATTCCAAACGAACTCAAACGGATCCAGACGGATCCAACATTCCGGGAGACACATTCATGATTCATCTCGTGGCGGGCCGATCGATCGGCCAACGGCTCGGCGTGGTGCTGGGCCTGGTGCTGCTGATCGCCTTCGTGGGCTCGGGCCTGAGCTACCTGGCCCTGGGCCGCGTGGCCGCAGAGACCGACGTGATGCTCAACCAGGACCTGGCGGCCGAGCGCGTCGCTTCCGACTGGTACCGCAACATCACCAACGGCGTGAACCGCACCAGCGCGATCGCGGTCAGCGCGGATCCCAGCCTGGCGCAATTCTTCGCCACGACCTCGGCCGAATCGACCAAGCAATCGGGCGAACTGCAGAAGCAGCTCGACGGTTTCATGGTCACGCCCGAAGAGCGCAAGATGTTCGAGACCCTCAGCGAAGCCCGCAAGGGTTACCTGAGCACGCGCGACGCGGTGGCCGCGGCCAAGAAGGCTGGCGACGCGGACAAGTCGCGCGAGGTCTTCGACCGCGAATTCCAGCCCGCCGCCGCCAAGTTCCAGGAAGCGATCCAGGCCATCGTGCAGCACAAGCGCACGCTGCTGGACGACGCCGCCAAGCAGCTGGACACGACCAACGGCCGGGCGCGTTCAGCGCTGCTGGTGTTCTCGCTGGTCGCGCTGGGACTGGGCGTGTGGTTCGCCGTGTCGCTGACGCGCTCGATCACCGGCCCGCTGCGCGGCGCCGCCGAAGTCGCCGACGCCATCGCGCACTTCGACCTGACGCAACGCGTGCCGCAGGGCGGCCGTGACGAGACCGGGCAGTTGCTGGGCTCGCTGGGCGGCATGCAGTCGCAACTGCTGAAGCTGATCGGCGACGTGCGCGGCTCGGCAGAGAGCATCGGCACCGCCAGCGCGGAGATCGCCACCGGCAACCACGACCTGAGCGCGCGCACCGAGCAGACGGCCTCCAACCTGCAGGAAGTCGCCGCGTCGATGACGCAGCTGACGGGCACGGTGCGTCAGACGGCGGATTCGGCGATGACGGCCAACCAGTTGTCGAGTTCGGCCGCCGAGACGGCGCAGCGCGGCGGTTCCGTGATGGGCCAGGTGGTCAGCACGATGGGCCAGATCAGCGACAGCTCACGCCGCATCGCCGACATCATCGGCACCATCGACGGCATCGCGTTCCAGACCAACATCCTGGCGCTGAACGCCGCCGTCGAAGCGGCGCGCGCCGGCGAACAGGGCCGCGGCTTCGCGGTGGTCGCGAGCGAGGTGCGTTCGCTGGCACAACGCAGCGCGGAAGCGGCCAAGGAGATCAAGACGCTGATCGGCGCAAGCGTCGAGCGCGTCGAGTCGGGCTCGCGTCTGGTCGAGGACGCCGGCGGCGCGATGACCGAGATCGTGGCCAGTGTGCAGCGCGTGGCCGACATCATCGGCGAGATCAGCGCCGCCTCGCGCGAGCAGAGCGACGGCATCAACCAGGTCAACGCCGCCATCGGCCAGCTGGACCAGATGACGCAGCAGAACGCGGCGCTGGTCGAGGAATCGGCCGCCGCGGCCGAGAGCCTCAAGGAGCAGTCGCAACGGCTGGCGACCGCGATCTCGGTGTTCCGGCTGCGCTGAACGCTCGCGGAGCAGACAGTGAATCGGGGCCCTGAGGGGCCCCGATGTCATTGATCGCCTACGTCTGGCATGCATTCGCCGCTACCAGTCAGCGCGCGAGCGACGGGCAGGTATTTCTCCAGGATCGCCACCATCGTTGATGCTTCGGCCTTCGACAGTGGAGGCAGGGGCGATCGGTAGGACGTGTCGTTGCGGCGCTCGTGCGCTCGAAGAACAGCACTCATCTCCGGGCTGGAAAGCTGGAGGTCAGCGCTGACGCGCCCGATCGCCATCGCCCGGCCCGCCTCCTTGGTCCTTACTTCGTAGTGTTCGAGCACCGCCTGCACCACCTGGTGGTAGCCCTCGTAGGCGTTCGTGAAGATCTGCATGGGATGCGTTTTCACCGGTGCGCCCGCCAACAGCGCCTTCGCCAGCACCAGAAACGCTTCTGCATTCCTCAGAAAGCCGTCTACTGCGCCGGGCGTCGGACTCACCTGCTCAAGAGCCCGCCTTTGAATCAGATTCTCGTACTCCGCTGGTCGTTGCATAAGTCACCACCTGCAGCCTCGGGCCGCTGACGATCTGGCGAATGACGGGGTCGCTCTCGACCAGATCTCGCCATTCGACCGGGTCGTAGAGGACAAACTGCAATGGACGTTGGAGGCGCGACTGCAACTTGTCTGCTGCCTCGATCAGTTCCAGATGCGTGACGTCGCCGATCACCATCACGTCGATGTCGCTCTTGCCCGTGTCGAGTTCCTTCGCCACCGAACCGAAGACGAACGCCTCATCGATCCGGTCCGCGAATGGCGCCAGGGCCTCCTCGATGGGCCGGGCCAGACCGAAGGTCTTGAGTGCGATGCTGCTGAGCTCGGGAAACAGGAAGAACTCGGTATTGGCGCGGATGCTTCGCTGCCGGCCCTGTCGAGGTCCTTCGACCAGTACGCCTGCCACGAGCAAGCGTTCGATCTGCAGTTGCGTACTGCCTCGCCCGCTACCAGCCTCCCGCAGCAATTCAGCGAGCGTGAAGACCCGATCAGGGGCGGTCAGCGTGATCGCCAACACGCGTTGCATGGTCGGGGTGAAAAGGAAATCAGCGGCGCTCATGGCCTTCCCGCGAGGCGGTGAAAAGCCGGATGCTATCAAAATCCACAAATTATGGATTCATATCCATAATTTGTGGACTTACCCAACGCTCCCGCGTCAGGGTGGATCTTGTTCAGAATGTCATCGTCTTCACGCCCTGCGCCGTGCCAAGCAGGCACACGCCGGCCTTGTTGCGGGCGAAGACGCCGACCGTGACCACGCCGGGCCACTGGGTGACCTCGGCCTCGAACGCGGTCGGATCGGTGATCTTCAGACCCTTGACGTCCAGGATCTGGCAGCTGTTGTCCGTCACGCAGTCCTTGCGCAGCACCGGCTCCGCGCCCATCGCCCGGAAGCGGCGCGCGATCTGCGCGGCGGCCATCGGGATGACCTCGACAGGCAGCGGGAACCCGCCCAGGACATCGACCAGCTTGCTCTCGTCGGCGATGCAGACGAAGGTCCCGGCCAGGTCGGCGACGATCTTCTCGCGCGTCAGCGCGGCGCCGCCGCCCTTGATCATGTGCCCCTGGCGATCGATCTCGTCGGCGCCGTCGATGTAGACCTGCAGCGACTCGACCTCCGACGCGTCCAGCACTGGGATGCCCAGCGCCATCATCCGCTCCGTGCTGCGCACCGAGCTCGACACCGCGCCTGAAATGCGGATGGCGCTCGCGGCCAGCGCGTCGATGAACTTGTCCACCGTCGACCCCGTGCCCACGCCCACCACCGTGTCCGGCGTCACGTACTGCAATGCGGCCTGGCCGACCAGGGTCTTCAATTCGTCTTGGGTCATGGCGGGGGAGCGAGCCAGCGCTCGTCGTTGATGGCGGGAGAGGAAAGGCGGGATTATCTCCGCTGCCCTGCACGCTCACGTTGGCGGTCCACGGTCAGACGACCCCGATCCAGCGTCCGCAGATGATGACAACGACCCAGACCACCAATGACAGCAGGCACTGCCAGCGTCCGAGCCGGTCCTGCGCCCGGACCCCGCCGCGCCAGTGGAACCACGCCGCGTTCAGGCCCGCCAGTGCGATCAACGCGATCTTGATGCGCATCGCCGGATTGACCCAGAGCTCCTGCGGCTGGATCGCGAACATGGCCACGCCCGACACCGCGCACAACGCGAAGCCCGCCAGCGCCGTGGGAATCGCCAGTCGCGCCAGCGAGGTCGGATCGATGTCGCGCCGCGCGCCCAGCGTTCTGAGTTCGAAGACCAGCAGCCCGCCGAACAGCGCGCCGAGTCCGATCAGGTGCACGACAGAAAACACTGGATAAGCCCACGGATGGGCCACCAGCGTCGTCATCGTGCGCCACATGCAATATCAGGCCGCGCGACGCTCGCGCCGTTGACGCACCGCCGCGGCGAGCGAGCGCATCAGCGGTTCGGTCTGGCTCCAGCCCAGGCAGGCATCGGTGATCGACACGCCCGGCAGCAGATCGGCCTTGGTCTGGCCGGCCAGCAGGTCCTGGCGACCGGGCTGCAGATGGGACTCGACCATCACGCCGGTGATGCGCTCGTCGCCGCCGGCGATCTGCGCGCCGACGTCGTGGCCGACGTCGATCTGGCGTTCGAATTTCTTCGACGAATTCGCATGCGAGAAGTCGATCATCAGCTGCTCGCGCAGCCCTGCCGCCTTCAGCACCTCGGCCGCGGACTGCACCGACGCCGCGTCGTAGTTCGGCGCCTTGCCGCCGCGCAGGATCAGGTGGCAATCATCGTTGCCGCGGGTCTCGAAGATCGCGGCCAGGCCCATCTTCGTCATGCCCATGAAGGCGTGGCTCGCGCGCGCCGCCAGCACCGCGTCGGCGGCGATCTTCACCGAGCCGTCGGTGCCGTTCTTGAAGCCCACCGGGCAGGACAGGCCCGACGCCAGCTGGCGGTGGCTCTGGCTCTCGGTGGTGCGTGCGCCGATGGCGCCCCAGGCGATCAGGTCGGAGATGTACTGCGGCGACAGCAGGTCCAGGAACTCGGTGCCCGCGGGCAGGCCCAGCGCCGTCACGTCCAGCAGCAGCTGGCGCGCCAGCCGCAGGCCTTCGTTCATGTGGAAGCTGCCGTCCAGGTGCGGGTCGTTGATGTAGCCCTTCCAGCCCACCGTCGTGCGCGGCTTCTCGAAGTAGACGCGCATCACGATCAGCAGGTCCTGCTCGAGCTCGCCGCGCAGGTCCTTCAGCAGCCGGGCGTAGTCCATCGCCTGGCCGTGGTCGTGGATGGAGCACGGCCCGACGATGCACAGCAGCCGGTCGTCGCGGCCGTGCAGCACGTCGCTGATCTCGCGGCGCGCGGTCTCGACCACGTTCAGCGAGGCCTCCGGCAGCGGCAGTTCGTCGAGCAGCAGCGCCGGCGAGATCAACGGGCGGACCGCGTCGATGCGGGTGTCGTCGGTGCGGGTGTCGTCGCGGGTGGCGTCGGCGGAGCCGATCTCGCGATCGTGCTGCGGGTGGTCGAGATTCTTCATGGCGGCGGCGGTACGCCCTCTCGGGCGCAGAAACGCGAAATTGAACCGCCGATTATCCGCCCGACCGAGACATCGAGGCGAGTCCCACCGAGGTCGCCGACACGACGAAGCCCGCCAGGGCCAGCGCGCCGAAGTGCTCGCCGAGCAGACCCATGCCCATCAGCGCCGACACGCCGGGGATCAGGTAGAAGAGCTTGGCCACCGCGCCGGCCTGGCCGCGCCGGATCATCACGAACATCAGGCTGAAGGCGCCGATCGAGTTCACGAGCCCGAGCCACAGCGTCGATCCGATGAGTTCCAGGCTCCAGTCCGGCATGCCGGGCTCGCGCCAGAGCGCCAGCGCCAGCACGGCAATCGCGGAGACCGTCATCTGGATGCCGCTGCCGGTACGCAGGTCCATGCCGGCGCAGAAGCGCTTCTGGTACAGCGTGCCGGCGACCAGGCCGGTCAAGCCGAGCAGCCCCGCGCCGTAGGCCATCCACGCGCCGCCGCCCAGCGGCCGGTCGACGATCACCAGCGCCACGCCCGCCGCGCCGCCGAGCATGCCCAGCCAATGCGCGGTGCTCATGCGTTCGGCCAGCCACAGGTGGGCGCCCATCGCGGTGGCCAGCGGCATCATTCCGATCAGCAGCGCGGCCACGCCGGTGGGCAGTCCCCACGCGATCGCGCAGTAGACGCCGGAGAAATGCAGCACCTGCATCAGCAGACCGACGACGCCGAGGTGGATCCAGGCCCGCGCGGTCTTCGGCCACGGCGCGCGCGTCGCCACCGACACGGCCAGCAATACCACCGCCGCGAGCCCGAAGCGCAGCGCCAGCAGCGTGAACGGCCCCGCGTGCGGCAGCGCCAGCTTGCCGGCGACGTAGCCTGTGCTCCACAGCAGGATGAAGAGCGCAGGAAGGCTCAGCGCGACGAAGGCGCCGAGCCGGTCCGGCCGCGCGGCGCCGGGGGTGGCAGTGAGCAGGATCGAGGTCGTCATGACGGACTCCCAGGTGGACAACGATGGGATGAACTCTAGAAATGGAAGCCCTTGGACACAATCCGCTTCCGATTCGTTTTAGAGTTTCCAGATCGAGAACAATCAAAGGACCGCCATGGGACGCCTGGAAGACCTGCAAGCCTTCGCCCGCGTCGTGGACGCGCGCAGCTTCTCGGGCGCGGCCAAGCTGCTGGGGGCGACCAAGTCCGCCGTCAGCAAGCAGGTGTCGCGGCTGGAACAGCAGCTCGGCACGCGGCTGCTGCACCGCACCACCCGCAGCATCAGCCCCACGGCGGAGGGCCGCAGCGTCTACGAGCGCGCCCAGCGCCTGATCGAGGAAGCGCAGGCGCTCGACGCGGAACTGGCCGGCCAGCGCGAGCAGCCGCGTGGCGTGCTGCGGCTGAGCACCTCGACCGCCTTCGGCAATCTGCAGTTCACCGCGCTCATGGCGGAGTTCTGCGCGAGGCATCCGCAGTTGCAGGTCGTGCTCGGTTTGAACGACCGCTACGTCGACCTGGCCGAGGAAGGCTTCGACGTCGTGATGCGGCTGACGGGACGCCCGAGTCCCGGCCTCGTCGCGCGCAAGCTGGCGGACATCCGCTTCGTGCTGTGCGCCTCGCCCGACTACCTCGGGCGGCACGGCACGCCGACGGCCGTCGCGGATCTGGCCGGCCACCGCTGCCTGCGCTTCGGCTACCTGCATGCGCCGGAGCGCTGGCGCTTCCAGCATTCCGTCGAAGGCGAGGCGGAGGTCGAGATCTCCGGCGCCCTGCGCTTCGAGAGCGGCCTCACGGCCAACAGCAGCGAGTCGCTGCGCGTCGCGGCGCTGGCGGGCATGGGCCTGGCGGTGCTGCCGACCTACGCGATCGGACGCGACCTGCGCGAGGGCCGCCTCACCGCCCTGCTCCCGGGCTGGACGCCGCTGGGCGGACCGGCCGAGGCCGACGTGCTCTACGCGGTCTACCTGCCCAGCCGCTTCCCGAGTCCGAAGGTCCGGGCGCTGATCGATTTCTGTGTCGAACGGTTCGGCGACATCCCGCCCTGGGACCGTCCCGAACCCGCTTGACATCGGACTGAGCCCCGCATCGAACGGGTCCCGGAGAGGTCCCAGAGGGATGCCGGCAGAACGCCTCTTCCGGGCCCTGGCTCGTTCGGGCCACGGAGAGTCCCCCATCATCGTTCGCACGACAGGAGTAGGCGCGACGCGGGCCGCTCCAGGCGCGATGAGACAATCCGCCCCCATCATGGCTCTCATCCCCTACGGCTTCGCCCGTCCCTTCCTGTTCGGGCTGGATCCCGAACATGCGCACGAACTGACCCTGGGCAGCATCGCCCGTCTGCAGAACACGCCCGCCCAATGCGCCTGGGCACAGACGCGGGTGTCCGATCCGGTGACCGTCGCCGGACTGCGCTTCCCCAACCGCATCGGCCTGGCCGCCGGCCTCGACAAGAACGGCCGTTGCATCGACGGCCTCGGCGCGATGGGCTTCGGCTTCATCGAGGTCGGCACCGTCACGCCCAAGGCGCAGCCCGGCAACGACAAGCCGCGCATGTTCCGGCTGCCCGCGAAACAGGCGCTGATCAACCGCCTGGGCTTCAACAACGAAGGCCTGGACGCGTTCATCACCAACGTGAAGCGCTCGCACAGCTTCCGCCACCGCGGCGGGCTGCTCGGCCTGAACATCGGCAAGAACGCCGCGACGCCGATCGAGCGCGCCGTCGACGACTACCTGATCGGTCTGGAAGGCGTGTTCCCGCACGCCGACTACATCACCGTCAACATCTCCAGCCCCAACACCAAGAACCTGCGCCAGCTGCAGAGCGACGAGGCGCTCGATGCGCTGCTCGGGCCGCTGCAGGCGCGCCGCCTGGCGCTGCAGGACGCGAGCGGACGGCAGGTCCCGCTGTTCGTGAAGATCGCGCCCGACCTCGACGAGGAACAGGTCGCCGTCATCGCCGCGAGCCTGAAGCGCCACGGCATCGACGGCGTCATCGCGACGAACACGACGATCTCCCGCGAGGCCGTGCAAGGCCTGCCGCACGCGAATGAGACCGGCGGCCTGTCCGGCGCGCCGGTCTTCGAGGCCAGCAACCGCGTGATCCGCCTGCTGCGCTCGGCGCTGGGGAACGGCTATCCGATCATCGGCGTGGGCGGCGTGCTCGGCGGCGAGGACGCCCGCGCCAAGCTGCAGGCCGGCGCGGACCTGGTCCAGCTTTACACCGGGCTGATCTACAAGGGTCCGGCGCTGGTGCCCGAGTGCGCGAAGGCGATGGCACGGCTCTGAGCCTGCAGTGAGGCAGCCTCCGCTGCCGCGTTGGCACCACCCTGCCCGTTTTTCGACCGAACAAAGCGCTCCTCAGTGAGCGCTTTTTCGTTGGCGTCTCCAGCAAAGACCTGCTGGTGCGCTTTAGAACTTCGTTCGGTTGAGTCAGTGACAAGACGATAATGCCTCGCATTCCCATTTGTCGGACGCCAGCCCGCCCATGATCGATACCGCGACCCACCCCAACCGGGGCAAGAGCCCAGCGCTGCCCTTCCCGCTGCTGTCGCGCATCGGCGCGGCGATCCTCGGTGGCTATGCGTTCTGCTGGGGCTTCATCGCATTCGCGCACAGCGGGCTGTACGCGCTGGGCATGTCCTTCCACGACGCCGAGCATCTGAGCGCGATCCTCGGCCTGCTGCTCTTCCTGACGGTGTTCCTCTGGACCTTCGCGGCGCGCCGCGTGGGCGTGTGCTGGGCGGTGCTGCTGGCCAGCGGCGGCGTCATGACCGGAGCGGCCGCGCTGATCCAGCGCGCGCTGCTCGCCTGACGCGAAGGGGTTGGACCATGTTCCAGAATTTCCGGCTCTCGATGGCCTGGCTGCACACCTGGTTCGGCCTGGTGCTGGGCTTCGTGCTGATGGTGGTGTTCTTCTTCGGCGCGCTATCGGTCTTCGACCGCGAGATCGACCGCTGGGCGATCCCGTCCTCGCGCTTCGAGCCGCAGCCGATGCCGTCCTTCGACCAGATCCTGAAGCCGGCCTTCGAGAAGATGCAACCGCCCAAGGAGTCCGTCGCGCTGCTGGAAGGCCGCGTCAACGGGCCGCTGCCGGAACGCTTCGACGTCGTGAGCAGCTGGGGCGCGTACACGACGCACCGCGATCCGGTGGTGTCGGTGTTCGCCGGCTTCAAGGTCCCCAACGCGAAGGACCCGGACGAGACCGTCTTCGCCGTCCACGCGCTCGATCCGCGCAACGGCGCGGTGCTGCCGCAGGGGCAGTTGCGCATCGGCAGCGAGTTCTTCTATCCGCTGCACTACAGCCTGCACCTCACGTGGAAGGACCTGGGCTACTGGATCGTCGGCTTCTCGGCGCTGATGATGCTCGCCGCGCTGGTCAGCGGCGTGGTGATGCACCGCAAGATCTTCCGCGAGTTCTTCACCTTCCGCCGCAGCAAGAGCGTGCAGCGCAGCGCGCTGGACCTGCACAACCTGACCGGCGTGGTGGCCCTGCCCTTCCACTTCTTCTTCGCGTTCACGGGGCTGGTGATCTTCGCGGGCATCTACTTCCCGGTCGCGCACACGCAGCTGCATGACCTGCACGACCTGTCCGAACGCGTCGAGGCACAGCAGACGGGCCTGCCCCATGAGCGCGCGGGTGTCGCCGCGCCGCTCGCCTCCGTGGACGCGATGGTGGCCGAGGCGCGGCGTCGCTGGGCGGCCAAGGGCATGGCGGGCGACGTGGGCTTCGTCAACCTGCAGCACGTCGGCGATGCCAACGCCTATGTGAGCGTGTATCGCGCCGGCACCGACCGCGTCGCGCTGACCGGCGAGGGCATCCACTTCAAGGCGAGCACCGGCGAGCTGCTGCGCGAGGATCCCCCGCGCACCGCCGTCGACAGCGTCACCGAGTTCCTCACCGGGCTGCACCTGCAGCATTTCCGGCACTGGCTGCTGCGCTGGCTCTACGTGCTGGGCGGGCTGCTGGGCTGCGTGTGCATCGCGACGGGCTTCCTGTTCTTCGTCGAGAAGCGCAAGCAGCAGCACGCGAAGGCCGGCGGCCAAGGCAGCCGCATCGTCGACGCGCTGGCGGTGACGACCGTCACCGGCATGCTGGTCGCGACGATGGCGATGCTGATCGCCAACCGGCTGCTGCCGGAGTCGCTCGCCGACAAGGGCGAGTGGGAACGCAACGTCTTCTGGAGCGCCTGGGCGCTGGCGATGGTGCATGCCTTCGTGCGCGGTGGCGCGGTGGCGCAGGCGCGCATGAATCCGGCCTGGCGCGAGCAATGCTGGGCGATCGCCGGGGGCGCGATCGCAGCCGTGGTCGCCAACGCGGTGACGACGGGAGATCACCTCGGAAGGACGCTCTCGACCGGCTACTGGCCGGTGGCGGGCGTGGACCTCAGCCTGATCGCGACGGCGGCGATCGCGCTCTTCGCAGCGACCAGGCTCGCGCATCGGGCCAAGCGTTCAAGTTCCGCGGAGAACACCTCGCCGTCCGCGCTCAAGACCGTGGGAGCCCGTCATGGCTGAGCCCGTTGTTCTGCTGGGCGCCGCCGCCGTGAACGCCGTGCTGGGCTTCGGCTGGCTGGCGTTGGCCATGGATACCCACTGGGAGCAGGTCCATGGCGAAGAGGCGCCGAAGGCGGCCACCGCGCGGAACCTGCGCGCTGCCGGCGCGCTGGCGCTGGTGCTCTCGCTCGGCCTGTGCCTGAAGGCGGACCACCCGTCGATGGCTGTGCTGGTATGGCTGATGTTGCTGGCAGGCGCGGCAGCGGCCATCGCGGCCACGCTGTCGTGGCGCCCGCGATGGCTGAAGGGGCTGTGGCCGCGTTAAGCGCCTGAAACTCAGCGCCTGAAACTCAGCGCCTGAATTCAGCGCCTGAAAGCGAAACGGCCGCGTGAGCGGCCGTGCAGGCTGAGGCCGCATCGCGCGGCCGGGTCGCCAATCAGTCTTGGCGGCGACGACGCGCCACGAAACCGACGGCAGCGATGCCGGCCAGCATCAGCGCGTAGGTCGCGGGTTCGGGGACGGCAGCCGCCGCGGCGACGTTGACCGTCGTCGAGAAGACCGCGCCGCCGAAGCCGGCACCGCTGAGCGTGCCGCTGGCGAGCAGCTGATACGTGCCGGCGGCCAGGTTGGCGAAATGGAAGCCCGTGGCGCTCGCGTCCAGGTCCGTCACGCCGTTCAGGCCCGCGAAGCTGAAGTTCACCGACTGCAGCGGCACGGTGAAGCCGTTGCCGAAGCTGATGGTGGTCGCCGCCAGCACCGAGCCGGTGACGTCCGAGGCCTGCGTCAGGGTGAAGGATCCGAGGACCACGTCCGAGAAGCTGCTGCCGCTCGGGGTCACGGTCGGCGAGACGAACACCGGATCCAGGGTCGCGGCGCCAGCGGCGCCCGCGATCAGCGCGGCGCCCAGCGCCAGCACGAGAGACTTAAATTTCATGGCTGCCCATCCCGTCAGTCGAGTTGATTTCGTGACGGAGTTTGCACTGCAGCATGAGTTCGTGTCCTGGACAAACCGGCGACTTTTGTTGCAGTGCGTCACAGGGACGTCACCATCGCAAGGGACAGGGGTCGGGTTTTGTCCCCTGCCCTGTCCCACCCATGCCCGCATCGGGCACGCCAGCCGCACGCCGCGCAGATCGACGTTTCCAGCGGAACGACCGACGTCGCGACGGTCACACAGGGCCTCCCGTTTTCACCCGGCTTCCTGAATGTTCTCGTCCCTTGGTTCGCTCGCCAATTCGCTTTCCGGTCCGTTCTCCAACATGGGCAGGCTGTTGTCATCCCATCCTTCCCGACAGGTCCGCGAACTGCCCGACGGCACCGACACCGTGCGGGTCGACTTGCCCGGCAACACGCAACTGCTGTTCGTCCGCGATGCCGCCGTCATGGCCACCCTGGCCGAGCGGCGGGGCCTTGACCGAGGCAACGGCGTCAATCTCCTCCGCTCGGTCTTCGGTACGGGAACGCTGTTCCTGATGCCCCATGACACCGCTCATCATCGTCGTGCCGGCGAGTTCAACCGGCTGTTCAGCCAACGGCAGACCGACGCTTCGACGCCCGACATCGCGGCTCGCGCCTGCCGGGCGGTGGAGACGGTCGGGGCGGCCGTCGCAGCGGCCCCGGAGACCCCCGTGGACATGCAGGACGTGATCCTGCGTTATCTTTTCGATGTCGGTGCCTGGGCCATCACGGGAGTCGATGTCGATCTCGGCGCCGAGGTGGCCGTGTTCAGGCGCGGCGTGGATGCGCTGCATCGGGAGGCGACGGCCATGCTCAAGACCGCGCTCGCCGCCAACGCGCCGTGGACGGCCGACTACATGGCCCGGGAGGCGCGCGACGCCGCCCGCGAATTCCAGGAGGCCGGCCGGCGGATGCTGATCGCCGGCGCCGAACGGCATGGGCTGGCGGACACCCTGGCCTTGCGCGCGCTCAAGCGATACGGGATCGACCCGGCCAGCGTGGACGCATCGACCCGCTTCCCGCCCGGAATCCTGGTCGAGGTGTCGATGAACCTCGCCGCCTCGCTCTTCACCACGGGCAATCTGATCGAACGCACGCTCGACCATTTCGAGCGGCACCCCGACGAGTTGCGCGCTTTGCGCCTGAGCATCCGGGAGGATTTTCCGGCGGGCGTCAGGGACCTTCCGCAACTGCGCAACTGCCCGACGTTGCGGGCGCTGCTCCCGGTCATGCTGGCCCAGAGCCCGGTGGGCATCGTCTCCCGCGACGTCGTCGAGCCGACGGAGTTCGTCGACGGTGACGGCATCCATCACCAGTTGCGTCAGGGGGACGCGGTGATCTTCGACGTCGAAGGGATGCAGGCGCGCCAGGCGCTCAAACTGGACCAGGCCTTGTCCGAGGAGGGGCGTCCCACGCTCGATGTCCTCAACCAGCGCCACGACGATGTCATGCAAGTCTTCTTCCACGGTCCGAACCAGTGCCCGGGACGTTTCCTCGCCGTGGCCGACTCCGCCCTGTTCCTGATCGAGATGCTGTCGTCGTTCGACCTCCATTCCCTCGACCGGCAGCGGCCGCTGGAACGCGGCATCGTCAACCGGCTGGGCGGCAGTCCGCTGATGCGGCTGAGCCCGGTCCGACCCGCGCGGGCGGAGGCCTCGCCGGTGCCAGCGACACCGACGAGGACTTTGCCGCCTTCCGTCGGGCGCGCGATCAGCCCGCCGTGACGCGCATCGGCTTGGTCATCACGTCGCAGGCCTTGCCCTTCTTCGCGCGCTTGCCGGCGTAGGCCGCGAGCGCCGCGTTGCGCAGCGGCTCCTCCTTGGCCTTGCCGCCGCGGACCGTGCCGCTGACCATCAGCACACTCGTGAACGCGGCGATGCTGACCAGCGCGTCCTTCGCGTCCAGGTCGATCAGCGTCAGGCCGCGACCGCCCTTGGGCTGGTGCTTGAGCTCCTCGATTGCGAAGGTCAGCAGTCGGCCGGTCATCGTCAGGCAGGCGACCTGCACGGCGGCCGCGTCTCCCTTGGCAGCGGCGGCCGGCACGACCGACGGCGGCAGCGGACGTTCCTCGCCTTCCAGGCTCAGGAAGCTCTTGCCCGCCTTCTGGCGGCCCACCAGGTCGCCGACCTCGGCCACGAGACCGAAGCCGCCGGTGCCGGCCAGCAGCAGCTTCTGCGTCGCCGCGGCGGCGTAGTAGTGCGCGATCTGGGTGCCCGACTCCAGCTCGATCAGCGTGGTGATCGGCTGCCCGTCGCCGCGCCCGCCCGGCAGCGCCGAGACCGGCACCGAGTACGCCCGGCCGTTGGTGCCCAGCACCACCAGCGGATCGACGCTGCGGCACGGGAACACGCCGTACAGCGAGTCGCCCGACTTGAACGCCAGCGCCGCCGGATCCACCTCGTGGCCCTTGAGCGCGCGCACCCAGCCCTTCAGGCTGACGACCACCGTCACCGGCTCGTCGACGATGCGCACCTCGGCGACCGCGCGCTTGTCTTCCTTGATCTCGGTGCGACGGTCGTCGCCGTACTGCTTGGCGTCGGCTTCGATCTCCTTGACCACCGTGCGGCGCAGCACCGACGGGTTGGACAGGATCTCCTCGAGCTTGCCGGCTTCCTCGCGCAAGGTCTTCAGTTCCTGCTCGATCTTGATGAACTCCAGCCGCGCCAGCTGACGCAGCCGGATCTCGAGGATGTCCTCGGCCTGGCGCTCGCTGAGCTTGAAGCGCTCGATCAGCGCGGGCTTCGGTTCATCCGAATGGCGGATGAGCGCGATGACCTCGTCGATGTGCAGCAGGATCTCGTGGCGGCCTTCCAGGATGTGGATGCGGTCGCTGACCTTGTCCAGGCGATGCTGCGTCCGCCGCGTCACCGTGTTCAGGCGGAAGCCCACCCACTCAGTCAGGATCTTGCGCAGCGTCTTCTGCGTCGGGCGGCCGTCGTCGCCGACCATGGTCATGTTCAGCGGCGCCGTCGTCTCCAGGCTCGTCTGCGCCAGCAGCGTGTTGATGAAGTCCTGCTGGTCGACGGTGCGGCTCTTGGGCTCGAAGACCAGGCGCACCGGCGCGTCCTTGTTGGACTCGTCGCGGGCCTTGTCCAGCACCGCCAGCATCGCGCCCTTGAGCTGCAGCTGCTCCGGCGTCACCGTCTTCTTGCCGGTCTTGACCTTGGGGTTGGTGAGTTCCTCGATCTCCTCGAGCACCTTGGCCGTGCTGACGCCCTGCGGCAGTTCGGTCACGACCAGTTGCCACTGGCCGCGGGCGAGGTCCTCGATCTTCCAGCGCGCGCGCACC
Organism: Mitsuaria sp. 7; assembly: GCF_001653795.1. NCBI lineage: Bacteria > Pseudomonadati > Pseudomonadota > Betaproteobacteria > Burkholderiales > Sphaerotilaceae > Roseateles > Mitsuaria sp. 7. The sequence continues at coordinate 2,354,004 of NZ_CP011514.1, forward strand.
TTCAGGCTGCCGCGACCGGTGCTGTAGGCCGCGCGGATCTCGTCCGCGGAGCTGATCAACTGGCCGCCGCCCGGATAGTCGGGACCCTTGATCGCGCTGAAGAGTTCGTCGTCGCTCGCGTCGGGGCGCTTGAGCAGCAGCACCGCCGCCTCGGCGACCTCGCGCAGGTTGTGGCTGGGGATCTCGGTCGCCATGCCGACCGCGATGCCGGAGGCGCCGTTCAGCAGCACGAAGGGCAGCCGCGCCGGCAGCTCGCGCGGCTCGCTCTCGGAGCCGTCGTAGTTGGGCTGGAAGTCGACCGTGCCCTGGTCCAGTTCGTCCAGCAGCAGGCGCGAGTAGGCCGACAGCCGCGCTTCCGTGTAGCGCATCGCGGCGGCGTTGTCGCCGTCGCGGCTACCGAAGTTGCCCTGGCCGTCGACCAGCGGGTAACGCTGGCTGAAGTCCTGCGCCATGCGCACCATCGCGTCGTACGCGGCCTGGTCGCCGTGCGGGTGGTATTTGCCGAGCACCTCGCCGACCACGCGCGCGCTCTTGACCGCCTTGGCGCCGGTCGTGCCGGTGAAGCCCAGGCCGAGCCGCTCCATCGTGAACAGGATGCGGCGCTGCACCGGCTTCTGGCCGTCGCTGTAGGACGGCAGCGCGCGGCCCTTCACCACCGACAGCGCGTACTCCAGGTAGGCCTGCTGCGCGTACTGCGCCAGCGTCAGCGCGTCGCCGGACGGGGACTGTCCGCCCGGACCGCCGGCGCCGGCGCCATTCGGGTTCTCGAAATCAAAGGTCTCTTGGGTCATCTCTCTCATGCCGGCCTGCGCCGGTCGTTCGAATCTTCTTGCGAATGTCTTGAGGACTGTCCTGGCCGCGATCGCTCATTCGAGCGGCGCCGCGACCATCGTCAACTGCCTGGCCCGACTGCCGAGGCTGCGCTGCAGCAGCGCCCAGTAGAGCTCCATCACCAGATGCACATGAGCCTGCGTCTCGTCGATGTCGGGCATGTGTCCGCCGGCTCGCCGCACCGCGCCCTCGCCGGCGTTCCAGGCCGCCAGCGCCGCGTCCAGACGCCCGAAGCGCCGGGTCAGGTCCGCCAGCATCCGCGCGCCGATCAGCACGTTGGTGCGCGGGTCCTGCAGGTAGCCGGGCCGCCGCTGCTCCTCCGGCGTCGCGTAGCGCTGCGCCGTCGCCGCGGTGATCTGCATCAGGCCGGCCGCGCCGCGCGGCGAGATCGCGTCCGGCTTGAAGCCGGACTCGACCGCGATGATCGCCTTCAGCAGTTCCGCGTCGATGCCGGTCGCCGCCGCCGCCTCGCGCAGATAGGGCTGCACGGCCTTGACCTCGGGAGCGATGTCCAGCCAGGTCAGCATGCGCTGGCCGTGGTCGGTCTTGCCCGGCACGCGCCGGATGCCGCTCAGCGGCGACATCACCGGCTGGAAGCGGCTGTCCACCTGCGACGGCGCGAAATGCGCGATGCCGTCGGCGTCCACATAGCCCCAGAGCTCCGCATGCGCCGGCGACAGCTTGGCCGCGAAGGCCACGGCGATGCTCAGCGCCAGCCGCTTGCGCAGCCGGCGTCCGCCGGAGCTGGGGCGGCCGTGGCTCATGCCACCTCCAGGCCTTGCGCGGCGCGCGCTTCGTACTCGCGCTTGAGCAGCGACATCACGATCAGGTCGTCGAAGCCCGCGCTCTCGCCGAGGTCCATGTCCTTGCCGTCCTGACCGCCGTCGGCCGCGGCCAGCACCTCGGCCCGCACGCATTCGCGCAGCCGGCCTTCCTCGACGTAGCCCTCGCTGCGGTACAGCGCCTGCGCCCGCGTGTTGCGGCCCTTCACGTCCAGCCAGAAGCGGTGAGCCCCCAACTGCGTGAACGCCATCTTCTTGAGCAGCCGCACGCACACCCGACCGACGCCCTGCCCCTTCGGGCCGAGCACGATGCGTTTGAGCTCCACCGACCGGTTGGGATTGCGGCAGCCCTGCAGGATCACGAAACCGGCGCGCTCGGCGTCCAGCTCCACGATGAAATGCCGTGCGTCCGGGAACCGGACGGCGCCTTCATGCTGCGTGCGCTCCCACGGCGTGATGAAGGGCCGGTTGCCCGCGTCCTGCTCCACGCCCACGACGAAGTCCAGGTCGGACAGCATCGTGGGTCGGAGCGTGACGCGGTGGTCGAGCATGGCGTGGTCCGGGGCTCAGGCGGCTCAGACGTCGACTTCGATGGAGTCGCCGTGCAACTCCATCAGCTCGCGACGCGCCGCGGCTTCACCCTTGCCCATCAGCTTGTTGATGGCGCCCTCGGTGTCGCCGAAGTCCAGCTCGCCGTACTGCACCTGCAGCAGGCGGCGGGTCTCGGGATTCAGCGTCGTGTCCCAGAGCTGCTCGGCGTTCATCTCGCCCAGGCCCTTGAAGCGGCTGATGCTCCAGCTGCCTTCCCGCGCGCCTTCCTTGCGCAGCTTGTCGAGGATGGCGGTCTGCTCGCCCTCGTCCAGCGCGTAGAGCTTGGCCGCGGGCTTCTTGCCGCGCGCCGGCGCGTCCACGCGGAACAGCGGCGGCCGCGCCACGTACACGTGGCCGGTGGCGATCAGCTTGGGGAAGTGGCGGAAGAACAGCGTCAGCAGCAGCACCTGGATGTGGGCGCCGTCGACGTCCGCGTCCGAGAGGATGCAGATCTTCCCGTAGCGCAGGCCGGACAGGTCCGGCTCGTCGTTCTTGCCGTGCGGGTCGACGCCGATGGCCACCGAGATGTCGTGGATCTCGTTGTTGGCGAACAGCCGGTCGCGCTCGACCTCCCAGGCGTTGAGCACCTTGCCGCGCAGCGGCAGGATGGCCTGCGTCTCCTTGTCGCGGCCCAGCTTGGCGGAACCGCCGGCGGAGTCGCCCTCGACCAGGAAGAGCTCGTTGTGCAGCAGGTCGGTGCTTTCGCAGTCGGTCAGCTTGCCGGGCAGCACGGCCACGCCGGAGCTCTTGCGCTTCTCGACCTTCTGCGCCGCGCGCTGGCGCGTCTGCGCCTGCTTGATGACGAGGTCGGCCAGCTTCTTCCCGTGCTCGACGTGCTGGTTGAGCCACAGCTCCAGCGCCGGCTTCACGAAGGCCGATACCAGCCGCAGCGCGTCGCGCGAGTTCAGCCGCTCCTTGGTCTGGCCCTGGAACTGCGGGTCCAGCACCTTGGCCGACAGCACGAAGCTGGCGCGCGAGAACACGTCTTCCGCCATCAGCTTCACGCCCTTGGGCGCGAGCGCGTGCATCTCGATGAAGCCCTTGATCGCGCCGAACAGGCCGTCCTTCAACCCGGACTCGTGCGTGCCGCCGGCCACCGTCGGGATCAGGTTCACATAGCTTTCGCGCATGACCTGACCCTCTTCGGTGAAGGCCACGCACCAGCTGGCGCCCTCGCCCTCGGCGAAGTTCTCGCTTTCGGAGGCGGTCGCGAACTGCTCGCCCTCGAACAGCGGGATCAGCGGATCCGCCGGCAGCGCCTGCATCAGGTAGTCGCGCAGGCCGCCCTTGTAGGTCCAGGTCTGCGTCTCGCCGGTCTTCTCCTGCGTCAGCGTCACCGTGACGCCGGGCATCAGCACGGCCTTGGAACGCAGCAGGTGCACCAGTTCGCCCTTGGGCAGGTCGGCGCTTTCGAAATACTTGCCGTCGGGCCAGACGCGCACCGTCGTGCCCTGCTTGCGGTCGCCCGTCTTCGGCTCGGCCTTGCGCGTGGCCACCGGCTCGATGACGTCGCCGCCGGAGAAGGCCAGCGTCGCCACATGCCCCTCGCGGTAGACCGTCACCTGCAGCCGCTTGGCCAGGGCGTTGGTCACCGACACGCCCACGCCGTGCAGGCCGCCGGAGAAGCTGTAGGCGCCGCCCGAGCCCTTGTCGAACTTGCCGCCGGCGTGCAGCCGGGTGAAGACGATCTCCACGACCGGGACGCCTTCTTCAGGATGCAGGCCGTAGGGAATGCCGCGGCCGTCGTCCTCGATGGTGATCGAGCCGTCGGTGTGCTGGGTGACGGCGATGCGCTTGCCGTGACCGGCCAGCGCCTCGTCGGCCGCGTTGTCGATCACCTCCTGGATGACGTGCAGGGGGTTGTCGGTGCGGGTGTACATGCCCGGGCGCTGCTTGACGGGCTCGAGTCCCTTGAGGACGCGGATCGAGCCTTCGCCGTAGCTGCCAGGAGCGCTGCCGGTGGAAGTGACTGCTTTGGTTGCCATGGGGCGGGATTCTATGCAGCGTCGGCGACGCTTCCGGACGCTGGCCGGCACGGGTCGTTCCCATGGGGGTTTCCACCCCCTGGAGGCGGTCCTCGCGCGCATGCCGCACGGCGCACGCGCCGCGGCACGTCCGGTTACCGATCGAGCCCCAAAGGCATGGGAGCGCTGTCGTAGCATCCGCCGCTTGTCCGCACGCTCCCGAACGACCGGCCCGATGTCGCTCCTGCCCCGCTCCCCCCGCCCGCTGCTGGCGCCCCTCGTCCTGGCCCTCGCTTCCCTCCTGGGAGGGGCACCGGCGCAGGCCGACGCCTACAAGGCCAGCCCGGAGATGGCGATGGAGTTGCGCCACGCCCGCTGGTTCGACGGCGAGAAGCTCCAGAGCGGCACGCTCTACGTCGAGGACGGACGCTTCGTCGAGAAGCGCCCCCGCAAGGTCAACCGGCTGCTGGAACTGCGCGGCCAGACGCTGGTGGCGCCGCTCGCGGACGCCCACAACCACAACCTGCAGAGCGCCTGGGGCCTGGACAAGTTCGGTCAGGATTACCTGCGCGACGGCGTGTTCTACGCGGCGATGCTGTGCGCCGATCCGGCCGCGATCGAGCCGATCCGCGCGCGCATCTCGCAGCCGGAGGCGCCGGACGTGCTGTTCGCCACCGCCTGCATCACCTCGTCCGACGGCCAGCCGCTGGCGATGCTGCAGTCGGGCACGCCGCCGATGGCCCTGGACCAGATCGTCGACAAGGCGGTGCTGGTCATGGACACGCCCGAGCAGGTCGGCCAGAAATGGCCGCTGATCGCGGCCCGCCACACCGACCTGGTGAAGGTCATCATGAGCTACCACGACCGCCCGGAGCTGCGCCACGTGCCCGAGCAGCGCGGCCGGCTGGGCGTGACGCCCGAGGTCGTGGCGGAAGTGGTCCGCCGCGCGCATGCCGAGGACCGCCGCGTCGTGGTCCACATCGAGAGTGCGGCCGACTTCGCCGCCGCCGTGCGCGCCGGGGCCGACTTCATCGCCGAGCTGCCGGGCTACTTCCCGCAGCACGGCGAGGCGCCCGAGACCCACCTGATCCCGACCGACGTCGCCGCGCTGGCCGCCGAGAAGAAGATCGGCATCGTCACCGCCACGGTGGCGACGCGACTGTTCCAGCCCGAGCCGGAACTGCTCGCGCGCATCGAGGCCGTGCAGAAGCAGAACCTGGAACGGCTCAAGGCCGCCGGCGCACGGCTGCTGGTCGGCTCCGACCTCTTCACCGGCAACGCGCTGAACGAGTTGCACCACCTCGACCAGTTGGGCGTCCTCGACAAGTCCGCCCTGCTGCGCCTGGCCACGGTGGAGACGCCGAAAGCCCTGTTCCCGCAACGCAAGCTCGGCTGCTTCCAGCCCGGTTGCGAGGCCAGCTTCCTGGTGCTGATCGGCAATCCGCTCGAGGACCTGGACACTCTGGACAAGCCGATCCTGCGCATCAAGCAGGGCCGCGTGCTGACGCAGCTGGAGGACGTCGCCGCAACCGCGGGAGAAGAGAACAACGCCTTGAACTCCGCCGCCGGCGCCGAGAAGAAGGCCTCCGGCAAGAAGTCCAACGCCAAGTCCACCAGCAAGTCCACCGCCAAGAAGAAGTCATCGGGGAAACCCGCATCCAAGAGCGGCGCTCGCTGAGAGGCCCGGCCAGCCGGTACATTGATCGGATGAGCGCGCTCCCGATCCCCCCGTCCTCTCCCCGCACGCTGTCCATGCGACAGGTGCTGATCTGCGGTGCCGCGATCGTCACGCTGTCGATGGGCATCCGCCATGGCTTCGGCCTGTGGCTGACGCCGGTCACGATGGACCGGGGCTGGACCCGCGAAGCCTTCTCGCTCGCGCTGGCCGTGCAGAACATCGCCTGGGGCGCGGCCGGCCCGTTCGCCGGCATGCTGGCGGATCGCTTCGGCGCGCTGCGCGTGCTGATCGCCGGCGCGCTCCTCTACGCCGCGGGGCTGGCGCTGATGGCCGTGTCGACCTCGACGGCCGGTTTCCTCGGCAGCGCCGGGGTGCTGATCGGGCTGGCCCAGTCGGGCACCACCTACGCCGTCATCTACGGCGTGATCAGCCGCAACGTGTCCGCGGAGAAACGCTCCTGGGCGATGGGGGTGGCCGCGGCGGCGGGCTCGTTCGGGCAGTTCCTCATGGTGCCGGTCGAGAACTGGCTGATCGGCTACAACGGCTGGCAGAACGCGCTGTTCGTGCTGGCCATCGCCGCCTGCCTGATCATCCCGCTGGCCTTCGGCCTGCGCGAGCCGGCACGCGACGCCGCCCACGGCGCCCACCACCAGAGCATCGGCCAGGCGCTGCGCGAGGCCTTCGGCTACCGCAGCTTCCAGCTGCTGATGCTGGGCTACTTCGTCTGCGGCTTCCAGGTCGTGTTCATCGGCGTCCACATGCCGAGCTACCTGAAGGATCACGGCCTGACCCCGCAGGTCGCCACCAACGCGCTGGCGCTGATCGGCCTGTTCAACGTCTTCGGCACCTACGCCGCGGGCACGCTGGGCCAGAAGCTGCCCAAGCGCTATCTGCTGTCGGGCATCTACCTGCTGCGCTCGATCGCGATCATGATCTTCCTGAACGTGCCGCTGACGCCCGCCAGCGTCTACGTCTTCGCCGCGGTGATGGGCGTGCTCTGGCTGTCCACCGTGCCGCCGACCAACGCGATCGTGGCGCAGATCTTCGGCGTGCAGCACATGTCGATGCTGGGCGGCTTCGTGTTCTTCAGCCACCAGATCGGCAGCTTCCTGGGCGTGTGGCTGGGGGGCAAGCTCTATGACGCGACGGGGTCCTACGACGTGGTCTGGTACCTGGCCGTCGCGCTGGGCATCGTGGCCATGCTGGCCAACCTGCCGGTGCGGGAGACGGCGATCGCGCGTCGCGCGGTGCCGGCCGCGGCATGAGACCGCGCGGGCTCAGGCGGATCGTGGCGTGGCTCGTCGCCGCCGGCGTGCTGGCGGCGGTCTTCATGGCCTACATGCAGCCCTCGCTGATGCAGCAGCTGGGCGACGCGATCTGGGCATGCTTCTGATCTGGTTCTGGGTTCCGATCTGACGACGAGTACAACGAGCGCCACGAGCGCACTGACAACGGAGACAACATGGTCGTGATCATCACCGGCGCCTCCGACGGCATCGGCGCCGAACTGGCGCGTCAATGGGCGCGGCGCGAAGGCGCCAAGCTCTCGCTCGTGCTGGCGGCGCGCAGCGTCGACAAGCTCGAGAAGGTGGCCGCGGAATGCGAGTCGCTCGGCGCCCACACCCGCGTGCAGCGCTGCGACGTCGAGTCGCAGGAGGACTGCCAGGAACTCGTGCGCACGACGCTGGGCGCGTTCGGCGCGATCGACGTGCTGGTCAACAACGCCGGCATGTCCGCGCACGCGCTCTTCGACCAGGTCAAGGACCTGGCCTGGTACCAGCGCCTGATGCTGATCAACCTGTGGGGCTCGGCCTGGTGCACCCAGGCCGCGCTGCCGGCGCTCAAGGCCAGCAAGGGGCGCATCGTCGCGGTCTCCAGCCTGGCCGGCCTGCTCGGCATCCCGGGCCGGACCGCCTACAGCGCCAGCAAGTTCGCGATGACCGGTTTCTTCGAGGCGCTGCGCACCGAGGTCGCCGCCAGCGGCGTCAGCGTGACCATCGCGTATCCCGGCGTCGTCGACACGCAGATCCGCTACCGAGGCTTCAACGCGCAGGGGAATGCGTCGGGGCTGAGCAGCCTGGACGAACGCGGCGCGATGCCGGTGCATGAGTGCGCCAGACTGATCCTGGACGGCACCCTGGCGCGCGAGCGCGACATCGTCATGACCGCCAAGGGCAAGCTGGGCCGCTGGCTCAAGCTCCTGGCGCCGGCCATGGTCGACCGCATGGCGATGAAGGCCCTCAAGAAGGAACAACGGCCCGCATGAGCATGTCCACTTTCCCCGGCAGCGCTGCCCCCGGCACCTCCTCCCACGGCGCCCTGTTCCCCAGCGACTGGGTGCTGCGCTGGGCGCAGGCCTGGCGTGATCGCGACGGCATCACGGCGCTGGACCTGGCCTGCGGCTCGGGCCGCCATCTGAAGCTGCTGGCGGGCGAAGGCGTGGCCGTCACCGGCGTCGACCGGGACGCGGCGGCACTGGCGACGCTCGCCGGGCTCTCCGACCGGGTCGAGCTGATCGAGGCCGACATCGAGCAGGGCCCGTGGCCGCTGGCGGATCGCGCCTTCGACGTCGTGCTCGTCACCCACTACCTGTGGCGACCGCTGCTGCCGCGCGTCGTCGAGGCCGTCGCGCCCGGCGGCTGGCTGATTTACGAGACCTTTACCGATGGACAATAGACGATCGGCCGGCCGGCCAATCCGGACTTCCTGCTGAAGCCTGGCGAGCTGCTGGCCGCCGTCGACGGCCTGCGCGTGATCGCGTACGAGGACGGCTTCATCGAGGCGGAGCCCCCCATCGCCGGGGGCGGCGTGGTCAACGGCCGGTACGTCCAGCGCGTTGCTGCGGTTCGCGAGAACCGGCCCGCCGAGGCCGCGCCGCCTGGGGTCTACCCCAGATACCGGCTGCGCTGAGCGCACAGGCCCGGAAGCGCCCCGGCGCTTCAGTAGAATCCGCCGATCCAGAGGAATCCTCAATGAACGCAATTGTTGGCAGCATCGTCGCGCTGGTCACGCCGATGCATGAAGACGGCCGCATCGACTTCGATGGGCTGCGCAGCCTGATCGACTGGCACATCGACCAGGGCACGGACGTCATCGGCGTCGTCGGCACGACCGGCGAGTCCCCGACGGTCACGATGGAAGAGAACCGCGAGGTCATCCGCGTCACGGTCGAGCACGTCAAGGGCCGCAAGCCGGTCCTGGCCGGCACCGGCGCCAACGCCACCGCCGAGGCCATCGAACTGAGCCGCTTCGCCAAGCAGGTCGGCGCCGATGCCACGCTGTCGGTCGTCCCCTACTACAACCGTCCGTCGCAGGAAGGCATCTACCAGCACTTCAAGGCGATCGCGGAAGCGGTCGACATTCCGATGATGCTGTACAACGTCCCCGGCCGCACGGTCGCGGACATGTCGGTGGAAACGACGCTGCGCTGCGCCTCGCTGCCCGGCGTGTTCGGCATCAAGGACGCGACCGGCAACATCGAGCGCGCGGCCTGGCTGATCAAGCATGCGCCCCAGGGCTTCAGCATCTATTCCGGCGACGACGCCACCGCCATCGCCATGATGTTCATGGGCGGCCGCGGCTCCGTCAGCGTCACCGCCAACGTCGCCCCCAAGGCCATGCACGAGATGTGCGTGGCCGCGATCGAAGGCCGCGTGCGCGAAGCCACCGCGCTGCACTTCCAGCTGCTGCCGCTGCACAAGCAGCTGTTCTGCGAGCCCAGCCCGGCCCCGGCCAAGTGGGCCCTGAACAGGCTGGGCCGCTGCCCCAACAACCTGCGCCTGCCGCTGACGCCGCTGACGCCTGCCGGCCAGGACCTGGTCCAGGGCGCCCTGCGTGACGCCGGCCTGCTCTAATCACCCCCGGCCGGCGCGCGCCGGCCGCACCCTTTTCCTTCAGCGGCCGCGGGCCGCAGCGACCTACCTCGGAGATCTCCAGCGTGACTCGTTCCCTTTCTGAATCCGGCGCGCCCACTCCGGTGCGCGTGGCCTGCCTGATGGCGCTGGCCTCGCTGACGGCGTGCAGCACGTTCGAGAGCATCACCAGCAGCGACAAGGTCGACTACCGCACCCAGGCCAAGCAGACCACCGGCCTGGACGTGCCGCCGGACCTGACGCAGCTGCCCAAGGAGAACCGCCCCACCGGCCCGATCAGCGCCGCGCAGATGGCCGCTCAGCCGAACGCCCAGCGCCAGGCCGTCGCCACCGCGGGCGCACCGGTCGCGCTGGACAAGGCCGGCACCGTCGAATTCCATCGCCTGGGCAACGCCCGCTGGCTGCACAGCACGCTCCCGCCGGAGCAGCTCTGGCCGCAGATCAAGGGCTTCTGGCAGGACCGCGGCTTCACGATCGAGTCCGAGGACCAGAACGTCGGCCTGATGGAAACCAACTGGGCCGAGAACAAGGCCAAGCTGCCGCAGGACTTCATCCGCAAGACGCTGGGCTCGCTGCTGGACTCGCTGTACTCCACCGGTGAGCGCGACCGCTATCGCACCCGCCTGGAGCGCAACGACCAGGGCGGCACCGACATCTACGTCACGCACCGCGGCCTGATCGAGGTCTACACGAACTCGCAGCGTGACGAGACCGGCTGGCAGCCCCGCCCGTCCGATCCGGAGCTGGAAGCCGAGATGACCTCGCGCCTGATGCTCAAGCTCGGCGGCAAGGACGAAGACGCCAAGACGATGGTCGCCAACGCGCAGCAGCCGGCGCCGTCGTTCGCCGAAGCGCCGCGTGGCAACGCGCCGCGCTCGCTGGCGGACGTGCCGGACCAGTTGAAGATCAACGAGGACTTCGACCGCGCCTGGCGCCGTGTCGGCCAGTCGCTGGACCGTCATGGCTTCACGATCGAGGACCGGGACCGCAAGCAGGGCCTGTTCTTCCTGCGCTACGCCGATCCCAACCAGGCCGGCAAGGAAGAGCCCAACTTCTTCCAACGCCTGTTCGGCGCGACCAGCGCGTCGACCGCCGTGCGCTATCGCGTGTCGGTCAAGACCGAGGGCACGACCTCGACGGTCGCCATCCTGGACGACAAGGGTCAGCAGCAGACCAACGAAATGGCCAAGCGCATCCTGCAATTGCTGATGGAAGACGTGCGCTGATCTCTCTCGATGGCGGACCACCGTACGCCATCAGTTTGCGCAAAACAAAACGCCACCTCCGGGTGGCGTTTTTCATGGGTGTGTACAGGGGTCGCACAGCGGGCCGCATTCGTCGCGAGCGTCGGTTCACATTCGCTCGGGAGGCGCTCGGCAAACTCCACTCTAATACCAGCGCGGACAAAAGAAAAAGCCGCAAGGGCGAACCCTTGCGGCTTTCTCTGGACGAGTGATCGTCTTAGTTGCTGGCGGCCGAAGCGGGCGCAGCAGCGTCGGAAGCGGCAGCCGAAGCTTCCACGGCCGGGGCCGAGGCTTCAACGGCGGGAGCCGAAGCTTCCGGAGCCGGCGTCGCCACGGGAGCGACAACTTCTTCCTTCTTGCCGCAAGCGGTCAGGGCAACAACGGCCAGCAGGGAGGCCAACAGGATCGACTTTTTCATACTTGTCCTCAAGTAACTTTTAGACGAACAATCAATTACCGGTAATTAATGAAGTCGTACCAGATGACAAGTACAACTTCAGCAGACCAAGACGTGAGAAACCTCGAGCGCTTCCCTCGCCTAGCCAATGATTATAGACGCCAGTTTGTAATCTCCTTACAAGCCTAGGGTGCTGCTGGCGAACGAGTCGACAGACCGTTGCTCAATTGCGTCAAACCACTCCCCAGCCATGGCCTCTTCGCGGGCGTCATGCAGCGACAGTGAGGCCCTGGCCGGCGTCCACAGCTTCAATGTCAGCAATCCGGGTGCCAGCAGGAGGCCCCTGGGAGCGGGGGTGCTGCGCTCGGCGAGGTCGGCCGGGTCAAAGCTGCGCGCCTGGACCACATGGTCGTGGGTCTGGCGCCACTGGACGAAACGCGGATGGACGCGGCGCAGTGTCTCGTAGTGGTGGGTCGCCAGCAGACGCAGCTTGCGGTGCGGGAGCGCCCATCGATGCAGCGCATCCAGCAGGCCGGACTCAGACAACGGCCAGTTGGCGAAGTCCGGATCCAGCCAGCACAGCTCGCGTCCCCCCTGCTCCGCCGCCCGCTGCAGCGCTTGCCGCAGCATTTGCCGGACCTCCGCCGCAGACTCGACAAGGCCAGGTTGGAGATCAACTGGGGGCATGGGTTCCGGCGTCATGTCGAGGCTCCTGGTGACGATGGCGGGGGTTCGCCTGGTCAGGCGGGCAGCACCCAGCCGTCTTCCGTCCACTGATCCAGCAAATCGCGTGCGCCGTCGCTCAGCTTTGCGACCTCGCCGGCGGACAGCGCGCGGCGATCCGCCATCCGGCGCATCAGCGTCGCGTCGCGTCCGCCGGCGCGGAAGGATTGTCCATTGATGAAGACATGCGCCGCGTCATACATCATGCGGCTGCGGGCGCTCAAGCGCGCGCCCTGCCCCGGCGGCAGCGCGGCGCCGGGCTCGAAGAAGACCCGGGGCTTCGGTTCCGTCAGCGCCTCGCCCAGCGCGCGTTCCAGCGCCAGCGGTTGCGACGCGGCTCTCAACACCGCTTCGCGGGCGAAGGTCGTGAGCGCCTCGGGAATGCGACCCGGCTCGCCGGTGGCGGTCTGACGCGGATCGACATACATCCGGTCGCCGCGCGGCGCCTCCTCGTCGTCGGTCAGGCGCACCAGCAGCTCATTGGCCAGTTCGCTGCGCCACGGCGAGCGGAAGCCCACGGAGGCCGTCATGCAGTCGCCGCCGACCGCCACTCCGTCGTGCGCCCAGCCCGGCGGCAGGTACAGCATGTCGCCGGGTTCGAGCACGAACTCCTGCTCCGGCTCGAAGTCCGCCAGCACCTTCAGCGGCACGTCCTCGCGCAGCGCGCCGGTGGTCGAGACGCCCAGTCGGCCGATGCGCCAATGGCGCCGGCCGCTGACCTGGATCAGGAAGACGTCGTAGGAATCGAAATGCGGGCCGACGCCGCCGCCCTCGCTGGCATACGACAGCATCAGGTCGTCCAGACGCGCCTCCGGCACGAAGCGGAAGCGGCTGAGCAGTGCCTGCGCGGGCTCGACGTGCAGGTCCAGCCCTTGCACCAGCAGCGTCCATTGCGGCTTGCTCCAGGCGGGCAGCTTGGCGATCGGGCCCTGGCGCATCGTCCAGCGGCCGCCGTCCTGCTGCGACACGAGGCGCGATTCCACCTCGTCGCTGGCCGCCAGACGGGCCAGCCCGGCGCGATCGACAGGCGGCACCACGCCGGGCAGCGCCTGGCGCACCAGCAGGGGCTGCTTCTGCCAATGCCGCTTCATGAACTGGGCGGGGCTGAGGCCGCCGAGCAGCGGCAGCTTCGCGGCGATGTCGATGCCGGACGCGCTCTTCGCGGCCGGGGCGCGCCTCGACAGGGTGGTCGGCGTCGACGGGGCCGGGGATGTCGGGGGGGACTTGGACGTGGAGGTCATGGGCGCGCATTGTCTGAGAGAATTGCACGATGCAAATCACTGCCCCCTGCGTCGTCTCCCTGACCTGGAGACTCGAGGACGCCCAAGGCCAAGCCGTCGAGGTGCTGGACCCGCCGATGGAGTTCTTTTACGGCGGCCAGGACCTGTTCACCAAGGTTGAAGAAGCGCTGGCCGACAAGGTCGCCGGCGACGAGGTCAGCGTGGCGCTCGAGCCCGAGGACGCGTTCGGCGACTACGACAGCGCCCTGGTCTGTTTCGAGCCGCGTGAGGTCTTCCCCGAGAACGTCGATGCCGGCATGCAGTTCGAAGGACTGCCCGAAGGCGCGTCCACGCCCGACATGCCGGCGGACCGCATCTACACGGTGACCGAGGTCTATCCGGAGCACATCGTCCTGGACGGCAATCATCCCTTGGCCGGTGTCGGCTTGCGCATCCACGTGACGGTGCACGACGTGCGCGAAGCCACTGAGGAAGAGCTCGAAGCCGGTTCGCTGGGCGATTCGGGCTTCAGCGTCGCCACCGGCCTCACCACCGGCCCGGGGCCGGACGAGCCGATCCACTGACCCGCCCCGGCGGTCGATCCCGACGAAGCCCCGCGACGCGGGGCTTCTTCGTTTCCGCCCTGGTCTTCGTCTTCGTTTCTGGCGCGTCAGCCCTTGCCTGAGGGGTCGGTCGGCGACCAGGGCGCTGGCGCGGCGGGCTCTCGTGAGCACAGGCGCCGGTAGAGATCGAAGACCTTCGCCTCCAACTCCGCCGGCGTGCAGCAGACGCGCGCCCCGATCAATCGCGCCCGATAGTTGTGGATCTGCTCCCGGACCGCGTGGGACCAACTCTGGGTGCTCGGCGTCAGGTCGAAGGTGCTGCTTCGCAGCACGTGCAACCAGCCGATCAACACCGGCTCCGGCAGGCCCGCCAGGGTCTCGGTGAGGGTCGCCGGCGGTCGTGCCCGGCCGGCATGCAGGCGATGGAGCATCAGCAGCCGGATCACCAGCGCGGGGTCCGAGGCCGCGGTCATGGCCAGCGCCTCATGCGGCGCACCGTGGCGCAGCAGGCGGAACAGGCGTCCCAGCACGTCCAGATCGCAGCTCGGCAGCGACCGCGGCGACTCTTCCTGGGGCGGCATCAACAAGTCGCCCTGGAAGTAGCGGACGCCCAGCGCCTTGAGGCGCAGGTAGTCCCCGGACTCGGTCATCCGGTCGGCGATCAGCGTCGCCCCGGCCTGGCGCGCCAGTTCCTGGACCGAGGCCCAGGCGCTCACCGGCGCGAGCGACACGTCCAGCTTCACGAACGAGACCATCGGCAGCCAGACGGCACGCGGATCATCCGGCGACACCACGCCCGCCAGCGCAAAGCGGTAGCCGCGCGCATGCAATTGCGCGATGCGGCGGGTCAGCGATTCCTGGACGGGGACGCCCAGCGGCAGCTGGATGGCGCCGATCGCGCCGCACAGGACATCGGCGATCGGACTGAGCAGGGTCGCCGCGTCCATGCCGATGAACAGGCAGCCCGGGCGGCGATGCGCCACGCCACCGTCCAGCAAGGCCTGACTCAGCAGGAGGCTGGTCGCATAGGCGCTGGGCGGCGGTGCACGGCGCACGCCGGCGTTCCAGCGGAAGCACAACTCCTGTCCCATCGGCTCGACGGAGCCGTCGATGATGGATTGACGTGCAAAACGCGAGCAGGCGGGTTCAGGGGGAATCAGCAGCCGGGTCACCGTAACGCCGCTGCGGGAGGGTCGGGAAGATTGCATGCGAATGGAAATCGTCGACAGACCCGGATGCCCGGGCGGGACATCAGTATTTCCAGGAACGGCTCAACGCACGATGGCTCAGCTCAGTGGTAATGCAGCGGTTTCCGACTGGGAACAGTCGTCGACCGACTCGTTTACTGGATCCCGGGCCACCAAAGCCGTCAACGGCAGGGTCAATGAGGTGCGCGCGCCCTGCGGCGTGCGTTCGAAATGGAAGGCCGCGCCTATGCGTTCGGCGCGACGTCGCAGGCCCTGCAGGCCGGTTCCTCCGGTCAGCGGCGACTCGTCAAAGGCCGTGTCGGCGCGCGCGTCGCGCTGCGCCGCCCCGGACTGGCCGTTGTCCTCGATCAGGACCTCCAGCTGTTCGCCCTGCGGCACCGTCATGCGGATGGAGAGCCGGCTCGCCTGGGCGTACTTGATGGTGTTGGCGACCGACTCCTCGACGATGCGCATCACCTGCTTGGAGAGATCGGCCAGCAGCACGATTTCAGGGCCTTCGGAAATGTCGTACTCGATCTGGAAATCGGCCCGGGTGAGCGATTCGTCGAGGTTGCTGCAGTAGGTGAAAAGGATGTCGTGGATCGTCCGCTGCTCGTGCACCTCCGTCACCGAGATGATCTCGCGCAGGTCCTTCAACGCGTCCATCAACCCGCGCTCGAGGCGGTCATGGTCGATGTCGCGGTCGCGCACGCTGAACAGCGTCGTGACCAGCTTGGAGCCGATGCCATCGTGCAGGTCCCGGTAGATCCGGTCCCGCTCGGCCTGGGCGGCGGACTCGGTTTCCATCTCGCGCTGGCGGTTGTAGCTGATCAGCAGCTCCCGTTCGCGCTGCTGCAGCGTGTCCGTGAGGATGCGGTTGTTGTCGCGCACGCGCTTCACGTTCGCCTGGAACTTCGTCAGCAGGATCTGCGCCACGACGAACAGCAGCAGCGGCACGCTCAGGTGGCTCAGGAAGATCGGCGTGACCAGCAGGTGCGAGAGCGACCAGCCCGCGTCAGGCATCGGGAAGGACACCAGCTCCCGCACCGCGTTGTGGTCGCGCAGCGCGAAGACCTGCGCCAGCACGGACTGGAACAGCAGCGACATCGCCGTGCGCGAGCGCGTCCGCGCCACGTGCAACGCCAGGCGCGAACAGGCGTAGAGATGGAACACCAGCAGCACCGGCAACCAGTAGGCATCGAGCCACTCGCGCCCGCGCGCGTCCAGCAGCGGGTAGGTGACCGCGGCAAACGCCGCCACGCTGAACAGGGCCAGGCTGCCGCCCCGCCCCAGGGGCTCGTCGACGAAGGCGAAGATGAACAGCGTGAGCACCACCACGACGCCGCCGATGCAGGCGTACTGCGCCCAGAGCCACAGCGGCAGCAGCGCGGCCGGGACGTACGGCAGCAGCACCAGCGAGAACAGCACCGACCACAGCACCGTCGTCGCGCCCGCATGCAGGAACACGGCCCCCTCGCGGCGGTTCGCCAGCCAGGCGCCCAGCATGAACATCCCCGCCAGCAGGCAGAAGACGTTGGACGCATTGGCCAGCGAGGTCCCGACGAACAGGGTCAGTTCGCTGATGTAGGAGATGGTGTCGAGATCCCCGATGTAGATCGGCGCGATGTGGACCTGTCGATCCCAGGTCGTGAGCTCGATCGTCAGCACATTGCCTTCGGGCCGCACGAGGCTGCGCGCCAAGGGCACCTGCAAGGGGCGGTACCACTTGTAGCGCGCGTCGACGGTCGATTTCGGCAGCCCGGCGACCCAGACACCGTTCAGGTAGACGTCCATGCCGTCCAGGGCCTGGCTGATCAGCAGGCTGGTGCCGGGGATCCGCGACTCTCCCCGGAAGGGCGCCCCCATCCGGGGCTCGCAGCACGGCGCCGGGCGGGAGAGGTAGCGGTCCAGATCGATCCGGAATCTCACCCGCTTCAATCCGACCGCCAGACTGACGTCATGGAAGTACGGGAGCACGACACGCCCCTCATGGGCAAGGACCGCCCCTTCCAGCCGGGGGAACTCCGGGCCTGCATCGCGCGCCGCGGAGCTCGCTTCGACGATCTCCAGGTCCTGGGCCCCTTCGACGCGGTAGACCCGCGTCGCCAGACTGCTGGTCGCCACGACCAGCAGGGCCAGGATGAAGAAGGTCAGCCAGAAGAACACCGTCTTCAGCGAGCTCCGCCTCGGACTACTCATCGATGAGCCCGTGCAGGCGCGCGGCGTTGGCCGCCATGGCCCGCGACTTCACACCCAGCTTGCGATAGACGCTGCGCAGGTGCTGGTTGACGGTGTGATGCGAGATGCTCAGCCGGCGCCCGATCTCGACGATGGGCAAGCCATCGACGAGATGCCGCAGGACCTCCCATTCCCGCTCGCCCAGCCCCAGGTCACGCAGCACCTTCTGCCGGTCGACGTGCGGCCGCACGTTGTTCTCGAGCATGGTGATCCGCTCGACGACCAGCTGCGCGACCGCCGGGCTCAGCGGTGCCTGCCCGTTGTGCGCGCTGACGAGCTTGTCCACCATCGACGGCTGGATCTCCTCCTTGAGCAGGTAGCCGCTGGCGCCTGCCCGCAGGCTGCGCATCACATGCTTGCTGTCGCCGAAGGTGCTGACGACGACGCTGCGCGACTCGGGACACTTGTCCTGGATCAGCCGGATCAGCTCGACCCCGTCGACATCCGGCAGTCCCAGGTCGACGATGTACAGATCCGCGCGGTTGGCGAGGATCGCCGCCACCGCTTCTCCGCGATTCTTGGCGATACCCACCACCTCGCAAAAGCTACTGTTCGAAATCACGTCCACCAACCTCTTCATGACGGTGGGGTCGTCCTCGATGATCACGACGGCGATACTCATTCACTGGCTCCTTCTCACTCGTTATCCCATTGCCCAGAGGCGGGCACAGTTTCGCGAGCGAGCAGAAACGAGCAATCACCGAAGCAAGTAAACCCGAAAACGCCAGACTACTGAATTCAGTGGTGGTCCAGGACCCGGGGTGGCGGCTGGTCCCATTTCCCTTCGACGGGCCGCTCGACCCGATGCCATCGGCTTTTGATCCAGTCTTCCGCGCTGCCGCCCAGGCAGACGATCAGCAGCATCAGTCCGCCGATCGCCAGCAGATAACCAATGACAGTAAGTTCAAATAAGGGATGCCCGGGGGTGGTCGACTCGGCCCGATCAGCCAACAGGCACGCCGCGCCGGCGAGCGTGAGGCCGATAGAGATCGCATACATATTTCTCATGACACAAATCCATTTGCAAACTATTGGCGGCAGTGTCACCGACTGCGATCAGTTTGCTAATCACTCATGAATGCATTTATCGACTCAAACAGGTCAGTTCCCGGAGATTCGAATGGCGAATTAACTGATCGGCCAACGAATTCACATCATTGGCCAAGATAACGAGATGAACAGGAGTTGGCTCTGACCCATTCACGGAGCGCCGTCGCCGGATATCGGAGCCATGATCGACAGCCGTCGACTCAGTCGCGGAAAACCGCTGCGCAGCGGTCTGCCCGGCCGGCGTTTTCGTCAGGAAAAACAGAACGGGCGCCCGAAGGCGCCCGTCGCGAAGGGGGATCCCGAGTCGGGATCAGCGCAGGAAGCGCCCTCGAGGATCGATGATGGCGATGTCCGCGTAGTTCGTGCCCGTGTGATCGGTGGGCGAGTAACCCACCTCCATGCCGCCGAGGTCGTAGCGGGTCATGCTGTTCAGGACCTTCTGGATGGCGGCGCGGCTGGGATCCTTGCCGGCGCGCTTGAGCGCCTCGACCAGGACCTTGGCGGAGGCGAAGCCCTCCATCATGGCCGGCGTGACCTGACCGCTGGATTCGGCGGGATGCGCCTTCACCAGATCGCCCAGCTCGCGGACCATCGGCACGTTGGTCGAACGCTCGCTCGGGAAGACCTGCGAGACGATGATGCCGGCGGCGTTCTGGCCCAGCAGCTGGACGAACCCGTTGGAGGCGTTGTTGGACAGCGTCGCGCCCAGGATGCGCGAACCGGCCGCGCGCAACGCGTTGATCGTGTCGGCCGTGATCTGCTGCGACGCGACCATCAGCACGACCTGCGGGTCCGCGGCGATGAGCTGCTTGACCACGCCGGCGATGTCGGGCTTCTCGCGTTCATAGGTGAAGTGCGCCACCGGCTTCATCTTCCGGTCGTTGAAGCCCGCCATCGCGCCGGCGATGCCGTCGGCGCCGAAGGTGTCGTTCACCTGGACCAGGGCGATGCGCGTGTTGCCCATCTCCAGCAGCAGCTGGACGGCGCGCTCGGCCTCGCGCTGGTAGGTCGAGCGCACATTGAAGACGAAGGGATGGACCGGCTTGTGCAGCAGCATCGCGCCGGTGGACGGCGCGATCAGCGGCACCTGGGCCTTGTCGAGCAACGGCATCACGGCTTGCGTGTGCGGCGTGCCGCGCGTCAGGAACAGCGCCACGGCGCCCTTGTCGATCAGGGTCTGCGCGTTGGCGGCGGCACGCTTGGGATCGAAGCCGTCGTCCAGCGACTGCAGGTCGATCTTCTGGCCGTTGACGCCGCCGGTGGCGTTGACCTTGTCGATGTAGAGCCTGGCGCCCAGCGTCAGTTCCTTGACGCTGGCCGCGACCTGGCCGGTGAAGCCGGCCGTCTGGCCGATCAGGATGTCCGCGCGGGCGGCGGCGCTGAGGCCGAAAGCCACCAGGGCGGTGGCGATGGAAGCGGCGAACCGGCTCAGGGGCCGGCTGCGTGTTGACTTGCTCATGGTGGTCTGTCCCGCCGGCTCGCGGTGGCGGCCAGCTGTGTCTCCAGCACGCCGGCGGTCAGATCGCCGCCGGCCCCTCGGCGCCGGCACCCCCATGTTCAGGGGGGATCAGCGCCCCGCGCGCATCTTAGCCACGATGTCCTCTACTCGCCCAAGCAAGGCTTGCGTGTCGAAGGTCAGAACGTTGCGCTTGGACAGCACCTGACGGCCGCCCACCCAGACATCCGTGACATGTTCACGCCCGGCGACATAAACGAGCTGCGCGTCGGCGTGATACACGGGCTGGCACTCGATCGAGTCCAGCGCGACGGCGACCACGTCGGCCAGCTTGCCCACCTCCAGCGTGCCCAGGTCGTTCGCGCGGCCCATGGCCTTGGCGGCGCGCACGGTGGCCATCTCCAGCGCGGTGCGCGCGGTGACGGTCAGCGGATCGCCGGTCACGCCCTTGGCGAGCAGCGCCGCGGCGCGGATCTCGCTGAACATGTCCTGGCGGTTGTTGGAGGCCGCGCCGTCGGTGCCGAGGATGGTGTTGACGCCGGCCGCCTCCAGGGCCTTCACCGGCGCGACGCCCGAGGCCAGCTTCAGGTTGGAGCTCGGGTTGTGGACCAGGTGAACGCCCTGCTTCGCGACGAGGTCGATCTCGTCCGGGGTGAGGTGGACCATGTGGACGGCGATCATCTTCGCGTTCAGCAGGCCCAGCTTGTTCAGGCGCGCCAGCGGACGCTCGCCGTACTGCTTCACGCTGCCGTCGATCTCGTCCTGCGTCTCGTGGATGTGGCAGTGCATCTGCAGGTCGTACTTCTCGGCCAGCTCGCGCAGCTGGATGAAGGTCTCGTCCGAGACCGTGTACGGCGCATGCGGCGCGCTGGTCCAGTCCAGCAGCTTCTCGCCCTTGAACTGCTCGTAGGCGGCCAGGCCCTTGTCGATGTAGTCCTGGGCGTTGGCGGCGTAGCCGGTAGGGAAATCGATGACGTTGATCGACACCCCGGCGCGGATGCCGCTGTCCACCGCCGCGCGGGCCATCGCGGTCGGGAAGAAGTACATGTCGTTCAGGTAGGTCACGCCGCCGCGCAGCGCCTCGGCCGCGGACAGCAGCGAGCCCTGGTAGGTCCAGTCCTCGCTCACCCACTGGCGCTCCAGCGGCCAGATGTGGTTGTTGAGCCAGTCCATCAGCGCGAGGTCGTCCGCGACGCCGCGCAGCAGCGACATCGCCGAGTGCGTGTGCGCGTTGATCAGGCCGGGGATCAGCACGTGGTTCGGGAGCTCGACGCGCTCGGCGTCGGCGTCGGCGTAGCGCTTGAGGGCTTCCTCGCGCGGCAGGACGGCGGCGATGCGTTCGCCCTCGATGGCCAGCGCGTGCTGCTCGAGCACCGGGCTGTCCGGGGTCATGGTGATCAGCCAGCGGGGCAGCAGCAGCTTCACGGCTTGGGTCGTCATGGGAGGTTCTCCTTGCTCACGCCGTCTGGCGCGACGTGCATTGTCTTGATTCTTGAAAGCGTCACCCCATCGTCGCCTCATGGCGACGATGCGGATTCAGAAGATCTCGTCGAACAGCGCCAGCACGCGCGCCGCGTCGACCTCGACGCAGACCTGCTGCGCCGGGTGGCCGCTCCACGGCGTGCCGGTGCCGTGCTCGTTGCGCCAGTCCTGGATGGTCTGCCCGGTGGCGATGCCCTCCAGTGCCACGCGCACCGGGCCCGCACGCAGCATGAAGGCGTCCGGCACCAGCAGGATCGCCGCCGCGCTCGCATCGTGCGCGTAGATGCCGCCGATGCCGTCGCGCGCATCGTAGAACTGCTGGTAATGGCGTGTCGCCTGCCAGAGCAGGTCACCCGCGCCGGCGCCGCGGCCGCGCAGCTTCGCCAGATCGGCCTCGCGCATGATCGCTTCCTGCGTCACGTCCAGGCCGACGATGGTCACCGGCCAGACGGCGGTGAAGACCTGGTCCGCGGCTTCGGGGTCGGCCATGATGTTGGCCTCGGCCACCGGCGACACGTTGCCCCCATGGCCCTTCAGGCCGAAGGCGCCGCCCATCACGACGACGCGCTTGACCTTGCCGGCGATCGTCGGATCGTGCGCGAGCGCAAGCGCCAGATTCGTGAACGGTCCGACTGCGACCAGGGTGATCTCGCCGGGTCGCTCATTCACGAGATCGCAGATCAGTTGATGCGCGGGCCGCGGATCGAGCGGCCGCGTGGGCGCCGGCAGGCGGTCGGCGACGCCGCCGAGGCCGTCGTCGCCGTGCACGTGCGCGGCGTCCTTGCGTCGGCGCTCATGGCGCAGCGGCCCTTCGGCGCCAGCGGCGACGGGTACCTCATTGCGGTAGAGCGCCGTCAACCCCCGCGCGTTGCGCGTGGTCGTGGCCACCGGTCCGTTGCCGAAGGCCGTCGTGACGGCCACCAGCTCGAAACGCGGATGGCAGGCCAGCAGCGCGAGCGCGAGCGCGTCGTCGATGCCGGGGTCGGTGTCGAAGAGGACCGGGATGCGGTCCGGAGCAGGAATCTTGCTGTCCATGGGAGTACTGCGCTCCAGGGTCAGGAGTTGCCGTCTTGGGAGTGTGCCCCGTTCGCGACGAATGCGGTGAGCGTGGCGAGCTCGGGCAATTCCGGCAGCTCGGAACGGTGCGGCATCGCCTGCTGCACGCCGGTCCGGCTGACCGCGAGCGCGGCGGCCAGTTGTCCCAGCGCGGCCGCGCGGGCCGGCACCAGGCCTTCGGCCAGACCGACGGCGAGCCCGCCCACCAGCGTGTCGCCGGCACCGACCGTGTCCACCGCGTCGACGCGGGCGGCGCGCAAATGCAGGCCGTCGGGATGCTCGTCGCTGAGCAGCCACGCGCCGGTGCCGCCCAGCGTCACGAGGACGTGACGCGGCCCCAGCGTCCGCAGATGCGCGGCCGTCGCACGCGCTATCGTGATCCCGTCGGCGTCGCCGGCCAGCGCCACGTCGCGGGCCAGTTGCAGCGCTTCGGTCTCGTTGACGATCAGCCAGTCGCTCAATGCCAGCAGCGCCGCCGGCAGGTCCTGCGCGGGCGCGGCGTTCAGCACCGTGATCACGCCGGCCTCGCGGGCGATCTCGAAGGCGCGCTGGATCGCCGGCACCGGCACCTCCAGTTGCGCCACGACGACCTTGGCCTGGCGCAGCAGCGCCCCGCCCTGCTCCACGTCGACCGTGTCGAGATCCGCATTGCTGCCGGGCACGACGACGATGGCGTTCTCGCCGCCCTCGCTCGCGACCATGATCACCGCCACGCCGGGCCAGGCGGCGTCGTCACGGCGGATCGCCTGGACCTGCACGCGTTCGGCTTCCAGCGCCTTCAGCAGGTCGTGACCGTGCTGGCGCATGCCGACGCGGCCGATCAGCGCGACCTCGGCGCCCAGCCGCGACGCGGCCACCGCCTGGTTGCCGCCCTTGCCGCCGGGCGTGCCGGCGAAGGCCTCGCCGATCAGGGTCTCGCCCGGCGCGGGCAGACGCGCGGCGTGGGCCACGAGGTCCATGTTGACGCTGCCCACCACCACGACGGTGGCGGCAGCCTTTGCTGAAGTCATGAAAGCTCCGGAGACGACGGCGCCGCGGTGCTCTCGCGCAGCACGACCTGCGGCACGAGTTGCAGGTCCTTGAAGGGCGCCTGGGGATTCTCGATGCGCTCGATCAGCGCGCGGCCGGCCTCCCGGCCGAGGTCGCGGATCGAGCAGCCCACGCTGGTCAGCGCGGGATAGACATAGCTGCCGAGCTCGATGGCATCGAAGCCCACGACCGATAGCTGACGCGGCACGTTGAGTCCGAGTTCGGCCGCGGCGCGCAGCGCGCCCATGCCCATCAGGTCGTTGCAGGTGAAGACGGCGGTGAGCTCGGGCTGGCGCGTCATCAGCGCCTTCACGGCGTCGTAGCCGCCCGCGGTGCTGAAGTCGCTCTCCGCCAGCCACTCCGCGCGCGCCTCCAGGCCGCGCTGTTGCAGCGCGTTGCGCCAGCCGGCGACGCG
Organism: Mitsuaria sp. 7; assembly: GCF_001653795.1. Classification (NCBI taxonomy): domain Bacteria; kingdom Pseudomonadati; phylum Pseudomonadota; class Betaproteobacteria; order Burkholderiales; family Sphaerotilaceae; genus Roseateles; species Mitsuaria sp. 7. Next base: position 2,377,782 of record NZ_CP011514.1, read on the forward strand.
CTCGGTCGTCACTTCGAATTCAGCGGGGCCGCTCACGCAGCCGATGCGGCGATGGCCCAGCTCCAGCAGATGGCGGACCACCTCGAAGGCGCCGAGCTGGTTGTTCACGCTCACGCGGTCCGCGCGCGCGCCGGGCACCAGTCGGTCCACGGTCACCACCGGCACGCTCGCATGGCGGAAGGTGCTGGCCAGCGTCTCGGCATCGCCGGCCGAGCTCAGCAGCAGCCCGTCGATGCGCTTCTCCAGCAGCGTGCGCAGATACGCCTGCTGATGCTTGGGATCGTTGTCCGAGTTGCAGAGGAACACCGAGTAGCCCGCCTGCCGGCACCACTCCTCGGCGCCGACGACCAGTTCCGCGAAGAACGGGTTGCGCACGTTGGGCACCAGCACGCCGACGATCTTGGTCTCGCTGCGGCGCAGCGACCGGGCCACCGCGCTGGGCAGGTAACCGATCTCGTCGACCGCCGCCAGCACGCGCGCCCGCGCCTCGGCGCTCACCGGTCGCGTGTTGTTCAGCACATGCGACACCGTGGTGAAGGACACCCCCGCCAGCGCGGCCACATCCTTGATGGTGCTCATCGGTCGATCCGGTCCTCTGCTCGTGCCAAACTGGCTGATTCACTCAATTGCAAACGTTTGCAGAGCATACCCCAAGGGCGATGCGCTCCTGGTCGGGGCGAACCCCGCGCATCAAATATTCAAATGCCGGTTCAGATGCAAAAAAGCCCCTGGCCGAGGCACAGGGGCTTGGTGCGGCGAGCCGGCGTCCCGGCTCCAGCGTCCGCCGATCAGCGTTCCGCGATCGGCGTGACGTTGCGCTGCGTGGCGCCGACGAACAGCTGACGCGGACGGCCGATCTTGTACTCGGGGTCGCCGATCATCTCGTTCAGCTGGGCGATCCAGCCGACCGTGCGGGCCAGGGCGAAGATCGCCGTGAACAGCGGCACCGGGATGCCGATGGCGCGCTGCACGATGCCGGAGTAGAAGTCGACGTTCGGGTACAGCTTGCGGGCGACGAAGTACTCGTCTTCCAGCGCGATCTTCTCCAGCTCCATCGCCAGCTTGAACAGCGGGTCGTCGTGCAGGCCCAGTTCGTTCAGGACTTCATGGCAGGTCTCGCGCATCAGCTTGGCGCGCGGGTCGTAGTTCTTGTAGACCCGGTGGCCGAAGCCCATCAGCTTGACGTTGCTGTTCTTGTCCTTGACCTGCTTGATGAACTCGCCGATCTTGGCCACGCCACCCATCTGCTGGATGTCGTTGAGCATGTTCAGGCAGGCCTCGTTGGCGCCGCCGTGCGCGGGGCCCCACAGGCAGGCCACGCCCGCTGCGATCGCCGCGAACGGGTTGGTGCCCGACGAGCCGCACAGACGCACGGTCGAGGTCGACGCGTTCTGCTCGTGGTCCGCATGCAGCGTGAAGATGCGGTCCATCGCGCGGACCAGCACGTCGTTGGGCTTGTACTCCTCGCACGGCGTGGCGAACATCATGCGCATGAAGTTGCCGGCGTACGAGAGGTCGTTCTTCGGATAGATGTAGGGCTGGCCGATCGTGTACTTGTAGGCCATCGCCACCAGCGTCGGCATCTTCGCGATCAGGCGGATCGCGGCGATCTCGCGGTGCTCGGGGTTATTGATGTCGGTGCTGTCGTGATAGAAGGCCGACAGCGCGCCCACCAGACCCGTCATCACGGCCATCGGATGCGCGTCGCGACGGAAGCCGCGCAGGAAGAACTGCATCTGCTCGTTGACCATCGTATGGTTGGTCACGCGGTTGACGAACTCTTCCTTCTGCGACGGGCTGGGCAGCTCGCCGTAGAGCAGCAGGTAGCAGGTCTCGAGGTAGTCGCAGTTGGTCGCCAGCTGTTCGATCGGGTAGCCGCGGTACAGCAGCTCGCCCTTGTCGCCGTCGATGTAGGTGATCGTGGAGTTGCACGACGCCGTCGACAGGAAGCCCGGGTCGTAGGTGAACTTGCCGGTCTGGGCGTAAAGCTTGCGGATGTCGATCACATCCGGACCGATGGTGCCCTTGTACAGGGGCAGATCCATTTGCGGGCTGCCATCGGAGAACGACAGGGTGGCTTTGACGTCAGACGGGGTCATGGGCATTCCTTATGACTTCGGGGGTTCTGGTTACTGAGGGGTCCGCAGCATCGCGAGCACGGCATGAACGTCGGGCCGGTCCAGCTCGTCGGCCGGTTCCTTGCGGGCCAGCATCAGATCGAGCAGGTCGTTGTCCGACAGGTCCATCAGCTGACGCAGGCCTTCCGCGTGGAATTCGGTCAACGCGCCTTCGTGCCGCCGGAAGAACCGCTCGATGAAAAGATCATTCTCCAACAGCCCGCGGCGGCAACGCCATTTGAGCTTGGAGAGATCCCTCTCATCGATGAGGGTGTTGATGTCGGCAGCGTTCATGCGTGTGCGTAGATCGGCGCGAGCGGGCTCAGACGGTGCGACGCACCATCAATTCCTTGATCTTGCCGATCGCCTTCGTCGGGTTGAGACCCTTGGGGCAGACGTCGACACAGTTCATGATGGTGTGGCAGCGGAACAGGCGGTACGGGTCCTCGAGGTTGTCGAGGCGCTCCGCGGTGGCCTGGTCGCGGCTGTCGGCGATGAAGCGGTAGGCCTGCAGCAGACCGGCGGGGCCGACGAACTTGTCGGGGTTCCACCAGAAGCTGGGGCAGCTGGTCGAGCAGCTCGCGCACAGGATGCACTCATACAGGCCGTTGAGCTCGTCGCGCTCTTCCGGGGACTGCAGGCGCTCCTTCTCGGGCGGCGCTTCCTCGTTCACCAGGAACGGACGGATCGAGTTGTACTGCTTGAAGAACTGCGTCATGTCCACGATCAGGTCGCGGACGACGGGCAGGCCCGGCAGCGGCTTGAGGATGATGACGTCCGGCAGCGAGCGCAGGTTGGTCAGGCAGGCCAGACCGTTCTTGCCGTTGATGTTCATCGCGTCGGAGCCGCACACGCCTTCGCGGCACGAGCGGCGGAACGACAGCGACGGATCCACCGCCTTGAGCTTGAGCAGGGCGTCCAGCAGCATGCGTTCGTTGCCGGCGAGCTCCAGCTCGATGGTCTGCATGTACGGCTTGGCGTCCTTGTCCGGGTCGTAGCGGTAGATCTTGAAGGTGCGCTTGATCATGTTTGAGTGCTCCTGCGGCCGGTCAGAAGGTACGGACCTTCGGGGGGACGCTATCGACGGTCAGCGGTTGCAGATTCACCGGCTTGTAGGTCAGGCTGTTGGACTTGGAGTGCCACAGGGTGTGCTTCATCCACTCCTTGTCGTTGCGGCCCAGCGGGAATTCCGCATCGTCCGCACCGCGCTCGAAGTCGTTGACCGTGTGGGCGCCGCGGCATTCCTTGCGCGCGGCGGCGGACACGATCGTGGCCTGCGCGGCCTCGATCAGGTTGTCCACCTCCAGGGCCTCGACACGCGCGGTGTTGAAGACCTTGGACTTGTCCTGCAGCGTGATGTTCTTGACCCGCTCGCGGATCGCGGCGATGGCGGTGACGCCTTCGTCGAGCAGCTTGCTGGTGCGGAACACGCCGGCATGCGACTGCATCGCGGCGCGCATGTCGTCGGCCACGCCTTGCGCGTACTCGCCGCCGGTGTTGGACTCCAGGCGATTCAGGCGCGACAGCGTCTGGTCGGCGGCGTCCTTGGGCAGCGGCTTGTGCGACTTGCCCCCGTTCTTGACGGCATCGACGATGTGGTTGCCCGCGGCGCGACCGAAGACCAGCAGGTCCAGCAGCGAGTTGGTACCGAGGCGGTTGGCGCCGTGCACCGACACGCAGGAGCATTCGCCCACCGCGTACAGGCCGTTGACGACGTCCTTGTAGTTGTCGCCCTTGGGGGCGACGACCTGGCCGTGGACGTTGGTCGGGATGCCGCCCATCTGGTAGTGGATGGTCGGCACGACGGGGATGGGTTCCTTCGTGATGTCGACGTTGGCGAAGTTGTGGCCGATCTCCAGCACCGACGGCAGTCGCTTGGCGATGGTGTCGCCGCCCAGGTGGGTCATGTCCAGGACGACGTAGTCCTTGTTGGGACCGCAGCCGCGACCTTCCTTGATCTCCTGGTCCATGCAGCGCGAGACGAAGTCGCGCGGTGCCAGGTCTTTCAGCGTCGGGGCGTAGCGCTCCATGAAGCGCTCGCCGTTGGCGTTGCGCAGGATCGCGCCCTCGCCGCGGCAGCCTTCGGTCAGCAGCACGCCCGCGCCGGCCACGCCGGTCGGGTGGAACTGCCAGAACTCCATGTCCTGCAGCGGGATGTCGGCGCGCGCCGCCATGCCCAGGCCGTCGCCGGTGTTGATGAAGGCGTTGGTCGACGCGGCGAAGATGCGGCCGGCACCGCCGGTGGCCAGCAGCACGGTCTTCGCTTCGAGGATGTGGACCTCGCCCGTCTCCATCTCCAGCGCGGTCACGCCGACGCAGTCGCCGTCGGCGTCGCGGATCAGGTCCAGCGCCATCCACTCGACGAAGAAGTTGGTGCGGGCCTTGACGTTCTGCTGGTACAGCGTGTGCAGCAGCGCGTGGCCGGTGCGGTCGGCCGCGGCGCAGGCGCGCTGGACCGGCTTCTCGCCGTAGTTGGCGGTGTGGCCGCCGAACGGACGCTGATAGATCGTGCCGTCCGGGTTGCGGTCGAACGGCATGCCGAAGTGTTCGAGCTCGTAGACGACCTTGGGCGCTTCACGGCACATGAACTCGATGGCGTCCTGGTCACCCAGCCAGTCCGAGCCCTTCACGGTGTCGTAGAAGTGGTAATGCCAGTTGTCCTCGGACATGTTCCCCAGGCTGGCGCCGATGCCGCCTTGAGCGGCCACGGTGTGCGAGCGGGTGGGGAAAACCTTGGACAGGACGGCCACGTTCAGGCCGGCCAGCGACAGTTGCAGCGACGCGCGCATGCCGGAGCCGCCGGCACCGACGATCACCACATCGAATTTGCGCTTGGGCAGCGAGGTTCCGATTTGCATTTCTTACAGCCTCCAGAGCACTTGGATCGCCCAACCCGCGCAACCCGTCAACCACACCAGCGTGAACGTGTGCAGGAACAGCCGCACGCCCACCGGTTTCACGTAATCCATCCAGATGTCGCGCACGCCGACCCAGGCGTGATACGCCAGGGACACGATCAGCGCGAAGGTCAGGAACTTCATCCATTGCTTGCTGAAGATGCCGGCCCACAGGTCGTAGCCGATCGCCTGGCTGGTGAACAGCACTTGCGCGAGCAGCACGATGGTGAACAGCGCCATGAGCAGCGCGGTGGCGCGCTGGATCATCCAGTCGCGCAGACCGTAGTGCGCACCGGTGACGATGCGCTTGGTTCCGTAGGTTGTCATTGTTGATTTGCCTCTTGGGTCAATCGTCGGAATTCAGTCCGACCGCACGGCCCGCGCCGCCCGGTCGCGGCGTGATCAGTACAGGCCGAACAGCTTGGCGCCGAGTGCCAGCGTCAGCACGACGCTCAAGGCCAGCGTCACGACGGCGCTGATGTGGCCCTGCGCCTTGCTCACGCTGTGCGTCGCGTCCATCCACAGGTGGCGCACGCCGGCGATGAAGTGGTGCAGGTAGCCCCAGATCAGGCCCAGCGTCACGAGCTTGATGAACCAGCCCGGCAGGAAGCCGATGCCGGACACGAAGGCCGCGGTGAAGGTCTCGTACGAGATCTCCGACGTGAGGCTGGTGTCGAACATCCAGATCACGAACGGGAGCAGGAAGAACATCAGCAGGCCGCTGATGCGATGCAGGATGGAGACGATGCCGGCCGGGGGCAGGCGGTACGCCACGATCTGCGTGACATGGATGTTGGTGTAGACCGGTCGATTCTTCTTGGTGGCTTGGGTGGCGTCCGTCATGTCCGACCTTGTAATCAATGTGAAACCCGAAGATTTTATGGCAACGCAACACCCCTCAAGGGTGTCCTGGGCGCATCTCGTCTTCTGGCGTTGCCATGAAAACGTCAGCGCCGCTACGCGAAAGCATCAGTTCAGGCTGTTGCGATAAAAGTGGTGGGAAGTGTTGTAGAGACCGCGGCGCAACTCCACCGGCTTGTCGCCGTAGGTGAAGGAGAGCCGCTCCACGCTCAGCAGCGGACTGCCGGGCGCTACCTGCAGCAGCGCGGCGGCGTCTTCCTCCGCCGCGACCGCACGGATCTTTTCCTGCGCCCGGATCATGGGCACGTTGAATTCGGTTTCGAGCAGGCTGTAGAACGGGCCGCGATGCTCGAGCAGCCGCTCGGTCGTCAGTCCCTTGAACAGCGCGCCGGGCAGCCAGATGTCGTCCAGCACGACCGGATGGCCGCCGCTGTGCAGCAGGCGGCGGATCTCGATCATGGGATCGCCGGCGCGCAGCTGCATCAGCTTGGCGATGAAGGCCGGCGCGCGCTGGCGCTTGCAGTCGAGCAGCTGGCGGCCGAGCGACGAGGCCTCCTCGGCATCCGGCGTCAGCCGCAGGAAGCGGTATTGCTGCTGCTGTTCCGCATGGGTGGCGACGAAGGTGCCCTTCCCCTGCTTGCGGACCAGCAGGTTGTCGGCGGCAAGTTCATCGACGGCCTTGCGCACGGTGCCCTGGCTCACTCCGAAGCGGGCCGCCAGGTCCATCTCGCTGGGGATGGTCTCCCCCGCCTTCCACTCGCCGGCCTGCAGCCCCTTCAGGATCAGTCCCTTGATCTGGCGATACAGCGGGCTGAACGAGGGCGCGGCTTCCGCGCGCGCCAGCTCATTGAGCGGCGTGACGGGGTGGACCGGGGCGGGGGGCGACATGGGGCGCGATTCGAGCACAAACCCGGAGAGAGCGTCCACCCTGAGGAGGGAGTCCGAGCGGATTAGTCTTATATAAGACAGAAGAGTGTCAGTTCCACGCAATGCTTGTGCGCTACTTTTGGGGGCATCTCCCCACTCCGGTGGGCGAAGAAGACCCTTTCGCGATCCGTGCCGGGGCCGCGCTGTCCTACACTTGCCGCCGCTGGCGCGGACTGCGCCTCACGCATCATTCACTCGCACTTCTCGGAGACCCTGATGAGCAAGAAACCCGTTCGCGTCGCCGTCACCGGCGCCGCCGGCCAGATCGGCTATGCCCTGCTGTTCCGCATCGCTTCCGGCGAGATGCTGGGCAAGGACCAGCCCGTCATCCTGCAGCTGCTGGAGATCCCCGACGAGAAGGCCCAGAACGCGCTCAAGGGCGTGATCATGGAGCTGGAAGACTGCGCCTTCCCGCTGCTGGCCGGCATCGAGGCCCACAGCGACCCGATGACCGCCTTCAAGGACACCGACTACGCGCTGCTGGTCGGCTCGCGTCCGCGCGGCCCGGGCATGGAACGCGCCGAACTGCTGTCGATCAACGGCGCCATCTTCACCACGCAGGGCAAGGCCCTGAACGCCGTGGCCTCGCGCAACGTCAAGGTGCTGGTGGTCGGCAACCCGGCCAACACCAACGCCTACATCGCGATGAAGTCGGCCCCGGACCTGCCGGCCAAGAACTTCACCGCCATGCTGCGTCTGGACCACAACCGCGCCGCCTCGCAGATCGCCGCCAAGACCGGCAAGCCGGTCGCCGGCATCGAGAAGCTGGCCGTGTGGGGCAACCACTCGCCGACGATGTACGCGGACTACCGCTTCGCCACCATCGACGGCCAGTCGGTCAAGGCGCTCATCAACGATGAAGAGTGGAACCGTACGACCTTCCTGCCGACCGTCGGCAAGCGCGGCGCCGCGATCATCGCCGCCCGCGGCCTGTCGTCGGCCGCCTCGGCCGCCAACGCCGCCATCGACCACATGCGCGACTGGGCCCTGGGCACCAACGGCAAGTGGGTCACGATGGGCATCCCGTCGGACGGCTCCTACGGCATCCCGAAGGAAGTCATGTTCGGCTACCCGGTGACGGTCGAGAACGGCGAGTACAAGATCGTCCAAGGCCTGGAGATCGACGAGTTCTCGCAAGCCGCGATCAAGAAGACGCTGGACGAACTGCTCGAAGAGCAGAACGGCGTCAAGCACTTGCTCTGAACCACCCCTACCGCCTTCGGCGGCCCCTCAAGGGGCGGCTCCGAGGCCTGGCAAAGCCAGATCCTCGTGCCCTGCTTGAACAGGACCAGGCTTCGCCGGTCCGTCGCTGAAGGCAGTATCGTTGGGCCGACCTTCGCAAGAAGGCCGGCCCTTCTTCTTTCCAGATCCCTCATCACGCTGCCTCGCATGACCACCCTCCTCACTCCCGCCCAGGCCCTGTTCGAAGAAGGTCAGGCGCCTGTCGTGCTGCCGGTCGTCGATCACTACTGCGGCGTCGAGGCGCGCATGGTCAAGAGCCTCGAGCTGCAGGTGCGGATGGGGCCAGTCTTTGACATCACGCTCGATTGCGAGGACGGCGCGCCCGTCGGCGGCGAGGCCGAGCACATGCTGCTGGTGCTGCATCTGCTGAACGGCTCGCTGAACGCACATGGCCGCGTGGGCGTGCGGGTGCATCCGTTCAAGCACCCGGCCTTCGAGGCCGACGTCGAGGCGGTGATCGCCGGCGGCGGCGAGAAGCTTGCCTTCCTGATGATCCCGAAGCCCGAAGGCATCGAGGACCTGAGCCGCGCGATCGCATTCATCGACGACAGCCTGAAGCGCCACGCGATCAGGAAGCCGCTGCCGCTGCACACGCTGATCGAAACCCACGGCGCGCTGCGCGACGTGATGGCGATCGCGGCACATCCGCGCATCGAATCGCTCTCGTTCGGCCTGATGGACTTCGTGTCAGCGCATCGCGGTGCGATCCCGCGCTCGGCGCTGACGGTCGAGGGCCAGTTCACGCACCCGCTGGTGCAGCGCGCGAAACTGGCGATCTCCGCCGCGGCACACAGCTACGCGAAAACCCCGTCGCACTGCGTCGTCACCGAATTCAAGAGCGAGCGCGCGATCCAGCACGCTGCCGAGCGCGCCGCACGCGAGTTCGGCTACACGCGGATGTGGAGCATCCACCCGAACCAGATCCAGCCGATCATCGATGCCTTCGCGCCCAGCGTCGCCGAGATCGACGAAGCCATCGACATCCTGCAGGCCGCACAGGCCGCGCAATGGGCGCCGATCCAACATCGGGACATGCTCCACGACCGCGCGAGTTACCGCCTGTTCTGGCATCTTCTGCAGCGCGCCCACGGCACCGGACAGACCCTGCCGACAGAGGTGGAGCAGGCGTGGTTTGCGCCGTATCCATCGCCCCTGTGACCGCGCCGCGACCCAGGAAAGCCCCGTGAAGACCCTAGCAACGTTCAACCGTTTGACACATTAAATCCCCGCTTCAGGGGACGCAGGCGCGGTCACAATCCCGCATCGCCGAGCCCCGGCACTTCGTTTTTCCGGTCGATGCTTCGGCCGGCGATTCAAGTTTCACAGGTCCAACTTCCACGCCCTCCCCATGCGACTGACCGCCCTCCTCCTGTCCGGCGCCGCTGCCGCCGCGCTGACGCTGACCACCGGCATCGCCGCCGCCCAGCCCGCTGCCAGCAACAGCACCGCCAAGCCTGCCGCTCCGGCCAAGCCCGCCGCCGCCAAGCCCGCGCCGGCGAAGACCGCCGCCAAGAAGCCGGCCGCCAAGACGCCCGTCCCGCCGCCTCCGCTGCCGGAAGCGAACGAGGAGCAGCTGGCCGCCGCCAAGCGCGCCTACCTCGGCCTGTACGAGTGCGAGTTCAAGCAGTCGATCACCATCGAGCCGAACGCCAAGGACCTGGGCTACATCAACGTGGCCTTCAAGAAGGACACCTTCGTGATGAAGCCTGTGCTGTCGACCACCGGCGCGCTGCGCCTGGAAGACGTCACCGGCCGCACGCTGATGGTCCAGATCGCCAACAAGTCGATGCTGCTGGACGTGAAGGCCGGCCAGCGCCTGGTCGACGAATGCGTCCACCCGGAACAGCGCGCCGCCATCGAAGCCGCGCGCGCCTCGTCGGCGCCCGCCGGCGGCGGCCTGGGCATCACGCCGAGCGCCCAGTAAAGCAACACCCTCGCCGATCAAAGCCGCCCTCGAGGCGGCTTTTTCTTGGCCGCCGCCCGCGGACTTGCCCCGTTGTTATCCCTACCGCGACGGTCGGGCTTCGTGAGGCGGCGCTGGCTTTCGAAACCCGAAAGTACGTACAATTCATGCATACTTTCTGGCTCATACCTACGGTGCGCTTGCGTACCGACGGTCATGAAAACGCCGGAGCCGTCGTCTAATCTCCCAGCACTGCCAGGAGCCCGCATGGAAGCCACCGTCGCCGAACGAGGTCAGATCACGCTGCCCAAGGCCGTCCGCGACGCGCTGGGCCTGACCAAGGGCACGACGCTCAAGGTCGAGCTCGACGGCGCGCGCATCATCCTGCGCAAGAACGTGGACGACGCCATCTCCCGCGCCCGCGGCCGCTTCAAGCTGCCCGAAGGCACCGCCACCGACGACGTGATGCGCGACCTCCGCGGCCGCGCCCCGGATGAGGCGACCGGGGAAGCCGCCGACGACGGCAAGGACGCCTGATCCGATGATCGCCGTCGACAGCTCCGTCCTCATCGACCTCCTGGGCGACGCGCCCGGCGCGGACGCGGCCGAAGCCGCCCTGCGCCTGGCGCTCTCCAGCGGTCCGGTGGTGCTGTGCGACGTCGTGCTGTCCGAGGTGACCGCCGGCCTGGGCCACGGCTCCGAGGTGATGGACGCGCTGGAGGAGATGGGCCTGAGCTTCCTGGCCATCGACCAGCGCGCGGCGATCCGCGCGGGCGAGATGCAACGCAAGTTCAAGCAACGGTTCGCGGACAAGGGCGGCGCGGCGAAGACCGACGCCGCCGCCTCGTCGCGCGCCATGCCCGACTTCCTGGTGGGTGCGCACGCGATGCTGCAGTGCGACGGCCTGATCACCCGCGACCAGGGATTCTTCCGAGACTATTTCAAGGGCCTCAAGGTCATCGTGCCCAGCGCGCCGTGACCGAGGACAGACCCGCCTTCCCCGACGTTTTCCGACCCAAGCAAAGACCACAGAGACTGGAGTTCGCATGCTGCAAGCCTACCGCCAACACGAAGCCGAACGCGCCGCGCTCGGCATCCCGCCGCTGCCACTGGACGCCAAGCAGGTGGCCGAGCTGATCGAACTGATCAAGACCCCGCCCGCCGGTGAAGGCGCCTTCCTGCTGGACCTGCTGACCCACCGCGTGCCCCCGGGCGTGGACGACGCCGCCAAGGTCAAGGCCAGCTTCCTGGCCGCCGTCGCGCACGGCGACCTGAAGGTGGAGCTGATCTCCAAGGCCAAGGCCACCGAGCTGCTGGGCACCATGGTCGGCGGCTACAACGTGCATCCGCTGATCGAGCTGCTGGACGACGCCGAAGTCGCCGGCGTCGCCGCCGCGGGTCTGAAGAAGACCCTGCTGATGTTCGACTACTTCAACGACGTCGCGAGCAAGGCCAAGGCGGGCAACGCCAAGGCCCAGGAAGTGATGAAGAGCTGGGCCGACGCCGAGTGGTTCACCTCGCGCCCTGAAGTCGAAAAGAAGATCACCGTCACCGTCTTCAAGGTCCCCGGCGAAACCAACACCGACGACCTGTCGCCGGCGCCGGACGCCTGGAGCCGCCCGGACATCCCGCTGCACTACCTGGCGATGCTGAAGAACACGCGCCCTGACGCGGCCTTCAAGCCCGAGGAAGACGGCAAGCGCGGCCCGATGCAGTTCCTCGAGGAACTGAAGAAGAAGGGCCACGTCGTGGCCTACGTCGGCGACGTCGTCGGCACGGGCTCGTCGCGCAAGTCGGCGACCAACTCCGTCATCTGGGCCACGGGCCAGGACATCCCCTTCGTCCCGAACAAGCGCTTCGGCGGCGTGACGCTGGGCGGCAAGATCGCGCCCATCTTCTTCAACACGCAGGAAGACTCGGGCTCGCTGCCGATCGAAGTGGAAGTGGGCGGCCTGGAGATGGGCGACGTCATCGACGTGCTGCCCTACGACGGCAAGCTGGTGAAGAACGGCCAGACCGTCGCCGAGTTCAAGCTCAAGAGCGACGTGCTGTTCGACGAAGTCCGCGCCGGCGGCCGGATCAACCTGATCATCGGCCGCTCGCTGACCGCCAAGGCGCGTGAGTTCCTGGGCCTGCCGGCCTCGACGCTGTTCCGCCTGCCGCAGGCGCCGGCTGAAACGAAGGCCGGCTTCACGCTGGCGCAGAAGATGGTCGGCCGCGCGGTCGGTCTGCCTGAGGGACAGGGCGTGCGCCCGGGCACCTACTGCGAACCCAAGATGACGACCGTCGGTTCGCAGGACACGACCGGCCCGATGACCCGCGACGAGCTGAAGGACCTGGCCTGCCTGGGCTTCTCGGCCGACCTGGTGATGCAGTCCTTCTGCCACACCGCCGCGTATCCGAAGCCGGTGGACGTGAAGACGCACCGCGAGCTGCCCGCCTTCATCTCCAACCGCGGCGGCGTGTCCCTGCGTCCGGGCGACGGCGTGATCCACAGCTGGCTGAACCGCCTGCTGCTGCCCGACACCGTCGGCACCGGCGGCGACTCGCACACGCGGTTCCCGATCGGCATCTCGTTCCCGGCGGGTTCGGGCCTGGTCGCCTTCGGCGCGGCCACCGGCGTGATGCCGCTGGACATGCCGGAATCGGTGCTGGTGCGCTTCAAGGGTGAGATGCAGCCGGGCGTGACGCTGCGCGACCTGGTGCATGCGATCCCGCTGTATGCGCTCAAGGCCGGTCTGCTGACGGTGGCCAAGGCCGGCAAGAAGAACATCTTCTCGGGCCGCATCCTGGAGATCGAAGGTCTGCCCGACCTGAAGGTCGAACAGGCGTTCGAGCTGTCCGACGCCTCGGCCGAGCGCTCCGCGGCCGGCTGCACGATCAAGCTGAATCCGGCGCCGATCAAGGAGTACCTGAGCTCCAACGTCGTCCTGATGAAGAACATGATCGCCGACGGCTACGCCGACGCGAAGACGCTGCAGCGCCGCATCGAGAAGGTCGAAGCCTGGCTGGCCAAGCCCGACCTGCTGGAAGCGGACAAGGACGCCGAATACGCGGCCGTGATCGAGATCGACCTGGCCGACATCACCGAGCCGATCGTCTGCTGCCCGAACGACCCGGACGACGCCAAGGTGCTGTCCGAAGTCGCCGGCACGAAGATCGACGAGGCCTTCATCGGCTCGTGCATGACCAACATCGGTCACTTCCGCGCGGCGGCCAAGCTGCTGGGCGGCCAGCGCGACATCCCGGTCAAGCTGTGGGTCGCGCCGCCGACCAAGATGGACCAGAGCGAGCTGATCAAGGAAGGCCATTACGCCGCCTTCGGAACGGCCGGTGCGCGCACCGAGATGCCGGGCTGCTCGCTGTGCATGGGCAACCAGGCGCAGGTCCGCGAGGGCGCGACGGTGATCTCCACCTCCACGCGCAACTTCCCCAACCGTCTGGGCAAGAACACCAACGTGTTCCTGGGCTCGGCGGAACTGGCCGCGATCGCCTCGCGTCTGGGCCGCCTGCCGACCAAGGAGGAGTACCTCAAGGACATGGGCGTCATCGACGCCGACAAGGCCAGCGTCTACCGCTACATGAACTTCGACCAGATCGAGGAATACGCGGAAACGGCCAAGACGGTCGCGTGATGCGACGAGCGACCTGACGGTCGCTCCATCTCGAGACCGGCGGGGGAGTTTGAGTCCCCTGCCCCTCGCCAAAGAACAAGGGCCCGGAGGTGCGAACCCCCGGGCCCTTTGCATTGCGCTCGTATCGGGAGGCCTCAGCCGCCGATGACGCCGCACGCGACGCGCGCTCCGCCACCGCCCAGCGGCGCGGGATGGTCGGAGTGGTTGTCACCGCCCATGTGGACCATCAGCGCGTGGCCCTTCACTTCGTCGATCTTCTTCAGACGCGGCGACAGCACCGGGTTCGTCGACTGGCCGTCGTGCGCGACGTACAGCGGCGGCAGATCGCCGAGGTGCCCGTCGCCCCACGGCTCGCCGTGATGCTTGCTGCCGAGCGGGTCGAAGTGTCCGCCGGCGGCGCCGGCCGGCGTCACCGTGCCGTTGGCCGTGGACGGCGCGCACGACGGGTTCTCATGCACGTGGAAGCCGTGAACGCCGTGGGGCAGTCCGGTCAACTGCGGATAGAACGCCAGGCCGTAGGGCGTCTCGACGATGCGCACCGTGCCGGCAGAGGCGCCGGGGCCGTCGGGCTGGGCCATGGACAGATTGACGGTCAGCTCGGCGGCGTGGGCGGCCGACACGGCGGCACCGGACACGAGCAGGCCCAGGCACAACGACTTCACGAGGTTCATTCAAAGCTCCTTGCGGGGGAACGGGAGAGAGGAAAAGAGGAAGCGCGGATCGGAGGCTTACCAGCCGCCCTTGGCCACGTACTTGTTGCCGTTGGCCTGGTAGCGCGCGATGGCCTCCTTGAGGTCGGTGTGCTGCTCGCAGGACGACTTGCATTCAGTGGCCAGCGACGCCAGACGGGCCTGCGCCTTCGGCAGGTCGCCCTTCATCAGGTAGAGCTCGCCCGAGTACTCCAGCGCGTTGCGGTGATGCGGGTCGATGCGCAGCGCCTCGTCGTAGTAGCGCTCCGACGCGGCCAGATCCGGATTGCCGGCCTTGCGCGACACGTAGCCCATCAGGTTGTTCCAGTCCGCGCTGCGGCGGTCGTCGACGCGCTTGAGTTCGTCGCGAGCGGCTTCCCACTGACGTGCTTCGATCAGTTGACGCGCGGTGGCCAGGCGGTTCACCGCGGGCGCGGGAGCGGCCGATTGCGGCGGCGCCATGTCGGCGGCCTGCGCGGATGGGAGGGAACCGGCCAGCGCCCAGACGGCGGCCACCAGGGACAGCAGCTTCATAGTCTTCATGTGTTGCTCCTCGAGCGTGATGCAGGACATCCTGCTTCTTGACTTACGGGACTGTGATGACGGCGGACGCACCCGATATCGAAAAATCGCTGTAACGATTCGTGGAGCGCGCGAGACCTGACCCCGCCCTCACGCGCTCACCGGAACATCACCGGGGCCTCACCACACCTTGACGCAGGCGCCTTCGAGCACGAACGCCGATGGCGTCGCCGGTGCCGGACCATCGCTCGCCTCCAGGCTGATCGCCACGCGACCCACGCTGAAGAAGAGCTTCTCGGATTCAGCAGGCAACGCGATCTGCGTCTGGCCCGATGGCGAGACCGTGCCGACCACGAACGGCGCACCGTCCTTCGGAACGGCCCACAGCGTGGCGCGACGACCTTCAGGCACGGCGATGGGACGCAACACCTTCACGGTGAGCAGCTTGCCGTGGCGCTTGGAACTCACGACGACGGACGGCGGCGAGTCCTGCGCGCTCAGCACGCCGACGTAGCTCGCGGGCAGCGCTTCCGACGCGGGCTCCAGGCCCACGGTGGTCGGCACCGTCTTGACGAGGACCACCGCGAGCAGCAGCCCGGCGAGGACACCGCCGGCCGCGCGACCGGTGAGCCAGCCCAGCACGGCGCTGAGGCCGCCGCTCGGCCTGGGCTGTTTGCTGGTCTGCTTGCTGGCCTGTTTCGATTCTTGAGCTCGCGGGAACAGGCGCTGCTCGATGCCCTGCCACGTCGTGACGGGCGGCTGGATGAGCACCGGCGTGCGTTCCATCACCGCGATGCGTTGCTCCCACTGCGCGACCGCGAGCGCGATCGGCCGGGAGTCACGCATCAGCGTGACGAAGCGACGCCGCGCGGGTCCTTGCAGCGTGCCCAGCACGTACTCGCGCGAGAGGTGTTCCAGCAGCTCGGGACGGTTGTAGTTCATGGCGTGGCCACTCCGCCGGCTTCGAGGCAGGCCTTGAGGCGATCGAGCCCCCGCCGCACCCACGCCTTGATCGTGCCGAGCGGCGCATGCAGCGCCTCGGCGATCTCGGTGTGGACCATGCCGCGGTAGTAGGCCAGCGCCAACGCCTGACGCTGCTGCGCGGACAGCGCCTGCATGCAGGCGCCGATGCGGGCGTCGGCCAGGTTCTGCTCGAGCAGCTGCAGCGGCTCGCCGGCCGCGTCCGCCGGCACGGCGAGCGCGTCCTCGTCGAGCTCGACCGAGTGCTCGTCCTCGTTCCGGCGCGAGCGCAGCTGGTCGATGGCCTTGTTGCGGACGACGTTGATCATCCAGGTCATCGGCGTGCCGGCCTCGGGCCGATAGCCCTGCGCGTGGTGCCAGATGCTCACGTAAGCCTCCTGGAGGTTCTCCTCCGCGCGCTGTTCGTTCCTCAACATACGCAAGGAGACGGAGAACAGATGCGCGCTCGTCAGCCGATAGAGGAGCTCGAAGGCCGCGCGGTCGCGCAGCGCCACGCGGGCCATCAGGTGGGGGAGGTCTTGATTCGCTGGCATCACCGGGGGACTCACTGCGAGGACCCGGGATGATCCGTCAAGACGGCGCTCACCGCGACGGGGCGACACCCCAAAAGAGGTAGTCGGCGCTGTAGCCGATGCGGACGGTGCGGCCCGTGGCCGCGGCGACGCACTCCGAGGCCGGCGGAGCGACACCGCCCACGGTGTTGATGCGCTGCACCGCGTCGACGGGATCGAGACCGCCGACGCCGCTGCGCGACTTCACCGACAGCAGCAGCCAGGGAATGGCGCCCGCCGTGGGCGCCGGGGAAGAGGCCTTGACCTGGCCGACGATGCGGGAGCCGTCCTCCAGGCGCCAGAACGGGCCGGCGCCGTGGTCGCCGACCTTGGCGCCGCTGGCGTTGAACAAGGTCGCCTCGGGCCCGCGGAACTGCCACTCCCAAGCGCTGTTCGCACCCTGCGCGCATTCGTAGATCTGGACGCCAGTGGCGTGGACCTGCAGGAGCAGGCGCGAGCCGTCCGCGGGGCGCAACGTCGCAGGGACCTCAGGGATCTTGATGGCGATGGCGTTCCCGGCCGCGGTCGGCTCATCCGGCAGACGGGACAGCTCGTCCGCGGACGGTCGGGAAGCCTGCGCGCTCGCGCAGGTCGCGATGGCGACGGCGAGCAGGGGAAAAACGGTAGCGGCGATTCGCATCATGGAAATCTCCTTGTCGGATGGCAGAAGGCGCGGCTTGAGTGCCGCACATCATCCACTTACGGCGACAGGTCCAGGACGGATGCACCTGAATCGCAAGAATCGGAGTTTCCGGATTCCCCCTCCCCGACACAGTCATGCCAAGCATGAATCGAACCGACACGCGTCACCGGACAGGGGGATGAAGACATCATGGATACGGACATTGCGGACCTTGCCGGTCCTGCGGGACAGGCACCGGAGCGGACCATCGGCGCCGCATCGGTCCTCACGCGCGGACTGCTGGAGTCGGGGAGGCTCGACGCCCTCGCCGCGGCGGACGATCCCCAGACGCGTCTCGTCACCGAGCACGAGCGCCTGGCGTCGCTGCGGGAAACGCTCGCGGTCCGGCCGCACGGCGACGTCTGGATCTTCGGCTACGGCTCGCTGGTGTGGAACCCCGCGATGGCCGCCGTGGAGCGGCGCGTCGCCCGGGTGGACGGCTGGCATCGCGCCTTCTGCCTGTCGACCACGGCGCTGCGCGCGACGGCGGACCGGCCCGGCGTGATGCTTTCGCTGGACCGCGGCGGTTCCTGCCACGGCGCGGCCTATCGGCTCGCGGATGACGTCGTCGAACGGGAGCTGCGCCTGCTGTGGCGCCGGGAGATGGTGATCGCCGGCTACGTGCCGCGATGGGTACAGCCCGTCGACGCCCATGGCGTCCCCATCGGAAACGCCATTGCCTTCACCACCGATGCCTCACATCCCCACTATGCGGGCGGACTCGGCGAGGACTGCATCGCCCACCGCCTGTCCACCGCGGCCGGTTGCCTGGGAAGCGCCGCCGATTACCTGCATCGCACCTGCGAAGGCCTGCAGGGGGCGGGGATCGCGGACCCGGTCTTGAGAAGGCTCAGTGGCCTGGTCCACGGCATCCTGGAAGATGCGTGAGGGCCTCGACGGGTCATTACCTCATCGAGCAGCAGTTCGAGCGCGATCCGATCGCCGCTCCGTACGCGGCTGATCGCATAGTCTCAAAGCCCGCGCACCATCTCCACGTGCGCGATCCCCGCCTCCTCGAACACCGGCCCGCGCCGCTGGAACCCAGCACGCGTGTAGAACCCTTCAGCGCTGAGCTGCGCGTGCAGCAGCACCTCGCGGTAGCCCTGCTCGCGGCCGGCCTGCATCAGCGCGTCCAGCACCTGGCGGCCGACGCGGCTGCCGCGCATCGGCGACAGCACCGCCATCCGCCCGATCTTGGCCACGCCCGGGACATGCTCCAGCAGCCGGCCCGTCGCCAGCGGCCGGCCCAGCCGGTTGTAGGCCACCGCGTGCGTGCAGCTCTCGTCGGCGGCGTCCCACTCCATCTCGGCGGGGATCTTCTGTTCCTCGACGAACACGGCCTGCCGGATGCGATGCGCGTCCTCGCCCACCGTCGCCCAGTTGCCCACCCGCGCCTCGGTCATCGCCTCGCCGCGCTCGAAGCCCAGCAGCAGGTCGCGCAGCGCCTGCGGCACCGCCTTGGGCACGCGCACCGCCGGGTCTGCAAAAACGTAGACGAGCTCGCCATGCACCAGGCATTCGTCGCCGCGGAACACCGCGCAGCTCACCGTCATCGAGGTCGTGCCCACGCGCTCCGTGCGCACGCCGATGTCGAGCAGCTCGTCGTAATGCGCCGAGCCCAGGTACTCGATCGTCGACTTGCGGACGAAGAGATCGCCCTCCAGCGCCTGCATCGTGGGCGCGTAGGGCAGCGCCAGCGCGCGCCAGTAGCCGCCGACCGCCGTGTCGAAGTAGGTCAGGTAGTGCCCGTTGAAGACGATCTGCTGCGCGTCGATCTCGGCCCAGCGCACGCGCAGGCGCTCGAAGAAGCGGAAGCGGTCGCGGCTCATGCCGGCGTCGGTGGCGGTGGTGCTCATGCGGAAGCCCCGGTCGGGGTCGAAGAAGTCGTCGTCTCGGGAACGGCAGCGGGAACAGGAACGGGAACGGGCGCCGGCAGGCCGAAGGCCGTCCTCAGCGCGTCCGCGCAGGCATCCAGCGCCTGATCGGCTTCCGGAATGCTACGACCCATCTTGATGAAGTCGTGTGTCACGCCGCGGTACAGCTCCAGCCGCACCTCGTTGCCCTGGGCGCGCAGCAGGTCGGCGTAGGCGATGCCCTCGTCGATCAGCGGATCGGCCTCGGCCAGGATGAAGGTGGCGGGCGCCAGGTCCTCGTGATCGTCGGCCTGCAGCGGCGCGAAGCGCCAGTCGTCACGCTGCTCCGTCGGGATGTACTGGTTGAAGAACCACGCGATCGTGTCCGCGTCCAGCAGATGGCCCTTGGCGAAGCGGCGGTGCGAATCCGTGTCCGCATGCGCGGTCGCGCCCGGCGTGATCAGCAGCTGCATCACCAGCGACAGCCCCAGGCGGTCGCGGATATCGCGCGCATGCAATGCCGTCACCGCGGCCAGCGTGCCGCCGGCGCTGTCGCCGCCCACGGCGATGCGCTCACGGTCCAGGCCGAGGTCCGGAGCCGCGGTCGCCAGCCACGCCAGCGCGGCCCAGCAGTCGTCGACGGCGGCAGGGAACGGATGATCGGGGGCCAGACGGTAATCGACCGCGATCACCGCCGCGCCGGTGCGCAGCGCCAGCTGGCGGCACAGGCTGTCGTGGGTCTCGAGGCTGCCGATGACGAAGCCGCCGCCGTGGAAGTACAGCAGCACCGGCAGGCCGCGCGCGTCCCGCGCGGTCGCCTCCTCGCGGGTGACCGGCGCGTACAGGCGCGCGGCGATGTCGCCGGCGGGGCCGGGGATGGCCAGGTTCTCGATGCGCGGCAGCGGCGCCCGCGGCAGGTCCAGGATCTCGGCCCCCATGAGGTACGCGATGCGGGCCTGCCGGGGCGTGAGGCTGTGGAACGAGGGGCGGTTGGCGCGGTGGATGCGCTCCAGCACCGCGGCCATCCGCGGTGTCAACAAGGTGCTACTCAACGGGAACTCCAGGGCGTAGGCTCGGCTGTTTGCCAAGCCGCAATCGCGGGATTTTCCCAGACAACGCGGGTCGCCGCCGAAGCGATCCGCCATCACCAGGAAGAGGACGTCGTCCATGGCCCTGATCCAGTACCTCACCCACATCCACCTGGAGGCCGGCGCGCGCCGGCTGATCGGCGCGGAATGCGTGCGCGCCGGCATCGCCAAGCCGCTGATCGTCACCGACAAGGGCGTGCGCGCGGCCGGCGTGCTGGACCTGGTCCTCGAGGCCTGGGCCGGATCGCCGATCGCCGCGTCCGCCCTGCCCGTCTACGACGGCACGCCGCCCAATCCGACCGAGGCGGCCGTGCGCGAGGCCGTGGAAGTCTTCCACGCCCACGGTTGTGACGGGCTGATCGCGATCGGCGGCGGCTCCAGCATCGATCTGGCCAAGGGCGTTGCGATCGCCGCCAGGCACGAGGGCCCGTTGACGCGCTACGCCACCATCCTCGGCGGCGCCGGCAACATCACGCCCCAGGTCGTGCCGCTGATCGCGGTGCCGACGACGGCGGGCACCGGCTCCGAGGTCGCGCGCGGCGCGATCATCATCGTGGACGACGGTCGCAAGCTCGGTTTCCACAACTGGGAGCTGATGCCCAAGTCGGCCGTCTGCGATCCGGAGCTGACGCGCAAGCTGCCCGCCACGCTGACGGCCGCGACCGGGATGGACGCGATCGCGCACTGCATGGAGACCTTCATGTCCTCGGCCTTCAACCCGCCGGCCGACGGCATCGCGCTCGAAGGCCTGCGCCGCGGCTGGCGCCAGATCGAACGCGCCACCACGCACCCCGACGACATCGACGCCCGGCTGGACATGATGGCCGCGAGCACGATGGGCGCGCTCGCCTTCCAGAAGGGACTGGGCTGCGTGCACTCGCTGAGCCATGCGCTCGGCGGGCTGATGCCGAAGTTGCACCACGGCACCTTGAACGCGGTGTTCCTGCCGGCGGTGATCCGCTTCAACGGGATGCACGACTCGATGCGGCGCGACGACAAGATCGCCCGCATGGGCCATGCGATGAACCTGCAGGAAGGCACGCCGGCCGACGAACTCGCCGGCGCCGTCAAGGCGATGAACCAGCGGCTGGGATTGCCGGCGAGCCTCGGCGCGATGGGCGTGACGGTCGACCTCTACGACCAGATCATCGAGCGCGCGCTGCACGACCACACCCACAAGACCAATCCGCGCGAGGCCTCGGCGGGCGACTACCGGAAGATGCTGGACGAGTCCCTGTGATCTACCAACTAGTAGACCACCGGTAGAATCGAGGACCATTCATCCGATGCAGGCCCCATGACCGCTGAGCTCTCCCCCAAAGCCGCCGAGATCGTCGCGCACACGCGATTGCTGCTGGTTTCGGGCGGCTACAACAGCTTCAGCTACGCCGACCTGGCCGAGCGCGTCAGCATCACCAAGGCCAGCATCCACCACCACTTCCCGAGCAAGGCGGTGCTGGTCCAGCGCGTGGTCTCGCTCTACCGCCAAGAAGCGAGGAACGGCCTCGCCGGCATGGTGCAGAAGATCAACAACCCGGTGGCGGAGCTCAACGCCTACGCGGACTACTGGGCCGGATGCATCCGCAGCGGCGAGCACCCGTTCTGCATCTGCGCGATGCTCGCCACGGAGCTGCCCACAATCCCCGAGGAGGTGGCGATCGAAGTGCGGGGCCATTTCCACGACCTGGGCGCGTGGCTCGCGTCCGTGCTCAAGCGCGGCGCGGCGGCCGGGCAGTTCCACCTGCCCGGCACGCCGGCGAACTCGGCGCGCGCCTTCATGGCGGTTGTGCACGGCGCCATGCTGGTGGCGCGCGCGCTGGACGACCCGAAATCCTTCGCCACCATCGTGCAGCCAGCGATCGTCAAGCTGACCCAGCCAGCCTGACTGCCACGGCCGCTGGCCCTCACCCCAACCCTCTCCCGCAAGCGGGAGAGGGAGTAAGCAGGGCGCCGGTCGGGCTCCCTCTCCCGCTTGCGGGAGAGGGCGGGGGTGAGGGCCAGCGGCGGTGGAAGTGCAGATGCCCTCAGCGGTCTTCCGGAGCCTTGCCTGTGGTCTTCACCGCGCGCAGGAAGTCGAAGTCCACGCCCTGATCGGCCTGCGTGACCGTTTGCAGGAACAGCTTGCGATAGCCGCGCTCCGCCGTCGGCTCGACGACCGGGTTTTCGGCGGCGCGCTTCGCCAGTTCCTCGTCGGAGACGAGCAGCGCGATCTCCCGGTTCTTCACGCTCAGGCGGATGCGATCGCCATTGCGCACGTGCGCGAGCGGCCCGCCCACCGCCGATTCCGGCGTCACGTGCAGCACGATGGTCCCGAAGGCCGTGCCGCTCATGCGGCCGTCGGACACCCGCACGATGTCCTTCACGCCGGCCCGCGCGAGCTTGCGCGGGATCGGGATGTAGCCCGCCTCGGGCATGCCGGGCGCGCCTTTCGGTCCGATGTTCTTCAGCACCAGGATGTCGTCGGCGGTGACATCCAGGTCGTCGCTGTCGATGCGCGCAGCCAGGTCCGCGCTGTTCTCGAAGACGACCGCCCTGCCCTCATGCTCCATGAGCTTGGGATCGGCCGCGGACTGCTTGATGATCGCGCCGCCCGGCGCGAGATTCCCGCGCAGCACCGCCAGCCCGCCCTGCGGATAGATCGGCCGGTCGAACGAACGCACCACGTCCTGCTTGAAGCCTTCGCCCGCGCGTTCGATCTCCTCGCCCAGCGTCCGCCCCGTGACCGTCAGCGCCTCCAGGCGCAGCAGCGGCTTGAGCTCGCGCAGCAGGGTCGCCATGCCGCCCGCATGATGGAAGTCCTCCATGTAATGCTGGCCCGAGGGCTTGAGGTCGAGCAGCACCGGCGTCTCCCGCCCCAGGCGATCGAGACCGGCGAGGTCGATGTCGATGCCCATGCGTCCCGCGATCGCGGTCAGATGCACGATGCCGTTGGTCGAGCCGCCGATGGCGAGCAGCACGCGCAGCGCGTTCTCGAACGCGGCCGGCGTCAGGATCTTGTCGATCGTGAGCCCCTTGCGCGCGAGCTCGACGGCCTGCGCGCCGGTCTGCTCGGCCACGCGGATGCGATCCGCCGTGACGGCCGGCGGCGATGCGCCACCCGGCACCGTCATGCCGAGCGCCTCCGCCACGCAGGCCATCGTGCTGGCCGTGCCCATCACCGAGCAGGTCCCCACGCTGGCGACGAGCTGGTTGTTGACGTCGGCGATCTCCTGGTCGTCGATCTCGTCCGCGCGGTACTTGCCCCAGTAGCGGCGGCAATCGGTGCAGGCGCCGACGCGCTCGCTCCGATGGCTGCCGGTCAGCATCGACCCGGTGATCAGCTGGATCGCCGGGATGCCCGCCGACGCCGCGCCCATCAGCTGCGCCGGCACCGTCTTGTCGCAGCCGCCGATCAGCACGACGGCGTCCATCGGCTGCGCGCGCACCAGTTCCTCGGTGTCCATGGACATGAGGTTGCGCAGGTACATGCTCGTGGGGGCCGAGAAGCTCTCGTGCACCGAGATCGTCGGGAAGTCCATCGGCAGGCCGCCGGCGAGCATGATCCCGCGCTTCACCGCCTCCAGCAGCTGCGGCATGTTCCCGTGGCACGGGTTGTAGCTGCTGCCGGTGTTGGTGATGCCGATGACCGGCCGGTCCAGCGCATCGTCCGTGTAGCCCGCGCCCTTGATGAAGGCCTTGCGCAGGAACAGGGAGAAGCCCTGGTCGCCGTAGTGGGTGAGGCCCTTCTTCAGGCCCTTGGGTTGATCGCTCACAGCTGCCTCACTCGTCTGCCTTGATGTTGGCCGCGGCGATCACCTTGGCCCATTTCGTCACTTCGCCCTTGAGGCGCTCCTGCGCGGCGGCCGGCGTCAGCGGCGCCTGCGCCACCACGCCCTGCTGCGCCAACTGTGCCAGCACCTCGGGCTTGCGCAGCGCCTTGTAGATCTCGGCGTTGAGGCGCGACACGACGTCGGCGGGCGTGCCCGCGGGCACCAGCACGCCGAAGGTCGAGGTCACCTCGAGGTTGGGGAACCCGGCCTCGGCCGTCGTCGGCACGTCGGGCAGATTCGGATCACGCGTGGCGGCGGCCACGGCAAGCGGCGTCAGCTTGCCGCCCTTGATGAACTGCAGCACCGCCGGCACGGTCTCGGCCATGAACTGGAGCTGTCCCGCGATGAGGTCGGTGACGGCCGGACCGCTGCCGCGGTACGGGATGTTCTCGGTGGCCAGCTTGCCCTGGAGCTTGAGCATCTCCGAGGCCATGCGCTGCGGCGCGCCCGCCCCGGACGAGCCGAAGGAGACCTTGCCCGGATTGGCCTGGATGTAGGCGACGAGCTCCTTGAGCGACTTCGCCGGCACGGCGGTGTTGGCCACGAAGACCAGCGGCACGCTGCCGACGACGGCGGCGGTCTGGAAGTCCTTGACCAGGTCGTAGCGGACCTTGCCCTTCTCCAGCGTCGCGATGGTGGAGTGCGAGGTCATCGCTCCCATCAGGATGGTGTAGCCGTCGGGCGAGGCCTTGGCGACGACCTGCGCGCCGAGGTTGCCGCCCGCGCCGGCGCGGTTCTCGACGATCACCTGCTTGCCGAGCCCCATCGTGAGCTCCGCCGCGAGGATGCGGCCGATGATGTCGGTGGCGCCGCCGGGCGAGAACGGGACGATCATCGTGATGACCTTGTCGGGCCAGGCCGCGGCAACGGCGGGGCCGCTGAGCGCCAGCGAGGACGCCGCGACGCCCGCGGCGGCGGCAAGGACCTGGCGGCGATCGACGCCGGATTTCGGATGCGATGAGTTGGGCATGCTGTCTCCTGGCCGGATGGCTGGCGTTGTGGATGGTGTTGTTATGGGTCGCCATGTTTCGTCAAACGCGACCTGAGAACAATTTGCTTCCCATTGCTTCAGAGCAAAAAATTCCTTATGTTCCGGAGCGCCGGTCCAAGCCGGTCCAGGCTGGTTCGGACCGGCGAGAGGAAGGACGACGGGATGGATCTGCGCTACGTTCAGAGCTTCGTGACGACGGTGGAGTGCGGCTCCATCGCGGAGGCCGCGCGGCGGCTCGACATGACCGCGCCGGCGGTGGCAGCGCGCCTGAAGACGCTGGAGGACGACCTCGGCACGCCGCTGATCCGGCGCTCGGGGCGTTCGGTGAAGCCGACGGCGGCGGGGCTGAACATCTTCGATCGCGCCCGCAACATGCTCCGCGAAGAGCGCGATCTGCGCGCGCTCGCCAACGAGAAGGTGCAGTTGGGCGAACTGCGGCTGGGCGCGTTCGTCTCGGCGCTGACGACGGTGCTGCCGCCGGTGCTGCGGCGCCTCTACGCGAGCCACCCTGACCTTTCGGTATCGGTGGTCTCGAACGCGTCGACGGAGCTGGTGCGGATGGTCGCGGCCGGCGATCTCGATGCGGCGGTCGTCGTCGAGCCTCAGTTCACGATCCCCAAGACCTGCGAGTGGCGCGAGCTGATGACCGAGCCGCTCGTCGTGGTCGCGCCCAAGGAACTGGCCCGACGCGACGCGCACGACCTGCTCCGCACGGAGCCCTTCATCCAGTACGACCGCTCGGTACTCGGCGGGCAACTGGCGGACCGCTACCTGCGCCAGCAAGGCCTGACCCCACGTCGGCGGCTGGAGATCAACGGCCTGATGTCCATCGCCGCGATGGTGGATCAGGGACTGGGGATCTCGCTGCTGCCGGACTGGTCCGCGCTGTGGTCGAGCGGTCTCTCGATCCAGAAGGTGCCGCTGCCCGGCACCGCACCGGTCCGCAAGAGCGGCTTCGTCTGGAGCGCCCAAAGCCCGCGCGCGCCGCTGGCGCGGATGTTCCTTGAGCAGGCGGAGGCGTTGTTCGCGCCGAAGGTGAAGCGGAAGCGGTGATGAATCAGCCATGCCGTCCCGGCATAACAGCTAGCGCCCTCCCGGCATTGGTGTGGATCGCGGCACCGACCAGAATGCGCGCGGGCGGATCCTCGCGATCCGGTCCGCAGCGCGCCGTCTCCGGCGCCGATTCCCTCACAAGGTTCCCATGAAGAGACAAGCATTCCTCTGGGCCGGCGCCGCGTTGGCGTTCGCCGCCCCGCTCGCGTTCGCGCAATCCCTCCCCGCCGGCCCGCTCAAGATCGTCGTCGGCTACTCGGCCGGCGGCGCCGTGGACGTGGTCGCGCGCGCCGTCGCGGTGCGGCTGCAGACCGAGCTCAAGCAGCCGGTCATCGTCGACAACAAGCCCGGCGGCGGCAGCAACATCGCCGCCCGTACCGTCGCGTCCTCGCCGGCCGACGGCGCCACGCTGCTGATGGCCGCCAACGCCGTCGCGGCCAACATGGCCCTCTACCAGCCGCCGCCCTACGACGTCGAGAAAGACCTGGCCCCCGTCGCGCTGATCGGCCGCGTGCCGGTCATCATCGCGGTCAACCCCGAGTCGCCCTACAAGACGCTCGCCCAGCTGATCGAGGCCGCCAAGGCCAAGCCGGAATCCGTCGGCTACGCGACGCCGGGCAACGGCTCCACGCCGCATCTGGCCGTCGAGCTGTTCGCCAGCGCCGCCAAGATCAACCTCATGCACGTGCCCTACAAGGGCGGCGCCCAGGCGCTCACCGACGTCATCGGCGGCCAGGTGCCGGTCGTGGCGCTCAACGCGCTCGAGATCCTGCCGCACTGGAAGAGCGGCAAGCTGCGCCCGCTCGCCGTGCTGAGCGCCAAACGCTCCGCGCTGTTCCCCGACGTGCCGACCATCGCCGAGTCCGGCTTCCCGGGCTTCGAGGCCTCCGTCTGGTACGGCCTGATGGCGCCGGCCGGCACGCCCAAGCCGGTGCTCGCCGCGCTGAGCGCCGCCGCCGTCAAGGCCGCCAACTCGTCCGAGGTCAAGGAACGCCTGGCCCAGGCCGGCGGCGAGAGCACGCCCGGCGACGCCGCGGCCTTCGCCAAGCACCTGCATGCCGAGCGCGAGCGCTACACGAAGCTGATCACCGCCGCGAAGATCAAGCCGGACTGAGGAACGGGCGAGGCGCGCGCGCTTCCCCGGACAACGGGCGATCTGCGCGTCCGCCGCGCCGCCCGGCCGGGTAATCACGCTCGCGATGCGCAGGGAATCGACGTCTCATCGATCCACAAGATCAGGAGACACCATGTCCACTCCCCGCTCCACACGCCTCGCCACGTCGGACCTCTTCCACCGCGCCGCGTCCCGGCGCACGATCGTCGCCGCCGCAGCTGCCACCGCAATGCTTGGCGTCTTCGCCGCCCTCCCCGCGATGGCGCAGGACTTCCCCTCCAAGCCCATCCGCTTCATCGTGCCCTACGCGGCGGGCGGGACGACCGACCTGGTCGCCCGCACGGTCGGCGCGCACATGTCGCAGACGCTGGGCCAGACCGTCGTCATCGAGAACCGCGGCGGCGCCGGCGGCAACCTCGGCATGGACGCCGTCGCCAAGGCCGCGCCCGACGGCTACACGGTCGGGATGGGCGCCATCTCCACCAACGCGCTGAACCCGCACATCTACAAGAAGATGTCCTTCGATCCGCGCAAGGACTTCAGCGCGATCGGGCTGCTCGGGAACTCGACCATCGTGCTGGAGGTCTCGCCGTCGCTGCCGGTCAAGACCGTCGCGGAGCTGCGCGCCCATGTCGCGAAGAATCCCGGCACGCCTTTCGGCACGGCGGGCGCGGGGACCTCGATGCATCTGGCCGGCGTGCTGTTCGGCCAGCTCAGCCACACCGAGTGGGTGCACGTGCCCTACAAGGGCAGCGCGCCGCTGATCACCGACCTCATCGGCGGTCAGATCCAGGTCGCCTTCGATAACCTGCCCGCCTCACTCCCGCACATCCAGGCCGGCAAGCTGCGCGCGCTGGCGGTGGCCGGCTCGCAGCGCAACCCCGCGCTGCCGGACGTGCCGACGCTGGCCGAGGCCGGCCTGCCCGGTTATGCGATCGAACCGTGGTTCGGCGTGTACGGTCCCGCCGGATTGCCCGCGCCGGTCGTGCGCCGGCTGGAGCAGGCGCTGAAGGCCGCGCTGGCCGATCCCGGCGTGAAGGACAAGCTCGTCGCCGCCGGCTTCTCGCCGAAGTCCTCGACCGCCGCGGAGCTCGCGACGCTGTCCTCGCAGGAGTACGAGCGCCTGGGCAAGGTGGCGCGCAGCGCCAGCATGACGGCGGACTGAGCGCCCGCCCCGCTTCGCGTCAGCGCGCGGGCCGCTTCACCACGGCACCGGCCCTGCAGGAGGCCGTGTCGAACTGCGTCGTGCCCGGCGCGCCACGGCCGCCGGTGGCGCCGTCCGCCGGCGTCCACTCGTTCACCAGCGGCAGGCTGCCGCCGAAGTCCGCGGCGTTCATCGCGGTGAAGCGCGTCTGCCACTGCGAGCCGTGCGGCGTGCTGAAGAGCTGCAGCTTCGTCAGCCCGCCGCGGCCCGTCGGCAGGTTCACCGCGAAGGTCGCGAAGTTGTCGCCGCTGGTCGCGTCCTTCGCGCCTCGCTTGTAGCCGCTGGCATCGTTGGGCCGGTTGAAGTCGCGATAGCCGATCGGCAGCAGATGCCGCAGCACGGTGCCGTCCGCGTAGGTCGCGACGAGCGTGTAGTCGCAGCCGTTGCCGACGCAGTAATAGCCGCTCCAGCCGCCCGGCTTGTCGCTCAGGATGCGGTCCACGTCGGCCTGCACGGTCGGGTCCATGCGCTGCGGCAGGTTGCCGGTCCAGGCCGGCGTCACCACCATCGTGCTGGCCGTCGGCGCCAGGTTGAAGTGGGACACGGTGCCGATCACCGTCTGGACCTGCTGGTCGAGCTGGAGCACGTCGACACCCGCCCGCGCGCGGTCGTCGTTCGAGACTTTCTCGAACGCGCCCGTCGTGCGGTTCCAGCGCTTGTAGCCGCCGTCGAAGCTCGCGTCCGGGAACAGCTTGTCCAGGAAGCCCTGCTGCATGATCGCCGCCTGGTAGTCGGAGAAGGCGTTCCAGCGGTAGGTCTGCGCGTTGCGGTCGTCGTCGCCGCCGGACATCGGCGTGCGCTGGTAACAGACGCCGTTGACGGTGCGCGCGCCGCAATCCTGTCCGCTGAACTCCCGCGTCGTCAGCAGTTGCTGCTTCACGCTGTCGAAGCTCCAGACCGAGCCGCTCTTCGTCCCCATCGGATACGGATCGTCGCCAGCATCCGCCGCCGCGTCCGCATGCGGCAGTCCGTAGGCATGGCCCATCTCGTGGTTGAAGATCGCCGAGTAGATTGTGTCGGGGCGGTAGTCGCCGCCCGACACGGCCACGCCGCCGCCGCCCAGTCCGCCGCCGGTCGAGGCCGCCACCTGCTTGCCGCCGTTGATCGTCTGCACGAAGCCGTAGAAGCCCGCCGCGAACGAGCCGTCGCGGTTGCCCGTCCAGCCGCGCATGTCGCCGAGGATGCGCAGCATCCGGGCGTTGGTGTCGCCGTCGATCGCGCGGTAGTCGGCCCATGAGGAGACCGTCATCGCCGGATAGCAGAACTTGTCGTCGTTGCGGCCGGGCACCGCGAGCTGGTCGATCGTCACCGCGCCCGCGACGCGCGTGTCGAGCTTCGCGACGGGCAGCTTCTCGCGGTACTCGACGTCGATGGCGTAGCCCGCGGTCGCCGCGGCGCCGAGCTTGAAATCCGCCACCACGGACTGCGCCACGCGCGCGCCGAAGAGATACATCGGCACGGTGTGATGCTTGAGCGTCGTCGCCGGCGTGACCGTCAGCGCGATGGTGCGCGGCGACGAGAAGTCGACGTTGCCGACCTCCAGCTTCGCGCCGATCTGCACCCATTCACGGGGCAGCAGCGCGCTGTACTTGACCGTCGAATAGGCGACGCCGCCGCCGTCCGCCGCGGGCAGCTTGGCCGGCACGTTCATCGTCAGCGGGCCGAGCGTGCGACCGTCGGCGAGCCTGGCGCGCACGACCAGCGTGTTCACGCCGCTGGCCGGCTCGAGCATCAGCAGCGCCGCGCGATCGGCCACCAGCTGCAGCTTGCGGCTCGTGTTGTTCTTGACCTCGTTGGGCGACTGCAGCGTGCGGCCGCCCGCCGGGATCACATGCGTCTGCGCCAGCTCGACGCCGCGCAGTTCGGGCGTCGGAGCTGGTGCAGGTGCTGCAGGGGTCGGTGCCGGCGCGGGAGCCGGTGCTGGCGCTGGAGACGGTGCGGGCGCCGGGCCAGGTGCGGGAGCCGGTGACGGCGCAGGGGCCGGGCCAGGCGCGGGACCCGGTGCAGGCGCAGGCGCAGGGGACGGTGCGGGCGCGGGGGACGGCGAAGGCCCCGCCGCCGGAGGCGATGCGGGATAGTTCGGCGGTGCAGGGGCCGGTCCAGGGACGGGCGCGGGAGCCGGCGCGGGGCCAGGCGTTGCGCTGCCGCCGCCATCGCCCGGCGTGGTCCCTTGCGTGGGCGTCGGCGTCGTCGCGGTGTCCTTGTCGCCACCACCGCCGCAAGCCGCCATGGCGGCCGCGGCGATCAAGGCGACGACGGAAGGAAAGACGTTCGGGCGAGGACGGTTCATCACGGGCGAGGAGCAATTCGGATCGGGCCGCGATGATCGTGGATCAGGCTTGAAAGCGCATTCATGCCTGACCAACTCTTACACCTGATTCAGCCCCGCCACAGGTCGCGGTGTGGTCGCGGTGTGGTCGCGGTGTGGTCGCGGTGTGGTCGCGGGGTCAGGTGTTGCGCCCACCGGCGCGGGGTCGATGGCGCTCAGCGCGCGGGGCGCTTCACGACGGCGCCGACCTTGCACGACGCGGTGTCGAACTGCGTGGTGCCGGGCGCGCCCTTGCCGCCGCTGGTGCCGTCCGCCGGCGTCCACTCGTTCACCAGCGGCAAGGTGCCGCCGAAGTCCGCGGCGTTCATCGGGGTGAAGCGCGTCTGCCACAGCGAGCCGTGCGGCGTGCTGAAGAGCTGCAGCTTCACCAGCCCGCCGCGGCCCGTCGGCAGGTTCACCGCGTAGGTGGCGAAGTTGTCCGCGCTGGTCGCGTCCTTCGCGCCGCGCTTGTAGCCGGTCGCGTCGTTGGGCTTGTTCCAGTCGCGATAGCCGATCGGCAACAGGTGACGCAGCACCGTGCCGTCCGCGTAGGTCGCCACCAGCGTGTAGTCGCAGCCGCTGGTCACGCAGTAGTAGCCGCTCCAGCCGCCGGGCTTGTCGCTCAGGAGGCGGTCGACGTCGGCCTGCACCGTCGGGTCGATGCGCTGCGGCAGGTTGCCCGTCCACGCGGGCGTCACCACCATCGTGCTGGCCGTCGGCGCGACGTTGAAGTGCGACACCGTGCCGATCACCGTCTGGACCTGCTGGTCCAGCTGCAGCACGTCGGTGCCCGCCCGGGCGCGGTCGTCGTTGGAGACCTTCTCGAAGGCGCCCGTCGTGCGGTTCCAGCGCTTGTAGCCGCCGTCGACAGTCGAGTCCGGGAAGAGCTTGTCCAGGAAGCCCTGCTGCAGGATCGCGGCCTGGTAGTCCGAGAACGCGTTCCAGCGGTAGCTCGCCGCGTTGCGGTCGTCGTCGCCGCCCGACATCGGCGTGCGCTGGTAGCAGACGCCGTCGACGGTGCGGGTGTCGCAGGACTGGCCGCTGAACTCGCGCGTCGTCAGCAACTGCTGCTTCACGCTGTCGAAGCCCCAGGCCGAGCCGCTCTTGGTGCCCAGCTTGTACGGGTCGTCGCCGGCCTCGGCCGCGGCGTCCGCATGCGGCAGCCCGTAGGCATGCCCCATCTCGTGATTGAAGATCGCCGAGTAGATCGTGTCCGGCCGGTAGTCGCCACCCGACACGGCCACGCCGTTGCCGCCCACGCCGCCGCCGGTCGAGGCCGCGACCTGCTTGCCGCCGGTCACCGTCTGGACGAAGCCGTAGAAGCCCGCCGCGAAGGACTGGTCCCGGTTGCCCGTCCAGCCGCGCATGTCGCGCAGGAGGCGCAGCATCCGGGCGTTCGTGTCGCCGTCGATGGCGCGGTAATCGGCCCACGACGACACCGTCATCGCGGGATGGCAGAACTTGTCGTCGTTGCGGCCGGGCACGGCCAGCTGGTCGATCGTCACCGCGCCCGCGAGGCGCGTGTCGAGCTTCGCGACCGGCAGCTTCTCGCGGTACTCGACGTCGATCGGGTAACCGGCCGTCGAGAACGCGCTGAGGTTGAAGTCCGGCACGACCGACTGCGCGGCGCGCGCGCCGAACAGGTAGATCGGCACCGTGTGGTGCTTGAGCGTCGTGGCCGGCGTGACGGTCAGCCCGATCGTCCGCGGCGACGAGAAGTCGGTCTGTCCGACTTCCAGCGTCACGCCGATCTGCACCCACTCCTTGGGCAGCAGCGCGCTGTACTTGACCGATGAATACGCGACGCCGCCGCCGTCCGAGGTCGGCAGCCGGGCCGGCGCGTTCATCGTCAGCGGGCCGAGCGTGCGGCCGTCGGCGAGCTTGGCGCGGACCAGCAGCGTGCCCACCGCGCCGCCCGTCGTGGACGGCTGCAACATCAGCAGCGCCGCGCGGTCGGCCACCAGCTGGAGTTTGCGGTTCTTGTTGAGCTTGGCCTCGTTGGGCGACTGCAAGGTGCGGCCGCCGGGCGGGATCACATGGGTCTGGGCGAGTTCCACACCCAGCAGTTCCGGCGTGGGCGTCGGTGCGGGCTGGACCGCGGGCGCCGCGACCGGCGCGGGTGCGGGCGCTGGGGTCGGCGCCGGCGCCGGGGCGGGCGACGGCGACGAGGCGGCAGAAGAAGGTCCCGGCAGGTAGAGCGCCATGGCGCGCACCGGCGCGGGCGCTGGTTCCACCGGCTGCGTCGAGACGCTGGAAACGGCGAAGCGCATCGGCACGGACGGGCTCGATCGCGCCGTCACGGTCGCCGGGGCAGGCGCCGGCGGGATCACCGGCGGCGGCACCGGCACCGCGCCGGTCAAGGCGAATTTCGGCTTCTTGGCGGCCGGTGCGGGAGATTGCGTTGGTCGCACGGGCCCCATGCGGGCATCGCCGTCGGTGTTGCCGGTGGCGCCCTGCGCGGTCGGGATCACGGCGCGTTCAGGCTCGCTGCTGCCCCCCGCCTTGTAGGCGGCGAACGACGCTGCGGCGATGAACGCGGCAACGGAAACGACCGCTTTGGGGAAGGGAACCGTCATGAGTGCGACATACGAATCTGCAAAAAGGCGGCGAATGATCAACGATCCTTCCTGGTTCTTTGCCTCCCCTTGACCAACTCTTACGCCTGATGCAGCCCGCTACAGGTCACTCGGGAGAGGTAGTCACGGGGCGCCGGATGCCATCGGCGGTCATCGGAGGTCACGCGGTCGTCAGGCTTGGCCGCTACGCTCCGGGGTCATGACTTGCCTCTGGACTCCTTCGCGCCGCGGCCTGCTGCAGGCCGCCCTCGCCGCCGGCTGCGCACCGGCCCTGCTCCGCCACGCCGACGCCGCCGTTGCGGCCGGCGCGCCGCTATTCGCCCTGGGCGTCGCCTCCGGCAGTCCGCGCGCGGAGCGTGTCGTGCTGTGGACGCGATTGATAGGCGACCGGCTGCCGGCCGAAGTGCCGGTGCAATGGGAACTGGCGGAAGACGAGGCCTTCAAGACCATCGTCGCGCGCGGCACCGAGCGCGCCGAGCCGGGCACCGCCCACAGCGTGCATGCCGAGCCTGCGGGCCTGCGTCCGGACCGCTGGTACTGGTATCGCTTCCGCGCGCTCGGTCAGCAGAGCCCGGTGGGTCGCACGCGCACCGCGCCGGCCGCCGGCATCGCACCGGCCTCGCTGCGTTTCGCCATCGCGTCCTGCCAGCGCTACGACCACGGCGAGTACGCCGCCTGGGGCGACATGGCGTCGCAGGAGCTGGACCTGGTGCTCTTCCTCGGCGACTACATCTACGAATCCGCCACCGCGGTCGACAGCAAGGCGCTGCGCCGGCACCTCGGCGGGCAGTGCCGCACGCTGGACGACTACCGCCAGCGCTATGCCCAGTACAAGGGCGATCCGCAGCTCCAGGCGATGCATGCCAAGGCGCCGTGGATCCTCACCTGGGACGACCACGAGACGCAGAACGACTGGGCGGGCGACGTGTCGCAAGACCTGGAACCCGACTTCCACCAGCGCCGCATCGCCGCCGCGCAGGCGTACTGGGAGCACCAGCCTTTCCCGAAGCACATGCGTCCGCGCGGCGCCGAGATGACGCTGAACCAGCGCTACGACTGGGGCAGCCTGGCGCGGCTCGTCACGATCGACGACCGCTCGTGGCGCGATCCGCAGGTGTGCCCGAAGCCGGGGCGCGGCGGGTCCAACACGGTGGATCTGAAGGACTGCCCGGCGATGCGCAATCCGCAGCGCACGCTGCTGGGCGCACCGCAGGAGCAATGGCTGCGCGACAGCTGGGATGCCACGCGGCCGTGGAACCTGCTGGCGCAGCAGACCTTGATGGCGCGCTTCAATTCGCAGGATCCGGCGAAGGGGCCGGGGCGTTACTGGACGGACGGATGGGACGGCTACCCGTTCGCGCGCGAGCGGCTGCTGCGGGATCTGGAGGCGCGGCAGGTGCCGAACGCGGTGGTGCTCGGCGGCGACGTGCATGCGAACTACGTGGCCGATCTGAAGCTCGATTGGGATGATCCGAAGGCGCCGGTGCTGGCCAGCGAGTTCTGCGGGACGTCCATCTCCAGCAACGGATCGGAGCAATCGCGACTGGACAAGGCGATGCCCTTCAATCCGCACATCAAGTACGGTCGCAGTGATCAGCGCGGCTATATGCGCTTCGAGCTGCGCGCCGAGCGTCTGGAGGCCGAGCTTCGCAGCGTGCAGACGCCGTGGGACGCGAAGAGCGCGATGTTCACCGCAGCGCGATTCGCGGTGGAAGCGGGACGGCCGGGGGCGCAATCGGTCTGAAGCGCGACGGCAGGCACGGCACCAATGCCGGTGGACTGCCGAGGCCGCTGGCCCTCACCCCTGCCCTCTCCCGCAAGCGGGAGAGGGAGTAAGAAAGGCGCTGCAGTTGCAGGTCAGCTCGGTGCATTCTCACTCCCTCTCCCGCTTGCGGGAGAGGGCGGGGGTGAGGGCCAGCAGCCGTGTCAGGACAACCCCATCTCCTGGATCGCCCGCACCAGCGCGGAGAACTCGACCGGCTTGCGGAAGTGGGCCCGGAAGCCGGCCTCGAGGGCCTGGCGCCGGTCGGTCTCGCGGGCGAAGGCCGTCAACGCGATCGCGGGGACCTCGCCGCCCTGCCCGGCCGGCAGCGCGCGGACATGCGCCAGCAGCTCGAAGCCGGTCATCTCCGGCATGCCGAGGTCGGAGATCAGCAGATTCACGTCCGAGCCCGGCAGGAGACCGAGCGCCTCCGCTCCGCTGGCCGCCGCCACGACCTGCGCGCCTTGCAGGCCGAGCGCACGCACCACCATCTCGCGCACCGACTCGTCGTCGTCGACGACCAGGATGCGCGCGCCCTTGAGCGAGACGCGCTCGGTCGCGCCGGCGCCCGCGCCGACCCCCTCGTCCGGCGCGGC
The DNA here is from genome assembly GCF_001653795.1 of Mitsuaria sp. 7. Lineage (NCBI taxonomy): Bacteria > Pseudomonadati > Pseudomonadota > Betaproteobacteria > Burkholderiales > Sphaerotilaceae > Roseateles > Mitsuaria sp. 7. The sequence goes on from NZ_CP011514.1 coordinate 2,413,143, forward strand.
GCCGTTGAGGTCGCGAGGTCCGATCACCGGCAGCGACACCGTGAAGCGCGCGCCGTGCCCTTCGCCGGCGCTGTCGGCCCGCACCGTGCCGCCATGGAGCTCGACGAGGTTCCTCACGATCGACAGGCCCAGCCCCAGGCCGCCGTGCCGTCGCGTCATCGAGCCGTCGGCCTGCCGGAAGCGCTCGAACACGTCAGGCAGGAAGGCCGGCGAGATGCCGATGCCGGTGTCCTCGACGACGAGGTCCATGGCCGTCGGCCCGCCGCGCAGCAGCACGCGCACCTCGCCGCCGCGCGGGGTGAACTTGATCGCGTTGGCGATGAGATTGGCCACGACCTGCTGCAGCCGCGCGGCATCGCCCATCACCGTCGCGCCGGGATCGGCGGACACCTCGACGCCCAGGCGCACGCCGGCGCGCTCCGCCGACGGCGCCAGCAGTTCCACCGCGGCCAGCGTGAAGCTCGCGGCGGCCACCGGCGCCACCTCCAGGCTCAGCTTGCCGGTCGTGATGCGGCTCATGTCGAGCAGGTCCTCGATCAGCTGCGCCTGCGCCTTGGCGCTGCGCTCGATCACGTCGATGCCCTTCTTCAGGTCGGGCGGCTCGTCGCCGAACTTGCGCCGCAGGATGTGGACCCAGCCCGTGATCGCGCTCAGCGGCGTGCGCAGCTCGTGCGACAGCGTCGCGAGGAACTCGTCCTTCACCAGCCCGGCCTGCTCGGCGGCCAGGCGCGCGGTGCGCTCGCTCTCCAGCAGCCGCGTGCGCTCGACCATCGCCTCGCGCGAGGCCGCGTACAGCCGCGCGTTGTCGATCGCGACGGCGGCCTGGCTCGCGATGCCCTCGGCGAGCCGCTCGCTGCGCTCGGTGAAGACGGCGACCTCCTCGTGGCCGAAGAACAGCCCGCCCAGCACCTCGCCCGAACGGCTGATCACCGGCACCGCCAGGTAGCTGCGCACCGGCAGGTGGCCGGGCGGCTTGCCGTGATGCGGCGCCCATTGCCCGTAGCGCGGATCGGTCATCACGTCGTCGACGCGGATCGAGGGCTCGCCGCGGAAGGTCGGACCGAACAGCGAGGTCGGCCGCGGATGGCCGAGCTTGTCGAAGTCCTTGCGGTCCGCGCCGGACAGCGCGTACAGCAGGTAGGCCTCGCCCTGCTCGTCGACGCCGTTGTAGAAGAACGCGCCGAAACGCGCGCCGGTGAGCTCGGTCGCCGCGTCGGTCACGCGCTGCACCAGCGCGCCGATGTCGAGCTCCGCCGCCAGCGCCGCGCCGGTGCGGTTCAGCGTCTCCAGCGTGCGGGCCTCCTCGCGCAGCGCCGCCTCGGCGCGGGTGCGCTCCAGCGCCTCCCAGCAGCGCGCGACGACGATCTTCACCAGCGCGATCTCCTCGTCGGTCCAGTGGCGCGGCTCGCGCTGGTGCACCGCCATCGCGGCCACGAAACGCCCGTCCTTGTGCAGCGGCACGCAGATCACCGACTGGATGCTGGTGCGCGCGTAGGCCGAGCGGTCGTCGCCGGCGGTGACCGGATCGCGGTCCACGTCGTGGTTGACGAAGGCCGACTCGGCGCGCATCAGCCGCAGCACCTCCTGCCCGAAGTCGCCGAAGCGGTAGGTGCCGACGATGCTGGCCACGCCGTCGTTGTAGTCGCCGATGACGTCGAAGGTGTCCTCGTCGGCGCGCACGGTCGCATAGGCGCAGCGGTTGGCGCCGAGGTGGCGTCCCAGCCGCTCCGCGGTCACGCGCATCACGTCGGCCGGATCGGTCAGCCCGCGCGTGTCCTGCGCCAGTCCGTCCAGGAAGGCCAGCCGCCTCGACAGCAGCACCTTCTCGGTCGTCTCGGCGAAGGTCACCAGCACGCCGGCGGCCCGACCGCCGTCATCGCGCACGGCGCTGTACGAGAAGTTGAAGTAGACGTCCTCGGGATAGCCGAAGCGGTCGATGGTCAGCTTGAAGTCGTCGAAGCCGACCGGCGCGCCGGCCAGGACCTGCCGCCACATCGGGCCGATCGTGGGCCAGATCTCGGCCCAGGTGTCCGGGGCGTGGCCGCCGAGCGCGGCCTCGGCCTTGGCGCCCAGCATGGGCCGGTAGGCGTCGTTGAAGAGCTGGACGAAGTCCCCGCCCCAGGCGAGGTACATCGGCAGCTGGCACTCCAGCAGGGTCGCGACCACGGCCTTGAGCGAGGCGGGCCAGCGCTCGATGGGACCCAGCGAGGTGGTCTCCCATGAGAAGGCCCGCACGCGGTCGGCCATGTCGCCGCGAATGTGGGCCATCGCGGGGATGGCGGATGAATCGTCCATGGCACTCCAACGGTCAACCGCCGACGCGGGCGCGCAGCTGCCCGGACCGGTTGCAACGCGGGAGTGTAGGCCGCGGCGTGCCCTCGCGACGCCGGGATGATCCCGTGGAGGGTGGGCGTCCAGCCGCGGACGTTCAGTCGCGGACGTTCGGCGTCTTGAACCCGCCGCCGGCCTGCGCGGCGCGGGCCCGGGCCTCGTCGAACTCCCAGTGCCAGGGCTCCTTGCTCACCGTGCGCACGAAGCCGAACGAGGTCGCGCGCCGCTTGAGCCACTCGTAGGTGGGGTTGCCGTCGCCGCCGGCGACCGAGAGGTCGAACGCGATGCCGTTCTGGTGCTTGGAGAAGCCCGGCTTCGCCGCCGTGTTGAACCCCGGCAGTCCGCGCACGAAGCCGTCGTGCAGGAGCTTCTGCTCCGGGTAGGACCGGAAGCCGCTGTTGAGCGTGATCCTGACGCCGTCGTCCTTGGCCGCGGCCACCAGCGCGGCGAACGGCGCGATGGTCTTCATCGCCAGGCGTTCGATCTCAAGCGCCGAATCCACGATCGCAACCAGGTCGAGCTGCTCGAGGAACTGTCCGTTGTCCCAGGCGGCGTTCGGGCCGAAGCGCGTCGCGCCGGGCTCGGGCGGCACGAGGCCGATCGTCTCGTTCATGAAGGTGCCGGCGAGGTTGCGCGTCGACGTCCAGCCGAGCGTCTGCGCGCCGTCCGCCGTCGCCGCGCGGCCGAAGACCAGGCGCTTCTTGCTGCCGGCCTCCTCCAGCCTGACCTCGACGATCTTCACCGACGTGCCCTTCGCGATGGTCTTGAAGCCGCCGCCCGGCGCGGCGACGAAGGCCATCAGATCGTCGTCGCGGCGGATGCGCGCATCCGGGTCGTCGACGACGAAGGTCCTGTCTCGGAAGCTTTCTTCGAGGCTCACGGCACGCTCCAGGAGTGGAGCCGTCAGCGTAAGCCGGGCCCTCCGACCGGCGCGTCATCAAAAGGGATGATGCGCGCCCGATCACGCGCCCGATCGCGCGCCCGATCGCGCGATCAGGCCGCCCGACAGCGTGATCGCCACGGCGACCACCAGCGCCAGCTCGTCGCCGTCGAAGAAGTCCTTGTCGAAGGCCTCGGAGTCCAGGATGCCGACGACGCGCCGCCCGGCGTCGAACAGCGGCAGGCAGGCCTCGGCGTTCACCTTCGGATCGCAGGTGTAGTAGCCGCCGCCCTCGGCCACGAAGGCCGCCACGTCGTTGATCAGGCGCGCGCGGCCGCTCAGGCCCACGGCGCTGTTGTTGCTGCCCGCGGCGAAGGCCTCGGTCAACGGGAACTCCGCCCGGCTCTCGGCGCCGAAGTAGGCCAGCTTCACCAGCACGGACTCCTCAGCCGACTTGCGCCGCGCCTGGTACACGCCGAACCAGTGGCTGCGGCTGCGCTCGCGGTAGTAGCGCGTGACGATCGTCGCTTCGGCCAGCAGGCGCTGGTTGTCCGCGGTCTGCCCGCCCAGGATGCCGGCGAGTTCGTAAGGCTGCTCCGCCAACTGCCCGAACAGCGAGCAGGCGCCGCCCTCGCCGAGTTCGGGCACACGGAAGCGCCAGCTCACCGGCGTGGCGTCAAGCGCTTCCGGCGTCAGCAGGGCCTGCAGCGCCGCCTGATGCTGGCGCACAGCTTGCGCGAACGAAGGGGAAGCGGCGGCCTCGGCGAGGTCGCCGCGCAGGCCGGTCCAGTCAAGGTACAGGTCGAGATTCATGGGGGTCGTCAGGCCGTCGTCTGCAGATCGAGTTCCCAAGTTTCGCCGACAAGGTCCAACCCGAATCCCTGGAAGGGCTCTGTGCCCGTCAGCCGGTAGCCCGCCTTGCGGTAGATGTGCTTGGCCGCATCGAGCTGGCTGTTGGTCCACAGCCGCACGCGCCGGTAGCCGGCCTCGCGTGCGAAGCGGTGACACTCGGCCACGAGCCGGTCGCCCAGACCGAGTCCGCGCGCGGCCGGCTCCACCAGCAGCAGCCGCAGTTGCGCCGCGCCGTCGATGGGCTCGTTCGTCGCCTCGTCGCGCGCCTGCACCAGCGCGACGCTGCCGATGTTCATGCCGTCCCGCTCCGCGATCCAGCAGGCCTCGCGCCGCGCGTCGAAGCGCTCGATGAACTCCGCGGCGATACGCGCCACGAGCGCCTCGAAGCGCACGTCGAACTGGTACTCGCGCGCATACAGCGCGCCATGCCGCGACACGATCCATCCCATGTCGCCGGGCCGGTGCGGCCGCAGGATGAAGCCCTGCTTCGCCGGCTTGTCGTCGGGCGATTCGAGCAGCCCCTGCACGCGACGGAAGGCCTGCAGCAGCTCGGTCTGCTGCGCTTCGCCGAGCTGGTCCAGCAACGCGCCGACCTGCTCCTGCGAGCGCTTCTCCAGCGGCTTGAACGCCTTGCGTCCGGCAGGGCTCAGCTGCAGCAGCGACTGGCGCGCATCGACCGCGCTGCGCGTCGCACGCACGAGGTCGCGCTCCTTCAGGTCGCGCAGCAGGCGGCTCAGATAACCGCCGTCGAGGTCGAGCAGCCGCCCCAGATCGGTGGCGGTCATGCCCTCCCCGCTCTCCAGATGGGCAAGCTCGAAAAGCACGCGTCCCTCGGTCAGGCTGAACGGGGAATCGAGCAGCCCCTCGTTGAGCACGCCGATGCGGTGGGTATAGAAACGGTTGAAGCGACGGACGGCTTCGATGCGGTCAGGATCGGACATGGCGGGATGCTCCGCCATTTACTTGCTTTTGGCAAGCAAATGCTTGCCATGGCTCATCCGGGCCTCGTCGGGGCCTTGCTTGACCGTGACAGTTCCACGACGCCATGGCGGCGCCGCCACACTCAATGCTTGATCGTGCGATTCCCGTACGCCGGACGCGAGGGCCGGATCGTCGGCGCGTTGCTCCCCGCCGCGAAATTGCCCGGTCTTGCCGCCAGCAATACCGCCAGCAGGTCGGTCACGTTCAGCGGCTTGTAGAGCAGGCGGTTGAACCCCGCCGCGCCCGCCGACTCGTCGGTGATCTCCGGACCGCCGCCGGTCAGGCACACGTACATGGTGTGACGGCCGGCCTCGGCGTCGATGAGCTTGGCCTCGGACACGACCTCCAGGCCGTTCATGTCCGGCATGTCGAAATCGACGAACACCAGCTCCGGCTTGAACAGCTTGAGCAGGCGCAGGCCCACCCGGCCGCTGTAGGCCACCGAGGTCGCGCAACCGTAGCAGCGGAACAGCTCGCTGAGGCTGCGCGCGCCTTCCGGATCGTCGTCGATCACGAGGACCCTCAACGCGTGCGGCGAGGCCTGCGCGGCGTGGGGTGGCGCGTGAGGCGATGTATCGGACATCGAAGTCTTCTCCCTGAATGCAACACGACGAAACAGCGGTCCGCGCAGCACAAAGCGCGTCCGGCATCCGCCGTCCGTCCATGCGAGGAGAACGGCAAACTGCGTGCCCGCCTCCGCCCTCCTAAACCCAGGGCCCGCCAGCGTTGTCGCACGGCTAAAGTCGATCGGTTGAGCCGCGATCAGACGGCCGTCGGGAGTCCGCAATGAGCGTCTTGGAAGAAGCAGTGGCCGTCGTCCCGGCCGAACACCTGAATGCGATGCTGATGGCGCTCCACGCGTTGCGCCGCGGCGACCCGGACGTGCGGCTGCCCTTCCACTGGACCGGCGTCCCCGGCAAGCTGGCCGACGCGTTCAACGAGGTGGTCGAGCAGAACGCCTCGATGGCGGCGGAACTCTCCCGGCTGCGCCAGGTCGTCGGCCGCGAAGGCCGGCTCAAGCAGCGCGCCACGCTGCCCGAGCTGCGCGGCTTCTGGGGCCAGCAGATCGACTGCATCAACGCGCTCATCGACGACCTCGTCCACCCCACCAGCGAAGCCGCGCGCGTGATCGGCGCCGTCGCCGAGGGCGACCTCACCAAGTCCATGGCGCTGGAGGTCGACAGCCGCCCGCTGCAGGGCGAGTTCCTCCATACCGCCAAGACCATCAACCGGATGGTGGAGCAGCTCGGCGACTTCTCCGCCGAAGTGACCCGCGTCGCGCGCGAGGTGGGCACCGAAGGCAAGCTCGGCGGCCAGGCCGAGGTCAAGGGCGTGGCCGGCACCTGGAAGGACCTGACCGACTCCGTCAACTCCATGGCCGGCAACCTGACCGACCAGGTCCGCAACATCGCCGACGTGACCACCGCCGTCGCGCAGGGCGACCTGTCCAAGAAGATCGAGGTCGACGTCAAGGGCGAGTTCCTGACGCTGAAGAACACCATCAACACGATGGTCGACCAGCTGCGGTCGTTCGCGTCGGAAGTGACCCGCGTCGCGCGCGAGGTCGGCACCGAAGGCTCGCTCGGCGGCCAGGCGCGCGTGGAAGGCGTGTCCGGCACGTGGAAGGACCTGACCGACTCCGTCAACTCGATGGCCGGCAACCTGACCTCGCAGGTGCGCAACATCGCCGACGTGACCAAGGCCGTGGCCGCGGGGGACCTCTCCAAGAAGATCACCGTCGACGTGAAGGGCGAGATCCTGGAGCTCAAGAACACCGTCAACACGATGGTGGACCAGTTGCGCTCCTTCGCCGCGGAAGTGACCCGCGTGGCGCGCGAGGTCGGCACCGAAGGCAAGCTCGGCGGCCAGGCCGACGTGCAGGGCGTGGCCGGCACGTGGAAGGACCTGACCGAGTCGGTGAACTTCATGGCCGGCAACCTGACCTCGCAGGTGCGCAACATCGCCGAGGTGACCACCGCCGTGGCCGCGGGCGACCTGTCCAAGAAGATCACCGTCGACGTGAAGGGCGAGATCCTGGAGCTCAAGAACACCGTCAACACGATGGTGGACCAGCTGCGCTCCTTCGCCGCGGAAGTGACCCGCGTCGCGCGCGAGGTGGGCACCGAAGGCAAGCTCGGCGGCCAGGCGGACGTGCAGGGCGTGGCCGGCACGTGGAAGGACCTGACCGACTCCGTCAACTCGATGGCGTCCAACCTGACCTCGCAGGTGCGCAACATCGCCGACGTGACCAAGGCTGTGGCCGCGGGCGACCTCTCCAAGAAGATCACCGTCGACGTGCTCGGCGAGATCCTGGAACTCAAGACCACCATCAACACGATGGTGGACCAGCTCTCCTCGTTCGCGGCGGAAGTGACCCGCGTCGCGCGCGAGGTGGGCACCGAGGGCCGCCTGGGCGGCCAGGCCACGGTGCGCGGCGTGTCGGGCACCTGGAAGGACCTGACCGACAACGTGAACTTCATGGCCGGCAACCTGACCGGCCAGGTGCGCGGCATCGCGAAGGTCGTGACCGCGGTGGCCAACGGCGACCTCGCGCAGAAGCTGACCGTGGAGGCCAAGGGCGAGATCGCCGCGCTGGCCGACACCATCAACTCGATGACGGACACGCTCGCGATCTTCGCGGACCAGGTGACCACCGTCGCGCGCGAAGTGGGCGTGGAAGGCAAGCTAGGCGGACAGGCCAAGGTGCCGGGCGCGTCCGGCACCTGGAAGGGCCTGACGGAGAACGTGAACGAGCTCGCCGCCAACCTGACCACGCAGGTGCGCGCGATCGCGGAGGTCGCCACCGCCGTGACGCAGGGCGACCTGACGCGCTCGATCACCGTCGAGACGCAGGGCGAGGTCGCGTCCCTCAAGGACACGATCAACGAGATGATCCGCAACCTGAAGGACACGACGCAGAAGAACACCGAGCAGGACTGGCTCAAGACCAACCTGGCCAAGTTCACGCGGATGCTGCAGGGCCAGAAGGACCTGGTGACCGTCGGGCAGCTGATCCTGAGCGAGCTCGCGCCCGTCGTCGGCGTGCAGCAGGCGGAGTTCTTCGTGCTCAACATGCGCGGCGAGATGCCCCGCCTCAAGCTGATCGCCAGCTACGCCTCCGGCGGCCTGGCCACGCACGGCAAGGAACTGGCGCTGGGCCAGGGGCTGGTCGGCCAGTGCGCGCTGGACCAGGAGAAGATCCTGCTGACCAACGTGCCGGGCACGGCCTTCCGCATCGCGTCCGGCCTCAGCGAGACCGCCGCGATGGAAGTGCTGGTGCTGCCCGTGGTCTTCGAAGGCCGCGTGCGCGGCGTGCTGGAGCTGGCCTCGCTGGAACGCTTCAGCTCCACCCACCAGGCCTTCCTCGACCAGCTGACCGAATCCATCGGCATCGTGATCAACACCATCGAGGCCAGCACGCGGACGGAAGACCTGCTGATCCAGTCGCAGTCTCTGGCCGAAGAGCTGCAGCGCCGGCAGCAGGAACTGCAGCAGACCAACGGCGAGCTGCAGGAGAAGGCGCAGCTGCTGGCCCACCAGAACCAGGAAGTCGAGCGCAAGAACACCGAGGTCGAGCAGGCCCGGCAGGCGCTGGAGGAAAAGGCCGAGCAGCTGGCGCTGACCTCGAAGTACAAGTCCGAGTTCCTCGCCAACATGTCGCACGAGCTGCGCACGCCGCTGAACTCGCTGCTCATCCTCTCGGACCAGCTCTGCAAGAACAGCGACGGCAACCTGACGCTCAAGCAGGTCGAGTTCTCCAAGACCATCCATGCGTCCGGCAACGACCTGCTGATGCTGATCAACGACATCCTGGACCTGTCCAAGATCGAGTCGGGCACGGTGGCCGTGGACGTCAGCGAGCTGCGGCTGGACGAGCTGCAGCGCTCGGTGGAACGCAGCTTCCGCCACTTCGCGGACTCCAAGCACGTCGGCTTCGCCGTGGAGATGGACCAGCCGCTGCCCAAGTCGCTGGTCACAGACGTCAAGCGGCTGCAGCAGATCATCAAGAACCTGCTGTCCAACGCCTTCAAGTTCACGCACCAGGGCCAGGTCACCTTCAGCGTCACGGCGGCCGCGGGCGGCTGGGCCGCGGACAACGAGCTGCTCAACCACGCGACCCAGGTGATCGCGTTCTCGGTGGCGGACACCGGCATCGGCATCTCCGCCGACAAGCAGCAGATCATCTTCGAGGCCTTCCAGCAGGCCGACGGCTCGACCTCGCGCAAGTACGGCGGCACGGGCCTGGGCCTGGCCATCAGCCGCGAACTCGCGCGGCTGCTGGGCGGCGAGATCCGGCTCGTCAGCGCGCCGGGCCGCGGCTCGACCTTCACGCTCTACCTGCCGCAGCACTACACGCCGGCGCGCAATGCGCGGCCGCGTCTGGCGCCGGCCTCGCCGGCCAAGCCCGGCGCACCGGCGGCCGCACCAGGCGAGGAACGCGACGACCTGCCGACCCACTCCCCGGCCGCGATCTCCGCCGCCGAACTGGCTGAAGCCGCCGTGCAGCGCGCCGCCGCGCGCCGGGCACCGTCCGCGCAGGGCCGCCCGGTGGAAGGCCGGAACGATCGCGGCGACGATCGCGGCGATGGCGGCGACGATCGTGGCAATGGCGGCGGCCATGGCGGCAGCGACAGCGGCATGACCCCGCTGGATGCGCACCGCGTCCAGATGGACACGCCGCCCGACAGCATCGTCTTCGCCAACGTCGCCAAGGACGATCGCGAGGACATCGGCAGCGGCGACCGCGTGCTGCTGATCGTCGAGAACGACCTCGCCTTCGCCGGCGTGCTGCTCGAGGCGGCGCGCCAGGCCGGCATGAAGGGCCTGGTGGCGACGACGGGCGCGGGCGCGCTCGCGATGGCGCAGGAGTTCCGTCCCAGCCTCATCACGCTGGACATCTTCCTGCCCGACATGCAGGGATGGCGCGTGCTGGACCGGCTGAAGTCCGACCCCGACATGCGGCACCTGCCGGTGTGCGTGGTCTCGACCGACGACGCGCGCGAACGCGCGCTGCAGGCCGGCGCGCTGGGCTTCCTGCCCAAGCCGCTGCAGTCGCGCGACGACGTCGACGTCGCGCTGCGTGATCTGCAGCGCTACCTGGACCGCCCGCGACGACGCCTGGCCGTGGCCATGCCCGCGGGCCCGGAGCGCCTCGCGCTGCTGGCGCCGCTGGGCGACGACATCGAGACGGTGTTCGTCGAGACCGCGACGCAGGCGCGCGAGGTGCTGCCCGGCGTCGACGCGCTGCTGGTGGACGCGGTCGCGAGCGCCTTCGGTCCGCAGGACGTGCTGGACGCGCTCGAGCAGCGGCCCGGCACGCTGCCGCTGCCGGTGGTGGCGCTGAACGCCAGCGCCGCCTCAGGAACGGCGGGTACGGCGGGTACGGCGGGCATGGCGGGTGCGGCCGAGGTGGCGTCCGACGACCTCGCCGCGGCGCGCCGCTGGACGCGCCCGCACGGCCTGCCGGTGCGCACGGCCAGCGGGACCGATGCCGCGCTCGCGGCCGTGGCGCTGGCCCTGCATCGCGCGCCGGCCGACATGGGCGACGGCGAGCGTCAGGCCTTGCTCGACGCGCAGGAGGTCAGCTGTCCGCTGGTCGGCAAGAAGGCGTTGATCGTCGACGACGACATGCGCAACATCTTCGCGCTGGCCACGGTGCTGGACTCGCACGGCATGGTCATCGTCTCGGCCGACAACGGCCGCGAGGCGATCCGCATCGTGCAGGAGGACCCCTCCATCGACATCGTGCTGATGGACATCATGATGCCGGAGATGGACGGCCTGGAGACCATGCAGCAGATCCGCCGCCTGCCGCGCGGACGCGAGCTGCCCATGGTCGCCGTCACCGCCAAGGCGATGAAGGGCGACCGCCAGAAGTGCATCGAGGCCGGCGCCTGGGACTACCTGTCCAAGCCCGTCGACCCCGCCAACATGCTGACCGTGCTGCGAGGCTGGCTATGCCGCTGAGCGCCCTCTTCGACGGCTACGCGACGCCGGACGCGGCGGAGCGCGCCAGCATCCTGATCGTGGACGACCTGCCGGAGAAGCTGCTCGTCTTCGAGACCATCCTGGCCGACCTCGACCAGCACCTGGTCATCGCGCGCTCGGGCAGCGAGGCGCTGCGCGAGGTGCTGCGCCAGCAGTTCGCCGTGATCCTGATGGACGTCAACATGCCGGGCATCGACGGCCTGGAGACGGCCCGGCTGATCCGAGGCTACCGGCGCTCGGCGCACACGCCCATCATCTTCGTCACCGCGTATGCGGACGAGCTGCAGACGGCGCAGGGCTACTCGCTGGGCGCGGTCGACTACATCCTCTCGCCGGTGATCCCCGACGTGCTGCGCAGCAAGGTGCGGGTCTTCGTCGACCTGTTCATCATGCAGCAGCGGCTGCGCCAGCAGGCGCTGGAGCGCATCGCGATCGCGCGCGCCGAGGCCGCGCAGCGCGCCGCCGAGGAGAACACGCGGCGCTCCATCTTCCTGGCGCAGGCGGGTCGCGAACTGGCGGACTCGCTGGACGCGGACGTCGCGATGCGACGCCTGCTCGCGCTGCTGGTGCCCAACTTCGCGCCGCGCGCGCTGCTGTGGCTGCGCGACGCGGGCCACGGCCACGAGCGCGTGCTGCGCGGCGACGCTCCGACCGCGGCCGGCGAGCCCGGCCTGTTCGTCGAAGGCCGCGAGCAGATGCTGTCCGAGGTGCTCTACAACGCCACGCGCGACGCGATCGAGCAGATGATGCCGGCCCTGCTGCCCGGCCCCTCGGCCGCGACGGCAGCGATACCGGCGATACCGGCGATGACGACCTTCGCCCCCACCCTGCCGCCCGGCACCTCCGACGACGAGCCCCCGCCGCGCGCGCCGCTGCGCCGCGACACCGCCAGCGGCGTCGTGCTCCCGCTGGTGGCCGGCGAGCGCGTGCTCGGCGGCCTGCTGCTGGCCGACCCGCATCAGCCCCCCGACTGGCCGACGCTGGAGGAACTGGCGGGCCGCGCCGCGATCGCCTTCGAGAACGCGCGGCTGTACGGCGCGCTGCAGGCCGAGATCGTCGAACGCCGACAGGCCGAGGCCGGACTGCTCGAAGCGAGCCGGCGCAAGGACGAGTTCCTCGCGATGCTGTCGCACGAGCTGCGCAATCCGCTGGCGCCGATCCGCAATGCGATCGAGGTCATGCGGACGCTGTCCGATGCGTCCGGTCGCGGCGGAGACGTCGAGAGCAACAGCAACAGCAAGAGCAACGACGACATGCGCGATCGCGACCGCCGCCTCGGCGAGGCGGTCGCGGTGACGGACCGCCAGGCCCGGCACCTGACGCGGCTGGTCGACGAGCTCCTCGACGTGGCGCGCATCAGCCAGGGCAAGATCGTGCTGAAGAACGAGACCGTCGATCTGCGCGACATCGTGCGCCACGGGTTGGAGCCGGTGCAGTCGCTGATCGCGGCGCAGGGGCAGCAGTTGCGCCTGCAACTGCCCGATCGCCCGGCGCGCGTGCGCGGCGACGCGGCACGGCTGATCCAGGTCGTGACCAACCTGCTGCACAACGCGTGCAAGTACACCGGCACCGAAGGCTGCATCGAGCTGGCGCTGGTGCAGGAGGACACGGATCACACGGGCCACACGGGTCAAATGGGTCACTCGAGCCATGCCGGCCACGAAGGCGCCTTCGTGCTGACCGTGCGCGACAACGGACGCGGCATCGATGCTTCGTTGCTGCCCCACGTGTTCGACCTGTTCGAACAGGGACCGCGCGGACTCGATCGCAACCAGGGCGGCCTGGGCGTCGGCCTGACGCTGGTGCAGCGTCTCGTGCAGCTCCATCACGGGCAGGTGGTGGCCCGCAGCGAAGGTCCCGGCCACGGCTCGGAGTTCACGGTGCGCCTGCCCGCCGCCCTGGACGAGACGCAGGAGGCACCCGTCGAGGCACCAGTCGCGCCCGTCGTTCCCGTGGAGCGCGTCGCGGCCGCTGACAGTCGCGAGGACGTCCGTGAGGACGAAGGTCCCTGCCGCGTGATGGTCGTCGACGACAACCGCGACGCGGCGGACTCGATGGCGGTGTTCCTCGAACTTGCGGGCTTCGAGACCACGGTGCAGCTCGACGGTCCCAGCGCGCTGGACGCCGCGACGTCGTGGGCGCCGCAGGTCGTGCTGCTCGACATCGGCCTGCCCGGCCTGGACGGGTACGAAGTCGCCCGCCGCCTGCGCACCCTGCCCGGCGGGACGGACTGGCTGCTGATCGCGCTCACCGGCTACGGCCAGCAGGACGATCGCCGCCGTGCGCATGAAGCCGGCTTCGATGTGCACCTGGTCAAGCCCGCCGATCCGGATGCGGTGGTCGAACTGATCCAGGAGTGGCGGCAGCGCGATCGCAGCGCAAGACCCGCGGAAACAGCGACGCGCTGAACGCGAGCGCCCGCACCACGACGCGCTGAACAAGACGGGGTGCCGAGGCACTACGTCCCGCCCAGCCGCGATCACGCGCCAGGCCTGACCCTCCCGATCAATGAACGGAGGACTGCCGCCCCGGCGCATCCGTGCGCGGCGCAGCCTCCTGTTGGAAGACGCGCCATGCCTGCCCTCTCCCCGTCCGGCGTTCCCAGCGCCGCCTCCCTGCCGCCGGAAGATCCGGCGAGCGTCACCCTGGGGCGCTGCTTCCCCTCTTCGCGACCCAAGGTCATCGACGACTTCTCGGGGTCGGGCCTCCTGTCGCTGCTGCGGATGATGGCGAGGCTGCGCAACCTGGACGGCCCGGACGACGTGGCCGGGGCCTTTCCGGCCGGCTTCTCGCAGGCCCAGCAGCCCTACATCGAGATCGGCCTGCTGGCGCTGCTCTTCCCTCTGGTGGCGATCTCCGCGAAGGGTGCCGTGCAGTCCGCGCAGGCGGGCTACGCGAAGGCCTACCCCGACAGCGTGCGACAGACGCTGGACCAGCAGCAGTGGCTCATCGAGGCGCTCAGGCACGACGACGGCCAAGCCGACGAACCCGGGGGCCGCCCCGACGACGAACTCGCGCGGCTGGAGACGCTGCACCGGCTCGGCGTCCTCCGTTTCGAGGAGCGCCAGCAGCATCGCGCCCGGGGCTTCCTTCCTCTGCTCAAGCACAACGTCGTCAGCAAGTGGCATCGCCGTCCCGGCAGCGCCAGGTTGGCCGAGGACTTCAACCGCGAGGCGGCAGACGTCATCGCCGCCCGCTTCGAGTGCAACCGGCGCCTCGAAGCGCCCGACGCGTCCTACCAGCACCACCTGGCGCGCAAGCTCGGCGACGAACAGGGGCAGGCCAAGCGGGGCCGCACCGCAGCGCTGTTCACCGGCATCGGCATGCCGGGCATGGCGAGCGGCATGGTCGTCTCCGCCGGCGCCTGTGCCGCGACCGCGGGAGGCGCGGCCGCGCAGGCATCGGGTCATGGGGCCGGTCAGGTCGCGGCCCATGCGGTGGAGCGCGCGCTCGACGCCGCGACGGCCGGGATCATGATGGGCGCGCAGGCGGCGCAGGGCGTGGCCGGTGTCCTCAACGACCGTCTCCACCTCGCGCAGCACCGCCAGATCCGCCGGGACCGCGCGGCCCTGCAGGCGATCGCCGCGGACCTCCCCCCGCGCACCCGCGAGCTCCATGCGCAGGACACCCGCTTCCGGCTTTCGGACAGCACGCGGAGCCAGGTCTGCGATGCCATGCTCACCGCCGGTCAGGGCCTGATGCTGGGATCCAGTGTCTCGAGCCTCGCCTGCCCGCCGGTCGCGCTGCCGCTCGCGGTGCCGGGCGCCCTGCTCACGATAGGCGCAAGCATCTGCACCAGCGTCAATGAGACCCATCGCCAGCGCTACCTCGGCGAACGCACCGTCGAGCCGGTCAAGGCGCAGATGCGTCTGGGCAACCTGGGCCAGCGCCTGCGCGAGGCCCCGCTCGACCGCGTGCTGCGGGAGGTGGCCGGGCAGTTCGACGGCCACCAGGATCAGCTCGTCCGCACGCGCCTGTGGCGCGACATCCTGGCCGTGCTGAAGGACGAAGACCTCGACGCCGGCGGACCGCCCCGCGCCCCGCACGTGCGCTACCGCCGGCTGCTCGACCGCAACGGGGGACGGCGGCGGGCGTCGCCCCTGCTGCCCGCGGGGGTCGAGCGGCTGCACCAGTGGCGCAGGACGCACTATCCGGAGGACTGGTTCGAGGGACCGGTCCGCGAGCTCCACGAACGCCTGTCGGCCGAGCTGCTGCAGCATCCCGCGAGCGCGCTCATCCAACGACTCCCGGTGTTCCAGCGGGACGTGCTCTTCGCGACGGCCACCGACCTGGCCCGTCGACGCGATCCCGGCACGCAGGCGCTGTTCCGCGATGCCGACGGGCGGCGACTGAAGACGCTGCGGGCGGACGAGCGCTTTTTCGCGCACCTCGACGCGCACCCCGCGGCCAAGGCCGTCTACCTGAAGCATCACAACGAGACCCTGGCGCGTTACCTCACGCCGGTCGACCGCTTCGGGCGCGCCGACACCCGCGATGCGCTGACCGACCTGGCCCACCTGCTGGTGGCCCGCCGCGCGCGCACCGATCCGCCGCCGTCGGCCGCATGACCCGACCCCGCCGCCGACATGACGCGGCATGATGAAAAAGGGGCTGCCTCGCGGCAGCCCCTTCGGCTTCATGGCCCCGCGGTGGCGGGGCCTGCGGCGCGGCGGATCAGCCGTGCTTCGCGTCGAAGAACTGTTCGTCCTCCGTCGAGCCCTTCAGCGCCGCGGTCGACGCCTGCGCTTCGATCGTGGTGGTGACCGCGTCGAAGTAACCCGTGCCCACTTCGCGCTGGTGCTTCACGGCGGTGAAGCCCTTCTCGGCGGCGGCGAATTCAGCTTCCTGCAGTTCCACGAACGCGCTCATGTTGTTGCGCGCATAACCGTAGGCCAGGTTGAACATCGAGTAGTTCAGGCTGTGGAAACCGGCCAGCGTGATGAACTGGAACTTGTAGCCCATCGCGCCCAGCTCGCGCTGGAACTTGGCGATGGTGGCGTCGTCCAGGTTCTTCTTCCAGTTGAAGCTCGGCGAGCAGTTGTAGGCCAGCAGCTTGCCCGGGAACTTCGCGTGGATGGCTTCGGCGAAAGCCTTGGCGAAAGCCAGGTCCGGCTTGCCCGTCTCGCACCAGATCATGTCGGCGTACGGCGCGTAGGCCAAGCCGCGGCTGATGGCCTGTTCCAGGCCGTTGCGGGTGCGGTAGAAGCCTTCGACGGTGCGCTCGCCGGTGCAGAAGGGCTTGTCGTTGTCGTCGATGTCGCTGGTGACCAGATCGCCGGCTTCGGCGTCGGTGCGGGCCAGCAGCACGGTGGGCACGCCCATCGTGTCGGCGGCCAGACGCGCCGCGACCAGCTTGGCCACCGCTTCACGCGAGGGCACCAGCACCTTGCCGCCCATGTGGCCGCACTTCTTCGCGGCCGCCAGCTGGTCCTCGAAGTGCACGCCCGAGGCGCCGGCCTCGATCATGGACTTCATCAGTTCGAAGGCGTTCAGCACACCGCCGAAACCGGCTTCCGCGTCCGCCACGATGGGGGCGAAGTAGTCGATGTCGCTCTTGCCTTCGCTCCACTGGATCTCGTCGGCGCGCTTGAAGGTGGCGTTGATCTTCTTGACCACCTTCGGCACCGAGTCCACCGAGTACAGCGACTGGTCGGGGTACATCTCGCCGTTGCTGTTGGCGTCGCCGGCGACCTGCCAGCCCGACAGGTAGATCGCCTTCAGGCCGGCCTTGACCTGCTGCATGGCCTGGTTGCCGGTGAGCGCGCCCAGCGAGTTGATGAAGGGCTCGGTGTTCACGAGGTTCCACAGCTTCTCGGCGCCGCGCTTGGCCAGCGTGTGCTCGATGTTGATGGAGCCGCGCAGGCGGACCACGTCGGCCGCCGTGTAGCCGCGCTGGATGCCCTTCCACCGGGGGTTTTCCGCCCAGTCTTTTTCGAGGGCGGCGATCTGCTGTTCGCGGGTCAAGGTCGTCATGGTGAGCTCCTGATGGTTCGAGTGAAGTTGCTAAACCGATGACTCAAATCTAGTCGTCCCGCCTTCCGGCGTGTCGCCCGATGTCTTATATAAGACTGATTTTTTAATTCTTTAAAATCAACAACTTGCAAAACGAAAACCGTATCGTGAGAGTAGGTCTTCCATGATGAGAAATCTTGCGGCACTGCAGCACGCCGGTTTTTTGCATGCCGGCAAAGTCTTTTCATGATCCGGAATTCGCATCCCCGGCGGTCGAGGCGGATTCAAGACGGATTGAGGAGGCCATCCCTCATTTGCAGCAGTCGTCGATGGATAGGCGGCAGCTTCAAGCCTGACCCCGACCGCCCCCCATCCGCACTAGGGGATTCGTGCCGCGACCTGATTTCAGGCCGCCGCGCGTCGGGACAACCGGTTGTGCTTCGCGGCACCGTGGCGACCTCCCGATCGCGCGGCGGCTTCTTCAAGGAGAAGATGATGATTGGTGCAATTGGTGCGTTGGCTCCGCAACTGCTGGGTGCTATCACGGGTGGCAACGGCGCGGGTTCGTCCGGCGGTGGCCTGCTGAGCAACGTCCTCGGCGCAGTCGCCGGTCCCATGATGGGCAACGTGGTGAACGGCCTGGGCGTGGGCAAGCTGTTCTGAGCCCCAGCCTGATGGCAAAAAGGGCGTCCCTCGGGACGCCCTTTTCCGTTGTCGAGCCGGCGGGCTCAGTCGAGTTTGAGCTTCTGCTGCTCGACGACCTTCTTGTAGACCGCGTACTCGGCCTTGATCTGCTCGGAGAACTGCTCCGGCGTATTGCCGATCACGATGGAGCCGGTCTCCTCGATGCGCTTCCTGACCTCGGGCATCTCGACGGTCTTGCGGGCGGCCTCGTTGATCTTGGCGACGACTTCCTTGGGCAGGTTCTTCGGGCCGAGGATGCCGTAATAGGCCATGCGGTTCACGGGCTCCAGGCCGAGCTCCTTGAAGGTCGGCACGTTGGGCAGCACGGCCAGGCGCTGCGGCGCCGCCACGGCGATCGCGATCAGGCGGCCGTCCTTGATGAAGGGCAGCGCGGACGGCAGGTTGTCGAAGATCATCGGCACCTGGCCGGCGACGGTGTCGTTCAGCGCGGGGCCCGCGCCGCGGTACGGGATGTGCGTGACGAAGACGCCGGTCAGGCTCTTGTACAGCTCCATCTGCAGGTGGCCGATGCCGCCCGTGCCCGACGTCGAGTAGCTGTACTTGCCCGGGCTCTTCTTGAGTTCGGCGACGAAGGCCTTGTAGTCCTTGGCCGGGAAGGACGGATGCACCGCGATCACGTTGGGCGTGGCCGCGAGGTTGATTATGGGCGTGAAGTCCGTCAGCGGGTTGTACGGCGTCTTGGGATTGATCGCTGGATTCGTGGCCGTGGTGGACACGGTGGCCACGCCCAGCGAGTAGCCGTCCGGCGCGGACTTGGCCGTGTCGTTGGCGCCGATGATGCCGCCGCCGCCGGCCTTGTTCTCGACGATCATGGTCTGGCCGAGCGGACCGTTGATGTGCTGCGCGACGACGCGGGCCACGATGTCGGTCGTGCCGCCCGGCGCGAACGGCACCACCAGCTTCACCGGCTTGGTCGGATAGGACTGGGCCAGCGCGACGGCGCAGGACAGCGACAGCGTGCTCAGCAGCAGGCCGTGTTGGAGGATCGAGCGACGGTTCATTGGGCTCCTCGTCTTGTGAACAATGGATAACGTGATCGGAACAGCTTAAGTATGTCGCCGACGGGCCCGGCCTAGCGGAACTACGTAGAGACCGCGTCGCAGGGGCGGGAAACCCCCGGCACGGCCTGAGGCGGCGTTCGGGAGTTCCGATGTCGATCAGCGGCCGTGGTCCGGGAGGCCTCCCCGCGTCGCCCATTCAACGGCCCGGCGCGCCAGCGCCGCGGTCGCATCGATCACCGGCAGTCCGGCCGACGGCTCATCGAGCACCAGCGGGATCTCGGTGCATCCGAGCACGAGCGCGCGCGCGCCCCGTGCCCGCAGGCGCAACGCGGCCGCGGCCAGTCGCGGCGCCGCTGCCGCGAGCTGTCCCGCCTTGACCTCCGCGATGGCCGGCTCGATCAGCTCGATCATCTCGGCCGCCGTGGGCAGCAGCCATTGCACGGCCCTGCCCTGCGGCGGCCTGCGGTTCAGGTAGAGGCCGGAGGCCAGCGTCGCGTCGGTCGACAGCAGCCCCACCTTGCCGCCTTCGGGCACGAGGGCCAGCGCCTCCGCGATCGCCGCATCGACGAGATGGATCATCGGCAGTCCCAGCGCCTGCTCGAGGTCGTCGAACCACAGGTGCGCGGTGTTGCACGGCACGACCACCACGCCCGCGCCCGCCGCGGCGAGGCGCCGACCGCTGACGATCATCGCGGCCAGCGGCGACTCGCCCTCGCCGCGGAAGGCCGCCGTGCGGTCGGGCACCTGCGGGATGCTGCTCACCACGACGGGGATGTGCTCCTGGTCCGTGGCGGCCGGCGTGGCGTCCAGCAGCTTGCGCATGAAGTCGACGGTCGCCAGCGGCCCCATACCGCCGAGGATGCCGACGATGCCTGGTGCGGCGGGCAAGGCTGCGCCCGCGCCGCGCGCGGCGCGCGGTGTGGTGTGCGTCATCTCGGGACCGTCCGGGGATCAGCGCGCGGGCTTGTCCGACAGCGCCTGCAGGTTCTCCTGCAGCTCGCGGCTCATGGTCGCGCCCAGCGTGATGCCCTTGGGCGGGATCGGCGACTGGAACCACTTCTTGTAGAGCGCCTCGAACTCCCCGCTCTTCATCAGCCCCGTCAGCGTGGCGTCGACCAGCTTCTTGAACGCGACGTCGTCCTTGCGGACCATGATCGCGTAGGGCTCGACCTGCACCGGATCGCCGACCACCGCGAGCTCGGCCGGATTGAGCGCGCCGGCGCGCAGCCCGTACAGCAGGATGTCGTCCATCGCGAAGGCGTCCGCCCGGCCCGACTGCACCAGCAGCGCGGCGTCGGCGTGGTCCTTGGCGCTGATCAGCTCGAAGCCCAGGTTCTGCTCCTGGTTCATCCGCCGCATCACCTGGTAGTTGGTCGTGCCGGTGGTCGACACGACCTTGCGCCCCTTGAGGTCGGCGAAGGTCTTGATCGGCGAGCTGGACTTCACCAGCAGCCGCGTGCCCGTGTAAAAGTAGTTGATCGCGAAGTCCACCTGTTTGGCGCGGTCGCTGTTGTTGGTGGTGGAACCGCACTCGATGTCGATGGTGCCGTTGTCCAGCAGCGGGATGCGGTTCTGCGAGGTCACGGACTGCGTGGCCACCTTCAGGTCGGCGCGGCCGGTGGCCTTCTTCACCTGCTCCACGACCTTGCCGCAGATCTCCCAGCCGAAGCCGGTCGGCTGCCCGTCCGCGCCGAGGTAGGAGAACGGGATCGAGGAATCCCGGTACGCGACGGTGATGACGCCGGCGGCCTTCACCTTCTCGAGCGTGCCCGCGGGCTGCGCCGCGGCGGGCCCCGCGGTCAGGGCACAGACGGCGATCGACGCCATCGAGGCGAAGGACACGGCGACGGCACGGGGAGCGGGCATCTTCATGGCGGTTTCCTTTGTCGGGAGAGGTGGAGTTTGCATGGGCTCGACGATAGTGACCATCGGTGCCGGCGTGCATCGGCATCGCGCCGCTTCGTATAAGCTGGGCTTATGTTCGTCGCCTGCCCGCATCCATGCGCCTGAAGCACATCGAGGTCTTCCACGCGGTCATGCTGACCGGCTCCGTGAGCGCGGCCTCGAAGCTGCTGCATGTCACCCAGCCGGCGGTGACCCAGTCGCTGCAGCTGGCCGAGCTGCAGTTGGGGTACGCGCTGTTCACGCGGCAACGGCGGCGCCTGATGCCGACGCGCGAGGCGCAGGCGCTCTACCCCGAGGTGCAGGCGCTGATGTCCCAGCTCGAATCGGTGCGGCGCATGGCCACGGCGCTGGGCACCGGCGAGGGTCAGGGCTTCCGCATCCTGATCGTGCCCTCGCTGGCGGTGAAGGCCCTGCCCGAAGCCTTGAAGGCCTTCCGGCGACGCTATCGCGACCTGCCGATCAGCGTGCGGACGCTGCACTCCAACGACATCGCGCGGGCGATGCTGCTGCAGGAGGGCGACGTGGGCATCGTGTACGGGCGTCCGTCCCACGCGGCGCTGTCGGACGAACTCGTCGCCACGGGGCGGCTGGTGTGCGCGTCGCCTCGGGGCAAGGCGGCGGCGGACCGTCGCACGACGGTGGCGCTCCAGGACCTGCTGCGCGAACCCTTCATCCGCATCGACGAGCGCGATCCGCTGGGCGCCGTGCTCGCCGACCAGTGGGCGCGGCTGGCGCTGTCGCCGCGCGCCGGCATCACGGTGCAGACGCACCACATCGCGATGGTGATGGCCGAGCAGGGATTCGGGCCCGCCATCATCGATTCGTTCACCGCGCAGGCCAGCGGCGGCGACCTGCACATCCGCACGCTGCTGCCGGAAGTGCCGGTCGAGGTGCGCGCCGTCCAGCCGCAGGGGCTGCGTTCGCCGCAGCCGGTCGCGGACTTCATCGCGGCGTTCAGGAAGGCGATCGAGGACTGAGTCCGCCGGATGCCCGCACGGCGGAGGCTTCAAGGCGCCTTGCGAGCAGCGTGGCGGGCAGCAGCATCAGGAAGTAGACGACCGCGATCAGCGTGTAGATCTCCATCGGGCGATAGGTTTCATGCGCGATGACCTGGCCCTGGTAAAGCAGGTCCGGGATGGCCAGGACCGACAGCAGCGAGGTGTTCTTGAACTGCAGGATGGACTGGCTGACCAGCGGCGGCACCATGCGCCGGAAGGCTTGCGGCAGGACGATGCTGCGCAACACCTGACCCCGGGTCATCCCCAGCGCCAGGCCGGCCTCCTGCTGACCCACGGCGATGGACTGGACACCGGCGCGGACGATCTCGGCGTAGAAGGCGCCGCCATAGAGCGTCAGGCAGAGGACGGCCGCCGTTCCGGGCGCCAGCTCGATGCCCAGGATGACGGGCAGCGCGTAGTAGAACCACACGAGCTGGACCAGCACCGGTGTGCAGCGGAACACCTCGACGTAGGCGCGCAACGCGCCCGCCAGCAGGCGATGGGAGGAGAGCTGTCCGAGGCCGGCAAGCACGCCCAGCGGCAGGCCGGTGAGGATGACGACCACCGTGTACAGGAGCGTCGTGAGCACGCCCCCGGCGACGAGGCCCCGGTATTGCCACAGGGAAGCGAAGTCCCACTGGTACATGCTGGTGCTGCCGGTCCCGGCCGCTCAGCGATGCCGGCTGAGCGGTCGGCCGAGCGGCCGGTCGCGACGGTTCAAATCCGGACCTGCGGCGGGAAGCTGTCGACCGAGACCTTGGCCAGCCTGTGCATGTTGGCGACGAGTGCGGCCCGTACGCGGCCGCTGGCGCGGGCCTCGGCGATCCAGGCATTCAGCACCTGCACGAACCGGGGATCGGACTGCTGACGGACGCCGATGCACGAGGGTGCGGTGTCGTAGGGCGTGGGCAGCACGAGGTGGCCGATGTCAGGCCGCTTCGCCACCAGCGCGGTGGACAGCAGGATCGCGAGGATCTGGCAGTCGGCCCGGCCGCTCTGCACGGCCAGGGTGGCGGCGGCGATCGAATCGAAGCGTCGCACGTCCGCCTGCTTCAGCAGGCGCGTGGCGAGCTGGTCATGACTCGATCCCACGTCCACCGCGACGGTCACGCCGGGCCGGTCGATGTCGGCCCAGGTCTGGAACTGCAGGCCCTTCCTGGCCACGACGCTGTTCATGTTGTTGAACAGGGGCTCCGTGAAATCGACGGCCTGGCGCCGCTGCGCCGTCGGGGCGAGGCCGAAGTGCGCGTCGACCTTGTCGGTGCGCAGGTCCAGGATCGCGTTACCCCAGCTGGTGTCGACCCAGGTCACGTCGACCTGGAGATGGCGCGCCAGGTCCCGGCCCAGGTCGATGCAGAAGCCCTGGTACTCGCCCGAGACCAGGTCCTTCACGGCGTACGGGACGGCACCGGGGACGACGCCCAGCCGCAAGCTGCCGGTGCGCCTGACCCGGGACAGGGTCGATTCCGACGGCTGCGCGCCCACCAGCGGCGCGGCGCCCGCAGCGATGGTGGCGGCGGCGCCTGCGACGAATTGTCGGCGTGTGGGGTGCACGGTCTTCTCCCGGAACATGGTGGACTCGATGGCGCCGTTGATGGGCCGAGCCTTCGCAGTGTTCCGGGGGTGTCATTCAGTTCGCATGACGACGATGCCAGCATTCATCGGCATCGCATCGCGCCGCAGCGGCCCGCAGCGGCCCGCGTGGTCGCCAAGGCGTCAGGACATCAGGAATCGAGCGCCCAGGAAATGTGCTCCGCGAGCAGAGGCGTCGCGTCCTGCGACGCGGCTTCCAGCGCGGCGCGCATCTGCGCGCGCAGGTCCGGCGTCAGGTCTTGCCTCAGCGCGTTGCCCATCGCCACGGCGATGTTGCGCTGCCATCGCGCATGGCCGATGCGGCGGATAGCCGAACCTTCGGTGCGCTTGAGGAAGGTCGCCTCGTCCCAGGCGAACAGGCTCAGCAGCGACGCGTTCCCCAGCGGCTCGCGCCAGTCGAAGTCGGGCAGCGCATTCCTGCGCGCGAACTTGTTCCACGGACAGGCGAGCTGGCAGTCGTCGCAACCGTAGATGCGGTTGCCGATCGCCTCGCGGAACTCGATGGGAATTGGCCCGTCCTGCTCGATCGTCAGGTAGCTGATGCAGCGCCGCGCGTCGAGCCGGTATGGGGCGATGATCGCCCCGGTCGGACAGGCGTCCAGGCAGGCGCGGCACTGGCCGCAATGCGCGGTGACCGGCTCGCTGGCCGGCAGCTCGAGGTCGAGGTAGATCTCGCCGAGGAAGAACATCGAGCCGCTGTCGCGGTGCAGCGTCAGCGTGTGCTTGCCGCGCCAGCCGATGCCGGAGCGGCTCGCGAGCTCGACCTCCAGCACCGGCGCGGAGTCGGTGAACACGCGATGGCCCATCGTCCCGACGCGGTCCTGGATGCGGTCGGCCAGCTGCTGCAGCCGCTGGCGCAGCACCTTGTGATAGTCCCGGCCGCGGGCGTACAGCGAGACCTGCGCGCGCGACGGATCGCGCATCGCGGCCCATTCGCGGTCCTGCCAGTCGTCGCCGGCGGCCTCGGGCAGGTAGTCCATGCGCGCGGTCAGGATGCTGATCGTGCCCGGCACCAGCTCGGCGGGCCGGGCGCGCTTGAGGCCGTGGGCGGCCATGTACTGCATCTCGCCATGGAAACCGGCGTCCAGCCAGGCCTGCAGGCCGGCTTCCGCATCGCTCAGATCGACGTGGGCCACCCCAATCTGTGAGAATCCGAACTCAAGCGCCCAGGCGCGGACCTCGACCATCAGCGCCTGCAGCGCGTCGGGGTCTCGGGAGGGGCCGGACGGGTCGTCGGAGGACGCGTCGGGCCGTGGGGTGTTGACCAGGGAATTCATCGCAGTTGAGCATTCTAGAAACCCGCCCGTACCGTTGGCCCGATGAGGCCGCCTGCGAACGTTTCGCACAGGCGTTGGCCAGGTGTCCGCAGATCGCGGACCTGAGCGTCGAACTCGACGGCGGCCTGGGGGCCGGCAAGACCAGCCTGGTCCGTCATCTGCTGCGCGCGCTGGGCGTCACCGGCCGCATCAAGAGCCCGAGCTACGCGGTGGTCGAAGACTACGCCCCGCCGGGACTGTCCGGCCGACCCGCCCATCATTTCGACTTCTACCGCTTCAGCGATCCGCGCGAGTGGGAGGACGCGGGCTTCCGCGACCTCTTTGCCGCGCCGGGGCTCAAGCTCAGCGAATGGCCCGAGAAGGCCGCCGGCATGCTGCCCGCGCCGGACCTGCGGCTGTTCCTGTCGGTCAACGACGACGACAGCCGCGACGTTCGGGCCGAAGCGCACACGGTGCGGGGTCAGGATTTGCTGGTCGAGCTGGACCGGCAACTGGCCGGACCTTCCCACTGATCCGACCGCAACCGCCACGCCTCACATGAACGCAGACATGAACGGAGACATGACCGGCCTGCCCTCCTCCACCGCGGACACGACCGTCGACACGACGCCGACGCTCGCCGACCTGCCCTCGCGGAGCCGCCGCAAGGCCCTGGGACGCATGGGCGCGACGGTGCTGAGCTTCTCCGTGCTGCCCGCCGCGCCGGCGCTGGCGGCGAGCGCCACCAACATCGTCGCGGTGCGCGTGTGGCCGGCGAGCGACTACACGCGCGTGACCATCGAGTCCGATCGTCAGTTGGCCGCGAAGAGCTTCATGGCGGCGAATCCGGACCGGCTCGTCATCGACATCGACGGGCTCGAGCTGAACGCGGGCTTGAAGGAACTGCTGGGCAAGGTCAAGCCCGACGACCCGTTCATCGCGGGCGTGCGCGTGGGTCAGAACCAGCCGCGCGTGGTGCGCATCGTGCTGGACCTGAAGCAGACGGTGGCGCCGCAGGTGTTCACGATCGAACCTGTGGCGGCCTACCAGAACCGGCTGGTGCTGGACCTGTACCCCACGCGCGAGCGTGATCCGCTGCTGGACCTGGTGCGCGGCAAGGAAGCCGCGGAGACCGCTGCGGCGCAGTCGGTGAACGACGCGCTGGGCGAGCTGATTGGCCGCATCGACCGGCCGCTGACGGCGGCCTCGTCGGCCGAGCAGGCCGCGAGCGCCGCTGCGACGCCGCCGCAACGTCCCGCCAGCTCGACCGCGATCGCGAAGATCGACACCCCGCCGCCGCCCTCCCCGCCGCTCAAGGAAGTGGCGCCGGAGATGAGCCAGACCAAGCTGGACCGGCTGATCGTGATCGCGATCGATCCCGGCCACGGCGGCGAGGATCCGGGCGCGATCGGCCCCACGGGCCTGAGAGAGAAGGACGTGGTGCTGGCGATCGGCAAGAAGCTGCGCGACCGGCTGAACGCCAACCCGCGCATCCGCGTGATGATGACGCGCGACGCGGACTTCTTCGTCCCGCTGAACGAGCGCGTGCGCAAGGCGCGGCGCGTGCAGGCCGACCTGTTCGTGTCGATCCACGCGGACGCGTTCATCACGCCGAAGGCGCGGGGCGCCTCGGTCTTCGCGCTGTCGACCAGCGGCGCGAGCTCGACCAACGCGCGCTGGATGGCCGACAAGGAAAACGCGGCCGACGTGATCGGCGGCGTGAACACCAAGGTCGTCAAGGATGCCGGCGTGCTGCGCGCGATGCTGGACATGAGCACGTCGGCGCAGATCAAGGACAGCCTGAAGCTGGGCGGCGAGGTGCTGGGGCAGATCGGCAAGCTGGCCAAGCTGCACAAGGGCAGCGTCGAGCAGGCCGGCTTCGCGGTGCTGAAGGCGCCGGACGTCCCGTCCATCCTGGTGGAGACGGCCTTCATCTCCAACCCCGAGGAAGAAGCCCGGTTGCGCGACCCGGACTACCAGGACGACCTGGTCAAGGCGCTGGCGACGGGCATCGCGCGGTACTTCGCGAAGAACCCGCCGCTCGCCGCAAGACATCGCGCGCTGTGACGGTGCTCGACGATCAGCCCGCGGCGCCCCGGCCGCTGTTCGGGTTCGGCTCGATCCTGCTGGCGGGGTTCATCGGCGGACCGCCCGCGGCGGGCGTTCTGGCGTTCACCAATCTGCAAACGGCATCGGCGCGTGCACGTCAACTGACGCTCGGCTTCTTCGTGGCGGCGACCGCCGTCTGGTGGTGGTGCCTGAGGCACACGCCGCCTGATGTCATCTCGCAGTTCCTGGCCCACATGCCGGTGTGGCTCGTCCTGAGCTTGCCCACATGGCTCATCCTGCGGGGCTGTCATCGCGCTCACAAGGCGGCCGATGGGACGTTCAAGTCGGCGTGGCTGGCAGTTGGGATTGCGGCGCTCGTCAGAATCGCGTTAGGGGCATTGGCGCTCGCCACATCCTTGCTCCAATGAAAAACGGGGCCGAAGCCCCGTCCTGTTCTGCATCAGCGAGACGCCTTACTTGCCGACCTGCGTCGGCATCGGCGGAGCAACCGTGCGCTGGATCGGCTTCCAGGTCTTGAGGCGTTCGAGGACGCTCGCGACGCCCGCTTCGAGCTGCACATCGCGGCCGGCGTTGACCGCCACCGGATCCAGGTCGACATCGATGTCCGGCGAGACGCCTTCGTTCTCGATGCGCCACTCGCCTTCCGGCGTGAAGAAGCGGAAGAACGGCACCACCAGGACGCCGCCGTCGATCAGGCCCGGGTTCGCCGAGATGCCGATCAGGCCGCCCCAGGTCCGCTTGCCGATCAAGGGGCCCAGGCCCGTGCGCTTGAACGCATACGGCATGAAGTCGCCGCCCGAACCCGCGTCCTGGTCGATCAGCATCGCCTTGGGGCCGTAGATGGCGCCTGCGGGCGTGTCGTAGATCAGGCCGTCGCGGTCCTTCCAGCTGCCGAGGTAGCTGCGGTTCAGCAGTTCGACGACGTAGTTCGCCGCCTGGCCGCCGCCGTTGCGGCGGTCATCGACGATCAGCCCCGGCTTGTCCACCTGGCCGAAGAACATCCGGTTGAAATGCTGGAAGCCCGGACCCGCCGTGTCGGGCATGTAGACGTAGGCGATCTTCCCGCCGCTCAGGCGATCCACTTCCTCGCGGTTGTGGTCGATCCAGGCCCACTGGCGCAGACGACCCTCGGTCGCGACCGGCTCCACGGTCACGCGACGCGCGCCCTGCCCGTTCGCGTTGGCCGACACCGTCAGCTGCACCTGCTTGCCGACCGTGTTCTCCAACTGCTGGTACAGGTTGTGCGCGCCGTCCACCGGCTGGCCGTTGACCGCCAGCAGATAGTCGCCTTCCTTGACGCCCAAGCCCGGCGCCGCCAGCGGCGCCTTCAGGTAGGGATCCCAGCGGTCGCCCTTGAAGATCGTCTTGATGCGGTACTTGCCGCCCTCGACGCTGAAGTCCGCGCCCAGCAGACCCACCGCGACACGGCCCTCCTGGTGCACGTCGCCGCCGCCCACGCGGTTGTGGCCGACCTGCAGCTCGCCGATCATCTCGACCAGCAGATCGTTCAGGTCCTCGCGGCGCTGCACGCCCGCCACCAGCGGCGAGTAGCGTTGATAGATGCCGTTCCAGTCGAGGCCGTGCAGCTTGGGGTCGTAGAAGAACTCCTTCTCCATCCACCAGGTCTCGTCGAAGATCTGGCGCCATTCGGCGCGCGGATCCACGCGGGTCTTCAGGCCCGACAGGTCGATGCTCTTGGTGTCGATCTTCTCCTTGGCATCGGCGATCTCAAGCCGACCGCCGCCCGGGCTCAGCAGGATCTTCTTGCCGTCGGGGCTCAGGCTGTAGCCCTGGATCTGCGGCTTGACCATCTTCGCCTTCTTCTCCTCGAAGTCGAAGCGGTACAGGTCGCCCTTGCCGCCGTTGCCGCCTTCGGCGTCGATGGACACGCCCGGCTGCCTGCGCTCGATGTAGAACAGCGCGCCGTCGTCCGCGACCGCCAGGTCGTCGTAACGCGCGGTCGACACCGGCAGACCGACGATGCGGTCCTTCAGGCCGACGAAGTCGATGCGCACCGGCTTGACCTTGGGTTTGACGTCCTTGCCGTCGTCCTTCCTGTCGGACTTCTTGTCGTCCTTGGCGTCCTTGTCGGCCTTCTCGGATTTCTCCGACTTGTCCGCCTTGTCACCCTTCTCGGACTTGTCGTCCTTCTTGTCCTCGTCGGCCTTCTTGTCCTTGCCGTCCTTGCCGTCCTTGCCGTCTTCATCGCCGGCCTTGGGCTCGAGCGGGGACTTGCCGTCCGCGCGCAGCACCGCCGCGTACAGGCCCATGCGCACCGCGCGTTCCTGCGTGGACATGTCCAGGCCCACCTGCGCCGGGCCCGAGTTGATCGACGCGGCGAAGAACAGCACGTCGCCCTTGGTCGAGAACGCCGGCAGGCCCGCGTGGCTCAGGCCGTCGGTGACGGTGTGCTGCTGGCCGGTCTGGAAGTCGACGATGCGGACCTGGCTGAAGAAGTTCTTGCCGACCACCGTGTAGGCCAGGTAGCGGCCGTCGGGCGAGAAGCCGACGTCGAAACCGGCGCGGCGCTCGCTGCTGTCGATCTTCGCCAGCTTGCCCGACTGAGCGCCGGTCAGCGCCAGCTGGTACAGGTTCAGGTGGTTGTCCTGCAGCACCAGCCGCGCGCCGTCGGGCGACCACGCGAGCAGCGTGTAGTAGCCGGCCTCCGGCAGCAGCAGCTTGCGGGTGGGCTTGTTGGCAGCCTGGTCGCCGAGCTGGTCGCGGATCACGACCTGATGGCGCATGCCGGGCTCATCGGAGACATACGCGACCTGCTGGCCGTCGGGGCTCCACAGGGCGTCTTTCTCTCGCACGCCGGAGGTCTGCGTCAGGTTGCGCACGACGCCGTCCTTCACCGGCACGGAGAAGACCTCGCCGCGCGCGCTGACCACGACGCGCTTGCCGGTGGCCGACAGCGAGGCGCCGGTCATCGTCTTGGCGGCGTCCTTCCACTGCACGCGTGCCTCGTTGCTCGGCTCGTTCAGCGCGATGCTCAGGAAGCGCGACGCGCCGCCGTCGATGCCCACTTCCTTCAGCTGTCCGCCCGCCTCGTAGACGATGCGGCCATCACGGCCGTCGGCGCTGCGCACGTCCCAGACGGTTTCCTTCGTCAGCTGGCGCAGCGCCTTGGTCTTCGTGTTGAACGCGAAGAGGTTGGCCGCGCCGTCGTTGCGATCGGAGATGAAGACGACCTCGTCGCCCATCCAGATCGGGTTGCTGTCGGTCCCGTTGACATGCGGGATCTCCTCCCAGGTCTTGCCCTTGGGATCGATGATCCAGATCGGCGGCGTCGAGCCGCCGCGGCTCTGGCGCCAGCCGCTCGGGCCGGAGTAGGCGGAACCGTTCGGGCGGTAGGCCAGGCGCGTGCCGTCGGGCGACCACACGCCCTCGTAGGCGACGGCCTCCATGACCTTCTGTTCAAAGCCGCCGTCCACCGGCACCTCGAACAGCTGCTTGCTGCGGGTGTTCAGCACCTCGCGGTTGGAGGCGAACAGCACGCGCTTGCCATCGGGGCTCCAGCCGGTCACCTGATCGGCGGCCGGGTGCCAGGTCAGGCGGCGCGGTTGACCACCACCGGCGGCGATCACGTAGACATCGGTGTTGCCGTCGTAGCCGGCGGAGAACGCGATCCACTGGCCGTCGGGCGAGAAGCGCGGCGCGAATTCACCGGCCGCATGACCGGCGAGCCGGCGCGGCTGGGTGCCGTCGCGGTTGGCGATCCACAGGTCGCCGCCGTACACGAAGGCCAGGTGGCGTGCGGACACGGCGGGATCGCGCAGCAGCAGCGTCACGGCAGGCGCGGGCGCCGCTGCTGCTGTGGCGGAAGCGGTCGTGGACGCTGCCTGTTGGGCCTGCGTCGGTGCCGCCGCGATCGCGGCGGTCAAGCTCAGGGCCACGGTGATGGCCTTGCTGAGAATGCTGTGTTGCATGAGCGTGATCGGCGGTGAAAACAGCGGGCGAGAATAGCCCTGTGAATTCACCATGACGAAGCTCACCCCCGGGGTTTGCGCGCTCTGCGGGTCGGTGTTTTCCCTTTGGAGACCGCTTGCGTGCGGCGACCGGGGCGTTGGCCGCTGGTGCAGGGGGCCACAGGCGTCAAGCGCCTGAACCCCCAGCACCACCGTCCCCAACCACTCGTGGTGTACGCCGTATCAGGGCTCGCTGTCTGCGTCGATCAGGCAGTGGTGGTCTTCGCGCGCGAGGCGCGCCATCCACCGTACAACGCGATGACGCCCGGGATCAGGATCATGGCCCAGATGATCTTGCTGAGATGGGTCTGCACGAACGGGATGTTGCCGAAGAGGTAACCCGCCATCGTGAGACCCACGACCCAGATCACGCCGCCGGCGACGTTGTACGCGGTGAAGCGGCTGCGGGTCATCGCCGCGACGCCCGCCACGAAAGGCGCGAAGGTGCGGATGAAGGGCATGAAGCGCGCGAGGATGATGGTGACGCCGCCATGCTTCTCGTAGAACTCATGCGCGGCATCGAAGGCGCGCTTGTTGAAGAAGCGCGACTGCTCCCACTGGAACACCTTCGGCCCGAAGTAACGCCCGATCGTGTAGTTGCACTGGTCGCCCAGGATGGCCGCGACGAGCAGCACGGCGATCGCCACCGGCAGGCTCATCACCCCCGTCCCGCACAGCGCGCCGACCACGAAGAGCAGCGAATCGCCGGGCAGGAACGGCATCACGACGAGGCCGGTCTCCACGAAGACGATCAGGAAGAGCAGCGCATACACCCACAGGCCGTAGGCGGTGACGAACTCGGCGAGGTGCTTGTCGACATGCAGGATGAAGTCGACGAGGAAGTGCATCAGATCCATGGGCGCGGATTATGGCGGGCGCTTCCTTATGGGCTTGTGAAGAAACGGAAGAGCGTTCGACCCGGAATTTCGGTGTGCGCCACCGAACAGAGACAAGCCGGAGTCAAGCCCTCGGATCGGCTGTGATCGGCCCCGGAATCGCGCCACCTTCTACAATCGCCCCCATGGACGACACCCTCGCCCCGACGGCGAACGCCGCGGCAGCATTCGATACCGGCGCCCCCGCGGGCCGGCGCGCGATCCGCGAACTCCCCGATGAACTGATCTCCCAGATCGCCGCCGGCGAGGTCGTCGAACGCCCGGCCTCCGTCGTGCGCGAGCTCGTGGACAACGCGCTGGACGCCGGCGCGGGCCAGATCCAGCTCAAACTGATCGCCGGCGGCATCCGCAGCCTCATCGTCGAGGACGACGGCCACGGCATCCCCGACGGCGAACTGCCGCTGGCCATCAAGCGCCACGCCACCAGCAAGATCGGCACGCTGGACGACCTGGAGGCCGTCGCCACGATGGGCTTCCGCGGCGAGGCCCTCGCCGCCGTGTCGTCGATCGCCGAACTGGCGCTGGTGTCGCGCTTCAACGGCGCCGCCCATGCCTGGCGCCTGGAGGCCCGCACCGGCGAGCTCAGTCCCGCCGCGCGCGCCAGAGGCACCTCCGTCGAGGTCCGCGAGCTGTTCTTCAACACGCCCGCCCGCCGCAAGTTCCTGAAGAGCGAGAGCACCGAGCTCGCCCACTGCCTGGAAGCGCTGCGCCGCCATGCGCTGGCCCGCCCCGACGTCGGCTTCGCCGTCTGGCACGAGGGCAAGCTGGTCGACCAGTGGCGCGCCGCGCCGCTGCCGCAGCGGATCGCGGAAGTCCTGAACGAGGACTTCATCGCGCAGAGCCGCGAGGTCTTCGCCGAGGTCGGCCCGATGCGCATCCACGGCCGCGTCGGCCTGCCCGAGGCCGCCCGCGCCCGCGCGGACATGCAGTACGTCTACGTCAACGGCCGCTACGTGCGCGACAAGCTGATCTCGCACGCGATCCGCTCCGCCTTCGACGACGTCCTGCACGGGCACCGCCAGCCGAGCTACGTGCTGTTCATCGACGTCCAGCCCGAGCTGGTCGACGTGAACGTCCATCCGACCAAGATCGAGGTCCGCTTCCGCGACGGCCGCGAGATCCACCAGCAGGTGCGTCGCGCCGTGGTGGCTGCGCTCGCGCTGTCGCGCAGCAGCGAGGAAACCCAGCAGGCCGCCGACGGTCCGGGCCCGTCCGAATCGGGCGCCCCGACCGGCCGTCAGCGCTGGACCGGCACGCCGGCCTGGGAGCAAGGCGGCATGGCCGGTGCCGGCGCCTCGGGCATCGACGGTCAGGTTGCTCGCAACACGTCCGGCCAGGGCGCCTATGAGCCGCCGGCCGCCTACGCGGCCCCCTCCGCCCGGTTCGCCGGTCCCGAGGGCTGGCGCGCACCGATCCCGACCCGCGCGCAGACGGCGCTCGCCCTGGAGCAGGCCGAGGCGCTGTATGCCTCCGGCCCCAGAGGCGGACTGCCGACCGCGCCGGCCTCGGCTTCCGCGCTGTCGGCGCTGGGCGCCGCGCCCGCCGGACCGCTGCCGGCCAGCCAGGCCGGCGAATGGCCGCTGGGCCGCGCGATCGCGCAGATCCAGGGCGTCTACGTGCTGGCCGAGAACGCGCAGGGCCTGATCATCATCGACATGCACGCGGCCCATGAGCGCGTCGTCTATGAGCGGTTGAAGGCCGCGCTGGTCGAGACCCGCATCGACTCGCAGCCGCTGCTGATCCCGGTGACCTTCGCCGCGACGCCGGCCGAGATCGCCACCGCCGAGGCGCAGGCCGAGACGCTGCAGCGTCTGGGCCTCGACATCGCCCCGCTGTCGGCGAAGGTGCTCGCGGTGCGGGAACGCCCGGCACTGCTGGCCGGGGGCGACGTCGTCGACCTCGCGCGCGGCGTGCTGGCCGAACTGGCGCAGTTCGACGCCAGCCATGCGATCGAGCGCGCGCAGCACGAGATCCTCGCCACGATGGCCTGCCACGGCGCCGTGCGGGCGAACCGCCAGCTCACGATCGACGAGATGAACGCGCTGCTGCGCGACATGGAACGCACCGAACGTGCCGACCAGTGCAATCATGGCCGTCCGACCTGGCGACAACTGACCCTGCGCGACCTGGACGCGCTGTTCCTGCGCGGGCGCTGAGTTCCGGCGACTCACCGCGCCCGCCTCCGCCCGCCCGCTCCGCGACCGCCGCTCCGTTTCTCTCGCCCCGTTCCGCCTTTCCGTCTTTCCGTTTTACCGCCCGTTCCGCCCTTCCCGTCCCCGCAATTCACTCGAAGCAGTACCGACATGGCCACGCTCAAACTCAACAAGAACAAACCGGCCGATGCCAAGTCGGCGGACGACAAGGGTCCGCGCCGCGCGCCGCTGCGCGGCAAGGGCGTCAACAAGCCGCGCCCGACGCTGGCCCAGGCCCAGACCGACCGCGCGGAACGCGAAGCCGCGTTCCAGCAGCGCCTGGCCGAGGAAGGCCGGCAGCGTCAGGGCCCGCGTCGTGACGACCGCGGCCAGGACGCCCGCGGCCCGCAAGGCCGCGACGACCGCCGCGGCGGTCCCGGCGGCCGTCCGCCGCGCGAAGGCGGTGGCTACGGCGACCGGCCGGACCGCGGACCGCGCCAGGATGATCGAGGCGGTCAAGGTGGCCCGCGCGGCCAGGGCGATCGCCCCGGCTTCTCCGGTCGACCCGAGGGTGGCGACCGCCGTCCGTACGGCGACCGTCCGCGCTCGGATGACCGTCCCCGCTTCGAAGGCGACCGCCCCCGCCGCGACGACCGGTACGGCGACCGCCCTGCCCGTCCGCAGAGGGACCGTCCGCAAGGAGACCGCCCTTATGGGGATCGCCAGCAAGGCGATCGTTCCTACGGCGACCGACCGCAAGGGAATCGCTCGTACGGCGATCGTCCGCAAGGGGATCGGCCTTACGGGGACCGCCCGCAGGGCGATAGACCGTACGGCAACCGTCCCCAAGGCGATCGTCCTTATGGAGACCGTCCTCAGGGCGATCGGCCCTACGGTGATCGCCCGCAGCGCGACCGCGCCTATGGCGACCGCCCCCAAGGCGACCGGCCGCGCGGTGATCGGCCCTATGGAGATCGGTCCTACGGCGACCGTCATCAAGGGGATCGTCCTCAAGGCGACCGCCCCTACGGCGATCGCCCGCGTCGCGACGATCGCGGCGGTGACCGCGGAGGCGATCGCTACGGCAACGGCCCCGGCGCAGGCCCGGGCAACCGCTACGGCGACGAGCGCCCGCGCCGCGCGCCCTACGGCGACCGCGATCCGGGCCACCCGTCCGACGTCCACGCCCGCGCCGAACGCGAGGAGCGCGCCGAGCGCACCGACCGTCCGCGTCAACCGGACGCGCCGCGCCAGCCCGCGCCGGTGCGCCTCGCCGAGCAGGACGCCGGCGAGCGCCTGTCCAAGCGCATGAGCGAGCTCGGCCTGGCTTCGCGCCGCGAAGCCGACGAGTGGATCGAGTCCGGCTGGGTGACCGTCGACGGCCAGCTCGCGACGCTCGGCCAGCGCGTCGGTCCGGACGCGAAGATCGAGGTCGACCGCGCCGCCCGCGAGCAGCAGGCCCAGCGCGTGACCATCCTGCTGAACAAGCCCATCGGCTACGTCTCCGGCCAGGCCGAGGACGGCTACGAGCCCGCCTCGGTGCTGGTCAAGGCCGACACCCATTGGGGCGAGGATCCGTCCAAGATCCAGTGGGCGCCGGGCCACGGCCGCGGCCTCGCGCCGGCCGGTCGCCTGGACATCGACTCCACCGGCCTGCTGGTGCTGACGCAGGACGGTCGCATCGCGCGCCATCTGATCGGCGAGGACTCCGACGTCGAGAAGGAGTACCTGGTCCGCGTCGCCGTCGAGAACGGCGATCCGGAGCAGGCGCCGCAGCACGCGCTCGACCCGCGCGCGATCGCGATGCTGATCCACGGCCTGGAGCTGGACGGCGTGCAGCTGAAGCCGGCCAAGGTGAGCTGGGCCAACGAGGACCAGCTGCGCTTCGTCCT
Organism: Mitsuaria sp. 7; assembly: GCF_001653795.1. Classification (NCBI taxonomy): domain Bacteria; kingdom Pseudomonadati; phylum Pseudomonadota; class Betaproteobacteria; order Burkholderiales; family Sphaerotilaceae; genus Roseateles; species Mitsuaria sp. 7. The sequence goes on from NZ_CP011514.1 coordinate 2,448,543, forward strand.
GCGCGAGGGCCGCAAGCGCCAGATCCGCCGGATGTGCGAGCTGGTCGGGCTGCGCGTGCTGGGCCTGAAGCGCGTGCGCATCGGCCGCATCCCGCTGGGCCAGCTCCCGCCCGGACAGTGGCGCTACCTCGCGCCCTGGGAGCGCTTTTGAGCGTTCCGTCGCCGGCGGCGGCTGACCGCCGCGCGGGCCCCACGCCCGCGCTGCAGGTCGTCGCGCTGGCGATGCTGCTGGGTCTGCAGCCGGTCACGACCGACCTCTACCTGCCCGCCCTGCCCGGCCTGCGCGCCGACCTGCACGCGGGCATGGGCGCGACGCAGCTGACGCTGTCCGCGCTGATGCTCGCGTTCGGGCTCTCGCAGTTGCTGCTCGGCCCGCTGGGCGACCGCTTCGGCCGCCGGCCGGTGCTGCTGGGCGGACTGACGCTCTACGTGGTCGCCGCGATCGGCGCGGCGCTGGCCGCGACGATCGAGGCCCTCGTCGCCTGCCGCGCGTTGCAGGGCGTGGGTCTGGCGGCGTCGGTCGTCGTCGCGCGCGCCATGCTGCGCGACTGGTTCGAGCCCCAGGAAGGCGCGCGGATGATGGCCAAGGCGCTGTCCGGCCTGGGCGTGATCGCGCTGGCCTCGCCGCTGATCGGCGGCGTGCTCGCGGCCGGCGTCGGCTGGCGCTGGGCGATCCTGGCGACCGCCGTCTCCGGCGCCGCGACGCTCGCCGTGATCGCCTGGCGCGTCCCCGAAAGCCTGGCACGTCCCGACCCCGACGCGCTGCGTCCCTCGGGCCTGGTCGCCAACTGGCGGACCGTGCTCTCCCACCCGACCTTCCGCGCCTACGCGCTGCTCACCGCGCTGGCCTACGCGACGCTGTACGCCTTCCTCGCCGGATCGAGCTTCGTGTTCATCGAGGTCCTGGGCCTGCGCCATCACAGCTACGGCGCGCTCGTCGCCGGCGGCGCCGCGCTCTACGTCACCGGCACGCTGATCTGCCGGCGCTGGCTGCGCACGCTGAGCATCGCCGACACCGCCGCCCGCGGCGCGTGCTTCACCGCGCTGGGCGCGCTGGGCATGGGCCTCGCGGCCTTCGTGCTGCCGCCGTCGCCGTGGGCGCTGATGATCCCGCACGTCGGCATCATGCTCGGCCACGGCGTGCTGCAACCCTGCGGCCAGGCCGGCGCCGTCGGGCCGTTCCCGCGCCAGGCCGGCGCGGCGGCGGCGTTGTCGGGCTTCGCGATCGCGCTCGCGGCCTTCGCCGTCGGCGCGTGGCTCAGCGCCAGCCTCGACGGCACCGTCACGCCGCTCGCCGCCACGATGATGGTGCTGGGCCTGTGCACCGCCACCTGCGCCTGGACGCTGGTCCGCCGGCAGGGCCAACCCTCTCCGCGTCCCGCATGAGCGAGCATCCCCTCCCCGACACCCGCATCGATGCCAAGGCTCGGGCCGACGTCGACGCCGCTCCGCGCGCCGCCGCCGACATCGTCGCCGGGCACGACCTGACCCCGCTGTGCATCGCCGGTCCCACCGGGTGCGGCAAGACCGCCGCGGCGCTCGCGCTAGCGCGCCGCCAGCCGGTCGAGATCATCAGCGTCGACTCCGCGCTGGTGTACCGCGGCATGGACATCGGCACGGCCAAGCCGTCGCCGGAGGAACTCGCCTCGGTGCCGCACCACCTGATCGACATCCTCGAGCCGACGCAGAGCTACTCCGCCGCGCAGTTCGTCCGCGATGCGCTGCGACTGGTGCCGGAGATCCAGGCGCGAGGCTCGCGTCCGCTGCTCGTGGGCGGCACGATGCTGTACTTCAAGGCGCTCTTCGACGGCCTGTCGGAGCTGCCGCAGGCCGATCCCGCGCTGCGCGCGCAACTCGACGCCGACGCGGCGCGCGACGGCTGGCCCGCGATGCACGCGCGGCTGGCCGCGCTCGATCCCGAGACGGCCGCGCGCCTGGCGCCGCTGGACTCGCAGCGCATCCAGCGCGCGCTGGAGGTCTGCCTGCTCAGCGGCGAGCCGATGTCGGCGCTCTACCAGCGCCAGCGCTCGCAAGGCGTGGACTGGCCGCTGATCTCGCTCGAGCCTTCGGACCAGGCGCGCGCCTGGCTGCATGCGCGGCTCGGGCAGCGCTTCGCGCTGATGCTGGAACAAGGCTTCCTCGACGAGGTCCGCCGCCTGCGCGCGCGCGGCGACCTGCAGCCTGGACTGCCCTCGATGCGCTGCGTCGGCTACCGGCAGGCGTGGGAACTGCTCGCCGCGAACGAGGCCGCGCCCGACCTCGCGGCCCTGCAGGAACTCGGCACCGCCGCGACGCGGCAGCTCGCCAAGCGCCAGATCACGTGGCTGCGCAGCATGCCCGCGCGCCGCATCGTGGCGGCTGAGGCGCCCGACGCGCTCGACCGGCTGATCGCGCTGGCGAGCGCCTCGACACCGTCCGCCTAGCGCGGCGTCTTCCGCGTCGCTGCCGCCTCCGCACCGACGACCACCGTCCCGGGCGGGAAGACGCATCCGACGCGCCTTCCCGCCTTCCCGCCTTCTCAGCCTTCTCAGCCTTCTCAGCCTTCGCAGCCTCTGCGGCCTTCGCGGCCTTCGCGGCCTTCGCGGCTTTCTCGGCCTCCTGGGCCCGCCCGTCGCGGGGACGCACCTCCGGCAACTCGTCCAGGCCCAGCGAGGGCGCACGCACGTAGCCTGCGTCGCGGCTCCTCAGCCTGTCGAAGAACAATTCGATCTGCTTCTCGTCGAGCGAGGACCTCCGGCGTGGCGCCGCCTCTTGGGCGGCGTCGGTCGATCCGCTCGCGGGAAGGGGGTGGGTGTGGGTGACAGTTCCTGGCATCTGCGGATTTCCTTTCACGGGGTCGTGTCGAGTTCGAAGGACGTTCAGTGGTCCGGAGACTTGTCGTGCGACACCTCTGCCCATCGGTAGTTCCGTGCAGCATGAATGGCTTGAATGCAGCATCACTCCACCCGTTCAAGTGGGCCGACCCCGACCCGGGCGATCCTTGACCGGACGCGCATCGCCGCCCGTCGGACACATGACGGACAGGCGCCACAATCCATCGATCGACCTCCGGCTTCTCCACGACGACTTGGAAGATGGTTTCGACGATGGCTTCGACAATGGATGTCCCGCTTCTGACGGCCACCGGCCTGACCAAGCGCTACGGCGCGCAGACGCTGTTCGAGCACCTGTCGCTCACGCTGCAGCGCGGCGAGATGCTCGCGCTGCTGGGCGAGTCCGGCAGCGGCAAGTCCACGCTGCTGAACGGCCTGGCCGCGCTGGAGCCGCTGGACCGGGGTCAGGTCGTGCTGCTGGGCCGCGACATCCTGTCGCTGGACGAGTCCGGCCAGGCGCAGCTGCGCCGCGAGCAGCTGGGTTTCGTGTTCCAGGCCTTCCATGTGCTGCCGCATCTGAACGTTCACGACAACGTGGCCCTGCCCTTGCTGCTGCAGGGCAAGCCCGACGGGAAGCGCGTGGCCGAGATGCTCGACGCGGTCGGCCTCTCCGCGCAGGCGCGGCACCTGCCGAGGCAGTTGTCCGGCGGGCAGCTGCAGCGCGTCGCGATCGCCCGCGCGCTGGTGCACCGGCCCGTGCTGGTGCTGGCCGACGAGCCCACCGGCAACCTCGATCCGTCGCATGCCGACCAGGTCATGCGGCTGCTGCGCCAGCAGTTGCTCGAGCAGGACGCGGCCTGTCTGCTGGTGACGCACTCGGCACACGCGGCGGAACACGCGGACCGCCGCCTGCGGCTCGAGAACGGCCAGCTCGTCGATGCGTGAGCCCGCCATGAGCCGCCATGAACACGCCACGAACCCGCGATGCCACCGCGATCAACCCGCGATGACGCCGTGATTCCCCAAAGCGTCGACGCTTCCCCGTCCGCCGGCCTGCGCCGCGCGTGGGGCTGGTGGTGGCAGCTGTCCTGGCCGGCGCTGCGCCTGCAGTGGGGCCGCCAGCTCGCCGCGCTGCTGACGATCGCGCTGGGACTGGCGCTGGCCGGCGCGGTGCACTGGATCAACGCGTCGGCGCTGGCGCAGTTCGAGTCCGCCGCGCGCCAGAGCAGCGCGGTGGCCGACACCGAACTCAGCCCCTCGCCCGGTGCCGCGCCGCTGTCGGACCGCTACTTCGCCGAACTCGCCGCGCGCGACGACATCGCCGCGCTCGCGCCCCGGCTCGACGCCAGCATCCGGCTGCAGGGCCGCGACGGCTCGTGGCAGCGCGTGCGGCTGATCGGACTGGATCTGGTGCAGCTCGGCGCGTTCCACCCGCAATGGTTCCCCCGGCTGGACGGCGCCGACCTCGGCCGCGCCCTGCGCGAGCCGGCGCTGCTGGTCAGCGACGCGGCGTGGACGAGACTCGGCTTCGATGTCACCGCGAACGCGGCCACACCCGGGCCGGCGACGGCCTCCGCGCCGTCGGCTGTCCCTCGTCCCGCGCTGCCCCGCGCCCTGCGCGTGGACCTGCCGGACGAGCAGTCCCCGCTCCCCGTCGTCGGCCGCGTGCCGGACCGCCAGCAGCCGCTGGTGATCGTCGACATCGCCTGGGCGCAGCAACTGCTGCATCGTCCCGGCCAGCTCGACGCGATCCTGCTGCGCATGGCGCCAGGCCGCGCGGTCCCCGCCGACTGGCCCGCCGGTGTCCAGGCCCGCGCGCCCGAGGACCAGGCCCGCCAGCAGGCCGACGAGGCGCGTCGCCTCACGCGCGCCTACCGGCTCAATCTCGGGGTGCTGTCGCTGATGGCGCTCTTCGTCGGCGCGTTCATGGTCTTCGCGGTGCACAGCCTGTCGGTGGCGCAGCGGCTCCCGCAACTCGCGCTGCTGGGCGTGCTCGGCATGAGCGCGCGGCAGCGGCTGGCGCTGCTGGTGTCAGAAGCGCTGGCGCTCGGCATCGCCGGCGCAGTGCTGGGACTGGGGCTGGCCGTGGCGCTCGCGGAGCTGGGTCTGCATGCGCTAGGCGGCGATCTCGGCAGCGGGCTGACCGGCCTCAGCGGCGGACGGCCGGAACTGCAGCTCTCGTGGGCCTCGATCGCAGGCCTGCTCGCGCTCGGGCCGCTGGTGAGCCTGGGCGCGGCCGCCCTGCCGCTGGCACGCCTGCGCGGGCTGCCGGTCGCGCAGGTGCTCAAGGGCCTGGGCAGCGGCGGCGACACCGGTCGCTGGTGGTGGATGGGGCCCGTGCTGCTCGTCGCCGCGCTGCCGCTGACCTGGATGCGACCCGTCTTCGGCCTGCCGCTCGGGACCTATGCCGCGATGGTCGCGCTGCTGCTCGGCGCGCTGGGCACGGTGCCCTTCGTGCTGCGCGCGATGACGGGCCTGCTGCGCGGCTGGGCGGCACGACGCGCGCTGCCGCTGCTGGCCGTCGAACGTGCCCGTGATCAGGCGGGCGAAGCCGGCCGTCTGATCGCCGGCGTGCTGGTCGCGCTTGCGCTGGCCGTGGCGATGCTGGTGATGGTCGCGAGCTTCCGCAATTCGCTCGACCAATGGCTGAGCGACATGCTGCCCGCCGACCTCTACCTGCGCCAGACCGCGCGCGACAGCGCCCAGCAGGGTCAGCCGATGCCGCCGGGTCTGGCCGCGTCGGCCGCCGCGCTGCCCGGCGTCGAGCGCGTCGCCGCGCAGCGCACGCGCGCGATCGGGATCCGCGTGCGCGGCATGACCGGCGGCACGACGCTGCTGGCGCGGCCGCTCGATCACCGGCTGCCGCTGCAGGGCGAGGCCGCCGCGCTGCCCGACGGCCTGCAGCCGGTCTACATCAACGAGGCGATGCGCGATGAGCTGCGACTCGCGCCCGGCGACCGCTTCATGCTCCGGCTCGACGGACGCCAGCTGCCCGTCGGGGTGAAGGCGATCTGGCGCGATTACAGCCGCCAGAGCGGCGCCGTGCTGATGGAGCGTCAAGACTGGGAGCGCCTCAGCGGCGACGCCGCGATCACCGAGCTCGCGCTCTGGCTGAAGTCCGGTGCCGATCCGATCGCCGTGCAGCAGGCGCTGCGCGACACCTCCGGCGCGCCGGAGTCGCTGGAGATCGCATCGGCCGGCGAGCTGCGGCGCTTCTCGCTCGCCATCTTCGACCGCAGCTTCGCGATCACCTACTGGCTGCAGGCGGTGGGCCTCGGGCTGGGGCTGTTCGGCGTCGCGGCCAGCCTGTCGGCGCAACTGCTGGCGCGGCGGCGCGAATTCGGCCTGCTGATGCACCTCGGCCTGACTCGCGCGATGCTGCGCCGGCTGGTGCTCGCCGAGACGCTGCTGCAGGCGCTGGCCGGCGCGGTCATGGGGCTGCTGGTCGGCCTGGCCATCAGCGCGGTGCTGGTGTTCCGGCTCAATCCGCAGAGTTTCCACTGGAGCATGGACTGGTCGATCCCCGGATGGCGCGTCGCGGCGCTGCTGGCGGCCAGCCTGATCGCCACCGGCGCGACCGCCGCCTGGGCCAGCGCGCGCGCGCTGCGCGCCGGCCGCGGCGAGGCCTTGCGCGCCGTGCGGGAGGACTGGTGATGATCGGACGACGGCCGCTGCTGGGGGGATTCGGACTGGCGGCGCTCACGACGGCGCCGGGATCTGCATTCGCCGAGGTCCGCAAGCCCGCTGCCGCGAAGACATCGACATCGACATCGACATCGGCATCGGCATCGCCCCCGACCACCGCTGGCGCGTCGGCTTCGGAGATCCTGTCCGCCGCGCCGTTGCGCTTCCCCCGCGACCACGGCGCGCATCCCGGAACGCGCGTCGAGTGGTGGTACGTGACCGGCGTGCTGTACGCGGGTACGGGGTCGGCGTCGGCCGCGCCGAGCGGGAAGAACGGCGACGGCAGCGCACGTCCGGACTTCGGTTTCCAGCTCACCTTCTTCCGGGTCCGCAACGACCTGAAACGTCCGTTGTCATCGGCCTTTTCCCCGGATCAGGTGATGCTGGGTCATGCCGCGATCTCGGACCTGGGCCGGCAGCGCCTGCTGCACGACCAGCAGGTGTTGCGCCACGGTTTCGCGAACGCGCGGACCGAGCTCGACGACACCCGCGTGCGCCTGGGCAACTGGCAGCTGCGCCGCATGAACGGTGCGGGCGGTGCGGGTGGTGCGAGAGGTGCTGGTGCTGGTGCTGGTGCTGGTGCTGGTGCTGGCGACGCCCACAGCCGCTACACGCTGCTGATGGCGAGCGAGCACGCGGGCTTCGCGCTCGAACTGACGCTGGACGCGCCGCAGTCGCCGCTGCTGCAGGGCCGGGCCGGCTGGTCGCGCAAGGGCCCCGGCGAGCAGCAGGCGAGCCGCTATGTCAGCGAGCCGCAGCTGGCCGGCACCGGCCGACTCGCCTTGCGCGAGGACGGCAGGAACGCCACGCACGAGGTGCGCGCCCGGGCCTGGCTCGATCACGAATGGAGCAACCAGTACCTCGGCCGCGGCGCGGACGCGGCACCGGAGCGCGCGGTCGGCTGGGACTGGATGGGACTGAACCTCGACGACGGCGCGTCGCTGACGCTGTTCCGGATGCGGGGACAGGACGGCGCCGTCATCTGGACCGGCGGCAGCTGGCGCGCGGAGGCGGGCGGCGCGGCGGGCGGCGCGCCGGTCGACTTCGAGCAGCAGCTCCAGTTCGAGCCGCTGGCGTTCTGGAAGAGCCCGGTCAGCCTGGCGACCTATCCCGTCCGCTGGCGGATCCGGACGCCGCGCGGCGTCTACGTCGTGGAGGCCGCGTACGCGGCGCAGGAGATCGACGCCCGCCGCAGCACCGGCTTCCCGTACTGGGAAGGCGTGGCGCGCGTGGCCGACGAGGCCGGCCGCACGCTGGGCTGGGGCTACCTGGAGATGACGGGCTACGCGGGCAAGGTCCCGCTGTAACGCGTCGCCGGACGGGACGTTGAGGCGAAGACCTGCTAAGCCGGTCTCGTGCCGCTGTAGCGGTTGCGCCCCGACGGCATCGCCGCATAGGCGCGCACGCAGTTGCAGCCGGCACCGCGCGCCATCGCCAGCGCCTGCCGGGCCTGCTGCAGCAACTGGTCCGCGCCCTGCTGCGGCTCGCGCCGCCAATCCTGCCAATGGGCCAGGCCCAGGCTCGCGCTCAAGGGCATCGCCTGCCCCGCCCAGCGGTAATCGAGGGTGGCCACGCGGGCCCGCACGCGGTCGGCGGCGTCCAGTGCGCCCAGCGGGTCAGTGCACGGCAGGTAGGCGGCCCACACGCCGCGCGGCAGCGGCAGCAGCCAGTCGCCGCCCCGCAGTTGCTGCCGCACGAGCTGGTCGAGGCGTTCGTCCAGCGCCTGGATGCACTCGTCGCCGAACTGCTGCTGCAGGCGCGCCCAGGGATCGAGCTCCAGCAGCATCAGCACGCCGTCATGGCGGTGCCGCTGGGCGCGGGCGGCCTCGCGTTTGAGGTCGTCCATCAACTGCGCCTCGTCGGCGGCGGCGATCCGCGCCGGAGGCTCGCGACGCGCCCGCCAGCGCCGCCGCAGGGAAGTCCACCAGGCCCCGGGGCCCCTGTCCGAGTCTTGAGCCATGCGCCCACCTTCGCCGGAGATGAGGAGTGATTGCAGCACAGGAGCAAGCCGCGCGCCGCCCCCTTGAGCGAGGGAGGATAGGCGCTTGCGCCACGGTGCGTCGCGTCAGTTGTAACGAATCCGGACCGGCCGCAGGGACGCGTGCCGCCGGCCCGCGCCTGCTCTACAGTCGACGGCTGTGTCCAGCGCCCGCGGCCCCGCCGCCCTGCACGTGCACGCCACATCAGAACAAGGTTCGCGAGGTCCGGGAGACTCGCCAGACTCCACGTTCAATGAACCGAGCGCGCCGCCGTCCGGCGACCTGCCGATGACGGCCGTCGTCGGCGCGCTGCTGGTGCTGCTGACCGGCCTCGCGTTGACGCTGAGCGCGATGTTGTGGAACCGCAACCGCGTCGTGGCCGAGGGCCACCGCGTGCTGGAGGCCCAGATGGAACGCCTGCGACGCGACGTCGTCCAGCGCTTCGTCCAGCCGGTGTACGGCCTCAAGGGCGCCCGCGGCACGATCGCCGCCCTGCACGGTCGCGTCGACCGCCACGCCTTCCGCGCCTACGTCCAGTCGCGCGACCTGCCGCGTGAATTCCCCGGCGTGCGGGGCTTCGGCTTCGTGCCGCGCGTGCTGCGCGCCGACCTGCCCGCCTTCATCGCCGCGGAGCGGGCCGACGACGCGCCGCAGTTCGCGGTGCACGGCTTCGGCGACGCCGCGCCGGACCTGTACGTCGTCGCGCACATCGAGCCGCTGGCGCAGAACTATCCCGCCTGGGGCTTCGACCTCGGATCGGAGTCGATCCGGCGCCGCACCATCGAACAGGCCATCATCACCGGGGAGGCGTCGCTGTCCGCGCCGGTGCCGCTGGTGCAGGACCGCGCGCACGGGCCGGGGATGCTGCTGCTGGTGCCGGTCTTCCGCGACGGCGCCGACCCGACCACGCCCGAGCAGCGTCGCCAGGCGCTGCTGGGCATGCTCTACGCCCCCCTGGTGGCGCAGGAGATCCTGCACGGCCTCAAGGAAGGTCTGGCGGCGGCGCCGATGGATTTCCGGCTGCTGGTCGACGACCCGACGATCGCCGCCGACCATCCGGCGGTCGAGGACCTGCTGCTGGATTCCGCCGGGGGCATCCTGCCGCTGCATACGCCGCCGGCGGCGCGACCCGGCTTCGACACCCGCATGGTCGCGGACGAACTGAAGGTCGAGATCGCCGGCCGCACCTTCCGGCTGGAGGCCGCGCTGACGACGGCGTACGAGCGTGCCGTCATCGATGCGGCGGGATGGGGCCCGGGGTTGATCGGTCTCGTGCTGACGACGCTGCTGGCCGCGACGACCTACCTGATGGCCGCCGGGCGCGCCCGCGCCCAGGCGCTGGCCGACACGATGACCGAGGACCTGCGGCGGATCACGCTCGACCAGCAGGCCATGCTGGACACCGACGTCATGGCGATGGCCAAGCTGCGCGGCCGGCGCATCGTGTGGAAGAACGGCGCGCTGGAGCGGCTGTTCGGCTATGGCCGCGACGAGATGCTCGGGCTCGCGGTGCGCGAGCTCTACCTCGACGAGGACAGCTTCGTCGCGCTCGGCCAGAACGCCTATCCGGTGCTGCGGCGCGGCGGCCACTACCGCAGCCAGCAGCAGATGCGGCGCAAGGACGGCAGCCTCGTGTGGGTGGACCTGAACGGCGTCGCGCTGCCGGGCGAGCGCGACGAGGAGACCACGCTGTGGATGATGGTCGACATCACGCAGAGCAAGGCCTACGAGGCCCGCGTCGAGCGGGCCGCCTTCCACGACGCGCTCACCGGCCTGCCCAACCGGGTGCTGCTGGCAGACCGGCTGCGGCAGGCGGTCGCGTCGGCGCAGCGGCTCAAGCAGGCGGTGGCCGTGGTCTACCTGGACCTGGACGGCTTCAAGGCCGTCAACGACGCGCACGGCCACGACGCGGGCGACGAGGTGCTGAAGGCCGTCGCGCAGCGGCTGTCCGAAGGGATACGCGCGACGGACACCGCGGCGCGCCTGGGCGGCGACGAGTTCGTCGTGCTGCTGACCCCGCTGCCCTCGCCCATCGACAGCCGCCCGGTGTGCGAGCGGCTGCTGCGCGCCATCCTGGCGCCCGTGCCCTTGAGCTCGGGCGCGCGGGTTCAGGTCGGGGCCAGCTTCGGCGTCGCGCACTATCCGCTCGACGGGGTCGACGCGGAGGTGCTGATGAGCCGCGCGGACCAGACCATGTTCGAGTCCAAGCGCGCCGGGCGCTGTCGGATCCGCTGGCTCAACGGGGCGCAGCCGCCGCAGGAGATCGATCTGTCGGCGCTGCGACAGCCGACGGCGTCATCGGCGGGCGAGGCGGCCCCCGGGACGTCGGAGGCTTCCGACATGCCCGGCATGCCCGACACGTCCGACACGTCCGGGAAGCGCGCGGGTGACCACAGTCACGCGCGTTGAGCGCGTCGTACAGTCGGACGATGACGATCCTGACCACCGCCCGGCTCCGCCTCGAGCCGATGACCGATGCCCACCTGGAGGGGCTGTTCGAGATGAACCGCGACCCCGAGGTGATGCGCTACATCACCGGCAAGCCCGACACGCTGGCGGACACGCAGGCCATGATCGACCGGGTGAAGAAGCGCTGGGGCGACTGGGGCTTCAGCTGGTGGACCTTCTTCGAGATCGAGACGGGCGAGATCGTCGGCGCCGGCTGCATCCAGCACCTGCGCGGCGAGACGACGAACCCGCATGAAATCGGCTGGCGGCTGCGCCGCGACCGCTGGAGCCTGGGCTACGGCTCGGAGGCGGCGCGCCGGATGGCGGCGTTCGCGTTCGACGCGTTGAAGGCGCCCGAGATCGTCGCGGTCTGCGAACCGGAGAACGAAGGCTCGGCCCACATCATGAAGAAGCTCGGCATGAGCTACCGCGAGACGCAGCGCTGGCACGACGCGGACATCGCGGTGTACGGCATGACCGTGGATGAGTGGCGCCGCTCGCCGGCGGCGGCCAAGGCGGCCGCGGAAATCGCCGCGCTGGGCGGTCCAGCCGACTGAGGCCCGCCGCTTAAAGACCGCCGATGAAATAACGCTTCAGGCCGGACAGGATCATCTCGACCGCGATGGCGGTCAGCACCAGGCCCATCAGCTTCTCGATCGCCGAGACGACCGAGTCGCCGAGCAGCTTGCGGATGCGGTCCGCCAGGATCAGCGCGAGGAACGAGATCACCATCGCCGTGAACAGCGCACCGACCCACTCGGCGACGCGGTCCGGCTGGCGCGAGGCCAGCAGGAGCACCGTCGCCATGGCCGACGGGCCGGCCAGCAGCGGCACCGCCAAGGGGAAGATGAAGGGCTCGCGGCCGGTCTCCACGCCATAGGCGGAGTCGCCCGCGTGGCTGAAGATCATGCGGATCGCGATGATGATCAGGATCACGCCGCCGGCCACCTCGAGCGAGCGCTCGGACAGGTGCATCAGCCGCAGGAAGCCTTCGCCCAGGAACATGAACGCGAGCAGCACCGCGAACGCGAGGCCGACCTCGCGCAGCGCGACCTTCAGCCGACGCTCGCGCGGCACGGCCCGCATGATGGGGATGAAGATCGGCAGGCTGCCCAGCGGGTCGAGCACCAGCAGCAGCAGGATGAGCGCGGAGAGGAAACTGTGATCCATGGGGCGCGATTCTCGCCGATGGCGGGCTGCGGGCGCTCAGGCGTTGGCGCGCCGCCACGCACACTTCGTTCATCCGACTCCCTAGAATCGCAAGGATTCCTCGCCACGCTTCCGATGACGAACAAGATGAACGACAGGATGGACAAGAAGACGCCCCCCGCGCGACCCACGGGACCGGTCGCGCTGGACGCGATCGACCTGCGGATCCTGGAGGCGCTGCAGCGCGACGGCCGGATGTCCAACGTCGACCTCGCGACCCAGGTGCACCTGTCGGCGCCGCAGTGCTTCCGCCGCGTGCGCGCGCTGGAGGAACGCGGCGTGCTGCGCGGCTACCGCGCCGACGTGGCCCCGCTCGCGCTGGGCTTGAGCGTCACCGCCTACGTCAGCCTGAACATCACGGCCCAGGCCTTCGTCCGCGTGCGCGAGATCGAGTCGCTGATCCGCGACTTCCCCGAGATCCTCGAATGCCACACCGTGTCGGGGGACTCGGACTACCTGCTGAAGGTGGTCGCGCGCGACCTGCAGGCGCTGTCCAAGTTCCTCACCGACAAGCTGATGCAGCTGGACGGCGTGGCCGACGTGCGCTCGATGATCTGCCTGGAGGAGATCAAGCCGCCGGCGGGTCTGCCGGTCGACGGCGTCCGCCGCTGACGGCACCGATGCCGTCGGGAGCGGCGGCCCACAACAGACCGTGGGCCCGCTGCATCGCTTCGAGGCCGTAGTCGAGCGCACGGTAGCCGTCACGGGTCTGCGCAAACGTCGCCGCCGGCATCACGACGGCGCCCTCGAGCCGCTCCAGCAGTTCATCCCGGCGGTCCAGCGCATCCAGCCAGTCGTCCGATCCCGCGTCGATCGCCTTGAACATCCTGAGGCGCTCCGCATCCGATCGCGCGGCCATCGCGTCCACCATGTGGCGGGCCAGATGGCTGACGACGAACTCCTGTTCGGCCAGCCCCTCTGACTGCTTCCGCTCCACGCGCGCGGCATGCTCCCCGCGAAGCTTCGCGATGAGCGATTGAAGATCGTTTTCCAGGCGGGTCTGGAGCGAAGCCCGCGCGGGGCGACCCGTCGCGCGTTGCAGCAGCGCGCCCAGCCCGGTCGCACGGACCGGCTCGCCCAGCAGTCCACCCACCAGATGCCGGGCAGCCGGAGCGAGCTGGCGATCGAGCACCGGCAAGCTCGCGAGGCGCAGATCGGGCTCGCTGGAAGTCCGGGTGATGGCCTCGGTCGGGACCGCCCGTGTCTCGAGCTGGAACTGAGGCGCGCTGGCGGAGCGGGGCAGACGCGCGCCCGACGCGGTGGACGCCGCCGGCTGCTTCGGGACGGACGCCCTGTCGAGTCGATCGACCTCGGGAAGCGCTTCATCGGCCAGCGAGGACAGGAGTGTCCAGGACTCGTCGATCTCGTCCGCCGCCGACCCGGCATCCTGCGTCGGCGCGGTCTGGCGCCGCTCCGGTACCGCAGCCTGGCGTGCCTGCGCCAGCCGTCGTTCCAGGGCCGCCGCGTCGACCTTGTCTCGCGGAGTCTTCGCTTGACCGTCCAGGTCCGGCAACGCGGTTCTTGGCGCGTTCGGCAGCCTGTTCAGCTGGCGCTCCTGAAGAGCCGCCCGTTCGGCCTGGAGCTGCTTGACGAGGTGATTGGAAACCGGCGTGCGCTGGGCAGCCGTCCCCTCGGAGCGAGGCGATGCCAATCGCTGGCGCGGCGCGGCAGGTCGCGCTGGCGGCGACCTGGGCTGCTCCGGACCCGCCGCTGCGACGGAACCCGTCCGCGTCGCGTCGGCACGCGCTGACAGAGCCGGCGGGCGCTCATCCGCAGGTGGCCGAGGATGGACTGAACGCGAGGACGCAGGCGGCGCGTCCTCGTCGAAGTCGCGGAGTCGGTGCTCCAGGCGATCGGCAGCCGACAGGTCGTCATCGAGCCAATAGCTGCCACTCTGCGACGACGAGTCGCTGACGCTTTCCGCATCGCTGCTGGAGTCGCCAGATGCATCGCTCTCGAAGACGCTGTCACTCACGCTGCCACTCATGCTGTCGAAGTCGCCATCGCTGTCTCCGATGCCGTCGTCGACCGGCTGCCGCCGGCGCTGTGCTCCGGCGAACTCGGGGCCGAACAGCCTTGCCGGCGGCGAAGACATCGCTGCCGCCCTGTGATCCGGCCTGTCGCGCGAGCCTTCTGTCGGCCGTCTCGCGACCGGGGTCAGGAACATCTCCCCGCCCTCGGCGAACGATGGCCCACACTGGTCCCTGCACTCGCGCAGGAACGCGTTGTCGTCCCGCCGCATTTCCTGGGGCGGCACGGTCGCACCGGGATGCGAGCCGGCTTCATGGGTCTCCTGATGGTGCATCTGCCGCATCGCCGCGATCACCGTGCCGGAATCGCGGGATCCGTCGTTGCAGAAGACCGCCATGCGGGCATCCTGTCCGTCGGCGGACGCGCGCTGCCATCCCGTGTACCCGCGCGACACGCCTTCCCGGAACTGCTGAGGATGGTGCGGATCGACTTTGACGTCATGCGTCCGCACCCGTTGGGAGGTCGTTATCCCGCCCTGCGTCAGCTCGACCTGGAGCATCCAGCTGCCGTCGTCGGTCGGCTCGTCGAGGCGGCGGAAGTGCGCCTTCATCGGCTGGCCGCCGGGCCCCGGCATCTCCCAGCTCATCGAATCACCCGGCGCGCGGAGCCCGGCCAGCAGCGGGCTCGGCACGTCGCCCTCGGCCACGATCAGGTCGGTGATGCGCTCCTGGTCCAAGAGATTGGCGAACGCGATGGCGCCCTGCGCTTCCATCACCCGTTCCGACAAGGGCAACGCGCCCTGCAGCACCGACGGAAAGCCCCCGAAGGCCGGCGTCCTCGCGGCATTGAAGAAGGGGAAAATGAAGTCGGCGAGGAGGTTGTCGGCCGTCGCCGCCACCAGCGTCAGCAGGCTGGGCCTGAAAATTCCCGGACTCAAGGGCGGCCAAACGTGGTGGTGGAAGAGGTGGGCACCGGATGCGGCCAGACCGCCTTGAAGGAGGTTCGAACTCAGGGCGAACGACGACGGAGGGGCGTGGTAGTACATGTCGAGTCGGCATTCCCGATGCGGGACTGCGGCCAGGTGCTGGAATGTGGGATTGGTGCTCCCTCGCCCAGCTCCGGTTCCTCCAGCGGACCGCCGCCGCCCGCTCACCCTCGCCCGCTCACCCCCGCGGGTGATGCGCCGCGTGCAGCTGCTTGAGGCGCTCCCGCGCCACGTGCGTGTAGATCTGCGTCGTCGACAGGTCCGCGTGGCCCAGCAAGAGCTGGACCGCGCGCAGATCCGCGCCATGGTTGAGCAGGTGGGTAGCAAATGCATGCCGCAGCGTGTGCGGCGAGATCGGACTCGTGATCCCCGCGATGAGCGCGTACTTCTTGACGATGCGCCAGAAGCTCTCCCGCGTCATCGCCTGCCCGAAACGGCTGAGGAAGAGGTCGTCGGTGTTGCGCGCGCTGAGCAGCTGCGTGCGTCCCTCCTTGAGGTAGCGCATCAGCCAGACGTGCGCCTCCTCGCCGAACGGCACCATCCGCTCCTTGTCGCCCTTGCCGGTCACGCGCAGCACGGCTTCGCGCAGGCCCACGTGCACGCTCTTGAGCGTCACCAGCTCGGTCACGCGCAGTCCGCTCGCGTACATCAGCTCCAGCATCGCGCGGTCGCGCAGGCCCTGCGCGGTGCCCACGTCGGGCGCGTCGAGCAGCGCCTCCACCTGCTGCTGCGATAGCGTCCTGGGCACGCGCATCGGCTGCTTGGCGGTGATCAGCTTGAGCGTGGGATCTCGCTCGATGCGGCGCTCGCGCAGCGCCCAGCGGAAATAGCGCTTGAAGACGGACAGCCGCCGGTTCGCCGAACTCGCCTTCCCGCCGTCATGACGCGCGGCGGCGTAGCCCATCAGGTCCAGTTCCTCGATCTGGTCGAGCGTCCGGTCCGGCCCGGGCTGCGCGGCCAGCCAGTCGGCGAGCAGCTGCAGGTCGCGCCGGTACGCCAGCTGCGTGTTGCGCGAGAGGCCTTCCTCGATCCAGAGCGATTCGATGAAGGCATCGATGGCGCGTGCGCTGCGCTCGCGCGCGGCGGAAGGGGCAACCGGTTCGGCGCTGGAAGAAGACGGGGTTGAGGACGCGGAGGACGCGGAGGACGACGACATGCCGTGCATGATGCGCGAAAAAAAAGGGCCCGCGCCACCACGCGCGGGCCCTACGGAGCAACCGCCACAGGCAGCGGTTGGTTGGGGACCGGGAAAGAGGGGAAGGCGGTGCGTCAGCCGATGCGCACCGGCACGAAGATCTTGTCGCCGCCACGCTGCACCAGCAGCGCGACGGATTTCTCCGCGCCCTTCACGGCGCTGCGGACCTGATCGATGGACTGCACCGGCGTGCCGTTGACGGCCAGCAGCACGTCGCCGGGGCGCACGCCCGCACGCGCCGCGGCGCTGCCGTCGCCGACCTCCTGGATCAGCAGGCCGTCGCGGGTGCCGAGCTGGCGGCGCTCCTCGGGCTGCAGCGGCCGCAGGGCCAGACCCAGCTTGGCGTGATCCGCGTCCGCGTCGCCCGCCGCGCCGCCCTTGGCGAGCTTCGCGCCCTTCTCGTTCGCATCGCCCAGCGTGGCGGTGATCGTCTCGCGCTTGCCGCTGCGCCAGACGTCGATGTCGACCTTGTCGCCGGGCAGCGACTGGTCCACCAGCGCCGGCAGGTCGCCGCTGGCCACGATGCGCTGGCCCTTGAAGCCGAGGATGACGTCGCCCGAGCGCAGTCCTGCCTTGGCGGCCGGACCGTCGTCCTCCACGTTGGCGACGAGCGCGCCTTCCGGACGGTCCAGCTTGAAGGAATCGGCGAAGCCCTGGTTGACCTCCTGCACCATCACGCCGAGCTTGGCGTGCTGCACCTTGCCGCCCTTCTCGATCTGCTGGCGGACCTTGCTGGCCACCTCGACGGGAATGGCGAACGACAGGCCCTGGTAGCCGCCCGACGCGCTGTAGATCTGCGAGTTGATGCCGACCACTTCGCCCCGCGCGTTGAACAGCGGACCGCCGGAATTGCCGGGGTTGATCGCGACGTCCGTCTGCAGGAACGGGACCCGGCTCTCGTCCGGGCCCAGCGAGCGGCCCTTGGCGCTGATCACGCCGGCGCTGACGCTGTTCTCGAAACCGAAGGGCGAGCCGATGGCCAGCACCCATTCGCCCACGCGCAGGTCCCTGGTCGCGCCCAGGCGGACGGTCGGCAGGTTCTTGGCTTCGATCTTCAGCACGGCGACGTCGGTCGACTTGTCGCTGCCCAGGACCTTGGCGCGGTACTCGCGGCGGTCGGTCAGCTTGACCACCACCTCCTGCGCGTCCTGCACGACGTGGGCGTTGGTGAGGATCACGCCGTCGGCGCTGACGATGAAGCCGGAACCCTGGCCGCGGATCTCGCGGCTGCCGCCTTCACCGCCCTGCCCGCCCTGGCCGGGCCCGCCGGGCATGCCCGGCACGCCGAAGCGGCGGAAGAACTCATAGAAGGGATCGTCGGGATCGATCTGCGGCGCACGCGCGGCACGCGTCTTGACCGAGCCCGTCACGCTGATGTTGACGACCGCCGGGCCTTGCGCCGCGGCGATCTGCGCGAAGTCGGGCATGCCCGCCGGCGGCGGCGTGAAATTGCCGGCCGGCGCGGCGGCGTTCGCCAGCGGCGTCGTGGTCGCCGCGACCTGGGTGTCGTTGTTCGACGTCGAGGCGCCGTCGGTCGACGCCTGCGCCGAGGTCTGCGAGGCAGGCGTCAACTTCGCGTTGCGCATCGCGAGCGCACCGCCGGTCACGCCCAACACGCCAGCCGCAGCCAGCGCCCACACAAGTTTCTTCACCGGAATCATCTTCTCCACTTGGGCCATCTGAACCTCCAGATTTCGCTGGGAGTCGACGACCTGGGCAGGAAGCCTTGGCGCCGACTCGATGACCGAAGTTTGAGCAGCTTGGCTTAGGTCGCTCTTAATGCCGGGGAGACAGGCGGTGAAGCACCGGTAAAGCGAAGTGTGAGGTCGCTGGACCCCGATCGGCCAAGCGCGGGCACTCCACGAGGCAGGGGGCATCGCGTCCGCGAACCCCCAGCCTCATTCCGGCCCCAGTGGACGTCGCTGACCTCGGGTTCAGGCGGCTGGCAAGGCCGGTGGCGGCGCGGGCGGCTGCAGTGGCGGCGGCATCGGCTGGGTCGGCTGCGGCACGCGGGAAAGCGGCATCGCCAGTTCGACTCTGAGACCACCCAGCGCCGTGCTGTGACCCAGCCGCAGCGTGGCGCCATGGTCGTCGGCGATGCTGCGCACCAGCGCCAGCCCGAGTCCGCTGCCCGGCGCCTGCTGCGCCTGCGACTCGGACCGGTAGAAACGGTCGAACACCCGACCCCGTTCGGCGTCAGGGATGCCCGGGCCGTCGTCCTCGACCACGAGCAAGGCCTGACCCCCGCTGCGCTCCAGGCTCAGATCCACGCGGCCGCGACCGTACTTGATGCCGTTGTCGAGCAGGTTGCGCAGCAGCATCGTGAGCGCCTCGCGGTGACCGTCGACCAGCACCGCGTCGCAACGCTCCATGCCGAGGTCGATGCCCCGGCCCTGCGCCAGGGTCGCGCCGTCGATGACGGCGTCGCGGCACAGCACATCCAGCGCGATCGGCTGCGCGGGCGCCTGCACCTTGGCGCTGTCCTGGCGCGCCAGCGCCAGCAGCTGCTCGATCAGGTGGGAGGCGCGGTCGATGCCCAGGCCGAGTTTCTCCAGCGCCTGGACGCGCGCGCCCTCGTCCGGCGCACGGCGCAGGGATTGCAGTTGAAGCTTCAAGGCGGCCAGCGGCGAGCGCAGTTCGTGCGCGGCATCGGCGACGAAGTGCTGCTGCTGCTCGAAGGCCTGGCGCACGCGGTCCAGCAAGGCGTTGAGCTCGGTGACCAGCGGCTGGACCTCGGCGGGGACGTCCTCCTCGTCGACCGGGGCCAGGTCTTGCGCGGCGCGGCGCGAGAGCTGCTGCCGCACGCGCTCCAGCGGCGCCAGCGAGTGCGACACCACCCACCACACGACCAGCGCGAGCATCGGCAGCATCAGCGCGGTGGGCAGCACGGTGCGCCACGCGAGCTGGCCGGCCATGCGCTGGCGCACCGCGATGTCCTGCGCCACCTGCACGACCTGGAAGCGCCCCTGCACCGCGAAGACGCGGTAGCGCTTGCCGCGCAGCGCGACGTTGGAGAACCCCAGCACCGCGCGCTGCGGCAGCCAGTCGGGCCCGGCCGAGCGGTAGAGCGGCGTGCCGTCCAGGCCCCAGACCTGGACGATCAGGTCGATGCTCTGTTCTTCGCCGAGCGGCAGCGGCAGGCCCGTGCCCATGCCCGCGCGCAGCGAGAGCGCCACCTGCTGCATCTGGTAGTCGAAGATCTCGTCGGTCTCCATCAGCGCGTTGCGGTAGGCGCTCATGCCCTGCGCCAGCGCGCCGATCAGCACCGCCCCCAGCAGGAACAGCAGCAGGCGATAGCGCAGCGACCGCGGCAGCAGGGTCAGACGACCGCGGCGGCCGCCGGCCGGGCCGGCCAAGCCTGTGGCGCCGGTGGCGTCGGCGGACCCGGCGTCCGTCTTCTTCCCCGCCATCATTCCTTGGGCACGCGGTAGCCCACGCCGCGCACGTTCTGGATCAGTTCCGCGCCCAGCTTCTTGCGCAGGCCGTGGATGTAGACCTCGACGGCGTTGCTGCTGATCTCGTCCTTCCAGCCGTAGAGCTTTTCCTCGAGCTGCTGGCGCGAGAGCACCATGCCCGGACGCGCCAGCAACGGCTCCAGCACCGCCCATTCGCGCTGCGACAGGGTGACCGGATGGCCGTTGGCGGTGACCTCGCGCGTGGCGGGATTGATGCTGACGCCCATGTGCTCGTAGACCGGCTCGGCGCGGCCCGCGGCGCGGCGCAGCAGCGCGCGGATGCGGGCCAGGAGCTCGTCGAGCTCGAAGGGCTTGAGCACGTAGTCGTCCGCGCCGGCGTCCAGCCCGGCGACGCGCTGGGGGGTCGCGTCGCGCGCGGTGGCGATCAGCACCGGCACCGCCTGCTTGCGGCCGCGCAGCGCCTGCAGCACGCTCATGCCGTCGCGCTTGGGCAGGCCCAGGTCCAGGATCACCAGGTCGTAGGTCTGGGACTGCAGCGCGGTGTCGGCGATCTCGCCGTCACGCACCCAGTCCACGGCATAACCCTCGGCGCGCAGCAGCTCGAGCAGCTGCTCGCCGATCATCAGGTCGTCTTCCACCAGCAGGAGTCGCATGGCCGCGATTGTGCACGCGGCGGCGAGGCTGCGAGCAGGCGAGCAGGCGGGCAAGCGCTCCGGCCGAGCAGCGCCGTTCGCCGCCTCAACGCCCCCGATGTCCGATGCACCGCGACAGCAGGGCGCCCACCCGCGCGGTCATGCGGACCATCGTGCCCCGGACCCGCTCGCCGAAGGTCAAGGGGGCCTCGACCTCTGCCTCGACGCTGGCAAGGGCTCTGGACAAGCCCGCCGACGCCCGACGGTCGATCGTCGACGGCTTCGCGCGGGCCGGCTTGGGCGGAGGGAACGGCAAAGACTTCCCGAAGGTGACCCCGAGGCGGCGCTCGCCCCGCTCCTCGACAAGCGCCTGCGGGGAAGGCTGCCAGGCCTCACGGCGCCGCTTCGAGGGCAAGGGCGCCCTCGGCCGTGGCAGCCCCGCCCAGGGGGCGGGAGGCTCCGGCGGCCGGTCTTCGCTCGCGGACTCCCGTTTCGTGGGCTCCTTGGGCGTATCGCTGATGAGCGGAGCGGCACCGGACAAGGCTGCGTCAACTTTCATGATCCTGGAAATCTCTCCGGCCCGACCCTCGGGCCCCACCCCTGTGTAGGCCCGCCGGGGTCGGAGCATCCGACAACGCCCCTGCCGCGATGACATCCCGGCTCGCGATTCCATGTCTACAATGCGCGCCTGTCAGGAGAGAGTTCCCTCGCGGGAGCCGCCGAAGGCGCAGTGGCACTGGAGATCCCACGCTGCGAACGCTCAGGCAAAAGGACTGGCAAAACGCTCGAGACATCGGGCGTCCTCACTGGAGAGAGACGGGGCGGACCTTGCGGTCGAGCCCGTCCACCGAAGGGGCAAGCCGCCGGCCAACCGCCGACGGCCAATCTCTCAGGTAAAGCGGACAGCGAGGGCATCTCCCCCACCTTGACGTGACAGGTTCACAGTCGGGGTGGTCATGACGAATGCCCTCGGAGCCAGACATGTCCGCTGATCAGACCCAGAATCCCCAGGTTTCGGCCCCTCTGCACAAAACTCCCCTGCACGCGCTGCACGTCGAACTGGGCGCCAAGATGGTCCCCTTCGCCGGCTACGACATGCCGGTCCAGTACCCCGCGGGCGTGATGGCCGAGCACAAGCATGCGCGGGCCCACGCCGGCCTGTTCGACGTGTCGCACATGGGTCAGGTGTTGCTGGTGGGCGATGACGCCGCCGCCGCGCTGGAGACGCTGGTGCCCGTCGACATCGTCGACCTCGGGATGTTCAAGCAGCGCTACGCGCTCTTCACCGCCGACGACGGCGGCATCCTCGACGACCTGATGGTCGCGCGCCGCACCGACGGCCTGTTCGTCGTGGTCAACGCCGGCTGCCGCGACCAGGACATCGCGCACATGCAGAAGCACCTGTCGGGCCGCTGCGAAGTGCGCCCGCTGCCGGACCAGGCGCTGCTGGCGCTGCAGGGCCCGCAGGCGGTGACGGCGCTGTCGCGCCTGAATGCCGACGTCGCCAAGCTCGTGTTCATGACCGGCGGCTTCTTCGAGCTGGACGGCATCCCCACCTTCGTGACCCGCTCGGGTTACACCGGCGAGGACGGCTACGAGATCTCGGTCCCCGCCGACCGCGCCGTCGAGCTGGCCCGCAAGCTGCTGGCCCAGCCGGAAGTGATGCCCATCGGCCTGGGCGCGCGCGACTCGCTGCGCCTGGAAGCCGGCCTGTGCCTGTACGGCCACGACATCGACACGACGACCACCCCGATCGAAGCCTCGCTGACCTGGGCCATCCAGAAGGTGCGTCGCGCCGGCGGCGCCCGCGCCGGCGGCTATCCGGGCGCTGCGGTCATCGACAAGCAGTTCGCCGAAGGCGCCGCGCGCAAGCGCGTGGGCCTGGTGAGCTCCGAGCGCATGCCGGTGCGCGAAGGCGCCAGGCTCGTCAACGCCGACGGCCTGGAGATCGGCGTCGTCACCAGCGGCACGCTGGGCCCGACCGTCGGCAAGCCCGTCGCGCTGGCCTATGTGCAGACGCCGTACGCCGCGCTGGGCACCGAACTCTTCGCCGAAGTGCGCGGCAAGCGCACCCCGATGACGGTCTCTTCCACGCCGTTCACGCCCAACGGATACTTCCGCGGCTGATCCACGATTCCGGGTCGCACCGGATCTCGCTGGATTGCGCTGAATCACGCTGATTCACGTTTCGCCCTTTCAACCTTCCGCAACCATCAGGTAGCACGGAGCCTCTCCATGAGCATCAAGTACACGTCCGACCACGAGTGGGTCGACACCACCGACGGCATCGCCACCGTGGGCATCACGGTCCATGCGCAGGACGCGCTGGGCGACGTCGTGTTCGTGGACCTGCCCGACGTCGGCAAGTCCTTCGCCGCCAAGGAAGTGGCCGGCGTGGTCGAGTCGGTCAAGGCCGCCGCCGACGTCTATGCGCCGGTCTCCGGCGAGATCGTCGAGGTCAACGAGGCGCTGCGCGCCGACCCGTCGCTGGCCAACACCGACCCGCTGAAGACCGGCTGGTTCTTCAAGGTGAAGCTGTCGAATCCGTCCGAGCTCGACGCTCTGATGGATACGACGGCCTACGACGAGCTTGTCAAGAACAGCTAATCGCCTGAGCGATGCACGCAGGGCCTGCGGGCCCTGCGGCAATGAATTCTTCTCTCCAGGATCGCCCCGCCATGTCCGCCCTGCCCTCGTTCGCCGAACTTGAAAACTCTGCCGAGTTCCATGCCCGTCACATCGGTCCCGACGCCCATGACGAGACGCTGATGCTCTCGGCCATCGGCGCCGCGTCGCGCGCCGCGCTGATCGATGCCATCGTCCCGGCCGCCATCAAGCGCGCCGCGAAGATGGACCTGCCGGATGCCGTGACCGAGTCGCAGGCGCTGGCCGAACTCAGGACGATCGCGGGCAGGAACCAGATCCTGAAGAGCTTCATCGGCCAGGGTTACCACGGCACCATCACGCCGGGCGTGATCCTGCGCAACATCCTCGAGAACCCCGCCTGGTACACCGCTTACACGCCCTACCAGGCCGAGATCTCGCAGGGCCGCATGGAAGCGCTGGTCAACTTCCAGACCATGGTCTGCGACCTGACCGGCATGGCCATCGCCAACGCGTCGATGCTGGACGAGGCCACCGCCGCCGCCGAAGGCATGACGCTGGCCGCGCGCATGGGCAAGAGCAAGAGCCAGGTGTTCTTCGTCGCCGACGACGTGCTGCCGCAGACGCTGGAAGTGGTGCGCACGCGCGCCGAGCCGCTGGGCATCACCGTGCATGTCGGCAAGGCCGAGGACGCCGGCAAGACTGAATGCTTCGGCGCGCTGGTGCAGTACCCTGGCGTGACCGGCGTGGTCCGTCCGCTGCAGGCGATCGCCGACGCGGTGCACGCGCAGGGCGGCCTGCTGGTCGCCGCCGCCGACCTGCTGGCGCTGACGCTGATCGCGTCGCCGGGCGAGCAAGGCGCCGACATCGCCGTGGGCACCACGCAGCGCTTCGGCATGCCCATGGGCGCCGGCGGCCCGCACGCCGCCTACATGGCCTGCCGCGACGAGTTCAAGCGCTCGCTGCCGGGCCGCCTGGTCGGCGTGTCCGTCGACTCGCACGGCAAGCCCGCCTACCGCCTGTCGCTGCAGACCCGCGAGCAGCACATCCGCCGCGAGAAGGCCACCTCCAATATCTGTACCGCGCAGGTGCTGCCGGCCGTCGTGGCCAGCATGTACGTCGTCTATCACGGCCCGCAAGGCCTGAAGCGCATCGCGCAGCGCGTGGCCGCCTACGCCGCCGTGCTGGCGCAGGGCCTGAAGGCGCTGGGACTGACGCTGGTCCACGAGACCTCGTTCGACACGCTGCACGTGAAGACCGGCGCGCACACCGGCCCGGTGCTGGCCGCCGCCGTCGCCGCCGGCATGAACCTGCGCCAGGCGAGCGACGACAGCATCAGCCTGACGCTCGACGAAACGACCACGCGCGCCGACCTGCAGGCGCTGCTGACGGTCTTCGCCGAAGGCAAGCCGGTCGCGGACGTCTTCGCGGGCGCTTCGGCCTCGACGCTGATTCCCGCGGCGCTGTCGCGTACCAGCGCCTACCTGACGCATCCGATCTTCAACATCCACCACTCCGAAACGGAGATGCTGCGCTACATCCGCCTGCTCTCCGACAAGGACCTGGCGCTGGACCGCAGCATGATCCCGCTGGGCTCGTGCACGATGAAGCTGAACGCGACCAGCGAGATGATCCCCATCACCTGGCCCGAGTTCGCGCAGGTGCATCCGTTCGCGCCGCAGAGCCAGCTGCAGGGCTACGCACAGCTCGACCAGCAGCTCACCTCGTGGCTGTGCCAGGCGACCGGCTACGCGGGCGTCTCGCTGCAGCCCAACGCCGGCTCGCAGGGCGAGTACGCGGGCCTGCTGATCATCAAGGCCTGGCACGAGTCGCGCGGCGACGCGCATCGCAAGATCTGCCTGATCCCGGAATCGGCGCACGGCACCAACCCGGCCTCGGCGCAGATGGTGGGCATGCAGGTGGTCGTCACCAAGTGCGACAAGGAAGGCAACATCGACCTGGCCGACCTGAAGGCCAAGTGCGAGCAGCACAGCGCCAACCTGGCCGCGATCATGATCACCTACCCCTCGACGTACGGCGTGTTCGACACGCACGTCAAGGAGATCTGCGCGCTGGTGCATGAACACGGCGGCCGCGTGTACGTCGACGGCGCCAACATGAACGCGCTGGTCGGCATCGCCGCGCCGGGCCAGTTCGGCGGCGACGTGTCCCACCTGAACCTGCACAAGACCTTCTGCATCCCGCACGGCGGCGGCGGCCCGGGCGTCGGCCCGGTCTGCGTGGTCGAGGACCTCGTGCCCTTCCTGCCCGCGCACCGCGCGGCCGGCCTGGGCGAGAAGACCGCCATCGGCGCCGTCTCCGCCGCACCGCTGGGCAACGCGGCCGTGCTGCCGATCTCGTGGATGTACATCCGCATGATGGGCGAGGTCGGCCTCAAGGCTGCGACCGAGACCGCGATCCTGTCGGCCAACTACGTGGCGGCGCGCCTGTCCGACCACTACGACATCCACTTCAGCGGCAACATCGACGGCGTCAAGGGCGGCGGCGTGGCCCACGAGTGCATCCTGGACCTGCGTCCGCTGAAGGACAGCTCGGGCATCTCCGCCGAGGACGTCGCCAAGCGCCTGATCGACTACGGCTTCCACGCGCCGACGCTGTCGTTCCCGGTCGCGGGCACGCTGATGGTCGAGCCGACCGAGAGCGAATCGAAGTTCGAACTGGACCGTTTCATCGCCGCGATGATCCAGATCCGCGAGGAAATCTCAAAGGTCGAATCCGGCGCCTGGTCCAAGACGGACAACCCGCTGGTCAACGCACCGCACACGGCCGAAAGCCTGCTCAAGACCGAGTGGGCCCACGGCTACAGCCGCGACGACGCCGCCTACCCGGTGCCGGCGCTGCGCCATGTGAAGTACTGGTCGCCGGTCGGCCGCGTGGACAACGTCTACGGGGACCGCAATCTGGTCTGCAGCTGCCCGCCGCTGTCCGACTACGAGTAATCCCTTTCGTTCGTATCGCCTAGCACGAGGAGGGAGATGGGGCCCTGTTTTCTCCATGTCCCCCGGCCGCTCCGCGGCCTCCTCCTAATACTTCCGAAAACAGGGCCCCATCCCCCTCCTCCACCAACGCCCTGCCCTGCGCAGACGTCGGGGGAGCGGGATCCACTTCGAGGTTCGCCATGGCAGTCTCCGTCTTCGACCTGTTCAAGATCGGCATCGGGCCGTCGAGCTCGCACACCGTCGGTCCGATGCGCGCCGCGCGCATGTTCGTGCAGCGCCTGCGGCACGAGGGCGTGCTCGACCGCGCCGTGCGCGTCGCCACGGCGCTGTACGGCTCGCTCGGCGCGACCGGCAAGGGCCACGGTTCCGACAAGGCGGTGCTGCTCGGCCTGGCCGGGCACGAGCCCGACACCGTCGACATCGAATCGATTCCCGGCATCCTCGAAGGCATCCGCAACGACAAGCGCATCGCGCTGGGCGGCGACCACGTCGTGGCCTTCGACGAAGCACGCGACCTCGTCATGTACCGACGCCAGAGCCTGCCGCTGCACGCCAACGGCATGCGGCTGATCGCCTTCGACGCCGAGGGCAACGAGATCCAGAACCGCGTGTACTACTCGGTGGGCGGCGGCTTCGTCGTCAGCGAGGAAGTGCTGGCCGACGGCAGCAAGCAGAAGCAGATCGCTCCGGACACCACCGTGCTGCCCTACCCTTTCAATTCGGGCGCGGAGCTGCTGGAACTGACGGAGAAGGAAGGCTGCTCGATCGCGGAGATCATGCGTCGCAACGAGCGCCACTGGCGCACCGACGAGGAGACCCGCGCCGGGCTGCTGAAGATCTGGCAGGTGATGCAGGAATGCGTCCAGCGCGGCTGCCGCACCGAGGGCATCCTGCCGGGCGGCTTCAAGGTGAAGCGCCGCTCGGCCGCGCTGTACCGCGACCTGATTGCGCATCCGGAGGCCGCGCTGCGCGATCCGCTGCAGGTGATGGACTGGGTGAACCTCTACGCGCTGGCGGTCAACGAGGAGAACGCCGCCGGCGGTCGCGTCGTCACGGCGCCGACCAACGGCGCGGCCGGCATCGTGCCGGCGGTGCTGCACTACTACGCGCGCTTCGTGCATTCGGCCAACGAGGACGGCATCGTCGACTTCCTGCTGACGGCCGCGGCGATCGGCATCCTCTACAAGGAGAACGCGTCGATCTCGGGCGCCGAAGTCGGTTGCCAGGGCGAAGTGGGCGTGGCCTGCTCGATGGCCGCGGCGGCGCTCTGTGCGGTGATGGGCGGCACGCCGGCGCAGACCGAGAACGCGGCCGAGATCGGCATGGAGCACCACCTGGGCCTGACCTGCGATCCGGTCGGCGGTCTGGTGCAGATCCCCTGCATCGAGCGCAACGCGATCGCGTCGGTCAAGGCCATCAACGCGGCGCGCATGGCGCTGCGCGGCGACGGCACCCACCACGTGAGCCTGGACAAGGTCATCAAGACCATGCGCGAGACCGGCGCCGACATGATGACCAAATACAAGGAGACCGCCCGGGGCGGTCTCGCGGTGAACATTGTCGAGTGCTGACACGCCGCCGACGTGTCAGAGGGGGAGGCCGATTCGCGTGCCCCGGCGGTACTGCTGGCCGGAATCAATCGCGAGTCAGGCGGCGAAAGCTGTCAGCACTCGAGCAAACGGTCGGTCCGGACTTCCCTGCCGGGCGCACGCCCTCTGATGGCGTCGCCCTGATCTCGGAAGCGGACCGGGATCGGATCAGCTTCAGTAGCTGATCGTCACGGTGACGGTGTCGGTGTAGCTGCCCGGCACGACGCTGGCCAGCGACGGGATGCGGCCGTAGACCGACAGCGACTGGGCCGAGCCCGAGCCGGTGCCGTTCTTGGCACTGGACGACGAGGTGCCGTCGCCCCAGACCGAGCTGCGGCCCGAGTCCAGGTACAGCTGATAACCCAGCGTGTCGGAGCCGCTCTTCATCGTGCGGCTGGTGAAGTTGGTCGCGCCGCCCGCGTTCGCGCCGGCGTTGAGCGCCACCGTGTAGGGCGTCGTGTTGGAGCAGGTGACGGTCAGCGTGGACGTGGCGTCCAGCGGCGTGCCGGCGACCAGCGGATCGATCGCGGAGCCGAAGTTCAGGTTGGAGCCGGACACCGTGCAGGAGCTCGTGATCGTGGCCGTCACCGGGAAGGTGTTGGTCACCGGCGTGGCGCCGCGCGCCTCCTGGACCGCGCTGAACATCAGACCGGCGCCGATGGCCAGGCTGCTCAGCAGCATCGCGGTCTTGAAACCGCTGTTGCGTTCCGCCCGGACCGCTTTCAGGTACTTGGTGGTGCTCATGTGGTGTCCCCCTGTTGATGGAACGAATCTTCCGTTTCAGGGCGTTTGGGCGGCAGACAGGCTTGCCGCATCGCGCGGTGCAGCGATGTCGGCAGGCCGCGTAGGCAATCCACCGACAGCTGACAGACGGTGGCAGCACAGGGCGCCGGGCCGGCGAACGGCACTGGCGGAACGCCCCCGCCCGCTGCTACAAACGCGTCCGTGTCGATTTCACGAAGGCCCGTCCGTCGTGGGGACGGACACCCTCCGATGGCCAACGAACCTCTGCCTTCCATGACATCCCACCTTGATCCGAAACGGCGCCGCTGGCTGGCGCTCGGCGTGCTCTGCCTGGGCGTGCTGATGATCGTGCTGGACACGACCATCGTGAACGTGGCGCTGCCCTCGATCCGCGCCGACCTGGGCTTCACCGAGACCTCGCTGGTCTGGGTCGTCAACGCCTACATGCTGACCTTCGGCGGCTTCATGCTGCTGGGCGGACGGCTGGGCGACCTCTACGGCCACCGGCGCATGTTCCTGGCGGGCCTGGCGCTGTTCACGGCCGCGTCGGCCGCCTGCGGACTGGCGCGCACGCAGGAACTGCTCATCGCGGCGCGGGCCGTGCAGGGGCTGGGCGGCGCGGTGGTGTCGGCGATCTCGCTGTCGCTGATCATGAACATGTTCACCGAGCCCGGCGAACGCGCCAAGGCCATGGGCGTCTACGGCTTCGTCTGCGCGGGCGGCGGCAGCATCGGCGTGCTGCTGGGCGGGCTGCTGACCAGCACGCTGAGCTGGCACTGGATCTTCCTGGTCAATCTGCCGATCGGTGCGGTCGTGATCGGGCTGTGCCTGTGGCTCATCGGGCGCGGCGGCCCGACCGCACCGGACGAGACGCTGGACTGGGCCGGCGCGGTGACCGTCACGCTGTCGCTGATGCTGGCGGTCTACGCGGTCGTCAACGGCAACGAGGCGGGCTGGACCTCGGCGCGCACGCTGGGGCTGCTCGGCACCGCGGCGGCGCTGCTCGCCGCCTTCCTCGTGCTGGAGACAAAGGTCGCGCATCCGCTGATGCCGCTGTCGCTGTTCCGGCTGCGGTCGGTGGCGGTGTCCAACGTGATCGGCGTGCTCTGGGCGGCGGCGATGTTCGCGTGGTTCTTCCTGTCGGCGCTCTATATGCAGCTGGTGCTGGGCTACGACGCGATGCACGTGGGCCTGGGTTTCCTGCCGGCCAACCTGATCATGGCGATGTTCTCGGTGGGCCTGTCGGCGAAGCTGGTCATGAAGCTGGGGCTGCGCAAGCCGCTGTGCGGCGGGCTGCTGCTGGCGGCGCTGGGCCTGGCGCTCTTCGCGCGCGCGCCGGCGGACGGCGGATTCTGGCTGGACGTGCTGCCCGGCATGCTGTTGCTGGGGCTGGGCGCGGGGGTCGCGTTCAACCCGGTGCTGCTGGCAGC
This sequence comes from Mitsuaria sp. 7, assembly GCF_001653795.1. Classification (NCBI taxonomy): domain Bacteria; kingdom Pseudomonadati; phylum Pseudomonadota; class Betaproteobacteria; order Burkholderiales; family Sphaerotilaceae; genus Roseateles; species Mitsuaria sp. 7. The sequence continues at coordinate 2,478,202 of NZ_CP011514.1, forward strand.
GATGAGCGAGGTCGCGCCGAGTGAGTCGGGTCTCGCCTCGGGCGTGGTGAACACGTCCTTCATGATGGGCGGCTCGCTCGGGCTGGCGGTGCTGGCCAGCCTGGCGGCGGCGCGCACGGCGGAACTCGGCGCACTGGGCGCCGCGATGCCAGCGGCGCTGGCCGGAGGCTACCGCGTGGCGTTCGCCGTCGGCGCGATCTTCGCGGCGTCGGGCGGCTTGCTGGCCCTGTTGCTGCGCGAGCCCGCGCCGCAGGCCGGTGCGGCGGCACCGGTGGCGCCCCCCGGCTGAGCAGCAGTCATCGCGGCCCGTCAGGACCGCGACGCCGCGATCATTCGGCGGCGATCATTCGGCGGTCACCCGACGGTCACTTCCCCAACAGCGGCCACACGTACTTCACAGGCACCGCGTAGGTGATGCCGCTCGGCGCGCTCAGCGCCGATTCACGCGTGCCCTTGAGCACCACCATGTTGATGACGCCCACGACCTTGCCGGTGCGGACGTCCAGCAGCGGACCGCCGCTGTTGCCCGGGTAGGCCGTCGCGTCGAGCTGCAGGAACTCCATCGCGCCTTCGCGCAATTGGCGCACCGCGCGCTCGGACAAGGTGTTCGACGTCGGCGCCGGCAGCGCCGCGCGCGTGATCGCGGCCACGGTGCCGCGGTGCGTCGCCATCGTCACGCCCAGCGCCGTGCCGATCGGATAACCCATCAGCGCGATCGCGGCGCCTTCGCGCACGACCTGCTGGTCGCCGTCAGCCTCGGCCAATGACAGCACGTCGACGAGCGCGCCCTTCTCATCGGCCAGTTCCAGGATCGCCAGATCGCGCGCCGTGTCGCGTCGCAGCAGCTTCACGGCCCGCAGCTGCGGCTGGCCGGATGCGTTGCCCGCTGCGGGCACCATGATCATGAGGTCCTTCTCGATCGGATTCGGGATCACGTGCGCGCAGGTGACGATGCGCCGGCCGTCGCCCACCGCGAAACCGGTGCCTCGGAAGCTGAAGCGCGGGTTGTCGGTCGCCGCGAAGGTCCCCACCGCTACCACCGCCTGCCGGCTGCGGTCGATCAGGTCGGGCAGCGTGTTGGACATCTCCTGCGCGCGCGCCGGCGCGGACGCGCTGAGCAGGCCGGCCAGACCCAAGGCGCCGCCGGCGGCCAGCGCCAGCAGATCGCGGCGACGCGTTCCGCCTGCGCGAGCGGCGATGGGCTCACTCGTCGCATCCCTCTTCGGATCGAACAGCGAATCGAACATCGGATCGGTACAACCAGTCATGCGGCCAGGTCCTTCGTCGTGGTGCCCATCTCCAGCGTGGAGACGAAGCTGCGCCAGTGGCGGTCGGGTTCGTCGATGCGGAAGCCGTAGAAAGTCCCCTGCTCGGTGTCCTTGCGCCGCACCGCGCGCGCGGTGACGTGCGCAGTCTCGTTGTGACCGAGCTCGATATCCACCGTGCCGTCCTGGTTCAGCGGGAGGTCGTGATCGCACTCGGCCTGGAAGCCGTGCGCCGACACCTCGATCACGTCCAGGTCGAAATGGCCCAGCTGGCTGTCGTTGGCCGCGCGGATGTCGAGGTGGCCTGGGCAGCGGATCGAGTAGCGCGGGTATTGCCGCAACGAACGCCCCAGGTCCTGCCCCCCGCCGCTGAGCATCGGCAGCACGTCGCGGAACTGCGCGTCGTCCCGGTACACCGACCACAGCAGCGCCTTCTTGCGGTCGTCCATCGTCGAGAAGACCGGCACGACGCGGTTGAAGAAGTGGTCCAGCAGGGCCGGTGTCATGACCGGGTCGTTGGTCGTGTGGAAGCGGCGCTCCGGCAGCCGGATGTTGGGCAGCCGGTGACGGAAGAAGTAGTGGTGCAGGTTCTTCTCCGGCCGGCGGCCGCGGTAGCGGCGCTCGAACAGCGCATCGGCCTCGTGCAGGTCCAGCGTCGCCCCCACGGCCGGCGCGCCGTTGGCGAAGTCGTACTCCGCCACCGTCTGCTCCCGCAGTCGCGTGAAGGACAGCAGCGCCTCGTACAGCTCGATCTTGTCGGGGTTCACGGCGATCACCAGGTGCCGGGTGTCGAAGTACTCGGTGCAGTACTGGTGCATGAACTTCATCAGCGGGAACAGGATCGCGCCGCCGGTCTTGCGGAAGGCCGGCGCGACCGCCAGCGCCGAGATCTCCGCGACCTTGCCGCCCTTGGCGCGCACGCCCTCGAGGTCGAAGACCGACTGCAGCGGGAAGCCGAAGACGCCTTCGCGCACCATCGAGATCGTGCCCACCACTACGCCGTCGTACTTGGCGCACAGCGTCGTGGTCGTCGGCAGCGCGTGATAGATCGTCACGCGCATGCCGCTGGGGTCGGGCTTCATGAAGCCGCTGCCGACGTAGGCGTCGTGCAGGATGCGGAAGCAGGCGTCCAGCTCCTCCTGCGTCTCCGCGACCTTCAGCTCCAGGCGCTCGGACGGCGCGGGATCGCAGTCCACCATGCGGCGGTAGACCGCGAAGCGCATCGGCTTCGGCAGCGAGGAGAACAGGCGCCGCAGCCCCTGATGGAGCCGCTTGCGCAGGCTGGATCGTCGAATCTGGCTCATGACCGTCCCCTCCCCGGGCGCGGTGTTGCCGCCGTCACACGATCCGCGCGGCGATCGACCTCAGGGTCGGGCGCCTCAACGGATCGCGGCCTGCAGCTTGCGCACCTCGGCTTGTTGCTCGAAATTCGGTCCCAGGTCCGCCAGGCGCTTGAGTTCCGCCTCGGCCTCGCCCTTGTTGCCGCCGGCCACGTACAGCTGCGCCAGGCGCAGCCGGTACGCCGCCGTGGTCGGCGCCTGCTTCACGACATCCTTCTGCACCTCGATGGCCTTGGCGTTCTGCCCCTTGGCGGCGAGCGCCTCGGCCAGCGTGTCCATGTACGGCGGCACATTGGGACGCAGCTTGTTCGCTTGCTGGGCAAATTTCAAGCCCTCGTCCGCCTTGCCGGCCCGCAGCCGCAGCCAGGCGACGTTGTTGGCCGCCGCGGCATTCTCCGGATTGGCCGTCAGCACCGCCTGGTAACGCTGCTCGGCCTCAGGATAACGGCCGGCGTTCAGGGCCACGTCGCCGAGGTGATACATGAACAGCTCGTCCGACTTGAACTTCGCCAGGTAACCGGCGGCCCAGCGATCCGCCTCATCCTTCTTGCCGGATTCCACCAGCGCGCTGTGCAGCGCGATCGCGAGCTCGGTGTTGGGCACCGTCGCGCCGGCCTCCACGGCCAACTGGTCCGCCTTGCGGTAGGCCGCGATCGCGGCCGGCAGGTCCTTGCGCGTGCGGGCGACGTCGCCCTCGAGCTTCCAGCCCAGGCCGAATTTCGGCTGCGCCGTCTGCAGGGCCTTGGCCGTCGTCGTTGCCAGGTCCAGCAGGCCCAGCTGCAGGCTCTTGTCGACCACCTTGCGGGCCAGTTCCCCGTCGCCGGGCGCGATGGCTTGCGCACGCTTGAGCGCCGCGGTCGCCGCGGCCTTGTCGCCCGCCTGGGCATGGAGATCGGCCAGCCGCAGCGGGCCCAGCGGCGAGCGCGGCTGCAGCGTCGCGACCTTGTTGAAGCTGCTGATCGCCTGCTGCCGGTCGCCCGTGGCGGCCTGCACCTGCCCCAGCAGGTCGACGAGCGACGGATTGTCCGGGCTCGCCGTCACGCCTTCCTGGGCCAGCGACAGCGCCGTCTTGAAGTCCTTCTTCTCCATCAGCAGGCCGACCGCCGCCTGACGCGGCGCCGCCTCTTCAGGATGCTGCTTGGCGAGCTCGACCAGGCGCTTGACCGCCGCGTCCTTGTCGATCAGCTGGTGGGTCAGCTTCAGGCCCAGGATGGCCATCTCGGCGCGCAGGTTCTTCGGGTCGGCCTTGAGCACCACCTCGTAGCGCTTGACGGCCTGTTCGGCCTTGCGATCCTGCAGGTCCTGCGCCGCGAGGCTGTTGGCGGCGGTCATCGATGCCGGGTCGCGCTTGACCGCTTCCTCGAAGCCGGCCCGCGCCCCCGCGCGGTCGCCGCGCAGCAATGCCAGGCGGCCGCGCAGCTCGGACGGCGTCGCCGACTGGGGATCCTTCTTCTCCAGGGCCGCGATCGCCTGCGACGCGCCCTCGCTGTCCTTCTTGCGCGCCAGGACGCTGATCAGCGCGATGTCGGCCAGCGTGCCCTTGTCCTCGGCCGCCAGTTTCCGCAGCGCCGTCAGTCCGGCGGCTTCCTGGCCCTTCTGGATCTGGTTGAGCGCCAGCCCGACACGGCTGCGCACGTCGTTGGGATTGGCCTCGGCGGCGCGCGCCAGGAAGCGTTCCGCTTCCGCGCCCTGCCCTTGCTTGAGGCGGATCTCCGCGGCCAGCGCGAGCGCCTCCGAGGCGGTGGCCTTCGCGTCGAGCGCGGGTTGCAGCGTCGTCATCGCCTGCTCGGCGTCGCCGCCGCGCAGCTGCAGCTGGGCCAGCGCGACCCGCGCCGACTGGGCCTCGGGCGTCGTCTGGATGATCTTGCTGTATTGCGCCTCGGCCTGGCGCAGGTCGCCGTTGGCCTGCGCCACGCGGCCGGCCAGGAAGAGCGCGCGCTCGTTGGTCGGCGCCGCCTTCAGCAAGGCCTGCGTGAGGTCGGTCGCCTCCTTGACCTGGCCCGAGTCCATCGCGAAGACCGCGCCGTAGTAGTAGGTCTGCGGATGCTGCGGCGCCGCCGCCTTCATCGCGGCGACGGCGTCCTTGGCACCGGCCTTGTCGCCGGTGCGCATCAGCTGGTTGATCAGGCCGGCATGCGCGCCGACCAGCTTCTTGTCGATCTCCAGCGCCTTGCGGAAGCTCGCGACCGATTCCGCCGACGGGGCTTCCGCCAGCACCTGCAGCTCGCCCTTGAGCTGCCAGGCCTCGGCGGACTTCGGCGACTTCTCGAGGATGCGGTCGACCTCGGCGCGGGCCTCGGGCAGCTTGCCCTCGCTGGTCAGCAGGCGCACGTTGACCAGCCGCACCGCGGCGCTGTCGGGGGCCGCGCGCAGCGCCGCATCGGCGGCCCGGCGCGCATCGGCCATCTTCTGCTTGGCGACATAGGCGCCGACCAGCGTCATCTGCAGGTCGGCCTCGTCGGCGGCGTTCTGCAGATGGGCGTTGCCGTAGCGGCCGAGCAACTCGTCGACCTTGCCCTGCATCAGCAGCAGGCGCACCTGCAGCGCGACCAGCGCGTCACCGCTGAAGCCCTGCGTCTTGGCCTTGTCGGCCTCGATCGCCGCGCCGGCGACATCGCCGCTGTCCAGCAGCGCCTTGGCGAGCAGGAAACGCGCCTCGGCCAGCGTCTCGTCCTTCTGCAGCGCGTTCTTGAGCTGGATGATCGCCGCCTTGTTGTCCCGCTTCTCCAGATGGCCCTTGGCGGACTTCACCAGGTCCTGCGCGGACTCGCCGAAGCAGCCCGCCAGCAGCAGCGCCGAGCCCAGCGCCAGCGCGGTGGCGCCGCGCTGCAATGCGCGACGGCCCTGACGGCCATGACAGGGTTGGCCGGCGTCCTCCACGCCGAGCGGTCCGGACATCTTGGTGTTCTCAGGCTTGCGGGACATGCGTCGTCTCTTTCGCTGTCGGATGGTCTGTGGGTGTTGAGGTTCAGGCCTTGACGCCGAGGCGGGCCATCAGATCGTACAAAGTCGGCCGGCTGACCCCCAGCAGGTCGGCGGCCTTGGCGATGTTGCCGTCGGTGCGCGACAGCGCGGCCACGACCGCCTGGCGCTCGGCGCGCTCGCGCACCGTGCGCAGGTCGAGGTCGGTGGCGTCCACCGGCGTTTCGCCGCCGGCCGGGACCGGCAGGTTGAGGTCGTCGGCCGTGATGCGGTCGCCGTCGGCCATGATCGACGCGCGCTTCATGACGTTCTGCAGTTCGCGCACGTTGCCGGGCCAGCGGTGGGCCTCGACGGCGCGGATCGCGTCGTCGGCCAGGCGCAGGATCGGGCGGCGCTGCTCCGACGAGAAGCGCCGCAGGAAGGCATGGCTCAGCAGCACCGCATCGCCGGCGCGGTCGCGCAGCGGCGGGATGTCGACCACGATCTCCGCCAGGCGGTAGAACAGGTCTTCGCGGAACAGGTTCTGTTCGATCTTGGACTTCAGGTCCTGGTGGGTCGCGCCGACGATGCGCACGTCGACTGGGATCTCCTGGCGACCGCCCAGACGTTCGATGCTGCGTTCCTGCAGGAAGCGCAGCAGCTTGGCCTGCAGCGGCATGGGCAGGTCGCCGATCTCGTCGAGCATCAGCGTGCCGCCGTTCGCGGTCTCGATCTTGCCGACCGTCGTCTTGGTCGCGCCGGTGAAGGCGCCGCGCTCGTAGCCGAACAGCTCGCTCTCGAGCAGCGCCTCGGGGATGGCCGCGCAGTTGATCGCGACGAAACGGCCCTTGCGCTTGGACGCGTCATGCAGCGACTGCGCCAGCACTTCCTTGCCGGTGCCGCTCTCGCCGAGCAGCAGCACCGTGGCATCGCTGCCGGAGACGCGCTCGACGGTGCGGCAGATGCGCTGCATCTGCGCGTCGCGCGTGATCAGCTTGCCGGTGGGCTCGCCGTCCTGCTGGGTGAGCAGCCGCTGGTTCTCCTGCTGCAGCTCGTGCAGGCGCATCGCGCGCTCCACGGTCAGCACCAGCACGTCCGGATCGACCGGCTTGGCCAGGAAGTCGTACGCGCCCATGCGGATCGCGCGCAGCGCGTTGGCCTGGTCGTTCTGGCCGGTCAGCACGATGACCTTGGTGCCGGGTTCGAGCTCGATCAGTTTCTCGAGGAGCTTGAAGCCCTCGGAGGTCGAGTCCTGGTCGGGCGGAAGGCCCAGATCCATCGTGACGACGGGCGGCTTGTGCCGACGGAACTGCAGCACCGCGCTGGCGACGTCGTCGGCGGTGACGGATTCGAAGCGGTCCATCGACCACTTGAGCTGCTTCTGCAACGCGAGGTCGTCCTCGACGATCAACAGTGTGGGCGGTTGAGCGCTCATCGCGCCTCCACCAGACCGGCGTCGCTGCCCGACTGGGCAAAGAACAGCGGCAGCAGGATGGTGACCTTGGTGCCCTTTCCAGGCGCGCTTTCCACGATGATCTTTCCTCCGAGTTCCTGCAGGTACTGGTAGCTCTCGTAGGCGCCGATGCCCATGCCCGCCGCCTTCGTCGTCTGGAACGGCTTGAACAGCCGTTGATCGATGAACTCCTGCGACATGCCGCAGCCAGTATCTTCCACTTCCACCTGCGCGTGGCTGCCCACGCGCTGCAATCGCAGCGTCACGCGGCCGTCGATCGGCGTCGCGTCCAGCGCGTTCTGCACGACGTGCCCGAGCACGCGCTCGATGCGTTCCTCATGACCGCGCGCGCTGACCTCGTCGCGCAGCTCCAGCTCCAGCGCGCGGCCCTTGCTCACGGCCGCCGCGGCCAGCCGCCGCGCGATCGCCGTCAGCGCCACGCCGCCGGCGCTGCCGTGATGCGGCTTGTCGCCCTCGCGCAATTGCAGCATCAGCTGACGCATCTTCTCCAGCGAGTTTTCCACCGTGTCCAGCATGTCCTGCTGGAACTCCGGGTTGTCTCGCAGCCGCTTGGCGTTCTTCATCATCAGCGACAGCTGCGTGACGATGTTCTTGAGGTCATGCACGACGAAAGCCGACATGCGGTTGAAGGCCTCGAACTTGCGCGCCTCCAGCAGCGCTTCAGCGGCCTGCATCTGCGCGAGGTAGCTGGCCGCCTGCTGGGCGGCGGTGCGCAGCAGGTCGCGCACTTCCCAGTTCAGCTCCAGGCGCGTGCGCGGCTGCCCCAGGATCACCCAGCCGGTCAGCGCACCCGCGTTGATCAACGGGATCAGCAGCCAATGACGCGCATCGCCGGCGATCGCATCGGGCAGCGGCGCATGTTCATAGGCGGCCGGATCGCGGCGCCATTCGTCGAGGTCCACGATCCACGCGCGCTCCTGCAACAGCCGCAGCAGCGGTTCGTCGGCGGTGAGCGGCTGGCGGTCGTCGTTGAGGTTCCAGCGCGCGGCCTGCTGGTACTCCGCGGATGCGGCCGTCGCGGGTGTCCGGCGCAGCCACAGCGCGCCGGCAGGGCTCTCCACCAGATGGGCCAGCCCGCGGATCACCGATTCGCCCAGCTCCGCCGGCGACGCGCTGGCCGACAGCATCGCGGTGAAGCGCAGCCATTCCTGCCGGTAGTCGTAGCGGTAGCTGAAGAAATGCTTGCTGATGTAGACCCGCAGCTTGGCGCGCAGCGAGCCCGACAGTCCCATCGTCAGCAGCGCCAGCACGCCCACCACGAGCAGCACCTGCTGCAGCGCCCGGCCCCATTCGCCGCCGGTGTAGCGCACGTAGTAGCCGATGCCGGACACGCCGAGCAGGTACACGCCGACGATCAGCAGCGTCGCCGAGTGGAAGGCCGCGGTGCGCGAGACATGGAGCTTGTCCAGCCACTTCTTGTGCCGGCGGCTGGCCAGCCACAGCAAGGGCACGGCCAGGCTGTGCACGGCGGCGCGCACGCTGAGGGCGTCGCCGTCGAACTGCGCGAAGAGCGAAGCCTGCGAGAACACGAACACGTCGAACGCGAAGACCGCGCCCAGGCCGAGGCTGACCGGCTTGGCGTTCCAGCGCGCGTCGCTGTCGATGTTGCGCAGCATCTGCTCGATCAGCACCAGCCCGAACACGCCCAGGCCCAGCCAGGCCATGGTCATCGGACGCTGCATCGCGGCCAGCGGCGCGTCGCCCCAGTAGCGCCACAGCGGCAGCGCGACGGCAGCCACCACGCCGGCCCACGCCAGCCATTGCAGCGGCCGCGCGACGCCGGCGCTGCGCGCGCGACCGTCGTCGTCGCGCGACTCGATCAGCGCCAGGATGAAGGAGAACCACGCGCCGTAGCGCAGCGCGTCGCAGATGGGAAGGAGGAGGAGCGCGGGCCACTCGTGGCCGCCGACCCAGCCCTGTTCGACCGCGGCGTCAAGGCCGGCCCACAGGGCCGTCAGCAGCAGCGCGGCCTGCAGCCGCAGCGCGCGGCGACGGTGCTGGCCGAACTGGGGCAACACCACGACCGCCAGGGCCAGATGCGCAAATACCGCGACGATCCCCGACGCGGCGCCGAGGCTCAGGGTGTTGGCCCACATGGATCAATGTCCCGGCGCGTGCGCCGCGATCAGGAACGGGCGCGGGAACGAGCGCGAGCACAGGTCGCCGGGAGCGGAACGCTCCGACGTCGCGCTCAGCGCGCCCCCCGGCCCGTCAGGACCACCGCCACCGTCTCGAGCATGATCAGCAGGTCGAGGAACAGCGTGTGGTTCTTGACGTAGTACAGGTCGTACTGAAGCTTTTCCAGGGAGTCTTCGATGGTCGAGCCGTATTCGTAGCGGACCTGCGCCCAACCGGTCACGCCCGGCTTCACGCTGTGGCGGACCGCGTAGTACGGGATCTGCGCGACCAGCTCGTCGACGAAGAACGGACGCTCGGGGCGCGGACCCACCATGCTCATCTCGCCGCGCAGCACGTTGATCAGCTGCGGCAGCTCGTCGATGCGGACCTTGCGGATGAAGTTGCCGACGCGGGTGACGCGGGCGTCGTTCTTGGTCGCCCACTGGGGACGGCCGTCCTTCTCGGCGTCGTTGCGCATGCTGCGGAACTTGATCACCTTGAAGGTCGCGCCGTTCAGGCCCACGCGTTCCTGCGTGTAGAAGATCCCGCCGGGCGATTCCAGCTTGATGAGCAGCGCGGTGACGGCCATGATCGGCGCGGTCGCGACCAGCAGCACCAGCGAGGACACCAGGTCGAAGGCGCGCTTGACGGCGCTGCGCATCACGCCCTGGTTGAAGCCGTCGCCGAAGATCAGCCAGCCGGCATGGACGTGGCTGATCTTGATCTGCGCCAGCGTCTTCTCGAAGTAGGTGGCCAGGTCCACGACGCGGATGCCGTAGAGCTTGCAGTCCAGCAGCTGGCGCAGCGGCATGCTGCCGCCGCGGCGCTCGGACAGCGCGACGACGATCTCGTCCACGCCCAGGCGCATCGCCGCGTCGGTCAGGCTCTCGGCGGCCAGCAGTTCGTGTGCGGGCACCTGAGGATCGACCTCGTTCGGGCCGGGCAGGAAGCCCACGATCTGCGCATGCGGGTCGGCGGCGCGCAGGCTTTCGCTCACGGCCAGCGCGGCGTGGCCGCTGCCGAAGATCAGGATCTTGGTCCGGCCGGCGCCCTGCGCGCCGGAGTGCGCGGCATACACGCGGTGCACCATGACCAGCGCGACGGCCAGCATGGCGGTCGTGGTCAGCAGGTCGCGGTGGGAGACGGTCGCTGGGATCAGGCTGAACAGGCCGTAGGCCAGCGGCAGGCCGATCAGCAGCGCGAAGAGCGCGCGGGCGCAGGACTGCGTCAGCGAGCGCTTGTGGGATTGGGAGTAGAGGCCGGACGCCGAGTTGATGACGAACATGCCGCCGGCGAGCGAGAGGCCGTAGGACGCGGCGAAGCTCACCATGTGCTCGCTGCTGCCTTGGCTCAATGCGACCGCGAACACCGCCGCGACGATCAGGCCCAGGTCGAAGAGCACCTGGACCAGGGTCCGACGATGGAGGTAATGGTTAAAAATTCGAATCATGCCCGTCCCCAAAGCTGGTCACGGCACCCTCTTGGGATGCAGTCGCCGACCCGGGTGAACCTCTCAGGACTGCTCATCGCGAACACGCCCTCCGCCAGAGGAGGCCCCGTTCGCTGCGGGGGGCATCATGCCTCCCACCCCCAGGCTTGAAAGCCCCCTGTTTGCAGGGGCGATCGCCTTGCAATCCGGCTCGGTTGAACCCGTCTCGCCGTCCGCCGCTGGATCCCCGAATCGACCCTCCGGCGCGCTGACGGAGGCCATTGTCTGTAGGCCCCGTTAGGTGCAAACCCCCTGACTGAATGCTTTGAGGGACTCTCGTGCCGCAATGCACGTGAGTGAGGGGGTGTACCCCCCGAACCGGGGACAGTTCGTGTCGTACCGTCGTCACCCTGTCAGAGAGGAAACGTGAAGGACGGACGGGGACGCGGCGGGCGAAAAAAAACGCCCACCGAAGTGGGCGTTCCGTGACCTCGATGACTGCCGGATCCCCTCGTCGGAGGGGTCCGGCGCCACGCTGGATCAGCGCACGACGGCCAGCTGCTCGCGGTTGCCACCCTTGTAGGTGTAAAGCGTCAGCGCGCCGTTCTTGATGTCGCCCTTGGCGTCGAAGGCGATCGTGCCGGTCACACCCTTGTAGTCGGCCGTCTTGGCCAGCACCGGCAGGTAGACCTTCGGGTCGGCGGACTTGGCCTTGACCATGGCGTCGACCATCACGTTGACCGCGTCATAGACGTACGGGGCGTAGATCTGCACCTCGACCTTGTACTTGTCCTTGAACTTGGCCTTGAAGGCATCCAGCGACTTCTTCGACTCGCCTTCCACGCCGCCCGCTTCCGCGCAGACGACCTGGCTGTCGGAGATGGTGCCGGCGGACAGCTTGGGCAGTTCGGCCGTGCAGATGCCGTCGCCGCCCATGAACTTGGCTTCGATGCCCAGCTGCTTCATCTGGCGCAGCATCGGGCCGGCGACGGCGTCCATGCCGCCGAAGAACACCACGTCGGGCTTCTTGCCCTTCAGGGAGGTCAGGATGGCGGTGAAGTCCGTGGCCTTGTCGTTGGTGAATTCACGACCGACGACCTTGCCGCCGGCGGCCTTGACGCCCTTCTCGAACTCGTCGGCGACGCCCTGGCCGTAGGCCGTGCGGTCGTCGATGACGGCGATGGACTTGCCCTTCAGCGAGGTCACCGCGTACTTGCCCAGCGTGCCGCCCAGGTGGACGTCGTCAGCCACGACGCGGAATGCCGTCTTGTAGCCGTTGCGGGTGTACTTGGGGTTGGTCGCCGACGGCGAGATCTGCGGGATGCCGGCGTCGCTGTAGATCTTGGACGCGGGGATCGTCGTGCCGGAGTTCAGGTGGCCGATGACGCCGTTGACCTTGGAGTCGACGAGCTTCTGGGCGGCCGCGGTGCCCTGCTTCGGATCGCCGGCGTCGTCTTCGGCCAGCAGTTCGAACTTGACCTTCTTGCCGCCGATCGTCACGCCCTTGGCGTTCAGTTCGTCGATGGCCATCTTGGCGCCCAGTTCATTGTCCTTGCCCAGGTGCGCGATGGCGCCGCTGGTGGGACCCACGTGGCCGATCTTGACCACCGCATCCTGCGCCAGGGCGGCGCCGCTTGCGGCAATGGCGATTGCGCCCACGATCACATTCAGCTTGGATTGCATCTAGGAACCTCCGACTCGGGATATGTGGAATGACGTTGAGTTCTCAACGCGAGCGACCATACCCCGAAAGGCGGAAGCGTTTCCATAGTGAAAATGCTGTGAACGCGGTCACGGGCCAGACGTTGTGGCACCCCTGTCACCGGGGCAAACCCGGATGGTTTTCGCAGGAGTGCGACGGCGCACACACAGCTCGCACGCGGAGTGCGGATTTCCGCCCAGTCGATCGCCTTTCAGCGGAAGCGGCGCCCTGTCCCAGGGCTGAGCGGCACCACGACGACGCACCCCGGCACCGGGGCGGCGCGGGCTTCGCCTGAAGAAAAAATAGCAGGGATCAGTCGACTCAAGTCGACTCAAGTCCACTTCAAATCGGCTCAGGCCGACATCACGTGGTGATTCAGCGTCAGACCGAGCGCCTTGTAGGCCTTGAACCGGCCTCGTCCCGCGGCGACCTGCTCGGCGTCGGTGGAGACCAGCTCCAGCACGCGCTCGAAGCGTTCGAGCCCTGGCGGCACGCCGGGCTCGAAATTGAGCAAGACCTGGCACCCGGCCAGCGCATCGAGCTGGTCCGAGAGCAGGATGGGCGTGCGCTCCCGCAGCGGCGCCGGGGTGTCGGCGCGCAGCAGCAGGTGCGGGAGGAATTCGCCCGGGTCGAAGGTCCAGAGCGTCTGGTCCAGCCGCTCCAGCAATCTCATCGGTCCCCAGATGCCGACGGTCAACCCGGCCGCCTGCGTCTTGCGCAGCAGGCGGCAGGCGTAGACCTGGCGGTCGGGCACGCCGGTATAGAAGTTGACTTCCGTCACCGGACCTGCCCTTCCCTCTTCAGTTTCCGGAAGTTCCGGGGAACGCCGACGGCGTTCAGCGGACCTGCGACAGCACGAAGTGCGTCAGCAGGCCGACCGGACGACCGGTGGCCCCCTTGGCGCCGCCGCCCTTCCAGGCGGTACCGGCGATGTCCAGGTGACCCCAGCGGTACTTGGAGGCGAAGCGCTGCAGGAACTTCGCGGCGGTGATGGAACCGCCCTCGCGGCCGGCGACGTTCGCCACGTCGGCGAAGTTGGTCTTCAGGCCGTCCGCGTAGTCGTCGTCCAGCGGCAGGCGCCAGCACGGGTCCAGCGCCGTCTCGCCGGCGGCGCTCAGCGCGGCGGCCAGCTCATCGTCGCTCGCGTACATGCCGGAGCGCACGCCGCCCAGCGCGATCACGCAGGCGCCGGTCAGCGTCGCGACGTCCACGACGGCCGCGGGCTTGAAGCGCTCGGCGTAGGTCAGCGCGTCGCACAGGATCAGGCGACCTTCGGCGTCGGTGTTCAGGATCTCGATGGTCTGGCCCGACATCGAGGTGACCACGTCACCCGGCTTGACGGCGCGGGCGCTGGGCATGTTCTCGCAGGCGGCGATCAGCACGACCAGGTTGATCTTGGGCTTGAGCTCGACCACGGCGCGCAGCGTGCCCAGCACGGAGGCGGCGCCGCCCATGTCGAACTTCATCTCGTCCATGCCGGCGCCCGGCTTCAGCGAGATGCCGCCCGAGTCGAAGGTGATGCCCTTGCCGACCAGCACCACCGGCGCCTGCGTCTTGGCGGCGCCTTCGTACTTGGCGACGATGAAACGCGGCGGCACGTCGGAGCCCTTGGCCACCGACAGGAAGGAGCCCATGCCCAGCTTCTCGATGCCCTTCTGGTCCAGGACCTCGACCTTGATGCCGTGGCTCTTGGCCAGGGCCTTGGTCTGGTCGGCCAGGTAGGCCGGCGTGGCGATGTTGGGCGGCAGGTTGGCGCACTCGCGCGCGACGGCGATGCCGGCGCCGATCGCCTGGCCGCGGGTCAGGCCGGCCTTGACCGCCTTCACGTCGTCCTTGCCGTGCAGCAGGGCGATCTTCGTCAGCTTGGACGCGGCGGGCGCGCTGGGCTTGGTCTCGCGGTAGACGTAGGTGGCTTCCAGCGCGGCGAGCACGGTCTGCTCGGCCAGGGACTCGGTCAGCTCGGCGCCGAAACCGGCGTAGGCCACGGAGGCGCCGGCGGCGCCCTTGCCCTTGAGCTGGCCCAGCGCGGCGCCCAGCGCGGCGCGGGCGGCCTTCAGCGACGCGCCGCTGGCGGCAACGATCAGTCTGGGGGCCTTCAGGCCGGCGGGACGGACCAGGGACAAGACCTGACCCGCCTTCAGCTCGAAGTCGCCGAGCTTGACGGCATCCTTGACCAGCGCGGTGACGGTCTTGTCGAGCGAGGCCGGCAGGCTGTCGCCCGCGACGACCAGCACGAGGGCGTCAGCGCCGTGCGACGACAGGGCGTCGAGGGAAACGAGCTGAGAGCGGAAGTCCATAATGCCCAGAAGTAGATAAAGTGCCCGGATGTTATTCGATTCAACCGTACGCAAGGAACTGGCCCGCAGTTTCGGATTGGCCTTCGTGGTCATCCTGACCATCGTCGTGACGATGCTCCTGGTGCGCTCGCTCGGCATGGCGGCCAAGGGCACCGTGGCCCCGCAGCACGTGCTGCTGTCGCTGGGATATCTGGCCCTCGCCCAGTTGCCGGTGATGCTGAGCCTGTCGCTGTTCGTCGCCGTCGTCATGTCGCTGGGGCGCATGTACAAGGAATCGGAGATGACCATCTGGTTCGCCAGCGGCCTGGGCCTGACGCGCTTCGTGCGGCCGGTGCTGACGATGGCCTCGCCGGTGCTGGTCGTCGTGGCGGTGCTGATGACCATCGTCTGGCCCTGGAGCAACGACAACAGCGCCCAGCTGCGCGCGCAGTTCGAGCAGCGCAGCGACCTGTCCCGCGTCGCGCCCGGCCAGTTCCAGACCTCCAACGACGGCTCGCGCGTGTTCTTCATCGAACGCGACCCGACCGATGAAGCCGCCGCGCGCAACGTCTTCATCATGAACAACACCGAGCACCTGGAGTCGGTCACGACCTCGGCGCGCGGCGCGCTGCAGTACAAGGACAACCAGCGCGTGCTGGTGCTGGACCACGGCCAGCGCAACGACGTCGACCAGCGCAACGGCGACAAGTCGGTGGCGCGGTTCCAGCAGTACCAGGTCGTCGTCGACGAGGAGGTGATGCGCGTCGGCGGCACCCGCCCGCCCAAGTCGCGTCCGACGCTGGACCTGCTGGTCGAGCGCACGCCCCAGAACGACGGCGAACTGGCCTGGCGCTTCGGCATGATCCTGGGCTGCGTCAACCTGGTGCTGCTGGGGATCGGCATCTCGGCGACGAATCCGCGCCGCGCCAGCAACTGGAACCTGCTGTTCGCGCTGCTGGCGTTCATCGTCTACTTCAACCTGATCAACCTGACCCAGACCTGGGTGGTGGCCGGCAAGATGAAGCTGGGGCCGGCGCTGCTGGCCCTGCATGGCGGCGCCTTCCTGGTGACGTTGCTGCTGCTGCTCTGGCGCGAACAGGGCGCGCGCCTGGGCGCCCCGCGCAGCGGCGTGCTGCCGGCCCCGCCCGAGAACCCGGCCTACGCCGAGACGACCTTCGCCGCGCCCCCGGCCGGCGTGGTGATCGCGCCGGCGTCGATGTCCACCTCCACGCCGGGAGTGCCCACATGAGAACCGTCCGGCGGCTGCTGTACCGCGACATCCTGAGCTCCTTCACCCTGGTCATGGCCGGGTTCCTGGCGCTGTTCTTCTTCCTGGACTTCATCGACGACCTGGACCGCTTCCAGCGCCTGGGCCTGGGCATCGGGCTGGCGGTCTGGTCCAGCCTGCTGAAGCTGCCGGGCCGCTTCTACGAGCTGATGCCCATCGCCGTGCTGATCGGCACCATCTTCAGCATGGCGCGGCTGGCGCAGTCCAGCGAGTTCACCATCCTGCGCACGGGCGGCCTCGGTCCGCAGCGCGCGCTGGGCCTGCTGAGCGTGATGGCGCTGGCCTTCGCGGTGCTGGCCTTCGTCGTGGGCGACTTCGTCAACCCCTGGGCGGACCGGCAGGCGCAACTGCTCAAGTCCAGCGCCACCGGCGGCGTCACCAACGCCCAGGGCGCCTGGATGAAGGACCGCATCGGCGACTACAGCTACGCGGTGCATGTCGGCCGGGCCCGCGCCAACGGCGCGATGGAGGACGTCCTGGTCTTCGAGTTCGACAGCAAGGGCGCGATGGCCACGCGGCTGACCGCCAAGAATGCGACCGTCGACCCGACCGGCCGCTGGCTGATGAACGACGTGCAGCTGATGCAGTGGTCGCGCACGCGCACGCCGCTGAACGGCGCCGCGCTGGTCGCGCCGCAGCACGCGGACCCGGCGGCGCCGCAGGACAGGCTCGCCGAGAACCCGGCGGTGCGCGAGATCCTGCTGCCCAAGTACGAATGGCAGAGCCAGCTGCCTTCGGGCGTGGTGGCCGCGGCCGTCCAGCCGACCTGGAACATGTCCACGCTGGAGCTCTACCGCTACACGCGCCACCTGTCCTCGCAGGAGCAGTCGTCGGCGCAGCCCGAGATCCAGTTCTGGCGCAAGGCCTTCTATCCCTTCGCGTGCATGGTGATGGTGGCGCTGGCGCTGCCCTTCGCCTACCTGCACTTCCGCTCGGGCGGCATCAGCGTAAAGGTCTTCGGCGGGATCATGCTGGGCATCAGCTTCGTGGTGCTGAACGCGATCACCGGCCACCTGGGCCTGCTGCGCGACTGGACGCCATGGCTCGTCGCCTCGGCACCGAGCCTGCTGTACCTGGGCATCTCGATGGGCGCGTTCTACTGGCTGGTGCGGTATCGATGAGCGGCGGGAACGCCGCCTGCCCGGCCGACGACCAGCCCGGGTCGCCGACGTTTCGCCCGAGGGAGGACTGCTGATGGACGGCCTGCTGCTCTTCGCCCACGGGGCCCGCGATCCGGCCTGGGCCGGCCCGTTCCAGGCCATCGCCGCGGCGCTGCAGACGCAGCGCCCGGACCTGCCGATCGCCCTGGCCTACCTGGAGCTGATGGCGCCCGACCTGGCCACCGCCGCCGGCGCGCTGGTCGCGGTCGGCTGCACGCGCATCCAGATCGTGCCGATGTTCCTCGGCGCCAGCGGCCATGTGCGCCGCGACGTGCCGCCGCTGGTGGAGTCGCTGCGCGCCGCGCATCCCGGCGTGCTGTTCGTGCTGCACGACGCCATCGGCGAGCAGCCCTCGGTGATCCGCGCGATGGCGGGCGCGACGCTGGACCTGATCTCGGCCGTCACGCTCCCCGCCAACCCCCTCGACCCCGCCACGCCGACCGTGCTTCCCGAGTCTTGAGCCCTGCGATGAACCTGCAATGAATCCGCCATGAACCTGCACCAGTTCCGCTTCGTCCAAGAGGCCGCGCGCCGCAACCTCAACCTGACCGAGACGGCCAAGGCGCTGTACACCTCGCAGCCGGGCGTCTCCAAGGCGATCCTGGAGCTCGAGGAAGAGCTCGGCGTCGACATCTTCTCGCGCCACGGCAAGCGGCTGCGCAGCATCACCGAGCCCGGACGCCAGGTGCTGAAGTCCATCGAGATCATCATGCGCGAGGTCGGCAACCTCAAGCGCATCGGCGAGGAGTACTCCAAGCAGGACGTCGGCACCCTGTCGATCGCCACGACCCACACGCAGGCGAGATACGTGCTGCCCACGCCGGTCACGCAGCTGCGCAAGCAGTTCCCGCAGGTCAACATCGGCCTGCACCAGGGCAGCCCCGATCAGGTCGCGAAGATGCTGATCGACGAGACCGCCGACGTCGGCCTGGCGACCGAGTCGCTGTCGCAGTTCGAGGAGCTCGTCACCCTGCCCGCCTACGAATGGCAGCACGTGCTGGTGATGCGCGCGGAGCATCCCCTCGCGCAGCTCGAACGCATCGACCTCGAACACCTGGCCGCGCAGCCGCTGGTCTCCTACCACCCGAGCTTCACCGGCCGCACCCGCATCGACCGCGCCTTCGCGCAACGCCAGCTCAAGCCCAACATCGTGCTGGAGGCCATCGACTCCGACGTCATCAAGACCTACGTGCGGCTGGGCCTGGGCGTGGGCATCGTGGCCGAGATGGCGGTGCGCGAAGACCCGCCCGGCGGCGAACTCGTCTCGCGCCCGCTCGGTCACCTGCTGGGCCAGAACGTCGCGCGCATCGCCTTCAAGCGCGGCGCCTACCTGCGCAACTACGTCTACAGCTTCGCCGAACTGCTGTCCGACCGCCTCAACCGCACGCTGCTGCAGCGGGCCATGAGCGGCGAGGCCAGCGACTACGATCTGTGACGGCGCCCTGATCACTCACCGCAGCGTCCGGCGCCTCCCCCGCTCAAGACCCGCCCCTCCATCGTTTCAGACCATGCGCGTTCACACTCCCGTTCCCGCGAGCCGCCTGCCCCAACTGGGCGTGACGGTGTTCAGCGTCATGTCGGCGCTGGCGCAACAGCACCAGGCCGTCAACCTGGGCCAGGGCTTCCCGGACTTCGAAGGCGATCCGGCGCTGCTGGACGCCGTCGACGCCGCGATGCGCGCCGGCCACAACCAGTACCCGCCGATGCCCGGCGTGCCCGCGCTGCGCCAGGCGATCGCCGCGAAGATCGAAACGCTCTACGGCCACGCCTACAACCCCGACACCGAGATCACCGTCACCGCCGGCGCGACGCAGGCGATCCTGACGGCGCTGCTCGCCATCGTGCATCCGGGCGACGAGGTCGTCGTGCTGGAGCCCGCCTACGACAGTTACGCGCCCAACATCGCGCTGGCCGGCGGCGTGATGGTGCCGGTGCCCCTGGATCCGGCCAGCTTCCGTCCCGACTTCGACCGCATCCGCGCCGCGCTGACGCCGCGCACCCGCGCGATCATGATCAACAGCCCGCACAACCCGAGCGGCGCCGTGTGGAGCGCGGACGAACTGCGCCAGCTCGCCGAGCTGCTCGACGGCACCGAGGTGCTGGTGATCAGCGACGAGGTCTACGAGCACATGGTCTACGACGGCCAGACCCACCAGAGCGTCTCGCGCCTGCCGGAGCTGGCGGCGCGCAGCTTCGTCGTGTCGAGCTTCGGCAAGACCTATCACGTGACCGGCTGGAAGGTCGGATACGTCACCGCGCCGGCGCCGCTGACGGCGGAGTTCCGCAAGGTGCACCAGTACAACGTGTTCACGGTGAACTCGGCGATGCAGCACGGCATCGCGGCCTACATGCGCGACCCGTCGCCCTACCTGGGCCTGAGCGACTTCTACCAGCGCAAGCGCGACCGCTTCCGCGCGGGACTGGCGGGGTCAGCTTTTGTCTTGCGCCCCTGCCCGGGCAGCTACTTCCAGTGCGTGGACTACAGCGCGTTGCCCGCTGCGCAAGCAGCGATGGGCGACATGGAAATCAGCCAGTGGCTCACGCGCGAGATCGGCGTCGCGGCCATTCCGTTGTCGGCGTTCTACAGCGGCGGCAGCGACGCGAAGGTCATCCGCTTCTGCTTCGCGAAGAAGGATGAGACGCTGGATCTGGCGCTGGAGCGCTTGAAGAAACTCTGAGCCAACCGCACTCCCCAGGCCCGCTCACAGCGAGCGCTGCTGGGGCCGGAATGATGCTGGGGATTCCCGGAGGGATGTCCCCTGCATCGTGGAGTGCCCGCGCTTGGCCAAACGCAGGATGATCAGCGCCCCTTGGGCTCCCGCGGCGTCTCGTCCTCGACGAGTGTCAGATCCAGATCCACCGACTGCGTGAGCGGCGTCCGCGACAGCGGCGGTGTCGGCGTCTGCCACACCATGGTGGCCATCTGATCCGCCGGCGAGGTCGCATCCAGCGGCAGCACGACGTCGATCGAGTTGCCGTCGACCTCATGCTCGGCGCGATCGCGCGCCACCGCGTACAGCAGCAGCAGGTCGCGGTAGGCCGGCAGCCCCAGGTCGCCGCTGTATTCCTGGTGATTGGACAGCAGGTCCTGCAGCAGGCTCATGCTGCCTTCGGGATCGGACCAGGCGGCTTCGAGCCGCTTGATCAGTTCCTCATGGGTCTCCAGCGCTTCACCCAGGTTCAGATCGTCGCTCCACGACGGCGCCCGGGCACCGAACTGCTCGGTGAACCGCGCGCCGATGCGGTCGAAGGCCTCGCGGTCGCCGCGGCGCTGATAGAGCTCCATCAGCTTCAGGAACGGCAGGCCGCTGGCGGCATCGCGGTGGTTGAGGCGCGAGGACAGCAGCTCGATCGCCGCATCGTCCTGACCCAGCACCATGAAGAAGTCGACCTGCTGCTCCAGGTCGATGAGTTCCTCGACGGTCACGGTGACGCCGCCGCCGCCCAGATCGGCCGACAGCGGCGCGGGCCGTGTGTCGCCGCGTTCGAACTGCAGGCTCAACGGCTCCAGCGCATCGAGCGCCGCCAGCGCGTCGAGCGCGTCATCGGCGGCCGTCGTCGGCGCGCGGGCCGACAGACGTGGCGCCGGCGCTGGCGCCGTGGGCGGCAGGGACGACATCAACGGCGCGGGCCGGGTCGGCTCCTCGTTGAGGCTCAGCGGCATCGGGATCGTCGACGGCGCCGACGACGCCACCGGGCCGTCGCTCGACAGGTGCGACATCAACGGTGCCGGCGAGCTGTGCGGATCGGTGGGCGTGAACGGCGACGGCCCCGTGGGCATGGGCGGCAGCACCGTCTCGGCGGCGTGCGTATCGTGGCGGGAGTCGCCCAGCCAGTGCTGGCCGGCCTCGCGCTTCTGCACGCGGTTGCTGCGCCACAGCAGCAGGCTGCTGGCCGCGAGCGCCAGGCTCAGCAGACTCAGGCCCAGCACCCAGACGGACGAGGCGTTGCCGCCGCTCGCGGCCTGCTCGCGCGCCGTCTGCAGTTCCTGGCGCAGCGTGCTCATCGCGGCCAGCGTGCGCTTCTGCTCGGCCTGCATGTCGGCGAGCTGCTTCTGCATCGCCAGCATCTGCTGACGTGCATCCTCGGCGGCGCTTGCGGCACTGGCGGCGGCCTCGGCGGCCAGCAGCGCGGGCGCGGGCGGTTGCAGCGCCTCCATCGGCTCGAGCGACAGGCGCGGCGTCGGCGCCCGCTCCACGCGGGCCGCGCGGGCCTCGCGTGCCTGGATCTGGGCCCGGGTCCGATTCGTCTCGCCGGTCTTGGAACGGGCACCGTCGGTGCCAGGACTTGCCTCGACCGTCCGGCGCTGCGGACGTCGCGGACGCTCGGCGGCGCCGGCGCCGCTGGCGGTCAAGCCGGGCGTCGCCGCGGCGGCGATCGACAGCTCATTGCCGACGCGCGGCGTCGACGCACGGGATTCCTGCGCCTGCGTCGAGCGCGGCGGCTGGCTTTCCTGCAACGCCTGCAGCGCGGGCGACACGGTCGCCGCCGGCGGTGGGCCGGGATCGGCCATCGCTTCGCCGTTCAAGCCGGGCGGGTCGATGAACGCGGTGTACTGGCGCGTCAGCTTCGCCGGACAGCCCACGCTGAGCTGCACCGAGACGATGGGCTCGTCGATGCGCTGCGCGCTGCGCAGCCGCACGCCGGTGACGCGGGTGCCGTCGCCCTCGATCTGCCAGTGCAGGCCCGAGGTGGCCAGCGCGTTCTCGCCAGCGCTGACTTCCGCGCGCACGCACTCGGGCGTCACGGTCTCGCCGGGGTTGAGCTGGACGGGGAACAGCAGGTTCAGCGGCTGCCCCAATGATGATGCCGCCTGGGGGCGGCCGACACCGAGGCTCCACGCCGGCGTCGACATCATGAGGATGGCAAGCACGAGAACGCTGTGCGGCGGCAGTGCGCCGCGCGGGTCGTGATGATCTCGATCCATTCCCGCTGTTGTTGCTGTTGGTGTGCGTTTCACTCTAGCACGGTGCTTACAGGGACAAACCCGGAAAAGCGCCCTTCCTTGCCCCCGGATGCGCATCGCCCACGCATCATGCGCGCAGGGTCGCGGCGCCCGCGGGCATGCCGCGGGTCCCGCACAATAAGCCGGAGTGACGCTGAAGATAAGCCGGAACCCAGCCGGAAGAAGTCGCGACCCACGCGATCCATCCCCACATTTCAGGAGACCGCTGGCCTGTCACGCCAGCGACAAAGCATGAACAGCTCGGTTCTTACAATTTCCGAACGCAACAACATCGAGACAGGCCCGTGGTTTTCCAAGCTGTCACTGCCGCTGCGCAGCGACATTCTGGCGCGCGCCACGGTGAGACGCCTCTCCGACGGCGCACTCATGTCGGTGCGCGGCGAGCCCGCCGAGGAATGGATAGGCGTGGCCAAGGGCGCGGTGCGGGTGAGCTCGGTCTCGCTGTCGGGCAAGCAGGTCACGCTGACCTACGTCGAGCCCGGCATCTGGTTCGGCGACATCGCCCTCTTCGACGGCCTGCCGCGCACGCACGATGCCAGCGCGCATGGCGAGACCACGCTGCTGGTGATCCGCAAGCCCGACTTCCGGGACCTGCTCCAACGCCACACCGAGCTCTACGAGGCGCTGCTGCGGCTGAACTGCCGGCGCCTGCGGCTGATGTTCGACCAGGTCGAGGACCTCAACACCCGACCCCTGGCCTCGCGCCTGGCCAAGCAGATCCTGCTGCTGGCGCGCAGCTACGGCGTGACGCAGGGCGAGGAGGTCCGCATCGGCCTGCAGCTGGCGCAGGAAGACCTGGCGCAGTTGCTGGGCGCATCGCGACAGCGCGTGAACCAGGAGCTCAAGGGCTTCGAGCGCGAAGGCGCGGTGCGCGTGGAGCCCACCCGGCTGGTGGTGTTGAGCAAGGAAAAGCTGCTGGCCATCGCCAACCGCTGAGCGTCCCGGGATCGTCGCCGCCTGCGCAGGGTGGTGGGCTCCAGGGACGCGTCGATCACGAATCACGACAACTCCAGGAGACCTTGTGGACGATGCTTTCACCGGCACCCGCGCCCCTTCGCAGCAGATGGACGCCGAGGCGCTCGCCGCCTGGCTGGCGCGCGAGATCGACGGCTTCGCCGGCCCGCTGACGATCGAGCAGTTCAAGGGCGGCCAGTCCAATCCCACCTACAAGCTGATCACGCCGGGCGCCACCTACGTGATGCGCGCCAAGCCCGCGCCGGTGGCCAAGCTGCTGCCCTCGGCGCACGCGATCGAGCGCGAGTTCACGGTGATGCGCGCGCTCGCCGGCACCGACGTGCCGGTGCCGCGCATGCTGGCGCTGTGCGAGGACGAGTCCGTCGTCGGCCGCGCCTTCTACGTCATGGAATTCATCCAGGGTCGGGTCTTGTGGGACCAGACCCTGCCCGGCGCCTCCAACGAGGAACGCACCGCGATCTACGAGGAGATGAACCGCGTCATCGCCGCGCTGCATCGGGTGGACTTCCGCGCGCTGGGGCTGGAGGGCTACGGCAAGCCGGGCAACTACTTCGAGCGCCAGATCGGTCGCTGGAGCAAGCAGTACCAGGCGACGATCACCGGCCCCAACGAGGCGATGGACCGCCTGATCGAATGGCTGCCGGCGCACATCCCGGATTCGGCGCGCGACGAGCGCGAAGTGGCGATCGTCCACGGCGACTACCGGCTGGACAACCTCGTCTTCCACCCGACCGAGCCGCGCGTGCTGGCGGTGCTGGACTGGGAGCTGTCGACGCTGGGCCATCCGCTGGCGGACTTCAGCTATCACTGCATGTCGTGGCACATCCGCAAGAGCGGCGCGGCGCGCGGCCTGGGCGGCGTGGACCTGGCGCCGCTGGGCATCCCGGGCGAGCTCGACTACGTGCGCCGCTACTGCGAGCGCACCGGCCGCGGCGATGCGGCGACGGTGATGAAGGACTGGAACTTCTACCTCGCCTACAACCTGTTCCGGATCTGCGCGATCCTGCAGGGCATCGCCAAACGCGTCGAGGACGGCACGGCATCGAGCCAGCAGGCCAGAGAGGCCGGCGCGGGCGCCAAACCGATGGCGGAGCTGGGCTGGTCGTTCGCGCAGAAGCTGTCAGGCTGAACCGGGCCAGCCAGCGATCACGGCATCCCAGGGGGACGGTGTCGGGAACACCTCCTCCAGGAAGGCGACGAAGGCCTTCACGGCGGGATTGGCGCGCCGGCTCGCCGGCCAGACGGCGGTGATCATCGTGCGGTCGACCGCGAACTCGCTCAGCACCGGCACCAGCAGTCCGCGCTGCACGTAAGGCGCCGCGATCCACGACGCCGCCATGCCGACGCCTCCGCCGGCGGCCAGCACTTCCACCACCGCATCGCTGACGTCCAGGACGATGGGCGCCTCGGGCGTGAATTCGATGAGACGGCTGCCCACCTTGAACTGCCAGACCAGCGTCTGGCCCGAGGTCTGGTAGCGGAAGTTCACGCAGTCGTGATCGCGCAGGTCTTCGGGCCGTCGCGGCGTGCCTCGCGCAGCCAGATAACCCGGCGAGGCGAAGGCGCTCAGCCGCACCGGCGACAGGCCGCGCGAGATCAGGCTGGAGTCCGGCTGGCTGCCGATGCGGATCGCGAGGTCCACGCCCTCCTCGACCAGATTGACGTACCGGTCGCCGAGCCGCAGGTCGATGGTCACCTTCGGATGGCGTCGGCGGAATTCCGGGAGCGCCGGCGCCAGCATCCGCGTGCCGATCGGCAGCGGCGCGGCGATCTTCAAGGTGCCGGCGGGCTCGGCCTTGGCGGCGACCGCCGACTGGACCACGTCGTCCGCCGCGCGCAGCAATTCGAGCGCGCGCTGATGGAGATCGCGCCCTTCCGGCGTCAGCACCAGCGAGCGGGTCGTGCGGGTGAACAGACGCAGACCGAGCTGCTGCTCCAGCCGCTGGATCGTCTTGCTCACCGCGGACGGCGACACCGAGAGTGATCGCGCCGCCGCTGTGAAGCTGCCTTGGGACGCAGCGCGCGCGAACGCGACGATGCCGGTCAGGCGCTCCAGGGTGATTTGTTCCGTCATGGCACTTAACAAGTGATCGATGAACGGATTATCAAACCGGCGTCGACTATTCACACTGTGATCTCAGGACGCCCGTGGGGTGTCCTTCCCTTGCCGAGAAGGAAGCAGTGATGACTCAAGACACGATGAAGGCCGTCCGGATCCACGCGTTCGGAGGTCCGGAAGTACTGCGCTACGAAGACGCGCCTGTCCCGACGCTCAAGCCCGGCGAGGTGCTGGTCCGCGTGCAGGCGGTGGCGGTCAATCCGCCCGACTGGTATCTGCGCGACGGCTACCGCAGCCTGCCCGCGGAGTGGCGTCCGGCACTGGACCTGCCGGTGATCCCGGGGACGGACGTGTCGGGCGTCGTGGCGGCCGTGGCGGCGGACGTCACGACGCTGGCCGTCGGCGACGAGGTGTTCGGCATGGTGAAGTTCCCCAGCTTCGGGGAAAGCGCCGCCTATGCCGAGTACGTGGCGGCGCCGGCAACCGATCTCGCGCGCAAGCCCGCGGGCGTCGACCATTCGCAGACCGCCGGTGTCGCGATGGCGGGCCTGACGGCCTGGCAGTTCCTGATCGAACTCGGCCATGACGCGCCCAACCCGCTTCAACCGGGACGCCATCACCCCGTGCCGCTTCGCGGCAAGGCCGTGCTGGTCAACGGCGCGGGCGGCGGCGTCGGACACCTCGCCGTCCAGTTGGCGAAGAGGCAGGGCGCGCAGGTCACCGCCGTCGCCTCCGGCAAGCACGAGCCGTTCCTGCGCGAGCTCGGCGTCGACCGGTTCATCGACTACCAGCGCACGCCGCCGGAGGACATCGCGCGGGATCTCGACCTGGTGGTCGACACCCTGGTCGGACCGACGACGGCGCGCTTCCTGCGCACGCTCAAGCGCGGCGGCGCCCTCTTCCCAATCTACCCTTTGGGCTTCGACGGCGGCAATGAAGCCGCACGCCTGGGCGTCACCGTGTCCGCCACGCAGGTACGGTCCAGCGGGGCGCAGCTCGAGACCTTGGGGCGCCTCATCGCCGAGGGTTCACTGCGCGTCGCGATCGACAGCACCTTCGCGCTGAAGGACGCGCGCGCGGCCCACGAACGCGCGGCGCGGGGCGGCATCCAGGGCAAGATCATCCTTGCGGTCGCGTGATGGCCGGCGAGCGCGCCATCACCTGACGGGCAGGCCTTCCGCCTTCAATGCGGCACGGACCGTCGGGCGCTGCACCATGCGGTCCATGAACTGCCCGATCGACGTATACGGGGACATGTCGATGTCCACGCGCACCGGCCAGCGCAGCACGTTGTACAGGTAGGCGTCGACGACGGAGAAGTCCTCGCCCAGCACGTAGTCGTTGCTGGCGAGATGCTGCTCGATGTATTCGAAGCGGCCGGCGAGGTTGCCCTCGGCGAAGCGGGCCTTCGATTCGGCGTCCACGAACGGCGAGAAAATCACCGCCATGCCCTTGTGCAGGTCGGTCGCGACGTAGTTCAGCCATTGCATGGCTTGATACCGCTCCCGGCTCCCGAGTACGGGCAGCAGCTTGAACTGCGGATGCTGGTCCGCAATCCACTGCAGGATGACGGCGCTCTCCGTGAGGACATCGCCGTCGTCCAGCTGCAGCGCGGGGATCAGCCCCTTCGCGCTCACCTGGAAGTAGTCGCCTTCGACCGTCGTCTTCGTGGCGAAGTCGACCTTGATCAACTGGAATTCCTGTTCGGCTTCCCGCAACGCGATCTGTGTGGCCAAGGCGCAGGAGCCGGGGGAGAAGTAGAGCTTCATGAGTGACTTTCTCGTCAGGTGAATGAACGGATGAATGAATCCGTGAATGGAGATCACGTGACGGAAAGTCTATGAAGACGGGTCGGCCACACCAATGGCCGCGGCGCGAATTGATCGTTCATCCGACTGAACAATGGCGTCATCACGCCGGCTGCAACGATGACTTGCAGGCCGCGGCGTATCCGCGCAGGGCGTCGATTCCTAAGATTCCGATCGTCGGTTGCATTCGATTCGACTGCCGATCCAGATCCATTCAATCAAAGGAATCCCAATGAAAGTCGCCATCTTCATCTTCTCGGACGCCAATGGCGGAGAAGAAGCCCTGGGCCGCCTGTTCAACGGTCTGGCCACCGCCTACGACTTCAAGCAGCGCAAGACGGAAGTCGCGATCTACTTCCAGGGCACGGGCACCCGCTGGGCCGGCGTCGTGAAGCAGCCGGACCATCCCGTGCACGCGCTATTCGCCGCGGTCGAGGACAAGGTCGCCGGCGTGTCCGCCGGTTGCGCCGATGTGTTCGGGGCGCGCGACGCGGCGGTCAGGAACGGCTTCGACCTGATCTCCGTCAACCAGGTGCCCGGCACCTCGGGTCTGCCCAGCATCGGCGAGTTGATCGCGGACGGCTACACGGTCCTGACCTTCTGATCCGCGCGCAGTCGCTCCGCCAGCAGTTCGATGAAGTTGCGGACCCTGGACGAGCCGAACCGGCTTTCCCGGTGGAGCAGATGGATGGGCACGGTGTCGCCGGCGAAAGCCGTCAACACCGGCGTGAGCGCGCCGCTCGCCATCTTCTCCTTCACCTGGTACGTCGGCAGATACACGATGCCCACACCGAGCTCCGCCGCGGCGATCGCCGCGTCGCTGCCGGTGACGCTGCAGGCCGGTCGGAGCTTGACAGGCATCGGTGACTGCCGTGAACCGAATTTCCAGACCATGTGCGGGGCCGCCACGTCGGTCGCGATGGTCCGGTGTCCGTGGAGATCCGTGGGATGTTGAGGAACGCCGTGACGGGACAGGTAGTCGGGGGAAGCGCAGGCGGTCCGGCCCACCTCGCCGACCTTGAGCGCCTTCATGCCGGAGTCCGGGAGCTGTCCGATGCGGATCGCGACGTCGAAGCCCTCGTCGATCAGGTTCACGGTCCGGTCCACGAAGGTGGCCGACACCGTCATCTCGGGGTAGCGCCGCAGGTAGTCCGTGATGCCCGGGACGACGAACAGCCGCCCGAACAGTGCGGGCGCCGTCACGCGCAGGTGTCCCCGCGTCACCCGGTTGGCGTCCGATGCCGCCGCTTCCGCCTCGGCGATCAGCCGGAGGATGGTGCGCGCGTCTTCCAGGTAGCGCCGGCCCGCCTCGCTCAGCGTGACACGACGCGTGTGTCGCACCAGCAGCTCGACCCCGCGACGGCTCTCCAAGGCCTGGATCGCCCGCGTCACGGCGGCGGCGGACAGATCCAGCGTCCGGGCCGCGCCCGCGAAGCTCAACCCGTCGCAGACGGTCACGAACACCGTCATCAGGTAGATGTCGTCCACGGCCGGACCTCCGGGTCTGTGTTGCCGCGTCTCGCGGGACGCTTCCCCTCGATGCCATTCAGGAGCACACCATGATCGCCACCCGATTCCATGAGGGAGAACTGATCGCCCAGCGCAACGCCAACGAATCCGACATGGCCGCCAGGAACGGCGCGAACGTGGGTCGGCAGATCGTGCGCGGCGCCTTGCCGTTCGTGCGTCAGCAGAAGACCGCGTACGTCGGCAGCGTCGACATCGAAGGACGTGTGTGGGCGTCGATCCTGATCGGCGAGCCCGGATTCCTCGACCCCAGCGACGATGCCACCACCTTGATCGTCGACCTCTCGAAGGTCGCGAAGCAGGCGCACGACCCGCTGTGGGAAAACCTCAAGCGCGATGCCCGGCTCGGTTTCCTGTTGCTGGACCTGCAGACCCGCAAACGCCTGAAGGTCAACGGCGATGCCCATCTCCAGGGCGACCGGCTGATCGTCGACGTCACGGAGTCGGTGCCGATCTGCCCGCGCTACATCCAGCGCCGCGCCATCGCCCTGCCCGACCCGGGGAACCAGGCGATGCCCTCGGCACTCCGCCAAGGCAGCGACATCGGCGACGCGCAGGTCGAGCTGATCGCGCGGTCGGACACCTTCTTCCTCGCTTCCGTCCACGAGACCCACGGCGCCGACTGCTCGCATCGCGGCGGGCCGCCGGGCTTCGTGCAGATCCTGCCCGGCAACGTGCTGCGCATCCCCGACTACAACGGGAACAGCATGTTCAACAGCTTCGGCAACTTCCTGCTGAATCCGCAGGCGGGCCTGGTGTTCCCCGACTACGAGCAGCGCCGGATGCTGCAGCTGAACGGCACGGTGGCGATGTTCTGGGATCAACCGGATCCCGCCCATGCCACCGGCGGCACCGGGCGGTTCTGGGAATTCACGATCGAGCGCTGGATCGAGACCGCCCTGCCCGACGCGCTCGACGCGACCTTCCTCGACGCCTCCCCTTTCCTGCCCCAAGGAGCCTGATCCATGCTGTTGCGCGTCCTCCATGCCGAAGCGCTCACGCCGTCCATCCGCCTGATCCGGCTGGGTGGCATCGACGATGCGACGCTGCCGGGCTTCGAGCCCGGCGCCCATGTCGAGCTGCGCCTGCCGCTGGGCGACAGCGTCGCCTTCCGCAAGTACTCGCTGATCTCCGACGGCGCGCAAGGCTCGCCCTACGAGATCGCCGTCAAGCGCTCCGCCCACGGGCGAGGCGGCTCTGTCTTCATGCACGACGAGCTCTCGGTGGGTGACGAGCTGGACGTGTCCGCGCCGATCAACGAATTCAGGATCGCGTCGCAGGGCGCGCACCACGTGCTCATCGCCGGCGGCATCGGCATCACACCGATGCTCGGCATCGCCTCGCGGCTGAAGCAATCCGGCGCGTCGTACGAACTGCACTATTCGAGCCGGAGCGCGACGGACATGGCGTTCCACGACCGCGTGAGCCAGGACCACGCGGCGCAGGCTCAGCTGTACTTCACCCGATGTGAAGGCGCCCGACGCATCGACATCGACGCCTTGCTGGACCGCCATCAGGGTCAGGTCGATACCCACCTGTACGTCTGCGGCCCGGCCCCGCTGATCGATGCCGTGCGGCTGGCCGCCGAGGCTCGTGGCGTGAATCGGCGGCGTATCCATTTCGAGAGCTTCGGTCCGAGCTGGGACGTGACGGACGGCCCGGTCCGCATCGCGATGTCGGAGTCCGCGATCGAACTCGACGTGCTGCCCGGCACCACGCTGCTCGACGCGATGGAGGCCGCCGGCGCGTGGATCCCGTCCGATTGCAAGCGCGGCGAATGTGGCGCATGCATCGCCAGCTACAGCGGCGGACGACCCATCCACCGGGACAACTGCCTCACCGAGGAGCAGCGCCGGCATTCGCTGTGCCCCTGCGTTTCCTGGGCCTCGTCCGACGACGTCCTGAAGCTGCAGCTCTGAGACCGCGTTCAAACGGCACCTGGCGGGGTCAGGTGTTGCACGAGCAGGTCGACGAAGGCGCGGACCTTGGGCGACGTGCCGTCGATGCCGGCGTGCACCACGTGGATGGGCCATGGCGCTTCCTCATGCTCGGCCAGCACGACTTCCAGCCGGCCATCGGCAAGCTGCGGGGCCGCCTGATAGTGGAACAGTCGCGTGATGCCGGCGCCCATCGTCGCGGCCATGACGGCCGCGTCGTTGCTCGTGACGGCCAACGCCGGACTCACGCGCACGCTCAGCGGCCCCGCCTCCGCGCGGAAGGTCCAGTCCGGATCGGGCGACACGCTCTGCGCCGAGATGATCGCGTGGTCCGCGAGCTCGGCTGGATGGTCGGGGCGACCGCGCGCCGCGAGATAGTCCGGAGACGCGCACAGCACGCGCCGCATCGATCCCACGGGGATGGCCATCGCCTCCGCGACGGACGCCCCGCCGATGCGCACGGCGACATCAATGCCCTCCTCGACCAGGTCCACGACGCGGTCGAGGAAGTAGCCGGACACGGTCATCGCCGGGAACTGCGCGAGATACTGCGCGATGCACGGCATCACGTGCGAGACGCCGAACATCGCCGGCGCCGTCACGTTCAGATGGCCGCGCATGACGCTGCGCGTGCCGCCTGCCGACTCGTGCGCCTCGCTGACCTTCGCGAGGATGAGCCGCACGTCATCGAGATAGCGTTGCCCGACGTCGGTCAGACGCACGCTGCGGGTGGTCCTCAGCACGAGCTTGACGCCGAGGCGCTCCTCCAGACCCGCGATGGCCCGCGAGATCGTGGCCGGCGAGGTCCCCAGACGCCGCGCCGCGGCGGCGAAGTTCTGCGTCTCCGCCACCACCACGAAGGCGTTCATGGCTTGCATGCGATCCATGGCCGACGCCTCACTGCATCAACGGGTGTGCGGCGAGGAGTTCAGCGATCCACTCGACGAACACCCGTACCTTGGCCGACAGGTGCCGGTTCTGCGGATAGACCACGTGGACGGGCAGCGGATCGCTGGCCCAGTCCTCGAGGAGGGGAACGAAGCGGCCCTGCGCGATCAGCGGTGCCATCAGGAAGTCCGCCATCTGCACGATGCCCAGCCCCGCCAGACCCGCTGCCGTGTAAGCGCCGCTGTCGTTCAGCGAGATGGCACCGGGCAACGAGACCTGGATGCGTTCGCCGCCTCGCGTGAAGTCCCAATCGAACACCCGCCCCGAGCGCGCGCCGAAGTAGTTCACGCACTGGTGATGGATCAGCTCATCGGGATGGTAGGGACGTCCGTGGCGCTCGACGTAGCCCGGCGACGCACAGGTCATGTACCGCATCAGGCCGATACGGCGCGCGATCAGGCTGGAGTCGTCGAGGTCCCCGGCGCGCACGGCGCAGTCCACGCCTTCCTCGATCAGGTCGACGGAGCGGTCGCTGCAGCCCAATTCCAGCCGGATGTCCGGATAGCGCGCTCGGAACGCCGGCAGCGCGGGAATGATCACCTCGCTGGCCAGGCCGGTGGGCGCGTCGATGCGCAGCCTCCCCGAGGGACTGCGACGCGCGCGGGTCAACACCTCTTCGGCCTCGCGCACGTCCGAGAGGATGCGTTGGCAATGCTCGTAGTACACCGCGCCTTCCGCGGTCACGCTGACCTGCCGGGTGGTCCGGTGCAGCAGCTTGATCGACAGTTCGGATTCCAACGACTGGATGAGCGTGGACACCGTTGCCTTGGGCAACTTCATCTGGTCGGCGGCGCGCGTGAAGGCGCCCGCATCGACCACCTGCACGAACACCGCCATCGCCTGGAACTTGTTCATGCCGCATCGTCGCTTGAGGCGCCACGGGAGGGAATGCGCGACCCGCGAAAGACTCAATTTCCAGATTCGGAACGATCGGTGAAATTCCAGGCTAGAATGCGAGGCTCAGTCGGGGCGTAGCGCAGCCTGGTAGCGCATCTGCTTTGGGAGCAGAGGGTCGCGAGTTCGAATCCCGCCGCCCCGACCAACCATCTCGAAAGCCGCAAGGAGTTCTGCTCCTTGCGGCTTTTCCTTTTGCGGCTCTCCTTTCGTCGCTTTCCTCTTCCTCTTGCGGGCTGCGTGTTCAGAACCCGCTGTTCCCCGCGCCCAGCGTCAGCGTCATGCCGCCGGGGTTGTCCAGCCCGCCCTGCGCGGCGCCGCTCACCGTCACGTTGGACAGCGTCGCGCTGCCGCCGCTGCGGAACTGCAGCCCCCAGGTCCCCGCACCGACGATGCTCACCCCGTCGAACTGCGCGCCCACCACGCGCCGCGGGCCGCTGATGTAGACGCCCTGGTAGGTGCTGTCCTGGATCAACAGGTCGCGCACCACCACCGGCGCGGCGATGTCCGAGGTCTCCGCGAACAGCCACAAGGCGCCGAACTGGTCGTTCCAGTTGGGCTCGAAGCCGCCGGTCCGGACCAGCGTGTTGCCCCGCACCGACGTGGTCCCGCTGAAGGTCACCGGGTTGAAGCGCGTGCTGATCGCGATGCCCGCCGAGCCCACCGCCGTGTCCTGGATGACGTTGTAGTCCGCCCGGTTGCCGTTGCCTCCGTAGATGCCGATGCCGTTGGCCAGCACCGGCGACTGCACGGTGTTGCGCAGGTAAGCGCTGTTGGTCACTGCGGCGCCTTCGGAGAACATCGCCAGCGCGTCGTCCCCGGTGTTGCGCACCACGCTCTGGTCCATCCACGTGTTCTGCACGTTCGCGTGGATGTTGACGCCGTCGGCGAAGGTGTTGCGGATGCGCAGGCCCGTGGCGTAGAGCCCGTTGGTGCCGGAGTCGATCCACATACCGACCTTGGTGTGCTCGAACCAGAGGTTCTGGAACAGCGAGCCGGTGCCGAAGTTGCCTTCCAGCGGCGCGTCGGTGAGCACCTGGCCGTCCGGGTCGCGCAACGTCACCTTGCCCAGCATCAGGAAGTCGGCCATCGTCACGTTGCTGCCCGTGCCGTAGAAGCCGCCGCGGCCGTCGTTGCCGAGCTCCACCGTCGAGTACCACGGCCCCGCGCCGCGGATCGTCACGCCCGCCACGTTGATGCGCGAGGTCAGCCGGAAGCTGCCCGCCGGAATCCACACGACACCCCCGGTGGGCTGCGCGGCGGCGATCGCCTGCACGAAGGCCGAGGTGGCGTCCGAGCCGTCCGACTTCGCGCCATAGCTGGCGATGGAGAACGCGCCAGCCGGCGCGGCGTAGGCGGCGGGCACGACCTCGGTCTCGATGAAATCGATGTCGTAGTAGGCGGCCGTGTTGCCGCTGTCCTTCTGCAGCTTGAACACGGTGCCCGCGGGATAGCTGGGCAACGCCACGCGCACCTCGTCGAAGAAGTGGCGCGGCGTGCCGTCGACCGGTACGCCGCGGAACGGATAGGCGCCGTAGACCCAGGCATAGGTGGACGTCAGCGCGATGTCGCGGACCTTGGTCCCGTTGGCATACAGCGCCAGCGTGGCCGACTGTCCGCCGCCGCCGGGCGCGTCGGGGATCGAATACCGCAGCACCAGCGAGTTGGTCGGCTGCGCCAGCGTGAAGCTCACCTGCTGGCCGGTGCCGGACAGGCGCACGAGGCTGCGGCCGCTGGCTTCGGACTGCACTGTGAACGGCGTGCGGCCGGGCGCCAGGATGGTGGCGTTGGTCGACGCGGTCTCGGCCTCCTGCAAGGTGGTCCGTACCGTCGCGCCGCGAGCCGCTTGCGCCAGTTCGCCGGGCACGGTCAGGCTGTCGATGCCGACATCCGCGCCGGCCGACGCCCGCCGCAGACCCACGGTGTTGTGCCCCGTCCGCAGCGTCAGCGGCACGCTGAGCGTGGTCCAGCCGGTGCCGGCGGGCAGGCTCACCGTGCCCACCCGGGCCGCGTTGACGATGAGGTCCAAGCCCACCGCGGCGCCGCTCGTGTTGCGGTATCGAAGCGTCGCGTTGGCGGCCCCGTCGGCGCTCATGAACACCGTGCGGATCGCTCGCGCACCGGCGTTGCTGAATCCGGCCGCATAGCCGCTGCCGTTGAAGCCGGTGGCGGCCGTGCTCACCGACGCGCCGCCGGACAGGAACCAGGTCTCCGCTTCCGCCGGCGTGACCGACGGGTTGCCGGTCCCACCGTCGCCGCCGCCCGTGACGGCGGTGACGCTGAGCGCGTCGACATTGACGTTGCCGCTGTCCGACGCGGTGAACCGGTACGCCACACTGTGCGCGCCGGCGGCCAAGGTCACATTCGTCGTCTGCGTGCCCCACGAATCCCAGTTGGCGGTGGCCGGGAGCAAGACCTGACCCGCGGCGGTGCCATCGATGAAGACGGTCAGCGACTTGGCGGCGCCCGTGCCGTTGGCGTAGCGCAGCGTGAGCGCGTGCGTGCCGGCCTGCGCGGCCGTGACGCTGAAGGCCACCTGCGCGTTGCCCTTGTTGGTGTCCGTGAAGCCGCCGACGAAGCCGCTGCCCTGGAACCCCAGGTGATCCGACGCCGCGATCGCGCCGCCGCTCAGGGACGCGTTCTCCGCTTCGAGGCCGCCGCCGGGCGTGACCGCGACGGCGTCGATGTCCAGCGCGTCCAGGTTGACGTTGCCGCTGTCCGCCGTCGTGAAGCGATACGCGACGGTATGCGTGCCCGCCGTCAACGCCACGGTCGTCGACTGCACCAGCCAGTCGTTCCACGACGAGCTCGACGTCAGGTTGACCTGCCCCTTCGCCACGCCGTCGACGTAGAGCGTCAAGGTCTTGGCCGAGCCGGTGCCATTGGCGTAGCGCAGCTTCAGCGCGTAGTTGCCGGCCTGCGCGGCGCTCACGGTGAAGGCCACCTGCGCCGCGCCCTTGTTGCCGTCGATGAAGCCGCCGGCAAAGCCGCTGCCGGTGTAGCCGGTGTGGTCGCTGGCGACCGTGGCGCCGCCGCTGAGCGAGGCGCTTTCGGCCTGCAGCGTGGCCGCGCCGGCCGTGGCCGCGAACAGCCACAGCGGGAGGGAGCAGATCAGGCGGCGGACCGCGTGGGGGTTCTTCATCGGGTGGTCTCCATGATGGTCTGAGCGTCCCGTCTGATGCGGGGCGCGGCCAGTCTATGGAGCCCTCGATGCCGTGCGAACGATGTCGGGGTCCCTCGCGGGGACTCGCGGAGCCAAGCTTCGCGATCGCTTCAGACGACCTATAGATCGGCTATAGGTCGCCGCCGGATCGCCGATGGCGTCGGGGTTCTCGACGCCCTCTGCCATGCGCCCCGCTACGTCCTGTCACCGGACCTCGGGAGATTCCCCGATGCGCAGCGCGCGAGGAACTCATCGTGCGTGGGCATCACGTCCACGCACTGCGCGATGACGGCGCGCACGCTGTCGAGGTAGTCCTTCACCTCGTGCTCCCCGAGCAGGTCCACCAGCGGATGATGACCGTCCGCGCGCAGTCCCTGGCCGTGCATCACCTGCAGCCACGCGACCTCGGCGAAGAGCTCGTTGTTCTCCCGCACGATCCGGCCGCGGCTGCGGTACAGCGCCATCTTGGCCTTCAGCGTCGCCGGCACGTCCATCTCGCGGCACGCGCGCCACAGCGGTTCCTCGCGGCGGTTCAGGTGGTAGTGAAGGACGATGAAATCGCGCACGCGCTCGTATTCGAAACGCCCCTGACGATTGAACTCATCGATGTCGACCTGCGCGAACCCGCGGTCCGGGAAGAAGCTCAGCAGTCGCGAGATCCCGCTCTGGATCATGTGGATGCTGGTGGACTCCAACGGCTCCAGGAAACCGCTGGACAGGCCGATGGCCACGACGTTGCGGTCCCACGCGCGTTGCCGCATGCCGGTCGTGAAACGCAGCGCGCGCGGCTCGGCCAGCGCCTCGCCGTCGAGGTTGGCCATCAGTTCCGCCGTGGCTTCGTCCTCGCTGATATGGCGCGAACAGAACACATGACCGTTGCCGGTGCGGTGCTGCAGCGGGATGCGCCACTGCCAGCCCGCCCGTCGCGCCGTCGCCCGCGTGTACGGCGTCCGCGGCGTGGTCGCCGCGCTCGGCACCGCCACGGCCCGGTCGCAGGGCAGCCAGTGCGTCCAGTCCTCATAGCCGACCTTCAGCGTCTGCTCGATCAACAGCCCGCGGAAGCCGGAACAGTCGATGAACAGCTCGCCGTCGACCCGACGTCCGTCCGACAGCACCAGCGAACGCACGTGGCCGTCGCGCGCGCCCCCGCCCTCGTGCTGGCGCACTTCGGCGACCTTTCCTTCCAGCCGCACGACGCCGCGCGCCTCCGCGTAACGGCGCAGGTAGCGCGCGTAGAGGCTGGCGTCGAAGTGGAAGGCGTAGGCGATCTCGGACAACGGCGACTGCGGCATGTCCGTGCGCGGGCGCATGAACTTGTTGCGCAGCGCCGCCACGCGCGCGATCGAGTACTCGCCGAGATCCGCCGCCTGGCCGATGGCGTGCAGGCGCTGCCAGTACTGGTCGAAGGGCGCCGTCAGCAGATCCTGCCCGATACGACCGAAGCCGTGGATGTAGCGCTCGCCGGGCGCGCCCCAGCCGACGAACTCGATGCCCAGCTTGAAGGTGGCCTGCGTCTCGCGCAGGAACTCGTCCTCGTCGATCTCCAGCACCTGGTTGAAGCGCTGGATCATCGGGATCGTCGCCTCGCCGACACCGACCGTGCCGATCTCCTCGGACTCCACCAGCACGATGCGCTTGCGCCCGCGCAGCACCTTGGACAAGGCGGCGGCCGTCATCCAGCCCGCCGTCCCGCCGCCGACGATGACGATCTCCTCGATGCCCGGAATTTCCTCAGCCCCTGCGCGGCTTGCGCCACCCGCACCGTCGCCCATCCGGCCGGGCCGTGTTGTCTCGCTCATTCGGATCTCCTCGTTGTCGCGCCGCGCGGTCGGCGTCGCACCGCCTTTCAGGCGCCGTCCATGACCGGCGTCGCCTCGAACGCGCCGCCGAAATGCACCGTCGCATGCAGCCCGCGGCCCTCGGGCCCGGACGCCAGTTCGATGCGGGCGTCGTTGCGATGCGCGGCCCGCTCGGCGATCGCCAGTCCGAGCCCGCTGCCGGGTTGCTCCTGGCCGGGCAGGCGGTAGAAGCGCTCGAACACGCGCTGCCGCAACGCCGGCTGGATGCCGGGGCCTTCATCGAGCACGGTCAGGCGGCAGCCCTCGGCCTCGCGATGCAGGCGCACCTCGATGCGCCCGCCGGACGGCGAATACTTGATCGCGTTGCCCACGAGGTTGTCGACCAGCGCGAACAGGCTCTCCTGATGCACCGGCCGCACGCATTCGTCGTCGGCATGGAAGTCGATCTCGATGCCGCGCTGCAGCGCCAGCGGCACGGCCGCGGCCAGTCGCTCGCGCACCAGCGCGGCGATGGAGAGTGCGGGCGGCCGCTCGGCACCCGGCTCGGCGCGCGCGCGTTCGAGCGCCAGCAGCTGGTTCACAAGGTGCGTCGCCCGTGCGAGCCCGATGCGCAGGCCCTCGCTGACTTCGGCATGCCGCTGCGGATCCGCGTCGGCGCTGCGCGTCTGCAGCAGGTGCGCGTTCAGCTGGATCGCGGCGAGCGGCGTCTTGAGCTCATGCGCCGCGTCGGTGAGGAACTCGTGCTCGTGCTCGATGCGCTTGCGCAGGCGCGCCATCAGGCTGTTCAGCGACTCCACCAGCGGCGACAGCTCGCGGTAGTCGGACGGCGGCAGCGGCGTCAGGTCCTGGTCCGAGCGGTGCTCGATGTCGCGGGCGAAGCGCCGCAGCGGCCGCAGGCCGATGCCGACGATGAGCCACGCCGGCAGCATCAGCAGCGGCAGGCTGAAGATGGTCGAGCGCAGCAGGAAGCTCACGCCCGAATAGGTGAACATCCAGCGGTCGTCGACCTCGTGGCTGCGCTCGACGACCAGCCCCGTGGCCGCGTCGCGCTCGACCGCGCGCACCCAGCCGTTGGCATGCCGGGCCTGCGGCGAATCCGGCAGCGGCAGCGCATCGGGCAGGTCCGGCATCGAGTTGTAGAGCAGGGCCTCGCCGCGCCAGATGCGCACGCGCACGTGGGAGCGGTAGTCGAGCTCGCGGAACATCTCGACCCGCACCGCCTCGGCGGAGACCGCCGCCGCGCGCAGGCGCTCGGGCGACCCGGCCAGCGGCGAGACCATGAGCAGCAGCTCCTGCGCGTGGGCGCGGTTCTCGGCGTCGGTGCGGAAGCGCTGCGTCGCGCGCGCTTCCAGCACGACGTAGACGAAACCCGCCACGAATACCAGCAGGATCACCGCGCTGAAGCCCAGCAGCAGGCGGCGGAACAGCGACGACGGATTGGTCGCCCTGGTCGCGCTGGCCGGCTCCGACACCGTGGACACCGTGGACGCCG
Source organism: Mitsuaria sp. 7 (assembly GCF_001653795.1). Lineage (NCBI taxonomy): Bacteria > Pseudomonadati > Pseudomonadota > Betaproteobacteria > Burkholderiales > Sphaerotilaceae > Roseateles > Mitsuaria sp. 7. The sequence continues at coordinate 2,516,723 of NZ_CP011514.1, forward strand.
TGGACGCCGTGGACGCTGAAGACGCCTTGAACGCCTTGGTCGCGTTGATCGTCTTGGAGGAGGCCATGTCAGCCGTTCTCGCGCTGCAGCATGTAGCCCACGCCGCGCACCGTGCGGATGTAGCGGTCGCCGATCTTCTTGCGCAGGTTGGAGATGTGCACGTCCAGCGTCGCGCCGTCGCTGAAGGGCAGCACGCGGCGCTCCAGCTCGGCGCGCGTGAGCACGCGGTCGGACTGCTTCACCAGCGTCAGCAGCAGCGCGAATTCCGTCTTGGACAGGGACACCGGCGCGTCGCCGACGGTGACGCGCATGCGGCGCTCCTCGATGCTCAGCGCGCCGCAGTGCCACAGCGCGTCGGCGTCCGGCGACGCGCCGCTGCGGCGCAGGATCGCGCGCAGCCGCACCAGCAGTTCGGGGATCTCGAAGGGTTTGATCAGGTAGTCGTCGGCGCCCCGGTCGAAGCCGCGCAGCCGGTCCTGCAATCCGTCCCGCGCCGTGATGATCAGCACCGGCACGGTGAGCCCCGCGGCGCGGATCTGCGTCAGCACCTCGTTGCCGTCGCCGTCGGGCAGCCCGAGGTCCAGCAGCACCGCGTCGAAGTCCTCGAGCCGCAGCCGCTCGACCGCGTCGGCGGCCATGCGCACCCACACCACCTCGTGGCCTTCGTCGCGGAACGCCGTCAGCAGCGCGCGGCCGATGCTCAGGTCGTCTTCAATCAGATAGATCTTCACGCGGACCAGTCTATCGGGGGCAATGCCGGGCACCCATCCGGATTGAACCCGTTATCTTCAGATTTCCTTCAGGCGCGATCGGGCCCGGCACGCGAAGCTTCACATCAGCTTCAGCGGCGCTCGATCCGCATTGACGGTGACTGGCGGGCTCCAGACCATGGCGCCAGTTCGCATCGCCATGCCTTCGACCAAGGGCAGCGCGGCGCAGGACTTCGAACACTAAAACATCGCGAGGCAAACCATGGTCCCCGTTCTTCCGTCGAGAGCGCCCCGCGCGCTCACCCTGGCGCTGCGACGCCTGCCCGTGGCGCAGGCCTGCGCCCTGCTGATGCTGGGCGCGTCCGGCGCCCACGCCCAGAGCGCCGCGCCCCCCGAGTCCGCCGCCTCCGCGCCGCGACCGGGCGCCAACCCCGGCACGAACCCGGGCGCAAACCCCGGCACCAAACCGAACGAAGCGAAGAGGGACTCCGACGCCGCGCTGGAGACCGTCGTCGTCACCGGCATCCGCCGCAGCGTGGAGGACTCCATCGCCGTCAAGCGCAACGCCAGCTCGATCGTGGAGGCGGTGTCCTCCGAGGACATCGGCAAGCTGCCCGACGTGACCGTGGCGGAATCGCTGGGCCGCGTCAGCGGCGTGGCCACGCAGCGCGACAAGGTCAGCGGCAAGGCCAGCGGCGTGAGCGTGCGCGGCATGTCGCCGTCCTTCAACGGCTCGCTGCTCAACGGTCGCGAGCAGGCCTCGACCAGCGATGCGCGCAGTCCCGAGTTCGACCTCTTCCCCGCCGAGCTCACCAGCAGCCTGCTGGTCTACAAGACGCCCGATCCCAGCCTGGTCGGCCAGGGCCTGGCCTCGACCATCGACCTGCGCACCATCCGCCCGCTGGACTACGCCAAGCGCAGCGTCGCGATCAGCGGCCGCAAGGAACGCATCGGCGTGGGCTCCGGCACCGAGGCCGGCGACGGCCATCGCGCCGGCCTGGTCTACGTCGACCAGTTCTCGGACCGCCGGATCGGCCTCGCGCTGGGCCTGAGCTCGCTGCGGGAGGACAACGGCGGCGAACTCAAGTTCGACAACTGGGGCGGCTACGCGCCCAAGGTCGATTACCAGGGCCAGCAGGTCACCGTGCCCGGCGGCTTCCTCGCCGAGACCTCCAAGCGCAAGACCGAACGCGACGGCGCCTTCGTGACGCTGCAGTTCAAGCCCAACGCGGACTTCAAGACCACCGCCGACCTGTTCTGGTCGCGCGGCAACGAGACCACCAAGAAGACCGGCATCGAAGGCGCCATCGCCTTCGGCACCGGCCCCTACGATCCCAACGGCGCGCTGACCAACGCCACCATCGTCGACGGCGTGGCCAACGCCGGCACGATCAGCAACTACAAGGCGGACGTGCGCAACCACGTCTACGGCAGCAAGGACCGGCTGCTGTCGCTGGGCCTCAACAGCGAGCTGCGCACCGGCGACTGGCGCTGGGAAGGCGACATCGCCCACTCGCGCGGCGTCAAGGACATCAGCAACTACGAGACCACCGCGGGCCAGCCGGGCAACACGCCGGAGAGCCAGCTCGGATCCATCAGCTGGACCGGCTTCAACGGCAACAACTTCGGCGACGTGAAGTACACGCCCAGCCTGAACTACGCGGACCGCAACGTCGCCGTGCTGACCGACGTCGCCGGCTGGGGCGGCGGCGTGAACTCCCCGCAGGCCGGCTACGTGGCGCTGCCGCGCATCACCGACCAGGTCGACAGCCTGCGCTTCGTCGCGCACCACGACGCGGGCTGGGGCCCGATCGCGGGCACGCGCTTCGGCGCCAACTTCACCAAGCGCGACAAGGCGCGCACCGGCCAGGAGGGCCGGCTCTACATCCTCGGCGGCGACGGCTACGCCAGCGTGCCGGTGCCGGGCAGCGAGACCGGGATCGCCGGCCCGACCGGCATCCCCGTCGTGTCCTTCGATCCGACCGGCACGCTGGGCTCGATCTACGGCATCAACCGCTGGGTCGATTCCACGGTGCTGGCGCGCGACTGGTCGGTGCGGGAGAAGGTCGCCACCGTCTTCGCGATGGCCGACCTGGCCGGCGACCTCGGTCCCCTGCCCTACACGGGCAACGTCGGCTTCCAGGTCGTCAACACGCGGCAGCGCTCCACCGGCAACCAGGTCGACCTGGCCAACTGCACCGGCATCACGGTCGAGACCTGCCCCTATGTCGAACGCAGCGAGGGCGACAACTACACGCGCTTCCTGCCCAGCATGAACCTGACGCTGGACCTGGGATCGCAGCAGCTGCTGCGCTTCGGCGCGGGCAAGCAGCTGGCGCGGCCCAACCTGGACAACATGAAGGCCAGCCTGGACTTCCAGGTGCAGAACGCCACGTCCGTCTCGCCCGCGCTGACGGGCTTCGCCGGCAATCCGAAACTCAAGCCCTACGAGGCCTGGGCGCTGGACCTCTCCTACGAGAAGTACTTCGGCCGGCACGGCTACATCAGCACCGCGGTCTTCTACAAGAAGCTGGAGAACTACGTCATCAACGCGCCGCGCGGCTTCGACTTCGCGCCCTTCGTCAGCGCCAACACGCCGCTGCCGACGACCGGTCCGTTCAAGGACTCGACGGTCGGCTTCCTGACCCAGCCGATGAACGGCCAGGGCGGCAACATGAAGGGCGTCGAGGTTTCGGTCAACCTGCCGCTCAACATGCTGAGCAGCTGGCTGGACGGCTTCGGCACCTCGCTGAACTACTCGTACACCGACAGCTCGGTGCGCCTGCCCACGTCCGGTTTCGTGACGCCGCAGAACGGCCCCGTCTTCAAGGACAGCGTGCCCGAGATCGGCCTGCCCGGCCTGTCCAAGCGGGTCGCCACGGTGCGCCTGTACTACGAGAAGAACGGCTGGCAACTGGCCTGGGCGGCGCACCGCCGCTCCGATTTCATCGGCCAGATCCTGGACTACCGCAGCGACTCGCAGTTCACCTTCATCAAGAGCGAGACCATCGTCGACATGCAGCTGGGCTACGAGTTCCAGACCGGCTGGCTCAAGGGACTGTCGGTGCTGCTGCAGGGGCACAACATGACCAACGCGCCGTTCCAGGAGTACACGACCGATCCGAATGTCGTCACCAACAAGGTCAAGTACGGCAAGACCTACCGGCTGGGGCTGAACTACAAGTTCTGATCCGGCAGACCCGTCAGGAACCCTTGTCCCGATGCCCGTTCACGAGCGTTCGGGATCAGGAACGTCTCCGTTGCCGCGCCCGGTGGCCTGACCGTGCGTGTGTCCGGCTCCGCCGGGCGCGGCTCTTTTTATTCCCATGACCCGAACGTCCCTCGACGTTCAAGGCCGATCCGCGATGTCTTCTGATTCCTTCGACGATCCCTTCAATCCGGCGACATCGCCGACGGCGGCTCCGGCGCCACTCGCCCCGATCGCGCGGCGGCGCTGGTTGCAGGCTGGTGCCGCGCTGCCGCTGGCGATGCTGGGCGGTGGGGCGTCCGCGTCTCCCGCCGCGGATCAGGCGATCGCGCCGCGGCGGGAGGCGTCGTCACCCGCCGGCGGCGATGCGCGCTACGCGGCCAAGCCCTATGTCGAACTGCGCCATCCCGACTGGGCGCGCGACGCGACGATCTACCAGATCAACCTGCGCCAGTTCACGCCCGAAGGCACGCTGCGCGCCGCGCAGGCGCAGCTGCCGCGGCTGCAGGCGCTGGGGGTCGGCATCCTGTGGCTGATGCCCATCCATCCGATCGGCGAGCGCCAGCGCAAGGGCTCGCTCGGCAGCCCGTACGCGGTGAAGGACTTCCGCGCGGTGAACCCCGAGTTCGGCGACGCCGCGGACCTGCGCCGCTTCATCGACCGCGCGCATGCGCTGGGTCTGCGCGTGATCCTGGACTGGGTCGGCAACCACACCGCGTGGGACAACGTGCTGGTGGCGCAGCATCCCGAGTGGTATGCGCGGGACGCGGCCGGCCGCTTCCATCCCACGCCCTGGTACGACTGGGACGACATCATCGACCTCGACTACGACCAGCCCGGCCTGCGCCGCTACATGACCGAGGCGCTGGTGTACTGGGTGAAGGAGTTCGGCGTCGACGGCTACCGCGTCGACGCGGCGGGGCTGGTGCCGCTGGACTTCTGGGAAGAGGCCGCGCGGCAGATGCGCGCGGTGAAGCCGGTGTTCCTGCTGGCGGAGTGGGAGGGACGCGACTTCCACGCGCGCGCCTTCGACGCGACCTATGCCTGGACCTGGTGGGACGCGCTGAAGCACATCGTCGAGGGTCGGACCGACCTGGGGCCGCTGCTGACCTACTACGCGTGGGCGCGCAAGTTCTATCCGCGCGAGGCCTACCGGATGCTCTACACGACCAACCACGACAAGAACGCGTGGGAGGGCACGGAGTTCGAGATCTTCGGCCCGGCGGTGGACGCGGTGACGGTGCTGTCCTTCGTCGGGGAAGGCATGCCGATGCTCTACAACGGGCAGGAGGCCGGGAACACGCGTCGGCTCGCGTTCTTCGAGCGCGATCCGATCGTGTGGCGCGACGACGCGCCGCAGGGCGTGCTGCTGAAGCGGCTGATCGCGCTGAAGCGCTCGCACCGCGCGCTGTGGAACGGCGAGGCCGGCGCGAGCATGGAGCCGCTGCGCAACGACGCACCGCGACAGGTGCTGAGCTTCACGCGCGGCGAAGGCGCGGGGCGGCTGGTCGCGCTCTTCAACTTCTCGGCACAGGCGCGCACGGTGACGATCGAAGGACCGGCCCTCGCAGGCCGCTATACCGATTTCATCGGCGGACAGCGCATCGACCTGAGCGCGAAGCAGTCGATCGATCTGCCGGCCTGGGGCTTCCGTGTCTTCGTTGCGTGACCCCGCGCGGCGGCGTTGCGCGCTGGGGCTCGGTGCGATCGCGCTGATCGCAAGCGTCCCGGCATCGGCATCGTCCCAAACACAAGTCGAGACCCTGGATCGGCCGCAGCCGCAGCCGCAGCCGCAGCCACAACCGACTCCACCCCGCCCGCTTGCGGAGGTCGCCTCGCCCGACGGACGCCTGGTCATGCGCATTGCGAGCGACAAGGACGGCCGGCTGAGCTACACGGTTGCCCATGCGGGACGGCCCGTGGTCAACGAATCGCGCCTCGGTCTGCTGCTGACGAATGCGGACCCACTCGATGGCGGCTTCGAAGCAGCGCGAGCCGTCGTCACTGAGCACGACGAAACCTGGGAGCAACCCTGGGGCGAGGACCGCATCCTGCGTGACCGTCACCGCGAACTGCGGCTCGATCTGCGCCAGCCGCGCCGCGGCCGCTCGATGACCTTGCGTGTGCGCGTGTTCGACGATGGCCTCGGCTTCCGCTACGAACTGCCTGCGCAGCGGGCTCTACCGGTGACGCGCATCGCTGATGAGCTCACCGAATTCGACATCGCCGAGCCGGCGCAGGCGTGGTGGTCCGCGGCCGGTGAACGGCTCGTGCTGGAGATGCCGGTGCAACACACGCCGTTGGTTGAGACCGGCCTTGCCAACACGCCGCTGACGATGCGCACAGCGAGCGGCTTGCACCTCGCCCTGCACGAGGCGGCCCTCGTCGACTACGCGACGATGTGGCTGCGCCGCGTCGATGGGCAGCGCCTGCGCGCGCAGCTGGCGCCCTCCGCCACAGGACCCGCAGTCGAGCGGCGCAGCGCCTTCGTCACGCCATGGCGCACGCTGCAGGTCAGCGAGACCGCGACGGGGCTGCTCGATTCGCGCCTCACCTTGCATCTCAACGAGCCGAACCGGCTTGGCGACGTCGCCTGGTTCAAGCCCGGCAAGTTCGTCGGCATCTGGTGGGAGATGCACCTCGGCCGATCGACGTGGAACCCCGGACCGCGGCAGGGCGCGACGACGGCCAACGCGCGGCGCCACATCGACTTCGCCGCGGACAACGGCTTCGACGGCGTCCTCATCGAAGGATGGAATCGGGGCTGGGACTCGGACTGGCCCGGCAACGGCGCCAGCTTCGACTTCCTCCGACCCGTCCCGGGATTCGATCTGCGGCAGGTCGCGGCGTACGCCCGCGAGCGCGGCGTGCGACTGGTCGGCCATCACGAGACCGGCGGCAACGTCGCGCACTACGAGCAGCAGATGGACCGTGCCTACGCGCTCTATGAGCAGCTCGGCGTCCGGGTCGTCAAGTCCGGCTACGTCGCCGACGTGGGCGCGGCGCGCTTCGCCGATGCGACGCGGACGGGCAAGCGTTCGAGCACGGGCTCAAGCACCGGCGCAGGCACGCACCGCGGCTTCACCGAATCGCAAGAGGGCGTGCGCCATTTCCAGCACGCGGTCGAGCGCGCCGCGCGCCACCGCATCGCCGTCGACACGCACGAACCGGTGAAGGACACGGGCCTGCGCCGCACCTGGCCCAACTGGGTCACGCGCGAGGGTGCGCGCGGCCAGGAGTTCAACGCGTGGGGCGAGCCGATCAATGCGGTGGACCACGAGGTCCGGCTGCTCTACACGCGGATGCTGTCCGGCCCGATGGACTTCACGCCGGGCGTGGTGAGCCTGGACGGATCGAACGGGCGTCACCTGCCGTCGACCGTGGCCAAGCAGCTCGCGCTGTACGTGGTGCTGTATTCGCCGCTGGTCATGGTCCCCGACCTGATCGAGCACTACGAGCGCGCGCCGGACGCATTCGACTTCATCCGCCGCGTGCCCACGGACTGGGAACGCAGCCTCGCGCTGGCCGGCGAGGTCGGCCGTTATGCGGTGATCACCCGGCAGCAGCGCGGGTCGCGCGATTGGTACCTCGGCGCGATCGCCGACGCAGAGGCGCGCGAGACCGACATCGCCTTCGACTTCCTGCCGACCGGTCAGCGCTTCGCCGCGACGATCTGGCGCGACGGCGACGCGGCGGATCACCGCGACCTGCAGCGGCGCTTCGACCTCGTGGTCGAACAGCGCGAGGTCGCCTCGACGGACCGCCTGCGACTGCGCATCGCGCCGGGCGGCGGCTGGGCCGTGTGGCTGACGCCGCTGATGCCGCCGGGCGCCGCATGAGCGCCATCACGCCGTGGCCCGCGCTGCTGGCCGTCGAAGACGGCCGGAGCCTCGTGACCGCGCATCGGCACGGGGACGGCCGTCTGGTCCACCGCGCCCGCTGGGAAGCGGGCTCGCCCGCCGCCATCAAGCGTGCGCTCGCGTTGGCGCTGGTCATGGGACTTCAGGCGCCTCGGCATGCCGTGTTCATCAGCGATGCGAAGGAGGCCTCGGATGCGGGTGTGCTGGACGGCTGGCGTCGCTCGCTCGGCTTGAGCACCTTGCGCGGACTGTCGGAACGCGATGCGCTCAGCCATGCTTTGACCCGGGAAACTGGCGCAGCAACGGGGACAGACGCCCTGCTCTGCCGCTGGCTGCCTCAGACGGCCGCGTCCGTTGAAGCAGGAGCCTCGCGTGTGGCGCTGGTCGTGTCCGTCGGCGCGCCGGAAGCGGCGCTTCTGGCGCTGCTGCATCATCCGGTTGCGCCGCTCGACGAACACGTTCCGGCAGTGCTGCAACGCATCGGCCCATCGCTCTCGAGCGAAGACATGCCACACGCAGCACAGGCGCTGGCAACACTGTGCGGTCTGGCAGCGCTCGCCGGCGTCCGGCGTCTGCTGTTTCAACGCATGCCCGACGCGCTGCGCATCGCCGTGTCGACACCGCATTGGCAGGCGATGGTGGCTCGCCTCCTCGATGGACGTATGGCACCGCCGCTCATCGTTGAAGACATCGATCGCGCCGACATCGATGGCGGAGGTGCCGCGACCTGGCTCCTGACCGGCGCGGGAGAGATGCTCCGTGCCGACTGGCAAGCGCGGGAGCGCGCCCATGCCATCCCGGTGCTGTCGCTGGTCCGCGAGCGCTATGACGCCCTGCCCCGCACCGAGCGCCGCGTGGCGGACCTGATCCTCGCCGACGCGGATGCCGCGCTGCGCACGGCCACGGCGGAACTCGCGCGGCTCGCGGAGGTCAGCCAGCCGCAGGTGATCCGCTTCTGCCGGAGCCTGGGCTTCGACGGCGTCACGGACTTCCGCAGGGAGCTGGCCGGCAGCCTCGCGTTGGGGGCATTCGCAGGCAAATGATCTTCGCTTCCACGAATTCTATATTTCCACTATTATCAAATGATGGAAGAACTCGACGTCGTTCGCGCCCTGGGCGCGCTTGCACAGCCTCTGCGCCTGCAGATATTCCGCGCGCTGGTCGTCGTCGGTGAGCCCGGCCTGACGCCGGGTGCGATCCAGGAGGGGTTGGGGGTGCCGGCCGCCACGCTGTCGTTCCACCTCAAGGAACTGGTGGCCTCCGGCCTCGTGACGCAGGAGCGGTCCAGCCGCAACCTCATCTACCGCGCCGCCTACGCCCGCATGAACGCGGTGATCGGCTATCTCACGGAGAACTGCTGCCAGGGCGCCGCCTGCGCGGCGACGCCGACATCGACGTCGGCACCAGCCGGCTGCGACTGCTGACGACACCCGGAACATCGAGGCCTGCCGATCCATGACGACCAACGTGCTCATCCTGTGCACCCACAACTCGGCGCGGAGCGTGCTGGGCGAGGGCATGCTGAACCACTGGGCGCAGCGCCTGGGCAAGGACATCCGGGCCTTCAGCGCGGGCAGCGCGCCGAGCGGCCGCGTCAACCCGCATGCGCTGAAGGCGCTCGGCGACGCAGGCATCGACACGAGCGCCTGTCGCAGCAAGAGCTGGGACGAGTTCGTCGCCGACGACGCGCCCGAGATGCGCGTCGTCATCACCGTCTGCGACAGCGCCGCCGCGGAGCAGTGCCCCTACTGGCCCGGGAGTCCGGTGAAGGTCCATTGGGGCTACGCCGATCCGTCGAACGCGCTCGAAGCCGACAGGCCGCGGGCCTTCGAGCTGACCCGCCAGGCCATCGGCTACCGGATGCTCCAGCTTGCGCAACTGCCGTTGGCATCGATGAACAACGCCGAGCTCCGGCAAGCGTTGGATGCCATCTCCAGGTCCTGACATGTCCGCCGCAACACACGACCCCGCCGTCGGCGCCGCGAAGCCGGCGATCAACTTCTTCGAGCGCACTCTGAGCGTCTGGGTTGCCCTGTGCATCGTCATCGGCGTCGCGCTCGGGCAGTTCCTTCCCGGTGTTTTCAATGCCATCGCCGCCTTCGAAGTCGCGCAGGTGAACCTGCCCGTCGGCCTGCTCATCTGGGTGATGATCGTCCCGATGCTGCTGAAGATCGACTTCGCAGCGCTCGGCCAGGTCAAGGCGCATGCCCGGGGCATAGGCGTGACGCTGTTCATCAACTGGGCGGTGAAGCCCTTCTCCATGGCGCTGCTGGGCTGGATCTTCGTGCGGCACCTGTTCGCCGGCTGGCTGCCGGCCGACCAGCTCGACAGCTACATCGCAGGGCTCATCCTGCTGGCCGCGGCCCCGTGCACCGCGATGGTCTTCGTGTGGAGCCAGCTCTGCAAGGGCGACCCGTACTTCACGCTGTCCCAGGTGGCGCTCAACGACGCGATCATGATCGTCGCCTTCGCGCCTATCGTCGCGCTGCTGCTGGGCCTGTCCTCGATCACGGTGCCGTGGGACACGCTGATGACCTCGGTCGGCCTGTACATCGTCGTGCCCGTCATCCTGTCCCAGCTGTGGCGCAGGCAGCTGCTCAAGCGCGGGACCGATCACTTCCAGGCGGTCGCCGCCAGGCTCGGACCGCTGTCGATCACGGCGCTGCTGCTGACGCTCGTCCTGCTGTTCGCCTTCCAGGGCGATCGCATCATCGATCAGCCGCTGGTCATCGCCCTGCTCGCCGTGCCCATCCTCATCCAGGTCGTCCTGAACTCAGGGCTGGCGTATTGGCTCAACCGCCGGATGGGCGTGCAGCACTGCGTCGCAGGTCCCTCGGCGCTGATCGGCGCGAGCAACTTCTTCGAGCTGGCCGTGGCCACCGCGATCAGTCTGTTCGGCTTCCATTCCGGCGCCGCGCTGGCCACCGTGGTGGGCGTGCTGATCGAAGTGCCGGTGATGCTGGCGGTGGTCGCCATCGTGAACCGCTCGCAAGACTGGTACGAACAAGGAGCGCAACGTGCTTGACCTGGACCCGACCTTCCCGGCGCTGCAGTCGGACCTCTTCGATGTGCCGGATCAGGAACGCCTGACCGTGCGCGAGCCGTCGGCGCATCGTCCGCGCTTCCTGCTGCTGTACGGCTCCTTGCGCACCCGGTCCTACAGCCGGCTCCTGAGCTTCGAGGCGGCCCGCCTGCTCGAAGCCATGGGCGGCGAGGTGAAGATCTTCGACCCGTCCGGTCTGCCGCTGCCGGACGACGCGGCGGACACGCATCCCAAGGTCCAGGAGCTGCGCCAGCTGGCCGCCTGGGCAGAAGGCATGGTGTGGTGCTCCCCCGAGCGCCACGGCGCGATGACCGGCGTGATGAAGGCGCAGATCGACTGGATCCCGCTCATCTCCGGCGCCGTGCGGCCGACGCAGGGCAAGACGCTGGCGGTGATGCAGGTGTCGGGCGGCTCGCAGAGCTTCAACGCGGTGAACCAGATGCGCGTGCTCGGCCGATGGATGCGCATGCTGACCATCCCGAACCAGTCGTCGGTGGCCAAGGCCTTCGCCGAGTTCACCGAAGAGGGCCGCATGAAGCCGTCCTCGTACTACGACCGCGTGGTCGACGTGATGGAAGAGCTGTTCAAGTTCACGCTGCTGACGCGCGACCTGGGCGACTACCTCGTCGATCGGTACAGCGAGCGCAAGGAAACGGCGGAGAAGCTGTCGGAGCGGGTCAACCAAGGCGCGATCTGAGTCCCTGGCCGCGGGGCAATTTCACTTCACTTCGCAGCCGCTCGCTTCACTGCCGCCAGCTTCGGCTTCATCGCCCCGACGGTCTTGCGCAGATGCTCCACCACATGCTGCGCGCGCGCCGACAGCGGCCATTCGGCGCGGTGGATCAGCCACAGCGTGTCCACCACCGGTGAGCCGCAATCGAGCACGCGGATCTCGTCCTGGCGAGGGAACGCACGACGCGCGTGCTGCGTCAGCACGGTGAACCCGAGGCCTCTCGCCACCGGCTCCAACAGCAGACCGATCTGGTTGCTGAAGCCACGCACCGGCAGGTCGCGCACACCCGCCGAACCGGGGAAGTGCCGGCTCAGCAGGCGGCCTGCCATGGCCTGCCCATCGGGGTGGTCGATGAAGCCGATGCGGCGCAGATCGTCCCACTGCTGGACCTTCTCCGCCGCCGGGAACACCAGTTCCAGCGGTTCTTCCAGGAACGCACAGCTCGCGAGCCGGGCGTCGTCCGGTCTCAGCGTCACGAGGCCCAGTTCATAGCGGTTGTCCAGCACCGCCTGCAGCACGTCGGGATCGGGCGCGAAGCGATGCCGCACCACCAGCCCCGGTCGCTGCGCCTGCAGGTCCAGCAGATGCGGATACACGAACAGCCCGATGCCGCCCGGCGTGATCATGCCGACCTCGCCCTGGCACGCGTCCTCGTCGGCCAGCCGGCCGCGCAGGCGCTGGTCGGCCTCGTCCAGCTCGCGCCAGTAGTCCAGCGTCGCCTTGCCGGCGGGCGTCAGCTCGATGGCGCGCGGGCGGCGGATCAGCAGCGGTCCCAGCGAGTCCTCCAGATGCCGCACGTGCTGGCTCACCGCCGCCTGGGTCAGGTCCAGCGCCTCGGCGGCGCGCGTGAAGCTGCCCAGCCGCGCCAGGGTGGCGAAGCTCCGCAGCCATTGGGGATTCAGCATCGTGGGCTCAACTCGAACATAGGGACTTGAACATAAGGAAGTGTTATCGCGGCAATAAGGCCGCAGTACTTTTCATTATGAGACCCTCTTCCTAGACTTCGGCCTCCGCGGGTCTTTCCCCGCTTCGCGCTTCTGCCCTCTTCGTCCTCTTCGTCCTCCTCTTTCTCCTCTTCCCGTCCAAGGTCTCCATGTCCAGCCTGTTCTCTCCGTTCGCCCTCAAGGACGTCGTCCTGCGCAACCGCATCGCCGTGCCGCCGATGTGCCAGTACAGCGCCACCGACGGCCTGGTCAACGACTGGCACCTGACGCACTACGCCGGCCTGGCGCGCGGCGGCGCGGGCCTGGTGATCGTCGAGGCCACCGGCGTCGCGCCGGAAGGCCGCATCACCCCGGCCTGCCTGGGCCTGTGGAACGACGACCAGGCCGCAGGCCTGGCGCGCGTCGCCGCCGCCATCGCCTCGTTCGGCGCGGTGCCCGGCATCCAGATCGGCCACGCCGGTCGCAAGGCCAGCGCCCACAAGCCGTGGGAAGGCGACGACCACATCGCCGCCGGCGATCCGCGCGGCTGGGCCACGCTGGCGCCGTCCGCCGTGGCCTTCGGCAAGGGCCTGCCGCAGGTGCCCAAGGCGATGGACAAGGACGACATCGCCCGCGTGCAGGCCGACTTCGTCGCCGCCGCGGTGCGCGCCCGCGACGCCGGCTTCCGCTGGCTCGAACTCCACTTCGCCCACGGCTATCTGGCGCAGAGCTTCTTCTCCGTCCACGCCAACCAGCGCGACGACGAGTTCGGCGGCAGCGCCGAGAACCGCGGCCGCTTCCTCCTCGAGACGCTGCGCGCCGTGCGCAAGGTCTGGCCCGAGCACCTGCCCCTGACCGCCCGTTTCGGCGTGATCGAGTACGACGGCCGCGACGAGCAGACGCTCGCCGAAGCCATCGGCCTGACCCGCGCGATGAAGGCCGAGGGCCTCGACCTGCTGAGCGTCAGCGTCGGCTTCACGACGCCCGACGCGCAGGTCCCCTGGGGTCCTGCCTTCCTCGGCCCGATCGCGCAACGCGTGCGCAAGGAAACCGGTCTGCCGGTCGCTTCCGCCTGGGGCTTCCACACGCCGCAGCTGGCCGAGCAGGCCGTGGCCGAGGGCCAGCTGGATGTGGTGATGATCGGCCGCGCGCTGCTGGCCAATCCGCACTGGCCGCACCAGGCCGCGCAGGAACTGAAGAAGGACAAGCCGACCTGGGTGCTGCCCGCGCCCTACGCGCACTGGCTGGAGCGCTATCAGCCGCAACGCGGTTGAATCAGCGGCTGCCCTGACGATTCGTGCACGGAGCCGGGCATGCCGGTACCCCCGGGAGCGAATTCCGAGCGGCGAGGAGGAGATTGAGCGGACGGGGGTACCGGCATGCCCGGCGGGCGCTCGGTGCCTGCAGGGCCAGCTTCACAGCGGATACGAATAGCCCTGCTGGATCGCGCGCTCGTAGGTGCAGACCTCGATCGCGTCCCGGCGGCTGTCGAGGTAGTCCAGCAGCGCGGTGAACTTCGCGAACTGCCCCGCGTTGCCCGACGGGATCACGTGGAAGACGAAGATGGCCAGCCCGCGGCTGGCCGCCGCGTAGCTCGCGAAGTTGACGAGGTCGGCGGCGGTATTGACGTTGAGGTCGATGCCCAGCGCCGTCACGTAGTTCGGGTCGGCGATGGGGAAGGTCTCCGGCAGCACGGCCTTGGCCGTGATGGAGCCGCTCGCGCCGACGTTGAAGCCGCGCATCCCCATCGGGAAGTTGGTCCGGCGCGCCGCCTTCCAGTCCAGCGCGTTGGGCGAGTTGTTGGAGAAGTAGGACCCCATCCCTCCCCCGTTGAGTCCCAGCGCCACCCACAGCGCGCGTTGCGAGGCCATCTCCGACATCGCCTGGCTGCCGCCGAACGGCGGGTTCTCCGTCGACCAGGCCTGCGACGCGACCTGCCAGCCGTGCAGCCGGCAGAGCTTCTGCATCTGCGCGACGCTCATCTGGAACTGGTCCGGACCGGCACGCAGCATCGCCGCGACCGCGCCCGGGAACAGCGTGCCCGGGAAGCCGCGGCGCGCCAGTTCGAACGAGGCGTCGGTCCAGGTGTCCGCGCGGCAGTCATCGAAGGCGATCACCGCCGCCGCGCGGTCCAGTTGCTTGGGGCAGATGAACAGGCCGCCGAGCGCGATCTGCGTGCCGACGGTGACACCGCCCAGCCGCGCGCCCGCATGCGTGATCGCGGTGATGTCGCTCAACTGCGCGGCGCCCACGGCCACGAAGTCCTCGATGGCGAAGCCGAGCACCTGCCATTCGAGCGTGGCGTTCCAGTTCACGCGCGTGCATTGCAGGTAGTTCCCGCCGCTCGCGTTGACCGTGGCGCCGGTGTAGAGGCGGATCCCCGCCGTGATGCTGCCCGGGCCCGACGCGCCGCCCGGCAGGACCTTGAAAGCGAGGTAGACGTTGCAACCCGTGAGGTTGAGCGCGGGCAGCGGCACCGTGCCCGGGATCGCCGTGACCGCACCACCTGACCCCAGCGTGATGAGCGGGCTCGTGCCCATGTTGGCCGGATAGGCGCTGGACGCCGTGTTGCCGATGTAGGGATCGGAGGTGTCGTTGCTCTTGGTCGCGCCGCCGGTCAACGCGGTGGCTGCAGCGGCGGCCGTGGTGAAGAGCCCGAGGTTGCGCTTCTTCGGCCAGAACGTCGGCGGCGGCGCCGACGGGCCGGAGATCAGCGGCATCTCGAAGGCACCGGCCACGACGTCGGGCGGCGTCAGCAGCGTGCCGGTCGACACGTCGGAGGCCAGCACGCCGGTCACCGGCGCGTTGGCATCCGGCACGCCGGCGGTCGGCGCGAGGAACGGCATCAGCGCGCGCTGCTGCACGCCGACGACCCGGCCGAAATCATCGACGACCCATTGCAGTTGGCGATGGGTATCGTCGGCCATGGTTCAGCGCCGCGCCACCGCGTCCAGCGGCACCGCCGCGGTCTCGACGAAGATCGACGGCCGGAAGCCCTCGGCATTCCCGCTCGTGGGCTTGCCCGAGTCCGAGGCCAGCATCTCGATCGCGAAGGCCGACATCGGCTTCGCGAACAGATAGCCCTGCAGCTCGTCGCAGCCCATCGCGACCAGCTGGTCGCGCTGTGCCGCCGTCTCCACGCCCTCGGCCACGACCTTCAGATGCAGCACGCGCGCCATCTCGATGACGGCGCGGGCGATCGCCTGCGCCTCCACGCTGGTCGCCACGTCGGCGACGAAGCTGCTGTCGATCTTGAGCTCCTGCGCCGGCAGCTGGCGCAGCGCGGCCAGGCTCGAATAGCCCGTGCCGAAGTCGTCGATGGAGATGTGCACGCCCAGCGCGCCCAGCCGCTTGAACGCGCGCCCGGTGACGGTGGCATGTTCCATCGCGACGGACTCGGTGATCTCGCAGGTGAAGCGCTCGGGCCGCAGGCGGTGCTTCTTGAGGCCCTTCTCGAGCCGGACGATGAAATCGTCCGACCGCATCTGGTAGCCCGACACGTTGATCGCCACGCGCATGCGCAGCCCCATCTCGCGCCAGCGCGCGGCCTGGGCCAGCGCGGTGTCGGCCACCCAGTCGCCGATCGCGTCGATCACGCCGTAGCGCTCGGCGATCGGGATGAAGCGCGACGGGCTCACCATGCCCAGCGTCGGATGCCGCCAGCGCAGCAGCGCCTCCACGGCGGTGACCTGCATGGTCTTGGCATCCATCTTCGGCTGGTAGACCAGCTCGAGTTCCTTGTTCTTGATCGACTCGCGCAGCTCGCGCGCCAGTGTCAGCTCCTCGCGGAGCTCTTCCTCCTGCACCGCATCGAAGAACGCATGGCCGTTGCCGCCCAGGCGCTTCACCGAGCGCATCGCCGTCTGCGCGCGCCGGATCAGCCGGATCGAGCTGCCGTGCTCGGGCGACATCGCCACGCCCACCGACAGTCCCACGCGCAAGGAGGTCGTTCCGATCACGACGGGTTCGGTCAGGCTGTCCAGCACCTGGCGCACCAGCGCGTCGGTCTGCGACGGCGGCATCTCGCTCCAGAGGGCGAACTCGTCACCCGCGAGCCGTCCGACGAGGGCCTTCTTGCCGCCGATCTGCCGCAGCCGCTCCGCGGTACGGACCAGCAGGTGGTCGCCGAATTCCTTGCCGTGTTCGTCGTTGACGAGGCGGAAGCCGTCCAGACCGATGTACAGCAGGCTGCCCTGCCCCTCGCGCCGCTGGAGTCCCTCCAGCATGGCGGCGAACTCATCCTCGAAGCGGCGCGCCAGCAGCAGCCCCGTGAGCCGGTCCCGCTGACGCCGGCGACCGACGCGGCCAAAGCGCCCCTGGGCCGCCATCAGCAGGGCCAGAGTCAGCGCGACGCCCAGCAGGACGCCCAGGAGAACCCACATCAGCGTCAACAACGGCTCCGGAAGCGGCAGAGGAGGAAGTTCGCATGCTAGGCGCTGAAAGCGCTCTCGTGCGCTGTCAGCACCGGAATGCGGGGGCAGGTCTGACCTGCTGTTACTTGAGGGTGTGAAGAACTCGCCTTTCCCGGGGCGTTCAGCGGCGTAACGGCCCGCGCGACGCGGCGTGCGCGCGACACCCCACCCTTAGGGGCGATAGGCAAGCGCCGATAGGTGGAAACCCCATGCGCACAGTCATGTCAGCACGATGTCAGGCAGAGACAATGCGCGCTGTTTTTTTGTTTCAAAACAGCGCCTTTTTCTGGTCACGAGCCGGGAGCCGGGCGCGACAACGGACGAACCCGGAAAGATCGAGCACAGCATGGCGCTACAGCATTTGACCGACGAGCAGGTGCAGACCTGGTCGCGCGCGCAGAAGGACGAGTGGTGGTTCAAGAACGTCTTTCGCGGCGACATGGCGCAGCTCTCGCTGCGTTCCGGCTTCACCGGCTTCATGCTGGGCGGCATCCTGGCGGCGACCTCGCTGTACATCGGCGGCAAGACCGGCATCAGCGTCGGCGTGGGGCTGACCTCGGTGATCCTGGCCTTCGCGATGTTCCGCATCTTCGCGACGCTGGGCTGGGCCTCGGACTACACGATCCTGGAGAACAACTGCACCCAGTCGATCGCGACGGCCGCGGGCTACGTGGTGTCGCCGCTGTTCTCGTCGCTGGCGGCCTACATGCTGGTGGTGGACCGCATCGTGCCGTGGTGGCAGATGACCATCTGGATGGTCGTGATCGCGATCCTGGGCGTGCTGGTGGCCTTCCCGATGAAGCGGCGCTTCATCAACGAGGACCAGCTCCCCTTCCCTGAAGGCCGCGCCTGCGGCGTGGTGCTGGACTCGCTGTACACCGGCGAGGGCGGCGAAGGCATCTACAAGGCCAAGCTGCTGGCCAAGGTGGCCGGCGGCGCCGCGCTGTACCAGGCCATCGTGAGCGACGGCTGGATGAAGCTGCTGCAGTTCAAGATCCTGCGCATGGACCAGTGGGCCGGCATGACCGAGCCCTGGACCTTCCACGAGCGGCTGGACCAGTACTACTACGGCCTGGCGGCCAAGGCCGAGATCTGGATCCCCAAGATCCTGGGCACGGACATCCGCGCGCTGGGCCTGCGCCTGACGCTGGACGCGGCGATGCTGGGCGTCGGCGGCCTGATGGGCATCGCGGTGGCGACGAGCTGCCTGCTGGGCGCCTTCGTCAACTTCGTGGTGCTGGCGCCCATCATGATCCAGGCCGGCGACATCGTGCAGCGCGTGGGCCCGACGGGCGCGCTGATCCCGATCTCGCGCGTGGAGATCGTCAACCAGTGGTCGATGTGGTGGGGCGTGGCGATGATGGTCGCGGGCTCGCTGACGACGCTGCTGGCCAAGCCCGACCTGTTCCTGGCGGTCTTCAAGGTCTTCAAGAAGAAGCCCGCCGGCAAGAGTGACGGCAGCGACCTGCTCAACCACATCGAGGTGCCGCTGTGGATCTCGTATGTCGGCGTGCCGATCTTCGGCGTGCTGGCGGCGTGGACCTCGCACGCCTTCTTCGGCGTGCCCTTCCTGATGGCGCTGATCTCGCTGCCGCTGATCTTCGTGCTGACGGTGATCTGCACGAACTCGATGGCGCTGACCTCGTGGACGCCCACGGGCGCTCTGTCCAAGATCACGCAGTTCACGATGGGCGCGATCGACCGGTCCAACCCGGCGTCCAACCTGGTGCCGGCGGGGATGACGGCGGAGATCGCCTCGAACGCGGCCAACCTGCTGAGCGACATCAAGCCCGGCTACATGCTGGGCGGCAAGCCGCGCCACCAGGCGATCGGCCACATCATCGGCGTGGTGGCGGGCGTGCTGTTCTGCGTGCCGCTGTTCTTCCTGCTGTTCGTGCCGAAGAACGCCGACGGCGTGCGCAGCACCTCGACCATCATCTCGGAGCAGTTCTCGATGCCCGCGGCGGTGCAATGGCGCGGCGTGGCGGAGATCATCGCCAACGGGCTGCACAGCCTGCCGGCGTCGGCGCTGATCACGATGGCGATCGCGGCGATCTGCGCGGTGGTGATCGAGGTCATCAAGATGGCGACCAAGGGCAAGTTCCCGCTGTCGTCGGTGGCGATCGGCCTGGGCGTGGTGCTGCCGCCGGAGTCGACCTTCGCGATGTGGGTGGGCGCCATGATGTTCTTCGTCATGGGCAAGATCTACAAGACGCCGGGCACGAAGGGCTGGAAGCGCTGGGTGGACGGCTGCGAGCCGATCTGCGCGGGGCTGATCTCGGGCGCGGCGCTGATGGGCATCGGCAACGCGATCGTCAACGTGCTGATCTGAACTTGAGCTAATCGAGACTCGATCGAACAAGGATCGAGTTCGAACCATTCCACGGGAGCCGGCAACGGCGGATCGCGTGGCACAATTCGGGCCCTTCGGAGGCGTGGGAACGCTTCCAAGGGCCCGAAGTCATTTCTGCACTCCGGGCGTGATTACTGATTTCAGTCTGCCCGTAGCTCAACTGGATAGAGCAGCTGCCTTCTAAGCAGCAGGTCGGGGGTTCGAGTCCCTCCGGGCAGGCCAACGTTGCAAGATGGGAGAGCCCCTTTTGGCACCGATCCGATGCATCGCGCTCGCAGCTCTGCTGAGCGTCACCCTCGCCGCTCACGCCGAACCTGGGATCCAGGTCGGCTTCTCACCCGAAGGCTCCGCACGGCAGCTCGTGCTCGAGACCCTAGGCGGCGCGAAAGAGCGCATCCAGATCCTGGCCTATGCCTTCCAGGCGCCGGACATCATGCAGGCGCTCGTCGACGCGAAGAAGCGCGGCGTACAGGTGCAGGTGGTCGTGGACAAGAAGCGCAACCAGAACAAGCCCAGCAAGAAGGCGATGGACTTCGTGACGAGCAATGGCGTGGAGCTGCGCACCAACGACCATTTCCACATCCACCACGACAAGACGATCATCGTGGACGGCCACACGGTGGAAACGGGCTCGTTCAACTTCGCGCCCTCGGCGGAGACGCTCAACTCGGAGAACGTCGTCGTGATCCGCAACGCACCCGAAGTCGTCCGGCAATACCTGACCCACTGGCAGTCGCGATGGGACCTCGGCCAGCCCTACGTCTCCAAGACCTTCCCCGAGAAGTCGACGCCGCCGCCCGCGCCTTGATCAGCGCGACGCTTCAAGCAGCCGGGTCAGGGTCGGCTGCATGGCCTGCGCCCATTGGCGATAGCCCTTCTCGCTGAGATGCAGCTGATCCGGCATCACGTCCGGTGAGAGCGACCCGTCGGTATTCATCAGCGAAGCGCCGACGTCGAGGAAGTGGACGTTGCGGCCATCCGCGAACGCGCTGATCCGCGCGTTGATCTTCGTATTGACCGCGCGCATCGCGTCGTCCGCCTTGGCACCACGCGGGAAGATCGCCAGCAGCAGGATCTCCGTCGTGGGGAGGCGCAGGCGGATCTCGTCGATCACACGGCGCACGCCGGCCGCGGTGACGGCCGGATCGTCCTTGCGGTCGCCGGTGTTGTTGGTGCCGATCAGGAGCACGGCCACCTTGGGCGCGATGCCGTCGATCTCGCCTTGCTGCAGGCGCCACAGCACGTTCTCGGTCTTGTCGCCGCCGTAGCCCAGGTTGAGCGCGTCGTAGCGGACGAAGTGCTCGGCCCACACCGGCTGGCCGACGGCCTCCCAGCCCTGCGTGATCGAGTCGCCGATGAACACGAGCTGTGGAGACTTCCCCTCGGCCCGCATCGCGCGGATCTCCGCGAGCTTGGCCTCGTGGCGCGGTCGCCACCAGGGCAAGGACCAGGCTTGCGTCTGCGGCGCGGGGGTCTCCGCTTCAGACCGGCTTGCGGCCGAAGCAACGGGCGTTTCCGCGGCAGGCGCAGCGGACGCGGCCGACGCCGCGCCGATCGCGACCGCGATCAGCAGACCTCGGGACTCAAGGAAAGGCTTGGTGTGGCTCATGGG
Organism: Mitsuaria sp. 7; assembly: GCF_001653795.1. Lineage (NCBI taxonomy): Bacteria > Pseudomonadati > Pseudomonadota > Betaproteobacteria > Burkholderiales > Sphaerotilaceae > Roseateles > Mitsuaria sp. 7. Next base: position 2,537,577 of record NZ_CP011514.1, read on the forward strand.
CGGCGAGCTTAGCGCGTCGCCGCAGGATCGATAAGGTCGATCAGGCGCGACGACGGCGCATGCTGAACGCGGCGGCAGCGAGCGCGATGCCGACCAACCCCAGCTGGCCCGGCTCCGGCACGTCGAGTGCCTCGACGCGCGACGCGACCATCGCGTCGCCGTTGCTGATGCCGCTGTAGTACGAGTCGACAACGCTCACGAAGGCCAGGTCGGCGCCGGCCGTCGGCAGGCGCCAGGAGACACCGATGAACAGGCTGTAGTTCGGGCTCGATCCGTCCATCAGCCAATCGTTCTGATAGCCGTCGCCGTTGGAGTCATAGGCGGCCTGACCGGTATAAGCCAACCACGTCCAGCTCAGCGTGCGGTTGGTCCATCCACCGCCGTTCAGCACGCCTTGCGTGTCGAGAATGCGGATGTAGTCGTCGCTGAAGGTGACGGTTCCGGTGTAGCGAGCCCCGGACGTGAAGTCCAGTTCGACCTGGCGCACAACGTTGGCTTGAGCAGCCAGAGTGAAGAGGCCGAGCGCGGCCACGGCTGCGAGCTTCGCAAGCCCACGGAACTTGATCATGTGATTCCCTCGATGGATCTTTGTTGTCGTATCCGGCGCCCGCTCAAGAGCGCCTTCCGGAACACTGAAAGCGAGTTTCATGCCAAATTAGGGATTGCGGTGCCGAGTGCCTTGTGAGGCAAGGACTTGCACGTGACCGTCGCCGGCCCCGCCTCGAATTACTCTTCGATCTGTAAAAAATCTCGACGCCGCCACCCTCTCAGCGCTCCGCGCCAGGCAACGACGCTTCTCATCACCGCTTGAAACAACTTACCGGGAGGGCCCCTTGGCACTCGATGACCTGAGCCCACCTCAACGCGCGCTCGCCGAATTCATGTCCGATCTTTCGGAGCGCGCCTACGCCGCGGGCTGGCTGGCGGACATCGAGATCGAACTCTGGCGAGCCCTGCATTCCCCGGCGTATCGCGGCGGCCGGCTCCGCCTGTCGCTGGAAGACGTTCACGCGCTTGAATCACTGAGCACCGCATGCGGCGGGTGGATCTTCTTCGACGGCGAACTCGAAGAGACCTTCGTGCCCATGGAGGAATGGATCGTCAAGCACCCCATCTCATCGATCCCGGGTCGATGAGCCTCGGCCTCTCCTCAATCAATCATCGACATCCGGCAGGCTGGGCAGCTCCAGGTTCTCGTGCGCGTTGAGCCACTCGCTACCGGCCACAGCCTCCGCGCGATCCGCATCGCCCAATCTCCTGGCCGCGAGGAGCGCGATCAGCGCGGAGAAGCTGCCGATCGCGTAGCAGCCGAATCGCTCCAGGCCGGTGGCTTGCATCGGGAACAGATCCACCAGGCACAGCACCAGCACGAAGGCAGCCGCGGCAAACACGCGCTTCCAACGTCGCTCAGATCGTTCCAGTTCCCGCAGGGTCTTCATGCGCGGCAGCTCCAGAGTCGGCCCGGATCATAGGGGCACGGCGGATCCGTCGATACTGCCCCCTCCCTCTCCGCTCCACGACGTCACCGACGCCTTTCGATGCTGCTGTCCGCGCTCCGCAAGCTCTTCAAGTTCCTGCTCTTCGTTCTGCTCGCCCTCGCCTTGCTGGCGGTCTGGGGCTTCCTGATCGAGCCGCGCTGGGTGGCCCGCCGCGACATCCCCGTGCAGGTCGCCAACTGGCGCGGACCTCCGGGACTGAAGGTCGTGGTCGCTTCCGACTGGCACATCGCGCACGAGTTCAAGCGCGTCATGACCATGGCCCGCGCCAACGCCATCGTCGACGAGATCAACGCCGCCAAGCCCGACGTCGTGCTGCTGCCCGGCGACTTCATCTCCGGCCGCGGCGAGGACGGCACCACGCCGGAAGACGTGGCCGCCGTGCTCGGCCGGCTGCGCGCCACGCACGGCGTGTACGCGGTGCTGGGCAATCACGACTGGTGGACGGACGGCCCCCGGTTCAGTCACGCGCTGAGCGCGGCCGGCATCCGGGTGCTGCTCAACGAAGCGGTGCCGCTGCCCGGCACCGACGTGTGGGTGCTGGGCATCGGGGACAGGACGTCGATGCAGAGCGACCCGGTCCGCGCCGCGCGCCAGTTGCCCGCCGGCGCCCAGGCGTTGACGCTGATGCATGACCCGGCCAGCGCGCGCGCCCTGCCGCCGGTGCCAGGCCTTGCCGTGGCCGCGCACACGCACGGGGGTCAGGTCTGGATCCCCTTCCACGGCTCCGCCGTCGCCCCCCACGGCTGGCCCAAGGACAAGACCCACGGCTGGGTCGACATCGGCGGCCGGCCCGTCTACATCACCAGCGGCCTGGGCGTCAGCATCTATCCCATCCGCATCAACATGCGGCCGGAGTGGGTGATGTTCACCATCGGCACTCAGCCTGGGCAGCAAGGCCCGCGATAGAGGACCGACGTCGGCCCTCAGCCGCCCCGGAGCTCGGTCTTGCGCTCGATGATCCGGGAGACCAGTCCGTAGTCGACGGCTTCCTCGGCCGAGAGCCAGCGGTCGCGCCCGATGTCCTCGAGCACCACCTCCAGCGGCTTGCCCGTTTCGCGCGCGATCGTCCCCGCGATGCGCTCCCTCGCCTTGACGATCTCGCGCGCCTGGATGGCGATGTCGCTCGCCGGCCCGCCGGCGCCGCCGCTGGGCTGGTGGATCAGGAAGCGGGTGTTGGGCAGGCAGTAGCGGCGCTCGCGCGGTACGGAGAGGTACAGGTGGGTGGCGGCGCTGCCCACCCAGCCGGTGCCGATCATGTTCACCGGCGCGGCGATGAAACGCACGATGTCGTGGATCGCGTCGCCGGACTCGAGGTGCCCGCCCGGCGAGCTCACCAGCACGTCGATCGGGTCGGCGCTCTCGGCGTCCAGCGCGATGAGGCGGCGCGTCACGTCGGCGGCCAGCACGTCGGTGACGGTGCCGAAGATCAGCAGCGTGCGGGCCTTGAAGGCCTTCTCCTCCAGGTAGGAGGTGCGCGGCTCGGTGGCGGCGGACGGGGCGGCAGGGGTCGGATGCTCCATGGATCAGGTCCTGGTGGTTGAACTCCTGCCTTGACGAACGAGCGGCGCCGCGCGTGACACCGACACCGACGCCGCCAACCCTGCGTGACCGCCTGTGGCACGCTCTCCCCATGCACGACGACAGCGCCCAGACCCTGATGAACGCCGACCGCCGCAGCCTCGTCCGCGCGGCCACCCGCCTGCTGGGGCCGTCCGAGGCCGAGGACGCCGTGCAGGACGCCTACGTCCGCGCGCTGGAGACCGATCCGACGGGGCTGAATGCCGCCCAGGCCTGGATGCTCACCGTCGTGCGCCATCTGGCCATCGATCGCCTGCGGCGGCGCGCGTGGATGCAGCAATGGGTGGAAGCGACGCAGGCCCAGGACTCGGGCTCGGCGTCCTCGCCGGCATCCACGGCGTTGATCTCCTCCACCGCCTCGACGGCCCCTTCGGCCGAGACGGTGGCGACGCTGGCGGAGGAAGTGGCGCATGCGCTGCGACTGATGGCCGCGCACCTCACGCCGATGGAAGGTGCCGCCCTCCTCCTGCACGAGGTCTTCGAGGTCGAGCATGCGGAGATCGCGCACGCCAACGGTCAGTCCGAGGCCGCCAGCCGGCAGCGCCTGCGCCGTACGCTGGCGCGGCTGCGTCAGGCGGGCAGCGGATCCGCCGGAGCGGCTCCGCGGCATGCCGACGTCGAGCCGGATGCCGGTGAAGATGCCGTCTTCCGCCAATACCTCGACAGCCTGCGACTGCGCGATCCGCGATCGCTCTGGGCGATGCTGCGGCGGCCGCCGATCAGCGCGATGGCGCCGCGATCCGGCACCGCCACTGCCACCACCGTCGCTGCCAGCGCGCCCGCCCCGTCGTCCAGCGTCGCCGCCTCCGGCGTCCTGCAGGTCGGCGGACAACTGGGGCTGGTGCTCACGCTGGACGGGGTCACCTAGTGCGTACTGCCGCTGGGCGTGCGACAGGCGCGGGAAGCCCCGGATGAGGCCTACTCGACGATCAACGTGTAGCTGACCGCCTGCGACATACGCGGCAGCGCGCCGCCGAAGTTCAGCGTGTGCCGGCCGCGCGGGAGCGGCTTCAGCATCACGTAGTAGCCGTTCGACGCGGACGGGAAGAGCCGCGCGCCGCTGGGATGCCGCGCCCAGGCGTTGAAGCATTCCGGGCTGGCCTGGCGGTGGCGGCGGAGATCGGCGTAGCGCACGCCGTCCACTTCCAGCACCAGCATCTCGGCGCCCTCGGTGATGCGTTCGGCGTCGCGCGTGACCTGCGCGCAGGTCGGCATGCCGGTGCGCGTCGGCGTGTACACGTAGTTGATCAGCGGGAAGAACAGGTACTTGTCCGCCGGCACCCGGCAGGTGCGCACGGTGCGGGCCGTGCCGTAGGTCCCCGCGAGGAAGAACACGTCACCCGACTGGCGGTTGCCGCACTGGACGCCGGTCCGGTCGGCGACGGGACTGAGGTCGTCCTCGAAGGACATCGCCCACTCCCACCAGCGGCGCGACCACTCGCCCTGCGTCACCCAGCCCACCTGCTCGTCCGGCCCCAGCAGCGGCGAAGCCGGCGCCGCCGCGGACGCGGGGGCCGCTGCGGTGTCCACCGTCTGCGCTTGAGCGCGGCCGCCGACCGCCATCGTCAGACCCATCGTGACGGCCAGCAGCGCCGTCTTCCCTCGTGCGTTCATCGTTCCGATCTCCCTTGAACCGGGGCGCATTCTCGCCGTGACGGACGACCGCCCCGCATGACCTCCGCCACAATCCCGCTCCATGAGCTTCGAACCCACCGCGCTGCTGGACATGTCCAGCCCCGAGGCCAAGCGCGCCTCATACGACACGCTGGTCGCCCAGACCCAGGCCCTGCTGCATGGCGAACGCGACTGGCTCGCCAACCTGGCGCAGTTCTCCGCGCTGGTCTTCAACGCCGTCCCGACGCTGAACTGGGCCGGCTTCTACCTCGTCAATGCGAAGAACGACCAGGAGCTCGTGCTCGGTCCGTTCCAGGGCAAGGTCGCCTGCGTGCGCATCGCCTTCAGCCGCGGCGTCTGCGGCGCCTGCGCACGCACGCAGGAAGTCCAGCTCGTCGAGGACGTGCACGCCTTCCCCGGCCACATCGCCTGCGACGCGGCCTCGCGTTCGGAACTGGTGCTGCCGGTCGTCGCCGGCGGCACGCTGCGCGGCGTCTTCGACCTCGACAGCCCAGAGCCCGCGCGCTTCGACGCCATCGACGCCGAAGGTTTCCAGCGCGCGGTCGCCGTGCTGGTCGCCGGCACCGACTGGACCTGACCCCGATGCGCACGACCTCGACGCGCGCCCTCGCGGGGAAGGCGCTGATCGCCCTCGCCGGCCTGTCCGTCCTGTCGATGCCGCTGTCCGCCGCGGAGCTCAAGCTCCGCGTGCTGGAGACCAGCGACATCCACATGAACCTGCTGGACTACGACTACTACCAGGACCGCAGCGCCCAGGAGTTCGGCCTGGCCCGGACGATCACGCTGATCCACCGCGCCCGCGCCGAGGCGCCCAACAGCCTGCTCTTCGACAACGGCGACCTGCTGCAGGGCAATCCGCTGGGCGACGTCGTCGCGCGCGTGAAGCCGCTGAAGGCCGGGGATGTCCATCCCGCCTACAAGATCCTGAACCTGCTGGACGTGGACGCCGCCAACCTCGGCAACCACGAGTTCAACTACGGCCTGCCCTTCCTGCGCCAGGCCATCTCCGGCGCCAACTTCCCGTACCTCAACGCCAACGTGATGGAGGCCGACGGCCGTCGTCATGCGTTCACGCCCAGCGTGATGCTCGAGCGCACCATGCGCGACGAGGCCGGCAAGGACCACGCGCTGAAGATCGGCGTCGTCGGCGTGACGCCGCCGCAGATCCTGGAGTGGGATCGTCAGAACCTCGCCGGCAAGGTGAAGGTGCGCGACATGGTCGACGCCGCCGCCGAGCAGGTCGCGGACCTGCGCAAGCGCGGCGCCGATCTGATCGTCGTCATCGCCCACACCGGCATCGACAAGACCGAGCTGCCCAAGCTCTCCGAGAACATGGCCGCCCAGCTCGCCCGCGTGAAGGGCGTGGACGCGCTGCTGCTGGGCCACGCGCACACCGAGTTCCCGGGGTCAGGCTTTGCCGGGTATCCGGGCGTGGACCTCGCGAAGGGCCGTCTCTACGGCACGCCCGCCGTCATGCCGGGCCGCTGGGGCGATCACCTGGGCATCGTGGACCTGACCTTGAAGCAGACCGGCAAGACCTGGCACGTGGCGGACAGCCAGTCCAGCCTGCGGCCCATCTTCGACCGGACCGCGCGCAAGCCGCTCGCCGACGCCGACCCGATGCCCGCCGCCGTCATCGCCACGGAGCATCAGGCCACGCTGGACTACGTCCGCAGCCAGGTCGCGGTGGCGGACCAGCCGATCCAGAGCTACTTCTCGCAGGTGCTCGACGGCACCGCGGTGCGGCTGGTCGCGCAGGCGCAGTTGGCCTACGCGCTGAAGGCGGTCCAGGGCACGGCGCTGGAGAAGCTGCCGATGCTGAGCGCCGCCGCACCGTTCAAGTCCGGCGGCCGCCAGGGCTGGACGCAGTACACCGACATCCCCGCCGGACCGGTCGCGATCAAGCACGTCGCCGACCTCTACGTCTATCCGAACACGATCAAGGTGGTGAAGCTGAGCGGCGCCCAGGTGCGCGACTGGCTGGAGATGTCCGCCGGCCAGTTCCGCCGCATCGATCCGCAAGGGCCGGCGCGGCAGGACGTCGTGGACACGAGCTACCCGAGCTTCAACTTCGACATGATGCTGGGCCAGGACGGCGCGCTGCGTTATGAGCTCGACCTGACGCAGCCCGCGCGCTTCGACAAGGACGGCAAGCGGGTCGGCGACGGGCAGCGCGTGGTGAACCTGAGCTGGCGCGGCCAGCCGCTGGATGAGCGCGCGGACTTCCTCGTCGTCACGAACAACTACCGCGCCTACGGCGGCGGCCACTTTCCGGCGCTGGCGGCGGACAAGGTGGTCGTCGACGCGCCGGACGAGACGCGCGAGGCCCTGGCCCACTTCCTGGCGGCGCAGCCGTCGCTGAGCGCGGCGGTCGCGGCCTCGTCCTGGCGCATCCGGCCCGTGCCGGGTGTCGCGATGCAGTTCGTGTCCGGCAACGGCGCCACGGCGCACCTGAAGGACACGCCGCAGGTGACCCGGATCAAGGACAACGGCGACGGATCGTCGCTGTTCGAGCTGAAGCCCTGACCGGCGGCCCTGACCGGGCAGAAGCGCCGGCTCTCGCCGAGCGCTCCGGAAGGGACGCCAGAAACGACAACGGCCGCTAGAAGCGGCCGTTTGTCATTGGGGCGGGATGTCCGTGTCGGAGCGATCAGACGTGGATGTCGAGTAGCGCGCCCTCGGCCCGGATCTGCGTCTGCAGCACCCGCAGGTTGCCGACGAAGGCGTAGGTCGCGGACTTCTGTTCGACCATGTCGGCCGTCAGGTCGGCGCCCGGCTCCGGCAGCTTCTCGACCTTGGTCGTGACGCCGTTGCCGTCCTCGGCCGTCTGGGCCTCGATGCGCTCGCGGCGGTAGCCCGGCGTGGCCGCGTTGGCGACGTTGTTCGCCGAGGCGCGCAGGCGCTCGTTGGCGGCGGACATGCCGGACAAGGCGGTCGACAGGCTGACGTTGGACATGGCATTTTTCCCAGGTTCCCGGCCTCAAGCGACCAGGTATCCCGCCGTCTTCGGCACTTCCCAGCCGATCTTTAGGGCGATCTTCAGAAAAGAAATGGATTTCTCCCTCTTTTGTCCGGACCGCATCCGTCCGGGTTTCCCCTGAAAACGACGCCCGACGCCCCATCCCGGGGCGATTTCGCCACCAAACGCCCGGCCAACTACCTCCAAAGGGGAGTTCACCCACCCCGTAAGTGACGACCGCAGCGGCTGGCCACGGAGCCTTCAGATAATGCGAAATATTCTTATCTGCGAATTCTTCTCAACGCCATGTCGTCTGTCGTCGCCCTCCGCCCTGCCCTCGCGCCCCTGGCGCTCGCCCTGAGCGCTGCCCTCCATGGCGGCGCGTTCGCCCAGTCGGCGCCCCAGGCCACGGAAGCGGCGGCTTCCGCGGCGGCCTCCTCAGCCTCGGCGACCCAACTGCAGAAGGTCGTGGTCGAAGCCAGCGCGGACGCCTCGCGCGGCGGCCTGATCAAGTCCTATGCCGGGGGTCAGGTCGCGCGCGGTGGCCGGGTCGGCCTGCTCGGCAACCAGGACATCATGAACACCCCGTTCAGCACGACGGCCTACACCAACGAGCTGATCCAGAACACGCAGGCGCACAGCGTCGGCGACGTGCTGCTGAACGATCCCGGTGTGCGCATCGCCCGCGGCTTCGGCAACTTCCAGGAGAGCTACTTCATCCGCGGCTTCATCCTGAACTCCGACAGCGTCGCCTACAACGGCCTGTACGGCCTGCTGCCGCGCCAGTACATCTCGGCCGAGCTCTTCGAGCGCGTGGAGGTGCTGCGCGGCGCGTCGGCCTTCCTCAACGGCGCGACGCCCAACAGCGACGCCATCGGCGGCTCGATCAACCTGCTGCCCAAGCGCGCGCCCAGCCAGCCGCTCACGCAGATGACGGTGGGCACCGCCAGCGGCGGGCAGACCATCCTGGCGGTGGACGTGGCACGTCGTTTCGGCCCGGACAACGCCACCGGCGTGCGCGTCAACCTGGCCTCGCGCGCCGGCGACACCAGCGTCGACAAGGAAAGCGTCAACCTCGGCATGGCCTCGGTCGGCCTGGACTGGCGCGCCCGCGACGTGCGCCTGTCCGCCGACATCGGCTACCAGGACCACAAGCTCAAGCGCACCCGCACCAACGTCACGCTGGGCGCTGCCGTCTCCGCGGTGCCGAAGGCGCCGGACAGCGAGTCCAACTGGGCGCAGCCCTGGACCTATTCCAACGAGCGCGACCTGTTCGGCACGCTGCGCGGCGAGGTCGATCTGGACCGATGGCTGGGCACCGGCTGGACCGCGTGGTTCGCCGCCGGCGCGCGCAGCAGCGACGAGGCCAACTCGCTGGCCAACCTGACGCTCACCAACGGCACCACCGGGGCCGGCACGACGTCCCGCTTCGACAACACCCGCGAGGACCGCGTCCGCACCGGCGAGGTCGGCGTGCGGGGCCTGCTGACCACGGGGCCGGTGAAGCACGAGCTGGTGGCCTCCGTGAACGCCTTCCGGTTGGACAAGCGCGCCGCCTTCGGCGTCTCCACCACGGCCACGCAGGTGCGGCTGATCCCGACCAACCTGTACGACGGCGGCGCGGCACCGCTGCCGACGCTGCTCTCCGTCAGCAACAAGCTGGACGACCCCGCGACGACCGGCATGACGCGCCTGCGCAGCGCGGCGCTCGCGGACACGCTGGCGATGTTCGACGACACCCTGCGCCTGACCCTGGGGCTGCGCTACCAGTCCATGGACATCCGCAGCTACGCGTACAACACCGGCGTGCCCGCGGCGCCCTACGACCTCAGCCGCACGAGCCCGATGGCGGGCGTCGTGTTCAAGCTCGGCAAGTCGTTCTCGGCCTACGCCAACTACATCGAAGGTCTGACACAAGGCGACACGGCGGGCGTGTCGGCCGGCCCATCGCTGCAAGGCACGATGCTGCCGCCGTACCAGTCGAAGCAGAAGGAAATCGGCCTGAAGTTCGACGGCGGCCGCCTCGGCGGCGGCATCGCGTTCTTCTCGACGGCCAAGCCGCGGTCGGTCGTGGTCACAAATGTGAGTTTCACCGCCGAAGGCGAGGATCGCCACCAGGGCATCGAGCTGAGCGCCTTCGGCGAGCCGATGCCCGGTCTGAAGCTGCTGGGCGGACTGACCTGGCTGGATGCCGAGCAGAAGAGCACCGGCGCCGCGACGACCGACGGCAAGCGCGTGATCGGCGTGCCGCGCACGATGCTGAACCTGGGCACCGAATGGAACGTCCCCGGCGTGCAAGGCCTGTCGCTGGATGCGCGGGTGATCGCCACCAGCAGCATGTACGCCAATGCGGCCAACACCTTGAGCGTGCCGGGATGGGGTCGCGTGGATCTCGGCGCGCGGTATGCGCTGGATGTCCGCGGCCACCTGGTGACGCTGCGGGCCCGTGTCGACAACGTGGCGGACCGCAGCTACTGGGCGTCCTCGGGCGGCTTCCCGGGCAGCGGCTACCTTGTGCTGGGCACGCCGCGCACGGTCAGCGTGAACGCGTCGTTCGAGTACTGAGCCAGGCCGGTCTCGCGCACGCCACGGACCGCGTCTGGTGTTCTCCCTCTCCCGCAAGCGGGAGAGGGAGCAAGAAGGAGCCTCACGCCCCCGCCAGTTCCTCGTAGCTCCCGCTCGAGATGAACACGCGGACCGAGTCCCCGCCGGCGGCCTTGGCCTCGGCGCAGGCCAGTTGCCCCGCGCCCAGCACCGCATCCACGGTATCGAGCGAGTTCTGCAGCTGCACCACCCCCAGGCTCGCCTTGACGCGCGTCCGGTGCAGGCCCCAGCGCAGGCGGTAGCCGGCGATGGAGGAGCGGATCTTCTCCGCCACGATCTGGGCGTAATGCTGGTCGCAGTCCGGCAGCAGCACGACGAAGTGGTCGTCCTCCAGCCGTGCGACGGTGTCGGACGCCCGCACCTTGGTGATCAGCATCTGTCCGAGCCCGTACAGGAAATGGTCGGCGACCTCCGCCCCCATGCCTTGCAGGATCTCGCTGAACTTGTCGATGTCGACGAACAGCACCGACACCGGTTCATGCCGGCGGCTGCCGACGTGCTCGGCCAGGCGGCGTTCCATCTCGCGGCGGTTGGAGAGTTCGGTGACCTCGTCGTGCTTGGCGGACCAGGTCGGCTGCAGCCGCTGCTGGCGGGCGGCGGTGACGTCCTCGAGGATCCACATCGACTCGCCCGCCGGCTGCTCCCAGTGCACCGGCGTCGCCTGCAGACGGCCCCAGAAGCGCGAGCCGTCGCGGCGGACGAATTCGACCTCCTCGTCCAGCGGCCGCCCGGCGCCGAAGGCGCTGCCCATGCGCGCCTGCAGCGCCTGATGCGCCGCGTCCGAGACGACCGACGCCCGCAGGTCGGTGCTGGTCAGGTCGGTCTCGTCGCCGTGGCCGAACAGGTGGTTGAAGTGCTCGCTGACCACCTCGAAGCGGCCGGCGGCCACGAAGGCCACGGCCAGCGGCGCCCGCACCAGCATCGCCCGCATGCGGGCGGCGATCGGGTCGGCGGCGTCGTGTTGGGATTGCATGTCGTCTCCTGGCGTATGCCGAAGGTGTACCCGTTTTGGCCGGTCCTGGAAAGCCCGTGGACAACCCGGTTCCAGGGAGTCCGGGCGGGCCGTACAGAAGATCAGGGAGGTGGCGGGGCGATCTGTTCGGCCCAGTCGTAGAGCGCGGAGAGGATCTCGCCAGCGCGCTCGTCTTCCGATTCTTCGGCCGTCTGGGCCAGCGTGTCGATGCGTTCGAAGAAGGCTTCCAGCGTCTGCGCACCGCCCTCGCCCAGGTGCAGCCGGGTCGCCCGGTGCTGCTCCCAGCGCGCCTGCTCGTCCGCCGTCAGGCTGTCCGGGAAGTTGCGCGCGCGGTAGCGGAACAGGATCTCCTCCAGCCGGGCGTCCTCGAAGGCGACCTTGCCCTGCGCGACGCGGTCGGCCAGCGCCTCGGGTGCGAGGCCGCGCAGGCGCTCCAGCGAGCGGCGGTCGTCGTTGGAGACGAAGCCGCCGTACAGGTCCTCGTCGACGTCGACGCCGCCCTCGCCCGCCGGGCGCTGGAACACCTGCGACCACAGCCGCGAGAGCTCCCCGCCGCGCGCCGCCAGCGTCTGCGCGTGCGCCTGCCCCTGCGCGAGGTCCAGGCCCCAGCGGGCCGCCATCTCGGGCGACAGGATCTTCATCGACGAGATCACGATCGGCGACTTGTTGACGTGGATGGTCTTGATCGGCAGCCGCGTCACGCCCTCGGGCAGCAGTTCCTGTTTCGTGTACATCCGCAGCCGGATCGTCTCGGCGTCCAGCGCCAGCAGCTCGGCCGGATCGCTGCCCAGGTCCCAGACGATCAGCTCGTTCTTGTTGGTCGGATGCGGCGCCAGCGGCCAGACCAGCGCGATACAGCCGCGCTCCGTGCCGTACATGCCCGACACGTGGAGGAAAGGCCGGTTCGTGCCGATCTCCGCCCAGACCGCGTCCTTGCGGCGCAGCTTCAGGCAGAAGTCCCACAGCCGCGGCTGCTTGTCCTTGATCAGCCGGGCCAGCGCGATCGTGGCGCGCACGTCCGACAGCGCATCGTGTGCCGCCTCGTGCGCCAGGCCGTTGGCGGCGGTCAGGTGCTCCAGCTTGAAGGACGGCCGGCCGTCCTCGTGCTTCGGCCATTCGATGCCTTCCGGACGCAGCGCGTAGGCGCAGCGCACGACGTCCAGCAGGTCCCAGCGGCCGCAGTCGTTCTGCCATTCACGGCCGTAGGGATCGATCAGGTTGCGCCAGAACAGGAAGCGCGTCACCTCGTCGTCGAAGCGGATCGTGTTGTAGCCCAGCCCGACGGTGCCGGGTCGTGACAGCTCGGCGTGGATGTCGGCGGCGAAGCGGTGTTCGGCCACGCCCTGCTCGGCGCAGGTCTGCGGGAGGATCCCGGTCAGCAGGCAGGACTCGGGATCGGGCAGCGAATCGGTCGGCGGCTGGCAGTACACCATCAGCGGATCGCCGATCTCGTTCAGGTCCGCATCGGTGCGGATGCCGGCGAACTGCGCCGGCCGGTCGCGGCGCGGCACGCGTCCGAAGGTCTCGTAGTCGTGCCAGTAGAAAGTCATCTCGTGCATGGGGCGGGACGATACCTCAGCGGGGCGGCGGCGCCGGGGAGACGGGCGGGCATCGGGCCAGGATCACCGCCCTCCGGGAGGCCTGGCGTCCGCTTCGCGGATACTGCGGCGCGATTGCCCCCTGACACCCAACCCGGCCACACCGCCCCCCAGATCCCGATGCCGCTCAGCCACCTGCTCCTGTGCCTGTCGATCGCCGCGACCCTGTTGCCGGTGCGAGCCCCCTGGCCCTGGCTGTCCCTGCTGATCATGGCGGTGACCGCCGGGCTGGTGAACGGCCAGCTCACCATCGCCGCGATGGTGCCGGTGGCCGCGCTGGGGGCCCTGGCCTGGATGGCGATCGAGGCCCGCCACCGCCCGCGCCGCGAGGCGGCCCTGATGCTGCTGATGCTGGTGATCGGCTTCGCGCTGGCGCTGCACCTGCTGCCGGGGTTCCTGAACCCGAGCTACCTGGCCACGACCTCCGACGCCCGGCCGCCGTCGCTCAAGTACCTGAACTTCGACAAGGGCGTCGCCGGCATGCTGATGCTGGCGGTGCTGGCCTCGCAGCAGCGCCGACGGTGGGAAAGGGCGGAAGCGACGCCGTCGTCGCCCTCGGCGCCCTCGGCGCCTTTCACGCCCCCGACGGGCCTGCCCCGCTTCGCGCTCTGGGCGGTCGTCGCCGCGACGCTCGCCCTGCCCTGGCTGCTGGCGGTGATCGCCGGCATCGGCCAGCCGACGCTGCGCTGGCCGGACAACGCCAGCCTGTATCTGGCGGCCAACCTCTTCCTGACCTGCGTCGCCGAGGAAGCCGCCTTCCGCGGCGTCATCCAGGGCCTGCTGGCGCGCCGGCTGGGCTCCGACCTGCGCACCCTGAACGGCTGGCTGCCGGTGCTGCTGGCCACCGTGCTGTTCAGCCTGGCCCATGCGCCGGGCGGCACGCTCTACGTGGCGCTGGCCATGCTGGCCGGCCTGGGGTACGGACTGGCCTACACGCTGTCGCGCCGCATCGAGGTGGCCATCGTGCTGCACTTCGGGCTCAACGCGCTGGTCTTCCTGACCTTGAACCTCGGGCACGGTTGATGCCCTGGGGGCACACACCGCCGATGCCCACCCCGTGGGTCAGCCGTGTGTCTTCTGTGTACGGATTGTTGCCGTACGCAGCCGAGCCGGGACAGCCCCGGATGTCTGACGATAATCCGCCGACTTGAACTCGTGCGCCCCGCATGCAGCAGATCGCCCAATTCGCCCGCAACGTCGCTCATACCCTGGCCGGGTTCTTCCTGGCGCTCTGGCGCCGTACCGCGCCGCTCCGGGACTCGCTGCGTGAACTGCCCACGTGGAAGCGCATCGCCGTGTGGGCCGGCGCCGGCGTGCTGGCCGTGGTGCTGCTCATCGGCGGCGTGGCCGCCGTGATCTGGCCGGGCCTGCCCGACCTGGACCGGCTGACCGACTACAACCCCAAGCAGCCGCTGCGCGTCTACTCGGAGGATGGGCAACTGCTCGCCGAATACGGCACCGAGCGCCGCAGCTACCTGCCGCTGGAGAAGATCCCCAAGCAGATGCAGCAGGCGCTGCTGGCGGTCGAGGACACCAACTTCTACGACCACCAGGGCGTCTACGTGCCCGGGATGATGCGGGCGTTCTGGGTCAACCTGTTCTCGTCGTCGCGCAGCCAGGGCGCCTCGACGATCACGCAGCAGCTCGCCCGCGACCTCTACCTGACGAAGAAGAAGCTCTACACCCGCAAGATCGTCGAGATCCTGCTGGCCTTCAAGATCGAGAGCCAGCTGTCCAAGGACAAGATCCTGGAGGTCTACATGAACCAGATCTATCTGGGTCAGCGGGCCTACGGCTTTGAGGCGGCGTCGCAGGCCTACTTCGGCAAGTCGCTGAAGGACCTCACGACGGCGGAGACGGCCATGCTTGCCGGCCTGCCGCAGAGTCCGTACCGCGCCAATCCGATCACCAACCTGAAGCTGGCGCAGCGTCGCCAGGCGACGGTGCTGATGCGCATGGTCGACGTCGGCATGATCACGCCGGAGCAGGCCAAGCAGGCCCGCGAGGAGCCGGTGAAGCTGCGCACCGCGCAGGAGCAGCGCCTGCCCTACGGCCAGTACGCGACCGAGATGGTGCGCCAGGTGGTGCACGCCCAGTACGGCGAGGACGCCTACAACCGCGGCCTGCGCGTGACCACGACCTTGCGCATGGACGACCAGATCGCCGCGTACAAGGCGCTGCGCCGCACGCTGATGGACTACGAGCGCCGCAAGGCCTGGCGCGGTCCGGAGGGCGACGTCGACCTGCCCGAGGGCATGGACGGCCAGGAGCAGGACGCCGCGATCTCGCAGGTGTTCAACGAGCATCCGGACAACGACGACCTGCGCACGGCGGTCGTCACCCAGGTCGCGAACAACAAGGTCCAGGCGAGCCTGTCCGACGGCGACGACATCGAGATCCAGGGCGAAGGCCTGCGCTCGGTGCAGTCGGCGCTGTCGCCCAAGGCCAAGGCCGACCTGCGCATCCAGCGCGGCTCCATCATCCGCGTGCTGCGCGGCGCGCCGACCAAGGCCTTCCCCAAGGGCGCGTGGGTGGTGACGCAGTCGCCGGAGGCCGAAGGCGCGCTGGTGTCGGTCGAGCCCGACACCGGCAGGATCCTGGCGCTGGTCGGCGGCTTCGACTTCAACCGCAACCAGTTCAACCACGCGACGCAGGCGTGGCGGCAGCCGGGTTCGAGCTTCAAGCCCTTCATCTATTCGGGCGCGATGGAACTCGGCGCCGGTCCGGCGACGCTGGTCGACGATGCGCCCATCTCGGTCGGCGACTGGAATCCGCGCAACTCCGACGGCAACTTCGACGGACCGATGACGCTGCGCCAGGCGCTGGCCAAGTCCAAGAACATGGTCACGATCCGGGTGCTGGAGCAGCTCACGCCGGCGCGCGGGCGCGCCTGGGCCGCCAAGTTCGGCGTCGACCTCGAGAAGCAGCCGGAGAACCTGACGCTGGCGCTGGGCTCGGGCTCGGTGACGCCGCTGCAGATGGCGAGCGCGTATTCGGTCTTCGCCAACGGCGGCTACCTGCTCAAGCCGCTGCTGGTGACCAAGATCGTGGACGCGCAGAACCAGGTGCTGTTCCAGGCGGAGCCGGAGAAGCTCACCGACGACCGCCGCGCGATCAGCGAGCGCAACGCCTTCATCACCGGCTCGCTGCTGCGCGAGGTGGCGATCCGCGGCACGGCCTACAAGGCGAGCGCCTCGCTCAAGCGCTACGACCTCTACGGCAAGACCGGCACGACGAACGACGCGGTGGACGCGTGGTTCGCGGGCTTCCAGCGGCGCGTGGCGACGGTGGTGTGGATCGGCTACGACCAGCCGCGCAGCCTGGGCGCGGGCGAGTCCGGCGGCGGCATCGCGCTGCCGGCGTGGATCGAGTACATGCAGGTTGCGCTCAAGGACATCAAGCCCTCCGAGATCGAGCCGCCTAAGGACGGCGGGCTGGTTCAGGAGGAAGGTCCGTTCGGTCCGGACTGGGTCTTCAGCGAGTACGCTGGGGACGCGGGCCTGAAGACGATCGGGCCGATGCCGCCGCCGTTGCCGCCTGCGGAGCCGGCGTCGGGCGCGGCCTCGGGGCCCGCGACGGGCGCCTCGGGCACGCCGCCGTCCTGGTGGATGGGCGGCGAACGCAGCGGCGGACAGTGAGGAGATCCTTCCCATGACGAAAACGCTGGTGATCGTTGCGGCGCTGCTCACGGCGGCCGGTTCCGCCCGTGCGGCGGATGAAGCCATCGAGCCGGATCAACCCGGTATCGTGGAATCGAGCAGCACCGTCGGCAAGGGTCGCGCGATGCTGGAGACCGGTCTCGGCTACCAGCGCGACAAGAGCGACGGCGTGCGCAGCCGGCTGTGGTCGACGCCGACGCTGCTGCGTTTCGGCTTCGCCGAGGACTGGGAGTTCCGTGTCGAGACCGACGGCTACCAGCGCCTGCGCGCCTCCGACGCCAGCGGGACGACCAAGGTCAGCGGCTGGGCCGACACCGCGCTCGGTGTGAAGTGGCACGTGCAGGACGGCGACGCCGAGCGCAGCAAGCCGGGTCTCGCGTGGCTGCTGAACGTCGACATGGACAGCGGCTCATCGGCCTTCCGGGGTCAGGGCTTGCGTCCCTCGCTGCGCTTGACGGCGGAATGGGACCTGCCGCGCGACTGGTCGGCCGGCCTGATCGGCGGGCTGTACCGCGACAGCCGCGACGACGGCAAGCACTTCGTCGGCGGCATCCTCGGCGCCTCGCTGGGCTGGCCGATCGCGGAGGCATGGAAGGGCTACGTTGAAGTCGCGGGTGACCAGCTCGCGTCCAACCGCAACGGCGGGCGGAGCATCTCGGCGGGCACCGGCGTCACCTGGCTGGTCGACCGCAAGCTCCAATTGGACGCCTCGATCAACCGCGGCCTCACGAGGCAGACGGCGGACTGGGTGCTGGGCCTGGGCGTCTCGATCGGATTCTGAGATCGGATTCAGCCATGCGATTCCTCCTTCGACTCCTTGCCCTCTCCGCGGCGCTGTCCGCCCTGCCCTCGGCCTGGGCCGATCCCGCGAGCGGCACCTTCACCGCCTCGCGCGCCTGCGAGGCCTTCCAGTCCTTCAGGAAAAGCACCAACCCCGACGGCGCGAAGCTGTCGCCAGGAACCGGCTACACGATCCTGGAATCGCACGACGCCGGCTGGACGCGGGTGCAGGTGCCCGACGCCCGACCGCCGGAACGCTGGGTGCCGAACGACTGCGGCGCGGCGGCGGGCGGCGCCGCTCCGGCGCCCTCGAACCCGACCCGCGCCCGCGGGCCGTCGGTCGACATCGCCGCGGCGAACACCGCGAACACCAGTCAAGGCATGTGCAAGACCCCGGACCAGTACGACAGCTTCGTGCTGGCGATGTCGTGGCAACCCGGCTTCTGCGAATGGACGGCGGGTGGCCGGCGCGGCAAGCCCGAGTGCGAGGCGATGGAGGACGGCAAGCTCAAGGTGACCAACCTGACCTTGCACGGCCTGTGGCCCAACCGGCAGCAATGCGGGATCAGCTACGGCGACTGCGGCAACGCGCCGATGAACCTCTCCAAGGAGACGGTGTCGTACATCGGGCCGTGGATGCCGAACTTCCTCTACGAAAAGGGCTTCGGCGAGCACGAGTGGCGCAAGCACGGCACCTGCCAGACGACGCTGAACCCGGATGCCTACTTCCGCCGCGCGGTGGACCTGGTGAAGCAGTTCAACGATTCGGGCGTGGGCAAGTACATCCGCCAGAACATCGGCGGGGCGATCTCGCGCAACACCTTCTACGAGAAGCTGAAGGCCGAGACCGGCAGCGACGCGTACCGCGACAGCGTGAAGCTGATGTGCTCCGGGCAGTACCTCACCGAGATCCAGGTGAAGCTGCCGCGGGACTATCAGGCCGGCGGGACGCTGAAGCAGCTGCTCGGCGATCAGCCCAGCGGCAGCGGCGGCGGGACCTGCCGCAGGGATGAGATCAGGATCGAGGCGAGCGGGCGGTGAGCGCTGCGATTCATTCACCTGAACTGCTTGAACGTTGCGTGCGCAGGCGTCCATTGCGGTGACTGAACTGCTCTTGCTCTTGTTGTCGCTGGTGACCGACACGATCGGATACTTCACGGCCTGGCTTCTGCTGCCCGTGTTGACGCTCGGACGCTTGAGGGTGGAACCCCTCATGGGCGGCGCCTTCCCCGTGCGCGGCCGAGGCCGGATCAAGAAACAGCCTGACGGCCATTGGCTGGTCGAGGCGCAACTGGCGCCGGCACTCGGCCTGCTGCTGTGGGGATGCATCGGCGTCGCCGTCTGCCTCGTCAAGATCTGATCGGCATGCCCACGATCCTCACTCACGCCGTCATTCCCATGGCCGCTCGTCTGGGGCTCGGCAAGCCGCTCGTCTCCAATCGCCTGCTGATGGCCGGAATGGCCGCCGCGGTGATCCCCGACCTCGACGTCATCGCGTTCCGCATCGGCATTCCGTATGCGGATGCCTTCGGGCATCGCGGGGCGTCGCATTCGCTGGTGTTCGCACTGCTGATGGGGCTGTTCGCGCTCCTCTCGGCGCGGGCGCTGCAGGCGCCGCGATGGTGGGCCTTCGCCTTCGTCGCCCTGTCAGGGCTCTCCCACGGCCTGCTGGACATGCTCACCGACGGCGGCCATGGCGTCGCGCTGTGGTGGCCGTTCTCGGAAGAACGCGTCTTCTTTGCCGCGCAGGTGATCGAGGTATCGCCGCTCAGCCTGAGACGCGTGCTCAGCGGACGCGGGTGGGAGGTGCTGCAATCCGAGCTGGTGTGGGTGTGGCTGCCGGCGATGATCGCGGCCATCGGCATCGCGCTCGCTCTGGCCACGTGGCGCCGCACCGCCGCATGATCGTCGAAGCGTTGTTCGAATTCATCGTCCAGCCGATCGTCGAGATCGTGATCCAGCTTTCCGGCTTCTGCACCGCCTGGCTGCTGCTGCCGGTGTTCACGCTGGGACGCGTGAGGGTCGAGCCCAGCACCAAAGGCTTCTTCGTCAAACCCGGCCGGGGCCGGATCGTGAAGCAGCGGGGCGGCTACTACCTGATGGAAGCGGAGCTGGCATCGTTGTACGGGCTGCTCATCTGGGCGGTCATCGGATTCGTGTTCCTGCTGGTGAGGCAGTGAGCGGAAGGACGTCGCCGTCAGCCGTTGCGGGGGCCATCCGGCAAACGCGCCTGTCCGATCAATGCCTCACTTCTTCAGGCAGCTCGCGAACGGAGGCGCTTCACCCGGCTGCTTCGCGCAGATGCGGACCGGCGACATCGCGTTGAGGCGCTGCTGCAGCAACGCCCGGTCCGGATGGGGCGCCGTGCTCGTCGGATCGCCGCGCTCGGACCACTGGATCGTGTACATGTTCTTGTCGCCCTTGTAGACGGCCAGGATGGTGAACTCGCTGGTCGGCGACTTGTCGTTGGTCAAGGTGTGCGTGCCGCAGCCGACGATCAGGATGTACCCGTCGTGCCCGGTCTCGATGCGGCCTTCGAGCATGCGGGCGCCCATGAAACTCGTCGGGCAGGCCTGCTTGAATCCCATGGCGACGTTCATTGCATAACCGGCGGCGGTCGCGTTCGGCACGAGGGCCGCGTCCTTGACCGCCGTCAGCAGGAATCGCTGCGTCCACCGGCCGTCGATGGGATCGCTGGCGAGCACCATCGAGCGCATGTACACCGGGCCGTCGGTCTTTTCGGTCTGCGCCTTGAAGCCCGGCGGAAGCTGTTGGACGAAGATCTCGTCGAAGATGGGCGTGGACGCCGTCATCGACGGGAAACTGCCGGGCTCCGGTGCGGCGGCGAAAGCGGTGGTCGCCAGCATGGCGAGCGAGACGATGGCGGAGGGCGCGAAGCGGCGGTGGATCGAATTCATCGCGAAATTGAAGCATGCGTGCGCTGAGGTCCCGGCCCGTGCGGCGCCTCGTGGGTGATCAAGTTCTCGGATCGTCAGGCGCCATCCCCCGAATGAGGTCCGCGCGGACCGCGGACGGAAATCGAAGCGCATCGATCGTCCCTCTGACCGGATCGGCACCAAACCTGATCGCCGCCGCACTTCCGACGTGAGACTCGCCCGCTAGGATCGATTCATCCCTTCACGAGGAGTCGATTTGAAGCTGAGCACGATCCACGCCCCCGACGGGTCCGCGCTGGCCCGCGAGCTGCACCTCCGTCCCGGTGTCGGCGTCGCGGCCCACGTGCTGCAAGGCCGCGGCCTGCGGATCCTGCGGATGCGCGTCGACCTGCCCGCGCTCATCCTCGTCGATCGCGGCATCAAGACCGTCAAGCCGGCCCGCGGGACCAGCGTGCGCGCGCAGCCGCGGCAGGCGCTCGTGTTGAGCGGCAATCAGACCGTCGACTTCACGAACCTCGTCAACGAAGGCGCGCAGTACGAAGCGCGCTGGCTGCTCTTCGACACGGAGTTGCTGGAGGACGCGCACTACGCAGCCCGCATCGCTCAGCTCGATCGAACGGGTTCGCAAGTCCCTCCGGTGCGTCAGTTGTCCAAGGTCAGCCCGGGCTTGGCCGATGCCTTCGAACGCGCCAGGCAAGCACTGGCACCTGACCCCGCGTTGCCTGATGCCGTCGCCCGCCAGCGCGTGCTGGAGGTGATGCACTGGTTGCTGGAGGACGGCCTCGCGCTGCGATGCGCGCCCGTCGACGCCAGCGTCTCAATCAGCGTGCGCGCATTGATCGCCGGCCGGCTGGATCAGGACTGGGCCGCCGCCCGCGTGGCCGACGCGCTGGCCATGTCCGAAGCCACGCTGCGGCGCCGTCTCGCCGCTGAAGGCGCCTCGATGACGGCGCTGATCGTCGACGCCCGCATGGCCACCGCGCTGACCCTGCTCCAGGCGACCACGCAGCCCGTGTCCGAGATCGCCCGCGCCGTGGGCTACGACTCACCGTCCCGCTTCGCCGTGCGCTTCCGCGAGCGCTTCGGCTTCGCGCCGACCTCCGTCCGCGGCCACGAACGCGCAGACTGATTCAACAACTTCGACGACCTCATCGGAACGACATGATCACCCTCCACCACCTCGGCCACTCCCAGTCGGAACGCATTCTGTGGCTCTGCGAAGAGCTCGGCATTCCCTACGAGCTCAGGCGCTACACGCGCGATGCGGTAACGCGCTTGTCGCCGCCGGATCTGAAGGCGATGCATCCGCTAGGCGCTGCGCCGCTGATCGAGGACGGCGATCTGCTGCTGGCCGAATCGGCGGCGATCGTCGATTACCTGATCGCCAGGCACGGCGGCGGGCGCCTGAGACCCGGCCCCGATCACCCGGACTTCGCGCCGTTCCTGTACTGGTTCCACTTCGCCAACGGCAATCTGCAGCCGGTGATGCTGCGTCGGATGACGCTGGGGCGCGCGTTGCCGGCCGACCATCCAGTCCTGGCGGCGACGCAGGAGCGGCTCGACAAGGTGCTGGCGCTCGTTGAAGAGCGACTCGGTCGGGCGCCCTACTTCGCGGGGGCCGAGTTCACCGCGGCGGACATCATGAGCGTCTTCTCGCTCACGACGATGCGGCTGTTCCAGCCGATCGACCTGGCGGCGTATCCGAACATCCGCGCATACCTGCAGCGCATCGGTGAACGGCCGGCCTATCGACGGGCCATGGCGAAGGGCGACCCGGATCTGACGCCGCTGCTCGCCTGAACTCCCGCGCGCTGAACAACTCAATCGGCACCGGACGGCCCGGTGAGAGGTCCTAGACTCCGCACCTCGTCCACCGGACACAAGACCAACAATCCCATCGGTCAGGAGGACCGCCCATGCCCGCTCGCACGCCTGCTTCGCGCGTTGCATCCACACAGAACATTCCGCATCGCTGGGTCGCGGCCACCTTGCTGCTCGCCGCGACATTGGTGCGACCCGTTGGCGCGCAGGAACTGCCGACGGCCCCCGATCGGCTGACGATACGTTCCGAGGTGGCTGTCGACGGCAGCCAGCAATGGCGCATCGGCCCCTTGCTGCTCAGGCTGCCCGACGGCTGGTCGAATACATCGACGCCGGTTTTCGCCAGGCTGCAAGGGCCGTCCCGCAGCTTCTCCACCTTCATGTCAAACAAGGTGACAGCTCGCGCAAGACACGCGGGCTATTCGCTGCTCAACGATCCGCGCGGTGGTCCGTCGCAATTCGCGACGATCGCAAACTGGGACGATTGCGAAGGGAACGTCGAACGCGTCGCCAAGCCGTTGATCAAGCCCAGCGGCGACAAGATCGTCGTCTACGTCTCCTGCACCGTCCAACTCAGGCCCGGTGTCCCCGGCACCCTCCAGCAAGTCGGCATCTACACGCCCACGCGCCTCATGCTGCTGCATGCAGGCGGGCCCGAGAAGGACATGAAGGACTGGCTCGCGGCTGTCGTGGCCCACCGGTGGCAGGAAACCGATTGAAGATGACGACCGGCCCGCTGCGATCCCGCCGCGCGTGTCTCAGCGCTTCTTGACGATCACGCTCCCCACCGAGTACCCCGCCCCGAACGAGCAGATCACCCCCAGGTCGCCCTGCTTGAGGTTGGCGCGGTGCTCGTGGAACGCGATCACCGAACCGGCCGAGGCCGTGTTCGCATACGTGTCCAGGATCAGCGGCGCGATCTCGGCGCCAGCTTCGCCGCCGACCAGCTTCTTGATCACCAGCTGGTTCATGCCCAGGTTGGCCTGGTGCAGCCAGTAGCGGCTGACGTCATTCGGCTGGATGTGCAGCGCGGCGAGGTGGTGCTCGATGTGCGCCGCGGCGATGGGCACCACTTCCTTGAAGACCTTGCGGCCCTCCTGGCGGAAGGTCTTGTCCCGGGCGTCGGGATCGCTGTCCTCGGCCTTGTTCATGAAGCCGAAGTTGTTGCGGATGTTGTTGGAGAACTGCGTCGCCAGCTTGGTGCCCAGGATCTCCCACTGCTCAGGCGCGGTCGCCAGGTCGGCGCGCTCGACGACGATGGCCGTGCACACGTCGCCGAAGATGAAATGGCAGTCGCGGTCCTTCCATTCCAGATGGGCGGACGTGATCTCCGGATTCACGATCAGCACGCACTTCGACGCGCCCGAGCGCACCGCGTTGTACGCCTGCTCCAGCGCGAAGGTGGCCGACGAACACGCCACGTTCATGTCGAAGCCGTAGCCGCCCGCGCCCAGTCCCTGCTGGATCTCCACCGCCATCGCCGGGTAGGCGCGCTGCATGTTCGCCGCGGAGCAGAACACCGCGTCCACGTCCTCGGGCTTCTTGCCCGCCGCGGCCAGCGCCTTGCGCGCCGCGTCGACGGCGATCTCCGCCATCAGCGAGAGCTGGTCGTCCGCCCGTTCCTCGAAGCGCGGGTACATGCGCGTCGGATCCAGCACGCCTTCCTTTTCGATCACGTAGCGCTGCTTGATCCCCGAGGCCTTCTCGATGAACTCCACGTTCGAGTGCACCAGCGCCTCGCGCGTGCCGGCGGCGATGGCCTCGGCGTGCTCGGCGTTCTGCAGGTCCACGTAGCGGTTGAACGAATCCACCAGCTCGGCGTTGGTGATGACGTGCGGGGGCTGGTAGAGACCGGTGCCGCTGATGACGACGGAATGCATGTGGCTTGTCTTCTGATGTCGCCCGTTGCAGGGCCAAGGGGGCGAAGTTTAGCGAACTGCGCCCAAAAGCCCCCGGACGATGCATGCTGCACCGCAGCGAGGCGACGGCTCCCGCCAGCACGCGTAGAATGGGTCACCGGGCCCAAATTTTGGGACCCGGTTTTTTTTGGCCGGGTCCCAAGTCAAGCGCTCGCAGCCCAGGGCGTGCACTGCATCAACGCAGCCCGACTTTGCGACTTTGGACCATGGAAATCTTTGACTACGACAACATCCTGCTGCTGCCGCGCAAGTGCCGCGTGAACAGCCGCAGCGAGTGCGACACCTCCGTCGAGTTCGGCCCCCGCCGCTTCAAGCTGCCGGCGGTGCCCGCGAACATGAAGACGGTCGTCGACGAGTCCATCACCGAATGGCTGGCCGCCAACGGCTACTTCTACGTGATGCACCGTTTCGACCTGGACGCCGTCGCCTTCGCGCGCACGATGCGCGACAAGGGCCTGCTGGTCTCGATCAGCGCCGGCGTCAAGGAGGCGGACTACGCCATCATCGACCGCCTCGCCGCTGAAGGCCTGGGCGCCGACTACATCACCATCGACATCGCCCACGGCCACGCCGACGCCGTGCAGCGCATGATCGCCCACATCAAGCACAAGCTGCCCGACACCTTCGTCATCGCCGGCAACGTCGGCACGCCCGAGGGCGTCATCGATCTCGAGAACTGGGGCGCCGACGCGACCAAGGTCGGCATCGGTCCGGGCAAGGTCTGCATCACGCGGCTGAAGACCGGTTTCGGCACCGGCGGCTGGCAGCTCTCGGCGTTGAAGTGGTGCGCCCGTGTCGCGACCAAACCCATCATTGCCGACGGCGGCATCCGCCATCACGGCGACATCGCCAAGAGCGTGCGCTTCGGTGCTTCGATGGTGATGATCGGCTCGCTCTTCGCGGGCCATGAGGAATCGCCGGGCCACACCGTCGAGGTCGACGGCAAGCGCTACAAGGAGTACTACGGCTCCGCGTCCGACTTCAACAAGGGCGAGTACAAGCACGTCGAGGGCAAGCGCATCCTAGAGCCCGTGAAGGGCCACCTGGCCGACACGCTGCGCGAGATGGAGGAGGACCTCCAGAGCTCGATCTCCTACGCCGGCGGCCGCGCCCTGGGCGATCTGCGCAAGGTGAACTACGTGGTCCTCGGCGGCGAGAACGCGGGCGAACACCTGTTCATGTAAGGCAGCCCGGTATCATCCGGCCCGTTGGTGCTCGCGCCCGGCTCCCTGCCGGCGCAGTTCAACGGGAATCAGGAGGGGTTGCACCACGCGGTCGTGGCCCCAACCTGAGCTGCCCCCGCAACGGTAAGCGGAAGGCGCGCCTCTCGAGGTGCGCGGCTCGTGTCTGAAACCACTGGACGGTCCGTCCGGGAAGGCAACACGGGTTCATTCTTCCGACAGCCCGGATACCGGCCAACAGGCGGATCGTCGCCGTGCTTCCAGGAGCACGGCGCGTCCATTCCGCATGCGGCCGCGGGGAAGCGGCCGTCTGCCGCTGCTCATCCGAATCCGACATGCAAGCCTCTTCTCCCCGCGCCACGCTGCGCGCCGTCGCCCGTGCTTCGGCGACCGCGCTGGTCGCCCTGCCCGCCCTGTCCGTCGTTCCGTCGACCGCCTTCGCGCAGTCCTCCCTCGATCCCGTCATCGTCATCGGCACCCGTGAGCCGCAGGCCCTGAGCAAGAGCGTCGCCGACGTCGTCCTGATCGACGCCGACACCATCCGCGACAGCGGCGCCGGCAGCGTCGAGGACCTGCTGCGCCGCTACGCCGGCCTGCAGATCACGCGCAACGGCGGCCCCGGCCAGAGCGGCGGCTACCTCCTGCGCGGCGCCAACACCACCGGCACGGTGGTGATGATCGACGGCGTGCGCGTCGGCTCCGCGACGCTGGGCCAAGCGGCCTTCGAATCGATGAGCCTGTCCAACATCGATCGCATCGAAGTCCTGCGCGGGCCGACCTCCGGCCTGTACGGCGCAGACGCCGTCGGCGGCGTCATCCAGATCACCACGAAGAAGGGCCAGGGCCCGCTGAACCTCACGACCAACGTCGCAGTGGGCGAGTACGCCTCGCGCCTGGGCAGCGTGGGCGTGAGCGGCGCGCAGGCCGGCTTCGACTACGCGGCGAACCTGAGCCGCGAGACCAGCGACGGCACCTCGTCCATCCGTCCGAACGACATCAACGGCTACTACAACCCCGATCGCGACGGCTTCCGCCGCACGACGGGTTCCGCGCGACTGGGCTTCACGCCGGCGGAAGGCCATCGCATCGGCGTCACCGCCACGCAGAGCAAGCTCAACGCGCAGTACGACAGCGCCAACTTCGGCGGTCCGCCGGACTTCCTGAGCGATCCGACGCCCGACTTCCGCAACCGCCTGACGACCCGCGTCGTCAGCGCCGATTACCGCGGCACGCTCTCGCCGATCTGGACCACGACGGTGCAGATCAGCCACGGCCTGGACGACTCGCGCAGCGGCGCGCCCGATCCCGCGCGCTTCACGACCAAGCGCGACCAGGCGACGTGGCAGAACGCCTTGCGCCTGGCGCCGGACCAGCAGGTAGTGCTGGCCTACGAGCACCTCACCGAGACGGCCGACGGCGTCACGACCAACACGCTCAAGCGCAAGAACGACGCGTACATCGCGGGTTACTCGGGCCAGTTCGGCCCGGCCTCGCTGGAGGCCAGCCTGCGTCATGACGACAGCAACGCCTACGGCACGTCCACGACGGGCAGCATCGGCGCGAGCTACGCGCTGACCTCGACCTTGAAGGTCCGCGCCGTGGCCGGCAAGACCTTCCGCGCGCCGACCTTCAACGAGACCGACTACCCGTTCTACGGCACGGCGGTGAAGCCCGAGGACGGCCGCAGCGTGGAGCTGGGCGTGAACTGGCGCTCCGGCGCGAGCAGCGCCTCGGCGACGGTCTACCGCAACAAGGTCGACAACCTGATCGGCTACAACCCCGATCCGGACGGCACGCAATGCCCGCCGGGATACTTCGGCTGCTCGTACAACGTGGCGAAGGCCAAGCTGCAGGGCGCGACGCTGAGCGGCGCGCATCGCTTCGGCAACCTGAGCCTGAGCGCGACGGTGGACTTCCTCGACGCGAAGGACGAGCAGTCCGGTGCTCGCCTGCCGCGTCGTGCGGCGCATCAGGAGAGCGTCTCCGCCGACTACGACACGGGGGTGTGGAGCGTCGGCACGTCGCTGACGGAAGTCGGCGCGCGACCGGATGTCGGCGCGCAGCTCGGTGCGTACACGGTGGTGGACGTGCGCGCGACCTGGCGCTTCCTGCCGCAGTGGCGCCTGGAAGCCAAGGTGCTCAACGCCGCCGACCGCGACGTGCAGCCGGTCTACACGTACCAGGGTCTGGGCCGTCAGGCCTGGATCGGCGTGCGCTACGACATGAAGGGCTTCTGACCTTCGACTCCCGGGCGGCCATCGCGGCCGCCCTTGCCACGTCCCGGCGATTCGGAGCGATCTCCGACGATCTCAGCCGGGACGGATGGCGGTGCACTCCACCTCGACACGCGCGCCCAGCGCGAGTCCGTTGCAGCCGAACGCGCTGCGCGCCGGCAGCGGCCGGTCGCCGAAGAAGGCGCGGTAGACCTCGTTGAAGACGCCCCATTCCGCCATGTCCGCGAGCATCACGGTGCAGCGCATGAGGTGCTCGACGCCGAGTCCCTGCGCATTGAGCGCGGTCTCGATGTTGCGCAGCGTCTGAAGAGCCTCCGCGCGGAGGCCGCCTTCAACCAGCTCCAGCGTGCCGGGCTTGTTGCCCAACTGACCCGAGAGGAACACGAACGGCCCGAAGGCCGTGCCCTCAGGGAACGGCACGCTGGCGGGGAGGACGAGGCCGCTGTTGAAGCGGTCGATGGCGTCAGGTTTCTCGGTCATCTCACTCCTGCCTTTCCCAACACAATGAATCGTCGAGCGCGCCCGTCTGAAGAAAAGTCTGGGCGGCTTGCAGGGCTTGGGGCTGGGTGACGACTTGCCGAGCTGGGAAATCTCCTTCTTGCCCACCCGCATTGAGCAGGACAACGCCCGAATCATCTGTCGCCGCTTGATTGACAAGATTCCAGAATTGCTCGTCGGCGTTCGACGCAAAGACGACATATTGCCCTGCCCCACCACCGATGGTCAGGTCAATGCCGTCCTGGCCGTACAGGCAGATGAGCGTTCTGCTCCGCGCATCGAGTTCGCATAAGGCGACGCCCAGATCGTCCGCGGTCGGCATCAAGGTCTCTTCCTCGGTGCAGAGCACACCACCCCGCCTGTCAGCGACCATGCGGTTGACGTAGAAGTTCAGATCCATTCCTTCAGTCGACGTCGCGCGGATATCTGCTGAACCTTGCCACCCATCCGTCGGGGCCGAACAGTTCTCCGTGAAGCATCCCGCTATGTTCTGCGGCGTTCGTGCCGTTCACCAGGACCTCCACACCGACATCTCGATCGTGGGCACTCTGAAAAGCGAGCAGCACGTCGTGGAGAGCAACGTCGAGCGCGTCCAGCACGAGCTCTCTCAAGAGTGATTTCAGTTCGGGGGATAAAGACGCGACTCGCTGTTGCAGTGCTTGCAGGTCCTTCCCGCGAAGCGCACCGGCGAGCAGCATCTCGTGCTGCTCAATGGCACGGTCCCGGAGACTCCGCACCAGCAGCTCGCCGAACTTGTCCAACGTTGTATCGGTCACCGTCGCCCTCTTTCAGGTCACTCACCCAGATCCAGAAAATCGGAAAGGTCATCTACCCTGGTCGAACGATCAGCTGCAATGAATAAATCTTCCGGACCTTGCTCCCGGTGAAGCACTCTCACATCCCCTTTGACGCCAGATCCCAGAATCAGACATGAAACAGAGCCAGTGCTCTCCACGAGCCTTGCCACAGCTTCCTGAGCTTTTATATATTTACTGGAGCCATCCTGAATTGGCGTAGGTATCCAATCCGCACCTTGCCTCGGAGAACAGGAAACCTCCAATGCGCGCTCCAGCTCTACAGCAACGGCCATCTGAACCGGGCGAAGCGCAAATAACCGAAGCTCATAATCAGCCGCCCACGCGATCGCATGGTAATAGAAAATATTGCCATCAACCGTGTGTACGAGCCCTCTGAGCGGACCATCGTACCAATCAAGCACAATGTCGGACGCAACGACATTATCGGCAACGCCAAACGTCATCAGGTCAAGTCTCACAGCGCTCTTTCACGAACCAAAAATACAGCGTAGAAATTGAACACTTAGCTTCAACACCATATGATCTTCGGTGAATCCTTTAATCACTCACAACGAGTGAATTGGCGACTTGCTCGCAGATCAAGATCTGCGCACCACCCAACTCAATTAACGATTGTCAGCTTCCCTGATGCAATTTCGGCCGCTGCGTGAGCGCCAACGTAGCCACCCATTTCCTTATGGAGATGAAGCATGCGTCGCACTTTGGTCATAACACCGTCTGCCCAGCGACGAAATGCTGGATCTTTATCGACAGACTCGCCGTGAACTAGCACTCGATTTTGATAATAAAGGCGACCCGGTCGAAGGACACGTTTATCGTAGTAAGGGCGCCAAAACTCAATCAGCTGGGATTGACTCAAGTCAATATGGACCTTGACCGGGCTAACGCGTTCGGCAACGACCATTCTTGGAATGTGTCGTGGCGCAAGGTAGCAAAACAAGGATATCTTCCCTACGGATGACTGAGGAATTTCCAGCCCGTCTAGCGGTTGTAGATTACGAAGATCGTCTGTGGCGATATCGGACAAGATGTCCACATCCCCAGTCGCCTGCAGTTTCTCTTCCAAGAGACGGAGATCTACATCGGTCGCGAGAATGCTGAACTGTTTTGCCATGCATTTCTACCTTCGTCGGCTATACGGGCTGAACGACTGCCACCCTGATCGCAAAGAGCTGAGAATCCCCGAAGATTCGTTGCTGAATCGATTCCATCACCATATTGTGCGCCACCAGAACGTCCAATTAATGCAATCGACGAAAACCTCGAACCGTCAGCCGACTTCGACGTCTATCAAATCATTGAAAACTCTCTTTCAACACCTTCACATCGTAGCGAGCGGCAACTTCCCAGCTTTTTCCGATTGATGCTTCTGACAATTCTCTTACCGCATCCAATGCCTCTTCAGTTCTCCCTTGTGCTACTAACAGTCTCGCAAGGTTCCGTCGGCGTCGGTATTCGGTGAGACCAGCGCCTTGGCCGCTTTTCCAGAGCATTATGAGTTGATCGACGTCGGCAAGCGGCTCCAGCTTAGGGAGCCCGTAGGCCAAGATCCCGTCCACCACTTCTTCGCGAACCGACTTTTCAGAGTCATCATCCGAGATTTCCCACCAACGATCGGTCCGGTCAGGCAGCAACTGCCCCAAACGGCTTCTCCAGTGCCAGAGATCGCTTTCCGGAATAACTGTTGGAGTTTCCACGCCGATATTATCAAAATCCTGAAGCACTCTGGACATTAGGCCCACATTCAATGTAAAGCGCAGCGCTTCCTTTGTTCCGTACTTCGCATCCCGCTGCAACTCTATTAGTATTCGAACGCCATTTTTTTCTCTACTCAAAGAATTTCCATGCAATAGAAAACCCAAAGGAGCGAGCGCCTCAGCAAGAGATTTTTTGAATTCTACAAAAAGTTGTGTTGCAGCCGATTTCATTCAAGGCTCTCGTCATGTGCACCAGTCCCAATTGATACAGGTGATCGTGCCCCGTCTACCCGCTGTTGCCCTGGTTGTTGGCAATCGTCCCCAAAGTGGCCCAGTATCGTCCGCGCCACTGGTCTGGCGGCGACGACCCCCATGCGTCATAGCTCATCCGCTGGAGCACCGGCCAACTTGCCAATGCCGTTCACGCAGGGGTGGCGCCTCAGAAACTTCGGGTCATTTCGCCATCCCCATCGCCGCTTCCAACTGCCCCGGATCGAACACTCTTCCCGCCTTGATCGTCTTCACCACCTGCCGCAGCGCGGCGATGTCCTTCAGCGGATCGCCGTCCAGCAGCACCATGCTCCAGTTCGCGGTGCAGCGTGTAGCCCGCGAAGGCGTCCGTGCCCGGCATATCAGCGTGACGCCGCCGTCACTCAGCCGCTTTACAAGTTGCAGCAGCCGCAGCAGTGCCTAACCGTACGCTGGCGGCGAGGACGAGGACGCTGTTGAAACCGTGAATGGCATCAGGCTGCGAGGTCATGGGGATTCCCTTCGCGTCCGTATTCCCTTCATCGCCCTAAATGCATCCGGTCAAGGTCATGGCAGGTGGCGCAGTACGTCATCGATGGCCACATTTAGCACAAACAATTCATGTTCGATGAGCGCGAAGATGTCTGCGTCCGGCATGCCCTGCTGATTCGCCGTTGCGACCTTCTTCTGGAAGGTTGCAACTCGGTGAATTAATTCATTGAACCGGCGCAGATCACTCGGCTTTGCCACGCCATCAGTGCCGACCTCATAGGTGTCGCGCGCGAACATCGAGATCAAGTGCAGCAACTGACTCAGCCAGCCCAGCTGATCGATCTGCGTCATCGCGCGGAAACGCGGCAGCTCGTCATGCCAAGTGCGCTCAGTCATCGAAGGATCTCTCTTGGGGGAGCGTGACGCGATGGATGGCAACAGGCTGCGCGGTCATGGATGTTCCCTTCGTGTCCGCAATCTCTCCATCGCCTTGGCAAGTGGCTTCTTCATTGCGTCCTCGTCGTACAGGAAGTCGCCGCCGCCGAGGCGATAAGACGCCAGCATCAACGCCGCGTCCTCGATCGCTTCATCGCCGTCGGCATGGTCCCCTAATGCGACTTCAAGCGCATTTGCCGCGGCCATCGACACGTCCTCCCCACGGAGGAATCGCTCGATCATCTCCACCAATTCGTGATCGGCTTCGCCGCTCACGATGCGGATCGCCTCCCGCTGCAACGGCTCCGAGGCGCGGGCGATCTCGTTCCAGCAGGGGCGAGCGGCAACGACCTCCTTGGCCTCCCGCAATCCGATCGAGAACTTGAGCCTCACGGCCTTGATCGTTTCCACGATGGACAGGCCTTGCGCATGGCATTGATCGATGTAGGCGTTGAGCTCATCGGTCGAATGCGGGGTCACCGTCGGGCGTTCGGGGCCCACGTGTCCTGGGCACAGCACCCGCCCATCGACGCTCACCGACCATCCCGCTTGGCGAGCGCGCTCGGCCATGGTCGCAGCCCACTCCTCCACGGGATCAGTTGCCCGCTCGTCAAGCGTCGGTTGGAACAGGCCGCGGCAACCGCCAACCTGGCACGTGATCAGCAGTTCGCAGTAGGCGAGGTTCGCCACGGCGTCAGGAGTCGATGGCTTCATTGTTTAGCGCGTCATTCCCATCGCGGCTTCCAGCTGCGCCGGATCGAAAACCCGGCCCGACTTGATCGTCTTCACCACCTGCCGCAGCGCGTCGATGTCCTTCAGCGGATATTCGTGGCAACAAATCATTCAGCCACCCAGATCCAGAAACCACAGAGATCATCCACCCTCGTTGAACGATCAGCCGTAATGAACAAATCGTCCGGACCTTGCCACCGGTAAAGCACTCTCACATCCCCTTTGACGCCAGACCCCAGAATCAAACATGAAACAGAGCCAGCGCTCTCCACTAGCCTTGCCTCTATTTCCTGAGCCTTCATATCCTCACTGGAGCCATCCTGAATTGGCGTAGGTATCCAATCCGCTCCTTGCCTCGGAGAACAGGAAACCTCCAATGCGCGCTCCAGCTCTACAGCAAAGGCCACCTGAACCGGGCGAAGCGCAAATAACCGAAGCTCATAATAACCCGCCCACGCGATCGCATGGTAATAGAACATATTGCCATCAACCGTGTGTACGAGCCCTCTGAGCGGACCATCGTACCAATCAAGCACAATGTCGGACGCAACGACATTATCGGCAACGCCAAATACCATCAGGTCAAGACGTTTTCCACGGTCAAATCCTCACAAACACACCAAAGCACGAGACTGTCATTTCCAAATGAACGAGCCACGCAGCCATACCGTTGGCGCATCTACCCCCCGCCAAGCTTTATCTGCAAGGCTGACCGTATGTCTTCAATTGTATGGAGGTATTCATTTGGCGCCGATAAAACATCCATCCCATAAAGATACATAACCCCAGCCCAGACTCGCTCTTTATTCTCAGCAGGGATGATCACCAGATTATCGGCTTCCGACTGTTGAATCACTGAGTATGCCCAACGATCCGCCGCCTCTCTTGACATACACCCAGAAAGCACATCATCGAAAATACGACGTAGAAATTCAATACTCAACTTCATCGGTTTTCCGTGAGCCGTCTAACCACTCACAACGAGTGAATTGGCCGCTTGCTCGCAGATCAAAATCCGCGCATCACCCGACTCAATTAACAATCGTCAGCTTCCCTGATGCAATTTCGGCCGCTGCGTGAGCCCCAACGTAGGCACCGATCTCCTTCCGAAGATGAAGCATGCGTCGCACTTTGGTCATAACACCGTCTGCCCAGCGACAAAATGCTGGACCTTTATCGACAGATTCGCCGTGAACCAGCATTCGATTTTGATAATAAAGGCGACCCGGCCGAAGTATGCGTGTATCGTAATAGGGACGCCAAAACTCAATTAACTGGGATCTACTCAAGTCAATATGGACTTTCACCGGGCTATCGCGTTCGGCAGCGACCATTCTTGGAATGTGTCGTGGCGCAAGGTAGCAGAATAATGATGTCTTCCCTACGGCTGACTGGGGAATTTCCAACCCATTTAGCGGTTGTAGATTACGAAGATCGTCAGTGGCGATATCGGACAAGATGTCCACATCCCCCGTCGACTGCAATGTCTCTTCCAAAAGACGGAGATCCACATCGGTTGCGAGAATGCTGAACTGTTTTGCCATGCATTTCCACCTTCGCGGGTTATACGGACGGTTATGCCCCTCACCGAGGGTCAGGTCAGTGCCACCTTGGCCGTACAAACAGATGAACGCTCTGCTCTGTGCACCAAGTTAGAGTAAAGCTACAAATCTTCCACCCCAAGAAAATATCCTGCCGAAAAAATCACCTCCTCAAACGAGGAGCCACGCAGTCGAACTTCTTGAATCGCCTTGCCAGATTTACAAAATATTCTAATCACATCCCCACACCCAATTGCAAACGCAAGATTATCTTCAAGCGAGTCATGAAACCATAGACTGAGGCCATTGAACAAATCCAACGAATCCAAATCAATCCTGTCAGCAGGAGCGTTCAGAAGATTCTGATAATCATTCAAAAAAGCTTTGGTTTCGTGAGCAAACAGTGTGCAATTTTGCAGTTGACGTGCCCTTCGAACCACAACCTCAAACGATTGTCTAATGTCGCTGAGATGGCCTCGAGCGCAGATCTCTAGCCCCCCGATGAAGTAGCTGAGCTCTGCCTCACTATAGCCGTGTATGGCGCTTATACGCACGGAAACTGCAAAGAGCTGAGAATCCCCGAAGATTCGTTGCTGAATTGATTCCATCACACTATCTCGCGTTATCTGAACGTCCAAGATTTCGAAACCCATCCACCATTCGAGCGGAAAGGGAACGTTGATTAATCTCTGGAATTAGCCGCCCGTAGCCATACTGCCGGGCCTGAGCCTCGGTTACCACACCAGAAAAGTGAAATCTCTCAGCATTTCCCGACATACCATTGGAGAAATACCTATACAACTGTCCATTGTCCGCACGCGCAACAATCGTCTTTCCCCCTGCTCCATCAACTCGTACGCCTCTTTTGTAAACCTCCTCAGAGTCCTTGGGTTGAGGGTGCTTTGTGGGAACTATTTTTTCATTATGTTGCGGATTATTTTCAAGCTCAGGAAGAAGGCGCTGCTGTACTGCTTTAGGGTTATACGGATCATTTTCCAGAGCGGGGCTCGGACGAGCTGGGGGTTGAGCAGTCTGTCCTGCAGCCTGTTGCTTTTCGACTTGGGAACCCGTACGAGCATCACCCTCATTCGTCTTCGCCTGCGTTGTCGCACTTCTGCGGACGCACATCGTCAACGAGTCAGGGCAAGCCTTCGTCGTATTTCCGGTTGGAGCAAGGCCCGTCGGATCCGTAAACGCCAACGCATTGTTCAGCACATAGCTGTACCGATTGAACGCCTGCCCGTTCTGCGGGTCCGGCACCGTCGGATCGGCGCTCGTGTGGCGACCGAGGATCGGGTCGTACAGGCGCGCGTTCATGTGCACCAGTCCCAATTGATCCAGGTGTTCGTGCCCCGTGTACCCGCTGTTGTCCTGGTTGTTGGCGATCGTCCCCAAACTGGCCCAGTTATCGTCGGCGCCACTGGTCTGGCGGCGACGACCCCATGCGTCGTAGCTCATCCGCTGGAGCACCGTGCCGCTGCCGTCGACCACACCAAGCACCGAGCCCAGATGGTCCTTCAGATGCATCCGCACGGCGCTTGTACCCGCAGCGGCAAGGTCCACCGACGTGCCAACCAGGCGCTCCTCGATGTAGCCCAGCCCCATCGGCAGCTGCGTGCGCACGATCGTGACGTTCTGCGCCGCCTCGATCTGCTTCTCCTGTGCCCCGGCGTAGTAGATCGTCGTGGTCGCGGCGCCTGGCGCTCCGCCTGACATCGGCTGCACGGTCTGCAGACGACGCTCCTGGTCCGGCCCGTAGACGAACGACGTGCGCTCCACCGCAACGCCTGCCGACAGCCGGTCGATCGTTCGCGGCGCATCGCTCGCCGTCCACGTGTAGCTGCGGTTCAAGCCCTGCGACAGGTTGCCGTTGTCGTCGTAGGTGAACGTCGGATTCTGAAGACCCGCCACCGTGCCCGTGATGCTCGTGACCGCATGCGGCCTCACGCTGCCAGCTCCTGAGGGCGGGTAGCCGTACGTGCCGACCTTGCTCTTCGACAAGAGGCTCCCGATCTCGTCGTAGCGCGTGCTGCTCACGATGCCGTTGATCGTCGCGTCCTCCAGTCGATTGAGCGCGTCGTAGGTGAAGTCCTCCTGCAGCAGCGAGCCGGAGTCCGTCATCTGCGCGCGATAACGCAGATTGCCGATCGTGTCGTAGAGGTAGACATCGTTCTGATGCGTCGAATTCGGCGCGCCGAGCCGCGTCGGTGTCCCCGTGATCACGCTGCTCAGACGTCCCGTGAACGACGAATGACCCGTGTGCTGGATCAAGCCTCCTGACAGGAACTCCTGCGTGTCATTGCCCTCCGCGTTCCGCGCGATGGCCTGCCACACCGTCGTGTTCAAGCCGCTGCCGGCCACGCTCACGCTCGCGGCATGACCGCGCTCGTTGTAGTGCACGCCGATCGTGTTGGTCGCGCCGCCAGTGCCGCCCCGCGCCGAGCGTCGGTAGACCGTGCCTGCGGGTCGACCGAAGCTGTCGTAGCGATACGTCTCCTGATAGTCGCCGTCCAGTTGGAAGGTCTGGCTTTCCGGCCGACCCTTCGCGTCGTAGGTGAACAGACGCCGCGCATCCTTCGCGTTGTTGGCCCAGGTGAACGACTCGGCCAACTTGCCGATGCCGTTCAACGCCGTATCGAAGACCCAGCGACCGTCCTGGTCTGGCGCCAGCCGCCTCGTCGTGCGGTTCAAGTCGTCGAACTCGAACGAGGTCGTCTGCCCCTTCGCGTCCGTCTGCGAATAGGTCCGGCCCAGTGGGTCGACCCGGTACGTCCAGGTGCCCAGGTCAGGATCGCGCAGCACCGTCTTGCGACCCAATCGATCCACGGTCACGTCGATCACGTTCGACTTCGCGTCAGTCACCTTCAGCAGATGACCGAAGCCGTCGTAGCCGTAGCGCGTGACCCGACCCAACGCATCGGTCACGCGCAGGACCTTGCCCAGCGCATTCGCCACCCGCGTGGTCGACTTTTGCTTCGCATCCGTCTGCGTGAGTTCCAGCCCGTTGTAGCCGTAGCTCGTCGACGCTTCGACGCCGTTGTCATCCGGTGCGCGCAGCACGCTCAGGCGACCGATCGCATCCCGGTCGCGATACGTCCACACCGGCGAGCTGCCGGCGAAGTACGGACGGCTCAGCGAGCGCAGATAGCCGTTGGTGTCGTAGCGGTTCTCGGTGAGCACCTCCGCGCCGGAGAAGCCCCAGGTCCGCGTCGCGACCTTGCGGTTCAAGGCATCGAAGAACTCCTCGACCGGCACCGCCGTCTGCTGCGTGCCCATCCACTGCTGGGTCACGACCGTGGAGGTCGCGTTGTTCAGACAACCCGACACGCAGGCGCGGTAGGCCCACGAGGTCGCCGTGCCATCGGGACGCGACTCGCGCGTCTTGCGCCCCCAGGCGTCGTAGGTCCACTGCGTCTGCCGCTGGTTGGCGTCCGTGTGCAGCAGCGCCTGGCCATGCGCCGCATCGGACACGCGACGCTCCACGTGCCCCTTGGCGTTGGTCACGACTTCGGCGAAACGCCCCACGGCGTCGTACTCGGTGGTCTCGACGACGAGCGAACGATCCGTCGACGTCCCCGGAATCCGCCAGGTCGCCGTCTTGGACGTAACGCCGCCGTGCACCGGATGTCGCGCGAGCTCCGTGACGACGCGCAGGTCGGGCGCGTCCGGTTCCACCGTGTCCCGCCAGACACTGCCCAGCGCGTCGTACTCGCGCGCCGTGGTCCGGGTCACCGCCACTGCCCCCGGCGCCGTGGCCGTCGTCGCCTCCGTCCGCATCAGGCCGATCAGCCACCGATCCTCCAGCGTGTCGAAGGTCCGCGTCGTCGATGTCCCATAGCTCACGCCCGGTTCGAGCGCCGACGTCACCGTCTGCGTCAGCGACTTCACGTTGCCGAAGGCGTCGATGCCGCCGTCGGGCACCTGCACCGTCGTCGTCAGCATCGCGGCGCCGTTGAGGTCCTTCGTCGTCTGCGTGGTCGAGCGCTGGAACACGTGCTTCGTCGCACCACCGGCGATGGTCGGCATCGATTCCCACACGACGCTGCGCGACGACATCTGCACGCCGTTGGTCTGCGTCACCGTTTCCGCGGTCAGTTGACCGATGGTCGGGAAGTCCTGGCTGTAGACGCCGCGCGTCTTCAACCCCTTGAGCGTGTCCGTCCGCTCCACCGCCGCGAAGCCCAAGGAGCCTCGCCCGGTCGACTCGGTACGCAGGCCTTCATAGCGATAGGTCGTGACGTGAGAGCCGCCCTGGCCGTTGCCCACCTGGAGGCGGGTGACCACCGGCGCACCGGTCTGGACGTTGCGCTTCGGATAGGCAGGCTCGGCCCCTGGCGCATGAACGGCGGCGTCATGCAACGCACCGTAGCCGAACACCGTCGTCTGTCCCGCACCATTGGTCACCGAGGTCATCAGGTCCGGCACGAGCGCGCCGCCCGCCAGATAGATGCCCCAGGTCTTTGCATCCGGGTCGTACTGGGCCAGGTCGGTCCGGCCATCGCCGTTGAAGTCGCCGTAAACGGTCGTGTGAATCAGCGAAGGCACCGTGCGGGCTTCGCAGCGGAGCTGCCCGCCGGTGATGCGGCACATCCGTCCGTTCGCGCCGATGCCCAGCAGTTCCGGCCGGCCATCCCCGTCCACGTCCGTCACCGTACTGAACGCGTGCTCGTCCGGCGTCGCGCCATTGGTGTAGTCGCGGCAGTCCGTGCCGCCTGCGCCGTTGCCGTAGCAGACCTTGAGCAGCGTCGCATTCTTCAGCCCGCTCAGCGCGAAGTCGGTGATGCCGTCGCCGTTGAAGTCGCCGGTCATCGACGCGCCCTGCCCGGCGAAGCCGGTATCCAGGCCGAGGTTGGCCACCGCCGTGCGGCAGCCGTCGCCGCTGGCGCTGCACAGCTGGAAGCTGTTGTCCGGCGGCGTCTCCCACAGTCGAGAGCACGTGGGGTTGTAGTACGTCGCGGTCAACGCATCGGTCTTGCCATCGCCGTTGAAGTCGCCCATGAACGGGCGCCAGCGCGAGAGGCTGATTGTGCAGGCCGTCTCGGTGGGCGCCTCGAAGTACCGATAAGCATAGGGATCGAAGAACCCGCCCGCTCCGCTCGAGTAGGTGCAGCTGAAGGTCGCGCCGTTCG
This sequence comes from Mitsuaria sp. 7, assembly GCF_001653795.1. Taxonomy (NCBI): domain Bacteria; kingdom Pseudomonadati; phylum Pseudomonadota; class Betaproteobacteria; order Burkholderiales; family Sphaerotilaceae; genus Roseateles; species Mitsuaria sp. 7. The sequence goes on from NZ_CP011514.1 coordinate 2,576,505, forward strand.
ACAGGCACGACCCCGTCCCTCGCACCACGACGTCGTCACGCCCGTCGCCATTCGCATCCGTCACGACGAAGTTGTTGGTGACGCCGAACTGCGGGATGTCCGGGCTCGGGGATGCCGGGAATCTCGTCGACGCCTGGCAGTTGAATCCGGTGCCGGTCGACAGGCACAGCGTGGACCCCGCCGTCCCGCTCGACGGCTGCAGCAGGTCCGTGCGGCCGTCGCCGTTGAAGTCGCCGGTGATCAGCTGCGACATGAGCCGGTCGGGACCGACCCAGGTGCTGCAGGAGAAGGAGGTGCCCGTCGACAGGCACACCTGCCAGGACGTACCGCCCAGGTGCTGCAGCAGATCGCTCCTGCCGTCGCCGTTCAGATCGACGACGGCCATCACCTCCAGCAGCTTGGACAATCCGCGCTGGGCGGGGTTCCTGTACAGCACCTCCGGTCCGCCTTGCCACACGCCGCCGCTGAAGGTGTTGTCCGCCTCGCTGCGCTGTGAATACTGGAAGCGGGTGGCCGGCAGGCACTCGCCCGGCCCGCAGTCGGCGACCGACTGGACGAGGCTGAGCCCGGTCGTCGTGCTGGTCGTATAGGCGATCGACCAGCGCCGCGCCAGGGCGCCGCCCGAGCCGTCGGCCGCGATGCCTGTCCATGTGGAGAGGCCGCTGAGCCGCTTCGTGATGAACGTGCGTGCGCCCGCGAGATACGCGAACGAGGGATCGGGACGCGCAGCGGCGTCGTACTCGAAACGCAGCGCCGCGTAGGGCGAGATCGCGGTGCCGTTGCCGGTGTAGCGGATCGCCTTGGGCAGGTGCTCGCCGGTCGCGCTGTCCTTGAAGTAGTCGTACGCGATGTAGTTGCCGCGCCGGTCCTCTTCCCGGCTCAAGGCCCAGAACAGCGCCTTGCCGGCGGAGCCCGGCGCATCGACGAACGCGTCCGACGTCGTGCCGAAGTACTGGATGTCGCCGGACTTCAGTTCCACCTTCCACGAGTCAGGACCGCGGTCGGCATCGGTGCCGTACGAGGTGATGCGCGCGAAGTGATCGATCTCGGTCCGATAGGTCGCGCTCGCGCCCTCCACGCCGCTGACGACGATCAGACGCTGGCCATCGAGGCAGTACCGGGCAGTCCTGTCCAGCCGCGCGCGATTGCGCTCGCCGTCCGTGGCGATGGTCGCTGCGCAACGGGTGATGCGGGACAGTCCGCCGACCTCCCAGCCGAGACCCGACAGCCCTTCCTTGGATTGGCTGTCGTAGTGCAGCGTCACGCTCGGCACCTGTCCCGCGGTGCCCGGTGGCAGCGCGATCGGCAGCTCATAGGTCGCGGATCCCTTGGACGATACCGACGCCTGTCCGGCCGCCGTTCCCGTGATGCCGCCCGACAGGTTCGGCGGGACGATCGTCACCGCCACCGGATCCGTGTTGGACACGATGACCGCCACGGCCGCGGACGTGTTCTCGCGTCCGTCCACATCGGTGACCCGCGCGGCCAGCAGGTAGGTGCCGACCGGGCGATCCGTCCACGAGAACTGATAAGGCGCCGTCGTCACCGTCGCGATGATGCTGCCGCCCGACAGGAACTCCACCTTCTGGATGCCCGTGTCGTCCGTCACCGTGGCTGAGAACGTGATGGTGGCCGAAGGCCCCTGATGAACCGCGCCCGGTGCCGGCGCCGTGAGCGTGACTTCCGGCGGCGCGTTCACCCGCACGGTGGTGTTGCCGGAGGTCGTCGTTCCGCCGTCGTTGTCGACCGCACGGGCGGCCAGGAGATGGGTGCCCACCGCCGGGGATGCCCAGTCCCAGACGAAAGGCGCGGCGGTGGCCGTGCCGGCGACCTGGCCGTCGACGAGGAACTCGACGCGCGCAATGTTGCCGTCGGTGTCGCTGGCGGAGGCGCTGAGGCGCCACGGCGACGGGAATGTGTGGTCCGCCCTGACCGCTCCGTTCGCCGGTGCCGTCAAGCTCACGCTCGGCAGGTTGTTCACCCGCATGGACCGGATCGGCGAGTCCCGGTAGCCGCCATCGTTGTCGAAGGCTCGCGCCACGAGCGTGTAGCCGCTGGACGGCGCATTGGCGTAGGTCATGCTGAACGGCGGCGACAGGCTCGTGCCGATGTGCACGCCGTTCAGATGGAATTCGACCCGCTGCACGGTACCGTCGGAATCGCTTGCGTCCGCGGAAATGAAGATCGACGACTTCGGACCCGCGAAGACCTGGTTCTCCGCCGGTGCCGTCACCGTCGTGGACGGCAGGGCGTTCACGCGGAAGCGCGTCGCGCCCGAGCTGCCCGTGCCGCCATCGTTGTCGACGACTCTGGCCACGACGTCGTAGGTCCCGGCCCCCAGGCCCGACCAGACGTACTCGAACGGCGCGGCAGTGGCCGACCCGATGCGGCTGCCCGAGGCGGTGAAGTATTCGACCCAGGCGATCCCGCCGGAATCGCTGTCCGACGCCGTGGCAGTCAGACGGACCGACCCCGACGGCCCCGCCACCACGGTGCCGTTGGCGGGCGAGGCCATGGCCACGGACGGCGGCGCATTGACCCGCACCGTCGCCGTCGCCGAATCGGCCCAGGCGCCGTCAGTGTCGTAGGCGCGCGCGAAGAACCGGTGAACGCCCGCTCCCATGCCGGGCAGCCAGGCACTGAACGGCGACGAGGTGGCGGTCGAGACGAGATTGCCGTTGGCGTAGATCTCGACACGCTGGATGCCCGCGTCGTCCGAAGCCGTGCCCGACACGGAGATGTCGGCGGGCGCCAGCGCGATGACCGTCCCGTTGAAGGGAGGACCGATCCCGACGCTGGGCGGTGCATTGACCCGCACCTGGATCGGCGCCGACATCGTGGTGCGACCGCCGGCGTCATAGACCTTGCCCCGGAACGTGTACACGCCGGGCGCGAGGCCGCTCTGCGTGAACGTGGCGTCGGCCCGCTTCGTGTTGGGGCTGAACTCCTGCAAGGCGATGGGCACATCGTTGCGGTGGAGTTCAACGCGATAGATCAGCTGCAGCGTGTTCTGGGAATTCTCCGAACCCAGCACCTTGATCTGGAAGCTTCCGCCCGTCGGTGCGACGGTGCCGCCCGGCGCGGAAATGGTCGAGTAAGGCCAGGAACAGATCGTCTCGCGACCGTCCTTGTAGCAACCGGCCTGCGCCTCACCGATCGCGCCGGCCAGCATGACGCCGCCGACCAAGCATTTCCAGAACGCGGCCATGACACCGCGCGACCCTGTGGCCGCCCTGACTCGAAGCATTCCCGATTCCTCCCTGCCGGCACGTGGGGGTCACGGTGCCGTGCGCGCGGGAGCACCTCGACAGTGGGGCTCTCCGCAAAGGCGCGGAGCATAGGACCGGCGCCTCGCCCGAACGGGGCGTGCAAACCATGATTCGAAAAGGCGGCGTCGGAGCATCGGAAAAACCGATGCAGGGGTGGTGCCCTCAGAAACTCCGACTCATTTCGTCATCCCCATCGCCGCTTCCATCTGCGCTGGATCAAACACCCGTCCCGCCTTGATCGTCTTCACCACCTGCCGCAGCGCGGCGATGTCCTTCAGCGGATCGCCGTCCAGCAGCACCATGTCGGCCTGCTTGCCTGCGGCAATTTCGCCGCGTTGTCCCGCCACGCCCAGCACCTGCGCCGGCGTCAGCGTCGCCAGGCGCAGCACCTCCGCGTTGGGGATGCCGGCGCGCACGTAGAGCTCCAGCTCGCGGTGCAGCGTGTAGCCTGCGAAGGCGTCCGTGCCCGGCATCAGCGTGACGCCGCCATCGTGCAGCCGCTTCACCAGCTGCAGCAGCCGCGGCAGCGCCTGCCGGTACGCTTCTTCCTTGCCCGGCGGCACGGCCACCGCGCCGGAGAGCAGCCGCCGCCGCACGGTCGGCGGGAAACGCTCGACCATGCCCTTCAGCGCCGCCGGCGGCTCGCCCGGCGCGCCCGAGTACAAGCCCTCCAGGATCGCCACCGTCGGGTCGAGCACCGTGTGTCGACGTCGCATTTCCGCGATGAAGCCCGCCACCGGCGCGCTGTCGAGGTCGAGCTGCAGCAGCTTCTCCGCCATCACCGTGTAGCGGTCCTTGCCGCGCGTATCGGCGACCTCGGGGAAAAAGTTCAGCACGATGAAGTTCAGATGCTGGATCTCGTCCGCGCCCGCGTCGATGAACTGCCCCGCCCGCATGAACGCCGGCACGTGGCCGCTCACGCGCAGCCCGCGCGCATGCGCCATGTCCGCGATGGGGCGCACCAGCTCCGGCTTGAAGGACGAATAGATCTTGATCTGCTCGTAGCCGCGATCGGCGTACCAGTCGACCGCCTTGCGCGCCTGCTCGACCGTCTCGACGCGCACGTCGGTCGGACCGGCCAGCGGGCCGACGCCTTCGACGATGCCGGCCTTCACCACGCGCGGGCCGAGCTCGGTGCCCGCATCGAAGCGCTTCACGCGCTCGATCAGCGGCAGGTTGTCGTTGGCCATGTCGCGCGCGCTGGTCACGCCCGCGATCAGGTCGAAGACGCCGTCCGTGCCGGAGAAATGCTGGTGCACGTCCCACAGGCCCGGCATCAGGAACCGGCCGGCCGCCTCGATGACTTCGGTGCCGGCCGGCGCGGGTGAGCCGTCGTCGGGCTCGACGCGCACGATGACACCGCCGCGGATCAGCACGCGCATGTCTTCACGCGCAGCCAGGTCGCGCGGCTCGAACAGCCGTGCATGACGGATCAGCAGGTCACCCTGCGGCACATGCGTCATCCGCTTGGCGAGGTCCGCGGACCAGCGCTTGTCCGCATCGCGCTGCGCCGTGGACAGCCGCGGCAACGCCGGCACGTCGCGCGCTTCCAGGACCTCGAACCAGTCGTCGATCACGGCGGCGGTCTGCTGGCGCTCGTCCAGCCACACCGCCACCGGCGTGAAGTCGATGCCGGAGATCAGATGCAGCGTCAGTCGACGTCCACCCGCAGCGATCGTCGGGCCCTTGGTGAGCGTCGCCTCGCCCGCCGGCAGCAGGGCCAGTCGTTGCCCCGGCGCCTTCAGCAGCGCGCGGGCCAGCACACCGGTGAACTCCGGCGGCGCGTTGGCGGGCAGGTAGAACGCACCCGTCTCCGGCCACGCCGCACCGCCCTGCTCCACGCGGTTCTTCCAGGACGCCTTGCCGTCGGCACGGTCGAAGCGCTCGGTGAGCGGCACCTTCCAGTAGTCGTTGCCTTCGGCCTCGTAGCGCAGCGGCAGGCCGCGCGCATCGAGCGTCCAACGCGCGCGGATCTGATCGCCGCGGCCGCGCTCGCTGAAGGCGTAGTCGACCAGCACCTCGTCGCCCTGGCGGCTCAGCGCCTGGCGGCCGACAGTCATGCCGTGGATCTGGACCTGCGACAGCAGCGCTTTCGCGCCCGGCAGCACCTGCGGCGCGGGCAAGGCGACCTGGGCCGCCTGCGCATCGGCGGCCGTCGGCGCCCATTGGCGCTCGTGATCGTCGTGCGCGCGGGCGGTCGGCGCCCAGAGCGCCGCGCACAGGGTCGCGCACAGGGCCGCCAGCAGCGTGAATCGGTAGGTCGTCTTCATTCCCAGGTCTCCGTCATCAGCCGGCGGAAGTTGCCGTGCAGGATCTTCTCGATGCGCGCCGCGCGGTGGCCGCGCGCCGACAGCAACCGCGCCAGCCGCTGGTACTGGTCCGGTCCGCACAGGTCCGGCAGGAACAGCCACACGTCCGCCGTCTCGCCCGGCGCGCCTATGCCCAGGCTGCGGCGCAGCGCGATCTCTTCCTCGAGGTGCCTGCGATAGGCGGCCATGTCGTCGTAGTGCGTGCTGCCGCCGTCGGATCCCAGACCGACATGATCCTCGCCGCAGATGTCGATCGCGTGCTCCAGATGCGCGATCAGATCGTCGGCATGCGGCTGGCCGCTCAGGCGCAGGTAGGGCATGAAGTAGAGCCCGACCACACCGCCCCGCTCGGCGAGCAGCCGCAGCTCGGTATCGCTCTTGTTGCGCGGATGATCGGCGATCGCGCGGCAGCCGGTGTGCGTGATCGCGACCGGACGCGTGGCCAGACCCAGCGCGTCCAGGCAGGTGCGCTCGCTGCTGTGGCTCAGGTCGACCAGCACGCGCCGCTGCTGCAGCCGCTCGACGACCTCGGCGCCGAAGGCGCTGAGGCCCTCGTCGTCCGGCACCGTCGCGCCGCAGCCGACCGCGTTGCGACCGTTGTAGGTCAGCTGGATCACCCGCACGCCCAGGTCGGCGAAGTGGTCCACGGCCGCCACGTCGGCGCCCAGCATCTCCGTGTTCTGGAAACCGTAGATGACGCCGATGCGGCCGTCCCGGCGCGCGGTGGCGAGGTCCTCTCCGGTGCCTACCTTCAGAAGTTGCGGATGCGTGCCGATGAAGGCGTCCCAGCCGGCGATGTCGCGCTCCGTGGCGGCGCGCGGATCGTCGCTGCCGGCGACATGTCCCAGCGTCACGTTGACCGCATAGAGCCCCGACGCCAGCGCGTCGTCCAGCGAGCGCTCATCGACGTCCTGCGCGCTGCTGGCGTAGGCCATCGCGCGACGGTCGCCGGGAGCCGGCTGCGAGCCTGGCTGCGAATGCGATTGCGAACTCGGCTGCGAACTCGGCTGCGAACTCGGCTGCAGTTGCCGGTTTGGGTTGTCCAGGACACCCAGCGCATTCAGGACGGGCAGCAACGAGGGCTTCATGGGTGCGTGGACGGCAGGTGCTTTGAGGGATGATCGCGCTTATTGCCCCGCGGTCTCCGACGCCCTGGACGAGATTCCCGGACGGGACCGCCGACAACTCTAGAAGATTATTCTAATCATGCCCACGAAGACCGCCAAGGCCGTCGCGAGGACCGAGCAAGTACTGAAGGTCGCCTACCCGGACGACCGCGCCGAGACCAAGCGGCTGATCCTGGCGCAGGCCCTGTCCGCGTTCAACGCCCGCGGCATCGAGGCCACGACGATCGACGACCTGCGCGCCGCCAGCGGCCAGAGTGTGGGCACGATCTATCACCACTTCAAGAACAAGGAAGGCGTGGTCGCGGCGCTGCTGTTCGCGGCGGTCGACGACCAGAGCCGCGCCATCGCGGCGCGCATCGGCGGGCTGGAGGACAGCCATGCGGTGGTCGACGCCCTGATCACCGCCTATGTGGAGTGGATCACCGAGCATCCGGACCTCGCGCGCTTCTATTTCATCGCCCGCGAAGTCGTCGCGGGCGGGCCGTTCGGCGACGAGCTCCGCGCGCGGATGGCGACCCGTTACGGGCCGATCGACGCGTGTTTCGCGCGCGACGTGAAGTACGGGCGGGTGATGCCGCTGCCGGAGGAGCTGATCCCGGCGCTCGTGCTGGGTGCGGCGGAGTGGTACAGCCGTTCGTGGCTGGCGGGACGCCGGCTGGCGAGCCCGGCGGATCGCGGGGCGATCCTGGCCGAGGCCGCCTGGCGGTCGATCGCCCGGCACATCTGAGCGGCGCCGCGACTGCTGCCTCAGCTCACCGCACATCGCCTGGGGTCAGGTATTGAGCCGGCGCAGTGCTTCCAGGAACCGACCGGCTGCGATATCCGACGGCCACGGCTCCCACGGCGTTCCGCCATACGCGGCCTGCAAGGGATCCACGTCCAGCACCGGGTGGGTGATGCCCAGCACCTCGCGCACCTCGCGCTCGGACCAGCCCGTGCAGCGCACGGCTTCGGTCGCGGCGGCGGTGCTGTCGGCGCGCTTGTGCGTCGCGTGCGTTTCCGGCGTCCACGCAGGCAATTGATACCGGATGGCGATCGCCATCAGCAGCCTGTCGCCGACGACTCGGAACGGCTCGCCCAGCACGCGCTTGAGCGGCGAGATGCAGTCGAAACCGAGGAAGCCTTCCTCCGCGTCGTGCAGGAGCTCGGCGCGCTGGAGCGCGGGGGACAGCGGTTCGCCGTCCTCTTCCGCCCATTGGCGGCGCAGCGCGAGCACCAGCAGCGAATGCTGCGCGACCGACAAGGGCCAGGGCCAGACGGATTCACCGCCCCAGCGGTAGGTGCGAGCCAGGCGCAGCGCGAGGTCCTCGTCGGTCCACGCGTCGGGAGACGGATTGATCAGGTCGAGCGCGGCCCCGGAGGGCAGGCGGATCCAGGCGCGGGGGCTGTCGGTCATGCGATCGACTGTAGCGAGCGCCGGAGCGCCCGCTGTCAGCATGGAATGCATCCGGGACGGCCGAACGAATCGCCACCCGGAGGGCGCAGCGGCACCGGGCCGCCGCGCGCTCAGTCCATCTGCTCGCGCAGGGCCTTGGCCTTGGCGCGGTAGAACTTCGCCGAGGCGGCGTTGCCGGCCTTCTCGAAGCGGTCGGCGACGGCGGTCGCGGCCTTCGCGCCTTCCTCGAAGGCCTGGATGAACACCTGGCGGTCTTCGCTCGGGACGAGCTTGCCCTGCTCGAAGCGGCCGGCCATGAAGCCCTGGTCGGGGATGTCGACGACGCCCAGCGCGAGTTCCCCCTTGGCCACGCGGCCGAGGAACATGCGCTTCACGGCGGCGCCCTGCTGCTCCTTGAGCACGCCCAGGCCGTCGGCCTTGTCGGCGGCGCAGGCGCCGTCCCAGCGCGCCGAGCCCGCGGCCCAGCCGTCGGGCGGCGTGCTCACGTTGCAGGCGGCCAGCGAGGGCTGGCAGGCGGCGGTCATCACCAGGCCCGACAGGGCCAGCACGCGGAAGACGGAGATCAGACTGGGCTTCATGACGACGAGTATCCACGCAGCGACGCACCCCGGTGGGAGCGCGTCGCGGAGATTGAAACAACGGGTGTCGCGGCAAGCGGCACCCCAGGGGGCCGGAACCTGCGGTCGACACCGGCGATCGCAGCCGCCGGCGGACCGGCGGTCGGACGTCGATCGCTCAGGTCAGGCGCGGCGCCCACTGGGAGACCAGCGAGCGGCTGGCCTCGAAGTGCATCGCGTCCTCGGTGCGGAACGCGGCGCCCCAGTACCAGCCGTGGCGGTTGAAGATGGGCGCGATCAGCGTCAGGCCGACCTGCACCTTGCTGTCGCCGCGCTTGTCCAGCACGCCGTTGAGGGTCAGGTCGATCGCCGTGCCCCAGGAGTGGTTGGAGATGCCGGTCGTCGAGCCGCGGATGTTGCGGCAGCAGAGCATGCCGGCGGTGCCCAGCGCCGCGTACACGGCGGGCTGTTCCTTGCGGATGTCTTCCATCACGGCGGCCAGGCTGTCGACGGCCAGGTCCAGGCCGGTCGCGCGGAAGGGGCCGACCGACTTCGACACGATGTGCTTCTTCAGCTTCTCGTTGGTCAGCGGCTGGCAGTCCTGCGAGTACGAGTGACGCGGCTGGCCCAGCGACTGGACCATGTAGGTCGACGACACGGCCACCAGGCCGGGATTCATCGTGTGCGCGTCGGGACGCGGCACCAGCGTGGTCAGCAGCGCGCGGGCGCTGCCGGCATCGCCGCTGGCCGCGACGTGCTGCGGCGTCGCGGCGGAGGTGCTGCCGGCGCTGGTGGCCGGTGCCGAGGTGGCCGTGTGGGTGGCCGCGGGACGCGACGCGGCCGCGTTGGCCGGGCGGGAGGCCGCAGCGGGCGCCACGCGGGCGGCCGGCGACGCGGCGTGCGTGCTGGTGGCCGGGGCGGCGGCGCTCAGGCGCTTCAGCGTGCTGCCGTTGGGATCGACGCGGCCATCGGGCTTGCTCATGAAACCGCGCTGGAAGCGCAGGATGCCGTCGACCGTCAGCGGGCCGCACAGGCCGTCGACGCGGCCGCGGTAGAGCTGACGGGCCGTCAGCAGACGCTGTACGGATTCGACGTCGGCCTTGCGGTTCTTGCCGGCGGCGCCGACGGATTCGATGAGATGAGCTTGCACGCGAGGATCCCCTTGCTGTCGAAATCTGATGGCCAGCGCATTCTGGGCATCGGCCTCCGATCGCGACATTGACCAAGGTCACCCCGACCGTCCGGCGTCCCTCGCAGCTGTGACGGGCCGTAACGCGGAGCGCCCGAAAGGCGCGGGGCGCCCGCTCAAGCCGCGGCTGCGGCGCCCACCAGTTCGCAGAAGCGCGCCATGTCGACGTTGCCGCCGCTGATCACGATGCCGACGCGCTGGCCCTTCAACTGGTCCTTCATCGCCTTCGCGGCGGCGAAGCCCAGGCAGCCGGTCGGCTCGACCAACATCTTCATCCGCGACGCGAAGAAGCCCATGGCGTCGACCAGTTCCGCGTCGGTGGCGGTGAGGACGTCGTCGACATGCTGGCGGATCAGCGCGAAGGTGATGTCGCCGAGGTGCGGCGTCTGCGCGCCGTCGGCGATGGTGCGCGGCGTATCGATGGTGACGATGGTCCCGCTGCGGAACGACTGCTGGCCGTCGTTGCCCGCCTCGGGCTCGACGCCGTACAGCTTCGCCTTCGGCGACAGCGCGCGGGTCGACAACGCGGTCCCCGACAGCAGGCCGCCGCCGCCCAGCGGCGTGAAGACGGCGTCGAGCGCGCCGACCTCGTCGAACAGCTCCTTCGCGGCGGTGCCCTGCCCCGTCAGCACGTCGGGGTGGTCGAACGGCGGGATGAGGGTCAGGCCGTGCTTCTCGGCCAGGTCGCGGCCGATCTGCAGGCGGTCCTCGGTGTAGCGGTCGTAGAGGACGATCTGGCCGCCGTAGCCGCGCGTCGCGGCGATCTTGGCCGCGGGCGCGTCCTTGGGCATGACGATGGTGGACGGCATCCCGAGGATGCGCGCCGACAGCGCGATCGCCTGCGCGTGGTTGCCCGACGAGAACGCGACCACGCCGAAGCGGCGCTGCTCCGGCGTGAAGCGCGACAGCGCGTTGAACGCGCCGCGGAACTTGAAGGCGCCCATGCGCTGGAAGTTCTCGCACTTGAAGAACACCTGCGCGCCGAACAGCTCGTCGACGGTGCGCGAGGTCAGCACCGGCGTGCGATGCGCGTGGCCTTCGATGCGACGGGCGGCGGCCTCGACGTCGGCGTAGGTCGGAAGGGCCACCGGCGTGGCGGCGGTGTGGGACGTGGCGCTCATCTCTGCTCCTGAACGAAGGGCCGGGCCATCATGCCGCAGCGCTGTATCGAAACAGTTTCAGGCCTGCCATACACCGTAGCCCGCCTCGCGCAGACCGATGGCCAGCTCGACCTCCATCTCCCGCGCCGCCTCATAGGGCATCGGGTTGTAGACCTCGTACAGCTGCGGCAGCAGGCGCAGGCCGTAGTCGAAGACGTAGCGGTTGGACTGGATGCCGGCCTTGTGCTTGTCGAAGCGCAGGTCGGGATCGAGCCCCGTCATGCCGACGTACACGAAGGGCATGCCGAGCCGGTAATCCGGATTCGCCTTGCGGAAGCGCGGCTCGTTCCAGACCTGGTCGGCGAGCTCGACGACGTAGACGTAATGGTGATGGCGCTTCTCGCGCGGCGCCTTGACGGCGGGTTTCGCAGCCGGCTCCCTGGGCGTCTTGGCAGCAGGCTTCGCGACGGTCTTCTTCGACGCCGCGACAATGGTCTTCTTCTTCCGCTGCCCGCCCTCGCCCGCCATGCCGCTGTCCCCTTACCTCGATACCGCCCCGGTGCTCGCCGAGCGCGTCTTCGTCCATGAATCCGCCCAGGTGATCGGCGACGTCACCCTCGGTCCCGACAGTTCGGTCTGGTGCAACGCGGTGCTGCGGGGCGACGTGAACCGCATTGTGATCGGCACCGGCACCAACGTGCAGGACCTGACGATGGGGCATGTCTCGCACAAGCACCCGAAGAAGCCGGAAGGCTCACCGCTGATCATCGGCGACCACGTGACGATCGGCCATTCCGTCATCCTGCACGGCTGCCGCATCGGCAACGAGTGCCTCATCGGCATGGGCAGCATCGTGATGGACGACGTCGTCATCGAGGACCGCGTGATGCTGGGCGCCGGCAGCCTGGTGTCGCCGGGCAAGGTGCTCAAGAGCGGCCACCTCTACATGGGCCGGCCCGCGATGCCCGTGCGCGAACTCACCGCCGACGAGATCGCCTACCTGAAGTACTCCGCCGAGCATTACATCCGGGTGAAGGACAACTACCTGGGCGCCTGAACGGCTTCTCATGGACCAGTCCAGCCTCTTCGACGACCTCGACCCGCCCGCCGACGCGCTGCCCGAAGGCATGGCGTATCGCTCGGGCTTCCTGTCGCCGGACGAGGAAGGCGCGCTGATCGCGTTGATCCGCTCGCTGCCGCTGGAAGCTGCGCAGTACAAGGAATACACCGCGCGACGCCGCGTCGTCAGCTACGGCGGCAGCTTCGACTACGACACCAACCGGCTGCGCCCGGCGCAGTCGCTCATCGAGGAACTGCAGCCGCTGCGACAGCGCGTCGCGGAATGGGCAGGCATCGCACCGGAGGCGCTCGTGCATGCGCTGGTGGCCGAGTACTCGCCCGGCACGCCGCTGGGCTGGCACCGCGACGTGCCGGACTTCGAAGAGATCTTCGGCGTCTCGCTGGGCGCGTCCGCGATGCTGCGCTTCCGTCCCTATCCGCCCAATGCGCCAAATGGGCCCAAGCGCGCCGACGTCATCAAGGTGAGCGTCGAGCCGCGGTCGATCTATGCGCTGCGAGGACCGTCTCGATGGGCGTGGCAGCACAGCGTCGCGCCGGTGGAGCGGCTGCGTCGGTCGATCACGTTCCGCACCGCGCGGCGGGATCGATGAAGGCGCCCATCCGCTGATCGCACGACGATCGGCGCCTCGGCATCGCCGCGCTTGACCGTGTTCGCGCGACGCCACTACGATGACAACCGCTCCGCAGTCGTTTCGTTCCGAACTGATCTGCACCGGGCCGTAAGCGTTTACGTCAGCCAACGCGCAACCCCACTGGCACTCCGACGCCTCAGCGTCGTGCCGGCTTGCGCACAGGCATACCATGACCACGCTTGCTACGACCGTCCGTTCCACGCTCAACCATCTGAGCTTCCCCTCCCACGACGTCCCCGCGACCGCTGCCTTCTTCGAGCAGTTCCTCGGCTTTGCCGTGCTCGCCATGGGCAGCAGCCGCGTCGTGAAGAAGGACGCCCTCGACATCGTCCTCGAGGACGCCCGCGATCGCGACGTCACCTGGCCCGGCAACTTCCACATCGGCGTCGAAGTCTCGACGCTGACGGACCTCGAACGCATCCACGCCGACATGCTCGTCGCGGGTGTGCCGATGGAAACGAAGCTGATCTCGCATGCGCGAGGATCGCGCTTCTTCTGCTGGATGCCGGGGCGGCTGATGCTCGAGGTCAACACCCGCGAGGACGCGGCACCGGAATTCCGCCGGACCTTCGCGAGCCAGCAGGGCTGAGGCTCGACGACCCGCCTGCAGGCGGGTGACCGAAGGCGGAGGACCAGGCAGGCGGCCTCAAGCCGCCGGCTTGGCCTTCTTCGGCTTGGCGGCCGCGTCGTTCAGCGCCGCGGCCGCCTGGAACAGCGCCTTCAGCGCCGTCTCATCGATCTTCTCGCCCTTGCGGATGTCGATGGCGCGGCGCGCATTGCCGTCCAGGCTCGAATTGAAGAGCTTGCCCGGGTCCGGCAGCTTCGCCCCCTTCGCGAAGGTCATCTTCACGACCTCCTTGTAGGTCTCGCCGGTGCAGATCTGGCCGTTGCGCTCGAACACCGGCGTGCCTCGCCACTTCCACGTCTCCTCGACACCCGGCACCGCCTCCTTCATCAGCTTGCGCAGGCGCGCGAGCATCTCGCCGCGCCAGTCGCCGAGCTCGGCGATGCGGGCATCGATCATCTTGGAAGCGTTCACGCCGGGGACGTTGTCGTCGCTGGGCGCGGCGCCTCCGAAGGTGCTCTTGGCGACCGGCTTGACCGCCTTCTTCGCCACATACGTCGCGGCGTGCTTGGCGGAGAGCTTGGCGGCGCCCGTCGCGGGCTTCTTCTTCGGAACGGTGGTGCTGGGCATTCGAGTCTCCGGGGTCAGTTCTTGAGCTGCTGGATACGGATCATGTTGCCGGCCGGGTCGCGCACGCCGAAGTCGCGCACGCCGTAGGGCTGGTCGATCGGCTCCTGCACGATCTCCGCGTCCCGCGACTGCAGGCGCTGGAAGGTCTCGTCCAGGTCCTTCGCCCCCAGCAGCAGCATCGCGTAGGTGCCCTTGGCCATCATCTCGGCGATGGTGCGCTTCTCCTCGTCGGTGAGGCCGGGCGTGGCGTTCGGCGGGAACAGGACGATGGAGGTGTCCGGCCTGCCCTTGGGCCCGATCGTGATCCAGCGGTTGCCGCCGAAGGCGACGTCCTTGCGGATCTCGAAGTCCAGTCCATCGCGGTAGAAGGCCAGCGATTCCTCGGGGTCGGTGTGCGGCAGGAAGGTCGAGTGGATGGTGATGTCCATGTCTGTCTCCAGATGAATGATTCCAGGGGCTGATGTCAGCGGGGTTGGCGGCCGTCGCCGCCCAGGTCCGAACCCTTGGAACGCAGTCTAGGGGGACGATTTCTCCGGCGCTTCTCGATTCCTGATCGGACGCGTCACCTGCTTGGCGACGCAGGACGGCAGGCCTTCGGTGTCGGCCGCGGCGTCGCGGCGGTAGACGCTGGGCGGCACGCCCACCAGCTCGGTGAACCGGGTGCTGAAGGTGCCCAGCGAGGAGCAGCCGACCTCGAAGCAGATCTCGGTGACGCTGAGGTCGCCGCGGCGCAGCAGCGCCATGGCGCGCTCGATGCGGCGGGTCATCAGGTAGGCGTAGACGGACTCGCCGTAGGCCAGGCGGAACTGCCGGCTCAGGTGGCCGGCCGACATGCCGATGCCCTGCGCCAGCGCCTCGACGTCCAGCGGCTGGGCGTACTCGCGGTCGATGCGGTCACGGACGCGCCGCAGGCGAGCAAGGTCGCGCAGCCGGGTGCTTGGAGGATCGTCGGGCGCAGCGTGCATCCGGACATCGTACTCAGCTCTACTGCCACCACCGCTGGCCCTCACCCCCACCCTCTCCCGCAAGCGGGAGAGGGAGTCCGGCCGGATCGACTCGCGGCGCCTGATCCTCTTGCTCCTCTTGCTCCCTCTCCCGCTTGCGGGAGAGGGCGGGGGTGAGGGCCAGCGGTCTCGCCACTCCGCCGTCGTCCGGACCCCGGTTCCCGTGCATCAAACCGTCGCTTCGTTCCGCTATCCTTCGCGGCTCAATCGAACACCCAGTGGAGGGGGTCATGACCATCTCGGAGCGCACGGAAACCTTTTTCGGCAAGACCGTCCAGGACTACGAGGGCGGTGCCGTCACCGGCGGCCCCGGCGTGGTCCACCGGCTGGTGCTGGACTACGACGACGACCGCAGCCTCGTGGCCCTGCTCGACGAGTACCTCGCGCAGGTCGATCCCGGCCAGCTCGAAGCCCTGATCCTCGGTCGCTGGAATGAACCGCACGACGACGGTCCCGACCCCGTCCTGGACCGCCTCGCCGAACTCGCGCCGCAACTCCCCAGGCTCAAGGCGCTGTTCGTCGGCGACATGACCTACGAGGAGTGCGAGATCTCCTGGATCATCCAGGGCACGCGCTACGGCCATCTGCTGCAGGCCTTCCCCCAACTGGAAGTGCTGCGCATCCGCGGCGCCACCTCGCTGGAATGGCAGCCCCTGACCCACGCCAACCTGCGCGAACTCACCATCGAGAGCGGCGGCCTGCCGTCGGAGATCGCCAAGGCGCTCGCCGAATCCTCGTTCCCGGCGCTGACCCACCTCGAGCTGTGGCTGGGCACTGACGGCTACGGCTTCGACGGCGACGTCGCGCTGTACCGCCAGGTGCTGGCGACACTGCGCACGCCGACGCTGCGCGTGCTCGGCCTGCGCGACTCGGAGATCGCCGACGACCTGGCCGTCTGGCTGGCCGGTGAATCCTGGGTCGCCTCGCTGTACACGCTGGACCTGTCCCTCGGCACGATCGGCGACGCCGGCGCCAAGGCGCTCCTTGCCAGCCCGCACGTCGCCTCGCTGAAGCGGCTGGACCTGTCGCACCACTACATCTCCGAGCCGCTGCAGGCGCAGCTGCGCGCGGCGATCCCCGGCGTGGTGCTCGACGATGCGCAGGACAGCGGCGACGACGACGACCGCTACGTCGCCGTCGGCGAGTGAGCCGGAGCGTCCGCATGACCCGATGGGTGGTGCTGGGCGTGGGCGACGGCAAACGCGCGCGCGGCCTGCAGGCCGCCGCCGCGACCGCCGGCGTGCCAGTGCAGGTCGTCGAATGGCGGGACTGGCTCGCCGGCTCCCCCGCCCTGCCCGATGCGTTGCGGACGCCGTGCCGCTTCAAGGTCGAGCCGCCGGGCGACGATCCCCAGGCTCACCTCGCGCTGCTGCACCTGGGCTGCGAGCGCCTCGGCCGGGCGCCCTGCCCCGCCCCCGAGCGCGGTGAGCTGGTGGGCGCCGATGCCTGGTTCGCCGGCTTCGAAGCCGCAATGCAGCGTCTGACGGCGCTGCTCGCGGAGCGACCGTTGGCCGAGCCCGTGAACGCCCCCGACGAGATCGTCGCCATGACCGACAAGCTGCTCTGCCAGCAGCGCCTGCGCGAACACGGCATCGCCACCGCCCCGCTGCTGGGCGCGGTGGACGGCTACGACCACCTCGTCGCGATGCTCGATCGCGAGGACCTCGATCGCGTGTTCGTCAAATCGCGCTACGGCTCCTCGGCCGCCGGCGTGATCGCCTACCGCCGCGGCGCCGGCCGCCAGCAGGCCACCACCTCGGCGCTGCTGCACGACGACGGCCAGCGCCTGTTCAACGTCAAGCGGCTGCGCGCCTACCAGCGCCCCGACGAGATCCGGCGCGTCATCGACCTCGTGGCCGCCCAGGGCGCCTACGTCGAGGCCTGGCTCCCGAAGCCGCGCGCCGGCAGCGGCCATTTCGACCTGCGCGTCGTCACCTTCGCCGCGCGGGCCGCGCACCGGGTGGCGCGGGTGGGACAACGGCCGATGACCAACCTGCACCTGGACAGCGAGCGCGCCGATCCCGCCCGGCTGATGCCGTCGCACGACCTGTCCGCCATGGAAGCGACGGCCGAACAGGCCGCCCGCGTGTTCCCGCGCGCCGGCATCGTCGGCTTCGACCTGGTGGTGCGCCGCGGCGAGGCGCGCGTCCTGGAAGCCAATGCCTTCGGCGATCTGCTGCCTGGTCTGCTCTGGCAAGGGCGCGACACCTACGCCACCGCGCTGACCTGATCCGATGAGCCATCCGCAGAGTCCTCCGATGAGCCCTCCGATGAGCGATCCGATGAGCCAGGACCTCGACATGAACCGCGTGGTCGGCACCCACGACCTGGTGCTGATCACCTTGGACACGCTGCGCTTCGACGTCGCGCAGGACCTGTTCGAGCGCGGCGAGCTGCCGACGCTCGCGCGGCATCTGCCGGCCGGCGGCTGGGAACGCCGCCATTCGCCGGGCAGCTTCACCTACGCGGCCCACCACGCCTTCTTCGCCGGTTATCTGCCCACGCCGGCGGCGCCCGGTCGTCATGCCCGGCTGTTCGCGAGCGCCTTCCGCGGCAGCGAGACCACCGGGCGGCGCACCTTCGCCTTCGAGGAGGCGTCGCTGCCCGAAGCGCTGGCGGCGCGCGGCTATCACACGATGTGCATAGGCGGCGTCGGCTTCTTCAACAAGCAGAACGCGCTGGGCCGGGTGCTGCCGGGGCTGTTCGCCGAGAGCCACTGGAATCCCTCGCTCGGCGTGGGTCGGCGCGACTCGGCCCGGCGGCAGGTCGCGCTGGCCGTGGAACGCTTGAACGCCGTCGAGGGTCGGGTCTTGCTGTTCATCAACGTGTCGGCGCTCCATGCGCCCAACCGCGTGCACCTGCCCGGCCGCGACGAGGACTCGATCGAGACCCACGCCGCCGCGCTGCGCAGCGTCGATGCGGCGCTGGCCCCGCTGTTCGAGGCCTGCGCCGCGCGCGCGCCGACCTTCGTCATCGCCTGTTCCGATCACGGGACCGCCTACGGCGAGGACGGCCACCACGGCCATCGCGTCGCGCACGACGTCGTGTGGACCGTGCCCTACGCGCAATTCTTCCTCGGGAGTTCCCAGTGCTGAAGACGCTGTCCCTGGCCGATGCGATGCGTCGCGGGGCCTACCAGACCTACTCCTACAGCTATCCGCACAAGAGCGCCTACCGGGCGCTGGCGGCGCCGCGCGCGCTGGACGCGCTGTGGGCCGCGGAGGACCGCTCGGCGCTCTTCGCCTATGTGCACCTGCCCTTCTGCACGATGCGCTGCGGCTTCTGCAATCTCTTCGCGATGGCGCAGCCGGACGACGCGCTGGTCGACGCCTACGTCGACGCGGTGGTGCGGCAGATGCAGGTGATGGATCGCGTCCTCGGCGAGCGGCGCTTCGCGCGTCTTGCGCTGGGCGGCGGGACGCCGACCTTCCTCTCGGCGGGTCAGCTCGAGCGGATCTACGCGGGCGCCGGGCGCTGGCTGGGCATCGATCTCGCGGCCACGCCGTCGGGCATCGAGGTCTCGCCGGAGACCGTCACGCGCGAGCGCCTGCAGGTCTGCCGCGCCATGGGCGTGCGGCGCGTCAGCATGGGCATCCAGAGCTTCGCCGAGGCGGAGATGCGGGCGCTGGCGCGACCGCAGCAGAACCGCGTCGTCGCCGAGGCGATCGCGGAGATCCGCCACGCCGGCTTCGAGGTGATGAACCTGGACCTGATCTACGGCATCGCCGGCCAGACGCCGGCGAGCTGGCTGGCGTCGCTCGACAGCGCGCTGGCCTTCGCGCCGGAGGAGCTCTACCTGTACCCGCTCTACGTGCGCGCGCCCACCGGCTTGGGCAAGCTGGCGATCCGGCGGGCCGATCAGCTCGGAGCAGGCGGCGGAATCAGCAGCGGAATCAGCGGGGAGGTAGCCGGCGGAATGGGCGACGGCAAGGGCGGCGAGGATCTGCGCCAGACGCTCTACCTGCTCGCGCGTGATCGCCTGCGCGCGGCCGGCTACCGCCAGGTCTCGATGCGCATGTTCCGCGCGCCGCATGCGCCGCAGGACGACGGCCCGGTGTACTGCTGCCAGGACGACGGCATGGTGGGGCTGGGCGCGGGCGCGCGCTCCTACACACGCACGCTGCACTGGTCCACCCACTACGCGGTCGAGCGCGCCGCCACGCGCGACATCGTGCAGGACTTCATCGCGCACGACGACGGACAGTTCGCGCACGCACGCTACGGCTTCGAGCTGGACGGCGAGGAGCAGCGGCGACGCCACGTCATCCAGTCATTGCTGACCGAGCCGGGCCTGTCGCACGCGGCCTATGCGCAGCGCTTCGGCGCCGATGTCCTGGACGAGCTGCCGCAGCTGCGTGAACTGGTCGCCCTGGAGCTGGCGGACGACGATGGGACGCTGCTCGCGCTGAACGAGCGCGGCATCGCCTACGCCGACACCATCGGGCCGTGGCTCGCCTCGACGCGGGTGCGCGGGATGAGTGCCGGCGACACATGCTGACCCTGCCCCTGCAGACCCCGCCCCTGCTGACCCTGCTCTACCGGGGCAGTCTGGAGAGCTGCAACTACACCTGCGGCTACTGCCCGTTCGCCAAACGGCGCGACTCGCGGGCCACGCTGGCGCGCGACGCGGCCGAAGTGGCCCGGTTCGTCGCCTGGGCGGCCGGCCAGACACGGCCGCTGCGCGTGCTGTTCACGCCCTGGGGCGAGGCGCTCGTGCGGCGGCACTACCGCGAGGCGATGCTCGCGCTGGCCGCGATGCCGCACGTGTCCCAGGTCGCTCTCCAGACCAACCTGTCCGGACCGCTCGCCTGGCTGGCCGACGCGCCGGCGGGCAAGTTGTCGCTGTGGTGCACCTATCACCCCGGCCAGACGACGCTGGCGCGCTTCGTCGAACGCACGCAGCGGCTGGATGCGATGGGCGTGCGCCATTCGGTGGGCGTGGTCGCTCGGCGCGAGCATTACGACGACATCCATGCGCTGCGCGCGGCGCTGCCGTCGGGCAGCAGCGTCTGGCTCAACGCGTACGACCGGCGCGGGCCGGGGTACTACACCGCGGACGACCTCGCCTGGATGGAGGCCATCGATCCGTGGTTCGGACTGCAGCACGCACCGCCGCCGTCGCGCGGCGCGGCATGCCGTGCCGGGTCCGAGGTGCTGTCGGTCGACGGCGACGGCGAACTGACCCGCTGCCACTTCATCCCGCAGCGCCTGGGCAACCTTTACGCGGATGCCCTCGACGAGGTGCTGAAGGAGCGCCGTTGCAGCCGCCTGCGCTGCGATTGCTTCATCGGCTACGCGCATCGGCGCGACCTGCCCTTGCACGAGCAGTTCGGCGACGGGCTGCTGGCGCGCATCCCGATCGCGGCGACACCATGATCGTGTGGTTCACTGGCCGCCCGGCCGCCGGCAAGACGACGGTCGCGACCGCGGTGGTCGAGCGTCTGCAGGCGCAGGGACGATCCGCGCAGTTGCTCGACGGCGACGTGCTGCGCCGAGAGATCAGCCAGGACCTGGGCTTCTCGCGGGCCGACCGCGACGAGCAGGTTCGCCGCGCGGCCATGGCGGCGCGCGCGCTGGCCGACACGGGGGTCGTCGCGGTGGTGGCGCTGGTGTCGCCGTTCCGCGAGGCGCGTGCGCACGCACGAGCGTTGTGTGCCCCGCACGCGTTCCTCGAGGTGTACGTCGACGCGCCGCTCGACGTCGCCGAGGCGCGCGATCCGAAGGGCCTGTACCGACGCGCCCGCCGCGGCGAGATCGCCGAATTCACCGGCATCGATTCGCCGTACGAGACGCCGGAGTCACCGGACCTGCGACTGGATGCCGCGGCGCTGCCGCCGGCATCGCTGACGGACGAGGTCATGCAGCGACTGCGC
Source organism: Mitsuaria sp. 7 (assembly GCF_001653795.1). Taxonomy (NCBI): domain Bacteria; kingdom Pseudomonadati; phylum Pseudomonadota; class Betaproteobacteria; order Burkholderiales; family Sphaerotilaceae; genus Roseateles; species Mitsuaria sp. 7. The sequence goes on from NZ_CP011514.1 coordinate 2,597,236, forward strand.
TGAGCGCTCGATTCGAGGGTTCGATTCAAGGAGTCGATTCAAGGGGTCGATCCGAGCGGTCGATCCGAGCCGGCGACAATGGAGGGATTCCCGCGGGCAAGGATCGTCCCCTGCCCGCCTGGTTGTCGCTGGCCGTCGCCGCCCGCCGCAGCCGCCCCCCTTTTCGTTTCAGAGCAGTCCCATGGAAATCAAGGTCAACTTTCTCGACAAGCTTCGCCTGGAAGCCAAGTTCGATGATTTCACGGTCATCGCCGACCAGCCCATCCGCTACAAGGGCGACGGCTCGGCGCCGGGTCCGTTCGACTATTTCCTGGCCTCCTCGGCCCTGTGCGCGGCCTACTTCGTCAAGCTGTACTGCGTCACGCGCGACATCCCGACCGAGAACATCCGCCTCTCGCAGAACAACATCGTCGACCCGGAGAACCGCTACCAGCAGATCTTCAAGATCCAGGTCGAGCTGCCGGCGGACATCTCCGAGAAGGACCGCCTGGGCATCCTGCGCTCCATCGACCGCTGCACGGTCAAGAAGGTGGTGCAGGCCGGGCCGGAGTTCGTGATCGAGGAGGTCGAGAACCTCGACGCCGACGCGCAGGCGCTGCTGACGCTGAATCCGGATTCGACGGCGGCGACCTACATCCCGGGCAAGGACCTGCCGCTGGAGCAGACCATCGCCAACATGACGGCGATCCTGGCGAACCTGGGCATCAAGATCGAGATCGCCTCCTGGCGCAACCTGGTGCCCAACGTGTGGTCGCTGCACATCCGCGACGCGCACTCACCGATGTGCTTCACCAACGGCAAGGGCGCCACCAAGGAAAGCGCCCTGGCCTCGGCCCTGGGCGAGTACATCGAGCGCCTGAACAACAACCACTTCTACGCGGGCGTGTTCTGGGGCGAGGACATCGCCAACGCCGCCTTCGTGCATTACCCCGATGAGCGCTGGTTCAAGCCCGGCCCCGACGATGCGATTCCTGAAGGGCTGCTCGACGAGCGCTGCCTCGCCTGGTTCGACCCCGACGGCGAACTGCGCGCCTCGCACCTGATCGACACCAACTCCGGCAATGTGGAGCGCGGCATCTGCGCGCTGCCCTATGTGCGGCGCTCCGACGGCGAGGTGGTCTGGTTCCCGTCCAATCTCGTCGAGAACCTGTACGTCAGCAACGGCATGAGCGCCGGCAATACGCTGGCGGAAGCGCAGGTGCAATGCCTGTCAGAGATCTTCGAGCGTGCCGTCAAGCGCGAGATCCTGGAAGGCGAGATCGCCCTCCCCGACGTGCCGCAGGACGTGCTGGACAAATACCCCGGCATCGTGGCCGGCATCCGCAGCCTGGAGGAACAAGGCTTCCCGGTGCTGGTGAAGGACGCGTCGCTGGGCGGCGTCTATCCGGTGATGTGCGTGACGCTGATGAACCCGCGCACGGGCGGCGTGTTCGCCTCCTTCGGCGCGCATCCCAGCCTGCAGGTCGCGCTGGAACGCAGCCTGACGGAACTGCTGCAGGGCCGCAGCTTCGAAGGCCTGAACGACCTGCCCCGGCCCACCTTCGCGAGCAACGCCGTCACCGAGCCCAACAACTTCGTCGAGCATTTCATCGATTCCAGCGGCATCGTGTCGTGGCGCTTCTTCAGCGCCAAGGCCGATCACGAGTTCGTCGAGTGGGACTTCTCCGGCGAAGGCGCCGACTCGAACGCCGAGGAAGCCGCGACGCTGTTCGGCATCCTCGACGACATGGGCAAGGAGTCCTACATGGCCGTGTACGACCAGCTGGGCGCGACGGCCTGCCGCATCCTGGTGCCGGACTACTCGGAGATCTATCCGGTCGAGGACCTGATCTGGGACAACACCAACAAGGCCCTGTCGTTCCGCGAGGACGTGCTCAACCTGCACCGGCTGGACGACGAGCAACTGGAAGCGCTGCTGGAACGCCTCGAGGACAGCGAGCTCGACGACTACACCGACATCGCCACGATGATCGGCATCGAGTTCGACGAGAACACGGTGTGGGGTCAGTTGACCATCCAGGAACTGAAGCTGCTGATTCATCTGGCCTTGCAGCAGCTCGAAGAGGCGCAGGAACTGGTCGGCGCCTTCCTGCAATACAACGAGAACACGGTCGAGCGCGGCCTGTTCTATCAGGCCGTGAACGTGGTGCTGGAAGTGCTGCTGGACGACGAGCTGGCGCTCGACGACTACGTCGTCAACTTCCGCCGGATGTTCGGCGACGAACGCATGGATGCGGTCCTCGGGTCCGTGGACGGCAGCGTGCGCTTCTACGGCCTGACGCCGACCAGCATGAAGCTGGAAGGCCTCGACCGGCATCACCGCCTGATCGACAGCTACCGCAAGCTGCACGCGGCGCGGGCAGCCGCGGCGGCTCGCTGAGGCTCGGAGCGCTTCGGGCGCTCCGTCGTCGAGCGCTACTTCGCCGCCGCCGGGAAGGCCGGCAGCTTGCCGATGTCGCGCGGGTCGTGCTGGATGATGACCGTAGCCTTGAGGTTCTTCTCGATCTGCTTCACGCGCTGGATCGAGGCGAGCGTCTGGGCGCGGTCGTCGTTGAAGCCCGGCACGCCGTCGTGCTCGTAGTTCTCGTGGAAGTGGACGGAGTCGCCGCTGAGGATCACCGGTCCCATGTCCTTCAGGCGGACCAGCAGGATGCTGTGGCCCGGCGTATGGCCCGGGGCGCGCAGGACCATCACGGTGCCGTCGCCGAAGACATCCTTGTCCGCAGTCAGCGCGTCGACCTTGCGCTTCTCGGCGATCCACTCGGCGAAGCCCTTCGCGTTCGCGCCGGCCACCGGTGGTGTCGCGTTGATCGCCTCCCAGTCGGCCTTGCCGATCAGCAGCGTCGCGTTCTTGAACAGGCTCACCTGGCCGGTGTGATCGGCGTGGTAGTGGCTGATGCCGACGAACTTCACGTCGGCGGGATCGACCTTGATCTGCTTGAGCAGATCGCCCAGCGGCTTGTTGGTCGCGTTGGGCGCGGAGCCCGGCAGGTAGCCGGTGTCCCAGACCATCACGTCCGAGCCGTGCCGGATCACGTAGCAGCTGAAGGTGAAGGGCTTGGTCGTCTCGGTGTAGGCGAAGGTGTCGCTGAAGCGCCGGGGGTCGTTGGTGCCGTTGCCGCAATCGAGCCGCGTCAACGTGACCTCCTGGGCCGCCGCCGACAGGGACGTCAGGGACAAGAGCGCGCCCGCCGCGAGCGCCATCCAGAAGCGTGTCTTCATGTCGTTGTCTCCTTGATCGCGGGGATGATAGCCACGAAGCGGCCCGGTGGGAGCCGGGTCAGCCCCGGACGAGACGACGGCGTCAGCTGCGCGCGTCTGGCAACGGACAGGCGCCGGCGTTCTTGAGCGACGTCGCCACCGACCATCCCGTCGATCCGTCCGGTGCCTTGACCTGCACCGCGCCGGCGTCGCAGGTCCGGCGTCCGATCACGATCAGGTCCGACTCACGGACGATCATCCGGGGCACGGCACCTGGATGGCCTGTGGCCACAGAGGTGGCGTCCTGCTCAGTGCTGAACACGGAGATCGCCTCGGTCGTGGGCACCCAGTCGTCCTCAGGCTGCAGGCTCTGGCAAGCAGTCAGGCAGAGAAGGAGCGCAATGCCTGTCGCGCTTCGGACGACGATGGATCGGTGACGGGGCTGCATGTCACCAGAATAGCGGCTGCCGTGCCTTCGGTCGCCATCGCCATGTCACACCGCACCTCCAGCCCCGGCCCCGGCGCCCGCCGATGCGCGCTCAAGCGCCAACCATGCGCCGACGCGATCTCCGTGCAGATCGCCAGCCCCAGTCCTGCCCCCTGCTCCCGCCGGTCCGCGCCGCGCCAGAAGCGCTCGAAGATGCGCGGCAGGTCCTTCTCCGCCACGCCCTTGCCCTGGTCCGCGACCGTGAAGCCCTCCGGCCCCGCCATCAGCGTGACCACGCTCTCCGGCGGGCTGTGCTGGATCGCGTTCTCCAGCAGGTTCTTCAGCAGCGTGAACAGCGCCCCGCGGTCCGCCCGCCAGGAGCGCAGCGACGGGCTCACGTGCAGGCCCAGGGTCACGTCGTGCCTCGCGGCCACGCGTTCCATGAACTCGAAGACCTCGCGCAGCGCCGGCGTCGGATCGATGGCCTCGACACGGTAGTTGCGCTGCTCGCTGGCCTCCGCCAGCAGCAGCAACTGCTGCACCTGCCGCGCGACGCGGTCGACATCGTCCAGCACCTGGTCGCGCCACGGGCCTTCGTCCGCCAGCTCCACCTGCGCGCGGATCAGCGCCAGCGGCGTCTTCAGCTCGTGCGCGGCATTCGACAGGAACTCCTGCTGCGTCTTGAATCCCCCCTGCAACCGGTCCAGCGCCGCGTTGAAGGCCTCGACCAGCGGGCGCAACTCGCGCGGCTGGTCCGTGGTCGGCAGGCGCTCGGCCAGCGTCCGCGGCGCGATGCGCCGCGCGGCGCTCGAGGCCGCGCGCACCGGCAGCAGGGCCTGCCGCAGCGCCACGTGGATGGTGATCAGGAAGATCAGCACGAAGGTCGCCCCGAGCGCGATCAGGCCCTGGCGGAAGACGTCGAAGCCGATCGACTCCCGCATCTGCAGCACCATGCGGTCGGTGACGGCGAACTGCACGTACCAGCGGCGTCCGGCGTGATCGAAAGGCACGGTCGCGCCGTGCATCGCGATGCCCTGGCGATTGAAGACGAAGGACTGCCGTCGCGGCTCGAACTCCCTGCCCTCCGGCGCGATCGTGGTCTTGATGCCGTCCGACGCATAGGCCACGTAGCCCTCCCTGTCCGCCACGCGCAGCATGACCTCGTGGCGCAGGCTGTCGAACAGCCAGGGCTCGATCGCCTTTTCATCGATGCCGACGGGCCACCCTTGCGCGTCGTAGCGCAGGTGCCGCGCGATCGCCTCGCCGTTGTCCTCGATCTGGTCGCGCAACACCCAGCGCGAGAACGGCTCCCACAGCACCATGGACGCCACGCTCACCACCACGCCGCTGAGCAGCATGCTGGCACCGAGCACCGCCAGCACGCGGTTGCGCAGGCTATTCGGCCACCGGATCCTGGAGCGCATAACCGTGGTTCCTGAGGTTGACGATGCGCAGCCCGGAGCCGAGCGAGTTCAGCTTCTTGCGCAGGCGATGCAGCGCGACATCGAGCGCGTTCGGGGTCACGGCCTCGGACAAGCCCCAGGCCGCGGCCTCCAGCGCCGCCCGTCGCACCGTGCGTCCCTGCTGCTGCACCAGCGCGATGGCGATCTGCAGCTCCGCCGGCGCCAGCGCCACCGACACCTCGCCGCGCACCAGCAGCGCTTCCTCGATCACGACCTCGATGTCGCCGAAGACGGCACGCGCCGGCCGCACCGCCACGGACCGGCGCATCAGCGCCCGCACGCGCGCCACCAGTTCCTCCATCGGGAAAGGCTTGGCGAGGTAGTCGTCCGCCCCGGATTCCAGCCCGTCGATGCGGTCGTGCAGCGCGTCGCGCGCGGTGAGCATCAGGCACGGCGTGCCCTGATGCGCGGCGCGCAGGCGCTTGACCAGCGACAGGCCGTCGCCGTCGGGCAACCCCCGGTCGATGACCAGCGCCGCGTAGCCGACGTCGCGATGCGCCACCCAGGCGGCCTCCATCGCGTGGAAGACGTCCGTGGGAATGCCGGCGGCTTGCAGGGCCTGACGGATCAGGCCAGCCAGCCGGACGTGATCCTCGACCAGGGCAATTCGGTTCATGGGCAGTGGAAAGGCGGATGCGCCGATGTTAAGGGCGCATCCTCCACTCCCCCGACTTACCCGCGGCTTACCGGGCCGCGACGGGCAGTGCCCGCCCGGCGCTTCACGCCGCTTCACGCCGCTTCGTTCACCGGCTCGTGCACCGGCTCGTGGTACTGCACCACCGGCACGCCGTCGCGGATCGCCTGCTCGTAGACGCCGAGCATGCCCAGGGCCTCGCGCAGGTCGTCGCGGATGGCCGCGGTCGCGACCACGGCCTCGTCGTCGTTGCACAGCGCGCCCTCCTCGTCGTCGTCGCGCTTGAGGCGGCAGACCAGCTCGGCGATCACCGCGGCGTGCTCGATGCGCTCGCGCAGCGTCTTCATCGCCAGGCCGACCGTGATGTCGCGACGCGGCACGCAGTACTCGACGTTGCCCGGCGCGAAGCGGCTCAGCGTCGGGTACATGCGCGACTGGTAGAGGAAGGCTTCGAACGCCTCGTTGTTCAGGCGCAGCAGCGGGCGGAGTTCCAGCAGACGGCGCTGCATGAACAGCGTCTTCGCGGGACGCGGGGCCGGCGCCGCAGCAGCGGTCATCGGCGGCGGCGGCGCGGGCGGCACACCGCCGCCGCCGTCCGCGTCGAGGGCCATCGCGGCGAACGCGGCACCGGGGTTATCGTCGAGCTCGTCGTCAAGGCTGGCGTGGAAGGCCGCCGGACCGTGGAAGCGGGCGGAGGCGGAAGCAGCGGAAGCAGCGGAAGAGGCGCCGGACGCGCCGGCTTGAGAGAAGGACATCGGGGACATGGACAGCTCCAGTCTGATCGGATCAATTCATAAACATCACCTTCGTCGGGATGACATGGACCGCGCCTGACGACGCGGGAGATGCATCTTCCCCGCGACACCCGCAAGACTTGGCACGAAAAGATCAATGAAATCGATTCGATGAAATCGATGGCATCGGCGCCACACAGGTTCTCGTTGGGAGACCGACTCGTCTCGGTAGGCGGATCGCCAGAGGCCACTCGCATGAGTCGGTCGGCCGTCGTCGCCAGCCGTCGGTTGTCATCACGAGCCGTCACGAGCCGTCGTCAGCAGTCGCCGTCCGCGGTCGGACGCGGTCAGGCGCAGCCCGCATCCCCACATTGAAGGTGAAGTCCGGACCGGCGTGCACCACACTTCAGCATTCGACGCGGCGCGCCGAGGAGAACCGACATGACGATGCTGAAAATCTTCGCGACGCCCGCCGACGTCGCCGCGGTCGCGCCCGAGGCGCGCGTGATCGAGCGCTATCCCGCGTTCGTGCTCGTCGACGCCGGGGACGACGACGCGGCGCGGCTCGTGCGCCAGTTCCCCGTCGAGGACATGTCCGAGCACTACCAGCTCGAGCTCGGCGGCGGCACGACCGATCCGGCGGCGCGCACCGCCAAGTCGCGCTCGCTCGCGAGCAAGGCCGCCGCGCTGCTGCCGGGCGCCCATCACTACGTCGTCCAGTTCATCGGGCCGGTCAAGCGGCCGTGGCTGGCGAAGCTGAGCGCGGCCGGCGCCACCCTGCGCCAGCCGATGAGCGGCTTCGCCTATGTGGTCAAGGCCGACGAGGCCGCGATCCGCGCCATCGAGGCCCTGCCGATGGTGCGCTGGGCCGGACATCTGCCCCATGCCGACCGCGTGGCGCCCGCGCTCGCCGCGCCGGGCGGCGCGCAGGAACTGCCGCGTCGCCGCGTGGTGCCGGACCTTCTGGTCGTCGAGGTCTTCGACGCCGCCGACCTCGGTGCGATCGAACGCGCCGCGCGCCAGCTGGGTTTCTCCGTCGTGTCCTCGAACCCGCGCGCCCGCGTGCTCAAGGTCCGCTTCGAGGCCGACGGCACGGCCAAGCAGCAGCGCGACCAGGTGCGCGCGCTGTCCGCGGTGCACGGCGTGCGCTACATCCGCGAGCGCGTGGTGCCGCGGACCTCCAACAACGTGGCCACGACGCTGATGGGCAATGCCCACGCGGCCCTCCAGGCCAGCGGGTTCAAGCTGACCGGCAAGGGCGAGACCGTCGCCGTCTGCGACACCGGCCTGGACACCGGCGATCCCGCGACCATCCATCCCGACTTCGCCGGCCGCATCGCCGCGATCAAGAGTTATCCGGTCACGCCGGACTGGCAGGTCTACGTCACCAACGCCGGTGCCGACGACGGGCCGGCGGATCTCGACTCCGGCCATGGGACGCACGTCGCGGGCTCGGTGCTCGGCAACGGCAGCGCATCGGCCACGCTCGCCAAGCCGATCAGCGGCCACGCACCGCAGGCGAAGCTGGTCTTCCAGGCGATCGAGCAGCAGATGCGCTGGAAGGCGAGCGCGCCCGCCCGGCTCAAGGGCGAGCGCTTCGTGCTGGCCGGACTGCCGTCGGACCTCTCCGGCCTGTTCCAGTTCGCCTACGACCAGGGCGCGCGCATCCATTCCAACTCGTGGGGCGGCGGCGACCCCGGCGACTACGACGAGCAATGCAGCCAGTTCGACGCCTTCGTCTGGAAGCGCAAGGACATGTGCTTCGTGATCGCGGCCGGAAACGACGGCACCGATTCGGACGGCGACGGCCAGATCAACGCGGGCAGCGTGACCTCGCCCGGCACGGCGAAGAACTGCATCACCGTCGGCGCGAGCGAGAACCTGCGGCCCGAGTTCGACGCCGACCGCTACGGCGCGTGGTGGCCGGACGACTTCCCGGTCGCGCCCTACAAGGCCGATCCGATGGCCAACAGCGCCGACCAGGTAGCGGCGTTCTCCAGCCGCGGCCCGACACTGGACGGGCGCATCAAGCCCGACGTCGTGGCGCCGGGGACCTTCATCCTGTCGACGCGTTCGACGCAGCTGGCGGCCAACAACTTCGCGTGGGCCGCGTTCCCGAAGAGCAAGCTCTACTTCCACATGGGCGGGACCAGCATGGCCACGCCGCTGACCTCGGGCGCGCTGGCGCTGCTGCGCGAGTTCCTGCGCACCCGGCGCAAGATCGCCGCCCCGACGGCCGCGCTGCTGAAGGCGCTGCTGATCGCCGGCGCACGCCGGCTGCCGAAGACGGCGCCCGCCGGCACGCTGCTGGACAACCACCAGGGCCACGGCGCGGTGAACCTCGACCGGTCGACGAAGTCCGTCCTGCTCACCCTCGACGGCAAGGGCCTGAGCAGCGGCCAGCTCGTGAACCAGGCGCTGAAGGTGACCCGCGCCAGCCGCACGCTGCGGGTGGTGATGGCCTACTCGGACTTCCCCGGCAAGGGGCTGATCAACAACCTGAACCTGGTGGTCACCGCACCGGACGGCGCGCGCCACGTCGGCAACCTCGCGAGCACCGCGGGCGGCGCGATGGCGATGGACACGCGCAACAACGTCGAGGTCGTGCAGGTGGCCAAGGCCGCCAAGGGCGCGTGGACGATAACGGTGATCGCCTCCAACGTCGTGCAGGGGCCGCAGGACTACGCGATCGCGGCCGTGCTGGTCTGAGACCGCAGGTCAGGGAGTCTCCTGCGCACCTCGGAAGCACTGCGGGAAAGCCTCACGGGAACCTGACCACGGCCTCGAACCCCGGCTGCACGTTGCGCAGCGCCAGCCGGCTGCCATGCGCCTCGGCGACGAGCCGGCACAGCGACAGGCCCAGGCCCACGCCGCCCTCGCTGCGCGCGCGGGCCTCGTCGGGTCTGAAGAACGGCTGGCCGAGCTGCGGCAGCGCTTCGGGCGGCACGCCCGGTCCGTGATCGCGCACGGTGAGCTTCACGCCCTCGCCGTCGCGCTCGACGGACACCATCACCGGTCCGGCGTCCGGATCGTTGTGCCGCAACGCGTTGTGGACGAGGTTCCTCAGCAGCAGCTGCACCCGCATGCGATCGAGCTTCAGCACCGGCAGGTCCCGGTCGACGCGCAGCGCGACACCCCGCTGGTCCTGCTCCCGCGCCAGCGCGCCGAGGTCGCAGTCGCTCACCTGCAGCGCGCGGTGCCCGCTGCCCAGGCGCTCGCTCTCCAGCAGCGCGGAGATCAGCTCGCGCATCTGGCCGAGCTCGTCCAGCAGCGACGCTTTCGACGCGCTCTCATCGACCAGCTCCGCATGCAGCCGCGCCCGCGTCAGCGGGCTTCTCAGCTCGTGGCTGATCGCCAGCAGCAGCGCGCGCTTGCCGTCGAGCATCGCCTGGATGTCCTCGGCCATCTGGTTGAAGCGGTGCGCCAGGTCGCCGATCTCGTCGCGGTGATAAATGGGGACGCGATGCTCGAGATCGCCCCGCCCGAAGGCCTCCGCGCCGGCCGCAAGTTCCCGCAGCGGTCCTACCAGATGACGGATCCCGCCATAGGCAAGACCTGTCACCAACAGCAGCAGAGGCACCGCCCACAGCAGGCCGTATTCGAACTGCATCGCCGCCCACAGGATCCCGATCCCGGCGCAGGCCAGCACCACGAAGATCGCGATCAGCCGCGCGCCCAGCGAATGCTTGAACTGCGCGTGATGCCGGTGCCAGCGCTGGTGCCAGCGGTTGCGCGCCCGCATGTGCCAGCGCCAGCCGCGCTCGCGCGGGAAGGGGATGCCCTTGGCTTCCATCTCCGCCCAGCGGCGCATCTTCTCCAGCTTGTGAACGCGCCGCATCTGCCGCGCGCGGCGCCGCCATTCCTCGCGGTGCGCGTGGCGCTGGCGCGGGTCGTTCCAGTGGTCGTAGGGGTGGCGCGGATCGTTCATGCGTCCCCCTCGCCCGCCGCGCCCGCCGCCGGCAGCGCGAAGCAGTAGCCCGCGTTGCGCAGCGTCTTGAGCGCTTCCAGGGGTTCGAGCTTGCGGCGCATCCGGCTGACGAGGATGTCCACGGCCCGCGTGAAGATGTCCGCCTCCTGTCCGCGCAGCTGGTTCAGGATCTCGTCGCGCGAGAACACCCGGCCCGGCTCGCGCGCCAGCATCACCAGCAGCTCGTATTCGGTGCTGGTGAGCTCGACCGGGCCCGTCGCCACCGTCACGACACGGCGTGCCGTGTCGATGTCCAGGCCCGCGAAGCGCAGCGTCGTCGCCGGCACGGCCGCGGCCGGCGCCAGGCGCGTGCGGCGCAGGATGGTCTGCAGCCGCGCCGCCAGTTCGCGCGGCTCGAAGGGCTTGGACAGGTAGTCGTCCGCGCCCAGCTCCAGGCCGACCACCCGATCGGTCAGATCGCCGCGCGCGGTCAGCATCAGGATGGGGATCTCGCGCCACGGCTCCGTGCCGCCGCGCACGCGCTTGCAGAACGCGAAGCCGTCCATCTCCGGCAGCATGCCGTCCAGGATCAGCGCGTCGAAACGCTCCTCGGCCAGGCGCGCGAGCGCGGCGCTGGGCCGCGTCACCGCGCTCAGCGCGAAGTCGAAGCGCGCCAGGTAGCTCGCCAGCGGCGCGGCCAGCGCCTCGTCGTCGTCAATCAGCAGCAATCGATGCATCGTGGCGTCCATTGTGGCCGTGCCGGACCAGCGTGATCGCCCGTTCGGGACAGGCCTTGACGCAATGGCCGCAGGCGCGGCACACGTCGGCGTTCGGCGTGAAGGCCTGCTGCCAGCCGTGCGCGTAGCCGCGCAGCTTGCCGAACAGGTTCAGCTCCTTGCGCCTGTCCACCGGCAGCGTGCCGACCGAGAAGACACCGTACGGGCAGACCTCGACGCAATCGCCCTTGCCTTCGCAGCGGTTGCGGTCGATGACCGGCCGCAGCAGCCCCGGGGGCTGCCGGCAGTCGCGGCTGTCCATCAGAGGCTCCGGTCGTCGGTACCGTCGCGCCCATCATGGCGCTCCCGGCCTCCAGCCCGGCCTTCACCCCGGCCCTCCCCTCGACCCGCGCGGCGGCGCAGCCGGCGCAGCATGAAACGCAGCATCTGCTGCTGGTCGAAGTCCAGGGCGTCGAAGAAATCGCCGAAGGCGGCCACCAGCGCCGGGCCCGTTGCGCGCAGCGCCTCGATCTGGCCGTCGAAGAGTTCCTGCGCCTCCTCGCGGCGGAAGTTCTCGCTCTCCACGAGCCGGGCGACCTCCGGGCCGCGCGCCAGTGCCTTGACCGCGCGCCGCGCCGTGGCGAGCTGGCCGACCAGCCGCTCCAGCAGTTCGGACTGGCTGTCGCTCAGGTCCAGAAAGGCGCGGGCCCGGGCTTGCAGCCTCTCGCCGCGGCCGGCGTGGTGGGCATCGGATCCCAAGCCCCCGCCGAGGCCGTGCCACCCATCACCGCCGTGGTGACCAGGGCGACCGTGGTGGCCGTGGCGGCCGTGTCCGGATCCATGTTCGGATCCATGCCAGGGTCCATGCCCGCGTCCATGACCATGCCGCCCGCCATGCCCGTGTCCAAGGCCGCCCCACCCCCAGGGGAAGCCGCCGAAACCGCCGAAGCGGTACCAGGGGCCGGTGACAGGCAGCGGGCCGTAGTAGCCGTCGTCACACACAGGGCCGAAAGGACCGAGACGACCAGGGTGGTCGAAGTGAGCGTGCTGACGTTCATGGTGATGGCTCCAGCGTCGAAACAGATGCATGTTGCAATTCCTCGGTAAAGCCCGGGTGTCCGGGCGGTGAATCCATGTCGCCATGATTCCCATGCCCCCTCGCCAGGGCATCTCACCGTGGTATCGCTGTTTTTCGTTTTGTATCGCCGTTGCCCTGTCCGAGGGAATGCCTCCAAGGGGGGTACTGGGCGAAACGCGGCAGAAACGCGGCGGTGGCAGCGTCTCTCCTGACACGACGCGTCAGGGAGTCGGGATTCGACATCCCCTCCCCGGTGGGAGCGCTTCCCCCTCTGGGGTGTCCCCCGTCTCCGGGCGCCCGGACAGGGCGTCGCGGGGTCCCGCCGCCCTACAATCGCCGGCTCACCTTGTCCCTCGCCCAGATGACACCGCTCTACCCCGCTGAAAGGCGGCGCGCCCCATGACCGAACTCGCCAAGTCCTTCGAACCCGCATCCCTCGAAGCCCACTGGGGCCCGCTGTGGGAGTCCAAGGGCCTCTATGAGCCGACGCTCGACACGGCCAAGCCGTCGTTCAGCATCCAGCTGCCCCCGCCCAACGTGACGGGCACGCTGCACATGGGCCACGCGTTCAACCAGACCATCATGGACTCGTTGACGCGCTACCACCGCATGCGCGGACACAACACGCTGTGGGTCCCCGGCACGGACCACGCCGGCATCGCCACGCAGATCGTGGTCGAGCGCCAGCTGCAGGGCCAGGGCCAGAGCCGCCACGACCTGGGCCGCAAGAACTTCGTCGCCCGGGTCTGGGAGTGGAAGCAGCAGTCCGGCTCGACCATCACGCAGCAGATGCGCCGCATGGGCGACTCGGTGTCCTGGGGCCACGAGTACTTCACGATGGACGAGAAGCTGTCGCCCGTCGTGGTCGACACCTTCGTCAAGCTCTTCGACGAAGGCCTGATCTACCGCGGCAAGCGCCTGGTCAGCTGGGACCCGATCCTGAAGTCCGCCGTCTCCGACCTCGAGGTCGAGAGCGAGGAGGAAGACGGTTCGCTGTGGCACATCCGCTATCCGATGGCCGAGGGCGATGAGTCGCTGGTCGTCGCGACCACGCGCCCCGAGACCATGCTGGGCGACACCGCCGTCATGGTCCACCCCGAGGACGAGCGCTACAAGCATCTCATCGGCCGCCAGGTGAAGCTGCCCATCACGGGCCGCCTGGTGCCGGTGATCGCCGACGACTACGTCGACAAGGAATTCGGCACCGGCGTCGTCAAGGTCACGCCGGCGCACGACACCAACGACTACCAGGTCGGCCAGCGCCACCAGTTGCCGATGCTGACGATCTTCACGCTGGACGCGGCCGTCGTGGACACGATGGAAGAGATCCCGGCCGAGTACCGCGGCCTGGACCGCTTCGCCGCGCGCAAGCTGATCGTCAAGGCGCTGGAGGACCAGGGCCTGCTGGTCGAGGTCAAGAAGCACCGGCTGATGGTGCCGCGCTGCACCCGCACCGGCCAGATCGTCGAGCCGATGCTGACGGACCAGTGGTTCGTGGCCACGCGCAAGCCGGGCAAGGACGGCAAGTCCATCTCGCAGAAGGCGATCGACGTCGTCGCCAGCGGCGAGGTGAAGTTCGTGCCCGAGAACTGGGTCAACACCTACAACCAGTGGATGAACAACATCCAGGACTGGTGCATCTCGCGCCAGCTCTGGTGGGGCCATCAGATCCCCGCCTGGTACGGCACCGGCGGCGAGATCTTCGTCGCGCATGACGAGGCCGAAGCCCAGGCCAAGGCCGCCGCGGCCGGCTACACCGGCGCGCTCAAGCGCGACGAGGACGTGCTGGACACCTGGTACTCGTCGGCGCTGGTGCCCTTCTCGACGCTGGGCTGGCCCGCGAAGACGGTCGAGCAGGACCTCTTCCTGCCGTCGTCCGTGCTCGTCACCGGCTACGACATCATCTTCTTCTGGGTCGCCCGGATGATCATGATGACGACGCACTTCACCGGCCAGGTGCCCTTCAAGCACGTGTACATCCACGGCCTGGTGCTCGATGCGCAGGGCAAGAAGATGAGCAAGTCCGAGGGCAACGTGCTCGACCCGGTCGACCTGATCGACGGCATCGAGCTGGCCCCGCTGCTGGACAAGCGCACGCAGGGCCTGCGCAAGCCCGAGACCGCGCCCAAGGTGCGCAAGGCCACGGAGAAGGAATTCCCCGAAGGCATCCCCGGCTACGGCGCCGACGCGCTGCGCTTCACCTTCGCCGCGATGGCGACGCTGGGCCGCAGCGTCAACTTCGACAGCAAGCGCTGCGAGGGCTACCGGAACTTCTGCAACAAGCTGTGGAACGCCACGCGCTTCGTGCTGATGAACACGCAAGGCCAGGACTGCGGCCTGGTGGAGCACACGAAGGAGCAATGCGCGCCTGGCGGCAGCGCCCACGGCTACCTGCAGTTCTCGCAGGCCGACCGCTGGATCGTCAGCGAGCTGCAGAAGGTCGAGCAGGCCGTCGCCCAGGGCTTCGCGGACTACCGCTTGGACCAGGTGGCCAACGCGATCTATTCGTTCGTGTGGGACGAGTACTGCGACTGGTACCTGGAGCTGGCCAAGGTGCAGCTGCAGACCGCGCAGGCCGAAGGCAACGAGGCTGCGCAACGGGCGACGCGCCGCACGCTGATCCGCGTGCTGGAGACCATCCTGCGTCTGCTGCACCCGATCGCCCCGTTCATCACCGAGGAACTCTGGCAGACCGTCGCCCCGATCGCGGGCCGCAAGTCCACCGAGTACCTGGTGACGGCCGCCTACCCGGTCGCCCAGCCCGAGCGCATCGATCCGCAGGCCGTCGCCTGGGTCGAGCAGCTGAAGTCGGTCGTCGGCACCTGCCGCAGCCTGCGGGGCGAGATGGGCCTGAGCCCGTCGGACCGCGTGCCGCTGCTGGCCGGCGGCGACCTGTCCTTCCTGCGTGAAGCGGCGCCCGCGCTGAAGGTGCTGGCCAAGCTGCAGAGCGTCGAGCTGATCGAGGACGAGGCCGCCTTCAACGCGCAGAGCGCGATGTCGCCGGTGCTGGTGCACGGTGCGGCGCGCCTGGCGCTGAAGGTGGAGATCGACGTCGCCGCCGAGCACGCGCGCATCGCCAAGGAGATCGCCCGTCTGGAAGGCGAGGTCACCAAGGCCAAGGCCAAGCTGGACAACGAGGGTTTCGTGGCGCGCGCGCCGGCGGCCGTCGTGGAGCAGGAGCGTCAGCGCATCGCCGACTTCAGCGCCACCGTGGTTCGGCTAAAAGATCAGGCAGCGCGCCTGGGTGGGTCGGCCTGAACTCAGGCTGAACGGCGGGCGTGGCCAGGATCTCCGAGATCCGCCGCGCCACGCTCCACGCGGCGCGCATGCGTGACTCGCGCGTCGTCGCCGCGATGCGCGGCGTGACCTGCAATCCGGGCACGCCGTGCAGCGGCCGCCCCATCTCCATCAGGCCGGGCTCCATCAGATCCAGCCACGCGGCCAGCAGCCGGCCGCCCTGCAGCGCATCGGCCAAGGCCTGTTCATCGAACAGCGCCGAGTGCGAGGTCGACACCAGCACCTGCGACGGCTTGCAGAAGTTCAGCACCCGCTCGCCGATCAGGCCGCGATAGCGCGGAAAGTAGGCCAGCTGCACGCTGACCGCGTCGGCGGCCTGCATCAGTTCGCGCAATCCGTAAGGCTCGATGCCCCACTGACCCCAGAGCGGGTCGGCATGGTGCAGGCTCGGGTCATAACCGATCACGCGCGCACCAAAGGCCGGCAGCAGCGTCGCGAGTTGGCGCGCCGACGGCGTGAGGCCGACCAGGCCGACCGTCGCGCAGCCGAGTTCCCTGCCCACCCAGTTGCCGTCCGCGCCCTGCACCGGCACGCGGCGCAGTAGCGCCAGCAACGCGCCGATGACGAACTCGGCTTCCGCCGATGCCGCCGCGGTCGGCGCACGCACGACCTCGATGTTGGCGGCGCGGCAGGCTTCGAGATCGATGTTCTCCGCGCCGGCGCCGATGCGGCCCACGGCACGCAGCCGGGGAGCTCTGCGGACCATCTCCGCATCCAGCGCGATCGAGGCGGGCAAGAAAATTGCCTGGGCCTGCGCAACATGCTCTCTCAGGGCGTGCGGCGCCTCCGCCAGATCGGGTGCGACCTGGATGACATGGCGCTCCGCCAGCCATTCCATGACGTCAGCCTCCAGCGGTTCCAGGACAAGCACAGCCATGAGCGGTTTGGAGAGGTTTGTTTGATTTTCTTTCAGCTGCGCCGTGCAAGAATGCCGGCGCAATTACCGTCGGAGTGTACGTAAATGGCCCTCATCAACAAGGCAATCTTCCCGGTTGCTGGACTCGGCACACGCTTTCTGCCTGCCACCAAGGCGCAGCCCAAGGAGATGCTGCCCGTGGTCGACAAGCCGCTGATCCAGTACGCGGTGGAAGAAGCCTACGCGGCGGGCATCCGTCAGATGATCTTCGTGAACGGCCGTAACAAGCGCGCCATTCCCGATCACTTCGACACCGCCTTCGAACTCGAGACCGAACTCGAAGCCGCCGGCAAGAAGGAACTGCTGGCGATGGTGCATTCCATCAAGCCGGACGACATGGAGTGCATCTACATCCGCCAGCCCAAGGCCCTGGGCCTGGGTCACGCGGTGCTGTGCGCGCAATGCGTGGTCGTCAACGAGCCCTTCGCCGTGCTGCTGGCCGACGACCTGATGGTCGGCAAGCCGCCGGTGCTCAAGCAGATGGTGGACCAGTTCTCCGAATGGCAGGCCTCCATCCTGGCCGTCCAGGAAGTGCCGGCCGAGCACACCAAGCGCTACGGCATCGTGGCCGGCGCGCCCATCAGCGACCGCCTGATGGACCTCACCCACATGGTCGAGAAGCCGGCGCCCGAAGACGCGCCCTCGCGCCTGGGCGTGGCCGGCCGCTACATCCTGACGCCGGGCGTGTTCCGCGAGATCGCCACGCAGCCGCGCGGTGTGGGCGGCGAGATCCAGCTGACCGACGGCATCGCCGCGCTGATGCGTCGCGAGAAGGTCTTCGCCTTCCGCTATGAAGGCAAGCGCTACGACTGCGGCAGCAAGGAAGGT
Source organism: Mitsuaria sp. 7 (assembly GCF_001653795.1). Classification (NCBI taxonomy): domain Bacteria; kingdom Pseudomonadati; phylum Pseudomonadota; class Betaproteobacteria; order Burkholderiales; family Sphaerotilaceae; genus Roseateles; species Mitsuaria sp. 7. The sequence continues at coordinate 2,614,437 of NZ_CP011514.1, forward strand.
TTCCTGCAGGCCAACGTCGAGCTCGCGCTGGCCCACCCGGAACTCGGCGCCAGCTTCCGCGAGTACCTCAAGGCCCTGGAAATCTGACCGCGCTGAACTTCTGACGGCAGGACTTCCCGTCACTGCCGCGTCATGAAGCACGAAGGCCACGCATCGCGTGGCCTTCTTCGTTTCCGGGCGACTCCGCGAGTCAGCGTCGCTTGAGCACGTGGATGTATTCGTCGCCCGCCGAGCTCTGCTCGACCAGCTCATTGCCGGTCTGCCGCGCGAAGGCCTGGAAGTCCCGCGTCGAGCCGGGGTCCGTCGCGACGACCTTCAGCAACTGGCCGCTCTCCATCTCCGCCAGGGCCTTCTTGGCCTTGAGGATGGGCAGCGGGCAGTTGAGGCCGCGGGTGTCGAGTTCCTTGTGAATGTCCATGAGAGCGTCCTAACCGCCGATGACCGGCGGCGATGAGCGGGATTCTAGTCAGCCGGTCGATGTCGGCCGGCGCCGGTGGTTCAGGGGCGCGGCGCCATCCACTTCGGTTCAATGCCGCGTCCGCGCAGCCAGTCCGCCAGGGCCTGGCCCGTGCCGGCGGGCCAGCACTCGAGCTGCTCCGGCGGCGTCAGCGTGTACTCGACCAGCTCCGGCGACAGCGTGACCTCGCCGCGCGCGGGCACGTGGTAGGCGATGAGGACCTGGTTCTTCTTCTGGAAGTCGTAGACGCCGATCAGCGTCGCGCCCAGCGCCTCCAGCGAGGTCTCTTCCAGCACCTCGCGCCGGATGCCCTCTTCCGGCGACTCGCCGGCTTCCATGAACCCGGTGATCAGGCCGAAGAACGGTCCCGGCCACGCCGCGTTGCGCGCGAGCAAGACCTGGCCCTCGCGGTCGACGCATTCGACGACAGCGGCCAGCACCGGCGTCGGGTTGTTCCAGTGGGTGAAGTCGCAGTTCGGGCAACGCAGCCGGGTCTTCGGACCGCCGTCTTCCGGCAGCTCGATCCAAGCCAGTTCACTGGCGCATTGCGGGCAGAAGCGGAAGCTCATGAGGCGTGGGCGCGAAAGCGCCTGCGTGTCGCGATGCGGCCATCATCCCTGATTGGCCGCGCGGCGTCAGGCGGGGAACACACCGGTCGACAAGTAGCGGTCGCCGCGGTCGCAGACGACGAACACGATGGTCGCGTTCGAGACCTGACGCGCGATCTGCATCGCGACCCAGCAGGCTCCGGCGGCGGAGATGCCGCCGAACAGGCCCTCCTCGCGCGCCAGGCGGCGGGCCATGTCCTCCGCGTCGGACTGGCCGACCAGCACCAGTTCGTCGACGGTCTCGGGACGGTAGATCTTGGGCAGATACGCGGCAGGCCACTTGCGGATGCCGGGAATGCGCGAGCCTTCGGCCGGCTGCGCACCGACGATGCGCACTTCCGGGTTCTTTTCCTTCAGGAAGCGCGAGACCCCGGTGATCGTGCCGGTCGTCCCCATCGCGCTGACGAAGTGCGTGATGCGCCCGCCCGTGTCGCGCCAGATCTCCGGCCCGGTGGTCTCGTAGTGGATGCGCGGGTTGTCGTTGTTGGCGAACTGGTCGAGCACCCGACCCTTGCCATCGCGCTGCATCTGCTCGGCCAGATCGCGGGCGTACTCCATGCCGCCGGAGCGCGGCGTCAGGATCAGCTCGGCACCGAAGGCCTTCATCGTCTGGGCGCGTTCGACCGACAGGTCCTCCGGCATGATCAGCACCATGCGGTAGCCGCGGATCGCCGCGGCCATCGCCAGCGCGATGCCGGTATTGCCGGAGGTCGCCTCGATCAGCGTGTCGCCGGGCTTGATCTCGCCGCGCTCTTCGGCGCGCCGGATCATGCTGATGGCCGGGCGGTCCTTCACCGACCCCGCGGGGTTGTTCCCTTCCAGCTTGGCCAGCAGCACGTTGCCGCGCGCGGCCAGCTCCGGTCCCAGCATGCGCTGCAGCCGCACCAGCGGCGTGTTGCCGATGACGTCTTCCAACGTCGGATAGCTCGTGGGGTCGAAGGCGCTTGCGTCACTCATAGCCGCGCATTCTCTCAGGAGGCATCTTCCCGCGTGGCATAATGGCTTTCTCATTTCGCGGCTCACCGTTGCCTCCGCGGCAACGCTCCAGAGCCGCACCGCAGACCGTCGATGGCCCGTCCATGGCGGTCTCGCACGCAGCAGGTTGCCGTGACGCCCGGATGGCGAAATCGGTAGACGCAGGGGACTCAAAATCCCCCGCCGCAAGGTGTGCCGGTTCGAGTCCGGCTCCGGGCACCACTCTCGAAGTGGTCAGGTCTTGGCAACTGCAACGCGTCCTTCCCCCTCACTTCATTCCGCTTTTTTTCCGCGTGCTTTCCGCTTCCTGCGGTCACGCTGAAGGGAAAGCCGTGCGCGGCCCGGGTCGGGTCTTGCGCACGGCGCGGCTACACTGGCCTGAACGCATTGGCTTGATCCCAGGTCCATTGCGCCTTCCCAACGCGCCGTCCGCGGTGCCTTCAGAAGACGCCCGCTCCATGCCCTTCATTCCTCCGGTGACCAAGGCCTTCATGCTGATCTGCGTGGGCCTGTTCTGTCTCCCGATCGTCGTGCCGCCGCTGGCCTCGATGAACGTCCTGATGGCCCTGTGGCCGCTGAACTCCGGAAGATTCGAGTTCTGGCAGCCGATCAGCTACGCCTTCCTGCACGGCAGCATCGCGCACCTGTTCTTCAACATGTTCGGGCTCTGGATGTTCGGCTCCGAGCTGGAGACGATCTGGGGCGGCAAGCGCTACGCGCAGCTGCTTGTGGCGAGCGCACTGACCGCCGCCGCGGCGCAACTGGTGTTCACGCTGCTGATGGGATCGTTCGCGCCCACCGTCGGCGCCTCCGGCGCGCTGTTCGGGCTGCTGCTGTCCTACGGGCTGCTGTTCCCGGACCGGGTCATCATGCCGCTGTTCCCCCCGATCCCGATGAAGGCCAAGTACTTCGTCGCCATCTTCGGCGCGCTCGAACTGTTCCTGGGCATCAGCGGCGGCAGCGGCATCGCCCACTTCGCCCACCTGGGCGGCATGCTCGGCGCCTGGCTGATGATCAACTACTGGCGCGGCAGCCGCCGGCGCTGAGCAGCCCTCCGACCTCAGCCCTCGACGTCGGCCGCCCCGTTCACTCCTCGACGGCGAGCAGCCCCTCGCGCGGCGTCGGGTAGCGCAGCCGCAGGCGCAGCTCGCGCTTGAGGCGCCGGTTGTCCATCCGGCGCGATTCGTTCATGAAGCTCATCTGCATCGGCGAGAACACGCCGGGTGCCTCGGCGCGCGTGACGCGCGCCGGCGCCGGCAGGCCGCACATCGTGGCGGCCAGTTCGAAGTAGTCGCCCATCAGCAGTTCGCTGTCGTCGCTCGCGTGCAGGATCCGCTGCGCCGGGCCGCGCATCAGCGCGAGCAGGCAGGCGCGCGCCAGGTCGTCGGCCTGGATGTGGTTGGTGTAGACGTCGTCCTCGCGCGCCAGCACCGGCAGCCCCTTGCCGAGCCGCTCACGCGGATGCCCGCCGTCGCGGTCGAACGCGTAGATGCCCGGCACGCGCAGGACCGTCACCGGCACGCCCGTCACGCGGCCCCACTGCCTCAACTGCTCCTCGGCATCGACGCGACGCCACGCGCGGTCGTTGGAGGGATTCGCGCGGCGTGTCTCGTCGATGCGCGCGCCGCCGCAATCGCCGTAGACGCCGCTGGTGCTCGCGTAGACCAGATGCGCCGGGACCGCGGAGCGCGACAGCGCCTGCAACAGCCGCCGGGTGCGCTCGTCGGTCCGGCCTTGCGCGGCCGGCGGCGCCAGATGCAGCACGCGGTCCGCGAGTCCCGCCAGCCGCCCCAGCGACACGGCGTCGTCCAGGTTGCCGATCAGCGGGATCGCGCCCGCGGCACGCAGTTCATCGACCCGCGCGGCGCTGCTCGTCAGCGCGAACACCGTCCAGCGCCCGGCGAGTTGCCGCAGCACGCGCATCCCCACATCGCCGCAGCCGACGATCAGCAGACGGCCTCGGCGGCGGCGGCGATTGACGGAAGGCGAAGCGGGATTGGCACCGGGCATGAGGGACTCGACAGGGCTGGGGCAAAATGGCGGGCTAGTTTAGTCACCTCCCCATCATGAGCTTCCAGGTCACCGTCCTGCCCGCCGGCCGCAACTTCACCGTCGACGACGACGAAACCGTGCTGGCCGCGGCCATCCGCCAGGGCATCGGCCTGCCCTACGGCTGCAAGGACGGCGCCTGCGGCTCCTGCAAGAGCAGGCTGATGGAGGGTCAGGTCGTGCACGGCGAGCACCAGACCAAGGCGCTGCCGCCCGAGGACGAAGCCGCCGGCTTCATCCTCACCTGCTGCTCGAAGCCGCTGACGGATTGCACCGTCGAAGCCCGCACCGTACCCGGCGCCGGCGAGTTCCCCGTGCTGAAGCTGCCCAGTCGCGTAATCACCGTCGAGAAGCCGGCGGGCGACGTGGCGGTGGTCAAGCTCCAACTGCCGGCCACGCAGAACCTGCAGTACCGCGCCGGCCAGTACGTCGAATTCATCCTGCGCGACGGCGCGCGGCGCAGCTACTCGATGGCCAACGCGCCCAGCCGCCTGGGCACGCCGCCGGCGATCGAGCTGCACATCCGCCACATGCCCGGCGGCAAGTTCACCGACCACGTCTTCGGTGCGCTCAAGGAGAAGGACATCCTGCGCATGGAAGGCCCGTTCGGCAGCTTCTTCCTGCGCGAGGACAGCGACAAGCCGATCGTGCTGCTGGCCTCGGGCACCGGCTTCGCGCCGATCAAGGCGATCCTGGAACGCATCCAGGACGAAGGCATCACGCGGCCCGTGACGCTGTACTGGGGCTGCCGCTCCAAGGCCGACCTCTACCTGCACGAGTGGGCCGAGGCGACCGCGGCCGCGATGCCCACGTTCACCTACGTGCCGGTGCTGTCCGAGCCCAAGGCCGAGGACGGCTGGACCGGCCGCACCGGCTTCGTCCACCAGGTGCTGATGGGCGACCTGCCGGACCTCTCGAAGCACCAGGTCTACGCCTGCGGCGCGCCCATCATGGTGGAGTCCGCGCAGCGCGACTTCGTCGCGTCCTGCGGACTGCCCGCCGAAGAGTTCTACGCCGACGCGTTCACGTCCGAAGCGGACAAGCACGCCGGCTGAGCCCGTCCATCCAGCGCCCGCTCAATCCCGCGTTCGCGGCGTGACATGCGCCATCCCGGTCGCGGCGATCCATACTTTCGCGCATGAAGCATTTCCCGCCGCCGTACTCCAGCGCCGCGCAGTTCGAACAGCAACTGCAGAACCTCGGCCACACCGTCATCGCCCCCGAGAGCCTGACGCACTGGCTGCATTGCCAGGCCGGTGATCTGCGCACGCTGCAGACCTACTGGAACGACCTGCCCCCCGACGCCTACCTGCGCGACGGCGGCCGCTACCGCTTCCGGCGGCACGCGAGCTTCGTCGTGGACTCGCAGGCCGATCCGTCGGTGCGCCTGGCGCCGCATCGGGCGCACTGGCAGCCGGTGGACTACAACGCACTGCACGGCGGCATCGAGCGCTGGTTCGAACCCATGGATCCCGCCGCGGTCGACCTGCCGATCTGGCCGCGCCTGCTGCTGGGCCTGGCCTCGGTCGCGGACCGGCTCAAGGGCGCGAGGCCCTGGTTCATCGAGGCGCACCAGTTCCGCATCGACACCGCGGGCGGCATCGGCCGGCCCACGCCCGAGGGCGCGCACCGCGACGGCGTGGACCTGGTGGCGGTGTTCATGCTGGGACGTCACGGCATCAAGGGCGGCGAGTCGCGCGTCTTCGAAGCGGACGGTCCGCGCGGCCAGCGCTTCACGATGATGGAGCCGTGGACGCTGCTGCTGCTCGACGACGAACGCGTCATCCACGAGACCACGCCCATCCAGCCCATCGATCCCGCGCATGCCGGCCACCGCGACACGCTGGTCGTGACGCTGCGCTCGGACGCCTTCATGGGGCGCTGACACACTGACCGGCTGACGCGCGGAGACGGCCGCGCGCCGGCCGGCGCGGGCCTCCCCGGGGTCCGTCAGGGCTTCGCGGGCGACGGATCCGCGTTGACGGCGGCCGTGGTGGCTGCCGGAGCGGGAGCCGCCGCCAAGGTCGGCGCCGGCGCCACGCAGGCGTCGCCCGGGACCGTGGTCGGTGCAGGCGATTGGCCGTCGACCAGCGCCACCGACATCAGATCCCCGCGCAGATTGCGCACCAGCGCCCAGCCGCAGTCCTGGCGGCGCAGCACGGTGCCGCGCTCGAAGCGCTTGTTGAGCCCTTCCCAGTAGCGCAGCGTGCGCTCGGGTTCGGTGCCGGCCGCATACGGATCGCCGTCCTGCGCCGCGCCTTCCGTGGCCAGGCGCAAGACCTGGCCCAGCAGCGCCGTGGTGGCGTCGCGCAGGCGGATGCCTTCGGCGTCCGCCCAGGCTTGCTGGGGCGACAGCGTGGAGGGGGCCGGCGGCGCGTGCAGCCACACGTGGCGCTGCCAGACCGGATCCGTGTCGCCCCGCTTGACGATCGCGACGTCGGCTTCCAGCAGCAGGCCGCGATGGTCCTGCGTCATCCAGAACAGCGGCGCGAAGCGCAGCGTCATGTCCTCGTCCGCGACCTCGTCGGCACCGACCACGCGCACGCGGTGAGAGATCCGCGAGGCCTCGACCGCCTGCGGCAGCAGGTCCGCGAAACGCAGGCCGTTCATGGCCGGCCGGTAGGGCTCCAGCACCCGGTTGGCCGCGGCTTCCTCGCGTTCCCGCGCGGCGGTGCGCACGCCGTCGTTGATGGCGGCGTGCGTGGCCAGCGCCACGAAGAAGCCCGCCAGCCCCGGTCCGTACATCATGGCGCCGGCCTCGCCCCGCGCCGAGTCGTTGGCCGTCATGGCGCGGAAACGCGGCGCCGGCTCGGCCGGCAGCCGCACGGCCAGTGAGCGCCGGGGGACGACAGGCACCGGCACGGTCACGGGGACCGACGCCGGAGCGGAAGCGGCTTCCGAGGCCAGGGGCGCAGCGCCCGGCGTGGATGACTGCAGCTGCAGTGACTGGGGCGTTTGCGGTGATTCGAGGGACGGGCCGTCGACCGGCGCGGCGACGGCGCGCGCGGCCAGCAGCAGCGCGACGAGTCCCGCCGCGCACGCCCCACGGCGTGCGCGGCGAGCGGGGACGGCGGTCATTGCTGCTTCTGCAGCGGCTGCAGCAGCTGCTCCTTGGCCATCTCGATGGCTTCGTAATAGGCGTTGGTCAGGCCCGGGAACTTCGGCGGCTCATCCCACTTGCCGGAGGACGGCTTGCGGATCTCCACCGGCTTGAGCCAGTCGTAGGCGCCGCTGCGCAGATCGACGACCGAGCCGGTGGCCTTGACCCAGGCGAGCGGATCGCTGGTCGGGAAGTAGGACGAATAGGTGCGCTGGAAGCCCACGCCTTCGACGGTCACCAGCAGCAGCCGGTCGATCTGGTACTGGTCGCGCAGACGGGCGAAGTCGCGATCGGCCTGGCCGGGCTGGCGGGTGCGCTCGGGGAACTTGGCGACGTCGAAGTCGCCGTCGATGGCCACGGCCTCGACGCCGCGCTTCTTCAGCGTCTCGACGATCTGGGCCTTGACGGCCGCGAGGTCGTCCGACGGCAGCGTCTTCGCATGCGCGGTCAGCGACGAGTTGGCGACCGAGGCGGCGGCCAGGCACAGCAGGCAGCCGGCGCCCGGCAGGTAGGTGTCGGCCTTGGGCACGGCGGTCAGCGCGACGCCGACGCGGGCTTGAGGCGCAATGGCCTCGGCCTTCATCTGGACCGGCAGTTGGGGCTTGGTGGCGCAGCCCGTCAGGGCGGCCACAGCCATCACCCAGGTGATGGTGACGATACGGATCATGAAAGGTTCTCCCTCGTGGCCCGGGGGACCGCCCGCATCGACATGTGCAGATCGTGTCACCTCCGGCAAAGCCGCCTCCGCGGCGCTGCGGATTCTAAGAAGCGGAACCGGTCCCCGGACGGGTGCTTTCACGCAATCGATCCCCTGGCGGCCCCGGAACGCCCCCCTGAACGGGGGGAAGAAAGCCTGACGAACTACACTCACGGCTTCGCGTGCCACAAGCGCGCGTCATTGCCGGCGCCATGCCGCCGGTCGTCCGCGGACCCGGTCCGCATCAAGCATCACAAGTGCAGGTTCCCATGAACGCCATCACCGACATCGCCCGCGCGCTCGCCGCCGGCTCGACCGACGCCATCCCCTCCTCCCTCTTCGGCCTGCCCGACCAGGCGCCGCACGAACGCGTGCTGCTGGCCGCCGATCCGGTGACGGGTCTGAAGGCGATCCTGGCGGTGCACAGCACCGCGCGCGGCCCGGCCTTCGGCGGCTGCCGCTTCTGGGGCTACGACAACGAGCTGGCCGCGCTGAACGACGCGCTGCGCCTGTCGCAGGGCATGAGCCTGAAGAACGCGCTGGCCAACCTGCCCTTCGGCGGCGGCAAGGCCGTGATCATCAAGCCGCAGGGCGACTTCGACCGCGCCGCGCTGTTCGCGGCCTTCGGTCGCGCCGTGCAGTCGCTGCAAGGCGCCTACATCACCGCCGAGGACGTCGGCACCACCACCGCCGACATGCTGGGCATGACGGCGCACACGCAGTTCGTGTCGGGCATCCCGCGCGACGGCGCCTTCGGCGGCGACCCCAGCCCCAAGACCGCCTACGGCGTGTTCGTGTCCATCGACGAAGGCGTCAAGCGCGTGCTGCGCCGCGAGTCGCTGGAAGGCGTGCGCGTCGCGCTGCAAGGCCTGGGCGCGGTGGGCTGGCACCTGGCCGAGTACCTGCACCGCGCCGGCGCGAAGCTGGTCGTCGCCGACGTGAACGCCGAGAAGGTGGCGCGCGCGCAGACCGAGCTCGGCGCCAAAGCCGTCGGCATCCACGAGATCCTGGCCGCGGACGTCGACGTCGTCGCGCCGTGCGCGCTGGGCGCGACGCTGAATGCGCAGTCCATCCCCGCGCTGAAGGCCGCATTGATCGCCGGCGCCGCCAACAACCAGCTGGCCACCGCCGCCGACGGCGACGCGCTGCAGGCCCGCGGCATCACCTACCTGCCGGACTACCTGGTGAATGCCGGCGGCATCATCAGCGTCGCGCGCGAGTTCCGCAACGAAGGCGAAGAGAACGCCGTGATGGCCGAGGTCGGCCAGATCCGCGGCCGTGTCGCCGAGCTGCTGGACCGCATCCAGGTCAGCGGCCAGACGCCGGCCCGCGAAGCGGACGCCTGGGCGCGTTCGCTGCTGGTGAAGCCGGCCTGAGCGACGTCCGCTCCGACGAAGACGGCGCCCGCGTGGCGCCGTTTTCTTTGTGCGCTGGCGTACAAACACCCGCTTCATCCACCCCTGTACCGGATTCCCGCCATCCGGTTGCCTCCCGTCCCCGGGAGCGACTTCAAGCCCCTTCGCCGCGGCACCGATCGCGCACAAGGCCGATGCCATCGACGTATACCGCCGCCTGAGTTCCGCGCAGCCCGTTGCGGAGCCGAACCCAGGAGACCTCCATGACGTCCATGAGTTTGAAGTCCTTGCCCCTCGCGGCCGTGGTGCTCGCGACGGCGAGCCTCGCGATGCCGGCCCTCGCGCACGACATCGTGTACACCGCGCCGCTGAGCGGCGGCGCCGAGTTCCCGCCGAACGCCTCCGCCGGCACCGGGCTGGCGCGGGTGACCTTCAACGACGATGACTTCACGATGCGCGTGCAGGTCACCTTCGCGGGTCTGACCGGCACGACGACGGCCTCGCACATCCACTGCTGCACGGCGGCGGCGGGCGCCGGCAACGCGGGGGTCGCGACGACCACGCCGACCTTCCCCAACTTCCCGCTCGGCGTGACCTCGGGCAGCTACGACCAGACCTTCGACCTGACGCAGACCGGCAGCTGGAACGCGGCCTTCATCAACGCCAACGGCGGCACGATCGCGAGCGCCTTCGCGGCCTTGTCGACGGGGCTGGCGGGCGGCAACGCCTACCTCAACGTGCACTCGACCTTCGCGCCGGGCGGCGAGATCCGCGGCTTCCTGACGGCCGCGGCCGTGCCCGAGCCGTCGACCTACGCGCTGATGGTCGCGGGCCTGCTGACGGTCGGCGGGCTGGCGCGGCGGCGCACGCGCCAGGGCTGAACCTCACCCGACCGCCGCCCGGCCACCACGCGGCCGACCGCAACGCCCTGTCATCGCTCGACACACGTTGGGGACACGCGCGGCGGTCTCTCCCCTCCCTGCCTCGGTATGCTCACCCCATAAACGTACCGCACGACTCCCCCGTGCTGGCGCGGCTCCGATTCGGGATGCCTCGCTAGGCGCAAACCGGAGCCATAGCGGTGCTATGGCGAGGATTTGCAACGACGCGAGGCGCCCGAATCGGAGCTGCGCCAGCATGGGGGAGGAGCAGCGGATGGTCATCGAGAGGTTCTGGTTGCGTTGGCCTGCGGCGGTGCTCGTCTTCGTCGCCGCGACCTGGCTCAACCTGTTCCTGCAACCGGCACTCAACAGCCGCGAACCGCTGCTGCCCTACTTCCCCTCGCTGGTGATCGTCGGCCTGGTCTGCGGCCTCGCGCCCGCGCTGACCTTCCTGGTGGCGGCGAGCCTGGCGATCCTCTATTTCTGGATCGACCCCGTCGGGCAGATCTTCCCGGTCAACTCGATCGCGGACGCGGCGCTGGTCGTGCTGTTCCTGCTGACGGGGTCGCTGGTCGCGTCGGTGTCGGCGTGGGCGGGCCGTCTGATGCAGAAGGAGCGCAACAGCCGGCGGCGGCTCAACCTCGCGCTGGCGGCGGGCCGCATGATCACCTGGGACTGGGACGCGGTGACCGGCTTCGCCACCACCGGCGGCGGCGCGAAGCAGCTGTTCGGGCGGACCTGGGCGTCGATGGACGACATGCTCGCCGGCATGTCCGCGCAGGACGCCGCGCGCTTCCGCGACCGCTACCGCTACGCCACGGAAAGCGGCGGCCGCTTCAGCCTGGCCTGCCCGATCACGCGCGCGGACAACGACGAGGTCGTCTGGACGCAGTTCGACGGCTACGTGAGCCTGGACGCGAAAGGCCGCGCGGTGCATGCCTACGGCGTCGCGGTGGACGTCACCACGCAGCAGGAAGCGCTGCGCGCGAGCCAGGCGGCCGAGGAGCGTTTCCACCTCGCGCTGCAGAGCGGCAAGGTGATGGCCTGGGAATGCGACGTGATGGGCCGCTACACCTGGGCGTTCAACACGCCGATGGGATTCACGCGCGAGGCGCTGATCGGCGCGGAAGTCGGCAGCCTGGTCGGCGAACCCGAGTTCGCCGGCATCGTGCGCGAGGCGGTGATCACCGGCCAATCGATGAACCTCGCGCAGCGCACGACGCACGGCGGAAGGACCTACCAGTTGCTCACCTCGCTGCGGCCGATCACGGCGCACGACGGGCAGGTGCAGCGGGTGATCGGCGCGACGGTGGACGTCACCGAGCTGTCGGCGGCGCAGGAGGAACTGCGCCGCGAGAGCGAGCGCAAGGACTCCTTCCTGGCCACGCTCGCGCATGAGCTGCGCAACCCGATGGCGCCCATCCGCTATGCGGTGGCGATGCTGCGGCAGTCTTCCTCGGACGACACCCGCGCGCAGGCCACGGACATCATCGCGCGCCAGTCGGCGCACATGGCGCGGCTGCTGGACGACCTGCTCGACATGAGCCGCATCACGCGCAACGTGGTCGAGCTCAAGCGCCAGGTCATCGACCTGCGCACGGTGGTGAAGCAGGCGCTGGAGGCGATCGAGCCGCTGTACGTCGAGATGAAGCACCGCGTCACGCTGTCGCTGCCGCCGACGCCGGTGCCGGTGGACGGCGATCCGACGCGGCTGCAGCAGGTGCTGGGCAACCTGCTCGACAACGCGGCCAAGTACAGCCCGGAGCCGGGCGAGGTGCGCGTGCATGTCGAGGTGGTCGGGCATCGGGCGCAGATCACGGTGACGGACCGGGGCGTCGGCATCGCGCCGGCGATGCAGCCGCGGGTCTTCGAGCTCTTCACGCGGATCGACGCGCGCGGCGCGTCGCCGTCGGGGCTGGGCATCGGCCTGGCGGTGTCCAGGCAGCTCGTGCAGCTGCATGACGGCACGATCACCGCGCAGAGCGACGGCATCGGACAGGGCAGCCGCTTCACGGTCAGCCTGCCGCTGGCGGATCACGACCTGACCCCGCTGACGGACGCGCCGGGGACCGGCGGCGATGGCACGCGCGCCACGATGGCGCAGGCACAGTCACGGGCCCTGGTGCTGGTGGTCGACGACAACGTGGACGCCGCCAACACGCTCGCCGAGGTGCTGCGCGGCGTGGGCTATCGCGCGACGGTCGCGTACAGCGGCGAGGAGGCGCTCGCCGTGTTCGAGCGCACGCAGCCCCGCGTGGTGCTGCTGGACATCGGGCTGCCGGGCCTCTCGGGAACCGACGTCGCACGACAACTGAGATCGACGCGCGGCGCCGAGCCGCTCGCGCTGATCGCGATCACCGGCTGGGGCCAGCGCTCCGATCGCGAGGCCACGGCGGCGGCGGGTTTCGACGCCCACCTGGTGAAGCCGGTGGAGTTCAACGAGCTGGAGCAGGTGATGCAGGAGCTGCTGGACGCAGGGGGCTAGCGGGTCGCTCGCCCGACCCTTCGCTCAACCGAGCAGCGCCGCGCCGACCACCAGGCCGACGACACCCACGAGCAGCAGCGGCAGATAGAGCGCCGCGAGCACCCCGCCGCGCCAGACGCTGCCCCACCAGCTCGTGCCGTAGACGGTCCTCAACGCGATGAAGCCATGCAGCAGGACCAGCGCGGCGATGACCGACGATGCGGCCGGCACCACGATCGCCAGCAGATAGGCCGCGAACCAGCAGGCGTGCAGATGCAGTGAGAAGACGAAGTGCTCGGCATACTTCATCCGTCGCCGCAGGAACATCAGCGCCAGCAGCCCGGCGAAAACCGGCTGCATCAGCAGCATTGCGTAGGGAGCGAGCTTGTCCATGCGCTTCTGCACCTGCGCGACGGACCCGCTGGCCAGACGCTCGCCGACGCGGTCGAGGCGGCTCTCCCACCAGTTGCAGGTGCTGCCCAGGGTTGAGCAACTGCCCTGCCGGGCCTGCGCGATGGCGCGGTCGTCGCGCTGCACCGTGAGGTGCTCGCCCGGCAGCAGATGCACGGCGATGAAGAACACGAAGCTGAGGCTCAGGTACAGGCGAAGCGGCTGGACATAGCGCCGACGCCGGCCGATGAAGTACTCGCGCGTCAGACGACCGGGCAGGAACAGCATCGCCCACAGCGTCCGCCACAAGGGCCCTTCGAGCGCGACGTAGTGGCCGATGAACTCATGGATGAACTCCCGCATCGAGGCCGGATGCAGGTGCGCTTCCTGGCCGCAGTGGGGACAGAAGTGCCCGCCGGGCTGCAGTGCCTGATCGCAGTTGTGGCAGGTCACGGCGGCGTGGGACGGAGAGAGAGGCGTCATGGCGGGGGCTCGGAAGTCGTCATGGGCGCGCCGGCCCTTCACTCCCTGCCGGTCACGCGCCGAGGATGATAGGTCGCGACGGCGCGAGCGCCTGATCGGGTTCATCCGGGTCCGCGGGGGGAGTTCGCGAGGGACTTCGCGCCTGGGCACTGGCATCGCGGGCACCACTGGCATGCCGGTTGCCTGTTGTCGGCGAGGGCCTCAGGAGGAGGCCGACATCACAACAGGAGCTCGTCATGACCATTCGCCACCTCGCAGCCGTCGTCCTGGGCACCGCTGCCCTGCTCACCGGCATCGGTGCCACTGCCCAGTCCGTCGGCAAGGCCTCCGATCCCGAACGGGACCTGGGCCGCGCCGCGCCGGGGCAGGACAACTCCTACTTCAACGTGACGGCCAAGAACCGCATCCCCGCGCCGCTGCTGCCGCTCAAGAAGGGCCAGTGCGTGATCTGGTATCCCGAGAAGGGCATCGCGGAACACACCGGCCCGCTGCCGTGCTCGCCGCTGCCCAAGGTCGAACCGGGCGGCTGGCTGATCGCGCCGTCGAAGGATCCGGTGATCCTCGAAGCGGCCGTGTATCACGCGGAGAACCCCGGCGTCGTCATCGCGCGCGGGTCCTTCGACGCCCGCACGCGCTACCTCGTGCGCACGCTGGACCCGGACAGCAAGATGGACGTGGAGAAGGCCAAGGCGAAGCGCTGAGCGCTCGGCCGCTCCGGACGCGCGCAGGTGCTTCTTGCTCCCTCTCCCGCTTGCGGGAGAGGGCGGGGGTGAGGGCCAGCGTCCTCAAGTCCTACGCCCAAGTGCGTTCCACGCTGACCTCGTCGACGGGCACGCGGATCTAGTCTGGAGCCATGGGATTTCACCGACTCCTCGGGCGCCTGGCGATGACGCCCTTCTCCAAGGCCTTGCCCTCGATGGGCGACACGGAGCGGGCTGCGCTCGAAGCCGGCACCGTCGGCTTCGAGGGCCAGCTCTTCGCCGGTCAGCCCGACTTCGACGCGCTGATCGCGCAAGGCCCGAATCGTCTCACCGATGAGGAGCGTCGTTTCCTCGACCACGAGGTGACGACGCTCATCGCGATGCTCGACGATCACGCCATCGACGAGGCCGGCGACCTGCCGCCCGAGGTCTGGCAGTACCTGCGCGAGCACCGCTTCTTCGGGATGATCATTCCCAAGGAATATGGCGGCCTGGGCTTCGGCCACTACGCGCATGCCGAGGTGGTGACCCGCATCGCCACCGTCAACACCGCCTGCGCGGTGACGGTGATGGTGCCCAACTCGCTGGGCCCGGCCGAACTGCTGCTGCGCTACGGCACCCCGGATCAGCAACAGCATTACCTGCCGCGCCTGGCTGATGGCCGCGAACTGCCCTGCTTCGGCCTCACCTCCCCCTACGCCGGCTCGGACGCCGCATCCATTCCCGACCGCGGCGTGCTCACCGAACGCGTCATCGACGGCCGCACGGTGCGCGGCTTCAGCGTGCGTTTCGACAAGCGCTACATCACGCTCGCGCCGGTGGCCAGCGTGGTGGGCCTGGCCTTCCAGGCCGTGGACCCTTCCCGGCCCGAAGGCGAGCAGGCGCTCGGCATCACCTGCGCACTGCTGCCCGTGCCCACGCCCGGCATGGAGATCGGTCATCGCCACCGGCCGATGGACTCGGCATTCATGAACGGCCCGATCCGCGGCGAGGATGTCTTCGTGCCCATGGACTGGGTGATCGGCGGTGAAGAACGTGTCGGTCAGGGCTGGCGCATGCTGATGGAATGCCTGGCCGCCGGCCGCGCCATCTCGCTGCCGGCGCTGGGCGCGGCGATGCAGCAGACGGCGCTGTTCGTGGTCAACGGCTACGGCCAGGTGCGCGAGCAGTTCGGCCTGCCCATCGGACGTTTCCACGCGATCGCGGGCATCACCGCGCAGATGGCCGCGCGGCTCTACGCAACAGACGCCGCGCGACGCTACACGGCCGCGGCGCTCGATGCCGGCGAGCAGCCCAGCGTCGCCAGCGCGATCCTCAAGGTGCAGCTCACCGAAGCGGGTCGTCGCGCGGTCAACGACGGCATGGACGTGCTCGGGGGCAAGGGCATCATCTCCGGGCCGCGCAACCTGCTGGGCGTGGCCTACCGCCATGCGCCCATCGCGATCACGGTGGAAGGAGCCAACCTGCTGTCGCGCGCGCTGATCATCTTCGGCCAGGGCGCGACGCGCTGCCACCCGTTCGTGCTGGAGGAGATGAAGGCGGTGCAGACCAAGGACGAGGAGCGACTGGGTCGCGCCCTCGCCGGCCACGTCGGCCACGTGATGCGCAACCTCTGGCGCAGCCTGGCGCACGCGCCGCTGCGCGGGAAGCCGCCAGCCGACCTGCGCGCCGAGGCCACGCTCATCGCCTCGCTGTCGGCCCGCTACGCGCTCACCGCCGATCTCGCCATGGGTCTGCTGGGCGGCAAGCTCAAGCGCATGGAGCTGCTGTCCGCGCGGCTGGGCGACGTGCTGTCGGCGCTCTACCTCGCCGCGGCCTGCGTGTGGCGCTACCAGGTGGAGAACGACCCGGCGACGCTGCCGGTGGCGCGCGCGGCGATCCGCCTGCAGCTGCACGAGGCCGCGACGCTGCTGCGGGAGCTGTACGCGAACCTGCCTTCAGGCTTCCTGCGCGCGGTGGCGCCGATGCTGCTGCACGGCACCGGGCACCTCGCCCCCTTGCGCGACCGCGAGGCCATCGCGCTGGCCGACGCGCTGCGCACGCAGCCGGAGCTGGTGCGCCGCCTGTGCCCCGACGTCTCGCGCCCGAAGCGCGGCGGCCTGCTCGACCTGATGCACGCGCTCGAAGCGGCGCACAAGCTGGGCGACGAGGTCCCTGAACTCAACAAGGCGCTGCGCCGTTCGGGCTCGCTGGAGGAAGTGGCGCGGAGCTCGCGGGATCCGGAGGCGGCACTGGCCTATCTGCGAGCCGCCGAGCAGGTGATCGCAGTGGACGAGGACAAGCCCGCAAGCGCAGGCGACACTGGGCAGACTCAAACGCCTCTGCCCACCACCGAGCCGCCGCCATGCCAAAGCTCAATACCGCCCTCTGGACCGACCACCCCGGCGTCGTCAATCGCTTCTCCGGACAGAACGATGGCCCGTACGCCGAGCTCGTCCTCGGTGATCAGGCAGGCCTGACGCAGTTCGGCGCGCGGCTGGAACGTCTCCCGCCGGGCTCCCGTTCCTCGCATCGACACTGGCACGAGACGGAAGACGAATTCGTGTACGTGCTCTCCGGCGAGCTGGTGCTCGTCGAGAACGACGAATCCGTCCTGCAAGCCGGCGAGTCGGCCGCCTGGGCCGCCGGCGCACCGGTGGCTCACTGCCTGGAGAACCGCTCCGCCTCGGAGGTCGTGTACCTCGTCGTGGGCACCCGTGTGTCGAAGGGGACCGTCCACTACCCGGACCACGACGTGGTCCTGCATCACGACGGCGACGAGCGCCGTTTCACCAGAAGCGATGGGTCGCCCATCGAGCGGGGGTAGAGACAAGGTGCATGGACAGGCGCGGGCGCCATGCCCCGCGCCAAGGACCAGGAGTTGTCAGCCCGGCTGACCAACGCCGCCGGTGGCCGCGAAGATCTGCCCGGTCGAGAAGCCGAGCGCGGGATCCGCGGCCGCGACGAACAAGGGCGCGATCTCGGCGGGTTGTCCCGGCCGTCCGAGCGGCAACGCGCCGCCCAGTGCGACCTGGTTCTCCGGCGTCGAGCCCCCCGTCACGTGCAGCGGCGTCCAGACCTGCGCAGGGGTCACCGCATTGACGCGGATCCCGCGCGGCGCGAGCTGCTTGGCCAGCGACTTGACGAAGTTGATCCCCGCCGCCTTGCTCATGCCGTAGTCGATGAGATTGCCCTGCGGATCGCCCGCCAGTCGCGACGAGGTGACGACGATCGCCGAACCGGGCTGCATCAAGGGGATGACCGCCTTGCTCAGCCAGAACAGCGCGTAGACGTTGGTCTTCAAGGTGTCGTCCAGGTCCTGGGTGCTCAGGTCGGCGATCGTCGCCCGCACCTGCTGGCGCCCGGCGTTGCTGACGAGGATGTCGATGCCGCCAAGTTCCCGGGCAGCGTCCCGCACAAGCTTCTGGCAGAAGGCCTCGTCCCGGAGGTCGCCGGGCAGGCCGACCGCGCGGCGACCCTCGGCCCGGATCAGCCGGAGGATCTCCCGCGCATCGGGCTCTTCGACCGGGAGATAGTTGATGGCGACATCGGCCCCCTCACGGGCGAAGGCGATCGCCGCGGCGGCACCGAGGCCGCTGTCGCCGCCGGTGATCAACGCGCGCATGCCAGCGAGCCGGCCGGACCCGCGGTACGTGGACTCGCCCAGATCGGGCGGCGGCGACATGTCGCGCGACAGGCCCGGCCAGGCCTGGTGCTGGGCCTTGAACGGCGGACGAGGACGGGTGACAGGCGGAAGGACCGCCGACGGGGCGTTGGACATGCGCGATTCCTGTGAGAAGGCGGGCGTCGTGCCGGCGAGCGCGACGGCACTCGTGGCGGCGACCTTGACGAAGTTGCGACGGCTGTTCGAGCCGGAAGTCGAATCGTTGGACATGGATCTCCGCAGGGGTGGTTGAAGTGAAGGACATCCGGCCCTAGCCGGACAGGGATTCAAGGACGTGATGAAGGTGCGCACCGGCCATCCGGGTGGCGCGCGCGAGATCGCGCGCCATCAACGCCTCCACCAGCATCCGGTGTTCTCGCTCACAGGCGGCGCGTCGTTCCCGCGTCAGCCCGCGGCGCTTCAGCGCGCCCCACCGGCCTTGCGCACGGACGTGATTCATGAGGCGGTACACGCTCGAGAAGAACCGGTTGTGCGTCGCGTCGGCGATGACCTCGTGCAGGCGCCCGTCCCACTGCTCGAAGTCGTCGACCGTCGTGGCCGACTCCGCCTCGCGGCAGCAATGGACCATGCGCTCGAAGTCCGCGGGCGTCGCCCGACGGATCACCAGCGCCATGAGCGCCGGTTCGAAGGCGATGCGGGCCTCCATCAGCTCGGCCGGCGTCGTCGACGCGGCAGGACGATCGGCGGCCAGGGCTGCCAGGACCATCGTCGCCCGCTCGGCCACGTAGGTGCCGCTGCCGACCCGCTGCGTGATCAGGGCCAGGTCCTTGAGCTCGCCGAGAACGCGCCGGACCGTGGTCCGCCCGATCGCGAACGTTTCGGACAACGCGCGCTCCGTCGGCAGGCGGTCGCCGGGTCGCCAGTCGCCGCGATGCAGGCCGGTCAGCAAGGCGTCCTTGCATCGGCGGGCCGCACCGGTCGACTCGACGCGCGCGGTCGGTGCCTGCAATGGGGATTCGGAAGTCATGTCGGTCTGCGGCAGTGGCGCCAAGGGCACGAGCGCTCAGCGACCGAGGCGGATCAGCAGGGCGCCGCCGCTCGCGATGGCCCCCAGCACGGCCACGCCGGTCCAGCCCGCCATCGCGAATACCGCGCTGCCCAGGGCGGCGCCGGCGGCCATGCCGAGGAACATCGTGGTGAAGAGCAGCGCGTTGAGCCGGCTGCGCGCGGCGGGATCCAGGCCGTAGACGATGGTCTGGTGAGCCACGAGCACCGCCTGCACGCCGAAGTCGAACACCACCGCGGTGATCACGAGCACGGCCAGCGCCATCGGCGTGCTCAGCCATGGCATCGCGGTCATCGCCACGAAGGCCAGTGCGGTCAGGGCGGCGCCGACCTTCGTGACGAGCGCCGGACCGCGCCGGTCCGACACGATGCCCGCGAGCGGCGCTGCGAGCGCGCCGGCGGCACCGACGAGACCGAAGGCCCCCGCACCGAACGTCCCCATCGCGAAGCGCTCGTGCAGCATGATCGCCAGCGTCGACCAGAAGGCGCTGAAGGCGACCGCCAGCAGGGCCTGGGCCGAGGCGGCGCGACGCAGCGCCGGCTGGTGCCGCCACAGGTCCGCCAGCGAGCGGATCAGTGCGCCATAGGTGGTGCGACGGGCCGGCGGCACCGACGGCAGCCAGCGCCAGCTGGCGGCGAAGGCCAGCGCGAGCGCCCCCGCGGCCATCCCGTAGACCCAGCGCCAGTTCAGGGTCTGCGCCACCAGGCCGCTGGCCACCCGCGACAGCAGGATGCCCAGCAGCAGCCCCGTCATGACCTTGCCGACGACCCGCCCGCGCTGCGCGACGCCGCTGAGCGCCGCCGCCATCGGCACCACGTCCTGCGCGAGCGTGGCGGTCAGACCCAGCACCGCGCTCGCCACGAGGAACGGGCCGTAGCCCGTGATCAGCGGGAAGACCAGCAGCGTGAGGATCAGCGCAGCGAACTTGGCCAGGATCACCCGGCGGCGATCGAATCGATCACCCAGCGGCGTCAGCAGGAGCAGGCCCAGCGCATAACCCAGCTGCGTCAGCATCGGCACCATCCCGATCTGGTGGGCGGTCGCGCCGAGATCGCTGGCGAGCTCGACCAGGATCGGCTGGCTGAAGTACAGGCACGACACGCCGAGGCCGGTCGAGACGGCGAGTAGCAGGATCATCGCGGCGGAGGGCGCGACGCCTTCAGGCGACGGGCCGACCACGGGGTCCGGCGCGGAGCGACTGTTCGGTGAAGGCGTCGACGCGTTCATCGAGGCGCGGGAACCCGATGGGATGACAGGGACGTCGGGGACGACGGGGGCGATGGCTGGCGTGCTGGTCATGGGGAACTTCCACAAGGCGGTCCGGTCGAAGTCGCGGCGGACCGTGCGGGACCTTGTCCTGCTCGGCGCGCCGTGAAGCGGTGACGGCAATGTAGAAATTCCGCGGACCGGCCAGTAGCTACCGGTCGGTGATTTGAGTAGCAACTCCCAGTTGAAACTGCCTGCCAGTCCGCGCTGGCGTCGTGCCTACGGCAGCGCTGCCTGACCGCAGGCGCGGAGCTCGGCTGCGGACAGATGGAAGGCCGTGCCGCCGCGCAGTTGCCCGGCGACGAAATCGATGAAGCGCCGGACGCGGACCGGCATGTCGGTGCGCTGCGCGTAGTACAGGTAGAAGCCCATGCGCTCGCTGACATGGCGGACCAGCAGCGGCACGAGCACACCGTCGCGGATGAACGCCGCCGCGTTGATGCCGTCGATCTGGCCGACGCCCATGCCGGCCAGCACCGCATGCATCTCCGCCTCCGGATCGCTGCAGCAGACCACGGGCTTCATCCCGCGATAGACCGTCTCGCCCTTGACCTGGAATTCCCAGGGCAGCGGCCGTCCCGTCCCCGGCTGCCGATAGCCGACGCTGTCGTGCTGCGCGAGGTCGTCCAGCGTCGATGGCGCGCCGTGGGCGGCCAGGTACTCCGGCGTGGCGCAGAGGATCAGCTGGATCGGAAAGAGCCGGCGGGACACCACCTGGTGGGTGGGCGCGTTGCCCGCCTTGAACCCGAGATCGATCCGCTCCCGGACCGCGTCCGTCGCGGCATCCTCCAGGATCAGGTCGAAGGTGATCCGGGGATGCGTCTTCCTGAACGCGGCGACCAGCGGCAGCACCACCTTGCGGCCGGTCGACCCGCCCGCGCTGATCCGGATCAGGCCCTCGTCCTCACGCGCCGCGCTCCGGATGCCCTCCAGCGCGGACGTGAGACCCTCCATGCTCGCCCGCACCGAGTCGAGCAGGCGCTGGCCCTCCTCCGTCAGCGAGTTCTTCCGCGTCGTGCGATGGAACAGCCGGACGCCGAGATGCTGCTCCAGCTGATGCACGCTCTTGCTCACCGCCTGCGCGGTCGTTCCCTGCGCCTGCGCGGCGCGGTTGAAGCTGCCGAGCTCGGCGGACCGGATGAAGGTCGAGATGGCGCGAAGTTCGTCCATGGAGCGAGCCGTTGGTGGGATCGCCCAGCATAGAACACCGCCTTCGCTACGCGCCTGTGCGCCTCGCTGTCTCGCTGTCTCGCTATTCGCGGATCGTGGCCTCGCCGGATTGGTCCGGATTGGTGCTTCCCGCGATGCCATCGCACTCCTAGCATGCGATTCCCTTTCACCGCCATGAGATCGAAGTCATGCGAATCGCATCGTTTGCCGCCGACGGCCGGCGTCACGTCGGCCTGGTCACCGACGACCTCCAGTCGATCACGCCCTTCGTGCTGAACGAGGCGGAGGCGGCGCTCGGCGCGCTGCCCATCATCGAGCGCGAGGCCGCCGGCCTGCCGCTGCCGCCGTTGGCCGCGTTCGTCGTGGCCATCGACGCGGTGCGGCTGCTGGCGCCACTCCCCAAGCCCCGCCGCAACCTGTTCTGCGTGGGTCGCAACTATCGCGCCCATGCGGCGGAGCTGAAGGACTCGGTGTTCCTGGACAGCGGCGCCGTGGTCGACCAGTGGCCGATCGTCTTCACCAAGGTGCCCGACTGCGTGGTGGGCCCGCACGCCGATATCCGGCTCCCTGGCGCGCACATCTCCGAACAGATCGACTACGAGGCGGAACTCGCCGTGGTCATCGGCAAGGGCGGCAAGAACATCGCGCGCGATGCGGCACTCGAGCACGTGTTCGGCTACACGATCGTCAACGACGTCACCGCCCGGGATGTGCAGGTGCGCCACTCGCAATGGGACCTCGGCAAGTCCTTCGACACCTTCTGCCCGATGGGCCCCTGGATCGTCACCGCCGACGGCTTCGACGTCGTGCGCAAGCGCGTGAAGTGCTGGGTGAACGGCGAGCTCCGACAGGACGGTCCGACGTCGCAGATGATCTTCGACATCCCGACCCTGATCGAGACCATCTCGCGCGGCATCACGCTCTTCCCCGGCGACGTGATCGCCACGGGGACGCCGGCCGGCGTCGGCATGGGGTTGTCCCCGCCGGTGTGGCTCCAGCGCGGCGACGAGATCCGCATCGAGGTGGACGGACTCGGCGCGCTCCACAACCGCGTGGTCTGAACCGCTCGACCGTACAAGGGGTCTCCCATGACAAGCATCGTGCGTCGGACATCGGGCATGGTTCTCGCCGCCCTCTCGCTGGGGCTTGCCGCGATCGCGTCCGCGGCGCCCCGTCCCTATCCGGACAAGGTCGTCACCCTGATCGTCCCCTTCCCTCCGGGCGGCGTGGCGGACACGCTCGCCAGGCCGCTGGCGGACGCCCTGCGGCGCGAGCTCTCCCAGACGGTCATCGTCGAGAACCGCGGCGGCGCGGGCGGCGCCCTGGGCATCGGCGTCGCGGCCCGGGCGCCTGCCGACGGGTACACCCTGCTGTTCAGCCTCAGCTCGTTCTCGATCCTCCCGGTCGCGGACCAGATCCTGGCGCGCAAGCCGCATTTCCAGCCCTCGCAATTCCAGCCACTGGCGCGCATCACCGCGGACCCGACGGTGCTCGTCGTGAGGTCCGACGCGCCCTGGCGCACGGTCGGAGAATTCGTCGCGGACGCGCGGCGGCGGCCCGGCAAGTTGAACTACGGCAGCTCGGGCAACTACGGCACGATGCATGTGCCCATGGAAATGTTCAAGGCCGCGGCGGGCTTCCAGATGACCCACGTGCCGTTCACCGGCGCGGGGCCGGCGGTGACGGGCCTGCTCGGCGGACAGGTGGACGCGATCGCGGCGGGCACCTCGTCCGTGCTTCCCTACCTCCAGGCCGGCCGGCTGCGCGCATTGGCCCACTGGGGCGACAAGCCGCTGGCCGCACTGCCCGACGTGCCCAGCCTCCAGCAGCGAGGCTGGGAGGTCCGGTTCTCGCAATGGTCCGGTGTCTTCGTTCCCGCCGGTACGCCCGAGCCGATCCAGGCGACCCTGCGCGAGGCGCTTCGCAAGGTCGCGGCGAGCCCGTCGCTCCAGCGGACGCTGCTGCAGATGGGCTCATCGATGGCCTACCTGGACGCGCCCGCTTTCTCTTCCTACATCCAACAGGACGCGCGGGTCGTGACCAGCACGGTCCGGCAGATGGGTCGATTGGAGTGAATGGCCCACGCGCTGCGGACGTGTTGGCGTCGGATCGTGCGCTCGCTGCTCCGCCAGCCAGGGTCGATCAGCGCCTGGCGCTTATCGACTCACTCGCAATTGCCCAACTCGATGATCGCGAAACCTTCGCGCGCAATCTCTTCAACGACAGGCTCCGGCGCAATTTCCATGTGGCAGAAGCGGCACTCCTCGGCCGACAGCTGATGCGCCGGCAGGCCCTTCGCGGCGAGGTACCTGCGGCCGAAGGCAAGCACCTGCTCCTGCGCGCGGGACGCGTCCGGCACGAGGATGTCGAAATGCATCAGGCGGCCGTCGGGACGGGTGACGTAGGTGTCGAACACGGCGATCTTCATGGGGTCCACATCGGGGAAGTTGTCGATGGCCCAGTGTGGAAGGCCGTGGCGCGACGAACGCCACTGAACGTCCAGCGCCCGCATCAGTTCGTCCGATGCGACATGCGGTCGACGTCACTGCCACTCTCACGCAGCGCTCGACTCGTCCTGCTGCACCAACCCCTGCCGCCACTCCCTCGGCGACTTCCCCACGCGCTGCGTGAAGACCCGCGACAGCGCTGATGCATTCGCATAGCCGAGCTGATCGCCGATCTGCTTGATCGAGCGGCCCAGCCGCAGCTGCTCCTGCGCGAGGCTCAGTCGCCAGTCGGCGAGATACGCCGCCGGCGCTTGTCCCACCAGTTCGCGAAAGCGCGCCGCGAACGCGCTGCGCGACATGCCCGCGCGTTCCGCCATGCGCTCCAGCGACCACGCCTCGCCCGGTGCCTCGTGCACCGCCGCCAGCGCGAGCGCGACGCGCGGATCGGACAGGCCCGTCACGAGCCCTGGCTGTACGCCCGCTTCTGCCGGGTGATCAATGAGCCACCGCAGCAGCTGGATCAGCACGACCTCGAACAGCCGGTCCGCCAGCACGCGTTGACCGCAGCGCAGTCGCTCCGTCTCCGAGAACAGCAGCTGCAGGGACATCTCCAGCCCCTCGACGCGCGCCAGCGGCAGCAGCACCAGCGGCGGCAGCGCGCGCGCCAGCGGATTGAGCGGACCGCCGTCGAACTCCAGCTCCGCGCAGGTGAAGTCGGAACCCTCGCGCGGCGGGTTGCGGAACTCGTGTGCAACCGGGCGCGGATAGAAGAGCAGCGAGGGCTCGTTCACGCGCAGCTTGCGCGGCAGGCCGACGCTCGCCGGATGGCGGAGCTCCATCTCTCCACGCTTCATCACATGAAGGAAGCCTCGCCCCGGCACCGGATCAAAGGGGTTCACGCCGCACAGCGGCCCGACGTGGAACAGCCGCGCGCGAACACGGAAGTGCTCCAGCAACGAGGACAAGCGGTCGATCGGCGGCAGCGACGCGGTCGATGAGGAGGATGCGGCAGCCATGGACGTTTGGATGCGTTTGATGGATTAAACGCGGCCAATGGTACTCCCGCGACGACCACACTGACGTCCGGCGGCCAACACAAGCAACACGCTGCTCGACACAGCCAACCGTCCCACACCATCGAAAGGAACCCTCATGTCCACCACTTCCCGCGTCGCCCTCGTCGATCCCAAGCAAGCCCAGGGCGACGCCAAGATCGCGCTCGACCAGATCCAGGGCGCCTTCGGCGCCACGCCGGCGATGTTCCGCGCCGTGGCCAACTCGCCCGCCGCCATCAAGAGCCTGTGGGGCAGCTTCGGCGCCCTCGGCGGCGGCGTGATCCCCGCGAAGCTGGGCGAGCAGATCGCCGTCGCCATCGCGGATCGCAACGCCTGCGAGTACTGCCTGGCCGCGCATACCGCGCTGGGTCGCAAGGCCGGCGCGAGCTCCGATGAAATGGCCGCCGCCCAGATGGGCGAGTCCGGCGACCCGAAGACCGCCGCCGCACTGCGCTTCGCGTTGAAGGTCGTCAACGACCGCGCCCAGGTCGACGACGCCGACGTGCAATCGCTGCGCGACGTCGGCTTCGACGACGGCGCCATCGTCGAGATCCTGGCGCACGTCGCGCTCAACCTCTTCACGAACTACGTGAACGTCGCGCTCGCGGTGCCGGTCGACTTCCCATCGGTGAAGCTCCGCCGCGCTTGAGCCCGCATGGCGGCCGGGCATGGCACATCCCTTGCACACCCGCGGGGCATGTCCGCGTCGACCGCCCTGCCCGCTCCCGCCGTTTCGACTGAAGTCCTCGATCAGGCCTCGCCTGACGAGGCCGCGCGCCGGCTCGCCTTGCTGCTCGCGAGCACCGGCGAGGGCATCTTCGGCATCGACATGGACGGCCGATGCACCTTCGTGAATCGCGCCGCCTGCGACACGCTGGGCTGGCGCACCGACGAGGTGCTCGGGCGCAACATGCATGCGCTGATCCACCACTCGCATGGCGACGGCAGCGGGTACCGGGAGTGCGACTGCCCGATCTTCAACGCCTTCCGCCGCGGCGATCCCTGCCGCATCGACGACGAGGTCCTCTGGCGCGCCGACGGCAGCGCCTTCCCGGCCGAGTACTCCAGTTACCCGCTCTTCGAGCACGGCGAGGTCCAGGGCGCCGTGGTCACCTTCGTCGACATCTCCAAGCGCAAGCATGCCGAGGAGCTGCTGCGGACCAGCCACGACCAGCTCGAACGCCGCGTCGCCGAGCGGACCTCGCAGCTGCGCGAACTCGCGCATCACCTCGAGGCCGTCCGCGAAACCGAACGCAAGCGCATCGCACGCGAGATCCATGATGAACTCGGCTCGCTCCTGGTCGCGCTGAAGATGGACGTCAACTGGCTGGAGCGCCGTGTCGGCGACGAAACCCAGCGCACCGCGATGGTCGCGAAGTGCCACCGCATGGGCGGTCTCGTCGACACCGCCGTCGACGCGGTCGGCCGCATCATCACGGACCTGCGTCCGAGCATCCTCGACCACCAGGGCCTGTGGGCCGCGCTGGAGTGGCAGGCGCAGGAGTTCCAGCTCGCCGGCAGCGACGAGCGCGAGGTGCGCTTCCGCATCTTCGTCGCCGCTGACGTCGTCCCGCCCGAAGGCGGCCTGGCGATCGCGGTATTCCGGATCTTCCAGGAGGTGCTGTCGAACGTGGCACGCCATGCGAAGGCCTCGCGCGTGGACATCCGCATCGACGTCGACGCGCCGCCGCATCCGGTGCTTTACCTGCAGGTCAGCGACGACGGCATCGGCGCGCGTGACGAGGCGCTCAACGATGCACGCAGCTACGGCGTGCTCGGCATGCGCGAACGCGCGGCGCAATTCGGTGGGAGGCTGGGCATCGCCAGCGCGCCCGGGCGCGGCACGACCGTGCGTCTGGTCATGCCGCTTGAAGGCGCATCGCCGGAAGGAAGTGCCTCATGACCATCCGCGTGCTGATCTGCGACGACCACCGCATCGTGCGCGAAGGGATCAAGCAGATCCTCGCCGAGGCCAGCGACCTGCGCGTGATGGGCGAAGCCGCGAATGGCCCCGAGGCCATCCAGCAGGTGCGCGCAGGCGCCGCGGCGGGCGCGGGGCCGGACGTCGTGCTGCTCGATATCGCGATGCCGCAGCGCGACGGACTCGACATCCTCAAGGCGCTGCGCAGCGAGTTCCCGAAACTTCCCGTGCTGATGCTCTCCACCTATCCGGACCGGCAGTACGCGGTGCGCAGCCTCAAGCTCGGCGCGGCCGGCTACCTCAACAAGAGCGCCGACAGCGAGCAGATGATCGACGCCGTGCGCACCGTCGCGCGCGGGCGCCGCTTCATCACGCCCAGCGTTGCCGAGCACCTGGCTGCCGCGATCGGCGACGGTGTCGCAGCAGACGACGGCGTGCCGTTGCACGAGGTGCTGTCGCACCGCGAGCATCAGGTCTTCCAGATGCTGGTGGCAGGACGCAGCGTCGGCGAGATCGCGGAGCAGCTCGTCCTGTCCTCCAACACCGTGTCGACCTACCGTGCGCGCATCCTCGAGAAGACGGGCGTGCGCAACGACGTGGAGCTGACGCTTTTCGCCGTGAGGCGCGAGCTCCTCGCGCCTTGAGGCCCGCCGTGTAGTTCCAGCCCTACACAAGAACCACGGCACGCACGATGCCGCGATAGCCCGCGCTTTCCTAGAGTGGAGACATCCGTCCACCGACCTGGAAAGCAGCGATGAGCGACCTCCGCCACGACCCTTACGACGCCGACAGACCGCTGCTGATGCGCTGCGCGTGCGGACGCCACGGCAGCGATGCGGAGCATGCGCGCGACGTGGCGCGCGAGCAGGCCGCGACGACCTTGCGCCGGCGCGCTGATGCGATGGATACGGCGGACATTGAAGCCGAGTCCAACCAGTTCGTCGAAGCCGCGCTGGTGAAGGCGCTGTTCCCGCAGGATGCGCTGCGGCGCCGTTTCCTGCGCGCGGTCGGCCGCGGCAGCGCGATGGCGGCGATCAGCAGCGTGCTGCCGATCGCGCCGCTGCAGGCGATGGCGCAGGAGCGCGGTGCGCTGGAGAAGAAGGACCTCAAGATCGGCTTCATCCCCATCACCTGCGCGACGCCGCTGATCATGGCGCACCCGCTGGGCTTCTATGCGAAGCAGGGACTGAACGTCGAGGTCGTGAAGACGGCCGGCTGGGCGCTGATCCGCGACAAGATGATCAACAAGGAGTACGACGCCACGCACTTCCTCAGCCCGATGCCGCTGGCGATCAGCCTGGGCCTGGGCGCGACGGCCACGCCGATGAACGTGGCGACGATCCAGAACACCAACGGCCAGGCGATCACGCTGGCGATGAAGCACAAGGACAAGCGCGATCCGAAGTCGTGGAAGGGCTTCAAGTTCGCCGTGCCCTTCGAGTATTCGATGCACAACTTCCTGCTGCGCTACTACGTGGCGGAAGCGGGCCTCGATCCGGATCGCGACATCCAGATCCGCGTCGTGCCGCCGCCGGAGATGGTGGCCAACCTGCGCGCCGGCAACATCGATGGGTTCCTCGGTCCGGATCCCTTCAACCAGCGGGCGGTGTTCGAGGAAGTCGGGTTCATCCACATCCTGTCCAAGGAGCTGTGGAACGGCCATCCCTGCTGCGCCTTCGGCACCAGCACCGAATTCATCCAGAAGAATCCCAACACCTTCGCCGCGCTGTACCGCGCGGTGCTCACCTCCGCCGCGATGGCGCGCGAGGCGCGCAATCGCGAGCTGATCGCCAAGGTCATCGCCCCACAGGCCTACCTGAACCAGCCGGAGACCGTGATCGCGCAGGTGCTCACCGGCAAGTTCGCCGACGGCCTGGGCAACGTGCGCGTCGTTCCGGACCGCGCGGACTTCGATCCGATCCCGTGGCAGAGCATGGCCGTGTGGATGCTCACGCAGATGAAGCGCTGGGGCTACCTGAAGGGCGACGTGAACTACCGGCAGATCGCGGAGAAGGTCTTCCTGCTCACCGACGCGAAGAAGCAGATGAAGGCGCTCGACCAGGCGGTTCCGGACGGCGCGTATCCGAAGTTCAGCGTCATGGGCAAGACCTTCGATCCCGCGCAGCCCGATGCCTACGTGGCCGGCTTCGCGATCAAGCGCGCGTGAGCGGGAAGCGCCGATGAACCCGCCGACATCGCTGAACGCGCGCGCCGCCCTGCTCTCGCTGCTGCTGCTCGGCCTGCTGCTG
The DNA here is from genome assembly GCF_001653795.1 of Mitsuaria sp. 7. NCBI lineage: Bacteria > Pseudomonadati > Pseudomonadota > Betaproteobacteria > Burkholderiales > Sphaerotilaceae > Roseateles > Mitsuaria sp. 7. Next base: position 2,643,375 of record NZ_CP011514.1, read on the forward strand.
GGCATCTGGTTCCTGGCGACGATGAGCACCGGCACAGTCTCCTCCGCAGCTTCCGGGACGTCTGCCGCTGCGCCAGCGATGACGCCCGAGCAGATCGAATACGCCAGGCTGATGGGCAAGCCCGTGCCCGCCGACGCTGGTGGTGGTGGTGGTGGCGGCGGCGGTGGCGACGCCTCGCCGGTGACGGCGAAAAGCGGCTTCCCGACCCTGGCCCAGATGGGCACGACGATCGTCCACCACCTCGCCGATCCGTTCTACGACAAGGGGCCCAACGACAAGGGCATCGGCCTGCAGCTGGCGTACTCGCTGGGTCGCGTTGCGCTCGGGTATCTGCTCGCCGCGCTGGTCGCGATCCCGCTGGGCTTCGCGATCGGGATGAGCCCGCTGGTCCATCGCGCGCTCGATCCCTTCATCCAGGTGCTCAAGCCGATCTCGCCGCTGGCGTGGATGCCGCTGGCGCTCTACACGATCAAGGACTCGGCGGCGAGCGGCATCTTCGTGATCTTCATCTGCAGCGTCTGGCCGATGCTGATCAACACGGCCTTCGGCGTCGCCGGCGTGCGCAAGGAGTGGCTCAACGTCGCCCGCACGCTGGAGGTCCGCCCGCTGCGCCGCGCCTTCGAAGTGATCCTGCCCGCCGCCGCGCCGACCATCCTCACCGGCATGCGCATCAGCATGGGCATCGCCTGGCTCGTCATCGTCGCCGCGGAGATGCTGGTCGGCGGCACCGGCATCGGCTACTTCGTCTGGAACGAGTGGAACAACCTCAGCCTGCCCAACGTGATCTTCGCGATCCTCGTGATCGGCCTCGTGGGCATGGCGCTGGACGGGCTCTTCGCCCGCGCGCAGAAGGCGGTGACGTATGCGGATTGATCCGATGGAACACGGCGCCGCGGCGGCCGTCGATGCGGCACTGGTGCTGGTCCGCGTCGAGGGTCTGGCCAAGCGCTACGGCGACACCACCATTTTCGAGGACGTGAACTTCACGCTGCGCCAGGGCGAATTCGTCTGCATCGTGGGGCACAGCGGCTGTGGCAAGACGACGATCCTCAACGCGCTGGCGGGTCTGGAGCAGGCCAGCGAGGGCCACGTGATCGTCGACGGCCGCGAGGTCGTCGGACCGGGCCTCGATCGCGGCGTCGTCTTCCAGGGTCATGCGCTGATGCCCTGGCTGACGGTGCGGCAGAACATCGCCTTCGCGGTGCGCAGCAAGTGGCCGGACTGGTCGAAGGTGCAGGTCGATGAGCAGGTCTGCAAATACGTCGCGCTGGTCAGCCTGACGCCGGCGCTCGACAAGAAGCCGAGCCAGCTCTCAGGCGGCATGAAGCAGCGCGTAGGCATCGCGCGCGCCTTCGCGATCGAGCCGCGGATGCTGCTGCTCGACGAGCCTTTCGGCGCGCTGGATGCGCTCACGCGCGGCACCATCCAGGACGAGCTGCTGAAGATCTGCGCCGCGACGCGGCAGACGGTCTTCATGATCACGCACGACGTCGACGAGGCCATCCTGCTCGCCGACCGCGTGATGCTGATGTCGAACGGTCCGCGTGCGCGCGTGGCCGAGATCGTCGTGAACACGATGCCCCGCTCGCGCCAGCGCGCCACGCTGCACCACGATCCCCAGTACTACCCCATGCGCAACCACCTGATGGACTTCCTGGTGGAGCGCAGCCATCCCGTCACCACGCCAAGGAGCATTGCATGAGCCGACTCGACGTCACCGAAAAGATCATCGCCACCAAGGTGGCCAAGGGCCTGAAGTGGTCCGACGTGGCCGAGCAGGTCGGCCTCAGCAAGGAGTGGGTCACGGCCGGCTGCCTCGGCCAGATGACCTTCGACGACGCGCAGGCCGCGACGCTCGCGGCGATATTCGATCTCACCGAGGCGGAGACGCAGTGGCTCAAGGTGGTCCCGTACAAGGGCAGCCTGCCGACGTCGGTGCCGACGGATCCGCTGATCTACCGCTTCTACGAGTTGATCAGCGTGTACGGCACGACGTTCAAGGAACTGATCCACGAGGAGTTCGGCGACGGCATCATGAGCGCGATCGACTTCCGCATGGACCTGCAGCGCGAGCCCGATCCGAAGGGCGACCGCGTCAGCATCGTGATGAGCGGGAAGTTCCTGCCGTACAAGACGTATTGAGGGCTTCATCCGCCGTCTGGGCTTCGAACTGGCGAAGCGCCTTCTCAAAGGCCACGGTGGGACGATCTGCTCCACCCTCCTCGGCATGCCAGATCGTGGCGCCGGGAGCCCGACGATGGATCTGGGCGAGGAAGGCCAGAAACGCGGTGATGGTGGCCTCTGTCCATGCGGGCCCCTTCCTGTAATCAAAGGAAATGCAGTCGGGGGCTTCCAGACAGAGGGTCAACTCGGGCAGCTCCACGCCTGCAGACCGCAGCATGACAAGACCATGCCGGAATCCTTCTATGTCACCGTCGACAAAGGAACGGGCGGCCGAGGGAAGCAATGCCAGGGGAATGTCCCGCTGTTCGGCCTTGTGCCAGGCGGTCGGATTTCCGAAGACGCCGCATTGGGACGTGACCCAGGCGTACACGTCGATCATTTCCTCATACGACATGCCGTCGATGAAGACATCGGGCAGCGATCCGTCGTCGGGAGTGAAGAGGTCCAGGATCTGGCGCCACGGGGGCATGCGGCCTCGCAGAGGAGCGTGATGACGCGCCGCATCGTACGGCACGAACTCATTCAGCCCGCTGGCATCGCCGTCGGATCCATCCAGAGGGCGGCCCACAGATGACCGTCGGGATCGGCGAGGTCGCGGGTGTACATGAAGCCGTGGTCCTCCATCGGATTCACATCGGCCTGCCCGCCATTGGCGGCGGCAGCCTCGTTCATCGCGTCGACGGCGGCGCGACTCTCCAGGGCCAGCGACAGCATCAGCCCGCAGGAACCGGCCGGCGGGAACGGCCGCTGGGTGAAGGTCCGCCACTTGGCGTGCGTGACCAGCATGACCTGGATCGCGTCGCTCCAGACCATGGCGGCGCCGTCTTCACCGCTGAACTGCGGGTTCTGGCCGAAGCCCAGGGCCTTGTAGAAGGCGATCGAGGCGCCGAGGTCGCTGACCGGAAGGCTGATGAAGAGGCTCTTGGGCATGGTTCGCTCCGTGGGCAGGTTGAGTCGGGTCCCGCAGTGCGCAAGACGCCTTCTTCATCACGACGATCGAGCAGCCTCAGAATCGACACCGCCGCGCGGATACCTTGGAGGCCGTTGTCCCCCGTCAGCTACTTCGCCAACAGATCGATCGCGTCGTCGCGGCTGCCGGCTCTCAATCGGGTCACATGCAGCGCGACCAGCTTGTCATCGGGACGCTGGGCCGCCAGGACTTCGAATGCCGCGAGCGCGGCATCGTCGCCGCGTCGCATCCATTCGAAGGCGCTCGCGTAATCGACATCCGCTTCGACGGATTGCCCGTCCGCCGCCTGGGCCTCGTGGACCATCAGGTAGGTCGAACGTCCGGCCAGTCGCAAGCGTCCCACCGGCCGCGTCACGGCGCCTGGGCAGCCCCGCAGCGTGTCCTCCGAGACGCACAGCGAGGTCCCCAGGAACTTGTTGGCGCCTTCCAGCCGCGCCGCCGTGTTCACCGGATCGCCCAAGGCGCGGTAGTCGAAGAGCGTCGCCCCGCCGAAGTTGCCCACGGTCACTTCGCCGGTGTGCACGCCGATGCGCGTGTCGCAGAACGCGATCCCCTGCCGCTGCAACGCGTCGACATGCTCCCGCGCGAACGCCTGCATCTCCAGCGCGCAACGCAGCGCGCGCGCTTCGTGGTCGGCCTGCGGCACGGGCGCGGAGAACATGATCGCCACCGCGTCCCCCACGATCCGGTCCAGCGTGCCGTCATGCTTGAACGCGATGGCGATCATCCGGTCGAGGTAGGTGTTCAGCACCGACACCGCAACCGCCGGATCCATCGTTTCCATCCTCGCCGTGAAGCCTTGCAGGTCCGTGAACACGAAGCTGCATCGCTGGCGACGCCCACCCAGTTCAAGCGCCTGCGGGTTCGCGACCAGGTAGTCGATCAGGTTGGGCGACACGTAGCGCGAGAACGTCGTCTGCATCCAGCGTTGACGTCGCTCCGCCCACCGGTGACGCATCAGCATGGTCGGGGCGAAGACCAGCGCCATCGCCAGGACGGGTGCACCCGGATCCAGGAGCAGCCGCCCGAAGCGGAAGGACGTCCACGCCGCCAGTCCGATGGCCCCCACGAGACCCAGGAAAAGGAGACTCGACCGGCCCGGACGCGCCCTCATCGCGACGATCCCCACCGCGATGCAGCCGATCAACGCGACGATCGCCTCCGTCGCCGGTACCCATCCGGGTCTGCGCAGTTGCTGGCCCGACACGATCTGCTCCAGCGCCTGCGCATGGACTTCGACACCCGGGATGACGCCGCCCAGGGGGCTGAAACGCAGGTCGAGCAGGCCTTGCGCCGAGGTGCCGATCAGGACGATCCTGCCCTTCAACGACGCCGGCGGGACTCGCCCCTCCAACACCTGCCATGCCGGCAGGTAGCGCTCGGCCTGCGGGCGCGCGAAATGCATCCACAGGGCGCCGGTCTGATCGGTGTCGATCCGATGCGTGCCGATGCGCAGGTCGATGACTCCGCCCGCGTCCGCGGCGGCGTGGACGACATAGGCGTCCGCGCCGGCGGCCAGGCGCAGCGCCTCGGCGGTGAGCGAAGGCACCGGCCGCCCTTGCAGGCTGAACAGGAGCGGCACGCGGCGCACGACGCCGTCCACGTCCGGCATGAAGGTCATCGCGCCCTGCCCCGCCGCGGCCAGCTGCAGGTCGCGGAGATTGGACACGCTGCTCGAGAACGCCGGCACCGAACGGGTCGGCTCGCCGCCGACGGCGATGAAGCCGGCCTTGAACAGCAAGGGCCCGCCGGCGGCGTCGGCCGCGTCGCCCCCCTGCCGCGGTCCGGTCAGCGCGACGCCGAGTGCGACCCGCCCGCGTCGCAGCGCCTGCGCCAGCGTCTGGTCTGGATCGTCGGAAGCACGGCCCCCCGCATCCGCGCGCGTCTGCCCTTCCGGTTCGGGAAACATGATGTCCAGCGAGACGGACGCGGGCTCGAGCTGCCGCGTGGCATCCAGCAGGCGCGCCACCTGGGCCCGGGACCACGGCCATTGCCCGATGCGTCGCAGGCTTTCCTCGTCGATGTCGATGATCCGCACGGGAGGCGCCAGGTAGGGCCTCGGATGCCAGCGCTGGAACTGGTCGAACACCGCGTTGCGCGCCACGCGCAAAGGCACGGGATCGTGCACGACCAACGCCATCGCCGCCAGCATCGCGACCAGCGGCACCAGCCAGGCCAGGCGCGGCAGGCGTGGCAGACGGGCGCCGATCTCAGCCATTGGCGCCGGGGGCCTGGTAGGCGCTCGCGTCCTCGACGTCGATCTGCGACGGATCCAGGTGCTTGCGCGCGAAGTCGAGATAGACGCCCGAGCTCAGGAACAGGTTGAAGATGTCCGGATCGACGTGCGGTCCCGCCATCCGCTGCAGCACCGCCAGGGCTTCCGACAGTTTCTTGGGCTTCTTGTACGGACGGTCCGACGCCGTCAGCGCTTCGAAGATGTCGGCCACCGCCATGATGCGGCTCGGCACGGACAGCCGGTCCGGACCGAGCCGGCGCGGATAGCCCTTCCCGTCCATGCGCTCGTGATGCGTGCCGGCGTATTCCGGCACGCGGCGCAGATGCTTGGGGAACGGCATCTGTTCGAGCATGGTGACCGTGTGCACCATGTGCTCGTTGATCTTGTAGCGCTCCTCCTGCGTCAGCGTCCCGCTGCGCACGCCGAGGTTGTGCAGCTCGCCGCGGTTGTAGAGATGCTCCGGCACGTCCATCCTGAAGCCGTACGACGGATCCGGCCGGTCTTCCGCCGGCCGCGGCACGATGTCGCGCAGGCGGTCCGACAGCAGCGGTTCGCTGCAGGGCAGCTCGGGGTCGGCCTCGCCGCTGCGGCTCGCCAGCTCGGCCGCCGACAAGCCCAGACGGTCGTCGAAGTATCTCGTCCAACGGCGGGCGCCGACGCGATGCAGTCGATCGACCGCCTCATCGTCCATCGCCTCCGTGCCGACGTTGCACTTGGCCACGAAGGCGAAGTCGGCGTCGAGCTGCGCCAGCGCGGACTCATGCGCGGCCTGCGCGTCGTCGCTCCAGGCGCCGGCCAGGCGCGCCTGCAGCGAGGCGATCTCCAGGTCGCGCCGCATCACCTCGAAGCGCATCCGGACCTCGTGGATGCGGTTGTGGATGGTCTCCAGCTTGGTGGCCTTGTCGATGACGTATTCGGGCGTCGTCACCTTGCCGCAATCGTGCAGCCAGGCGCCGATGCGGAACTCCTCCCACTCTTCCTCGGACCGGAAGGCGAAGTGCTTGAGCGGGCCCTCGGTCGCCTCGCTCGCGGCGCGCGCGAGCATGATCGCCAGCTCCGGCACGCGCTCGCAATGGCGGCCGGTGTACGGGCTCTTCGCATCGATGGCATTGGCGAGCACGCGGATCAGGCTGCTCATCAAGTCCTTGTGCGACTCCACCAGCGACAGGTTGTCCAGCGCCACCGCGGCCTGCGCCGCGATCGCCTCCACCAGGCCCACCGTTTCGGGATCGAAGGGCACGATGGCCCCGCTCGCCGGGTCCAGCGCGTTCATGAACTGCAGCACCCCGATCGGCGCGCCGCCGCGGGGCGCGATCGGGACCGTCAGCATGGACACGGTTCGATACCCCGTCGCGACGTCGAAGGCGCGCGTGCCGGTCAGGTCGAAGCGGCTCTCCGCATACACGTCGTCGATCAGCACGGCGCGGTTGTGCAGCGCCGTGTAGACGGAGACGAAGTTCTCGTTGGGCCGGCCGGTCTGCTCGTGGTACAGCGGGATCTGCTGGGAGGGCAAGGGGTCGCTGCGGGTGCGGAGCTCGAAGCACAGGGTCTGCTGCTCCGTCACCATGTACATGGTCGCGCCGTCGCAATGCAGCAGCCGGCGGCCTTCTCCGAGCAGCTGCTGCAGCAGCGCCTGACGGTCCCGGCTCATGGACATCATGATGCAGGTCTCGATCAGGCCCTTGAGACGGACCGCGTCGGCGGAGCGCTCGGGAGCGCGCGATTCCGGGGACGTCATCGGTTCAACGCTTGAAGACGATCACGCCCGACACGTTGCCGATGCGGCTGTCGAAACCGTAGGCCACCCCGGCCCGCGTGCCCGCGGCGCCGGCGATCTGTCCGATCACCGAGACGTTGTTGCCCAGGCTGCCGGTACATCCACCCAGACATCCGGTGCCGGTGCTGGAGATCAGCGAGACCCCCGAGAAGCCGGACGCCGAAGTCTGCGTCGCCACGCCCACCAGCGAGAAGGTCTGGCCGGCCACGGGCACCGTGAGCGAATAGCTGGCCCTCCCGCCGAGTTGCAGCTGCAGCGAGGCGTTGAACGAGCCGGTGGCGCCGTTCACGGCGCCGGTGGCGACCAGCTTGCCGTCGGACTGCACGGTCGGCGCAGTGGACGCCATCGACGAGAACAGGCCGCTCACGGCGCCGACCGGCGTCTCGGCGATGGCGAAGTAGTGCAGCGTCGACAGGTTGCCGTTGCCAACGCCCTTGCCGTTGCCGGTGCCCTTGACCTTGCTCTGACCGTCGGTCCAACGGCCCCAGCCGATGACACCGTCGGAGCCGACGTCGATCGGCTTGCCTTTCTCGAGCATCGATTTGCCGGTCGTCGGGTTGTCCGCATCCACCAGACCGCCCGTCGGGTTGAAGTGCGCCTTGCCCTGGGTCAGTCCGGACGCGACTTCGCCCTTGTCGGTGCTCCACACCAGACCGAGCGTGACGTTGCCGTCCGGCAGCGGGATCGGACCGGGACCCGGTCCCGTTGGCGGTCCGGGCGGCGCCGGCGGCGCCGGAGGAGCCGGCGGCCCAGATGGGCCCGGTGCCGGTGCCGGTGAAGGTGAAGGTGAAGGTGAAGGTGAAGGTGAAGGTGAAGGTGCCGGTGTTGGTGCAGGTGCAGGTGCAGGTGCAGGTGCAGGTGCAGGTGCAGGCGATGGCGATGGCGAGGCTGCGGGTGGAGTCACCACCACGATCGGCGCGTTCTGGCCACCGGCGCCGGCGCCCGAAGGGGTTCCGACGACCGTGGCGCCCGGGAGTGGAGGCAGCGCATCGTCGTCCGCAGGCGCGCCGCCGGCCGTCCCCGGGGCGGCGACGGCCGGCGGCGTGAGGGCCGCCACCAGGAACTGCGACACCTGCTCGCCCGACGTTGGTGAGTGGCGGGTCGCGGGGACTTCCGCGGCGGGCGTCGCCGTCTCGGCCGAAGCGATCGCGACCGCGACCGCGTTGGCAGGCTGCAGGAGCACCAGCGGCTTGACGCTGACCGCCGGCTTCACGGCCCGGTTGGGCGTCAGGGCCATGAAGCCTTTGGGCACATCGACGCAACCCCCGTCGTTGCAGACCGCCACACGGCCGCCGATGACGCCCACCTCCAAGCCGCCCTCGCTGCCGACGGCCGCGGTGTACTCCGTCCCCCGGATGCCGATCGTGCCGGAGGGCGTGTCCAGCCGGTACTCCTCCGCGCGCGGATGGCCGATGCTTCCGCTGATCGTGCGCAGCGCGCCGCGGATCAGGCTCATGAAACCGCGCTCCTCGGCACCCGGCGCGTCCGCCACGCGGTAATCGTCCAGTCGCAGCGTCGTCTGCTCGCTGAGCGCCATCAGCGCGCCGTCGACCATGCGCAACTGCACGCGTCCTTTTCCGGTCTGCACCGTTTCGCCGGACTCGATCTGTGCACCGGTCTTGAGCTCGCGCACCTCGCCCTTGGCGGACACCGCGCGCACCTCGCCGCTCGAGAACAGCACCGTCGCAGACGGGCTCGACCAGGCCACGCCAGACACCGCGCACAGCGCGGCCATCGCCACCAGATGGCGCAGGCCGGGCGAGGAGGCGGCGCCGACGCGACGGTCGGAAGAACGTCGGAAGTCGAGGGTCATGGGAAGCTCCTGTGGAGGGTGAGCTGGAACGTGCTGCGCACGTAGTCGTACAGCACGACGTTGGACGCAGCGCGCGTGTAGCGCAGCTGGCCGGTGAATTCCCAGCGATCGCCCACGCGGTAGCGCAGGCCGGCCGAGGCCTCCTGCTGCCGGTCACGCCGGACGGTGTCGAAGAAGGCTTCCTCGCCGCCGTAGCGACGATCTTCGAACTGCGCTTCACCGACGAGGAACAGCTCGCCGGTCAGACGACGTTCGACGCCGACGCGAGCGCCGCGCCCGCGATGTCCGAAGGACGCGAAGGCGGGATCGGTGCGCTCGCGCGCGAGATAGACGCTGCCATAGACCAGCGTCGCGCCGCCGCCGAAGCTGCGCGCCAGGCCCAGACCCAGCACCGACCGGTCGTTGTCGCGGCCCGCGTCTTCGGGAAAGTCCTGGCGCGACCACTGACCGAAAAGGCTGCCCTGAAGCTGCTCATTGAACTGCGATTGCCATTGCGCGGTGATGCCGCCGACGTCGCGGTAACGCCGCGATCCGACCCGCGCGGACCCGGCCTGCAACGCGAGGGTCTGACTCTGCGAACCGGCCGTGTGCCGCACGCCGGCCGTCGCGTCCGCCAGCACCGTGTCCAGATCATGGACGTCGCGATTCGCGGTATGGCGCAGATTGGCGCCGCCGAGGAGGCTCCAGCCGTCCGACAGCGGCAGTTCCGCGAACGCCCCGGCCGCGGCGTTGCCGACGAGCGCGCCCTGGCGGCGGCTTTCCGGCGTGGTCTGGAAAAGGATGCCGCCGAATGCGGGGATCGCGAACTCGCCCTGGTTGGTCGCGCTGTTGACGTTGCTGTCGTAGCCGACACCGAGTTCCACATAGCCGGACACACGCGTCCCGCGCTGCGGGACGACCCGGTCGACGACGCCCAGCACGCGATCGATGGCGGCGGCGGCCTCCGGCGGCGCGTCGCCGGCCCGTGCGCGGGTCAGTTGCTCGCGCGCCCGTTGGACATCGCCGGCGGCCAGATAGGCCCGGCCCAGTTCGGCGCGCGCGAGCCTGTCGTCCGGACGTGCGTCGACGGCACGCTCCAACGCGAAGATGGCGCGCGTCACATGGCCGGCGTCCAGCGCGGCGATACCGAGGAGATAGTCGAATGCGGGATCGCCGGCCCGGGTGGGTTCCGCCGCGACCAGCAGGTCGTACGCGGCCGCGGCGTCATGCCGCGCCAGCAGGGACGACGCTCGATCAAGCAACGCATCCTGGGCCAGGAGGCCAGTGCTGCAGCAGGCGACGGCTGCGGCCAACGCAAGATGCCGTAGACCGGTCTTTCCGCTACGGGCGAAGAATCTGTTTTGGCGGGAACTCAATGTCACCTCGTTTTTATGGTGACTGCGCGAACGCAGCCCAACGGAGCATCATCGGCGTCGCGTCGATCGATTGAAGGCAGGGCGCGGACACCGCTGTGATTTCCTGCGCGCGGGGAACAAGACCGGCAAAACACGAAACGCGAATGTTCGCGATGCAGTCACGCTAAGTTCGGTGTCGCACGTTGCAGACACCGCCGTACGCTGTCCTACAGAGAGCTGCGATGTGCGGCTGCAAGGCCAATCGTCCTGAGGGTCAGGCCTTGACGGCGCTTGGAGTGCCGATGGCGCGGCGTCATAGAATCCCGCGCATGCAAGCCACGCGGACATCGATCAGGCGCTGGGCATGGCTCGTGAGCTTCACGATCCTGCTCGCGGCGATGCTGCCGTCGTTGTCGCAGGCGATGCTGGTGCATCAGGGCGCATCGTTTGCAGAGATCTGCTCCGCGACCGGCGCCAAGCTCGTGGTGATCGGCGCCGACGGCAATGTCGACACGAGCCGCGACAGCGCATCGCTGATGAGCTCGTCGATGAACTGCCCGTACTGCGCCATCCACCATGGCGCACCCGATCTGCCTCCCGCCACCGTCCAATGGACGCCGCCCGACGCGTTGAAGTTCGAGCGTCCGCAGCTGTTCTTCACCGCGCCGCGCCCGCTCTTCGCGTGGGCGCCTTCGCTCGCGCGCGGACCTCCCGCCGTCGCCTGATCGCCGCTCCGCGGTAGATGCGCACTTCGCTCCGTTCCGGACGCGAAGCACTCTTGGCCTGACCTGTTCGCCTTTGCCCGCGCTCACGCGCGCGTGCGCCCTGGCATGCCAAGGTCACTCCACGCCTTCTCGATCATGCGACACCCTTCTCCCGCACCGCGCGCGCCCGACGCGCGCCGCCGTGCCTTGACCATCGCCGCCTGCCTGCTGCCGTTGGCGGCCTGCAAGCCCTCCCCATCCTTCCACGGCATCGATCTTTCGCTGGTGGGCTACGCGAGCGACTTCGCGCTCCAGGGCTCTGATGGCCGACCGCATCGGCTGGCCGACTTCCGCGGCAAGGTCGTGATGATGTTCTTCGGCTTCACGCAGTGCCCCGATGTCTGCCCGACCGCGCTCACGCGCGCCGCGGCCGTGCATCAGATGCTGGGCGAGGACGCGAAGGACTTCCAGGTCCTCTTCGTGACCATCGACCCGGAGCGCGACACCGCGCCGGTGCTCGCGGCCTACACCGCCGCGTTCAACCCGAGCTTCCTCGGGCTCTACAGCGACCTCGACGGCACCGCCGCGGTCGCCAAGGAGTTCAAGGTCTATTACGGCAAGGTGCCCACGGGCAGCAGCTACACGATGGACCACTCGACGATCAGCACCGTCTTCGACCGCCAGGGCAAGGCGCGTCTGGCCATCAAGCATGAGATGAGCGCCGCGGACCTGGCCGCGGACGTGCGCCAGCTGCTCAAGGCCTGACCCCTTTCCCACCACACATTTTTCGGAGAACCCCCATGACCTTCAAGATCCACACGCTGCTGCTCGTCGCGGGCTCGCTGCTCGCTTCCGTCGCCCACGCCCAGGTGAAGATCGACGACGCCTGGGTGCGCGCCACCGTCCCGCAGCAGAAGGCGACTGGCGCCTTCATGAAGCTGACCTCAGCCAAGGACACCCGGCTCGTCGCCGTCAGCACGCCGCTGACGCCCAAGGCCGAGGTGCATGAGATGGCCATGCAGGACAACGTGATGCGCATGCGCCAGATCCCGGCGATCGAGCTGCCGGCGGGCAAGACGGTCGAACTCAAGCCCGGCGGCTTCCATCTGATGTTCCTGGACCTGCCTGCGCAGGTGAAGGCCGGCGACCAGGTGCCGCTGACGCTGATCTTCGAGGACCGCAACGGCGCCCGGCAGACCGTCGACGTGAGAGCGCCGGTGCGCGCGCTCAATGCGGCGATGCCGGCGAAGGACGACAAGGGCGGCGGTCACGGCGACCACGCGCATTGAGGCCTCCCTGACCGCCCACTTCCGGAGCCCGCATGTCGCCCACGCCCGCTTCAGCCATGCCGGATTCGTCGCTGTATCGACGCGTCTGGCGATGGCACTTCTACGCTGGTCTGATCTGCCTGCCGATCCTCGCGCTGATGGCCATCACCGGCGCCCTGTACCTCTACAAGGACGCCATCGAATCGCGCATCGATGCGGGGTGGCGCTTCGTCCCTCCGACGTCGAGCCCCGGGTTGGACGGCGAGTCGCTGGTGCGGCGCGCGCTCGCCGCGCAACCCGGCACGGCGATGCGCTTCGTCGCGCCGGTCGCATCGGACCGGAGCGCCGAGGTGGGTGTGCGCACCGACGCGGGCGTCGTCACGGTCTATCTGGACCCGGCGAGTGGGCGCGTGCTGGGTCAGCAGCGGGACGACCGCAAGCTGATGGAGGTGGTCAAGCGGCTGCACTCGCTGGCGCTCGCCGGACCGGCCGCGAATTACGCGGTCGAGATCGTCGCAGGCTGGGCCATCGTGCTGGTGGTGTCAGGTCTGTTCCTCTGGTGGCCGCGTGGCCGGTCAGGCGGCGTCCTTACCGTGCGAGGGCGTCCATCGCAACGCACCTGGTGGCGGGATCTTCACGCGGTGACCGGCGCGGCGGCCGCCGTGGCGATCCTGTTCCTCGCCGTCACGGGCATGCCCTGGTCGGCGTACTGGGGCAAGCAGTTCGGGCGCCTGACCAACGACTGGGGCGTCGGATTGCCGAAGGACCTCTGGGGCAAGCCCGCCTCGACGCCGCCCTTGTCCAGCCTGGGCGACACGCCCTGGACGCTGGTGCAGGCGGCTCTGCCTGAATCGGAGGGACACACGGGCCATGACGCCGCGACGACCGCCGCCGATCATGCCGCCCACTCAGGCGCGAAGCATGGCGAGTCATCCGCCCCCGAGGCAGGTCCTGCGGTCGTGCCGTTCGGATTGAATCAGGCGATTCGCGTCTTCGAGGTCCAGGGGCTGCCGCCGGGCACGCCCGTGAGCCTGCCCGTCGGGCCCAAAGGCGTCTACACGGCCATGTCCATGCCGGATGACGTCGTGCAACAGCGCGTGGTCCATCTGGACCGGTACACGGGGCGGGTGCTGGCCGACGTCGGCTATCGGGACTATGGCGTCGTCGGCCGGGCGGTCGAGTGGGGCATCCAGCTCCACACGGGTCGGCAGTTCGGCTGGCTGAACCAGCTCGTGATGCTCGCGGGCTGCCTGTCCATCGTGGGTCTGGCCGTCTCCGCCGTCGTGATGTGGTGGAAGCGTCGCCCCCGCGGCCGGCTCGCGGCGCCGCCGCGCCGGGCAGGTGATCGCGCGGCCATCGGGGCGATCGTCGTCGCCGCTGCGCTGGGCGCGCTCTATCCGCTGCTCGGTGCCTCCATGATCGCGGCACTCGTCATCGACGCCGTGGTGCCCAGTCGCTGGCATGAGCGCTTCGGGCTCTAGTCCCGGGCGCGTCGGGCTTCTAACCACTCGCGCTTCCCGTCGAGCGCTTCAGGTGGGGCGAAGCCCGCCTCATGCAGCAGCTGCGCGATCGCCGGCTCGTCCATCGGCACGACGGCGAACGAATGCGTCCACGCGTCGTCACCCATCGAGTACTTCAAGGTCATGCGCACGCGCAGCGTGCGCGGCGGTAGAGCTCGACTGAACAGCCGTCCTGGGTCTGCGCACCGGGACCGGTGCCGCTGAAGCTGAGGTCGTGGGACATGGCCAGGGTCCTGGGAAAGGACCTGAACTCTACTGCCCCCAAGGAAGGCGCCGAAGGCGTCCGGCGCCGTCGCGAATCAATCCGCCATCCACGCGCTGTTGGACAGCGTGCAGAGCTCGCCGACGAGGCGCTCGAAGTCGCAGGCCTTGTCGTAGAAGCCGTCCGCGCCGCAGGACAGCACGCGGGCCTCGTAGGCCGAGCGGTCTTCCGAGCTCAGCACCAGGATGCGGCCGCGGAAGCGCGCGGCGCGCAAGCGTTCGATCACGCCCAGGCCGGAACCGCCGTCGATGCTCAGGTCCACCAGCACCACGTCCGGCGCGCTCAGCGCGATCGTGCTGATCGCGGCGTTCTCGCTGGAGGCCTGGCCCACCACGGTGATGGACGCTTCGGACTGCAGGCGCGACACCATCAGGCGTCGGAGCAGCGCGTTGTCTTCAATCAGTGCAACCTTCATTTTTTGTCTCCCTGGAATGACTCAATGATGGGTCACGGGTGACTGTTTTTCGAGGCTGGACGGCCCCCAGCCGGGGTGGGGACGCTGGCCGACAGCGGGTCAGGCAAAGGACTACAGACGGATGGGATTCCCGCACACCCCGAAAGGACCACGGCCGCTGCGCGCCGCCGGTTCAAGAGGACGGATCAACGCCGGCGCCGCTGAACCTTGCGCCGCTGCTGCACGATCAGGACGAGGAACACGACGCCCGCCGCGAGGCTGGTGTGGCCGCTGTAGCTGACGAGGCCCAGGCCCCAGCCCTGCACGCTCACGACGATCGCGAGGCTCGCCAGCAGCAGCGCCCAGCCCGCGGTGCGGAGCACGCGGGACTGGCCCGCGGGCAGCTCGCGGCCGAGCACGTCCGATTGCGCGCGGTCCGTCGCCATCGCGAGCGCCGTGAAGGCGGCCAGGCAGATCAACAGGCTGAGGACGTGCATCACCGCGCGCCCTCCCCGCCTGAACGCAGCGCCATGCCGGCTTCGCCGGAAGGCGGCGGCGGTGGCAGGCGCGACGCCTTGACTGACGCCCTCGCCGATGACTTCACCGATGACGCACCCTCTGCGGACGGCGATGCGCGTTTCGCCTTCGGCACGGCCTTGCCTTTCGGCACATGGCGCGCCGTCCGGATCGCCAGGTAGGCCAGCAGCGCCGCGAAGGCCCAGAACATCAGCTCGACGGCCGCGAAAGCCCAATCGCCCTGCCAGAGGCTGCGCCACAGCGGACGGTCCGTCGTCAGCGCGTTGCCCACGGGCAGCAGCGCCAGCGACGCGGCGCCCAGCCAGAAGAGCTCGATCCACGCGCGCTTCGCCGGCCGGACCAGCGCATGCAGCAGCGTCACCGCCCAGACGATGAACATCACGTGGACTTCCCATTCCCCGCGCTTGTCCAGGCCCAGCGGCAGCAGCCGGTTGGCCCACAGCATGCCGCTCATCGCCAGCGGCAGGCCCGCGATGGCGGCGATGTTCAGCCGCTCCACCACCATGAAGCCGATGTACGGCCTGTCCGGATCGGGCAGCTTCTGGCGGCGCTTGACGGTCCACATCACCAGCCCGCTGCCGACCATCGCCGTGCCCGCGAGACTGACGATGAAGTACAGCCAGCGCGTGGGGCCGTCGCCGAAGCGGCCCAGGTGCAGCCCGACCATCACGCCGCGCGTCTCGGCCGCGGCGCCGACGCCGCTGCGGTCTTCGAGCAGCTGGCCGGAGACGCCGTCGAACAGCAGGTACTGCGGGCTCATCGACACGCGGCCGCCTTCACCGCGCGTGATCGCCACGCGCGCCGAGGCGTCGCCCGGATTCGTCGCGGTGACGCGCGCGACGTTGCCCGCGCCCCAGCGCTGCTCGGCCTCGCGCACCATCGCCTCGACGGACGCCAGCGGCGCCGCCTCGCCCGCCGGCTTGCCGGGCTGGATGAAGGCGTTGAGCTCGGAGGTCAGCTGCTTCTTCAGCGCCGGCGTGTTGATGCCGGCCTGCTCGCCCCACGGCATGTACAGCGCCATCAGCGTCACCAGGCCGGTGTACGTGATCATCAGGTGGAAGGGCAGCCCGAACACCGACAGCGCGTTGTGCGCGTCCAGCCACGAGCGCTGGCCCTTGCCCCAGCGGAACGTGAAGAAGTCGGTGAAGATCTTCTTGTGCGTGATCACGCCGCTGACGATGGCCACCAGCATGAACATCGCCGCCAGCCCCGCGAGCCAGCGGCCCCACAGCACCGGCATGTAGTGGAACTGGAAGTGGAAGCGGTAGAAGAACTCGCCGCCCAGCGTCTCGCGCGCGTCGACCTTCTCTCCCGTCTGCGGATCGAAGACCGCGGACTTGAACGCGCGTCGCGCGCCCTCCTTGGCCGGCAGGCGCCAGAAGGCATCGGCCACGCTGTGGCGGTCGTCGGTCAGGCGCAGGCTCCACTGCGAGGTGCCCGCAGCCATCGTCTCCAGCTCCTGGGCGATGCGGCCCGCCACGACGGCCGGCTCCGGCGTCACGGCCTGATGCGCGATCTCGGGCCGCATCCACTGCGACAGCTCCTCCTTGAAGTAGCTGACGGTGCCGGTGAGGAACATCGCGAACAGGAACCAGCCCAGCAGCAGGCCGGTCCAGATGTGCAGGTCCGACATGGTCTGCCGGATGCCGCGCGCTTGCGGCGCGGTCTTGCCGGAGGGCGCATCGGAGGGCGCGTCGGAGGAAACGTCGTCGGTCATGGCGAGGCGGAGGGAACGGCGGCGGTCCACACGGACCAGGCGAAAGGCAGCAGAGGCAGCGCGGCGACGATCAGGCCGACCCAGGCCCGCGTGGCGCTGCGCACCGCGAAGGCCCAGACGACCGCGCCGGCGTAGATCGCGAAGCTGCCCAGCATGCCGCCGATGACGGCCTGCGGCCGGCTCACCGGCAGCGCGAGCACCGCGACGCTGAGCAGCGCGGCGAGCACGTAGCCGCCACCGATCGCCGCGACGATGCGCGAGATCAAGGGCAGCACGCCCAGGACACGGATCGCCGCGACGGCGATCCGGGAGGTGCGGCCCGATGGGGCGCTGACGGCGTTCATCGCTGCGCTCCTGCCCTGGCTCAGAAGTCGAACGACGCGGACAGCACCACGGTGCGGCCGGTGGCCACGGTCGCGTACGAGCCGCTGAGCAGCCAGTAGTGGCGGTCGAACACGTTGTCGATGTTGGCGCGCAGGACCGTCGGCACGCCGGCGATCTTGGTGGTGTAGCGGGCGCCGATGTCGGCGCGCGTCCACGCGGGCACGGCCAGCGTGTTGGCGTTGTCGATCCAGCCCGAGGACGTGTAGATCACGCGGCCGTTGATGCCCAGGCCCGGCAGGTACGGCACGTCCCAGTCGGCGCCGACGCTCGCGGTCTTGTCGGCCACGCCGGTGGCGTCCTTGCCGTCGAAGGTGCCGCCGGCGGTGCGCTGCTGCTTGGCGTCGGTGTAGGACGCGCTGGCCAGCCAGCGGACGCTGCGGATGACCTCGCCCTGCGCCGACAGCTTCACGCCGCGGTTGCGCTGCTCGCCGTCCGCGGCGAAGCGGAACAGGGCGGTGCCGGGCACGGGCACGTTGATCGAGTTCGCCTTCTTGATCTGGTAGACGCTGAGCGAGGTCAGGAAGCTGCCCCAGTCCTTCTTCACGCCCGCCTCGATCTGCTTGGAGACGAAAGGCGGCAGCGCCTCGCCGGGATTGACGATGGTGGAATTGGTCGGCGCGATGGCGCCGCGCGTCAGGCCTTCGGCGTAGTTGGCATAGACCGACAGGTCCTCGGTCGCCTTGAAGACGACGCCGCCCAGTCGCGAGAGATTGCTCTTGTTGTAGTAGTTGGTCGCCGTCTTGGGATAGGCGGTGAGCTCGGCGGTCTGGTCGCGCAGGCCGACGGTGACGAGCAGGCGCTCGTTCAGGAAGGACAGCGTGTCGGCGATCGCCACGCCCGAAAGACGCGTGTCCGAGGACTTCGTCGGCGCTCCGCGCACCCCGATCACCGCCGGCATGGCCACCGGGTTGTAGATGTTGGACGGCACCGAGGTCGAGGCCGGATTGGCGAGGTAGAAGAAGCCGGTCTCCTGTTCCAGCCGGCTGATGCCGACCGACACCGAGTGGCCGATGCCGGCCGTCTCGAAGCGGGCCCGGGCGCCGGCGTCGGCGCTCCTGGTCTGGAAGTAGGCGTCGTACCAGGCGCCGATCAGGCGGAAGTCGCCGTTGGCGTCGGCCCGCGTGCTCGCGGTCGGGAAGTCCTGCATGGACCAACTGTCGCGCCAGCCGGCGCCGGCCCAGACGGTCACGCGGTCGTTGACGTCGTACTCGAACTTCGTCGCGAACATCTCGTCGTCGATCGCCAGCGCGGCGTCGGGGCCGTAGATGTTCTTGCGCGGATCGGGCGTCTTCGGCAGGCGCGTCAGCCCGGTCACGAAGGCCGGCTGCGAGCGGAAGCCGCGGATGTTCTCGTGCTGCTTGAAGACGTCCGTGGTCCAGCGCAGCTGCGTGCCGCGGAAGTCCAGCGCCAGGGCGGCGAAGCGCTGACGCGCGTTGCCGTCATCGATGCTGGCCTCGCCGTCGCGGTAGCTGCCGTTGAAGCGGACGCCCCACTCCTTCTTCTCGCCGAAGCGGCGGCCCACGTCGACCGCCACGCCGAGCTGATCGCCGCTGGCGAAGCTGGTGGTCAGGCGCGTCAGGTTCTGGTCGCCGGCGCGCTTGGGGATCACGTTGATGCTGCCGCCGACGCTGCCGCCGGGCGGCATGCCGTTGACCATGGCGTTCGGGCCCTTCAGGACCTCGACGCGTTCCATGACTTCCGCCGGCATGCGGTTGGCCGACGCGAGGCCGAACAGGCCGTTGAAGCCCACGTCGCCGCTGGGCACGGGGAAGCCGCGGATCTGGAAGTCCTCGCCGAAGCCCTGCGCGGCCGTCATCACGCGCACCGAGGCGTCGTTCTGCAGCACGTCGGCCAGCGTGCGCGACTGCTGGTCGCGCATCAGCTGCTCGGTGTAGTTCAGCGTGCTGAACGGGATGTCCATCGCGTCCTGCGAACCCAGGATGCCGACGCTGCCGCGCGAACCCAGGCCGGCCTTCTGGCGCTCGGCCTTGCCCTGCACGGTGACCTTGCCCAGCGCGGTGTTCGACGAGGTCGACGACGTCGAGACGGCGGAAGCGGCCTTGGCCGGAGCGGCGGGTGCCTCGGCGGTCTGAGCCATCACGCCGGCGGCGCCGACGGCCAGGCTGGCGCCCAGCAGCGATTTCAGGGCTGCGGACAGCGGCGTCAGGACAACGGGCAGATCAGATCGGATGGACATGGGCGACGGCATTGTTGCAAATGAGAATTCTTCTCATCATAGAGGCGCAGCATGTGAACGTCGTGAATGCCCGTGCGATTGATGGAAGCGGTGGCAGCGGTACCACCCTTTCCGTCAAGCCTCGAGACCGTCGAGGTTGTCGGGCTACGCGGCGTCGCCCGTCGAGCCCCGCAGCACCAGTTGGAAGCCGATGTCGACGATCGCCGGACCGGAAGCCTCCCCCCGGCCGCGGGCGATGAGCACGTCGGCCGCGCGGCGGCCGATCTCGGCGCCGTCGATGTGGACCGTCGACAAGGACGGGTGCAGGAAGGCAGAGAACTCCGCGCCGCCGAAGCCGATCACCGCCAGATCCTCGGGCACGCGCAGCCCGCGCGCCAGGGCCTCGGTCAACACGCCTTCGGCCATGCCGTCAGAGCTGCAGAACACGGCGCGCAGGTCCGGCGCCTGCGCCAGCAAGGTCGACAGGGCACGTCGTCCGTGCGGCACGCCCGCCGGCACCTCGGTGACGGCGGTGGGGACATCCTTGCCGATCACCGAGAGAAAGCCGGCACGCCGCTGTCCTGCGCGCTGATCGCCTCCGGTGGCCAGGCCCACGCGGGTCCACCCTCGCGCCATGAAGTGGCCTGCCACCGCGGCGCCCACCTGCACATGCGAGAAGCCGACGACCGTGTCGAGCGGCCGTTCGGTCATGTCCCAGGTCTCCACGACCGGCACGCCCAGCCGCGCCAGACGGCGCGCGGTGTCGCCATGCTGCAGCAGTCCCGCCACCACGATGCCGTCGACGCGTCGGCCGATCATCGTGTTCAACAGCGCTTCCTCCCGCGCGTGGTCGTAGCCGGTCTGGCCGAGCAAGACCTGGTACCCCGCGCGATCGAGTTGCTCGGTCAAGACCTGGATCGTGGGCAGGAACTGCGGCACCGAGATCACCGGCACCAACGCCGCCACCGTCATGCTGCGCCGCGACTTCAGCCCGCCCGCCAGCAGGTTGGGGATGTAGCCCGTCTGCGCGACCGCCTGCATCACCTTCTCGCGCGTGGCGGCGGACACCACCTCCGGCGTGCGCAGCGCACGGGATGCGGTCATCAGCGACACGCCCGCCGCGGCGGCAACGTCATGCAGGGTCACGGCTCCAGCGCCGGGGCGGACAGGCGGCATCGATGAGGGCGGGTCGAAGGGGTGGCGCGGCGATTGTCCCGGCTTTGCCAATGGAATCTTGCAAACCCGGTAATGTTACCGTTACCATCGATCATCGCGGCGCTGAACAGCCACGGGCAATGACTGCCCAGTCTTTCAGCGCCTTTTCATTCACCTGAATGTTAACGTTAACAATCATGCCAGGTATCGCCTCCAACGACCGCATCGAGTGGCTCCGGCTCTCGTCGTGCTACCTCCCGCTGGCCACGCCGATCAGCGACGCCAAGGTGCTGACCGGCCGGCAGAAGCCGATGACCGAGATCGCGCTGCTGTTCGTCGAGGTGGTCACGCGGGACGGCCACGAAGGACTCGGATTCAGCTACTCGAAGCGCGCCGGCGGACCGGGTCAGTTCGCCCACGCGAAGGAGATCGCACCCGCGCTGCTCGGCGAGGATCCGAGCGACATCGCCAAGCTCTGGAACAAGCTCTGCTGGGCCGGCGCGTCGGTCGGACGCAGCGGGTTGTCGACGCAGGCGATCGGGGCGTTCGACGTCGCGCTCTACGACCTGAAGGCGCGTCGGGCGCGGCTGCCGCTGGCCAAGCTGCTGGGCGCGTATCGCGACTCGGTCGCCTGCTACAACACCTCGGGCGGCTTCCTGCACACGCCGCTGGAGCAACTGCTGGTCAACGCGTCGGCGTCGATCGAGCGTGGCATCGGCGGCATCAAGCTGAAAGTCGGACAGCCGGACGGCGCGCTCGACCTGAAGCGGGTCGACGCGGTGCGGCGGCACCTCGGCGACAACGTGGCGCTGATGGTCGACGCCAACCAGCAGTGGGACCGGCCAACCGCGCAGCGCATGTGCCGGACCTTCGAGCCGCTGCGGCTCGTGTGGATCGAGGAACCGCTCGACGCCTACGACCACGAGGGGCACGCGGCGCTCGCGGCGACCTTCGACACGCCGATCGCCACCGGCGAGATGCTGACCAGCGCGATGGAGCACGGCGACCTGATCCGTCACCGCGCCGCGGACTACCTGATGCCGGATGCGCCGCGCGTCGGCGGCATCACGCCGTATCTGAAGATCGCCGCGCAGGCGGAACAGGCGGGCCTGATGATCGCGCCCCACTTCGCGATGGAGCTGCATGTGCACCTCGCGGCGACCTATCCGACCGAGCCCTGGGTCGAGCACTTCGACTGGCTCGAACCGCTGTTCAACGAGCGCCTGGAGATCGCCGGCGGCCGGATGCTCGTGCCAGACCGGCCGGGGCTCGGCCTGAGCCTGAGCGAGCAGGCGCGCGTGTGGACGCGTGAACAGGTGGAGGTGGGCAAGCGCCCCTGATCCATTTCAACACGACCCGATCCATCGCCTACACAACGACACCAGGAGACAACGATGATCCGATCCCTTCGCCCCCTCACCCGCGCCTTGAAAGCGGGCGTCGCGCTCGCCCTGCTGAGCGCCTTGTCGATGAACACTGCGCTTGCGCAGACCTGGCCGGCGCGTCCGGTCACGCTGCTCGTGCCCTTCCCGCCCGGCGGTTCCACGGACATGGTCGCGCGCACGCTCGGCGTGAAGCTGCAGGAGAAGCTGGGCGGCACCTTCGTCGTCGACAACAAAGCCGGCGCCGGCGGCATGATCGGCGCGGCGGCGGCCAAGCGCGCAGTGCCCGACGGCTACACGCTGTTCGTGTCCTCGCTCGGTCCGTTCGTCATCGGACCGCACCTGACGAAGACCGCGGGCTACGACCCGCTCAAGGACTTCGACTACATCACCATCGCCGTGCAGGCGCCCAACGTCCTGGCGGTGCCGTCGGGCTCGCGCTTCAAGACCCTGGCCGACGTGATCGCCTTCATGAAGGCCAATCCCGGGCAGATGACCTTCGCCTCTGCGGGGCCCGGCACCTCGGACCATCTCACCGCGGCGCTGTTCTGGCAGGAGACCGGCACCACCGCCACCCACGTGCCCTACAAGGGCGGCGCGCCGGCGATCACCGACCTGCTCGGGGGTCAGGTCGACACCACCTTCATGAACATCAACACCGCCCTGCCCCACATCAAGGCCGGCAAGATGCGCGCGCTGGCCATCACGAGCGCCAAGCGCTCGCCGCTGCTGCCGGACGTGCCCACGATGGAGGAGCTCGGCCACAAGGGCGTGACGGTCTACTCGTGGCAGGCGGTTGCCGCGCCCAAGGGGCTGCCGGCGGATATCAAGACCAAGGTGCGCAGCGCCGTCGTCGAGAGCCTGAACGATCCGGCGGTCAAGCCCAAGCTGCTGGAGCTGGGCTTCGAGATCGTGGGCAACACGCCGGAGCAGTTCACCGCGTTCCAGTCCGCCGAATTCGCGCGCTGGAAGCAGGTGATCGAGCAGGGGAAAATCAGCATCGATTGACGAGCGACGCCCAGGGACGCAAAGCCCTAGACTCGCTCCCCGATGAAAACGCCCGGTCACGCCGGGCGTTCCGCATTCCACGGAGGATCTTCATGCTTCATCACATCTCATTCCCGGCGAGTTCATTGGAGGTCAGCGGCAGGTTCTACGACGCCGCGTTCGGTGCCCTGGGTTATCGCCGCGTCTTCGAGGACGACGAGGCCATCGGCTACGGGCTCGAGGACGACAAGGACCTGTTCTGCCTCAAGCTGCGCTCGCCGGTCGTCGCGCCGGGGCCCGGCTTCCATCTGGCCTTCGCGGCGCCCAGCCGCGCGGCGGTCGATGCCTTCCATGCGGACGCGCTGGCGATCGCCGGTACGGACAACGGCGCCCCGGGCCTGCGACCGGACTACGGCGCCACCTACTACGCCTCCTTCCTCATCGATCCCGACGGGCACCGCATCGAGGCCGTCTTCAAGGGCGCCGCCTGACGTCGCATCGACTTCTGCCCGCTCCAGACAAAGCGCCCGGCCCTGCCGGGCGCTTTGCATTGGGGCGCTGCAGAGGGTCGTGATTGTTGCGAGCGACACAACAACCCATTCGCGTCTGGGCCATTTATGCGATCCGGGCCCGCACCTAACCTTCAGTCATCGGCAAACGAAGCCGGCCCCAGACCCCAGACACCCCGATCCAACGCTCTCTCAAAGGAAACCCATCATGACCGCCAAGACCCTGATCGCCACCGCCCTGATCGCTCTGTCCGCCGCCGCCGTGCCGGCCTTCGCGCAGAGCTACAGCCACCTCGATCCGATCACGCAAAGCCAGAAGAGCCGCGCTGAAGTGCTGGCCGATCTGGAGATCTATCGCGAGTCCGGCCTCGCCGCAGTAGACCGCACCGAAGACTTCGACCTGAGCGCCGGTCAGCGCGCCAAGGCCCAAGCCCGCTACGCCGAGCTGAAGTCCTCGCCGACGTATGCCGCGCTGGTCCAGCGCTTCGCGGCGAAGGACGCCAAGGGTTCGACGACTGAAGGTGTGTCCGCTCGTTGAGCAGCCTCCCCGCCTCTCCTGTCTCCCCGGCCCCAAAGCGCCGGCAGGACTTCGGGTCCTGTCGGCGCTTCGCCTTTTGAGGCTTCGGGCCCAACGGTTCATCCGCCGCGCATGCAGTTCACGCCGCCGCGGTGAAGGTTCGTCGCCAGGCGCTCGAAAGGCGGGGTTCCGATGACGACACTGACTCCATCGACACAGCAAACGCCTTCAGGAGAACGACATGAACGCCACCCGCCTCAGCATCACTTCCGCCACCAGCACCACTGTCAAGGCCGTCGCCTTCGGTGCCATCGCGGCGCTGGCCCTGGGCCTGGGTATCGCTCATGCACAAGGTCAACGCGAGATGCGTGCCTCGATCGTCACGCTGGATCCGGTGGTGATCACCGTGAAGCGCGAACAGCTGCCCACCGTCTACATCACGGGCCGCCGCAGCGCCGACGCCGCCGACACGCAAGTCGCCTCGGCCGAATGAACGCCACAGGTCGCGCTGTTTCGGTGGAGCGATACACGGACTGATAACGACCGGTTCGCTCACGCAAGACGCCTGGCTGATGCCAGGCGTTCTGCATTCTGAGCCGCCGGTCCTTGATCAGGCACCGGCGCGCAGGAAGACCCGGTCGCCCGCGTCGTAGGTCATCAGGTCGGGCGCCGTGGCCGGATCGACCTCCTCGTAGCCGCATGCGATCAACAGCCGGCTGCTTCGCACATTGGCCGGCAGGGTCGTGGCCCAGCATGGCGACTGCGGGGCGACGCGCGACAACTCGTCATGCAGCCAGCCCAGTCCCTCCTGGGCGAAACCATGGCCCCAGTGCAGCGGGGCCAGCAGGAAGGCCACTTCCGCGATCCCGTCGTGCACCGTCGCTTCCAGCCGTCCGATCAGTCGACGGTCCGCGCGAAGTCTCACGGCGTAGTTGAGCCACCGCTCCGACGTCCGTCCGGCTGGAGGACCTGCCAGAGCACGCCGCAGCCCGAGCGCCACCAGGTCGGCGCCTGAAGGCAGACCGCCGATGTGTTCGTAGACACGTTCATCCCAGAGCAGACCCGCCAGTTCATCGATGTCGGCATCGACGAGCGGGGCAAGAGTGAGGCGGGCAGTCTGCATGGATCGGGAACTCTCAAGCGTCGACGGTGGCCAGGATTATTGCGGCCACCACAACGAGGCATTGCGGCGCAACCCGTTTATCCCAACAGGGTCCGCATCTAACCTTCAGTCATCGGCAAACGAAGCCGGCCAAGACAACAGACACCCCGATCCAACGCTCTCTCAAAGGAAACCATCATGACCGCCAAGACCCTGATCGCCACTGCCCTGATCGCCCTGTCCGCCGCCGCCGTGCCGGCCTTCGCTCAGAGCTACAGCCACCTCGACCCGATCACGCAGAGCCAGAAGAGCCGCGCTGAAGTGCTGGCCGATCTGGAGATCTATCGCGAGTCCGGCCTGGCCGCCGTCGACCGCACCGAGGACTTCGACCTGAGCATCGGCCAACGCGCCAAGGCGCAAGCCCGTTACGCTGAGCTGAAGGCTTCGCCGACCTACGCCGCGCTGGTGCAGCGCTACGCAGCCAAGGAAGCCAACCAGGGCGCCGCCACCGAAGGTGTCGCAGCCCGCTGAAATCGCTCGGGCTGCGAAGCCCGGAACGATGAGCGCCGACAGGACCTCGATCCTGCCGGCGTTTTCGCTTGTGACGATTGACAGACCAGTCGTCAGTGATGACCAGCGCGCGCGGCCGCATTGCGCTTGCGCGTCGCCGCGGCCTTCTTCGCGGAGGCTGAGCGCTCCGCCGCCGTGCGGCTGGCCGCGGCCTTGCCGCCCAGGCGCCCGCCCTTGCGGGAGGGCTCATGGTTCTCGGGCTGGCCGCGTCCGGAGCCGGATTTCTTTCCGCCGCCGGTTTCCTTGTTGACCGTGGCCCAGGCGCGCTTCTCCGCTTCGGCCTTGGGGACGCCGCGATCCTCGTAGCCGCTCTCGATGTGCTCGGCCTGCCGCTTCTGCTTGTCCGTGTAGGACGACTTGTCGCCTCTGGGCATGATGATCTCCAGTGGGTCGTCGATCAGCAATGGAGAGCGCCGGCTGATCCCCAGGAGGATCCGCCAGACCCGTCACCGCCTCACTTCATGCGCACTTCGCCGGTCTCGGCCAGGCCGGTGGGCGGCTTGCCGGTCACCGCCGCCTTCGCCATCGCGTAGAGCTGCGTCAGCTTGGACGCCTTCACGTCCCAGTAGCTGGCGTGGCTGATGCGCACGCGCACCACCGCCAGGTCGGGATCGTCGATGCCCTTGGTGAACCAGGCCTCTGCGGCCTTGTTCCAGAGCTCCTGGCGCTTGGCGCGATCCTCGTTGAGCTCCGCGGTGCCGGACACGGAGACGTAGGTGTCCTCGCTCCGATCGGCGAAGCCGACGTTCACCTGCGACGACGACACGATGTCGCTGTAGGGCTCCCCGCTGCGGGACATGAAGAACCACAGCGATTCACCCTCGTCGAGGTCCTTGTTCTGCAGCGTCATCGGGCGCGAGTGCAGATGCCCGTTCGTATGGTGGGTCGTGAACAGTCCGACCTTGACGTCCTTGATGAGATCCCAGAGCTTCTCGCGTCGCTCGGTATCGGAGAGGGGCTTGTCGGTCATGGGTTGCTCCTTGAAAGAGGTGGAAGGTTTCCCTTCTCAACAGCAAGCCCCGCTCCCGGCCTGCCCCGCCCCGCTCATGCGTTCAAGCCGCGCCGTTGCCTCGCACCGGATCGTGGATCGGGCATCGGTTGAACGACGACCGGAACTCGCGAGAGGCCGCCATGACGATCTTGCGCGCGCGGTTCACGCCGCCCAGCGGGCGATGCGCGGCGAGGCCGTTCCACGGGCTGAAGGCCAGCGCGTCCTCTTCGGCCTGCGTCGTGTCGCCCTGCCAGCTGTGCTGCGACGCCAGCGAGAGCGTCGCCACCTGCACCCAGGGGCTCATCTCTTCGTCCCATTCGACGGAGGCATCCTCGATGGGCATCTCGTCGGTGTTCACGCAGAGCTGCACGCGCAACGCCCACTCGACCGGCTCGGTCTGCGCGGCGAAGAACTGCGCGATGGTCTCGCGTTGCGCATCGTCCCCGTCGGTCTCCAGCGCCGCGCCCTTCAGCGCGGTCAACGCGGGTGACAGCGGGGCCAGCGAGAACTTCGCCACGTACGGTCCGAACAGGTAGGGCGTCTGCGAGAAGTAGGTCTCCCCGAGCGGATGCACCTTCGGGTGGCCGCCGAGCGACTTGAGCTTGCCGCTCTCACCGCCGATCGCCTCCAACGCGTGCTCCGCCCCCCGCAACACCGCCGACAGCACTTCCTTGCCTCGCGGCGACTTCTCCGTCGTGGCGGCCAGCATCTTCACGTCCTTCAGGAAGCCGCGCGGATCGGGTCGGGAGAACGCCGGCCCGTTGACCATGAGGAAGTCCTGCGCGTCCGGACCCAACGCGTCCGGCAGGCGATCGCCGGGAACGCCGAGGATCTTGAGCGCGACCGCGCGCGGCGTCGACACGTCATCGGTCAGTTGCTCCGCCGGCGGCGCGGACAGTCGCATCAGCGCCGCGTAGACGCCGGGCCCGGCGAACAGGCCCTGCGCGAAGATTTCCGGCAGTCCGTCCGCCACGGTGAGTTCGCCGCGCAGCAGCCCCTGGCCCTTCGCATGCACGGCGCGGAAGGCGTGGCCTTCGGTGTCGGCCACGGTCCGGGCCATGCCGACGAAGGTCTTCACCAGCTCGGCGATGGTCGTCGCTTCGCTGGGCTCCTCGCGTTCGAGCGCGGACTCGAAACGCACGGGCATCACATCGGTAGAAAGGTTCATGGCGACGGCTCTGAAGTGGAGCCCTCCAAAGGCAACGGCCATGCCCGTGCCCAGGCGGGTATCCACGCCAGTTTCCGTAGGCATCCAGCTTGCTGCTCACTCACACCGACCGATACTTCGCCCCCGCCATCCCGTCGTTCCAGCGCGCGTCGCGCAGATCACCCGAGGTTCCGTCTTGGCCAAACGCCCTGCCCCTGCTCCGCAGCCTTCCCCATCGCCAATGCCCGCACCGACGCCGACGCCGATCGACGATGCCATCGGTGAACGCCCCGGACGCTCCGCCTTCGTGCAGGTCCGCGGCGCGCGCGAGCACAACCTCAAGAACGTCGACGTGGACGTGCCGCGCGACGCGCTCGTGGTCTTCAGCGGCGTGTCGGGTTCCGGCAAGTCCTCCCTCGCCTTCGGCACGATCTACGCGGAAGCGCAGCGGCGCTATTTCGAATCAGTGGCGCCGTACGCGCGACGGCTCATCGACCAGGTCGGCGTGCCCGCCGTCGATTCGATCGACGGCCTGCCGCCCGCCGTCGCGCTGCAGCAGCAGCGCGGCACGCCGAGCGCGCGTTCGTCCGTGGGCAGCGTGACCGGGCTGTCGTCGCTGCTGCGCATGCTGTATTCGCGCGCCGGCCGCTATCCGGCGAAGCAGCCGATGCTGTACGCCGAGGACTTCTCCCCCAACACGCCGCAGGGCGCCTGCCCGCATTGCCACGGGCTGGGACGCGTGTACGAGGTCACCGAGGCCTCGATGGTGCCCGACGACACGCTCACCATCCGCGACCGCGCCGTCGCCGCCTGGCCGCCCGCCTGGCATGGCCAGAACCTGCGCGACATCCTGGTCACGCTGGGCATCGACGTCGACAAGCCCTGGCGCGAGCTGCCGCGCAAGACGCGCGACTGGATCCTGTTCACCGACGAGCAGCCCACCGCGCCCGTCTACGCCGGCTTCACGCCCGCGGAGACCAGGGATGCGCTGCGCCGCAAGATGGAGCCCAGCTACCAGGGCACCTTCAGCAGCGCGCGGCGCTACGTGATGCACACCTTCGCGACCACGCAGAGCGCGCTGATGAAGCGCCGCGTGTCGCGCTACATGATCGGCGGCGCCTGCCCGGTCTGCGACGGCAAGCGGCTCAAGCGCGAGGCCCTGTCCGTCACCTTCGGCGGACTGGACATCGGCGCGCTGTCGCAGTTCCCGCTGGCGCAGCTGGCGGACCACCTCGGCGACGCCGCCACCGACGGGCTCAGCGAGGAGAAGCGCCTCGCCGCCCGGCGGCTGGTCGACGACGTGCTGATGCGGTTGCGTCCGCTGCTGTCGCTCGGACTCGGCCATCTGTCGCTGGACCGCGCGACACCGTCCGTGTCGCCCGGCGAGCTCCAGCGGCTGCGGCTGGCCACGCAGATCTGCTCCAACCTCTTCGGCGTCGTCTATGTGCTCGACGAGCCGTCCGCGGGACTGCATCCGGCCGACAGCGAATCGCTGCTCGCCTCGCTGCGATCGCTGAAGGCGGCGGGGAATTCGGTCTACGTCGTCGAGCACGACCTGACCCTCATGCGCGCGGCGGACTGGATCGTCGACGTTGGGCCGGCCGCCGGAGAACTCGGCGGCCGCGTGCTGTACAGCGGTCCGCCGGACGGACTGCGAGGCCTCGCGGAATCGCGCACCGCCGATTACCTCTTCCCCGATGGCGCCGACGCGGAGGGCCGATCCGGGCGCAAGCACGCGCGCCGTGCGCCGAAGGACTGGCTGCGCCTCGAAGGCATCACGCAGAACAACCTCGTCGATGTCGACGCCGCATTCCCGCTCGGCGTGTTCACGGCGGTGACGGGCGTGTCGGGCTCCGGCAAGTCGTCGCTCGTGAGCCGCGCGCTGGTGGACCTGGTCGGCGCGCACCTCGGGCACGAGCCCGCGTCGACCGAGGATGAAGAGGATGCCGATATCAGCGCCGACCTCCAGGCGGCCACCGGCGGCCGGATCGCCAGCGGCGCCGACACGATCCGCCGGCTGGTGCAGGTCGATCAGAAGCCGATCGGCCGCACGCCGCGCTCCAACCTCGCGACCTACACGGGGTTGTTCGATCACGTGCGCAAGCTCTTCGCCGCGACGCCGGCCGCGCGCACGCGCAAGTTCGACGCGGGGCGCTTCTCCTTCAACGTCGCCAAGGGCCGCTGCGAGACCTGCGAGGGCGAAGGCTTCGTCAGCGTCGAGTTGCTGTTCATGCCCAGCGTCTTCGCGCCCTGCCCCGCCTGCCACGGCGCGCGCTACAACGAGGCCACGCTGAAGATCCGTTACCGCGATCGCAGCATCGCGGAGGTGCTCGGCATGACGGTGGATGCCGCGTTCGAGTTCTTCGCTGAGGAACCCGCGCTCGCGCGACCGCTGGGGCTGCTGAAGGGCATCGGCCTGGGCTATCTGCGGCTGGGCCAGCCGGCGACCGAGCTGTCCGGCGGCGAGGCGCAGCGCATCAAGCTCGTCACCGAGCTGCAGCGCACGCAGCGCGGCCACACGCTCTACGTGCTGGACGAGCCCACCACGGGCCTGCATCCGTCCGACGTCGACAAGCTGATGGTGCAGCTGCGCGATCTCGTCGACGCGGGCCACACGGTCGTGGTCGTCGAGCACGAGATGCGCGTGGTCGCCGCCGCGGATTGGGTCATCGACC
Organism: Mitsuaria sp. 7; assembly: GCF_001653795.1. Lineage (NCBI taxonomy): Bacteria > Pseudomonadati > Pseudomonadota > Betaproteobacteria > Burkholderiales > Sphaerotilaceae > Roseateles > Mitsuaria sp. 7. The sequence continues at coordinate 2,673,686 of NZ_CP011514.1, forward strand.
TCGGTCCCGGCGCGGGCGGCGACGGCGGTCGGGTCGTGGTCGCGGGAACGCCGGACGAGGTGGCCGCCAGCGCGGACTCGCGCACGGCCCCGCATCTGAAAGCGGCGATCGACAGCGAGCGCTGACGCTGATCATCGACTCGGCTGGAAGCCTTCGGGATCCAGCGCGAACTGCCATGCGCTGGAGCGCTGCAGCGCCGCCTTCAACTCACGCGAACTGGGTCGCACGAGCGCGGACAGCTCCTCGCTGAAGAACTCGCAACCCAGCGCGTGGGCGACGTCGCAGACGACCTCGATGAAGTGGTCGGTCTCGCTCGCGCAGGCGTCCAGGCGCGCGTGCAGTTCGTAGCGGCCATCGGGGTCGGAGACCATGTCGATGCAGTTGCCCGCTTCGTTGCCGAAGTAGCGCCAGCCTTCGAGCATCGGCGTGCTCGGACCGACGCGCGAGGCGAGGTAGTGCATGACATCGGAGCGCGAGGCCGGCAACCACGATGCCGCCGCGCCGCCTTGTGCAAAGGCGAGATCGAATTGCCAGACGGACATGACGGGGGACGCATGAGTCCGAGGAATCTCGATGCTACGCCCCGGTCCCTGGCCTTGTCATGCTGCGCCGCGGCAATGCGCGGCGCCCCGTTCACCGGTGGTTCACTGGTGGACCAGCTCGGGCAGCAGCATGAATTCGAAGGGCCGCAGCAGGCGGTTCACCGCCTCGGCGGACAGGGCGGGCGGACGGTCCTCGTCGGCGAGCAACTGGCTGCGATGCGCGGCCAGCGCGGTGCGCTTGTCTTGCAACGCCCGGGCGTTGAGCGGCAGACGCCGCATCAGATGCCAGGGCACGGCGGCATCGCCGGGACGCGCCCAGTGCCACGCCCAGATCGGCAGCTCGACGAGCGAGGCGCCGGTCAACAGCGCGGCGCGAGCGCAGGCGCGGCCGGTCGCCTCATGATCCGGATGGCCGTCCAGGCGCCACGACGTCAGGACGACGTCGTCCGGCCGCAGACGGCGGCACAACTCGAGCACGAGGTCATCCTCGTGCTCCGCCACGTGCCCGTCCGGCACGCAGAGCGAATGAACCGGCACATGCAGGCCGAGGCGCCGCAGGCCTGACGCGCGCTCGTGACGGCGCTGCACGGCGAGCCGCTGCGGCGTCCAGCGTGGCGAGCCGGGATGGCTGGCTTCGCCGTCGGTCACGGCCACCAGCTCCACGGGCGGCGTGAAGGCTCGATCGGGGGGGAGGCTCGCCCGGTGGCGCGTCACCAGCAGCGACAGCAGGCCCCCGCAGCCGAGGACCTCGTCATCGGGATGCGGCGCGACGACGACGGCGCGACGGCCTTCAGGCACCAGCTCATCGAGCGAGGTCAGCGGCGCGCCCCACAGCGGCTGCCATTGGCGCCAGGCCCATTCGGGCGTGCCCTCGCCGTCGAGGCGGCGATCGGACGGCGAGCGCAACAGCGGCTCGCCGGAGGCGAGACCGGCGGACATGCCCTCGTTCACGGTACGGAACGGGCGTCGATGCATCAGAGCGTCCATGGCGTGGCGGTTCCTTCCAGGTTTTCGGTATCCCGGGCGATCGTCAGTCGATCGCCAAGGGCTGGCGGAGGAACAGAGGCAAAGGGCCTGCCAGGGTCGTGAAACGGTTTGTGTCCGGGGACAGCGTGTACCGCTCAACAGCGTCGGAGCCGTCGGCGCAGCTTGAGTTCACACGCTCGGCTTTTAAAGTCAAACGCTGCGCGCCTCACCGGCACTTCTGGGGAGCGCATGAATAGATTCCTGCGCATCGCCGGTTTCATGTTGGCCACGCTCGCGGCGAGTTCGAACTCGACCGCGCCATCCGTTCCCGCGGTGGCCGGCACCGTCAGCTTTAATGCCGCGACCCAGCTCTACACCTACACGCTCGATGCTTTCCCGGCCATGGCCTTAGCGCCCCGCGTTGTCCGGACTCGCCTTCTCAACGACAGTCACGCGAATCGGAAGATTGCGTGGGACGGGAGGCGCCGCAACCATGTCGCCGGGTCCAGAGCTTCCCGGAAAGAACTGAGGCGGCGGCACATCAATTTCCATGCCTTCGTCTTCTCCGACGAAAAGCACTTTCCAAGCAAGCAGCAAACAGAGGCCGACCGCCGTGGTGAACGGAATCGCGATCTTCAACCGGGAAGGTTGCTGCATTTCGTTCCTCAGGAGACGTAACAGCGGGTGCCGATGGACTACATCGGCAAAATCAACACCACTGATACTAACAATCTATTCCGGACGCGCTTGTGGCGACGACGATGGAGAGAACGTTCCATGACGCCCATAGCGGCCAAACGCGGTTATCGCGGCGGCCCTGAATCTGGTTCAACCAGTGGAAACGGCGTAAAGCATCGTCCTTGGGAGGGTCCCGCGTCGCAGTCATACGTAAAACGAAACCTCCTCACACCTACGCCGATCTGCCCGCAGACTCTGTCGTCCCATTCGCGGAGCGCGTAGGTGACGGACGACTTTGGGACGGGAAGCGCTGTTGATCGCTGCGCCTCGTCCCGCGGATTAATAGCTGGGCCATCGAAACCGGAACGGACGACAGTTCCCGCTATGACGGCAGTCCGATGCTTGCGCTCAACCACATAGTGAGGGGTGTCTCGCGGAGCCGTAAAAGTGACAGCCGAGCATGTTTGGACGTTGACGTCGATCCACACCCAATTGTTCGGAGGTGGCGCGTCGGCTCGCGCCCGTGACGTGATAGCGGCGATCAAAAACAATGAGCAGAGCGCAAGAGCGGAACGGCTCAATTTGAAGCGCGTCCTTCTTTCGATGTCGCCGCAGAACACTGCCATTGGCACCCCCTCCTTGCTCTCAAGCGCAAAGTGGGCATGTTAAGCGCCATGACCAGCGCGTCAACGTGCCAGATATGCAATGCAAGACGCAATGCCGACCACGCGCGCAAAAAAGAAAAAGGGCCCGGACGAAACGTCCGGGCCCTTTCAGGAAGATGGTGGAGCCGGCGGGAATTGAACCCGCGTCCGCAAGCCTTCATCGGGCAGTTCTACATGCTTAGCTCTCTGATTTGGTTCTCACCTACCCGGTCGCGCAGGAGCACGCTACCGGACGGGCCAGCACCCTAAATCTCGCCATCATCCAAGGTGCCCGGATAACAGCCAGCCAATGTGTATAACCTCTCTGTGTCAGGACTTGCGTCCCATCACCCGGCCCATTGGCCAACCGGTGAGAGGTCCGCGGGGTTTAAGCCGCGAGAGCGTACGTGTTATCGTTCGCAGTTGGTTTGTTCCAGATGGATTTACGAGGTGCCTGGCCCTCGGCATGCCCTACTCCAAATCCGTACCCACGTCGAAACCAGGTCGGCCCCAGAGAGAGAAGTCTCACATTATGCCTGCCGCCGGGACTTCAAGAGCCATGTCCGAGCGACTCTACAAAAATAGGCGCTGAAGTTCGACAGGCGTGTGTCACCCGACAAGCACACGCTCAACGCGATGCGCGCAGCCACTCGATCAGTTGCGACGGCGTCTCCAGCACCACGTCCGCCCCCCAGGCCTCGATGGGCTCGCCATCGCCGAGGTAACCCCAACGCACCGCCACCGTGAGCATGCCCGCCGCGCGACCCGCCACGATGTCGCGCGCATCGTCACCGACATAGATGCATTCCTGCGCAGACACGCCGGCACGGCGCGCTGCTTCGAGCAAGGGCGCAGGGTGCGGCTTGCTGTGCGGCGTCGTGTCGCCACCGATGACCGCCGCGGCTTGCACGTCCCAGCCGAGACCCCGCGTCAACGGCAGCGCGAAACGCTCGGACTTGTTGGTCACGATGCCCCAGCTCAGGCTGTCGTCCTTCAGCGACTGCAGCATCTCGGCGACGCCATTGAACGGGAAGGTGGAGCGCAGCAGGCGCTGCTCATATCGATCGAAGAATTCGTCGCGCAGCGCGGGGAACGACCTCTCCATCGGGGACACGCCGAAGGCCACGCCCATCATGCCGCGCGCACCCGTGCCGACCATCGGACGCAGCCGCTCGAACGGGACTTCGGGCAGACCGCGTGCCACCAGCATCTCGTTGGTCGCGCCCGCCAGATCAGGGGCGCTGTCCACCAGCGTGCCGTCGAGATCGAACAGCACCGTCCGGATCGTCGTGCGCACCGGCGCATCGACCGGCGCATCGACCGGCGCATTCAGCATCACCGTGTTCATGCGGGACGGCGGCAGGCCAGCAGGTAGTTCACGTCGGTGTCCGCGTTCAATGCATACCGCTGCGTGATCGGATTGAAGGTCAGCCCCTTGGCGCCCTGCACTTCCAGACCCGCGTCGCGGCACATCTGCGCCAGCTCCGACGGACGGATGAAACGTGCGTATTCGTGCGTGCCGGCCGGCAGCATGCGCAGCACGTATTCAGCCCCGACGATCGCGAAGAGGAAGGACTTGGCGTTGCGGTTCAGGGTCGACAGGAAAACCCATCCACCCGGCTTCACCAGTTGCCCCAGTGCGGTCACCACCGACGCAGGATCCGGCACGTGTTCCAGCATCTCCATGCAGGTCACGACATCGAAGGACGCGGGCCGCTGCGCAGCCAGCTCCTCGACCGCGATCTCCTGGTAGGCGACGTTCTCGGTGCCCGCCTCCATCGCGTGCAGCTCGGCCACGCGCAAGGACTTCGTCGCCAGGTCGATGCCCAGGACGTTCGCGCCCTTGCGCGCCATGGCATCGGTCAGGATGCCGCCGCCGCAGCCGACGTCGAGCGCCGTCTTGCCTTGCAGGCTGCACAACCCGTCGATCCAGTTCAATCTCAAGGGATTGATCTGGTGCAGCGGCTTGAATTCACTTTCGGTATCCCACCAGCGGTGGGCCAGCTCGCTGAACTTCTCGAGCTCTTTTGCATCGACATTCGCCATGGTCGCAATGGTAGCCGAGCAGCGCCGCGGCAATACCCGAGATCGCGCAGATTGCCGATGCCATGCCCCCTCCCGGGCGCCACCCACGTGACACGGGAATGAAAAAACCCCGCGAGCCTGACGGCTGGCGGGGTTTGTCGGATGGCGACCGGAGTCGCCATCGCATCGTCGCTTACTTGACGGCGCGAGTACCGACCACTTCGATTTCGACGCGGCGGTTCTTGGCGCGGCCTTCCGCGGTCTTGTTGTCGGCGATAGGCTGCTTCTTGCCCTTGCCTTCGGTGTAGACGCGGTTCTTTTCCAGACCCTTGGACACCAGGTAGGACTTGACCGATTCAGCACGCTGAACCGACAGCTTCTGGTTGTAGGCGTCGGAACCGATGCCGTCGGTGTGACCCACGGCAATGATCACTTCCAGGTTGATGCCACCGGTCTTGGAGACCAGGTCATCCAGCTTGGCCTTGGCTTCCGGCTTCAGGGTCGACTTGTCGAAGTCGAAGAAGGCGTCAGCGGCGTAGGTGACCTTTTCGCTGGTCGGTGCCACCGGCACCGGCACGACGGCAGGAGCCGCCGGCTTGGCTTCCGGCGCCTTCTCAGGCTGGGCCGCCGGAGCCTGCGCGACCACCGGCTTCAGCGCGCCGTCGCAGTCCTTGGCAGCCGTGGCCGGGGTCCAGAAAGCATCGCGCCAGCACAGTTCGTTGGTACCGTTCTTCCAAACGGTGCCATCGGTAGCGCGCCAGTTATCCACGGTTTGGGCCATAGCGCCCGAGGTGGCGACGGCGGCGACAGCGAAGAGCGCTGCCACGCGGTTCAATTTCTTCATGATTCTCCTCTCAAGGAAAGCCGCAGTTGCCCTGCGAAACGTCCAATGTCGGAACTAAAACCTCAGGAGTCTCCCTGACCAAGGGTTTCTCCTAGGGACGAACCGATTGTGCCATAGGGCAACAGGACGTCTGCATTCTCACGGCAGCCGGGACTTCCGTTCATGAAGCTGTTGCAGAAGCACGACAAGCGCGCGCAATTAGAATCACCGTCTTCCGATCTCTCCAGAGGCCGCGCAGTTCCCTGCGCGCCCCACGCGCATGACCCAGTTCGCCAAGGAAACCCTGCCGATCAGCCTCGAGGAGGAGATGCGCCGCTCCTACCTCGACTACGCGATGAGCGTGATCGTCGGCCGCGCGCTGCCAGACGCCCGCGACGGCCTCAAGCCGGTGCACCGGCGCGTGCTCTTCGCGATGCACGAGCTCAACAACGACTGGAACCGGCCCTACAAGAAGTCGGCCCGTATCGTCGGCGACGTCATCGGTAAATACCACCCGCACGGCGACAGCGCCGTGTACGACACCATCGTGCGGCTGGCGCAGGACTTCTCGCTGCGCCACATGCTGGTGGACGGCCAGGGCAATTTCGGCTCGATCGACGGCGACAACGCCGCGGCCATGCGATACACCGAAATCCGGTTGTCGAAAATCGCCCATGAAATGCTGGCCGATATCGACAAGGAAACCGTCGATTACGGTCCGAACTACGATGGCAGCGAGAAAGAACCGCTGGTATTGCCGGCCCGCCTGCCGAATCTGCTGATCAACGGATCGTCCGGTATTGCGGTCGGCATGGCGACGAATATCCCGCCGCACAACCTGAACGAGTCGGTCGACGCCTGCCTGCATGCGCTGAAGAACCCGGACTGCTCGATCGACGAGCTGATGGAGATCATCCCGGCGCCCGACTTCCCCACCTCCGGGATCATCTACGGCCTGAGCGGCGTGCGCGAGGGCTACCGCACCGGCCGCGGCAAGGTCGTGATGCGCGCCAAGGTCCATTTCGAGGACATCGACCGCGGCCAGCGACAGGCGATCATCGTCGACGAGATCCCCTACCAGGTGAACAAGAAGACCCTGCTCGAGCGCATCGCCGAGCTGGTCCAGGAAAAGAAGATCGAGGGCATCAGCCACATCCAGGACGAGTCCGACAAGGACGGGATGCGCGTGGTGATCGAGCTCAAGCGCGGCGAGGTCCCGGAAGTCGTGCTGAACAACCTGTACAAGCAGACGCAGCTGCAGGACAGCTTCGGCATGAACATGGTGGCGCTGATCGACGGTCAGCCCAAGCTGTGCAACCTGAAGGACCTGATCACGGTCTTCCTGGAGCACCGCCGCGAGGTCGTCACCCGCCGCACCGTCTTCGAACTGCGCAAGGCCCGCGAGCGCGGCCACGTGCTGGAAGGCCTGGCCGTCGCGCTGGCCAACATCGACGACTTCATCGAGATCATCAAGCGCAGCCCCAGCCCGCCGGTCGCCAAGGCCGAGCTGATGGCCCGCGCCTGGGATTCGTCGCTGGTGCGCGAGATGCTGTCGCGCGCCGAGACCGAAGCCGCCGGCGGCCGCAACGCCTACCGTCCGGAAGGCCTGCCCGCGCAGTACGGCATGCAGGACGACGGCCTCTACAAGCTGTCCGATGACCAGGCCGGCGAGATCCTGCAGATGCGTCTGCAACGCCTGACCGGACTGGAGCAGGACAAGATCGTCGGCGAATACCGCGACGTGATGGCCCAGATCGCCGACCTGCTCGACATCCTGGCCACGCCCGCCCGCGTGACGACCATCATCGGCGACGAGCTGGCCTCGGTCCGCCAGGAATTCGGCCAGACCAAGCTGGGCGCGCGCCGCAGCGTGATCGAGCACAACGCGCAGGAACTCGGCACCGAGGACCTGATCACGCCGACCGACATGGTGGTGACGCTCTCGCACACCGGCTACATCAAGAGCCAGGCGCTGAGCGAGTACCGCGCGCAGCGTCGCGGCGGCCGCGGCAAGCAGGCCACCGCCACCAAGGACGACGACTGGATCGACCAGCTCTTCATCGCCAACACGCACGACTGGATGCTGTGCTTCAGCAACCGGGGCCGCGTGTACTGGCTCAAGGTCTGGGAAGTGCCGCAAGGCTCGCGCAATGCGCGCGGCAAGCCGATCGTCAACATGTTCCCGCTGCAGCCGGAAGAGAAGATCAACGTCATCCTGCCGCTGACCGGCGAGTTCCGCACCTTCCCGGAAGACCACTTCATCTTCTTCGCCACGGCGCTGGGCACGGTCAAGAAGACCTCGCTGAAGGACTTCAGCAACCCGCGCAAGGCCGGCATCATCTCGGTCGACCTGGACGAGGGCGACTACCTGATCGGCGCCGCGCTGACCGACGGCCAGCATGACGTGATGCTGTTCTCTGACGGCGGCAAGGCGGTGCGCTTCGACGAGGACGACGTCCGCCCGATGGGCCGCCAGGCCCGCGGCGTGCGCGGCATGATGCTCGAGCCCGACCAGCGCCTGATCGCGATGCTGGTGGCCGAGGACGAGACGCAGAGCGTGCTGACCGCGACCGAGAACGGGTACGGCAAGCGCACCAACATCGCCGAATACACGCGCCACGGCCGCGGCACGAAGGGCATGATCGCCATCCAGCAGAGCGAGCGCAACGGCAAGGTCGTGGCCGCGACGCTGGTCCGGCCGGAAGACGAGATCATGCTGATCACGGACACCGGCGTGCTGGTGCGCACGCGGGTTGCCGAGATCCGCGAGCTGGGTCGCGCCACGCAGGGCGTGACGCTGATCTCGCTGGACGAGGGCGCGAAGCTCTCGGGCCTGCAGCGCATCGTGGAGAACGATGCGGTTGAATCGATCGAACCGACAGAATCGACCGACGCGGACGCCACCGGCGCCGACGGTTCCGATGCCGGAGACGCCACGGGCGCCGCCGGTGACTCCACCCCCGACGTGAAGGAATGACCTTGTTGCTGAAGTCCATCCAAGCCGGCGCCATCGCCGCCTCGCTGCTGGCGAGCCCCGTCGTCTTCGCGCAGAAGGCTGACAGCCCGCAGTCCAAGAAGGATGTCATCGCGAAGATCCTCAAGATCCAGCAGCCCGCGATCGAGGCGCTGACCATGGGCGTGCTGAGCCGCCCGGTCAACGAGCTGGCCGCCAAGGCCGCGCCCGCGCTGCGCAACGTGCCCGAAGCCAAGCGCGAAGCCACCGCCAAGCAGATCGACGCCGACCTGCGCAAGTTCCTGGAAGACAACGCCAAGCCGCTGGTCGACAAGGGCACCAAGCTGGCCCCCTCGACGATGGGCGTGGCGCTGGACGAGAAGTTCACCGAGGACGAGCTCAAGCAGCTGCTGGCCTGGCTCGAATCGCCGGTGAGCAAGAAGTTCGCCGAGTCCTCGGGAGAACTGCAGAGCCTCTACACGAAGAAGCTGATCGACGACAACGGCAAGCAGCTCGACGAGAAGTTCACCGCGCTGCAGCAGAACATCGCCAAGCAGCTCGGCCTGGAAGCGGGGCCGCCGCCGTCGGGCGCCGCCTCGGCACCGAAGCTGAACACCAACAAGCCGGCGACCACGCCCAAGAAGTAAAGCGCCCACACGCTCATGCCCGCTGTCCGCCCGTTCAACTTCTCTGCCGGTCCCGCCGCGCTCCCTCCCGAGGTCCTGAGCCTGGTCGCGGAAGAGATGCTCGACTGGCACGGCTCCGGCATGAGCGTCATGGAGATGAGCCATCGCGGCCGCGAATTCATCTCGATCTATGAAGCCGCCGAAGCGGACCTGCGCGAACTGCTGCAAGTCCCGGCGAACTTCCGCATCCTGTTCATGCAGGGCGGCGGCCTCGGCGAGAACGCCATCCTGCCGTTGAACCTGTCGCGCGGCGGCGCCGTCGACGTGGTCGTCACTGGCTCGTGGTCCAAGAAGAGCGCCGGTGAAGCGAAGCGCTACGCCGACGTGAAGATCGCCGCCAACGCTGCCGAACTGGACAGCGCCGGCGGCCGCTACCTCGACATCCCCGATCCGTCGACCTGGCGGCTGCGCAAGGACGCCGCGTACGTCCACGTCTGCAGCAACGAGACGATCGACGGCATCGAATTCCAGACCCTGCCCGACCTGAAGGCGCTGGGCTGCGACGCCCCGCTGGCGATCGACTTCTCGTCGCATGTGGCCTCGCGCTCCGTGGACTGGCCGAAGGTCGGCATCGCCTTCGCCGGCGCGCAGAAGAACATCGGTCCGGCCGGCCTGACGCTGGTCATCGTCCGCGAGGACCTGCTGGGCCATGCCTTGCCGATCTGCCCGTCCGCCTTCGACTACAAGATCGTGGCCGACGCGGAGTCGATGTACAACACGCCGCCGACCTTCGGCATCTACGTCGCCGGCCTGGTCTTCCAATGGCTCAAGCGCTTCGAGTACGCCGGCAAGACCGGCCTCGCCGCGATCGAGCAACGCAACATCGACAAGGCCGCCCTGCTCTACCAGGCGCTGGACGGCTCCTCCCTCTATGAAAACCGCGTGGCGGCGCATTGCCGCTCGCGGATGAACGTTCCGTTCTTCCTCCGCGACGAGCGTCTGAACGACGCCTTCCTGGCCGGCGCCAAGGAACGCGGACTGCTGCAACTCAAAGGCCACAAGTCGGTGGGCGGCATGCGGGCATCGATCTACAACGCGATGCCGCTGGAGGGCGTACAAGCCCTGGTGAGCCACCTCCAAGACTTCGAGACCCGACATGGCTGACACGCCGTCCCCTTCCGATCCGGTCGAGCCCATCGATCTGGCGGGCGCTCCGGTGCCTCCCGCGCCGGTGGCCGATCCCGAACTGCTCGCGCTGCGCGACCAGATCGACGCGCTCGACTCGCAGCTGCTGACGCTGCTGAACCAGCGCGCCCACGTCGCCGAGCAGGTCGGCGAGATCAAGCGCCGCGACGGCACGCCCTTCTTCCGTCCCGACCGCGTCGCGCAGGTCATCGCCAAGATCAAGACCGCCAACCCCGGTCCGCTGAAGGGCGAGCATGTCGCCGCGATCTGGCGCGAGATCATGTCCGCCTGCCTCGCGCTGGAGTCGCCGCAGCGCGTCGCCGTGCTGGGCCCGTTCGGCACCTTCTGCGAGCAGGCCGCGATCGAATACTTCGGCGGTGCGGCCGACCTCATCTACTGCAACAGCTTCGACGAGGTCTTCCACGCGACCGCCTCCGGCAGCGCGCAGTACGGCGTGGTCGGCGTCGAAAACATGACCGAGGGCGTGGTGACGCGCTCGCTTGACCTCTTCCTGCACACGCCCACGCACGTGGTCGGCGAGGTCAGCCTGCTGATCCGCCACAACCTGCTGCGCAAGGAGAACACGCTCGAGGGCGTGGAGGCCGTGCTGGCCCACCCCCAGGCGCTGGCGCAGTGCCAGAACTGGCTGTCCAAGCACCTGCCCAACGCCGAACGCCGCGCCGTCTCCAGCAACGCCGAAGGCGCCCGGCTGGCCGCCGAGAACCCGGCCTACGCCGCGATCGCCAGCGAGCGCGCGGCCACGCTCTTCGGCCTGCACATCACCGCGCACGCGGTGCAGGACGAGGCGTACAACCGGACCCGTTTCGCCGTGATCTGCCTGCCGCAGACCATGGCCACCCCCCCGGCCACGGGGCGGGACTGCACCAGCCTCATCGTCTCCGTGGCGAACCGCCCCGGCGCGATGCATGATCTGCTGGTTCCTTTGAAGAAGCATGGCGTGTCGATGACACGCCTGGAATCGCGCCCGGCCCGCACCGGTCAGTGGGAGTACTACTTCTACATCGACCTGGACGGCCACCCGTCGCAGCCGCATGTCGCGGCCGCACTGGCGGAGTTGCGGGAGCTGTGCGCGTTCTACAAGGTCATCGGCGCCTACCCGCTGAAGTCCTGACGCTGACGTCCTGAGCGAAAGAGGTTTCTCGCGATGTACAACCAACTCGGCGTGATCGGTTGCGGCCTGATGGGCGGATCGTTTGCGCTGGCCATGAAGAAAGCCGGCCTCGTGCGCCGGGTGGTCGGCTACAGCAAGAGCCCGTCGACGACTGAGACCGCCCGTCGCATGGGCGTGATCGACATCGCCGCGGAGTCGGCGCTGCTGGCTGTGTCCGGCTCGGACATCGTGCTGGTGGCCGTGCCGGTCGCCGCCACGGAGTCGACGCTGAAGGCGATCCGCCACCTGGTGCGCGCGGACGTGCTGCTGATGGACGTGGGTTCGACCAAGAGCGACGTGGTCGACGCCGCCAAGCGCGCGCTGGGCAAGCAGTTCTCCAGCTTCGTGCCCGCGCACCCGATCGCCGGCAAGGAGAGCGCCGGCGTGCAGCACGCCGACGCGGCGCTGTACCAGGGTCGCCAGGTCATCCTGACGCCGCTGGAACAGACCAAGCCGGAGATGGTGCAGAAGGCGACGGACCTCTGGTCCGCGCTGGGCTGCCAGGTGCTCAAGATGGCGCCGCACCACCACGACGAGGCCTTCGCCGCGGTCAGCCACCTGCCGCACCTGCTCGCCTACGCCTACTTCAGCTCGGTGCAGAAGCAGCCGTCGGGCCGCGACTTCCTGAGCTTGGCCGGCCCCGGCTTCCGCGATTTCACCCGCATCGCCGCGAGTGATCCCACGATCTGGCGCGACATCCTGGTGGCCAACAAGCAGGACCTGCTCACGCAGTCGCAACGCTTCCGCGAAGTGCTCGACCAGATGGAACAGGCCATCCGCGAGGGGGACACCCACGCGCTGGAGGCGATGATCCGCCAGGCCTCCGAGGGCAGAGCACAGTGGCAGCTGGGCGCACCCGCGCCGTCCTCGTCGAAGTCCAAGTAGCCCTCTCCTTCTCCTCTTTCTCCGCCGGCACGCCTGCGCGTGCGCGGACAGCGCCATGTACAAGATCCCCTTCCTGGACCTGCCCCCGCTGCGCGGCGCCGCCGGCACCGTGTCGCTGCCCGGCTCCAAGAGCATCTCGAACCGCGTGCTGCTGCTGGCCGGACTGTCCGACGGCGTGACGCGCGTGCACGACCTGCTGGATTCGGACGACACCAAGGTCATGCTCGCCGCGCTGCGCGAGCTCGGCTGCCGGCTTGAGACGGATGCCGACGGCGTGCTGTCGGTGACCGGCATCGGCGGCACGCTGCGGACGAAGGAAGCCAAGCTCTTCCTCGGCAACGCCGGCACGGCGATGCGTCCGCTGACGGCGGCGCTGGCGCTGCTGGCCGCGACGCAGGGCGGCGCGTTCGAGCTCTCCGGCGTGCCCCGCATGCATGAGCGTCCGATCGGTGACCTCGTCGACGCGTTGCGGGCGCTGGGCTGCACCATCGATTGCCTGGGGCAGGAAGGTTATCCGCCGCTGCGCCTGAGCGGGCCGACGACATTGACGCTTGACGCGCCCGTGCGCGTGCGCGGCGACGTGTCCAGCCAGTTCCTGACCGCGCTGCTGCTGGCGCTGCCGCTCGTCGCGGCGAACGACATCGTCATCGAAGTCACCGGCGAACTGATCTCCAAGCCCTACGTCCACATCACACTGGAACTGCTGGCGCGCTTCGGCGTGAATGTCCGCCGCGACGACGATTGGCAGCGCTTCGTGATCCCCGCCGGCAGCCGCTACCGCTCGCCGGGCGAGGTGCACGTCGAGGGCGACGCGTCGTCGGCCTCCTATTTCGTCGCGCTCGGTGCGATCGCGGCCACGGACGCGCCGGTGCGCATCGAGGGCGTGGGCTCGACGTCGGTCCAGGGCGACGTCCGCTTCGTCGAGGCCGCCCAGGCGATGGGCGCGCGCGTCGAGATCGGCCCGAACTGGCTCGAGGTCCGCCGCGGCGCCTGGCCGCTGAAGGCGCTGGACCTCGATTGCAACCACATCCCCGACGCCGCGATGACGCTGGCCGTGATGGCGCTCTACGCCGACGGCCCGACGACGCTGCGCAACATCGCCTCGTGGCGCGTGAAGGAAACCGACCGCATCGCCGCGATGGTGGCGGAACTCGGCAAACTCGGCGCACAGGTCGAGGAAGGCCCCGACTGGCTGCGTGTCCACCCGCTGAAGGCCTGGAAGCCCGCCGCCATCCACACCTACGACGACCATCGTGTGGCGATGTGTTTCTCGCTGGCCACGTTCAACGGTCTGCAGGATGACCAGCAAGGCCCGGCCGTGCCGGTGCGCATCCTCGATCCGCAATGCGTCGCCAAGACCTTCCCAGACTACTTCGAGACGTTGTTCGGCGTGGTCCGCGCGAACGTCGAGGACATCCCCGTCATCACCATCGACGGCCCCACCGCCTCCGGCAAGGGCACGCTGACGGACGAGGTCGCCCAGGCCCTGGGCTACGACGTGCTGGACTCGGGGGCGCTGTACCGGGTGACCGGCCTGGCGGCCTCGCGCAAGGGCATTTCCCTGGACGACGGCGAGGCCGTGGCCGCCGTGGTCCCGACGCTGGACCTGAAGTTCGAATCCGGTCGCGTGCTGCTCGATGACGAAGACGTCTCCGGCGACCTCCGCCAGGAAGCCACCGGTCTGATGGCCTCGCAGGTCGGCGCCCATCCGGCGGTCCGCCGCGCGCTGCATCAGCTGCAGCTCGACTTCCGCCGCCTGCCCGGGCTGGTGGCCGACGGACGGGACATGGGCACCGCGATCTTCCCCGCCGCGCCGCTGAAAGTCTTCCTGACCGCCAGCGCCGCCACGCGGGCCGAGCGGCGCTACAAGCAATTGATTTCCAAGGGCATTTCGGCTAGTATCGAGGGCTTGCGCGCTGATCTTGAGGCGCGGGACGCTCGCGACAAAGGTCGCAGTGCGTCTCCGCTCCAGGCCGCCGCGGACGCGATCGAGCTGGACAACTCGCAGCAGACCATCGGGGAATCCCGTGATCTGGTGTTGAGCTGGTGGAACGAACGGCGTCCGTTCAAGGCCTGACCCTCGCGGTCCGGATCCTCCGCAAGACAGAGCGTCACCCCTCCCTCCGGACGTCAGTCCACTGGGGGTGACGTGTTCTACAACCTAACCCGCAAGTCCGCTTGCAACACACGCCCGCGCACCTCTCGGATCAGGCAGCCTGAATCGCTCTTCAGCGCTCAAGCCGCCGGACGCTCTGTGCCTGGCAAGGAAATCTCACATGTCCCAAATGGAATCTTTCGCCGCCATGTTCGAGGAGTCGCTGCAGCGCGCAAACATGCGCACTGGCGAAGTGATCTCGGCTGAAGTCGTCCGCATCGAGCACAACTTCGTGGTGGTGAACGCCGGCCTGAAGTCGGAAGCCTACGTGCCGGTCGAAGAGTTCAAGAACGACCAGGGCGAAGTCGAAGTCCAGGTCGGCGATTTCATCTCGGTGGCGATCGACGCCATCGAGAACGGCTACGGCGACACCATCCTGTCGCGTGACAAGGCCAAGCGCCTGGCCTCGTGGCTGTCGCTGGAGAACGCGCTGGAATCCGGCGAGTTCGTGACCGGCACCGTCTCCGGCAAGGTCAAGGGCGGCCTGACCGTCCTGGTCAACGGCATCCGCGCCTTCCTGCCCGGTTCGCTGCTCGACACCCGCCCGGTGAAGGACATGAGCCCGTTCGAGGGCAAGACCATGGAGTTCAAGGTCATCAAGCTGGACCGCAAGCGCAACAACGTTGTGCTGTCGCGTCGCGCGGTGGTCGAGGCGTCGATGGGTGAAGAGCGCGCCAAGCTGCTGGAAACGCTGACCGAAGGCGCCATCGTCAACGGCGTGGTCAAGAACATCACCGAGTACGGTGCGTTCGTGGACCTGGGCGGCATCGACGGCCTGCTGCACATCACCGACATGGCCTGGCGCCGTGTCCGTCACCCGAGCGAAGTGGTGACGGTGGGTCAAGAGCTGACCGCCAAGGTCCTGAAGTTCGACGCCGAGAAGAACCGCGTCTCGCTGGGCCTGAAGCAGCTGGGCGACGACCCGTGGTTCGGCGTGTCGCGCCGCTACCCGGCCAACACCCGCCTGTTCGGCAAGGTCACGAACATCGCCGACTACGGCGCGTTCGTCGAGATCGAACCCGGCATCGAAGGCCTGGTGCACGTCTCCGAAATGGACTGGACCAACAAGAACGTCGCGCCTTCCAAGGTCGTCTCGCTGGGCGACGAAGTGGAAGTCATGGTCCTGGAGATCGACGAAGACAAGCGTCGCATCTCGCTGGGCATGAAGCAGTGCCGCGCCAACCCGTGGGAAGAGTTCGCCGAGAACGTCAAGCGCGGCGACCGCGTCAAGGGCCCGATCAAGTCGATCACCGACTTCGGCGTGTTCGTGGGCCTGGCCCAGGGCATCGACGGCCTGGTGCACCTGTCCGACCTGTCGTGGAACGAGCCGGGTGAAACCGCCGTCCGCAACTACAAGAAGGGCCAGGAAGTCGACGCCATCGTGCTGGCCGTGGACGTCGAGCGCGAGCGCATCTCGCTGGGCATCAAGCAGCTGGACGGCGATCCGTTCACGACCTTCGTCTCGGTCAACGACCGCGGCATGATCGTGACCGGCAAGGTCAAGACCGTCGACGCCCGTGGCGCCGAGATCGACCTGGGCGAGGAAGTCACCGGCTACCTGCGTGCTTCGGAAATCGGCCGCGACCGCGTGGAAGATGCCCGCAACGTGCTGAAGGAAGGCGACGAAGTCTCCGCCGTGATCGTCAACGTCGACCGCAAGTCGCGCAGCATCCAGCTGTCGATCAAGGCCAAGGACAACGCCGACGAGCAGCAAGCCATGCAGCGCCTGTCGCAGTCGAACGAGCGTGAAAACGCCGGCACGACCAGCCTGGGCGCCCTGCTGCGCGCCAAGCTGGACAACCAGAACAACGGCTGATCTTCTTGAACATCGGGCGTGGCGCGCAAGCGTCGCGTCCGGTCTCAAGAGAATCCCTTGTTCTGGCTGCAGGCGGGCTGAGTTAGCCTGTCTTCCCAGACGCCAATTCGACGCACAAGCGCTTCGACAGGCTCGCTCCAAGGCGAGCCTGTTTTTCTTCAGATGCCGACAACCATGACCCGATCCGACCTGGTGGCCCACTTGTCCGAGCGCTTCGGCCAGCTCACGCAACGAGACACCGAGTTCGCGGTCAAGACCATCCTGGACGCGATGTCCGACGCGCTGGCCCGTGGCCACCGCATCGAGATCCGCGGCTTCGGGAGCTTCTCGATCAACCGCCGTCCGCCCCGCATGGGCCGCAACCCGCGCAGCGGCGAACAGGTGCTGATCCCCGAGAAGCTGGTGCCCCACTTCAAGCCGGGCAAGGCCCTGCGCGAGGCCGTCGACGCGCAACTGCCCGTCACCGACGACGACCAGCAGGCCGCCTGAGCCGCAGGCGAACACGCACTGAAGCACCGACCAAGGCGCCGCGATCCGCGGCGCTTTTTTTTCGTCCCCGGTTTGCCGAATGTATTCAGGGGTTAACTCGCCCTGCCATCGGTCATGGCGTACTCCGCACGCGCCTAGAATCGCCCCCCATGCGAATCCTGGTCTGGCTCTTCAGAGCATTCCTGTTCTTCTGTCTCTTCGCCTTCGCGCTGAACAACAGCCAGGAGGTCGTCGTGCACTGGTTCTTCGGCCAGTCATGGCGGTCTCCGCTGGTGATCGTGGTGCTGCTCACCTTCGGGATGGGCTGCGCCTTCGGCGTGCTGGCGATGGTCCCGGCCTGGTGGCGCCACAAGCGCGCCGCCGCCCGCTCGTTGCCCCCGGCGGACGACCTCCCGCCTCCTACGGCGACCGCGACCGCCAACGACCCCAAGATCCCCGATGGAATTTGATCTCAGCTGGCTGCTGATCGGCGTGCCCCTGGTTTTCGGACTGGGCTGGCTGGCCTCGAAGCTCGACGCCCGCCAATGGAAGCGCGAACAGCGCGATGCGCCGCGCGCCTACTTCAAGGGCCTGAACCTGCTGCTGAACGAGCAGCAGGACAAGGCCATCGACGCCTTCATCGAAGCGGTGCAGGCCGATCCCGACACGTCCGAGCTGCACTTCGCGCTGGGCAACCTGTTCCGCCGCCGCGGCGAGTACGAGCGCGCCGTGCGCGTGCACCAGCATCTGCTGTCGCGCGGCGACCTGCCGAAGTCCGAGCGCGACCGCGCGCAGTACGCGCTGGCGCAGGACTTCTTCAAGGCCGGGCTGTTCGACCGTGCCGAGTCCGCCTACGAGGCGCTCAAGGGCACGAGCTTCGACCACGACGCGGCACTGGCGCTGCTGTCCCTGTACGAGCGTTCGCGCGAATGGGCGAAGGCGGCCGACGTCTCCGAGCAGCTCGAGGCCGCCGGCACCGGCAGCTTCGCGAGCCGCATCGCCAACTACTGGTGCGAGCTGGCGCTCGAGGCGCAGGCCCGCCAGGACGAGCCGCAGGCCCGCCGCTGGCTGGACCAGGCCCGCGAGCGCGCGCCGCAATCCGCGCGCGCCTACGTGCTGCTGGGCCAGATGCTGGCCCGCCAGGGCGACCAGACCGGCGCGATGGGCCTCTACGGGGATCTGCTGAGCACCAATCCCGACGCCTTCAACCTCGTCGCGCGCGACTACGCGCAGGGCGCGCAGGCCACCGGCACGGTGGCGCAGGCGCTCGCGCTGATCGAGGCCCAGTACCGTCGCCATCCGAGCATGGCGCTGCTCCAGGCCATCGCGCTGCTGGAGCCCGCGCCCGAGGCGCAACGCCGCCGCCTGACCGACCACCTGCGCGTCGAGCCGGCGCTGTCGGCCGCGACGCAGCTGCTGCAGCAGAGCCAGGCGCGCCAGCAGCCGCTCAATGACGACGAGGCCCAACTGGTCGGCACCGCGCTGCAACGCGCCGTGCGGCCGCTGCAGCGCTACCGCTGCGCCGCCTGCGGCTTCGAGTCGCAGCACTATTTCTGGCAATGCCCGGGCTGCCTCAGCTGGGACAGCTATCCGCCCCGCCACGTCGAAGAGCTCTGACTGCCGATGAACACCCCGATGAGCGCCGCACCAGGCCCGGCCACCGCCGCGATGACCGGCACGACGGCCGGCACGCCGGCAAGGACTGACCCCGCGTCCGCCGGCCGCGTCATCCTCTGCATGAAGTGGGGCACGAAGTACGGTCCCGAGTACGTCAACCGCCTGTACGCGATGGTGCGCCGGCATCTGCGCGGCGACTTCCGCTTCGTCTGCCTGACCGATCGCGGCGAAGGCGTGCGGGCCGAGGTCGAATGCCTGCCGATCCCGCCGCTGGACCTGCCGCCCGGCAGCCCCGAGCGCGGCTGGACCAAGCTGACGACCTTCAGCGACGACCTGGTGCAGAAGTACGGCCTGCGCGGCACGGCGCTGTTCCTCGACCTCGACGTGGTGATCGTCGACGACATCACGCCCTTCTTCGAGGAGCCCGGCGAGTTCCTCATCATCCATGACTGGAAGCGCCCCTGGCGCATCACCGGCAACTCCTCGGTCTACCGCTTCACGCTGGGCGCGCACCCTGAGGTGCTGGCCAAGTTCCGGCGCGAGTTCGACACCATCCGGAAGCAGGTCCGCAACGAGCAGGCCTACCTGTCCGACGAGATGCACCGCAAGGGCCTGCTGAAGTACTGGGACGACCGCTGGTGCGCCAGCTTCAAATACCACAGCATCCCGCGCTGGCCGATGAACTACTTCCAGGCGCCCTTCATCCCCGACGGCGCGCGCATCCTGATCTTCCACGGCGTGATGAATCCGCCCGACGCGCTGGCCGGTCGCAGCAACGGCAACTGGCGCCGGCCCAAGCCCGCGCCGTGGATCGCCGACCACTGGCACGAGTGAGCCACGCATCATGAGCCATTCCCTTCCGTCGGCGTCCCCCTGGCTGTCCGTGCTCATCCCCGTGCACAACGTCAAGGACTACCTGCGCGAATGCCTGGACTCGGTGCTGGCGCAGGCCGATGCGGGCGTCGAGGTGCTGATGGTGGACGACTGCTCCACCGACGGCTCCGACGAACTCGTGCGCTCGCTGGTCACGGCCCATGCCGGCGGTCCGGTGCGCGTGCGGGGGCTCTTCCATGAGCAGAACCAGGGGCTGTCCGGCGCGCGCAACACGATGCTGCAGGAGGCCCGCGGCGAGTACGTCTGGTTCCTCGATTCCGACGACTACCTGATGCCCGGCGCGATCCCGCGGCTGCGCCAGATCGTCCAGGGTCACGCGCCGGCGCTGGTGCTGTGCGACTTCTTCATGCTGCGCGAGCGGACGAAGCTCAAGCACCGGCTGCGCGGCGAGCTGCACCGGCGCACCTTCGCCGGTCCGGAGCGCCAGCTGCTGCGCGACCCGTCACCCTTGATCCGCGGGCTGTTCGAGGCCGGCCAGATGCACAGCTGGTCCAAGATCGCGCGGCGCAGCGTCTGGGGCGAGCAGGTGCGCTTCCCGGTCGGCCGCTACTTCGAGGACATGGCGACCACGCCCCTGCTGGCGCTGCTCGCGGAGAGTTCCTGGTACGAGCCGGAAGTCTGGGTGGCCTACCGCCAGCGGGCCGGCTCCATCCTCAGCACGCCCAACATGACGAAGGCGGAGCATCTGGCCCACGCGCTGGCCAACCTGCGCGACGCGGCCCTGGCCGCGCCGCTGGACGACGCGGCGCGTTTCGCCTGGGCGCACTTCGCGGCGCGCAACTTCATCGGCGCCTCGCGCATGGCCGACAAGGCGCAACCCGAGGGCTGCGCGGACCGGGTGGCGATGTTCCGCCAGGCCTTCGAGGAAGCGTCGCCGATCCCGCTGCGCGAACTCGATCGCGCCTACAAGCGCCGAGGCTGGTTCATGCGTGCGATGCGCCTGCGCTACTGGCTGCGTCGGGCCGAGGACCAGCGCAGCGCCGCCACGGCCTGAAGCGGACGATCACGCGGGCGGTCATGCGGACGGTCACGCCGGCGCCGGGCCGGACGATGCCGGCCCCCAGGTGACGCTCCCAGATCAGAGCGCCAGCAGCATGTCCTCGTAGCGCCGCATCATCAGGTCGACGCCGTGCTCCTCGATCGCCCGTGCGCGCGCCGCCGAGCCGAGCCGTCCGGCCAGCGCGGGATCCCGCAGCAGCCGCTCCAGCGCACCGGCCAGCGCCTCCGGATCCGCGGCCGGCACGAGCAGGCCGGTGCGGCCGTCCTCGATCACGCCTTCGACGCCGGGCACCAGCGACGCGACGCAGGCGCAGCCCGCTGCCATCGCCTCCAGCAGCGCCAGCGGCATGCCTTCCCAATGCGTCGACAGCACGAAGATCCGCTGGCTCATCAGCAGACCCGGGATGTCGCCGTGATGCCCCAGGAAGCGCACCTGGTCGCCGAGACCGAGCTGCCGCGTCAGGCGCTCCGTGGCGCGCCGATAGGCCTCCTTGCCGCCGCCGGCCAGGTGCAGCACCGGCTGCAGCCCGCGCTCGCGCAGCAGCGCCAGCGCCCGGATCAGCGTCTGAGGATCCTTCTGCCGTGCGAAGCGGGCCGACATGACGATGCCGGGCTCGCGACGGTCGACCGGATGCTCGTCGGCCGTCGCGAAGCGGTCGAGGCGGATGCCGTTCGGGATCGCCGTGGTCTTCTCCTCCGGCATGCCCAGCGCGACGAGGCGTTGTCGGACGCCCTCCGACACCCCGACCAGCTTCGCGCTGAACCCGCTCAGCCGACGCGCCTGCGCGCGCTTGCAGCGGGTGTAGCGCTCGCGCGAGTTGTGCTCGACCTGCACCAGCACCGGCACGCCGGCCAGTCGCCCGGCGCGACGGCCGAGCAGGTGTTCGGGGAAGCCATGCGCCATCAGCACGTCGGGGTGCAGCTGCATGCAGAGGCGACGCAGCGCCCAGATCGTCGCCAGGTGCGCCCAGCCGGGCACGACGTACACCGGCAAGCCCTGCTCGCGCAGCGCCTGGATGCGGGCCAGCTTGGTGGCGTTCTCGGTGCGCATCTTGCGGCGCAGCACGAGGATGGGTTCGATGCGGTCGCTCTTCAGCTGCGCCAGGCACAGATCCACCGCCACCTGCGTGGCGCCGGAGAAGCCGCCGGTCACGAAGTGCAGCACGCGGCGACGCCCGGGCGACGGCGACGTGCTCGAGGAAATCTCAGACATCGCGGCAGTGTATTCGGGGCACGTTCGGTTACTGGCGAGGTACGGCCGCCCGCCGCAGGAGGTTCGTCGTTGCCGCGGCGCGGCAGCGTGGGGCCCCTCGCCGCGCCAACATAATGGCGGGATGAGCGTTTACTCCGAAGACCGGACGCCTCCCGCGATCCGGCGTCCCGTCGTGCTGGTGTCCTGGGACGGCACCAGCGAACCGCTGAGCCTGGTCCACCTGGACACCGTGCCGGAATTCGACTGGATCCTGTTCGACTACACCGGCCGGCAGGCCCCCGGCCCGCGCATCCTGCGCGGCCAGCCCACGACGGTGCTGTCCGCGAAGACCGAGTGCAAGGGCGAGATCTTCAAGCACCTGGCGGAGCACCTCGGCACCACTGCGGAGAACGCCGGATCAAGTCCCTGGCCCGAGTACGTCGGCGTGATCGACGACGACATCCTGTTGTCCGTCAGCCAGATCAACACCACGCTGCACCTGGGGCGTGCCGAGCGGCTGGACGTGTTCTCGCCCTCGCTGAGCCACGACAGTCCTTACTCGCACCAGTGGATGCGCCATCAGCCCAACCGCCTCTACCGCGAGGTCGACTGGGTCGAGGTGATGATGCCCTTCTACCGCGGCGACCTGTTCATGGCGGCGCGCGCGCACTACCAGGACAACGTCTCGTCCTGGGGGCTGGACCGTTTCCTCATCCCGACCCTGCAGCAGCTGCGCGGCCAGACCCGCACGGCGCTGCTGGACGCGGTGATGGCCAGCCACCGCCGCCCGGTGACGAGCGGCGGCAAGGTCTACCGCAACGGCCGCACCGCGTGGGAGGAACGACAGATCCTGCGCCAGGCCAGCATGGACCTGATCGCGCGCGAAGCGCCGCAGCTCGTGAACGGCCCGTGGTACCACCGCACCTTCGTGCAGCGGGAGACACCCAACAAGTGGATCCGCTGGAAGCGCCGCGCCGCGCGCGTCGTCACGGCCTGGCTCGATGCATCGAGCTGAGCCGCGACTCCGGCACAATCCCCGCTTCCTCCCATCGATCCCCTGGCCGGGGCCGGCGCATCGCGCGCGGCGCCGACCTGCGCCATGACCGACCAAGCCTCCGCCAAAGACAACGATTCGCTCGCTCCCACCGCGAGCCGCCTGTGGCGCTTCATGAAGCCGCACCGCTGGGGGCTGCTGCTGTCGGTGATCTCCTTCGTGCTGGTGGCGCTGACCGAACCGCTGATCCCGCAACTGCTGGGCTTCGCGCTCGGCGAGGGCTTCCAGGGCAAGAGCGCCGCGGCGACCACGCTGCCGGGCGGCGCGGCGGTGCCGGACATGCACGTCCAGTACAGCTTCCCGATCTGGATGGTCCCCATCGTGCTGATCGGCCTGTTCGCGCTGCGCGGCCTGTTCAGCTTCTGCGGCCAGTACATGCTGAACTGGACGATCTCGCGCACCGTCATGGACCTGCGCGCCGCGCTGCTGCAGGTGCTGCTGCGCGCCGACGCCCGCGTCTACACGAGCCTGCAGCCGGCCACCGCGGTCACCAAGGTCGTCAACGATCCGCAGCATGTCGTGACGCTGATCGCCGGCGCGCTGGTCACCATCCTGCGCGACGGACTGCCGGCGCTGGCCTTGATGGGCTACCTGTTCTTCATCAACTGGAAGCTGACGCTGCTGTCGCTGATCACGGTGCCGGGGCTGGCCTTCGTGGTGCGCAAGGTCAACAAGCGCGTGCGGCGCATGGGCACCTGGGCCTATGACGCGCAGCTGCGGCTGGTCTCCGTCGTCGAGGACGTCACCCGCGCCTGGCGCGTGGTGCGCAGCTTCGACGCGGCCGACTACGAGACGCGCCGCTTCGCCGACCGCGCGCGCGAGGTGCAGCGCAGCTCGCTGAAGACGGCGGCGTCGAACGCGATGGCGCAGCCGCTCTCGCAGTTGATGGCCAGCATCGGCATCTCGGTCATCGTGAGCCTGGCGCTCTACCAGTCACGGGTGAACGGCACCGGCGTGGGCGACTTCGCGGCCTTCGTCGCCGCGCTGCTGCTGATGAGCTCGCGGCTGCGGCACCTGAGCGACGTGATGCAGCCCATCACGAACGCGCTCGTGGTCGCGCGCGGCTGCATCGGGCTGCTGGACACCCCCGCCGAGCCCGACACCGGCACGCGCGAATTGACCGACGTGCGCGGCGACATCGCGTTGGAGCAGGTCACGCTGCGTTATCCGGGCGCGAACCGCGACGCGCTCGCCGCGCTGCAACTGCACATCCCGGCGGGCAAGACCACCGCGCTGGTGGGCAGCTCGGGCGCGGGCAAGAGCTCGGTGGTCAACCTGCTGCTGGGCTTCGAGCGTCCGGACAGCGGCCGCATCCTGCTGGACGGCGTCTCCATCGACGAGCTGACGAAGGCCAACCTGAGACGCCAGTTCGCGGTCGTGTCGCAGGACATCGTGCTGTTCGACGCCTCGGTGGCGGACAACATCGCCTACGGCCAGACGCGCGACGACGCGAAGCTGGAGCAGGCCTTGCGCGCCGCGGCGCTGTGGGACTTCGCGCAGGGGCTGCCCGAAGGCCTGGACACGACCGTCGGAGCGAACGGCAGCAAGCTGTCCGGCGGTCAGCGCCAGCGGCTGGCGATCGCGCGCGCGCTGTACAAGGACGCGCCGGTATGGATCTTCGACGAGGCGACCTCGGCGCTGGACACCGAGAGCGAGCGTGCCGTGCAGCAGGCCTTGGAGCAATGGCAGGGCCGCAAGACGCTGATCGTGATCGCGCACCGCCTGTCGACGATCCGTCGCGCGGACTGCATCCAGGTGATGGCCGACGGCCAGGTCGTCGAGTCCGGCGACCACGACGAACTGGTCGCCAAGGGCGGCGTCTACGCGGGCATGGTGAAAGTGCAGCACTGATCGCGAGACGCCGCGGTCCGGGCGGCTGCTTGTCAGCGCTGACACAAAGACGATAAGCCACCGACAAGGCCGATCGGTCCAATGCGGAGCATCCCCTTCAGGAGCGCCGCATGCAGCCTCACCGCCACACCGCACACGAATCCGATACCGAAGCCGGCCATGACCACGATCAAAGTCTGGCGCACGACCTGGCCGTGCTGCAGCAGCGCCGGCGCGCGCTCGGACTGCTGGCGGGCGTTGCCAGCCTCGGCGGCCTGACCCTGCTGGGCTGCGGTGGGGGCGGCTCCGAAGCGGGCACAAGCACAGTGAGCACGGTGAGCACGGGCGGCTCCACGGGCTCCACCGGATCGACGGGCTCCACGGGCTCGACCGGGAGCTGCTCGGTGATCCCGGAAGAGACCGCCGGCCCCTACCCCGGCGACGGCTCCAACAGCAACGGCAGCGGGACCGCCAACGTGCTGGCGCTGAGCGGCATCGTGCGCAGCGACATCCGCACCAGCATCGGTACGGCGAGCGGCACCGCCGGCGGCGTGCCGCTGACCCTCACGCTGAAGCTGGTGAACGCGAGCAGCAGTTGCACCGACCTGTCCGGCTACGCGATCTACCTGTGGCATTGCGACCGCGAGGGTCGCTACTCCCTCTACAGCGCCAGCGTCGTCAACGAGAACTACCTGCGCGGCGTGCAGAGCACCGGCAGCGACGGCACCGTCACCTTCACGACCATCTTCCCCGGCTGCTACGACGGCCGCATGCCCCACATGCACTTCGAGGTCTACCGCAACGCCGGCGCCGCGACCTCGTACGCCAACAAGATCAAGACCTCGCAGATCGCTTTCCCCACGGCGGTCTGCTCCACGGTCTACAGCACCGCCTCGGGCTACGGCAGCAGCCTGACGAATTTCAACCGCATCAGCTTCGCCTCCGACAACGTCTTCAGCGACGGTTACACGACGCAGCTGGCCACGATCACCGGCGATGTCGCGAGCGGTTATGCCGCGACGCTGACGGTGGGCATCGCCGCCTGACCGCCGCAGATGCCGCGCTACATCCCCTCCCCGCGCACCGATGGCTTCCACGGCGCCCACGGCGCCCACAGCACGGACCCCGGTGTATCGTCCACCACGGGGCTGGGCATGCCGCCTAGCCCGCCGGTGGAGAGTTGCATGACGCGGTGTCTGGTGGTCGACGACGATGCGGAGATCCGCCGATCGCTCGAGGAGTATCTGCAGAAGTTCAGCGTCGCGGTGAGCACCGCCGGCGACGGCCGCGACATGCGCCGGCTGATGGCGACGCAGGTCTTCGACGTCGTCGTGCTGGACCTGATGCTGCCCGACGAGAACGGCCTGACGCTGTGCCAGTGGATCCAGCAGCATCACCCGTCGGTGCCGGTGATCATGCTGACGGCGCACGGCGATCCGATCAGCCGCGTGCTCGGCCTGGAGATGGGCGCCGACGACTACCTGGCCAAGCCTTTCGAGCCCCGCGAGCTGGTGGCCCGCATCCATGCGATCCGGCGCCGCGCGCGCCGCGGCGAGCATGAGACGCAGACGCGCCGCGAGTTCCGTTTCGAGGGCTGGGCCTTCGACCGGCTGCTGCGGCAGCTGGTGTCGCCGCAGCAGGTCGTGGTGCCCTTGTCGAGCGCGGAGTTCCGCATGCTGAGCGCGCTGGTCGAGCGACCGGGACGCGTGCTCAGCCGCGAGCAGTTGATCGAGCTGACGCGCGCGCCCGGCGTCGAGGTCAACGATCGCAGCGTGGATCTGACGATCTCGCGGCTGCGGCAGAAGCTGGGCGACTCGCCCAAGGAACCGCGCCTGATCCGCACGATGCGCGGCGAGGGCTACCTCTTCGACGCGCAGGTGCAGGCTTGAGGGATTCCGACCCGAGGACGGACCGCAGCCCGCATCGCATGAAGCGTTGGGGGATCGCGATCCGCGGCGGATTCGCGCGCGCCTTCGGCGACACGCTGGCGCGGCGCATCTTCCTGCTGCTGTGGGTGACGCTGGTGGTCGCGCAGGCGCTGGCGATCGGCGTCGTGACCTGGACCCGCGGCGACCTCTATGCCATGCGGATGCACGGCGCGCCCTCGCTGCCGCCGATACCCGGGCTCATGCGCGGGCCGCAGCCGCAAGGTCCCGGGCCAGGGCCCGGCCCCGAAGCCGGTCCAGGACAGCAAGGCATGGGCGCCGATGCCGGCTTGCGCGAGGAACCGCCACTCCCGGGCGACGTCCCCATGCTGCCGCGCGAAGGCTTCCGCGGTTTTCCGCCGCCCTCGCAGACGCAGGGATCCCAATGGACGCAGGGTCAAGGTCCTCAGCCGCAATGGCGCGGGCCGTTCCGCGCGCTGACCGCGTGGGAGCTGACGCTCGATTACGGCATCCGGCTGCTCGTCACGGGGCTGGCGGCGTGGATCGCCTCGCGCTGGCTGTCGCGTCCGATGCGCGACCTCGTGCGGGCGTCGCAGGAGCTGGGGCAATCGCTGCACAAGCAGGACCGTCTGCCGCTGCTCGACGAGCAGCGCGGCACGCTCGAAGTCCGCGAGAGCGCGCAGGTCTTCAACGCGATGGCGCGCCAGTTGCGCCGGCAGTTCAACGAGCGCGGGCTGATGGTGGCGGCGATCTCGCACGACCTGCGCACGCCGCTGACGCGGCTGCGCATGCGGCTGGAGACGCTGGACATCGAGGAGATCCAGCGCCAGCGCTCCGTCGAGGACATCCGCGAGATGAATGCGCTGGTGGACGCGGTGATGGAGCTGTTCCGCGGCGACGGCCCCGGCGCGGCCGAGCCGCTCGTCGACGTCGACCTCGGCGCGCTGGCGCAGGCGCTGACGGACGACCTCATCGAGCAGGCGATGCCGGTGACCTTCGACGACGGCGGCGGACTGGGGCATGCCGAGCCGGTGCTCGCGAAGGGGCAGCCGATGGCGCTGCGGCGCGTGCTTGGCAACCTGATCGGCAACGCAGTGCGTTATGGCGGCAGCGCGGAAGTCCGCGTCGGCCGGGACACGCAAGGCGTCTGGCTGCGCGTGACCGATCCAGGCCCGGGCATTCCGGAGGACAAGCTGGAAGCGGTGTTCGAGCCGTTCTATCGCCTGGAAGACTCGCGCAACCGCCATACCGGCGGCGCGGGACTGGGGCTCTACATCGCGCGGGAATTGACGCTGAGGCAGCGTGGCACCCTGGTCCTGGGCAACCGGGCCGGAGGCGGATTGATCGCCGAGCTGCGACTGTCGGAGTGATCGTCCGACCGGTTGAAGGTCTGCCAGGGACAAGGCCTGTCCCTCTTCCATCCTCAAGCCTGCGGATGGACTGGCGTGAGTACCGATGGCGCGGCGGGCGCGGGGCGGGACATTGGCGGGAAGCCAATGGGAGGCCGCATGAACGCAGCACAGGACCCTCGCGCACCCGGACCGGGCCGGGCCGACGACAACGGGACGCAGACGCACGCCGGATCGCTGCCGACCAGGGATGATGAAGTCCTGATCGCCGAAGCCATGGCCCTGCTGCCGAGCTTGCGGCACAGGCTGCTCGCGCTGACGCGCCGGATCGACGTGCCGCCGCCGTGGGACCACGAGTCGCTGCGAAACGAGTGGATCCGGCGCCACCCGCGCGTCGGCGATCCGCTGGATTGGGCCGCCTACGAGGATCAGCGCAAGCGGCTCATCGCAGCCCGCCTGCGGTGGCTTCGCGCCTGGATCCATCGCCTCGCCGACGAGGACGCACCGGCGGCGCTCTGCCTGTCGGGCGGCGGCATCCGCAGCGCGACCTTCAGCCTCGGCGTGGTCCAGGGCCTGGCCGCCCAGGGCGTCATGGGCGACTTCCACTATCTTTCCTCGGTCTCGGGCGGCGGCTACCTCGCGAGTCTGCTCTCGGCGTGGATCCGCAACGAGGCGCTGCTGCAACAGGCTAGCGCCGCGGGCCAGAGCCTGGCCGAGTACCTGAGCGCCGGCCTTGGCACGCGGGAACCGATCCGGATGGAGGGCGCGGCCCATCGCGACGCCCGCAACGAGGTGCTGGCCTCTCTCGGCAAGGTCGGCAACGCCCAGGTGGAGGAGCCGCGCCCGGTGCGTCGGCTCCGCGCCTTCAGCAGCTACCTCAGCCCGATGCGCGGTATTTCGGCCGACTTCCTCACGCTGCTGGCGATCTATGCGCGCAACCTCACGCTCAACTGGATGGTGTGGATTCCCGCGCTCCTGTGCGTGCTCGTCATTCCGCGGATCTATCTGGCGTGCCTCCAGGCGACGGCACCCTCCGACGACTGGCGCAAGGCCATGGCGGGCCTGGCCTGGCTGTTGATCGTCTGGACGATCGCCTACATGGCGTCCGACCTGCCCGCGCCGCCAGAGAAGCGCAAGCGCGACGGCACCGGGAACGACCCGGCTCCCGGGGCACGGCCGGCCGGCGGGTCGCCGCCGACAGCGCCCCCGCCGGCCAAGCGGATCGAGGGACCGTCCCCGAAATATCCGGACGACATGTGGCAGATGGTGCTGCCCCTGTTTCTGGCCGCCCTGCTGCTGACCTGTCTCATCGGATGGGAAGCGAAGGGGGCGACGATCCGGTCCGTCTGGCTCCTGTGGCTGCCGGCCCGGGTTCAACTCTGGCTGAACCACAGCGCCCTGCCGACGGAGTGGCAGGTCACGCTGCTCGGTTTCCTGCTGGGCGGCCTCACGCAGGGGGCCGCCTCGCTGCTCGGCGGACTGGGACTCAGGAAGCTGCGCGCGCGGGAGGCGGGCAAGCGCCCTGCGGACCTGTGGGCGTTCTTCGCCGTGATGGTCGCCGGCGGCGCGACCGGCGCCGGCCTGTACTGGCTGATCCGCTGGCTTCTGACGATGTCGCCGCGTCCGGAAGTCCACGCATGGCGGCTGCCCGCGGAGCTCGGCACGCCGCCGCAGGATCTCCGTCTGCTCGCGCTGTGGGCCGTGCCGCTGCTGATGACGCTGTTCTGGCTGGGCGTCACCGTCTACGCCGGCTGGCGTCGACCGGCGGGGCTGGAAGACGAGCGGGAATGGTGGGCGCGGGCCGCCGCGCGCTGGATGCTGCCCTCCGCCGTCTGGATCCTCGGCGTCGGGCTGGTGTTCTATCTGCCGGGCCAGATGCTGGCGATGGCCAAGCTCCAGTCCGGCGAACAGGCGGCCGCGTTCGGCGCCGGCACCGGCCTCCTCGGCGTCCTCCTGGCGGCCATCGGCTTCATCAGCAAGCAAGGGCCCGCCTGGCGCCAGAAGGCGGAGACCCTCGCGGGCAAGACCGGCATGCGGATGGCCGACCTGCTGTCCATCGCGTTCATCGTCATGCTCCTGGCCGGCCTGTCCTATTCGGTCACTGCGATGATGCGCCTGCACGAGCCCTACCTGCAGATGCAGG
The DNA here is from genome assembly GCF_001653795.1 of Mitsuaria sp. 7. Taxonomy (NCBI): domain Bacteria; kingdom Pseudomonadati; phylum Pseudomonadota; class Betaproteobacteria; order Burkholderiales; family Sphaerotilaceae; genus Roseateles; species Mitsuaria sp. 7. Next base: position 2,703,587 of record NZ_CP011514.1, read on the forward strand.
AATCTCGCATCGCCGTCGATCTGCAGGCGCCGGCCTTCACGCGGATGATCTGCAAGGGCTTGAAGGCGCAGGACCCGGACACCCGTTTCACGCTGGGCACCACCTGCCGTCCGCTCGACTGCGGTCATGCCGACAACCCCTGTGCGCCGTGGACGGACCGCGCAGCCCACTACTACGTCGCCTCGCTGCTGACGCTGGACGATCCGGGACCGCTGTGCATGGCGATGCTCGTCGCCGCCATCCTGGCACTCGGGACTTCGTGGCGCATCGGCGTGAATGCCTTCTCGCTCCACAGTCTCTACGGCAACCGGCTCGTGCGGGCCTATCTGGCGGCGAGTCGACGCGACGAGGATCGCCGCCCGCACTGGTTCACCGGATTCGATCCCCAGGACAACCTGCCCATCCACGAGACCTGGCCGGAGACCGGTGCCGCGGAGGACGCGCGGCCCCGCCTCATGCACATCGTCAACGTGGCCTTGAATCTGGTGAAGGCCTCGGGCAGCCGCCTGGAATGGCAGGACCGCAAGGCGGCGCCCTTCACCATCTCGCCGCTGTTCTCGGGCAGCAGGACCACGGGCTACATCCCTTCCAAGGTCTATCTGCGGACCGAACACATCGACGGCATCAGCCTCGGCTGCGCCATGACGGTGTCCGGGGCCGCGGCGTCGCCCAACATGGGTTATCACAGCTCGATCCCGCTGGCGCTGGTGATGACGCTGTTCAACGTGCGCCTGGGCCTGTGGTCGCCCAATCCGACACGCGCAAAGCCCACGGGCTGGCCCCAGGAGCGCGCAGAGCCCGGACTCGGCTTGACGACGCTGTTCGACGAGGCCATGGGCAACACGTCCTCCGACACCGCTTTCGTGAACCTGTCGGACGGCGGCCATTTCGACAACACGGGGCTCTACGAAATGGTGCGCCGCCGGGTGCGGCACATCGTCGTCGTCGACGCCGGCGCGGACCCCGAGTATCAATACGACGACCTGCTTTCCACGGTGCGCCGCATCCGTGTCGACATGGGCATCGGCATCGAGTTCACGACGAACATGCCGGGGCCGCTGGAGCGCAAGCGATCGGGTGCCGCCGTGGCCCGCGCCCGGATCCGGTACGACCATGCGGACCCGCAGGGCAGGCACGGGACCCTGCTGCTGATCAAGCCCGCGCTGGTGCACGATGACAAGGACGGCCCCTGGCTGCCGCTGGATGTGCGGCGTTATGCCGAAGAGAGTCGACGCGGGACCAACCGCTTTCCACAGCAGCCGACATCGGACCAGTTCTTCGACGAATCCCAGTTCGAGAGCTATCGCATGCTGGGCTTGCACACCGTGCTGGCGGCCTATGGCCCGAAGCAGGGCCCTCAGGCGCCGGACAGCGGCACGCCGCCGCTGGGTCCGCTCGGCTTCGGCGCTTTCGCGGCGGCGGTGGGATCGATCGCGGTCTCCCCCCCGCCGCCGCAGGGGCCTGCGGCCGAAGGCGGTCAGGCCGATGCGGCGCAAGCCTCGGCGCTGAGCAAGCTCATCGGCGGGCTGAGCGACAACGCGCAGATCCTGGCCGCCGGGACCCTGGTGAGCGTCGTCACGGTCACGGGCGTGAGCTCGATCGGTCCGCCCGCCCCGCCTCCGACAGGTCCCGGTACGGCGCCGCCGGTGACCGGCCCGGTCACCTCCGGCGACCCGTCGGTGCAGGTCAACCAGGCCAACATCGCGCTGGCCGAGTTCGTGACCCAGATCCGCAACGCCTCCACGTCGGCGGTGGACTTCTCGATCGAGGTCGGATCGGCGGCCTCGGCGGCCTCGGCGGCGAGCGGTGCGGGCCGGGGTCCCGTCGGCCCTCCGGGACCGAGCGGCGTCGTCAGGCTCAACCAGGCCGATATCGACAAGCTGACCGCCGCCGCGACGAACACCGCCAAGGCGGCGGACAGCGCCGACACGGCCGCATCCAAGGCAGAGAAGGCTGCGGCGGCCGCCGCAGGGGCGGCCCAGGCCATGGAGGGCATGGCCGGCAACATTGCCGACATCAAGCGCGGCGTCACGCAAATGCCGCCGCGGTCCAACGTGCGCGGCGGCGAGGGAGCACGGCAATGAGCGCCGCAAAGAACGAGACCGGCGTCGCCGCCTCCCTTCTGCGTGTGCCGGCACTGTCAGCCGCCCTGTGTCTCACCGCATGCGCGCCCATGCCGCGGATGAGCGCCAACTGGTACACGGTCGTCGATGCGGAACCGGTCGCCAAGCCCGGCATCGGGTCGGCGACCGCTGGCCAGGCCAAGGACAAGAACACCGCACAGACACAGGATGTCTCGCGCCTGCTGCTGGCCATCCTCAACCAGGAGTCCGTCACGGTCGACGTGTCGGACATCGTGATCAACCCGGGATGGAACAAGGAAGGCCAATCGACGCAGAGCTGGAGCTTCACGGGCAAGGCCGCGACGCCCGTCGCTCCCGGCCAGATGTTGTTGCTCGAGATCCATCGGTCGCCGCCATCGGATCCGGTCAAGGAGAAACCCAAGCCGGACACGCGAACGGGCGATCTCAGGACGTGGACCTGCACCATCCCGACGCGGGTCCGGATGAAGGTGAGTTTCACGAGACAAGGCATGCTGGGCAACTGCGATGTCCAGCAGACGATCACCCTGGATCTCCGCAGCCCGATGCCCTCCGCGTTGCCTTACGACTGGCAGCACTGCTGGGAAGAGGCGTCGACCGCTGCCGCTTCCGGGTCAGCGATCGGCGCGAGCCAGCCTGCGGTTTCAGCGCCCGCCGACCGCTGAGCCTGCGACCAATCTTGGCGGCCCCGGCGGATTCGGTGGCACCTGCAGCGCGAAGCCGCCGGCGCGCTTGCGCATCGCGGCGGGGTCCATCTGCGGCGCCTGCGCGGGCCAGTCGAAGAACTTCTGGATCTCGGTGCGTCGGGCCAGCGTGTCCGACATGCCGAGCGTGATCAGCTCGTTGGTGTACTCGGGCTCGAAGAGCAGATAGCTGACCAGCGCTGAGCCGCTGGCGGTGGCGCCCTCCCCCGACACGCCGACGCTGCGCAGCAGCGCGCGGATAGGCGGCGGCAGCGAGCCCTGATGCTCGGCGGCGAGGCTGTCGAGCGGCCGGCTCGGCGCGATGACCAGAGCCTCGATCGGCTTGAGCGGCGTGTTGCGCAGCGCCTCCTCGGGCAGCAGCGCGAGCGTGCTGTTGATGCGCTTGAGGCGTTCGATGTCGACGGCCAGCGCATCCAGGAAGATGTTGGACAGCGCGTGGCCCGCGATCTGCGCGAGGCTGGGATGGCCGGTGGGCGTGGGCCCGTGCTGGCCCTCGCCGCCGGCCTCGTGCATGCGGCCCGCGCCGATGACGAGGACCTTCTCCGCGCCCAGGTGCACGGCCGGCGAGATCGGCGCGGTCTGGCGCATCGAGCCGTCGCCGAACCACTCGACCTCGCCCCCGAGCTCCAGCGGCTCGGCGGGGAAGATGAACGGGATCGCGGACGACGCGACCAGGTGCTCGATCGACAGCTTCGGGATGCGTGTGGCGATGCGTTGCGTGCGGACCCAGGGATCGCGCTGCTGGTGCGTCTGATAGAAGGTGACGTGGTGGCCGGAGGTGTAGCTGGAGCCGGTCACCGCGAGCGCGTCGATGTAGCCCTTGGCGAGCATCTCGTCGAGCCGGTCGAAGTCGATCCACTGGCCGAGGAGGCCGCGCAGCGGCGTGTTGTTCAGCAGGCTGCGCGGGCGGGTGCGGCGCCAGCGGTTCAGCGCCCAGCCCAGCGAGAGCATGCTGAGCCACTTCGCGCCGGAGCGGATGACGCCGAAGGAATCGGCGGCGTAGACCTGGTTGACGTGGATGTTCTGCCAGATGTACATGAGGCCGTCGACGGCGGAGCAGAAGTCGTCGGCCCGGCAGGCGAGCGTGGCGGCGTTGATGGCGCCGGCCGAGGTGCCGGAGATCACCTGGAAGGGGTTGTCGCCGGTGGTGCAGGCGTCGCGGCGCAGCTGCGCGATGGCGGCCAGCACGCCGACCTGGTAGGCCGCGCGTGCGCCTCCTCCGGTAAGGATCAGGCCGGTCCGGGGCTTGGCATCCTGCATGGGGGCAGCTTACGCCTGACACCCCCGGCGTGGGGTGGGGGAAGCACCCGTCAAATGGGGGATGGTCGGCCGACCCGAGTCGCAGTTGCCGACGGGCGATCGGAACTCAACGCCCCCGGGAACTCCGGCGCGACGTGGTGACGGCCGGTCCCTCTGCGTCCAACCAGATCGGCGTCTGGAACGGCAGGTCGTCTTCCTGGAAACCGGCTGAGATCACCTGCTCAGTCCAAAGCGCCGGCGCCTGGCGACGCGCGGAGGCGATGTACTCGCGCGCCTCTTCCTCGACATAGCCGTAGTCCGTGCAGGCGTCGATCAGATTGAAGATGGCACTGGACGCCGCGTGCGTTCGGGACCGGGAGATGTCCATGGATTGCGTGCCCGAAAAGACCATCCCATACGGCGCGATGTCGAACGCCGGAGACAGCGTCCAACCCGTTCCATCGAACAGGAAGCCGGTGTTGCGCGGGTGATCGTCACCGTTGCCCAACACGGCGTTCATAACGATGCGGCGGAAGAGTTCGCGCTTGCCCTCCAACACCGTTTCGCTGTCAGCGCGTCCACGCCACCGCTGCAACTCGTGCGCCAGAGCGAGATAGGAACGCTCACGGCTGCCCCGCACCTGCTTGTCCAGGCCTAGCACGGTATGCGCGCTGGCGAAGAGTCGCCGGGTCACCCGCCGCTGCGCATCCACCTCACGGTCAAAGCGTCGGACCAGGATCACCTCGCGTTGCTCGACCCGTTTGAACTGCACCTCGGCCGCGTTCACGCCGAGCGCTGTCGCCACCCTCATGGCCACGAATTCGCGAAGCGGTGAATGGGGCCGGTCTCCGCGGTCCTGGAGTTTGGCCAGCCACTGCTGCCCCTCATGCATCACGGTGAGCTTGGGACGCTCCCCGCCGGCACTCGTGCCGACGATGCCTTTCACTTCGCGCACGGCATCGCTGGCCGGCCGCGAATCAGGCACGCCCGCGAGAATTTGCAGCAGGTCGTGGGACGGCGGGCAGTGGAAGTCCTGCTTTCGCGCAACGTCGTCGCAGACGGCAATGGCACCGACCGAATCGCCTTCCGACTCTTCCAGCACGGCCATGTGGTCCTCGACGCGAACCTGCCGCAGATGTGCCAGCAGATCGAGCCCATAGCCTTCCGGCTTGGCATCGCGGATCACGCCGAAAAGCCCATCCTGCCTCGTTTCCCTGATCGGCCGCGCGCGAGGACTCAATGCGAGGTGCGCCAGGTCCAGCGCGACGCCGTGCGCGTCCAGGTAGGTCTGCCGATACTCGAAAATGCCGACGCCCTCCTTCAGCGAGAAGACGCCGCATTCCACCGGCACCGCGCTGTGCGGGAGCCAGACCCACACCGGCTTGGCATCGGCGCTCATGGCGACCTCCGTTTGGGCGTACGAACGCGCAGCGGTACGGCGTCGGCCATCAAGGCGGAAAGCTCCTTGTCGGATCCCAGGTTGGACAGGGTGTCGAACGTTCCCTCCAGTCCCAATCCCCACAGCACCATCAACACGGAGCCGATCTGCACGGTCGGGGCGCCGGTCTCGATCGCCACCAGCGTGCTCAGGCCGATGCCCGCCCGGGCCGCCAGGTCCGGCCGGGTCAATCGCCGGGCGCGACGCGCGAGCGAAATCCGTTCGCCGAGTGCGGCGAGCGAGTCCTCGACAATGAACGGAAAGGTTTTAAGACTCATGGAACAATTGTTATAGCCCAAAAAAACTGCCATAACAACTGTTATCACGATCCCGTTTCTACGTCACCCGCCCGAGTCGTACACGATCTCCGCCGGCTTGAGCTGTTCCAGCGCCTCGTCGCTGGGCCAGAACTTGCCCGCGCCGCCCAGGCCCAGTTCCGCGATCGCGCCATTGCGCTTGATCGGGATGCGCAGCTCCAGCCCCTGGCTGAGCACGCCCTGCTCCGTCTCCACGCGCTTGGCCGGCCAGCTCTTGACCAGCTCCAGCACCGCCGAGGCCGGCAGGTTGGGCGCCGTGCGCAGGTAGCGCCCGAAACGCGCCCGCGCCGCCGCCAGGCTGAACACCTGCTGCACGTTCATCCGCAGCCCGCCGGAGAAGCGGTCGTTCTGCACCTTGCCCACCGCGATGATCAGCTCGTCCTCCGCCAGCAGCTCCTTGTTGGCGTTGAGCATCTCCTCGTTGGCCACCGCCTCGATCGCATGGGTCTTGTCGTCGATCTTGAAGATCGCCACCCGGCCGCGCGCGCCGTTGATCACCCGCATGTCCGACACGATGCCCGCCACCGTCGTCGGCTCGCGGCTGTCCTGCAGGTCGACGATGCGGCGCTTCACCATCCGGCGCAGCTCCGTCTCCGACTGGTCGAACAGGTGCCCCGACAGGTAGAACCCGATCGCCGTCTTCTCCAGGCCCAGCCGCTCCTTGATGCCCCACTCGGGCACCTCGACGAAGTCCGGCTCCGCCGTCGACGAGCCGTGCCCGCCGTCGAAGTCGAACAGCCCGCCCTGGTTGACGTTCTGCGCCAGGTTGTCCGCGTAGGTGTAGCCCAGCGAGACGCTCGCCAGCAGCCGCGCGCGGCTCGCGTGCAGCGCGTCGAAGGCGCCGGCCTTGATGAGCGCCTCCACCACGCGCTTGTTCACCGCCTTGCGGTCCACGCGCGCGCAGAAGTCGAAGAAGCTCGTGAAGGGGCCGCCCTCGGTGCGCGCACGCACGATCGCCTCGATCGCACCCGCGCCCGTGCCCTTGATCGCGCCCAGGCTGTAGTTGATCTTGCGCGCACGCGGCGTGGTGCCGGCCTTGCCTTCCTTCGGCGCGGACTTGGACGTGCCTTCGTCCGCGGCCATGGGCTCGAAACGGCCCACGCCCAGGTTGATGTTGGGCGGCTCGAACTCGATGCCGAACAGCTTGGCATCGTTCATCAACACCTTGAGCTTGTCGGTGTCGTCCGATTCGATGGTCATGTTCGCGGCGAAGAACTCCGCCGTGTAATGCACCTTCAGCCAGCCCGTGTGATACGCCAGGAGCGAGTACGCGGCCGCGTGCGACTTGTTGAAGCCGTAGCCCGCGAACTTCTCCATCAGGTCGAAGACCTCGTCGGCCTTGTCCTGGTCGATGCCCTTCTCCGCCGCGCCCTTTCGGAACAGGTCGCGGTGCATGGCCATCTCTTCGGCCTTCTTCTTGCCCATCGCCCGGCGCAGCATGTCCGCGCCGCCGAGCGAGTAGCCGCCCAGCACCTGGGCGGTCTGCATCACCTGCTCCTGGTAGACCATGATCCCGTAGGTCTCGGACAGCACCGGCTCCACCAGCGGATGCGGGTACACCACCACTTCCTTGCCGTGCTTGCGCGCGACGAAGCTGGGGATCAGGTCCATCGGGCCCGGGCGGTACAGCGCGTTCAGCGCGATCAGGTCTTCCAGGCGCGAGGGCTTCGCGTCCTTGAGCATGCGCTGCATGCCGCTCGATTCGAACTGGAACACCGACTCCGTCAGGCCGTCGGAGAACAGCTTGTAGGTCCGCTTGTCGTCCAGCGGGATGGTCTCGAACGCGAAGTCGGCCGCCTCGGGATACCGGCCGACGATGAAGTCCTTGGCCAGCTCGAGGATGGTCAGCGTCGCCAGACCCAGGAAGTCGAACTTCACGAGGCCGATGGCCTCGACGTCGTCCTTGTCGTACTGGCTCACCGCCGAGGTCGAGCCCGGCTGCTGGTACTGCGGGCAGAAGTCGGTGATCTTGCCCGGCGCGATCAGCACGCCGCCGGCGTGCATGCCGATCGAGCGCACCGTGCCCTCCACGCGCGCCGCCATCTCCAGCAGCCCGGCGACTTCCTCGTCCTGCGCCTCGCGCTCTTCGATCTCGGGCGACTCGTGGCGCGCGTAGACCATCTTGGCCTTGTCCGGATCGAAGTCCGGCGGCAGCTTCGCGAGCGTCACCGTCTTGCCCGGAGGCGCCGGCACCAGCTTGGCGATCGAGTCCACATGGCCGAAGCCCATGCCCAGCACGCGGCCGATGTCGCGCAGCGCGCCCTTGGCCGCCATCGTGCCGAAGGTCGCGATCTGGCTCACCGCCGGGCGGCCGTACTTGTCCTTGACGTACTCGATGACGCGGTCGCGGTTGCCCTGGCAGAAGTCGATGTCGAAGTCGGGCATCGAGACCCGTTCCGGGTTCAGGAAGCGCTCGAACAGCAGGTTGTACTGCAGCGGATCCAGGTCGGTGATCAGCAGCACATACGCGACCAGCGAGCCGGCGCCCGAGCCCCGGCCCGGGCCCACAGGGCAGCCGTTGTTCTTCGCCCAGCGGATGAAGTCACCCACGATGAGGAAGTAGCCGGGGAAGCCCATCTTGATGATGGTCTCGAGCTCGAACTCCAGCCGGTCCACATAGCGCTGGCGCACCGCCTCGCGCTTGGCCGGATCGGGATACAGCAGTTGCAGCCGGTCCTCGAGGCCCTCGTGCGAGAGCATGCGGAAGTACTGCTCCATCGGCATCGGCGTGCCGTCGGCCTGGATCGGGGTCGGGAAGTTCGGCAGCTGCGGCTTGCCCAGCACCAGCGTCAGGCTGCAGCGCTTGGCGATCTCCACCGTGTTGGCGATCGCGCTGGGGATGTCGGCGAACAGCGCCTCCATCTCCGCCTGGCTCTTGAAATGCTGGCTCGGCAGGAAACGCTTGACCCGCTTCGGATTGGACAGCGTCTCGCCGTCCGCGACGCACACGCGCGCCTCGTGGGCCTCGAAGTCCTCTTCGCCCAGGAACTGGATCGGATGCGTCGCCACCACCGGCAGCCTCGCCTTCGCGGCCAGCGGCACGAGCTGCCGCAGCAGCGCTTCCTGACCCGGCAGGCCGGCGCGTTGCAGCTCGATGTAGAAGCGGTTCGGATAGATCGCGGCGAGGCGCTGGGCCACGTCCAGCGCGCGGGCCTCGTCGCCCGCGATCAGCGCCTGGCCGACCGGGCCGAACTGCATGCCGCCCAGGCAGATCAGGCCGGCGTTCAGCTCCTGCATCCACTCCAGCTTCAGCAGCGCCTGGTTGCGCTGCACGTTCTGGATCCAGGCACGCGACAGCAGCTCGCTGAGGTTCAGATAGCCCTGGATGTCCTGCACCAGCAGCAGCACGCGCGAGGGCGGGCGGTCCACGGCCTCCGGCTCCAGCCAGGCCTCCACGCCCAGGATCGGCTTCACGCCCTTCTTGCGGCAGGCGTTGTAGAACTTCACCCCGCCGAACATGTTGGCGAGGTCGGTCAGGCCCAGCGCGACCTGGCCGTCCTTGGCGGCCGCGGCGGCGGCGTCGTCGATGCGCAGGGTGCCGTCGACGACGGAAAACTCGGTATGGGAGCGGAGGTGAACGAAAGCCATCGGGCGATTGTAAGAAGGCTATGCTCGCCCTCCATCGAACACTCTCGCGGAGCGCCCGGATGACGATGGACAAGACGACGATGAAGGCCCTGCCCCTCTCCCTGCTGACGGCGCTGGCGCTGTGCGCGCCCGCGGTCTCGCAGGCCGCCGAGCCTGCAAAGGAGGCGAAGGCGGTCAGGCCCGCGACGGCCGCGAAGGCAGCGGCCGTGAAGCCGGCCCAACCGCCGCGCAGCAGCGCCGACATCCTCGCCACCGCGCCCGCCGCCGTCTGGCGCGACGTCGATCCGGACAACCTGCTGGTGATGACGCTGCCTCAGGGTCAGGTCTTCATCGAACTGGCCCCGCGCTTCGCGCCGGCGCATGTCGACAACATCCGCGCGCTGGCCCGGGGCGGCTACTACGACGGCCTCGCCATCGTCCGTGTGCAGGACAACTTCGTCACCCAATGGGGCGACCCCAATGCGGACGACGAGGACACCGGCCTCAAGGGCAAGGGCAAGCCCTTCCCTGCCGGCGCGAAGTCCCACCTTCCGGCGGAGTTCTCCATCCCTCTCAAGGGCGTGCCGATGACGGTGCTGCCGGATGTCGAGGGCTGGGCGCCGCGCGCCGGGCAGGTGGACGGTTTCCCCGCCGCCGCGGACCCAAAGACGGGCGAGGCCTGGCTGGCACATTGCTATGGCGCCGTCGGTGCCGGTCGCGGCAATGCGAAGGACTCCAGCACCGGTGCCGAGCTGTATGCCGTGATCGGCCATGCGCCGCGCGGGCTCGATCTCAACATCACGGTCGTCGGCCGCGTGCTCAAGGGCATGGAGTTCCTGTCCTCGCTGCCGCGCGGTGGTGCGGCGATGGGCTTCTACGACAAGCCTGAGCAGCGGCTGGGCGTCGAACGCGTCTCGCTCGCCTCGGCGTTGCCGGCCGAGCAGCGTCCGGCCCTGCAGGTGCTGCGCACCGACACGCCGACGTGGAACGAACTGCTGAACGCGCGCCGCAACCGTGGAGGCTGGTTCGTGCACAGTGCGGGCTACACGGACCTGTGCAGCGCCGCCGTGCCGGTGCGGATCAAGCCGGTGCCCGCGCCCGACGTGAAGCTCAGCGAGCCCAAGTCCCCGGAAGCCAAACGATGAGAACCTACAATCTTCCGTTTTCCTGACCCTGCCCGGCCACGAGCCGCCGCAACGGCATGAACACTGCTGTCCCGACCGATTCCGACTCCAAGACTGTCCTCAACATCTCCTGCTACCAGTTCGTCGCGATCGACGCGCCGGACGCCTTGCGGGACACGTTGCACGAGCGTGCGCAGGCGCTGGGCCTGAAGGGCACGGTGCTGATCGCGGAGGAAGGCATCAACCTGTTCCTCGCCGGCCCGGCGGACGCGGTGAGGACCTGGGTGGATGCCTTGCGCGGGGACGCTCGCTTCGCTGCGCTGGCGCCCAAGGAAAGCTGGAGCGACGAGGTCCCCTTCCGCAAGCTGCTGGTGAAGGTGAAGCCGGAGATCATCCGGATGAACCACCCGACGATCCGCCCGGACCAAGCGCCGCGCGCGCCCGCGCTGCCGGCCGGGACCTTGAAGCGCTGGCTCGATCAGGGCCATGACGACGAGGGCCGACCGGTCGTCACGCTCGACACGCGCAACGGCTTCGAGGTCGACGTCGGCGCCTTCGACGGTGCGATCGACTGGCGCATCACGAAGTTCAGCGAGTTCCCCGACGCCTTCCAGGCGCATCGGGCTGAGCTGGACGGCAAGACCGTCGTCAGCTACTGCACCGGCGGCATCCGCTGCGAGAAGGCCGCGCTCTACCTCGACCAGGAAGCCGTCCGCCACGGCCTGGACGCCAAGGTCTATCAGCTCGAAGGCGGCATCCTCAAGTACTTCGAGGAAGTCGGCAACGCGCACTACCACGGCGACTGCTTCGTCTTCGACGAGCGCCGCGCGGTCGACCCCGAACTGGCGCCCTCGCCCGACTCCGTCGTCGAATGATCGCGCGGATGACCGAGCGTCCCACCCTCGGCGCCCGGCTGATGAAGCTGCTGGGGTTCGCCGTGCTGGCGACGGCGCTGCTCGCGATGGCTTTCCGCGCGCCGGAAAGGCCGCTGGAAGGTCTGGTCGCCCGCTGGGCACCACCGCCCTCGGACTTCCTCGAACTGAAGCTGCCCGGCGGGCAGATCCAGCTGGTCCACTTCCGCGACGAGGGTCCGAAGACCGACACCACGCCCATCGTGCTGCTGCACGGCACCGCCGCGAGCCTGCACACCTGGGAGGGTTGGGCGAAGTCGCTCAGCGCGACGCGCCGCGTGATCACGCTCGACCTGCCGGGCTTCGGCCTCACCGGCCCCTCCGTCATAGGCGATTACAGCGACGACGCCTATGACTCGTTCCTGTTGTCGTTCTTCCGACAGTTGCAGATTGACCGCATGGTCCTAGTCGGCAATTCGATGGGCGGCGGACTGGCCTGGCAGTACGCGGCACGGCATGCCGAACAGGTCGCCGCGCTGGTGCTGGTCGACGCCGGCGGGCTCGACGTCCGCAGCGAGGCGGTGCCCGCCGGCTTCCGCATTCCCGACTCGCGGGTGCTGCACTGGCTGGCCGGCGTGTTCCTGCCGCGGCCGCTGGTGGACCGCAGCCTGCGCGAGGTCTACGGCGATCCGTCCAAGGTGTCCGCGGCCCTGGTGGACCGCTACTTCGAACTGACCCTGCGCGAAGGCAACCGCGAGGCATTGACGCAACGCCTGGCACAGCGCGCACCGGGACAACACGCCGATCTGCTGCCGCGCATCCAGGCCCCGACCCTCATCCTGTGGGGCGGCAAGGACCGCCTCATCCCCCCCGCCGCGGCCGATCGCTTCCACCAGGCCATCGCGCACAGCACCGTGCAGGTGTTCCCCGAATTAGGGCATGTCCCCCAGGAGGAGGACCCCGCGTCCACCGTCCAGGCGGTTCACACGTTTTTGCACTCTCCTTAACCCTGATGGCCGCCGCACGTGCGGCATTGCAACAATGCCCCCCAGTCCGGATGACCTCTCCGATCTCTGAATCAAGGCGGGCTCGAACCGCCCGAGGTCCTCACCGGATGTCCATTCCACGATCCCTTGCTCAATCACGAGGAGCCTTCATGCAACGACGACAACTGATCGCCCGCGCCGCCCTGGCGGCCTGCGCCCTGCTGGCCACCGCCGGCGCCGCGCACGCCCAGGCCCCTGACTGGAAGAAGATCCGCATCGGCGTCGAAGGGGCTTATCCCCCGTTCTCCGAAGTCGGCGCGGACGGCAAGCTCAAGGGCTTCGAGATCGACCTGGCCCTGGCGCTGTGCGCCGAGCTCAAGGCCGAGTGCACGCTGGTGCAGCAGGACTTCGACGGCCTGATCCCCGCGCTGCAGGCGCGCAAGGTGGACGCGATCATCGCGTCGGTGTCCATCACCGACGAGCGCAAGAAGGTCATCGCCTTCTCCAACCCGTACTACAACACCCCGGCCCGCTTCACCGCCAAGTCCGATGCGAAGTTCGACTTCTCGCCCGCCGGCCTGAAGGGCAAGAAGATCGGCGTGCAGCGCGCGACCATCCATGAGAAGTTCGCCGCCGACACCTTCAAGCAGAGCGAGATCGTCCGCTACGCGACGCAGGACCAGGCCTTCCTGGACCTGAAGTCGGGCCGCGTGGACCTGACGCTGGCCGACCTGGTGGCCGCCGACATGGGCTTCCTGAAGACGCCGGCCGGCAAGGGCTACGCGTTCGTGGGCCCGAGCTACGATGACGTGAAGTACTTCGGCACCGGGAGCGGCGTGGGCCTGCGCAAGGCGGACGAGAAGACGCTGGGCAAGAAGTTCAACGACGCCATCGCGGCCGTGAAGGCCAACGGCACCTTCAAGAAGCTCAACGACAAGTACTTCGAGTACGACATCTCGGGCAAGACGGCCAAGTGATCCCACCGGAGGCGCCGCGCGCGCGGTGTCTCCGCCTCCTGTACGTCGTGGCCCGGCACTGCCGGGCCACGTCCCTTCAGAACGAACAAGGTCCGTCGAATGTTCCTGCACGGTTATCTGCCCAGCCTGCTCGAGGGCGCTGTCCTGACCCTGGGCGTGGCCCTCAGCTCGATGGCGCTGGCCATGGCGCTGGGGCTGATCGGCGCGATGGCCAAGCTGTCGAAGTTCCGCGTCGCCAAGGGCATCGCCACGCTCTACACCACGCTGATCCGCGGCGTGCCCGACCTTGTGCTGATGCTGCTGATCTTCTTCGGCGGCCAGGTCGCCGTGAACGCGATCGCGGCGGCGCTGGGGCACGACGAGTACATCGACATCAACCCCTTCATCGCCGGCGTGGTGACCATCGCGTTCATCTTCGGCGCCTACCTGACCGAAGCCTTCCGCGGCGCCTTCCTCGCCGTGCCGCCGGGGCAGCGCGAGGCCGGACTCGCCTTCGGCATGAGCCCCGCGCAGGTCGCCTGGCGCATCACCCTCCCGCAGATGTTCCGGCATGCGCTGCCGGGGCTGTCCAACAACTGGCTGGTGCTGATCAAGAGCACCGCCATCGTGTCGGTCATCGGGCTGCACGACCTGATGATGCGCGGCTCGCAGGCCGCCGCAGGCACGCGCGAGCCCTTCGTGTTCTACCTGGCCGTGGCGCTGATCTACCTGCTCTTCACGTCCGTGTCCGAACTGGTCTTCGACCAGCTGCAGAAGCGCCTGTCCATCGGCGTGCGTCGCCACTCGCTGTAATCACGATCCCCCATGAACCTGGACGCCATCGTCGAGAACCTCCCGCGCTACCTCGAAGGCGCGGTCATCACCTTCGAGCTGCTGATCGTGTCGCTGCTGATCGGCCTGGCCCTGGCCATCCCGCTCGCCGTGCTGCGCACGCTGCCGGTCAAGTGGCTGTCGCGCACGGTCTGGGCCTACACCTACGTCTTCCGCGGCACGCCGATGCTGGTGCAGCTCTTCCTCATCTATTACGGGCTGGGCCAGTTCGAATGGATGCAGCAGAGCGCGCTGTGGCCGCTGTTCAGCTCGGCGTGGTTCTGCGCCTGCCTGACCTTCGTGCTGAACACCGGCGCCTACACGACGGAGATCATCGCCGGGTCCATCCGCTCGCTGCCGCACGGCGAGGTCGAGGCCGCGAAGGCCCTGGGCATGAGCCGCCGGGTCATGCTGCGCCGCATCGTGCTGCCGCATGCGCTGCGCCGCGCGCTGCCGGCCTACAGCAACGAGGTCATCTTCATGCTGCACGGCACGGCGCTGGCCAGCGTCGTGACCATCATGGACATCACCGGCATCGCCCGCGACGTCAACGCCACCTACTACATCCCCTTCGAGGCCTTCATCACCGCCGCGATCTTCTACTTCACGATGACGCTGGTGCTGGTCGGCCTCTTCCACCAGGCCGAGAAGCGCTGGCTCAAGCCCCTGATGCCGCGCTGAGGCCGCCCTCCTGCCGCCGCGGCGCCGCGCCGGTGCCGCACTAGGACAAGACACTCCCATGCAACTCCGACAACACCCGCTCCCGAGCCCGACTCCGGGCACGCAGCGCGAGCTCGTCTCGCTGCACTACGGCCAGCCCGGCCAGGGCCAGAAGGTCTACATCCAGGCCTCGCTGCATGCCGACGAGCTGCCGGGCATGCTCACCGCCTGGCACCTGCGCCGCCACTTCGACGCGCTGGAGGCGGCGGGCCACCTGCGCGGCGAAGTGATCCTCGTGCCGATGGCCAATCCGATCGGCCTGTCGCAATGGTGGCTGCAGTCTCACCTCGGCCGCTTCGAGGGCCTGTCGGGCGAGAACTTCAACCGCCACTACCCCGAGCACATCGAGGCCGCGGCGCGACACGCGGAGCCGCGCCTGGGCGCCGATCCGGCGCGCAACGTCGCGGTGCTGCGCGCCGCGCTGAAGACCGAGGTGCAGGCTTCGCCGGCCGACACCGAGCTCAAGGCGCTGCGCAAGACGCTGATGCTGATGGCCTGCGACGCGGACGTGGTGCTGGACCTGCACTGCGACGCGCAGGCGGTGATGCACCTCTACACCGAGACGCCCTGCTGGCCGCAATGCGAGCCGCTGGCCGCCTACCTCGGCGCGGGCGTGACGCTGCTGGCGACGGACTCCGGCGACAACCCCTTCGACGAGGCCTGCTCGCAGGTCTGGTGGAAGTGGGCGAAGCACTTCGGCGACCGCTTCCCGATCCCGCAGGCCTGCCTGTCGGTGACGGTCGAGCTGCGCGGCCAGCAGGACGTGCACCACGACCTGGCGGCCAAGGACGCGCAGGCGATCGTGGACTTCCTGATCCATCGCGGCGTGATCGCCTCCGATGCCCCGGACGGCGCGACGCCGCCGGTGCCGGCGCCGGTCGGCGATGCGCGTCCGCTGGCGGGCTCGATCCCGGTCCCCTCGCCGGTCGGCGGCGTGCTGACCTTCCTGCGCGAGGTCGGCGAGACGGTGAGCGAAGGCGACGTCATCGCCCAGGTCATCGATCCGATCAGCGGATCGGTGACCGACCTGAAGAGCCCCACCGACGGGCTGCTGTTTGCACGCGACACGCTGCGCCTGGTCACGGCCGGGGCGCGGGTCGCGAAAGTCGCGGGGCGCGAAGCGACCCGCACCGGAAAACTCCTGGGAGCCCGTTGATGTCCGCGGCCAGTCTTGTTGTCGACAACCTCCACAAACGCTACGGCGACCGCGAAGTGCTCAAGGGCGTGTCCCTGGCCGCGAAGCCGGGCGACGTGATCACGCTGATCGGGTCCAGCGGCTCGGGCAAGAGCACCTTCCTGCGCTGCATCAACCTGCTGGAGCAGCCTTTCGAAGGCACGCTGAAGCTGGGCACGGAGGAACTCAAGCTCGTCCGCGACCGCGACGGCAGCCTCAAGTCCGCCGACGCGGCGCAGCTGCAGCGCTGGCGCGCACGGCTGGCGATGGTGTTCCAGAACTTCAACCTGTGGGGCCACCGCACGGTGCTGGAGAACGTCATCGAGGCGCCCATCCACGTGCTGAAGCAGCCACGCGCGCAGGCCATCGAGAAGGCCGAGGCGCTGCTGGCCCGCGTGGGCGTGTCTCACCGCAAGGACGTCTATCCGGCGCAGCTCTCGGGCGGCGAGGCGCAACGCGTGGCGATCGCGCGCGCGCTGGCGGTGGATCCCGAGGTGATGCTCTTCGACGAGCCGACATCGGCGCTGGATCCGGAACTGGTCGGCGAAGTGCTGAAGGTGATGCGCGACCTGGCGGCGGAAGGTCGCACGATGATCGTCGTGACCCACGAGATGGGCTTCGCGCGCGAGGTGTCGTCGCACACGATGTTCCTGCATCAGGGGCGAGTCGAAGAACAAGGCGATCCGCGCGAAGTGCTGGCGAAGCCGCAGAGCGAGCGGCTCAAGGCGTTTCTGAGCGGCGGGCTGAAGTAGCGCGCTCTCACACGCGGCTTCACGCGACAGGCCCGGGCACGCCCGGGCCTTCGTTCATGGGAAGACGGCTTCGAGCCCGCGGTCGCGCACCATCCGGAGCAGTCGCAACTCAGGGCCTTGCGGCCCCTTGCCCAGCCCCTGCTCCCACCGTCGGAACTGGCGCGCCGACGTATTCAGAATGCGCGCCAGCGTGTACACGCTGTACGTGGACTGCTCGCGAATGGCGCGGAAATCCTCCGTCTTGAGGGGATGAGGCGGGTCCATGCCCACGCGTTCCATGGCACTCAGATCTTCATCGTTGAATGTCCCGCAGCCATGAAGCTCACGACTCAAGCGCAGCAGTCGTTCAATCGTTTCGGACTTCCGTTTACGCATCACACTTCAACTCCTTCAGATTGTTCCTCTCGACCGAATCGGACAGCTCACGGGCGGACTTTCGAGTCAAGGCTGACGCCAGTTCACGGCACGCGTCCATGGTCTCCGCGTCGACCGTCTCCCGTTTGTTCTTGGCGTAGCCCTCGATGAAGAACCAAGGTCCTCCAGGTCGGCTTGCGACGATCACGCGATAGCCGGCGCGCTTTCCGGCACCGGATCGTCCGATCCGCTTCTTGAAGAGTCCACTACCGAGATTTGCATCGATGAGGCCGCGTTCCATTTCAGCCACAGCGCGGCACAGGTCGCTGTCTTTCCAACGCCTGCTTGCGCATCCAGCGTTGAAAGCCTTCGATCAGATAGACGGCATTCGACACGCGCCAACCCTCGCATCGTGATCACACGCCCTGAGTGCCAGTCTTTGCCTGATCGCGTCTCGTCCTGAAGGCGGCCCTCCGATGGGGGTGTCAACGGCCCGGCGACCGCAAAAGAAAAGCCGCGCTATCGCGCGGCTTTGGTGGCGTCCATGGATCTACGGATAGCGCCGGGAATCAGCGCGGGGGATCCCGCTGGAACTGCAGGATCCGTGTGTCCTGGGGCTGAACGGTCCCGCCCGGACCACGGACGAACAAAATGGCACCGCGGGCTAGACGAACGCCGTACACGGCTTCTCGAGGCGACCATTCGACGTTCAAACGCTCGTTCGGGGGCAGCCGCTCGTCCATGGCCCTGGCCATGCTCTCCGTCAGGCCGTAGGCAGCGAGTGCCACCTTGCCGAGCGCCGGCACATCGTGGACGTTCAAGTGCTGGTACTGCCGCCTGAAACCCCTCAGGTCCTCGTCCTCCAGTCTGAAGCCCAATTGGGATGCGCGCTGCCATTCGTGCTGCATGTCCTCCATGTGGCGCAACAGGAGGACAGCTGGAAGTTCCCCCTGCTCAGGCAGGGCGCTCATGTCTTTCAGTCGGCGAGCCTGATCGCGTACCAGGGCACGGTAAGCGGGATCTGCGAATCGGCCTGTCGTCGACGGGCCGACGGCACCGGTGTTCGACGATTGGATCGGTGGGGGAAACATGAGAACTCCAGAAGTGGCGAGGGCGAGTGAGTCGCCTCACCCGCCCTGGAGTTCTCGGTACGGATGTCAGTCGACCTCAGTCGTAGACCGACTTCTCCGGCCGCCGCGCCAGCACCGCGATCGGCGGCGCCCAGCGTTCGCCGCGCGGCTTCTTGCTGGTGACCAGCGTGATCTCCGAGGGCTCGAACACCTCGACGTTGTGCGTGATCGGCGTCGTCAGCAGGTACTGCGCCCGCGTGCTCTTCAGGAAGTGGCCGACCAGCTGGATGTTGCGCACGTCCAGGTGGGCGAAGGGCTCGTCGATGAAGACGAAGCCGCCGGGCGCGTCGTCGTCCTTCATCAGTCCGACCAGCAGGATCAGGCTCTTGAGCACCTGCTGTCCGCCTGAGGCCTCGCCGTCGTTCATGCCGACCTCGCCCTTGCCGTCGAAGTTGAACTTCACATGCAACCCAGCCTGCGCCAGCACCGTGTCGTCGTTGTCCAGGTGCGGCAGCTCGGCCTGCGCATGCACGCCGGCGAGCTCGCCCAGCTCCTGCACGTTCTTGCGGTAGCGCCGCACCGTCGCGCGCAGCACGTCGATGTAGCGCTCGCGCGCGTTGAACGCGGCGATGCGCGCCATCTCGTTGCTCGCGCGGCGGTCGTCGAGCTGCGTGGTCTGCTCCAGCACCGCCATCTGCATCCGCGCATGGCGGTCCTGCACGCCGGGATCGGTCTCCCACACGCCGGTGTCGAGCTCCTGCTGCACGTGGCGCGAGGCGATCTCCGCCTGCTTGGCGTTCTCGAATTCATCGCGCAATGCGCTCAGGCGCATCGGATGCACCCAGGCCGCGGGGAACTTCGCCCGGGCCTCGCGCGAGGCCTTCGCCGTGGCGATCAGATCGTTGCGCCGGGTCGCCCAGTCGCGCTCGGCGCGCGACACGTTGTCCTCGCTGGCCTTCAGGCTGGCCTGCGCGCCTTCGTAGTCGCGCTCGGTGCGCGACGCCGCCGCCACCGTGCGGTCGTGCTCCTGGTCGAGCGCGCCCATGCGCGTCGCCGCCTCGATCCGCGACTGGCGCAGGCCCGGCAGGCGCGCTCGCGCCTCGGCGAATTCCTCGGAGCGTTCCACCAGTTCCTGCGCCGCCTTGTGGCCCTGCGCCGCGCGCTGCGCGTCCTTGAGCTGGCGCTCGATCTCGAGCTGCTCCTTGGCGAGCTTGGACAGCTCCAGGTCGTAGCGCGTCAGCTCCTTGTCGAGCGAGGCACGGCGCGTGTCCAGCGCGGAGTCGCCGAACTGGTACTCGCGCGGCTCGACCCACAGGCTGCGGCCGCCGCGGCCGTCTCGGTAGTAGGCCTCCGGCGTGATCCATTCGCCGCCGGACTGCGCGCCCTTGTCGGTGTCCGCGACGCAGCGGATGGACGCCAGCTGCCGAAGCAGCCAGGCCGGCGCCTTCGCGTTGAACTTGAGCACGGACATCAGGCTGTCCTTCGGGCTCACCGTCGGCGCGAACTCGCCGTCGGCCACGACGTAGTGCCGGTAGCGCTCGCGGGATGCCAGGCGGTAGGCCTGGCCCTCGTCGCTCGAATGCGCGAGCACCACGACCCAGCGCGACGGCCGCAGGAAGCCCTCGGCCGCGGCGCGCCACTGGTCGTCGGCGATGTCGATCGCGTCGGCCAGCACGTGATGCGCGATGCCCGCCTCGTCCAGCGCCTTGCGGAAGCGCGTGACCTCGACCGGCGGCGGCGGCAGCCGCTGTCCGGTCAGCTCGTCCATCGCCGCCTGCGCCTTGCGCTGCTGGTCGTTCTGGCGCGTGAAGCTCTCGCGAAGCTGGTGCTGGCGCGTGCCGAGCTCCTCCAGCTTCGCGGTCAGCGCCGCGCCGTCGGTCTCGACCGCGGCGAGCGCCTTCAGGTCCTCCTCGCGCTTGGCGAGCTGCTCCATCGGCCGCTCGCCGTCACGCGCCGCCTCGAAGGCCTGGCGTGCTTCCTTTCGCTGCGTCTCCAGATCGGACAGCTTGTCCCTGGCCGCTTCCTGCGCCTTGAACAGCGCCAGCAGATGCGCGCGCTTGTCGCTGATGCCGCGTTCGTCGGAACGCGCGAAGAGCCGCTGCCGGTGCAGCTCGCGCAGCTGCTGCGCGGTGCGCTGGCGCTGCTCGCTCCACTGCATCACGGGCACGACCTCGGTCGAGAGCCGTTCGCGCTCCTTCACGCGCAGCTGGACCTGCTGGTAGCTGTTGACGCGGTTGGCCAGGTCCGACAGCTGCGCCTGCGCGTGCGACAGCTCATGCGTCGACTGGTCGACTTCCTTGAGCAGCTGCTGCTGGTGGTTGCGCGCGAGCTCGTAGCGGTCCAGCACCTCCTGGTCGCCGAAGACCTCGAACACCAGGCGCAGCAGCTCCTTGGGCGACAGTTCGCAGAGCCGGTCCGTCTGCCCCTGCTCCAGCGCCAGCACGCGGCCGATCGCGCGCGTCAGGCCGGCGGCTTCCAGGCGCTTCTTCCAGGCCTCGATGCCCAGCCAGTCCTTGTCGGTCTTGGTGTCGAGCTCCTCGATCTCCTGCACGCCGTCGACCAGCGTGTAGCGGCGCACCCAGTCGCCGCCCTGGCGCGAGATGCGGCAGGCCAGCGTCACCTGGTCCGAATACAGCAGCGAGCTCGCGAACGGCCGGCTGCTGTTCTGGCGGTTGCGCGGACGGTTGTCCACCAGCGCGCGCAGCCAGGCGTGCTCGGCGTTGGCGTGACGGGCGTAGGTCTTGTAGGTCCGGCCGCCGGAGCACTCCAGGCCCAGCAGCGTGCGCATCGCGTCGAGCAGCGTCGTCTTGCCCGAGCCGTTGGGCCCGGCGATGGTGATGATGTTGCCGTCCAGCGGCATCGACACGCGGCGGCAGTAGTCCCAGTGCAGCAGTTCCAGGGATTGCAGGTGAAACATCAGGCGTCGCTCAGATCGGATTCTTCGTTGTGGCGGGCGGCCAGGATGGCGGTGAGCATCGGGCCGGCTTCGCCGTCGGTGCTGCGCGCGAGCACGTCGGCCAGCGCCCCGTCCAGGATGCGCGGGGCCAGCGTGTCGTAGTCGAGCAGCAGGTCCAGCAGCGGGCCTTCGCAGATGTCCTCGCCCTTGCGGGTGATGAAGCCCTGGCGCTCGAGCAGCTTGAGGTTGGAATCCAGGCGCATCTTCTTGCCCAGCTGGTTGCCGAAGTCGGCCAGCAGGCTGCGGTAGGACAGCGTGGGCGCGCTGCTCGCGGCGCTGGGCAGCGGCTTGTCCTTGGAGAACATCTCGCCCTGCCCTTCCGCGGCCTCCTCGGCGCGCGCGAGCTGGCGCTGGCGCTTGGGCAGCACGATCAGCGACCACACCACCACCAGCAGCGCCACGCCGTCGCGCGGCAGGTCGAGGTTGTTGTTGGACGCCAGGCCGGTCTCGCCGAACACGGCGACCTCGGCCGGGCGCAGCATCGCCAGCGTGATGTGGTCCGCGTAGACGTTGTCCACGACGCGCAGGCCGACGGCGGCCACGCGCTCGTTGACCGCGCGCCAGAGTTCCTGGTCGATCAGCGCGCGGCGCACCAGCGGCTGGTTGCGCGGCAGCCAGCGGCGCGCCAGCAGTTGAGCCGCCAGCTGGGCGGCGTCGTCGAGTTGATTGCTCATGCCTGGGAAGCCTGGGAAGGCGTGTCGGCATCGATCGCCGCCGGGCTCTGCGCGTCCGGAGACGGCGTCGCGTCGGCGATCGATGCGGGAGATTCGGAGGAATCGGGAGCGGCCACGGCCTTGCGGCGACCGCGCTTGGGCTCGGCCGGCTCGGGCGGGCGCCACTTGGGTTCAGGCTCGGGCTCGACCGGCGGCTCGACCCCGGTCGAGTGCAGCACGCCCTGGCTCATCCAGCGGACGTACTCGTCGTCGATCTCGCCCTGCTGCGCGGACCAGCGCACGCGCCACGGCTGGCGCGCCATGTCGCCGGTCGCGCCGGCCAGATGCTGCGCCTGCACGTCGCCGAGCAGCGGCAGCAGCTGCGCGCGGTAGGCCGCACGGGCGTAGCTGCCGCCGAGCACCGCCGGCCGCAGGTCGTTCGTCTGCACGCTGTCGCCAGTCCACAGGCCCAGCAGCGCCTGCAGCTGGTTCATCTCGGGCGGCAGGCTCATCACGGCGAGCTCGCCCTCGGGCGCGGCCAGGCCGCTGGGCAGCGGCTCGGGCGTCGGCGGCACCGGACGGTCGCGTTCGAACTCGGCCTCGCAGCCGTCCAGCAGCTCATGCTGCGCGACGAAGACCGGATGCACCGGCCGCGACAGCGCGCCCAGCGCGAGGTTTTCCAGGAAGGGGACATCCTGCAGCCAGCGCCGCACGTCCGTCGTCGTGATGCCGGTGGAACCCAGCGTGACGCGCTGGCGGTCGGCCTGCTGCAGCGCGCGGTTGAACTGGCTCGCCATCGCGAGCAGCCGCGCCTGCGCCAGGCCGAGCTCGCGCGCGAGCCGCTCCAGACGCGCGTTCCCGTCGTCCTCCGCCTGGCGGATGATCGCGGAGAGCGCCTCGCTGGCGCGCTCGACCAGCTTGAGCGCGCGCTCGAAGCGCATGCGCGCGCGGCGCAGGTGGAACTCGGAGCCGGACGCGATCGCGTCGGCGAACTCGTTGTAGAGCCGCGAGAGCTGCGCCAGCAGATGCTGCAGCTGCGCCGGCTCCAGCGTGCCGAGTTGCTGCGCGCCGGCCACGTTGGCCAGCAGGCCGGCCAGGTCGCCGTCCTCGTCCGCGGCCTGCCCTTGCGTCAGCGGCGACACCATCGCCATCAACTGCTGCGCGAGCGGCGTCACGCCGTACTGCTGGTTGGACGCATCCCAGGCCAGCAGCTGCGCGTCGCGCAGGCGCTTGAGCACGAGCTCCAGCGCCTCGTCGCGCAGCACGTGGAAGTGGCGGTTCAGGTCGTCGCGGGAAAGCCGCGACTGCGGCAGGCTCATCAGCTCGATGAACACCCACACGCGCAGCCGCACCAGCGTGGCCGGGCCGTGGAACAGCGCGCGCTGCGCGCTCAGCAGGGCCTCGTTGCGGTCCAGCTGCCACCACAGGAGCGAGTCCTGCGGGAGCTGACCTTCGCGGAAATGGTCTTCGAAAGAGGGGTCGGGGAGATCGTCGCGCAGAGCGTCGTCCACGCCTCCCGGGGTCACTGTCATGAAGGGGATTATCGCCCCTCGAAGACCCCTTCCCGGCCCGCCGTCACACGGGTGTCAGGGACCTGCGCATCAGGGTTGCCCCGGAGCCGAAGCTGGCGAGTTTCTCGATGAGCGCGGCGCTCAGCGGCGCCTCGGACGCCGCGAAGCCATGGCGCTCCCAGTACGCCCGCGAGCCCTGCACCGCGACCAGCGCGACCTGCGTCAGGCCCATGTCCTGGGCGCGATGCACCACCTGCTGCACCAGCTTGTGGCCCAGGCGCTTCGCCCGCCCCGCCGGTGAGACCGCGAGGTCATGCAGGTACAGCGTGCGAGGGGCGCGCGCCGGTGCGATCGACGGCGCGTCGAGCGCCGGCAACTGCCCGTCGTCGACCGGCAGGCTGACGACGTAGGCCAGCGGCTCGCCGGCCTCGACGGCCAGATAGGAACAGTGGAGATGGCGCGCCGCGTTCAGCTTGGCCACGAAGGCCTCGGCGCTTTCCAGGAACTCGGGCCCGTAGCACTGGGCCTGCAACGCGAGGACGTGCGGGACGTCCTCCGTGCCAATCACTTTCAACTGCAGCATCAGACGGATGAGCCGGCCGATCGCGCGTTCCAGTGGTCGGAGAAACCCGAGAAGAACGGCGTCAGCAGCGGCGTAAAGAGACAGACGAAGGCCAGGATGTTGAGCGCGACGCTCAACCAGAACACCCGCCGGAAAGCCGGCTTGGCGCTCTTGTGCCGCAGCAAGTGCTGTGCCAGCAAGGCGCCGGGCCAGCCGCACAGCAGCGCCAGGACATGCAGCGTCGATTCCTTGACGCGCCACTGGCCCAGTCGCGCCGCGCGCTTGTCCAGCGCGTAGACGATGAAGGTCGCGAAGCTCATCGCGACATAGACGCCCCACAAGCCCCGCGGCAACGGCCACGCGAGATGCGTCAACAGCACCAGCGAGGCAAAACCTGGCACCAGCCACAACGAAGCGCCGGTGTCGGCCGAAGAAGTCTTGGGGGAGGAAGAAGCGGAAGCGCCGCGCGCGGACGGCGCGGGCTTGGATCGCGTACCGGAGCGGGCCGCGTCGGCAGCACCGGACGACGGACCGCGCCGGGGCGCGGGGCCGGCGGGCGCCGGCTTGGGCTCGAGGCTCCGGACCTTCAGCGCGCGGGCTTTGCCCTGCGCATCGGTTCCGGGCTCGTAGTCGACGCGCTCGCCGACGAAGGGTCGGCGGGCGCGCAGGCCGAAGGCGCTGATGTGCGCGAAGCGTTTCGGTCCGCCGTCGGACGGCGCGATGAAGCCGTAGCCCTTCGCGTCATCCCACTGGACGATCCGACCCTCGACGCGCATCCCTCAGCGCCCCTCGTCCACCGAGCCAGAGGCTCAGAACTTGCGCGGGCCCTTGCGCGGCACGAAACCACCGCGGTCGCCGCGGTCGTCGCCGCCTTGCGGACGCGGGCCCTTGCTGAACGCCGGCTTGGCCGGACGGCCTTCGAAACGGTTGTCGTCGCCCTTGTTGAAGGCCGGACGCTCGGCACGCGGTGCGTAGCGGTCGTTGTTGTCGGCCGAACGGTCGAAACGCGGATCCGGACGACGCTGGTCGAAACCACCGCCGTTGCCGCCATGACCACCGTCGCGCGGCGCGTTGAAGTCGCGCTGCGGACGATCGCCGTAGCTGCGCGGTGCGCCGCCGAAGCCTTGACCGCCTTGCGGACGATCACCGAAACGCGGACGGTCGCCTTGCGGACGGTCGCCGAACGGACGGTCGCCTTGCGGGCGCTCGTTGCGATGCTCGAAGCGCTGGCCGCCACCGAAACCGCCGGGGCCGCCCTGACCGCCTTCACGGCGCTCGCCGAACGGGGGACGGCCTTGGCCTTCCGGACGCTCGAAGCGGGCGCTGTTGTCGAAGCGGTTGTCGTTGCCACGGTAGCCGCCGCCTTGCGGACGGTTGCCGCCGAAGCCGCCACGGTTGCCACCGTAGCCGCCGCGATTGCCGCCGAAGCCGCCACGGTCACCGCCGCGATCGCCGCGGTCGAAACCGGGACGCGACGGGTAGATCTTCGGCTCTTCGTTGCGCGGCTCCAGGCCTTCGATGCGCGAGACCGGGATCGGCTGCGTCGTGAACTGCTGGATGCGCTTGATCATCGAGATGTCGCCACGCTCGGCCAGCGTCACCGCGATGCCGGAGCGGCCGGCACGGCCGGTGCGGCCGATGCGGTGGACATAGTCCTCCGCCTTCATCGGCAGGCCGAAGTTGATGACGTGCGAGATCGTCGGCACGTCGATGCCGCGGGCGGCCACGTCGGTGGCGACCAGCACGCGCAGGTCGCGACGGCGCAGGGCCATCAGCGTGCGGGTGCGCTTGCCTTGCGGCATGCCGCCGTGCAGCGCGGCGACGCGGTGGCCGATGGCCTCCAGCTGTTCGGCCAGCCACTCGGTGTCCTGCTGGGTGCTGGTGAAGACCACGGCCTGGTCGACGTCACGCAGACCCAGGATGTGTTCCAGCAGCTTGCGCTTGTGCTGGCCGTTGTCGGCCCAGTGCAGGCGCTGCTCGATGTTCTCGTGCGAGTCGGTGTGGCCCGACACGTCGATGCGCTGCGGGTCGCGCATCAGCTGCGAGGCCAGGCGGCCGGTGTTGCCGGCGAAGGTCGCGCTGTACATCAGCGTCTGGCGCTCGGCCGGGATCTGCTGGGCGACGAAGTTGATGTCGTCGATGAAGCCCATGTCCAGCATGCGGTCGGCTTCGTCCAGGACGAACATCGTCACGTTGTCCAGCTTGCAGCGGCCGCTGTTTATGTGGTCCAGCAGGCGACCCGGGGTCGCGATCAGGACGTCCAGCGGGCCGCTCAGCGCGCGCAGCTGCTGCGCGTAGGGCATGCCGCCCAGCACGGTGGCGACGCGCAGGCCCTGGATGTGACGGCCGTAGGTCATCGCGGACTTGGCGACCTGCATCGCCAGTTCACGGGTCGGGGCCAGCACCAGCACGCGCGGGCCGACGGTCCGGGTCTTGTTGTTGGCGGCGGTGCGCTCGGCACGCGCGTTCAGCACCTGCTGCAGCGCCGGCAGGATGAACGAGGCGGTCTTGCCCGAACCGGTGCGCGACGAGACCATCAGGTCCTTGCCGTCGAGCGCCGGCGGGATCGCCTGCGCCTGCACTTCGGTGGTGTTCTCGTAGCCGGAGTCCTTGACGGCGCGCAGCAGCGCGTCGTGCAGGCCCAGGGCCGAGAACGGGGTGCCCGTGGTCGGCGCGTCGGCGCCGAGTTCGCCGGCCTCGATGGCCAGGTCGAGTTCGCCGTTCAGCGTCTCGTTGGTCTCGTTGGTCTCGTTGGTGTCCAGGGTCTGGGCGTCGGCGTTCTTGTCGTGGTCGAAACTCATCTGTCTTTGCATTCCAAAGGTGCACAGCCGGGCCGACGCCGTCGAAACGGAGTCCGCGCCGGAGCGCCTGGTCGCCGCGCAGGATCGATGTGATCGCGGCTGAACCGTGATGTCGCTGGGAGAAAGCTCGCGTCGATCACCAGGAAAGAAAGACACATGCACGGCGCGGTTGCAGAACAACCGCCGTGGTCGGCA
Source organism: Mitsuaria sp. 7 (assembly GCF_001653795.1). Classification (NCBI taxonomy): domain Bacteria; kingdom Pseudomonadati; phylum Pseudomonadota; class Betaproteobacteria; order Burkholderiales; family Sphaerotilaceae; genus Roseateles; species Mitsuaria sp. 7. The sequence continues at coordinate 2,730,450 of NZ_CP011514.1, forward strand.
TGAAGGGCCTGGTGAGGCGCCGGGGAACAGTCAAAGCGACGGCATCGCCGCCGACCGAACCCGAGGGCATGCAGTGCGCGCTCCCCGTGGCGGGAAACAGCTTCGGCGGAGAGCCGGAGCCTGCGTGGGAGTCCGTTCGGATGCCCGGCGCAGCGGTCTGCAAGAGGTCAGAGGAGACGTACGAAGCACCGCCAGAAGCGGTGAAGCCCACGACTATAACAGCGTTCGGGGTTTTCACCTAGCAGATCATTGCAGCGCGCGCTGGAGAGGCGGCGACGGCCGTCGCCGCCGAGGTCGAGATCGAGGTCGAACGACCTTTACAGCCCTTCGAGCAGCGTCGGAAGCACCGCCATCAACGCGTCGAGTTGAGCGACGTCCAACCAGGCGGGCGCGCTGTCCAGCCAATCCGGGAACACCACCCCATCGCGCTGCGCGCGCAGCACGGCCGTGTCGAGCGAGTCCTCTATCAGCAGCAGCGCCGACGGCACGCCGCAGGCGTCGCCGCCGCAGGTCGCCTCGACGCGTCGCGCCAGGACGGCGGGCTGCCACGGCAGGTCCGCATGGACGAGGGCGAGGCGATCACCCGCGAGCTCGCCTTCGTCCAGGCTGCCGAGCGCGTCATCGCTGGCCAGCAGCACGCCGGCCTCGGCGCCACGCCAGGCCGACAGCACCGCCTCGCGGACCGCGCCCGTATCACCGGCGCGCAGCCGCTGCGGCGGCAGGCGACGCAGCTGCGGGGACATCGCCAGGCTGTCCAGCAGCGTCTCCGAGCGCGCGCAGATCACCAGGCGCGCGGCGGCCGGCACGGTGGCCTGGATCCACTCGCGACGCAGCGCGAGCACCGCCTCCGCCTTCGCGGCCAGCGCCTGGCGCGAGGTGGGGGGCAGCAGCGCGAGGGCCTCCAGCAACTGCTGCTGGTCGGCGCTCGACAGGAAACGCAGCGCCGTCCAGCGTTCGACCAGTTGGCGGAGCTGCTTCAGCGGTGCGGCCGGCAGGCTGCTGCCGCTCGAGCCCGCGCCGTCCAGCCACAGCGGCGTCAGCAGCGCCGCGGGCATCTGCTCCTCCAGCTCGCGCTTGCGACGCGACAGCAGCACCGGCTCCAGCGCATCGCGCCTGACCTTCTTGCCGGCGTCGTCGGGCAGCACCCTCAGATCGGACAGCGGGCCGCGACGCATGTCGTCGAGCCAGTCGACCCATTCGCCCAGACGGGCGTCACCGAGCGGTTCCTCGTGCGCGATCAGCAGCAGCTGGGCGGCCGGCAGCGCGCGCAGCGCGGCCAGGCGATCCGCGCCCATCAATTCGATGCCGTCGACGATCAGCAGCGCGGGCTGCGGCTTCGCCGGCGGCGTCGCCGTCACGGTCACGGACTTCGCGTCGTCGCCGAGCCAGCGCTTCAGATCGCGCTGCCAGGCGGCATGCGCCGCCTCGGGCGCGATGACGACGGCGGGCTTCACGCCGAAGAGCGTCGCCCAGAGCTGGATCGCGGCGATGGCGGCGCCGCGCTGGCCGAGCCCGAGGTCGTCCGAGATCAATGCGCGGCCGGCGCAGACGGCAAACAGCGCGGCCTCCCAGGCATGGCTCGGCAGCTCATCCCGCAGCAGCGCGCGCATCGCGGCGCCGTCGGCCATCAGCGTTTCGAGGCGCGACACGCGCGCCTGCGCATCCCGTCCGCAGGCCAGCTGCGGCCACACCGGCGCATCGACGCGCATCACGACGCCCAGCGCGCGGGCGTCGCTCAAGACCTGTTGCAGCCACGCGTGGCCGCCCTCGGCGCGGCGGCGTCGTTGATCGTCCAGACCCGCCTGATCGCGCAGACGCTGCGGCACCTCGCGGCCGCAGACCCACTGCAGCTCGCGTTCATCGCCGGGCACGAGCCAGACCTCGGCTTCGCGCGCCGGCCAGCCGGCATCGAGCGCCGCGTGCTGGTGCCCGTCGAACAGCGACAGCAACTCGCCGCCGTGCTCGCACGCGCCTTGATCGCGATAGTCCGCGCAGTCGCAGCGCCAGGTCTTGCGTCCCAGCAGGCGGACGTGGAAGGTGCCGCCGGTCTCGCCGTCGCGCAGCTCGTAGTCGCCGAACACGCCGTCGTCCTCGCGCGGGCCGAGCGTGAAACGCGGCGGCTCGGGCGGCACTTCCTCGACGACCGGCTCGGGCTTGGGGTTGCGGCGCCCCTTGCGGGCGGGCACGGAGTCGACGGAGTCCTCGTCGACCGCGATCACGGACTCCGCCGGAGGCACGGGGGCCTCCGCAAACTCGTCGACCTCGACGAGGTCCACCGCGGCCTCGGTCGCTTCGACGACCGCCGCCTTGGGCGCGGCGCCGCGTTTGCGCGACGACCGCTTCTTCGCCGGTGCGTCGGCGTCAGCTTCGATAACGATGGCGGCGGCGATGGCGGTGGCGGTGGCAGCGTCGTCGCCGGCGGGCGCATCGGCGACCGCCGTGGGCTCGACAGGGGCCGCGGCCTCAGGCGCAACGTCAGTCGCCTTGGCACGGGGGGTGCGCTTTCGCGCGGGCCTCGGTGCCGCGTCCGTCGGGGCAGCTGCAGCGTCGGCCACCGGCTCGATCACCGGGTCCACGACCACGTCGGTCGCGGCCGGCACGGCCGTGGCATCACCCGCCTTGGTCTTGCGCGCCGCGGGGCGGCGTCGTTGGGAAGTCGTCGTCATGGGAGTCCTCGTGTCGCAGCCGCACTTCACGCCAGCCGCGGACACCGTTGAAGATGGCGAGCGCATGCGCCCGCCGCAGATCGTCCAGGGTCAGCCGCGCCTCGCGCAGCCGACCCTGTTCCAGCAATTCCTCGCGCAGCGTGCCGGGCAGCAGGCCGGCCTCGGCGCGCGGCGTCAGCCACGGCCCGTCCGGCGCCCGTTGCAGCGCGAGATTGGTCAGGCAGCCCTCCGTGAGCTCCCCGTCCCGGTTGAACAGCAGCACGTCGAAACAGTCCGCCGGCTTGGCGTCCAGGAAGGCCTGGTACACCTCGCGGCGCGTCGTCTTGTGCTGGATGAATTCCGCCGCCGGACCGCGCGTGTCGATGGGCGTCCGGGCCAGGGCCACGGTCAGCGGCTCCGGCCTGTCGGTCGGTGCCGGCAGGGCCTGCACCATGTCGTTGAAGGTGCCGTCGCGGGCCAGGGTGAGCCGGACCCGCCACGCGCCCTGCGGATGGCGCCGCGCGATGTCGACGAGGCGCGCCTTCGCCGCGTCCGCCGACCACGTGAGCCCGAAGTGCCGCGCCGTGCGCTGCATGCGCGTCAGATGCCGGCCGTCCCGGGCGAACTCCCCGTCCTCCAGCCGCATCGTCTCCAGGGCCTCGACGGGCGCCAGCGCGCGTGTCAGGAAGCGGACCTTCGCGCGCCATTCATCGATCTCGTCGCGCGGCTGCGAGTCCAGGGTGATGCCGCTGCCCACGCCGCATCGCAGCGCACGCCCCGTCTGTTCGACGGTGCGGATCGGCACGTTGAAGGTCACCGCCCCGCCCGGCTGCAGCAGCCCGAGCGCGCCGCAGTACCACCCGCGCGGCCCCGGCTCCAACTCGTCGACCACTTCCATCGCGCGCTTCTTCGGCGCGCCGGTGATGGAGCCGCAGGGGAACAGCGCCGTCATCACGTCGTCCAGCGCGAGCCCGCCGCGCGTGACCGCGCCTATCGTCGACGTCATCTGCCAGACCGTCGGCAGCGCGTGCAGCTCGAACAGCCGCGGCACGCGCACCGAGCCCGGCACCGCGACGCGCGACAGGTCGTTGCGCAGCAGGTCCACGATCATGAGGTTCTCGGCGCGCTCCTTGGCGCTGGTGCGCAGGTGGGCCTGCGCGGCCTCGTCGCCGGCGCGGTCGCGGCCGCGCGGCGCCGTGCCCTTCATCGGCTGCGCCGACAGCAGCCAGGTGTGACTGGCCTGCGGCGTCTCCGGCAGCGGGCGCCAGTCGAAGAAGAGCTCCGGCGAGACACTGGCCACGGCGCTACGGGCGATGTCATCGCCGCTGCCGTCTCCGGTCCGCAGGAACATCGAGAACCCGCCCGGCTGCGACGCGTGCAACGCGAAGAAATAGGCCACCTCGTCGAAGCCGTCGAGGGCCTCGGCGCCCAGCCGCGTCGTGAGGTTGACCTGGTAGCAATCGCCCTGGCGGATGTACTCGCGGATGCGCTCGACCTGCGCCTGCTCATCGGACTCGTCCTGCGTGTCGCGCCACGCCGTCATCGGATGAGCGCGCGACGCGCCCTGCGCGGCGAGCGCTTCCGGCCACGCCTCGGGCGCGTCGTGCCAGACGTGGAATTCCGCCAGCGGCGCCTCGCCCGCCGGCCGCGTACGCAGCACCGCATCGAGCGCCCCCGCCGCCTCGTAGCGCAGGCCGCCCAGCACCCAGGCGCCCGCGCGGGCGGCGGCATGCGCCAGCCGCAGCACGGCGCGCAGGCGATCGGGATCGCGCGCGATCAGGCGCTCGGCCGGCGGCGCGAAGAAGGCGCCACGCAGACGTTCACCGTCCTCGCGCGCCAGCGGATGGCGCGGAAAGTCGAAAGCCGCCCACAGGTCCTGGGGGCGGCGCGGGGCGGTCATCGGGCCAGGCTCAATCCAGCTTCAGGAAATGCTCGCGGTAATGGAGCAGTTCATCGATGGACTCGTGGATGTCGGCCATGGCCGTGTGCTTCTGGGCCTTCTTGAAGCCCTCCATCGCGGCGGGCTTCCAGCGGCGCGCCAGTTCCTTGAGCGTGGACACGTCCAGGTTGCGGTAGTGGAAGAAGTCTTCCAGCTTGGGCATGTAGTTGGCCAGGAAGCGGCGGTCCTGGCAGATCGAGTTGCCGCACATTGGCGACTTGCCCGCCGGGATGTAGGCCTTCAGGAAATCGATGACCTGCTGTTCGGCGTCGGCTTCGGCGATGGTCGACGCCTTGACGCGGTCGATCAGGCCGCTCTTGCCGTGCGTGCCCTTGTTCCAGGCGTCCATGCCGTCGAGCATCGCGTCGGACTGGTGGACCGCGAAGACCGGGCCCTCGACGCGCACCGTCAACTGCGCGTCGGTGACGACGACGGCGATCTCGATGATGCGGTCCTTGTCCGGATACAGGCCGGTCATTTCGAGGTCGATCCAGATCAGGTTCTGGTCGTTGAGCGGCAGCACAGGATTGGCGCCGGCGCCAGCGGCTGGGGCGGCGGTGGTGTCGGTGGTCATGGGGTTGTCCTTCAGGTTGGGCGCGATTGTCGCCGAGTCGGGCCCCTCTACACTCCCGTCCATGCAGATCTCTCCCGCGGCGTTCGCCGCCGCTCCAGCGCCTTCGGTGCTGAGCCACTCCCCGTTGATGCTGACCGCGGCCTTCGTCGCCGCGGTGATGCTGTCCTTCCTGGTCCGGCTGTGGCTGTCGTCGCGGCAGATGCGCCATGTGGCGCGGCATCGCGGCGCGGTGCCGACCGCGTTCGCCGGGACGGTGCCCCTGTCGGCGCATCAGAAGGCGGCCGACTACACCGTCGCCCGCGGCCGCTTCGGCACGCTGCACCTGGCCTGGGACACCGCGCTGCTGATCGGCTGGACGCTGCTCGGCGGACTGGACCTGCTCAACCAGTGGATGCTGTCGTGGCGCCCCGTGCTCGGCGACATGGGCTACCAGCTCGGCCTGCTGGCCGCGTTCTCCCTGCTGGCCCGCGTGCTGGACCTGCCCTGGACGATCTACAACACCTTCCGGCTGGAAGAGCGCTTCGGCTTCAACCGCACGACGCTGAAGCTCTTCCTGGTCGACGGGGTGAAGGGACTGGCGGTCGGCGCGCTGCTGGGCCTGCCGATCGCGGCGCTGATCCTGTGGCTGATGGCCCAGGCCGGCAGCCTCTGGTGGCTGTGGGGCTGGGGCGCGTGGATGGGCTTCAACCTGCTGATGCTGGTGATCTATCCCACCGTCATCGCGCCGCTGTTCAACAAGTTCAAGCCGCTGGAGGACCCCGTGCTCCGCGAGCGCGTCCAGACGCTGATGGCGCGCTGCGGCTTCGCGGCCAAGGGTCTATTCGTGATGGACGGCAGCCGGCGCTCGGCGCACGGCAACGCGTACTTCACCGGCCTGGGCGCGGCCAAGCGCGTCGTCTTCTTCGACACGCTGCTGGAACGCCTGAACCCGCCGGAAGTCGAGGCCGTGCTCGCGCACGAGCTGGGCCACTTCAAGCGCCGCCACGTGACGCAGCGCCTGGTGCTGATGTTCGCGCTGAGCCTCGCCGGCTTCGCGCTGCTGGGCTGGCTCAGTGCGCAGACCGGCTTCTACCTGGGTCTGGGCGTGCGGCCCAGCCTGGAAGCGCCGAACGACGCGCTGGCGTTGCTGCTCATCATGCTGGCGCTGCCGCCGTTCGCGTTCTTCCTCACGCCGCTGATGTCGCTGTGGTCGCGCAAGCACGAGTTCGAGGCCGATGCCTACGCCTGCGCGCAGGCCAGCGGTGCCGACCTGTCCAACGCGCTGCTGAAGCTGCACGAGGACAACGCCGGCACGCTGACGCCGGACCCGGTGTTCGCACGCTTCTACTACTCGCATCCACCGGCCAGCGAGCGGCTGGCGGCGATCGCGTCGCTCGCGAGGCAGGCGATGCCGCACGCGGCGTCGACGCCGACGGGGCACGCGGCATGAGCAAGGACATCCAGACCGGTCTGGTGGTGCGCGGTCACGGGCGCCACTACGTCATCGAGGACGGCGAGGGCCAGCGCATCCACTGCCTGACCCGCGGCAAGAAGAGCGACTGCGTGGTCGGCGACCGCGTGCGCTGGCAGCGCAGCAGCGACCACGAGGGCGTCATCGAGAAGGTGGAGCCGCGCCGCAACCTGCTGTTCCGCCAGGACGAGTGGAAGACCAAGAGCTTCGCGGCCAACCTGGACCGGCTGCTGATCCTGGTGGCGGTGGACCCGCAGTTCTCCGAGTCGCAGCTCACGCGCGCGCTGATCGCGGCGCGCAGCGCCGGCATCACCGCCGACATCGTGCTGAACAAGACCGACCTGCCCGGCGCGGACGCGGCGCGCGAACGCCTCGCGCCCTACAAGGCGATGGGGCAGAACGTGCTGGAGCTCAGCTTCAAGGGCCGTCCCGAGGAGGCGAGCGACACGCTGCGGCCGATGCTGAACGGTCAGGCGACGCTGGTGCTGGGCCCCAGCGGCACCGGCAAGAGCACCCTGATCAACCTGCTGGTGCCGGATGCGAAGGCGCAGGTGGGCGAGATCTCGGTGGCGCTGAACTCGGGGCGCCACACGACGACCACGACGCAGTGGTACTGGATGGATGCAGAGCGCCAGAACGCGCTGATCGACTCACCGGGCTTCCAGGAATTCGGCCTGCGTCAGATCGTCGCGGCCGAACTCGCGAGCTACATGCCCGATTTCCAGCCGTATCTGGGCGAGTGCCGCTTCCACAACTGCAGCCACCGGCACGAGCCGGGCTGCGCGGTGCTGGTCGCCGTCGAGGCGGGGAAGATCAGCCCGTCGCGCTACCGCATCTACGACGAGCTCTGGGACGAGCTCAGCGCGCCGCCGAAGTATTAACTTCAGCGTTCCAGACGCGGATCCGCGTTGGGGACTTCGCGGACTTCCGCGTCGATCACTTCACCCTGCGGCGCACGGCCGCCCTGCATGCTGCCCATTCCGCCCGGCCGGAAGGCTTGCGAGCGGAACTGCGCCGCGCGCTGGAACGTGGCCGTGTGCAGCGTCGGTTTGCGACCGCGGATCAGACTCCACAGCAGCACGACGCCGAAGATCACCAGCCCGGCGGCGAGCACCACCAGGAACAGCAGGATGGAAGCCGCCGCCAGCACGAGGCGGGCAGCGATCGAGAAGAGCGTGGAGAGAGCGTTCATCGGTCCTTCAGATCGGGGCGATCGCGCGGTTTCAAGTGCGCGCGACACCCCGGTTATCAGCCTCGTCCAATGTAGGGCATCTTGGTGGCCATGACCGTCAGGAACGGCACGTTGGCCGACAGCGGCAATTCCGCCATGTAGCGCAGCGCGCTGGCGGCGTGGGCGACATCCATCCGTGGTTCGACCATCGTCTCCCCGTGCGCCTGCGGCACGCCGTGCACGAAGCGCTCGGTCAGGTCGGTCGCGGCGTTGCCGATGTCGAGCTGGCCGGCGGCGATGTCGTGCTTGCGGCCGTCCAGCGCCAGCGTCTTCGTGAGGCCGGTGATGGCGTGTTTGGTCGCGGTGTAGGCGATCGACCCCGGCCGCGGCGCGTGCGCCGAGATCGAGCCGTTGTTGACGATGCGTCCGCCGCGCGGCGACTGCCGCTTCATCAGCCCGAAGGCCGCGCGGGCGCACAGGAAGCTGCCCGTCAGGTTGATGTCGACGACGGCACGCCAGGTCTCGATGCTGAGCTCGTCGATGTCCGACGCGGGCGCGCCGCGACCGGCGTTGTTGAACAGGAAATCGAGCCGGCCCCAGCGGCGCTCGATCGCGTCGAAGGCGGCGGCGACCTGCGCCTCGTCGGCGACGTCGGTGGGCAGCACCAGTGCGCGCTCGGGCGCGAAGGCGGCGGTCTCGCGCAGCATGTCGTCGCGACGGCCGAGCAGCGCGACCTGCCAGCCGGACTGCATCAGCGCCTGCGCGGCGGCACGGCCGATGCCCGAGCCGGCGCCGGTCACGGCAGCGAATCGCAGCGTGGAGGGCATCGCCGTGGCGAGCGGGACGACCTCGGGCGAGGCGGTCACGTCGGCAGCGACGGTATCGAGGGCGGCGTGGGCAGAGTCCATCCCCGCATCATAGGGAGCACCGGCAGAGTCGGCTGATGCGGGGCTGAAGCCGCGGCGCGCTCTGCGCCCGCGGTCGCTGCACGCCTCGCCGCCTGGAGCGGCGTCGGCCACGACAGGCGGATGCCCGATTGGATGTCGAGCTCGCTCATCGCGCGAGCAGCCCGAGGGCGATGCCGGCCGCGACACCGACCAGCACCGCGAGGCGCTTGACGTGCGTATACCGGTCGTAGCAGCGAATGGTGTTCATCTCGTTCTCCGGGGCCGCGGGTGGCTCTTGCGGCGCGGAACGAATGATTCCCGGGGTAGCCCCTGGAAAAAAGCCGGCTGCGACCAACCCGTGCCGTGCCGCGACGAACTGCGGCGGAGCGCGATGAATGACATCCACCGGAAGGGTTAACCCCAAGAACCAGGGGCCCCTTCCGGAACCCCGGCCTCAGGCAGGGATCAGTCCCCTGCCCTTCAGCATCGGCTCCACGCTCGCATCGCGGCCACGGAAGGCGCGGTAGGTCGCGCCCGGCTCGCGGCTGTCGCCGACCGACAGGATGTTGGCCAGCACCGATTGCGCGGTCGCGGCGTCGAACGGGTCGCCCGCTTCGACGAAGGCCTCGAAGGCATCGCAGTCCAGCACTTCCGCCCACAGGTAGACGTAGTAGCCGGACGCGTAATAGCTGCCCGAGAACAGATGCTGGAAGTGCGTCAGCCGGTGGTTCATGCCGATCGCCGGCGGCAGGCCCAGGCGCTCCAGCGTTTCGCGCTCGAAGGCGACCGGGTCCGGCACCTCGGCCTGCTCCTGGCCGTGCAGCGCCAGGTCCACCAGCGCCGACGCGCAGTAGCGCACCGTCTCGTAACCCTGGTTGAAGGTCGCGGCCGCCTTCAGGCGGTCGAGCAGCGCGTCCGGCAGCGGCTCGCCGGTCTTGTAGTGGCGCGCGTGCTGCTTGAGCACCGCGGGCTCGGCCATCCAGTGCTCCATCAGCTGCGACGGGAGCTCGACGAAATCGCGCAGCACCTGCGTGCCCGACAGGCGCTCGAACGACACGTCCGACAGCAGGCCGTGCAGGCCGTGGCCGAACTCGTGGAACAGCGTGCGCACGTCGTCGAAGGACAGCAGCGTGGGCTCGCCCGGCGCGCCCTTGGCGAAGTTGTTGTTGTTCAGGATGATCGGCAGCGCGTCGATCCCGTTGCGGGCCTGCCAGCGCAGCGCGTTCATCCAGGCGCCGCTGCGCTTGGTCGGACGCGCGAAGTTGTCCTGGACGAAGATCCCGCGCAGCGAGCCGTCGGGCCGCTGCACCTCGTAGACCTTCACGTCCGGGTGATAACCGGCGACCTGCGGCTGCGCGACGAAGCGCAGGCCGTAGAGGCGGGACGCGCAGTCGAACATCGCCTGCACCATCGCGTCCAGCGGGAAGTAGGGCTTGACCTCGGCCTCGTCGAGCTGGAAGCGCTGCTGGCGGACCTTCTCCGCGTACCAGCGCCAGTCCCAGGCCTCGATCGTCAGCTCGTGGCCGAGCTGCGCGCGGACCTCGTCGAGCATCGCCCGCTCACGCGCGGCCGCGGCCTTGGCCGGTTCCCAGACCTGGTCGAGCAGCCCCTGCACGGCGGACTGCCGGCCGGCCATCGTGTCGGCGAGCGCGTAGTCCGCGAAGCTGCGATGACCGTGCAGCGCGGCCTGCTCGTGGCGCAACGCCAGCAACTCCCGCACCAGCGCGCGGTTGTCGGTCTCGCCGGCGATCTCGCCGCGGCCGACCCAGGCGCGCCAGGCCTGCTCGCGCAGGTCACGGCGTTCGCTGAAGGTCAGGAAGGGCACGATCAGCGAGCGCGACAGCGTCACGACGTGCACGCCCTCCTCCGTCTGCCCGCGGTCCAGCGCGGCCTGTCGAGCGGAGGCGCGGACGAAGTCCGGCAGGCCGACCAGCTCGGCCTCGCCGCGCAGCACCAGTTGATAGCTGCTTTCGTCCGCGAGCACGTTCTGCGCGAAGCGGGTGTTGAGCTCGGCCTGGCGCTCCATGATCGCGGCATAACGCGCGCGGGCCTCGCCCTGCAGTCGCGCGCCGGCACGGACGAAGTCCAGGTGCACGCGTTCGAGCAGGCGCAGCGACTCGGCCGGCAGGCCCAGCAACGCGCGCTGCTCATGCAGCCGCTCGACGCGCTCGAACAGCGCGGCGTTCAGGTAGATCGCATTCGTGTGCGCCGCCAGCGGCGCGGCCATGCGGCGTTGCACGGCCTGCAGCTCGGGCGAGCTGGCCGAGGCGCTCAGCGTCGAGAACAGGTGTTCCAGCGCGGTCAGCGCGCGGCCCGCGCGATCGAGCGCGGCCAGCGTGTTGTCGAAGTCCGGCGCCTGGGCCGACGACGCGATCGCGTCGAGCTCGGCGCGATGCGCGGCGAGCGCGGCCTCGAAGGCAGGTTCGAAATGCTCGGCGCGGATCGCGTCGAACGGGGGCAGTCCGTACGGACCGGTCCAGGCGGACAGCAGCGGATTGGCGTTCATCGGATCTGCCCCTTCCTCATCACTTCTTGTTCTGTTCCTTCTTGATCGCGATCTCGTCGGCCTCGTCGTACGAGCGGTTGCCGCACTTGAACTTCCAGTCGTTGCGCTTGTCGTTCAGGTCCTCGACGGCTTCGTTGAAGTCGTCGGCCATCTTCTGATGCGCCTCGATGCGGACGTTGAAGGCCTTGTTGCCTTCGACGCGGTCGTTGCGGGCCTTGTTGAAGGCGTCGATCTTGGGCTGCAGCGCGTTGGCGCGGGCCTGGTACTCGTCCTGCTTGGCCTTCAGCTCCGCCTTCTCCATCTTGGCGGCGCCGGCCTCGATCTCCGCGCCGAAGGCCTTCACGCCGTCGATCTCGGCCTTCAGGGCCGTGCTCTGCGCCTGCATGTCGGACTCGAACTTGTCGGACTCCGCCTTGGCGGCGCGCAGCTCGTCGCGCTCCTTCAGGACCTCGGCCTTCTTCTTGTCCAGCTCGGCGGCGGTGGCTTCGTTCTGCTGGTTGGTGTTCATGCAGGTGCGCAGCTCGTCGCGGGTCATCAGCTTGCCCTTGCCACCCTTGGTGGTCGTGGCGGCGGCCGGTGCGGCGGACGTGGCAGGCTTGGCGGCGGGCTTGGCCGGCGTGCTCGTCTGGGCGGAGGCCAGACCGCAGGCCAGCAGTGCCGCGACGGCGAGGGAGGTGCGAAGAATGTTCATGTCGTCTCTCAAGTCATTGCGCCGGATGGGCGCTGTCTCGTCGGTACGGACCGTCCGGCTCGCGACCGGTCCGCTCTGCGGGTCGGCATGATGCCACGACCCGGATAATGCGCCGCTTCAGATCGTTTCCGGCCCGCGTGCAGCCCGCACGGCGGGCCGTCCACCCCGAACACGACCGCTCCCCAGGCGGCACCCCACCATGGCGCTCAAGGCCACCATCCACAAAGCCCAGCTGCAGCTCTCCGACATGGATCGCCATGTCTACGGCGAGCACTCCCTGACCGTCGCCCGCCACCCGTCGGAAACCGACGAGCGGATGATGATGCGCATCCTCGCCTACGCGCTGAACGTGCCGGCCGACGACCTGCACGGCAGGCTGGAATTCAGCAAGGGCCTGTCCGACGTGGAGGAGCCGCCGCTGTGGCAGCTCGACCTCACCGGCCAGGTCGTGCATTGGATCGAGCTCGGTCAGCCGGACGAACGCCGCCTGCGTCAGGCGCACGGCAGAGCGGACCGCGTCACCGTCATCGGGTACGCGTCCAGCACGCCGGTCTGGTGGGCCGGCATCCAGAACAAGCTGCAGCGCACGCCCAAGCTGGCGGTGTGGCAGGTGCCGGCGGAGCAGGCCCAGGCGCTGGCCGCGCTGGCGGAACGCGGCATGCAGTGGCAGGTCAGCATCCAGGACGGGACGGCGTACGTCAGCACCGAGAAGGGCGCGGTGGAGATCACACCGAGCTTGCTGAAGGAACGCGAGGAGTAAGACCTGGAGTAAGGTGAGGTGCGGCGACCGCAGCCCTCACCCCCACCCTCTCCCGCCAGCGGGAGAGGGAGCAAGACATCGATCAGGAGTTCGTTGTGCCTCAATCCGTGCCCTCCGTTTCCACCGACTCGACCGCCGCCACGGACGATCCGTTCCTGTGGCTCGAGGCGCTCGAGGGCGACGAGGGCGAACGCGCGCTGCAGTGGGTGCGCGAGCGCAACGAGGGCACCCTCGCCGTCCTGAAGGCCGAACCCGAGTTCGAGCCGGTGCGCGAGGAACTGCTGCAGATCCTCAACGCCCGCGACCGCATCCCGCACGTCGCGCGACGCGGCGACTGGTTCTACAACCTGTGGCAGGACGAGGCCCATCCGCGCGGCCTGTGGCGGCGCTGCACGCTGGAGGAATACCAGCTCGCCGAGCCGCCCTGGCGTCTGGTGCTGGACCTGGACGCGCTCGGCCGCGACGAGGGCCGCAGCTGGGTCTTCCACGGCGCGACCTCGCTGGCGCCTGAGTACCGCCGTTGTCTGGTGTCGCTGTCCGACGGCGGCGCCGATGCGCACGAGCTGCGCGAATTCGATCTGGAGACGCTGCGCTTCATCGCCCCGGCCGACGGCGGCTTCTTCGTGCCCGAGGCCAAGAGCGACGTCGAGTGGCTGGACGCCGACACGCTGCTGGTCGGCAGCGACTTCGGCCCGGACTCGCTGACGGAGTCGGGCTATCCGCGGCAGGTCCGGCGCTGGGCGCGCGGCACGCCGCTGGACGTGGCGCCGGTGATCTTCGAAGGCGAGAAGGCGGACGTGTCCGTGTCCGCCTCGGTGGACCGCACGCCGGGTTACGAGCGGGTCGTGTTCAGCCGCGCGCTGGACTTCTACAACGAGTCGCGTTTCCTCTGGAAGGACGGCGCGTTCGTTCCCATCGACCTGCCCAGCGACATGAGCGTCCATCTGGAAGGCCCGTGGATGCTGCTGCGTCCGCGCACCGACTGGGCCATCCCGCACGGGCCGACCTATCCGTCGGGCTCGCTGCTGCTGATGGAGGAAGCCTCGTTCTGGAAGAACGAACGCCACGACAAGCACATCCGGGTGATGTTCTCGCCGACGGCGGGACGCTCGCTCGAGGACTACACGCTCACGCAGCACCACCTGCTGATCAACGTCAGCGAGCACGTCGCGAGCCGGCTCGAGGAGTGGGACCTCTCCCACCGCCCGCCGACGCTTCGCCAGGTCAAGGCGCCCTTCCCCGGCACGCTGAGCGTGCAGAGCCTGCATGACCCCGAGCTGCCCGGGGACACGCTGGGCGACGCCTACCTGCTGCACTACTGCGATTTCCTGACCCCGGACATCGTCTGCCTCGCGCGGGCCGGCGTCGACGCGCGGGAGACGCTGAAGCAGCGCGGTGCGCAGTTCGACGCGCACGGCATGACGGTCGAACAGCGCTTCGCCACGAGCGCCGACGGCGAGACCGTGCCCTACTTCGTCATCGGCAGACGCGGCCGCGACGCCCAGGCGCAGAAGGAGACGCCGACGCTGCTCTACGGCTACGGCGGCTTCGAGGTCTCACTGCAGCCGTGGTACTCGGGCGGCAATGGCCGCGCGTGGCTGGCACGCGGCGGGCAATTGGTCGTCGCCAACATCCGCGGCGGTGGCGAGTACGGCCCGCGCTGGCACCAGGCGGCGACGCTCGAGCACAAACAGCGCAGCTTCGACGACTTCATCGCCGTGGCCGAGGATCTGATCGCCCACGGCCTGACGCGGCCTGAACGGTTGGGCATCATGGGCGGCAGCAACGGCGGACTGCTGGTCGGCGCCTGCATGGTGCAGCGGCCGGAGCTGTTCGGCGCGGTCGTGTGCCAGGTGCCGCTGCTCGACATGAAGCGGTATCACCTGCTGCTGGCGGGCGCGTCGTGGATGGCCGAGTACGGCGACCCGGACGACGCCGACGACTGGGCGCACATCGCCGCGTACAGCCCGTACCAGCAGTTGAAAGCCGGCGTGAAGTATCCGAGGGCGCTGTTCGCCACCTCGACGCGCGACGACCGCGTGCATCCGGGCCACGCGAGGAAAATGGCGGCTCGCATGCTTGCGTTGGGGCAGGCCTGCTTCTACTTCGAAAACATCGAGGGCGGCCACGGCGGCGCTGCGGACAACCAGCAGCGGGCGTTGTTGCAAGCCCTCGAGTTCGCCTACTTGTGGCGCCAGCTCGGCAGGGAGGCCATTCGTGGAGACGCATCTTGAATTTCGTCATCCAGCATCATCCTGACGCGAGATGCTTCCTTGCGCAGCCGCAACCCGGGCTGCAATGCCGGCTCGACTACGAGCGTCATGGCGAACAGCTGATCATCACGCACACCGGCGTGCCGGCGCAGCTGACGGGACAAGGTCTTGCCGCCGCGCTGGTGGAGGCCGCGGCGCGCTGGCTGGCGGAGTTTCCGCTGCAACTGGTGCCCGGTTGCAGCTACGTGCGGCACTGGCTGCTGCGGCACCCGCGCTGGCAGCGGCTGCTGACGCCGGCGCCGGCGCAGCGCGTGCTCAACGAGTGGTTCGGCCTGCCCGGCGGCGAGCAGGACGGCCAGGTCCAGATGAAGTGGTTCAAGAAGGATGCCGCCTTTGATGCGGCGTTGCGCGAGCGCTTCGGGCCTGTCATCGATCAGGCGCTGCGTGGCGGGCTGCGGGAGTGGGATTCCACGGCCTGGGGCGCGCTGGCGCGGATCCTGGTGCTGGACCAGTTCACGCGCAACGTCCACCGCGACACGCCGACGTCCTTCGCGGGCGATGTGCTGGCGCTGGAAGCTTCACTGGCGCTGCTGCCGCGCGCTCAGGACCTGGGCACGCTGGAGCGCTGGTTCGTCGCGATGCCGCTGGAGCACGCCGAGGATCTGGCGATGCAGGATCGCAGCGTCGCCACATTCGAGGCGCTGGCTGCTGAAGATTCGCGTCTCAAGGACGCACTCGACTACGCGCACAAGCATCGCGACGTCATCGTGCGTTTCGGTCGTTTCCCGCATCGCAACGAGATCCTGGGGCGCCAGAGCACGCCCGAGGAACTGGAGTTCCTGAGCCGGCCTGGTTCGCGGTTCTGACTGCCCTCGGGCAGGGCCGGGGCAGGCGACGAAGTCGTGCCGTCAAGAACTGACCAGGCGCGTTCTGTCTGACCGCAGCGAGCCGAAGGCGAGCGAAGGGAGTTGAGCGSCCKAGGCWCGACGGKWSTCGCCTGCCCCGGCCCTGCCCGAGGGTGGTCGGCGAAGTTCTCTAAGCCTCTACGCCTCTACGCCTCTACGTCGGTTCCTTCTCCTGCAGCAGCCGCCACATGACCTTACCCGAGCCTGACTTGGGCAGCGCGTCGACGAACTCCACGATGCGAGGCGCCTTGTAGGCCGCCATGTGTTCATGGGCCCAGTCGATGATGTCCTTGTCGGTGGTCTTGCCCTTGGCGTCGGCGCGCAGCACCACGACGGCCTTCACTGTCTCGCCGCGGTACGCGTCCTTGGCCGCGATGATGCAGGCTTCCTGCACGGCGGGGTGGCGGTACAGCAGCATCTCGACTTCTGAAGGCCAGACCTTGTAGCCACTGGCGTTGATCATCCGCTTGAGGCGATCGGTGATGAAGAAGTAGCCTTCGTCGTCCATGCGTCCGAGGTCGCCGGTGCGGAAGAAGCGTTTGCCGTCGAGTTCGACGAAGGCCGCGTCGGTCGCTTCCGGTTGCCGCCAGTAGCCCTGGAACACCATGGGGCCGTTCGTGATGATCTCGCCAACTTCGCCGACCGGCAGTTCCTCGAGCGTGGTCGGATCCACGATGCGTGAATCGACGCCGAAGATCGGGATGCCCAGGCACTGCAGCTTCGCGCGTTCCGGCGGATTGCCATGGCTGGGCGCGGCGGTCTCGGTCAGGCCGTAGCCTTCCGCGAAGGTCAGGCCGAATTCCTCCTGCAGCCGCTCCGCCACTGCCTTGGGCATGGCCGCGCCGCCGCCGCTCAGGTAGCGCAGGCTGCGCAGGTCGAAGGACTTGTAGTTCGGGCTTGCGAACAGGTCGATGATCATCGTCGGGATGCAGGTCCAGTGCGTGACCTGGTAGCGCGAGATCAGGCGCCCGCACAGCTCGCGGTCCCAGCGCGGCATGATCACCAGGGTCATGCCGATGAACACCGGCCCCAGCACGCCGTAGAGCGTGCCGGTGATGTGGAACATCGGCACCACCGCCAGCCCCACCGACTCCGCGCTCGCGTAGCCCCATTGGCAACCGCCGCAGCTGTTGGACATCAGCGTCGCGTTGGTGTGCACGCAGCCCTTGGGCAGTCCGGTGGTGCCCGAGGTGTAGGGCAGCATCGCGAGGTCGTCCGGTCCCGCGGTGTGCGGCCCCGGCACGAGTCCGGCGGCGATCGCTTCGCGCCAGTCGGTCGCGCCGTGCGGGAGCTCGTGCACCGCGGTCAGCCAGGCACGCATCGCCTCGGGCGCATCGCAGGCGGGATCGGGGCCGGCGGGCGGCAGCATCTGCCAGTACTGCGTCACCAGCACTGCGCGCGGACGCTGCGACTCGGGCAGCTTCGCGGAGGCCTTCGCCACGATGCCGGCGAGCTCGCCGCTGCAGATCACGACCTTGGTCTCGGGGTCGGTCAGGTAATGGCCGAACTCGTCCTCGCGGTTCATCGGATTCACCGGCACCACGACCGCGTCGGCGCGGTTGATCGCATAGAACGCGATCAGGTACTGCGGGCAGTTCTGGAGGAACAGCGCCACGCGGTCGCCCTTGCCAACGCCCTGCGCGCGCAGCCAGCCGGCAAGCGCCTCGGCCTGGCGGCGCATCTCGCGGAAGCTCAGCGTGGCGCCGAGGAACTGCGTCGCGGCCTTGTCCGGATAGCGGTTCGCGGCGACCTCGAGGTTGAACCACAGCGAGGTCCGCGGGATCGCCAGCCGCCGCGGCAGCCGGGCCGGCCAGTGGCTGTACTGCACGTCGGCGTTCTCGGGACGGGGGGTGACCACGCGCGTCATCGGTGCTGTCTCCTGTCTATTGTTCGGACCGATCTTCAGTCCGGCTCCAGGCATCCCTTGTCACTGCAGCGACATCACCGCGACCGTCGCGGCCCCGATGTGGGATGCACCGCTAGGCGCAAACCGCAGCCATAGCCCAGCTATGGCGAGGATTTGCAACGACGCGGTGCGCCCACAGCGGGGCCGCGGCGGTCGCGGTGTGGCGGAAACCCGACTGGTCCCCGGCATTGGGGTGCTCCCGTAGATGCTCCCCCTGGGCCCCCCGCGTAGCATGCGGGCTTTCACCAATGCCCCGTACGGCATCCGCTTCCGATCCGGCAGCGTCGATGCGAGGCCGGGCCGTGCCTCCGTCCATGCTGATCGCGCGCCGTTCCGCCCTGCTGGGGCTGCTGACCTGTGTCCTCGGATCCTCCACCGCAACCACGGCGTGGGCGATCCCCGCCGAGCAGCCGCTGGACCTGCCCGCCGGCCCGGTCGTGCTGACCGTCGGCGGTGCGCTGCGCAACGCCAACCGCGACGGCCGTGCGGCCTTCGACATGGCCATGCTCGAAAAGCTGCCGCAGGTCAGCTTCAGCACGCAGACCCCCTGGTACCCGAGCCCCCGCAAGTTCACCGGCCCGCTGCTGCGCGACGTGCTCGCCGCCGCCGGCGCGCAGGGTCGCACGATCGAGGCGCGGGCGCTCAACGACTACCGCGTCAACATCCCCGTCGACGACAGCGCGCGCTACGACGTCATCGTCGCGCGGCTGATCGACGACAAGCCGATGGCCGTGCGCGACAAGGGCCCGCTGTTCCTGATCTATCCCTTCGATCGTGCGCCCGAGCTGCGCAACAGCATCTTCTACGGGCGCTCGGCGTGGCAGCTCAACCACCTGGAGCTGCGTTGACCATGCCGCGCGACGCCGCCCGTCTCGTCGCCGCCAAGCAGCGTCGCTGGCGCATCGCCGTCTCCGCGATGGGCCTGCTGCTGGTGCTCGCGCTCGCGGGCGTCGCCTGGCTGCAGGCGCGCCAGTACGAGGCGCTCAACGGCACGCGGCGCTACCAGGACGATTACCTCGTCTGGAGCCTGTTCCAGTTCGAGACCGAGTACCTGAAGCTGCGCCTGGCGCTCGAGCAGGCCGCGGGGCCGAGCGTGGCGGTCGATCCCGATCAGGTCGCGCAGCGCTACGAGATCTTCGTCAGCCGCCTGAACCTGGTGGAAAGCGAGCATGCCGCGCTCGTGCTCGCGCATCACCCGGACTACCAGCGCACGCTCACGCGCACGCAGGACTTCGTCCGCTGGGCCGACGCGCTGCCGCTGAACGGCGCGCTGATCCGCGAGCATCCGGAGCGGATCCCCGAGATCATCGACCGGCTGGACCCGCTGGCCGATCCCATCCGCGACCTCTCGCTGACCTCGACCCACCACGTCGCCGAGGACGTCACCCAGCGCAATGAGATCGTGCGCAACCAGAGCCGCGTGAGCCTGGGCCTGACGGCGGCGCTGTCGGCGATGGCGCTGCTGTTCGCGGCCATCATCTACCGCCAGTTCCGCGGCCTGGAGCGCTACGGCGACAAGCAGAAGGCTCTGGCCGCGCGCCTCATCGACGCGCAGCGCGAGGCCGACGCGGCCAACCGCGCCAAGACGGTCTTCCTCGCCAACATGAGTCACGAGCTGCGCACGCCGCTGCAGGGGCTGCTGGGCATGCTGGGCCTGATCCGGGAAGCGCCGCTGACGACCGCGCAGCAGGACCAGTTGAAGGCCGCGAACGACTGCGCGCGGCATCTGCTGGCGGTGCTGGGCGACATCCTGGACGTGACGCGCATGGAGGCCGGCGGCCTGTCCATCGCGCCGGAGCCGCTGCAGCCAGGCGCGCTGATGAAGGAACTCGAGGCGCTGAGCCGGCCGCAGGCCGCGGCGAAGCGCCTGTCGCTGCATTTCGGTGTCGACGACGACGTTCCCGGCTGGGTGCTGGCCGATCCGACGCGGCTGCGACAGATCCTGCTGAACCTGCTGAGCAACGCGTTGAAGTTCTGCGATCGCGGTCACGTCGGCTGCCAGATGCGACGCGGCGTCGGCGCGCTGGGTGAGGACCTGCTGATGGTGGAAGTCAGCGACACCGGACCCGGCATCGACGTGGAGACGCAGGCCCGGCTGTTCCAGCGCTTCAGCCAGGGCGACGCGAGCACCTCGCGGCGCCATGGGGGCGCGGGGCTGGGGCTGGAGATCTCCCGCCGGCTGGCGCGCGCGATGGGCGGCGACATCCACGTGCAGAGCGCCGTCGGCCAGGGCGCGCGCTTCACGCTCGCGCTGCCGCTGCGCGCCGGCGCGGACCTGCCGCCGGGACGCATGGTGCCAGGTGTTGCGGAGGCCTCGAACGCCTCCCACGCCTCCAACAGCTCCCACATCTCCCCTGCCTCTCACGCGGCGCAGACCGCGGCCGCTGGTGCCCAGCCGGTGACCGGCCTGCGCGTGCTCGTCAGCGAGGACAACCCGACCAACCGTATCGTCATCGAGGCGATGCTGGAGCGGCTCGGCCACCATCCCACCTTGTGCGAGAACGGCCTGCAGGCGCTGCACGCGTTGCGCCAGCAGCCGTTCGACATCGTGCTGATGGACCTGCACACGCCGCAGATGGACGGCTTCGAGGCGACGCGGCTGATGCGCGAACTGCCGGCGCCGCGCGGCCGGCTGCCGATCATCGCGTTCTCCGCGGACGCGTTCGAGGAGTCGCGCCAGAAGGCCGACGATGCGGGCATCAGCGCCTTCCTCGCCAAGCCGGTCGAGCTGGAGACGCTGCGCGTGTGCCTGCAGTCGCTGGCGCCGTCGTCGCCGGCGCGGCCTGAAGCAGCCTGAAGCGGCCCGACATCGACGACGGCCAGGCCGGTCGTCTTCGTCGAAGGACGCCTTCGGTCTCTTATAGTTCCTCTCCATCACGGAGAGCCCCGCCCATGTACCTGTCCCGCATCGCGCTGACCAATGTGCGCTCGATGGCGTCGCTGGCGATCGACTTCGGCGCCGGCCCGGACGCGCCCGCGGGCACCAACCGGCGCTGGACGCTGCTGCTCGGCGAGAACGGCTGCGGCAAGAGCACCGTGCTGCGCGCGATCGGCCTGCTGCTGGCGGGCAGCGAGGCGCTGCCGGAGCTGCTCGGCGACACGGACTCGTGGATACGCAATGGCGCGGCGAAGTGTCGCATCGAAGGCACGCTCGTGACGGCGAAGGGCGAGCCGCGCGAGATCGCGCTGGAGCTCCATCGCGGCGACGGCCTGCGCGAGATCTTCGAGCGCAATGCGAAGACGCTGGAGGCGCTGGACGCGGCGATCCGCCACGCCGACCGCAACTACTTCGTGCTGGGCTACGGCGTCTCGCGCCGCCCGCCCGAGGGCGGCAAACGCGTGAGCGGTCCGCTGGACGATTCGGCGCGTTCGTCGCGGGCGCGTGCGCTGGCCTCGATGTTCTCGCCGGACGCCTCGCTGGTGTCGCTGCAGCGCTGGGCCATGGACCTCGACTACCGGCGCGGCGATGCCGCATTAGCCCCGATCCGGGCAGCGCTCAACCAGTTGATGCGAGGCATGAACTTCTCGCGCATCGACAAGGAGTCGGGCCAGCTGATGTTCAAGACGGTCGACGGCGAAGTGCCGTTGAACCAGCTGTCCGACGGCTACCAGAACATGGCCGCGTGGTGCGGCGACCTGCTCTTCCGCATCACCGAGGCGTTTCCCGATCGCAAGGATCCGCTGGCCACGCGCGGCGTGCTGCTGATCGACGAGCTCGACCTGCATCTGCACCCGGTGTGGCGGCGGCAACTGGTGGACTTCCTGTCGACCTTGCTGCCGCATTTCCAGTTCATCGCGACGACGCACTCCGCGCTGACCGCGCAGCAGAGCGGCGAAGGCGAGCTTTTCGTCATCCGCCGCGAAGGTCCCAAGCAGCAGCCGACACTGGTGCCCTTCGTCGGCGAGCCGCGCCTGATGATGCTGCATCAGCTGCTGATGAGTCCGATGTTCGGGCTGGAGTCCATGGACTCGGTGGCGGTCGAAACCGCACGCAACACGGCGCGCAAGCTGCACACGAAGACCAAGACGCAAGGCAAGGCGCTGACCTCGCGCGAACGCACGCAGCTGCAACGCAGCACCGAGGTCCTTCGTGTCGCGCCCGAATGGGATGCGGTGCCGGACTACGCGCGTCAGCAATCGGCGCTGCTGAAGGAACTCAAGGCGACGATCGCGAAGCAGGCGGCGAAGTCCGCACCCGCGAAGAGGTCCGCGCCCGGCAAGGCAGCGGCGAAGAAGTCCGCGCCGGCACCAGCACCGGCGCTGTCGCCGACCAAGCTGAGGGCGGCGGTGAAACGGGTGGAGCGTTCGAAGTGATCCGCCTGCGGCGCGGCCGGGACGCCGCGACCTTGGGCGCGTTCACCGGCGCGAAGCTGCAGCAGCGCTTGCTCAAGCTCGAAGGCTACTTCTACGAGGATGGGGGCAAGGTCGACTTCAAGCCCAAGGCGCGGCAGATCTGGTCGACCGCCAAGACCGCGCTCAAGCTCGACTCCTCCGGCAAGTGCGCGTACTGCGAAGCCGACACGGCCGTCGTCGCGCATGGCGACGTCGAGCACTTCCGTCCCAAGGACCTGTACTGGTGGCTCGCGTACTGCGTCGACAACTACACCTTCAGCTGCCAGGTCTGCAACCAGGTCTACAAGGGCAACACCTTCCCCGTCACCGGCGCACGGTTGAAGCCGCCAAGCATGCCCGCCACGCAGCCCACCGATGCGACCAAGGCGGCAGCGCTCGCTGCAACCTTCTGCCTGGATCCGTCCAGCGCCACGGACACCTCGCTGAAGCGCTTTTTCGCGGGCGAGCAGCCGCACCTGCCCGATCCCTACCTCGTCGATCCCGAGAAGCTGTTGTCGTGGAACGCGATCGAGGCCACGCAGGAGGTCTGGCTCATCCCGCGCGGCCGTTCAGCGAAAGCCAAGGCGGCCGCGAAGGCCGCTGAAGAAGTGCTCGGTCTCAACCGCACGGAACTGCTTCGGCTGCGCTGGAATCACTACGACCTGCTACGCACCCTGGCGCTCGCGTTTCAGGAAATGGACCCGGCGTCACCGAACGCCGCGAAGGTCCTCGCCGGCATCCGCCGTCGCGCCGATGGCAATCAGCCGTTCGCGGCGATGACGCGGCATTTCCTGCGGGCGTGGGGCTTGATCTCGCCCTGACCTCGATCAGACGACCACCGGCTCCGGCTCCAGCCGGATGCCGAAGCGGCCGTAGACGCTTTCCTGGATCGCACGCGCCAGCGTGACGACCTCGGCGCCGCGGGCCTCGCCGCGGTTCACCAGTACCAGCGCCTGCTTCTCGTAGACCGCCGCGCCACCCACGCTCTTGCCCTTCCATCCGCAGGCATCGATCAGCCAGCCCGCGGCCAGCTTGAAGCTGCCGTCGGCCATCGGGTAATGCACGATGTGCGGGTCGCGGGCGATGATGTCGCGGCACTGCTCCGCGCTGACCACCGGGTTCTTGAAGAAGCTGCCCGAGTTGCCGATGCGCGCCGGATCCGGCAGCTTGGCGCGGCGGATGTCGCAGATCCAGTCGAACACCTGGCGCGCGTCGGGCGCCGTGATGCCGGTCTCGGCCATCTTGCGTTCGATGTCGAGGTAGCCCAGTTGCGGCTGCCACGGCTTCGGGCAGCGCAGGCGCACCTTGGTGATCACGCTCTTGCCCGCCAGGCCACCGTAGCCGGTCTGCTTGAACACGCTGTCGCGGTAGCCGAAGCGGCACACCGCCGCGGGCAGCGTCACGCGGCGGCCCGTGGTCAGGTCGACGACGTCCACGTTCTCGAGGCGGTCCTTCAGTTCGACGCCGTAAGCGCCGATGTTCTGCACCGGCGCGGCCCCGACGGTGCCGGGAATCAGCGCCAGGTTCTCCAGCCCGGGCACGCCCTGCGCCAGCGAGAACGCCACCGCTTCGTGCCAGGGCACGCCGGCGCCGGCCTCGACGATCCAGCAGTCCCCGCGCTCCTCGACGGCCAGGCCCATGATCTCCATCTTCAGCACCACCGCGTCGAGGTCCCGCGTCAGCACCAGGTTCGATCCGCCGCCCAGCACGAACTTCGGCGCGCGGCCCAGTTCGGGGTGGTCGACGACACGTCTCACGTCCAGTTCCTCGCGGATGCGCACCAGCCGGTGGGCCGTCGCGGGCAGGCCGAAGGTGTTGTAGGGCTTGAGGTTGACGTCGTGCTCGATCACGACGCCGTCGCGTCGCTCGGTCGAGGGGGGGTTGGCGGGAGACTGCATGGCTAGAATTCTCGCCCATATCCTCGAAGATCCCCTCGGAGGCCGCCCCGACAATCGGTCGCTGTCCTCCTCCTCTGAAAGAGCCGACCACATGCCCAGCTTTGACACCGTCCTCGAACCCGACATGGTGAAGGTCCGCAACAGCGTGGACGCCAGCGCCAAGGAAATCGCCACCCGCTTCGACTTCAAGGGCACCAGCGCCGCCATCGAGTGGAAGGACAAAGAGAAGGAAGTCCACGCCACCGGCGACGCCGAGTTCCAGCTCGAGCAGATCGAGGCCGTGCTCTATTCGAAGCTGACCAAGCAGGGCGTCGTGCTCGGCTTCGTCGACAAGCAGGAGAAGATCGAGAAGCTCGGCGGCGACCGCGTCAAGCAGGTCTACAAGATCAAGAACGGCCTGGAGGCCCCCGAGGCCAAGAAGGTCGTCGCCGCGATCAAGGAAAGCAAGCTCAAGGTCCAGGCGCAGATCGAAGGCGACATCGTGCGCATCACCGGCAAGTCGCTGGACGACCTGCAAGGCGCGCAGGCCGCGCTGCGCAAGGCGCTGCCCGACCTGCCGCTGAGCTTCGACAACTACCGCAAGTGATCCTCGACGCGATGCGCATTCCTCGCAAGTCCGGCTGGCGACGTCCCGCCGCGGCGACATTGACGGCGCTGCTGACGCTGCTGGCCCTGGGCTCTTCGACCGCGCACGCGGACAGCGTCAAGGCCGCGCGCTACTACGAGGATGCGCTCAAGCGCTTCGAGCGCCAGGACATCGACGGCGCCGTCATCCAGCTCAAGAACGCGCTGCAGCAGGACGCCCGGATGCTCACGGTGCACGTGCTGCTGGGCAAGGCCCTGCTGATGCGCAGCGAGGCCGCGGCCGCCGAGATCGAGTTCAACGAAGCGCTGTCGCAGGGCATCAACCGCGCCGAAGTCGCCGTCCCGCTGGCGCAGGCGCTGGTCGCGCAGGGCAAGCAGGCGGAGGTGTTCAAGCTGCCGGCGCTGGTGCCGGACGGTCTTCCCGACAACATCCGCAAGCCGCTGCTGCTGGTGCGCGCGGCCGCCGCATCGGACCTCGGCGATCCGACGCGGGCGCAGGCCCAGATCGGGCTGGCGCGCGCCATTCCTCCGGACAACGCCGACACCTGGCTGGCCGAGGTGCCGTTGCGCCTGCGCGCGCGCCAGTTCGAGCAGGCCACCGCCGCCGCCGACCAGGCGCTGCGGCTGGCGCCGGGCAACGGTGAGGCGCTCTACCAGCGCGCCACCGTGCCGCATGTGCAGGGCAGGCTCGATGAGGCGCTCAAGGGCTACGAGCGCGCGATCGCGTCCGATCCTCGCCACATCGAAGCGCAACTGGCGCGCGCCGGTCTGCTGATCGACCTGAACCGCGACGCCGATGCGCTGGCACAGGTCCAGTCCGCCTTGAAGCTGGCGCCCAGCGAGCCCCGCGCGCTGTACCTGAGCGCGGTGCTCGCCGAGCGCCGCAACGACGCCCCCGCAGCCAAGGCCGCGCTGAAGGCCGTCACCACCGAACTGGATCCGGTGCCGATCGAGTTCATCCGCTTCCGTCCCCAGGCGCTGATGCTCAACGGCCTGGCGCATTACGGCCTGGGCGAGATGGAGAAGGCCAAGCCCTACCTCGAATACGCCCAGCGCCAGACGCCCAACAGCCCCCTGTCCAAGCTGCTGGCGCAGGTCTACGTCGCGGAGCCCAACCTCGACCGCGCCGCCGAGGTGCTGGAGTCCTACCTCAAGGCCTACCCCGGCGACGGGCAGGCGCTGGTGATGCTGGCCACGCTGCAGATGGCGCAAGGCCGCCACGCGCGCGCCGCCACGCTGATGCAGGAAGCGCTGAAGACCCGGGACGCGCCGGAGTTCCGCACCGCGCTCGGTCTGTCGCTGCTGCGCGGCGGCCAGTCCGGCGACGCCGTCGGCGAGCTGGAGAAGGCCTTCCAGCGCGACCCGCGCCAGGTCTACGCGGGCATGGCGCTGGTCTCGCTCTACCTGCGCGGCGGGCAGACGGCCAAGGCCGTCGGCATCGCGGACAAGCTGGTCAAGCAGGACCCGAACAACCCGACGGCGTGGATCCAGCTCGGCGTGGCGCGCCGCGCGGCCAACAACGCGGCCGGCGCGCGCGAGGCCTATCAGAAGGCCAGCCAGCTCGACCCCAGCCTGATCGAGGCCCAGCTCGGGCTGGCGCGCGTGGATATCACCGAACGCCAGTTCGATGCGGCCCAGACGCGGCTGACGGCGATGCTGAAGGCGGACGAGAAGAACGTCGACGCGCTCTACGAAATGGCATTGCTGAGCGAGGCTCGCGGCCAGACGGCCGAGGTGCCGCGCTGGCTGTCCAAGGCCACCGACGTCAGCACCTCGCGCAACACGCGGGCCGATCAGGCGCTGGTCGCCTGGCTGCTGAAGCAGGAACAGCCCGCACCGGCGCTGGAAGCGGCCAGGAAGCTGCTCGGCAAGGCGCCGGACGATCCGCAGACGCTGATCACCTACGCCCGCGCGCAGCTCGCGAATCGCGACATCAAGGGCGCCACGGCGACGCTGACCAACGCGGCGCGCCGGTCGGGATTCGGCGCGGATCCGCTCGCGCAGATCGCCGGCCTCCAGTTGGATGCGCGCGACCTGGTCGGCGCCGCCTACAGCCTGGACAAGGCGCTGCAGACCGCGCCGCAGCATGTCGGCGCCCTGGCCCTGTCCTCGACGGTCGCGATGCAGCAGGGCAATCTGGCGCTGGCCGAGAAGCAGGCCAGGCAGGTCGTGCAGCTCCGGCCGCAACTGGCGCTGGGCTACTCCTTGCTGGCCGACGTGGCGCAGGCGCGCAAACAGCCCGCCCAGGCGCTGGAATCTCTGCGCAAGGCCCATGAGGTCCAGCCCACCAGCGGCAGCCTCCTGGCGCTGATGCGGGCCTTGAGCCGGCAGGACGCGGGCAACAAGGCCGCCCAGGACCTGGCGGATCGCTGGTTGAAGACCCATCCGGCCGACCTCGCCGCCTGGAAGGCCCTGGGCGACGCCCAGGCGCGCGCCGGCGCGTTCCCCGCGGCCCGGCGCAGCTACGAGGCGGCGCTGAAGCTCAGACCCAACGACGTCGAGGCGCTCAACAACCTGGCGAGCACGATGATCCGCCAGGGCGAAGCGGCGGCCGCGGTGGCGGTGGCCGAGAAGGCCCTGGCGCTGGATCCCCGCAACCCCGCCGTCATCGACACCACCGGCTGGGCGTACCACCTGTCGGGCAACGGCGACCGCGCGCTGCAGCTGCTCCGCGATGCGCGCCTGCGCGAGCCCAACAGTCCGGACATCCGTTACCACCTGGCGGCGGCGCTGGCCAAGGCCGGACGCAATGCCGAGGCGCGCGAGGAACTGGACGCCGCGTTGCGCAGCACCGCGTTCGAAAGTCACAAGGAAGCGCTCGCCTTGGGCCAGACGCTGCGCTGACAGGCGCAAAGCCCCTCCGGTGAGGGGTTCCAGCGCTTGTCGGAAGAACTTACAGTCCTGTTCCAGAGACGGACACAGGCAACGGCAAGTGCTTGTGCCGCAAGGAATTCAAGACGTTGGCCCGGGCCTTGCTAAATGAAGGGCTAGCGAATCAGACACTCCGAGCACATCGGGGCACCGAGGGGAAACCATGCAAAAAGTTCAACAACGACTGATCGGAATGGCTGCCGTGGCGCTCGCGTCACTGCTGCCGTTCAGCGCGCATGCGCTTTCCACCTGGACTGCGGGCAGCTGCGTCAGCAACTGCAGCGAGACCGGCGATGCGGCGCCCAACGTCAGCTACTCGGCCTACTCGGCGGCGATCAACACGACTGCCACCGGCGCCTACTCCAGCACCGCCGGCTTCGCGCAGAGCACGCTGGCGTACTACAGCGGCAGCGGTTTCGGCGTCACGGCGCCGGGCGGTGACTCGCAGTCGCCCAACCATGCGCTGGACAACTACGGCTACCAGGACCTGATCCTGCTGAAGTTCGACTCCGCCGTGAACCTGACCCAGGTCAAGCTCGGCTGGTGGCAGTACGACAGCGACATCACCGTGCTGGCCTACACCGGTTCCACCTCCGGCGACGTCGCCAGCACGATCAACGGCAAGACCGCGTCGACGCTGAAGTCGGCCAACGGCTGGTCGCTGGTCAACAGCTACGCCGACGTCGGCAACAACGCCAACTCGACGGTCAACCTGAACACGAGCCTGACCTCGAGCTGGTGGATCATCACCGCCTACAACTCGCAGCTGGGTGGCAGCCCGACGGGTGCCGACGGCTCGGCCAGCGGCCTGACCCGCGGCCTGGGCAGCAGCTACACGGGCTACGACTTCATCAAGCTCTTCTCCGTCTCGGGCAACAAGCCTTCCGGCGGTGGCAGCAACAACGGCAACGTGCCGGAACCGGCCTCGCTGGCCCTGGCCTCCATCGCGCTGCTGGGCCTGGTCGGCGTGCGTCGCCGCAAGCAATCCCAAAGCTGAGCCTCCCTGCTCCGCGGAAAGCGACCTACGGGTCGCTTTTCTTTTTGCCCAAAAGAAAACGCCCGGTGCAACGAATGCACCGGGCGTTTTTTCATTTCACCGGGTCCCCGGTCGCAAAACCGTTGAAGGACGGTGATGGTTGAGGGCGGTGAGGCGTGAGGTTTCGGAGCTTGACTCCGGGGCCTCATGCCTCGGCGACCAACGCCCGGACCTCAGCAGTAGTCCAGGCGCCTGTCGAATCAGCTCCGCAGCGCGCGCTTGCGCTCGTTTTCCGACAGATGGCGCTTACGCAGCCGCACCGACTTCGGCGTGATCTCGACCAGCTCGTCGTCCTCGATGAACTCGACGCCGTATTCGAGCGTCAGGTCGATAGGCGGCGTCACCTTGATGGCGTCTTCCTTGCCGCTGACGCGGAAGTTGGTCAGCTGCTTGGTGCGTGTCGCGTTGACGATCAGGTCGTTGTCGCGGTTGTGGATGCCGACGATCATGCCTTCGTAGACGGGGTCGTTCGGCTTCACGAACATGCGGCCGCGGTCGTCCAGCTTGCCCAGGGCGTAGGTGAAGATTTCACCCGCGTCCATGGAGATCAGCACGCCGTTCTTGCGGCCGGCGATGTCGCCCTTGTGGGGTTCGTAGCCGTCGAAGATGTTGGAGATCAGGCCCGAGCCGCGCGTCAGGTTCAGGAACTCGTTCGAGAAGCCGATCAGGCCACGGGCAGGGATGCGGTACTCGAGGCGCACGCGGCCACGGCCGTCCGGCTCCATGTTCACGAGTTCGCCCTTGCGCTCGCCCAGGGCTTGCATGACGCCGCCCTGGTGGGTTTCTTCCACGTCGGCGGTGACCAGCTCGATCGGCTCGCACTTCTCGCCGTTGATGTCCTGGAAGACCACGCGCGGCTTCGACACGGCCAGCTCGTAGCCTTCGCGGCGCATGTTTTCCAGCAGGATGGTCAGGTGCAGTTCGCCGCGACCCATCACTTCGAAGATGCCGTCTTCGTCGGTCTCGCTGACGCGCAGCGCGACGTTGGCTTGCAGTTCCTTCTGCAGGCGGTCCCAGATCTGGCGGCTGGTGACGAACTTGCCTTCACGGCCGGCCAGCGGCGAGGTGTTGACGCAGAAGTTCATCGTCAGCGTCGGCTCGTCGACCTTCAGCATCGGCAGCGGGGCCGGGTTGCTCGGGCTGGTGACGGTGACGCCGATGCCGATCTCCTCGATGCCGTTGATCAGCACGATGTCGCCGGGGCCGGCTTCGGTGGCCTGCACGCGGTCCAGACCCTGGAAGGTCAGCACCTGGTTGATGCGGCCCTTCACGGACTTGCCGTCCGGACCTTCCATGACGACCACGTCCATCGACGGCTTGATCGTGCCCTGGCTGATGCGGCCCACGCCGATGCGGCCGACGAAGGTCGAGAAGTCCAGCGCCGAGATCTGCAGCTGCAGCGGCGCTTCCGGATCACCCTTCTGGGCCGGCACGTGCTTGAGCACGGTGTTGAACAGGGCGGACATGTCCTCGCCCCACTTCTCGCCCGGCGCGCCTTCTTCCAGCGACGACCAGCCGTTGATGCCCGAGGCGTACACGACCGGGAAGTCCAGCTGCTCGTCGGTGGCGCCCAGCTTGTCGAACAGGTCGAACGCTGCGTTGATGACGGCGTCCGGCTTCGCGCCCGGCTTGTCGACCTTGTTCACCACGACGATGGGCTTCAGACCCAGCGCCAGCGCCTTCTTGGTCACGAAGCGCGTCTGCGGCATCGGGCCTTCCTGGGCGTCGATCAGCAGCACCACGCCGTCGACCATCGACAGCGCGCGCTCGACTTCACCGCCGAAGTCCGCGTGTCCCGGGGTGTCGACGATGTTGATGTGCGTGCCTTCCCAGCTGACCGCGCAGTTCTTGGCCAGGATGGTGATGCCCCGCTCGCGTTCGATGGCGTTGTTGTCCATCACGGTGTCGACGACCTTCTCGTGCTCGGCGAAGGTGCCGCTCTGGCGAAGGAGCTGGTCCACCATGGTGGTCTTGCCATGGTCGACGTGGGCGATGATGGCGATGTTGCGGATTTGCTTGCTCATGGGGCGGCTTTCGCTAGGGGCTTTCTCTGGATTCGGAGGAAGTCGGGAACTCGGGGATGTCTCGGATCTTTTTGGCGATGTTGGCTCAGGCGGCCTGCATCAGCATGGAAGCGATTTCGGTCGGGCTCAGCAGACGGTCGGCGATCAGCTCGCCGCCGGCCACGTGCGCACTGCCCAGGAAGGCGCGGGGCGCCTGGCCGTAGACGCGCACCTGCGGCATGTCGGTCAGGGTCACGCGGCGGCGCATGCCGGACAGGAAACGGCCGGCCTCGTCGTTGCTCAGTTCCACCTCGGGCCATTCGCCCAGCAGGCTGTCCGGCGCGGTCAGCAGGGACAGGCGGGCATCTTCGTCCAGCGCCTCGATCTGGTCGAGCGTCACCGCCCGCTCGATCGACACCGGACCGCTCGCGGTCCGGCGCAGGCCGGCCAAGTGCGCACCGCAGCCGAGTGTGGCGCCGATGTCCTCGCCCAGCGTGCGGATGTAGGTGCCCTTGGTGCAGCGCACGTCGATCACGAGCAGCAGCTCCGAAGGGTGCCACTCGACGATGTCCAGCGCATGAATCGTCACATTGCGCGGCTGGCGCTCGACGGTCACGCCTTCGCGGGCGAGCTCGTACAGCGCGCGCCCCTGGTGCTTCAGCGCCGAGTACATGGGCGGCATCTGCGAGATCGGGCCGCGGAAGCCCTCGCAGGCGGCGCGGATCGCGTCCGGATCCAGCGACTTCGCGACCTCGTCGCGCTGCTCGAGGATCTCGCCTTCGCCGTCGCCGGTCGTGGTCGTGATGCCCAGGCGCAGCGTGGCGCGATAGCCCTTGTCGGCCTCCAGCGAGACCTGGCTGAACTTGGTCGCCGCGCCGAAGGTCAGCGGCAGCAGCCCGGTGGCCAAGGGATCCAGCGTGCCGGTATGGCCGGCCTTCTCCGCACGCAGCAGGCGCTTGACCTTCTGCAATGCGTCATTGCTGGTCAGGCCAATCGGCTTGTCCAGCATCAGCACGCCGTGCACGGCGCGCTTCACGATCTTGGGGCGGGGGGCTACTGCGCTCATCACTACGCGGCGGCCCTCTCGGGACGCCGTCTTTCTGGCTCGGAGGACCTCAGTCCTCGGTGGTCTCGTCGTCCTGGGATCGGGACAGGTTCGCTTTGCTGATCAGCGCGCTCATCTCGGCGGCGCGCTCGATCGTGCGGTCGAAATGAAAATGCAGGCTGGGCACGGTGTGGATCTGCAGCCGCTTGAACAGCCCGTTGCGCAGGAATCCCGCCGCCTCGTTCAACGCCGCGCCGGTCGCTTCCGGATCCCCGACCAGCAGCGAGAAGTAGACCTTCGCGTGCGCGTAGTCGGGCGTGACCTCCACCGCATTGATCGTCACCATGCCGACACGCGGGTCCTTGAGGTCCCGGATCAGCTCGGCCAGGTCGCGCTGGATCTGGTCCGCCACGCGCAGACCGCGGTTGGGGATAGATCGCTTGTGACGCATGGCTCTTTCCTCACTCTCTCAAACAACAAAGCCCGGCGGTGCGAACCGCCGGGCATGAAGCTGCGGCAGGCTGGTTTACAGCGTGCGCGCCACTTCCTTGATTTCGAAGACTTCCAGCTGGTCGCCTTCCTTGATATCGCTGTAGTTCTTCAGCTTGATACCGCACTCGAAGCCTTCGCGGACTTCCTTGACGTCGTCCTTCAGGCGCTTGATCGACTCGATCTCGCCGGTGTAGACCACGACGTTGTCGCGCAGCAGGCGGAAGCGCGCGTTGCGCGTCACGTGACCGCTGGTGATCATCGAACCGGCGATGGTGCCGATCTTGGTCGCCACGAACACGGTGCGGATCTCGGCGGTGCCGATGATCTCCTCGCGCTGCTCCGGAGCCAGCATGCCGGCCATCGCCGCCTTCACCTCATCCACGGCGTCGTAGATGATGTTGTAGTAGCGCAGGTCGACGTCGTTGTGCTCGGCCACCTTGCGCGCGCCGGCATCGGCACGCACGTTGAAGCCGATCACGACAGCCTTGGAGGCGATCGCCAGGTTGATGTCGGACTCGCTGATGGCACCCACCGCGGCGTGCACGATCTGCACCTTGACCTCGTCGGTCGACAGCTTGAGCAGCGAGGACGCCAGCGCTTCCTGCGAGCCTTGCACGTCGGCCTTGATGATCAGCGGCAGCGTCTGCACGTCGCCGGCGGTCATGTCGGAGAACAGGTTCTCCAGCTTGGAGGCCTGCTGGCGGGCCAGCTTGACGTCACGGTACTTGCCGGCGCGGAAGGTCGCGATCTCACGGGCGCGGCGTTCGTCGCTCAGCACCATGAACTCGTCACCGGCGCGCGGCACTTCCGTCAGACCCTGGATTTCCACCGGGATCGACGGGCCGGCTTCGGACGCAGCCTTGCCGTCCTCGTCCAGCATGGCGCGGACACGACCGTAGGTCGAGCCGGCCAGCACCACGTCGCCGCGCTTGAGCGTGCCGGACTGCACCAGCACCGTCGCGACCGGGCCGCGGCCCTTGTCCAGCTTGGCTTCGATGACCAGACCCTTGGCCATCGAATCCTTCGCGGCCTTCAGTTCCAGCACTTCGGCCTGCAGCAGCACCTGCTCCAGCAGCGCGTCGATGCCCTGGCCGGTCTTGGCCGACACCGGGACGAACGGCGATTCACCGCCGAACTCTTCCGGCACGACCTGCTCGGCCACCAGCTCGCTCTTCACGCGCTCGGCGTTGGCATCGGGCTTGTCGATCTTGTTCATCGCGACCACGATCGGCACACCGGCGGCCTTCGCGTGGTGGATGGCTTCCTTGGTCTGCGGCATCACGCCGTCATCGGCGGCCACGACCAGGATGACGATGTCCGTCGCCTGCGCACCGCGGGCACGCATGGCCGTGAAGGCCTCGTGACCCGGGGTGTCGAGGAAGGTGATCATGCCGCGCGGCGTGTCGACGTGATAAGCGCCGATGTGCTGCGTGATGCCGCCGGCTTCGCCCGCCGCCACGCGGGCGCGGCGGATGCTGTCCAGCAGCGAGGTCTTGCCGTGGTCGACGTGACCCATGACGGTGACGACCGGCGCGCGGGGCAGCAGCTCGTGCTGGCCTTCGGCGGCGGCGCCCTCTTCCTCGAGGAACGCGTCCGGATCATCCAGCTTGGCGGCGAACGCCTTGTGGCCCATTTCCTCGACCAGGATCATGGCCGTCTCTTGGTCCAGCTGCTGGTTGATGGTGACCATCTGACCCAGCTTCATCAGCTGCTTGATGACTTCGGAAGCCTTCACCGACATCTTGTGCGCCAGATCGGCGACCGAGATGGTTTCGGGGACGTGGACTTCCTGGCTCACCGGCTCGTTCGGAGCCTGGAAATTCGACTGCGAGGCGCCGCGGTCATCGCGACCGCCACGGCGGCCGCCTGCGCCGCCACGGCCCGGCGCGCGCCAGCTCGTACCGCCGCCCGGACGAGCCGGACCATCGGTGCGGCCGCCACCGGGCTTGCCGGCGACGCCACGCTTCTTGGCGTCATCGGCCCAGCTGGACGACAGCTTCTCGGACTTGACCGACTTCTTGTCGCCGGGCTTCGCGCCCGCGGCAGCCGTCGTGCCGGCGGCGCCAGGAGCACCGCCCGGCTTCTTGTGGATGGTGCCTTTGATGCCGGCGGCCGGCGTGGCCTCGGGCTTGGGTTCTTCCTTCTTCGCGACGAGCACCTTCTTGGGCGCGTTCATCATCGCGCGGATGGCGGCAGCCTCGGCCTCGGCGGCCTTGCGGCGACGCTCCAGCTCACCCTGGCGAGCCTTCTCGTCGGCAGCGACGTCCGCAGCCTTCACCACGCGAAGCACGGGCTTGGCGGGTTCGACCGGAGCCGGTGCCGGCGCCGGAGCGGCGACCACCGGAGCCGGTGCGGGCGCAGCGGCGGCCGCAGCCTTCTCGGCGGCCTTGTCGGCAGCCTTCTCGGCCTTGGTCTTGGCGGCGTCGGCGATCTTGCGCGCTTCCGCATCGGCGGCAGCCTTGGCTGCGGCTTCGGCGGCGGCCAGTTCAGCCGCTTCACGCGCGGCGCGCTCTTCCTCGCGGCGCTTCTCGTCGGCTTCACGCGCGGCGCGCTCGGCGTCCTCGCGCTCACGCACCTTGCGGGCGAGTTCTTCTTCCTGCTGACGCAGCGCCTCGGCCTGCGCCTGGGCTTCTTCCTCGCGGCGCTTCAGCTCGGCTTCCTCGGCGGCGGCGGCGGTGGCGTCATCGACACCATCCTCGCGCTTGACGAAGACGCGCTTCTTGCGCACCTCGACCTGGATCGTGCGGGCCTTGCCCGAAGCATCGGCCTGCTTGATCTCGCTGGTGGACTTGCGGGTCAGCGTGATCTTCTTGCGCTCGGCGCCGCCGGCGGTCCCGTGCGCGGTGCGCAGGTGATCCAGCAGACGTTCCTTGTCGCTTTCGTTCAAGGTGTCCTCGGCGGACGCCTTCTTGACGCCCGCAGCTTGGAGCTGCTCCAGCAACGTGGTCGCAGGCCTGTTGAGCTCTGCGGCCAGCTGGGCGACGGTGGTCACGGCCATTGTTGAAATCCTTAAATCTTGTGTGGGGCGGAGCGGTCTGGTTTCGCTTGAAATCGCTTCAGAGCGTGTCTTGCTCGGGCGTTATGCGTTGAACCAGTGCTCGCGCGCCTTCATGATCAAAGCGCGTGCCGCTGCCTCGTCCAGGGACGAAATCTCGACCAATTCGTCAACGGCCAGGTCTGCCAGGTCGTCACGGGTATGGATGTCGCCGGCCGCCAGCTTGGCGATCAGCTCGGGGGTGACGCCGTCCAGGTCGCGCAGGTCCTGGGAGACCTCCTCGACCTTTTCCTCGCGGGCGATTTCCATCGTCAGCAGGGCGTCCTTGGCGCGGGTGCGCAGCTCGTTCACGGTCTCCTCGTCGAAGGACTCGATCTCGAGCATTTCCTGCATCGGAACGTAGGCGACTTCTTCCAGCGAAGCAAAACCTTCGGCGATCAGGATGTCGGCGACTTCCTCATCGACGTCCAGCTTCTCGACGAACAGCTTGCGCACCCCGTCGGATTCCTCGGCCTGCTTGGCCTGGGATTCCTCGGCGGTCATGATGTTGATCTTCCAGCCGGTCAGCTCGGACGCCAGACGCACGTTCTGGCCGCCGCGACCGATCGCGATCGCGAGGTTCTCCTCGTCGACGACGACGTCCATCGCATGGCGCTCCTCGTCCACGACGATGGACTGCACGTTCGCCGGCGCCAGCGCGCCGATGACGAACTGCGCCGGATCTTCCGACCACAGCACGATGTCCACGCGTTCGCCGGCCAGCTCGTTGGTCACGCCGTTGACGCGCGAACCCCGCACGCCGACGCAGGTGCCGATCGGGTCGACGCGCTTGTCGTACGAGACGACGGCGATCTTGGCGCGGCTGCCGGCATCACGGGCGGCGCTCTTGATCTCGAGCAGGCCCTGTTCGATCTCCGGCACTTCCTGCGCGAAGAGTTCCTTCATGAACTCGCCGGAGGAGCGCGACAGCATGATCTGCGGACCGCGCTGCGTCGGGTCGATGCCCAGGATCACCGCGCGGACGCGGTCGCCGGTGCGCAGGTTCTCCTTCGGGATCATCTCGTTGCGCTTGAGGCGGCCCTCGACGCGGCCCGACTCGGCAATGATGTCGCCCTTGTCCAGGCGCTTGACCGTGCCGACGAAGATGCGTTCGCCGCGCGACATGAAGTCGTTCAGCAGCTGTTCGCGCTCCGCATCGCGGATCTTCTGCAGGATGACCTGCTTGGCGGCCTGGGCACCGATCCGGCCGATGGGCACGGACTCGACGCCTTCCTCGATGTGGTCGTCGACTTCGATGTCGGCGATCTGCTCCTGCGCTTCGAACAGCAGGATCTCGGAATCGGCGTTCTGCAGGCCGGCCTCGTTGGGCACGACGTGCCAGCGACGGAAGGTCTCATACTCGCCGGTATCGCGATCGATGGCCACGCGGATATCGACCTCGCCGCCATACAACTTCTTGGTGGCCGAAGCCAGTGCCGCCTCAACGGCGCCGAACACCACATCGCGCTCCACGCTCTTCTCGCGCGAGATGGCGTCCACCAGCATCAACAGTTCGCGGTTCATTGATCGAGACCTCCGTCAACCTTGTCATCCGTCTGCCGGGACTTGGCATTGCTCTTCTTCTTCGACGCCTTGGGCTTCGCAGCCGCTCCGTCAGCAGATTCCGATCCGGGCGCCAAGCCCGTGTTCTTTTTCGCCGCGGTTTCCGCGGCAGCGTCGCCCGTCGACATCGACGCGCGACCCTTGAAAACGATCTCCGGCACCAGCTTGGCCGAGCGCACTTCGTCGAGCGCGAAGTCCAGCACCTGCTCGGTCTTGCCGTCCATGAAGATCACGCGCCAGGCGGTGTTCTGCGCCAGCGCGTTCCAGTCGTCCTGCGCCACGCCTTCGGCCGCGACCAGGACACCCCGGTACTTCTTGCGACCCTGGAAAGCCTCGCGCAATGTGATTTCCACTTCGTGACCGCTGAAGCGGGCGTAGTCGCCGGCATTGTTCAGCGGACGGTCCAGACCGGGGGTCGACACTTCCAGGCGCGTGTAGTCGACGGCTTCGACTTCCATCACGTAGCGCAGCTGGCGCGTGACGCGCTCGCAGTCCTCGACGTTCACCGGCGTCTCCGGTTCCTGGCCATCCACGAGCGGCTTGTCGATGTACACGCGCAGCAAGCCCCCGGCGCTGCGTTCGCAGCCCACCACCTCGTAACCGAGCCCGGTCACGGTTTTTTCAACAACGGCTTGCCAGCTCAAATTCATCGACGAAAGTATTTGCCCTGTAACAGGCTCGTAGGAACAGCCAAAAAAAATGGGCTGGATGAATCCGCCCACCGTTCACTTTTTCAGCGAAGCTAGAAGTGTACTATGCAAACAGCGTGCCGACAAGGCTGCGTCATCCGTCACGGCATGGCGTGCGAGAATCCTGGCCTTCCTCGAATCTATGAATACCAGGAGCAGACATGGGATTTCTCGCCGGCAAGCGACTGCTGATCACGGGCGTGCTGTCCAACCGTTCGATCGCCTATGGCATCGCCAAGGCCTGCCACCGCGAAGGCGCTGAACTGGCCTTCAGCTATCAAGGCGAACGGTTCAAGGATCGCATCACCGAATTCGCCGCTGAATTCGGTTCCCAACTGGTATTCGACTGCGACGTGAGCGACGACGCCCAGATCGATCGCCTGTTCGCGGACCTCGGCCAGCACTGGCCCGAATTCGACGGTTTCGTCCATTCGATCGGCTTCGCGCCGCGCGAGGCGATCGCCGGTGAATTCCTGGACGGCATGACGCGCGAGAACTTCCGCATCGCGCACGACATTTCGGCGTACAGCTTCCCGGCCATGGCCAAGGCCGCCCAGCCTCGCCTGCGCGCCGGCTCGGCGCTGCTCACCTTGTCCTATCTGGGGGCGGACCGCTTCGTTCCCAACTACAACACCATGGGTCTGGCCAAGGCCTCGCTGGAAGCCAGCGTGCGTTACCTCGCCTACGGCCTGGGCGGCAAGGGCATCCGGGTGAACGGCATCTCCGCCGGCCCGATCAAGACGCTGGCGGCCTCCGGCATCAAGGACTTCGGCAAGCTGCTCAAGCAGTTCGCCGACAGCGCCGCCATCAAGCGCAATGTCACGATCGAGGACGTCGGCAACACCGCCGCCTTCCTGCTGTCGGATCTGGCGGGCGGCATCAGCTCGGAAATCGTCTACGTGGACGGCGGCTTCAGCCACGGCGCGATGGCCGGGACGGAGTGAATCCCCCCGCCCCATGAAATCAGGCCCCGAGGGGCCTGATTTTCTTGATGCTTACTTCTTCGCGTCGATCACGCAATCCACGTAGTAACGCGTGACGCCGTCCTCGCCCTTCTCCGCCACCAGTCCGTGGACGTCGGTCGCGAAGCCCGGGAACTTGGCGTTGAAGTCTCTGGTGAACTTCAGGTAGTCGACGATGCGCTTGTTGAAGCGCTCGCCCGGGATCAGCAACGGGATGCCCGGGGGATACGGCGTCAGCAACGCGGTCGTGACGCGGCCTTCGAGCTTGTCGATCTCGACGCGCTCCGTCTTGCGATGCGCGATGTGCGCATACGCATCCGACGGCTTCATCGCCGGCTCCAGCTCGGACAGGTAGACCTCGGTCGTCAGGCGCGCGATGTCGCCCGACGCATAGGCCTCGTGCACGCTCTGGCTCAGGTCGCGCAGCCCCATGCGCTCATAGCGGGGGAAGGCCGCGACGAAGTCCGGCAGGATGCGCCAGATCGGCGCGTTGCGGTCGTAGTCGTCCTTGAACTGCTGCAGCGCGGTCAACAGCGTGTTCCAACGGCCCTTGGTGATGCCGATGGTGAACATGATGAAGAACGAGTACAGGCCCGTCTTCTCCACGACCACGCCGTGCTCGGCCAGGAACTTGGTGACGATGCTCGCCGGGATGCCGGTCTTGGCGAACTTGCCGCTCATGTCCAGCCCCGGCGTGATCACCGTGGACTTGATCGGATCCAGCATGTTGAAGCCGGCCTCGATCGGGCCGAAGCCGTGCCACTTCTCGTTGGCCTTGAGCATCCAGTCGGCGGCCTTGCCGATGCCGTCGGTGGCCAGCTTGTCCGGGCCCCAGACCTTGAACCACCAGTCCTTGCCGTAGTCCTTCTCGACCTTGCGCATCGCGCGGCGGAAGTCCAGCGCCTCGCTGATGGACTCCTCCACCAGCGCCGTGCCGCCCGGGGGCTCCATCATCGCGGCCGCGACGTCGCAGCTGGCGATGATCGAGTACTGCGGGCTGGTCGAGGTGTGCATCAGGTACGCCTCGTTGAACAGGTGCTTGTCCAGCTTCACGTTCTGCGAGTCCTGCACCAGCACCTGCGAGGCCTGCGAGATGCCCGCAAGCAGCTTGTGCGTCGACTGCGTGGCGTAGACCATCGCCGTCTTCGGACGCGGGCGGTGCTTGCCCATCGCGTGGTACGAGCCGTAGAAGTTGTGGAACGCCGCGTGCGGCAGCCACGCCTCGTCGAAGTGCAGCGTGTCGATCCAGCCGTCCAGCTTGCCCTTGATGGTCTCGGTGTTGTAGAGCACGCCGTCGTAGGTGCTCTGCGTCAGCGTCATGATCCGCGGCTTGGCCTTCTTCGCGTCCACACCCTTGAGCAGCGGGTTCTTCGCGATCTTCTTGCGGATGGTGTCGGCGGAGAACTCGCTCTCCGGGATCGGGCCGATGATGCCGTAGTGGTTGCGCGTGGGCGTCATGAAGACCGGCACCGCGCCGGTCATGATGATGCTGTGCAGGATGGACTTGTGGCAGTTGCGGTCCACGACCACGATGTCGCCCGGCGCCACCGTGTGGTGCCAGACCATCTTGTTGGACGTCGACGTGCCGTTGGTGACGAAGAAGCAGTGGTCCGCATTGAAGATGCGGGCGGCGTTCTTCTCGCTCTCGGCGACCGGGCCGGTGTGGTCCAGCAGTTGGCCGAGCTCTTCCACGGCGTTGCAGACGTCGGCGCGCAGCATGTTCTCGCCGAAGAACTGGTGGAACATCTGGCCGACCGGGCTCTTCAGGAAGGCCACGCCGCCGGAGTGCCCCGGGCAGTGCCACGAGTACGACCCGTCCTGCGCGTAGGCCATCAGCGCCTTGAAGAAAGGCGGCGCCAGGCCGTCGAGGTAGCTCCTCGACTCACGGATGATGTGACGCGCCACGAATTCCGGCGTGTCCTCGAACATGTGGATGAAGCCGTGCAGCTCGCGCAGGACGTCATTGGGCAGATGCTGCGAGGTGCGCGTCTCCCCATACACGTAGATGGGGATGTCCGCATTCTTGAAGCGGATCTCCTGGATGAACTTGCGCAGGTTCAGGACCGCCGGGTCCAGCTCCGCGCCGTCGCCGTTGCCGGAGAACTCCTCGTCGTCGATGGACAGGATGAAGGCGCTGGCGCGGCTCTGCTGCTGCGCGAACTGGCTCAGGTCGCCGTAGCTCGTGACGCCCAGGACTTCGAAGCCCTCTTTCTGTATGGCCTCCGCGAGCGCGCGGATGCCCAAACCCGAGGTGTTCTCGGAGCGATAGTCCTCGTCGATGATGACGATGGGAAAGCGGAAACGCGGCGTCATGAAGGCCTCCGGATCGGGGCAGGTCAAACAAGAAAGGCGCGAAGTGTAGGGCTAGAGCCGTGTCACGCAAGTGTTGATCGGGGGTTGTCGCAGAAACAGAACGGCCATGCCGCCCAAGCCCCGCCCACGCGGGCTCCTCCACGGATCGCCAGCCCGGAAAAGCGGAAGGCAAGCCCCCTTCGGAGCGCCCTGGCAAGCACCGACCCCGCGCGTACACTGAACGGACTCGAAGGACCGGGCGAATCACGGATCGCCCGGCAATCAGCTAGGAGGAATCGATGGACTGGAGTCTCGCCACCTGGTGGTGGGTGATCTGCGGCGTGCTGGTGGCGGCGGAGCTCGCGACCGGCACGACGTTCTATCTCTTGATGCTGGCGCTGGGTGCCGCCGCGGCGGCACTGACCGCCCATGCCGGCGGGCCGTTCTGGGTGCAGCTGGTCATCGCCGCACTCATCGGCGGCGGCGCGGTGACCTGGTGGCACCTGCGGCTGCGTCGCCATCCCAGACTGCCGGCCGCGGAGAACCCGAACGTGAACCTCGACATCGGCCAGAGCCTGGACGTCGCGCACTGGCGCGCCGACGGCACGGCCGAAGTCCGGTATCGCGGCGCCGCCTGGCAGGCGCGTTTCGTCGGCACGGGCACGCCCGCCATCGGCCGCCACGTCATCCGTGCGGTCGAGGGCAGCTGCCTGCTCGTCGAACCCGCCTGATCCGCCCGCATCCGTTTCAATTTCAATCCCGGAGGAGAGTCCCGCTCATGGAAATCATCGCCCTGGTCATCTTGATCGTCGCCATCGTCTTCGTCATCCAGTCGGTGAAGGTGGTCCCCCAGCAGAACGCCTGGGTCGTGGAACGCCTGGGCAAGTACCACGGCACGCTGACACCCGGCCTGAACATCCTGGTGCCCTTCGTGGACCGCCTGGCCTACAAGCATTCGCTCAAGGAGATCCCGCTGGACGTGCCCAGCCAGGTCTGCATCACGCGCGACAACACCCAGCTGACGGTGGACGGCATCCTGTACTTCCAGGTGACCGACGCGATGCGCGCCAGCTACGGCTCGAGCAACTACATCATCGCGATCACGCAGCTGGCGCAGACGACGCTGCGCTCGGTGATCGGCCGCATGGAGCTGGACCGGACCTTCGAGGAACGCGACGTGATCAACAGCTCCGTCGTCCAGGCGCTGGACGAGGCCGCGCTGAACTGGGGCGTGAAGGTGCTGCGCTACGAGATCAAGGACCTGACGCCGCCGGCGGAGATCCTGCGCTCGATGCAGGCGCAGATCACGGCGGAGCGCGAGAAGCGCGCGCTGATCGCGGCCTCGGAAGGCCGCCGCCAGGAGCAGATCAACATCGCGACCGGCGAGCGGGAGGCGGCGATCGCCCGCTCCGAGGGTGAGAAGCAGGCCGAGATCAACAAGGCGCAGGGCGAGGCCGCGGCCATCCTGTCGGTGGCGGAGGCCAGCGCCGAGGCGATCCGCAAGGTTGCCGCGGCGATCCAGCAGCCGGGCGGCAGCGACGCGGTGCAGCTGAAGGTCGCGGAGAAGGCGGTCGAGGCCTTCTCGCAACTGGCCCAGAAGAACAACACGATGATCGTGCCGGCCAACATGAGCGAGGTCTCGGGCCTGATCGGCACCGCGATGGCGCTGATCAAGAGCGACAAGGTGATCCAGCCCGGCCGCTGAGGGCCAGACCTGACCCTTGCCCCCTCGCCTCTGCCGGACTTCGACACGGAGTTCCCGCAAGTTTGATTTCGGACAGGAAATCTGCGCTATGATGGCGGGCTTCGGAGAGATGGATGAGCGGTTTAAGTCGCACGCCTGGAAAGCGTGTGTAGGTTAATAGCCTACCGAGGGTTCGAATCCCTCTCTCTCCGCCAGACATCCAGTACAACGGGCCTCGAGTGATCGAGGCCCGTTTGCTTTTCAGGGCCGTCTCCAGGGTCGTCCAGGGCGCGATCTATCATCCCGCCCCATGCTGACCTTCGAACAACTCTTCGGCTTCCTGCTCGCCGCCATGCTGATCACGGCGTCGCCGGGTCCTGACAACCTGATGGTGCTCGGGATGGGCGTGTCGAAGGGCCGTCGCCACGGCATGGTCTTCGGCCTCGGCTGCGCGCTCGGGTGCCTGAGCCACACGCTGCTGGCGGCGATCGGCGTCAGCGCGCTGATCGCGGCGTCGCCGGTGGCCTTCACCACGTTGAAGGTCTGCGGCGGGTTGTACCTGATCTGGCTGGGCATCAAGGCCCTGCGCAGCCGCGGCGGCGCGACGGTCGGCGATGCGTCGCAGGTCGAGGACTCGCTCTGGCGCCTGTTCTTCAAGGGTGTCCTCGCCAACGCGATCAACCCGAAGGTCGTGCTCTTCTTCCTGTCCTTCCTGCCGCAGTTCGTCGTGCCGGCACAAGGGCATGTGGCCGCGCAGACAGCGCTGCTGGGGCTGACCTTCACGCTGCAGGCGGCGGTGCTGTTCGGCCTGCTCGGCTACTTCGCCGGCGCGATCGGCCAATGGCTGCAACGCAAGCCGCGCGCCGCGCTGTGGCTGGACCGGATCGCCGGCGCGGTGTTCGTCGCGCTGGGCCTGCGGCTGATCGTCTCGCGCTGAGCCCTCCTCCCCGAGGGAATCGGATCGCGGTCGCGGTGCACTTCCGCCACGATCGCCCCGGTGCGGCGGCACACGGATTGCCGTCCGTCACCATCCCCTCTCAGGAGACTCGCATGACCCTTCGCCCCTTGCTGGCCGCCGCCCTGGTGGCCTGCCTGCCCGTGACCGCCGCGCTCGCCGCCGAAGCCACCGTGACCTTGAAGGTCGCCACCCCGCAGGGGGAAGGCGGACCGGTCGGCACCGTCGCGATGGAGGACACGAAGTACGGCCTCGTCTTCACGCCCAAGCTCACCGGCCTGCCGCCGGGGCTGCACGGCTTCCACGTGCACGCGAATCCGTCCTGCGCCGCGGCGGACAAGGACGGCAAGCCCTCCCCCGCCGAAGCGGCCGGCGGCCAT
This sequence comes from Mitsuaria sp. 7, assembly GCF_001653795.1. Classification (NCBI taxonomy): domain Bacteria; kingdom Pseudomonadati; phylum Pseudomonadota; class Betaproteobacteria; order Burkholderiales; family Sphaerotilaceae; genus Roseateles; species Mitsuaria sp. 7. Next base: position 2,773,918 of record NZ_CP011514.1, read on the forward strand.
TTCGATCCGAAGAAGTCCGGCAAGCACGGCGAGCCCTGGGGCGACGGCCACCTGGGCGACCTGCCCCCGATGTTCGTCAACGGGGAAGGCGAAGCCAGCCAGCCCGTGCTCGCGCCGCGCCTGAAGCTGGCGGACGTCAAGGGACATGCGCTGATGGTCCACGCGGGCGGCGACAACCATGCCGACCACCCTGCCCCGCTCGGCGGCGGCGGAGCGCGCATCGCGTGCGGCGTGATCCAGTGAGCCGGCGATCCGCCGATCAGCGGATCCTCGTGAGTTGAAGGAAGCGCCCCGGCATGTGCCGGGGCGCGCCGTTCAAGCGGAAGCCAAGGGCAGCGCGTGCCCGTCGCCGTGCGACAGCACCGGCGCGTCATACAGCGCGCGGATCGCGTCGCGTCCCACCGCCACGGTGCTCAGGATGCGGCCGTCGGCCCCCACCCACAACGCGCTCGGCGTGGCGATCACGCCGAAGAGCTGGTTGATGTCCTGCCCCGACTGCAGCACCACGCGATCCGGCGCGAGGTTGTTGAAGATCGTGCGGTTCGACTCGGCGCTGCCGCTGCTGATGGTCAGCCAGTGCACGGGTTCATTGTCCTGACGGCGCCAGGATGCCATCTCCTTCATGACCTCGTGGCATGGCGCGCACTGCGGTCCGACGAAGACCAGCAGCTGCGAGCCCGACTGCGCCACGTAGTCCGCCAGCGTGCGCGTGTTGCCCGCCACCGTCGGCGCGGCGAAGGCCGGCGCCGCCTGGCCGACGTGCAGCACCTGGTTGGACATCAACGTCTCGAGGCTGGGCACGCCGCCCGCGGGCTCGACGCCCAGCGCCTGCAGCCGCAGTTCCAGGTGGTCGATCTTCAGCAGCAGGCGGCCCTGCTGGCGCGCCAGATGCAGCACCAGCCAGCCCAGCAGACCCACCGCCAGCACCAGCACCGTCGACAGCAAGACCTGACCCCGGCCGCCGGACACCAGCGTGCCGGTCAACGATGCGGCACCTTCGACCGCCAAGGCGCTGGACAGCAGCCAGGCCGCGAGCGCGACCAGCAGGCCGTTGCGAACCACGCTGGCCCACGAGATCGGCTGCGAACGCGTCTGCCCGAAGCAGTTGCACGAGGGCTTGTTGCCCTGCGCCAGCTGCACCGCCATCGCCGCGGCGAAGACGGCCAGCAGACCCGCCGCCAGCGCGATGCCCAGCGCCGGCGCCCACGGCAGCACGACCAGCAGCGCGACCGCGAATTCCAGCAGCGGCAGCAGCCACGCGCCGGAACGCGCCAGCGTCGACGGCACGCCGAAGCTGCGCAGCGCCTGCGCGGTCGCATCCGGCTCCGCGAGCTTGGACCACGCCGCCAAGGCGAACACGCCCGCCAGGAACCAGCCCCCCAACACGATCAGGATGTCCACGATGCGTCTCCCTTCCCGTTCCGTTCCGTTCAGTTCGTCCGGTGTCGCCACCAATGGTCGCGCCCGGCCGAACGGCCGGGCGACGTGAAAGCGCGCTGCGTTACTTCGCCCGCATCTCGCCCGAGCCCTGCGCCGGACCCGCGGTCGTCATGCCGAAGCTGGGCACCGAGGCCGAGCGGCTGGCCAGACTCGACCCGACCACGAAGCAAGGTCGGATGCAGATCGGCGTCGAGCCGCAGCAGGTCACGCTGACGCAGGCCCATCCGGACGGGCAACCCGCGGACGACGAGCAGGTCGGCAATCCCGCGCACGACTGCGGCAGGTGGCAGAAGCCGCGACCTTCGATGGTCTGGAAGCAGACGCAACCGGGGTCCTGGCAACTCGGCAGCGCGCCGCAGGTGCCGCCCGGGCAGGTCGGGCAAGGCTGCGTGCCGCAGCAATCGCAACCGGCCTGCTGCGCGGCAGTGAAGGCATCGCCACCGGCCTGGTTGACCGCCTGGTAGTAGGCGCCCGCGGCCGCCTTGCAGGCGCCGCGCTTGATCTTGTTGCTGTCCACCGAGATCGGTCCGACCTGCACCATGTTGACGGGATAGGCCGCGTCGCAGGAACTGGTCATGCAGCTGTAGAAGGTGTTGTCGCAGCCGGCCTTGGCCTGGTTGCACTCGCCGTAGCAGCAGTCGTGGCCGTTGCAGCAACCCAGGAAGCTGGCCGCGCCGTATTGCGACGGGTACTGCGTGCCGCCCGCCGCGCCGCAGCCGTTGGGCGTGCAGCTGTAGCCGGGGTGGGCCACCTTGTTCGGGCAGGCCGCGAGGTCCGCCACCGGATGCTTGGGAGCGACGGCGCCGCTGGGCAGGCAGCACTGCAGCGCCGGGTCGTAGAGCTGGCGACCGCACAGGCAGTCCGCCGCCGCCTGCGCCGTCCGCGGCAGCAGGCCGCCGGCCAGCGTGGAGAACATGCCCAGCACCGACACCTTCAGCACGTCGCGGCGCGAGCCCTGGCTGCCCAGCGAGCGGGTGAAGTTGTCGAAGGCGTTGTCCGCCAGATGGCCCTGCAGATCGATGGCGTCATCCGATCGCAAGGCGGGCGAATCGCTGGCGGAGAACCCGCCCATGCCGCGCCGCAAGAGCGCGGCGACGCGTTGCCCGAAACCGAAGGTGCGTTCTGTCATGGATCACTCCTTGCTGGCGGCGCTCAGGCGCGCGACGGCGTCAGCGTGTAGTCGGCGGACACCTTGCCGGCGTCGTCGGCCGCGTGGTCCCAGGCGACCAGGCTGGCGCCGGTCGATTCGGAGCTCGTGCGCGGGCTCATCAGCTGGAAGCCGGACAGGGTCGCCCCCGGCGCCACGTGGTTCGGATACGGCGGCACCAGGTCGGAGGCGACCCAGGTCACGTAGGTCGAGCCGTCCGTGTCCGCTTCCCAGCCCGGCGGCGTGCCGGTCACCGTCACCGGCGCGTTGACCGACAGCGACAGCGTCGCGATGTACTGGCCGCTGCCCGCCGACTCGTTGTTGGTCAGCGCGTAGCTCCAGTAGTTGGGCGTGGTCGTGACCGCGAGCGAGGCGCGCAGCTCGTCGGCCGGGAAGCTCCCTGCCGCCGGCACCCGCACGTAGCGGCTCACCGTGAGGCCATAAGCCACGCCGGCGACCACGTAGGACCCGCGCACCGTCAGCAGCAGGTTGGCGTTGTCGACCAGCCCGGCGTCGGAGAAGCGACCGGCGAAGGTCGTCGACGACGAGGCCCCGAGCGTGCCCAGCACGATGGGCGCGTTGGGCGGACTCTGTCGCGTCGCGCTGCCGTAGGTGATGCTGGTGATCTGCACGCCCTGGAGCGCCGATTCACCGATGTTCATCAACGGGATGTTCAACCTCACCTGACCGGCGAAGCGCTGGATGAATGGCGCGCCGAGGGTCACGCGCGCGGAGACGACTGTGGCCATGCCTGCCCCTTGTGATGTCTCGAAGAGAGTCGATGAGGACCCGTCGTGCCGGGCGCGTCCGTGGATGCCTGAAGGCCGGTCGCTGCGGGGGGACGGGAGACGGGAGAGGAGGAAAGCGGGGGCCGGCGGCGTGATCCGCCGGCCGTCCGTGCTCAGGTGCCGGCGAGCAGCGTCGCGGACGGACCGGCGGCGCCGGACCGGCGGTGGGCCCGTCGCACGACCAGCGGCACCAGCGCGATCAGCGCCAGGGCCAGCGTGCCGGGTTCCGGCACGTCGCTGGCCGCCGCGGCGCGCACGGTCACCGCCACGGACACCTCGTCGGCGAAGTTGCCGTTGATGTCCGACAGCAGGAGGAAGAGGTTGAAGTTCAGGTCCGCGAGGAGGTCCGGCAGCGTCGCGATCATCAGCAGGTCCAGCACCGGGCTGATGGTGCGGTCCGGGATCACCACCTCGGGATCGCCCAGCAGCGGCGTCACGTCCACGAAGGGGAACGGGTAGCCGCTGAGGGACAGGAAGAAGTCGGTGGTCAGCAGCGGGCCGCCGCTGACGTTGGTGATCTGGCCGGTGATGACGAAGCTGTCGCCGGCGTCCAGCACCACGGAGGTCTGGGTGGTGCTGAGCGTGATCGGCGCGGCCGCGGCGGGTGCCGCGGCAAGACCGAGCAGGCCCGCCACGGAGGCTGCGAGGAGGGCCCCTCTTGCCAAGAGCCGGGCACCGAAGTGTCCACTTCTCTGGAACCAGCTTGTCGCGAGCATGATCACCCTCCTGTGCGCCGACGGCGCCCCTGTTGCGATGCGATTGCTGCGAAGTCTAGGAGTCGGTGGGCGGCCCGCGCACCCCCTATCCCGTAAGCGGGGACAGCCCCCCTCATTCGAGGCAGCCTGCCGTTGAAGCCCCTGTTCATCGGGCTTCCGACGCATCGCTTCTCCTCTGACGACCACCCCGCGCGCCCTCTGAAGCGCTCCCTCCGAGGCCAGTCAGGCGCGCGGGGGAAGGGACAGGGCGCGAACACCGCCTCGGTGACAGTCAAGGGACAGTCAAGGGACAGTCGACGTCCCTGGGAGGGACAAGTCAGGGACATGAAGGGTCTTCCCGCGCGATTGACATCGCGCTCGAATTCATGCCTTGGCATGGGTATGTGGATGGCCACGAAAGCGGCGCCCGACGCGATGCTTGCGCAGGCATGGTGCTTGCCGAGTTGATACGTCCGGTTTCAGACCGCTTCATCCACTTGCAGAGAGGTTCCCACCATGAACAGCCCAGTCGGCCCGCTCCGTCCGATCATCCAGGTCGGCCCGGTCGGCACCGCCGTCCCGCACCTCTACGACCAGGCGCTCCAGCGTCATCTGCTGCAGTGCGCGAAGGCCCGAGGGCGATGGTTCGGCCTCGCGTTGTTCGCTGAACGTGCGCGTTGTCTGGTGTTGCCGCGACTCGCCACCACCGCCGCCCTGAGCGCCCTCACCTTCGGTCTGTTCGCCCATTGGCTATGACAGACATCCGGAGCGCGAACGACCCCCGACCTCCGGCCGCCTCGTCGGACACGCCGTCGGACCGCTCTACCGGTCCGGGGCCGGAACGCTCCCCGGAAATTGCGGAAGAACTTGCGTTGCTGGACCCGGCGCTCGGCATGATCGAGCCGCCGGTCCGGTCGGTGCTGTTCGGCCAGGCCCGTTTCGAACAGCACGGGCGCAGCCTCGCGCAGGCGCAGGCGGTCCAGGGCACGGCCGGCGCCGGCCAGTTCTTCCCGCGGCTCGACGACAACGTCGCGATGCTGCAGCAGACGCGGCGCCTGATCGAGAAGCGCCATCGCGACTTCCGCCATCTCGGCGCCGCCGGCAAATGGCTGCTGGACAACGCCGCGCTCATCGACGAGCAGATGCACCAGGTGCGTCGCGGCCTGCCGCGCAGCTTCTTCCGGTTGCTGCCGCGCCTGCGCGACGAGCCGCTGGCCGGCCTGCCGCGCATCTACGGCGTCGCGTGGGCCTGGGTGGCGCACACCGACGGCGGCTTCGACACCGACCTGCTGGCGGCCTACCTGCGCGCCTACCAGGAGGAACGCGCGCTGTCGCTGGCGGAGCTGTGGGCCTTGCCGACCACGCTGCGCGTGGTGCTGGTCGAGAACCTGCGCCGCCTGGCCGAGCGCTTCGCGACGCTGCAGGCCGCGCGCGACGTCGTCCACCACTGGTACGACGGCCGGCCCACGGAGGTCGGCATCGACGCGATCACGCGCCTCGAGCCGCGCATGAAGGAACGCGGCGTCCTCGAAGCCTTCTGGCTGCAGCTCGATCATCGCCTCGAGGAATTGCCGCAGCCGCTGATGGGCGAACTCGCCGCCTGGCTCAGCACGCGGCTGCCCGCCCCCGCCCAGGCGCTGGTGCGACAGCAGGACGAATCGATCCGCGACCTGCAGAGCATCCGCAACGCGATCACCGCGCTGCGGCGCATCGACCAGACGGACTGGCGCCGCCTGATCCAGACCGTGAGTCCGGTGATGCAGACGCTGGGTCGATCGCCGGTGTTCGCCGCCGAGGCCGCGGACACGCAAGACATGACCCTGCACGAGATCGAGCGGCTCGCGCGCAAGTGCGAGAAGAGCGAGCTCGACATCGCCCGCCAGCTGCTGGAGCTCACGCAACGCGCCGGCCCGCCGCAGGACGGCGAGCCCGACCGTCGCAGCGCGCCGGTCTACTGGTGGCGCGGCGCCGGCCGCCCGACCCTGCTCGCGGCGATCGGCGTGCAGGAGCGCCGCTGGCCGCCGCACGACACCGCGCCCGGACAACGCTGGGCGGCGGTCGCGTATCTCGGCGGCCTCGCGCTGCTGGGACTGCTCGGCCTGTACTGGCTGATGAGCCAGGCCCGCCCCGGCGCGGCGACCTGGCTGCTGTGGACCGCCGCCGTGCTGGCCGCCGGCCCGATCAGCGAGGCCGTGGTGGCCTTGACGAACCGCTGGATCAGCGAGCTCGCCCGCCCCGCGCGCCTGCCGCGGCTGGACTTCTCCGCCGGCCTGCCCGACGCGGAACGCACCCTGGTCGTGATGCCCGTGCTGCTGCCCAACGAGGACGCCATCGCCCCGCTGATCGCGCAGCTGGAGCAGCACCACCTCGCGAATCCCGAGCGCCTGGTGCAGTTCGCGCTGCTCAGCGATCACGCCGATGCCTACGAGGAACACCATCCCGGCGACACGATGATCGTCGTGACCGCCGCGGACGCGATCTCGGCGCTGAACGAGCGCCACGGACCGCTGGCCGACGGCCAGCCGCGTTTCCTGCTGCTGCATCGCCAGCGCGAGTGGTCCTCGACCGAGCGCCGCTGGATCGGCTGGGAACGCAAGCGCGGCAAGCTCGAACTGCTGCTGCGCACGCTGGCGACGCCGGCCTTCAGCTCGCCCTTCGTGGACTTCGGCGCCCTGTCGCGGCCCGCCGACGGTGTGCGCCACCTGATCACGCTGGACGCGGACACCGACATGCCGCCCGGCCGCCTGCGCGCGCTCGTCGGCACCGCGGCCCACCCGATGAACCGTCCCCGCGTGGACGCGGCGACGCGCCGCGTCGTCGAGGGCTACGCCATCCTGCAACCGCGCGTGCTCGCGCCCATGCCCGACGACAAGGAGAGCACGCCGTACCACCGCCTGTTCGTCGGCCAGTTCGGCATCGACCCGTACAGCGCGGTCAGCTCGGAGATCTTCCAGGACCTGTTCGGCGAAGGCAGCTTCACCGGCAAGGGCCTGCTGGACGTGCACGCCTGCCATGCGGTGCTCGACGCGCGCCTGCCCGAGGGTCAGGTCTTGAGCCACGACCTGCTGGAAGGCAGCATCGCGCGCTGCGCCGGCGTCTCCGACATCACGCTGGTCGAGGACTCGCCGATGCATGCGGACGTCGCGCACGCGCGGCTGCATCGCTGGACGCGCGGCGACTGGCAGCTGCTGCCCTTCATCGCCCGCGCCGGTCGTTATGGCATTCCGCCGATCAACCGCTGGAAGCTGATCGACAACCTGCGCCGCTCGCTGGTCGCGCCCATGTCGCTGGGGCTGATGCTGCTGGTGCTGGGCTCCGACGTGCTGCCGTTCGGGCTGACGCTGGCGGTCGTCGCCGGCGCGTTCGCGGTCGGGCCGCTGGTGGGCGCGCTGGCCGGGCTGGTGCCCAGCCGCGACGGCCTGGCGCGGCGGCACTTCTACCGCGAGACCGCGCTGGACCTGCGGCGCGCGCTGGGCCTCGCGGCCTGGCATGTCGCGCTGCTGCTGCACCTGTCGCTGCTGTACCTCGACGCGATCGGCCGGGCGCTGTGGCGCCAGACCGTGTCCGGACGCCACCTCCTCGAATGGACGACGGCCGCCGCCGCGCAGGCCGCCGCGCGGCGTGAACTGCCGGCGCTCGTCCGTCAGCACCTGCGCGTGCCCATCGCCGCCGCGGTGCTCGGCGGCGTGCTGGCCGCCGCCGCCCTGTCCGGCGCGCCGGTCGACGGCACGGCGACGCTCCTGCTGCTGATCGTCTGGGCGCTCTCCCCGGTGTGGATCTGGTGGACCAGCGCGCCGCGGGCGCCGCTGCTCAACCGCGAAGCCGAACTCGACCCGCAGGGCCGGACCTACCTCTGGCAGCTCGCGCGCGACACCTGGCGCTTCTACGACACCTACGTCGGCGCCGCCGACAACCACCTGCCGCCGGACAACGTGCAGCTGACGCCGCACCTGCTCGTCGCGCACCGGACCTCGCCGACCAACATCGGCCTGTACCTGCTGGCCGTCGCCTGCGCCCGCGAGATGGGCTTCATCGGCGTCGTGACGATGACGGAGCGCCTGTCCGCGACGCTGGACACGCTCGAACGCCTGCCCCGCTGGCGCGGCCATTTCTACAACTGGTACGACACGGAGTCGCTGGTCGTGCTGGCGCCGGGCTACGTGTCGGCGGTGGACAGCGGCAACTGCTCGGCGCATCTGCTGACCGTCGCACGCGCCTGCGAACTGGCCGCGGAGATGACGCCGGACCAGCTCGCCGCCGCGCCGCGCGACGCGCTGGCGAAGACGTTGCATCGGCTGCGCGTGATGCAGCCGCCGCTGGCCAACGACGGCGTGCTGGGCGCGGGCGCCTCGCTGGTGGCCGCGCTGATCGCTCCCGAGAACGCCGACGCTGGCGCGGAGGAGCAGCAGGCCGTGCTGCGCGCGCAGGTCGCGGCAGCCCGCGCGGAACTCGACGGCCTCGCCACGGCGGAGCACTACGAGGCGACCGCGGCGCATTGGCTGCTGCGCGACCTCATCGCGCAGCTGGAATCCTTCTGGCGCGATCACGGCGCCGGCTTCGCCGAGTCGCGCCTGCGGCTGCGCGAACTGGCCCAGCGCGCGCGGCGCCTCGGCCTGGAGGCCGACTACCGCCCGCTGTTCGACCCCGAGCGCCGCCTGCTGCGCATCGGCTGGCGCGGCGACGCGCAACAGCTCGACGACAACCACTACGACCTGCTCGCCAGCGAGGCGCGGCTCACCAGCCTGATCGCGATCGCCAAGGGCGACCTGCCGCCGGAGCACTGGCGCTCGCTGGGCCGGCCGTTCTTCTCGCGCGAAGGCGCCGGCGACTCGCTGGGCCTGAAGTCGTGGACCGGCTCCATGTTCGAGTACCTCATGCCCTCGCTCGTGCTGCGCGAGCCGGCCAACAGCGCGCTGGGCCGCGCGATCCGCACGGCGGTGGCCGAGCAGCGCTTCGAGGCCGGCACCAAGGGCACGCCGTGGGGCATCTCCGAGTCGGCGATCGCCGGACAGGACCACACCCTCGCCTACCAGTACGGCCCGCAGGGCGTGCAGACGCTGGCGCTGGCGCGGCTGGCCGTCGACGAACGCGTGCTGGCGCCGTACGCGGCCGTGATGGCCGCGATCGTGGCGCCGGTGCGGGTCGTGGCCAACCTGCAGGACTTCGAGCGGCTGGGCGCGCGCGGCGCGTTCGGCTTCATCGAGGCGGTCGACTACACGCCGCAGCGGCAGACCGCCGGCGCGGGCTTCACGCTGGTGCAGACCTACATGGCGCATCACCAGGCGATGGGCTTCGTCGCCTTGACCAACCTGCTGGCCGACGACGCGCCGCGGCGCTGGCTGATGAGCGATCCGCATGTGAAGGCCGTGGCCACGCTGCTGCACGAACGCGCGCCGCGCGAGGTGGCCCCGCTCTCCGCCGACATCACGGATCCGACGCCGCGCTCGCGGCAGGTCCGCAAGACGCGGATGGTGCGCGAGAGCGCGCCGCTGGAGGAAACGCTGCCGCTGACGCACATGCTGACCAACGGGCGCTACTCGGTGGTGCTGCGCAGCCACGGCGGCGGCTACAGCAACTGGGACGGCGTCGCGGTGACGCGCTGGCGCGACGACCTGCTGCGCGACCAGCACGGCAGCTTCACGATGCTGCGCCGCGCCGGCGAGGACGACTGGTTCAGCAACACCGCCCGCCCGGCGCCCGATCCGCGCGCCCGCTACGAGGCCCGCATGCAGGCCGAACGCGTGCTCTTCGAAGCCGCCTGGCCCGATCTGCAGAGCACCACCACCGTGTGGGTGAGTCCCGAGGACGACTGCGAGCTGCGTCAGGTCGAGCTCACCAACCGCGGCACCCAGCCGCTGGCGCTGGACCTGGTGTCCGCCTTCGAGGCCACGCTCGCGCCGCAACGCGGGGACGAGGCCCACCCCGCCTTCTCCAACCTGTTCATCCAGGCCCGCTGGGACGAGGCGGAACACGCGCTGCACCTGCGTCGCCGGCCGCGGCTGTTCGACGAGGCCGCGATGCGCGCGGTGTTCTTCCTGGCCGGCGTCGACGGTGGTGCGGCGTCCGGCAAGGCGGCGCGCCGTGACGGCGCGCGAAGGATCGACGGAGTCGGTGCGCACGGCCAGCAGGACGGCCAGAAGGAAGGCCTCAACGCGCGCATGGACGGCACCGGGGAACAGACCGGGGAAGAGGTCCGCCCCGATGGCTACACGCTGCGCGAGGTGCTGCCGATCGCCGATCGCGGACGCTGGCTGGGTCGCTACGGCAGCACCACGCGACCCGTCGGCGATGCGCGGCCGGAGTTCGTCGACGACGAGGCCGACGTCACCGCCGCCGGCGAGCCAGGCAGCCTGCTCGACACCGGCCTGGATCCGATCGCCGGCCTGCGGGTCGGGCTGGACCTGGCGCCGGGCGCGACCGTGCGGTTGACCTTCTGCACGGCCGCCGCGCGCGACGGCGACCTGCTGCGCGCGCTGGTCGACAAATACCGGCAGCCGGCGCACGTGGAGCGTTCCGCGTCGATGTCGCACACGATGGGCGGCATCCGGCTGCGCGAGCTGCAGTTCGACACCGCCACCTGGGGCGCCCTGCTGCAGCTCAACACGCTGGTCACCGGCCAGGCCGTGCGCGAGCCCGCGCACGTCCGCGAGCCCCGCGGCCGCTGCGATCGTCGCGCGCTGTACCGCTTCGGCATCTCCGGGGACCGGCCGATCATCATGGTCACCGTCACCGGCGAGGAAGGCATCGACCTGATCCGCTCGCTGAAGAAGGCGCTGCGCATGTGGACCACGCACGCGGTCGGCATCGACCTGGTCGTGCTGAACGAGGAGCCCTCCTCCTACAACGCGCCGGTGCAGCAGGCGCTGCACGCCTTGCAGGCGCGACTGCAGGGCCAGGCGCAGGGTCGGCCGGGGCACCTGTGCTCGTCCCTGCACGTGTTGCGCGACAGCGACCTGCAACCCGACGAGCGCTTCACGCTGCAGACGCTGACGCGCCTGCGGCTGCAGGCCGACGGCCGTCCGCTCTCGCAGCAGCTCGAACGCTGGATCGAGGACACCGCACCGACGAACGAATCCGAGCGGCTGCCGGTGGCCCATGCGCTGGCGGAGCGTCCGCGGCCGGAGGCGACCCCGCGTCCGCCGGAAGGCCGATTCGATCCGGACCACGGCGGCTTCTCCTTCGAGGTCTCGCCGGACCGGCATCCGTCCAAGCCCTGGGTCAACGTGCTGGCGAACCGCGACTTCGGCTGCCAGGTCACCGAGATCGCGGCGGGCTATACCTGGGCCGGCAACAGCCGGATGCACCAGGTCACGCCGTGGTCCAACGATCCGCTGATCGACCCCCCCGGCGAGTGGCTGCTGCTGCACGACCTGGACAACGACCGCGTCTGGCCGCTGGGCCGGCAGCTGCGTCGCGAGGCGCCGCTGTCGATCGAGCACGGCATCGGCTACTCGCGCAGCCGGCAGCGGCTGGACGATCTCCAGGTGGAGCTGTGCTGGTGCGTCGATCGCGACGCGTCGGTGAAGCAGGTGCAGGTGCGCATCGATTCCGGCGCCCGATCACGCCGGCGACTGCGTCTGGTCGCGCTGGCCGAATGGCAACTCGGCAGCGCGCGCAGCGAGCGCCTGTCGGTGACGACTCACAACGATTGGCTCACGGTGGGAGAGCTAGGCGCCGGACTGCCGCAGCCCGAACGTGCGCTCGCGCTGCAGGCGACGCAGCTGGACCACCTCGGCGGATTCGGCGACGCGACGGCGGCGCTGTGCATCCGTCCGCGGCAGCCGGGCGACGGCGGTGCCCCCGCGCGGGGAAGCGCCGAGGTCGGCGCCGTGCGCGTGCGGCTGGACCAGCAGGACTGGACCTGCGACCGCCGGGAATTCTTCGACAGCGCCGGCCGCATGGTGCTGCCGAAGACGCTGAGCCGTCGCGCCGGCGGCGGTCTCGACGCCTGCGCCGCGTTGTCGGCGCGGCTGGAACTCGACGCCTCGCAACCGGCCGAGCTGACCGTGTTGCTCGGCCACGCGCCGTCGCCCGATGCCGCGCATGCGCTGATGGAATCCGCCTGGCAGGTCGATCCGGCCACGCGGCTGGACCGCCAGCGGCGGCAATGGCCGGAGCTGCTCGGCGGCCTGCAGGTGTCGACGCCGGACCCGCGCTTCGACGCGCTCACCAACCACTGGCTGCCGTACCAGACGCTGGTCTGCCGCATGTGGGCACGGGCCGGCTTCTACCAGGCCGGCGGCGCGTTCGGCTACCGCGACCAGTTGCAGGATGCGATGGCGCTGACGGACGTCGCGCCGCAGCTGCTGGCCGACCAGATCCGGCGCAGCGCGGCGCGCCAGTTTCCCGAGGGCGACGTGCAGCACTGGTGGCACGAACCCGGCGGCGCCGGCGTGCGCACGCATTTCTCGGACGACCGGCTGTGGCTGCCGTATGCGCTGGCGCACTACCTGGTCCGGACCGGCGACCTGACGCTGATGGAGGACATGGTGCCCTTCCTCAACGGGCAGCAGGTGCCCGAGGGCGCCGAGGACATCTACGAGAGCCCGCGCACCGACGGCCCCTTGGCCTCGGTCTACGAGCACGCGGCCCGCGCGATCGACCGCAGCCTGGACAGCGGGCAGCACGGCCTGCCGCTGTTCGGGACCGGCGACTGGAACGACGGCATGAACCGCGTCGGCCACGAGGGCAAGGGCGAATCGGTGTGGATGGCGTGGTTCCTGGCGCAGGTGATCGAGGACTTCATGCCGGTCGCCACCGCGCGCGGCGAGCACGAGCGCGTGCAACGCTGGAAGGCGGCGCGCGACGGCTGGATCGCGGCGCTGGACGGTCCGGGCTGGGACGGCCAGTGGTACCGGCGCGGCTTCTTCGACGACGGCTCGCCGCTGGGCTCGTCGGAGAACGCGGAGTGCAAGATCGACCTGATCGCGCAGAGCTGGGCGGTGCTGACCGCGGCGGCCGATCCGGCGCATGCGCGGCAGGCGATGGCGAGCGCCTGCGCGCACCTGCTGGATCCGGTGGCGAAGCTGGCGCGGCTGCTGCATCCGCCGCTGGCGATGGCGCAGCCGAGCGCGGGCTACATCCAGTCCTACGCCCCGGGCGTGCGCGAGAACGGCGGCCAGTACAACCACGCGGCCGTGTGGTCGCTGATGGCGCTGGCGCGGCTGGGACAGCGCGACACGATGTGGCAGGTCTACACGGGGTTGAGCCCGGCGCACCGCTGGGCCGATCCGCGGCTGGGTCCGACCTACGCGATCGAACCCTACGTGATGGCCGGCGACATCTACTCGCACGCGCCCTGGGTCGGGCGCGGCGGATGGAGCTGGTACAGCGGCTCGGCGGGCTGGTTGCTGCGGGCGTCGCTGGAGTCGATCTGCGGCGTCGTGGTCGAGCAGGGCCGGCTGCGTGTCACCGCCTGCCTGCCGGTGCACTGGGATCAGGCGGAGGTGCGCATCCGTCACCAGGACCGCTGGCTGCGCGTGATCGTCTGCGCCAACGAGACGGCCTGCCGCGCCGCGCAGACGCGCGAGCCCGGCGCCCGGCGCGAGAACGCGGGCGAGTCGATCGAGCTGTCCTCGCTGTCGCCGGACCAGGCGCTGGTGGTCGTCAGCGTGCCGGAGACGGTCCGCTTGCCGGAGGCGGATGCGCTTCGCACGACGGGACGTTGACGCGCAAGAGGGTTTCAGCATTTCCACGGCTGCTGGCCCTCACCCCCACCCTCTCCCGCAAGCGGGAGAGGGAGTCCGCCAGAGAGGGATTCCACTGACCGGAGCACCTCGGGCGGTCGGGCCAGAATGACACGATGTCCTTCGAACCCCAGTCGCTGAACCTGCAGGACCGCTTCGTTGCGGACCTGCTGACCAACCCCAACAACCGCGCGATCCTGGACCGCTGGGCGGCGCTCGCGCTGCCCGATGGCTGGCTGGTCGCCGGCTGCCTGTTCCAGACCGTCTGGAACCTGCGTGACGGCAAGCCGCCGGCGTCCGACATCAAGGACTACGACCTCTTCTACTTCGATCCGGACGACCTGAGCGCGCAAGCCGAGCGACGCGTCCAGGCCCGCGCGGACGAGTTGCTGGGCGACCTCGGCATCACGATCGAGGTGGCCAACCAGGCGCGTGTGCACCTCTGGTACGAGGAAGATTTCGGAGAGCCATACGAGCCTCTGCGCAGCTCGCGCGCAGGCATCGAGCGTTTCCTCGTGCCGTCGACCTGCGTCGGCGTGCGACCCGGCGAGGTCTATGCGCCCTACGGCCTGGCAGGTCTGTACCAGGGCCTGCTCGCGATGAACCCGCTGGTGCCGCATCGCAAGCTCTTCGAACGCAAGGCCGCGTCGTACCAGCGGCGCTGGCCGTGGCTGACGATCCAATCGCCGACGTAACGCCGTTCGGCCCCACCAGACAGCTAGACCGCTAGACCGCTTGACCTGCCTGGCCTGACTGGACTGGCTGCGCGAGCTGAGCCAGACGCTGGTGGTTCTCCAGATCATCGGCGCTGAAGCCGAGCGCTTCCAGCGCCCTCGCCTCGCCGAGGCCTGAACGCGCCATCGCATCGAGCAGACGGCGCGCGGAGGACTTGAGCTCGGCATGCCGGGCCTCGGAGCGCTCGACCTCGGTGCAGGCGCGGAGATCGTCCTCGATGGCGTCGCGCATCAGCGTGACCAGCATGCGCACGCCGGACGAGGTCTCGCGCGGACGCTCGTCCATCACGCAGACCGTGCCGACGACGGTGCCTTCGGCATCGCGGATCGGCTCGCCGTAGTAGTGGACCAGGCCGAGCGCCGCGGTCGGGTTGCGATCGCTGATGGCGGGCAGGCGACGGACGTCGCCGACGAGCAGGTGCTCGCCGCGGCGGATCACGTTGGCGCAGTAGCTGTTGACGGCGAGCTCGAGGCGCCCGTTGCGCGGGAAACGCTGCTGCTCGTCGCGTACGCCGAAGAAGACGAGGTCGCTGCCGTCGACCAGGTTGATCATCGCCACCGGCATGTCGAGCTGCTGCGCCAGGACTTCCAGCATGCGTTGCCAGCGGCCGTACAGGCGTTCCGAATCGGCAAGGCAATGGGTGGGCATTCAGTCCTCCGGCGCGCCGTCGCGCACGCATGAGCACCCATGATCGCGCGATCCCGAGAACCGGGCCAGCCCCCAGGACGAAGGGCGGCGTTGCAGGACGCCGACGGACCTCGCCGATCAGCGCCGGACGTGTCCGCTCATCACTCCGACCTGGTCACCGCGTCCGCGCCGACCAACGCATCGAACCCCGCCTTCTTCACCGCCTCATCGATGGTCGGCATCAGCTTGCGCGCGGCCTCCAGGTCCTGCCGGCCCTTCTCCGTCTCGTTGAGCCTGAGCTGCGCCAGCCCGCGGCCGTAAAGCGGCCAGGCCCAGGATCTCAGTTCTATCGTCTTGTCGAAGGCCTTCTTCGCGCGGGCGGCGTCGCCCAGGCGCAGGTAGGTCCAGCCCAGGCTGTCGCGATACGCCGGCGTGTCACCGTCCAGGTCAACCGCCTCCTTGCAGTCGTCCAGCCCCAGCGGCACCTCGACGTTCATCCGCGCCCGCAGCCAGCACCGGCCGTTGTAGGCCTCGGCCAGCCGCAGGTCGTTCCGGTGGCTCTTGATCCAGAGGTCGAACTGCTTCAGCGCCTCGGGCACCTGGTTGAAGCGGGCGTGGTACTCGGCCATCGTCATGCGCAGGTTCGAAGGCGGCGGCAAGGCCGCATCGAGCGCCGTCAGGTCCGCCTTCGCACCGTCGCGATCGCCCGCGGCCACGCGCAGCGGCACGCGGCGCAAACGCGCCTCGGCCAGCGAGGGATCCAGCGTCAGCGCCGTGTCCAGGTCCGCCAGCGCCAGCTTGGGTTGCTTCATCGCCTGATGCACGCGGGAACGCGCATCGAAGCAGCCCGCCACTTCGGGCTTGAGTTCGCAGGCGCGGTTCAGGTCCTCCAGCGCCCGCTTCGGGTCGCCCGCCGTCAGCGCCGCCGCGCCGCGCCGCATCAACCCATCGGCATCGTCGGCCGCGATCTCCTCGGCCTTCGCCGCATAGCGCTGGTCGTAGTTGCTCGCGTCGGCGGGGCGGCCCTGCGCGAAGATCGGCCCGCCGTTCCAGGTCGCGTACACCTTGCCCTGCAGCCGCGACACGTACACCCGGTGCGACAGGAAGTAGTCCAGCCCCAGCAGCATCCCGTGGTCATAGGTGTCCACGTCGCTGATCGGCAGCCGGTTCCGCGTGATCTTCTCGCCGGCCAGCTCGAAGGTCTCGATGTCGGCGATCCAGCGTTCGGCGTAACCGCTGCCGATCCCGCTCGTCCGGCCGAAAGGCTTCATGTCCGCGTCCTTGATCCCGGCGCGCCGCGCCGCCTTCAGCGACAGCGAGGTGCCCGGCGCCCCCGTGTCCATCAGCGCCGTGACGCGCTCGCCGTTGATCTTCGTGAGGACGCGCACCGCCGTGTCGTTGCGGCGCCCGTTGGTCTCGATGGGCACTTCGATCACCGGCGCGTCGCCGGCCCAGTAGGCCAGGTTCGCCTTCTCGCAGTCGCCCTTGGGAAAGACCAGCCGCAGCATGCCGTGCGCGAGGTCGTATTCGGTGTCCGCCGCGGACAGGAAGTTGCGGCCCAGGATGCCCATGATCCCGGCGTTGAGCTCGTTGCCGCCGACGAAGAAGTCCACCTTCTTCAGCGTCGCCAGTTGCAGGCCGACCTCGTCCACCGTCGCGACCCTCAGCGATTCGACCGAGCCCGCCTGTCCGTGGATCGTGAAGTTGGGCGGCGGGCGCCGCAGCTTCAGGTTCAGCTGCGCCGCCGTGGCCGCGCTCATCATGCTGTAGAAGGCGCCGCTGTCGACCAGCATGGGCACCTCGACCCCGTTCAACTGCACGGTGGCGACCGGCCGGTGCTCGACCAGCCGCACCGGGATGTTCATCGTCTCGATGCCGCAGCGGGCCTTGCCCGGTTCGTCCGCGGCGGCAGCCCCCGTGGCCACCAGGATCAGCGCCAGCATTGGCGCAAGTCGGCGTGAGCTCAATCGTTCCTCCCTGGAATATTGGAGGCTGACGATACCCGTCCCAAGCGTCGGAAACGCCCCTACCGAAGGGGGAATCGACGTCCCCGCGACACGATCGCCGCAGGCTCAACGATTTCCCAACGTTGCCTGCACGGGATCGCGACAACCCCTGTCGTGATCCTTGCTCGCCGTCCTACTTTCGCCGTCTTTCTTTCGCCGTCTTATTGCCCCGTCGCCGCCGGCTTCAGCGCCTGCGCCCACAACGCCGCCGCGCGCGCCGTGCCGTCCACCGTGAAGTGGCAGCCGTTGCGCAGCGGCTGGCCGAGCGTGTCCGTGTCCGGCCCCGCGCGGAAGCCGCTGTCGGGAATGACGAGCAGCTCGCGCACGGCCTCGCGCACCTGGCCGCCGTCGTGCGGCGGGCAGTAGGTCGACCGCGCGATCCACCACGGCGCGTCGACGCCCCGCAGGGCCACGCCGGCGCGCAAGGCCGCGAGCGCGTCGCGGTAGTCGGCCATCGCCGTGCGGTCGCGCGCGTCGGCTTCGCCCTGCTGCCACAGCACCGCGGCCACCGGCCAGCGCGTGCCCTTGATGCGGTCCATCTGCGTCTGCCAGTAGCTGCGCAGCGCGCTGTCGGGATCGGTCCATTCGGCGATCGTGCTGCGGTCCACCGCCACCACCGCCCACACGATCGGGTGCCCCTGCCAGCGTCCGCCCAATGCCTGGTTCACCGCAGGCCAGAGGCTGCCGCCCGTGCCGGTGGCACCCGGCACCGGCGAGCTCGCCAGACCGCATCCGCCCAGGTGCAGCACCGGCATCGGCGGCACCGGCGCGGCGGCCGGCGGGATCGGATCGGCGTGGTTGGCCGCGTTGGACTGCCCCATCACGACGATCACCACGGGCTGTTCGTTCTTGAACACCGTGCCGCAGTCGGGCGCCGTCACCGGCATGTCGTGGATGGCGGTGATCCGCTGCGCGAGGTCATCCGCGGGGGTCGACGCCTTGCCGTTGCGCAGCATCGCCACGCCCGCCGCGATCATGCCGCCGCAGGACAGCAGCGCCACCGCGACGATCGCCAGCGGGATCAGGGGATTCTTCCGTTCTTCGGTCATCAGGGAGCGTCGTCAACAGCAGGGGAAGCGCGCATTGTCTCCGCCCCGCGATCAGCCTCCGGCTGGTGCTGCCTTCGACGCGGGCGAACGCGCGCGATAGCGGTCGCGGAGCCAGCGCATCCCCGGCTGTTCCACCCAGGTCGTCAGGCCGTGCGCCAGCGCCGCCGACAGGGCCATCGTCAGCGCGATGGCGACGTGCACCTCCACGCCCCAGGCCTCGAACCGGCGCAGCACGGCCCAGCCGATGTTCTCGTGCAGCAGGTACAGCGTGTACGAGATCGCCCCCAGCCACAGCAGCACCGGATGCTCCAGCCAGGTCCAGCGTCCGCGCGCCGCGCCGAAGAGGACCGCATAGAACACCGCCGCGAGGGCCGCGAGGCCCCAGTCCTCGACGAGCCCGATCACCAGCATCGCGGCCGCCGCCAACGCCCAGTCCCAGGCGGACGCGCTGTCCTTGCGGCTCAACCGGTAGACCGTGACGCCGAGCGCGAACCAGCAGATGTAGGGCAGCAGCAGCCAGCGCTGGCCCATCCACGGCAGGTCGACGCCCCAGAAGCTCTTCGCCGCCGCATAGACCAGCCGCAGCGCCAGGCACGCGAAGAGGAAGTTCCGCAGCCCCGCCGCGCCGCCGAAGCGGAAGCTCAACAGCGCCCAGGCATAGAACAGCAGCTCCACTTCCAGCGTCCAGTACACGCCGTCGACATGCGCCACGCCGAAGAAGCCCTGCACCATCGTCACGTTGACCAGCAGCACGTCCCAGCCCACCGTCTTGCCGGGCAGGCCGATCGCGTGGGTCAGCGCGAAGGTCAGCAGGATCGCGCCCCAGTACGCCGGGTAGAGCCGGCTGAAGCGCGAGACGACGAAGTCCATCGGTCGCGCGGTCCGCTCCAGCGTCATGAAGATGACGAAGCCGCTGATCATGAAGAACAGGTTGACGCCGAGGTACCCGTACGGGAACGAAACCGCCGGCGGCTGCGCGTGACCGAAGAGCTGGTCGTAGCGCGTCGTGTAGTGGAACAGCACCACCGCCAGCGCCGCGACGCCGCGCAGGGCATCGAGCTGCGCCAGGCGCGGGGCGGAGCTCACACCAGGACCTCCGCGGCCCCCGGATGGCTCAGGAAGCCCTGCGGGCTGGCCGTGATGCCATAGGCGCCGGACTGGAAGACGACCACCAGATCGCCCGGCTCCGCGTGCGACAGCGTCATGCGCTCGCCCAGCAGGTCCAGCGGCGTGCACAGCGGCCCGACCACGGACACGCCCGCCTCCGGCTCGCCGCCGATGCGGTTGCCGATCGCGACCGGGTAGTTCTTGCGGATCACCTGGCCGAAGTTGCCCGAGGCCGCCAGGTGGTGGTGCAGACCGCCGTCGGTCACGAGAAAGACCTGACCCCGCGAGACCTTGCGGTCCACGACGCGGCACACGTAGACGCCGGCTTCGCCGACCAGGTAGCGGCCGAGCTCCACGACCAGCTTGGCCTGCGGCAGCTCGACCGCGGCGCGCTCGATCAGCGCGGCGAGGTTGGCGCCGATGGTGGTCAGATCCAGGCTTTGCTCGCCGGGGAAGTACGGGATGCCGAAGCCGCCGCCGAGGTTGAGCACCTTCACCGGCGCCGGCGCGTCCTTGGCCAGGCGCAGCGCGAGCTCGAAGCTCTTGAGCTGCGCCTCGACGATCGCTTCCGGCTTCAGGTTCTGCGAGCCGGCGAAGAGGTGGAAGCCCTCGAAACCGAGACCCGCCTCGCCGATGCGCGCCAGCAGTTCCGGCACCTGCTCGGCGTCGACGCCGAACTGCTTGGGACCGCCGCCCATCTTCATGCCCGAGGACTTCAGCTCGAAGTCCGGATTGACGCGCACCGCGACGCGCGCCGCGTAGCCGGTCTCCGCGCACAGCGTGCGCAGCAGTTCGACCTCGCGGAAGGATTCGAGGTTGATCAGGATGCCGGCGGCCAGCGCCTGCTTGAGCTCCAGCACGCTCTTGCCGGGACCGGCGAAGCTGATCTCGCGCGGATCGGCGCCGGCGTCCAGCGCGACCTGCAGCTCGCCGGCCGAAGCGACGTCGATGCCGTCCACCAGCGTCGCGAGATGCGCGACCAGCGCCGGCATCGGGTTGGCCTTCATCGCGAAGTGCAGCTCCAGCTTCGCGGGCATCGCGGCGCGGAGTTCCTCGACACGCCGCGTCAGCAGCGCGCGGTCATACGCGTAGAACGGCGTGCGGCCCACGCGGTCCGCGAGCCGCGTCAGCGGCTGGCCGCCGATCTGCAGCACGCCGTCGCGCGCGACGAACTGGTCCATGGGCGCATGTTGCGGCGCGGCCTTGGCGGGCGCGGCGGCGGGCGTCTTGATGTCGTCGTTGCTCACGGAGTCTTTACCAGTTCGTCTGCAGGGTCGCCGGGCGGGTCGTCGGCAAGGTGGTCAGCGGGTTCGCGAGCAGGATCACTGCGCTTCCTGCTTCGCCACCCACTCGGTGCTCAGCAGCTTGCGATCGATCTTGCCGTTGGGGTTGCGCGGCAGCGGGCCGGCCTTCTCCTCGATGCCGGCGGGAATCATGTACGCCGGCATGCGGGCCTTGCACAGCGCCAGCAGCGCGGCGCTGTCCAGCGCGTCGGCGCCGGCCGGCGGCGTCGCGATCACCTGGATGGTCTGGCCCAGCGTCGCGTGGTCCACGCCGAAGGCCACGCATTCGCCGACCAGCTGCGTCGCGTACAGGATCTCCTCGACTTCGGTCGGGCTCACGCGATAGCCGGAGGTCTTGATCATCTCGTCGCGGCGGCCGATGAAGTAGAGGAACCCTTCAGCGTCCCTGCGCACGTTGTCGCCGGAGAACACCGCGTACTCGGGCAGTTGAAGCCCGGCCTCGCGGCCCGCCACGCCGGGCGGCAGCAGCTTGTAGCGCTCGGCCGTCTTCTCGGCGTCGTTCCAGTAGCCCAGGCCGACCAGCGCGCCGCGGTGCACCAGCTCGCCCGGCTCATCGGGCGCGCAGGGCGTGCCGTCCTCGCGCAGCACCAGGATCTCGGCGTTGGGGATCGCCTTGCCGATCGAATCGGGCCGGCGGTCGACCTCCTCCGGCGGCAGGTAGGTCGAGCGGAAGGCCTCCGTCAGGCCGTACATCAGGAAAGGCTGCGCCGACGGCACGCGCTGGCGCAGCAGGTTCAGCGTCTCGCGCGGCATGCGCCCGCCGGTGTTGGCGAAGTAGCGCAGTTGAGCGTCGATGGCCGCCGGCCATTCCAGTTGCGCCAGCTGGATGTACAGCGGCGGCACCGCCGTCAGGCCGGTGATGCGATCGCGCTCCAGCGCCTTGAGCACGTCGCGCGGCATCAGGTAGTTGAGCAGCGACACCGACGCGCCCGCATGGAAGGCCGTCGTCAGCTGGCTGAAGCCGGCATCGAAGGACAGCGGCAGCGCGGCGAGCAGGCGGTCCTCGGGACGGTTGCCGAGGTAGCTCGCGACGCTCTTCGCCCCGGCCACCATGTTGCGGTGCGACAGCACCACGCCCTTGGGCCGGCCCGTGGAGCCGGAGGTGTAGAGGATGGCCACCATGTCGGTGTCGATGACGCGGTGCGCGGTCTGCGCCGGTGCGTCCAGCAGGTCGCTGTAGCGGACCCAGCCGTCGGGTGCCGCGTCGGGAGCGGGATCGACCACCACGACGTGCCGCACTGAGGGGCACTCCGCCAGCACGGTCCGCAGCGACGCGAAACGGTCACGAGAGGTGATCAGCACGCGAACATCGCAGTCGCGCACGATGAAGCCGACCTGCTCGGGCTTGAGGATGGGGTTGACCGGCACGAACACGCCGCCCGCGGCCGGCGCGGCGAAACTGGCGACCACCGTCTCCAGCCGCTTGTCCAGGTAGATGCCGACGCGCTCCGCCCGCTGCAGGCCCAGCGACAGCAGGCCGTTGGCCAGCGCGCGCACCTGCGCGGCCAGTTCGGCGTAGTCCAGCGCGCGGGCGCCGTCGCGCAGCGCCGGGGCCGCCGGATCACGCTCGGCGCTGTGCCAGATCAGGTGCGGAAGCAGGTGGCTGTCGATGGCGGCGGTCATCAAAAAAGTATCTCACGCGGCCCCCTGGCAATCCTGCACGAAGCCCGGCGGATCCCTCCGGATCCCCTTGGGATGAGGGGGCGCCCCAGGGGTTCCCCCAGAGGGCGACAGTTAAGATCCTCCCCGACCATGAACAGCCAACAACACCTGCTCGCCATCCTCGACGACGTCCTCAGCCTGGAAGGCCGCGCCAAGGACTTCACCGTCGACACCGCGCTGCTGGGCGCGATCCCGGAGCTCGACTCCATGGCGGTCGTCAGCCTGATCACCGCGCTCGAGGAACAGTTCGGCATCGTCGTCGACGACGACGAGATCGACGGCGCCACCTTCGCCACCGTCGGCGCGCTGCTCGACTTCGTGAACGGCAAGCTCGCCGCCTGACGGCGCCCGGGCCGCCACGATCGCCGCGCCACCTCCGCTCATGGCCGCCGCCACGACGCCTCCCCCCTCATCCACGCCGTTCTTCCTGGATGACGGCGTCGGCGGACAGCGGCTGTGCGTCCACTATCCCGCCGGGGTGCCGGCGGCTTCCGCCACGTCGGCCGCCGCATCGACCGCCGCGGTCTCCACCGCGCCTCCTCGCGGCCAGATCCTGCTCCTGCCGCCCTTCGCGGAGGAGATGAACAAGTCCCGCCGCATGACCGCCCTCGCCGCGCGTGCGTTCGCCGCCGCCGGTTTCGAGGTGCTGACGATGGACCTGCTCGGCTGCGGCGACAGCAGCGGCGACTTCGGCGACGCCTCCTGGGCGCGCTGGCAGGACGACGTGCGTCTGGCGGCCGATTGGCTGGACGCCCGCGCCCTGCCCGGCCCGGACGGCGTGAAGGCGCCGTTCTGGCTGTGGGGCCTGCGTGCCGGCGCGCTGCTCGCGCCCGCGGCCTTCGAGACACTGAATGACCGGCCGCTGCATCTGCTGCTCTGGCAACCGATGACGGCCGGCAAGCTCCAGCTCCAACAATTCATGCGCCTGCGTGTCGCGGCCGATCTCATCGGCGGCCAGGCCAAGGGTGCCGTCCAGGCCATGCGCGACCAGCTCGCGCGCGGCGAAGCCGTGGAGATCGCCGGCTACCTGCTCGCGCCCGCACTGGCCGAAGGCCTGGAATCCGCCCAGCTGAAGCCGTCGGCGCGCGTGCGCCGCGTCGCGTGGCTGGAACTCTCGCCGCGCGAGGACGCGACGCTCACGCCCGCCGCGTCGATGGCCGTCGACGCGTGGACCGCGCAAGGCGTCGACGTGCGCGCCGCCGTCAGCCAGGGCCCGTCGTTCTGGGCCGCCACCGAGATCGAGGAAGCGCCGCGCCTGATCGAGGCCAGCCTCGCCGCGCTGACCGCAGGCGCCGACTTCGCGACCCGACCGGTCGAGGCGGTGACCGCATGAACGCGATGCCCACGCCCGCGCACCGCGACAGCGTGCTGCGCATCGACTGCGACGGCCAGGCGCTGGTCGGGCTGTTGAGCGAGCCGGTCGCGGCCGCTTACGCGGGCCCCTCGGCCTCCGCATCCGCATCCGCATCCGCAGCAGCAGCCGACGTCATGGCAAGACCTGCCCCCGACACCGGCGTGCTGCTGATCGTCGGCGGCCCGCAGTACCGCGTGGGCAGCCATCGCCAGTTCACGTTGCTGGGCCGCGCGCTCGCCGGCGCCGGCGTGCCCTGCCTGCGGCTGGACTACCGCGGCATGGGCGATGCGCAAGGCGATCAGCGCGACTTCGAGCAGGTCGACGCCGACATCGCCGCCGCGATCGACGCCTGGCAGCGCGAACACCCGTCGCTCAAGCGCGTGGTGCTCTGGGGCCTGTGCGACGCCGCGTCCGCCGCGCTGCTCTACGTGCACCGCCGCCGCGACCCGCGCGTCGCGGGCCTGTGCCTGGCCAATCCCTGGGTCCGCACCGCGACCAGCCTGGCCCGCGCGCAGGTCAAGCACTACTACCTCGACCGGCTGCGCCAGCCGGCGTTCTGGCGCAAGCTGCTGAGCGGCCGCGTGGGCCTGGGTGCCGTGCGCGAGCTGCTGGGCAAGCTCGCGACCAGCCGCGCGTCGGCCGCCTCGGAGCACTCTTCGCGCCCGGCCGGCCCCGCCGACACCCGCCACTACACCGAGCAGATGGCCGACGGCCTGCGCGCCTTCGGCGGTCCGGTGCTGCTGATCCTGTCGGGCGACGACGTCTGCGCCAATGAATTCCTGGACCGCTGCCGCGACGGCGGCCCCGCCTGGCAGGGCTTGCTGAACCGGCCCGGCCTGCGCCGCGAGGACCTGCCCGACGCGGACCACACCTTCTCGACCGCCGCCTGGCGCGCCCACGTCGAACGGCTCACCGCCGCCTTCGTCCGCGGCGTGCCCGCCGCCACCTGACCGCCTGACCGGTACACCCGGCCCCACCGGAGCCCCGCCATGTCCGTTCCCGCACTCCCCCGCGCCCGCTGGCGCACCCTCGCGCTGGCGCTGGCCGGCGCCGTCGCCGCCCACGCCGCCGTCGCGCAGGGGATCGGCTGCGGCGGACTGGCCAACAACTACGGTCCGTACGACTACCGCCATTACAAGGACATGCCGGAGATCGATCCGGTGACCAAGCAGATGTCGCCGCTGCAGATGGTCGAGGGCGCCCACTTCATCGACACCTGCGAGGCGCTGGTCAAGTGCAAGCGCGGCAGCATCGGCAGCGACATCGACTACACGCTGCGCGCCTTCCCGAACCACCACCGTGCGCTGATCGCGATGATGCTTTACGGCGAGCGCACCAAGCGCGACCAGCCGCCCGAGGCGCTGTTCACCGTCGACTGCTACTTCAAGCGCGCGCTGACCTGGAAGTCGGATGACATCATCGTGCGCCTGATCTACGCCGGGTTCCTGAACGGCAAGGGCAAGGCCGCCGCCGCCAAGGAGCAGCTGGAGGCCGCGAACAAGCTGGCCGCGGCCGGCGACAACCCGTTCTCGGTCTACAACGTCGGCATGGTCGCGATGGACCTCAATGAAGTCGACGTGGCCGTCGACGCCGCGCGCCGCGCCTACGGCGCCGGCATGACGCACCCGATCCTGCGCCAGCGCCTGATGGCGATCAACCGCTGGCCCGCCGACATCCGGATGCCCGGCGAGGCCGCGTCGGCGCCGGAGGGGTCGCCCGCGCCGGGTCCCGCCGGCTCGGCCGCCTCCGCCTCCGCCCCGGAATCCGCGGCGCCGGCGACGGCCCGCTGACCCGAAGGCCGCCGACTTGAGCCCGCCGCCCACCATGCTCGCACCGCGACTGCCGGTCATCGGCTGGCGCACCTTCGCGGGCGCCGCGCACATCGACCAGCACAGCCTGCTCGACCATCCGCGCCACCTGCCGACCACCAGCGGCCGCGCGGCGATCCTGCTCGCGCTGGAGTGCCTGCACGTCGGTCCCGGCGACCTGGTGCTGCTGCCGACGTATCACTGCCCGACGATGGTCTCGCCGGTGAAGACGCTGGGCGCGGACGCGGCCTTCTATCCGATCGACGAGCACGGCGCGCCGCGGCTGGACTGGCTCTCTGCCCACGTGCCGGCCGCCACCAAGGCGCTGCTGGTGCCGCACTACTTCGGGCTACCGCAGCCGATGGAAGCGGTGCGCGCCTGGTGCGACGCGCGCGGCATCGCGCTGATCGAAGACTGCGCGCACGCGATGTTCGGTCGCGCCGGATCGCGGCCGATCGGCTCGTGGGGCGACGTCGCCATCGCCAGCCTGACCAAGTTCTTCCCGACGCCCGAGGGCGGCATCCTCGCGCTCAACCGCGCCGACCTCACGATGCCCGCGCTGACGCCGGCCTCGCGGATCGACCAGATCAAGGCGGGCTCCGACATCCTCCACATGGGCGCCGCGCACGACCGCCTGACCGGCCTGAACCGGCTGATCCGCGGCGCGTTCGCGCTCAAGAGCGCGCTGCGCCAGCTCGTGCGCGGAGGCGCCGGACAACAAGGCGGCGCTGCGATCGCGCCCAGCCGCCACGGCGAGCTCGACGAGGCCGGGGAGATCGACGCCAACATGGCGCTGATCGACCTGCCGCTGTCGCACCGCGCGCTGACGCATGCCTGCGGATGGATCTCGCGGCGCGTGCCGCGGCGTCGCATCGTCGAGGCGCGCCGGCACCACTACGCGTTCTTCACGGAGGCCTTCTCGGGCCGCGACGGCGTGCATCCGCTGCTGCCCACGCTGCCGCCGGATTGCGCGCCCTACGTGTTCCCACTGTGGGTGCGCACGCCCGATCCCGGCTACGCCGAGATGCGCAAGCTCGGCGTGCCGGTGTCGCGCTGGGACCGGCTCTGGCCCGGCGTGCCCGCGCTGCCGGGCGACGCCGGCAAGTCGTGGTCGCACCACGTACTGCAACTCGCCTGCCACCAGGATCTCAGCGATGCGGACCTGCGCCGCATCGTCGAGCAGGTCGAGCGCCTGTTCATCACCCCCGCCGCCGCGCCGCCGCGCTGAGGGTCAGGTCATGCGGCGCGTGCTCATGGTCTCCTTCCAGTTCCCGCCGATGGCGGGGACCAGCGGCGTGCAGCGCGCGCTGCGCTTCGCGCAGCAGCTGCCCGCGTCGGGCTGGACGCCGAGCCTGCTGACCGCGCATCCCCGCGTGCATGCGCAGACCGGGACGGACCTCGTCGAGGAGATCCCGGAGGACCTGATCGTGCGCCGTGCCTTCGCGCTGGACGCCGCGCGGCACCTGTCGATCGCGGGCCGCTATCCCGGTTTCCTGGCGCGCCCGGATCGCTGGCACAGCTGGCTGCTCGGCGCCGTGCCGGCCGGTCTGAAGCTGATCCGCGAGACCCGCCCCGACGCGATCTGGAGCACCTATCCGATCCCGACCGCGCACCTGATCGGCTACTGGCTGTCGAAACTCAGCGGCCTGCCCTGGGTGGCGGACTTCCGCGATCCGATGGCGCATGACGGCTACCCTGCCGATCCGGTGCTGTGGCGGAGCTTCGCCGCGGTCGAGCGCAAGGTCTTCGCACGCGCGTCGCGATTCACCTTCACGACACCCGGCGCGGCGCGACTCTATGCGAAGCGATTCCCCGCCGCCGCCGACCGCATCCGCGTGATCGAGAACGGCTACAGCGAGGACGCGTTCCGACAAGCCGAACGCTCAGTTCAGATCGACAACGAGCGCAGCGGCGCAGAGGCGCGCCGCACCGGCCCGCGCCTGCTGCTGCACAGCGGCGTCGTCTATCCCGACTGGCGCAGCCCGGTGCGGCTGTTCGAGGCGCTCGCCGCCGCGAAAGCCGCGGGCCGCATCGATGCATCGCGACTGCGGCTGCGGCTGCGCGCGACCGCGCACGACGACTTCGTCCGCGAGCTCGCGCTGCGCCTGGGCGTGGCCGACCTGGTCGAACTCGCACCGCCGGTTCCCTACGCCGACGCGCTGGCCGAGATGCTGCGCGCCGACGGCCTGCTGCTGCTGCAGTCCAACGACTGCAACGACCAGATTCCCGCCAAGGCCTACGAGTACCTGCGCGCGCGCCGGCCGGTACTGACGCTGGCCGATCCGGCCGGCGACACCGCGCAGCTGATGCGCCGCGCCGGCCTGCCGCACAACGCGGCGCTGGAGGACGGTCCCGGCGTCGCCGCCGTGCTCGACCGTTTCCTCGACGACCTGTTCCACGACCGTGCCGCGCTGCCCGCGCCGCCGGCCATCGCCGCCGCCTCGCGCGAGTCCCGCACCGGCGAACTCGCCCGCGTGCTCGACGAGGCCTGCGCCCCCCAGATGCCTACCGCCGAGGCCCGCCCATGACCCCGACGACCCCGACGACCCCGACGCCCCAGAAGCCCTTGCCTACCGTGACCTCCTCGACTTCCCTGCGTTGGACCCTGATTCCGCTGCCCGACGCGGCCGCCTTCGCGCCGCATGCCGCCGCGTGGGACGCGCTGCAGGCGCGCGTCGCCGGCCTGCCCTTCCTGGAGAGCGCCTTTCTCGCGCCGCTGCTGGGCGTCTTCGGCACCGGCCGCGAGCGGCTCGCACTGCTCGGCGATCCGAAGGCCCCTCACGCCGCGGCGATCGTGACGCCCGCCGGCACCGCGCAATGGACGACCTTCCAACCGTCGCAGCTGCCGCTGGGCGCCTGGTTGAGCGCCGGCGGCGAAGCGCTCGAGCCGCTGGCCGACGGCCTGCTGCGCGCGTTGCCCCTGCCCGCGCTCGCGCTGGGCCTGACGCAGATCGACAGCCTGTTCCATCCGCGTGCCGCCGACAACACGCGCTGGCGCGGCCAGGACTACATCGACACGGCCTGGGTCGACCTGACCGGCGACTTCGAGACCTACTGGGAGACGCGCGGCAAGAACCTGCGCACCAACCTGAAGAAGCAGCAGAAGAAGCTGGACACCGCCGGCACCGTCACGCGGCTGGAATGCCTGACGCGGCCCGAGGACGTCGCGCCCGCGCTGACGGACTACGGCCGGCTGGAAGCGAGCGGCTGGAAGGGCTCCGAAGGCACGGCGATCGCGCCGGGCCATCCGCAGTACGAGTTCTATCGCGCGATGCTGGAAGCGTTCGCGCGCGCCGGCCGCGTCCGGCTGTACCAGTACTGGTTCGACGACGCCGTCGTCGCGATGGACCTGTGCATCGAGTCGGGCGGCAAGATCGTGATCCTCAAGACCGCCTACGACGAGGCGCACAAGGCCGTGTCGCCGTCGACGCTGATGCGGCAGCTGCAGTTCCAGCAGCTGTTCGACGCGGCCGCCGCGGGCGGGCCGATCCGCCGCATCGAGTTCTACGGCAAGGTCATGGAATGGCACACGCGCTGGACCGCCGAGGCGCGTCCGGTCTATCACGCCACGCTCTACCGCTGGCGCTGGGTGCCGGCGCTCAAGCGCCTGCTGCGCCGGGGCGAAGCGGAGCCGGCCGCGAAGACCGAAGAGGCTCCGGCCAAGACGGAAGAAGCCCCGGCATGAGCAAGAGCCCGTCCGTGCGAGGCGCGCTGGCCTGGTCCTTCGCCGAGCGCTATCTGAGCCTGCTGATCACCGTGCCGACCACGATGATCCTGGCCCGGCTGCTGACGCCGACGCAGGTGGGCGTCTATTCACTGTGCGCGGTGGTCACCAACCTGGCGTCCATCCTGCGGGACTTCGGCGTCAGCGAGTACCTCATCCAGGAGCGCGAGCTCGACCGCGAGAAGCTGCGCAGCGCCTTCACCATCACGCTGATGATGGCGTGGAGCATCGCGCTGGTGATCCTGGTCGGCCGCTTCCTGCTGGCCGACTGGTACCACGAGCCGCTGCTGGCGGACCTGCTGCTGGTGCTGAGCCTCAACTTCGTGATGCTGCCGCTGGCCTCGCCGTCCTTCGCGCTGCTCAACCGCGAGATGGCCTTCCACAAGGTCTTCGTCGTGCAGGTCAGCGCCAACGCGGCCAACTCCGCCACCAGCATCGCGCTGGCCTGGAGCGGCCATGGCGCGATGAGCCTGGCCTGGGGGCCGGTGGCCGGCATCGCCGTGCAGGTGCTCATCCTCGTCTGGCTGCGGCCGCGCGACGCGCTGCTGATGCCGCGCCTGCGCGGCGCGGGCCGGCAGCTGCGTTTCGGCGCGATGTTCACCGGCTCGCGGATGGTGGAATCGGGCTCGCGCAACGGCCACGAACTGATCATCGGCAAGGTCTTCGGCTTCACGTCGCTGGGCCTGTTCAGCCGCGCGACGGGGCTGATCGACCTGCTGGGACAGACGGTGAGCTCGGCCATCCTGCGCGTCGCGACGCCCGCGCTCGCGGCGGACCATCGCGCCGGGCACAGCCTGGTCGGACCGTACGCGAAAGGCACGGCGATCTTCACCGGCATCGCCTGGCCCTTCATGGGCGGCGTGGCGCTGATGTCGGGCGACATCATCGCGCTGCTCTTCGGTCCGCAGTGGCACGAGGCCGCGCCGCTGGCCACGCTGCTCGCACTGGCCGGCCTGCCCTACGCGCTGACGATGCTCGCGCCCAATGCGCTGGCGGCGACCGGACAGATCCGCCGCCGGTTGTCGGTGGCGCTCTGGTACGGACCGACCCACCTCGCCTGCGTCGGCATCGCCGCGTTCTGGAACCTGCACGCGGTGGCGGCGGTCTTCGTCATCGGCAACCTGGTGCAGGTCGCGATGTACACGCGCCATCTGACCGAGGTGCTGAAGGCCACGCCGCGCGAGCTGTTCGCGCCCAGCTGGGTCAGCGTGCAGCTGACGGTCGGCTGTTGCGCCGGCCTCGGGCTGGCGCAGCTCGTCAGCTACGAATTGAGCCTGCCGCTGATCCCGCGCATCGCCTTGTGCGTGGTCGCGGGCGCCGGCGCGTGGCTGGCCTGCGCCGCGCTGCTGCGGCATCCGGCGATGACCGAGGTCCGCCGCGCCCTGACCCATCTGCGGAGCCGCCATGCCTGAGCTGACCCCGTCCCTGGCCGTGCCCGCCACCCCCGCGCCGATCCGCCCCGGCGAGACGCTGCGTTGGGCGATGTTCCGCGCGCTGGAGCGTCTCAGCGACCTGCGCGGCAACAACACGCTGGGCGCGTTCTCGGTGACGCCGGCGGACGCGTCGGGGCCTGCGCTGTGGTTCTACGTGACCACGATCGGCGAGCTGAACGCGGTCGCGCCGATGATCGAATGGCTGATCGCGCAACGGCCCGACCTGCGGCCCGTGCTGATCACCGAGCACCCGCATTACCGCGACGCCTACCTCGCGCGGCTGCCGCAGGCGGTGGTCTGCACCAGCCGCGGCCACAGCGCCGACGCGCTGCGGCTCGCCCGCCTGCTGCCGCCGGCGATGCTGGCGGTGGCGGAGATCCCCTGCCTGCCGTCGGAGGCGCCCTGCCGCTTCTCCTACGCCTTCCTGCGAGAGGCGCGCCGGCACAACGCCGCCACGCTGATGCTCAACGGCTGGCTGTACCACTACGACCCGCCGGCCCGGCTCGACCAGATGGAGCGACGGCTGCTGGAACGGGACTTCCTGAACGCCTTCGACGTGCTGTGCGTGCAGGATGCCGAGACCGCGCGGCAGCTCGAGGCGCGTGGCGCGCCGCGCGAGCGGCTGCAGGTGACGGGCAACATGAAGTTCGACGCGATGCGCCGCGCCGACTGGGGCGTGGAGCAGGCGACGCGAAGCCCGCGCCTGCTCGGGCACCTGCTCGCGTCGGCCCGGCCCATCGTGGTCGGCGGCTGCGTCACCGAGCTGCCCGAGCAGCAGCAGGTGCTGACGGCGTTCGCGCAGTTGCGGCGCACGCATCCCGATGCGCTGCTGATCCTGGCGCCGCGGCATCCGGAGAACCTCGAGCGCATGGGCCAGTTGCTGGGCCAGCTCGGCGAGGCGGGACTGCGCGTCACACGGCGCTCGCAGATCGAGGACGCGCCGCTCGCGGCCGACGTGCAATGCCTGGTGCTGGACACCGTCGGCGAGCTGCGGGATTTCTACGCGGCGGCGACGGTCGCGCATGTGGGCGTGGACCACAACGTGCTGGAGCCGCTGGGGTTGAACAAGCCGCTGACCATCCGCAGTGGGTGGGACACGACCTATCCCTCGTATCCGGTCTACCGGCTGCTGCGCGATCGCGGCGTGCTGCATGAGTGCGACGACGCGGGCTCGATGTGCGACTACTGGTTGGCTGCGATCGAGCACGCGCCGCGCATCGCCGACGACCTGCGGCGCACCGAAGATGCGCTGGCGTCGATGCGAGGATCGGTAGCGCGGCACCAGGCCGCCTGCGCGCCTCGGATCGGGCGCTAACTGGTCAGGTCCCTCGACTGCCAACAGCGGCGCGCTTGGCCGCCAAGGCGCAAGGCCCCGGCGTCAAGCGCCGAAACCTCGCGCCTTGCCGTCCCTGACCCACCGAGGACGTCGGGCCTGGGGGTCAGTCCTTGTGCTTCAACGCCTCACGCGTCGCTTCCAGCAGCGTGCGGCCGTTCACCGCATCAGGCTCGAGGTGGTTGCCCTCGGCCCACTCATTCCACGCGTTGATGAACACGACCTGACGCTTCGGCGGCTGGTGCTTGCGCGTCCACGCGAGCGCGGCCTCCAGCCAGCGGCGATAGCGCTGCGGCGTGCTGTTCATCAGGATCGTCGCACCGCCGGACGAGCGCCGCGCGCTGTTGTCGAAGCCGGGGCTGACGCAGCGCAGGAACGGGTAGTCCGGCACCGGCTTGGCCAGCACGCCGTCGACCATGCGGTCGTAGTCGAAGAAGTTGTGCTCGCCGTAGGCCTTGGGCAGGAAGCCCAGCTTCATCGCCAGGCGCGACTTCCAGCCGGTGAAGTGCTTGCCGCCCAGCCGCCGCCAGTCCGGCGCGAACTCGATCGACAGGTCCAGACCGACCTTGCGCGGATCGGCGCCGGAGCCGGTGCCGCTCCATTCGAACTGGGCCAGCGTCAGTTCGCCGACGCCCTCCTCGCGCGCGATGCGGCGCCACGTCGCCAGCGTGCGCTGCGGATCGGGCAGGTGGTCGACCTTGTAGACGATGAACAGCGGCTTGCCGTCGATGCGGATGTAGCGCGGATCGCGGAAGTGCGGCAGCAGCGTGCGGATGTGCGCCTCGTCGTCCTCGTCCGAATAGCGCTGCTCGATCAGCATCTCCCGGTCCTTGCCGTTCCAGGCGCGGGTCCAGTTCTCGTTGGCCCAGGCCAGGCAGTACGGGAAGTCGGGCTCGCCGCTGGCGCGGATCTCCTCGATCGGGCGCTCCATCAGGCGCTCGCCGGTGAACCAGTAGTGGTAGTAGCAGAAGCCGCCGATGCCGTGCTCGCGGGCCAGCTCGGCCTGCGCGGCGCGGGCCTCGGGCAGGCGCAGGTCGTAGAAGCCGAGCTCGCCCGGCAGGCGCGGCTGGTAGTGGCCCTCGTACAGCGGCTTGGCCTTGGCGACGTTGCGCCACTCGGTGAAGCCCTTGCCCCACCATTCGTCGTTCTGGCGGAAGGGATGGAACTGCGGCAGCACGATGGCGATGGCCAGCGGGTTCTCGGGCGAGGAGGCCGGCGTCGACGACGCTTGCGCGTGATCGTCGGCATGTTCGGCGGCTTGTCCGCCGGCGTGTTCTTCCGCCTGTGCGCCGGCCGGCGGGGCGAGGGAGTCGGGCGTCGTGCGGTTCATCGGGAAGATCGGGAAGATCGGGGATCGGGGGCTTGCAGCGCCTCGCGCCATTGGGCGGCGATGGCGCGCGTGGAGTAGTCGCGCTCGATGGCCGGCATCGCGGCGCGCGCGCGGGCGGCCAGCGGGGCCGGATCGGCGATGTGATCGGCGAGGTGCTGCCAGTCGTCCAGCGCGCAGTGCGCGCGCCAGGGCTGGTAGTCGGGCAAGGGATCGGCCATCACCGGCACGCCTTGCGCGAGCGCCAGCAGCATGCGGTTGTTGCTCTTGGCCATCGTGAAGGCGGTCATGCGGGTGGGCAGCAGCACGAGGTCCTGCTCGCCGAGCAGCGACAGGAAATGCAGCCGGTCCCAGGGCCGGTAGCGATGCGGGAAGGCGGCGCGGCCGAGCAGTTCGCGATAGCGCTGCTCGGAGTTGCTGACCACCGTCAGCCGCAGCGGATGGCGTCGCGAGGCGGCCTCCAGCAGCGGGAGCAGCGGCTCGAGTTCGGCCATGCCGCCGGTCGCGTAGGCACTGCCGTGATTGCCGAACCACACCAGTTGCCGGGCGACCCGGCGCTGGGCGCGGTGCTCACGCAACTCGCGCCAGGCACGCCAGTGCCCGCCCCATCGACCGGGATGCATGCGGTGCGGCCACGATTCGAAGTCCCGCGCGGCGGCCGGCGTCTCGACCGGATCGCCGACGACCCGCACCGGCGCGGCTTCGCGCAGGTCGGGCGCAAGCTCCGCTTCGAGCAAGGGCTTCAGACCCGGCGAGGACACGGTGAACAACGCGAACAGCGGCAGCGCCTCGCGGTAGGCGATCAGCAGCTCCGCACGGGCTGCATCGCCGGACTCGTTCAGGAAGTAGTTGTCGAAGCTGTCCAGCACCAGCCGGACGCCTCGATCGCGGGCCTCGGCCAGTCGTCTGGCGCGGTCTCGCAGGGCGGCGGGCGACCCGGCGTCGAGCAGCCATTTCGCCTGGACCACGAGCACGCCCTCGCCGGGCAGCGGCTGTGCGTCCGAGGCCGGATCCAGCACGCGCGACACCAGCCCCGAGCGGCGCAGTTCGCGGCTCGGCATCAGGCAGCGCAGGCGCACGCCGGCGTAGGCCGGGTTCAGCGCGTGAGGCATCCAGTGAATCTGCAAACCGGCTCCAGCGCCCGCCTCCGACAGCGGGCAGGCCGCGATTGTGCGGCATGGTCGGAGACCTCCCCCCGAAGGGCGGCCCTCCAAGTGGGTGGGGTCGGGGACGGGCGTGCCGACTCAATTCCACGCCAGAATCCGCCGGGGGAGTTCCGCGCCGCGGGGCCTCGCCTTTCCTTGCCTCTTGGCCG
The DNA here is from genome assembly GCF_001653795.1 of Mitsuaria sp. 7. Lineage (NCBI taxonomy): Bacteria > Pseudomonadati > Pseudomonadota > Betaproteobacteria > Burkholderiales > Sphaerotilaceae > Roseateles > Mitsuaria sp. 7. The sequence continues at coordinate 2,808,458 of NZ_CP011514.1, forward strand.
CATCGCCGGTCCGACCACAACGATGACGACGAGCACCGCCCCTTTCCTTTCCACCGGTCGACCGGTGCTGCCGGGTCTCCCCGCCGATGCGCCCGACGCGCAACGCGACGCCGCGTGGCAGACGCTGCTGTCGGCGACCGATCCGGCCCCGGCGCTGGCGCAGATCGGCGGGCGGTTCTCGGTGGCCTGGCGGCAGCCCGGCGGACGCACGCTGCTGGCGACGGACCGCTTCGGCATCGAGCCGCTGTGCTACCGCATCGTCGGCCATGAACTGCAGTTCGCGACCCGCGCGGACGACCTGGCCGGCGACGACGTCGACCTCGATCCGCAGGCGCTGTTCGACTACCTCTACTTCCATGTGATCCCGTCGCCGCGGACCGTGTTCCGCAACATCTTCCGGCTGCCGCCGGGGCACGTGGCGGTCTTCGAGCGCGGCGAGCTGCGCGTGACGCCGTACTGGACGCCGACCTTCCGCGCCGATCCGGCACCGAGGTTCGAGGACCTGAAGGTCGAGTTCAAGGAGATCCTGGAGCGCTCCGTGCAGCGCGCGATGCACGCGCCGGACGCGGCCTGCTTCCTGAGCGGCGGCACGGACAGCTCGACGGTGGCGGGCATGATGAGCCGCGTCGCGGGACGGCCGGTGGACACCTACTCGATCGGCTTCGAGGCCGAGGGCTACGACGAGATGGCCTTCGCGCGCATCGCGGCCAAACACTTCGGCGCCCGGCATCACGAGTACTACGTGACGCCCAAGGATCTGGTGGACGGCATCGCGAAGGTCGCGACGCACTACGACCAGCCGTTCGGCAACAGCTCGGCGCTGCCGGCCTACTACTGCGCCCGCCGGGCCTACGACAACGGCGTGCGGCACCTGCTGGCCGGCGACGGCGGGGACGAGCTCTTCGGCGGCAACACGCGCTATGCGAAGCAGACGGTGTTCTCCTGGTACGGCAACGTGCCGGGGCCGCTGCGGGACTTCGTGCTGCAGCCGGTGTTCGGCTCGCCGATCGGCAAGCTGCCGCTGCTGAAGAAGGGCGCGAGCTACATCGACCAGGCGCGCGTGCCGATGCCGGACCGGCTGCAGAGCTACAACCTGCTCACGAGACTGGGCATGGCCGACGTGCTGGAGACGGACTTCCTGCGACGCGTGGATCCGCTGGGCCCGCAGAAGCAGCAGCGTCAGGTGTGGAACGGGTTGAAGACCGGCAAGCTGGTCGACCGCATGCTGGCCTTCGACTGGCGCTACACGCTGGCGGACACCGACCTGCCCAAGGTCGTGGGCACGACACGGTTGGCAGGGACCTCGGTCGGTTTCCCGATGCTGGACGACGAGCTGCTGGCTTTCTCCGAGCGCCTGCCGGCGGACTACAAGCTCAAGGGGCTGCAGCTGCGCTGGTTCTTCAAGGAGGCGCTGCGCGGCTTCCTGCCCGACGAGATCATCGTCAAGAAGAAGCAGGGCTTCGGCCTGCCCTTCGGCGTCTGGGCGACGCGAGACGCCAACCTGCGCGCGCTGGCGGAGGACTCGCTGGGCAGCCTGTCCACGCGCGGCATCGTCCGCCCGGAGTTCATCCGCAGCCTGCTCAAGGAACGGCTGCCGGAGCACCCCGGGTACTACGGCGAGATGGTGTGGATCCTGATGATGCTGGAGCAGTGGCTGCGGGGGCGGCGGCCGAATTACCGCGTGTGAGCGCGCTTCAGGAGAGCAGCACGGGCACGGTCAGACCGGGTCTTTCACCCGGCATCGCCGAGGACTCGTCGAACTCCACCTGGAAGTCGGTCGCGGGATTCATCGCGAGGATCCATGGTGCATAGCGCTGTTCCTCGAACGCGAAACCCAGGCCGCGCCAGATGATCTCCTTGTTGGCCAGCCCGTCCAGCGCGACATCGATCTCCGCCGTGGACGGAGGGCTGCCCGGCGGCACGCCCTGCATCACCTCGATCAACGCGGCCGTCCTCTGCTTGCACCACATCAGGTGGGGTGCGAATCGAGGCCCGGTTTCCGCCATCACGCGCACCAGGGCCAGTTCCAGCGCGGACAGCGTTCGCATCCTGGCGATGAGCTGTTCTCGCCCTTCCGTCGCCCGTTCATCGACGAGCAACTGGTAGACCTGATCCGCGGCGGACTGCGAGCGCGCGCCGGTATCGCGCAAGGCATCGCAGACATCCATCAGTTCCAGCGGTCGATGCAGCAGGGTATCGAAGCCCCGCACCATGAGGTCCGCATCCGGGCGGCAACGCGGCGCCAGTCGTGTCCGCACCCAGTCGACGAAGTCATCCCCGAGACGGGGCAAGGCACGGACGTGGGCGCTGTAAAACGCCTCCTGCTTGTTGGCTACGAGCTTGCGCAGCTTGTGCGCATGCGATCCGGTCGCCAGGACGCGGACGACAAGGCCGTCCCGATTCAACCGGACGGCGCTCCGCGTCAGCGACGCCAGCGCGCGACGCGCCGGGTCGCTCTGCTGGCAGAGCTGCACTTCGTCCAGCACGATCACCAACGGGCGCTTGCACGCCCGCGCCAGGGTCTGGAGCAATCCGAAAGTGCGCTTCGAGTACGTGGACTGCGCCTGTTCCACCGCCATCTCCAGCCCTCCGAGCCGGATGTTGGTCAGTCCCAACCCGCGGGCCACGCGCATGACGAACCCGTCGAACACCCGGACCTCGTCGCGCAACGCCAAGGGGATAGACACGGAAGGATCCACTTCCAGGTCGACCGCGAGGTCGATGTAGACGACATGGGCGTCATGCACTTCTTCCAGGACCGGGATGAGGTCCCATTGCACGAAGGTGCTCTTTCCAATCTGACGCGGCCCGCTGAGGAGCATGCCCTTTCGGCCGACGGCGGACATCAGGGTGTCGGCGAACGACAGTGCGAGCTCGCGTCGGTGGAACAGATCGGCAGGCGCCTTGGCGCCGACACGAGCGCAAGCATGGACTCGTCGGGGTTGAGCGGCAAGCAGTGGCGACACAACTTCCTCCCTACGCGGCCTCTGCCGCCGGCCCTTGCAGCAACACCTTCGCCGGCACTGGCGCAAGGACGACCGGATCGCGTTCGAGCAACCAGTCTGCAAATTGACTCTCTTCAAGCACGTAGGGACCGTCCCCTCGCCATATCAGCTTGGCGTCGCAGAGTCGGTCCAGCGCCATCCGGATGGTGGCGTCGGAGACTTCCGGGCGGCTCTCGCCCTCCAGTACCGCCAGCATCGCGTTCAGCCGCCGCTTCGCCGGCGGAAAGAACGGCGTGAATTTCTCCCCGTCTTCGGCCAGCAGTCGCAACACGGCTTGCTCGATGGGTTCCAACGATTGAAGCCGGACGAAAAGCTGACGCTTCTCGACGTCGACCCGGCCGCGCGCGAAGCGGATCAGCGCCTCATCATCGGTCTCCTCCGCGTAGCGACCTGCAGTCACGACACCACGGCAGACCTTGTGAAAGTCCGCCGGTCGGCGCAGGCAGATCTCGAAAACCTGGGCCATGGCTGGCAGGGAGGGTTGGAAGATCGGGCCGTGCAACGCACGCTCCCAGCGGAGATAGCCCTCTTCACCCAATGTCGGCATCGTTTCCATGTTCGCGCCGAGAAAGGCCTGGTGCTTGTCCAGCACGAGTCCGACGATCTTTTCATGGTGTGAGCCCGTGGCGAGCAAACGGAACTTCAGCTTGTCACAGCCGTTCAAGTGATCCCGCGCCGACTTGAGCATGTAGAGCACATCGCGGCCCAGACTCGTCGACTGCGTCTGCTGAACTTCATCGATGATGAGCACGACCGTCTGCTTGGCCAGATCGGACAGGCGCTCCAGCGACTCGCAGAGCGATGGATCACGCACGCCCTGCTCACCTTTGAATTCCCATTCGAAACCCGGCACCTTCAGACGCGAGAGGCTGAGGCGATCGAACATTCGTCGAGCCTGATCTTCATGTGACTTCACGGCCTGGTTGATCAACTCCACGATCACCGTTCCAGGATCCTCGCTCCGTCGCCTCCAGAGATCCGCATAGAGCACCAGTGCGCCATGCTCGCGTTCGAGCGCGGGAGTGAGGTCGCGCTGGATGAACGTGGACTTTCCCGTACGACGAGGCGCCGTAAGGAAAAGTCCGGATGCATGGTCGTGGGACATCAGCGCGGACGCCATCCGGCTGGCCAGTTCCGGACGACGAAAGATCGCCGGATCTGACAGGACGTCGAAACGTGAATCGGGACGAGAGACACCGCGAAAGCGGTCGAGAACACGATCAAGCAGTTGCAGCATGGATGACACCTCCAGACCACAAATTCTTAGCCCGTCCGAACACGTCGAATTTCAACGGGGGCGGCGAAACGGGGTCAGTCGTTGCGTCGCGCCCACGAACCGGCGGCAATCTTTTGGGGGTGTTTGTCGACCGACAACCGAAGTTCCATCCCTAGAACTTTTGCGTCCGGATAGCGGCGATCCCCAGCGGCACTTCACGGCGGCATGTGCAGGCGCAACTCGCTGCGCCGCTCAAGAGCGCCGAGCGGCTCAGACCACTGCTGCCGGACCGCCCATGCGCGCGTTGCGCATCATCCGCGCCGCAAACATCGCGGTGGAGTTCCCCCACGGCGTGTAGCGCGGCAACTGGAACAGGTCGGCGCCAGGCAGCGCCACACCCGGCGACGTGCTGACCGCCGCCTCGAAGCCGAGGTCCCGCAGCATCGCTGCGTGGCCCGCGTCATAGTCGCGCACCGGACGGCCGTTCGGATACGCGAAGCTGCGCACCGGACGGCCCAGCAGCGCGGCGAGGTGATCGCGTCCCGCCTGCACCTGAGCGCGCGCGCCTTCGAGCGGCAAGGTCGTCAACACCGTGTGATCCACCGTGTGGCCGCCGATCTCATGGCCCGCGTCGGCGAGTTGCTTCAGCTGCGAGTCCGTGAGCATCAGGTCGTCCGGCATCGAACCGACCGGCTGCGCCACCAGCATCCGACGCACCTGGGCATCGCGTTCTTCGGGTGCCAGGTACTTCAGCTGCACCTGCAGCGCCGTGACGGCCTTCAGCCGTTCCTCCGTCGTCGCCACCGGATGCACGCCCATGCCCACCGCCGACAGGTCCAGCACCGGTCCCGGCACCAGGCGCACGAACTCGACCACCGTGTCGCTGAACATGCGGCCGCCGTTCAGATAGCCGGTCGCGATGAACACCGTGGCGCGGGCGCCGTGCCGTTCCAGGATCGGATGCGCCACCGTCCAGTTGTCCGCGTAGCCGTCGTCGAAGGTGATGCACGCCGCGCGTTTCGGCAGACGGCCCTCGCGCAGCGCGAGCGCCGCGTCGGTCACCGTCATCAGCGTGAAGTGCTGCGCCAGGAAGGCCACCTGCGCCTCGAAACGCGCCGCATCGATCTCGCCCGGACGCATCGCGTCGGGCTCGGGCAGCACGCGGTGGTAGATCAGGATGCTCAGCGCGGGCTCGCCGCGCGGCCAGCCGAGCAGGCTCAGCGACGCCAGCATCAGGTGCCTCCCCAGTACGGCGAGTGCACGTCTCGCGGCACCTGCCCCGCCGCGACGGCGGCGTTCCTGCGCCCCGCGACCTCCCCGGCCACGACGCGGTTCACCACCACCACGATCAGCACGAGGTAGTACGGCAGGTCGAAGTACACCAGGCTCAGGAACGCCCCGCCGGTCGCATACCCGATCAGCCCCACCTGGCACATCGCCGACAGGTCCCGCGCCCACTGCAGCTCGGGCAGGTCCTTGGCGGCGCGGATGGTCGCGCTGGCCAGCCGCCAGGTCGTGGCGAAGATGCCCACGAAGATCGCCAGTCCCAGGAAGCCGTGCTCGCCCATCGCCTGGAAGTAGATGCTGTGCGCCGTCAGCGGCACCGACGGATCGGGCGCGTACTTCGCGAACACCGCCGGCCCCGCGACCGTGAACCCCCCGCCGAACGGGAACAGGTCGATCGCCAGCCGCCACGCCATCTGCCACGCGTTGATCCGCCCCATCGCCGACGAATCCTGGTCGTAGGTCTTGATGGTCTCCATCCGGTTGGTCCAGCTGTCGGGCATGAACACGAAGATCAGCGGCAGGGCCACCAGCACCACCAGCGCCAGCGGCAGCTTGTTGCGGCTCTTCATCCACATGAAGAAGGACATGGTCACGATCGCCAGGAAGGCGCCGCGCGACTGCGAGCCCACCGCCGACGCCATGCACAGCAGCATGGCCGCGGTCGCCAGGTGGCGCTGCCAGCGCTTGGTGGCCTGCAGCTGCAGGTAGCGGATCAGCGGCACCGTCATGATGGTCGCCAGCGCCAGCGAGTTGTTGTCCTCGATGAACGAGCCCTCCGGCCCCCACACCCGCGCCGAGCCGCCCGACAGCACCGTGAACACGCCGCCCTTGATGCCGTAGTAGCCGATCGAGATCACCAGCACCAGCACCAGCCAGTCCAGGTCGCGACGCCGCTTCACCACCAGCAGCGACACCAGCACCATCAGCAGCACCTTGAAGGCGCGCGACCAGAAGTTCATCTCCTTGTCCGGATAGAAGGAGAACAGCAGCGGCGACACGCCGATCCACAGGATCCAGATCGCCAGCAGGATGGTCACCGCGTTGACCGGGAACTTCACCAGCTTGTCCCGGTGCACGATCAGGCTCGCGAACAGCGCCAGCGCGATCACCATGGACCACGGCGCGTCGTGCGCGAAACCGTAGGCCAGGCGGTGCGGGTTCATCACCCCCATCCACACCCAGCCCAGCACGCCCCACATCGGGTCCTTGAAGGTCTTGTAGATCAGGGCCATGAACAGGCCCAGCATCAGCAGGTCACGCATGGCGCAGCTCCGGCGACCGCCGCGCGGTCAGGATGCGGTGGAACAGGTCGAGCTGGCCCTGCGTCGTCGCGTCCCAGCTGAAACGCTCGGCGTAGCGCCGCGTCGCCGCGCGGTCGCGGGGCGACGCGCGCAGGCGGCGCACCGCCTCGGCCACGCCGGACGCGGTGCGCCCGGGCATCAGCTCGCCGGCCTCGGGGCTGGCCACGACCTCGGGCGTGCCCCACACGTTGGACGCCGCCACCGGCGTGCCGCAGGCCATCGCCTCCAGCAGCACGTTGGCCCAGCCTTCGCGGCTCGACGCCAGCACCAGCGCGTCGACACCGGCATAGACCGCGCGCAGCCGCGCCTGCGGCAGCGCGCCCAGGAAACGCACCCGCGACGTCACGCCCAGCGACTCGGCCAGGCGGCGCAGCGCGCCCTCCTCCGGGCCGGTGCCGGCGATGAGCAGGTCGACGTCGGGCAGTTCGGCCAGCGCGCCTATGACCAGCTCATGGCCCTTGCGCTCGATCAGGTGGCCGACCGAGGCCAGCGTGAAACGACCCGCGGCCAGGCCGAGCGTCGCGCGTGCCTCGTCGCGGCCGGCCGGATGGAAGAGCGTCAGGTCCACGCCGTTGCGCAGCGCGGTCACCTTGGCGGAATCCGCGCCGAGCACGACCAGCTCGTCCTTGAGCGCCTCGCACACGGTGATCATCGCGTCAGCCTGGTCGGCCGCGCGCAGGATCAGCTTGCGCGGGAAGGCGTGCTGGGGAATCAGGTTGATGTCGGTGCCGCGCGCAGTGATCACCACCGGCTTGTTCAGCGCCTTCGCCACCATCACCGCGGCCACGCCGTCGGGATAGAAGTAGTGCGCGTCGATCAGGTCGAAGTCGTAGCCCGTCGCCTGCAGCCGTCGCGCCGCGCGCAGGAAGGTCCAGGCCAGCATGTAGGGCGCGCTGCTCATGCCGACCTTGGGCAGCCGCACGAAGCGCGGATGCGTGATGTCCAGGCCGTGGCGCGACTCGCGCGCCGGCGTCGCGGCGAACTTGCCGTACTCGCCGAAGCGCTCGCCCTTGAGCGGGAACCACGGCACCGGCGCGATGACGCGCGACTCGGCCTGTCCCGAGGCGATCAGGTGACGCAGCCGGGTCTCCACGAAGATGCCGTGGCTGGGCATCACCGCGCTCGGGTACAGCGTCGAGAAGGTCAGCAGCTTCAGCATGGCTCAGGCCTTCGCGTCCCCGGCGCGGGGCGGCACCACCGGTGCGCGGTCGACCGCAGGCGCGCCAGCGCCAGCGCCGGGCGCGACGGCCGCATGAGCGGCCTGCTGCGCCGCGCGAGCGCCCTGCCCGCTCTTCAATGCCCGGCCCAGCGCGACCACGCGCGCGGCGTTGCCGTGCCAGGTCAACTGCAAGCGGCCGATCGTGGCGCGAGCGCCTTCGCCCAGGCGGCGGCGCAGCGCGTCGTCCGACGCCAGCTTCGCCAGCAGCGCTTCCAGCGCACCGGCCTGCGCCGGGTCGAAGAGCAGCGCATTGAGGTCGTCGTCCAGGACTTCCTCGATGTTGGGCTGGTTCGGCGCGACGATGGCCTTGCCGAGCGCCAGGTATTCGAAGAGCTTCAGCGGCGACGCGTACGCGACCACCGCCGGCTGCAGCGCGATGTCGAAGGCGGCCACGTAGGCCGGCACCGCGTCGCGCGAGACCACGCCGGTGAAGCGCACGCGCTCGCCGAGTTTCAACTCGCCGGCCAAGGCTTCGAGGTCGGCCCGCGCCGGCCCGTCGCCGACCAGCAGCAGTCGCGCATTGGCGGGCGCCGCGCCGGTCGCCATCCAGCGGATCACGCGGTCCATGCCGTGCCAGTCGCGCACGAAGCCGGTGAAGCCCAGCACCAGCGCGCCCTCCCAGCCGAGCGTGCGCTTGGCCTCGTCGGGCGACGGTGCCGCGTCGAAGTGTTCCTCGTTGATGCCGTTCGGGATCACGACGAGGTGATCCTGCGGCACGCCGCGCGCGCCCACCATCGCGCCGAGCACCTTCGTCACGGGCAGCACCGCGTCGGCGCCGCGCCAGACGGTGTCTTCGGCCCAGCGCGCGATGCGCGGCAGCGCCAGGCCGCCGAACTTCGCGCGCTCGTCGACCAGCGGCGCATTCACCTCCAGCAGCAGCGGCACGCGCAGGCGCCGCTTGAGCATCAGCCCGCTCAGCAGGAAGAGGTTGTAGCGTTCGTAGATCAGGTCGGGCTGGAAGTCCTTGGCCGCGGCCGCGAGGCGGCGGTAGGCCACCAGCGAGTACGCCAGCTCCAGCAGCTCGTAGACGAACTTGGGCAGCTTCGCGCGCAGGCGGTGCACCCAGCCGGTGTCGTCGCCCATCTTGGCCTTGTCCTCGGGCGCCGACTCGCCGCCGGGCGCGACCACGCGCACCTCGTGGCCGAGCGCGCGCAGCGAGCCGATCATCTCCTCGATGTGGACCGCCTGGCCGTCCTTGGACGCGGTGCGATGGTGGTAGAGGATCTTCATTCGGAACTCAGGCGGCCTCGCGCATCGAGGTCGCGCCCATCACGTTGCGCAGGAACGCGTCGTACATCAGCAGCGTCCAAAGCGGCGTGCTGTGATCGCGGCTGCCGTTCTCATGCTGCTCGACCATCTGGCCGACGGTCTTGAGGTCGAACATGCCCGAATCGGCGAGTGGCCCGCCCAGCAGCGAGTTGCGCACGCGCTGGCGCAGCGGTCCGCGGAACCAGCGCGACAGCGGCACGGCGAAGCCCATCTTGGGCCGGTACAGCACGTCGTTGGGCAGATGCGGTTCGAGCGTCTTCTTGAACAGGTACTTGCCCTCGCCGCCGCGCAGCTTCAGGTGGGACGGCAGCGTGGCCAGCCACTCGACCAGCGGGTGGTCCATCAGCGGCTCGCGCACTTCCAGCGAATGCGCCATCGACGCGCGGTCGACCTTGGTGTTGATGTCGCCGACCAGGTAGGTGTGCGTGTCGATGTACTGGATCATCGCCAGCGGATCGTCGGTGTTGGCGCGCTCCGCGTGCTTCAGGAACAGGTCGCGCGCGTTGTAGCCGCCCAGCTCCGACTTGAAGCGCGCGCTGTACAGCGGCATGCGCTCGTTGTCGCGGATCACGGACATGGTGTGGAAGTAGGCCTCGACCGAGTTGCGCGCCAGCGCCTGGAAGGTCGTCTTCGCGCGGAACACGCGCGGCGCCCAGTCCGCCTTCGGATAGAGCCGGCCCAGCGTGCCGAACAGCGGCTTGCGCAGGCCCAGCGGCAGGCTGGCGCGCATGCGCTCCTCCATCATGTGCAGCTTGTAGCGGCGATAGCCGCCGAAGCTCTCGTCGCCGCCGTCGCCCGACAGCGCCACCGTCACGTGCTTGCGCGCGAGCTGGCAGACGCGATAGGTCGGGATCGCGGAGCTGTCGGCGTAGGGCTCGTCGTAGAGCCGCGCCAGCGTGTCGATCAGGTCGAAGTCGTCGCTCTGGACGGTCTCGACGTGGTGCTCGGTCTGGTAGCGGTCGGCCACCATCTGCGCGAACTCGGACTCGTTGTACTGCGGGTCGTCGAAGCCGATCGAGCAGGTCTTCACCGGCCCGTTTGTCTCGCCGGCCATCATCGCGACGACCGCGCTCGAGTCCACGCCGCCCGACAGGAAGGCGCCCAGCGGCACTTCGGAGATCAGCCGCAGCTTGACCGCCTCGCGCAGGCGGCGGGTCAGTTCTTCCTGCGCCTGGACCTCGTCGATCTTGCTGTCGGTCGTGAAGCTCACGTCCCAGTAGCGGCGCGGCTGGCCCAGCGGCTCGCCGCGCTTGATGACCAGCGTGTGCCCCGGCGGCAGCTTCAGCGCCTGGCGGAAGATGGTGCGCGGCTCGGCGACGTAGCCCAGCGCGAAGTACTCCTCCACCGCCTGCGGGACGATCTCGCGCTTCATGCCCGGATGCGCGAGCAGCGCCTTCAGTTCGGAGCCGAAGACCAGCGTGCCGTCGTCCAGCAGGCCGTAGAACATCGGCTTCACGCCGAGCCGGTCGCGCGCCATGAAGAGCTGGTCGCGCGCCTTGTCCCAGATGACGAACGCGAACATGCCGCGCAGCTTCTGGACGCAGTCCTCGCCCCAGGCGGACCAGGCGTGCACGATGGCCTCGGTGTCGCTCTTGGTCTGGAACTGGTAGCCCAGCGCGGTGAGCTCGGCGGTCAGCTCGCGGTAGTTGTAGATCTCGCCGTTGAAGACGATGCCCACCGAGTGGTCCGCGTTGAACAGCGGCTGCTGGCCGGTCGCGATGTCGATGATGGACAGCCGGCGGTGGCCGAAGGCCAGGCCGGGCTGCAGGTGGATGGAGCCTTCATCGGGGCCGCGGTGGTGCAACGAGTCGTTGATGCGATGCATCAGCGCGCCGTCGAAGTCGCGCCGCCCCCGGGTATCGAAAAGTCCGCTGATTCCGCACATGGTCCTACCCCGCGTCCGTCCGTGTCAGTTCTTGTGGCTGGCGGCATTGTGGCCGCGCAGCGTGTCATACAGCCCCTGGTACCGAGCGACCATGGCGCGCATGCTGAAATCCTGCTCCACCCGGGCCCGGCCGGCTTCGCCCATCGCGGCGGCCCGCGCCGGATCGCGCGCCAGTCGCAGCAGCGCCGCGGCCATCGCGGTCGGATCCGCGGCGGGCACCAGCAGGCCGCTCACGTCGCGCGTGACCAGGTCCGCGTTGCCGCCGACCTCGGTCGCGACCACCGGCAACCCGCTGGCCATCGCCTCGAGGATGGTGTTGGAGATGCCCTCGGCCAGCGAGGGCAGCGCGAAGACGTGCAGTCCGCGCATCACCGCCGGCACGTCGGTGCGCTCGCCCGGGAGCCAGGCGATGTCGTCCAGGCCGGCCTCGTCGAGCAAGGCCTGGCACTGCGCCCGCAACGGACCGTCGCCGATCAGCACGAGCCGGGCGCGTTCCCGGAGGTCCGGCGCCTGGCCGATCAGCGCGATGAAGGCGCGCGTCAGCATCAGCTGGTCCTTCACCGGCGCCATGCGGCCGACGGTGCCGATCAGCCAGTGCGTGGCGGGATCGAAGGGGCAGCCCGGGATGGTCTCGACCTGCTGGCGCTGGAAGCGCAGCGTGTCGACGCCGTTGACGAACTGGCTCACGCGCGCCGGCGGCACGCCCACCGGACCGGTGAGGTAGTCGCCGAGATCACGCGACAGCGCGATGTAGTGCGAGACGAAGGGCTTGTAGAAGCGGCGCACGCGCTGGTAGGCGCGGTTGCGGCCGTCGAGGTCGCCGACGTCGCGGCCGTGCTCGCCGTGGATGCGCACCGGCACGCGCGCGGCCCAGGCCGGCAACTGCACTTCCAGCGCCGCCAGGTTGCGGCTGTGCACGATGGCGGGCTTGAGCGCGCGGAACAGCTTGTAGAGCTTGGGATAGAGCCAGAAGCCCTGCCCCGGCGGCTTGTCGAGCGCGAAACACTCGACGTCGTCGCGCTGCAGCCGCTTGCGGAAATCGGTGACCTCGGTCAACGCGACGATCGCATGCCGGTAGCGGTCCGCCGGCATGTGGTTGATCAGGTTCACCACGCCGTTCTCGAGACCGCCCGTGTCGAAGCGGTACATCACGTGCAGCACCAGGGGCCGCTCGTCGGCGGCCGCGATGGCTCGCTCGGCGCTCAGGTCGGCGCTCATGTCGGCGCCCCTGGCGATGAGGATGATGCGGGTGATGCGGGCGTCAGGGTCGTCGCAGGCGTGGCACGCCCGCCGCCGTCACGCACGCGGCGGAGCTCGGCGTCGATCGTGCCCCAGTGCTGGCGCAGGAAGAGGTCGAGCCGCTGCGGGGCGAGCTCGTCGGCCTCGGTATAGACGAGCACCAGCGCCGCATCGTCGCCGCGGCCCTGGAGCCGCCCCAGCGCGCCTTGCACTCGCGCCTGCAAGGCGCTCGTCATCGGCTGGCCGTTGATCCAGTACACATGCCACACCAGCATCCGCGGCGCGGTCACCGCGTCCAGCGACGAGGCACGGACCTGCGTGGTCAGCACGGGAACCGGCGCGCCCGGGCTGCCGGTGACCGGCGCGAACGTCGCCTGGCCGCGGCCGGTGACGGCCCAGTGCTTGTCCTCCGCGGACACGACGGCGTTGCTGGAACTGACCAGCTTGCGCTCGTAGTCCTGGTCGCGGAAGTACTGCAGATGCAGCCCGACGCGCGACGTTGCGGCGCCGACCTGGGCCGGGCCGGTGAACTCCTGGTGCAGCGCGGCATTGGCGCCTTCGAAGTCGGGAATCCAGGCATCCGACGGCACGGTCTGGTCCACCCAGCCCGGCTCCACGGACACCGCGGGCAATGCGGCGATCGGAGCCGAGTGCCCCTGGCGCAGCAGGACGCCAGCGGTGACCGGCAGCGAGATCGCGAGCAGCACCGCCACGGTGGCCGCCCAGCCGGCACCGGCGCCCGCCGCGACCGGATCGCGCGGCGGCGGCACCAGCGGCAGCTCGGGCTGCGCCCAGCGCGCGCCGATCAGGAACATCGCCAGCATCACGATGCCGAAGAACAGCCAGCCGTAGATCAGGTGGTCGACGCCGACCGCGAGCGTGTTGCCCGACAGGTGGCCGATCATCACGATCAGGTAGGCGCGCGCCCAGTTCGCCACCAGCGGCAGCGCCAGCGCGAAGGCGATGAAGCCCAGCCGACGGCGCGTCGAGTGGTAGCTGAGGTAGGCGTACAGGGTGCCCACCATCGCCGACGCGATCAGGTAGCGCACGCCGGAGCAGGCCTCGACGACGGACCACTGGCCGCTCGGGATGATGAACTGCAGGCCTTCCTGATAGACCGGCAGGCCGCTGAGCCGCAGCGCGACGACGGTGAACTTCGCGGTCCAGTCCATCAGCTGCGGTAGCAGGAACTCGCCGACCGGCACGCAGAAGAAGAGAAAGCCCAGCGGGAAGACCATCTCGCGCGCGACGCGCCAGCCCAGCACCGCGGGCACCAGCAGCACCAGCATCGCGACCAGCGTGAACTGCGTGACCGCGTTGATCGCGGCGAAGTCGGCGAACAGCCAGACCGCGCCCAGCGCCACGATGGGCAGCGCCAGCCACGGCACCGGCCGGGGCGTCAGCGGCGCCACCATGACGCGGCGGTGCCAGGCGAGCCACAGCACGATAGGCGGCACCAGGAAGGCATGGGTGAAGGTGCCGGAGCGCCACCAGATCGTCACCATGCCGAGCGCCGTCTGCCGGTACAGCAGCAGCAAGGCGACGACGAGCAGCACCAGCATCGCCAGCGGGCGGCGCCAGGCGTCGGGAATGCCGCGCTGCTGGAGCGCGGAGGGCGTGGTGGCACTCATGCCGCTTGTCCTTGCACTTGCCCTGGCAGGCTCCCCGGCACGCTTCTCTGCGAGGTCCCTTGCGGCAGGTAGCCGTCCAGCTTGGCCAGGTGGGCCTGCCAACTGAAATGGCGCAGCACGCGTTCGCGCGCCTGCTGGCCGATCGCCTGCGCGCGGGTCGGCGCGCTCAGCAAGGCGTGGACCAGTTCGAGGTAGTCGGCCGCGCTGTCGGCCGACAGCAGGTCCTGGCCGGCGATCACGCCGTCGGCGCCCAACGCCTCGACGCAGCTGCGCGCCGCCACGACCGGACGGCCCACGGCCATCGCCTCGAGGATCTTGTTCTGCACGCCGCGCGCCAGGCGCAGCGGCGCGACGACGGCCGCCGCGTGCTGCAGGTAGGGCCGCACATCCGGCACCGTGCCGGTCACACGCACGGCGTCGCCGGCCAGCGCCAGCACCGCGGGCGTGGGCGCGCGGCCGACGATGGTGAAGCGCAGCGTCGGCCAGCGCTCGCGCAGCTGCGGCAGCACCTCGGCGGCAAACCACTGCACGGCATCCACGTTCGGCCAGTAGTCCATGGCGCCGGTGAAGACCAGCGGCAGTTCATCGGCCGCGAAGGGACTCGCCTGCAGCGGCAGCGGGGCGAAATAGCCGCTGTCGACGCCGTTGCCCAGCGCCTCGACCGGCGCGCCGGTGGACGACAGGCGCTGGAACAGCGCCTTCTCGCCCTCGGTGACGAAGAACGAGCAGCGCGCCTGCTCGGCGACGCGGCGCTCGTAGGCCAGCAGTTCGCGGCCCTCGCGGCGGTAGAGCCAGGACATCGGCCAGCGGTTGGCCTTGGCGTAGTCGGTCCACTTGGCCGAGTCCACGTCGACGAAGTCGACCAGCATCGGCACCGGGCCGGCGATGGCACGCAGCTGCTCGGCGTACTGCGCCATCGTCGAGGAGAACACGACGATCGCGTCGAAGCGCTGCGTCTTGGCGATGCGCGCGATCCAGTCGCGCATCGCGCGGTGGCGGTAGTACGGCAGGCTCAAGGCCTCGCCGGTGGCCAGGCCGCGCAGGCTGGCCACGCGCGCCAGCAGCGGGTTCAGGTCGGCGGCGAAGAGCTGCTCGCACTGCGCCTGCAGCGCGGGCACGTGCGCCCAGTCCTCGGCGTCGTCGACGAAGGTGCCCAGCCAGACCTTGTGATGCGCGGTCAGGTGCTTGAGCAGGTGGTAGGACCGCAGCTTGTCGCCCTTGTTGGGCGGGTACGGCAGCCGGTGGACCAGGTAGAGGATGTTGGCCATCGCGCCGTCCTCAGCCCAGGCTGCGCACGATGTGCGGGCCCAGCCAGTTGGCGACGGAGATCGGCAGCTTGCGCCAGGCCTTGATCATGAGCTGGTACTTGGCGTTGCTGGGATTGTTCTGCGGCACGGCCTCGCGCTTGTAGAGGCAGTACTCGTAGTTCAGCGGCGTGGGCTCGAAGCCCCAGTTCTTCTTGAACGCATAGCTGCCGGTGTCCTGCTTGCTGCGGCCGTAGTCGAAGACCTTGAGCCCGCGGCCGCAGGCGCGGCGCATCAGTTCCCAGTACTTGAAGTCGTTGGCGGCCAGGTCGCGCGCGGCGACCGCGTCGCCGGCGTAGTACGGCAGCACCTCGTCGCGGAAGTAGAAGCTCAGCACGCCCGACAGCGGCTCGCCCTGCGGGCTGCTGACGATCAGCACTTCGGCCGCGTCGCCGAACTCGTCCAGCAGCGCCTGGAAGTAGCGCCTGGGCATCGCCGGCGTGCCGTGACGATGGACGTTGTCCGCGTACAGCGCGAAGAAGCGCGACACGTCGCGATCGATTTCCGCCTTCAGCTCGTTCTTGATGCCCTTGCGCACCATCGCGCGCTGCTTGCGCGGGATGGCCAGCATGTTGGCCTCCTCGTCCTCGAGGATCTCCTTGCGGAAGGTCACGTAGAGGTCCTGGTGCGGCCAGTCGAGGTGACGGCGCTCGACGTTGCGCAGCTCCAGGTGCTCGACGCCGAGCTGGCGAGCGAGCGCCTGCGCCTCGTCCTCGAGCGCGCGGGCCGCTTCGTCGCTGGTCGCGGCGACGCCGCCGTAGACCGCGAACGGCAGGCCGACCAGCGCATGACCGAAGAGCCGGCTCTTGTTCTCGGCCAGCGGCAGCACGCCCTCGATGACGCCGTCGCGTTCCGCGTAGAGGAAGTAGCCCGCATGGCCGAACTGCTTGCGGATGATCCGCTGCCAGGCCGCCAGGTGGAAGAAGCTGGCCGACGGACAGGCCTGCACGAACGCGTCCCAGCGCTTCGCGCCCTCCGCGTCCTTCAGCGCCAGGCGCTTGACCTGGACCGCCGACGTCGAGGTGAGGGTCATGCCTGCCCCTCGTCTGCGGCAAGCCGCAGCCGGTCCCCCAAGGGGACGCGAGCTGGCTTGGGACGGCCCTGCGCTGCGCTCATGCCGCCAACCGCTCGGCGCCTTCGGGCGCGAGGAAGATCTCGTCCATCCGCGCCCACGCGAAGTCGCCGAGCAACTGCTCGATGCGCGATTCGGTGCGGCCGATGTTGACGTAGTGGCGGAAGCGCGTCTTCGCGTCGATGCCGGGAATGCGCGGCTGTTCCGGATCGATCTCCCACGGGTGGAAGTAGAAGACCGCGCTGCGGCCCTCGACGCGGTTGAAGCGTTCGATCATCCAGCGCGACACGCCGTAGGGCAGCAGACGGAACCAGCCGCCGCCGCTGCTCGGATAGTTCTTGCCGCGCCAGCGCAGCGTCGTCACCGGCACTTCGATCAGGCCCGGACGGACTTCGTAGGCGAAGCGCGGCGAATCCGGCATGCCGTAATGGTCGTGCTGGATCGGGTAGACGCTGGAGCTGTAGCGGTAGCCGCATTCGGCCAGCACGTCGAAGGCCCAGAGGTTGTCCTTGCCGATCGAGAAGCTAGGCGCGCGGTAACCCTTGACCTCGACGCCGCCCAGGTCCTCCAGCAGCGCCTTGGCGTCGCCGACGTCCTTCAGGAACGAGAGGCGGTCCAGGTCGCTGGCGCGTTCGTGTCCGAAGCCGTGGCTGGCGAGTTCGTGACCGCGCGAGACGATCTCGCGGACGATCTGCGGATAGCGCTGCGCGATCCAGCCCAGCGTGAAGAAGGTGGCCTTGACGCCCTTCGCGTCGAGCAGATCCAGGATGCGGGCGATGTTGCGCTCGACGCGGCATTCGCGCGCGTCCCAGTCGCCGCGGGCGATGTAGGGCGCGAAGGCGGACACCTGGAAGTAGTCCTCGACGTCGATGCTCATCGCGTTGCGGATCTTGTTCATCGCATCGCTCCCACGAGTTTCTGCAGCAGCGCCAGCGTCTGCTGATTGATCCGTTCCAGACGCGTCAGGCTGTCCTCGATGCGCTGCAGGCGCGCATCCTGGTCGCTCAGGTTCAGGCCCGCGAGGCCGTCGGCCAGCGCGCCCAGTTCCCCGTTCAGTCCCCCGCCCGCCACGCGCGAGCGCAGCCGCGTCAGGTCCAGGTCGACCGCGAGGTCGCCCTCCGACGCATCGCCGTTGATCGCCAGGCCATGCACCGCCGGTGCCGGCGCGGACGCCGACTCGGCGGCCAGGTCCTGCACGACCTCTTCCACGTCGGCCGCGGTCAGGTGCGGGTTCTCGTGCATGAAGCCCAGCAGCAGCAGGCGGTCGCACAGCGTGTTGATGCGGCGCGGGATGCCGTGGCTGGCGCGGTGCAGCGCAGTGAAGGCGTCGGCATCGAAGCTGGGCTTGCCGCCCGCCCCGGCGCACTTGAGCCGGTGCTCGATGTAGCGCTGGGTGTCCTCCTCGTCGAGCGGACCGATGTGGCAGCTCGCCGCGATGCGCTGGCGGAACTGCTCCATCTCGGGCCGCTGCAGGATGCCGCGGAACTCCGGCTGCCCGACCAGGAAGGTCTGCACCAGCGACTGGTTGCCGAACTGGAAGTTGGACAGCATGCGCAGTTCCTCGACCGCGCGCGCGCTCAGGTTCTGCGCCTCGTCGACGATCAGCAGGCAGCGCTTGCCGCGGCTGGCCTCGCTGACGAAGAAGGCCTCCAGCGCCATCAGCACTTCGCTCTTGGGCAGGTCCTTGACCCGCACGCCGAAGGCGGCGCCGACCAGGCGCAGCGTGTCCTCGGCGTCCAGCTGCGTCGTGACGATGTTGCCGATGACGACGTTGCTGCGGTTCAGGCTGTCCAGCAGCCCGCGCACCAGCGTCGTCTTGCCGGCGCCGATCTCGCCCGTGATGACGATGAAACCGTCGCTGCGCAGGACCCCGTAGTCGAGGTAGGCCTTGGCACGGCGGTGCTGCTTGCTGCCGAAGTAGAAGCTGGGGTCGGGACTGAGCTGGAACGGCTTGCTGGCCAGCCCGTAGAAGGCCTCGTACATGTCGGTGACTGCTTAAAAACGCTGGGTCAGCGATGCGTAGATCGCGTTTTCCTGATAGCTGGTGGCGAACAGGCTGGTGTCGTCGAACTTGGTCTGGCGCAGGCCGAAGGCCGCGTCGGTGCGGGGGCCCAGGCGGTAGGTGGCGTTGGCCGTCAGCGTGCGCATGTCGTTGCCGCCCACGCCGCCGTCGCCGCGGGAGTTCTGCCGCGAGTAGCTCACGTTGGCGTTGGCCAGCGGCGTGAGCCGGTAGCCGACCGACACCGTCGCGCCGCGCTGGCGCACGCGGTCCGTCAGCGCCAGGTCGCCGCTGCCCACGCCAGTCGGGGAGTTGATGAGGCGGCGGCTGTTGTTGTCGTTGCCGCTGAGCGTGACCGTCACCCGCGGGCCGGTCCAGATCAGCGACAGGTCGCTGCGACGTTGCAGCGACGCGGTGTTGCTCAGGAAGCCGGTACCGCTGAACGAATTCGGATCGAGGCCCAGCGCGGCCAGCAGCCCGCGCACGAACGCATCGCGCTTGACCGGATCGGGCTCCAGGCTGCCGAACTGCAGGTCGAGCAGCTGGTAGTTGGTCGCGGCCGTCGGCGTCTCGCCGGTGCTGACGCTCTGGCTGCTGTTGGCCCGCATCGAGAACTGCGCCATGCGGTGCTCGAAGCTCAGGTTGTGGCTGTTGCCGTAGCTGTGGTGCTGCCACTCGGCGGAGAACTTGGTCCGCGGGCCGGGCGACCAGCGCAGGTTGGCGCCGTAGACGGACGTGGCCTCGGGACCGAAGTAGTCGCTGCGTTCGCGGCCGCCGGTGAGGCCGAGGCCCCAGTCGACGTCGGGCACCCAGTTCAGCGACCCGATCACGCTGGTGGTGCGGTAGTCGATGCCGGTCTGCTCGAAGTGCATGCGCGACGTGGACGTGTTCAAGCCCCAGTTGAGTTCGCGGCCGGCGGGACCGAAGAGGTTCAGCGACAGCGAGCCTTCCTTGGTGTTGCCGCTGCCGCTGGTCGCCCCGGCGCCGCCCTCGCTGGAATTGCGCATCTGGCCCATCGCCCGCAGCTCGAAGCCCGCGAAGCTGCCCAGCCGGCCGCGCCAGTACGGCGAGACCTGCAGCGTGCGCGTCTCCGTGCGGTTGGGGCTGTCCAGCTTGCCGTCCGGCGACTGCTGGCCGAAGGCCGAGATCGACTGCTGGCTGATGTTGCCGGTCACGTCGATGAACAGCGCCGACTGCACCAGTTCCGCCGTGAGGCGGGTGCTCAGCTGGTTCTGGAGCCGCGCGTCGCGGTCGCTCTTCGTGTAGACGATGCCGTCGAGCGT
This sequence comes from Mitsuaria sp. 7, assembly GCF_001653795.1. Lineage (NCBI taxonomy): Bacteria > Pseudomonadati > Pseudomonadota > Betaproteobacteria > Burkholderiales > Sphaerotilaceae > Roseateles > Mitsuaria sp. 7. The sequence goes on from NZ_CP011514.1 coordinate 2,828,168, forward strand.
GTAGTCGAAACTGCCGCGTATCGCGCCGGTGTTGCTGGAGATCGTCAGGCCCGGCGACACCGTCGTGATGAAGGCACGGTCGCGCGAGTTGTCGGGCGACAGCGCGAGGTTGTCGGTCCAGGTCTCGGAGACGCTGACCCGCGGCGTGAAGACGATGCCCTTGCGCGAGCCCGCGGCGGCGGTGCCGTCATCCTGGGCGGCGGCCGGCGTCTGCGCCAGGGCCGCGGCCAGACCCAGCGCCACGAGACAGGCGGCGCGGACCGGGGAGCCCGGAGCGCCGCAGGGAAGCGGCCGGCGGCGGAGGACGTTGGCCCGCATCATCGTGTCAGGCCCGGTCCGGGCTGGCGGCCGGGTTGGACGCGGCGTCCGGCGCATGGCCCTGCCCGTCCGCGGCGCCGTAGCCGTAGCCATACCCGTAGCCATACCCGTAGCCGTAGCCGTAGCCGCTGCTGCGCTTGTTGCTGGCCTGGTTGAGCAGCAGCATCTTCAGCGGGCAGTGCTCGATCGCGGCGACCGCCTGCTGCACCGCGCTCTGCGGCGTGCGTTCGGCCTGCACGACGATGACGATCTGGCCCATGTGCGTGGCCAGCACCCGGGACTCGGTGGTCAGCAGCAGCGGCGGGCTGTCGAAGATGATGATCCGGTCCGGATAGCGCTTGGCCATGTCGTCCAGCAGCGCGGTCATCGCATCGCTGGCCAGCAGTTCGGTGGCGCGCGCGTGGGGACGGCCGCTGGGCAGCAGCGTCAGCTTGTCGACGTTGGTCTTGAGCAGGACGCTGGCCATGTCGGCCTCCTTCTCCAGCACGTCGAGCAGGCCGGGACCGGGCGGCAGGCCCAGCATGCGCAGCATCGACGGGCGGGCGACGTCGGCGTCCACCAGCATCACGGTGCTGTCGAACTCGGCCGCGATCGACATGGCCAGGTTCAAGGAGGTGAAGCTCTTGCCCTCGCCGGGCAGCGCGCTGGTCACCATGATCAGGTTGGCGTGATTGAGCGACGCGGCGCCCCGGTTCATCGCGTTGCGGATCAGCGGGCGCTTGATGTTGCGGTACTGGTCCGCCATCACGGTGCGCGGCGCGTTGGGCGTCAGGAAGCCCTGCGCGGCCAGCGCCTCGAGGTCCAGGTCCACGCGCTTGGAGGTCGCGTCGCCGGGGGAGCGGAACACCGCCGGCGCCGCCACCGGGACCGGCTGGACCGACGGTGCGACCGTCGCCGCCAAGGCGGGTGCCGCGGGTGCCGCGGGTGCTGCGGGTGCGGCAGTCGCCGCCGGCGCGGTCACCGGCGCGGCGGCCGTGGCCGGGCCGACGTCGACGCCGGCCTGTTTCAGTTGTTCCAGCCGCGCGGCGGCTTGTTCGATCAGGCTCGTCATGTGAAAGCTCCCCTCACCCGGCCTGGCGGCTGATCCAGATGGCCATGCCGATCAGGCCGACCGCATACAGGCTCACCAGGCTTCCCGATGCGACGCCGAAGCGCAGCAGGTCCACCTTCTGGCGACGGCGGTCCTCGCGCGTCTCCTGGCGCGACACGGCGCCCAGGATCGGCAGTTCCAGACGGTGGCGCAGTTCGTTGAGGTCGTGGAAGACCGGGCGGATCTGGCTCGCGGCGAAGGCCGTGACCAGACCGGCCAGCACCGCCACGACGAGGCCGCCGGCCAGCAGCATCAGCCGGTTCGGCGACACCGGCTTGGGCGACGCGCGCGGCGGGTCGATGATGCGGAAATCGGCGACGCCCGAGGTGTTGTCCAGGTCGGTCGACAGCGAGGCCGACTCGCGGCGCTCGACCATCTCCTGGTAGTTCTTCTTGATGATGTCGTAGTCGCGGTTCAGCTGCGCGAACTCGGCCTCGAGCTGCGGCGCCAGCTTGATCGCGCCTTGCGCGGAGGTGTAGCGCGAGCTGTACTCGTCGACGCGGGCGCGGATCTGCGCGACCTCGACTTCCTTGCCCGCCAGGATGCGGGCCAGTTCCTGGTTGGCCAGGCTGTCGTTGGGGCCGCCGGTCGGCGACGGATTGGCCAGCGCGGCCTTCTGGAGCTCGGCGACTTCCTTGCGGCGCTGGTCTTCCAGGTCGCGGATCTGGCGCTTCACGTTGACGATGTCCGGGTGCGCGTCGGTGTAGCGCTGCTGCATCTGGTCCAGGTTGCGCTTGAGCTCGACGATGCGGTTGTCCAGCTCCGGCGTCGCGAACTTCTGCGCGCTCTCCTGCATCAGGCTCTGCAGGCTGGTACCGGGCTGGTTGCGCTTGCGTTCGGCCTCGATCTGCTGACGTGCGGCGTCGCGGGCGTTGACGGCCTCGCGCAGCTGCAGGCGGGCGGCTTCGAGCTGGTTGCTCGCCTCGGCCAGGCGCGCGGCGGCGTCCTTGCCGTCGGCCTGCGTCAGCTGCAGGTTGCGCAGGCGGAATTCCTTGCGGCGTCCCTCGGCCTCCTCGAGCTTGGTCTCGTAGGTCTTGATCTGCTCGTTCAGGAAAGTCGCGGCGGTGGTGCTGTCCTTGCGGCTGGCGCCCAGGCTGGACTCCATGAAGATCGACAGCAGCGAGGCCACGACCTTCTTGGAGATCTCCGGCGACGAGTCGCGGTAGGACAGCAGGTACAGGTTGTTGGCCGTGTTGCCGGCGGTCTGGATCGACAGGTTGCGGGTGACGCGGTCGATCAGCGCTTCCTGGTCCGACTTGCTGGTGGCCTTCAGGTCCAGGTCGGCCATGCGCACCAGCTTCTCGACGTTGGGCCGGCTGATCAACGTGCGGCTGAGCATGTTGACCTGCTGCTCGGTGTTGGAGAGCACGGCCATGCCCGACATCAGCGGCTTGAGGATGGACTGCGTGTCGACGTACACGCGCGCGCTGGCCTCATAGCGGTCGGGCACGACGAACACGACGATGGCCGCGCCGATGGCGGCCAGCCAGGATGCGATCAGCCCCGGCCAGCGGTAGCGCCACATCCGCTTGAACACGGCCATCAGTTGCGCGATGAGGGAATCCATGCGGCGATCTCGGTTGCACCGGCTGTAGCGCCGGCGGGGCCCGGTTCGGGACGGGCCTGTACTGCTGGAAATGCTGGAAGCGCGGGGGACGATCCGGGGTAGGCCCTCCGGCCGCCCCCGCCGACCCGCAGGTCCGCGCGCGCGGCCGTCCGGGCGCCGGTCAGAAGAAGCTCTGCGGAATGATCAGGATGTCGCCCGGGCGCATCTCGACGTTAGCGGACACGTCGCCGCGACGGATCAGGTCCTTGAGGCGCACCGAGTACTGCTTGTTGCCTTCCGCGGTCCGCAGGATGGAGGCCGAGTTGCCGGCCGCGAAGTCGGTCAGGCCGCCCACGGCGATCATCACGTCCAGCAGCGTCATCTTCTGCTTGTAGGGCAGGAACATCGGCTTGGCGGCTTCGCCGACGACGCGGATCTGCTCGCTGTACGGGCCCACGAAGCTGGTCACGATCACGGTCACCACCGGATCGCGCACGTACTTGCCGAGCTGCTTTTCGATGTCGCGGGCGACCTCGACGGAGTTCTTGCCCTGCACCGGCAGCTCGTCGATCAGCGGGGCGGCGATCTTGCCGTCGGGGCGGACCGGCACCGTCAGCGACAGCTCCGGATTGCGCCAGACGATGATGTTGAGCTGGTCGCCGGCACCGACGACGTAGCTGTAGTCCGCCTGCGAGGCGGCGACCGGCGCGGGCGGCAGACCGCCCGTGGTCGAGCAGCCGGCGAGCGCCGCGGCGACGGCCAGCAACGCAGCGTGTGCCGCCTTGACGGAAACGATCTTCAATCCAGTGTTCTTCACCATATCCACCCCTCTGGAAGCTGACCGGATTGCACCTCAGCGCGCACGGGTGTGGAACCCCCTGGACTGAGGGCGATCCCTCCCTGGCGTGACGTGTTTCCGTGCTAGCGGACCCGCCCCGGGAACCGTCCGGATACAACCCCGAAACAACTCGGCATCCGCCCGGTTCAAAAACCTCGCGGAAAACCTCGTCAAACATCACGGCAAAGCCTCGTGGAAAACCCGCGAACCGGCGACGCCGCCGTCTATTTTCCGCGCAGCACCGGCTTGATCAGCGCAATCAGGAGGCGCTGCAGCGGATGGGCATTTCCCCAGGGCCGCCAGGTGTGCTTGAGACGGCCGCGATAGGCGTCGAAATGCATGCCCCACGGTGCCGCGCGCAACGCGCCGCGATTCAGCAGCAGCTTCAGCACGCTGGTGCCCATGAGACCCGCGCACAACTCGCAGGCCATTCCCGTCGAGGGGCCACGCTTTTCCTTGAAGTTCACCGCCTCGGGCGCGACCAGATACTGGCGACTGAGCATCGCCGGAGATACCCCGGCGATGAAGCGCGCATACTGCTCCTCGTGGTCGCGGCCATCGACCTGGAAATAGTCTTCAAACGTCATCCCGATCGGGCTGAAGTACAGGAAGGCCGTGCCCATTCCCAGAGGAGCGGCCGTCATCGCCGGGATGCCCAGCTCGCGGCAGCGGCGGAAAACCTTGCGGCGCACCTCGAGGACGAAGAAGTCGAGGCTGTCGACATACACGTCGACGCCCTTCAGGAACTCGTCGAGGTTGGCGTCGGTCACGCCCTCGCGGAAAAGGCGGATGTCGCTTTCCGGGTTGATGTCGCGGGCCATTTCCGAGACCACGTCGATCTTGGGGCGGCCCATCGACGACATGAATGCCGCCGCCTGGCGATTCATGTTGTGGACATCGAACTCATCGAAGTCGGCGATATTGAAGTTGGAGATTCCCAGGCGCGACAGGGTCAGCACGTGCGCGCCACCGACGCCGCCCAATCCGGCCACCGCCACGCGGGCCCGGCGCAGGCGCTGCTGCTCGTCCTTCGTGACCCAGCCGATATTGCGCGAGAACGCGCGGTCGTAATCGAAGACAAAACCGGAAGGGGTGTCTCGCGTCATGGGCTCTCCCTTTATTCGAATCGCGCCGCCGCCGGATCGCGTGGAACCGATCCCGCAGCGCAGGCGGCGAGTATGCGCCGACGGCATGACGGCAAACGATGGAAAAGCCGGGCGAGACCCCCTTGAGGGTGATGCGGCGCGAGCAGTGAAGACCCCGTCGCCAACCCCTCACCCCCTCAACACCCCCCCTGATATGCGGGCCGGACCGCTGTCGAAAAACTTGACAGGACCCGTCGAAGATTCCCGCATCTGAATGTTAAGTCATTGATTTTCAATGAGGAAAGTATGCTGGCACGGTACTCGCTTTGGTGTCCGCCAAGAAGCCGGCACGTGCCGCTTCCTAACGTGCTTCTGGCAAGACGCATCCTCAAGGAGAGACACATGTTCAAGCAAGCAAAGCTCGCAATGGCCGCGATGACGCTGGCCGCCGCGACGTTGCCGGCGATGGCAGCACCGCTGTACATCAACACCGGGCAAGACTTCGTTCCCGAACCCAACGGTTCGACGAACACCACGACGTTCGACCAACTGGGTTACAGCGGCACGCTGGCGACCTCGATCTACCTGGGCTCGCCGGCTACGCCCGGCACCACGGTGATCGACACCAACATCCCGTCGGTGATGAACTTCTACGGCTTCTCGGCCGGCACCCACACCACGCTGTCGGGCGGTTCCGCTTCGTTCAACTACCCGAACGCGCCGGCACAGACCAACATCGACTCGCTGAACAACCCGACCAACCCGTCCGATCTGAACGGTTTCGTCGGCGGCGTGGGCTTCCCGGCCTACGGCTTCGGCAACGTCGGCGGCCTGGGCGGCGCCTGGGGCCTGACCTACTCGTACCAGATCGTCGGCAAGACCGTTGACTCCAACGGCGACGGCGTGTCCGACTACGTGGCGTACAACAGCGGCGTGTTCAGCGTGTTCTACCAGAGCGCTGCGACCGATCCGAACAACGGCAAGGAAGTCCTGCGCCTGATCGTCACGGGTTCGGAAATCGAGCTGACCAACCTGAACGTCAAGGGCTACGTCGACTACAGCTACGCTGGCGGCGACACCTTCGTCCAGAACTTCTTCAACTCCGGTGACGGCCTGGGCTCGCTGTACAGCAACTGGCTGAACAACAACATCTCGGTCAGCTGGGTGCTCGACACCAACGTCGATCCTCCGATCCCGACCGCGAACCAGCTGTACAACGCCGGTGGCGGCCTGATCCGTCAGTCGACCCTGGACGGCTCGCTGGTGATCAACGTGCCGGAACCTGGCACGCTGGCTCTGGTCGGCCTGGCCCTGGCCGGTGTGGGCTTCGCCCAACGCCGCCGCGCCCTGCGCAAGTAATTCGGTTCTCCCGAATGCAGAAGCCGCCCCTCGGGGCGGCTTTTCTCATTGTTCAACGGGTTTCTGCGAAGCGCAGGGGACCCGCTCCCGGCGGCTCTCAGCGTAGCGGCGTCACTACGCCGCGTCCTTGCGACCAGATGATCGCCACGACCTGCTGGGCGTCGTAGAGCGCGTTCACATGCGCGATGCGGTTCGAGTAGTAGTCGCTCTCCGCGCCCATCACGTCGAAGAGCGACCGCTTGCCGAGTTGCTGCCACTGCTGCAGCGTGAAGCCGCGGACGCGCTCGCTGCTGCGCAGGATGTCGACCAGCCGGCGCGAACGGTCGAGCGACGAGGACGCCGCCTCGTACATCTCCTGCACGCGATAGCGCTTGGCTTCGATCGTTTCATCGCGCTGCAGCGACGCTGCCTGCGCGCGTCGCCGCGCCGAGGTCAGCGCGGAGTCGGCCCCCGGCTGCACGATCGGGATATTGACCGTCACGCCGCCTATCCAGTCGGTCTGCCGTGCCTGGCCGATCGTCGAATTGCCGCTGACCAGCAGGCTCACGCTGGGCTGCTGCCCGGCGCGCACGGATTCCGCATAACTGCGCTGCGCCTGCGCCTGCGCGGCGGCGGCCGACACGTCGGGCGAGACCATGACGTCGGCCAGCATTTCGTTGAGGTCCGGCAGGCGCGCGAGGACGGAACTCATCGCCGCGCCGCGCGGCAGCTCGTCGCCGACGAAGCGCTTCAGGCGCACCTCGGTCTGGCGCAGCGCCGAGGTCGTCTGCTCGTATGACAGGTCGGCCTGCTGCAGGCTCTTCTGCGCCTGCACCAGCTCGCTGGCGCGGCCGCGGTCGGCCTTGGTGATGATCTCCAGGGCTTCGACCAGGCACGACATCTTGCGCACGTACTGGCTGTAGACCTGCGCCTGCAATTGATAACGGCCGCGATCGAGCGCCAGCGACACGGTCTGGAGCGCCACCTGCTCCTCGGCGCTCGACTGTCCGTAACGCGCGGCCTCGAGCAGCTGGGAACGCCATTCGGTGAGCTTGGTGATGCGGCCGGAGTCGTAGATCGGCGCGGTCACGCTCAGCGAGCCGCGCCCCTGCAGGCCGCTGGAATTGTCGATCGAGCCGTTGCCCGGCACGACGGTGCCGGTGTGACCGGCCGTGATGCCCATGGTCACCGTCGGCAGACGCTGCGACTTGGCTTCCTCGAAGTCCGCCTCCGCCGCCTGTGTGAGCAGCCGCGTCGCGCCCAGCGCCTTGCTGCGGGCAAGCGAGCGGTTGATCAGCTCCTGCAGTTGCGAGCGCGGATCTGAGTCGCCCACGTCCAGCAGCGCGGTGTCCCTGGCGGATAGCTGCGCGGGGGGCAGCGTGCGCTCATCGGAACAGCGGCTCGGCGGCGGATCCTGCGCCCAGGCGGACGCGCTGAACGCGCAGAGCGCGGTCAGGACGACGGTCGCGCCAGCGGTCAGTCGGAAGGAGGAGAGGGAGGCGCGCCGCAGGCTGCGGCGCCGGGAGGTGTCGGTCATGGTCACGCGTACTGCAAGCAATTTCCCATGCCTCTACTGGACCATTCCAGCGGGAAAGCGAAGCGCCGATAAGCGGCGCACAACCGGACTGTTCGTGACCTCAAGACGGGGCTTACAAATGAAACCGCCCGCGCAGGGCGGGCGGCGGCATGGACGCGATGCGGACTCAACGCTCGCGCAGCGCTTCCTTGGACTTCAGCATCGGACGCAGCAGGTAGCTCAGCACGGAGCGCTCGCCGGTACGGATGTCCACCATCGCCGTCATGCCGGGGATGACCGGCAGCGGCTCGCCCTTGGCGCGCAGCGTGTTGCGCTCGGCCGTGATCAGGACGCGGTAGTAGGTGCCTTCGTTGTTCTTCTCGGTCTCGCCGAGCGCGTCGGGACTCACGTACTCGATCTTGCCGTGCAGGCCGCCGTTGACGTTGAAGTCGTAGCCGTTGAGCTTGACGACGGCCGTCTGACCCACCTGGATGTAGCCGATCTCCTTGGGCTTGATGCGCGCCTCGATCAGGATGCGCGGGCCGATGGGGACGATCTCCATGATCGGCGTGCCCGAGGTGATGACACCGCCGACGGTGTTCATCTTGATGTTCTTCACCAGGCCCTTGACCGGCGACTTCAGCACCGAGCGCGTAACCGCGTCGCGGCGTACGACGAGCTGTTCATCCAGCTGCGCGAGGTCGGTCTGCGCCTTCGACAGCTCGGTGCTCGAGTCCTGGCGGAAGCGGCTGATGCGCTCGTTGCGCTGCTGCTGCAGTTCGTTGACCTGGCGCGTGACGCGCATCACCTCGACGTTGGACATCAAGCCCTTCGACGCCATGTCCTGCGCCATCTTCTGCTCGGTGGCGAGCAGGCCGATGCTGCGGTTGATGCTGGCCGTGGCCTCTTCCAGGACGCGGCGACGGGTCTCGAAGACCTCGGTCTCGCTGTCGACCAGGCGTTGCACGCCCTTGACCTCGTCGGCGAACTTCAGCGGCACGCCCAGCGCCTCGGCGCGCAACCGGGAGACCTGCGCCATCAGGCCCAGGCGCTTGGCCTGGCTTTCGTTCTCGGCGGCCTCGGCGCGGGTCGGATCCAGCTCGGCCAGCGCCTCGCCGGCCTCCACTTCCTCGCCTTCATGGACCAGCAGCTTGCCCAGCGTGCCGGACTCCAGGCTGGCGATGACCTGCTCCTTGCCGTCCGGCACGATGCGCGCATCGCTGCGGGTGACCTCGTCGACCGTGGCGATCGACGACCAGGCCAACCCGACGAGCAACACCGCCGCCATCAGGTAGAGCGCCCAGACGGCGCGCGGCAACGGCTCGTCGATCAGCGCCGACTGGACGCTGCCGACGAACAGGCCTTCTTCGCGGCTGAGGGTGCGGGACTGCGACATGGGGGAGTTCAGAAGGGATATCGGACGGCCATCACACCGACGCGGCGCGATTCACCGCCTGAGCGGCCGGATGGACGTGGACCGGCGCGGCTTGCGGCTGCTGGCCCGGTTGAGGCTGCTGCTGTTGCGGCTGGCCGGGCGGGCGGGCGCCGGAGAGCGCTGCCAGGACCTGGTCGCGGGGACCGTCCATGACGAGGCGTCCGGTGTCGACGACGACGATGCGCGACACCAGCTCGAGCACCGCCGGACGGTGCGTGACCATGATCAGCGTGCACGCGCCGGCGGCGTCGCGGAGCTGACGGAGGAAGGCGATCTCGGACTGCGCGTCCATCGAGCTGGTCGGCTCGTCCATCAACAGGATCTGCGGCTTGGTGACCAGACTGCGCGCGAGCGCGACCAGTTGACGCTGGCCGCCGGACAGCAGCGATCCCATTTCACCCACCGGCAGGTCCCAGCCCATCGGATGACCGGCGACGACGCGGTCCAGGCCGGTGAGCTTGGCAACCTCGACGAGCCGCTGCGCATCGACGTGGCGCCCCATCAGGACGTTGTCGCGCAGCGTGCCATGGAACAGCCGCGGCTCCTGCGACACGAAACCGACCTTGCTGCGGAACTCCGCCGGGTCGACCTGGCGCAGATCGATGCCGTCGATCTCGACGTGGCCCTCGGTCGGCTGATACAGGCCGGCCAGCATGCGCAGCACCGTCGACTTGCCGCTGCCGATGCGGCCCAGGATCGCGAGGCGTTCGCCCGGTTGCACGCGCATGGTCACATTGCGCAGCACCTTCGGCGACTGCGCGTCACCTTGCGCCGGGTACGAGAACCCGATGTCGTTCAGGCCGATGCGGCCGGTGATCTGGTTCAGCGGGACGTAGTTGCGGGCGGAGTCGCGCTCCACCGGCGCGCTCATCACCGAGTTCAGCGACAGCATCGCCGCCCGCGCGCCCTGGTAGCGGGTCGCCAGACTCACCAGGCTGTTCAGCGGCACCGTGGCGCGGCCGGCGAACATGACCGCGCCGATCAGCGCGCCGGCGCTGATCACGCTCTCGTTGATCAGGTAGACGCCCCAGACCAGCATCACCAGGTTGATCGCCTGCTGCATGGTCATCGAGATGTTCATGCTCCAGCTGGCCATCGTGCGGGCCTTGAGGGCGGACTCGGCGACGATGGCGGTGCTGTGTTCGTAGCGGCGCAGGAAGCGGCCTTCGGCGCCGGTGGTCTTGAGGTCCTCGAGGCCTTCCAGCGCCTCGACCAGCGTGCCGTGCAGGTCGGCCGCCTCGGTCATGTTGGTGCGCATCGCGCGGCGCAGGTAGCCCTGGATGCCGAAGCTCATCAGCAGCATCAGCGGGATCGCCGCCATCAGCACCCAGCCCAGCGGGCCGCCGATGATGAAGGTCATCGCGACGAAGAGCACCACGAACGGCAGGTCCGTCAGCACCGACATCGTGGCCGAGGTGAAGAAGTCGCGCACGACCTCCACCTGCGCGAGGTAATGCGCATAGGAGCCCGCCGATGCGGGCCGATGTTCCATCCGCACGCCCAGCGTCTGGCGGAACAGCTTGGCGCCGACGATCAGGTCGGTCTTGCGGCCGGCGAGATCGATCAAGTGCGCCCGCAGTTGCCGCGCGAAGAGGTCGAAGATCAGCGCCAGACCGGCGCCGACGGCCAGCGTCCACAGCGTGACGAAGGCCTGGTGCGGGATGACCTTGTCGTAGATGACCGAGGTCACCAGGCCGGACACCATCATGAGCACGTTGCTCAGCAGCGCGGCGAGCATCGCCGAGCGGTAGTACGGGATGAAGCGCTTCAGCGTGCCGAACAGCCAGTGCGAGTCGGCCTGCAGCAGCGGCGTGTCGTCCTTCGCGCCGGCGATCGGCTTGGCCTGCGAGACCTCCTGCGGCGCGATCGCAAGGATGAAGCCGCTGTACTCCTGGTCCAGCTCGGAGGCGGGGGCGACGCAGCTCGCGGCCTCGGGGCCGGGGAACACGACCTCGTAGCGCACGGCGCCCGAGCCGTCGTCGTCCAGGCGGCGCACCAGCACGCAGGCGTCGCCGCCGTTGAGCAGCAGCACCGCCGGCAGCAGCAGCTGATTGATCTCTTCGATGCCCTTGCGCAGCAGGCCGGCGTTGTAGCCGGCTTCGCGCATCAGGCGGATGGCCTGATCCGGGCTGAGCGCGCCTTCGACGGGCGCGCCGGCGCGCAGCGATTCCACCGAGCGGGCGCGGCCATGATGCTGCGTCAGCCAGGACAGGCATTGCAGCAGCGGATCGACCGCCGGCTGCTGCGCCAGATCCGCGAGCGGATCATGCGGCGCGTCGGGGATACCGGGCGCACGCTGGCCGTCTTCCGCGGCCAGGCGCAGGCCAGGGCCGCGGGCGCGCTGGTCACCGTCGAAGAAGGGGTCGTGCGGCCGGTTCATTTATCGGATGTTGTCAAGTTCAGTCGCGATGGGCGAGTGCCAATTGCTCGAATTCGCGCTCGATGTCACGAACGATGGCCGGCATGTCGAAAAGTGCGCTGTTGCGCCCTTCGTCCCGCAGATAGCGCTTGTAGGACTTCGCCCGGCCAGGATTCAGCCCGATCTGGATGGCGCGCTGAACGTATTCCTCGACCGAGAAGGTGATCAGGTCCGGCAGGCCGACGGCCGTCAGCAGGCTGCCGCACATGCGGGAGATATAGCTGCGGCCAGAGCGGGTGAGGATGGGCGTGCCCATCCAGAGACAGTCGCTGGCGGTCGTGCCGGCGTTGTAGGGGAAGGTATCCAGCACGAGGTCCGGCAGCTGGAAGCGCGCCAGGTAGTCCGGCGGCGCCACACGCGGGGCGAAGATCAGCCGCGACGCATCGATGCCTGCGGCCTCGGCCTCGCGCCGGAGGTTGGTCTTGGCCCACTCGTTGTCCGCCAGCAGCCACAGCACCGAGTTCGGCACCCCCTGCAGGATGCGCATCCAGGCGCCGAACATCTCGGCGTTCATCTTGTGGTTGTTGTTGAACGAACAGAAGACGAAGGCGTCCTCGGGAAGCTCGTACTGGGCTCGCGTCGGATCGGCGCCGATCTCGCGCTTGCGATCGCTGACCTGATAGCAATGCGGCAGGAAAATGGGCTTTTCGCTGCAGTACGGCAGGTATTCGGGCGGCATCGTGAAGTGATCCGCCAGGATCCAATCCACGCCGGGCAGCAACGAAGTCGCCGGCAAGCCCAGGTAACTGACCTGCACCGGTGCCGGCCGATGGGCCAGGATGTTCGGGCGGGCGCCGCTGGTCAGCCCCTGCAGGTCGACCAGCACGTCGATCCCCGCCTGCGCGATCAGCTTGGCGGCGGTGGCGTCGTCCATCGCGCCCAGTCGCCAGACCTTGTCCATCGACATCAGGATCCGCTTGCGCAGTGCCGTGCCGTCCTCGCGGCTCCAGTCGAAGGCGTGGATCTCGAATTTTTCGCGATCGTGCAGCTCGTACAGCTCGGCGGTCAGCAGACCGACGGCATGCATGCACAGGTCACCGGACAGGTAGCCGATCTTGATCTTGCCGCCCTGCTGGCGCGCCGCCACAGAGACCGGGTGGCGCCAGAGCGCCTCCTTCTGCTTCGTCACCTTCTCGTGGACGAAGCGCTGCGCGGCGCCCATCTGAAGCGCAGGATCATCGGTGGCGCTCAGCGTTGCCAGCAATGAGGTGGCAATGAGCAGCTTGTTGTGCGTAACTTCTCCGAACGCCTCGTAAACCGGCCACTTGCACTGCTTCTGGCGGATGTGCACGTAATGCTGCATCACGTCCGTCTGCTCGGGATTGAGCGTGAGGCTGCGCACCATCAGCGCTTCCGACTCGTCGTAACGACGCTGCAGTTCCAGCAGCCGCGCGGCGTTGTTGAACGCATGGGTACGCAGACCGGTCTGATCGGCGCCGAGGGCCTCCATCGGCCCCGACCCTTCATAGACCTCGCGCCAGGCGACGAGCGCCTCGTCGATCCGCTTCAGATGCTCCAGCTGATGACCGAGATTCAGACGCGCCTGGGCAAAGCTGGGGCTGATCGCCAGCGCCTGCAGGTAGACCTGCTCGGCGCGCTCGTGCTGCTGGATGTTGCCCAGCACGGTGCCCCAGTTGTAGAGCGCCACCAGACGCGCGGCGGGCGGCTGCCCCACCTGCGAGAGCCACGTCTCATACAGATGGGCGGCGGCATCGCCGAGATTCTGGCCTTGGAAGAAATTGCCCCGGTCCATCAGCTCCGGCAACGGGAGCGAGCCCTCGCGGGCGCGGGTCAGCAGTTGCTCCCATTCCTGGGCCAGCGGGGCGGGAACGCTCAAGTTCGGCATGCTGGGGCGGGCGATGTCCATGTGGTCGGGCTTTCGGGGCACGGTGGAGCGGTCCGGCGGGCACGGCCGGACGAGCCGGCTCAGGCCCATGGGCCGCCTGTACGGGATTGTGTCCGTGCGTTCCCGGAGGCATCCCGGCAAATGGACGGTGCCAACCGCCTATTTCCCTGCCTGGAATCTCCGCCCTGGGCGTGCCGCGGACACCGGCGACCCGCCCATTCAGCCCGTTATCGGCCGCCGGAGCGAGAACTTGAGCACGAATTGAGGCCGCCGTCACCGCCTTATCCGAGCATCTTGTTACAAGGCCGACTTCCACAATCGTCTCGCGATCCAGGCCTCCGAGAGCCCGGACGCCGCGCGATAGAGCAAGCCCGCAAAGGGACGTCGAGGGACGCGCGTTCATCAACCAGGACAAGAAGAACGCAGCCCATGAAAGCGATTCCAGGTCTGTCCCGATGGGATGAGATCGTCGAAGCGGCCGAAGCGGTGGAAGCCCTCGAGCCAGACGATTTCGAAACGCGCGCGGTGGACACCCAGTCCTGGGTGGAACCGGCAGGCCGCCTCGGCAGTGCCGGCGGCGCGGCGATGAACGATGCGCCGACGCGGCGGCGCAGCGGGGATTCCATCTTCCAGAGCCTGATGCGGCTGTGGCCCGGCGAAGGTCGCCGGCCGCAGGCGAGCGCCCGCACGATGGCGAGACTGCGGGCGGCGTTCCGCGCCAGCGTCGCCGACCTGGCCGTCGACGCGGGCGCCGACACGCAGGAGCGCGTCACCGCCCTGCTCCGCCACATCGTCCATGCGCGGCATCCGCAGGACCTGTGGCACCTGCGGACGGCGATCTACACGGAAGTGGCCCGGAGCTTCGACCAGGCGGAAGCAGAAGCCCGCCTGATCGCGCTCAACCGGCAGCTCGAGCAGGGCAAGAGCCTGCTGCGTCGCCTGCTCGGCTGATTACTTGGGCTGGCCCAGGAAATCCATCTTGCCCAGCGGCACGCCGGCGTTGCGCAGCAGCGCATACAGCGTGGTGGCGTGGAAGAAGAAGTTGGGCAGGTTGTAGAACCGGGCGAAGTCCTGGCCTTCGAACTTCAGCGGCTCCTTGTCGCGGCGCGGCACGCTGACCGCACGGGTTTCGGAGCCGTTGATCTGCTCGGGCGTGACCGTCTTGATGAAGTCGCGGGTCTTCTGGATGCGCTGGATCAGCTCTTCCAGGCTCGCTTCGCTGTCGGGCCAGCTCGGCACCTCGATGCTGGCCAGGCGCGCGGTGCCGCTCTTGGCGGCATCGCTGGCGATCTGCACCTGGCGCGGCAGCGGCAGCATGTCCGGCGCCAGGCGCAGCGTCAGGTAGACCGATTCGTCGAAGCCCTTGGCGATGGCGTGATCGCGCGCGGTGCGGATCCAGGTCTGCATGTTGCTTAGCATGCGGTCGAACACCGGCACGGTGGCGGCGTACATGTCCATGGGGATCTCCTTGTCTGGGATTGGGGGATGCGATGCGGGCGCGATGCTAGTGCCTGTTCCGATCTGTTGCACGCCGCTCGCCCAATGGCCTTGGGGTGACCGATCCAGGCGAGTAGGATCGGAGCCCGCACGCCTATGAACATCATCATCCTCGACGACTACCAGGACGCCGTGCGCAAGCTGCCTTGCGCCGCCAAGCTGGACGCGCTGAACGCCAAGGTCTTCACCAACACCGTCAAGGGCATCGGACAGCTGTCGGTCCGGCTGCGTGACGCCGAAGTGCTGGTGACGATCCGCGAACGCACCCACTTCCCCCGCCAACTGCTGGAGAAGCTGCCCAAGCTCAAACTGATCTCGCAGACCGGACGCGTCGGCAAGCACATCGATGTCGACGCCTGCACCCGGCTCGGGATCGCCGTGGCCGAGGGTGGAGGTTCGCCGATCGCCCCCGCGGAGCTGACCTGGGCGCTGATCATGGCCGCGATGCGGCGGCTGCCGCAGTACATCTCGACGCTCAAGCACGGCGTGTGGCAGCAGTCGGGCCTGAAGTCCGGCTCGATGCCGCCGAACTTCGGCCTGGGCATGGTGCTGCGCGGCAAGACGCTGGGCATCTGGGGCTACGGCAAGATCGGCCAGCTGATCGCCGGCTACGGCAAGGCCTTCGGCATGCAGGTGCTGGTCTGGGGCAGCGAGGCCTCGCGGCTGCGCGCGCAGGCCGACGGCCACCAGGCCGCGGACACCCGCGAAGCCTTCTTCGAGCAGTCGGACGTGCTGACCCTGCACCTGCGGCTGTCGGACGAGACCACCGGCATCGTGAGCCCCGAGGACCTGGCGCGGATGAAACCGACCTCGCTCTTCGTGAACACCTCGCGCGCCGAACTGGTCGCCGACGGCGCGCTGGTCTCCGGCCTGAACCGCGGCAGACCCGGCATGGCGGCGGTGGACGTGTTCGAGTCCGAGCCCATCCTCCAGGGCCATCCGCTGCTGCGCCTCGAGAACGCCGTGTGCACGCCGCACATCGGCTACGTCGAGCAGGACAGCTACCAGATGTACTTCGACGCGGCGTTCGACAACGTCCTCAACTACATGGCCGGCAAGCCGTCCAACATCGTCAATCCGGATGTGCTGAAGGGACAACGGTGAGCGCGGAGGCCTCCTCCGGACCGCCCTCCTCCCCTGAAGGCGCCGAGCCGGGCGCCGCGCCAGTCCTGCCCGACCCTGCGCCCGCACCCGCGCTCGCGCAACCCGAGTCCCTCTCCCAGCTGTTCTGGGCTTTCACCTGGCTGGCGCTGCAGGGCTTCGGCGGCGTGCTGGCGGTGGCGCAGCGGGAACTGGTCGAGCGTCTGAACTGGATGACGCGCGAGGAGTTCGTCGAGACGCTCGCCGTCGCGCAGGTGCTGCCCGGGCCGAACATCGTGAACATCTCGCTGATGATCGGCGACCGCTTCTTCGGTCTGCGCGGCGCGCTGGTCGCGCTGGCCGGGATGATGCTGTTCCCCGCCGTGATCGTGCTGATCCTGGCGGCCTTGTCGACGACCTGGCTGGCTTCGCCGCGCATGACCGGCGCGCTGCGCGGCATGGGTGCGGTGTCGGCCGGGCTGATCCTGGCGACGGGCTTCAAGCTGCTGCCCTCGCTGAAGAAGAACCCCATCGGCCTGGCGCCCGGACTGGCGCTCGCGGCGCTGGTGTTCGGCGCGACGGTCTGGCTCAAGCTGCCCCTGTTCTGGATCGTGCTGAGCGTGGGAGGCCAGGGCATGACGCTGGCGCTGATCGCGCTCAAGCGCAGCCGCGCGGGAGTCCGCCCATGAGCGCCGCCGCGCAGGTCGGCGCGCAGGTCGGTGCTCACGCCGGATGGACCCAGATGCTGGTCGGCACGCTGAGCTGGCCCGAACTCGGCGCGCTGATGCTGCATTTCCTGATGCTGTCGCTGCTGTCGATCGGCGGCGCGATCACGACGGCGCCGGACATGCACCGCTACCTGGTCGACGAACGCCACTGGCTGACGGACCAGAGCTTCACCAGTTCGATCGCGCTGGCGCAGGCGGCGCCGGGCCCGAACATCCTCTTCGTCGCGGTGCTGGGCTTCAACGTGTCGGGGCTGCTGGGCGCGGCCGCGGCGATGGCCGGCATCCTGCTGCCGTCGACCACGCTGGTCGTGGCGGCGACGCGATGGGCGCGCAACAACCGCGAGCACCTCGGGGTGCGTGCGTTCACCGTCGGCATGGCCCCGCTGACGCTCGGCCTGATGATCGCGACGGGCTGGTTGCTGGCGGCTCCTTACCTCGTCGATCCCGGTCACCGCTGGGCGACGCTCGCGATGATCGTCGCGACCGTGGTGCTCACGATGCGGACCAAGATCGGCATCGTCTGGATGGTGCTGGCGGGTGGCGTGCTGGGGGCGCTAGGCGTGGTGTGAGCCGCGGGCGCGGATCCTCAGCCCGAGAACAGCACCCGCAGGCCCCGTCCCCGCTCCGCCAGCGGGATGTCGCCCAGTCCCTTGAAGAACACCAGCGTCGCGCCGCACACCGCCGCCGGGCTCGCCTTCGCGCGGGACGTCTCGTCGGCGAAGATGTCCCGCTGCTGATCGGTCATCTTCCTCGCCGCGCGTCCCGCCACCAGGGCCAGTTCCGACTGGGCCGGCCGCTTCACCCGCTTCGGATCCGCCTCCCGGATCACCTGGGCCAGGAGCCGCAGTTCCTCCGCCACCATCTCCTTGGGCAACAGGCTCATGAGGTTGACCGGCTTGCCCGTCGGGAAGGCCGCTTCCACGCACACCGCCGGATCCTTCTCCAGCAGCACCTCGAACTCCTTGACCAGCAGCTGGTGATACGCGATGAGCGTGGCATCGCTGGTCTGCGGCAGCAGTCGGGAGACGATCGGCGTCACCTGCGCGCGCGCCGCCATGCTCACTTCCGTGTCCGTCGCCCCCGCCTGCGCCTTCGCCCAGGCGGCATCCAGGATGCGCGCGAAGTCCTGGGGCGCCCGCTCCTCCAGCGCGGCGAACGCTTCGGTCTGCTTCAGCGTCGCGGCCCAGGCCTCCCGGGACTTGAACGCCGTGGCCATCGCCGCCGTTTCTCCGCCGATGCTGCGGCGCGTGAGCACCTTCGCGGCCAGCATCTCGTCCACCGTCGGGAACCACATGCCCTCGTACGGCGTGCTCAGGACCCGGGTGACGAAGGCCCCTTCCACGCCGGCTCTCCGGTAGACCGCCCGCAGCTCGTCGGCGTCGCGCGCGGACGCCGAAGGACCGCCGCCGCCCACGCGCCGGCCGGCATGGAAGCCGATGCGGGCATTGGGCGCCGCGGCGCGGTCCTTCCCTGCCAGGAACGCGATCGTGCACGCCGACGCGCACCCGCCTTCGACGTAGGTGTTCAGCCCGCGGCTGCGGACGACGTCGGCCAGGCGCTCGCCCTCGCGGATCCAGCCTCCGGGCGAGGAGAACACGACCGTGCGCACGCCCGGGTTCGCGCGCAGGGCCGCCTCCAGCTGCTCGGCGCTGCCTTCATGGATGCCGCCCGCCAACAGCAGCGACTGGCCGCCGGCCCGCAGCTCGATCCTCGCGTTCGAGCCGAACACCTCACCGGTGGCGATCTGCCAATGCTCCTTCATCTGGGGCCACAGCTGGCGCACGTCGACGGCGGCCTTCACCAGCCCGAGGCAGAGCATCACCTGGGCCGTGATGGCCCAGCCGCGATGACCGCCTCGCGAGGTGTGCTTGGACGCGGACATCCAGGTGCCGCGCATGGCCCAGAGCGAGCAGGTGTAGGCCAGGACCATCGTCGCCATGATGGCGATCGAGGAGTAGCGGTACTGCGCGCGGTCGGACAGCCAGCGCACGACCATCAAGCCCAGGAGCACCGCGCCCAGCGACAGGAGGACGTTGTTGACCCAGTACGAGCGTCCGAGCGGGTAGTCGCCGTTCCAATGGCGTCGGAAAAAGGCGAACGGACCGGTGTACGCCGGCGCCGGGAGCGATTGCTCGATCGAATCCATGTTTATCCTCCCTCTGTCGATGTTGTTGCCGGCGCGTCGAGGCGTCCGACGGCCGGCAGCATAGAGGGCTTGCACGCCCGGCCTTCACAATCGAGGCGAGTCCGCCCGTTCGAAATGCCAAACTTTCATCATGGATAAATTCTTGCTGCAGCAGCAGGTGCTGGCACGGCTCGCCGAAGACCTGCTGCAAGTCGAACAGGCCGCGCGCGCGGCGCATGAAACGGCGACTCACGAAGAGAACATCGCCGAGAACAAGTACGACACCCTGGGTCTGGAAGCCGCCTACCTGGCCACCGGCCAGGCTCGTCGCGCCGAAGCCATCCACCAGGCGATGACCCATTGGCGCCAGTTCCGCCCGCGCCCCTACGACACCAGCAAAGGCATACAGCTCGGCGCGCTGGTCTGCCTGGTCGATGCCGACGACAGGCAGCAACAGCTCTTTCTCGGCCCGGACGGGGGCAGCATGCAACTGGTGAACGGCGCTCAACTCGTCCAGGTCATCAGCGGCGAAGCCCCGTTGGGCAGGGCCCTGCTGGGCAAATGCGAAGGCGATGAGGTGTCGATACAGGTCGCTTCCATCCGACAGCAGTTCGAGGTCCTGTGGGTGCGTTGAGCCCGTTGCCGCGGCTCTACACCTTCCGCCGCTGCCCCTACGCGATGCGCGCGCGGATGGCACTGCTGCAAGCCGGGCGGGACTTCGACGCGGTGGAGGTCAGCCTGCGCGACAAGCCGGCCAGCTTGCTGGCCTTGTCGCCCAAGGCGACGGTACCGGTGCTGCAGCTGCCCGATGGCAGCGTGATCGAGGAGAGCTGGGACATCATGCGCTGGGCGCTGGCTGAGCCCGATACGCAGGGCTGGTGGGCGCGGGCGCAGTCGCCTGCGAACCTTGACCTGCTGCAGCGCAATGACGGCGACTTCAAGCATCACCTGGACCGCTGGAAGTACCCCCAGCGCTACGCGGGTGAGACCCTCGCGCCGGACGCACACCGCGACCAGGCAGTGGATGTGCTGCTGCGACAGCTGGAGGCACGACTGCGCGACGCGCGCTGCCTCGGCGGCGCAACGTCATGCGCCACCGATCTGGCAGTGATGCCCTTCGTCCGCCAGTTCGCCTCGGTGGACCCGGAATGGTTTGCAACGCTGGACGTCCCGTCCGTGCGGACATGGCTGAACGGCTGGCTCGTCCATCCGCTGTTCACGGCTTGCATGCACAAGCTGCCCGCAGAGGGTGTGAATCGCTTTCCACCGGTCTGACCCCGTTCGCTCCGTTATTCTCCTCGCCTCAATTTGGGAGGAACCAGATGAAACGTTCGAAGCTCGGCGCCATGTGCGCTGCGGCCGGTCTGCTGACCGCCATGTCCACCCTGCCTGCTCATGCGGCCGAAGAGACGATCGAAGGGTTGAAGATCGCCAAGATCCGGTCCGTCGGCAACTACTCCAACGATCTCTACGACAACACCGTTGAACTCTGGTTCACGACGCCGCTGAACGTCCCCAGCAACCTGACATGCCGAGAAACACAGCGCGTCATCATCGATGCCAAGTTCAAGCATCTCATTGCTGCAGCGCACGCCGCTCTCGCCTCCGGAAGGCTCGTCAATGTCCATATTGACGACACGCTCCCGCAGCGGGCCGGCAGCTGTGAGGTCTCCTGGATGGACATCCTCTGATTCCATTGCGGAAGCAGCACGGGACGCCTCGGCGTCCCGTTTTTCATTCCACGCGAGACGATCTCGGCGGCTGCGTCGTACTCAGGTCGACGACGTCATGCTCAGACCTTGGCAAGGAAAGCCGCCGCATCGCCTGCTTCGCACTTCCAGTCCGCGAAGACCCCGACCAGGTTGCATTCCACGCAGTGGCAGGCGATGTAGTACCAGCGCACGTCATGGGTGCCTTCGTACACGGAGACGCCGGACACCAGCTCGAACACCTCGTTCTCGCACACGCACTCGTGCGTCTCAGGCGCGGCTTCTTCGACGTGGTCCGCACTGTCGCCCATCAGGTGTTCCAGCCCGCAGTCGGTGCAGGTGCGGATGGCCACGCCGGCCTCTTCATCCGTCTGCAGCGCGAAGGTCCGGCATCCGCAATCGCATTTGGACGTGGCAAACCTGGTGGCCTCATGGCGATTCGCCACGCTGTAGCTGCGCAGTTCGGCCTGGGTATCGCCGGATGTGGTCCCGTACCAGAACTCGCCCTTCTTCGTCAGTGCCATTGATGCTGCTCCATTCCTCAAGAGGCGCTTCCCGGCAGGCCTGACGCCGGCCTCGCCCCGTACGTCCGGATTCTGCCTGTTGTCCGGATGACTTCTTCTGGGGGCCAGGTCTTGCTTGTCGCCGGCATCGACCAGGCAGGTCAGCGCGGCGGTCCGGGCACGAACGGGATCAGTTCCATCCGGTCGCGTCCCTTGCGCTTGGAGGCGTAGAGGGCCTCGTCCGCCTGCTTGAGCCAGTGCGAGAGTTCCGCGTCGGGCTGGCCGGACAAGGTCGCGCCTATGCTCAGCGACACCGGTTCCGGCGTCACGAACATCTCGCGCGCCTGCCGCGAGAACGTTTCGCGCAAGTCCTGGCCCAACGCCTGCGCGGCGACGTCGGAGACGCCTCGCAGCAGGATCACGAATTCGTCCCCGCCCAGCCGGGCCGCGATCGCGTCCGGGGGCAGTGCGCCGCGGATGAGGTCGCTCAGCGTCATCAGCAAACGATCCCCGGCGGCGTGGCCGTGAAGGTCGTTGACCTGCTTGAAGTGGTCGATGTCGATGAGCAGCAGGGCGCAGGGGCTAGCCGGGGATGCCTGCCCCAGCAGCGCCGGGGCGCGCAGATAGAGCGCGCGCCGGTTGTCCAGATTGGTCAGCGGGTCGCGTGCGGCGATCTCCGCGATGCGTTCCTCGCGGCGATGCCGCTCGGTGCCGGTCATGGACATCGCGAGCAGCATGATCGCCATCGCGCCTTCCACCAGGGACACGAGGATCACCGTGCCGCGGAAACCGGCGAGGTTGACGACAGCCTCCGGCGCCAGGGTCGTGGCGGCCTTGGCGAGGTAGAACAGGCCGTGGGCCACCAGGACGAAGCGCAGCTGCGCCGCGCCCGGGCTCAACACGCCGCCGTGAGGACGCAGCAGCAGACCGGCGCGCAGGGTGATGACGGCGATCATCAGGGACTGGATGCCCAGCATCGCCTTGGACCACCAGGGCCTGTCGGGAAGCAGCAGCATGGCGAGCCACACGACGACCAGCAGCCACCAGGCGCGTGGCAGCCGCGTGCGCGTGAATCGCGCGACGCCGGCCAGGAACATCCAGTGGGCGCCGATCAGCAGGCCATTGGGAAACCAGATGCCGAACAGCACATGCCCGCTGGAACGCAGCAGGGCCAGCACGCTGCCCACGGCGATGATGGCGAAGCCCGTGCTCCAGAGCAGCAGCGACCGTTCGCGCACGCTGCCCCATTCCGCGGCCAGGTACAGCGCCGAGGCCGCGGCCATGGCCGCGGTGAGGACGAGCAAGGTGAAGGGGTCGAGAACCATGGAGACGGATGAGCGGGTGCGTGCAGACGCCCATTGTTGGCCATGGGACGCAGCGTTGGACTTCAGCCTGAAGCAGACAACACCCCCTCTCGATGTCGGCGCCTCGGTCAGTGCTGCCTCATTTCCGGGCAATCGAAGCGGATGCCATAGGAATCAACGCGTTGCAGTGCTCGCCCTAGGTCTGCCAACAGAGTTGTCCACAGAGGCCGGGGAAAGAAGAAGGGGCCTCGTGCGGACGTTGCAAGCTGTAGTAGCAAGAACGGTCAGGACAACGCATCGTTCCACGGCAGTGATGCTCACATGGAGCAGCGCTCCGCGCGGTCGGTCACATGGATCCGAGGCGCGGCGCTTCGAGCGTTTCATTGCACCTTTTGATTGAAGACGCGCTCGAATACACAGGCCTGATAAAAGTCATGCAATGGCCCTGCATCCGGCGAGTTCAGCCGCTCGGCGCCAGTCGGGCCTACAGCCAGCAAATGCAGTTCAGCTCTCGTCGGACTGTCTTCGACAGCACGCACGCCATCCAGCACGCATAAGGTGCCAAAGAGCGCGGAATGGACTGCCAATTCGATGACCTGGGTCAAACGCAATTGATCCGCCTCAGACAGGCCCTTAAACCATTCGCTGAGTTCGGTCACACGCACCGCAGGTCGCCGTCCGCTCGGTGATCTGAGCGTCGCGACTACTCCTGCGATGCTGGATTCGTGGACGCTTCGGACGAGACCTTGAACGAATTCTTTGGAGTTCATGGGAAGAGCTTGGTGTGCTGCATGCGGACCGTGGCCGATTCGTGTCCCAACATTTCCTGAAGCAGAAGCTGGCTGTGCAGCGGAAGCGGAAATATCCCTACGGTCACGTTCCGGACTCTGCTCAACTGGCCTTGGCCGTTTCGAGTAGTCGCAGTAGCCGCGCACCGATGGCCTCCGCAGACTGAAGCGGATTGAAAGAGGTCGACAGCTCGACTTCAGACTTGCGCGCGTGCGGCGTACTCGCACGAACAATGGCATTGCCTGGATTGAGGCTGTAGCAGCTGACAGGGCGGAATTCGTCCTCAAACTGCTTGACCGAGCGCGCGCCCGAAGCCTTGAACGCCGGCCAGTCGGACCTCTTCGCACCACGGAGGTCAGCATCCACCATCGAGAAGCTTTGGAAGGCGGACTGAAAGGCCCGACCCAGCTCGTGCGCCGACGGGACGCCAGCCAATCGAACCGTCGCGTCCGCTTGCTCGAAGTAGATGCCTTCGAGATTTCGATGCATTGCAGCCACGATGACAGCCGCATCAGAAAAGTAGAGATGCACTGCGCTCGCAGCTACGGGCGCTGCAGGCTTTCGAGCAAGGCCGAACATTCAAATTCACCTGACCTGTTGTGTGCCTCAATTCTTACCTAGGCGTCGATCGCCTCATACCCCACCACGCTCATCCCGAGCGTGCCTCGATACCCCATGTCCGTGAGCCCAGTGACCCGCGCCACCGCTGTTCGAACTGCCTCTGCCTCTTCCGTTTCAGCGGGTATCGGCGCGTGCCAGAAGGACTTGGTTCTATACCCGCCGCTGCCGTTCAGCAGCACCAACGAGCGCAGACCGGTCGTGACCAGGGACACCCGGCACCTCAGCGAGCGACCGGCACTGGCCGAATGCGATTCGACGGCGGCGAAGTCTGACAGCGCATACCTGCGCTGCTTCGCGGGGAGCCCGAACCAAGGCAGGCGCTCGATCAGCACCAGATCGCGCGCCCGATCGATGGTCGTGACGGAGATGCGCGCATCGATGAACTCCAGCGCTGCGCCCATCAGTGCCAGCGAGGGAAACAGCAGGAGCCAGAGCGCCTTCCAGCTGACCTCGTAGAAGCCGAACTTCCAGAACATCCAGCTCAAGGCGGTCGCGAAGGCGAACGCCCACAACGGCATCATCGACGGCGTGGGCCGGATGACGACGGTGGTGTCGGTGACTTCGAGGGAACGGGACATGACCGCGACTGAGACCCCGCCGCTCATCTGGCGGGCAGGAAGCTCAGACGTCCTTCGTCCCGAAGATCTTGTCCCCGGCGTCGCCCAGGCCCGGGATGATGTAGCCGTTCTCGTTGAGGTGCGAATCGATCGCCGCGGTCCAGCAGCGGATGTCCGGATGCGCCTTGTTCAGCGCCGCCACGCCTTCCGGCGCCGCCACCAGCACCAGCGCGCGGATGTCCTTGCAGCCGCGCTGCTTCAACAGGTCCACCGTCGCGATCATCGAGCCCGCCGTCGCCAGCATCGGATCGACGATCAGCGCGGTGCGCTCGTCCAGCTTGCCGACGAACTTCTCGAAGTAGTTCACCGGCTGCAGCGTCTCGTGGTCGCGCGCCAGGCCCACCACGCTCACCTTGGCGTTGGGCATCATGTCCAGCACGCCGTCCAGCATGCCCAGGCCCGCGCGCAGGATGGGCACCACCGTGACCTTGCGGCCGGCGATCTGGTCGATCTCGACCTGGCCGCACCAGCCCTCGATCGTCGTCTTCTCGAGCGGGAAGTCCGCCGTCGCCTCGTAGGCCAGCAGCCGCGCGACCTCGCCGGTCAGCTCGCGGAACTTCTTGGTGGACATGTCGCCCTCCCGCATCAGGCCGATCTTGTGCTTGACGAGGGGATGCGTGACTTCGATGACTGGCATGGCGATACCCGGGGGATGGGGGAATGGGAGGCGGAGTTTGGAACGGCGCCTCGTGGGCGCCGGAATGGGCGCGATTATCTCGCGTCGCTGTTCAGGCCTTCTCAGGCCCTTTCAGGCCCTTTCAAGCCTTCTTCTGACGCTGACGCAGCGCCTCGTACAGGCACACGCCGGCCGCGACCGAGACGTTCAGGCTCTCCACCGCGCCCTGCATCGGGATGCGCACGAGCTCGTCGCAGGTCTTCGCCGTCAGCTGGCGCATGCCGTCGCCTTCCGCGCCGAGCACCAGCGCCACCGGCCCCGTCAGGTCCAGGTCGTACAGGGTCTTCTCCGCCTGGTCCGAGGTGCCGATCACCCAGATGTCGCGCTCCTTGAGCTCATTGAGCGAGCGCGCCAGGTTGGTGACCATCAGGTAGGGCACGGTCTCCGCGGCGCCGCTGGCGACCTTGGCCACCGTCGCGTTGAGCCCCACCGCATGGTCCTTGGGCGCAACCACCGCATGCGCGCCGGCCCCGTCGGCCACGCGCAGGCAGGCGCCCAGGTTGTGCGGATCGGTCACGCCGTCCAGCACCAGCACCAGCGGCGGGCCCTCGACCTGCTCCAGCACCTCGTCCAGCGAATGCGACTGCGCCACCGCCTTCACCCGCGCCACCACGCCCTGGTGGCGGTGCGTGCCGCACAGCGCCTTGAGGCGGTCGTCGTCGCTCTCGACGAGCTTCGCACCCGCCGCCTCGGCCTTCTCGAGGAAGCCGCGCATGCGCTGGTCCTTGCGCGTGGCGTCGAACAGGATCTCCTGCACCGAGGCAGGCGCCGTCTTCAGCCGCACGGTGACGGCGTGGAAGCCGAACAGGATCTGGGTCTTGGAGGAGGAAGGGGAGGAACTCATGGACGCGATTGTCGCGCACCCTCGACCGCCTGCCGCCCTACGGCCGCCCCGTCAGAGCCGGCCCCTCACAACCAGCCCAGCTTCCGAGCCGCCATCAGGGCGCCGATCATCACCGGCTGGTGGAGCATGTAGTACGACAGCGACCACCGCCCCATCACCGCCAGCGGACGCACCGCCGGCAGCAGCGGGCGCTGCATCCACGTGCGCACCGCCCCGACGCGCATCAGCGCGCAGCCCCACAGCATCGGGCCCAGCCACGGCAGGATGGGGACGAAGTCCTCGGTCAGCGGCTTGCGCGTGACCAGGCCGACCCAGTTGGTGGTGCGGGTGTCGAAGAAGGGATCGGCGACGAGGAACGGCAGCGCGACCGCGACCACGCCCAGCAGCCACAGCGCGGCCGTGGGCAGTCTGGAGAAGCCGAAGCGCACCAGGATCAGCATCAGCGCCATGCCGTGCAGCACGCCGAAGCTGATGAAGGAGCGCGGGAACATCCACCACGAGCCGATCGACACCAGCAGCGCGCAGGCCATGACCTGACCCCAGCGGCGCCAGAAGCGGTCGGCCGTCTGGCCCTGCGCCAGCGCCACCGCCTGGCCCATGCCCGCGCACAGCAGGAACAGGCTGACGATGCCGCTGCGCTGCCAGGTCCAGAACGGGTCGCGGTAGAAGTCCTCGACCACGACCTTGAAGTAGCTCAGGTCGAAGCAGAAGTGGAAGACGGTCATCCAGACCATGGCCAGCCCCCGCAACGCGTCGAGGCGGTCGAAGCGCGGGGTCGTCGGGAGGTCGCGGGACGCGGCGTCGAGGCCGGGGTCAGGCGTTGCGATCGGGAAGCGGGCCGGCGGATTCATCGGAGAAGCAGTCTACATAAGCCGCCGCGCGCCGCGATGACGCGCGGCCGGCAATCGATCACCGGCCCCGTGCACCCCCTCATTCGAGTGGGTCAACCCTCTTGATGAGCCGGTCGGACTCGCCTCGTTCCTCCCATGCGCCGCATTGAGCCGGAGCAGCCGCGCATCGACGATCCCTGCTTCGACTCACGCCCCCTCCCCGCCCACGCCCGCCCCCACTGCCATGCGCTTCTCCCCGCCGTCACCCCCCTCCCTGTTCACCGCGCTCAGCCTGTCCCTCCTGCTCGCCGCCTGCGGCGGCAACAAGGGCGACCCGGGCGGCAAGAGCCCGGACATCGTCGCGCCCGCCTGCAAGGTCCTGCGCGTCACCCCGGAAGCCTCCGTCACGGCCGGCTTCCTCGATCCGCTGATGACCATCGACTACACCGCCGCCACCCCGGGCGCGTGCGACGACTTCAAGCTGGTCGACAAGGCACGGGCCACGGTGCCGACCGGCGTCGTCGCCGCCAGCGAGTGGGCGAACCCGAACGGCGGCATCGCCGGCTCGCGCACGATCGAGCCCTTGCTGACGCTGCTGCCCGACACGCCTTACGGCCTCCAGTTGAACGGCACGGCCGTTTCCTCCTTCAACACCGGCCAGCAACGCCGCGGGGCGCTGGACGGTGAGGTCACGGACCTCCCGGTGGAGTTCGGGGAACTGAAGGGCGCCTCGCGGATCGCCAGCGCGCAGATCAACGGCTTGATCGATGTGCTCGCGCACGACTATGCCGGCGGAAACCCCATTGCAACAGGCGCGCTCAAGCTGTTGCTTCGCCATGAACTGCCCCACCTCGCCTCGCCCAACGCCAGCTTCGACGCCCAGGTCAAGCGGGTGCGCTACCGCAGCCTCGACGCGTCCGGCGCACCGATCACGCTCAGCGGCCTGCTCGTCTATCCGGTGCAGGCGCCGGGCGGTCCCGCCGTCGACTACAACGGCAAGCCGCTGGTGATCGGCCAGCGCGGCGCCGAGTCCAACGACGCCGATGCACCGTCGTCCGGCAGGAACGCCATGGTGCTGATCGGGCTCGCCGCGGCCGGCAAGGGGCATGTCTACTTCACGCCCGACCTGATCGGCCGGGGCGACACGGCCGCCTCGCCGCAGGCCTTCCTGATCGCGGCCGACACCGCCGCGCAGACCGTCGACATGCTGACCGCCGTCAACGCGTACTTCGTGCAGAACCATCAGGCGCAGCTCGGCAAGGATCTGCGCATGCTCGGTCCGTCGCAGGGCGCGTTCTCGGCGATGGCGTCGGTGCCGCACCTGGCGCGCCACACGACGATCCGGCTCGTCTCGACCGGCGACGGTCCCTTCGACAACCGCCACACGACGGACTCGGTGCTGCGCGCCGCCGCCGGTGCGCCGCTCGACGAGTATTCCGACAAGGCCGACTTCAGCCGCATCCCCGACTACCTGGGCCGCGTGCTGGCCGCGCTGCGCGACTACCAGCACCTGGACTACGACCCGAAGGACGTCTTCGACGCGGGGGGTCAGGTGCTGCCCTCGTTCCTCGCGGACTACCGGGCCGGCAAGCATGACGACATGACGCCTCACCTGCTGGTGAACAGCCCCGCCTCGGGATCCCAGCGCTACGACCTGCCGCTGGCCGAGTTCAGGATGTTCCATTACAGCGACGACACGCTGGTCCCGGCGCGCAACACCGTGGACATGATGGCGCGGCTGCAGACGGCGGGGCAGCGCGTCGCCAGCGTCACGCGCGGCGACTGCCGCGAGAAGTCGCTGCTGGTCAAGACGCTGCGCGAGTTCAGCCACAGCAAGTCGCTGCCGCACACGATCTGCCTGCCCTTCCAGATCGACGACTTCGTCGGACGACTGCCCTGAGCGGCAGGATCGTCGCGCATTGGGACGTCGTGCAGGACGTGCCCGAGAAAGCGGCGAACAAGAACACGATGTTCTGACTCGCCGTTCGCTCCGAGCGCTGCGCGCTACTGCCGCCCCTTCCACGGCACCAGCCGGCGTTCCACCGCCCGCATGGCTGCCGAGAAGGCGAAGGCGCACAGCGCGATGACGCCGATGCCGAAGAACACGGCGTCCGTCGACAGGAAGTGCGAGGCCGACATCACCATGAACCCGATCCCGCGCGTGGCGGCGATCAGCTCGGCCGCCATCAAGGTGCCCCAGCCCACGCCGAGCGCGATGCGGATGCCCGTCAGGATCTCGGGCAGCGCCGACGGCAGCACGATGTCCTTGAAGAGCTGCCAGCGCGTCGCGCCCAGCGACAGCGCCGCGTTCACGCGCTCCTGCGACAGGGAGCGCACCCCCGCCTGCGCCGACATCACGACCGGCGCGAACATCGCCAGCGTGAGCAGCGCGATCTTCGAGGTCTCGCCGATGCCCAGCCAGATGATCATCAGCGGCAGGTAGGCCAGCGGCGGCAGCGGCCAGTAGAACTCGATCGGGGCGTCCAGGATGCCCTTGCCCCAGCGGTTCATGCCCATGGCCAGACCCGCGGGAATGCCCAGCACGATCGCGATGAGGGCGGCCGCGAGGATGCGGCCCAGGCTGGCCGAGACATGCGCCCACAGCGACGCGTTGGCGTAGCCCTCCGCCACGATGCTGCGCGCGGCTTCCAGTACTTCGCCCGGCGGGGGCAGGAACAGCGGCTCGACCCAGCCGGCCCGCGTCACCACATACCAGGCGAGCAGGATCGCGGCGCCGGTGCCAAGACTGATGGGCACGGTCGACCGCTCGCCGATGCCGAAGCTTCGCGACTTGACGAGGCGCGGCGCGGCGCGGGGCACGATCGCGACGGCCGGCTGAATCGGCGGCGCCCGGGACACCAGCCCTGGATCGATCGCGCTCATGCCGGGGCCTCCGCGCGCTCATCGCTGCGATGGACGATGGCGCGGATCTCTTCGCGCAGCGCGGCGAAGCGCGGCAGCGTCTTGACCGCGCGGGCGTCGCGATCCCGCGCGAACTGGTGGACGAAGTCGAGCTCGTAGCGCGCCACGATGCGGCCCGGCCGCGGAGACATCACGATCAGCGTGGTGCCCAGGAACAGCGCCTCCTCGATCGAGTGCGTGATGAAGAAGACCTGCTTGCGCGTGCGCGCCCAGACGTCCACCAGCAGCTCCTGCATCTGCTCGCGCGTCATGCTGTCCAGCGCGGCGAAGGGCTCGTCCATCAGCAGGAGATCGGGATCGGTCGCGAGCGCGCGTGCCAGACCCACGCGCTGGCGCATGCCGCCTGACAGCTCGTGCGGCGCGGCCTTGGCGAAGTCCTGCAAGCCGACAAGACGCAGGAGCGCCCGCGCCCGGTCGTGACGCTCCGATCGCGCGACACCGGCGAACTTCAGGCCCAGCGCCACGTTGTCCACCACGTTCGCCCAGGGCAGCAGCGTGTCCTTCTGGAACACCACGCCCCGATCAGCGCCGGGGCCGTCCACGGGCCGGCCGTTGAGCGTGATGTGCCCTTCCGACAGCGGCAGGAAGCCAGCCATCGCGTTGAGCAAGGTCGACTTGCCGCAGCCCGAGGTGCCGAGCGCGACGACGAAGCCGGCCTCGGGGATGTCGAGCGAGACACGGTCGAGGGCGTGGATGGGCTGGCCGTCGCGGCCCTCGAACCACACGCTGGCCTGGTCGACGCGAAGCATGCCGGATCTCCCTGCGCTTGCTGTGTCTGCGGCGCCTACTGCGCTCACGGATTCAGGCCAGCCACGACGGTCGGCGTGACGAAGGACGCGTAGCTCGGCAGCACGCGCGGGATCTTGCGCTGCGACTGGAGGAACACCGCCGTCTCTTTCAGGATGCGCGCCACGCCGGACTTCTCCCCACCGGCCAGCCAGGCATCGGTGGCCTGCGTCTGCGCCGGCAGCAAGGACAGGTTGCGCAACGCCGACGCCTGCGTGGCGGGCGTGCCGCCGAGCAGCTTCGCCAGCGCGCGCGCGTTGTCGCTGTCCGGACCCCAGGCCGCCGGGTCCTTCAGGAACGAGCCCGTGTACTTGTCGGCGGTGGCCGCGAAGGCCTTCAGGAAGGCGGGATTCGCCTTGGCGAACGAGGCGGACGCGACCCACGCCGAGAAGGTCGGCGCACCCTTGTCGGCGACGTCCTTCGAGGTCACGAGCACCTTGCCGTTCTTCTTCAGCTCCGTCAGCGCGGGATCCCACACGAAGCCGCCGTCGAGGTCGCCGCGGTTGAAGCCGGCCACGATCTCGGGCTGCGGGATGGCGAAGACCTGCACGTCCTTCTCGCTGAGCCCCTGGCTCTTGATCAGCGCAAGCAACTGGTAGTGGTCGGTCGAGACCGGCGCGGCCGCGAGCCGCTTGCCCTTGAGGTCGGCGACGGTGTTGATGCCTGAGCCGTTGCGCACGACGAGCGCCTCGTCGATGCCCGAGATCGAGGCGAGGTAGAACGCCTTGACGTCGAGTCCGCGCGAGACGGCCGCAGCGTACGGGCTGGAGCCGACGTAGCCGACCTGGACGTCGCCGGAGGCGATGGCGGCGAAGACATCGGCGCCGGAGTCGAATCGGCGGAAGTCGATCTTCACGCCGGTCGCCCGCGCGAATTCACCGTTCGCGATCGCCACCGAAGACGGCAGCGCATCGGTCTGATAACCGACGACGACCGCCGGCGCGTCGGCCGCGATGGCGTGCCCCGCCTGCAGCAGCAGCGCGGAAGCGATGAGGACCGCAGCGCGGCGGTTGATGGCGTCGAGGAATGTCATGGGTCGGAGTCCTTGTGGATCAGACGGGCCGCATGCCGGGCCGGCAGCGACTCTGCTTTCTTCATGCTAGCCAGCGCGGGGTCGGCGGGCTTAGCCGCATTCCGACTAAGCTCATGCGCGATCGCGGATCCGTGTCGCTGTCAGAGGAGAAAACGGCCTGGCATAAGGAGCGCTGATCGCTGCATCAGCCGGCGACGCCTTCACGGTAGGAAGAGCGCGTGCAGACAATCGTTCGTCCCATTCGATCGTCTGCTCCGCGACGCCACCCGTGCCTCAATCCGTGCCCCACCTCGCGTCTCAACGCGCTCCCAACTTCCTGCTGCTCATCGCCGATCAGCTCACGCCCGGCGCCCTCCCCGCCTACGGCAATCGCATCGTGCAGGCGCCGCGTCTGCGGCAGCTCGCGGAAGAAGGCGTCGTGTTCGATTCGGCCTACTGCGCCAGTCCGCTGTGCGCGCCCGCGCGTCACGGCCTGCTGACGGGCCGACTGCCCTCTTCCTTCGGTGCCTTCGACAACGCGAGCGAGCTGCCGTCCGAGGTACCCACCATCGCGCATCACCTGCGCCGGCGGGGCTACCTGAGCATCCTCGCGGGGAAGATGCACTTCACCGGCGCGGACCAGCTCCACGGCTACGAGGAGCGCCTGACCACCGACATCTACCCGGCCGACTTCGGCTGGACGCCGGACTGGAGCCGGCCCGGCGAGCGCCTGCCCTGGTATCACAACATGGACTCGGTGCTGCAGGCCGGACGCTGCGTGCGCAGCAACCAGCTGGACTTCGACGACGAGGTCGTGTTCGCGGCGCAGCGCCGGCTGTTCGACTTGGCGCGGCAGCCCGACGGGCGGCCCTTCTTCATGACGGTGTCGCTGACCCATCCGCATGATCCCTACGCCATCGCCGACCCGTGGTGGAGCCGGCACCGCGAGGAAGACATCGACCTGCCCCTCCTGCGCGCCGCGGACGTGCGGGACGATCCGCACACGGCGCGGCTGCGGCGCGCTAGCCTGGCCGACGTGCAGCCGGCGAGCGAGGCCCAGGTGCGCAACGCGCGTCGCGGCTACTACGGCGCCATCTCCTATGTCGACGATCAGTTCGGCCGGTTGCTGGACACGCTGGAGGCGACCGGTCAGCGCGAGGACACCATCGTCGTGGTCATCAGCGACCACGGCGACATGCTCGGTGAGCGGGGCCTCTGGTACAAGATGTCGTTCTTCGAGCAGAGCGCGCGGGTGCCGCTGATCGTGCACGCGCCGCGTCGCTTCCGCGCGGGGCGCGTCGCCCACAGCGTGTCGCTCGTCGATCTGCTGCCGACGCTGCTCGATCTGGCCGATGGCGGCGCAGACGACGCAAGAGGCGCAGACGGCGCAAACGGCGCAGTAGGCGCGCCGACGCCGGACATCCAGGGATGCTCGCTGCTGCCGCATCTGCTGCGCCGCGGCGGCCACGACGAGGCCTTCGCCGAATACCTCGGCGAGATCGCGCTGGCGCCCATCGTCATGATCCGGCGCGGCGGCCGCAAGTTCATCCACTCGCCGGCCGATCCCGACCAGCTCTACGACCTGGTCGCTGATCCGCAGGAGCTGCACAACCTCGCCGACATCCCCGCGCACGCGGACGAGGTGCGAGCCTTCCGCGACGAGGCCGCACGTCGCTGGGACCTGCCGGCGCTCGACGAGCAGGTGCGTCGCAGCCAACGTCAGCGGCGCTTCGTGTTCGAGGCCGACGGCCACGGACGCCGTCCCGCCTGGGACTTCCAGCCCCGCGTCGACGCGAGCCGGCAGTACGTGCGCAGCCACCTCACGCTCGACCAGATCGAGGCGATGGCGCGCTTCCCCGCGCCGCCGCCCGTCGCCGCCACGCTCGCCTGACGACGCGCCGCGCCACGTCTCCTCACGCCACGCCCCGCCACGTCCTCCCCTCCAGTCCCGCTTCACGTCTCACGACGCCTTCAGCCACACGCCATGACTCGTTCCTTCAAGCGCACGCCCCTCTGCCTGGTCCTTGCCGCATTGCCATGGGCCGCGCTCGCCCAGGACAAGGCGGCGCCACCCTCGCCCGCCGCATCCGCATCCGCATCCGCATCCGCATCCGCATCCACGATCGACGCGGTGACCGTGTTCGGCAGCGGTCAGTCGCGCCAGGTCAACTCGCTGCGGGCGAGCGACCTGAGCGAGGCCATCCCCGGCAGCAGCCCGCTGGCGGTGCTGAACAAGCTGCCCGGCGTGAACTTCCAATCTGCCGACGCATTCGGCGCCTACGAGTGGTCGACCAAGCTCACCATCCGCGGCTTCGGCCAGAACCAGCTGGGCTACACGCTGGACGACGTGCCGCTGGGCGACATGAGCTACCGCAACCACAACGGCCTGCACATCAGCCGCGCCATCGCCTCTGAAAACATCGGCAACGTACTGGTGTCGCAGGGCGCGGGTTCGCTGCAGACGGCGTCCAGCAGCAACCTGGGCGGCACGATCGAGTTCCGCTCGCTCGATCCGTCGGCGCAGCGCGGCGCCCACGCCGAGACGACGCTGGGCGAGAACGCCTTGCGCCGCACGTTCATCCGGCTGGAATCGGGCGCGTTCGCGGGCGACACGCGCCTGGCGATCAGCGTGGTCGACCAGAGCTCGGACAAGTGGAAAGGCGACGGGCAGCAGCGCCAGAAGCAGTTCAACGGCAAGCTAGTGAGCACGCTCGGCGACGTGAAGCTGAGCGCGTTCCTGAACTACTCGCGCCGCGAGGAGGTCGACTACCAGGACCTGTCCAAGGAGATGATCGGCCGGCTCGGCACGCGCTGGGACAACTACTACCGGGACTGGAACGCGGCGCTGCAGTCCGCCCGCGGCCAGTGGTCGCGCGGCGAGACCTCGATCGACGATGCGTACTACGCGGGCTCGGGCCAGCGCCGGGACGTGCTCAGCGGCGCGACGCTGGACTGGAGCATCACCGACAGGATCGGCCTGAAGACGACGGTCTACCACCACCGCGACGAAGGTCCGAGCCTGTGGTTCACGCCCTACGCGCCATCCTCCGACACGGTGCCGGTGTCGCTGCGCACGGTGGAGTACGGCATCCGTCGCTCCGGCGTGCTGTCCACGCTGGAGGTGTCGGCGGGCGCGCATGACTTGCGCGCGGGGTTCTGGTTCGAGGACAACCAGTTCGACCAGGCCATGCGCTTCTACTCCCAGGCGGGGGGACCGAACTCGCCGTACGACGCTCCCAGGAATCCGACGTCCACGCGCTGGGACTACCGATTCGACACGCGGACCCTGCAGCTCCACGTCGCGGATTCGATCCGCCTGTCGTCGCAGCTGCGGGCCGATGTCGGCTTCAAGTCGCTCGTCAGCTCCGACAGCGTGCACACGCGCTCGGGCCCCACGAAGACCGGCAGCATCGATGCACGCGGCCGCTTCCTCCCGCAGTTGGGCTTGAACTGGAAGCTCGACGCGGCGCAGGAGCTGTTCGGCTCGGCCTCGCGCAACCTGCGCGCCTACAAGGCCGCGGCGATGGAGGACTCGCCGTTCGCGTCGACCGACGCTGGCTTCCAGGCCACGCGGGGTCAGCTCCGCCCCGAGGGCTCGACGACCTTCGAAGGCGGCTGGCGTTATCGCGCTCTCGGAAGCGCCGCGCTCGAGGCCTCCGTCACCGCGTACCACGTCGATTTCAAGAACCGCCTGCTCGCGATCCAGCAAGGCGCCGCCATCGAAGGCAACCCGTCGGTGCTGGCCAACGTCGGCCGCGTGCGGACGAACGGCGTCGAGGCGGGTCTGTCCTGGTCGCCGCTCAAGCACTGGCGCTGGTGGAACACCGTGAGCTTCAACGACGCCGAGTACCGCGACGACTTCGTCGACAACGGCAACACCGTCGCCACGAAGGGCAAGCAGGTGGTGGACGCGCCGCGCTGGCTCGCCAACACCAGCCTGCGATACGACGACGGCCAGTGGTTCGGCCAGCTCGGGGCGCACTATGCGAGCCGGCGTTACTACACCTACCTCAACGACAACAGCGTCTCGGGCGCCGCGCGATGGGACCTGAGCGCCGGCGTGAAGCGCCCGGGTGGCGGCTTCGTCAAGACCTGGCGCCTGCAGGTGAGCGTGAGCAACCTGTTCGACAAGGAGAGCGTCGCGGCCATCGGCACCAACGGCTTCGTGACGAGCGATCCGAACGGGACGGCGCAGACGCTGTTGATGGCGGCGCCGCGCACCGCGGCGATCACTGTGGCTGGAGACTTCTGATCGCCCGAGGCAGCAATGCCTCGCGGGCGGCGGTGGTGCGCGCGCATTCGGCGACCAGCCAATCGCAGAACCGGCCTTGCAGGCCGTGCGACTGCCAGGGTCGCAAGGTCGACAGGAAGTAGCCGCGTGACGTGCGCAGCGGCTGCCCATCGCCATCGGCGGGCACGAGCTCGCCGCTCGCCAGCAGGTCGTCGACCAGCGGCGCCCAGCCGAGCGCCACACCCAGGCCGGAGACAGCGGCCTGAACGACCAGCGAGTAATCGTTGAACGTGATCGCGTTCGACGCGGCCGGCGCGCGCAGACCGCGATCGCGGAACCAGTCGGTCCAGTTCATCCATCGGGCCGTCTGCCCATGCTGCTCAAGCTGGAGCAGTGGGAGTGTCGACAGCTCGCGCGGCGTGGGGCGGCTGTTGCGCAGCAATGCGGGACTGCACACCGGCACCACGGATTCGACGAACAGCAGTCGGCTCGACGCGGTATCCGGCCGCTCGCCGAAGATCACGCTGAGGTCGGGCACGCCTTCGCGGGCATCGGGTTCGCTCTGTGAGGTCCGGATCCGCAGCTGCAGCTCGGGGATGGCCTCGCGCAATGCCGCCATCCGCGGCAGCAGCCACAGCCTGGCGAAACCGAAGTCCGTGGACAGCGTCAAGGTGCGGCGCGACTGCTGCGTCCGCATGTCGGCGGTGACCAGGCGCAGCGCTTCCAGCGTCTGCTGTACCGTCTCGAACAGTCGTTCGCCTTCGTGGGTCAGGCGCACGCCGCGATGCAGGCGGTCGAACAGCGGCAGGCCCAGCTCGTCTTCCAGCTTGCGGATGCGCAGGCTGACGGCGGGCTGCGTCGCCCCGAGTTCCTCGGCCGCCGAGGTGAAGTTGAGATGCCTCGCGGCGGATTCGAAATGGATCAGCGACTGCAGCGCGGGCAGCTGCTGCGGCAAGGCCTTGTGGGACATCGAGGGCTCCGGGAGGGGTTCCCCAATGCAGGAAACGCCAGGAAGCTAACAGCCGACGGGGTGGCGGCCAAATGACTTTGGCGGATATGCATATCGCATCCTGATCCGCTTCAACGGGTCGGGTCTTTGCGCGCCGCGTCGGCTTTCTCGCGCTCGACCTCTTCTATGGTCTCTCGGAACAAGGCCTCGATCTCCGGGTCGATGTCACCGAACTCCCGAAATCCGTGTTTCTCCGCCGACAGTCGAAGTGCTTCCTCGGTCGACATCGGTCGACACACACGTGCGGCAATCTCCCAGGGTTTCATGACGTCACCTCAATGTTTGGCCTGTTCAAGGAGGAGAGTCTGCGACTGCAGGTTTCTCGGAAGAACGAGTGAAAGCGTTTTGGTGAACTCGCTTTGACCAAACACAGATGACAACCCACCTTCGGGTGTGCCGGCACTCGGTCGCCGTCATCGCGCTTTCGCCCCTTGAAACCTCGAAAGACTTTTTCCAACGGTCGCCCGCGAAGCACTCTGTTGCGCGGTGCAACGGAGATTGCCGCTTCTGCAGAAATACATTGGCAACAAATCCGTCAATGAGCCGCATCCATGCAGAAGCAACGCCTCCTCCGCCGTCCGTTCATGGGCATGCGCCCGATCGCCGCGATGTTCTCGCTGGCGGTCCTCACGGCCTGCGGGGGCGGATCGGGATCGAGCGAAGCGTCGCCGCCGCCGGTGGCAACCACTCCGCCACCAACCGGCGCGAGTTCGCCCACCACGCCGACGACGCCGACGACGCCGGAAACTCCCACCACAACTCCGACGACGCCCACGACACCGACGACACCGACCACGCCGCAGAATCCGGAGACGCCGACGACAACGCCGACGCCCACGCCCGCGCCGGTCCCGCCCTCCGGGACTGACGAGCCCCAGACGGTCGCCACCTTCACCGCGACCGATGTCGAACTCCCCAACCCCGAGCGCGGCTTCTACCGCTGGACCTGGGCCAACCTCGACACCTTCACGCGCGCGGATGCCGACGACGCGTACAAGGCCGGCTATCGCCTGCTCTTCTCGAAACTGGATCTGTCGGCCTACCGCGGTTCAGACCTGACCCCTACGCTGCTCGCGCAAGTGGAGACGGCGTTCGGTCACGCGCGCGCCGCCGGCGTGAAGCTCGTGATCCGCGTCGTCTACAACTATCCGGAATCGGAAGTCGACTACCAGAACGCCAAGGACGCGCCGCTGTCCCGCGTGCTCGCCCACATCACGCAGTTCAAGCCGGTCCTGCAGCGCAACGCCGATGTCATCGCCTTCATGCAGGCGGGCTTCATCGGCGCGTGGGGCGAGTGGCACACCTCCTCCAACAACCTGACCGCCACGGCCAGCCGCAACCAGATCCGCGACGCCCTGCTCGCCGCGCTGCCGACGAGCCGGTTCATCCAGCTGCGTTATCCGCCCTACGTGATGGACGGGACGCCGACGCTGCCGGCCTTGAGCGCCGTGCTTGCCGGCGGGCTGCGCGTCGGGGTGCACAACGACTGCTTCCTCGCCAGCAAGACCGACGTCGGTACCTATGACGACAACACGACCACCGCGACGAAGCAGCGCGACTACGTCGACCGGCTCGGCGATCTCGCGCCGTTCGGCGGCGAGACCTGCAATCCCGCCGACGAAGCCGGCGCCGTGCCGCGCTCGCAATGCGCGGACATCCTCGCCGAGGGCGCCCGCTACAACCTGACCTACCTCAACGACGAGTACTACCGCACCGCCTTCCACGACAAGTGGGTGCAAGGCGGCTGCATGGCCGAAGTGCGCCGGAAGATGGGCTATCGACTGGCGCTGGTGAAGGCGTCTCACGCGACGTCGATCGCTCGGGGTCAGGCCTTGACCGTGCGACTGGACCTGCGCAACGACGGCTGGGCGCGGGTGTTCAATCCTCGCGGCGTGCAGCTCGTGCTCAAGAACGCCACGACCGGCGAGGTGCGCCGTATCGCGGCCTCCGGCGCAGACCCGCGCACCTGGCTGCCCGGCAGCACCGATCAAGCCGCGACGCTCACCGCGTCCGTGCCCTCCGATCTGCCGATCGGCCAGTATCAGGTCAGCGTGGCCTTGCCCGACGGCGAGGCCAGTCTGGCCGGCGACGCACGCTTCTCCGTCCGTTGGGCCAATGCGGACAACGCCGCGTCGGGTCAGCGATGGGATGCGACGCTGGGTGCGTTCTCGCTCGGCACCGTGGTCGATGTGAAGTGACGGGATCCTGTTGACTGCCGAGTCCGCTGGCCCTCACCCCTGCCCTCTCCCGCAAGCGGGAGAGGGAGCCATGCAGCGCGAAGCCATCGTCTCCGCCTGCAGACGACCGATGGCCGTGATGCGCTGAAGACGTCGCAACGCCTGATGCGCCGACGGCCCGTCGCTGTCGTCGTGTTCGAGCGTGGCGGCCAGGGCGTCGCGCAGTCGCGCGATGTCGTTGGCCGCCGCCGCCCTGCGGAACCAGACGCTGAAGCACAAGGACGACAACGCCGCGCGCTCGCGTGCCTCTAGCACCAGGAGGTCCCGCTGCCAGCGCGGCACGAGCGCCCGGGGCGGCAAGCGGTCGAGCAGGTCGACACCGGCGCCATGCCCCATGGAATGGGGCCGCGCCGCCAACGGCAGCGCCGAGGGCAACGCCATGCCCGACTGCAGCGCCACAGCGCACAACATGCCCATCACGAGCGTCGCGTGATACGAGGTGCGCATCACCACGTCCTCATGTGCGAGGCCATGCCCGACCTGTTCCGCCCACTGCGCGTAGTCCGGACCCGGCAGGAACGCCTGCTCGTCCTGCACCCTCGCCAGCACGTCGAAGGCGAAGGCCGCCACAGGACTCCAAGGCTGTCTCAACATCGGCCAGGTCCACAGCAGTTCCGCCGCGAGGTCGAAGTTGTCCGCGTCGAGCGCCGCGGCCAATCCCGCCTCCGCTTCGGCCAGGATCTCCGCCACCGGACGCGGCAGGTGCACCGGTCGACGCCCCATGTCCGAGGCGTACATCACCACGTGCGTGAACAGGTAGAGGTCCAGCGTCGAGCACCCCAGCACGTCGAGCGGCCAGGCGATGCAGGTGCTCATCAGCAGTTCCTCGTCGATGGGTTCGACGTCGACACGACCGCGCCGGATCTGGTCGAGCCAGGCGCATTCGAGCTGATGATTCGGCAGCCGCTCGGGCCCGCAGGCCTCGTTGCCATCGAGGAACTCGCGGAGCAGTCGATCGAACGCCCCGTCCGGATACCCCGCATCGCCGAGGAACAGATGCGCCGACGCATGCTCCAGCGCGCAACCCGCGTCGTTGCAGAGGCGCTCCCGCACCCTCGGCCCCCGCGCCTGCGCCACGAGCTGCACCGCGAGCAGACGCGCCTCGACATCGAGCGTCTCGTCCTCCCCTCGCAAGGGGGCGGTCGTGCGCAGCAGCATGGCGGCCTCGCCCACGACCTTGCCCAGCACGAGCGCGGCCGGTCGATCCGGACCGTTCGTCGCGGATCTCTCCTCTGCGGACTCCTCCTCCGCGGCCACGGCCGCCTTCAAGCTCCGCCGGGTCAGGCGCACCGCGAGGTGCACACGGCCCAGCAGGTCGTCCCGACGCCGGGCCGCGACCGACCGCCTGCCCACCATCGGCCGGACTGCCGGCATCGGGACCACCGCGTTCACGACGTCACTCGCGCAGCTGGGCGGCGTTGCGCAGGATGTCCAGCTCCGGGCCTGGCCAGCCGCAGTTCCAGATGGCGTGGCGGTTGATGATGGTCACCAGCGGCTCGCCCTGCAGCAGGGCGCGCTCGCCGAACTTGGCGAAGGTCGCGCCGACCGCGTCGATGTTGATGGCCTTGCTCTCGACGAGCGCTTCGATGACTTGCTGCTGGAACGCGGTTCTGGCTTCGGATCTCATGGCTGACTCCTTTGAGGGATTCGCGTCGGAGATGAAGCGGACTGCCTACCCCGCGATCGCCTACCGGTTGTAGATGTCGCTCCCGCGATGAACTACCCCTAGGTCGATCGGTTCCTACTTCAAGGGGAAGGATCCCTCTTTAAGGGGAGACCCCCCTTTTGGAGGCCTCCCCGTCCCTGAAGGGGAATGGCACGCCTATAGATATTGCTGACCGCAATATTTCACCTTATGAAGGCCATTGAAGATCAATGGCTTCGCATCTGCACCGAGCAAGTCGACCCTCAAACGGCATTCATTGACATCGAACTCAATTTCGATATAGCCACCCGTCACTCCCCCCGGGGGAACAACATGTTCATTAACTGAAAACTGCAGAATATCCTCAGCCCGAACCATCAATCCACCCTTGGGAATCAGAAAACTATATCTGTCAGAGTTTCCGCCATGAATATTTCCATGCAACACAGTTTTTGGCATATAAATATTCAACTGCAACCGATCGCCCATCGGTATCACGCTGAACTCAGCCGCACGAGATACGCCGGCACAGGCCACGATTGCAAGGCCGAGCAGTCCAATCGTGCCAAAACGAAAAGCTGCGTCTAAAAATGCCGATGGGCGGCGAGAAACAGACGCATTACCGCTGTTACTGAGCACAAGTGCAGTCCTTTCCTGTCATGCGCGTCCACCGCGCCCGAGTTTGCGCCACCGCGTCCGCGAGTCGCGCTGCATTCTTGGGATTGAGCAGATCAGAAAGTGTTTCACCATGCAATGGAGAATCACCATGGAATGGCGCATTCCAAGGCGTTGGCCACACATAGGGCTTCCCCTGATCACTCATGTGTTCGGGGCTCGTTGAATCCTGGGAGGTGTGCGCGGCGCGAGCAAAGAAAATGGCATAGGCGTCGTCACCATTTGAATAGGCAAACTGAGCAACAGTCACCTGCGAATCAATGAATCTATCGCGGCCGGCCAAAGCGTTGTCGATACTTTGAAACGGCTTCGTCATCGAATGGAGATTGGCACCAGAGATACCCAATCCAGTCCTACGATCGAAGACATCGCTCTCGTGTTGCATGGCGGATATATCCGCCGCACTTGCCCCGCATGGTCCTAGAGCTGTTTGAAAAATGTAGTCGTGAGCAGCCTTTGCCCAGAGCCCAAGGGCATCGGTTGCGGAAACCGGATTTCCTTCGACGTAGGCGTAAGTGTTGACACCCGCCCCCAGGCCAACGGGGTCACTTTGCGCGTATCGCCCCGTCGTCCCGTCATAGTCCCGGAAGTAGTTGTAGTTCAGCCCGGACTCGCTGTCGAAATACTGACCCGGCAACCGCAGGTTGAACGTGATCGGCGAGAGCCCCGTCGGCGCCTGCTCCGGCTGCGTCGTGCCGAAGGGCTCGCTGATCCAGCGCCAGCGCACAGCCTCGGTCTTGTCGATGAGCACGCGCGGCGCGTTCAGGTGATCGGCGTAGGCGAGCAGAGGCAACGGCGATGCGACTGATCCCACGATCACTGCCACCGGCATGTCGCCCAACCATACGAACTCCTGCACGACACCGGACGCGTTGTACTCGCCAAGCAGGCGCCCTTGTTTGTCGTAGGCGAAGTCTCGCAGCCCTGCGCTGTGTTCCTTGTG
Source organism: Mitsuaria sp. 7 (assembly GCF_001653795.1). Taxonomy (NCBI): domain Bacteria; kingdom Pseudomonadati; phylum Pseudomonadota; class Betaproteobacteria; order Burkholderiales; family Sphaerotilaceae; genus Roseateles; species Mitsuaria sp. 7. Next base: position 2,870,382 of record NZ_CP011514.1, read on the forward strand.
CACTCGCTGACCGCCAGCGTCGTACTGGTAGGTCGTCGTCAGGCTGTTCTTGGTGAGCGTGCCCAGCCGGTTATCCAGTCGAATCGTCGTCGTGTACGCGAGACCGGTGTCGCTCAGCGTGTTGCCTGCTGCGTCGTAACCGAAATTGCGCGTGGGATTGGCGACGGTCGTGAGCCGATTGCTGGTGCTTGCCGTTGTATAGGCCCGCGTCGTGGCATTGAGCTTGACGCTGGTGCGGTTGCCATTGGCGTCGTAGCCGATGGTCCAGGTATTGGCCGGCGTGACGATGCTGGTCAGGCGACCCACCTCGTCATAGCCGAAGCTCTGGTTCATCGCCTGCGCGGCTGCGGTGGTTTCGCCCGTGATCGCATCGAGGTGCGTGTAGCTGACGATGCGATCGGCTGCGTCATAGGTGATGTCGCGGACGATTGCGCCCAGCGGATAACGGACCACACGGCCGTAGATGTCGTACACCCGCTCCTGCAGTTTCGTCCCGCTGTTCATCTGCATCTGCCAGCTGCGGACGCCACCGACGGGCTCGAACTGGATATCGCTGATCAACAGCTGCGCGGCGCTCGAGGCGTCCTTGGCCAGGCTCATGCTGACCGGCAGGCCGGCGTTGTACTGGATGGTCAGCACGCGGCCCGATGGATACGTGATGCGCGTGACGTGACCTGCAAGGTCGTATCCGTAGCGCGTGGTGAGGACCGCAGTACCCACCGTCTGGATGGCCGTCGTCAGTCGTCCTAACGCGTCGTACCCGTACTTCGTGTTTCCTGAGGGGTTCGTGGCCGTCGTGAGCCGACCGATGCCGTTGGTGAACTCCCCGCCTGCCTGGTCATAAGTCCAAGCGTAGTTCTGCGTCGTCTGACCACTTTGCGTGTAGATCGCCGAAGTCATCCGGTTGAGCGCGTCGTAGGCATGGGTGGTCAGCACGCCCCGACTGTCCAGGCGCGTGAGCTGATTGCCGATGCCGTCGTAGGTGTTGGCGGCGACACCCGTGTCCGGACTCACCCGTTGAATGAGGTCGCCCAACCCATTGCGCTGATAGCTCGTCACCAGATTGCGGGGATCAATCACCTGCTTCAGTTGATCGATGCCGTCGTAGCCGAGCTGGATCACGCCATTGCGGGCGTCCGTGTTGGTCTTGACCCGGTCCAGAGGGTCGTACGCGTTCGTGGTCGTGAAGCCGAAGCCGCTCACGCCCTTTGCCTTGATGACCTTGGTCGGATTGCCTTTGGCGTCGTGCTCGTAGTCGGTGACTGGTGCCGGTGACACCGGTGGAGGCGGCAGCGTCGCCGCATGAGCAATCGCCCCACGGTGCCGATCACGCCGATGAACACGGCCACCGCGGACGCGATCGAGTTCCAGCGTTTCGCGCGCTTGTTGATTCCAGTCATGGCTCACTCCCTCCCCGTTGTCTGTTGCGCGCGCCCCAGCGCGTCGAACGCGCGGCTCATCGTCCGCTTGAGCGCTCCCTGCGGATCCTTCGCGTCTTCCCTGGTCCGTTTTCCTTCCGCGTCGAGCGTGTACTCGACCCGGTTGCCGCGCGAATCCGCCACCGCGGTCAGCCGCCGCGCGTCGTCGTACTCGTAGTTCACGGTGCTGCCGTCGGCTTGCGAGGTGCGCTTGAGTTCCCCGGTCGGCCAGTAGTCGAACGTCGTGGTCGAGCCGGCCGTCGTCGTCGTCTTCACGCGCTGACGCGCGTCGTAGGTGTAGATCGTGCTGGCCGCATTCGCATCCACGACCTCGAGCGGCTGCCCATACGCGTTGTAGCGAAGGAAGCTCGTCTTGTGCCCGACCGCGTTGGTCGTCGACTTCAGATCGTTCTTCGTGTAGTCCGCAGTCGTCGTCGCGTAGTACTCGTTGGTGACTGTCGTCGTGCCGAGCGGGCCTTTCTCTGTCAACACCTGACCCGTCGGCGTGTAGGTCCAGCTCCACGTGCGCGTGGCCACACCGGCCTGCAGCGTCGCGTTGAAGCCCTGCTCACCGGTCGAGTCCGTCGTCGCCTGCTCGACGCGCTTGCACAGCAGCACCAGCCGGCTGCCATCGGGCAGCGTCATGCCGGAGGCTTCGCAATTCGCCACCGCATTGCCGTTGAACGGATCGGGCTGGCCGTTGTAGACCAGCGTCGTGAGACGCGCCGGTTCAGCGGTCTTCGTTGCAAGACGCCAGACCGGATGCCACTGCGTGCTCACCTTGCGCGAGCCGGCAGGCAGCGCGCCGGACGACACCGTCGTGCAATCGACCGACGTGTTCAGGCCTTCGACCCGCGTCGACTCCAGACTGCGCGCAGCCTCGTAATTCATGCAGCTGCGATTGCCGTTGTAGTCGTCCAGCCGCGTGACGTTGCTGCGGCTGTCGAATTGCCGAGTGGTGGTCGCGACGGGTGATCCGGCGCCCGACTGCTGGGTCTTGCTCGACCATTGCACCGCATCCAGCGTCGAGGTCGCGTTGATGACTTCAGTGCGTCCGTTCGGATATGTCACCACCGCGCCCACCGCCGGCAACAGCTGATGCAGCCTGAGGATCTTGCCGGTGGCAGGGTCGTAGACCTCGGTCCAGGACCACTTCGCCGGCTGCGTCCACGTGACCGTATAAGCGTCGAGTCCGCCCGCGCGCGCCGTGGAGATGGCCCGGCCCATTGCGTCGTAGCCATAAGTGCCCGCGCGCACGGCGTTCTCGTTCCGGTAGCCCGTCAGCGCCCAGGGGGAGACCGGGTCCTCGTAGAGCAGTTGCGTCGATGTGGTATCGCTGTTGACGATTTCGGCGGGCCGCGGACTGACAGCGGGGTAACGCAACTCCGTGACGCCACCGGCCGGATCGATGACCTGCGACAGCACCGGGGCGCCGTTGGCATCCGGTCGCAGATACCTCAGCTTCACGACACGCCCGTCCTGATCGGTCAACTCGATCGGCAGACCCGGTTGTGGCGCAATCGCCGGCGCCGTGTTGCTGTCGCTGCGCAGGATGGACATCGTCTTTCCGCCGATCTGCGTCTGCGATTGCAGAACCCCGTCGAAGTCGTAGACCTCCAGCACGCCCGCCACGGTGTCGCGATAGAACCAGCCCCCAAAGGGTTTAGCCCAGATCGCATCGTTGGACTGCGGCTGCATCGACGAAAAGATGGACACGTTCCATTTGAAGACCGCGGAGAAGCCGTCGCCCCGCGAGGCCGTCATCCGCTCGAACATGACGTCCGGATTGCTGCGCGTCACCCGCTTGTCGAGGTTGGTCGTCCAGGCGCCGCCCAAGGTCGTGGGGTCTGCCGCCGCCATCGAAGGGGCCAGGTCGGGGTCGTAAGGAATCCTGCGGATCGAGTTGAAGGTGGCACGCATGCCATACCAGGGCTGCCAGCCGAGCGGGAACTGCTGCACCTTCGCGCCGATCGCCGGGTAGATCGGATTACCGACGCAGGTGTCGCACTTCGGGATCGACAGCACGTCCTTGGTCTCGACGCATCGCCCTTGCTCTGGGGCGAAGAGCCGACCCTGGCCGCAATAGCACTGGCGGGTGTCCGCGTCGAAAAGCCCATAGGAATCGGCCGCCTGACAGCGTTTGGTGGCCGTGATCGCACGGTTCTCACCCCAAGGCTGCTCCTTCTCCAGCGCACCGCACCCCGCCCCCTCGATCTTGTAGGTGCTCAGCGTCACGTCGATCGGACACGAGACGCTGCCTGAGCTCGTCCCGCCCCCGCTGACCCGGCAGGCCCCCGTGCTGCGCCAGTCCTTGAGCTCCTGGCAGGCACCGACGCCGTTGCCTCGACCCACGCAATACGAGCCGGCGTAGCCCAGCAAATTCGCCTGCGCCGTCTCGGGGAACGAATAGCTGCGATTTCCCCCGGACGTCTCCTGGAAGAAGTTCTTCGTCGGCATGTAGCCGCTGTCGCAGCGAGACGGCGTCAGCCACGCGCCGGCGTCATCCCAAAAGTCCTTGGTGATCCATTTGTCGTAAGCCGCCGCCGGCCCCGACAACCCCAGCCACAGCAACATCACAGCGACTAAGGCGGACCAGATCCGCCGCCACGGCGACGCGATCGAACGATGAGAACCTGACATGGCGCGAGCGCTCCCTGAAAGCCATCAGGAAGCCGCGCGCACCCCCGCGGTCCGCGCTGCGTCGCCCTGCCCGTCGGGCGTCTGTGCGCCCGGTCGCCGGTCAGTTCTCTCTCCCTGATTGACAGCGCGCGATTCTCTACAGTCCCCTCTCCAGAAGCCAGCGATGTGACCGACGGATACGAACGCAGACCGCCCGCCGACCGCCCTGCCGACGCGCGATCCATGGTTAGGTGATTACCCTCGGAATCGCGACATCACGCTTGAACCGACCTGCCCCGCTCGTTACCATCCGGTGAAAATGGTACCGGTACCAATCCGAGTGCCTGGAGGGCTGCAGACGGTGAGGGCCGTCGGCGTCCAGACATCCCACACGACCCCGACAGGCCAGCCGGCGCAGACCGGCCCTCGACACGATCCGGAGACAACATGCAGTTATCCCTCTCCTCCTCGGCCACGAGCGGCATCGGCCGCGCGCGCTTCGGCGTGCTGGCGATGATCTTCGCCGTGACCGTCCTGAACTACGCGGACCGCGCCACCGTCGGCGTCGCCGGCCCCGTCCTGTCCAAGGAACTGGGCATCGACGCCGTCCAGATGGGCTTCATCTTCTCGGCCTTCAGCTGGTCCTACGTGCTGGGCCAACTGCCCGGCGGCTGGCTGCTCGACAAGTTCGGCGCCAAGCAGGTCTACGCGTGGAGCATCCTGCTCTGGTCGCTGTTCACCATGCTCCAGGGCAGCGTGCATCACATGGGCATGGACTCGATGCTCTTCGGCCTGCCGCTGGCGGTGTCGGCGCTGTTCCTGATGCGCCTCATGGTCGGCCTGGCGGAGTCGCCCTCCTTCCCCGCCAACGGCCGCATGGTCGCCGCCTGGTTCCCGGTGAAGGAACGCGGCACCGCGTCGGCGATCTTCAACTCCGCGCAGTACTTCGCCACCGTGCTGTTCGCGCCCATCATGGCGTGGATCGTGCACGCGATCGGCTGGTCCGAGGTCTTCTACTTCATGGGCGCGCTGGGCATCGTGATGAGCGTCGTGTGGATGCGCACCATGCACAACAGCCCGGCCGACCACCCGACCATCACGGCCGCGGAGCGCGAGCACATCGAGTCCGGCGGCGCGCTGCTGTCGGGCGACGGCAAGGCCAAGGCCGCGTCAGGCCCCAAGCTCGGCTACCTGAAGCAGCTGCTGGGCAACCGCATGCTGATGGGCGTCTACATCGCGCAGTACTGCGTGAACGTGCTGACCTATTTCTTCCTGACCTGGTTCCCGATCTATCTGGTCAAGGAACGCGGCATGTCGCTGCTCAACGCCGGCATCGTCGCGGCGCTGCCCGCGATCTGCGGCTTCGCCGGCGGTGTGCTGGGCGGCGTGATCTCGGACTGGCTGCTGCGCCGCGGGCACTCGCTGACCTTCGCGCGCAAGGTGCCGATCGTGGTCGGCATGCTGCTGTCGACGTCGATGATCGCCTGCAACTACGTGGGCATCGAGGCCGTCGTCGTCGGCATCATGGCGCTGGCTTTCTTCGGCAAGGGCCTGGGCGCGCTGGGATGGGCCGTGGTGTCGGACACCTCGCCCAAGGAGATCGCCGGCCTGTCAGGCGCGCTCTTCAACACCTTCGGCAACGTCGCCGGCATCGTGACGCCGATCGTGATCGGCTACATCGTGCAGACGACGAAGTCCTTCAACGGCGCGCTGGTGTTCGTCGGCGCGCATGCACTGATCGCGGTGGCGAGCTACCTGCTCATCGTCGGCGAGATCAAGCGCGTCGAGTTGAAGCCGGTCTGAGCGGCCCGACCCGTCGTCGACGCGCAGCCCCACGTTCCGATTTCCGAATTTCGATTCCCCCAGGTTGACCCGACCCAGGAACTCGCCATGATCACCTCCCCGCTGACCATCCAGATCCACGAGGCCGACAACGTCGCCATCGTCGCCAACGACGGCGGACTGCCCGAGGGCACGGTGCTGTCCTCCGGGCTGGTGCTGCGCAACGCCGTGCCGCAGGGCCACAAGGTCGCGCTGGTCGACCTGCCCGCCGACACGGCGGTGCTGCGCTACAACGTGCCGATCGGCTACGCGCTGCAGGACATCCCGGCCGGCAGCTGGGTGCACGAGCGCCTGCTGCGCATGCCGCCCGCGCGCGAGCTCGAAGGCCTGCCGATGGCCACGGTGAAGGCGCCCGCTCAAGAGCCGCTCGAGGGCTACACCTTCGAGGGCTACCGCAACGCGGACGGCTCGGTGGGCACGCGCAACATCCTGGCGATCACGCAGACGGTGCAATGCGTGTCGGGGGTGGTCGAGTTCGCGGTGGAGCGCATCAAGCGCGAGCTGCTGCCGAGCTTCCCCAACGTCGACGACGTCGTCGGGCTGGAGCACACCTACGGCTGCGGCGTCGCGATCGATGCGCCGGACGCGGTGATTCCCATCCGCACGGTGCGCAACATCAGCCTCAACCCGAATTTCGGCGGCGAGGTGATGGTCGTCAGCCTGGGCTGCGAGAAGCTGCAGCCCGAGCGGCTGATGCCGCCGGGCGTGATCCCGATCGCGGATCAGCGTGGGGAGTCTGTCGCGCCGGAAGCGCTCGACGTTGTCTGCCTGCAGGACGCGAAGCACGTCGGCTTCATGTCGATGATCGATTCGGTGATGACGCAGGCGGCCTTCCACCTGGAGCGCCTCAACAGGCGCCGCCGCGTGACGGTGCCGGCGTCGGAGCTGGTGGTCGGCGTGCAATGCGGCGGCAGCGACGCGTTCTCGGGCGTGACCGCGAATCCGACGGTGGGCTTCTGCGCCGACCTGCTGGTGCGCGCGGGCGCGACGGTGATGTTCAGCGAGAACACCGAGGTCCGCGACGGCATCGCGCAGCTGACCTCGCGCGCGAGCTCGCCCGAAGTGGCCGAGGCGATGGTGCGCGAGATGGCCTGGTACGACGCGTACCTCGAGCGCGGCAGCGTCGACCGCAGCGCCAACACGACGCCGGGCAACAAGAAGGGCGGGCTGTCCAACATCGTCGAGAAGGCGATGGGCTCGATCGTGAAGAGCGGCAGCTCGGCGATCTCGGGCGTGCTGTCGCCGGGCAACAAGCTCGCGCGCGAGCAGCGCGGCCTGATCTACGCGGCCACGCCGGCCAGCGACTTCATCTGCGGCACGCTGCAGTTGGCCGCGGGCATGAACCTGCACGTCTTCACGACGGGCCGCGGCACGCCTTACGGTCTCGCGGAATGCCCGGTGATCAAGGTCGCGACGCGCAGCGATCTGGCGCGCCGCTGGCACGACCTGATGGACATCAACGCCGGGCAGATCGCCGATGGCGAGAAGTCCATCCAGGAGATGGGCTGGGAGATGTTCCGGCTGATGCTCGACGTGGCCTCGGGCCGCAAGACCTGGGCGGAACACCACAAGCTGCACAACGCGCTGGTGCTGTTCAATCCGGCGCCGGTGACTTGAGAGGCCGGTTCAGCGGCCCCTCGGCTCAACGGCTCGTCGGCGTCTCTGCATCGGACGGGGGATCGGTCCACTGCACCGGCACATCGCGGATCTCGGTGTCGTTGTAGACGGTGACCATCGCCCAATACGTCGACTTCCCGCCGACGTGGTTCATTGCGACTCGGGTGGTCTGGTAGCGATAGGTGTCACCGAAGCGCTCACGGGCCACCTGCTCCGCATGCTGCGCCGACTCACCGTTCAGGCCCGATGCGACGCCGCCAGCCAGCACCGCGCAGAACAGCACGCCGATGACGGCAGGCACACGCATGTCGCGTCGTTTCAATCCCGCCGAATCGCGAGCCGCCAGCACTTCCGGCCGCCCCAGGCGCGACCCGACCCAGGCCAGCAGGACCAGCCCCGCGACAGTGAAAGCCGCCTGACTCAGCATCGTCGACCAAGGCGTCAGCCTGATCTTCACGCGCGTGAGGTCCCATGGCGTGATACAGGGCATCACCAGCGTCGCGGCGAGCACGGCACTCAAGCCCAGGACGGCGATCCACCGCACGATGCCCGCCGTCTTGAGGCTCCCCTTCATCAGGAACCAGCCGGCCACGACGGCGAAGACGTTCACCGATGACGAGTAGGCCGTGCCCATCACGATGCAGGCCACCATCACCGCGATGTCGAGCAGACCCACGATGAACAGCACGCGCCCCGACTTGAAAAGGATGTCGCGCCAGGCTTGATCGCCGTCGTCTGCCGGCGTGTTGCCGTTGGCGGCCATCGCGGGGCCGCCCGTCGTCGTATCCATCTCTCGCTCCCTCACCCCTCTGCCGGGGGCGGCGAAACGATATCACCGGTGAGAGGGTCGACCGCCACCGGCATGGCCGCGAGGACCTCCGGGTCCTCTCTTCCTTGTCATGGCTACACTTCAGCTCCGCTGTTGGAAGGCCGGGTGCATCTCGGCTTTCCAGGAACGGACAACCTTAATGGCAGGCGATGGGACTCGAAAATCATCAACCAAGTTAAGGCGTTTTCATGAAGAAGATCATTTCGCTGTTCCAGCGCAATTACGAAGGCAACCGCAAGGTCCGCGACGAAGTCACGCCGGGCGCCCAGTGGGTGCTCGACGGTGAAGGCCTGGCCACCCGCAAGTGGGACGGCCTGGCCGTGATGGTCAAGGACGGAGCGGTGTTCAAGCGGTACGACGCCAAGACCGGTCGCACGCCGCCCGCGGGGTTCATCCCGGCGCAGCCGGATCCGGACCCGGTGAGCGGCCACTGGCCGGGCTGGGTGGCCGCCGAGGGACCGGACTCACGCTACATCCACGAGGCGGTGCAGGCGGCTGCCGCGCGATACCCGCAAGGCATTCCGGACGGCACCTACGAGGTCTGCGGACCGCGCATCGGCACCCGCCACGGCGCGAATCCGGAGAACCTCACCGAGCACGTGCTCATACCGCACGGCGAGGATGTGCTGGCGGACGCGCCGCGGACCTTTGCCGGTCTGATGGCGTACCTGCGAGACAAGCCGATCGAAGGCATCGTGTGGCATCACGACGATGGCCGGAGGGTGAAGATCAAGAAGGCGGACTTCCCCTTCTGATCCCGTCCTGATCGTGTGTTCAAGGAGGAGCTTTGGCTCCTCCTTTTTTATGGCGGGTCATCGCGGCTTGTCGAGGCGGCGGCCGAGCCGCTTTCTGCTTCTCGTCAAATACGCGCCGATCATTCCGACAAGCGTCAGTCCCCACAGTGTCAGCACGCCGATCCAACCCGGCCACCCACCGCTGCTGGCGTCGTCGAGTTCCACCTTGGCGCGCGACGGGTCGTAGGGCAGATACCTCACGGTGACCGCGGAACCCACCGGCAGGCGTTTGACCGTGGCACCGATGCCAGACACCAGGATGAGCCTCGTACGCCCGTTCGCGTCATAGCGAATGATCGCTTCGAATCGATCCGAGGAGCCGCGGCGGCTCTGACGGTGCGACTCGACCGTCCCCCGGGTGTCGAGTCCGATGCGCGCGAGCTTGTTCTGCTCCATGGCGTCCATCACCATCACCGGCGACCACAGGAGCGAAGCGGGCAGCCCCCCTACCCACAGAAAGGTGCATATCGCGCGAATGCCCTCCAACTTCGAGTCGCCGGTCAGCGGGGTCCGCGTGCCTCTGGGCAAGGAATACCTGTCAAGTTCCGTCATCGTCTTTCATGGCACCGCCGTCGCTTGCTTGAACGACGCCGCGAGTATCTCCGCGAGCTGATCGAGCAGTTTCCCCGTGTCATCGTCCGGCAACGATTCATCGGCCTGCACCTCCGCGCGGCTCAACCCGAGCAGCGCATGGAACGGCGTGCATCCCAGCGAGCCGATCGGATGATGTCCCCCCATGAATCGATCCTGGTACGGCGTCGCCGGCCGGACCGTCAGATCCACCATCGTGCCCAGCATCCGCTGCACATCACCGCGATGGTCGCGCTGCACGACCCGCCCCCGCGACAGCACGTTGCGGTAGCCGGAGCCGTTGCTGCGCAGGCGGAAACGCTGCTCGTAGGTGTCGGTGAAGCCGTCGAAGTGCGCACGCAGCGTGAGCATCATCGTGTCGAGGTCCGCGGGATGGACGCGGCAGCGCCAGAACGCGGTGCTGTCGGGCTGGTCCGGATGCGGAAAGCCCAGATGCTCCTTCCAGCGCGGCGAGTAATGCACCAGCTCCAGCGGCGGATTCAAGTCCCAGACGCCGAAGGCGCCCTGCTCGACCGCTGTCCGCCAGCTCCTGACTTCGTCATGACGGATCCCCATGAAGAGGTATCTTGCGCGCCGCCCCGGAGGCGGTCAACGCGCGTTCCCCCTGAGGACGGGTAAAGCAGCCGAGGCGCCACACCTCCCCACCGCCCCCACCTCCCATAAGAGGTGTTCTGGGGAGTTAAATCGGCTCTGGAAAAAACTTCGGATGGCCTGGCGCGGGGACTCCACGGGGCATGGGGCACCCCTCCTGAAGTGACCCCAAGCCCCATTCCGGCCCCACAAGCGCCCGCTGACCTCGGGCCTTGGGAATGCGATTGGCGGTTAGCGGTCAGCGGTCAGCGGGCGTCGTACATGTAGCGGCGCGTGAGCGGCACCGGGGCGGGACCGCCATCCCGCTTGCTGGCGAGGATCTGGTACAGGCCCAGTTCGCCGGTCTCGAACTCCAGCGCGGAGGCCGCCATGTACAGGCGCCAGATCCGGTAATGCGCTTCGTCCACGTACTGCAGCGCCTGGTCGTGGCCCTCCTCCAGCTTCGCGACCCAGGCGCGCAGCGTCTTGGCGTAATGCATGCGCAAGGCCTCGACGTCATGGAGCTCGAACTGCTCCTGCTCCATCACCCGCATCACGTTGCTCGCCCGGTCCAGCTCACCGTCCGGAAACACGTAACGGTTGATGAACTTCGAGGACAAGGCCTGCCCCCATCCGTCCTCCTCATGGGTGATGCCATGGTTGAGGAACAGCCCCGCCGGCTTGAGCAGCCGGTTCACGCTCGCGAAATAGGTGGGCAGGTTCCTGAGCCCGACATGCTCGAACATGCCGACGCTGGAGATCTTGTCGAACTGGCCCGTCATGTCCCGGTAGTCGCACAGCCGGACTTCCACCTGTCCCTGCAGCCCGGCCGCGGCGATGCGCTCCTGGGCGAGCGCCAGCTGGCGCTCGGACAGCGTGATGCCGGTGGCCTTCACGCCGTAGTGACGCGCCGCATGCATCACCAGCGCGCCCCAGCCGCAACCGATGTCCAGCAGTTCCTCGCCCGGCTGCAGCCGCAGCTTGCGGCAGATGTGGTCCAGCTTGGACCACTGGGCCTGGGTCAGCGTCGTGTCGTCGGTCTCGTAGTAGGCGCAGGAATAGACCATCGCCGGATCCAGCCACAGCGCGTAGAAGTCGTTGGACAGGTCGTAATGGAACGCGATCGCCGCCTTGTTCTCGGCGCGCGTGTGGCGGCGCACGCCGCCGGCGCGCAGCTCCGCATCCGTCGCGGGCGGCACGGGCGCCAGCAGCCGCACGGCCAGGCGCAGCCGGTCGCTCCAGGAGAGCGTCAGCGCCGGCAGATGGTCCTTGAGCTGCAGCGCGGCGAAGAAGTCCCCCTCGACGTCGATCTGGCCGGTGAAGTAGGCCTCGGCGAAACGCAGCGGGTCGCGGCCGAGCAGCAGGCGCCGCAGCGCCGTGGGGTCGTTCAGCACCAGGGTGAATTCGGCCGGCTGGTGCGCCTGCCGGCCCAGCCGCGTGGCCCAGTGCCCGAGCCGCAGTCCCATGCTGCCGGGATAGGCGGAGAACAGCCGCTGCAGCAGCGTGAGCCCGGCGGGGGGCAGCGGCGGCGCGCCGGCGGCCTCTGGGGTCACCTCGGCCGCGCGGGGAGCGGCACTCGACGTGGGCGACAACAGTTCCTGATCCATGGATTCCTCGTCCAAGAAGCTACGAAAGAATATTGGTCGGAAGCGCCCGAGGGTCAGTTCTTGTCGGCCCCGGGTGCTGGCGGCCTGGAAGTCGTCCAGGAATATTAGCGATTGCCTCCACGCCTCGCCCGGACTGGGGACATTGCTGCAAACCGCGTGCCCGTCGCCCCTCCGGAAGGGGGGTCCCCGAACGCGGAACGGGGTCCCGTTGCGCCCTCGCACACGCTCGCCCGAAGGAGTCATCACAAGCCCGCCGCCCGAGGCCACAATCAGCCCCAGTCGCCTTCAGATACCCCGAAGAGAAACCGTCCGGCCTCCGCGTTTCGCCAGGAGCGCCCCAGGACCCCAAAGCCAAGGAGTCAGCCATGCCCCATGCATTCGCCAACACCGTCGCCAGCTTCAAGACTGCGTCCGGCAGGAACGGCAAGTACTACTCGCTGCCCAAGCTGGCCGAGCGCTTCCCCAACGTGAGCCAGCTGCCGGTCTCGATCCGGCTGGTGCTGGAATCGGTGCTGCGCAACTGCGACGGCAAGCGCGTGACCGCGGAGCATGTCGAGCAGCTCGCCAACTGGCAGCCCAATGCGCCCCGCAACGAGGAGATCCCCTTCGTGGTCGCCCGCGTGGTGCTGCAGGACTTCACCGGCGTGCCGCTGCTGGCCGACCTGGCCGCGATGCGCAACGTCGCCGAGGCCCAGGGCAAGGATCCCAAGACGATCGAGCCGCTGGTGCCGGTCGACCTGGTCGTCGACCACTCGATCATGATCGACCACTTCGGCAGCCCCAAGGCGCTGGACCTGAACATGAAGCTCGAGTTCGAGCGCAACCGTGAACGCTACGAGTTCATGAAGTGGGGCATGCAGGCCTTCGACACCTTCGGCGTCGTCCCGCCCGGCTTCGGCATCGTCCACCAGGTCAACCTCGAATACCTGGCGCGCGGCGTCCACAAGACCGCCGGAAAGACCGCCGACAAGGACACCGTCTACTACCCCGACACCCTGGTCGGCACCGACAGCCACACGACCATGATCAACGGCGTGGGCGTGGTGGGCTGGGGTGTCGGCGGCATCGAGGCCGAGGCCGGCATGCTCGGCCAGCCGGTCTACTTCCTGACGCCGGACGTGGTGGGCTTCGAGCTGAGCGGCCGCCTGCGCGAGGGCGTCACCGCCACCGACCTGGTGCTGACCGTCACCGAGATCCTGCGCAAGGCCAAGGTGGTCGGCAAGTTCGTGGAGTTCTTCGGCGAAGGCACGGCCTCGCTGAGCGTCCCGGACCGCGCCACCATCGGCAACATGGCGCCCGAGTACGGCGCGACCATGGGCTTCTTCCCCGTCGACGAGCGCACCATCGACTACTTCAAGGGCACCGGCCGCACCACCGACGAGATCGAGGCCTTCGAGGCCTACTTCCGCGCCCAGGGCCTGTTCGGCGTCCCCAAGGCGGGTGACATCCGCTTCAGCCAGGTGGTCTCGCTGGACCTGGGCACGGTCGTGCCCTCGCTGGCCGGCCCGAAGCGCCCGCAGGACCGCATCGTCATCACCGACCTGGCCAAGACCTTCGCCTCGCTGTACACCAAGCCGGTCGCGGAGAACGGCTTCAATCAGCCCGTCGAGAAGCTGCCGAAGTCCTTCCCGCTAGGCGGCACCCAGAAGGGCCTGGACATCTTCAACGGCGACGTGCTGATCGCGGCCATCACGTCCTGCACCAACACGTCCAACCCGAGCGTGATGCTCGCCGCCGGCCTGCTGGCCAAGAAGGCGGTCGAGGCGGGGCTGAAGGTCCAGCCGCACATCAAGACCTCGCTGGCGCCGGGCTCGCGCATCGTCACCGAGTACCTGCAGAACGCCGGCCTGCTGCCCTACCTGGAGAAGCTGGGCTTCTCCGTCGCCGCCTACGGCTGCACGACCTGCATCGGCAACGCCGGCGACCTGACCCCGGAGATCAACGAGGCCATCACCGCCAACGACCTGGTCTGCGCCGCGGTGCTCTCGGGCAACCGCAACTTCGAGGCGCGCATCCACCCCAACATCAAGGCCAACTTCCTGGCCAGCCCGCCGCTGGTGGTCGCGTATGCCATCGCCGGCAACGTGACGCGCGACCTGATGACCGAGCCGGTCGGCCTGGGCACGGGCGGCAAGCCGGTGTACCTGGGCGACATCTGGCCGACCAGCGACGAGATCCACGCGCTGCTCAAGCTGGCGCTCAACCCCGACGCGTTCCGCGCCAACTACGGCAAGGTCAAGGCCGAGCCCGGCAAGCTGTGGGAGAAGATCAAGGGCGGCACCGGCCAGGTCTACGGCTGGCCCAAGAGCACCTACATCGCGCAGCCGCCCTTCTTCGGCAACTTCACGCAGATCCCCGAGGCGCAGGAAGCCGGCGTCAAGGGCGCGCGCATCATGGCGCTGTTCGGCGACTCGATCACCACCGACCACATCTCCCCGGCCGGCGCCATCAAGGAGGTCTCGCCCGCCGGCGCCTACCTCAAGGACAAGGGCGTGCTCAAGGCCGACTTCAACAGCTACGGCTCGCGCCGCGGCAACCATGAAGTGATGATGCGCGGCACCTTCGCCAACGTCCGGATCAAGAACCTGATGATCCCGGCCAAGCCCGACGGCGCGCGCGAGGAAGGCGGCCTGACGCTGTTCCAGCCGGGCGGCGAGAAGCTCTTCATCTACGACGCCGCGATGCGCTACATCGCCGCCGGCACGCCGACGGTGATCTTCGCCGGCGAGGAGTACGGCACCGGCTCCAGCCGCGACTGGGCGGCCAAGGGCACGCAGCTGCTGGGAATCGGCGCGGTCGTGGCCAAGAGCTTCGAGCGCATCCACCGCTCCAACCTGGTCGGCATGGGCGTGCTGCCGCTGCAGTTCCGTCCGGGCGACTCGTGGGAGTCGCTGGGCCTGAAGGGCGACGAGGTCATCGACATCCAACTCGGCGACGAGATCAAGCCGCAGTCCGAGGCGACGCTGGTGATCCGCGCGGCCGACGGCGTCGCGCCGGAACGCCGTGTCCCGCTGATCCTGCGCATCGACACGCCGATCGAGGTCGAGTACTACCGCCACGGCGGCATCCTGCCTTACGTGCTGCGCCAGCTGCTGGCCGCGTGATCGGAGCCTGCTGATCGGAGCTTGCTGATCGGCGTCTGGGAAAAGCTGACGCCGCTGTCGAAAGCGGAGATCGCTGAACGTCATGAGGGTGAGACGAGCCCATCGTCGATTCGTCGAATCGTCGGATGGGTCGTCCACCCTCTTCCATTTTCAGGACTGCATCAGGAGACCGACATGCGATTCATGGTCATCGTCAAGGCGGACGAGCACAGCGAAGCGGGCGAGATGCCCGGCACCGAACTGCTCGCCGCCATGGGCGCGTACAACGAGGAACTGGTGAAGGCTGGCGTGATGCTGGCCGGTGAAGGACTGCATCCGACGAGCAAGGGCGCACGGGTGCGCTTCTCCGGCAAGGATCGCAAGCTCATCGACGGCCCTTTCGCCGAAACGAAGGAGCTGATCGCCGGTTTCTGGATCTGGCAGTGCGCCTCGCTGCAGGAGGCGGTCGAATGGGTCAAGAAGTGCCCCAACCCGCAGATGACCGACTCCGACATCGAGATCCGTCAGATCTTTGAAGCCGAGGATTTCGGAGAGGCGTTCACGCCCGAACTGCGCGAGCAGGAAGAGCGTCTGCGCGCACAGATCGAGAAGCCATAAAGCAGAGGCCCCACCCCGCCCACCACGACCTCAAAACCGAGGCCGTCAGCAGCTGCGAGTGGGGCCGGAATGGGGCTGGGGGTTCGCGGACGCGATGCCCCCTGCCCCGTGGAGAGCCCGCGCTTGGCGAAGCGCAGTTGGGCGGTCTCCCGACACGCCCCCTCTCCCTCACCGCATCACTTCGTCGTCGGCGGCGTCGTGTTGGTGGTCGTGGCGGGCTTCTTCGCCGCCGGCTTCGCGGCCGCCTTCGGTGCTGCCTTGGCCGGCGCGGCGGCCTGGTCGACTTCCTTGGACGCTGCGGTCGAACCACCGGACACGCCCAGACGGCCGCCGGCCCCCAGACCGCCCTTCACCTGCTGCGCCTTGTAGTTGCGCAGCGCCTTGACCATCTGGTTGTACGAGTCCGCGAACGCGGTGACGATCACCTTGCCCGCGGGCGTCTTGCCGTACGCACCGCCGGCGATCGCCGCGTTGCCGAAGAAGCTTGCGCCGCCGAAGCCGAAGTCGAAGTTCTTGGCCGTGCCTTCCGCGGCCGAGATCTGCACGCCGGAGCGGTTGTCCACCAGCAGCAGCGTCGTGGCTGCCTCGTTCTGGTTGATGTTGGCTGCCACCGCGGTCAGCAGGCCGATCGCGCCGGTCCCGATGCCGCCGCCGCCGCCGCCGGTCTTGCCGGAGAACTGGATCTCGGGGCTCATGGTGTAGTCGGCCGCGACCATCTGGCCCTGGCCGAAATTGCTGCCCGCACGGGTTTCGCCGGACTGCATCAGCGCGCGTTCACGCTCCATGTTGGCGAAGGCGCGGCCGCGTTCCACGATCACGAAGCAGTTGGACTGCTGGACCATCAGGCGCAGCACCGGCGTGGTCGAACCCAGCTGGCGGTCGCGCAGCTGCGACCACCACGGAGCGTTCGTGTCTTCGAAGATGGTCAGCGTGCCCAGCGTCTCGTCGCAATGCTCGAGCTTGCTGTTCTGGTTCTCGGCGGTCGCGCCGCCGGCGGCGCCGGAGACGGTGCCCTTGTTCTCGCCCATCGTCGGCGCGGTGGCCAGGCAGCCGGCCAGCAGCAGCGGCGACAGGATCAGGGCGGACTTCAGCACGAGGCTGGACGACGACGAAACAAGGCGAGAAGTGGCAAGCATGGGAATCCTCCAGGTTTTCTAACGACGTCTCGACGACGTCTCACAACGAGCGACTACGGGGACGCGGGCAACGAGCGCAACGAGCGCAATGCCCCGGCCGGACCCGACCGGACGGAGCCGGGAACTCAAGGGTCAATCGAGGGGCGTGGCCGGCGCGACGCCGTAATAACCGCCGACCGGCTGGCCGTGCGGATTGCCGACCCAGATGCTGGTGCCGAACACGTCGCTGCACCCGCCCCAGGCGATCTCGAACCCGCGCGGTTCTTCATTGCGCGTCTGCGCATAGACCGACACGGTGCTGTCCGACGGGCCTATCGTGTAGCAGACCCGCGCCCACACGGGACGCGGCGAGGACGAGACCACCGAGGCCGCGCCTTCGGCGTTGCCGTCGGAGGCCTTGGCCACCCACTTCGTGCCCCGGGTCGGACCCGGGTTGTAGCTGAACACGTAAGGCACCTGGGCGACCGCCGCGAGCGAGGCGGCAAGCAATCCGGCGACCATCAGGCCTCTGGCCAACATTCGTTTCCCCTTGCGAGAGTGTTCCGAAATCAAACGATTTCAAAAGGAATGTCGCGGATTGTTAGGCGCCTCCCGGCGAAAAAGCGAGGCCCCCATCGTGGTGGTACGGGAAGCTCCCACGTTGATGGGATGGCGGATTGCGCAATCCGCCACGCCGGCGTTCCACACGTCGCACGGGCCGCTGTCGACGGACAGCGCACGGCAAGGCCTGCCCCCGGCAGAACGAGCAACGGCGCGGGTTGGCGGGGAGCGGCGCGAGGGCCGATGGCTACGGGGGAAAGTCGACGGCGTCCGTCGCGCGGACCGCAGCACGTGCGCCGCCGGGGGGCTCACGGGGACTTTCGATCCCCCCTCGCGCGGGCGCTCAGCGCCACGCGCATGACTTAGGTCATCTGGTGTTGTAGGGATGGCGAATGCGGGGGCTTGGACTATGCGTCGAGGTCCAGGCCCCGCTCCTGCGCGAACAGCTTCAGCGCCGGCATCAGCGCGCCGATCTTCTCGGCCACGGCCTCGCGGACGGTGTCCACCATCACCTGGGTCTGGCGTTCGATCTCGATGTGCAACGGCGCGCCCTCGCCCTTGTCGGCGAAGGTGGTCATGCGCAGCGTTTCGGGGATGAGCCAGACCTCGAACCAGCCCGAGCCGTCGACGTTGCGGCCGGCTTCGGCCACCGTCAGGCTGGCGCCGTTCACCGCGATGTAGCCCTTGGCGAAGATGTAGCGCATCCACGGCGCCGGCACCGCGATGCGGATCACGTGGTTGTTGGCCGGGCGGCGGATAGCTTCGACCTTCGCCATGAAGTCGACGTGACCCGACAGCGGATGGCCGCCGATCTCGGCGCCCTCCTTCGCGGCCCGCTCGACGTTGAGCCGGCCGCCGACGCCGAGCTGCCCCAGCGCCGTGAGGTTCAGGCTCTGGAGCATCACGTCGAAGTCCGCTTCGTGATCCCCCTTCAGCGCGGTGACCGTCAGGCAGACGCCGTCGCAGGCGACGGACGCGCCGATCTCCAGTTCTTCGCAGAAGCCCTCGGGGAAGTCCAGCGTGAAGCTGCGCAGGCCTTCCTTGTCGGTGATGGCCGCGACCTTCGCGATGCCTTGAACGATGCCGGTGAACATGGCGGGGCTCCGGTCAGCGCTTGGCCGACTGAGCGGCGTTGGCGACATTGGCGGCGTTGGCGGCATGCGCCGCGAACAGCTCGGGCGAGAAACCCAGGCTCAGCGTGCCGTCATCCCACTCGACGACGGGGCGCTTGATCACGCTCGGCTGCTCGACCATCAGCGCCGCGGCGCTGGCCGCGTCGGTCACGCCGGCCTTGGCGCCGTCGTCCAGCTTGCGCCAGGTCGTGCCGGCGCGGTTCAGTACCTTGTCCCAGCCGAGTTCCTTCATCCACCGCGGCAGTTCCGCCGCCGGCACGCCCTGCTTCTTGTAGTCGTGGAACTGGTACGCGAGGCCCTGTCCGTCGAGCCAGACGCGGGCGCGCTTGACGGTGTCGCAGTTGGGGATGCCGTAGAGGGTGATCATGGAAACGAGGGGGTCGCCGGCGGGCGTTGAACGAAGGCGGCACGCTACCATGAAGCGGATGATCCCCTGGCTCGACGATGACTCTCTGGACTTCCCGCCGACCCGCCGCGCGCTGGGGCCGCGCAGCGATGCGCCGGGGCTGCTCGCGGCCGGCGGCGACCTGAGACCCGCCCGCCTCCGGGCGGCCTACGCGCGGGGGATCTTCCCCTGGTACGGGGAAGGCCAGCCCATCCTCTGGTGGACCACCGACCCGCGCATGGTCCTGCGGACGGCGGACTTCAAGCTCTCCCGTTCGCTGCGCAAGACGGTGGCGAAATTCATCCGCAGGCCGGGCTGCGAGATCCGCGTCGACCACGCCGCCGAGACCGTGCTCAAGGCCTGCGCCAGCACCTCGCGCGACGGCCAGGACGGTACCTGGATCGTGCCGGAGATGCAGCAGGCCTACCTGCGGCTGGCGCGCGAGGGCACGGTGCATTCGGTCGAGACCTGGGTGGACGGGGAACTCGCCGGCGGGCTGTACGGCGTCAACCTCGGCCGGATGTTCTTCGGCGAGTCCATGTTCATGCGCAGGACCGACGCGTCCAAGATCGCGCTGGCCGCGCTGGTCTGCCTGTGCCGGGAGTTCGACATCCCCTGGATCGACTGCCAGCAGCAGACCTCGCACCTGGCCTCGCTGGGAGCGGCTCCTGTCGACCGCGAGGTGTTCGAGGCGCATCTCGCCGCGCACACCGGCCTGCCTCCGCCCGGCGATTGGTCCTATCATCCGCGGCTGTGGGCCCACCTGGGCCTGAATGACGCCCTGAATGACGCCCTGAGCGATTCCCAGAACGACCCGCCCTGAGCCCGTGAGCCGCTGAGCCCCGCCCGTGACGCACCCCAAGGAACTCCCGCTGGCCGAGCTGCAGTTCTATGCGACTGCGCCCTACCCCTGCAGCTACCTGAGCGACCGCCAGGCGCGCTCGCAGGTCGCCACGCCCAGCCATCTGATCCACGCCGACGCGTATTCGAGCCTGGTCGCCGCCGGCTTCCGTCGCAGCGGCATGTTCACTTACCGCCCCTACTGCGACGGCTGCAAGGCCTGCGTGCCGATGCGCATCCCGGTGGCGGACTTCCATCCCAACCGCAGCCAGCGCCGCGCCTGGACGCAGCATCAGGCGCTGCAGGCGCGCGTCATGCGGCTGGGCTACAGCGACGAGCACTACCAGCTCTACCTGCGCTACCAGGCCGGCAGACACAGCGGCGGCGGCATGGACCACGACAGCGTCGACCAGTACACGCAGTTCCTGCTGCAGAGCCGCGTGAACTCGCGGCTGGTGGAGTTCCGCGAGCCCGACGGCGCGCTGAAGATGGTCTCCATCCTGGACATCCTGGGCGACGGGCTGTCGGCGGTCTACACCTTCTACGAGCCCGAGGCCAACGTCAGCTACGGCACCTACAACGTGCTGTGGCAGCTGCGCCAGACGCGTGACCTGAGCCTGCCGCATCTCTACCTCGGCTACTGGATCGCCCAGAGCGACAAGATGGCCTACAAGGCCCGCTTCCTCCCGCACGAGCTGCTGCGGGACGGGCAGTGGTCGCGCGTCCAGCGCTGATCCAGCGTCCGCCCCTCTCGCCCCTGCCCTGTCCTGCCATTGACGCCCGGTCGGGAGACCGCGCGCGGCAAGAATTGGTCCCACACTGGTTTTTACGCAACCGCTCACCGGTCGTACCGGTTTTCCCTTCCCTTTGCATCAATTGACGTCCATACACGTCATTGACGACATCATTACGACACGTTACCCACTCCCTGAGGGTTAACCTGAATGATATGGACGCTAGTGGTATCTACATTGCATACCACTATGAGATCAGCAGCGGTATTGGTCTCCTAGACGCCGCGGTTGCAAACCGCACGCCGTCCGCCGGGCACCCGCCCGCGGGCCGCACGTCGACAAGCAAGGGAGTGACTGCCATGTCTGCACGCGCCTTTCTCCGTACCGCTGACCGCGTCGCCGGGCCCATTGCGGCCCCGACGCCCCTGATCCGCCCGGCTGCGCCCGAGTGGCCGGCATGACCCGGGTCTCCGGTGGCCGTGCCCGAGCGGCCACCCCCTTCGCCGGTTGAACGACCGGCGCTTTTTCTGCCCGAGCCCTGACCGTTCCCGCCGCGCTGCTTCCGCAGTCGCCCGGCGCGGCGGCGCTCATCCCGAAGTTCTCCGAAGTTCTCCGAAGTTTTCCGAAGTTTTCCGACGACAACGACAACACGTTCAGGAGCCCCCCGATGAGACATCGTCCCTGCGCCCGTCCCCACCCGATGCTGCCGTGGCTGATGCCGATGGTGCTGGCCTTCGCCGGCAGCTCGGCGATGGCCTACGACTGCACCGGCGTCGCCGACTGGAATGCCGCCACCGCGTACAACGGCAATGCGATCGTGAAGCAGACCAGCACCGCCTACCAGGCGAAGTGGTGGACGCAGAACAACCCGCCGGCGACGAACTCGGGGCAATGGGACGTGTGGAAGGTGCTGGGCGCCTGCGACGGCGGCGGCGGAGGCGGCGGCACGAACAAGCCGCCGACGGTCGCGCTGAGCGCGCCCACCGCGGGCACCTCGCCCACCGCGGGCGACACGGTGACGCTGGCCGCGACGGCCGCGGACAGCGACGGCACCGTCGCCAAGGTCGGCTTCTACGTCAACGGCGCGCTGGTCGCCGAGGACACCACCGCGCCGTTCAGCGTGAGCTGGACCGCGCGCGCCGGCGTCGCCGACATCACCGCCCGCGCCACCGACGACAAGGGGGCGACGACTGACACCACCGCCCTGCGCATCACCGTGCGGGGACAGGTCACCGGCGACGAGCGCTGCCGGCCTGAAGGCCTGGCCACCACCGCCGGCACCGCGCCCGCCTACTGCAAGGTCTACGACGACCAGGGCCGCGAGAAGATGGGCGCCGACAAGCCGCGCCGCATCATCGGCTACTTCACCAGCTGGCGCACCGGCAAGACCGGCCAGCCCGCGTTCCTCGCGCACCAGATCCCGTGGGGTCAGGTCACGCACATCAACTACGCGTTCGCGCATGTGGACGCGGCCAACAAGCTCTCGGTCGGCAACACCGCCGACGCGACCAACCCCGCCACCGGCCTGACCTGGCCCGGCATCGCGGGCGCGGAGATGGACCCCGCGTATGCGTACAAGGGCCACTTCAACCTGCTCAACAAGTTCAAGAAGCAGTACCCCAACGTCAAGACGCTGATCTCGGTCGGCGGCTGGGCCGAGACGGGCGGCTTCTACACGATGACCACGAACGCGGACGGCTCGACCAACACGGCCGGCATCAACGCGTTCGCGGACTCGGCGGTGGTCTTCCTGCGGCAGTACGGGTTCGACGGCGTCGACATCGACTACGAGTACCCCACCAGCATGAACAACGCCGGCAACCCGGTGGACTTCGCCATCAGCAACGCCCGCCGCGGCGCGTTGATGAAGAACTACGTCGTGCTGATGCGCACCCTGCGCGCCAAGCTCGACGCGGCGAGCCAGTCCGACGCCCGCCACTACATGCTCACGATCGCGGCGCCCTCCTCCGCCTACCTGCTGCGCGGGATGGAAGCCTTCCAGGTCACGCAGTACCTGGACTACGTGAACATCATGAGCTACGACCTGCACGGGGCGTGGAACCAGTTCGTCGGCCCGAACGCGGCGCTGTACGACGACGGCAAGGACGGCGAGCTCACCGCGTGGAGCTACTACACCGCCACGCAGTACGCGCGCATCGGCTACCTCAACACCGACTGGGCGTACCACTACTTCCGCGGCGCGATGCCGGCGGGCCGCATCAACATCGGCGTGCCGTACTACACCCGCGGCTGGCAGGGCGTGACGGGCGGCACCAACGGCCTGTGGGGCCAGGCGGCGCTGCCCGACCAGAGCAAGTGCCCGGCCGGCACCGGCGGCGGCACCGTGCAGAAGTGCGGCAACGGCGCGGTCGGCATCGACAACCTCTGGCACGACCTCGACGTCTCCGACAAGGAAGTGCCGGCGGGCTCCAACCCGATGTGGCACGCGATGAACCTGGCCTCGGGCCGCGCGGGCAGCTACCTCGCCGCCTACGGCCTGAATCCGGCGACCAACCCGGCTGATCAACTGACCGGCACCTACGTCCGCAACTACGACGCGACGCTGGTGGCGCCGTGGCTGTGGAACGCGCAGAAGAAGGTCTTCATCAGCACCGAGGACGAGCAGTCGCTGGGCGTGAAGGCGCAGTACGTGGCCGACCGCGGCATCGGCGGCGTGATGTTCTGGGAGTTCGCCGGCGACTACGCCTTCGACACCACGCGCAACGAGTACTTCATCGGCAACACGCTGACGAACACGCTCTACAACAAGCTGAAGACGGCGCCCGCCTACGGCAACCGCCTGACCTCGGCGGCGCTGCCGGCGGAGACGCTGGACATCGGGTACGCGCTCGGCGGCTTCGCGCTGGGCGACAGCAACTACCCGATCACGCCCAAGCTCACGCTGACCAACAACAGCACGACCACGCTGCCCGGCGGCACGGAGTTCCAGTTCGACGTCCCCACCGCGATCCCCTCGACGGTGACGGACCAGAGCGGCTTCGGGCTGACGGTGATCAGCAACGGCTCGAACCCGGCGGGCAACAACGTCGGCGGGCTGAAGAACGACTTCCACCGCGCCAGCTTCAAGCTGCCGTCGTGGCAAAGCCTGGCCCCCGGCGCCAGCGTGACGCTGACGATCAACTATTTCCTGCCGTCGACGATGCCCAGCAACTGGACGGTCACCGTCAACGGCCGCAGTTACGCCTTGGCACAGGAAGCACGCCGCGGCGCCGTGCCCGCCGCCGCCGTGAGCGCCACCAAAGCCATCCCATCCAGCGCGACAACCGCCGTTCGCCAGTGATCCCGTTTACCTCCCCACCCACCCAACCTCGAACACAGGAGCTCGACATGAAGAATCGACTGGTCCGCATGGGCCGATTCGGCAGCCTCAGCGGCATCGCGATGGCTGCGGCCATGGCCGCCGGCAGCGCCCACGCCTACGACTGCACGAACGTGCCCGAATGGACGTCCGCCGGCATCTACACCGGCACCTCCAACAGCTTCGCCAAGCAGGGCAACGTCGCCTACCAGGCCAAGTGGTGGACGCAGAACGAAGCGCCCGCCACCCACTCCGGCCAGTGGGACGTGTGGAAGTCGCTGGGCGCCTGCACCGGCGGCGGCACCGACACCACGCCGCCCACCGTGCCGTCGGGCCTGACCTCCAGCGGCAACACCAGCAGCAGCATCTCGCTGAGCTGGGGCGCCTCCACCGACGCCGGCAGCGGCGTCAACAACTACGAGCTGCTGCGCGGCGGCTCGCTGATCGCATCGCCCACGGCGACCAGCTACACGGACTCCGGCCTGTCGGCGGGGACCTCCTACAGCTACCAGGTCCGCGCGAAGGACAAGGCGGGCAACGTCTCCGGCCTGAGCAGCACGCTGCTGACCAGCACCGCCAGCAACGGCACCTGCGCCGCGGCGCCGGCCACGCCCTCGGGCCTGAGCTCGCCGTCCAAGAGCGCCACCAGCGTCAACCTGGCCTGGAACGCCGTCGCCGCCGGCCCGAACTGCACGGTGCAGTACCGCGTGAACCAGGGCGCGACGCAGGTCGCGCAGGGCGCGGCCACCAGCGCCAGCGTCACCAACCTGACGGCCAACACGAACTACACGTTCACGGTCTCGGCCTTCAACCAGGCCGGCTCGTCGCAGCCGTCGGCGCCTATCACGGTGAAGACCGACACGCAGTCCACCGGCGACAAGGTCGTGCTGGGCTACTTCGCGCAGTGGGGCATCTACGGCCGCAACTACCACGTGAAGAACATCGACACCAGCGGCTCGGCGGCCAACCTGACGCACATCAACTATGCGTTCGGCAACCTCCGCAACAACGTCTGCGAAGTCGGCAAGATCATCCCGAGCAACGAGTCCACCGGTGAAGGCGGCGACGCCTTCGCCGACTACGGCAAGTCCTACGGCGCCGACCTCAGCGTCGACGGCGTGGCCGACACCTGGGACCAGCCGCTGCGCGGCAGCTGGAACCAGCTGAAGAAGCTCAAGGCCAAGTACCCGAAGCTCAAGGTGCTGATCTCGCTGGGCGGCTGGACCTGGTCGCGCAACTTCTCCAGCGCGGCGCGTCCGGAGAACCGCGTCAACTTCGTCAAGAGCTGCGTGGACGCCTACATCAAGGGCAACGTGCCGGTGACGGACGGCGCGGGCGGCGCGGGCGCGGCGGCGGGCGTGTTCGACGGCATCGACATCGACTGGGAGTACCCGAACGCCTGCGGCCTGGCCTGCGGCACGGCCGAGGACCGCGCGAACTTCACCGGCCTGCTGGCCGAGTTCCGCAAGCAGCTGGACGCGGTGAAGCCGGGCCTGCTGCTGTCGATCGCCTCGGGCGCGGGCGTGGACAAGGTGCGGGCCTATGACCCGGACCAGGTCCATCCGTACCTGAACTTCATCAACGTGATGACGTACGACTTCCACGGCGGCTGGGACACGATCACCGGGTTCCACTCGCCGCTGTACGCGCCGGCGAACGACCCGTCCACGGGTGACGTGAAGAAGTACAACACCAACGACGCGATGCAGGCCTTCCTGGACAAGGGCGTCCCGGCCTCCAAGCTGAACGTGGGCATCGGCTTCTACGGCCGCGGCTGGACCAACGTCCCCAACGTCAACAACGGCCTGTTCCAGAGCGGCACGCCGGCGCCGGGCACCTACGAGGCGGGCAACGAGGACTACAAGGTCCTGAAGAACCTGCAGGGGTACACCAGCCGGACCGACGACGTCAGCAAGGCGCAGTGGATCTACAACGGCTCGACCTTCTGGAGCTTCGATACGCCGGCCACGATCGCCGTGAAGATGGCCTACGTGAAGTCCAAGGGCTTCGGCGGCGCGTTCTTCTGGGAGTTCTCGGGTGACGATGCGACCGCCTCGCTGTCCAAGGCGATCGGCGCCGGCCTGAAGTAAGTCAGCACGACCTGACACCCCTCCCGGAGCCGCTTCGGCCGTTCCCCCGGAAGGGTGCCCAGAGCCCCCGCGCGGTCCACCGCGCGGGGGCTTTTTCCATGCGGCATCCCCTCCTGCCAGCGCGTGGCAGCTACCCCCAGGATCGCGATTGAATACTGTACGTTCATCCAGTATTCTCATCTTCCCATTCAGTCGCCGAGCCACCGAGGAACCCGTCATGCGCCGCTATGAAGTCATCCTGGAACGAGTCATGGTCCCCTACCACCAGCGCGAGCTGGCCTGCGTCATCGCCATGCAGGTGCTCGACGCCCGCCTGGGCGGTCCCGCGGGCGTGGTGGACGCGTTCAACGCCGCGAGCGCGGTGACGGGCGGCGACACGCGCTGGGCGGTCCCGGAGTCCGCGTCACGCGCCGACGTCGCCGCGGTGAAGCGCTGGCGCCGGGCCACGGAGGCGGCGCTCGATGCCATCGAGCAGGGCTTCGCGCATGTGTTCGTGGGCATGTCGGCGCAAGAGATCGAACTCGCCCGCGCGGACGAATCGCTGAGCATCGTCCCCCACCTGATGGAGGTGCCGGCCCGCCTGCTGTCCGAGGCCCGCGTCGGGCTGCCGTGGTCGGCGACGGCCGCGGTGGTCGTCAGCGCCGCGGCGCAGGCCGCGATGGTGCCGCCGACCTCGATGCTGTCGCACATGCCGACGCTGGCGCACGCGGCGATGCTGGCGCGCTAGGACGCTGGCGCGAGTTCCGAGATCTCGATGAGATTGAGGTCGGGATCCCGCACGTAGACCGAGCGGATCTTCCCGGTCGCACCGGTGCGCATCACCGGTCCCTCGATGATGGACACCTGCTGCGCAGCCAGGCGGTCGATCACCTGCTCAAGCGGCACGGACGCGATGAAGCAGAGGTCCAGCGCGCCGGGCACCGGCGTATGCGCCTTGGGCTCGAACTCCCGGCCCTTCACATGCAGGTTGATCTTCTGCTGGCCGAATAGGAAGGCCTGACGCGTGACCGGCGGCGTGCCGCCCACGAAACTTTCCAGCCGCATGCCCAGCACCTCGGTGTAGAAGCGGATGCAGGCCGCCTCATCGGCGGTGGTCAGGACCAGGTGGTCGAGGTGATCGATCAAGGCAGCTCCCGTCAGTCGACAACGCCGCGATTCTGCGCGATCGTCCGGACAGTTCGCCCAGCATCGCCGCCAGGCGATCGGACATGGCCGCCAGGCGATCGGACATGGCCGTGAACGACAGCGTCGGACGGGCCGGCGGCGGCCAGTGCGGCCGCTGTCGCAGGTCCTTGCACAGCTGGACGAAGCGCTCCTGCTTCTCCCATCGCCTGCGCGAACCCCAGTGCGAGCGCCAATGCACCACCTGGCCGCGATCCGGCAGCAGACGCTCGTCGTCCAGCCGGCCGATGGCGTAGACCGCGCCGTCGGCGACGCCCTCTCCCACGCCGTCGCCGATCAGCAGTCCCAGGAAGCTGGTGTACTTGGCCCTCATCCCCGTCGGACTGTCGAGCGTGAGCAGCGCCTCGATCAACGCGGCCCGCCCAACCGCATGGCTGAACTCCGTCAGCAGCTCGCACATCGCCACCGACAGAGGAAGGTCGTGCACGGCCGCTGACGCCAGACGCAGCAGGAACGGCGCGCGGCCGCCGTGGTGCGTCGTCAACGCCGTCAACACCTCCTGGGAGCTCCTGAATCCCTGGGACAGTACATGGGTGAACAACAGCACCACATCGCAGCCGATGCGGGGGCTGCGCTCATGGCCTTCGCTCCACGTCAGCGGGCACTGTGCGTCGTGCCGGCTCTCCAGCAGGTCGCCCAGGTGGGCGAGCATGTCCGGCGCGAAGAGCCGGCCGGGCGAGGCCATGGAGGGACGTGTCGCCAACGTCTCGACGATGTCGCTCAAGAGGTGCAGCGCCTCCCTCCGCGTCAACGCGCCCCCGGTGTTGTCCGGACGTGCGCCGTCGGCGTGGGCGTGGGCGTGGGCGTGGGAGCGCCCGCTGAACGTTTCGCCCAGATGAAGCGAACCAAGGAAGGAGAGCATGGCGGGCGACCTCATGACGCATCGCGACACCGTGCCGCGCGCGCCGCCCTAGTCGACGCGCGACCTTCCCCCTGCCTTCGGTCCTTCCGGCTCCGCCGACAGGACCTCCCGGCCCGGACGACGTGAACCGCCGATCAACTCGCGCGGAACACCAGCTCCTTGATCCGCGCCAGGCGCGGCGCCACCACGGGCACCGTCAGCATCGTCGAGCCCACCGCCATCAGCAGCAGCGCGGTGAAGGTCTCGTGGGTGATGATCTGTTTGTCCAGCAGCACGTTGGCGAAGATGATCATGATCAGCGCCTTGGTCTGCAGCAGCCAGCCGATGATGCCGGCCTCGCCGGGCGCCCATCGCAGGATGCGACCGGCCAGGTGGGTGCCCAGCAGCTTGCCGCTGACCGAGGCCGCCAGCAGCAGCGCCGCCGCGGCGAACACCACGCCGCCCTCCAGCCCCCATTGCGTGCGCAGGCCCGTGCTGAGGAAGAAGACCGGCATGACCACCAGCAGCACGTGATGGCGCAGCGCGTCCATCTGCTGCTGCTCGAACCACTCGGCATCCATCACGACCCCGGCCAGGAAAGCACCGACCATGTAATGCAGTCCCGACCAGTCCGCGCCGAACGCGATGACCGCGAGCCAGATCAGGCCCACGTACCAGCGATCCCGCGCCGGGATGGCGCGCATCAGCCGCCGGAACAGCACCGTCGCCACAGCGAACGCGGCCAGGAACAGCACCTGCTTGCCGACGCGCGACCAGTCCATCAGGATCACCGCCAGCACGCCCCAGATCAGGATGTCGTCCAGGCTGGCGTAGCGCAGGATGCGCTGGCCGATCGGCTGGCGCAGGATCTCCAGCTTTTCCATCAGCAGGATCAGGATGGGCAGCGCCGTCACCGCGCAGGCCATGCCGACGCCGACGACGAACTGCCAGGTGTGCGCCTGCGGCCCCATCCATTGCGATCCCATGCCCAGCAGCACCACCGCCGCGGCCGAGCCGAACACCATGGGCACGCCCAAGGCCAGTCCCGCCGTGATGCCGCTCTCGACGCGATGCGCCCAGGCCTTCTTCAGGTCAAGCTCGATGCCAGCGATCCACACGAAGATCATCACCGCCCACCAGGCCACGCCGTTGAGCGACTGCACGACCGCCGGGTTGAAGACGAACTGGTAGTAGTCGGGGAAGGCCCGGCCGAGCACGCCGGGACCGAGCAGGATGCCGGTGATGATCTGCACCACGACCAGCGGGGCGAAGTAGTCCGTGCCCCCCAGCCGCCACACCAGGTAGGGGACGGTGAAGATGATCGCCATGGCGATCAGGAAGATCTCGGTCGTGCTCATGGTCGGCTCCTCTGCGTTGTCCGCCTTCCGGTGCGCAAGCGCGCCCGGCCGATCGATGACAACGTTGTCTCTTTGGAATCTCATTGTGGGGGGCGAGCCCCCGCAAGCACCGCTCTCGCTTTCCCTAGGCAGTCATGAAAGCGGTTTCAGAGCATTTCACTCCGGCAGTCCGGCTCCGGCAATAGGGGCTCTCCCGCTGGTAGCGGCGATCAGGCCGAGCACGCGACCCGGCTCGGCGCCGACCATGTCCCAGGTGAAGCGCCATTCCCAGTTGCCGCCGAGCACGCCGGGGATGTTCATCCGGTGCTCGCTGCCCAGCCCGAGCACGTCCTGCAGCGGATAGACCGCGACGTTGGCCACCGAGTTCGCGCAGGCGCGGATCATGGCCCAGTGGATGTCGTGGTCGCCGGCGGGCAGATAGGCGGCGGCGTAGGCGCGCTCATGGGCGCTGGCCTGGTTCCACCAGCCGCGCACCGTGTCGTTGTCGTGCGTGCCGGTGTAGCAGACCGCTGCGCGCGGCCAGTTGTGCGGCAGGAACTCGTGTCCGCCGTCACCGCCGAAGCCGAACTGCAGGATCTTCATGCCGGGGTAGTCCAGCGCGTTGCGCAGCTCGTGGACGTCGGGCGTGATGAAGCCCAGGTCCTCCGCCACGATGGGCAGCGTGCCCAGCGACTTCGCGATCGCATCGAACAGCGACTTGCCCGGACCGGTCTTCCAGACGCCGCGGGTGGCGTCGGGGCTGTCGGCGGGGATCTCGTAGTAGGCCGCGAAGCCGCGGAAGTGGTCGATGCGGAACACGTCGGCCGAGCTGAGCATGCGCTTCACGCGCGCGGTCCACCACGCGAAGTGCTCGTGGGCCATCTTGTCCCAGCGGTACATCGGGTTGCCCCAGCGCTGGCCGGTGGCGGCCATCGCGTCGGGCGGCACGCCGGCGACGACCGTGGTCTGGAAGTTCTCGTCGAACTCGTACAGGTCGGGGCGCGCCCAGCAGTCGGCGCTGTCGTGCGCGACGAAGATCGGCAGGTCGCCCATGATGTGCACGCCGCGCGCGTTCGCGTAGGTCTTCAGCGCGCCGACCTGGACGTCGAAGCTCCACTGCACGAACTGCCAGAAGGCGACCTCGTCGGCGTACTGCTCGCGGGCGGTGTCCAGCGCGCGCGGTTCACGCGACGCCAGATCGCGCGGCCATTCCCACCACGCCTGCCCGTTGCGCGACGAGCGGACCGCCATGAAGAGCGCGTAGTCCTGCAGCCAGTCGCGCTGGGACTCGCACCAGAGTTCGTAGCTGGCGCGGTCCGTCGCCGAGGCCTTCGCGAAGAAGCCGGCCGCGGCGGCGCGCAGCTGCTGCTCGCGCCACGGGAGGACCTTCGCGTACTCGACGCGCTTCGCATCGAAACCGCCTTGCGGCAGCGCGGGCAGCGCGAGCCAGCCCTTCTCCACCAGCGGCTCGAAGGCCACCATCCACGGGTTGCCCGCGAAGGCCGACACGCCTTGATAGGGGCTCTCGCCGGGGCCGATCGGCGTGCTCGGCAGCCATTGCCAGATCGCCTGGCCGGCCGACTGCAGCCAGTCGACGAAATGGAAGGCCTCGGGGCCGAAGTCGCCGGCGCCGTTGGGGCCGGGCAGCGAGGTGATGTGCAGCAGCACGCCGGATTGGCGCTTGTTGAGATCGATCGTCATGGTGTCGCTCGAGGGGTCGGTATTGGGGTCGGTGTTGGGGTCGGTGTTCGAAGTATCAGGAAAGAGAGGACGGCGCGGCGCACAGCAGCAGCGAACGCGCCGGCGCGATGAGCGCATCGTCGCTCAATGGCATCGGGGTGAGTTCACCGCTGCTGTCGATCAGCAACCGCCAGGGCGGAGCGCCCTCGCCCCTGCCCTCGCCCGCCGCGGGCAAGGCGAAGCGCACGGCCTGCGCATCGGGATTGGCGAGCAGCAGCAGGCGCTCGCGGCCGTCGCCCAGCAGCGCGGCCACGGTGGATTGGCAGCCGTCGTTCCACTCGTGCTCGCGCATCTCATGGCCATCGGGATGGAACCATCGCAAGGTAGCGGCGCCCTGCGCAGGAGGAGGTTCGGGAACGCAGCCCGGCGCTGTAAACCACTGGGCATGACGCAGCAGCGGATGCGCGCGTCGCAGCCGCGTCAGTTCGGCGGTGAAGGCGATCAGCGCCTCGTCGGCCTGCGGCCAGTCGAGCCAGCCGATCTCGTTGTCCTGGCAGTACGCGTTGTTGTTGCCGCCCTGCCCGTTGCCGAACTCGTCGCCCGAGTACAGCATCGGCGTGCCCTGCGACAGCAGCAGCGTCGCGAGCATCCCGCGGCGGGCGCGCTCGCGGGCCTCGCGGATGGCGGGGTCGTCGGTCGGCCCCTCGACGCCGAAGTTGCCGCAGAGCTCGCCGTCGCGGCCGTCGCGGTTGTCCTCGCCGTTGGCCTCGTTGTGCTTGCGGCTGTAGCTGACGAGGTCGTTCAGCGTGTAGCCGTCGTGCACGGCCAGGAAGTTGACCGCCGCGAGCGGCGAGCGCTGCCGCCACTCGTCGCCCCGCCCTTGCGGATGGAAGACGTCGCTCGAGGCGGTGAAGCGCCGCGCGAACTCACCGCGGGTGACCGCCTGGCCGTCCGGACCGTGACCGAGCCAGAAGCCGCGCGCCGCATCGCGGAACTTGTCGTTCCACTCCATGAAGCGGCCCGGGAAGCGCCCGAGCTGATAGCCGTCCGGACCGGCGTCCCAGGGCTCGGCGATCAGGTGGACCTGCGAGAGCAGCGGGTCCTGCCGCAGCGCCGTGTAGAACGCCGCCTGCGGATCGTGTCCCGCGGCCGTGCGCCCGAGCACCGGCGCGAGGTCGAAGCGGAAGCCGTCGACGCCCATCTCGCCGACCCAGAAGCGCAGCGAGTCCAGCACCAGCTGCGCCACGCGCGGATGCTCGACGTTGACGGTGTTGCCGCAGGCGGTGAGGTTCTCCATCCGCGAGGGATCGTCGGCCTGCAGCCGGTAGTAGCTCTTCTGGTCGAGCCCGCGCAGCGAGAGCGTCGGGCCCCATTCGTTGCCTTCGGGGGTGTGGTTGTAGACGACGTCGAGCACCACTTCGAGCTCGGCCTCGTGCAGCGCCTGGACCATCGCGCGGAACTCGGCGACGACGGCGGTGGGGTCGTGGCGCACCGCGGCGGAGGCCAGCCGCGGATCGGGCGCGAAGAAGCCCAGCGTGTTGTAGCCCCAGTAGTTGCGCAGGCCGGTGCCGAAGAGATGCGGCTCGTCGACGGCAAACTGCACCGGCAGCAGCGACAGCGTGGTCACGCCGAGCCGCTTGAAATGCGCGATCGCGGCCGGATGCGCGAGCGCGGCGTAGCTCCCGCGCAGCGCCTCCGGGATCTCCGGATGGCGCATCGAGAAGCCCTTCACGTGGACTTCGTAGAGCACGACGTCCTGCGGCGCATGACGCGGCGCACTCGCACGCGGGCTCGGGCCGGCGAGCGGCGCGGCGACACGCGCCTTCAGCGCGGTCGCGCCGTTGTCGCGCTCGTCCAGCGCGAAAGGGCCGTCGGCGTGACCGAAGGGATAACCGTGGTCTTCGGGCAGGTTGCGGAACTCGCCGACGATCTCGCGCGCATACGGATCCAGCAGCAACTTGCCGGCATTGAAGCGATGGCCCTCGCGCGGCGCGTGCGGGCCGTACGCGCGCAGGCCATAGCGCTGACCTGCCTGCACGCCCGAGAGGAAGCCGGTCCACACGCCGTCGACCGGACCGTGCAGCGCATGGCGCGCCAGTTCTGTCGTGCCGGCTTCGTCGTAGAGGCACACCTCGACGCGCGACGCATGCGCGGAGAACACGGCGAAGTTGACTCCGCCGTCGCGGACGGTGGCGCCCAGCGGTTCATGGCGGCCAGGCGCCGGCGATGCGGACAGGACGGAAGGAGCGCTCATTCGAAACGTCGCGGGAAGAGGTGGAGAGGTCGTCGCCGGCTCAGGCCGGCACCAGGAAGATCGTCGCCAGCGGCGGCAGCGTCAAGGTGATGGTGGGGTCGTCGTCTGGCGCGGTGAACGGATGCGACGGATCCGTTGCGCCGACGGTGCCGTCGACGGCGGCATCGCTGCCGCCATAGATCGCCGCATCGGTGTTCAGCACCACGCGCCAGCGGCCGCCGTGCGGCAATGGCAGCCGGTAGTCGACGCGCGTGATCGGCGTGAAGTGGCTGACTGCGACGACGCCGGCCCGTTCCGCTCCCTCGCCGCCGCGCCGGACCCACGCAAAGACCGAATGCTGCAGATCGTCCTTGACCAACCACTCGAAGCCATCGCGCTCGCCGTCGAGGCGATGCAGCGCGGGCCAGTCGCGATAGAGCCGGTTGAGGTCCCCGATCAGCCGCTGCACGCCGGCATGGCGCGGATCGCCGAGCAGGTCCCAGGGCAACGCGCGTTCGAAGTTCCACTCGTCGCGCTGCGCGAACTCCTGGCCCATGAACAGCAGCTTCTTGCCGGGGTGCGCCCACATGAAGCCGAAGTACGCACGCAGCTGTGCGAAGCGCTGCGCGTCGGCGTGGACGGCGGGATCGCCGCCCTCGCCCGGCATCTTGCACAGCAGCGATCCCTTCCCATGCACCACCTCGTCGTGAGACAGCGGCAGCTGGAAGTTCTCGCTGAACGCGTAGACCAGGCCGAAGCTCATCTTCTCGTGATGCCACGAGCGGTGGATGGGCTGCTCGCGCATGTAGTGCAGCGTGTCGTTCATCCAGCCCATGTTCCACTTGTAGTGGAAGCCCAGGCCGCCGACCGAGGTCGGCGCGGACACGAGCGGGAACGCGGTCGACTCCTCGGCGATCGTGATCACGCCGGGCGCCTCGCGGCCGAGCACCTCGTTGAGGCGCTTGAACAGCGCGATGGCCTCGAGGTTCTCCGTGCCGCCGTGGATGTTGGGGATCCACTCGCCCTGAGGGCGCGAGTAGTCGCGGTACAGCATCGACGCGACCGCGTCGACGCGCAGGCCGTCGACGCCGTAGCGCTCGGCCCAGAACAGCGCGGCGCCGCACAGGAACTGCTGCACCTGCGGCTTGCCGAAGTCGTAGATCAGCGTGTGCCAGTCGCGGTGCCAGCCCTCGCGCGGGTCGGCGTATTCGTAGAGCGGCGTGCCGTCGAACTTCGCCAGGCCGTGCGGGTCCTCGGGGAAATGCGCCGGGACGAAATCGAGCAGTACGCCGAGTCCGGCCGCATGGCAGGCGTCGACGAAGCGGTGCAGGCCGTCGGGTGCGCCCAGCCGCGCGGTCGGCGCATGCAGGCCCAGCGTCTGGTAGCCCCATGAGCCGTCGAAAGGGAACTCGGTGATCGGCATCAGCTCCACATGCGTGAAGCCGAGCCCGGCCACGTACGGCGGGAGCTCGCGCGCAAGGAAGTCCCAATCAGGAAACGCGCCATTGCCGCCATCGCCTGCGCCCTCGCGGAGGTCGTCCCGACGCCACGACATCGCGTGGACCTCGTACACGCTCACCGGCGCGTCGCGACGATTGAGCGCGGCGCGCCCTGGCGGCAACGGATGCGCCGCGGGCAGTCCTTCGATGATGCTCGCGTTGTCCGGCCTCAGCTGCGCGCGGAACGCGTAGGGATCGGCCTTCAGCGGCAGCACGGTGCCGTCCGGCCCGGTGATCTCGTACTTGTAGAACTGGCCCTGCGATGCGGCCGGCACGAAGACTTCCCAGATGCCGGCGTCATGCTCATCGCGACGGCGCATCGGATGCGCGGCGCCCGACCAGCCGTTGAAGTCGCCGACGACGGCGACGCGCGACGCCCGCGGCGCCCACACGGCGAAACGCACGCCGGACTCGCCCGCCACGACGACGGGATGCGCGCCCAGCCACAGCCAGGGACGCGGATGCCCGCCGCGCGCGAGCAGCGCGAGATCGGCGTCGGGCAGCAGCGTCGTCATCGAAGGCGGCCTCTCGTTCGTGGTTCAGTCCAGGCCTCAGCCCAGCCTCTTCACCGACCAGACGCGATCGACGTACTCCTCGATCGTGCGGTCCGACGAGAACATCCCCATGCCGGCGATGTTCAGCGCCACGCGCTGGTGCCAGGCCGCCGGGTCGCGGAACAGCGCGTCGACCTCACGCTGCGCGCGCAGGTAGTCGGCGAAGTCCGCCATCAGCAGGTACTGGTCTTCGCCGAGCAGCTTGTCGATCAGCGTGCGGTAGCGGCCGGGATCGCCTTGCGAGAACTCGCCGCGCGCGATCGCGTCGATGACGTCGAACAGCGCGGGGTTCTGCTCGACGACGCGGCGCGGCTCGTAGCCCGCGCGCTTGAGCGCCTCGACCTTCTCCGTCTTCAGGCCGAAGGTGAACATGTTGCGCTCGCCGAAAGCCTGCGCCATCTCGATGTTGGCGCCGTCCCAGGTGCCTATCGTCAGCGCGCCGTTGAGCGCGAACTTCATGTTCCCCGTGCCCGACGCCTCGGTGCCGGCGGTGGAGATCTGCTCGGACAGGTCGGCGGCGGGGATGATGACCTCGGCCAGCGACACGCCGTAGTTGGGCAGGAAGACCAGCTTGAGCTTGTCACCCACGCGAGGATCGTTGTCGATGACGCGCGCGACGTCATGCGCCAGCTCGATGATGGCCTTCGCCGTCACGTAGGCCGACGCGGCCTTGCCCGCGATCACCACGGTGCGCGGCACCCAGTCCGCCGTCGGGTTGGCGACGATCGCCTGATAGCGGCTGATCACGTGGAGCAGGTTCAGCAGCTGGCGCTTGTACTCGTGGATGCGCTTGATCTGGACGTCGAACAGGCTGTCGACGTTGATCGTCACACCGAGTTCGCGCTGGACGCGTGCGGCCAGGCGCTGCTTGTTGACGCGCTTGACGGCGAGCAGCGCCTCGCCGAGCCCGACGTCGGCGGCCAGCGGACGGAGCTGTTCCAGCTCGTCCAGGCGCCGGCGCCAGCCGGTGCCGATGCGCTCGTCCAGCAGCGCCGACAGGCCCGGGTTCGCCTGCTGCAGCCAGCGGCGCGGCGTCACGCCGTTGGTGACGTTGTGGAAGCGGCCCGGGAAGAGGCGCGCGTAGTCCGCGAAGATGGTCTTGACCATCAGGTCCGAATGCAGCGCGGCCACGCCGTTCACGCGGTGCGAGGCGACGATGCTCAGCGCGGCCATGCGCACGCGGCGCTCGTTGCCGCGGTCGTCGCCCTCGTCGATCAGCGAGACGCGGCGCAGCAGGTCGACGTCGCCGGGGAAGCGCGCCTTCACGGTCTCCAGGAAGCGGTGGTTGATCTCGTAGACGATCTCGAGGTGGCGCGGCAGCAGCTGCTCGAACAGGCGGACCGGCCAGGTCTCCAGCGCCTCCGGCATCAGCGTGTGGTTGGTGTAGCTGACCGCCTCGCGCGTGATGACCCAGGCCTCGTCCCAGCCCAGGCCGTGGTCGTCCAGCAGCAGCCGCATCAGCTCCGCCGGCGCGAGCGCCGGGTGCGTGTCGTTCAGGTGGATCGCGTTGGCGCGTCCCAGGCCCGCGAGCGTGCCGGTCTCGCGCAGGTGGCGCGCGATCAGGTCCTGCATGGAAGCGCTCACCAGGAAGAACTCCTGCTTCAGGCGCAGTCGGCGGCCGGCCTCGGTGCTGTCGTCGGGATAGAGCACCCAGTTGAGCGAATCCGCCGCGACCCGATGCGCGGCCGCGCCGTGGTGGTCGCCGCGGCAGAAGGCGGCGAAGTCGATGGGGGCCGCGGCCTGCGCGTGCCATTGGCGCAGCGTCGACACGCGCTCGCTGTGGTGCGCCGGCACGATGAAGTCGTAGGCCTGCGCGATCAGGTGCTCGGTCGGCCACCAGCGGCGAGCGCCGCTGGGGTCGACCTCGACATGGCCGCCGAAGCCCACCGGATAGCGGCACTCGGGACGCGGCACTTCCCAGGGATTGCCCAGCGCCATCCAGTCGTCGGGCGACTCGACCTGGCGGCCGTCCCGGATGCCCTGCGCGAACATCCCGTATTGATACCGCAGCCCGTAGCCGAAGGACGGCAGGCCCAGTTCCGCGAAGGAATCGAGGAAGCAGGCCGCCAACCGGCCCAGCCCGCCGTTGCCCAGCGCGGCATCGCTCTCGCGCTCCAGCACGTCGGGCAAGGACTGACCCTCGCCGGCTTGCGCGGAGAATGCCGCACGCACGGGCTCCTCCAGCTTCAGCGCCGCGAGCGCGTTGCCGAGCGCGCGCCCCATCAG
Organism: Mitsuaria sp. 7; assembly: GCF_001653795.1. NCBI lineage: Bacteria > Pseudomonadati > Pseudomonadota > Betaproteobacteria > Burkholderiales > Sphaerotilaceae > Roseateles > Mitsuaria sp. 7. The sequence continues at coordinate 2,907,699 of NZ_CP011514.1, forward strand.
GAATTCCATCGACAGGTAGTGGACGCGGCGCACCTCGGCTGTCGCGCCGCGCGCGGCGTCGGCGGCCTGGGTCGACGCCCAGCGCCGGTCCAGCAACTCGCGGCAGGCGCCGGCGGCGGCGCGCATCATCGCGTGCAGGTCGGCACCCGTGGCGCCCACGGACGCGACGGCGGCGACCGCAGCGGCCGCCACAGCGGCGGGACTGGCCAGGGGGGATTCGCGTCGCAGCGCCTGCTCGAAGGCGGCGACCCGGTCAGGGGAGTCGGTGGTCATGGCGCCAAGTATCCATCAAGCCCTCAAAAATCCTGTAGTTTCACTACATCGGGTTATCCCGAATTTGATTGCAAGTCGTTGATTCAACGAGATTCACTGCATTCAGATCGGGTGTAGCCGCGTTGTGGATCGACGACCTGCCATGTATATTCTCTACAAACAAGGAGACATCCAGTGGCGGACGTGAAGCTGCAAGCCGTGGCCAAGGCCTATGGCGAGACCAAGATCCTGCATGGCATCGACCTGGAGATCCGGGACGGTGAATTCATGGTCTTCGTGGGCCCGTCGGGCTGCGGCAAGTCGACGCTGCTGCGCACGATCGCGGGGCTGGAAGACATCACCGGCGGCGAGCTGCGCATCGGCGGCCGGCTGGTCAACGACGTGCCGCCGGCCGAGCGCGGCATCGCGATGGTGTTCCAGAGCTATGCGCTCTACCCCCACATGAACCTGTACGACAACATGGCGTTCGGGTTGAAGCTGGCGAAGGTGCCCAAGGACGAGATCGACCGCTCGGTGCGCTACGCCGCGCGCATCCTGCACATCGAGCATCTGCTGGAGCGCAAGCCCAAGGACCTGTCGGGCGGGCAGCGCCAGCGCGTGGCGATCGGCCGCGCGATCGTGCGCAAGCCCGAGGTCTTCCTCTTCGACGAGCCGCTGTCCAACCTGGACGCCGCGCTGCGCGTGCGCATGCGCTACGAGTTCGCGAAGCTGCACGAGGACCTCAAGACCACGATGGTCTACGTCACCCACGACCAGGTCGAGGCGATGACGCTGGCGGACCGCATCGTCGTGCTGAGCGCCGGCACGATCGAACAGGTCGGCACGCCGCTGGAGCTGTACGAGCATCCGGACAACCTCTTCGTGGCCGGCTTCATCGGCAGCCCGAAGATGAACTTCATCGAGGCCGAGGTCGTGAGCGCCGGCGCTGATCACGCGACGCTGCGGCTGAGCGACGGCGCGACGATCCGCACGCGGGTCGATGCCTCGCGCGCCAAGGCCGGCGACAAGGTGACGCTGGGCGTGCGACCGGAGCACTTCGAGGTCGGCGGCGACGCCAACCTGATCGCCAGCACGGTGACCTTCGTCGAATCGCTGGGCGGCGTGACGCATGCGTACTGCGCCTACCCCGGCGTCGAGGACGCGCTGACCTGCGAATTCGACGGCAGGACGCGCGTGCGCGCCGGCGACACGCTGCAGCTGCATCTGCCGCCCGACCTCTGCTATCTCTTCGACGCCCAGGGCCTGGCATTCAAGCGGCTCGGAGCGGCGGCATGACGCGCAGCGCACTCGCCATCCTGGCGGCGATCGCGCTGCTGGTCGGCTGCGAGAAGGTCGCGGCGCAGGCGCAGCCCAAGCTGCTCGTCTGGATCAACGGCGACAAGGCCTACAACGGGCTGCAGAAGGTCGGCGACGCGTTCGAGCGCGAGTCCGGCGTGAAGGTCGTCGTCGAGCATCCGGTCGACGCGCCCGAGAAGTACACGCAGGCCGCCGGCGCCGGCAAGGGACCGGACGTCTTCTGCTGGCCGCACGACCGCGTCGGCGAATGGGCCAAGGCCGGACTGCTGACGCCGGTGCAGCCGCGCAAGGCGCTCTACGACGAGGTCGAGCCCGCCGCGTGGCAGGCCTTCCGCTACCAGGGCCGCCTCTGGGGCTACCCGATCGCGATCGAGACCACGGGCCTGATCTACAACAAGGCGCTGGTGAGCAAGCCGCCCGCGACCTGGGACGAGGTGATCGCCGTCGACAAGCAGCTGCGCCAGCGCGGCAAGCACGCGATCCTGTGGGACTACAACAAGAGCTTCTTCACCTGGCCGATGTTCGCGGGCGCCGGGGGCGTGATCTTCGGACGTGACGCGCAGGGCGAGTTCGACGCGCGGCAGGTCGACGTCAACAACGACGGCGCGCTGGCCGCGGGCAAGCTGCTGGAGCGCCTGATCACCGACGGCGTGATGCCGCGCGGCGCGCGTTACTCCGAGATGGAATCGGGCTTTGCGCGCGGCGAGGTGGCGATGATGATCTCCGGCCCGTGGGCGTGGGAGAACGCGCGCAAGGCCGGCATCGACATCGGTGTCGCGGCGATCCCGGCGGTGGTGGCGGGCAAGCCGTCCAAGCCTTTCGTCGGGGTGCTGGGCTGCATGATCTCGGCACCCTCGAAGAACAAGGACCTCGCGCGCGAGTTCATCGAACGCCACCTGATGCGGCGCGCGTCGCTGCAGGTGCTCGACGCCGACGTGCCCATCGGCGTGCCGGCCAACAAGGCCTTCTACCTGCAGCTGTCGGTGAATCCGCTGATCCGCGCCAGCATGGAGAACGCCCGCGCCGGCGAGGCCATTCCCAACATCCCCGAGGTGGGACGTTTCTGGACCGCGATGGACGCGGCGCTGGAGGCGATCACCAACGGTCTGCAAAGCCCCAAGGACGCGCTGGACGGCGCGTCGGGCCGGATGCTGCTCAAGCAATGAACGCCACGACCGCATCGACTTCGACGCTGGCCGCCACGCTGCCAGGGTCGCCGCTCTCCGAGGCCTACACGCGCCAGCCGCCCGGCGCGCTGGACCGGCTCGCCAAGGCGCTGTACTGGCCGACGATGGCCGTGGTCGCGCTGGCCGCGCTGTACCTCGTCTTCATGCTGTATGCGGCCGGGCTCACGAGCTGGGCGCTCGGCGTGCTGCTGCTCTTCGGCACCGGCTTCGCGGTCTACCTCTCGAAGGCCGGCTTCGCGTATCGCTACCTCTTCCCCGGCGTGGCCGGGATGCTGCTGTTCATCGCGTTCCCGCTCGCGTACACGACGCAGATCGGCTTCACGAACTACTCGTCGGCCCACCTGCTGAGCCAGGAGCGCGTGCGCGAGTTCCTGCTCGACCAGCACGACACGGTGCTCGAAGACGTGCGCGACTACAGCGTGCACGGCGTCGGCAACGACTTCCGCGTCGTGCTGCGTGATCCCGCGAACGGCAGCGCGCAGTTCGTGTCGCCGCCGCTGGCGCTGCGCCAGGGCGACAAGCCGCTCGACGTCGCGATGCAGCCGACCCGCCCGTCCGATGCGACGCTGGGCACGGCGCTGACGCTCAAGGAGCTGGTGGCCCATCGTCAGGCCCTCGCGCAACTGCGCCTGCGGCTGCCGGGCGAAGGCGGCGGCACCGCGGCCACCGGCGGCGCGGGCGACGCCTCGCTGCACTACCTCGGCCTGCGCGAGTTCGGCCCGATCCGGCCGCACTTCGAAGAGCAGCCCGACGGC